>NZ_CP186547.1:0-2400000 GCF_049390205.1 Alishewanella sp. d11 | reverse complement strand
GTTGCTCTACATAGGTATCCAACGGCTGGCCAACCAAGCGCTCCACCAGCATGCCCAGCAACATAAAGTGAATATCGCTGTATACCGCCTGTGGTACTTTGGCAGGTGCAAATGGGACCTGAGTTACAATACGCTGCTCTACAGCTGACTTGCTTTGCGCAAAAAACGCTTTGCCATAGCGCTGATCTGGCCGAAAGAAAGGCAAGGCTGCAGGTGCCCCTGCCGTATTGTAAAGTAAATCGCGCACTTTAATTTGCTCACGCCCTGCGCCTTGAAACTCGGGAAGGTAATGCTGAATAGGCAAGTTAATATTCAGTTTGCCCGTACTGACGAGGTGCATTAAAGCATAGTTAGTTGCATACATTTTGCTGTTAGAGGCGAGATCAAACAGCGTATCTGGCTGCATGGCAACAGGAGATAGGAGCGGTTGGCCATGCTGATCATAACGCTTAGCATAACCATAGGCGCTATGTTTAATAATGATGCCGTCCTTCGCCACCAGTAAGACGGCACCAGGAAAACCCTGTGCCACCTCAGTTAGGATCAGCTCATCCACTTTGGCAAAGGCGGCGCTATAGCGCGTTAAATCTTCCCTTAAGGTTGGAAATGGCAAGCTCAAGCTTACCCTGGCCTCAACCGGCTTGATATCGACTAACTGCAGGTAATTGTCACCGTTTGTCGTAAACGCGGCTAAATCTAACTTAAAGGGTTGACCATCTGCAGAGCGGCTTACTCGCAGCGTCTGTTGGTTAACCTTAAGCACTATCTCGTGCGCTTGCTGCATATCGATCAGTAATTCGCCTTGACCAGCATAGGCTAAAAAACGACGGCGATTGTTTAAGGCTTGACGCGCGCTGCGCTGCTCTGGCCAGTGCAGCTGTAACTGCCCTTGACCATTGGTGAACGCGGCGTGTTCAGCTTGAGTGAGGGAGGAAATCTTTAGCGGCACAGGTTCAACCCGTGTATTCGTATTCTGGGCGCAAGCGGATAACAACAGCGCGCTCAGCAGGACGATCACCCTTTGTAACGGCATACGGTTTACCTCGCGCTGCTTAATCCTTATTGCGCCAGCTACCCTGCTACACCTAGTCAATCCTTGTCTTAGCAGGGTATGGCGGGAACTTTGTCGCCCCTTAGTTAAGCGTCACTTTAGCAAATTTACGTTTACCGACTTGGTAAATGTGCGTCGTTCCTTTGGCAATTTCTAGCTTCGGATCATCGACTTTTGCATCGCCATTTAATTTCACCGCACCTTGCTTAATCATCCGAATGGCTTCAGAAGTACTCTCTACCAAGGCGGCCTCTTTTAACAGGTTGGCGATAGGCATGCTTTCACCCGCACAATTCAGGCTAATTGCTGCAATCTCATCAGGTAAGGCATTTTTACTAAAGCGCTGTGTAAAGTCTTCATGTGCAGCCTCGGCTGCAGCCTCATCATGGAAACGGGCAATAATTTCTTTAGCCAGCGCAATTTTTACATCACGCGGGTTAGTGCCGTTTTGCACGTCCAGCTTTAATTGCTGGATCTCGCTAACAGGGCGGAAACTCAATAAATCATAGTAACGCCACATCAGATCATCAGAGATCGACATGATTTTACCAAACATCTCATTTGGCGTATCGGTAATACCAACGTAATTACCTAAAGATTTTGACATCTTTTGCACACCGTCTAAGCCCTCCAGTAGAGGTACCATCATCACGGTTTGCGGGCGCATGCCTTCTTCTTTTTGTAGCTCACGGCCCATTAGCAAGTTAAAGCGCTGATCGGTTCCGCCCATCTCGACATCGGCTTCGAGCGCCACCGAATCCCAGCCTTGCACCAGCGGGTATAAAAATTCGTGAATAGAAATAGACTGGTTATTGGCAAAACGCTTTTTAAAATCGTCACGTTCCAGCATTCGCGCCACGGTTTGCCGTGAGGCCAGCTTAATCATGCCAGCAGCGCCTAGCTCGCCCATCCACTCAGAGTTAAACGCGACGCGCGTTTTCGCCGGGTCAAGAATTTTAAACACTTGCTCTTTATAGGTCTCGGCATTCGCCAACACATCTTCACGACTTAATGGCTTACGGGTGACATTTTTACCACTAGGATCGCCAATCATGCCGGTAAAATCACCGATCAGGAAGATAACCTCATGACCAAGTTGTTGGAACGCACGCAGCTTGTTGATCAGAACGGTATGACCTAAATGCAAATCAGGTGCGGTAGGATCAAAGCCCGCCTTGATTTTTAAAGGCTTGCCTTCTTTTAACTTGGCAATTAGCTCTTCTTCGAGCAGAATTTCCTCGTAACCGCGCTTTAATTCCGCTAATGCCTGCGCCCAATCGGCCATGTTTAACTCCTGACAATAGATAGTTTTGCTTACAGAACAGCCATTCTATAGCATGTTCCGGCAGGGGGAAACGCACAAAAGTCTGGTATCTCCGAAAAAAACGGTATATGCTCGCTTTTTGTGCACTTTTAGATAGTCTTTGCTGTATGCCCCATTTTGTTGCTCAACTGCCTTCTCGTCATCGCCTACTTATTTTGTTGGTATCGCTTTTTATTGCGGTGATTCTGTTACTGCCCTCAGAACAAGCCTCTGCTTCAAGGGCGAATGAAAGCAATGCCTTGGAAGTGGGTAAACGTTACACTGTTCCACTCGATTTACCCACTGAAGCGCCGATTACAGTATTGCCAGAGCTTGATGAAAGCCTTGACGATCTGCCTCTAGCTGCATTTGGGCTTACTTGGACCGTACTTGAAGTACAAACGGGGGACATTTTAGCGTCGTTATTTCGCAAAGCCGGTGTTAACCAGCAAACCATGCAACAGATTTTGGATTTGGGCAAATCAACCCGCACCTTAACTCGGTTGTTTCCTGGCGAAAAATTAGAATTTGGTTTGGATGAGCAAGGGCAATTACAACAATTACGCTACGCTGTAGATCGTTTAACCACGCTGGAGATCAGCCGACAAGCAGATGGGCGTTTTCAGGTTGCTGAAGTAAAAAAAACGATTGAAGCGCGCCAGCAATTTGCCACCGCTAAGATCCGCAGCAGCTTTTGGGCTGCCGGTTTAAACGCCGGACTTAGTGAAGCACAAATTATGTTACTCGCCGGTATTTTTGGCTGGGATATTGATTTTGCTTTAGATATTCGTGCGGGTGATAGCTTTAGTGTGATCTTTAATGCTGAGTATGTCGATGGCGAATATCTAGGTCGTGGCCAGATTATCGCTGCGCAATTTAGCAATCAGGGGCAAGTTTACCAAGCTATCCGCCATACGGATGGCAATTATTATAAACCTGATGGCGAGAGCATGCGTCAGGCTTTTTTAAGAGCGCCGGTGAGTTTTCAATATGTTAGCTCTAACTTTAACCCACGCCGCTTGCATCCGGTTTTAGGCACGGTCCGTGCCCATAACGGCACCGATTATGTTGCGCCTGTCGGCACTCCTATTATGGCCGCAGGAGATGGTCGTGTTACCCACTCGGCTTATAACAGCGTCAATGGCCATTATGTGTTTATCCAACATGCCAATAATATTGTCACGAAATATCTGCACTTATCCAAAAGGGATGTTAAAAGTGGCGATAGAGTGCGGCAAGGGCAAACCATTGGCCGCTTAGGCGCAACAGGCAGAGTAACGGGCGCGCATTTGCATTACGAATTTTTGCAAAATGGCGTACATCGTAATCCGCGTACTGTGAAATTACCGCAGGCAACGCCACTGGGCGGTGCCGAACGCCAGGCTTTTTTACAGCAAGCCAATGTGGTGTTGGCGCAATTACAAAGCCAACAACAAGCTTATCTCGCGCAGCAATCTCATCATAATGCAGCACAAACCGAGGCAAACTAGGTGAAAGCATAACAAAAAGCTGCTAGAAATTGCCTTAAAGTACTACGAAGGCCGCCAATAAAAAAAGGTGCCGCAGCACCTTTTTTTATTGGCAGCAAGTTAGCCTACTAGTGCTAATAAGATCCCCGCCGCAACTGCCGAACCGATAACGCCGGCAACATTCGGACCCATAGCATGCATTAATAAGAAGTTATGCGGATCCGCTTCTAAACCAAGCTTATTCGATACCCTAGCCGCCATGGGCACTGCAGAAACGCCTGCAGAACCAATTAAGGGGTTAATCGGCTGTGTAGAGAACTTACTCATTAATTTCGCCATTAAAATACCCGCTGCAGTACCTATGGCAAAAGCCACCATGCCAAGCACGAGAATACCGAGCGTTTGCGTGGTTAAAAACAACTCTGCACTTAACCGCGAACCAACCGCTAAGCCCAAAAAGATAGTGACAATATTGATTAACTCATTTTGTACTGTTTTACTTAGACGGTCGACTACACCACACTCTTTCATCAAATTACCTAAGCAAAACATTCCAATTAATGGCGCTGCTGTGGGTAATAATAAAATAGTCAGTAACAATAACAGCAATGGAAAGACGATCTTTTCACGCTTACTGACTACGCGTAGTTGCGTCATCTGAATTTTACGTTCTTTTTCAGTCGTTAAAGCACGCATTATCGGTGGTTGGATCAACGGCACCAACGCCATATAGGAGTATGCCGCGACCGCAATGGCCCCCAACAAATCTGGCGCTAAGCGTGATGCCAGAAAAATAGCGGTTGGACCATCAGCCCCACCGATAATGGCAATAGCAGAAGCTTCTTTTAACGTAAAACTTAAACCGGGTATCCAGTTAAGGGCAATAGCACCAAACATGGTAGCAAAGATGCCAAATTGTGCTGCAGCACCTAAAAACAGCATGCGCGGATTGGCAATCAGGGCACCAAAGTCGGTCATAGCGCCAACACCGAGGAAAATCAGCAGTGGGAATAAACCGGAGGCAATGCCTAAATCATAAAACAGATAAAGAATACCCCCAGGCTCCCCCATACCGGCAAGTGGAATATTGGTTAAAATCGCACCAAAACCTATTGGCAGTAATAATAAAGGTTCAAAACCTCGGGCAATCGCCAGATAAAGTAAGCCTACCCCAACCAGCATCATAACCACCTGGCCTAGTGTAAAATGCACCAAGCCAGTTGAAGCAATTAGCGTCTGAATCGCGTCCATCAGAAATCCTTGTTATCACCCGCCTGGGTTAATCGAAACTAATCAGCACATCACCGGTGGTGACAGTATCACCAGCGGCCACATGAATTTTGGCAACGATACCATCCGACACCGCTCGCACTTCCGTTTCCATCTTCATGGCTTCCATAATGATCACCACATCACCGCGCTTAACACTCGCGCCGGGCTTGGTCACAATTTTCCAGATATTACCGGCTAAAGGCGCATTTAAGGTGGCACTGCCGGTAACCGAAGCGCTGCCTGGAATATTTTCTGATACCACTGGCTTCACACTGCTTAATTCGCCGGTTGGTGCGACCTCGACTTCATAAACTTTACCATCGACTCTGACACTGTAGGCAGCAGGACCAGTTTGACTTACCGCGGCTTTGACTGTGGGGGTATCAGGTTGCTCTATTACAACGCCAGGTGCTGGCTCAAAGGCAGCGGGATTATTGCGATTTTTCAGGAATTTCAAACCCACTTGCGGAAATAATGCATAGGTTAAAACGTCATCCACAGTGTCAGCGGCAAGATCGATATGTTCAGTTTGCGCCAGCTCAGTGAGCTCTGCAGTTAACTTTGCCATTTCAGGCGTTAACACATCAGCTGGACGACAAGTAATCGCCGTGCCTCCTGCCAGCACTTTTTGCTGTAACTCCGCGTTAACGGGGGCAGGTGTGGCACCATATTCCCCTTTCAGTACACCGGCCGTTTCTTTGGTAATACTTTTATAACGCTCTCCTGTTAAGATATTTAATACGGCTTGAGTGCCAACAATTTGCGATGTCGGGGTCACTAGGGGAATAAATCCCAGATCCTCGCGCACTCGTGGGATCTCTTTTAGTACTTCATCAAGTTTATCCAAAGCCCCCTGCTCTTTTAGCTGACTTTCCATATTGGTCAACATGCCACCAGGGACTTGTGCTAACAATATTCGGGCATCAACCCCTTTTAATGAACCTTCAAACTGGGCGTATTTTTTCCGCACATCACGAAAGTAAGCCGCAATATCCGCTAACAGTTCCATATTTAGCCCTGTATCACGTTCAGTACCTTCGGTAATTGCCACTAACGTCTCTGTAGCACTATGACCATAGGTCATACTCATCGAAGAGATCGCCGTATCGAGCATATCAATACCGGCATCTACCGCTTTCTGATAGGTAGCGGTACTTAATCCTGTCGTCGCATGACATTGCATCGCCAAAGGAATCTTCACTGCCTCTTTAATACGGGTAACTAACTCTTCACAATCATAGGGTTTCAATAAACCGGCCATATCTTTGATACAAATAGAGTCGCAACCCATATCTTCTAACTGCCGAGCCATATTGACCCACATATCTACGCCGTGAACGGGACTTACGGTATAAGAAATGGTGCCCTGAGCGTGAGCCCCTACTTTAATGGCGGCCTGCACTGCAGTTTGTAAGTTGCGGATATCGTTCATCGCATCAAAAATGCGGAAAACGTCAACACCGTTATCGTGTGCCCGCTCGACAAAACGCGTGACGACATCGTCAGCATAATGCCGATAACCCAGCAAATTCTGACCACGCAGCAACATTTGTTGCTTGGTGTTGGGCATGGCCTTTTTTAATTCTCGAATACGATGCCAAGGATCTTCACCTAAATAGCGAATACAGGCATCAAAGGTTGCGCCACCCCATGATTCCACTGACCAATAGCCAACTTTATCCAGCTTACTGGCTATCGGTAACATATCCTCTAAGCGTAAGCGTGTAGCCAACAAAGATTGATGTGCATCACGCAACACCAATTCGGTTAATAATAAGGGCTTCGTCATGCCAATATCCTCTTGGTCAGTTTATTGTTTTTGGCGGTATTGATGTACTGCAGCACTAATGGCCGCAATAATCGCTGGAGAGACATTATCTGAAACCGTTTCCGTGCTGCTGGTTTTATCCTGCACTTTAACGGGGAAAAAACGTTGGATCGTCTTACTCATTAATTGCAAAAGTAAAACTAGTACAAATAAGAACGCAAAAACGCTCACCATACCGATGAACATTAAAGCCGCGGCTTCTAACAGTAAGTCTGCAACCATCAATATTTCTCCATAAATGCTACCGGGCACGTTAGCAACTAAACAGCACCCCGCCGGACAGCACACGTAAGTTTATTTTTACAGTATGGCGCAAAGCAGCCATCCACGAAAATAAATTCCAGTGATGTTTAGTATTGATATTTGTATACGAATTGCGCTAGACAAGCAACCATAAAGACATTTAAATTTCTAGCCGTCTAAATGGGTGTGATTGGATAAGTGCTGCAGTAAAAATGGCTAAAGCTGTGACTGTTTTAAACAACACAGCTTACTGATCTAAAAAGCTTTGGCTAAGTGCTACTCTTTTTCCGTTTGGTCGGCAGTTAAAGCCATCACCAAATCTTGCAATAGCTGCTGCCACCCCTGACTAAGCGCTTGCACCATAGCGGGGTAACCATCGTCAGCTAAAGCAACCTGATAAGCAAAAGGGGTGCTGGTAACGGTGCCTATTGAGCTAAGCGTATAGTAACCACTTACGGTGGCTTGCCCCTGTTCATCGGCATAAAACCGATGAATATCCAACTGTAGAGTCCGAGCACCCGGAGTGTTAAAGGCGGTGATAGTCTGGTTGGGGAGCGCTAACAATAGATACTCGAGTAGCTGCCGTTGTAATTGCTGTTCTAACGCATCAGCCCATAAATGCTGGCGTGCAACATTAAACTCCACCGCCGATTGCCGTAACACCAACCCACTGCCATTTAAATAATTGGCCACCTTGATGGGCGCTACGGTAAGAGGTTGTTGTATTTCATTATTTACCTGCAAGGGCGTTTTCGTAACCAACTGATAATAGCGAATATCATTAGTAGGGCTACTACAACCCACCAAACAAACTAACAAGGTGCAAGAGACTATCGCGGTAAGTTTCATTCTTTAGCTTTCCTTGGCTCAGGATCGGCATTATCACTGGCATTAATTAACAGCGCATTACTTTGCTGATTGAGTAGCTTTAATACGGGTTGCAGTTCACGTAATACTTGATCGAGCATTTGCAAATTGTTATTGGCGCGATCATATGCGACAGAGCCTGGGCTAATACCCGCTAAAGCCCGACGAATCTCGGCTAAACTTTGCTGTATGTCGCTGGGCAATTGCTGCAATTCCGGTTTAGCAACTAACTGCTGCAAACTGTTAATCAGCACTTCGCTCCGTTCAAGTAATTGCTCTGTCGCGGCCAAGGTAGTTTGGCCCTGAGCCAAAAAGGGCTCTAGCTGCAGATTATTAATCTTATCTAAGGCGGTAAGGACTTTCTGTTCAATATTACTTAAGCCACTTCGCGCGGAAGGTAAGCTCGGATACCCCGCCTGCTGACTTAGCAAAACCTGCTCAGAATAAAGTTGCTGCAGCTTAGCATCCACTAAAAGATCGCTGTTGATATCCAAATCGACATAAAGCGAACCCGTCAGTAAATTGCCCGTCTTTAAGATAGCATGTAAACCACGCTGTATGGCGAGGTCTAACTCTTGCCCTAGTTGCGCTAAACTCAGATTTTCATATAAACGTCCCGCCTCGACGCGAATTAACACCGGTATGCCCTGATTTAAAGACACTTCGAAAGGCTTCTCCATCGCAAAGAAAAAAGGCACACTGGTGACGGTTCCTACGCGTACGCCGCGATATTCTACTGGCGCTCCCGCTTTTAAACCGCGTACCGATTCGTCAAAGAAAACCAAATATTCAACAAATTGATGATACATCCCCTCTTGAATGCTTTGCCGATCAGGAAATAACTGATACTCAGCACCACTTTTGGCAGCCGAGCCCGCTGGCCAACCATCCATCACATCAAAACTGACACCACCACTCAGCAAGGTCGCGGCCGAGCCAATATCAACAGCTAAACCTTCTGCTGAGAAATCGATAGAAACGCCACTACTTAACCAAAATCTGACATTTTCTGTCACTAGGGCATCATAAGGCTGTCGGATATATAACTGGTAATGTGTGCGACGTTCGGTTAAGTCAAAATCACTGCTTTCCACAGTCCCTACTTCATAGCCTCGGTATAACACCGGATCACCCACCGCTAAGCCGCTGGTGTCAGACGTTTGTAAACGAACACGAACCCCAGGCGCATCTGCCGGTGCGACGGGTGGAGTATTTAAGAGCGGATGGGTTAACCGAATATAGGTTGAATCACCGGGTTGCAGTTCAATATAGGCCCCAGAGAGTAAGGTATTTAACCCCGTCACGCCACCACGGCCAATTTGCGGTTTCACCACCCAAAATTGCGAGTCTTCGTTTAATAGTGGCGTCACATTCGGTTTCATTCGCGCTTTGATCATGACCTGATTAAGATCTTTGCTCAGTTCTACCGACACCACCTGCCCCACATCGACACTACGATTTTTAATTTGGGTTTTGCCGGCAATGATACCTTCAGCATCCTCAGCAATTAACAGCAACATTTCGCCTTGCTGCTGAAAATGGTTAAACAGCATCCAAGCCCCTATCAATAATGCGGCAATCGGCACGATCCAAATCGGTGACCATTGCCGAATGTGCTTGATCTTGGCTTGTGGTAACTGCGCTTCTGTCACACTTCCTCTCCTTGTTGCCTCTGCTGATCCCACAGTAAACGCGGGTCAAAACAGATGGCTGCTAACATTGTTATCACGACCACCGCGGCAAATACCAGCGCGCCAACACCTGGAAAAACACTCATCAGTAAATCGAAACGCACCAGTGTGGCCAAAATAGCGACGACGAGCACATCGACCATAGACCAGCGTCCAACCCAATCTACCAATAAATAAAGTTGGCTACTAAACTTACCTTTCGTACGTCTTGGCTGTTGTGTTTGATAACACAGCCAAAACATCACAAGGATTTTTAACACCGGGATTATGACACTGGCTAAGAGAATCACCAATGCCACTGGGTACTCGCCATCCTGCCACATCAGCAAAAAACCGCTGATAATCGTTGAGTCGGTGATATTGCCAAACGACACAGTACGCATAATAGGCAATAAATTAGCTGGTATATACAAAATACAAGCCGCAAACAACAACGCTAGGGTCTTCTGCAAGCTAGCTGGGACTCTGGGATACACTCGGCTAGCACAACGCGGACAATGGCTTTCGGTCATGGCCACAACAGCCGTACAACAAGCGCAAAGTTTTAACTGTTGTGCTAACCCACTTTGCCCCGCAACCGCCTGCACTTTAGGCTTGGGTGCAGGGGCTATTTTCGACCACATTTCATGTCGATCAATCACTTGGAAGGTACGTAAATGTAATAAACAAAACAGACAAAAGGCCCAAAAACTTAAGCCCAAGGAGATATCGGTATTCGCCACTAGCTTAACAAAACTGATTAACAGCCCCATTAAAAAGATATCCACCATACTCCAAGGCTTGAGCATAAAAAGCACTCGAGCCACCCAAATCCGTGCGGGTAATTTAACTAGCATACCTAATTTGAGATAAATTACCGCACACATACAAAAAGCCGGTACTGCCTGAATAAATAACCAAACCAGTATCGCTAAGGCTTGATGGTATTCGCTAAACAGTACCGTTGCCGTATCAAAAAAGTGCATTTCGCTGCGGTTGCCAGCCACACCCAAGCTGACAAACGGAAAGAGGTTGGTCAGCAGCATCATAAAGAGCGCAGACGCCGCATAAAGTACCGGCCTTAAAATCGGCTGAGGCTGCCTTACATCAAGCTGATGATCACAACGCAGACAATGCGCCTGCTCACCTTCTTGCAGTTGCGGCAAGTGCTGTAACAAATCGCAATGCCGGCATAGCACCAGCTCAGCGTCTTGGGTGGGTGCTGTTGTTGTAAACGGTGTGCTAATGGCTGAGCTATTGGTGGCTAACACAGAATTTCCGAGATAATAAGATCACGGCAGATTGTGTTGTTATAGCATATTTTAGGACGGCTGTGGATACCAATAAGCGCTACGATAAAATAACAACTGCCTCAAGACTAACTAGCTAACTTTTTTTACCTATACTAGACTAATCTAACTAAGTTTTAATCTAAGACTAACTGGGCATTATTATAATTAATCAAAATGCGTAGCTCTTTCACCCCATTAATCTCAACTGGCTGCGTGACAATACTTACTGGCTGCTTAATACTTTCCATCAGATTTTTGTAAAAATCATCTATATCACCCTGTTCTGAATAATCGACAACAGCGGCACAAATTTTATCATTACAACCCATACTTCTCTGTATCACACTGGTAGAAAATTTAGTCGCTTCCTGCAATGAATCACGAAAGTTTTGATCGAATGAGCCGCTCGTTCCTTTACTGGCAAGAGAATAGATTAAGGCATCAAAGTCGGATAATTGAAAAGCCACCTCGGCAGTGGAATAAGACAAACCACCTTCGGAAGCAGCTAAGCTATCCAGAATACTTTCTAAAGGTGAGATTTTTTCTTCCGGAGAGTTGCTATTGCTTAGCGCACTTTCAGAGTATACGTTTGTAGGTGGTTCAACATTAAGCGAATTATCGTTATCGGTGACTAATTGACTAGGCTGATTAATAACAGGTGCTATAGGTTCTGCTGTTTCTGTATAGTTTTTGTCACCATCAGTGACAAAAGCATGACTATTATTTGTGTTATGTATTCGATAGAAAAATACCGAAGTTATCAACACAGCGCATACGAGTATTACTGAATTCACCTTTTTCATAAATGATCTTCCAATGACTAGAATTTTCAAGCTGCTTGCAACCACTAATAACCAATACAAACAGCTAGCTCAGTGCTTATTTATTGAGGCTGTTCAATAATAATTGCATCACGTCTGAGTCTTGCGACTGTCCCAGCACAACAATCTTGTATTGTTGTAGGAGGGCCTAAATCAATACTACAAGTATTAGAGCATTCATATGTTATGCCATTAACTGTAACTTTATCTGCATAACTGGAAGCAGAAAAAAATACTGTTATAGCAGCAAGGCTCAATACGGATAAAGATTTTTTCATAATACGAACTTCCTCTATAATCATCGACAAAAATCAACAAAAAAATATCAAAAAAAAACAGTTTGCAATTTTTATTTAGCTATTTTGAATTATTAATTCAATTGACGCAGATTCTAGATTAGAGCATCCGGTGGCTAAGTTTCACCCACGAGCAAAGTATGCTATACGTTAACTACTTCGTTTGCACCTTACTATTCTTTCACGATCGCTTCGAATCAACCAATGCAGTCAGGCAGCGAGCCGATATTGCTAAACAAAGCGTGTACGGCATGGATGCCGGACAGACAAATTTGCTGGAGCAAATTTGAACAGCTTTAGCTGGCCCGCAGGGCAAACTTCATGGATGAAGTTTGTAACCCCTACAAGGAGGTATTCACGGCGTCTTTGTGTGCAATATCGGCTGTAAGCAGCCTGACGGCTCGACTGAAACGATCTAACAGAAAAAACCTCGAAGCCAGTGGAGAAAATTACTACCCTGCTAAGGGCGTTGCTGCGAGCTTGAATCTGCGGTTTCTTTAACGTTACACAGATTCTAGATTGGTGCATCCGGTGGCTAAACGCGCCGTACAACTTTGTCGGGGCACGCTGTGAACCCATCCATGGGGGCTGTTATAAACTTCATCCTGAAGTTTACCCTGCGGGCCAGCGCAAGCGCTGTTCAAATTCGTTCCTGACGAATTTGTGTTTTTCATCCCTGAAAAACACCTCCCCGAGCAAAGTGTACTATGCGTTTACCACCTCGTTCGATTTCTGTTTAGCCCGATAGCTCACTAATCTAATTTAAGCCCTTGGCTGCGGTAGAATTTTTGTAACAGCAGCAAGGATGCTGCGTAGGCTGAGTGGGCACAGGGATGTGATCCTCGAAGCCGGTGGAGAAAATTACTACCCAGCTAAGGGCGTTACGCCAATCTAAAATCTGCTAAAAGCAAAAACCCGCTAAGGTGATAACCTAAGCGGGTTTCTTCGAATATGGCGGACGCAGGGATTGCAGGCGGCTATCCTGCCGCCTGCCCTTCGGGCCAGCTAAATGCTGTCCCAATTTGCTCCCGGCAAATTGGCCGAACCTAACGGAGGTTCTCACCTCCTGCGTCAGTAGCTTGCAGCAAAAAGCAAAAAACCCGCAAGGTGTTAACCTAAGCGGGTTTCTTCGAATATGGCGGACGCAGGAGGATTCGAACCTCCGACCGCTCGGTTCGTAGCCGAGTACTCTATCCAGCTGAGCTATGCGTCCGGGGTGTTGCTTACTTTATAATTTTCACACTTTTTATAGCACTGTGTTTAGCATTATTGCTGAGTGCTTATCACATCCCATTTCAGATGGCGGACGCAGGAGGATTCGAACCTCCGACCGCTCGGTTCGTAGCCGAGTACTCTATCCAGCTGAGCTATGCGTCCATCTGAAAAATGGCGGAGAAAGAGGGATTCGAACCCTCGATAGAGTTTCCCCTATACACCCTTAGCAGGGGTGCGCCTTCAGCCACTCGGCCATTTCTCCGCACTGTGTTGCGGCGTGTATATTAATGTCTTAGGAAAATAAGTCAAACAATTTTTAAGAACTAAAAGCGCGTTTGCCGACCTTTTAAGCAGATTGTTGGTTATTTAGCTAGAAAAATCAAAAACAGCAAAATAACCACAATGTCTGCCATTAATCGGACAACTTATTCTGTCTCGTTAAAGCTACCGCCGTTAGTATCTTTTTCTGCCTGTATACGCATATAGATTTCTTCACGGTGTACAGAAATATCTTTAGGTGCATTTACGCCAATGCGAACCTGATTACCTTTAACACCTAATACCGTAACGGTAACTTCATCACCAATCATTAGGGTCTCACCAACTCGACGCGTAAGAATTAGCATTCGTTTGCTCCTTTGCCTGTCATTAGCAGTGGTCTGTCACTGCACTATTTATTAGCGCTGTATAATACAACAGCGCAGCTTTAATTGGAAAACTTCCTGTGAAACTAACTATATCGAAATCGCGTTATAGCCGCTCTTTAATATAGTCAATCGCCGCAGTTAATACGCTAGGCAATGCGGTAGCATCAGTTCCGCCCGCCTGAGCCATATCTGGACGACCACCACCTTTACCACCAACTTGGTTTGCTGCCCAAGCAACTAATTGACCTGCATGTACTTTAGCAGTTAAATCAGCACTTACCCCAGCAATTAAGCTAACTTTGTCATCATTTACTGTTGCTAACAAGATAACGGTACTACCCAGCTTATTTTTTAGTTCATCTAACACATTGCGTAACGCTTTCGCATCGGTTTGCTCAAGCTGTTGTACCAATACTTTTACTGCACCAAGCTGTAACACATTATCAGTTAATGAGGCACCTGCAAGACTGGCTAACTTTGCTTTAAGTTGCTCAATTTCTTTTTCCAGCGTTTTACTTCTATCTAATGTTTGTTGCACACGCTCACTTAAACTAAACACATCGCCTTTTAACAGACTTGCCGCTTGCATGGCTTGCTGTTCTAGTTGCTGCACATAGCTAACGGCACCTGCTGCACTAACAGCTTCAATACGTCTTACACCCGAGGCGATACCGCCTTCACTGACAATTTTAAATAAACCTATATCACCTGTACGATCGACATGGGTTCCACCACAGAGTTCAATCGAAAACTCACCCATATTAAGTACACGTACTTCATCGTCGTACTTTTCACCAAATAAGGCCATAGCACCTGCGGCTTTTGCTGCCTCAATGGGCATTACACGCGTTTGCAGCGGTAAATTAAGTTGGATCTGCTGATTGACCAATTGCTCAATTTGCTGCAACTCATTGGCTTTAACCGCTTCAAAATGCGAGAAATCAAAGCGTAAACGCTCAGGCCCTACCAGGGAGCCTTTTTGGGTAACATGCTCTCCTAATACCTGGCGCAAGGCGGCGTGTAACAAATGTGTAGCCGAATGGTTCTTACGAATCGCATTCCGTCTATTGACATCAATTTCTGCCTGAACTTGGTCACCGACACGAATAGTACCTTGCGACTCACCTTGATGCGCAAAGGCTTTAGCAACTTTCAGGGTATCTTGTACCTCGAAAACCGTGCCATCGGCCAAAGTTAAAGTGCCGGTATCACCAACCTGACCACCCGACTCAGCGTAAAACGGGCTTGCATCTAAAATGACTAACCCCGTATCACCAGCGACCAATTCTGATACGTTCTGGCCCTGTTTTAGGATCTCAACCACGACCGCATTACCAAAATGCTCGGTGTAACCAGTAAAGGTTGTTTGATGTGTCGAGGTTAATTGCTGGTTGTAGTCCGTGCCAAAATTACTGGCTTGCTGCGCTCTTTTCCGTTGTTGTGCCATGGCAGTATCAAAGCCGGCTTGATCAATCGTCAGATTACGTTCGCGTGCCACATCATTGGTTAAATCTACTGGAAAGCCATAAGTATCATACAGTTTAAATACTAGCTCACCTGGAATTTCAGTGCCTGTTAATGCGGCTAATTCTTCATCCAGAATTTGCAAACCGCGCTCAAGGGTTTTACCAAACTGCTCTTCTTCCAGTTTTAGGGCTTTTTCGATAATCGCTTGTTTGGTTACCAGCTCAGGATAAGCCTCGCCCATCTGCGCGACCAAAGCCGCAACAAGTTTATAGAAAAAGGCGCCTTGCGCACCCAGCTTATTGCCATGACGTACTGCCCGGCGAATAATACGGCGCAAGACATAACCACGACCTTCATTCGAGGGCATTACGCCATCCGCAATCAGGAAAGCACAGCTACGGATATGATCGGCGACGACGCGTAACGATTTATCATGCAGATCCTTGGCAGCAGTAGCCTCGGCAGCAGCATTAATTAGGGCCACAAAGGTATCTGTTTCATAGTTACTATGCACATGTTGTAAGATGGCCGCAATCCGCTCCAGCCCCATACCCGTATCAACGCTAGGTTTAGGCAATGGTAACATCTCACCACTGGCTAAACGGTTAAATTGCATAAAAACGATGTTCCAAATCTCAATAAAACGGTCGCCGTCTTCTTCAGCAGAACCAGGAGGCCCCCCCCAGATATGCTCACCATGATCATAGAAAATCTCGGTGCAAGGACCGCAAGGTCCGGTATCACCCATCGCCCAGAAGTTGTCAGAGGCATAAGGCGCACCTTTATTATCGCCGATCCGCACAATACGATCAGCTGGTACACCAATCTCATTTAGCCAAATGTTGTAAGCTTCATCATCAGTTGCATACACGGTAACCAATAACTTACTTTTCGGTAGCTTAACCACGTCGGTTAAAAACTCCCAAGCATAGCGAATAGCATCCTGTTTAAAGTAATCACCAAAGCTGAAATTACCCAGCATTTCAAAAAACGTATGATGCCGAGCGGTATAGCCAACATTTTCTAAGTCATTATGTTTACCACCTGCACGAACACAGCGTTGTGCTGAAACGGCACGACTGTAACTACGCTGATCTTGGCCTAAAAATACATCTTTAAATTGCACCATGCCCGCATTGGTAAATAATAACGTGGCATCATTGCCTGGGATCAGCGAGCTGCTGGAAACGATACTGTGATCTTTGCTAGCAAAGAAGTCTAAAAAGGCTTGCCGGATCGCGGCAGATGTCATGCTCATGAAAAATCCTGTTTATTTATCGGTTAATCATTCTGGTCGAACACCGCACGGATTTGCTCACTGCTAAAACCGCGGCGTTGCAAATAAGCCATACGTTTTACTTTGTCTTGATAATCCGCTATCGCTTTATCAGCATACTTTTTTTGATATGCTTGCTTAGCTAATTGCCACCAATCGATGGCTTCGGCTGCGATAACGGCTGCTAATTGTTGTTCAGTTAACTGATGCTGGCGACACTCTTGCAAAATATAACGGTAACCATAGCCTTGCTGGCAACGATTTCGTACTATCATTAGCAAAAAACGCTCTTCATTCAGATAGTTTTGCTCATGGCACCAATTGAGTACCGCTGCTATATCAGACGCTGTCGCGCCTTTTTGCTTTAATTTTGTAGCCAGCGCTGCCCGACTGTAATCGCGGCGGCTTAAATAGTTTAGCGCGGCTTTTCTCAGTGTTTGTTGATCTATAATCACACTTCTAACACACCGTCTTGTTGTGGTTTAACTTGCAATGCAAACAGCTCGTTAAACGATAAGAAAAACGCGATATGCAGTACGGGTACTACCACGATTAATCCTAGCAACATAGTGGGTATAGTAAGGGTGATGAGTCCTAGACTCAACAGTCCAAATAACGCTAAAGCGGCCATATTTCGCCAGCATGCCAGAAAACTGGCTTGTAAGATCTTGCTGATACGTTGTTCTTTCAAAAAGTAGGCGATAGCAACAGCGTAGGCAAACAACATAGTGCTTAATAATAAGCCAGCCAATAATAAAATAAGTTGCCAAGCCGTTGCCGGATCTTGCACCCCAGTCTCTTGAGCAAGCTCAATAGCAGCATGTATTTTTTCTCGAAACTGTACTAAAGGCACAGATACTAGAAAATTTACCGACGCAATTAAAATTAAAATGCGCCGTATAGCTGGCTCAGTAAAAGGTTTAAATAACCAATCGATACCAATTTTTTGCTGTTGCTGCACACCTACCACGGCTTTATAAAAACCGGCGGTAAAAAAAGGCGATGCCAACACCGCGACAAAGAGTGTGATGGAATTTAGACTTGCCAGAAAGGTCAAAACGATCGTCAGTAAAATCATTTGAATAAATACGAAAGGATATTGTTTAAAAATTTCCCACGCTTGTTTCAACCATTCAATGGCCGTTGTCGCCTTCACACGCCGAATAATAAGTTTTATCTGAAAAGGGTTGTCCACACTTACTCCGAAACCTTAAGCTGGTTTAGCACCAGTACATTGCCGTTTATCATACTGTAAAAAGCCATTAATTAAGAGTGGCAGCCACTGAAAAAACCACTTAGCCAAAGAAAAGCCGCCATAAAGGCGGCTGTGTTCTAGCATTGGGCAAACTTTAGCGGATATTCGGTGCCAACCAACTTTCAGCCGTTGCTAAATCCCAACCTTTGCGTGCAGCATAATCAGCTACTTGCGCAGCATCAATTTTACTTACCGCAAAGTACTTGCTATCGGGATGAGCAAAATACCAACCGCTGACCGCAGCTCCCGGCCACATGGCATAACTTTCCGTTAACTGCATGCCGATTTGCGCGGTTACGTCTAATAAATCAAACAAGGTGCCTTTTTCGGTATGTTCTGGGCAAGCAGGATAGCCTGGTGCCGGTCGAATGCCCTGATAAAGCTCCCGAATCAGTTGTTCATTGTCCAACTGCTCTTCGGCAACATAACCCCAGTATTCGCGACGCACTTTCATATGTAAGTATTCCGCTAAGGCTTCGGCCAGACGATCGGCTAACGCTTTTACCATAATGCTATTGTAATCATCATGCGCTTTAGCAAATTCAGCGGCAAACTCATCAGCACCAAAACCGGTACTTACCGCAAAAGCGCCAACGTAGTCAGCAATACCAGAGCCTGCAGGCGCGATAAAATCACTTAAACAACAATTGGGCGCATTGTTGCGCAGCGCCAATTGTTGCCGTAAGCCATACAAACGGCAACGCTCAGTTTGCCGACTGTCGTCGGTATAGATAATAATGTCATCGCCGTCACTATTGGCTGGGAAAAAACCAAAAGCGGCTTTGCCGGAGATCTGCTGTTGGCTAATCATATGATCTAACAAAGCATTGGCGTCTTTAAACACTTTACGCGCTTCAAGGCCCACTTCCGGATGGTTTAAAATCGCGGGATACTTACCCGACAACTGCCAGGTTAAAAAGAACGGCGTCCAGTCGATATAGTCTCTTAATACCTGTAAATCAACGTCTTGCCAGTAATGAACACCAGGTTGCTTAGGTGGTGCAGCCACTTTGCTTAAGTCCAGCGGGAAGCGGTTAGCTCTTGCCTCTGCCAAACTAAGCATTTTTTCACCGGGGCGACTGCGATGATGCTGCTCTACGGCAATGCGATATTCTTCGCTCACCCGTGCCAGATAGTCGGGTTTATTATCCGCGCTGATCAGAGATTGCACAACCGAGACACTGCGAGAAGCATTGGGTACATAGACTACGCCATGTTGATAATGCGGTGCAATTTTAACCGCAGTATGGGCTTTTGAGGTAGTGGCACCGCCAATCAGTAGTGGTACTGTAAAACCTAAACGGGTCATTTCTTTTGCGACATGCACCATTTCATCTAAAGACGGGGTAATCAAACCAGATAAACCAATGACATCTACATTGCGCTCTTTGGCTACACGCAAGATCTCAGCACAAGATACCATCACCCCAAGGTCGATTACCTCAAAGTTATTACACTGCAGCACCACACCGACGATATTTTTACCGATATCGTGTACATCGCCTTTTACGGTAGCCAGTAACACCTTACCTTGTGCCTGGCCACCTTCTTTTTCTTGCTCAATAAAAGGTTGCAAATAGGCCACGGCTTTTTTCATTACCCGGGCCGACTTTACCACCTGCGGTAAAAACATTTTACCTTCACCAAATAAATCGCCCACGACATTCATGCCATCCATCAGCGGGCCTTCGATGACATGCAGTGGCTTTGCTGCCTGTTGCCGAGCTTCTTCGGTATCTATATCGATAAAATCGGTAATACCTTTGACTAGCGCATGCTCCAGTCTCTTCCCTACTGGCAAACTACGCCAGGCATCATCCACTTTTTCTGCAACACTGCCATCACCCTTAAATTCAGCGGCAATATCCAACAAGCGTTCAGTGGCATCCGATCGGCGATTTAGAATGACATCTTCAACCCGCTCCCGCAGTAATTCTGGAATATCATCATAAACGGTTAATTGACCAGCATTGACAATGCCCATATCCATGCCCGCGGCGATGGCATGGTATAAAAAGACCGAATGGATCGCTTCGCGCACGGCATCATTGCCACGAAACGAAAAAGACACATTCGACACCCCACCGGAAATCTTGGCATAGGGGCAAAGACGTTTGATATCGCGAGTGGCTTCGATAAAATCGACGGCGTAGTTATTGTGTTCTTCTATGCCTGTGGCTACAGCAAAGATATTCGGATCAAAAATAATATCTTCGGGTGGAAACCCCACCTGCTCTGTCAAAATGGCGTAAGCGCGTTGACATATTTCTACCTTTCGCGCTCGAGTATCCGCTTGGCCTTTTTCATCAAACGCCATCACTACCACGGCCGCGCCATAGCGACGTAATAAACGAGCTTGCTGTAAAAAAGGAGCCTCACCTTCTTTTAGCGAAATGGAGTTAACAACCGCTTTGCCTTGGATACATTTTAGTGCGGCTTCGATCACTTCCCATTTCGAGGAGTCAACCATAATGGGTACCCGGGAAATATCGGGTTCAGAAGCCAGTAAACTGAGATAACGCACCATGGCGGCCTTGCTATCGAGCATGGCTTCATCCATGTTGATATCGATGATCTGGGCGCCATTTTCGACTTGTTGCCGGGCTACATCCAGTGCAGTTTCGTAATCGCCCTTTAAAATCAATTTTTTAAAACGAGCCGAGCCGGTAACGTTCGTCCGCTCGCCAATATTGATAAATCGTGCTTGTTGTCGCATTACCACTCCACCGAAAAGGCTTCTAATCCTGCCAAATGGAAACTATGATCAACCGCTTTAGGCTGGCGCGGAGGGGCATGTTTTACCGCCTCACTAATCGCTTTGATATGTTCAGGGGTAGTACCACAGCAGCCACCGACAATGTTCAAAAAGCCTTGTTTAGCCCAATCACCAATTTCTGCCGCCATCTCGGTTGCCCCAAGATCATATTCACCAAATTCGTTCGGTAAGCCGGCATTAGGGTGTACCGAGACAAAGGCTTGTGAAATACCAGACAAGGTTTCCACGTAAGGCCTTAATAGATCTGGACCCAGCGCACAGTTAAGCCCAAAACTCACTGGCTCAACATGGGCTAAAGAGTGATAAAAGGCTTCTGTGGTCTGACCGGATAAGGTGCGTCCAGAGGCATCGGTAATAGTGCCTGAAATCATCACAGGTAACGCAAAACCTAACTCTTCAAATACCTGCAACACGGCAAAGGCTGCTGCTTTTGCATTTAAGGTATCAAAGATGGTTTCCAGCATAATAATGTCCGCACCACCAGCAACCAGCGCATGAGTCGATTCAGTATAAGCAACCACCAGCTCGTCAAAGCTAACATTACGAAAACCAGGATCGTTAACATCAGGAGAAATAGAGGCTGTGCGGTTAGTCGGCCCTAACACGCCGGCGACGTACCTTGGTTTAGTCGGATCGAGCGCGGTGATTTCATCGCAGACCTGCCTCGCTAATGCCGCAGCTTCATGATTAATTCGTGCTGACAGCTGTTCCATTTGATAATCAGCCATAGCAATGGTCGTGGCATTAAAAGTATTAGTTTCAATAATATCGGCGCCCGCCAACAAATACTGGCGGTGTATCTCGGCAATTAACGCCGGCTGGGTTAATACCAGTAAATCGTTATTGCCTTTTAAATCGGTAGGCCAATCGGCAAACTCTGCACCGCGATAGCCTGCTTCATCTAACTGATGTTGCTGGATCATAGTGCCCATAGCGCCATCAAGAATAAAAATCCGTTGCTCTAGCTGCGCGCGAAACGCTGCCGGACTGAGTCTTGCTGTTGTCATAAATTATTTCCGGCCAATTTGGTTAATATCAAAAGGCGTTGCTTGGTAAACATAATAGTTTAACCAATTACTGAATAATAAAAAGGCATGGGATTGCCATAACTTTTGCGGCCCTTGCAAAGGATCATTATTGCGATAGTAATTCTCGGGAATGCGCGCGGCAATACTGGCAGCCACATCACGTTTATACTCATCATCTAAGGTGTTGAGATCATACTCCGGATGGCCGGTGACAAAAATACGGCTGCCACTACTGTTTTGTAGCAGATAAGCGCCCGTGGCATCGGCCTCGGCTAACACATGTATATCGGCATGCTCTTGATACTTTTGTTTAGGAACTTGGGCATAACGTGAATGGGGGACTAAAAACTGATCATCAAAACCACGCACTAATGGGCTTAAGGGTTGCGATACTTGCTGCCAATATACACCTGATAGTTTTTCACCACGGATCTCACGTTGCAAGCCATAGTAATGATAGAGAGCGGCATGGGCGGCCCAACACAGAAACAAGGTAGACGTGACGTGCGTATCAGCCCAACGTAAGATTTCACCAAACTGCTGCCAATACGTGACATCCTCATAATCAACTAAGCCTAAGGGCGCGCCAGTAATGATTAAACCATCGTATTTCTGCTGTTGTACATCCGAAAAATATCGGTAAAAACAATTTAAATGGCTCTCGGACGTATGCTTACTAACATGATCATCAATCCGCAGTAATTCAATATCCAATTGCAATGGGCTGTTGGCGAGTAAACGTAATAGCTGTATTTCCGTGGCAATTTTATTCGGCATTAAGTTTAAAATTGCCACTCTTAATGGCCGAATATCTTGTGCCGCGGCACGGCTCTCTGTCATCACAAATACGTTTTCAGCTGATAAGGCCTCTACCGCAGGTAACTGATCAATTACTTTTACAGGCATAACTTACTCCGAGCACCGTCGATACGCTACTTTGCGTAATAAACCACAAGATGTCAACTTCTATACGTTTAGACGTCCAAAAGATGCGGGTATTATCTGCTTAGCTTAAAAAAATGCAATAAAAAAATCCCCATGAACCTTATAAAATTGTTCAAACGGGGATTTTTTAAAGCTCTCATCCATACCAAATTCGTTTTGGCCTAGAGAAAGCGTGTTACGCTTTTGCAAAAGTTAACGCTAATGTCAGTTTTGCCTTATCTTCAGTGGTAACTTCATTACTCATGCGCTAGCGTAACCAAAGGATTTTAATCCTCTTCTGGCTCAACCATCTCCGCTAACTCAGCCGGATTATCTACCATCGATTCGCCTGGCTTTAACAATAAGCGCTCACGCAACGTTTTCTCAATTTCGTCTGCGACTGCCACGTTTTCGGCCAAGTATTTCATGGCGTTTGCCTTGCCCTGACCAATCTTATTTCCTTGATAGGCATACCAAGCACCAGCTTTATCCACTAAGTTTTGTTGCACACCTAAGTCAATCAGCTCACCTAACTTATTGATACCCGCACCATACTGGATAATAAATTCCGCTTGTTTGAAAGGTGGCGCAACTTTGTTTTTAACCACTTTTACTCGGGTTTCATTCCCCGTGATCTCGTCACCGTCTTTTACTGAGCCAATGCGGCGAATATCCAAGCGCACTGAAGCATAGAATTTAAGCGCATTACCGCCCGTGGTAGTTTCAGGGTTACCAAACATTACACCAATCTTCATCCGGATTTGGTTGATAAAGATACATAAGGTGTTGGAGCGTTTGATATTAGCCGTTAGCTTTCGCAGTGCCTGCGACATTAAGCGGGCTTGTAAGCCCATATGGCTATCACCCATATCGCCTTCAATTTCCGCTTTTGGCGTTAAGGCAGCAACAGAGTCAACAATAACCACATCGACAGCAGCAGAACGTACCAGCATGTCACAAATCTCTAATGCTTGCTCACCGGTATCAGGTTGTGAAACCAACAGTTTATCGACATCAACACCCAGCTTTTTAGCATATACCGGATCAAGAGCGTGTTCTGCATCGATAAACGCACAGGTTTTGCCGGTTTTTTGTGCTTCAGCAATAACTTGTAACGTTAGAGTGGTTTTACCAGAAGACTCAGGACCATAAATCTCGACAATACGACCGTAAGGCAAGCCACCTATACCGAGCGCAATATCTAATCCTAATGAACCCGTTGAAACCGCCTCAATATCCAAAGCGGTACTATCACCAAGGCGCATAATAGAACCTTTACCAAATTGACGCTCGATCTGGCTTAAGGCAGCATTAAGGGCTTTTTGTTTGTTATCGTCCATTTTTTTGCTCCGAAATAGTCGGTAATATAAGTGGCACCGATGCGGCACTGTATGAGCATACAGTAGTCGAGTTTTAGGTCTATGTCAACAGCAAGATACATTGACGTAGCGCGTGCTCAATAGCTTGCTGTCGAATTTGCTGTCGGTCGCCGTCAAAATGTAAACGCTGCGAACTGATTTGCCCCTGCACTGCAAAGCCAAAGCAGACAGTACCAACCGGTTTTGCTGAAGAACCGCCCCCCGGCCCAGCAATGCCAGAGATCGCGATAGCTATTTCTGCAGCCGCGGCTTTAGCCGCACCAGCCGCCATTTCTGAAACGGTTTGCTCGCTAACAGCGCCAAACTGTAATAAGGTTGCACTGCGAACCCCTAATAGCTGCTGTTTGGCTTTATTACTGTAAGTAATAAAACTACGATCAACATAAGCAGAACTACCTGCTACCGCCGTGAGCCAATAAGCCACCCCCCCACCGGTACAAGATTCAGCAGTGGTGATACTGCATTTTTTCCGTAATAATAGCTGACCTAACTCGCTGGCAAGCTCAAAACTTGCAATAGCCATTGTCATAGTTAATCCAACGGGAATTCATAACCACATTATGCCGTCAGACCAGAAACCGGAGCAAGTGTTAAGCGCTCATACGCCGATGATGCAACAGTATTTTGGCTTAAAAAGCCAACATCCCCATATTTTGCTGTTTTATCGGATGGGTGACTTTTACGAATTATTCTTTGACGATGCCAAAAAAGCCGCAGCCTTGCTGGACATTTCATTAACAAAGCGTGGCCAAAGCGCGGGGGAACCTATTCCAATGGCCGGAGTGCCCTACCATGCCGTCGAAGGCTATTTGGCCCGCTTAGTTCAGTTGGGCGAGTCAGTAGCAATTTGTGAGCAAGTGGGCGATCCGGCGACCAGCAAAGGCCCTGTTGAACGCAAAGTGGTACGCATTGTCACGCCAGGTACAGTTACAGATGAGGCGCTATTAAATGAGCGGCAAGATAATTTACTCTGCGCTATTAGCCAAGGCCGGCAACATTTTGGTTTAGCCCAATTGGATCTAAGTAGCGGTCGTTTTTTACTAAATCAGGTCAATAACCCTGACGATTTGGCCGCATTATTACAGCGCTTAAATCCGGCAGAGCTGCTCTACCCAGAGGATTTTAGCCAAAGCGCGCTCACCGAACGCAAGGGCGCGCGTCGCCGCCCTATTTGGGAATTTGATTTAGCCAGCGCCGAGCGCTTACTCTGCCAACAGTTTGAAACGCGCGATTTACATAGCTTTGGCGTAAAAGACGCACCAGTAGCGCTAATGGCGGCCGGTTGTTTAATGCAGTATGTTAATGATACTCAACGTGCTCAGTTACCGCATATTCGTAGCATCGCTTTGGAGAGACCTGAAGATTATATTGTACTGGATGCCGCCACTAGACGAAATCTGGAACTGACCAGCACCCTCTCTGGCCAAACCGATAACACTTTAGCCTCAGTGCTGGATCGCTGCCAAACGGCAATGGGCTCGCGTTTATTAAAACGCTGGATCCATGCACCACTGCGGGATCAGAATGTGCTGAACCAGCGCTATGCCGCAGTCAATGAGTTAACTGATGATTACGAAGCCTTACAACCACAATTAAAACATATTGGCGATATTGAACGGGTAATTGCCCGCTTGGCGCTTAAAAGCGCGCGGCCGCGTGATTTTTCGCGCTTACGCCATGCCTTAGCGGCCTTGCCTGAGCTGCAACAACAGCTTACGCTGGCTAGAAGCCCGCTACTGTTACAGCACGCTGCACACAGTGAACCACTGCCCGACTTACTGGCATTGTTAACTGCGGCTATTGTTGAAACACCACCAGCGTTAATCCGTGACGGCGGCGTTATAGCCAGTGGTTATAATGCCGAATTAGATGAATGGCGCAGCTTAGCCAATGGTGCAACCGATTATTTAATGGCGCTGGAACTGCGCGAGCGCGAGCGAACCGGCATTAGCTCACTTAAAGTCGGCTTTAACAAAGTGCATGGTTTTTTTATTGAAACCGGTCGCAGTGCCGACGATAAAGTGCCAGCAGACTACATTCGCCGGCAAACCCTTAAAAATAATGAACGCTACATTATTCCTGAGCTTAAAGAGCACGAAGATAAAGTTCTGGGCAGCCAAAGTAAGGCGCTGGCGTTAGAAAAGCAACTTTATGAGCAGCTGTTTGCGCTTGTTAGCCCCTATTTAGCCCAATTACAGCAGCTGGCCAGCGCGCTGGCCGAATTAGATGTGTTAGCCAGCTTTGCCGAGTGCGCGGTGGTGCATCAGTATTGCCGCCCACAATTAAGCAGCGAAATTGGTATTACTATTCAGCAAGGCCGGCATCCGGTGGTCGAGCAGGTATTAAAAGATCCCTTTATCGCCAACCCCTTGCAGCTTAGTACTGCACGGCGGATGCTAATGATTACCGGCCCCAATATGGGCGGTAAATCAACCTATATGCGCCAGACGGCATTGATTACGCTTATGGCGGCAATAGGTAGCTTTGTCCCAGCCGAGCAAGCCATTATCGGTCCTATCGATCGGATCTTTACCCGAATAGGCGCCTCAGACGATCTTGCCTCGGGTCGCTCGACCTTTATGGTGGAAATGACTGAAACCGCGACAATTCTGCACCATGCAACGGCGCAAAGCTTGGTGCTGATGGATGAAATCGGTCGTGGTACCAGCACCTACGACGGGTTAAGTCTGGCTTGGGCCTGTGCGGACTATCTGGCCAGCAACATTAAGGCCCTTACCTTATTTGCAACCCATTATTTTGAACTGACGCAATTGCCAGATTTACTGCCTGGCGTTGTCAATGTGCATTTAGATGCGGTTGAGCATGGTGATAGTATTGTTTTTATGCATCATGTGCAGGAAGGCGCTGCCAGCAAAAGCTTCGGCTTACAGGTCGCGCAATTGGCGGGGGTGCCGAAACATGTTATTGCCCAAGCGAAGCAAAAGCTGCGGCAATTAGAACAACAAATGCCAAGCAAAACTACTGCACCAACAACTACACCGACAAGTAAGCAGGCTGTACAGGCGTCGTTGCCGCAGCAACAATTAGATTTATTGACGCCTGAGCACCCAGTATTGCTGCAATTACGCCAATTAAAACCGGATGAGCTCAGTGCCAGACAAGCGCTGGATTTACTATACCAACTAAAACAACAGCTTGATGCTTAAAACCAGACTCCGCTAAGGTAGCTGGCAACAACAGCATAAGGAAAAAATATGCTACTGAAGGACGTCAGTTTATCTGCAGTGGTCGCCGGCTTTGTCGCGGTGCTGGTGGGTTTTGCCAGCTCGGTTGCCATCGTATTTCAAGCGGCAGCAGCAACGGGTGCCGGCAGCGATATCATGGCATCCTGGCTGCTGGCTCTGGGTATCGGTATGGCCATCACTTGTATTGGCCTGTCCTGGTACTATAAAGCCCCGGTCATTACCGCCTGGTCAACACCGGGCGCCGCATTACTAGCGGGGAGTTTACAAGGGCTGAGCCTGGCAGAAGCCACCGGTGTTTTTCTGTTTACTGCCTTACTGGGGCTGATTATCGGCCTTAGCGGTATGTTTGAACGTTTAACCAAACTCATCCCATTGCCTTTAGCCAGCGCTATGCTAGCGGGAATTTTACTGCAATTTGGCTTTGCCATTTTTAGCGCCATGCAAAGCGAGTTATTGCTGGTCAGCGTTATGTGTGTTACCTATTTAGTCGCTAAAGCCTTTAGCCCGCGTTACGCCATTTTATTGGTACTGCTAAGTGGAATTGGCACTGTGGTTGTTGCCGGCCAGCTTGATTTATCAGGAGTATCCTTAACGCTGGCAACACCCGTTTGGGTCACCCCAGAGTTTTCCATTGCCGCCATGCTGGGGGTTGGCTTGCCGCTATTAATTGTAACCATGGCTTCGCAAAATATTCCTGGTGTTGCTGTGCTGCGCGCCAGCGGCTATAGCACGCCAGTATCACCCTTAATTACGAGCACCTCTTTAAGCACCTTGTTACTGGCGCCTTTTGGGGCTTTTTCCATTAATCTGGCCGCCATTACTGCGGCGATTTGCAGCGGTAACGAAGCGCATCCTGAAGCTGCAAAACGCTATATTGCCGGCATAGCAGCAGGGATCTTTTATTTACTCTTTGGGTTAGCTGGCGCAACGGTTGTAGCCTTATTTGCGGCCTTTCCTACTGCCATGGTAGCGGCGTTAGCCGGGCTGGCGTTAATCAGCACCATTGCCGCCAATTTATATAGCTGCACTCAGGATAGTGACTACCGCGAAGCGGCAGTGATCACTTTATTAGTTACCGCGTCTGGCGCCAGTTTCTTCGGTATCGCCTCGGCGTTTTGGGGGTTATTAGCTGGCATTATCACAGTAATGATGACTAGACTGTCGAAAAAGGGTTAGCGTTAATCGCAAGCGATGATAGGGTTGCGCAAGCTTACCCTAGCAGGCTAAGCTCTGAACTATCATAAAAACAATAAGGAAAAATGATGCGCTTTTCAAAAATTACTCTATTAACCGCAAGCTTACTGCTTTCAAGCCAAGCTATGGCAAGTAACAAAAATGTCACTGAGGCAGCAGCCCGTGCATTGCATGAACAAATTCTCACTATTGATACCCATGTCGATATCGGTCGTGGTTATGCCACGCATTTGTTAGATCCGGGTGGCTTTAGCAAAGCTCAAGTCGATTTACCGAAAATGCGTGCTGGCGGCCTCGATGCTGTATTCCTAATTGTCTATGCCGGCCAAGGTGCATTGACAGCAGAAGCTTACCAACACGCAGCCAAGACGGTTGAAGAAAGCTATCAGGCCATTATGCGGATGATTCGTGCATACCCTGAACAAGTCGGTTTAGCCCGCACCGCAGATGACGTAGAAGCCTTGCATAAAGTCGGTAAACGTATTGTGCTACTGGGTATGGAAAATGCCTATCCATTAGGTGACAGTATCAAAGATGTGCCGAAATGGGCCGAACGCGGTATTCGTTATGTTGGCTTAACGCATATTGGCCATAATCAATTCTCCGGTAGCTCTAACCCTAGAGCCGATCTTAACGACAGTGAAACGGATCCCGGTTTATCCGAATTAGGTCGTACCTTGGTTAAATCGCTTAATCAGCATGGTATTCTGATTGATGTGTCGCATGTTGGTAAAAAGTCGATGCTAGAAGCTATTCAGCTGTCTACAGCGCCGGTGATTGCCTCGCATTCTAGCGCGATGACAGTGCATGCCAACTTACGTAATTTAGATGATGAGCAATTAGATGCAATTAAGGCTAATGGGGGCGTGGCGCAAATGGTGGCCTTTCGCAGCTATGTCGCCCAACTGGATCCGACACTAGCTGCCGCTATTGGTGAATTACGTCAACAGTATTTACCTAATGGCTGGGCCAATGCGAACGACGAGCAACGCTTAAACTATGATGCGAAATTAAAGCAACTACGTCGCAGTCATCCTGACGTCACTTTAGCGCAATTTGTTGATCATATTGATTACACTGTTAAACGAATTGGTATCGAGCATGTTGGTATTGCTTCTGATTTTGATGGCGGAGGTGGTGTAGCAGGCTGGGATGATGCCAGTGAAACGTTGAATGTTACCTGGGAGCTGATGCGCCGAGGCTATACTCAAGCACAAATTGAAGCCCTGTGGGGAGGAAATGTACTGCGTATCCTTCGCCAAGCCGAACAGGTTGCTAAGCAGTAATTAAGCCACACTTAAACAGCCCGCCATTACCTTGCTACTGAGATAAATAAAAACCGCGTTACACTTGCTGCAACGCGGTTTTTAAAAGTTTACTCTTGAAAAAGCGTTTCTATGTTAAGGCCCTGATGGGTAACAATTTCTCGAAGCCGGCGCAATGCTTCAACCTGAATTTGCCTTACTCGCTCCCGCGTTAAACCAATTTCATGTCCAACATCTTCCAAGGTAGAAGGCTCATAGCCTAACAGACCAAAACGCCGTGCTAATACTTCACGCTGTTTCGGATTTAATTCTTCTAACCAAATTACCAGATGCTGCCGAATATCCGCATCTTGTAACTCTAACTCTGGACCTAACTCCTTTTCATCTGCTAATACATCTAACAGCTGCTTCTCAGATGAGCCCGCAACTGGCGTATCGACGGAAGTGATTTTTTCATTGAGTTTGAGCATTTTCCGCACTTCCGCAACCGGCTTATCTAAAGCGGCAGCGATTTCTTCTGCGGTAGGTTCATGATCTAACTTTTGCGATAACTCTCGGGCTGCTCGCAAGTAAATATTCAGTTCTTTCACTACATGAATCGGTAAACGAATGGTACGGGTTTGATTCATAATGGCCCGTTCTATCGTTTGTCTAATCCACCAGGTAGCATAAGTCGAAAAACGAAAGCCTCTTTCTGGATCAAATTTTTCTACCGCTCTGATTAACCCTAAGTTGCCTTCTTCAATCAGATCTAATAAGGCTAAACCACGATTGATATAACGCCGGGCAATTTTCACCACTAATCGTAAATTACTTTCAATCATGCGTTTTCTGGCGGCTTTATCCCCTTTTAGAGCAAGACGGGAAAAATAGACTTCTTCTTCAGCGGAGAGGAGAGGCGAAAAACCAATTTCACCAAGGTAGATTTGTGTCGCATCCAATGCTTTTTGACTGTCATCTCGCACTAATAGCTCTTCTAGACTGCTATCATCTGCGGATAATTCGAGTAACTCGGTATCTAAATCTTCATCGTTTATTAAGCTATCATCGGTTAAATCGTCTTCTTTTAACTCAGTTAAATCGTTATCTTTTGTCACCATACAATATTCCCCATTACTAAAAACGCCCTGTCGGCACGCCTTTGCTTCCTAGCAAGTGAACACAGTTATTATTGTTATTTTTTATATTACTACTTCGGAAGATACCGTTGTGGATCAACCGATTTACCTCTAAACCGTATTTCAAAGTGTAACCGAGTACTAGACGTATCGGTATCACCCATTTCGGCTATTTGTTGACCAGCTTTAACATTTTGGCGTTCCTTTACCAAAATACGCTTATTATGGGCATAAGCGCTTAAATAATCATCGTTATGCTTGATGATGATTAAATTACCATAGCCCCTTAAGGCATTGCCAGCATACACGACTTGACCATCCGCTGCCGCATTAATACGGGCGCCATCTCGTCCAGCAATTTGCAAACCTTTACTACCATGTTCAGCAGTTGAGAACCGAGCCAAAATCTGCCCACGAACAGGCCACTGCCATTTCACTCTCCCAATAGCCGCTGCAGGGGAAGAAGAAGCTGAGGGTGAACTGGGTAATGTATTGACCTGACCATAACCCTTTTGCGCATTAGCCGCAACTGATTTAGCAGACTTTGTTGTATTTGTAGCACTTCTGGGGGCAGCTGCAGAACTAGCGGGAACAGAGCGCGCTGAAGCCCCTTGCAACTGCAGCACTTGACCAGGAAAAATCGTATAAGGTGCACGAATATTATTTCTTGCCGCCAGCGTTCGAAAATCTTGGCCTGAGCGGAATGCAATGGAGTAAAGCGTATCACCACGCTGCACCACGTATTGGCGTTGCGTCAGCGATACACTTTGCCGTTGTTGCATTTGTTGCTTTCTTAACTCTAAGGTTGTTACCGGTGCAGGTGCAGAGCGATTAGAACAAGCTGTGAGTTGTAAAAAAATAACAAACAACAGAGTTGCTTTGGCAAGCAACCAACAAGCATTATATTTTGTTACAGCAATGCCAACAATAATCACTTACTCCTTGACGCAAGCTCTAATGTTCCTGTGTTTTTGCGGGTAACTTACCTAAAAGCCTCTCCAAATTCAGCAACAACAGCATTACAATCACCGCAGCGATAAAAGAGCCGACAGCAAGTAACATATCATGTTGACCAAACTTCTCAGCATATTTGGCTGGACTCAACATTTCGCTACCTGCCTGCCATGGCCATAAGCGGTACAATGCGCCTACCACCACACCAGTAAGTAAGGCCAACGTCGCATCATGGCAGCGTTGCAATAGCCACTTTAAAAAATGGGTAAAACTCAGCAAACCGATAATACAACCGGTTGCAAATAAAAACAGCACACTAAATTGTAATTCTCGAACAGCCAGCAAAACTGGGGAGTACATACCCAACAATAACAAGATAAAACTGCCAGAAATACCGGGCAAAATCATCGCACAAATCGCAATAGCACCAGCAGCGAAAAACATCCAACTCGCAGGTTGCAACTCAACTGCGGTTAACATGCTCACCTCCAGAGCAAACAAAGCTCCGATCAAAAACAGCACGCCTCGCCAAAGACTCCACTTGACCGCCATAAGTAACACAGGTAAAGCGGTTAAAATCAAGCCATTGAAAAAGGCCCAAACCGGCACAGCGCGATGCTCGAGTAACCAAGTAATAATAGAAGCTAAAGAGAAGATACTACCTAAGATCCCTGATACCAAACACAGTAAAAAAGTACCATCTATATGCTGCCAAAATGCGTTAAAACGACCTTGCCAAAGTAATTTCACCGCCTGAACATTAATCGCACTGATCGCATTTAACAAACGTTCATAGATTCCCAAAATAAACGCCAAAGTACCGCCCGATACGCCGGGCACCACATCTGCAGCACCCATAGCTATCCCTTTTAAAATCCATTGCAAATAATTCATAGTTTTCCTGAAAATAAAAATTAGCTTACGCTAACTCACCTGGCACCAAAGGCACAAAGCGAACCGTTTCAATATCTTGGCTTTGCCATTCATCAGCATGGCGCTGATAAACTCGCAACACTTGCTGCTCAGCTCCTACTGGAATCACTAAACGTCCGCCCTCGGTTAATTGCTCAAGTAAGGCTTGTGGCACATCATTTGGCGCCGCCGTCACAATGATACTGTCAAAAGGCGCTTTGCTTAACCAGCCTTGCCAGCCATCACCATGCTTCATTGAGACATTGTGTAAATCTTGCTGTTGTAAACGACGTTTGGCTTGAAACTGTAACGATTTAATCCGTTCCACGGAGCAAACATGGCTAAATAAGCGAGCTAAGATTGCCGTTTGATAACCAGAACCGGTGCCTATTTCTAATACTTTGCCGCAACTGCCGCCTTGCAATAATAGTTCGGTCATTCTGGCAACAATATAGGGCTGCGAAATCGTTTGCCCCAACCCTATTGGCAAAGCGGTGTTTTCATAAGCTTTATGTGCTAATACTGGCTCCACAAAGAGATGGCGCGGCGTTTGAGCAATAGCCGATAACACTCGCTGATCTGTAATGCCATCGAGCTGTAATTTTTGCGCCAACACTTGCGCACTGCGAGAAGTCACTACGGCCATAACTATAAAGCTATCCCATCGAGCCAACGGGCTAGGTTTTCCATACTTTTATAAGCAGACATATCAACATGCAAAGGCGTTATCGACGCATAGCCATTGGCAATAGCATGAAAGTCAGTGCCCTCACCCGCGTCTAATTCAGGTCCCAAAGAACCATACCAATAAATTTTCCTGCCCCATGGATCCGTTGAACTTGTCATGGTCTCTGCTTTGTGGCGACGCCCCAAACGAGTAACCTTGATGCCTTTTAATTCGTGTAGCGGAATAGCCGGGACATTAATATTTAAAATTTGGTCGGCAGGTAATGGATGAGATTGTAATTTACGAATCACCTCTACAGTAACATGCGCAGCAGTAGCAAAATGCTGCTCATCACGTCCTGCTAGTGATACCGCAATAGCTGGCAGCCCCAAATGGCGGCCTTCTGTTGCCGCAGCAACAGTCCCAGAATACAGTACATCATCGCCTAAGTTTGCACCATGATTAATACCGGCCACCACTAAATCAGGAGTAAAATCGAGCAATTGACTGATGGCTAAATGCACGCAATCCGTTGGTGTGCCATTGACTGAAATAAAACCATTTTCCAAGCGGTGCGTGCGCAGTGGATTAAGCAGCGTTAAAGAGTTACTGGCACCACTACAGTTACGATCGGGCCCTACGGTGGTCACCTCTGCTAGCTGTGATAAGGCGTGCTGTAGTACTTGGATACCACGGGCATGCACACCATCGTCATTACTTAATAAAATTCGCATTTAACACTCCATCTGCGCAAGCGCTCGGGCGCTATCTTGATAACAGACTAATTCTCTAAGCACACTTGTGGCAAAGCAGCCTGCAGGTAAGGCGAAGCGCAGTAAAACATGCTCTGCATTCACCTCTGCGGTCAGTTGTTCAGGTATTAATCGCATACTTCTTCGCCCTGCTTGCACGCGTAAGTTAATGAGCCCAGCCACCCAATGCTGCCATGGCGCTAACGTCTCTTGTTCAAACTGTGCAGCCTCAGTAGCCACTAATACTTTGCCATCCCCAACTAAGGGTGCAGTCAAGTGAATATCGGCATTGTGCAAACGCTGCATCAGTAGATCATCAACCACAGTTATTGGAAAAATTGAACCTGAACCATGCAGCTGAACCACATCACCGGGTAGTAAGCGCTGATAACAACGCTGCACTAATCTAGCAGAAATTACCTGATTAAATAAAAAAGAACGGCTTGCAGATAAAGCTAAACCACGTAAATAGCGATCAGCAATACTTTCTCCACTAAATAAGCGTTCTGCCAGCTGTAAGTTTCCACCGTTGATCCCAAAACGTTGCTCACCATAATAATTTGGAACACCAGCTTTAACTTGTTCCAATCTAACAAGCAGCGCATTAATGTCAGAAACCTGTCTCAACCGTATCGTAAAATGATTTCGCTTTAAAGCACCCAAACGCAATTTACGATAATGTCTGACCACTTGCAGGATCTTAGCGCCTTCGATTAACCACTCTTGCCATGGCAGCTCTTGTTTAATCGGCCATTTAAAGCAAAACCACTGCTGCGTTACCGCATGGCGATCTTTTAACCCCGCATAGCTGATATCTCTTACCCTTAAACCGGTTAAACGCGCCAGCTCACGGGCAATAAACTGGGTGTTTTGCCCTGTTTTTTCAATTTGTAACAATACATGCTCGCCCGCACCGCTCGGCTCAAAATTCAGCTCTTCCACGACCACAAAGTCGCTGGCTTCTGCTCTGATACAGGCGCTTACTGCAGGCTTGTCATATAAATAGGCTAAAGGAAATTGCAACAACCGATTTGGCATAGCATGCGCAGATAACTCGCTTATTTCTGACATAACAAAACCACAGCCTCTACGGCAATCCCCTCTTTACGACCAACAAAACCTAATTTTTCAGTAGTGGTGGCTTTCACGTTAACTTGCGACAGCTGACAGGCTAGATCCGTTGCGATACAGTTACGCATCGCATTAATATGGGGGGCCATCTTGGGGGCTTGCGCCATAATAGTTATATCTAAGTTGCCAATCTGATAGCCCAACTGACTGACATCGCTAAACACTTTACGTAACAAAATACGACTATCAATATCTTTAAATGCGCTATCAGTATCAGGAAAATGATGCCCAATATCACCTAGTGCTAAGGCACCCAGCAACGCATCTGCCACAGCATGTAACACCACATCACCATCAGAATGCGCTAATAAACCTTGTTCATAATCAATTTTAACGCCACCCAGCGTAACGGGGCCTGCGCCACCAAAAGCGTGCACATCAAAACCATGCCCGATTCGTATTGTCATTATTGGTCTTGCTCCAGGTAAAATGCCGCTAATTTTAAATCAGCAGGACGGGTAATTTTCAGATTACTGCTATGCCCCTCAACCAACAGCACGGGTTCCCCAGCCCACTCCATGGCGGAGGCTTCATCAGTAACAGTCACCCCTGCAGCTAATGCCGCAGCGATATGTTGTCGTAATAATGCGGTTGGAAAAAACTGTGGGGTCAAGGCATGCCACAAATCATCGCGTTCTACGGTATGACTGACCAACTGTGAACCTCGTTTCATGGTATCTCGTACCGGCGTGGCTAAAATTCCGCCATGACCAACAGCAAAGCAACGTGTCATTAATTGCCGAATATCTTCGGTACGGACTAAAGGACGAGCAGCATCATGCACCAGCACCCAAGGCATTTGCTTAGCATCAATTTGCAATAGCGCATTTAAAACGGAATGAACACGTTCAGCGCCCCCATCAACGCGAATGACTTGAGCTGACGGTATGCCACTGCTGGCAAAGTAAGGATCATCTGGCTGCAATGCCAAATAGATTTGCTTTGCCGTGCTAACCGCTAATAGGGGCTGCATGCTGTGCTCAAGAATAGTTTTGCCCTGCAGTCGCAAATACTGTTTTGGTAGGTCGGCTTGCATCCGTTTACCAACACCCGCTGCTGGGATAACCACGGCAATATCAGGAAATGTATTTATAGACATTAAGGATCTCGCGGCACTATCCGAAAGAAGACTTCATCTTCCGCTATTAGCCCAAGTTCATTGCGAGCTCGCTCTTCAATGGCCTCCTGCCCCTGACGTAAATCATTTACATCCGCCAGCAGCATTCTATTTCGTTTCATAAGCTCCTGATTACTCGCTTGCTGTTTAGCAATTTCGGCTTGCTGCTTCAAGTAATCAGTCACACTGAGCTGCCCAAACCATAAACGGTATTGCAACGCAATCAGAACTATCAGCAAAAGTGCTATTAATATACGCATAATCAGTATTGAGTTATCTCTGTCAGAATATTATGAAGCTTTAAGCAGTTACTGCAAAGCATTAAATCAGTCTGTTTTACCTAAATGCGGCCGAGCAAAATTACGCCAGTTCAGACGGCTCGCCAGCAGCAGCTCACGCAAACTGAGTAATCGCGGTTCTTTTTTTTGCATATTCAGCCATTGATGACCGCAACAGGCCGCCGTCATGATGTTTTTGTCCGGTTTTAACATAAACATATTACAATTTTCGTTTTGTAAAGGCATACCGTTAAACGCAAACCAGCCAAATTGATTGCAGTGCAGTTTCTGATCTTTGAAATCCACTTCGTCCACACTGTCTAACAAAATGCTTTCTAGGGTATGTTCTTCGCTGTAAAGGGGCACGATCAAGCCTGGCTTAGCTGACTTCAAATAAAACGACGTAATCGCATCGGCGGGCTGTTTATTCGCCGGACAGCGACTAAATTGTCTTGAAAACCAAGAAGCATTTTGACTATCTAACCCCAACGCCGTTTGGTAGCTAAGGATACTGCTCGCTGCCCGTCTAATATAAAAAGGTAAACTGGCCAGCCGTTTTGGTAACTGTGCTAGTTCATCCGCGGGAGTCAATGCTAAACGCAGCAGTTCACGCTCATACAAAGCATTACACAGCTCGATATAAGTGTGATTCTCTGGCGTTACTTGCCAAAAGTGGGGTTGATTTTCATGCATCATCGTCATGCATCGATGTTAGCCAATCGCTCAATTATTGTAAAAGACTAAATGTAAAGAAACAGCAAAAGGTCACTATAACAGAAGGCAAGCTGGACGCTGTCATAAAAACAGGCTAACGTATTAGCCTGTTTTTTGAAGCCCACGAAATCATGAATCGTCGACAATTTTTTAAAGCCGCCGCCATTACTCCGATAGCCGTTATGTTAGGTACTAAATTTATTGCCACTTTACGCCCCTATCCTTTACAAGCGTTACAAACACAGTTACGTGGGCTGCAACCTGAGCGGTTGGTCAGTTCAGGCAGTTGGAATGTCAGTCAAATTTTCCAGCACTGTGCACAAAGTATTCGTTACTCTATTTATGGCTATCCTGAACATTATTCGACACTCTTTAAAAATACCGCTGGTAAGCTTGCGCTAAATGCCTTTGCGGCGAAAGGCAGTATGCATCATCCTTTAGATGAAGTGATCCCCGGTGCGCCAGAGCTACAAGCTGATGTACCAAATGATGTTGCTTTACGTGAATTACTATTTGAACTGCAGCAGTTTCTGCATTGGCAGGGCGAATTAGCGCCGCATTTTGCTTATGGCAGTTTAACTAAAGCACAGTATTATGCAGCTCATTATCTGCATCTAGAAAACCATCTACTTGAGATCAGACAGGTTTAAGGCATCAGTAAAAGGTTATAACGCATTATCTCTTAATTCAAACTCACTTTGCGCTAACCCTTTAGCTGCTGGATCGCATTTAATTTGTACTCTAAAACCAAAAAGTAAGTTATCCGCCGGATCAGGATGCCCAGTTTTATTTAAGCGCAAACTCACTGTATGCAATCCAAAAAAGAGTTGTTGCACCTCAGGACTATATTCTTGACGTAAGGCGGCAAGTTGTTCTTTGGCTAAACGTGAACATTCATCAGCATTACCGGCAAGTTGCGCCTGAGTTTGCGCCGAGATCCAGTAAAGCAGATTAGCTTGGTTAAAATGCAGATTAACGGACACACTGCCTTCCGCACCAAGCCGCTGCGCCTGACACTGATTTTTAATACATTTATGGGCAGTGGCACTGGTTTGATCTGCTTTTTGCAGATTAGAAAAATGTTGCTCCAATAAGGTATTGGCCCGCACTCTATCCATACCAAGTTGAAAATTCTGCACCGTAATTTGCATAAGATCCGTTTCGCTAATCACCGCTTTTGCAGTTGACTGCGGACTCCATAACAACAACGGAACACTGAATAAGATACCGAGTATCGCACTCTTATAACGACATACTGCAACAATCATCTTATCTCCCACAACTATAAAATGGCTAAAATTACTATAGCGCAACTTCGAACGCCCTTTTTGATTCTTGATAAAAAAAGGCTGAATTAATCAGCCTTTTTATCAGAAAAATCAGGTCTTACTGACCTTTGATTTCCGTTCTGCCTTTGTAAGGCGCTTTAGCGCCTAACTCTTGCTCAATACGCAGCAGTTGGTTGTATTTCGCTACCCGATCAGAACGGCATAAAGAACCGGTTTTAATCTGACCCGCTGCCGTTCCTACCGCTAAATCTGCAATAAAGGCATCTTCTGTCTCACCACTTCGGTGTGAAATCACTGCAGTAAATCCAGCATCTTTTGCCATTTTGATAGCGGCTAACGTTTCGGTTAAAGAGCCAATCTGGTTAAACTTGATTAAGATCGAATTACCAATGCCTTGTTCGATACCGCGAGTTAAAATCTTGGTGTTGGTTACAAATAAATCATCGCCGACTAACTGCACTTTAGTACCGATTTTGGTCGTTAAGTCTTTCCAACCATCCCAATCACTTTCATCTAAACCATCTTCAATAGATACGATAGGATAACGCTGCGTTAAACCGGCTAAGTAATCGTTAAAGCCATAAGAGTCAAAGCTCTTATCTTCACCGCTTAATACATACTTGCCATCTTTATAGAATTCAGACGCAGCGCAGTCCAGCGCTAAGGTCACGTCTTTATCCATTTCGTAGCCAGCCGCTTTAACCGCTTCAACAATTACGGATAAAGCTTCTTCGTTTGATTTCAGATCCGGGGCAAAACCACCTTCATCCCCCACAGCCGTGTTCAGACCGCGTTTTTGTAACTCTTTTTTCAGGCTGTGGAAAATTTCCGCACCCATGCGCAGTGCTTCGGCAAAGGTTTTTGCGCCAACGGGTTGCACCATAAATTCTTGAATATCAACATTATTATCGGCATGTTCGCCGCCATTGATAATATTCATCATCGGTACCGGCATGCTGAACACACCAGAAGTCCCATTTAAATCAGCAATATGCTGGTATAACGGGATTTTTTTGTCGGCCGCTGCCGCACGCGCCACCGCTAAAGACACGGCCAAAATAGCATTAGCACCTAAATTAGACTTACTCTCAGTGCCATCTAAATCAATCATGACTTGATCGATTTCAGCTTGTAAATAGGCATTTTTACCTACTAAAGCGGCTTGAATAGGGCCAGCGATATTCGCTACCGCTTTGGTAACACCCTTGCCTAAATAACGCGTTTTGTCACCATCACGTAACTCCAGCGCTTCACGAGAACCGGTTGAAGCACCTGATGGCGCACAACCCCGTCCCATAGCACCGCTGGCTAAAAATACATCGGCTTCAACGGTTGGATTACCGCGAGAGTCCATAATCTCACGAGCAATAATTTTGACAATTTCTGACATAGTAGTAAGTCCCCTGTTAAAAACGAAAAAGCCGTGCATCATGTCACGGCTTAACAAAGTTATACGCGCTGCTGTTTCTGAAACTTATGCGCTGCAGCGATAAAGCTCTCAAACAACGGATGACCATCACGCGGTGTTGAATTAAATTCCGGATGGAATTGTCCGGCAACAAACCATGGATGTTCAGGGATTTCGATCATTTCTACCAATTGATTATCAGCAGATAAACCGGAAATCACTAAACCCGCCTCTTCTAGTTTCGGGCGTAAGTTATTATTGACTTCGTAGCGATGACGATGTCGCTCTTGGATGACGGCCTTACCATAAATCTGCCGCGCTTTGGTATTTTCCACCAAATTACAGTTTTGGCTACCCAGACGCATAGTACCGCCCAAGTCAGATTTATCAGTACGCACTTCTACTGAGCCATCGGCATCACGCCACTCAGTAATTAAGCCCACTACCGGATAAGGTGTTTCTTTATTAAATTCGGTGGAATGTGCACCAGGCATACCGGCAACATGACGAGCGTACTCAATTAACGCCACTTGCATACCTAAACAGATCCCAAGATAAGGCACCTTGTTTTCCCGAGCATACTTAGCGGCGAGAATCTTGCCTTCAACACCGCGCTCGCCAAAACCACCAGGCACTAAAATACCATCAATCCCCGCCAGTACACCAACGCCTTTGCTTTCTACATCTTGTGAATCAATATATTTAATATTCACGGTTACGCGGTTTTTCAAACCTGCGTGACCTAAGGCCTCATTTACCGATTTGTAGGCATCCGGTAATTCAACATATTTACCAACCATACCAATGGTTATTTCGCCCGTTGGATTAGATTCTTGATACAGAACTTGTTCCCATTCTACTAAATCCGCTTCAGGCGCTTCGATATAAAAACGACGACAGACTAAATCATCTAAGCCCTGTGACTTTAACAACGCAGGAATTTGGTAAATGCTGGAGACATCTTTTAAGGAAATAACCGCTTTTTCTTCTACATTCGTGAAGAGTGCTATTTTTGCCCGCTCATTGGTAGGAATAGCGCGGTCTGATCGACACACCAGAATATCGGGTTGAATACCAATAGAACGTAACTCTTTCACTGAGTGCTGGGTCGGCTTGGTTTTAATTTCACCCGCAGTGCCCAAGTAAGGAACCAGCGTTAAATGCATATAGAGGGTGCGTTCGCGCCCCACTTCGGTGCCTAACTGGCGGATCGCTTCTAAGAACGGTAAGGATTCGATATCACCGACGGTACCACCAATTTCAACGATAGCGATATCGTAGCCCTCAGCACCTGCCACCACGCGGTTCTTAATCTCGTTGGTAATATGCGGGATAACCTGGATGGTTGCACCTAAATAGTCACCACGACGCTCACGACGTAACACATCGGCATAGATACGGCCTTGTGTGAAGTTGTTCAGCTTGCTCATCTTGGTGCGAATAAATCGCTCATAGTGCCCTAAGTCCAGATCTGTCTCAGCGCCATCTTCGGTAACAAAGACTTCACCATGCTGGATCGGGCTCATTGTACCCGGGTCAACGTTAATATAAGGGTCAAGCTTCAGAATGGTCACTTTCAGACCACGCGCTTCCAGTATCGCTGCCAATGAAGCCGCAGCTATGCCCTTACCAAGAGATGAGACAACCCCACCCGTCACAAAGATATATCGTGTTGTCATAAGACCCCAGAAACGCAGTAAAAATAAGATTAAGCCAAACACGAAAAAGCAAAAAGTCCGGTAAACAAAGTGATTACTGGAAACGTTAGGCTTTAACTATTTGGTATCAGGACGGGAGGAAAGTATAGCAAAGCACCAAGCACTGCTCAATCTAAAGTAGCGCTTAGTGGTAACATATTTCTGGTTGTGGTGAAAGTTAATGCTCAGCAGCTCAGTTTTTTTGTTGCTTCACCTGCTGCCACAGTGCATCCATCTCAGCTAAATCGCTTTGCTCGGGCGTTTTACCCAAAGCACTAAGGGCTTGCTCTACCGCACGAAAACGTAGCTCAAACTTGCTATTAGCCGCCCGCAATACCGCTTCTGGGTCGAGCTGATGTTTTCGCACCACATTGACTAAGGCAAACATTAAATCGCCCAGTTCTTCTGCCAGTTCCGGACTGGCTGCAGCGGTTTGTTCTACCTCTAGGATTTCTTCTTTTACTTTGTCCCAACAACCGGCGACGTCAGGCCAATCGAAGCCAACATTGGCGCAGCGTTTTTGCAGCTTATACGCTCGGCTTAAAGCAGGCATCGCTTGGGGAATATTATCTAGCACACTATGCTGACCGACTTGCAGACGCTCTGCGCTTTTTAAGGCCTCCCAATTTTTTAATACGGTATCTGCATCGGCTGCCTCTGCAGTACCAAAAATATGCGGGTGTCGTCGTTCCAGCTTGTCACAAATAGCCATTACACAATCGACAAATTGAAAACGGCCCTCCTCTTTGGCGATTTGTGCATAAAATACCACTTGAAAAAGTAAATCACCTAGCTCATCTTTTAGCTCGTCCAAGTTGCCCCGAGCAATGGCATCGGCCACTTCATAAGCTTCTTCTAAGGTGTAAGGCACGATAGTACTGTAGCTTTGCTTAAGATCCCAAGGACAACCACTAACCGGATCCCGTAATCTGGCCATAATATAGAGTAACCTAGCAACAGGCTCTGTCGGCATCGAGCTTTCATGCAGCCCGCGCGGCTCAGTCGTATCTAATTCTTTATCTAACACCGTTATGCTTTACCTATTAATGGTGGAAACGTTTAGCCTCAATCACATCATCGATTTGACTCACTTTGCTTAATAATTTATTCAGTGAATCCAGATTATATAACTCCATGGTCATATTAATGACGGCAGTTTGTGCTTTGATATCAGAGCTGCTGCTCATCTTAGTTACATTGGCTTTTTCATTTGCCAAAATGCTGGTGATATCCCGCAGTAACCCATTGCGATCATGCGCGACAATGCGAATATCCACTTCATAACCAGATGCATATTTATCGCCCCAGGTTGCTTCCACTACCCGTTCTGGGTGCGTATCCAGCATCGTTTTAAACTGCTCGCAATCATCACGATGAATAGCAATACCTCGGCCCTGAGTGATATAGCCAATAATGGCATCGCCTGGCAGTGGCTGACAGCAGCCGGCCATATGGGTCAATAAATTCCCTACCCCTTGCACCACCACATCACTTTTCACTTTTGGAGCAGGCAACGGCTTGGTTTTTAAACGGGGATCAATTTCTGGTAACGCATATTTAGGGCTCTGGCTTTGGATAAAATGCACAACTTGTGTCACTTTAACTTCGCCACCCCCAATACCGACTAACAATTCATCCATGCTATTCACGTTAAACCTTGCTAACACCTTGGTAGGATGCTCCAATACCAAATTTAATCGATTTAATTCTGCATCCAGTAATTCGCGCCCCGCTTGCAGATTTTTATCGCGATCTTGTAATCGAAACCAGTACTGGACTTTAGAACGGGCACGGCTCGATTTCAGATAGCCCAAATTAGGATTCAACCAATCTCGACTGGGATTAGGCTCACGACCAGTTAAAATCTCCACCTGATCGCCGGTTTTTAATTGATAGGTAAAAGGCACAATACGGCCGGATATTTTAGCACCAATACAACGATGGCCAACATTTGAGTGCACATAATAGGCAAAATCCAACGGTGTTGACCCTATAGGTAAGTCAACAATATCTCCTTTAGGGGTAAATACATACACCCGATCTTCAATGACTTGAGTGCGTAGCTCTTCTGCTAGATCGGTGCCATCCGTTAAGTCTTCCTGCCATTGCAACAACTTACGCAACCAGCCAATTTTTTCATCGTTGGCGGCATTTTTACCTGCGGCAGTGCCTTCTTTATAGCGCCAATGCGCTGCAACGCCAAGCTCTGACTCTTCATGCATTTGCCGGGTGCGAATTTGAATTTCAATAGGCCGACCCTGCGGCCCAACCACCACGGTATGAATAGACTGATAACCGTTTTGCTTAGGCGTGGCAATGTAGTCATCAAATTCTTTTGGCAAGTGCCGCCAGCCCGTATGCACGATCCCTAACGCGGCATAGCAATCTTGTACCCGCTCAGTAACAATGCGTACCGCCCGAATGTCATACAGCTGTTCAAAGGACAACTGCTTTTTTTGCATTTTTTTCCAGATACTGAAAATATGCTTTGGCCGACCGTAAATATCTGCGTGTAGCTGCGCATCCTGCATCTTTTGGCGCACGGCAGTCACAAAATCCTGCATATATTGTTCACGATCTAACCGTCGTTCTTCTAACAAGCTAGCGACTTGCTTATAGGTTTTTGGATGCAAATAGCGGAAGGCTAAATCTTCCAGCTCCCATTTCAGCTGGCCAATACCTAGGCGATTCGCTAAGGGGGCAAAGATCGCATTGGTTTCTTTAGCGGCTAATACTCGCGTTTCTTCATCTGCGTTTTTCACATCTCGCAAATAGCAAATTTGTGACGCAAGCTTAATCACAACCGCTCGAACATCCTCAACCATCGCTAACAACATTCGGCGTAAATTATCCGCTTGCTGACTATCTGGCCCTTGTTTCACACTGGTCGGTATGGTGCGGATCGCTTCCATTTGCTGGACAGAAGTAAGCAAGGCGCAGACGGGTTGGGAAAAATGCGTAACAATAACCGATGTATCAAGTAATCCTGCTTCAAAAGCCGGAAATAACAATGCCGCGATCAGCGAGTCATGATCCATTTTTAACTCTGCCAAAATCTCTACCATTTCCCAACCGGTGCGAACTTGCAAAACCTCATCGTCAAGTTGCTGTTGTTTTAACCAAGCAGCAGATTCAAGCAAAGCGCTAATCTTTTTGTCTGACAAGCCCAGTGAGCACAACCACTCGACCGTCTCACCCCCATGGTAGCCACTGCTATGTGACTGGCGAACCCTAACCATGCTTTGTCCTCATCTAATTATATCGAACCGCCTGATAGGCGTTTCGATTGGTATGCTTGTCATCATTAACCCTGTCGCGAACGCCACTCCAGCTTTACAGCCTCTGCCAGCATCATCATCGCTTTTGTGTATCAAACAATGCCATAAGTTCCAAATGTCCGGTATGAGGAAACATATCAATGCCAGCGATTTTCTGCAAATGATAGCCTGCAGCCAATAACACCTTGGCATCCCGAGCAAAGGTGGCCGCATTGCACGAGATGTACAATATCTGTGCCGGTTTTAATTTAACGACTTGTTGTACAGCACCTTGCGCACCTGCCCTAGCAGGATCTAATAACACTTTATGATAGATTGGTTGATGCCAGTCCGACTTGCCCCAAGGTAAGTGCAAATCGGCTTGCCAAAACCGGACATTGCCCAACTGATTCGCCACCGCATTCAGATTGGCTTGTTGCACCATTTTGGTTAAGCCTTCGATACCATGCACCAATTTCGCTCGTTGTGCTAAGGCTAAACTAAAATTACCCATACCTGCATATAGATCTAAGATACAATCTTCAGGCCCTGGCGCCAGCCATTCTACCGCTTGGCTTACCATTTTTTGGTTTACGGTGGCATTCACCTGAATAAAATCATCAGGGGCAAAAGCCAGGGTTAATTGCTGTTCAGTTAACCGATAAGCGGGTGCTGCGCTATTACTTTGCCAATAGCTCAGTTCGCCCGCTTCTGCTTCTCCTAACCAGATGGCGTCTGGCCAAGCTGCGATAAAAGCCTCTTGTTGGGCTTGGGTCAAAGGCGCAGTATGCCGAATAATCACATAAGCTTGACCTTCGGCGTCGATAACTTCAGCATGCGTCACCATACCGGGCTGCGGCAAACGGGCAACAACCGACTTTAGTACGGTAAAAATTGGCGCCAATACCGGACTTAGCACGGCACAGGAACTGATTGCAGTAATTTCTTTACTCGCCGTTTGACGAAAACCCACTACAACTTGCTTTTGCTTCTTATCAAACCAAACGCCAATCCTTGCTTTACGACGGTAACCTCGATCCGGGCCAGTTAACAAAGCCTGCCAAGGTAACACGGTCAACCCCGTTTGGTGACGTATCAGCTCATCAACGCCTTGCTGCTTTAGCAAGACTTGCTGTGCAGGTTCCAGATGTTGCAGTTGGCAGCCGCCGCAATGGCGGTAATGCGCACAAAAAGGCGTTACTCTCAGTGGGCTGGCCGATAACACTTTTTCCGTTCTGGCTTTCAGAAAACCCGCTTTATCTTCAGTAATCTTTATCTGGACGTGCTCGCCAGGTATTGCGCCATCAATAAACACAATTTTTTGCTGATAGCGGGCTATACCGTTGGCTTCATAATCAGCTTGCTCTACCCGCACCTCAACACGCTGGCCAGTAAGCTGAGCTTTTTTTGGGGGTTTATATAACATTACCATTCGTTACGGGTCTTATAGGCTTTTTGTTATTGATGTGTCATTATGGCATGGCTGAGCTTAATTGTAACAAGTGCAATGCCCTGATGAAGAAAATTGGTTTACGTTTTTGGTTGATTCTCTGCAGTATCTTACCCGCCCTGTTGGTGGCTTTGCTACTTGGTAGCTATTTCAATCACAAACAACAACAAGATAGTGAACTGCATTTACGAGAAAAAGCAGCCAACATTGCACTTTCTTTGGCGATAAGTAGTCAGCAACTGTTATACCAACAACAATTGCCCGCCATAAAAGCATTATTAGAACAGACGCATCGGCTTAATTCGCCTTTAGTTATTAGTATTTCGCTGTTTAACGCAAACGGGGAATTATTATTAACCAGCAACAGTCAGCGCGATTTAAGCGACGAAGCCATCCATCAACAACAAAACAAACCCAGACAACTTAATTATCTCGATCAGCAGCACTACCTACTAGTTTACCAACCCTTATTAAAATTGCAGCGTTTGCGCGATGAAGAGCCAGCTTATCTTTTGTTACAACTAGAGCAACAGCAGTTGATATATCAACAGCAAATAAGCTTACTGCATGGCGGCTTATTAACCACTATGACGTTTATTTTGGCTATCTGCCTCGCACTATTTCTTATGCAAAAGCTCCAACCTGAATTATACCGTATCAAAAAGCAGATGCAGCAATTGATGGATGGCCAATACCGGATAAGAATTTATCCACTGACGATTCGGGAGATGGATCAACTACAAACCGGTGTTTTACAGTTAGCAGAGCGTTTAGCAAAGCTTGAACAGGAAATGCAGCTCAGTATTGAACAAGTCACTGGCGACTTACAGCAAAGCATGGAACAGCTAGAAATTCAAAATATTCAGCTGGACTTTGCCAAACGTAAGGCGCTAGAAGATAACCGCCAAAAGTCCGACTTTTTAGCCAAAATGAGTCATGAATTACGAACCCCATTAAATGCGGTTATTGGCTTTACTCGGCAGTTGTTAAAAACCCCTCTTAGTCACCATCAAAGTGATTATTTACATACTATTCAAAAATCGGCCAATAGCTTATTAAATCTGGTAAATGATGTGTTGGATTTCTCGCGGTTAGAAGAGGGACGGATGTCGATTAATCCCGAACCGTTTTCTCTAAGGGATACTCTAAATGACGCAATTGAGTTACTCGCCGCAAACGCTTTTGATAAACAGCTTGAACTGGTATTGGTGTTCTCGTCTGATTGCCCAGATGATGTGATTGCGGATCCAGCCAGAATCACCCAAGTTCTGATGAATATCGCAGGGAATGCCATTAAGTTTACCGAGCATGGCAGCATCGTAATTAAAGTCGATGCGACCCCAGTCAATGACGAGCAGTTGGTGTTACATATTTCGGTTAAAGATACTGGTCGCGGTATCAGTGAGGAAAAACAAAGTCGTTTATTTGATGGGATCCCGCCGATTGAACAAAACGACCAGCAAACCGGCTCAGGTCTTGGCTTGTTGATCTCGAAGAGATTGGTACAAGCCATGCAAGGTAATATCGGTTTTGAAAGTAAGGTGGGAGAAGGCTCCACTTTTTGGTTTACCGTAAAATGCCAACGTCATCAATTAGCGGTGGCTGAACCCTTACCACTAGAAATATTTGAGAATAAAACCGTCCTTTATTTCGAACCACAACAGTATTCCCGCGAAGCTACCTTACAGCTGCTAACCAGTTGGGGATTAAAAGTCACCGTTTGTGCCACTAAGGCGCAACTGCAACAGCTACTTAATCAAAATCCTCATTATGATATTGGACTTATTGGACGGGCCGTGGCCATCAATCAAGTCAATGATATTATTTCATTGGTACAACGCTTAAAAACCTATTGCCACTTTGTTTATCTATTGGTTAACACCTTATCCCCGAATTTACGTGAAGCTTTACTCAGCTCGGGTGCGAGTGCTTGCTTACCAAAGCCTGCTCATATGCGTAAACTGGCATTGTCGCTCGCGTTTCCCTATAGCCAACAACAACTGCAGCAGAATGAGCCTAGCCAGAGCATGCTCTATCCCCTAAAAGTGCTGACGGTAGATGATAATGAAGCGAATTTAAAATTGATTAACACCTTATTACGTGAGCGCGTGCAGTCACTCGACTCAGCCAGAGATGGTGCTGAAGCGTGGCAAAAATCTACGCAGCACGTTTACGATATTATTTTTATGGACATCAATATGCCCATCATGGACGGCATTACCGCTTGCCAACGCATAAGGCAAAGCTCTTTAAATGAGCAAACGCCTATCATCGCTGTCACAGCCCATGCCATGGAGGGTGAGCGAGCACGTTTGATCAGTTTAGGTTTTAGTGAGTTTTTAACCAAACCGCTTGATGAAAAGATGCTGCATTACAGCTTGCAAGAATTTTGTCAGATCCAAAAGAATAATCAAAACTTACAAAGTCAAACGCCACAGGCTTTTCCGTTAATTGATTGGAAGCTTGCTTTACAGCGTGCCGCAGGTAAACCTGAGTTAGCACAGGAAATGCTGTTGCTGCTGATTAAATCATTGCCACAATCCGATAAGCAAATTCGCCAAGCCATTACCGACAATGACCAACAAGTTTTACTGCACGCGCTACATAAATTGCATGGTGCTTGTTGTTATACCGGTGTGCCACGTTTAAAGAACTTATTAGAGGCTTTAGAAACGCAATTAAAGAAAGGTGCCAATATCAAACTATTAGAGCCTGAGTTATATGAGTTAGACGATGTGATTCAGATGTTATTAGAGGCAGATACCTCTATTCCCTTAGACTTGCTTCAGGCTTCAAGTATCACTGTCGCACAGGCATAAGCTTGCTCGTCGCTAATACTCAACCAAACTGCATTCACGCCCATTTTAGTAGCCAGCTCTGCAGCATAACCACTGCAGCGAAGTTCAGGTTTGCCTAGTGCATCGTTTGTTATTTCAAAGTGCTGGAACGAAATACCGCTACCAATCCCGGTACCAAATGCCTTGGCTGCAGCTTCCTTTGCCGCAAAGCGTTTGGCAAAGTAACGCTCCGGCTGAGCATGCCGCGCATACTCAGCCTGCTCAAATGGCGTCAGAACCCGCTGCACCAAGCGCGGACTTTTTTCTAAGCTGTGGCGGATACGTGCTATCTCAATAATATCAGTACCCAAACCACGAATGGCCATTAACGCCGAGCCTCGACCATTAATCGCTTCATCTCTGTCACCGCGGGGCCTAAACCCGTAAAAATGGCCCGGGCAATAATAGCGTGGCCAATATTCAGCTCATACATTTGCGGGATAGCGGCTATGGGTTGCACGTTATGATAATGCAAGCCATGCCCAGCATTAACGATTAAACCCAGTGAGGCAGCATAAGCCGCTGCGTCAGTAATACGGCTTAATTCCGCCTGTTGCACAGCGGCATCGGTAGCTTCCGCATACTGTCCGGTATGGATCTCAATATAAGGTGCACCAGCAGCAGCAGCCGCTTCAATTTGTTTTTTATCTGCGTCAATAAAGAGTGAAACTAAAATATTGGCTTCGGTTAATTGTGTTACCGCATCGGTAATACGGCTTAGCTGTCCTGCTACTTCCAACCCACCTTCGGTGGTCAGCTCTGCGCGTTTCTCCGGCACTAAACAACTAAAATGCGGTTTTAACTTACAGGCAATGCCTAACATTTCCTCGGTGACAGCCATTTCGAAGTTTAAACGGGTTGCCAGCGTTTCCCGTAAAATAAACACATCACGATCAATAATATGTCGACGATCTTCCCGTAAATGCACGGTAATCCCATCTGCTCCCGCTTGCTCGGCTAATAATGCCGCATGCACAGGTTCAGGATAATAGGTGCCGCGGGCATTGCGAACGGTTGCGACATGGTCAATATTGACCCCAAGATAAATTGCACTCATATTCTCTCCATTATGATGAAGCCGAAGCGGGTTTAATCTGTGCCAATTGACGAAATAATGCCCGGCTAGCCAGTGGTTTATTACCCAATAAAGGCGCTAAAAATTGTCGGCTAAGTTGTTTAGCTGCCAGCAAATTGTCTGCACTCTGCCAATCGGCCTGCGCTATCGCTAATAACTGTTTTCCCAGAATAATGCTCTCTGCCACACTCTTACTCTGCTGAGATGAAGTAAGATCAGGTGACGCTCTAACAAAACCTTGCTCAGGTCGATATTGATAATAATGTTCTGGATTAATCGGTTGTAGATTGGCATCAACATGCCAGTCTGGTAACACGCCCAATTCCGCTAACAGCGCAAACTCAAATTGCCTTAAACATGGCTCTAACAACTCAGCGTGTTGCTGCACCTGAGCTAACGTCGCCAAGGCCAGTTGGTAATGTGCGAATAAATAGTCTGAGGCATGATCAGTCGGCCAAAGCCGGCAAATCAACTCATTAATATAAAGACCGCTATATAACACTTTACCCTGAAAAGGATAAGCAGGCGCTTGTTCCTCAAACTGTTTAACCGTTTGCAAACTACTACGCCCAACTAGTGATACGGTATATAACTGAAAGGGTTGTAACGCTCGATACTGTTTACCGTTGCGCCGCCGAATAACAGCCGTTAAACGACCTTGCTCAGGCAAAAGTAGTTGTAACAACAGTTTATCTTCCTGATAAGGGCGACTGTGCAAAATGTAGGTAGGCAGCAGCTTACCCTCCATAGCAGGGCTTAATCTTCGCCGTAACCAAGGCTACGCAAAGCTCGCTCGTCGTCAGCCCAGCCTGATTTCACTTTGACCCAGACCTGTAAAAACACGGGAGCATCTAACATAGCTGCCATATCCAGTCTGGCTTCAGTGGCAATTTGTTTTATACGCTCACCTTTATTACCAATGACCATACGTTTCTGGCTATCGCGTTCAACTAATACTAAGGCCGCAATATGAAAATGCTTCTCCTCCCATTTAAAACGTTCAATCTCAACAGTGACCGCGTAGGGTAGCTCATCGCCTAAAAAGCGCATCAGCTTTTCACGAACAATCTCGGCTGCCATAAAACGCTGTGAGCGATCAGTAATATAATCATCAGGAAAGAAAAACTCACAAACCGGTAAGTGCTGTTGTACGACTTTACGCAGCGCTGCAACGTTATCGCCTGTTTCTGCCGATAACGGCACAACATCAATAAAGTTTAACTGGCTACCTAACCACTGCAAATGGGGTAATAATTCTGCTTTATCTTTATAGAGGTCAACTTTGTTTACCACCAGAATTACCGGCTTTTTGGCAGCAATCAGTTTATTTAATACCATCTGATCATCATCATGCCAGCGGGTCCCTTCCACCACAAAAAGCACAAACTCGACATCTAAAATAGAAGAGGCAGCAGCTTTATTCATTAGGCGGTTTATTGCACGTTTTTCCTCGGTATGTAAGCCAGGCGTATCGACATAAACGGTTTGATAATTTTCTTGTGTATCAATACCAACGATGCGGTGACGAGTAGTCTGTGGTTTTTTTGAGGTAATACTGACTTTTTGCCCAACTAACTTATTGAGGAGCGTTGATTTACCAACATTGGGCCGACCTACGATGGCCACTAATGCGGCATAGGTAGGCGTATTCTCAGTATGAGTGTTATCTGTCATGTTTAATTTGTTCCAATGCATACTGAGCAGCATCCTGCTCAGCTTTGCGCCGTGATGAACCGGTCGCAGTAATAGGTGCCATACCTGGTACAGTGCAACGCACAGTAAAGGTTTGCTGATGCGCTTCGCCGGCAGTTGCAATCACATCATAAGTGGGCAGCGGCTTACGCAGTCCTTGCAAATATTCTTGCAACAAGGTTTTGGAGTCTTTTTGTTGGCCAGGCGTAATGTCATGTAAACGCTGCTCAAACCACAGCATAATTTGCGCTTTACATGCTGCCATACCATTATCTAAATAAATGGCACCTATGATCGCTTCTAGCGCATCTGCAAGAATAGACTCCCGCCGAAAACCACCACTTTTAAGCTCACCAGGTCCTAAACGCAAAAACTCAGATAGGCCCAACTCTTGCGCGATGGATGCTAATGTCACGCCTTTTACCAGCGATGAGCGCATCCGAGTAAGATCACCTTCTCGTGTTTGTGGAAAACGGGCGAATAAAGCCTCAGCAATCACCAAACCTAATAAGGCATCTCCCAAAAACTCTAAACGTTCGTTATGCTGCCCCTTGCAACTACGATGAGTAAGTGCCTGTTCTAACAGACCGACATTTTGAAACTGATAACCGATTTTTCGCATCAAAGGTGCTAGTGGTTTCTGCATAAATTACTCTTAATGAATCCTACCCAAACGCTCGAAACGAACGCCTACGGGTACCCAGCGCGGTAACCAACTGTTTGGATCTTCACTAAATTCAAAACTCATCCAGACAAAAACAGCTTTGCCTACTAAATTTTCAGCGGGTACAAACCCCCACATCCGGCTATCTAAACTGTTATCTCTGTTATCGCCCATCACAAAGTAATGATCTGCAGGTACAATAAACTCATCGATAGCGGTATTAGCTTGACGATAGTAATCTCGTAGCATTTCTGGACGCATTGGCGTAGTAAGGATTTGATAACTCACCTCGCCTAAGGTTTCAATATAGCGGCGCTGCGGCATAGTGCCGATAAAATATTCGGCTTCAGCCTGAAAAACTTGCGAAACAGGCTCTAGTACGCCACATCCCGTGGTTTGGCCTGGCTGACAAACTTGCTCAATAAATAGCTGTTTGTCACGATAAATAATACGATCGCCGGGCAAGCCGATCACCCTTTTGATGTAATCCAAGCGAGGATCAAGTGGATATTTAAACACCGCCACATCTCCACGCTCCGGCAAGTTGTTGTGCCATAGCGTTTTGCGCCAAACCGGATCTTTGACATCATAGGCAAACTTTTCAACTAAGATAAAATCCCCTACCAACAAGGTTGGGATCATAGAACCAGTTGGAATTTGAAAAGGTTCATATAAAAATGAGCGTAGCACCGTAATTGCTGCCACTAACGGGAAAATAGATTTCGCCGTTTCAATGATCGCAGGCTCTTTCAAGAACGCCTGCTGAGTTTCCTCCGGCAACATACTCGTTGCCTGAGCATTCGCCAACGCTTGCTTACGTTTAGGAGCCAGTAACCATGCATCTAGTAACCATATCAACCCACAGATCAGGGTCAATAAGACTAAAAAAATCGGAAAATAAGCCGCCATTAAATGTCCTTAATCATTGAGCAATACCTTTTAAACCGCCAAAAACCTAAAAAAGTAAGGTTATTGGCGGTATTAAAGTGACCTATTTGCCCACTTTTAAAATTGCCAAGAAAGCTTCCTGTGGTACTTCCACATTACCCACCTGCTTCATACGTTTTTTACCTTCTTTCTGCTTTTGCAGTAGTTTTTTCTTACGGCTAATATCACCACCGTAACATTTGGCTAAAACGTTTTTACGCATTTGTTTGATGGTTGTGCGCGCAATAACATGGTTACCAATAGCGGCCTGAATTGCGATATCAAACATCTGTCTTGGAATAAGCTCTTTCAGTTTTTCGGCCAGTTCACGACCGCGACCTTGCGCGAAGTCGACGTGGCTGATAATCGCCAATGCATCCACTCGTTCACCGTTGATCAGGATATCCACGCGCTGCATATTAGATGTTTGGAAACGCTTAAAGTTATAGTCAAGCGACGCATAGCCGCGACTTGTCGACTTTAAGCGGTCAAAGAAGTCCATCACCACTTCGGCCATCGGTAGCTCATACACTAAGGCCACTTGACGACCATGGTAACTCATATTTACCTGAGTACCCCGTTTCTCAATACACAGGGTAATAACGTTACCCAAGTATTCTTGTGGTACCAGAATATTCGCTTCAACGATAGGCTCACGGATCTCAGCAATATCATTTACGGCAGGCAATGCACTAGGGTTATCGACCATGACAATATCACCGTTCTTTTTCACCACTTCGTACACTACGGTGGGAGCAGTGGTAATTAAATCAAGGTCATATTCACGCTCTAAACGCTCCTGAATAATCTCCATGTGGAGCATACCCAAGAAACCTATACGGAAACCAAAACCCAATGCACCAGAATTTTCTGGTTCATAAAAGAGCGAAGAGTCATTTAAACTCAGTTTGGCTAACGCATCACGGAAATCTTCATAATCATCACTTGATACGGGGAATACCCCCGCATAAACCTGTGGTTTGATGCGTTTAAACCCGGGCAAGGGTTTTTCGGCACTATTTTTCGCTAAGGTTAAGGTATCGCCAACAGGCGCACCTTTAATTTCTTTAATACCCGCAATAACAAAGCCAACTTCTCCGGTTTTTAATTCACCGGTATTTGTCGCTTTCGGGCTAAAGACCCCTACTTTATCAACTTCATAAGTTTGGCCAGTAGACATGACTTTAATTTTATCTTTCGCTTTGATACTGCCGTGCTTCACCCTAACTAATGAAACCACGCCTTGATAGGCATCAAACCAAGAATCAATAATTAAGGCTTGTGTCGGTGCTTCAGGCTCACCCTCGGGCGCTGGTACTTTTTGTACGATGGTTTCTAACACATCTTTAATGCCTAAACCGGTTTTAGCAGAGCACTGCACAGCACCTATTGCCTCAATACCAATAATGTCTTCAATTTCTTCTGATACGCTATCAGGATCGGCTTGTGGCAAATCAATTTTATTTAATACAGGAATAACTTCTAGATTCATTTCCAGCGCGGTATAGCAGTTCGCTACTGTCTGCGCTTCTACACCTTGGCCAGCATCAACAACGAGCAGAGCGCCTTCACAGGCAGCCAAGGAGCGACTGACCTCATAGGTAAAGTCGACATGGCCAGGCGTATCAATAAAATTTAGCTGGTAAGTGTTGCCATCATCAGCATTGTAATGCAGGGTTACGCTTTGTGCTTTAATGGTAATGCCGCGCTCGCGTTCCAGATCCATAGAATCCAAAACTTGCTGTTGCATTTCACGATCACTTAAACCACCGCAAAATTGAATCAAGCGATCTGATAAAGTCGATTTACCGTGATCAATATGGGCAATAATAGAGAAATTTCTGATATGTTCGAGTTTAGGCATGTTATCCGCAAAAAACTTAGTGCATGACAACCGACGCTAAAAGCTCTGAGCTAAAGCGGGAAGTTAATCATGCAGGTTATTAACAATAATTAGCGCGAATTGTACTCTATCCGACAGCAGCTTGCTATGATTGTTGCGCGTAGCTTACCCTAAGCTGGGGTAAGACCCGTAAAATCTGCACTTGCTCTTGCGCTTGTTGCACCTTGTTATTGTATGCACGAGCTAAAAGAAAACCTAAAGCTGCTGATATTAAAGCAGAAATGATTAACCAACCCTCTGCAGGTTGCCACAAGAATTGCATTAACAACAATACTGTAAGCATCAAAGCAATGGGTAGTAAGTAGACCATCAACGCAGCCAACACCAAGCCTTGCTCAGCAACGCCAATTTGTACTTGCTCGCCGGGTAACAGCTGCAAAGTTGTTTTTACAAAAAACCGATTTTGCCGCGGAGTAAACGTCTGAGCAACGATGCCGGTGCCACAGTCGGTACTGGCATGACAACTATGACAACTCCCAGCAGGGGTAGTCACTAGCCATACGCCAGCAGCGTCGTTATCCACTACAGTCGCAATTTCTTCTACCATGACATCACCACTTAGAAACTTAAGATTAGCGTATCGATGCAGCTAAACGCTGTGCAGTATTAATACTGATAGGACCGATCACAGTCACATCTAACTCTGGATCAGATTGCACGAAAATCGTAATAGCACCATCGCGATAAGCCTGCGTAGGCATACGATGACTTTGTTGGACGAAAACCGATACCTGATGCAGTCCATCACTTAGTAACCAATAACTTAGAATCTTCGGCTCAAGCTGGGGGACATGTAAAGGTTCTGCAACCACAGCAAAACCTGCAGGTAACCAACCTAATTGATGCTGTTGCGATGGCGGCAAAATCGGTAATTCAACAGCTGAAGGTTCTGGTAAAGGAATCGTTAATAACTGCGCAAGACTATCAGGTAACTCGGGGGTAATACGCAAATGCGTAATTTGCCAAATTTCCAATGCCTGATTTTGATTACTGTTTTGCTGGTCTGACAGCGTGTCAATACGAAGTGGGAAGCCTGTCTCTACATCAATCCATAACCAGTAATGATAACGCTCATCATCTATGGCAGACAATCTGAGAAGTTGCGCACTGCGACCATGAATCACAGAACTACTGCCCGCAACAGCATTGTAAAGCGAACGAATCGTCGTCATATCTTCGAATAACAACGCAGGTAACTCTTTAATACTATCACCTTGGGTGACTAAAGAAGGGCGGTTACTAATAAGATAATAAACCTGTTGATTACGCCGAACGATATCAACACCCTCTGCAAACATTGGGATTAGATGTTCTATTTCGTCGTCTTTATCCCGACCATGCAACCAACGATAGGTTTCTGCCTGCCCCCCTTTAAGCACAACAAAAGAAACATCAAAATTATGCTGTTTGACACTCTGTTGCACTTTATTAAATAACACCCAGCCAGTTTCGTCAGCTAGAGCTGATTGCAAGGCACTCAGCGCTACTACAAATAAAACGCCAAACAACCTTTTCATCATTAGTGCTCGTGCTGTTCCTGCTCAGGGGATTTAGTTAACTGCGCCTCACTCACTCTAACTTGTTGACGGTGAGCCTGCAATAAAACTTGTAAACGACGCTGCTGTTCTTGAATGGCCTGCTGCTCTTGCGCTTCGAAACGACTCTCAACCGAAGTTTGACTTAGGCTAACAGGTATAGCAAAACCATCTACCGCTCTGGTTTGAAAAATAGGCGCTGGCATGGCTAACTCTTGCTCGAACGGTTGTTGGTAATGCTGAACGCCCAAAACAGCGACTAAGGCAACGCTGGCAGCAATGGCACCGTGTGCTGCGGGTTTAAACCACTCCGAATTCGCGGCCTCACGTAAGGAGGTTTTAATTTTCTGTAGAATGCCTGTTTGCTGTTGCAGCTGATAAACCGGTTCATCGGCTAAGACACTAGCGAAATGATCACTAAAGTCAGCAGGCAGAAAACTCTCTTCTTCGTTACGTAGCACAGCTCCCGCTAGCTGGTAGCGCTCAAGCTTACTTTGCAATTCAGACTGTTGTAGCAAAACGGAGAGTTGCTCTGGCGTAACTTGCTGATTATCTGCGGCTTGGGATAGCCATTCATACTTTTCTGACAACATAAAGTTTCCTGTCAACTAATCTCGTTCGGTTTAAGGTTTACCCTAGTTTAAGGTTTACCCTACCAGAGGCTTCAACTGCTCATCTATGGCCTCTCGCGCCCGGAAGATACGACTGCGTACTGTACCTATCGGACACTCCATGACTTCTGCAATCTCTTCGTAACTTAAACCTTCTAATTCACGCAAGGTAATCGCCGTGCGTAACTCGTCGGGAAGTTTTTCTATCGTACTAAATACAACATGCCGAATCTCTTCTGACAACAACAAACGCTCAGGCGAATCCTGCTCTTTAAGCGCATCGCTACCTTCAAAATATTCTGCATCTTCAGCATCTACATCACTTGATGGTGGTTTACGACCATTAGCCACTAAATAATTTTTAGCGCTATTCACGGCTATCCGATACAGCCAAGTATAAAACGCACTTTCTCCACGAAAACCTGGTATGGCCCGATAAGCTTTAATAAAGGCTTCCTGAGCAACATCAGCAACGTCTCCATGATTAGAGACATAACGCGAAATTAAGTTCGCAATCCGATGCTGATATTTTTTAACCAGTATATTGAACGCAGCTTTATCGCCTTGCTGTACCCGCTGGACAATCTGCCAATCTAATTCTTGCTCGCTCATTCTTTGAGCCTGCCCCTGTAATACTTTTAAGGTGTTGTAAACGAATGGCGCCAGTCAAGCGTATCTAGTATGACTATAAGCTGAATAAATAGTTCTGATTATTTTTACAAAAACGCTAGAATAAGTCGAACCCAAACGTCGCATAGCTGCCAAAGCAGTAAAATCCAAGCTGAAGCTATTAATAGAGTTAAGTGTATCCTATGACACAAGCAAAAGAATATCTTTGTGATGTATTAATTATTGGCAGCGGTGCTGCAGGTTTATCTTTGGCTTTACAATTAGCCGATAATGCTAAAGTGATTGTGCTAAGTAAAGGGCCACTTCGTGAAGGCTCCACTCTTTACGCTCAAGGTGGTATCGCAGCAGTTTTTGACGAAAATGATAGCATTGCATCACACGTCAATGACACCCTAATTGCAGGAGCAGGCTTGTGTGACGAAACCGCCGTGCAATTTACTGCCGAACATGCTAAGTCTGCTATGGAATGGTTAATTGCCCAAGGCGTACCCTTCGATCAATATCAGGACACTGATGGCAGCATGAAATATCACTTGACCCGCGAAGGTGGTCATAGCCATAGACGCATTTTGCATGCTGCTGATGCCACAGGCCGCGCGGTTCAAATCACACTGGTCGATCAAGTCAAAAGCCATCCTAATATTCAACTTCTAGAAAATTATAATGCCATTGATCTGTTAACGGGTAAAAAACTCGGTTTAGATGTTAAGCGCTGTTACGGTGCCTACGTTTGGAATAAAAGCGCCGCGAAGGTTGAAACTATTCAAGCAAAAGCCGTCGCATTAGCTACCGGCGGTGCCAGTAAAGTGTATCTTTACACCAGCAACCCCGATGTTGCCAGTGGCGACGGTATCGCGATGGCGTGGCGCGCAGGTTGCCGAGTAGCAAATATGGAATTTAACCAATTTCATCCGACCAGTTTATACCATCCGGCGGCACCGAATTTTTTAATCACCGAAGCCATGCGCGGTGAAGGGGCTTATCTAAAAAGGCCTGATGGTAGTCGTTTTATGCCTGATTTTGATGAAAGAGCAGAACTGGCGCCACGTGATATCGTGGCAAGAGCAATTGACTTTGAAATGAAACGTTTAGGTGCACATTCTGTATTGCTCGATATTAGTCATCAACCGAAAGATTTTATTATTGAGCATTTTCCAACAATTTATGCTAAGTGCTTAAGTGTCGGTATCGATATTACCAAAGAGCCTATCCCAGTCGTCCCCGCTGCACACTATACTTGCGGCGGCGTGATGACAAATTTAAACGGTCAAACTGACCTAGATAACCTGTATGCCATTGGCGAAGTCGCTTACACCGGCTTGCATGGTGCGAATCGGATGGCGTCTAATTCTCTGCTCGAGTGTGTGGTCTTCGCTCAGGCTGCAGCAAGGCATATTTTATCTCAGCTCGGCCAAGCGCAACCGGTTTTAACCTTACCGCCTTGGGATGACAGCAGAGTAAGTAACTCTGATGAAGAAGTCGTGATTACGCACAATTGGCACGAGCTTCGACTCTTTATGTGGGATTATGTTGGTATCGTCAGAACCAATAAGCGCTTAGAACGTGCATTGCACCGAGTAGAATTATTAAAGCAGGAGATCCAGGATTACTACAGTCATTTTCGGATCAGTCATAACCTACTGGAGCTGCGCAATCTCGTGCAAGTTGCAGAGCTAATTATCCGTTGCGCCATGCAACGTAAGGAAAGTCGTGGTTTACATTATAACTTAGACTATCCGGAACAACTTACAGATAGCCAGCCAAGTATTCTCTCGCCGCGGCAGAGTCAATAATAGATTTAGGCACGAAACTTTAGCCACGCTGACTCAGGGTTAACGCCAACGCTGTAACTGCAATTGCCGGGCAACTGCCCGGTAGTCTTGCTCAGAAACTTGGTCTTTAAACAACCAAAATCTATGACGCTTTCCTTGCCAATCTAACCATTCGATTCGCAAACAAAGTGCCGTAATAAAACTCCCCTCACTTAACTTGCCGTCTGCCAATAACGAAGGTTGCCAGTGCATTAGACCTTCGTCGTCTAGGTACAGAATGATTTGCGTTACAGGCTGTGGCCAGGCACGCAATAACAAATAAAACCACGCTATCAACAAGCATCCAGCAAACAAATAACTCAGACCGGCAAGGGGTAATAACACAAATAACACACCAAGATAACACCCTGCCAGCAGAAGAGCATATTGCCGATAACGCGATTTTCTAATGAAAATACTACACTCGGACACGATTCACTATAAGTTCGATCAACGCCTGAATTGCCTCATCACTAGAACGCGCATGCCCCATAAACCAAGCAAACAGATCGGGATCATCAGAGGCTAATAAACGCTCAAAATCGATTTTTTGTTGCTCATTTAGCCCGTCGTAGCCTTCTTCCACGAAAGGCGCAAGCAACACGTCTAGCTCCAACATTCCTCGCCGACAGGCCCAGCGCAGCTTGGCTTTACTCATTAATGCTGACATTCAAATTCCTCAATGCTCAATTTAGCTTAATACTAACAAAAATTTTTAATAGGGGTTGAGCTTTTCTACTCAGCCCCAATCTTAATAGCTATTCCTGGTGACAAGACAAACATCGTTATGCAAACATCCTGGCTTACCATAGAACAATACGCGAATTTATCAACTCAGGTTCAAGGCGCTTTTATTGCGCCCTTACCAGCGTTTCAAATACTCAGTATCACTGGCCCAGATAGCCATAAATATTTACAAGGGCAATCCACTTGTGATCTAAACCAGCTAACTGCTGATAACTTCTTACGCGGTGCACACTGTGACGCCAAAGGTAAGATGTGGTCAATATTCCATCTTTTTTCAGCAGCAGATACTTTACATATTATCGCTTTCCGAGATGAACTTAGCGCATCAACGGTACAATGGAAAAAGTTTGGCGTCTTTTCCAAAGTAAGCTTTGATGCCTCAGAAGGGCGTTTCGCGGTATTCGGCCTGGGTGGTCCTGATGTCGACAAATTAGTAAGCCAGCTAGGTTTTACCTTGCCGGCGACAGACGGTATGTTGAGTAGATGTGATGACGCGACCTTATTAAAATTGGCTTCAGACCATTATTTGTTAGTCATGCCGCATGCGCAAGCGCAACAACTTATGCAAACAGAGCTGCCCTTTGCGGCATCTTCTTTATGGCTTAAAGCACATATCCTGCATGGGCTAGCGTATCTCGAACAGCCATTGATTGGCGAAGTTGTGCCGCAAATGCTTAACTTACAAGCGGTCAATGCGATAAGCTTTACCAAAGGCTGCTATGTTGGACAAGAAACTGTCGCCAGATTAAAGTATCGCGGTGGTAACAAAAGAGCGACTTATATTCTGCAAGCGGATACCAACGAGCTTCCTGTCGCAGGCTCGGACATTGAACTTCAACTTGAAGATAACTGGCGCCGGATTGGCCAGGTCATCAATGCGGTCAATATTAATAACCAACTCTGGTTATTGGCCCTATTGCCAAATGACATAACGCCGGCAGACACTTTGCGGTTGAAATCTGAGCAGTCGATAATGTTGCAGCAGCTGCCGCTACCTTACTCCCTTAATTAAGAGGTTTGCATGACCATTTCTCAAGACAAAGTCGTCGCCATCCACTACACCGTTACCGATACTGAAGGTAACCAACTTGATTCTTCTGCTGGTGGTGAGCCTTTGGTATTCCTGTTTGGCCACGGCGCACTCATTCCCGGTTTAGAACAAGCGTTGCTAGGGAAAAATGCGGGTGATAAGTTTTCCAGCCAAATCGCCGCTGCTGAGGCTTATGGAGAGCGCCATGATCAACTGGTACAAGCTGTACCTAAATCGATGTTTGAAGGTATGGACGTTGCTGTTGGTATGCGTTTTCGCGCTTCTGGACCTGACGGTCGTGAGCAACCTGTCATAATTATTGACGTAACCGATGAAGAAGTCGTTGTAGATGGTAACCATCCGTTGGCCGGTATTGAACTTTGCTTTGAGGTAGAGATCGTGCTGGTACGTGAAGCCACTACCGAAGAATTAGACCATGGCCATGTGCATGGCTTAGATGGGCATGCGGGTCATTAAATTCCTTACTAGCCATGAAGACACTACAGCAAGCTCGCTGTAGTGTCGCCATTTTGATATGAATTTCCTATGATTCTTAGCGTTATAAAAAACTTGTCCAACCACTTTCACTAAATCGCGAATGAACTGCTTGACAGCTCAAGCAAAGCCCCCTATTTTGGTTCATTAATTTTTTACCTTAAGAAAGTAAACTGCTTTTGCTAATGAAAGATCGTATTACCATTTCAATCTCCAGTGTCAATGGCACCCGACACTTCAATATCAGCAAGCTATTTAAACGCAATGCTGTGATTGGCTTATGGTTGGTATTGTTTTCTGTGCTGATAACTGCAGCGGTGATTAATTACTTGGTATATACGGTAGAGCAGGCCCAAACAGAGCAACGCTTGTTAAGTGAAAAAACGCTCAATTTACAAGCCGAACTGGCTAAGCTAGAAGCAGCCAGAGAAACGCTACAGCAAGAACTCACCCTTAAGCAAGATGAAATGATTTTAGTAACGCAGCGTCTTGGAGAAATCGAGCTAAGCTTAGGATTGGAGAATGCTCAATATCACGATTTTGAAGATCGCTTAGACATCGCTACTGTGACCTCTAGCGCACGAATGGCGATGTTACAGTTGGTTCCCAATGGTTCACCTTTAGATTTTAATAAACGCTCATCCCGTTTTGGTGTGCGTAATCATCCCATTCTTGGTAAACGTAAACATCATAATGGGATAGACCTTACTGCACCAAAAGGTACGCCAATTTTTGCCCCCGCCGATGGCGTAGTAGAAGTAGTAAGGCGAAGCAATACCGGCTACGGGAATTTGCTGAAAATTCGTCATGCTTTTGGTTTCTCTAGTCTATACGCACATTTAGACGACTTTAATGTTACTAACGGTAGCTTCGTCCATAAGGGACAAAAAATTGCAACCGCAGGCAACACAGGTAGTTCAACCGCACCACATTTACACTATGAGATTCATTTTCTTGACCGGTCACTCAATCCACAGCATTTTATGGAATGGAACTCCGGTAATTTCGATCTCTTGTTCGAAAAGGAAAGGAGCATTAAATGGGATTCTTTAGTAACCATGCTACAAACCAAAGCAAGCACACAATTACAACTGTCATCGCTGAAGGATGCACAGTCTTCGGAAATTGCCGAGTAAGTAGTGACTTACAAATCGATGGTGAGCTAACTGGCGATGTGGATTGTCAAGCTACTGTTATCATAAGCAGTTCTGGCCAAATGAAAGGCGAAATATCTGCTAACAAAGTCATTATCAATGGCTTATTTGAAGGTAGAATTACTGCTCAAAGCATTGAAATCCTGGCAGCAGGCAAAGCCCAAGGCGTAATTCAAACCGATAATCTCTGTATTGAACGCGGAGGTTGTTTTGTCGGGGAAACCTTACCTGGGCCAACACAGCAGCAGAGTTTATTACTGACTGAAACGGAAGAAACACCTCCTACGCTTCATCAAGTGAGTTTTAAATCAGCAAAATAACGTGCAAACCAAGCCTCGCAAATCGAAAACTGCCGTCGTCAGCTGATTAGGTGTATAATCAAACTCGTTTGCGCAAACATAGTGTTTGCGCCTATTGTAGGAACTTGTTTTGACATACCCAACTCATTTTAACGCTTTTGCTTTAGCGCCAGCTCTACTTGAAAACTTAGCGAGTTTAGGATTTGAGCACCCTACGCCAGTACAAGCACTTAGCCTACCGTTCATTCTTTCAGGCAAAGACTTATTGGCACAAGCGGCAACAGGTTCAGGTAAAACGGCAGCTTTTGCACTGGGTATGCTCAGTAAACTTGATGTAAAACGTTTTCGAGTGCAAAGCTTAGTACTATGCCCTACCCGAGAATTAGCAGAACAAGTTGCCACAGAAATCCGCACCTTAGCGCGTGGTATTCATAATATCAAGGTGTTAACACTCTGTGGTGGCGTGCCGACAAAAGGGCAAACCCTGTCATTAGAGCATGGTGCGCACATTATTGTAGGAACGCCGGGGCGGGTTCTAGATCATATAGAGCGACAACACTTATCATTAGATGAATTAAGCCTGTTGGTGCTCGATGAGGCAGATCGGATGCTTGAGATGGGCTTTGCCGATGCCATGCAACAAATTATCGCCGCCACCCCCACAAAGCGCCAACAACTGTTGTTTAGTGCGACTTTTGCCCCAGCGGTAAAAAAATTGGCGGATGCGCTGCTAAACGCACCGGAGCAAGTCATCATTGAGAGCACACCTGCAACCTCCCTTATTCAACAGGAATTCTACGCGCTGGCAGATAATCAGACCCGCGTTAGCGCAACACTAAGCTTACTTTTTGCGAAAATGCCGAGCAGCTGTGTCGTGTTTGCCAATACACGTAAAGAAGTTCAAGTTTTAGCAGAGCACTTAAAACAAGCGGGGTTTAGTATTGCGGCACTGCATGGCGATTTAGAGCAGCGAGACCGAGAGTTACAATTATTACAATTTGCGAACGGTAGTTTACAAGTGCTAGTTGCTACCGATGTTGCCGCCCGAGGTCTGGATATTGCCAAGCTTGATCTGGTGATCAATTATGAATTAGCCCATGATAGCGAGACACATGTTCACCGGATTGGCCGAACGGGTCGTGCAGGAGAGCAAGGGATGGCTTGTACCATTGTTAACGAGCAAGATGGCTATAAGTTAAGTTTATTGGAAGATGTTTTTGGCCATGACATTACGCCTTTACCTTTGCCACGCCCACAGACCAGCAAAGCCCCCTTACCTGCTATGGTCACCCTTGAGATTGATGGTGGTAAAAAGCAAAAACTTCGCCCAGCAGATATTGTGGGGGCCCTTACCCGAGACAACCAAGTCGCTTTTACGGATATCGGCAAAATCCATCTTCTAGAGTCGCGCGCTTATGTTGCAGTGCAGCGTTCGGCCCTTAAAACGGCGCTACTCCAGTTAAACAACAGCAAAATGAAAGGCCGTAGTTTCCGCGCCTATCAACTTAAGCCCAACTAGGGTTACTGGCTTAGGTTTTAATCGAAACGCTTTTGGCGCCGTAACGATTTCGTCTCGCTTTGCAGCTTCTTACTTTGTAAGCGTTTGAGTTGGCTACTGTAGCTCGGCTTAGTCGCTAAACGCTTTTTGGGCGTTTTGGTAACGCTTTGCAACAACGCAATAAATTGCGCCAAGGCCAATTCTCGATTTTGCTCTTGGCTGCGTGTTTGCTGGCATTTGATGATAATTTTACCACTGGCGGTAATTCTATGATCAGCCAAGTTCGCTAAGCGACTTTTATACAGATCCGGCAAACTTGATAAGGCAATATCAAACTGCAGTAAGACCGCAGTAGAAACTTTATTCACATGCTGACCACCCGGACCTGAAGCACGGATAAACTGCCAGCTAAGCTCATCAGCAGAAAGTTCTAACTCGGAAGTAATCCTAATCACAACGCACCCAAATACCAAGCTGAGTAATAAAAAAACTCACCGCTCCCAATACGCTTCTTCTAAGCTATCTTCACGTTCAGGCAAGCCCTTGGATAAACGCGGTGCGTTTTGTACCAAAATTTCATAACTGACACGGTTAGCATATTTACACAACTGCGCGAACGAGGAATAAGCTAAATAGGGTTGCTCGTGTTTGCTCGACAACGGCTGTACTTGCTTATGGTAGTGATTAGCGGCCATATCATGCAAAATAGCAGCCAGTGCACCATCACCTGCGCCATTGGTATTTTTAATCCGCTCTGGACCGCCTAAATACGGATCAATATGTGAATACACTTTTAGCGGTTGCTGACAATCTTTGCGTAGCATTGGGCGGCTGAACTCAAAGCGATTAAAATCTGCCAGACTGGCTGACTTTATCGGATTTGAACTTTCCCGTTTGATTTGCTCGTCAGTATAACCACAAAGATACAAGCCATCCGCCCCTGCGGTGATCAATACCATATCCGTCAATTCTAAAGCAGCCTCAGCAGCCAATAATGGATCGGAGAAACCGGTTAGCGCTTCTGCTTCTAGCTCATTCATTGCCAAAACGTTGACATATTGACTCACGGTTTGCAGAATCTGCTCGCGATTTTCTTCTACTAAATGCCGAGTACCTAAACTCATAACAACCGGTATGTGATGTACACTAGCGTCAGCCAAGGCTTTTAGCATAGCTTGCTGAATAGGCTGCCCGGTTGCTCGAAGTGGGTAAGCACTCACCACAAAGGCCGCGGCTGAGGCAATAATGTCTGTTGGGATATAATCAGCCGATAACTGATCCATATCGCTTGGGTCAATAACAAAGGTGCGCTCACCATCTGGCGTAATCATAGTGATGCCCCGACCTATATCACCTGCTACACCTTGCAGACGATTCATATCGACTTTAGAGCTGGTATGGCAAACGTAGTGATAAGCGGGAGATCCCAATGCAATATTGGCGGACATCACCCCTAATAACACCGATTTATCATCGGCCAGCACCGAATAGTTATGAATGGTGTTACCGATGGTACCACCGGCAAAATGATCGGAAATGGCCTGCCCGACCACCAGCTCATGATAAATTCGATTGGCTTTTTCATGCTCAACCAAATTTGATAAGCCTTTGGGAATACTATGTTTCGCTAAAAAATCATCACTCACGCTGGCAACCACATCCACAATCGTTTGATCTAAACCCACGATATAGGTATCCAGTTCTGGGCGCACTTCAAAGCTGGGCAGCTGAGGTTTAGGCTGAGAAACGGGGAAGTAATGCTTAATTTTGCGCAGGCCAGGAAATTTCATAACGAAGACTCAAGTAAGAACAAGCCGGTATTTTACCAAAAATACCGGCAAAAAAGTAATCTCAGTTTGCCTCTCTGAGAAAAACGGGTTTATCCACAGTAGAATGCTCGGCACTGTAGTAATATCCAGCCAAATTAAACGCGGTGATTTGCTCTGCATGGGTTAAACGTTGCTGAATAACATAACGCGCCATCAAACCCCGCGCTTTCTTGGCATAAAAACTAATAATTTTATATTGACCGTTTTTTAAATCTTTAAATTCAGGCGTTATCACTCTGGCATTAAGCTGCTTTTTATCTACCGCTTTAAAGTATTCTTGCGACGCTAAATTCAGCAGCACATTACTACCCAGTGCAGTAATCTGCTGCTGTAAATTTTCAGCGATACTGCGCTGCCAAAAACGATAGAGATCACTACCTCGAGGGTTGCTCAGCTTGGTGCCCATTTCTAACCGGTAGGCTTGCATCAAGTCTAATGGTCGTAGCACACCGTACAGACCACTAAGAATTCTTAAATGCTGTTGCGCATAGGTTAAATCCGCCAAACTCAAACTTGCGGCATCCAGCCCCTGATACACATCACCATTAAACATAAAGAGGGCTGCTTTGGCATTTTCTTCGGTAAAAGGCGGTTGCCATTCGGTAAAACGCGCTGCATTTAACCCCGCAAGCTTATCACTGATATGCATAAGTGAGGCGAGATCGGCAGGCGTGAGTTGCTTACACACCGCCGCAAGCTCGGTCGCTTCAACAAGTAAATCAGGCTGCGTGTAAGCTAATTTTGTCGAAAGTGGCGTTAAATCGAGATCTTTGGCCGGCGATACAACCATTAACATAAAGCAGCTCCTAAAACGTGCAAAAATAAGTAAAAATCAGTTGTCTTGGGCTATAACGCGCAGTGATAAGCCGATATCGCGGCGGCAACCCTTGCAGACAACACTTAACCCCATTATGCTGTTTACTATCCCGATTGCAAAAGGAATCTGTATTTCGGCAGCCTAATTGTCATCTTTCCTTAGCCCTAATTGGGCATACTGCTTTTACCCGCTTAGCAGCCAAGATTAACCAAGCGTGGACAAGGTGGTTAAATGACGAAATGTTGTTCTTTTATTACATCTTTTACTACACATCTAGCCATTTAGCCGTATAATCAAGCCAATATCAGCCAATAAGTGGTAAGTGAACAACATGAGTGATTTATTAAGTCAATTAAAAGCCGTCACTACCGTCGTAGTAGACAGTGGTGATCTGGGCGCTATCGAACAATTTCGCCCCGTCGATGCCACAACAAATCCATCCCTTTTACTGAATGCCAGTCAACTGGACTTTGCCAAGCCATTGCTGGCGCAGGCAGCAGCCTATGCAAAAGCGCAAACTCAAGATAGTGCCAAGCAACTTGCATTAGCTAGTGATAAATTTGCAGTAGATATTGGTACTGCGATTAGCAAACTGGTGCCTGGCCGTGTATCAACCGAAGTGGATGCACGCTTATCTTTTGATACGAATGCGACGCTTGAAAAAGCGCGTCAGCTGGTGCACTTATACCAGGAAAATGGTATTTCAACCGAGCGGATCTTGATTAAGATTGCCTCTACTTGGGAAGGTATCCAAGCTGCTCGCGTTTTAGAGCAAGAAGGTATTCAATGCAACCTCACTCTGCTATTCCATATGGCACAAGCCCGAGCGTGCGCCGAAGCTGGTGTGTATTTGATCTCTCCCTTTGTTGGCCGGATCCTTGATTGGTACAAAGCCAATACCAAACAAGACTATACCGCCGAAACCGATCCTGGCGTGTTATCGGTTCGTGAAATTTACCACTTCTTTAAAGCCCATGGCTACTCGACTGTGGTGATGGGTGCCAGTTTCCGCAATATTGGTGAAGTGCTCGCGTTGGCCGGTTGTGATCGGCTTACGATCAGCCCAGCCCTATTGGATGAATTGAGCCAACAAACTGGCCAGCTTGAAGTTAAATTACAAGATACCGGTGTTAGCAACGCTAAGCCTATTGCGTTAACGGAACAAGAATTCCGCTGGGCGTTGAATGAAGATGCGATGGCCACTGAAAAGTTAGCCGAAGGTATTCGTAAGTTTGCCATCGACCAACGTAAGCTGGAAGATGTGATTCGGGCACAGCTGTAATTATATTGGGAGAAGATGTTATGTCGGTTACTTTATCGGCTTTATTACAGCCACTTGCTGCGCAACAACAACCTTTACGTCAGTTATTTGCAGATGAACCAGGTCGCGCAGCACGTTTTAGCGCGTCGGCCTGCGGTATTTATCTAGATTATTCGAAAAACCTAATTGACGCACAAAGCTGGCAGACTTTGCAGCAACTTGCTGCCCAAAGCCCGATCAAACAACTTTGCCAGCAGATGCAAGCAGGCGCAGCCATCAACAATACTGAGCAGCGCGCGGTATGGCATAGTCGTTTAAGACAACAACATTTTGCTGAACTCAAACTAGATGGGCAAGATATTGGCGCGGCGATTACTGAGTGTCGTCAAAAAATGGCAGCGCTTATCGAACAATTACATGCTAAAACCTATTTAGGCTATCAGGGTGAAGCTATTACTGATCTTATTTGGGTTGGCATTGGCGGCTCGCTGTTAGGGCCACAAATGGCTGTAGAAGCGTTAACGCCCTATCATTGCAGCCCAGTTAAATTACATTTTGCCGGTAATATTGATGGTGCGGTGGTCAGCGACATCATCAAACACCTTGACCCTGCCACAACACTGGTTGTCGTGGCTTCAAAGTCTTTTGGTACTGAAGAAACTAAACAAAATGCACTTGCGTTGCGCCAATGGTTTAAAGACGCAGGCGCAACTAGCGAGGCAATAGCCCTGCATTTTTGGGCCACCTCTTCTAATATTAGTGCGGCCGCCGAATTTGGCATTATTGAACAACACATTCTGCCAATGTGGGATTGGGTTGGTGGTCGCTATTCGCTTTGGTCTGCTATTGGCCTGCCCGTTGCTTTAATGATCGGCAATGCCGCCTTTGCTGAATTACTGCAAGGTGCTGAGGCGATGGATCAGCACTTTTTTAACACCCCTTTTAACGAGAATCTCCCGGTTATACTCGCTTTATTGGGAATTTGGTATATCAATGGCTTTGGCTGCCAGGCGCAAGCCTTGTTGCCCTACAGCCATTATTTACGGCTGTTACCCTCTTACGTGCAACAACTTGATATGGAGAGTAATGGTAAATCGGTTGATCGTCAGGGACAGCCATTGACGGATGCTACAGCACCGGTGATTTGGGGCGATGCCGGCACCAACGGTCAGCACGCCTACCACCAGTTATTGCATCAAAGCCAATTGAAAGTCCCAGCTGACTTTATTTTACCCTTAAAGGTCAGCCATAACTTAATAGACCAGCATCTGCGTTTAGCGGCACACTGCTTTGCTCAAACTCAAGCCTTAATGCAAGGAAAAACACTAGCCGAAGCCAAAGCAGAATGTTTAGCACAGGGCATGAGCGAACAAGCTGCAACGGCACTTGCGCCTCACAAGGTATCGCCAGGTAATAAGCCAAGCAATACGTTGCTGTTAGATGAACTATCACCTTATCACTTGGGGGCTTTAATTGCGCTTTATGAGCATAAAGTCTTTTGCCAAGGGGCGATTTGGGAACTGAATAGCTTTGATCAGTGGGGTGTAGAACTGGGCAAGCAATTATCTGGCCCTATCTATCAAGCATTGAGCAAAAATGCAGCGGGAAGTTTTGATTGCTCTACCGCCAGCTTAATCGCACGTTTCTTAGCGCGCGGTTAGCGTAATAGCGTAAAAAAAAGGTTGCTACGGCAACCTTTTTTATTTTCTGTCATCATGGTGTCACTTTTTAGTTTTATTTTTAAGCAAAGTGTGGTAGAAACTTTGTTGAAAATAACAACAATATCAACATCAGATGAGGCCGTAATATGGAAAGCTTCGAAGACTTACTGAATATGTTGGAAAGACCTGCAGCGAAAACTCGCGCGGTCAAACGGAAATGGCGCGAAATTGAAGAGCTGAAAGAACGCCATCGCTTGAAAAAAGAGCTATGCGACATTGATTGGACGATTGAACCTGAGCTTAATGACATAGAATTATAAAAAAAGGCTCACTGGCAACAGTGAGCCTTTTTTATTCTAGCGTCTTTAACACTCAGAACAATACACTATGCCAGTTGATCGGGGGTTTACCGCTCGACTCCAGTAAGCTGTTGGTTTGCAAAAAGTGACCACAGCCCAAAAAGCCGCGGTGCGCTGATAAAGGCGATGGATGCGGCGCTATTAGAATATGATGGCGCTTTGCGTCTATCAATTTTGCTTTTTTTTGCGCATGTGATCCCCAGAGCAAAAACACAACATGCTCGGTATGCTGACTAATTTGTCTGATCGCCTGATCGGTAAACTGCTCCCATCCCAATAAACGGTGGGAATTAGGTTGGTTTGCTTCTACGGTTAACACCGTATTAAGCAGCAAGACCCCTTGCTCGGCCCAACTTTGTAAAAAACCATGCTTTGGCGGCTGAAAATCAGCATACTCCATGGCGAGTTCTTTATAAATATTGACTAATGAAGGAGGGACCTTTACACCCGGTCGAACCGAGAAGGCCAAACCATGCGCCTGATTTGGCCCATGGTAAGGATCTTGCCCCAAAATCACCACCTTCAACTGCTCAAGAGACGTTAATTTAAACGCATTAAATATTTCGCTGTCTCCGGGATAAATCACCTTACCGGCTTCCCGCTGCTGTTTAACGTTAGCTAAACAAGCCTGAAAATACGGCGCTTGCTTCTCTGCTCCCAGCAGCGTTTGCCAGTCCATCACTTTACCCCCAATTGCCGAATCACCTGCTCTAACGCCGCGAAATCAGCAGGAATATCTAAATTTAACCCAGGCTCTGCCGCACATTGTGCTAACACCTGAGGCAATCCTATGGGGCTCCCCAAAATATTCTCTACTTGCTCTTTAAACTTGGCAGGATGAGCGGTACCAAGAAAGATACCGAATTCATCCGCTTGCAAACTGCGCTTTAACGCTTTATACGCAATAGCCGCATGTGGCTCACTTACATAGCCTTCTTGCGCTAATAAACGCATACCCAGTTGCGTATCATCCTCATCCACCGCTACGGCTTCTATGTCATCGCGGCGAATAACCCCTTGCGCCAATAACGCTTCTACGCGTGGCCAATTATTAGGCGCACTCACATCCATCGCATTGGATAAGGTCGCTACCGTCGCATGTGGTTGCCACTCACCGCTTTGCCAGTAGCGTGGCACGGTATCGTTTGCGTTCGTGGCTGCCACGATACGCTTAATCGGCAACCCTAAGGCTTTCGCAATCAACCCCGCGGTAAGGTTACCAAAGTTACCACTGGGCACAGCCACGACCACTTGCTGACGTTTTGCAACGGGCACCTGCGCCATCGCTTCAAAGTAGTAACAGATCTGTGCAAACAACCGGCTGATATTAATAGAATTGGCCGAATTAATATTAAACTCATTCACCAACGCTTTATCGTCAAACACCCTTTTCACTAAGGCCTGACATTGATCAAAATCGCCAGCAACAGCTAAGGTCGTAATATTCTCGCCCAAGGTCGTGAACAGCTTTTCCTGTAAGAGACTAATCTTGCCTTTCGGATACAAAATAACAACTTGCACCCCGGGTTGCCGGAAAAAGGCATGCGCGACCGCAGCGCCAGTATCTCCCGAGGTTGCTGTGACAATGGTGGTATGGTTATTTTGCTGTGCCTGTGCCAAAGCCTGCGCCATAAAGCGACCGCCAAAGTCTTTAAAGGCTAAGGTCGGGCCATGAAATAACTCTAAACAATGCAGCTGCTCATTAACGGCGACCAAAGGCGCTGGAAAATTAAAGGCATTTGACACCATCGTTGCGACTTGTTCAGCACTCAGTTCATCGCCAATTAACGCGGAGAGAATTAAAGCGCTGCGCTCAACTAAGGGCAACCCAAGTAAATGATCAATATCGAGCTTAGGCCACTGCATAGGGAAAAATAAACCTTGCTGTTGTCCTAAGCCTTGGCGCACCGCCTGTAAAAAACTCACCTGTTCTGATGGCACTTTTAAATTTGTTAATTGCATGAATTAGTTCTCCAGCGCCCGAGCGCCTGCATTGGCAAGACGACACACTACCGTAAGCGCATCTTGGTTTTTTGCATAATGTGTTTGTAAATAATGGGCCGCCTGCTCAGCAATCATCGCATTATTGCATACAGCAAATAACGTAGGCCCTGCACCAGATATGCCCAGATGTAACACGCCCATAGCACTTAACGCCGTCCGCATGGCGGTTAACTCTGGGATCAAGGGTAACCGAGCAGGCTCTGCCACCCAATCGTGTAAAGCTGCGGCAGCATCTTGTTCATCTTGGCTGTATAAGGCACTGACAAAACGACTCAAGGCACCCGCAAAGGTAATGCTGTGCGCTAACGCTAATTGCTTAGGTAACACCTCTCGCGCCGCTTTAGTCGACAACACCGTTCCTGGATAGCATAACACGACCTGCCATGCCTCAAACCAAGGCAAACTGCGACATATTTTAGGGCTGTGGGGCAACATTAATTGTAAACCGCCCAAGTAGGAAGGCGCCACATTATCAAAATGTACACTACCACTAACACCGCCTTCCGCCACCGCCATCAAGTTCAATAACGCGGCCTGATTAAAAGGCTGACCAAAATAGTCATTAAAAGCATAAAAGGCGACCACGATTGAGCAAGCACTCGAGCCAAGACCGCTTCCTACCGGCAGATTTTTCTGCAAATGTAAGGTCAGTCTCGGCAAGGTTTTACCTAAAGCTTGTTCAAAGGCATAAAACGCTTTGATCACCAGATTTTCAGCGCTACTGCTAGGCAGTTGATGCAGGTATCGTCCACTCATCGTTAAAGTTAATTCTGGCGCTTCACCATGAATTTCTAAGACATCGCCCAACAGACTGCCATCGACAGGAGCAAAAGCCGCACCTAACAAATCAAAACCTACCGACATATTGCCTGTCGATGCAGGTGCAAAATAACGTTTAATCGTGTTGTTTAGCATATCATTACACCTGTTGCTGCCAGCTAAGCGTGCGCATAATATCGCTAAATACCCCTGCTGATGTCACAGCAGCACCCGCACCATAGCCACGCAGTACAAAGGGGATCGGCTGATAATAGCGACTGAGGATAGACAAGGCGTTTTCGCCATCTTTCACCTTGGCCAACGGATGTTCTATCGGCAGTGCTTTTATCGCGACTTTACATTTACCATCACGAATTTCGCCTATGTAACGCAACACCTTGGATTCTGCTTTAGCTTGCTGTATGAGATCAGTAAAGTAAGCATCTAAGCTCGTCAAGCTGCTCATAAACGCCTCAACGCTGCCACTTGCATCAAAACTAGCAGGTAGAACCGATTCAACTTCTACATCGGCCAGGTCTAACATTAATCCTGACTCACGCGCCATGATAAGGAGCTTACGGGCGACATCCATACCGGATAAATCATCACGAGGATCAGGCTCAGTAAAGCCTAAACTTTTCGCTTTAGCTGTAACGACCGACAAAGCCACACCAGCCTCTAACTCGCCAAAAATATAGGATAAGGATCCAGATAAAATACCTTCAAAAGCTAAGAGTTCATCTCCGGCATTAATTAACCCCTGTAACGTGTCAATCACTGGCAAACCCGCCCCTACCGTTGTCTCATACAAGAAACGCCGACGCTGCTGCTGAGCAGCAGAGCGAAGTTTATGGTAATAATCCAGACTGGACGTATTGGCTTTCTTATTGGGAGTAACAACATGAAATCCCGCCGCCAGAAAATCAACATATTGCTCGGCAATTTGTTGAGCACTGGTGCAATCGACTAAAACCGGATTGGTCAGGTGTTGCTCTTGGACAAAGCGGTTTAATTCTGCCAGAGAAAACTGTTTGCTCGCCTGTGGCAACTGTGTTTGCCAGTCATCAAGGGCAATGCCATCAGGCGCAAGCAACAGTTGTTTGCTGTTAGCAATACCGTAAACCGTTAATTTCACTTGGCGTTGTTGTAAGAAAGCTTGTTGCCGATGAATTTGCGCCAGCAATTCAGCGCCCACCACGCCACAGCCAACCAAAAATACATCAATGCTTGGGATATGGCTGAAGAAGTTTTCATGGCAGACTTTTACTGCGTTTTGACAGCTGCGCTGTTCAACCACCGCAGAAATAGAACGCTCACTGCTATCTTGAGCTATTGCCACGACATTAACTCGAGCTTGCGCCAGAGAAGCAAAAAACTTCGCGGCTACACCTTGGTGCTGACGCATCCCATCACCTACCAAGCTGACAATGGCCATATCAGCTTGGATGCTCAGCGGCCTTAATAATTTATTTTGTAACTCTAATTCAAACTCAATTTCCAGTGCTTTTTTCGCCGCAAGCAAGTGTAACTGTGGCACACAGAAGCTGATACTGAACTCAGAGGAAGATTGGGTAATTAAACTCACCGAAATCTGCGAACGGGCCATTGAAGCAAATACGCGGCTGGCCATGCCCACCACGCCTTTTAAACCGGGACCAGACACTGTTATAAGCGCAAGATGCTCTAGGCTAGAAATACCTTTTACCAGTGCTGCACCATCGCCTTGTGTATCAATACAGGTCCCAGGAGCTGAGGGGTTTAAGGTATTTTTGATATAGCAGGGAATTTGTACCCTAGCTAAAGGACCTATGGTTTTCGGGTGTAGCACTTTAGCGCCAAAATAAGATAACTCCATGGCTTCGTCATAGGATAAACGGTCAATAAGCCGAGTTTGCTTAACCTGACGCGGATCGGCACTGTAAACACCATCAACATCAGTCCAAATTTCACAAGCACTTGCCCTAATGGCAGCGGCAACCACCGCGGCCGAATAATCTGAACCGTTACGGCCCAATAAGGCGGTTTCGCCTTTGTCATTACTTGAGACAAAGCCCGCCAATACATAAACGCTCGCTGGCGTTTTTGCTAGGACATGGCTAAACGTCTCCGCGGTTGCCTCCACATCGGCAGTAGCATTTAAAAAGTCGCCTTGACTTTTTACTAACTGAACCGAATCGAGTGCTACCGCATCCGCGGCTCTTGCTTGCAATAGCGCAGTCATTAACGCAACGCTAAATTGTTCGCCTAACCCTAAAATTTGCGCTTTTATATGATCTGGACAAAATCGCAATAGGCTCATACCTTGCAATTGCCAGCCTAGCTGCTGTATCTGTTGGGTAATTAACTGTTGCACCTGGCTATGCTGCTCAACACTTAAGCCCGCTACATCTTGTAATAACTGCTGATAGCGTTGGCATAATTGGTTTAATAGCGGTTGGAAATCAGCACCTAAGTATGCCAAATCCGTTAGCTCCACCAGCGTATTGGTCACGCCCTGTGGGGCGGATAACACCAGACATACTTGCTCCGTCGCTGCCTGTTGCAGCACGATCTGCGCAACGTCAGAAAAGCGGGCAACTGACGCTAGCGACGACCCGCCAAATTTTAGCACTCTCATATTCTTCTCCTCGCGCCTTCAAGTCTTATGTGATTTTGTTATCGTAGACCAATAGCCAATTTTGGCTAAAAAAAAGGCCCGAACCTTTGAGGTCACGGGCCTTTTAAAGACAACACACCGCCGACCTCCTACCCCGTAAGGTTGGTGGTAATAATAATCGTGGTGGTGAATGTCATATTATATGTTTTCATAAACAACACTATGCACAGACTTGTAGACGTCTGTCAAACCTTTTTTCCCAGATTTATTCGAACTAACATGTTCAGGTATCACGCGAAAAGCAAGTATCGCATTTAGACCGTGCGTAAGCAGTAACATTAATCAGTATTCATGCCAAAATAAGCGACGCCAGTCAAAGGATTAATTCTCGACTATTTTTAGAAAAGTATTTTAAATATCAGACTTATTCGCTATGGTAATACGACATGATAGTGGATATCTTTCGCTGAACCTCAGGGCAAAACTATGCAGCAACAAAGCTTATCGAAAAAACTGCTGACCAAGGTTTTATCAGTATACTTTTTGCTGACGCTTTTTGTGACTTTTGGCCAAGTGTTTGCCGAATATTTTAACGCCAAAAACTATATCAAAAACGAACTTAGTACCTTACAACAAACTTTTTCAGGAAGTCTAACCAGAGCCATCTGGGAATTGAATACACCACAAACGCTTAATATCGCTGATGGCTTATTGGCAATTCCTTCTATTGAAGGCATTATCATCCGTGATGATAATGGTGCAATTATCACACAATCTGGACGTTATATTGATATCCAGCAACGTTTTAGTAACCAACTGGTACAACAAGAGCTTAGTATTAGTGAGCAACAGTCTGGGATCTTTGGTTACACCTTTCCTCTTATCTTTGAATTCTCAGGCCGCACCAGTCAGGTAGGTGATGTAACCCTGTTTTCTAGCAGAACTATCGTTATTGAACGCATTGAAATTGGCCTGTACTTTTTAATTGGCAACGCAATTTTAAAAACCACTTTTTTAATTATTCTGTTTTTAATTGCGTTTCGTCGTTATCTGACTGAACCCTTGGCTGATTTAAGCCGACAGATTGAAGATCTGGAATTGGAGCAACTTGACGGCTCCAAAATCCAAATTTCTGCGGATGAGGGCGCAGAGCTTTCGTTGATGGCAACAGCCTATAATCGACTTATCCAACGCTTACAGGATTACCAAGCTCAACTTAAACAAACCCAGCAACAATTGTTATTATCTAATAATAAGCTTGATCAACAAAACCTACTATTGGAGCAAGAGGTTGCACGTAAAACTTCTGGTTTAAGCCAAGCTATGATGGATTTGCAGCAACAAAAGCAAGAGCTGCTACAAAAAGAGCAGTCATTAAAAGAAGAAATTGAACAACGCCGGCAAACAGAATTAGACTTACGTCAGAAACAAAAAGAGCTAGAAGAGACTATTCAACATCTGAACCAAGCACAAGACAGACTAGTACAATCAGAGAAAATGGCCGCTCTTGGTGGCCTAGTTGCTGGAATTACCCACGAAGTGAATACCCCTGTAGGCATCAGCGTTACTGCTACTAGCTTTTTGGAAGAACGCTTGAACAAGTTGAACAATGCTTACCAAACTAAAACACTTACGCCAAAAATGTTAGATGAATTCTTAGACGAAGCGCAACAGAGCACCCATTTGCTCGCCTCTAATCTTGGCAGAGCCTCGGATCTGATTGCCAGTTTCAAACAAATAGCGGTAGATCAAACCAGCGAAGCCATCCGCACTATCAATTTATGCGAATATATTCATGAGATTATTCGCTCGCTGCAACCTCATTTTAAGAAAACACGCCATCAAGTCGAAGTTAACTGTGCCGACAATATTATTCTGGATTGCCCAGCAGGCGCCATCTCACAAATCTTCACCAACCTATTGATGAATTCATTAATTCATGGCTTTGAACACCTAGAACAAGGGTTGATCCGCATAACGATCTTTGCAGACGACGACAACATTGATATTCGCTATGCCGATAATGGAAAAGGCTTGGAGCAAGAGCAATTGTCTAAACTTTTCCATCCGTTTTTTACTACCAAGCGAGATCAAGGCGGAAGTGGCCTTGGCACTCATATTACCTACAACTTAGTACGCCAGACCTTAAATGGCAGTATTGAAGTCAACAGCGAACCTGGTAAAGGCTTACATTACCACATCTTATTTCCTAAAAAACTGACTTAGCACATCAGCAATAGTAAAGCTCCTTTCCTGATAGCGCTGCAACTTGAATAAGTAAAGGTTATACTGCAGCTCTTTACCTAGAATGGAATAGAAGTTGTTATGTGGTTTAAGAATATCAGGGTGTACAAGTTAAGTGCGCCGCTAACAACAGAGTTATCTGTGCTGGAAACTGCTCTTGCAGAATATAAATTTATCCCTTGCACTGGACAGGAAGCATTACGTTCTGGTTTTAGCTACCCATTGCATCCTAGTATTAAACAGTATTGCCATCAGCAAAAAAATCGATGGTTCTTCGCCGTGAAGAGACAAGAGAAAGTACTGCCCGCGGCTGTAATTAATGAGGAGCTTCAACCTAAGATTGACGCTGCCGAGCAAGAACAAGGGCGCAGTTTAAGCCGGAAAGAGAAACAGGCTTTAAAAGAAGATCTTATACAAAGTTTGCTGCCTCGGGCCTTTAGTCGCTCACAATTAACCCAAGGCTATTATGATGCGGAACAGCAATGGCTCGTCATTAATACGAGTAGCGCTAGTAAGGCTGAAGATATTTTAGCTCTGCTACGCAAAGCACTAGGTTCTTTACCAGCTTTACCTTGGCTAGATAACCAGAAATTAAATAATCATCTTCAGCTTTGGTTGCAACATAAAGACTTGCCAGGTCACTTTCAACCTGGATCTGAAGTTGAACTAAAAGCCCCTGATGAAGAAGGTGCTAAAGTCCGTTTTAGTAATCACTTGCTTAGTGCTGATGAAGTACAAACTCATTTACAGGATAAATTGGTGACGCGCATTAATCTGCAACAAGCAGAAGGGATGTCACTGACAATTACTGATGATGGTGGAGTAAAACAGCTAAGCTACCCAGATAGCCTGACGGAACAAAATGATGAATTAGGTTGGGATGATCTTATTACACGGTTGGATGCCGATTTGCTGTTGATGGCTGATAGCCTTAACCAAGCGTTGCTAGCGATTTCTACACAAGTTAGCCAAACTGCCATAGAGTAATATCATGTAACAAAGAGCCCGGTGGATACTTACTCCCTTGTGTCCACTAGGCTTGTTGCCTTATTGAAACAAAGCTCTGACATCCTGAAACACACTAGCAATCTGAGGTTGCTGCATAAACTCTGGAACCTCAATCACTTGCTGCGCCAAATAGTCTTGCAATAACATATGTTGCTCTTCCACCGATCGATAATAGCCTCTGACGATAGCAGCTAAACGAATAAAGTCAGTGTAGTGAATGGGAGTACCAGCTTTACACACTCGCCAGCTTTTGGCCGCTAGCTGAAACTCATCACCAAAGCCCCATGCCTTGAGTACTTTTACACTGATATAGGGAGCAGCCTTATCGATCACGCTATTGAGAAACAAGGGGTGTCCGAATACTTCTGGATGGCGCTCAGCTTCGCTGATCACAGCTAAAGCACCAATATTATGCACCAAGGCACACAATGTCATCACATCGGCACTCAACTTACAATTCGATTGAGTGTGTTGATATGATTTCAAGCAAGCAACGGCAATAGCTGCAACCTGAATATTATCACGCCATAATTTATCCATCTGCTGCTGAACTTGCTTGTATTCAGACACAAATAGCTGCTCTAAGGCCATCGCCGTAGCAATATTTTTAATTTGACTTAAACCAATTCGAGTGACCGCTTGATTAAGCGTACTGACTTGAATTGAGCGCCCCATAAAAGCGCTGTTGGCAATCTTCATCATACGCGCTGATAATGCTGGATCTTGTGCAATCACGTCCGTCATTTGCATTAAGCTAACGTCCGGATCATCTGCAGTTTTCCTTACTCGCAACGCTATTTCAGGCAAGGTAGGTAAGACCAAACGATCGTGGCGAATTTTATCATCCAGTATTGTCAATAACGCTTGTTGCGAACTCATATAAACTCCACTTGCTAAGCAAACTGTCTGTGGCTAAATGTATTTATCACTCAAGAACTAAGGCATCATTGCAGCCGTTTTTAAATTTATTCCTTATCTTCTACAAACTCCGCCTGCATCTGCGTGATAAGTGAGGAGATCTGCTCTTCGTTATAATGTTTGCTGGCCACTTCAAGCCTTCCTGCAAGCTCAGTGAGCTTAGGATACCCCATGCTTCCAGCGCTGCCTTTTAAACTATGTGCGGCGAACTGCAACTGCGACCATGCTTTAGTTTGCGCAAGCTGCATAAACTCCCCCACTAACGAAGGTAATTGCGCACGAAATTGCGCAAGCAAGGCTTGCATCGCTGGGTCGAGCGCTAACTTCTTCGTCAACTCACTGGGGGAAGATAATTTTTGCTTAGCGTAAGTATTTAAAAGTGCTAAAAACTCACATTGAACTATAGGTTTACCCAACAGTGCCTGACAACCTGCTGCTTTGTACCGCTCAGCATCTTCTGTCATCACATTAGCAGTAATAGCGATAATGGGCACAGCAATACCAGCATGACGGATTAAACGCGTGGCTTCTTCTCCCCCCATAACCGGCATCTGCATATCCATAAATATCACATCGAAAGTACCCTGTAACGCTCTTTCCACTGCTTGATGACCATTTGCCACTAATTCATAGGATACGCCTAACTGTTCGAGTATCAAGGTCAGTAATAATTGATTATCCAGATTGTCTTCAGCTATTAATACATGAAGAGACAACGTAGTTTCAGGTCGTGCATCAACTATGCGTTCTTTTATTTCGGGTTGATAGTGCTCAATCAGCTCCGCTGCCTCAACCTGATTAAAAATCACTTCAAAGTTACTACCAATGCCTTTAATACTATCGACATGAATACTCCCTCCCATTTGTTCCATTAACTTTTGGGAGATACATAAGCCTAAACCGGTTCCTCCATAATCGCGGGTAACCGTAGCATCGGCTTGCATGAAAGGTTGAAATAATCGACTGATCTCTTCGCTGCTCATGCCGATACCAGTATCTTTAATTTTTATTGATAAACGCAATAGCGCCTTATCATAACTTACTAGTAATAGTACCTTGCCCTTGGCGGTAAACTTAAGCGCATTGCTGGTTAAGTTAAGTAGCACTTGTTTAACTCTTAGACTATCGCTGAACAAATGTTGCGGTAACGGATACTTCAACTGTAATTGACAATCTAAGCCTTTCGCTTTGGCTTGCTCACGCGTTAATTGATAAATATCGTCTAACAATGCTAGATAATCAAAACACTCTGGCTGCAATTCCAGTTTATCTGCTTCAATCTTGGACAGATCCAAAATATCATTGATTAACCTAGAGAGATGCTCACTACTTCGCAAAACGCGTTGTAAATAATCGGTCCGTCGGTTTTGATCGTTTTCGATCAATGCCTGCTCACTAAAACCAATAATTGCTGTGAGTGGCGTGCGGATCTCATGGCTCATATTAGCCAAAAACACACTTTTTAAGCGGTTGGCCTGCTCGGCAATTTCACGCGCCACAATCAGCTGCTGATTAGCAGCTGCTAAATCATCATTAGCTTGCGCTAAATCTTGTGTTCGTCTTAATACCTTCTCTTCCAACTGATGCTTATGCGCTAACTCCTGTTCACGATACACCCTTAATTGCCGAATCATCACATTAAAAGCGGCAAACATATCGCCGAGTTCATCTTGTTTTCGTACATCCAGTACTACGGAAAGATCACCACGCCCTACGGCAGTTTTCGCAGCTGTTAACTGTTTTACCGGTTCAAAAACTTGTCGGATTAACAGCAAATAAATCATAAAGGGGATTAAAACAGCACAAAAAAGGGTGATCAGTAAAATTAACAGCGGCCAATTCGGAAATTGGCGATAAAGTTCCTTTGCTTCAATACCGTACAAAAGTTGGAAAGAGCCAAGTAAACTTCCGGTCAAAAGTAATCTTGGTTGCCCCAAGAGCAAACTTTCAGTAAGCGAATTATTTTCCAAGCTTTGTTGTATAGCTCTATAGTGTCTGGGGGTAAAAGCAGAACCAATCAATGCCTGATTTGCAGCATAAGCAATAGTGGCAGAGCGATTTATTAATAAGGTTATACTTCCTGGTGTGACCGGTTTAGTCACCACTTGCACAATCGGCTCAGGGTCAACCACCAATAACAAATACCCCCAAAACTGTTGATGATTAGTAATTGCAGGTGCGTAAAGCTTTTGTACAAAAAACAATTGTAAATGTCGCTCAGGGCCATCTGGGGCTAAAAACATAATCTGCTCTTCAAGCATGGCTTGGATAGCAGAGAAATACTCATTTCTTAGCTGCCCAGGTAAACTCAGATCGGTGTTAGATGCAGGAACTGCTAACTCTTCATCACCATTAATCTGCAGTAGCTTAATTGAACGAACTTGCGGATACTGTGTTAAAACCGCTTGTAACGAAGTACTCAGCGCTTCACGAGATGCTGGGTTAGCGCTACGTAAATGCGCTTTTAACGGAGCTGTATTAGCGAGAAATGATAAACGACCTTGTTGTATTCGTAAGAAATCGTTTAGGTATTGCTGTTGCTGCTGCATATGCTCAGCAACCAAACTATAGGCTTGCTGCTCTCTCACCAGACTACTGTAGTGATAGGCTAAATAACCTAATACCGCTACTGGAACAACCAATAACGGTAACATATAAACCAGTAGTGTTTCGCGAAGCCTCATTATGGCCGATGCCTGTTATCTTTATTATATGAGTTAGTGTTACAGCATACTCAGCATTACTCTGTGCGACAAGGGGCTAACGTGGATAGTGCTACGCTAAAACAAATTTCGCAACAAACACCGCAGTTAAGATCCAAACACTAATGGTTGTCCTGTGCAGCTTACCCGTGAGTAAACACAGTAAGGTATAACTGATAAAGCCCATACCTATACCATCAGCAATAGAAAAAGTCAGTGGCATCATAATAAGTATGACCGCGACGGGCACAGCCTGCAGTAAATCATCCCACTCAACATATTTTAAACTGGTCAGCATTAATGTCGCTACATACAATAAAGCACCAGCTGTGGCGTATGCGGGTACCATTGCCGCCACAGGCGAAAACCATAAGGCCAAAATAAATAAGCCCCCAGTCACTAAAGCGGTTAACCCCGTTCGACCACCGGCAGTGACCCCACTTGAGCTTTCCACGTAACTTGTGGTGGTTGAAGTTCCTAAGGTTGCACCCACCATACTCGCGGTACTGTCGGCAATCAAAGCGCGACTCAAATTTGGCACTGTACCGTCTTTTTGCATTAATCCCGCTTTTTGCGTAACCGCAACCAAAGTGCCAGAGGTATCAAACAGATCTAAAAAAAGCAGCGTTAACACCACAGGAATGATACTGAGAGTCAAGGCTCCCATAAAATCTAACTGCATAAAAGTTGGCGCTAACGAAGGGGGTACGGCGATAATGCCAGTATAAGTTGTGTCACCCAGCATCAAGCCTGCTATCGAAATACACAAAATACTTATCAGCACAGCGCTATGCCAGCCGCGATGAGCCAAGGCAAAAATAATGAAAAAACCCAGCAGTGCCAACAATACCTGAGGACTATGCAAGTTACCTAAAGTCACTAATGTTGCCGGACTCGCCACAATAATATTAGCGGTTTTTAAGGCAATCAAAGCCAAAAACATACCGATACCTGCTGCTATGCCCATTTTTAGCGGTAGAGGAATACTGTTAATTATCCATTCCCGTACCCGAAAAATGCTTAACAGTAAAAACAGACAGCCAGAAAAAAAGACAGCCGCCAAGGCTGTTTGCCAAGTATAACCTTGCTCAAGCACGATGACGAAGGTAAAGAAAGCATTAAGCCCCATGCCTGGAGCCAAGGCAATGGGGAGATTTGCCAATAATCCCATTAAAACGCAGCCTAAGGCGGCGGCTAAACAGGTTGCCACAAACACCGCGCCATGATCCATGCCTGCTTGCGCCAGCAGGCTAGGGTTCACAAAAAGCACGTAGGACATTGCCATAAAGGTCGTGAAGCCGGCGAGGGCTTCACGCTGAACTGAACTGCCGCGAGCAGAAATTTGAAAGTATTGGTCTAACATTAAATAATTTTATTCTCTTGCCAAAACTTTTCTTTATCTAGCCTTTTCTGGCGTTTTTCACAGGGCTTATCGCAATCACAGGCTTTTTCAATATTCAATTCACCTAAGCCACCACAACTTCCGGCCAAGGTTTTGCGTTGCAAAATATAGCCTGCAGCCATGGCCACAACCACCAGTAAAAACAGACCAAAGGTCAATAAAAAGATTGTCATCTTTATACCTCAATTAACAGTTAGAAAAGGTTTAAATGCATCCGAATAACGTTCTTCAAAACCCTGCTCAGTTTTTACCACTAGTAACAGCGCAATCGCATATTTATTGGCAAAAGCGATAGCCTCTTCTGCAGGCAACACATTTAAAGCCGTTGCATAGCCGTCAGCTGAAATAGCCGCCGGATGGATAACAGTACTAGAGACTGTTTTATGCTGAATAGGATGGCCCGTATGCGGGTTAAGTAAGTGCGAGTATCTAATGCCATTTTCCTCAAAATAATTACGATAATCACCCGAGGTGGCGATAGCTAAGTCATTTAAAGCGATAATACGTTGCACACTGCGTTCATGGCTAACCGGCTTCTCAACCGCAATTTTCCAAGGACCAGTTGGCTTTGCTGCACCAAGTCGCATATCACCACCAATATCGACCATAAAACGCTCATAGCCATGGCTTAATAAAATTTCAGCTAAGCGATCCACGCCATAGCCTTTAGCAATGGTTGATAAATCGATAGCAACACGCGCATCTATTTTCCGCAGCGCTAAACCATTCAGCTCAATTTTATCTAAACCCACATATTGACGCACCGCGTCCAACTGCTCTGGTTCAGGGGCACGTATCACACGCCCCTGCGCACCAAAACCCCATAACTCGGTTAAAGGACCTACTGTGATATCCAAGACACCCGCAGTCTGCTCGCCAATACGAATAGCTTCAGCGATTACGGTAGCAGTTTGCTCAGTCAAAGTAACCGACTCAGTCGTCTGCTGCAGATTAAAACGCATTAACTCAGATTCAGGCCGGTAGGTTGACATTAAATCATTGATTAACTCTAACTCAGTATCTAACTCTTGCTGTAAAGCCTCAAGATCAGGCTGCTGATCCGCATAAAACTTTACGACATAATAGGTACCCATGGTCTTACCCTGGATCTCATATTCACGCGCAGTCTGAGCAGGCTGACAAGCACTTAGTAACAGCAACAACAACAATACTGGTGATACCACCAGAAATTTACGTACTAACAAGCTCATAAAAAATCTCCGCATAAAAAAGGGGTGACTTACGCCACCCCTATTATTTTACTGCTTTTGCAGAAGATTAACCACCGAAGTCGTCTAACAGAATGTTATCGTCTTCAACGCCTAAGTCTTTAAGCATGTTGATTACCGCTTTGTTCATCATTGGCGGACCACACATGTAGAATTCACAGTCTTCTGGGGCTTTGTGGTTTTTCAAGTAATTTTCATAAATTACATTGTGGATAAAACCCGTATAGCCTGTCCAGTTATCTTCTGGCTGCGGGTCTGATAACGCCGTATGCCATACGAAGTTTTCATTCTCGGCCGCTAGCATATCGAAATCTTCAACATAGAACATTTCACGCTTAGAACGCGCACCATACCAGAAACTGATTTTACGCTTAGATTTTAAGCGGCGTAACTGGTCGAAAATGTGTGAACGCATTGGTGCCATACCCGCACCACCACCGATAAACACCATTTCAGCATCTGTTTCTTTGGCAAAGAACTCACCAAATGGCCCAGAAATAGTCACTTTATCGCCTTCTTTCAGAGACCAAATAAAGGATGACATCTTACCGCAAGGTAAGGTCAAGTTATTTGGCGGCGGCGTAGCAATCCGCACGTTCAGCATAATAATGCCTTCTTCTTCCGGATAGTTCGCCATAGAATAAGCACGAATGGTCGGCTCATCTACTTTTGACTCCAGTGTAAAGAACTTGAAGCGTTCCCAATCACCACGATATTCTGCTGGAATATCAAAATCTTTGTACTTCACGTGATGCGCAGGCGCTTCAATTTGAATATAACCACCAGCACGGAAAGGTACAGATTCACCGTCTGGGATCTGCAATTTCAGTTCTTTAATGAAAGTTGCTTTATTATCGTTAGAGATAACAGAACAATCCCATTTTTTGATACCGAAAATTTCTGGCTCAACTTCAATATCCATGTCGGTTTTTACGTTTACCTGACAAGATAAACGACAACCTTCACGGGCTTCGCCTTTAGTGATATGGCCAAGTTCCGTTGGCAGTATTTCACCGCCACCTTCATGTACGTGCACACGACACTGACCACAAGAACCACCACCGCCACAAGCAGATGATAAGAAGATACCGTTATCGGCTAATACACTTAAAAGCTTGCCGCCCGCTTTCGTTTTAATGGCTTTGCTCGGATCACCGTTAACACTGATAGTAATATCACCGCTAGCAACTAGCTTAGATTTAGCTGCTAAAATAATGAATACCAGCGCTAGTACCACGACAGTGAACATGCCAACGCCAAGATAAATCTCTTGCATTGTATAATTCCTCTACTGCTTATAGTTGAACGCCAGAGAAAGACATAAAGCCTAATCCCATTAAACCCACTACCAAGAAGGTAGTCCCTAAACCACGCAGACCATCCGGAATATCAGCATATTTCAGCTTTTCACGCACAGCGGCTAACAAGGTAATCGCTAAAGCCCAACCTACGCCACTGCCTAAACCAAACACCACGCTTTCACCAAAGTTGTAGTCACGCTCAACCATAAAGGCTACTGCACCAAAGATAGCGCAGTTAACAGTAATCAATGGCAAGAAAATACCTAAAGCGTTATACAGCGCTGGGAAGTATTTATCTAAGGTCATCTCAAGGATTTGAACCAAAGCAGCGATTACACCGATGTAGGTTAAAAAGCCTAAGAAGCTTAAGTCTGCATCAGGAAAGCCAGCCCACGCTAACGCGCCTGGCGCAAGCAGATTGGCGTATACCAAGTTGTTCACTGGTACAGAAATACCTAATACAACGATTACCGCTACACCCAAACCAAAAGCAGTTTTGATTTTTTGGGAAACAGCAAGGAAAGTACACATCCCTAAGAAGAATGCTAATGCCAAGTTTTCAATAAAAACGGCACGTACAAATAAGCTAATATAGTGTTCCATTCTTCGCTCCTTATGCCTTCTTCTCTACTTGCTCTGGGCGGTAAGTACGTAATACCCAGATAAAGCCAGCAATAATAATAAAGGCACTCGGGGGCATTAACAGAATACCCATGGGTTGATACCAACCACCTTCGCTAATTAATGGCATAATTTGCACACCGAAAACCGAACCTGAACCACCTAACTCACGGATAAAAGCAACCACCATCAGTACCACACTGTACCCTAAGCCGTTACCAATACCATCAAGGAAACTCATACCTGGTGTGCTCTTCATCGCATAAGCTTCAGCGCGACCCATTACGATACAGTTGGTAATAATCAAACCAACAAATACCGATAATTGCTTCGATAAATCATAAGCATAGGCTTTTAAGAATTGGTCAACGACGATTACCAATGATGCAATAATAGTCATTTGCACAATAATACGCACACTTGATGGGATGTGATTACGAATCACAGAGATAAAGAAGTTTGAGAACGCCGTAACAAAAGTCAGTGCTAAACACATCACTAATGCGGTCGTCATTTGCGTCGTTACCGCCAGCGCAGAGCAAATACCTAAAACTTGCAAAGCGATAGGGTTATTAGCAAATACCGGCCCAAACAATACGGTTTTAATTTCTTTTGCATTAGCCATTGGTTAAGGCTCCTTGACGCACTTTAGTTAAGAATGGACCAAAACCACTCTCACCAATCCAGAAAGTAAAGGTATTTTGTACACCATTGGCAGTAAGTGTAGCACCTGACAAGCCATCTACCTGATGCGCAGACTGCGGATCGGCATTACCTGGTTTTAAAATACTCAGAGCCAGCTCACCCGCATCATTTAACAGCTGCTTACCAACAAACTGTGCTTTCCAACGTGGGTTTTCGATTTCGCCACCTAATCCGGGTGTTTCTGCTTGCTCATAGTAATTTAGCGCAATGATAGTATTACCATCAGTTTCTAAAGCTAAGAATGCATGCATAGTTGACCACAGACCGTAACCGTGAACCGGCAACACAATGGCTTTTAAATTACGATTTTCATCGTAAGTTAAATACACAGGTGCTTTTTCAGAAATACGACGAATCGAAGCAACGTCAACGGCTGCATCAAGCGACTTACCGTCTTTTAAAGACTTACGGTAGTCAAAGGCTTCTGCACAGGCTCTGTCACAAGTAGCATCAATTTCACCCGTTTGTAAATTCACCAAACGTGTTTCGATGTGCTTATCAAATAACTCAGCAATTTTAGCCGCAGGCGCACTGCCCTCAACTAAACCAACACTGCGTAAAATATTGACCTGAGAGTCTAATTTTTTATTAGCCAGTTGTGTCGGCCGCAGCTGAACTGCGGCAGTAGACACCACAATGGCACATACCAGACATAAAGAGATTACTACGATCAGCGTTTTGCTGATGCTGTCGTTATTACTAGACATTACGTGCCAGCCTCCGCTTGATATTGGCTTGCGCCACGAAGAAATCGAATAAAGGTGCAAACAAGTTAGCGAATAAAATTGCCAACATCATACCTTCTGGATAGGCAGGATTCACGACACGGATCATCACTACCATGAAACCGATTAGGATGCCGTATGCCCATTTACCTTGATTGGTGAAAGAGGCAGATACTGGATCGGTTGCCATAAAGAACATACCAATAGCAAAACCACCTAACACTAAGTGCCAATGCCATGGCATTGCAAATAATGGGTTAGAGGCCGAACCAACAGCGTTGAATAGGTAGCTGGTCAGGATCATGCCGACCATAACACCTAACACTATGCGCCAAGAAGCAATACGGAAATAAATCAGTGCCAAACCACCGATCAACAAGGCCAACACAGAGGTTTCACCAACAGAGCCTGGGATAAAGCCTAAGAAAGCATCCCACCAAAGTTGTGTATTCGCGGCGTAATCTAAATCACCCGATGCAGCTTTGCTTAACCAAGTTGCACCTGAGTAACCATCGGCTACAGTCCATACTGCATCACCCGAAATTTGTGCTGGGTAAGCAAAGAACAGGAAAGCACGGCCAGCTAAGGCTGGGTTTAAGAAGTTACGGCCAGTACCACCAAATACTTCTTTAGCAACTACAACACCGAAAGTAATACCTAAAGCAACTTGCCACAATGGAATAGTCGCTGGCAGAATCAAGGCAAATAAGATAGAGCTAACAAAGAAGCCTTCATTTACTTCGTGCTTACGCACTGACGCAAATAACACTTCCCAGAAGCCACCGACCACGAAGGTTACGGCATAGATGGGTAAAAACCAAACCGCACCATAAAACATCTTGGTGCCCCAACCTGAGTTTGCCGCAAGCTCTCCGCCTAAGGCTGAGAAAATAGCAACCTGCCAAGTGTCAGGTGTTGCAAAGCCTTGCGCTAACGCTAAAGAGGCTTGATGACCGATGTTGTACATACCGAAGAAAAGGGCTGGAAATAACGCCAACCAAACAAAAATCATAATACGCTTCAGGTCAATACTGTCCCGAACGTGCGTCTGATTCTTTGTTACATAACCAGGGGTATAAAGAACAGTAGCTACTGCTTCATATAAAGCATACCACTTTTCGTATTTACCGCCTTTCTCAAATTGCGGCTCAATGCGCTCTAAAAAATGCTTTAAACTCATGATTAGCCTTCCTTTTGGATGGTAGTCAAGCAGTCACGCAGAATGGTACCGTAGTCGTATTTGCCCGGACATACATAAGTACACAGAGCTAAATCTTCCTCGTCCAGTTCCAGACAGCCTAAGGTTTGTGCTTCGTCAGTGTCGCCAGCAATCAGATTACGCAATAATAGCGTAGGCAATATATCCAGCGGCATTACCCGCTCATAGTTACCAATAGGTACCATGGCACGCGACGAACCATTCGTCGTGGTGGTCAGACTAAACAGCTTTTTCGGGCTTAAATGACCTAAATAAGCACGTGTAACTGAATGTTTTTCAGCGCCTGGCGCAATCCAGCCGAGGAAATGCTTCTCGTTGCCTTCAGCTAACACGGAAACCAAATTATGGAAGCGACCAATGTAGCCATGCACACCGTGTGCTGTGGTACCTGCAAGAACAGAGCCTGAAATAATACGATTTTGGCCATCAGCCAGTTCACCTGCTGTTAGCTCAGTTACTGAGGCACCTAGCAAGGTTTTAATTAAACGTGGCGATTTCACTACAGGACCGGCTAAAGCGACCACGCGCTCACTATGTAACTCGCCCGTGGTAAATAATTTACCAATCGCGATGACGTCCTGATAGCCGATATGCCAAACCACTTTTTTACTGCTGGCAGCATCTAAAAAGTGAATATGTGTTCCCACTAAACCCGCAGGATGCGGACCATCAAACTCCGCTACCGTGACTTGTGGCGCGCTAGGAACCGCTACACCCGCTTTTTTAGTCAGGTAAGTTTTACCTTCTGTTAAGCGTGAAATCACGGTCAAGCCTTGGGTAAAGGCCTCAGCATCAGCAGCAATGATAACAGCAGGATCGGCGGCTAATGGATTGGTATCCATTGCATTCACGAAAATTGCTTTTGGTGTGCTATCTAAAGCAGGAGACTGTGAAAATGGACGAGTACGGAATGCAATCCATAAACCCGCATCATTTAAATTCTGCTTTACTTGCTCTGGAGTTAAGGTCGCGAGTTGCTCAGCGGGATACTGTGCAAAGCGCTCAGCCGCATCACCTGAGGCCGCAATCACAACTGATTGCAAAACTCGTTTAGCACCGCGGTTGATTTCTTTCACAGTTCCAGCAATCGGAGCAGTGAATTTAACGCCAGGGTTTTTCTTATCTTCGAAAAGCACCTGACCTTTTTTCACGCTATCGCCCACTTCGACCGCCATGGTCGGACGCATACCAACATACTCTTCACCTAATACGGCGACAGTTGTGATGGCATTGCCCGTAGTGATCTCTTGTTTAGGACTGCCTGCAAGGGGAATGTCCAAGCCTTTTTTGAGTTTTATCATACGTACTTGCACTACTATTTTGGGAAGAAACAGGGCCTAGTTTTTCAGCTGCTGGTCGGCAGCACACCTGGTTAAACTTTTACGCCGCCTGCAACTGCGCAAATTATAACCAGATACACGTATTAAAGTCGCGAATTCTAGCACTAATAGCAGCGTGTATCCATGCTATATACCAAAATTTATGCTGACTTTGCTTGATAATAATGCCTTGGTATCAGGTGCATAAAAACCGCCAAATGGCGGTTTTTGCCCTGTCAATACGACTAATTTACCAAGTTTTGTAATGGCCTTAATGGTGAGACATCAGCGTCATAATCGACATGCTGATAACCAAAGCCAAACAATCTTAAAAATTCATGATGATAACCCTCGTAATCCGTAAGGCTATCAATGGTTTCAGTCGTCACCTGCTCCCATAAACTTTTCACACTTTGCTGCACATGATCACTTAATTCTTTACCGTCCATCCGCAACCGCCCTGCTTCATCAAGTAACGGCTCAGTGGCATAAAGCCCCTGACGGAACAAGCCATTAATTTGCTCTATGCAACCTTCATGCGTACCTTCAGCTTTCATCACACGATATAACAAGGAGATATAAAGTGGCATTATAGGTATAGCAGAGCTAGCTTGAGTTACCAAGGCCTTCAGCGAAGCAACGTAAGCTTTACCTTTCTTGTCTGCCAAGCTTTGCGTAATGGCGGCAGCCGCGCGGTCTAAATCCTCTTTTGCTTTACCAATGGTGGCTTTACCATAAATTGGCCACGTTAATTCCTTGCCAATATAGGTGTAGGCGACTGTCTGACAACCTTCCGCTAACACACCCGCGGCATCGAGCTGACTTAACCAACGCTCCCAGTCTTCGCCCCCCATTACTTTAACGGTATTGAAAATCTCGTCTGCATTGGCTGGCTCGACAGAAACTTCTTCAATTTCGCGTTTTGAAGTATTGAGATTTTTGGCAGTGTAAGCTTGACCAATAGGTTTAAGCACCGAGCTGTAAACATCACCAGTAACAGGGTCTTTACGACGTGGCGCAGCCAAGCTGTACACCACCAGATCAATTTTGCCCATTTCACTGCGGATAATATCAATAGCCTGTGACTTCATTTCGTCAGTAAAGGCATCACCGTTTAGATGTTTATTCCAAAGACCGGCTGCATTAGCCGCACTTTCGAAGGCGGCAGTATTATACCAACCAGCAGAACCGGTTTTACTTTCGGTGGGCTCTTTTTCAAAAAACAACCCTAAGGTATTTGCGCCTGAGCCGAACGCAGCCGTAATGCGTGAGGCTAAACCATAGCCCGTTGAGGCACCAATAACGAGAACATTTTTTGGACCATTTACGACCGGGCCTAACGCTTTAACATAAGCAATTTGTTCATTTACATGCTCAGCACAGCCAACTGGGTGTGCATTTGTACAAATAAAACCGCGAATTTTCGGTTGAATAACCATGAGAAGTCCTGTTGTTGTCATTATATAAAGCCACTAGTGTAAAACTTTAACGCAAAAAACAGGTCTGATCAGCAAAAAACATGGCGATAGTATTTTTATATTTTGCTACCACCAAGGCATTTAGGGGAATCAGGCGCTTTCTCCCCATGCAGCGCTACCCATTCTGATGGCGTATAAGTATGTAAGGCTAACGCATGGATTATATTTGCTAACTCATCCGCTAGCACAGCATTAACGGCTCGATGTCTTTGCAATAAGCGCATCGAAGCAAACTGTTCTGTCACAATAGTCACCTTAAAATGTGACTCAGAACCCGACGGTACATTATGGTTAGCGCTTTCATTAAGGACTTCTAACCATACTGGCTGCAAAGCAGCATGCAATTTTTGCTCAATTTCTGTTTGAATTAACATCGTTGCCCCATAACTTAAAAAAAACTTTGGATGATTTTAACGGAGCTTGGTGGCGTTGTCCTGTTAAACTACACTAGGGACACTTTTGATTTTTATTAGGGCGTAAAGCGCATGCAAACAGCACGGGTACTTTTAGCTTTGTGGGTGGCAGTTGTCGTGCTGCTCGGCTCGTGTCAGAATAGTCGGCTTAAAACATTAATGAAAACCTTATGAAAACGCAGTTTACTCTTGGTGCTGTTCAGCTAACGTTACATCGCTGGCCTTTGAACCAACCCAATCATAGCTTACAAGCCTGGGATGCAGCCGACGAACTAATCCTTGAACACGCTTTACCTTTATTATCTTTACAACACACTGAGCCAGCGACACCTCTCCCTGTGCTGGTTTTAAACGATGCGTTTGGTGTTCTAGCCTGCGCGCTTAGCGCCAGCGCACAAGGCACCATTTTACAATATTCGGTACAGGATTCAGTGCTAGCACAGCTAGCTTGTCGTCATAACCTTGCACAGAACCACTTATCTGAGCGTGATTATAAAGCCTTAACCAGTCTCGATGCGTTACCTGATGCACCACAGCTAGTATTAATGAAGTTACCTGCTAACCATAGCTATTTAGCTTTTCAACTGGCTGCGCTGAGTAAAGTACTTAGTGTTAACAGCAAGCTGGTGATTGCCGCCAAAGCAAAGGATATTACTCGTAATGTTTTGGCCTTATTTGAGCAATTTATCGGGCCAACAGAGGCCTCTCTGACCATTAAAAAATGTCGATACATTTCCACGACCTTTGACGCAACCTTAGTAAGGCCTGAACTCAATTTTCCTCTGCGCTGGTCTTTGGATGACGATAATAAAACGCTAGTAAATCATGCCAACGTTTTTGCGCGGGAAAAATTGGATATAGGCGCGCGGTTTTTTCTGCAAAACCTGCCAACCGTCGCCTCTGGCAGTACGGTGATTGATCTTGGCTGTGGTAATGGCGTTTTAAGCTTACAACTTTTAACGCAACAACCTACTTGCCAATTGATCTTAGTGGATGAGTCTTATATGGCCGTAGCGTCAGCTAAAGCCACTATTGAAGAAAATATGCCGCAATATGTCGCCCAATGTCGTTTTATAGCAGATGACTGCCTTACCCAACAAAGCAGCGACTCTGCTGATTGGGTTATTTGTAACCCGCCATTCCATCAGCAAGCAACAGTGACAACCCATATCGCGACACAGATGTTTAAAGATGCAAAACGGGTACTAAAAACCGGCGGACGCTTACGAATTGTCGCAAACCGGCATTTGCCCTATCGTTTACAATTAGAAAAACTTTTCGGCCATTGCCAACAACTGGCTGCCAATCCAAAATTTGTTATTTTAGAATCAATCAAACGGAGTTAATTATGCGCTATCTAAGCCTTATTTTATTACTCGTGCTCAGCGGCTGTGCCACTCAAGTACCGTCATTTATGGTTGTGCCGCAGATTTTTTGGCCACAAGCGGCTGAGTTGCAAGGCGCTCAATTTAGTTTTGCAGTGGTTGATATGCGCCCAAGAACACAAAGCCTTACGATAAAGCAAGGTAGTGATGAAAAGCATTATCGCACCTCCAATGATGTCCGTTTGCAACTAGAGCAAACGCTGACTAATGCCCTGCGAGACAAAGGCGCTAATATCAATAGCCAACACAATACTCAATTAAAAATCCAAATGAACCAGTTACAAGCTTCTGTTAGCCAACGGCCATTAGATCACCAAGTGGTCAATCAGGTAACGTTGACTGTTTTTATACAAAGCGATGTGGGCACCTTTAGTAAATCCTATGCGGGTGATAGTAGCTATACCGCACCGTTTAAGGTGGATATTGCAGCCGTAGAGCGGGAGTTACGTATTTTAACCGAGCAAGTGTTAAATCAGTTATTGCAAGATCCCGCTTGGAAAGCGGCCTTAAACTAAGGGTGAATCAATGAAAACGCTACTACTCAGTTTCGTTCTGCTTTTTTGTTCATCACTACACGCAGGCCAATTTTTACAACCAGATAACCTATTCCCCAAGGTCTTGCTGATAACTTCACACGGAGAAATCGTCGTAGAGCTAGATCGCAGCCGAGCGCCGTTAACTGTTAATAATTTTCTGAGTTACGTAAAGAAAAATGCCTATGATAATACGGTATTCCATCGACTGATACCGGGATTTGTGGTGCAAGGCGGCGGCTATACACCTGATTTCAAAGCAATAGATACGTTTAAACCTGTATTTAATGAGTCAGGTAATGGACTAAAGAATCAAATTGGCAGTATTGCTATGGCGCGTGTAGCCGATCCGCACAGTGCCACAAGCCAGTTTTACTTTAATCTTAATGATAATACTAGTCTGGACCCGGGCAGCAGATGGGGCTATACCGTTTTTGGGCAAGTCGTTTCTGGTCTAGAGGTTCTTGAAAAAATTCAACTAGAAGAAACAGAGGTTTCCGAAAAGCTTGGCTGGCCAGATGTTCCTATCAAGCCGATTATTCTGAACAGGGTACTACTACTACCGCAAGAATAAACGATAAAAAAATGTCTTTAAACTCGTTCTCCATTCGCAACAAAGCTGGCTTTGACTATACTTGAGGTTAGGTGCTTTGGTAGAAGCAACCCGAATTGCCGGGAGTATGCAAATGGCAACGAATTTTATTGATGAGAAATCACAACAATTAGTATTTTATGCCTCGCGTTTTTTGCGAGGCCAACTACCCCATCATGAATTACGTCTGTTTATCTGGGATACCCTAGAAGAATGGGCATCATTAAGCAACAAACCACTGGCACCGCCAGTCTATCAAGAAAGAGTTTTTTGGTATTTACTCCATCAATTTGAGTACTGGCCAGAACAACAGTTGCGCCAAAATAAAAAACTAAAACGTAATCTTCAGCTTTGTTTGGGTTTTCTTGTCGGCAAAGGCCTGAGACCGGTCAATTTCGTTGGTTTAAGGCCTTAGCTTTTCCAAGCAACTAAGCTAACGCTATACAACTCTCTGATAAACGCTATTTCTAAACCAAAGTGTCTGCTAAGGTCAAAGCTGTAGTATTATAGCCACAGCAGTATTTTTGGGATCCGTATCATGGCACTGGGAAAACAACAGGGAGCCGCGCAAACTTGGCGCGAAGCTTTGGCCAGCTATCAAGACATTCGCTTATTTTTCATCTTTCTGATGGGATGCGCATCTGGATTTCCCTGGGTGTTGTTAAGCTCTAATATGAGTGGTTGGTTAAGCGATGCCGGATTATCAAGGGCCGCCATTGGATATTTTGGCTCTGTTTTTATTGTTTATGCCTTAAATTTTTTATGGGCACCTTTACTCGACCGCATCAAACTACCGATTCTTTATCCGCTACTGGGCCAACGTCGCAGTTGGATTTTGCTGATGCAATCTCTGATGCTCGTTGCCACCATAGCAATTGCCTTTACCAATCCTGGGCAAAGTCTATTATTCACCTCGTTATTGGCCATGACCATAGCGTTAACCTCTGCCACTCAGGATGTTGCGATAGATGCTTATCGAATTGAAATTATCGGTGAAGATAGTGTTCGTGTAGCACCTGCAGCGGCGATGGGCGTGATTGGCTGGTGGACTGGTTATTCTTTACCCGGCTACTTGGCTTTCGCTAATGCCGATAGCTATGGCTGGCCAATGATCTACCTAGGTATGGCGGCTCTTATTCTTGTGCTGATGGTTTTTACGTTACTGATTAAAGAACCCGCTAACCACCGAGACCGGCTGCAACAGGCAGCCGAAGCCAGATACAAAACGCAACTTGGACTTGCGGGTTCGCAGCCTTATCTGGTTTGGTTAACTGTTACAGTAGTTGAGCCCTTTGTAGACTTTTTCCGGCGTAATGGTTGGCAACTTGCTTTAGGTATTCTGAGTTTTGTATTTTTATTTAAAGTAGGTGAAGCCTTTTTGGGAAGGATGTCGGTACCTTTCTACAAAGAAATTGGCTATAGCAATGAACAGATTGCTGAATACTCCAAACTAGTAGGCTGGTTTGCTACTATCGCTTTTACATTAGCGGGTAGCGCCATAAATATTCGCTTTGGTATTATTCGTGGCCTTTTTATTGGCGGTATTGCCATGGCAGCCAGTAATATGATGTTCGCTTGGATTGCCATGGCAGGTCCAAAGCCTGAGTTATTTATTGCTGCAATCTTAGTAGATAATTTTACTGCTGCGTTTTCAACGGTAGCTTTTGTCTCATTTTTGACTTGGCTGACAGGTAAAGCTTTTACTGCAACGCAATATGCTTTACTGGCTTCTTTGGGTAATCTTGGCCGTACGACTTTAGCGTCATTTAGTGGCGAGCTAGTCGATACGTTGGGTGGTAACTGGGCACTGTTCTTTGTCATCACCTCATTGATGGTTATACCCGCATTAATTTTACTGTTATGGGTAGGAAAAAAACTTCAGCAGCAAGAAAACAATAAAGCCGCTAATTAACGGCTTTATTGTTAGACACAAGCTATTGTTTAATTAGTTGTAACTTGTTTTAACCCTTCTGCAGGATCAATTTCAAGCGCTTGACAGTATCTCACAAATTCCACGACATCCAGCCGACGCTCTTGATTCTCAACTTTGCCAATAAAAGAGTGTGGCGTCCCAAGTAACTCTGACAAACTGCGCATAGTATGTCCTTTGTCTTGCCGCTGCCGCTTAAGCCAAACACATAGCCGTTTATTTTCATCAGAAATGACGCTTTTTGTACCTTTCATTTTTTGTTCTCCGAGCGTGTGACGCTTTTAGTTATTATGATAAATCGGCTCCCTGCACACCACTATGCTGAAGCTTTGCATGCTGCTTCAGTACTTAGTCATTAATTAATATCATAGGTTGCGACGAGCGTACAGCCAGACGCGTTAAAAAAACAAAGAATGCATAAATTATCCCCTGCAGATACAGCAGACTGTGCTGTAATAGTGACTAAGTCAGATCTTTGCACGCAACAATAAAAGTTAAGTTAAGTTAAGTGAACAAAATAGAATTACGTTAGCATACTAAGCTATGCTAACAATGGTGTTTAGTCGCCGTTGAATAAACGAAGCAGTGAGAGGTTGGGCGTGGTTAGACTATTTTTTTTATTACCCATATTGATGAGCTTGGTCTGGTATCTTTTCCTACGTCAAAATCAGATACCGATAAAACAAGGTATGCGCGGGTTTACCTATATATTGGCTTTTAATCTGATTTTAGCTTTAGTTTTATGGGCGTTAGTATTATTAACTCGTCCATAGCAATATGGCCCTAAAAATAGAGGGCCATATAAAGGAACAGCAGAAGATGTTAAACAAAAAAGAAGTTAAACTGAGAAAGAAGAACCGCAGCCGCAAGTAGTAGTGGCATTTGGGTTTTGCACAACAAAACGACTACCTTGCAGACCTTCAGTATAATCCACAATGCCGCCCATTAAATATTGCAAACTCATTGGATCCACTACCATGGCAACACCCTGCTTCTCAATCAGCAAATCACCTTCGTTTACTTTTTCATCAAACGTAAAGCCATACTGAAAACCTGAACAACCACCGCCGGTAATGTATACCCGCAGTTTTAACTCCGGATTTTCTTCCTCACTAACTAAAGAAGCTACTTTACGCGCTGCCGCATCAGTGAACTCTAAAGGAATTTGTAACTCAGACATGATGACTCCAACCGGCATAATAACGGTGTTGATTATCTAATACTTGACTATTTTATTCAAGTATTTCCCATTAATCGGAAATCACGCAAGTTACATTAGAAAAGCACGCTTTGTGTTGGAATGTGATAAACTTATCGCATTCATTTCAAACAACAAAAATTGCTATGCAGCGTTGGCGAGAACACCTGCCGGCTTTACAAAAACGGCTAGCCTTACCTCAAACTTCTTTACAGCTTTGCCTATTAGGTATGCTGGGTGGGCTTATTGCGGCCTTACTGATCATTTTGTTTCGATTAGCGATTATCGGGATACAAGATTTATTCCTGACGAAAAATGATGATTTTACCAGTATCGATGCCGACATCAGATGGTTATTGCCTTTAGCAGGTGCTGCCTGTATTGGCATGATTGCACTGTTGACTGGTTATCGGCATTATCGTTTAGGCATTCCATTTGTGATCCACCGTATTAAAACAGCTTATGGAATCATGCCATTTCGTAATACGCTGAATCAATTCTTTGGTGGGATCTTGGCGCTAGCGAGTGGTTTCTCTGTGGGGCGAGAAGGCCCCTCTGTGCATCTTGGTGCCTATGGTGCCAGCACCGTTGGTCGCTATTTGAAACTACCTTATAACAGTATCCGCATCTTGGCCGGCTGTGGTATTGCCGCGGGTATTTCCGCGTCTTTTAATACGCCATTGGCCGCAATGATTTTTGTAATGGAAGTGGTACTGCGAGAATACCGAATTCATGTGTTTATCCCAGTGATGCTTGCTTCAGTGGTCGGCGCCTTAGCCACACAACTGGTATTTGGTCATGATCGGGAGTTGGCTGCTTTAGACATTATTAATTTGAGTGTCTGGCATTTCCCTTATCTCATTTTATGCGGCATTATTTTTGGTGCTATGGCATGGTTGTTTAACCGCAATCTTATGCTAATGTTAAACACCTTTAAAAAATGGCCTTTACTACTTCGTTTGGCCTTAGCCGGCCTAGTAACCTCGGCGGTAGGTTACTTTATTCCTCAGGCCATGGGCGCTGAAACAGGCGCTATCCAGTTTGCCATCAATAGCCCAACAGAAATTCATCTGCTGTTTGTAATCTTAATTGGGAAGTTTGTACTAACCCTGTTTGCTATTGGTCTAGGCGTACCAGGGGGCATCATAGGTCCGATCTTTGGTATTGGCGTGGTGCTTGGAACAATCTTAGCAATAATTCCCGCAGTCATTGTTGATAACAGTAGCAACGCAGGCACTTATGCTGTTTTGGGCATGGCCGGTATGATGGCAGCCACCTTACATGCTCCTTTAGCCGCATTAGTAGCCGTAATGGAGCTAGCAGCAAACCAACATATTATTTTACCCGCCATGGTAGTTATCGTCACGGCTTACGTGACTACCGTGCAATTTTTTAATAATAAATCGATCTTCCTAATGCAGCTCGATTTTATGCAATTACCATACAAGCTTTCACCCGCAGACGACATCTTGCAGAAAGTCGGGGTATTAGCAGTCATGAATCAAGACTATCAAGTGTTAGATAATCCATCCGAATCACAGGTGAAACAACAACTCGATCTGTTACAACCACCCGCGCAGTTATTGATCAAACGCAATGAGCAAGATGGCCTAGCCTTCTATACTGTGCAGTATGATGTTAGCTTATCGCTAGCTGGAGACAGCGCCCTACAATATCTGCCGGTAAAAGGCTTATCGCAACAATGTACTATGGCTGAAGTACTGGCGGAGCTGGAAGATAAGCGCGAAGGTATTGTTTACATTTATCAGGATAACCCGCAGTTACCTATTGGCATTATCCGCTGGGATCAACTGCGTGCCTTACTCATAAAACAGAATAATTTAATATGACCTTAATTCTTATTTATAAAGCATTACATGTGTTTTTTATGGTGGCTTGGTTCGCCGGCATTTTTTATTTACCGCGATTATTTGTTTATCATGCAGAAACGGCTAGCCCCGATTGTGACGCGACCTTTAAAGTCATGGAACGCCGTTTGCTTTATTTTGTCACGCCCTTTGCCATACTAACGCTGGTATTTGGGATGCTGCTAATTATGAGTTACGGCAAAGTCTGGTTTACGGTCAGTAGCTGGCTGCATTACAAGCTGCTGTTAGTAGCTTTACTTTATGCTTACCACGGCTATTGCTTTAAATTATTGGCCGATTTTAAACATAATCGTAATCGCAATAGCGCACGTTTTTATCGGATTTTCAATGAAGTTCCGGTGCTCATTTTACTGGCAATCATCTTACTGGCCGTGTTAAAGCCGCTGTAAATTGCGTATAATATTGCCATCAGCTATTTGGCTAACCCACCCGCTATCCGATTAAGTGAGCACGCACTATGAGCTTTAAAGGTCAGCATATCCTCTCGGTCAAACAATTTGATCGCGACAGTATCCAGTACATTTTTGATATCGCCCGCAAAATGGCGCCTTATGCCAGCCGTAAAAAGCGCACTAAGGTACTAGAAGGCGCTATCTTAGGAAATTTGTTTTTTGAACCCAGTACCCGCACCCGGGTCAGTTTCGGTTGTGCTTTTAACTTGCTGGGCGGTGAAGTGAGAGAAACTACCGGCATGGAGTCTTCCGCTTTGTCTAAAGGCGAGTCCTTGTATGACACAGCTCGGGTCATTAGCAGCTACAGCGATGTGATTGCCATGCGCCATCCGCAAGCAGGCTCAGTGGCTGAGTTTGCAGAAGGTAGCCGCGTTCCGGTATTAAATGGCGGTGATGGCGCGAATGAGCACCCCACCCAAGCCTTGTTGGATCTCTTTACTATCGAACAAGAGCTTGCTGCATCTCATCAAACCATTGATGGCATGCATATCGCTATGGTGGGTGATCTAAAGTTTGGCAGAACCGTACATTCACTGTCTAAATTACTTAGCTTGTACAAAAACTTGCAAATCACCCTGATCTCTCCACAAGAATTGGCCATGCCTGATGAAATCATAAGCGCATTAGACAATGCCAGCCACCGCCTTAACATCACCGATAAACTGGAAGGCAACCTGAGTGCGGATATCGTTTATCAAACGCGCATCCAAGAAGAGCGATTTCCCTCTAAAGCTGAAGCGAATCTTTATCGGGGCAAATTCCGACTTAATCAGGAAATTTATACCCAGCATTGCAAATCTAATACGGTGATTATGCATCCATTACCTCGCGACTCGCGGCAAGAAGCCAACGAGCTGGATAATGATCTTAACTTAAATCCTAATCTAGCCATTTTCCGCCAAGCAGATAACGGCATTTTAGTAAGAATGGCGCTATTTGCGTTAACGCTTGGGGTAGAAAATCTGGTTCAGGATTACGAATGCGCCGTACCCTGGTACACCAATAAATAACTGACAGGATAAGTACAATGTCCATTTCTTCTGAATTATTCGCCCGCGCCCAGCACACTATTCCTGGTGGGGTAAACTCGCCGGTTCGTGCGTTTAAAAGTGTTGGCGGCGAGCCATTTTTTGTAGCCAAGGCCGAAGGCGCCTATTTATACGATGTAGATGGTAAACGCTATATTGACTATATCGGTTCTTGGGGGCCAATGTTACTGGGCCATAACAACCCGGTGATCCGTGATGCGGTTATCGCCGCGGCAGCCAATGGCTTAAGCTTTGGCGCACCCTGCCCAGCCGAAGTCACCATGGCAGAGAAAGTTTCTGAGCTCGTGCCGAGCATGGAAATGCTGCGGATGGTCAGCTCGGGTACTGAAGCAACCATGAGCGCGATCCGCTTAGCGCGCGGTTATACCGGTCGCGATACCATCGTTAAATTTGAAGGCTGTTACCATGGCCATGCCGACTCGTTATTGGTTAAAGCTGGTTCTGGTGCCTTGACCCTAGGTGTACCTAACTCACCTGGCGTCCCCGCTGATTTTGCTAAATACACATTAACTTGCGAATTTAATAATCTGGCACAAATACAGCAATTGTTTGCCGAACAAGGTGAACAAATCGCTTGTATTATTGTAGAGCCCGTCGCGGGCAATATGAACTGCATCCCTCCAGAGCCAGGCTTTTTAGAAGGCTTGCGCCAGCTGTGTGATGACTACGGTAGCGTGCTGATTTTCGATGAAGTCATGACTGGGTTCCGAGTTGCCCTCGGCGGTGCGCAGGCCTACTTTGGGGTAACACCTGATTTAACCACCTTAGGCAAAATTATCGGTGGCGGTATGCCGGTAGGTGCTTTTGGCGGCAAAAAAGCCATTATGCAGCACATAGCGCCGCTTGGTCCGGTTTATCAAGCGGGTACGCTGTCAGGTAACCCTATTGCCATGGCAGCAGGCCTGGCAGCCATGCAAGAGATCAGCAAGCCGGGTGTCTATGAGGCGCTAACCGAAAAGACAGCAAAATTAATCAAAGGCTTAGCGCAAGCGGCTGCTAAGCATGGCATTCCGGTTAGCTTTAATCAGGTTGGCGGTATGTTTGGCATGTTTTTCACTGCCGAGGGCCGAGTAAGTAACTTTCAACAAGCGACTCGCTGCGATATTGAAGCCTTTAAACGCTTCTTCCACTTAATGCTACAACAAGGTGTTTATCTTGCCCCGTCAGCTTATGAAGCAGGCTTTTTATCCTTGGCGCACAGCGATGAAGACTTAGCGGAAACCATTGCCGCCGCAGATTATGCTTTTGCCGCGTTAAAATAAAGACTACAACCTATGCTCTAACCTCCCTGTTATCTAGCAAGCTTAGGTAACAGGGAGAATTGATTATTGCTACTTAACAACCTTAACCCGCGAACTCAAACTTTAACCTCACTTTAAATGAGGCAGTAAACTAGCATGACGATGATCTGGCCACTGCAGTTTTCCGAAAACAGTTATCGTGATGATCATTGACCATACCGCAAGCTTGCATGTAAGCATAAATAATGGTTGAGCCAATAAACTTAAAACCTCGGCGTTTTAAATCTTTGCTCATTGCATCTGACTCTGGGCTAGTTACCCGATAATCCGCTGCGCACTTTATGCTATTGACTTGCACAGACCCTTTCACAAAGCGCCACTGATAAGTGCTAAAACTGCCAAACTCTTGCTGCACCTCCAAAAAGCGCGCCGCGTTATTGATGGTAGCGGCAATTTTTAAGCGGTTACGAATAATCCCCGGATTCTCTAGCAAAGCCGCCACCTGAATGTCATCAAACAGCGCGACTTTGGCGGGATCAAAATTTGCAAAGGCAGCACGATAGTTTTCGCGCTTTTTAAGAACGGTATACCAACTTAAGCCGGCTTGCGCGGCTTCCAAGGTTAAACATTCAAACAGCTGATTATCATTAAAGAGCGGCACGCCCCACTCCTGATCATGATAAGCAATATAGTCTGGCTTGGTTAAGTCTACCCAGCTACAGCGGCATACCTCAGATAGTAGACTAGAGTGCATAGTTTAACCTCTATTATTATTCGCAAGTGGCGAGCTGTAACACACTGGCTTTATGCGCAGGTAACAACCACCCATTAGGACAGTACTCTGGAATAGGCAACCCTGTTCGGGTGGAGAACCGCTGCCATTCCACTTGTTCAGGCATATAGCGAATTAAATTATTTTTCCCTTTTTGCCTAAAGTAATCAGCAAATAATCTTAAGGCGCCGGTGCCACCTGTTAAACCGGTACTTTTGTTATCATCACGGCCTAACCAAACAGTGACTAATGTCTCCTGATCAAATCCGGCAAACCAACTATCCCGATAATCACTGGAAGTGCCCGTTTTACCGGCAAAAGTGGGTTGCGGCCAAGTTCGAGCTAACGACTGCGCAGTGCCCGTTAAAGTCGATTCAATCATCGCATAATGTAATAAATACACATCTTCTGCAGGATAACGCACCGTTTTAATATTACTACGCTGATAAACGACTGCTCCATGTTGATCGGTTACCGCTTGCACCGTAGCGAGCGACTGATGCACCCCATTATTTGCCAGCGTTTGATAAAGTTGTGTCACTTCATAGGGCGTTAAATCTACCGCGCCAAGTAAAGCAGCAGGATACAAGTTCACCCGCCGTTCTAACCCTAAACGCCGCAGCGCCTCCTGTACTTTTGGCATGCCTAACTGCAAGCCTAAGCGCACTGTCGGTAAATTACGCGAGTCTGCTAACGCGCGCATTAGCGAAATAGGCCCATGAAATTGTTTGTCAAAATTTTGTGGCTGCCACTCTTCATTATTATTGCGTAAACTGATCGGACTATCATCAAGCATAGTGCCTAACGTAAAACGGCCGCGCTGTGCCAGTGCTTCTAAATAAATAGCGGGTTTAATCAAGCTACCTATAGGTCTTCTGGCTTCCAGAGCGCGGTTAAAACCAGCAAAACCGGCCGTTTTGCCCCCCACTAAGGCTTGTATGGCCGCCTCTTGGTAATCGACCACCAGCATGGCCGCTTCTAAGTCTGGATTCATCCCTGGTACGATTTGACTCACAGTGCGCTCTGCCTGTCTTTGTGCCATAGGATCAAGATAGGTAAATACCTTGATACCGCTATGCATTAAGGCGCTATCTAAGGCTAGTTGCCGCAACTCACGCTTTACCGCGTCCATATAAGCAGGGAAGCTTGCATTCAGGTATTGACCACGAGGCACAACCTGTAAAGGCTGCTTGACTGCGCGTTCGTATGCTTGGCGATCTAACAAATGCTGCTCAAACATCAGACGTAAGACTAAATCACGACGACTTTGCGCCCGCTCAGGAAAACGTCTGGGATCATAAAACCCTGGACCTTTAACAATACCAATCAATAACGCATATTGTTCTGGCGCTAACTCGGCTAGCGGCTTACCAAAATAAAAACGGCTGGCTAAACCAAAACCATGTACGGCAGTGGCATGATTTTGCCCCAAATAGATTTCATTTAAATAGGCTTCAAAGATCTGATCTTTACTAAACCGATAATCCAGAACTAAGGCAATAAAGGCTTCATTCGCTTTACGCCATAAGGTACGATCATGGGTTAAATACATATTTTTCGCTAACTGCTGGGTTAAGGTTGACCCACCTTGCACCGTTCTACCCGCCGTCAGATTGACCCAAAATGCCCGTAGGATCGCCAAGGGCGATACGCCACGATGCTGATAAAAATTCCGATCTTCAATTAATAGCAAGGTGTCCTTGAACAAGTCTGGGACAGCTTCTAAACGCACCAGTTCGCGATCTTCTTGATGAGGCGAGACTAAATGTTCCACTAATTGCGGCTCTAATCGAGCAAAGTCTATCGCCTGCCCCTGCTGTACTACACGGCTAACGCCTGTGCGATTAAACTCCACACTAAACAGACGTGCCGGTTGCTCACCGTCGACATAGGTAAAAGCACGCCTGAAAATCGTCACGCGCCCCCCTTGCACACTAAATTGTCCAGGGCCGCTGACATCCGTACTTCGCCGATACTGTAACTGCTCTAATTCTTGAATAAGATTGAGTTGAGTCAAATATTTACCCGGAAACAAGGCTAAACTGCGGCCATAAATTTGCGCAGGTACCTGCCACTTTTGGCCTGAAAAAGTGCTAGTGATTTTGCTATCAAGATAAATAAAATACACCACTAAGGCCAAAACAATAACCAACAACAGTTTTAAAGCAGTTTGCCACGCAATGCGCCACCAGCGTGCTGGGCGGCTGGATTTAACCGTTTTCTTTTTCGCTCGGCTCATAATTGCATCGCTTTTTTGGTTTTATTAGTCGGTTGCGCATTGGCCGGATCGTCCGGCCAAAAATGCTTTGGATAACGACCTTTCATTTCTTTTTTGACGTCCTGCCAGCTTTGCTGCCAAAAACTGGCAAGATCACGGGTAATTTGTAACGGCTGTCGCCCGGGTGACAGCAAGGTAACCGTTAATGGCAGCTTACCCTCCAGTATGCTTGGCGACACCAGTTGACCATACATTTCCTGAACTCGCACTGAAAACCCTGGTCCTGCGGGTAAGGTATAATCAATCGATACCGTATTGCCGGTAGGTGCCAGCCAAGCGTCTGGTAATAAATGTTTTAACTGTTGCTGTTGCATAAAGCTTAATTGCTGCCAAAGTAAATTATACAGGGGTAACTCTGCCAACTGACTGGCTTTGTTAATCTCCGATAAATAAGGACCAAGCCAATCAGCTAAATTAGCTAATAAAGCCGCATCGCTTAAATCCGGAAAATCGGTATATTGATACTGTTGTAATAACACGAGTTTTTGCTGTAACTGCTGACACGCTGCAGTAAATGGTAAGACAGCCAACCCCTGTTTCGCGATATAACTCAGCCAAGCTTGTTGTTTCTCCGCTGCCGACAATTGCAAGGGGCTGGGCCGTCGCTGTAAGACGATTTGCCCAAATAACCGGCGCCGCTCACTGTAAAAACTCGCTTGTTTATCATCCCAACCGGTAACACTTTGCCAAGCGAGTTCTGGCCAGTCAGCTAGAATAGCATCAAGATCAATAGCAACCGCCTGTAAGATCCGATTTTGCTGTTGAGATTGCTGAAGAGTGACTGCCACTAAAAAAGGGTGTTGTTCCAGTGCATGCCCTGCAGGCAGGTTTGCGCCAGCGCCATTCGCCAATAAATAGCCTTGGCCACGACGCTGAGCTAAACGATCAGGATAAGCACGCAATAACAGTACCGCCACCCACTGCAACGGCAATTGATTCACCGCTTGACATGATAAGCGTTTAGCAAGCTGTTGCGCTTGCTGATATTGGCGTTGGTAGTAACTGTGTCGAGTATGCAACTGCGATAGCTGTTGATACAGATCGGCTTGCGAGCTAACCGACTCCTCTAGCAATACGGCCAATAGCACCGCCAACCAAAGGATCCCAGGATAATCAGCCTCCAGTATTTTTGCATGCTGCAGCATGCTAGCCAAACGGATATCGGTACCAAACTGATATAGGACTCGACCGTAAGCCGTCAGCTGCTGCTGACCATCCAAAACCTGTAACTGTTGCAATAAAGCGGTTGCCGCAGCAAGGTTGGCACTATTGGGTGCAGTTAACCAGCTTAAATCGCGCGGTTGACATCCCCATACGGCAATCTCTAAGCGTAAGGCCGTCAACTCGGCTAATTCTACTTCTGCGGGCTCAAAAGCGGGCCTACGCTGCCATTGCTCAGCACTATCGATCCGATAACAATACCCCGCAGCCAGACGACCAGCTCGTCCCGCTCGCTGTGTTGCCGCGGCTTGACTGATCGCGATAGTCTCTAAACGGCTAATTCCTGAACGCGGTTGATAGCTGGCGCGCCTCGCAAAACCACTATCCACCACCACATGAATGCCCTCAATGGTCAAACTCGTCTCAGCAAGGTTGGTGGCCAGTACCAATTTAAACTCGCCGTCAGGCGGCGCAGCGATGGCCAGTTGCTGATCCGTCAAACTCATACTGCCCAGTAAAGGCAGTACCTTTACCGTGTTAGGTAAGGTTTGTCCGCTTAGCCACTCCAGCGCTTGCTTTATCTCTGCTTGTCCAGGCAAAAAGACTAACACACTGCTCTGATGCTGGTAAAAAGCCTGTAAAGCCTGTCTGGCACATTGCAAGGCCATCGGTTCTTTAGTTGGCGGCACATACGTCATACTGACAGGATAACTGCGCCCCTGACTTTGTAAGATCGGCGCTTGCAGATACTGTGCTAAAGCGTTGCTATCCAGTGTTGCTGACATCACGAGGATTTTTAACCGCTCATTCAAAGCTTGCACTTCCAAAGCAAGTGCCAAGCCTAGGTCAGCATGCAGTGATCTTTCATGAAATTCGTCAAAAATCAGTAAATCGACCGAGTTTAGTTCAGGATCTTGCTGAATTTTCCGGGTTAACACCCCCTCAGTAACAATCAGTAGTCGGGTCGCTTGACTAAACTGACTATCCTGCCGAATTTGGTAACCCACTGTCTGTCCTACCGCTTCACCTAATTGCGCAGCTAAATAGGCGGCGATACTTCTCGCGGCCAAACGCCGCGGCTCTAATAGCACAATACGTGTATCGGCAAACTCGGGTTGCTGTAACAGATACAATGGCAAATAGGTTGATTTACCGGCACCAGGCGGCGCCGATAAGATCAGACGGGACCTTTGCTGCAGCAAACGACACAACTCAGGTAAAATTTCAGCTACAGGTAACACAGTGTTGATTCTCTTATTCACGCCAACGACAAGCCGCTGGCGAGAGGGCTGCCAGTATTAGGCCTTAAGTTCATTTAATAAAGTGGCGGCAATGGTACGAATACCCTGCCCTGTTGCGCCAGCCGCCCAATAAGCGTTAGCGGAATTATTAAAGGCCGCAGCCAAATCAAAATGCAGCCAACCTTGACCATCATTGGCGACAAACCGACTTAGAAATCCCGCAGCATTACTGGCACCACCCGCCCCACCGCCTTTTACTGGCCGGCTATTAGCAGTATCGGCATAAGGTGATGGGCATTGCTGTTGGTGCCACTTTTCTAGTGGTAACTGCCAGGTTAATTCTTGTTGTTGCTCGGCATAAGCTAAGGCGCGCTGTGCTAAGGGTTTATCCAAGGCAAATAACGCATTGTATTCACTGCCTACTGCAGTCATCGCTGCGCCAGTCAAGGTCGCAGCATCAATAATCAAGCCTGCACCACTGTCACTGGCTAATTGCAAACCATCGGCTAACACCAAGCGTCCCTCCGCATCGGTATTGACAATCTCCACGGTAGTGCCATTTTTGTAGGTGATAATGTCACCCAATTTATAGGCATGGCCACTGATTAAATTTTCGGCGCAACATAAAATTAATTTAACCCGCTGATTTAAGCCTTGCAGGATAGCGAGTGCTAAGGCGGCGGTTACCGTTGCCGCGCCACCCATATCACATTTCATCGTCAGCATCCCTTCGTTAGGTTTAATCGAGTAACCGCCGCTGTCAAAGGTAATGCCTTTACCTACTAAAGCGGCAGCCACTGGTGCTGACGCCTCACCACTTGGGTTAAAATCTAATTCCAGCATCACAGGTGGCCTTACACTGCCCCGACCTACCTGATAAACGCCATGCCAGCCTTCAGCCGCTAGTTGCTCACCAATAATCAAGCGATGCTTGACTTTGGCCGTACCAGCTATCTCAGTGATAAAAGCCGCTGCATGTTCGCAAAGCAGCTGGGGTGATAATTGTTCAGGGGTCTGGTTCACTAAATCTTTGGCAAAACCGTAACAACGAACACGCTGCTCTAAGGCGGTAAGAGTGGCACTATCACCACAGAACTGCACCCCATCTTGGCGTTTGGCATTAACAAAGCCCTGATAAAATGCCCATTGTAATGCCAATGGCCAATCACCGGTAAGCTGGACACGATTTACCGACAAATTATCCAGCAAGCGCGCGGCCTTCTGTACAGAACGTAATTCATCCGCGGGTCTTAGATGGATCTGATAGCCACTGGCAGATGGCGATAGCAGCGCATTGGCACCAAATTGCTCTGCTGCGGGCTGTTGCTGAAGACTAATCTGTAATACTGCTAAACCTGATTGCATACCAAACTCCAATAATAATGAATAGCTGCCGTTTGGGCCGAGACCGGCATTGTAGCACAGGGCTAAGTCCAGCTTGACGGCTCAATAACAAAGAATTACTTAGATTAAGCGCTGATATCACTAAAAAAGTTTAAAAGTCACGTTAAAAAAGTCAAAAAACCGTGACGGCAGGGGCAGCAGCCGCTATACTTCCGCGGTTTTTTATTAGTGATTGCGGTAGCGGTGATATTCTGCTATCTATAGCCGCCATCTTTTTTGCTTGGTGGGATTGTACAGGAGAGAATCATGCCAGAAGGCAATAACAATAAATCCTTAGGGTTGCTCGCGCTGGCTGGCGTATTACCCTATCAGGCTGCTGTCGGGGAAGAGTATATGAACCCGAAGCAATTGGAACATTTCAGGAAAATTCTCGATGCCTGGCGCCAACAGTTGCGGGAAGAAGTTGACCGCACCAAAACCCACATGGCGGATGAAGCAGCCAACTTCCCCGATCCGGTAGATCGTGCCGCCCAGGAAGAAGAGTTCAGCTTGGAATTACGCGCTCGGGATCGTGAGCGTAAGCTGTTGAAGAAAATTGAAAAGACTTTGCAAAAAATCGAAAACGACGATTTCGGTTACTGTGATACCTGTGGTATTGAAATTGGTATCAAGCGTTTAGAGGCTCGCCCCACGGCGGATCAGTGTATCGATTGTAAAACGCTGGCTGAGATTAAAGAAAAGCAACTTGGTGGCTAATACCAAGGGCTTACTGCTGTGTCTACTGCGTTACCCAAGCTAACGGCCAACTACATTGGCCGTTTTGCTCCTTCCCCTTCAGGTCCTTTACATTTTGGCTCGTTAGTGGCGGCAGTTGGTAGCTTTTTGCAAGCGAAAAGCCAGCAAGGTAAATGGTTATTACGTATCGAAGATATCGACACACCTCGGGTGCAGGCTGGTGCCGATAGTGCCATTATGCACACCTTAGAGGCCTTTGGCCTGTATTGGGATGACACGGTAATCTACCAAAGCCAACGCCTGGCTCGCTACCAGCAGGTTTTTAACGATTTACAGCAGCGTGGTGTGCTGTATGGCTGCCAATGCAGTCGTCGTGACATCAGTCTGGCAGGCGGCATCTATACTGGCCGCTGTGCTACATTACAGCTGACCACAGAGCCTTTGGCCTGGCGCTTAAAAGCGCAGGACGTTAGCACCCAGTTTAACGATCTGATCTTTGGTACGCAGCAAATCGCTAGCACGCTGGCGCAAGAAGACTATATTTTAAAACGACGTGATGGCTTATTCAGTTATCAGTTCGTGGTGGTAATTGATGATATGGACCAGCAAATCACCGAAGTGATTCGCGGTGCTGACTTACTCAGCATGACAACCAGACAACAGCATTTATTCAGTTTGCTGGGACAATCCGCGCCTCGTTATGGCCATTTACCTTTAGCAGTCAGTAGCCCGGGACAAAAACTCAGTAAACAAAATCATGCCAGCGCATTAAGCCAATGGCCATTACAGCATAGCCTTGGTGCGGCTTTGCACTTACTGGGACACCCAGTACCCAACACGCTGAGCGCTGCGCCAGTGACTGAAATTTTAGCTTGGGCTCTGCAACACTGGCAACTGGCTCAAGTGCCTGTAACCACTGAGATACACTGCAGCGCTTTTGCCTAAAGTCAAAAAACAGATATTACGTCAACAAAGCGGTAGTTTCGTTCTCATTTAAAGCAGATTCAGGTATTATAAGCCGGTTTTTTCGGCTTAAAGCCTGTAACCTTTTCCATTTAGGAGAGACATCATTATTTCGCGCGTGATTGATTTTTGCCGCCGCACCCTTGGCGGAAAAAATACCGTAACGGCCAGCCCGGAGAACCCTGCTGCCAAGGCCAAGCCTGAAGCAAAACCAAGTTCTGCTGTCGTTTCAGCTTTGCCTCCCATGCAGATTATCGGCCGTGATCAGCATTCAATTTCTCGTAAAGATATTAGTCCGAGCGCCTTAAAAGTCTTGTATCGCCTCAAAGATGCCGGCTTCGAAGCCTATTTGGTTGGCGGCTGTATTCGCGATCTGTTATTGGGGTTAAAACCGAAAGATTTTGATGTTGTGACCAATGCGCGTCCAGAAGAAATCAAACAGGTATTTCGTAATTGTCGGCTTATTGGCCGTCGCTTTCGGCTTGCCCATGTGGTGTTTGGCCGTGAAGTGATTGAAGTGGCGACCTTTCGTGGGCATCACAGCGGTGTCGAAGAAGATGATAACGCCAGTAAAATTGCCAGCTTAAGTGATCATGGCCAAATTCTGCGTGATAACGTTTATGGCACGATCGAAGAAGACGCGGAGCGGCGTGATTTTACAGTGAATGCACTGTATTACTCGATTAACGATTTTGCCATCTATGATTTTGCCAATGGGGTGCAAAGTATTGCGGCACGCCGCATTGAGTTAATTGGCGATCCAGAAACCCGCTATCGTGAAGATCCAGTTCGCATGCTTAGAGCCATTCGCTTTGCGACTAAGCTAAATATGCAAATTGCGCCTGAGAGCGCAGCGGATATCCCACAGTTAGCGGTCTTGTTAAAAAATATTCCAGCGCCCCGCTTGTTTGACGAGCTGGTGAAGATGTGGCTGTCAGGCAAGGGTTTTGACAACTTTATGCTAATGCGTGAGCTGAATATTTTAAAACAGCTGATGCCACAGTTAGAAAAACTGCTAAAACGGGAGCCAGAAGGCAAGGCTTTTCAATTAATCACCCGCGCCTTGCAAGATACCGATCAGCGCATTGCAACCGATAAGCCTGTAACACCGGCCTTTATTTTTGCAGCAATGCTTTGGTATCCAGTAGAAGTTCGGGCGCAAACGCTGTTGATTGAAAGCGGTTTAAATGAAAATGATGCTTACGGCATTGCCATGACCGAAGTACTGGATGATATTCAGCGTACTATTGCCATTCCTAAACGCTTTACCTTAGCCATGCGCGATATTTGGTACTTGCAAAATCGCCTGCCGAAACGTGCTGGACGCCGTGCCTTTAAACTGATGGAACAAACTAAGTTTCGGGGTGCCTATGATTTTCTGGTGCTACGTGCTGCGGCCGAAGGCGGTGAACTGCAAGACTTAGCCCGCTGGTGGGAGCAATTCCAATACAGTGATGAAAATGAGCGACTGGCGCTGATTCAGCAACTTGGTAAAGCGGGTGTAGAGAGTCCAAAGCGGCGCCGCACCTACAAACGTAAACGCAATGTCAGCACGAACAATGAACATCATGGCTGAGCGTTGTTATATTGGCCTTGGTGCCAACCTAATCGCCCCCGTGGCGCAGCTGAAACGTGCAGTAGCCGCCTTAGCATTATTGCCAGCGACACAGTTGCGTCAGGTATCACAATTTTATAGCTCGAAGCCGATGGGGCCACAGGATCAACCTGATTATGTGAATGCTGTTGCGGCGCTTGATACCGAACTCAGCGCGCAACAATTATTAGCGGCATTACAGCAAATCGAGCTGCAACAAGGCCGTGAACGTAAAGCTGAGCGATGGGGGCCGCGTACCTTAGATTTAGATATTTTACTGTACGGCCAACTGCAACTGACAACAGCACAGTTAACCATTCCACATTATGGTATGCGCCAGCGCGAGTTTGTACTTTACCCACTGTTTGAACTGGCACCCGAGTTAACCCTGCCAGATGGCACCCCATTAACAATGCTGATAAAGCAGGTGCCATTAAATGGCCTGCAGCCGCTGCCGCTGGCAGCTCATCCTGCTTTGTGCGATCTTGCGCAAGCCGAAAGCTAGTTGGAATTTTATTATGGCGAAAATCACCACCGCAGTATTACAAAAAATGAAACAGCAGGGCGAGAAAATCAGCATGTTGACCGCCTATGATGCTAGCTTTGCCAAGCTCTTTGCTGAGCAAGGCGTAGAGATCCTGCTCATTGGCGATTCGCTAGGCATGGTTTTGCAAGGCCATAGCGATACCTTGCCGGTTACCATTGCCGATATTGCTTATCATACTCGTGCAGTTCGAGCCGGTGCTAGCGACGCCTTTATTATTGCCGATATGCCCTTTATGAGTTATGGCACCCTTGAACAAACGCTACAAAGCGTAGTGCCATTAATGCAAGCGGGTGCCAATATGGTCAAGCTTGAAGGCGGTGACTTTTTACTGCCTACGATTCAAGCTTTAACCGAACGCGGCGTGCCTGTCTGTGGTCATTTAGGCTTAACGCCGCAATCAGTGCATGTGTTTGGGGGCTATAAAGTCCAAGGCAAAACCGCAGAGAAAGCCGATGCCATGGTACGTCAAGCTCTGGCCTTGCAGGAGGCAGGCGCACAACTGCTGGTATTAGAATGTATCCCTACTGCCTTGGCAGAACGCATTACTCAAGCCTTAGCTATTCCGGTGATCGGCATAGGTGCCGGTAACGTCACTGACGGTCAAGTGTTGGTGATGCACGATTTACTTGGCATTAGCAGTGGTTATATCCCGAAGTTTTCCAAAAATTATCTGGCACAAACCGGCGAAATTCGTAGCGCCATTGCCAGCTATGTCAGTGAAGTTAAGGCCGGTACTTTCCCAGGCCAGGAGCATAGTTTTAATTAAATGAATATTTTGGATTCTGTTGCTGCGCTGCGCGCACAAATTACCTCTTGGCGTCAGGCAGGCGAGCGCATCGCCTTTGTACCTACCATGGGTAACCTGCATAATGGCCACTTTAAACTGGTCGATATTGCCCGCCACCATGCTGATCGGGTGATTTGCAGTATCTTTGTTAACCCAATGCAATTTGGCAAAAATGAAGATTTAGATAAATACCCACGTACCCTAGACGCCGATATTGCCGGCTTAACTGCCCATCAGGCCGATGCCCTCTTTACCCCAACACCGGAGATTATGTATCCACGTGGTCTAGATGTACAAAGCTATGTCGAAGTGCCGCTGTTGGGGGATCTGCACTGTGGTGCCAGCCGTGCTGGGCATTTCCGGGGTGTCAGTACGGTGGTCAGTAAACTGTTTAATCTGGTGCAGCCTGATGTGGCCTGCTTCGGCCAAAAAGACTATCAACAATTAGCCATTATTCGGCAAATGGTCACTGATTTATCTTTTCCGATTGAGATTATTGGCGTACCGACCGAACGTGCTGCTGATGGCTTAGCCTTAAGCTCACGCAATGGCTACTTAACTGCCGAACAGCGGCAGCTAGCGCCTGCGCTGTATCAAATACTCCAGCAGACCAAAGCCGCCATCGCCGCAGATCAGCATGATTATCGGGCCTTAGAGCGTCAAGCCAAAGCCGATCTTAGCGCAGCGGGCTTTCAACCAGATTACTTTAATATTAGCCATCAACAAACCTTAACACTGGCAAAAACTGCGAGCGAACCTAAGGTGATTTTAGCGGCTGCGGCGCTTGGCAATACCCGGCTGATTGATAATCTGGAAGTGTAAAACGGGTGCCATCACCTCTGCTGTATTTAGGCTGCCCTATGTGGGCCAATCCGGCTTGGAAAGGCAGCCTCTATAGTGCAGATACGCCGCAAGCGGAATTTTTAAAGCACTACGCCAGCGTTTTTAATACTGTAGAGGGCAATACTAGCTTTTATGCCGACCCCGATGCGGCCACTGTCGCGCGTTGGGCCAGCTTACTGCCTGCTGATTTTCGGCTGCAGCTCAAAGTCCCTTCCCGTTTATCACATGCGCAAACAAACACACCTATGCCCGACACGGCCCAAGCGCTCACTGCGTGGTGGCAATGCTTAACGCCCTTACATCCCTATATCGGCTTGGTACATTTACAATTACCGAAAACCACCGGCCCTGCACAGCTAAATTGGCTAACCCAACAACTCGAGGTGCTCTGTCCGCTCACCAAGGTGTGTGTGGAGGTGCGCCATCCAGAGTTTTTTGATAAAGCCGAGCACGAAATTAGCCTAAACCGCTTACTGCATGAGTATCAATGCGAGCGGGTAGTGCTGGATAGTCGGGCGTTATTTTCGGTTGCTGCCACCACGCCAGCCTTGCTCGATGCCCAGCAAAAAAAACCGCGCTTACCGGTGCATGCCATTTGCTTAAGCGATACCCCAGTGGTGCGTTTTATCGGTTGTGATGATCTCAGTACCAATCAACACTATTATCAGCCTTGGCTTAACAAAATCGCAGCTTGGCTAAACGCAGGCAAAACGCCTTATCTGTATTTGCACACGCCAGATAATCGGCAGGCCCCGCACTTAGCAAGACAGTTTGCCCGCGATTTGCAACCATTAGTGCCCCATTTCCAGCATCCTGTACTGCTACCGTGGGCGGGTGAGCAGCAAAGCCAATTGGCGCTTTGGTAAACCTCGCCATGCTAAGCGGCCGCGTGCTGGCATTTGCTATTAATGTTGAACCCGCCTAACCTGTAACCACTAAATAATCAAAATAGAATACAGATCAAACTCCTGTAACAGTAAAGGGAGTACCATGATCTTTTATCATCTCAGGCTGCCGCTGCTGGCAAAGCCAAGAGGTGGTAAGTTAACTATCATCGAAAGAAGGAGCGCTAAGTGATAGCCGTGTTACTGGGTGTCGGCCGAGCCAATTTTTTAACTTTAACGCTAGTCTGTATCGCTTTGGCCGCAACCGCCAGTTGGCAAGCAGGCGCCGCCCCACTGTGGTCACAATACATATTGGTCACGCTGGTCGCGCTTTGTGCCCATATTAGTGTCAATGCCTTTAACGAGTATTTCGACTTTAAATCTGGGCTAGATTTTTTAACCATGCGCACCCCCTTTAGTGGTGGTAGTGGCACGCTGGTTGCCAATCCCCACGCGAGTAGCATCGCCCTGACGCTGGCGGTAAGCACCTTGTTAGTAGTCATTATGGGTGGCTTATATCTCACCCTGCAACATGGCTGGCAATTGCTGCTGATTGGTATTCCTGGGGTGATGATTATCTATGCCTATACCCAATACATCAATAAAGCGCCCATCCTCTGTTTGCTGGCACCGGGCGTGGGGTTTGGCTTATTGATGACGCTTGGCGCCTTTTGGGTGTTTGCCGATAAACTGACTGGCGGTGCTTGGCTGCTGGCCTTAATTGTCAGCTTACTCGTTAGCAATTTACTGTTACTAAACCAATTCCCTGATGTTGAAGCAGATCGGCAGGTTGGACGGCGTCATCTCCCTATCGTGATTGGCCGCCGGCGCAGTGCCAGTGTGTTTAGCCTGTTAGCAGCGTTAAGCTATATTTTGCTGCTTATAGGGGTGATAGCCCAACAATTACCTTGGCAAAGTTTGCTGGGTTTACTCAGCTTACCTGTACTCTTTAAATTATTACCCGGCATTTTTAAATATGCTGAGCAGCCCGCTAAGCTGAGCCGCTATTTAGGCTTAAATGTGCTGCTCTGTCATCTGTATCCATTATTAATTTGCGCCGGTCTGTACTGGGCAGCTTACTAAGTACTATCAGCCAGCTTGCACCGGCTAAAAAATAAGGCAGCGCAGCCCGCTTAACGCAGCAGCGCTAGCCGAATGCATAAAGCACTATAAGGAAGCATCATGCAAATACTGCACACTGATATTGCCATTATTGGCGGTGGTGGTGCCGGCTTACGTGCCGCCATTGCGGCAGCCCAAACCGATCCTAACTGCAAAATTAGCTTGCTCTCCAAAGTGTATCCCATGCGCTCCCATACCGTAGCAGCAGAAGGTGGCGCTGCCGCCGTTACGCTGCAACAAGATAGCCTGCAAGCGCACTTTGACGATACCGTCGCCGGCAGTGATTGGTTAGCCGATCAAGATGTTGTCGATTACTTTGTCAGCCATGCTTATGAAGAGTTGGTGCAGTTAGAGCACTGGGGCTGCCCTTGGAGCCGCCGTGATGATGGCAGTGTGCAGGTCCGTCGCTTTGGTGGCATGAAAACCGAGCGTACTTGGTTTGCGGCAGATAAAACCGGCTTTCATATTCTGCATACCTTGTTTCAGACCTCGTTGCAGTTCGCCAATATAAACAGGCTGGACGAGTTCTTTGTATTAGATTTACTGGTGGCAGAGCAGCAAATTGCTGGGGTGCTGGCCATGCAGCTAAGCAGCGGTGAGCTTTACCAAATTCAGGCCAAAAGCGTAATCTTAGCCACCGGCGGTGCCGGCCGCGTGTTCCACTACAACACCAACGGCGGCATTGTCACCGGCGATGGTATAGCACTGGCGTACCGGCACGGCGTGGCCTTACGCGATATGGAGTTTGTGCAATATCACCCTACTGGCTTACCCGGCTCAGGCATTCTGATCACCGAGGCCAGCCGCGGCGAAGGCGGTATTCTACTGAATAAAGACGGCTATCGTTATTTACAGGATTATGGCTTAGGGCCAGAAACGCCACTGGGTAAACCCGAAAATAAATTTATGGAGCTGGGGCCACGCGATAAGCTGTCGCAAGCCTTCTGGCATGAGCAGCAAAAAGGTCGCACCGGTAACTATGGTGAGCATGCAGTAGTCTATTTAGATCTACGGCATCTGGGTAGTCGTTATCTGAATGAACGTCTGCCCTTTATCTGTGAGCTAGCCAAATCCTATGTCAATGTTGATCCAGCCAAAGCGCCCATCCCCATCCGCCCTGCAGTGCATTACACCATGGGCGGGATTTTAACGGATGGTCAATGCCAAACCCGTATCGCGGGCTTGTACGCCATTGGTGAATGCGCTTCCGTTGGCCTGCATGGTGCCAACCGTCTTGGCTCCAACTCATTAACGGAACTATTAGTCTTTGGCAAAGTTGCAGGTGTTGCTGCCGTAGCCCATGCCAAACAACGCCAAGCGCTTCCTAGCAGCGCGCTGAACGCACAATGCCAACAGCATCACCAGCAGCTACAAGCACGTTTTGGAGCAAAACAAGCTGATAGCGTAGCCAGCTTACGCAAAGCCATGACGCTTGCGATGGAGCAAGGCTGTGGTATCTATCGCACCACGGAGGGCATGCAACAGTGTCTCAACACCTTGCAGCAACTAAAACAGCGCTATCAGCAATTAGCCGTCAGTGATCACAGTAAAATCTTTAATTACGAGCTGTTGCAACATTACGAGCTGGGTTTTGGGCTGGATGTGGCAGAAGCCATGTGTGCCAGCGCCTTGGCACGACAAGAGTCCCGTGGCGCGCACCAGCGCTTAGATCAAGGTATGCAAAGCCGCAATGATACTGATTATCTGCAGCATTCCATCGCGCAGTTAATGCCAGCAACAGCTGGCGCAGCAGGCAGTAGCGCCAAGATTAGCTATCAGCCGGTGCGGATCACTAAATCGACCCCCGCTGCCCGCCTTTATGGCGGCGCCGCAACAAAGCAGGAGCCGGTATAATGGAAAAAACAGTGGAAAAAACACTGGTTATTCAGCGTTATAACCCAGAGCACGATCAAAAGCCCAGCCAGCAAAGCTATCAAGTGCCCTTTGATAACAGCACCTCGGTGCTGGACGCCTTGCTGTATATTCAACAAAGCTTAGATCCCAGCTTAGCGTTTCGCTGGTCTTGTCGGATGGCCATTTGCGGCTCGTGCAGTGTGATGGTCAACGGCATCCCTAAACTAGGCTGTAAAACCTTTTTACGTGAATATAGCGGCGATCTCCTGTTAGAGCCGTTAGCCCACTTTGCGACAGAGAAAGATTTGGTATCGGATATGACGCTGTTTTTGCAACATTTACAAGCAGTGAAGCCTTACCTGATCCGCCAGGAGCAAAGTGCGGCAACAACGCCAGCCACTAAACCACAACCCCATAAGCAAACACCAAAACAGTTGGCAAAGTATCGTAAATTCTCCAGCTGTATTAACTGTGGCCTATGCTATGCCGCCTGCCCGCAGTTTGGCTTAAACCCTGAGTTTTTGGGACCAGCCGCGCTCACGCTGGCGCAGCGCTACAACTTGGACAATCGCGATCAGGGTAAGGCTGAGCGCATGCCGCAGCTAAATGGCAAAAATGGCGTTTGGGGCTGTACCTTTGTCGGTTTTTGCTCTGATGTTTGTCCCAAGCATTTAGATCCGGCCGCCGCCGTCAATCAGGGAAAAGTTGCCTCGGCGACTGACTTTGTCATTGGCCTGTTTAAGCCTTAGGAGCACCTTATGTCTGAACAACACAGCCCTCGCCGCCCTTATCTGGCGCCGCTTACTGGCAGCTGGTGGTTAAAGCATCGCTATTACCGTTTCTATATGTTGCGGGAAGCCACCGTTTTACCCTTATTATTTTTTTGTGGCTGTTTAATCGCCGGTTTTTATAGCTTACAGCAAGGTGAACAAAGCTGGCTAAATTGGCTCAGCTTTATGGCGCAGCCTTGGGTGATTGCTCTGAATGCCCTGACCTTTGCGGCCAGTTTGTTTCATGCTAAAACCTTTTTTGAGCTCTTTCCCAGAGTGATGCCACTGTTGCCGGCCCCCCTGATGATTGCCGAACAATGGTTAGGCACTATGGCCGTAGCAGCCTTGTTATTACTGTTGCTAGGCGGTGTGCTATGAAGCAGCCAAAACGCTCAGACGAACCGATTTGGTGGGCCCTGTTTAGTGCCGGTGGTGTCTGCTTTGCCGTAGTAATACCGGGTTTACTGTTGACGATAGCGTTACTCTATCCGCTGGGTGTGTTACCAGAAAATGCGCTTAATTATCAGCAGGTACAACAGTGGCTATTGCAGGATTGGTGGGGACTGGCAGGGTTAGCACTGGCCGGTGCCGCTATTTGCTTGCCCTTGTTTCATGCCATGCATCGCCTTCATCATGGCTTACATGATCTGAAACTCAGTAGCGGTTTATTGGGCAAGATCCTTTGTTATAGTAGCGCCAGCCTGTTTAGCTTGCTGGCGCTGTATTTTTGGTGGCAGGGCTTAGGCTAACCGAGGTTAGCCGCTGCAATACCTAACACTTAGGCGAGAATATCGGCCGCTAACTGGCGTAACTTTGGATAAAACTCTTTGTCGAGTTGCGCCAGTTGATCTTGCTCCACCAACACATCATGCAAAATTTGCTCAGTCGTCAGGGGATTCGCCAACACTACTCGAAACACAATCGTTTCTTGTCTATCGTAACGCACTGGCGTTAACCGGGTACGGGACACAAAAGATTTCCCCTCCTCCCGTTGCCGCTTTTGAATAAACTTAGTCAGGCCGTTAAGGAGTTCATTAAAGCGCAGCCGCTGCTCACTGTTGGCGTGAGCCATTGCCTTTTGCACCTGCGCTGGCACATAACGATAGGTTAAAATGCACAGCTCAGGCTCGGTAATAAGTTCAAAATCAATATTATGGCTAATTAGCGTGGCAAAATATTTGGCTTTTTCGATACTGCGATCAATCAGAATTTGATAGCCTTTTAAACCAATCACCTGCAAGCAGGCATGCACCAGCATCGCCATGCCCGGACGCGAGCCTTCTAGCGTTTGACTGCCTAAATCTTTCGAGCCTTTGCGTAAAATATACTCTGCATGATGCTCAATGGCATTGGCGGCAGAGGGGTGCTTAAACACCACCATACCGGCACCCATCGGCACATACATTTGTTTATGCGCATCGATAGTTACCGAATCGGCTCGCTCAATCCCCGCGAGTAGATGGCGGTATTTCTCCGACAATAAAGTCGCACCACCCCAGGCAGCATCCACATGAAAATGACACTGATAAGCTTCGGCTAAATCGGCCAAATCATTAAGCGGATCCACATTACCGGTTTCGGTGGCACCCGCCACCCCGACTATCGATAATACTTTAATATTCCGTGCTTGCAGATCGGCCAGCACCTTTCGCATCTCGGCAATATCCACTTTGTTATTGGCATCGGTTTTTACCGAGACCACCGACTCACGGCCAATCCCCAGCACATCGGCCGCCTTACCTAGCGAATAATGACCGCGCTCAGACACCACAATTGCCAAGCCTTGATAGCCAAAATGCTGCATTGAGCGGTATAAGCCTTCTTTGGCAATGCCTTTAAAATCACCTTCGGCTTTAAATAACTTGTTACGGGCAATCCATAAGGCAGTAATATTGGCGACAGTCCCGCCAGAGCAAAAAGCCCCTAAGGAATGATTAGCACTGTGCATCCATTTTTTATAGAACCCCTCACGCTCACCGTACACCAGATGATGCATCATCCCCAATACTTGACGCTCTAGCGGAGTAAAGGCTTTAGAGGTTTCAATTTTAACCAAATTCTGGTTAAGCCCCACCATCATCTTGGACAGCGGCAACACAAAATAGGGCAAGGCCGAGGTCATATGGCCAATAAAACTGGGCGCCGCGGTATGAACCGAGTGCGCCACCAGTTTTTGCATAATACTCTCGGTATAATCGGAAACAAAAGTCGGTTGTTCTGGAATTTGGTGATCCTGAAAATCTCGCTCGATTTGCCAAAGCGGCTTTTCAACTGCAACGATGCTTTCGTTTAAAAACCCAGCGAGATTCTGCGACAGATTCTGCTCAATAATACTTAATGTCGAATCCGGTGCTTCCGGAATCGTAAAAATCCGCCACAACGCTTCTTCCGAAGCGGTAGCCTGACGTCTGGTTGTGTCATTCATGCCTGTCAGTACCTGAGCGCGACTATCCTGAGCCTAGCGTGTTACCTTGTACACGCTAGACTGATAGTCACCGCGATTAAATGTCTGCTGTTAATTTATCCCTGTAGCCGGGATTTAATCACCTAACTAAGTAAATACTTAGCTACGTAAGCCTATACCCTTGTTGATCAGATACATGGCATAACTGAATAATACCACGATAAAACTCACTACCACGGCTAACGCTAACCAGAGGCTAACGTCGGTATAGCCAAGAAAACCATAACGAAATGCATTTACCATATACACTATTGGGTTTAAAGCTGCAACCTGCTGCCAAAAACCGGGTAATAACGTTAGTGAATAAAACACCCCGCCTAAGTAAGTCAGTGGCGTTAACACAAAGGTGGGAATAATACTGATATCGTCAAAAGTTTTCGCATAGACCGCATTAATTAAGCCCCCTAAGGCAAAGAGCATCGAGGTGAGCACCACCGTTAGCACAATAATAGCGAGATTGTGGATTTGAATGGTCACAAAAAATAACGATAGTAGCGTTACAATCAAGCCGACCAGCATACCGCGCGCCATACCACCACCAACATAACCTAATACAATCAGGTAATTAGGTACTGGGGCGACTAGCAGCTCTTCAACATTACGCTGGAATTTCGCGCTAAAGAACGAAGAGGCAACATTGGCATAGGAGTTGGTAATTACCGACATCATAATTAACCCCGGCACAATAAACTCCATATAGCTAAAACCATTCATCTCGCCAATGCGTGAGCCAATCAGGCTGCCAAAAATCACAAAATACAGGCTCATGGTAATGGCTGGCGGCACTAAGGTTTGCACCCAGATCCGCATAAAGCGAGTGATCTCTTTATCCAAAATACTTTTAAACGCTACCAAGTAACGGCGATTCATGCAGATGCTCCCCGGCCATGCTCGACTAAATTAACAAACAGCTCTTCCAACCGGTTGGCTTTATTGCGCATAGACAGGACTTTGATCTGCTGCGCGGTTAACTGACTAAAAATGGGATTAAGTCCTTGGGCTTTCTCGACATCCACTTCGATACTTTGCCCTTCTAACACTCGCCACGCAAAGCCGTCTAACTGTAATGCTGCTGGCAAGCTATCCAGATCCAAAATAAAGGTTTCTTTACCCAGTTTAGCCAACAAGGCTTTCATACTGGTATTTTCGATAATTAAACCCTTATCAATAATGGCAATATTGCGGCAGAGCATTTCTGCTTCTTCCAGATAATGGGTGGTAAGAATAATGGTTACACCCTGCTGATTAATAGTGCGTAAAAACTCCCACATCGAACGACGCAGTTCAATATCTACCCCTGCGGTGGGTTCGTCTAAGATCAGTAATCTCGGCTCATGCATTAAAGCGCGGGCAATCATTAAACGGCGTTTCATACCGCCAGACAACTCACGCGCTCTGGCATTACGCTTTTCCCACAACCCCAACTGGCCTAGATACTTTTCCGCGCGTTGCAGCGCAATAGCTTTCGGAACACCGTAATAGCCAGCCTGATTCACCACAATTTGTAGTAAGGTTTCAAACTGGTTAAAGTTAAATTCTTGCGGCACCAGCCCTAGCTGACTTTTTGCCGCTTCAAGATCGGTATCGATATCATAACCAAATACCTGCACCTTGCCCTGTGTCTTGTTCACCAACGAGCTGATCACGCCAATGGTGGTACTTTTACCTGCACCATTGGGGCCTAGTAAGGCAAAAAAATCGCCCTGTTTAACTTGTAAATCAATACCTGCAAGTGCCACAGTACCACTGCGATACACTTTATGCAGTCCGGCAATATCCAGTGCAATACTCAACTCAACACTCCTACTAGTAAACTTATTGGCCGCCATAGCCCCAGCGTGCGACTAATTGCTGGGATAGACCAAGCTGGTCCAAAATGCGCGCCACCATAAAATCAACCAAATCACTTAATTGGGTGGGCTGATGATAAAAACCAGGGGCAGCTGGCATGATACAAACGCCTAGGCGGGATAATTTCAGCATATTTTCTAAATGAATAGCACTGAGCGGGCTTTCGCGTACCACTAAGATCAATTTGCCACCTTCTTTTAATACCACATCAGCGGCCCGTTCAATCAGATTATCGCTTGCGCCTTGCGCAATCGCCGACAGCGTGCCGGTAGAACAGGGGCAAACCACCATCTTTTTCGGTGCAGCAGAACCCGAAGCCACCGGTGAGAACCAATCATCTTTACCGTACACGCTCAGCAATGCTGGCGCACAATTAAAATGCGCCACTAATTGCTCGGTACATTTATCGGGTGCGCCAGCCAGCTTAATATCGTGTTCAGTAGCAAACACCACGCGCGCAGCGCTGGAAATCAATAAATGCACTTTAATCTGCTGAGCGAGCAATAATTCCAGTAAGCGCCAGCCATAGGGTGCACCAGAGGCGCCGGTAAAAGCTAAGGTGATTTCGGCACGGGGTGCAAAGCCATGTTCGGTCATTATGAATTCCACTTGTCAGTTAATGCAGACAGTAGCTTCTGGTGAATACCACCAAAAGCACCATTGCTCATAATCACAATGCTATCGCCAGGTTGCGCGGTATGGAGTAATCGCTGCACCAGCTCATCAATGTCATAACTGACACTGCCGGCTTGGCTGAGTTTTGCCACGACCTCTGACATAGACCAGCCGGCATGTTGTGGCTCAAACAAAAACACCTCATCGGCATGCTGCAGTGCTTGCGGCAATGCCGCCTGATGAACACCTAGGCGCATGGTATTAGAGCGTGGTTCCAATACGGCCAGAATCCGACCTTGGCCCACTTTCGCCCTTAAACCCTGTAAGGTAGTAGCGATCGCCGTTGGATGGTGAGCAAAGTCATCATAAATCGCAATATTGCCAGGCGTGCCTTTTAACTCCATGCGCCGCTTCGGTGCCACAAAGGCCGCCAAAGCATCGATACTCACCGACACCGGCACGCCAGCATGGCGCGCCGCAGCAATCGCCATCATGGCATTATCCACATTATGTTGCCCCGTTAACTGCCAGTGCACTTCACCCAGCACCTGTTGTTGCCAACAGACTTGAAACTGGCTGCCATCCTCTTGCAGTAATTGCGCTTGCCAATCCGTGCCATAGGCTTGTCGCTCGCTCCAGCAACCTTGTGCCAGTGTTTGCGCGACTGCGGGTGTACTTTCTGGCGAGAGCACTAAACCGCTAGCGGGAACCATGCGCAATAAATGGTGAAATTGCCGCTGGATGGCGGCTAAATCTGGGAAAATATCCGCATGATCATATTCCAGATTATTAATTACTAAGGTGCGCGGCCGGTAATGCACAAACTTGGAGCGCTTATCAAAAAAGGCCGTATCGTACTCATCGGCTTCAATCACAAAAAACGGCGAATCCCCTAAACGGGCCGAACAGTCGAAGTTTTGTGGTACGCCACCAATTAAAAACCCTGGATTCAACCCCGCATAATCTAAGATCCAAGCCAGCATACTGGCCGTGGTGGTTTTACCATGGGTGCCAGACACCGCCAACACCCAACGCTGTTGTAATAATTGCTCGGATAACCATTGTGGACCAGAGGTATATGGCAGGTTGCGATCAAGCACATATTCTACCGCCGCATTGCCACGAGATAAGGCATTGCCGATGATAACCAAATCTGGCGCAGGTTCTAACTGGCTAGGATCATAGCCCGGCGTTAACTGAATACCTAGTGCAGTCAATTGCGTACTCATTGGCGGATAGACATGTTGATCGGAGCCTGTTACCTGGTGTCCAAGCGCTTTGGCTAAGGCAGCAATACCGCCCATAAAGGTGCCGCAAATACCCAAAATATGAATGTGCATTAGGTTACTCTCGTGCTGAAAATGGCATTGCTCATGGCAAAAATAAAGTGCATAAACATCGCATGGCGACCATTATTTTTAATAATTGTCCGCTATTGTAACAAATGCAGATAAAGCTGCGATGAAAACTGCAATTTAGCGAGAAATTCTTTAAAATGGTTAAGGCTGATTACAGCCACCTCTTACCCGATAATAAAAAGGACCTATAACAATGCGTCGCATCTCTCCCGTACTGCAACAAGATGGCGTAGATCCGGATCTGATCTCGTTACTTAAAACCATATTAGCTGCCTGCCGCGAAATTGCTTTTCGGGTCAGTCAGGGCGAATTAGGCGGCGTGCTGGGCTCTACCTTAGCAGAAAACGTGCAGGGCGAAACACAAAAAAAGCTCGATATTATTGCCAATGAACTCTTAAAAGAAGTTATTCTGGAAACCGGTGTTGTTAAAGCAATCAGTTCGGAAGAAGAAGATACTATTGTACCAGGTAATCCGAGCGGCCGTTTTTTGGTGACCTTCGATCCTTTAGATGGCTCTTCCAATACCGATATCAACAGCCTGATCGGCACGATTTTTTCTATTTTACCGGCCGACGCCAATAAAGAACCTGACGATGCCAGCCAGTTTTTACAACCAGGTACTGCGCAATTAGCCGCGGGCTATGTATTGTATGGCCCTTCCACGATGCTGGCGTTAACTACCGGTAAAGGCACCCGCTTATACACCTTAGATAAAACCTATGGTGGCTTCTTATTAACAGAAGAGCAGGCAACAATTCCAAAATACACCGCCGAATTTGCAATTAATATGTCAAACCAGCGCTATTGGCAACCTGAGATGCAGCGTTATATTGCCGACCTGCTGCAAGGCAAAGAAGGGCCACGTGGTAAAAACTACAATATGCGTTGGATAGCCGCTATGGTAGGTGATGTGCACCGAGTACTGTGTCGTGGCGGTATTTTTGCTTACCCGCGTGATCTAAAAGATCCCGCCAAACCTGATAAACTACGGTTGATGTATGAAGCCAACCCGATGAGTTTTTTAGTTGAGCAAGCCGGTGGCGCCAGTTCAACTGGGTACGAACGTATTATGGACATCGTACCGACCGATATTCACCAACGCGTCGCGGTGATTTTAGGGTCTAAACATGAAGTGGAAACCTGCGTCGGTTACCATAAAACAAACTGATTATTCGACTAATAACTTATAGCCAATTGTACTGCCGCCTTTATAATAGCGGCACTTAATTAACCTGAGGACCAAGCGATGAGCTTAAGCGATGTAGCTGCCGGCAAGAATCTGCCAGATGAAATTAACGTTATTATTGAAATCCCGGCCAATGCCGATCCTATTAAGTACGAAGTTGATAAAGATACTGGCACTGTATGGGTTGACCGCTTTATGGCAACGCCAATGTTTTATCCATGTAACTACGGTTTTGTAAACCATACATTGTCGTTAGATGGTGATCCAGTAGATGTGTTGGTACCAACGCCTTACCCATTAATTCCAGGCGCGGTAATCAAATGCCGTCCTGTTGGCGTGTTGAATATGGAAGACGAGTCTGGCGAAGATGCCAAAGTGATTGCGGTGCCAGTGAGCAAGCTGACTAAGCTGTACGATCATATTCAGGATATTAACGATGTGCCAGAACTGCTGAAAAAACAAATCCAGCATTTCTTCGAGCGCTATAAAGAATTAGAACCAGGTAAGTGGGTTAAAATCACTGGCTGGGGCGATGCTGCTGCGGCAAAAGCAGAAATTATGACCTCTTTTGAACGCGCTAAAAAATAACAGCGTAGCGTCATTCAACAGCCAGCTAATGCTGGCTGTTGTTATTTACAACCACCCTGATAATTTTCTAAAAATTGTTTCAGTTCAGCTGCTGGCATCGGCTTAGCAAAGAAGAACCCTTGCACCTCATCGCAGCCCATTTTCTCAATAGCCGCTAACTGCTCAGCTGTTTCAACGCCTTCAGCAATGGTGGAAAGGCCTATACGTTTACCTAAATTAATAATGGTTTCAGCAATCAACCCACCACTAGTTTCAGTTACATCACTGACAAAAGCGCGATCAACCTTGATACGATCTAGGGGTAATTTCTGTAAATAGTTGAGCGAGGAAAACCCAATACCAAAGTCATCAATAGCCACTTTTATGCCGAAACTTTTCAGCTTGTGTAACGCGGCTACCACTATTTTGGGTTCATCCATAACCACCGATTCGGTAATTTCCAGCTCCAGTAAATGTGGCTTAATTTGATAACGGCTAACGGTATCTATCACAGATTGTACAAAGTGCACTGAGCGGAATTGTGGCATAGATACATTCACCGCAATACGCAACTCAGCATAACCTTGCGCGGATAATTGTTGGATCTGCCGACACGCCTGCTCTAAGACCCAAAGCCCTATATCTACTATCAACCCAGAGTATTCAGCCAAGGGAATAAATACCGCTGGCGAAATAAACTGTCCAGGCTGGTGTGGCCAACGCAGTAACGCTTCCAGCCCCACCACACGATTAGTCTTTAAGCAAAGCTGCGGTTGATACCAAAGCTGTAATTTGTCTAACGCAAAATCAGCCCGCAACATTCTTAACATGGTTAAGCGCTCGCTGACTTCCTCTTCCATCTCAGGTTGATAATACTGATGATGCACCCCTAAGGTCTTCTTCGCTTTGTTAAGTGCAATATAGACATGTTTCATAATGACCATGCCTTGCTCGGCAGAGTCGCGTAGCCGGCAGATGCCAAAGGTCGCATTCACCTGTAAGCTATGCTCAAAAGCCTGAAACGGATTAAGGAATACTTCACGCAGACGCTCTGGCGTCAGCTCATCTTCAGGGCCCACTAATGCAAAGACATCGGCACCGATGCGACCAAGTTGTGAACTCGCGCCGAAATGCTCAATCAAGCGCAATGTGATGGCAATAAGCAGCTCATTCCCCACTTCCTGGCCTAAACCATCGTTGACATCCGAAAAATGATCAACATCCACCAGTACGGCAACCATATGATCGGGTTCAAACCGCCGAGTATCTTGCAAGATCTGGATAAATTCGTTGCGATTAGGGGTTTTGGTAAGAGGATCAATATAGGCCGCATGTTTTAGTTGCTGAAACAACGCGACATTTTCATAACCAATGGAAATATTACTGAGAAAAACTTCAATCAGCTGTTTATCGGCCTCTTCAATTGGCCGATTGGTTTCAATATACACCGCGGCATTATGCTTTTCATTTCCAAGATAAAGCACCGTATCTTGGTCAGTAAAAATATGGCGTTTCCCCGACAAACAGAGGTTTATCTGCTGAATGATACGGGCATTATCCAATCGATCTAGCTGACACTTAATAAAAGGAGCATAGTGCCCTGCAGCACCCAGTACATAGATTTTATCGCTGGCCGTGCCGTCATCTTCAATTTGTGCACACAGCACACCTTCAGCATGTAAGCCAATTAATGAGGAGATTTGCGTGACAACGCCCTCGGAAAACTCATGTAAGGAATGTTGTTCAAGTAAATTTGCGCCGGCTTTAATAATTTTTTGCAGACCGCGCCGATTCTGATTAATGGTTTTAATTTGTTGATAGGAACGAATGGAAGAAATGATGGTTGTTACAAGCTTATTGCGGGTTAACTCGGTCTTGGTTTTATAATCATTAATATCATATTCTTTGATCACACTTTCTTCGGGTGCATAACCAGGTTGCCCTGTTCTGAGAACAATACGCAACTCATCCATATGCAGCTCGTCACGAATACGTCTTACAACTTGTAAACCCGCATCATCCGTCTCCATCACCACATCAAGTAATACCAAGGCAGTATCAGGTTGTTCCTTTAAAAACGTGATGGCTTGCTTACCCGAGTAAGCATGGTGGAACTGTAGTGGTTTTCCCAATACGATAAGATCACTCAGTGCAAGCTTGGTAACCGTATGGATTTCCTCATCATCATCAACAATAAGTAAATTCCACACCCCCGCTTGCATATCTGGTTTTAATGGCGCGTCATCGTCATCTGCTAAGAACAGAAAACCTTCATCTGCTTCTTTTTGTCTCATCGATTGGTTAGCCTTTTCCTTAACTTCCTATTAAATATACATGCTAATTAGTTGAAAAAGGAATGCTGTAGCGGATAAATTTTGCACTCTTTATTCTTTTAATATAGCTGGTAACGCGCCAAAAGTGTCTCAAATTTATCAGGATCTAAAGGTTTTAATAAAATATCATCCATACCAGCACACTTAAACTCCGCAATTTCCGCAGGCAGTGCATGAGCGGTAAAGGCTAAGATGGGGGTTGCTTGGTATGCAGGTAAGGTTCTTAGCTGGCGAGCCACTTCAATACCTGAAATATCAGGTAAGCTAATATCTAATAAAATCAGATCAAATTGCTGCTGCTGACAGCGCATTAAGACTTCCTGACCACTTAGCGCTGAATGCAGATTAATCGCCTTATGTTGTAGTAACACTCTAACAAAAGCTTGATTCGTTTCATTGTCATCAACTACCAGCAAGTTTTTACTTGAAACTGCAGGCAACACTGAAAGCAATCGCTTAGCAATGGCCATAAGGTTGAAATCAGCAGCCGATATACATGAGATCTCTGCTTGCCATTGAGCTAATTCGCTAACGGGAGCAAAAATCAGTACATTAAATCTAGCATTCATTTGATGCAGTAAGGCTAACCATTCTGGACTTGCAGCACCAGCAGGTAACATTATGATAATCAAATCAGGAAGCGTTTTATTCAGTAAATAATGTAAGTCTGTTAGGTTCTTACTGGAGGTCACTTGCATCGCTAAAGCATTTAGCATGGTCGTGCGCTCACTTAAACGCTCAGCGTCCTGATCAAACAACAGAACTTGCCCCATTTTCGCGGTAAAAGGTAACTCAGCTAACGATAAGGGAATTTGCAAAGCTACACTTAGCCCCAATCCTTCTAACGATTGTATCTTCAGCTTAGCATCAAGGACTTTCGCCACATATTGTAAGACAACTAAGTCAATATCACGCCATTGCCATTGCGCGGTATCCGCCGCTTTAAGCTGCTGCAGCAGCTCCGCACTAAGACCTTGGCCATCGCAATTTAACTGAATTACTAGCTGAGGGCTTTCACTTGGCTCCACTCTAAACCGCAGCGCTAACCTGGTTAAACTGTCAGAACGCCTTGCCAACAATAACAAGGCTTGTAATACCGCCTCTAGTAGGGAACTATCCTGCTCAATAACACTACTCTTATTGTGGGGGCCTTCGAGCCAATCAATGTTGACATCAGGGGGTAATAACTGATTCAAAGTCGGAATATGACCAGCAAGCCAATCAGCTACCGGTATTGCAGTAATGACTAACTTTGGCTGCGTAAATTGATATTGTCCATAAAGTAGCTGTAAACGCATCAGAGTAGAGAAAACTGAAGGGGGTAGCTGTTCTTGTCGTTGCCAAATTAACTTAAGCTGGGTGAACCAAAGCAAGATGTTATTTTGTAATATTTGATATTCCTGCGTACTTAACGACTGCTGCTGAGAAAGCTGGGAAAAAACGCGCTGCAACTCTACTAATTCTGCGCCTTGCTCTTCCTGCAACCTGAGCTTAGCACTGAACCTTGCAACCAACTGAGTTAACTGCTGTTGCACTGACTGTAGATCTTTGGGTAAGTTAGGTAGCGTTAGTAAGGTCTGTTCAGCATACAACTCATGCTCTGCTACATCCAACAAATTCGCTAAGGCATCATTACGCTGCCGCTGCCAACGGAACAATAGTATCAGCGTCATGATGAAAATTAACGTATACACGCCTAACACTAAGGCCATTAGCACTAAAAACGGCCGCAGATAACTCACATCCTCAGGTACTATCACTAAATACGCATCGGGTTTATACGTTAACATGCTGTGATCTGCCGCCTTGAGGTGAGTCTCTAACGGTAAAACCGCAACCTGTTTTGCACCCACCGTAGTTAGCTGATAGGACTTTAATGGCAATGACGCCAAATAAGGGGGAAGTAATACCTGCAAACCAGAACTGGCCAAGGGCTCGCCATTTGCTTGATAAAGTCCCATGGCGGCTATAGGTAAGTTAGCCCGAAACTGCAAATCACGAAGCAAACTGTTAAGTTGCTCAGCAGAGTTATTGGCTAAAAAAGGACGCAAACTAACTTGCAGTAACTCTGCATACTGTTGTAATTGCATTTTCATACGTTGTTCTGCTTGATACTGCTGTAATCCATAGAGCAGAAGTACGAAAACAACGCTTCCTAAAACATAAGCTAATAACAAGAAACGAATGAGTTGGCTCAAGCTAGTTATAATTCCTTTTGTAAACCTAACCAAATTATGAGTTCAGCACCGATGAATCAAGCTTAAATATCGCGATGATTCATGCGGTCAAAAGTGCAACTCTATACCGGCAAAAATACCTTTGATGCTGACATCGGCATCAAGATTATCCAGATCAGAGAATTGTAACTCCATGGCTCTTACTCCAAGTTTGAAGCGCGCATTAAGCAGGATAGTCTCTGTAAATTGATAAGCCAAGCCAGCCTGAACATCATAAAATTGGCTATCACTGTCGCCACTGAGACTACCGGATGCAAAAACATCAAATCCAGTTGCCAAAATACTCACTTGAGTAGCGGTATACAGCATAGGCAGCCATTGATTTAACGGCTGCGTCCCTGTTAATTGAGCTTGAGTGACAGCGACATCGCCCTGAATATTTTTTGCGCCTACACCTAAATCCAATGCTAACAGCGGGTTATCAAACAGCTCATAATAAAAAATATAATCTGTAGTGCGTAAGCTTAGTGACGAGTCTAGTTGACTGGCACTTGGAAAAACTGAACCAGCAAATTGAAAGTTTTCTGTCAGAGTTGCCTCACCAAAGACCTTTACTGCAGCATGCTGCACTCGAACATTTGGCAAAACAGGCACGAAGTGCTCAAACGCTAGGTAATAAGCTTGCTGAGAGCGGTCTGCAAATGTAAAAGCCTGCATGGGATCATTATTAGCGAAGCGACCACTACTTTCACTTTGCCAGAAATCAGCGCCAGCATAAATGCCAATAACAGTATCTGCCTGCGCCTTTGCACTATATCCAAAAACCGCTAACGCTAAAGCACATGCTAAACGTATCATTCTGTAATTATCCTTGGGTTAAAAGTTCTGATAAGTCGATTAAAGCGGCGTTCGCTCGAGAAATGTAGTTTGCCATGACTAAGCTATGATTGGCTAATATGCCAAAACCGTCACCATTAAGCACCATCGGACTCCAAAGCGCTTGCTGTGTTGCTTCTAGCTCACGAATAATTTGCTGTAAACTGACCATGGCATTACGGCGATGTAACACATCGGCAAAATCTACTTCGATGGCTTTTAAATAATGTAATAGCGCCCAAGTTGCACCTCGCGCCTCATAAAACTCATCATCTAGTTTCCACCAACTCGTTTTTACAATGCGTCGCTCTGGAGACATCGTTGATTGTCTTGCCTCGGCATCTCCCGCTAAATCGGTATTGAAGCGCTCTTGACCAACACTAGCACTAAGTCGCTGCGAATAACTGCCTAAGCGTTTTTCAACATTCTTCAGCCAATCTCTTAAATTATCAGCTCTCGCGTAAAACTGATTATCGGTTTGCTCAGCGTCAGCCAAAGCAGCCCGATATAAGTAAAATTGCCCAATGGCTTTGCGATACTCAGACTCTGCACTGGGTAACACCCAACTACGATGGTTAATATTAAACTGTGGTTGAGCAATTTTTAAAAAAGCATTTTCAGCCGACTGAGATTGCGAGCGACTAAAGTCTTTGCGAAAGGCCAGCACTAAATCACGTGACATCTCCAATACGCCAAACTCCCACGCGGGCATATTATCTAATAGACTAAAAGGCGGCAGAATATCGTTGGATAGATAACCACCAGGTTTATCCAACAAGGTTTCAGTAACCATGATTAATGCAGTTGTAGTCGTATATCCCACAACTGCTTGTGCATTTTGCTGAGAAACACTTTGCTGGATCTTTTCCAGCATTATTTCAGGTTCTCTACTCACCCACCAACTGACTATAAAGAGTAGAAAAACTAAAGAAAGCGCCGTAAAAATAGCCACTTTTGATTTATTCATAGTCACACTCCCAACGACGCGATAATACCTTTAAGGCATGATAATAAAATTGTATTACTGAAGAAATTATAAAGTGTTTAATCTTATCAGCCATTTCAGATTACGCTCTTTATATTACACCAAAAAAATTATAACGACAGCGTAAATCCATTGTTAACCTGTTTAGCAGTAACTTTTCGGTTCGTGCGACTGCGCTTCAGCAAGCAAAGATGCCAAACCAATAACGCAGGCAACATGCCCAAGATTAGCCCTAATACAGGTAATAGATAAATCATAATCAGTGTTATATCAAAAAGTCCTGGCATGGCGCTATTCCCTTACTCTAGTGATCAATATCAAGTACACAGGGTTGCGTGTTTCAAATGTTATGCCAGTTAAGAAAATCAAATAAACAATTGATTTAAAATAACTTTAAATAAAAGCCATGCTAGAAAATTTGCATGACATGCATGACAATACAAATAAGTGGTGAATCTCACCACTTATTTGTATTTTTATTAAGAAAGGTTTTCAGGTACTTTATGTAAGGCTTGCAATAGCAGTTCTGGTGTGGCATTGGGTAGATGACCTTGTTCACTCAGCAATCTGCGCCACTGTCTCGCTCCTGGTTGCCCCTGAAATAGACCTAACATATGACGGGCAATATGCCAAAACCGAGCGCCAAGCTGCATTTCCTTTTCAATATAAGGTAGCATTTGCCTGACAATTTCGTGTTCAGTCAAGGTTTGACGGTGGTCGTCAAAGAGTATGGCATCAACTTGATTCAATAAATAAGGGTTAGTATAAGCTTCACGCCCTATCATTACACCGTCTAGTACCTGCAGTTGCTCACAGGCCGTAGCCAGCGTTTTAATGCCGCCATTAATGCAAATATCCAGCGCTGGAAAATCCTGTTTTAATTGATGCACTCGCTGATAATTTAGCGGCGGAATTTCCCGATTCTCTTTTGGACTTAACCCCTTTAACCAGGCTTTTCTAGCGTGGACTACAAATTGCTTACAGCCAGCCGCTGCCACTACCTCAACAAAATCTTGTAAAAATTGATATTCATCCGAATCATCAATCCCTATCCGGGTTTTCACACTAACAGGAATACCTGCCGCATCTTGCATAGCTTTGACACAATCCGCCACTAACTGCGGATTCGCCATCAGACACGCGCCAAACATGCCATTTTGCACCCGATCAGAAGGACAGCCAACATTGATATTGACTGAGTCATAGCCGCGTAGCTCCGCCAAACGAGCACAATGAGCCATATCTGCAGGATGCGATCCGCCAAGCTGTAACACCAGCGGGTGCTCTTCTTCATTAAAAGCGAGATAATCACCTTTACCATGAATAATTGCGCCAGTCGTCACCATCTCCGTGTATAACACCGCATGCTTTGACATTAAGCGATGAAAATAACGACAATGCCGATCGGTCCAATCCAGCATAGGGGCGACGGAAAAGCGCTGGGGTAAAATTAGGGTATTCAAAGCATCGCTCTCCAATCGGTATTCAGGAATTCACAAGATAAGCTGTCAGCTTTTTGACTAAGGGCAATACCAGCAGCAAAGTGGGAAACGCTATCAACCAAGATAAACCCCATGCGGATAACCAACCGTTTAAAGAAAACGCGTCTAATCCCAAGCTTTTCAGGGTACTGACCAAGGAGACGATGCAAGTCATAAAAATAGATAACAACAAGGGCATTATTAACCCTGCACTTTTGGCTGGAAATTTTGGCATGACATACCTGACGATGAGTGGAGCATTTCGTAACTAGCAGTTTATTGGGCGCAGATTATACCGCAAAATAGCTGAAAAATCAGCATTAGCGGTCGTTTTACCGGACTTTATGTGTATTGTTAATGCACGAGCAGACATGGCGAACTGCAAGCAATATGATACACTGCTGTCAAAGTGACTGGAGAGTAGATATGTCGACTGAAAGTTTAGTGTTGCGCGCCAAGGCTATTTGTGAACAAAATGGTGCGCGCTTTACCACAATTAGGGAAAAGGTTTTTCGGCTTATGGCAGAAAATCAAGGTGGTCAAGGCGCTTATGACTTGTTGGAACAATTAAAGCAAACCGAACCAGCGGCAAAACCTGCAACCATTTACCGAGCCTTAGAATTTTTAACTGAGCAAGGCTTTATTCATAAAATCGAATCAAGCAATGCTTTTATGTTGTGTCAGCATTTCGACAAACATCATCCTGCACAATTATTGATTTGTGATGCCTGTGGTAATGTCACCGAACTACACTCCAGTGCTTTACATACCGAATTTAGTAAACAAGCTGCAGCTCTCGGCTTTCATATCCATCATCAGACCATTGAAGCAAGAGGCAAATGCAGAAATTGCATTGGAAATTAAATCACATAAATACGCATGACGCTTGTATTAACAATAAAAAACTTCTAGGCTTATCCAATAATGTCCCAAGAACAGCTGAATTGTAAACTCATAGGCATTTTAAATGAATGTTGAATATATCAATCCGTTTTTGTCTTCACTCGTAAATGTGTTGTCAACTATGGCAAACACCAAAATTGTTCCTGGCCAACCACGCATTAAAAAAGATGAAGTGGCACATGGTGATGTTTCTGGTCTGATAGGTATGGTGGGTCCTACCATGAAAGGATCTTTTTCAGTTAGCTTTGATGAATCACTCGCGCTTGAAATTATGTTTCGGATGTTAGGTGAGCGCCCAACCAGTATCAATGCCGATGTCACTGACATGGTTGGCGAAATTACCAATATGGTAACAGGTGGCGCCAAACGCATATTAGGTGAAAAAGGCTATGAATTCACTATGGCTACCCCCATCATTGTTTCTGGGAAAAGCCATACTATTACCCATAAATGCGAAGGCCCCACTATTCTGATGCCGTTTAATTCAGACTTTGGCAAAGTACATATAGAAGTAAGTTTCGATAAATAGCATTTTCAGTTGTTGCTTAAAATGTATTACATACACCTATTTAGCTCTAGCAGTACTGGTAGTCTACTCTAGGGGTTATATTACAGAGTAACTCATAAGGGATTGTTCCTGCCGCAGTGGCAATCCTTTCTATTGCTAATTCCGGCCCCCAGAGTACCGCTTCATCTCCCAGTTTATCTTGTGCATCTGGTCCTAAATCAACGGTAATCATATCCATAGAGACGCGACCAGCTAAGGCAACTTCACGACCATTTAACCATACTGGTGTGCCATTGCAGGCATGTCGAGGATAACCATCACCATAACCTACAGCAATAACGCCCAATATTGTATCAATAGGTGCTTGCCAAGTGGCACCATAGCCTACTCGCTCTCCTTGCCGAACGTTACGCAGTGCAATTAAACGACTACTCAAGCGCATTACGGGCTTCAACTGATGTTGCTGCCCAACATGCCCATTAAAAGGCGAGATACCATGTAACATTAATCCAGGTCTTACCCACTCGGCATGACTCGCCGGCCACGCTAAAATAGCGGCTGAATTGGCTAAACTACGCTGTTCAGCTTTGCCTGCAATGATCTGTTCAAACAGCGCTAACTGTGAGGTTGTTCTTGCAGAGCTAAGTTCATCTGCACAGCAAAAATGGCTCATTAAGCGAATGCCGGGTAAAACAGCTGAACATTGCCATAACCGCCGGTAAAAGCTGTCAAACTCACTCGGTTCAATCCCTAAGCGGTGCATGCCTGAATCAATTTTTAACCAAACCTTTAGTTGTCCTTCCAAAGGGGTTTGCTCGAGCGCTGTTAATTGCATTTCGTTATGGACCACGGTTTGCAAATTATTTGCCAACAAAATAGGCAATTCAGCGGCTTCATAGAAACCTTCCAGTAACACTATCGGTTTAACGATACCTGCCGTTCGTAATGCTAAGGCTTCATCAATTCGCGCAACCGCAAATGCATCGGCCTCGCTTAACGCTTGAGCCACACGCACTAAACCATGGCCATACGCGTTAGCCTTTAATACTGCAAGTACCTGACTTGCTGGTGCCAGCGTTTTCACTCTCTGTAAATTATGCTGCAGCGCAACCAAATCAATTTGCGCAACCGGACGCCGACTCATTAATATTCATCCTCAAAACGTGCGCTCCCAGCATAATTATCAAAACGGGAAAAATGACCGTGGAAAGTTAAACGAATTTTACCGATAGGCCCATTCCGCTGCTTACCGATAATAATTTCTGCCAACCCTTTATCTTGGCTGTCATCGTTATAAACCTCATCCCGATAGATAAACATAATCAGGTCCGCATCCTGCTCAATAGAACCGGATTCCCGCAAGTCTGAGTTAACCGGTCTTTTATCTGCCCGTTGTTCCAATGAGCGGTTTAACTGCGACAACGCAATAACCGGAACCTTGAGTTCTTTTGCCAAGGCTTTTAATGAGCGAGAAATTTCGGCAATTTCTAAGGTACGGTTTTCACTTAACCCCGGTACCGTCATTAGCTGTAAATAGTCGACCATTATCATACTTAAGCCGCCATGCTCGCGCGCAACTCGACGCGCCCTTGAACGAACTTCGGTTGGGGTTAAGCCTGACGCATCGTCGATATACATTTTGCCTTTGGTATTCAGCAATTCTATTGCCGAGGATAAGCGCGCCCAATCCTCATCTTCCAGCTGCCCAGTACGCACCTTGGTTTGGTTAATGCGACCAAGCGAAGCCAACATCCGCATCATAATTTGATCCGAGGGCATCTCTAAACTAAAAATAAGCACAGGTTTATCGCTGGTAATGGCGGCATGCTCGGCCAAATTCATGGCAAAGGTGGTTTTCCCCATCGAAGGTCGCGCAGCAACAATAATTAAGTCTGACGGCTGCAAGCCATTGGTCATTTTGTCCAGATCAACATAACCGGTAGATAACCCGGTAATACCATTTTGCGGCGAACGGTACAGCGCATCAATTTTATCGATGGTCTTTGCCAGAATATTATTAATTGGCTCCGGGCCTTCGTTGGCATTAGCGCGCTGCTCGGCAATTTTAAATACTTTGGTTTCAGCAAAGTCTAGCAGCTCAGCGCTGGTACGGCCTTGTGTATCATAGCCGGCATCAGCAATATCATGTGCTACCGCTATCATATCGCGCACCACGGCACGCTCCCTGACGATTTCGGCATAAGCCAGAATATTAGCGGCACTTGGGGTATTTTTAGCAATCTCGCCCAGATAGGCAAAGCCACCAATATCCTCTAACTGCTGATTTGCTTCTAAAGACTCAGAGACGGTAATCAGATCGATTGGTTGATTAGATTCGGCTAAACGTAGCATAGCGCTGAAAATAAAGCGGTGTGAACGTAAGTAAAAATCTTGTTCAACCACTTTTTCAGATACGCGATCCCATGCCTCATTATCCAGCATCAAACCGCCCAACACCGATTGCTCTGCTTCAATAGAATGCGGCGGCATCTTTATAGCTGCAACCTGCTTATCTTTTATGTTACTCATAAGGTATTAAACTGCCGAAGGGGAAAAAACCAATTCTGGTGGATATGCTACCTTGCGCTGAGCAGAAGTCCAAGCAAAGTATGGAAAATCTTAGTGAGTGCAAGCTGTATTGCAGATGAATAAAATGCAGGGGGAAACAAAAAAGAGGAAAGCACACTGCCCTAGAGCAGTGCGCTTAATGCCTTAGGCTTCAGCGATAACAACTACTTTGATAGTTGCTACAACTTCAGCGTGTAACTGCAGATCGATTTCGAACTCGCCAGTTTCACGTAAGGTACCGTTTGGTAACTTAACTTCAGCTTTTGAAACCGCTACACCAGCTTCAGTGATCGCATCAGCGATATCACGGGTGCCGATAGAACCGAACAGACGACCTTCGTCACCAGCTTTAGAAGCGATAGTCACTTCTGCCAGCTCAGCAACCTTAGCCGCACGCTCGTTAGCAGCAGCTAAGTCAGCAGCCAATTTGGCTTCTAATTCAGCGCGACGGGCTTCGAATTTTTCAATGTTAACTTTGGTAGCTGGAACTGCTTTACCCTGTGGGAATAAGAAGTTACGTGCATAACCAGACTTAACAGTTACATTGTCACCTAAACCACCAAGGTTAGCGACTTTGTCTAACAGAATAATTTGCATTGCCTATACCCCTCTGTATTAGCTGTGTGAGTCGCTGTATGGTAACAGAGCCAAGTAGCGAGCGCGTTTGATGGCGCGAGCTAACTGACGCTGATATTTAGCGCTAGTGCCAGTAATACGGCTAGGTACGATTTTGCCACTTTCTGTAACGTAGTTTTTCAGAACGGCGGTGTCTTTGTAATCAATCTCTACAGTGCCTTCTGCAGAAAAACGGCAGAATTTACGGCGACGGAAAAAACGTGACATTTGTCTGTCTCCTAACTTAATTGTTCAATCTGTTGCGCATGCAGGACCAGTTTTGCCTGACCACTGCCGCTCTGGTGTCGGTTTAAAAAACCGCCTACCCGAACGCTACTGCCCAACGTCAAATGCTGAGCTTGTTGGTGTAACACTGTGCCACTTAATACTACTTGCATCCGCACATAAGCCTGACGGTTTAAACCAGCCTCTTGTTGCATGCTACGATGTTCCAAGGTTAACACAGTGTGCGGGATCCCCGCCGGACTCTCACTGCGTTCAGGGTGCCGACAAAGGGCGCCACTAAGCACAAGGTAATTGTCCATCAACAACTTACTCGTCGTGTGCTACATGCTCTTCAGTATCACGAGGAGCACGCTCACGACGCTCGTCACGTACCTTGGCCATTGGTGATGGCTCAACGATGGCACCATTAGTGCGCATAATCAGGTTACGTAAAACAGCATCGTTGTAGCGGAAGTTAGTTTCCAGCTCATCGATCACGTTCTGTGGCGCTTCCACGTTCATCAACACATAGTGTGCTTTGTGCAGTTTTTGGATTGGGTAAGCCAATTGACGACGGCCCCAATCTTCTAAACGGTGGATAGTACCGCCAGCTTCTTTGATCGCGCCAGTGTAACGCTCGATCATACCAGGCACTTGTTCACTCTGATCTGGGTGAACCATAAAAACGATTTCGTAATGACGCATTGTAGCTCCTTACGGTTAGTAAGCCTCGGGAGAGCTCGGCCGGGTTCTCATAAAGGCAAGGAACGTTAGATGTATGGCCGAAGGTCGCGTATTTTACGGAGTTAGCGGGTAAATAACAAGCAAAGAAATAAAGAAAGGCAAAAACAGGGGCATTCCTACAGCTCAGGTCGCACTCGGTATTTAATCACATCTTATCATCAGGCGCAGAGCTGATAGGCAATCCGCTAAAGAGTTGCCTATCTTATGCAAGCCGCGTTTAGTGATTACTCGTCACCGCCCGACAAGTCGTATTGGTGAGTTGTACACTTTTACCTGACCCAGGATGTTGTAACACACAGTGACCTTGAACTTTTACCAGTGTAAATCGGTATGAAGGCAAAGAGTGACGGCCATCAAGTGGCCGCCCCTGCGCATCCAGCGGCATTCGCTGTTCAATAAAAAGCTCACTTTGTTCTGTTAACACATTGTCAGCCAATGACACTTGCGTGCCGCCCACAATGTCTATGACAAAGCGCTCTATTTGTTGCTTTATAGCCTTATCAACCTTAATCAAAACGGCAGGCTCTGCGGCACTGCTGGCTTGGCAACCTATCAGCATAACCATAGCCATAACACTTAGCGCTAAACTTGGCTTCACGGTGCTTCCTCAACAGATTTGATCTCAGTGATCAGTTTGCTGTTAAACAAAATATCCTGATAACGCGGGTCCAGTAAACGCATTTGACCTGCAGCATTCGCATCAATACGTGTCTCGTTATCAGGTCGTAATAAGCCAGCCGCGCCCCCTGCAGCAGCAGACACTTCAGGACAACTGCCGTTTCTGGCATAGAAAATTGCGGCATTTAATAGGCGTTCGTTAACATCACCAAGTTGCTGACTAAAATCATCAGGCAATGGACACCCCTTCACATCAGCCGCAAACTGCGGAGAAGCCTTCGGCACAAAGCCATCGGAAAATTCACCAAAACCTTTCGCATTGACTCCAGTGAACTGCACGGTGAAATAAGTGGTACCACAGTTATCGGTGGGATAAAAGCCATAAGGTTTTCCACAGGTTTGGCCGCCAATCAGAATCACTTCAACGTCAATCCCCCGCAAACCATTAATAAAGGCCTCACTGGCTGAACAGGTATTTGCGGTACTTAATACAAAAACCCTACTGAGATTTAATGAAGGTAAATCAGTGTTTGTCAAAATACCCGCTTCATAATCAATTTCTTTTGAGTAGAACGGCAGTGCTGACAGCGGCCGCCCTGTTACTGGATTAATAGTAGGATGTTTATCATTAAAAATAGTCCGTTCAAAAATACGATCTTGAATGATCGCAGGCCCGGTTGCCATAAATCCGAGTTGTGAAGCTAGAGCAAGTAAGCCACCACCGTTATAGCGTAAGTCAATAACCAACTCATTCACATTTTCAGTCGCAAACTGTCTTATCGCATTGATCAATTGTGGCTGAGCTAATGCGATATGACTATTAAACTGCATATAACCGACTTTACCTGCAACGGTTTCTAATACCTTAACATTTTGCACAGGGCTCGACGCCACATTAGCCGCTGCCATGGTGACTGCCTTTTGCACACCACTCGCAGATTCAAACACAAAATTAAAACTTTGCCCCGTTGCTGCAGGAAATATGGCTGCATTTAATACTGCAAGACCGGAATCTGTACTATCGTTAATAAAATCAACGCCATTGATACTGAGTAATCGGTCACCGCGGACGAGACCGACATTTGCCGCAGGTGAAGCGGGTTCGGTATAAGCAATAGTTAACGAGCGCGGCGGTCTATTACTACCAAATGACCAACGGATACCATAGCCTGCAGAGACTCCAGCTTGGGTGCTTTGTTGGTATTCTTCGGTATTTTCCGTAAAGTGGAAGTTATCTTTGGCATTTCCTGAGTCGGTAAGCTGTGGCGTCTTCAGTTGGTCGAAATAATCACTGACACTAAATGGGACAGGATCATTATCCGGGACCTCGCTATACCAAAGATAGGTATTATGCGTCCAAGAGCGCAACCACATCTTTTCATGCATGCTGGTGCCTGCCATATCAGGGAAAGGCTGCCGACTGAAAGGATCAATCCCCGTTCGAGGAACTTGGCAAAAATTTTTAAAGGTGCCTTCCGCAGCAAACTGGCCGGCAGTCCAGACAGGAGGCGTCACTGTGGTACCACCGCCAGCACCTCCTCCAGCACCATTATCAGTAGGGCTAGCCGCGCCCCCTCCAGAACCACCGCAGGCTGTAACTGATAACACTGCAGCTGTCAGACATACTGTTACTAAACTTTTGCGAACCATACAGTGACTCCGTCATATTTCTGGTGTGGTTAATAATGCCATACGTTTGGTTGCATTAGCAGCCATGGCAGCACGTTTTTCACCTGAAATTAACATAATTAATTAGCGTAGACAACTTTGCTTACGCTAATTTTTGAGTATTGGATGGCTTTAAGGAGAGATTAATAAGCTCTTTGCCGGACGGCTTCGAACAAGCAGATACCCGCTGCGACAGACACATTTAAACTGGATACACTGCCAAACATGGGGATCTTGACTAAGGCGTCACAGGTTTCACGAGTTAAACGGCGCAGCCCCTCGCCTTCAGCACCCAGTACTAACGCCAAGGCCCCCTTTAAATCTGCTTGATAGACCAAGGTTTCTGTTTCACCGGCAGTGCCAACTACCCAAACCCCAGCATCTTGAAGCTGGCGTAGTGTTCTGGCCAGATTCGTTACCGCAATAAAAGGTACGCTTTCGGCCGCACCACAGGCTACTTTACGCACTACCGACGTCAGCTTGACTGAACGATCCTTCGGCGCAATCACCGCATGCACACCCGCGGCATCAGCACTGCGCAATATTGCGCCCAGATTATGCGGGTCCGTTACGCCATCTAACACTAACAAAAAGGGCTTAGCATTGGTCTCTAAAATAGTGGCCAGATCGCTTTCATTACCACCACTGCTTAAGCGAGCTTTGGCGACAATGCCCTGATGCTGGCCTTGGGTCATATCGTCAAGGGTTTTACGATTACAAAACTGGATAGAAATGCCTAATTGCCGAGCTTGCTGCAATAAAGGTTGTAACCGTTTGTCTTCCCGATCTTTTAGTGCAAACACTTCCAAAATATCCTGCGGGCTGCGTGCCATTATGGCACTCACCGCATGGATACCAAACACAACGTCGTTACTCATGGTCTGTTAAATCCTGCCTTAGCTTATTTCTTGGCTCGCCGCGGCTTTTTGGCTGCTGGCGTTTTGGGTTTTACTGCGCTTTTTTTCGCACCACTCTTGCTCGATTTACTTGCCGCAGTTTTACTGCCTTTACCACTTTTAACCGCTATGCTTGCTTCGATAGCAGCGTTGCGGCTGGCTTTGACTTTGCGACCAGAGACATTTGTGCGCGTCACACCTGCTAACACTAAATCAATTTTACGGGCTTCTAGGTTTACGGCGACCACTTTTACCTGTACCGCATCGCCCATCCGATAACTGACACCAGAGTGCTCACCTGTTAACACTTGACGCTCGGCATCAAAGCGATAGTAATCGTTACTTAATGAGGTAACATGCACTAAACCTTCAATATACAAATCTGCTAGGCGCACAAAGAGCCCAAAGTTAGTAACAGTTGATACCACACCGGCAAATTCCGTCCCTAAATGATCCTGCATATATTCGCATTTTAACCAATCTGCGACCTCGCGGGTGGCATCATCGGCACGGCGTTCGGTCATAGAGCACTGCTCACCTAGCGGTGCAATATCTTTTTCGGTATAGCCGTTCGCACCCGTCACTTTTTGGCCTTGCTTAGCCAAAATAGCTTTAATAGCACGGTGCAGTACCAAATCGGGGTAACGGCGAATAGGCGACGTAAAATGGGCATAAGCCTCCAGCGCCAAGCCAAAGTGGCCTAAGTTTTCACCTTGATATACCGCTTGCTTCATTGAGCGCAGCATGGTGGTTTCAATCAACTCGCGATCCGGGCGATCAGCTAACTTAGCCAAGGTTTGTGTTAATTCAAGCGGCGTAGGCTCTGCCGATAAGTTAGCTTCAATGCCAAGCTCGGCTAAAAAGCGGCGGAAATTAGCAAAACGATCACCATCCGGCCGCTCATGCACCCGGAACAAAGCATGGGCTTCGTGTTTCTCAATAAAACGCGCTGACGCAACGTTGGCCATAATCATGCATTCTTCAATAATCTTATGGGCTTCGTTACGATGTACCGGCACGATTTCTTCAATTTTACGATGGCTGTTAAAGATAAAGCGGGTTTCGACCGTTTCAAACTCTATGGCGCCACGCTGTGCCCGTACCTTGGCTAGCTTTTTATACAGGCTATACAGAGTTTCTAGGTTAGTGAGCTGATCGCTATATTCATGGCGCAGTTTGGCATCGCCCTGTAAAATAGCGTGTACCTTGTTGTAGGTAAAACGCGCAGCAGAGTGCATCACCGCTTCGTAAAACTGATAGTTTTCCAATTTACCGTGGGCATCAATGTTCATTTCGCAAACAAAGCATAAGCGGTCGGTATGCGGATTTAACGAGCAGAGGCCATTAGATAGCGCTTCAGGTAACATTGGCACTACGTGGTCTGGGAAGTATACCGAATTACCACGCTCTAACGCGCTCTGATCTAGGGGTGTACCAAAACGCACATAGGCACTAACATCAGCAATGGCGACCCAGAGCTTCCAACCGCCTTTTTCTTTAGCTTCAGCGTATACCGCATCATCAAAATCGCGGGCATCTTCACCATCAATGGTCACTAAAGGCAACTTGGTCAGATCAACACGGCCAATTTTTGCCTCAGCAGGCACGTCTTCACCATACTTAGCCACTTGCGCGAGTACTGCATCAGAAAACACATGCGGGATCTGGTGGTTACGAATCGCCACTTCAATTTCCATCCCAGGTGCCATATGTTCACCCAGCACTTCAATCACACGGCCAGTGGCACTTACGCGCTTAGAAGGGCGCTGGGTGACTTCAGCAAGTACTACCTGACCATGCCTGGCAGCGCCTTGCTGGCCATCTGGAATAATAATATCCTGACAGATGCGCGCATCATCAGGCACCACAACACAAAGCGCATGGTCTTTGTAATAGCGGCCAACAATAGGCTCACTGCGCGGTTCTAGCACGCGTACTACGCGCGCCTCTATTTTGTCTTTGCTTTTAATGGTGGTCGCCGTGGCTAACACTTTATCGCCGGGCAACACACGCTGCATTTCATGAAAAGGTAAATACCAGTCTGGGCCACCTTGTTCCAGCTTGATAAAGCCAAAACCATCACGATGCCCTATTACCGTACCTTTAACCAAATCCATATGCCCAACTAAGCCATAGCGCTTACTCTTGGTAAACAATAATTGGCCATCGCGCTCCATAGCACGTAAGCGTTTTTTTAACGCAAAAATAGCATCGTCGTCTGTTAAACCAAGTTCGCTGACCAGTTCTTCAAAGTAGGCGGGCTGTTGCCGTTTTTCGATATGCTCGAGTATAAACTCGCGGCTGGGGATAGGGTTTTCATATTTTTCTTGCTCACGCGCAAGATGCGGATCATTTACCGTCATTAATTAAACTTAGATTTCCTCTTACATAATATTGAGTGTAACAGCTTAACGTGAAAATGGGATGAATTTCATTTTTACCGGTGGCTATTTTACCGGGCGTTGCGCGTTGGCCACCACTCTGGCCGGCATTTTCTTGGCTAGCTGCTGTTTAAGCGCATCTAGTTTAGCATGAATTGCCGGGTCTGCGGTAATAGCATGATGTAACCAGCGATAACTTTGTTCAAAGTCTGTGGGGCTACCTAGGCCTGCGACTTGAATTTCAGCAAAACGTATCTTGGCATTCAGGTTACCTACAGCTGAGGCCTCCCGTAAATAAATGATGGCTTTGTTGATATCTTTTTGCACAAAGCGACCAATATGGTAATACCGTCCTACTTGCTCCAAGCCCTCAGGTAAGCCCTGCTCAGCCGCTTGTAACATCAAATCCCAACCGCGCTCAACATTGCGAGGCACACAGACGCCATAGGCTAACATATCACCAAATAAAAACTGGTAAGAGGGCAGCCGCATAATATCTGCTCTGGCTTCAATATCTCTGACTAATTGGCAATCATCGGCTTTAACTCGCTGTAAATGTTGATTAGCCCTGATCAAGTTTAATAACTCATCCTGAGAATATAACTCCACAGCTTGGAGTTCTTGAGACAAAGCCGGTGCACTGGCGAGTAGACATACTAAGCTAAAACTCACGATAAACTGATTTTGCAGCAACTTATGCATAGCGTCAAAGACCCGTAATGAAAAATAACCTAGGCTGATAATACTTGTTACTTTAGCAAATAACAGGCCATGATAAAGAGACTAAGAGTAAAAGATTAGAAACAAGATAAAGAGAAGCAAGCCACACAACAGCAGCCATAAAAAAACGCTGCCTTTTAGCAGCGTTTTTAAACTGGAAACTTACATTAAGACTTAAGCAAAGGGATGCTTTAAGACGATAGTTTGCACCCGGTCAGGTCCCGTAGAAATAATATCTACAGGAACACCGGTTACTTCTTCGATGCGTTTAATGTAGTTTTGAGCAGCCTGTGGCAATTTAGACAACTCTTGCACACCAAATGTAGATTCAGACCAACCTGGCATTTCTTCTAATACCGGTGTTACGACTTCGTAACCTTCTGCAGCTAATGGTGGTGTTTGCAACACTGTGCCATCGGGTTGACGGTATCCAACACAAATTTGAATACTGTCTAAGCCATCAAGCACATCAAGCTTGGTTAAACAAAAGCCAGAAATACTGTTCAGTTGCACGGCACGACGCACAGCAACGGCATCAAACCAGCCACAACGGCGTTTACGCCCTGTGGTTGCGCCAAATTCGTGTCCTTTAACGCCAAGGTGTTCACCCACGGCACAATCTAGCTCGGTTGGGAAAGGACCTGAACCCACACGAGTGGTGTAGGCTTTAACAATACCCAATACATAATCTAAGTAACGTGGACCAAAGCCACAACCAGTAGCAACACCACCAGCAGTGGTATTAGAAGACGTTACATAAGGATAGGTGCCGTGATCGATATCTAATAAAGTTCCTTGAGCGCCTTCAAACATGATCTCCTGACCATTTTTGCGCGCGTGATCCAATAACTCTGTAACATCAACGACCAGCGACTTCAGTAAATCAGCCATAGCCAATGCATTATCCAGCGTTGTCTGGTAATCCACTGCATCGACTTTGTAATATTGGGTTAACGTAAAGTTATGGAGATCCATTACCGTCTTAAGCTTCTCAGCAAACAAAGTCGGATTAAATAAATCCCCAACCCGTAAAGCACGACGCGCAACTTTATCTTCGTAAGCAGGGCCAATACCACGACCCGTGGTGCCGATAGGCTTATCGCCACGCGCCTTTTCGCGAGCAACGTCTAACGCGACATGAAATGGCAGAATCAGCGGGCAAGCTTCGCTGATTAAAAGTCGCTCTTTAACCGGTACGCCACGCTGTTCCAGCATGGTCATTTCTTTTAAAAAGGCTTCAGGTGATAGCACTACGCCGTTACCGATAACACATTTTACGTTGTCACGTAAAATGCCGGAAGGTATCAAGTGTAATACCGTTTTCTCGCCATCAATTACCAAGGTATGGCCAGCGTTATGGCCGCCTTGATAGCGCACCACATAACTGGCTTTATCGGTTAATAAGTCAACAATCTTACCTTTACCTTCGTCACCCCACTGGGTGCCGAGCACAACTACGTTTTTGGCCATGGTTCCTACATCACGGAAAAAATTAGGCGTGAATTTTAGCAAATCGCCAGACAAGTTTCAGCCGTCTGCATGAAAAAAAGACCATATTTTTACATGGCATTTTTATCTTGTTGATTTAAATAGATTTAAGGCATGACAAATCAAACACATCCGCATTTTGATAGATAGCAAAACCAAACCGGAGTCGATCACCACGATAATCCGTGATAATACCATGTTGCTTCAAGCTGGCAGCAAGCTCTGCGACACGCGCACTGCTCTCTAACCGAAAGGTATAAAAGTGACCATGCTGATTAGCGTTATGTAGCAGCAAATTACTGACATTGAGGAATGGATGCTGTTGTACTTCCAGCAAGCTTAAAAAGCGTTGCTGTAGTTGCTGCACATAGCGGTGAATACGTCCTACCGTAATACCCTGTTGTTTATATAACAATAACGCTGACTCTAACCGATAAAGCGCGGTAAAATCCATTGTGGCTCCTGCAAATCGGTAGCCATCCTCACTATAAAGTACCAAAGCAGATTTTTCTGCAGCAAGGGTGCCAAATTCAGCAAACCAACCGGTATACCATGGACGAAGCTCGCTGCCTGTTGGCACAATCATAAAACAACAGCCCTCACCACCTTGCGCATATTTATAGCTGCCAGCCAGGTAAAAGATCCGTTCAGAAATTAGCGAAAGATCGGTCGGTAATGCCATAAAACCATGGTAGCCATCGATGGCAATCATCGCCTCAGATACCCTAGCTAATTGCTGCACAAAATCGGTTAAATCGGCAATAGCATAACCAGAATTAAAAAAAACCTGACTACAGAACAGCATATCGTATTGCTCTGCTGCCGCAGCTTGAATAAAACGCTGCTCAAAAGTGGCAAAAGGCTCAGTAGCAATCACGTCCACCTGGATGGTGTTAAACTCTGTCAGACGTTTAATTTGACGTTGAAAACTATAAAATTCACTGTCTGTCGTTAATACTTTAACCGGCTTACGCCAATCAAAACAACTTAACAGGCGCATTACAAACTCATGGGTATTAGGAGCAAAAACAATTTGTTCTGGTACTGGTAAATTTAAGATATCGGCAATGAGCTGTTGGGTATGTGGCACTCTTACACCAAAAATATGTTGCCACTTCTCATCCACTAAACGAGCACTGTCATCCCAGTAAGCTATAGTCGCCTCGCGGGTGACATCTGGCCAATAGTGATGTGAGTGACAGGCAAAATGCTGTTTATCCTGATTAGCCAGTAAGAAATGCTGAAAAAATTGTTGATACATACAGACCCCATTATTTACAGTAGATGGCACACCAGTAGATCGCAAAAAGGCCCTTTCGGGCCTTTTTATGCAGAGTCAAAACCGCGCTAACGCTTAATTCTGCACAGCATCAGAACGCATGTATTTGAAGAAGTCACTGTCTGGCTGAACCACAATAACATCACTCTTCGAATTAAAGCTATTGCGATAGGCTTCTAAACTACGTACAAATGAATAAAACTCAGCATTCTTATTGTACATTTCAGCATACACCTGGGCAGCCAGCGCATCGCCTTGACCACGCACAGAGCGCGAATTACGCTCAGCATCAGCTAACATAACGGTTACGCGTGCATCAACATCCGCTTTAATAATTTCCGCTTCTTCCATACCACGAGAACGGTGTTCCCGAGCTACAGCTTCACGTTCAGCACGCATCCGAGCAAAAATTGAACTACTGATTTCATCCGGTAAATTGATTTGTTTTACACGAACATCAATCACTTCAATACCAAGCTCATTTGCCGCCTGCCCCGCTTGTGCTAAGGCACTTTGCATCAATTGCTGACGCTCACCCGAAACGATTTCTTGAATGGTGCGAGCACCAAACTCAGTACGTAGACCGTTGTTAATATACTGCTTTAACAGCACCTCTGCTTGCACAATATTACCGCTGGTTGATAAGAAAAAAGCACCAAAATCGCGGATACGCCATTTTACATAGCTGTTAACCAATAAGTCTTTTTTCTCGGCGGTGACAAAGCGATCGGCCCCATCATCTAGGGTTTGTACTCGCGCATCTAATTTACGAACAACCTGAATTAATGGCAACTTAAAGTGCAAACCAGGCTCATATACTAAAACACGGTCTTCAGCATCACGCTGAATTTTGCCGAATTGGATTACAATAGCCCGCTCGCCTTCTGCTACCACAAACAGCGAAGAGACAATAATTAAGCCAACAACGACTAAAATTGCAAAGATAAAATTTTTCATACTGTCTTATCTCCCACTACCAGAACGCGTCGTAGCACTGCGTGTATTGTCAGAACGAGGCTGCGTATTGACGCCATCCGTGTTCGCGCGGACTGGTGCCATATTTTGCGTGGCAGCAGGCGCTGCCGCACCTTGCTTCATAAGTTGATCAAGCGGTAAATACATCAAGTTATTGCTGTTTTTTACATCAACAAGAATTTTCGACGTATTACTGTAGACATATTCCATGGTTTCTAAATACATCCGATCCCGCGTGACTTTAGGCGCAGCTAAATACTGTGGTAACAACTGTTCAAAGCGTGAAACTTCACCTTGCGCTTTTAAAACAATTTGCTGTTTATAAGCTTCAGCTTCTTGCATTACACGGTTAACTTGACCACGTGCTCTTGGTTCAATCTCACGAGCATAAGCTTGCGCTTCCTGAACAAAACGCTCTTGGTCTTCCTGCGCTGAAATAGCATCATCAAAAGCTGCACGAACTTCTTCTGGTGGACGCGCATCACGGAAGTTTACATCTACCAATGCAATACCCATGTTGTATGGCGCAATAACTGTTTCCAATTCTTGTCTGGTGTTTTGGCGAACCACTTCACGGCCACGTGTTAATACATCGTCCATAATCGAATGACCGATAACAAAACGTAAGGCTGCATCTGTCGCTTCTCGCAGACTGCCATCTGCGTCGACAACAGAGAACAAATATTGTCTGGCATTGAAAATACGGTACTGCACTTCAAAGGTCACTCGAACCAGATTCTGGTCTTGCGTCAACATAAATCCATCAGCTCGTAAAGAACGAACTTCTTGGATATTGACCGGTGTCACAGTATCAATAAAAGTGGGTTTCCAGTGAATACCGGCCCCTACTTCATCATGATATTGTCCAAAACGGAGGATAACACCACGCTCAGCGTCTTTTATGGTATAGAATCCGCTTAAGCCCCAAACAGCAAGGGCAACTAGGAGAATAATGGTAAGCAAGGTAGAGCCACCACCATTACTAGAACTTCCACCTTTACCACCAAAAATACCGCCAAATTTTTTGCCAAAATTGCGGAATACTTCATCTAAATCGGGCGGGCCTTGATCACGACCACCTTGTTTCCAAGGATCGTTATTTTTGCCGTTATTGCCCGGCTCATTCCAAGCCATGCTTAACTCCATTGTTGTAAGTTGTCATTAAGGGTTAATGTATCAAAAAACTGTCTGACTGACGATATAGTTTTCAATTTGTTGCTCGCTTTGTTTCTGCAAACGGGCCCATTGTGCAGCAGAGAGATGGATCTGTAATAGACAATCGCCATTTTCCAAATACGCCTCTTGCTGAACAGCTTGCAACTGAAATAAACGAGCACGCCAGTTAGCGGCATCAGGGGGCAGCAAGAGAGAGAGCTGGATATGCTGTTGCGACAGTAATGCGACTAACGCCTGTTGCAGTAAGCCAATTCCCTCACCCGTAAGCGCTGATAAATATACCGCTTTGGGTAAACCTAGTTCGTTATATTCTATACGAGGTAATTGACCTAACTGGTCAATTTTATTGAAGACCCACAGCTGTGGAATATGGGCGGCATCAATTTCCTGTAAAACTAACTGTACTTGTCTGATATTTTCTTCTCGCCGCTCATCCGCTACATCTATAACATGCAATTGAATATCTGCATCACGGGTTTCTTGCAATGTCGATTTAAAAGCAGCAACGAGATCATGTGGTAAGTGACGAATGAAACCGACAGTATCGGCTAAAATAGCCTCACCAAATTGTGGTAACAGTATTTTACGTAGCGTGGGATCGAGAGTAGCAAACAACTGATCAGCAGCATAAACCCCTGCTTGCGTCACTCGGTTAAACAACGTAGATTTTCCAGCATTGGTATAACCTACTATTGAAATAACGGGTTGCTCCGAGCGTTGTCTAGCGCGCCGTCCTTGTTCACGTTGCCTGGTCATTTTTTCCAGACGCTGCTTTAACCCTTTTACCCGCTCACGCAGCAAACGTCGATCCGTTTCAAGTTGCGTCTCGCCAGGGCCGCGTAAGCCAATACCGCCTTTTTGGCGCTCGTTATCAAAACCACGAATTAATCTTGACGCTAAATGCTGTAATTGTGCCAATTCAACCTGCAATTTACCTTCATAGGTGCGGGCTCTTTGCGCAAAGATATCCAAGATTAAGCTCGTTCGATCGATAACACGCACCTGACATAGGCGCTCCAGATTTCGTGTTTGGCTCGGTGATAGCTCGTGATTAAAAATTACCACATTGGCGTTAAGCTCAGCAGTAAGTTCAGCTAATTCTGCTGCTTTACCCGAGCCAATAAAAAATTTAGCATCTGGAGCCTGACGGTTAGTACTAAGTACCTGCAATGATAAAACGCCGGCAGAGGCAACAAGCATTTTTAGCTCTTGCAAATCTTCCGTCGACGCTTCTTGCGGAAAGTTAACGTGTACCAGTACGGCTTGTTCAGCCAGCTCAGCCAGTTCAAACAAGCGCAATTACTCCGCTAATTATTCAACATCCTCATCACCCTCACCTTGACCACTACCATGAGCGATCATAGTGTTAACGGCGCGAGCAGGCACAACAGTCGAAATCGCATGTTTGTAAACCATTTGACTGACTGTATTTTTCAGTAAAATGACAAACTGATCAAATGACTCAACTTGACCTTGTAATTTAATCCCATTCACCAAGTAGATTGAAACAGGAATACGCTCCCGTCTTAAGGTGTTCAAAAATGGGTCTTGTAATGATTGGCCTTTTGCCATGTCACGCTTTCCTTTTTTATTAAGTATGCTTTATATAGGTATTATTTTTTTTATTTCAAGTTGTTAAACATGAAATTTTTGCTGACATCTTTAGCTTAGCGAACTTATGACAGCTTGCAAGTTTTCTTCAAACTTAGCCTCACTTTTCAACCATTGTAAATTTTGCCAACTTCGTAACCAAGTCAGTTGTCGTTTAGCTAATTGCCGCGTAGCTGCAACGCCTTGACTGACCATTAACTCATAATCGGTATTGCCTTTGAGGTAATCCCACATCTGCCGATAGCCAACACAGCGAATAGCCGGCAGATTTTCATGTAAATCACCTCGGTCTAGCAACTGCTGTACTTCTTGTTGAAACCCCTGAACTAACATTTGCATAAAGCGTTGTTCTATACGCTGATGCAATTCTGCACGATCAGTCGGCGCTATGGCGAATTGGTGTACTTTATAAGGAAAAGGTTCAGATTGTTTTGCCGTTAATTCCGTTAAACTTTGTCCTGTTAAACGATAAACCTCTAGCGCCCGATTAATGCGCTGCGGATCATTAGGATGAATACGATTCGCCGCAACAGGATCAATAGCCGCTAATTGCTGATGCAATGCCGCCCAACCTAATGCCATGGCTTCAGCTTCTAGCTGTGCCCGCACTTTTTCATCCGCTGCGGGTAACGCCGATATCCCCTCTAATAAGGCTTTAAAATACAGCATGGTGCCCCCTACTAAAATGGGGATATTGCCACGTTGCTGAATCTCAGCAATTAACTGCAGTGCATCTGCACGAAAATCTGCAGCAGAATAGCTTTGAGCAGGGTCGCGTATGTCAATTAAAAAATGGGGCGCAGCGTTCAATTCGGCAGCCGTTGGTTTCGCTGTACCAATATCCATACCTCGATAAACCAGCGCACTGTCAACGCTAATTAATTCGGCATTACCCAATTGGTGTTTTAACGCTATCGCCAGCGCGGTTTTACCTGAGGCCGTTGGCCCCATAATACAAATAACAGGCAAGTTACTCGCCATCTTCTACCGCACTTAACTCAGCTTTCGCCAAGTTTAACGTTACTGGTCTGGCCTGACGTTTTGTCGCTGTTAATGCCTCTGGATAATGATTTAACAACAGCTCCGCCTTAATAAAATTGTCGGTAAGCAATAAAGCCAATAAGGTATTAGCCAGTTCAGGGGGATTAATATTTACTAACGTTGTCAAAAGGCTGCCAAACCATTGGCTGACTGCGGTATGTCTTAGCCAAATCGGCAGCGCTCTGACGATAGCAGTATTATCCTTGATTAACAGATCAAAGCCCAGCGCTTCAAAGGCTGTAGCAAAAGATAATAACAATGGCAACTCACCTACCGTTAAGGATAAGCGTAAGGGTAATAACAAGGGCGCAGTTTTCACTTGCTCTTGCCAGCACGGCGCTACGCTCGCGGCAATATCAATCAATAACAGCGAGGCTATGGCATTGGCCTCGTTTTGACAAAGTGCAAAACGATTTTCCACCAATAAATAAGCTGCCGAACTAGTCACGATATCATTGTGTGCTGCCGTTTGATTCGCGACCAAATAATGCATTTGCTCCGCAGCTTGAGCAACTGATGGCGCGGTTGTAGTTCCAGTATACTCTCTTGCGCTGCCATAAGAATGCGTTGCTAGACGGTTGATCTCTGGTTCGGCAACCCAATCTGTCCTTGACAAGGTTGCTGCCGAAAAGCCAGCGGCAGGCGCAACTTGCGCAGTTGCTTCTGGCGGTAACCGTTCAGCATTCACCTGATCAGGCTGCGCCAGTGCACTTAGTTTGGCAGCACTCGCCTTAGCACCGCCTTGTAGCAGAGCATCTGCTAAGGATTGAACAACAAAATCATGAACTAGCCGAGCTTGATGAAAACGCACCTCATGCTTTGCCGGATGTACGTTAACATCCACTTCGTGCGCATCGATGTCCAAGTACAACACAAAGGCTGGCTGGTATTCAGCAGGTAAAAGATCACCATAAGCTTGTCGGATGGCGTGATTTAACAACTTATCACGCATCATACGGCCATTAACGTAACTATATTGGCAGGCAGAGGTTTGCTGGCAAGCCTCTGCTGGCAATAACCACCCCGATAAACGCATCTGACCATATTGGCTTTCAATCCAAAGCGCTTGCTCTGCAAAGTTACGCCCACACAGTACCGCCAGACGTTTTTGTTTCGCCAATTGACTTGCAGCAATAGGCAAGCGACGAACACTTTGCTCGTTATGATTAAGCGTCCAAGCAACATCAAAACGACTTAACGCCAGTCGTTTGATAAGCTCATCAATATGCGAAAACTCGGTTTTATCGCTTCGCAAAAACCGACGACGCGCAGGTGTGTTAAAAAACAAATCCAACACGTAAATACTGGTGCCAACAGGATGAGATGCAGGTCGCACCTTGACCGCCATATCACGGCCTTCTGCGCTAGCTTGCCAAGCTGCATCTTGTGATGCCGTTTTTGAAGTTAAAGTTAATCTAGAAACCGAGCTTATACTGGCAAGGGCTTCTCCTCGAAAACCTAAGCTCATAATCTGTTCTAAATCGGCTAAACAGCTAATCTTACTGGTTGCATGTCGACTTAGCGCTAAAATGAGTTCATGCTCGGCAATACCGCAGCCATTATCACGAATGTGAATAAGTTTACTGCCGCCTTTGACAATATCGATGTCTATCTGAGTGGCACCTGCATCCAAACTGTTTTCAACCAATTCTTTTACAACAGAGGCAGGTCGCTCAACCACTTCACCGGCAGCGATCTGGTTAGCCAATTGCGGAGGTAACAGTTGGATAGGCATAATTAAGGGATCCGCAGTACCTGACCAATGCGCAAGGTGTCATTACGCAAATTGTTATGGCGCCGTAACTCATCAATTGGCACATTATAGCGTTGTGCTAACAGAGATAGAGATTCTCCCGCTTGCACCCGATGCTCTCTGGCACGTCGTTGCGCAAATAATGAGTCAGCGGGTGGCGATAATTCAAAATGACGGCGCAGACCAGTAAATAACGATTGCACCAATTTTTCTTGATGTGCAGTATTGCGTAATTGTCGTTCTTCTTGAGGATTAGAGATAAAACCAACTTCGACCAAAATTGAAGGGATATCAGGCGAGCGTAACACGGCTAAGCTAGCGGATTGCGGCTCCCGATTATGCAGCCGCGTTACCTTACCCAGCTCAGATAAAACCTGATTTGCCACCTGATACGCAGTGACCATAGAATGATTCATCGATAAATCGAGTACGGTTTGCGCTAAATATCGCTCATTAGCCGAGTCTTTAATGACTTCGGCGACACCACCTAATAATTCACCATGCCGTTCAGTTTGTTCTAGCATCCGACCAACTTCAGAGGTAGCGCGTCGTAACGAGAGCACCCAAACCGATGCACCACGTGGCGTTGGAGTAGTAAAAGCATCGGCGTGAATGGAGACCAATAAATCAGCCTGCATTCTTCTTGCAATATCAGTTCGGTTATTAACATGAATAAAATAATCACCGGTCCTAACTAATGAAGCTCGCATGCCGGGTTCTTTGTTAATTAAAGCGACTAATTGCTTAGCAATAGGTAAAGTGAGATGTTTTTCAAAGGTCCCGGCCGGACCAATAGAACCAGGATCGACCCCTCCATGTCCGGCATCTACCGCAATTATAATATCTCTTGCTACCCGAGCTGGGCTCGTTTTAGTAGCAACAGCAGCGGAATTGGCTGGTGTGGTCGGCGTTGAATTTGCAGATACTGCAACCGTTGCGCTGCTGGTGCTTTCAGGTAAATCAACCACCAAACGATGACCATGTGGCGCAGCAGGCGCTAAAGCAAATACCTTGGGTTTTAAGGTTTTTGATAAATCCAAGACAATACGCATTGTGTTTTGCGTATTGCTGCTACGAATATTTCTAATTAACGGTGACTCCCCCGTCGTCGCAGGTAAACGACTACCCGATTTCATCTGGCTTAAATCAATCACTAAGCGATCAGGGTTATCCAGCATAAAGTATTTAAACTCGGGGGCTGCAGACATATCAAAGACTAGACGAGTATTATCTGCCGCAGGCCAAATCCGAACATTGTCAACTTGATTATTAGCCCATGCTTGGCTACTCATAAGTAAGTACCAACACAGAGCCATTTTTAGCATAATACTGACTAAATTATTCATCAGTCGACAACACGGAAAGTAAGGTTTCAGCTTGCACACTATGCGCAGTTAGGGTGAGTGAGCGAGCTGTTAACGTCTGCTGCAGCGCAACCGTTATATCGGCCTGAGGTAAGATACCTATGCCACGCTCAGGCCATTCAATTAAACAAAGGCTGTTTGGCGTAAAGTAATCTCGAATCCCTATAAATTCGAGTTCTTCAGCATCGTGCAAGCGATACAAATCAAAATGATAAACCTGTAAGCCTGCAAGATCGTAAGGCTCGACCAGAGTATAAGTTGGACTTTTAACATGGCCAACATGGCCTAACGCTTGAATCAGTCCTCGACAAAACGTCGTTTTTCCGGCACCTAAATCGCCTTGCAAGTATATGACCATACCACCACGCAGCAGTTTTGCTAGACGATGAGCAAAAGCGAGGGTGTGTTGTTCTGATGGCAATAAAGTGGTGTACTCTAACAAGCGAACATCCTGAAAATTCATGCAAAATAACTTTTAAGCTATGTTAGCAAAAGTAATGGTATGGCAGCCAGTAAAACCGTTTATTGTTCAATGTGACAGAATCAGTGCAAGCAAGTTCCCATCAGCAGTGCGAAGTAACCGTTAAATAGGCTGGGAAGGTGGTTCTATGATAACATTGTTTCATCATCATGCAGTGGTAGGTTGCTGATTAATTAATGACAGAAAAACACGCATTAGCACAACAAATCAAGCGTTGGGCCAATGAACTGGGGTTCCAAGCCTGCGGTATTACTAAACCCGACTTAAGCCAACACGAAAGCCAATTACAAGCGTGGCTGGATGCTGGCTATCATGGTGAAATGCAATATATGGCAGAGCATGGCATGCTGCGAGCTCGTCCTGCCGAACTGCATCCTGGCACACTAAGCGTGATTAGCGTGCGCATGGATTACTTACCCAAACAAGCAGGCTTCGCCACAAACCTTGCCGATCCGAGCCAAGCCTACATTAGTCGCTATGCACTAGGACGTGATTACCATAAGTTATTACGGAATCGGTTAAAACAGCTTGGCGAGAAAATCGCGCAGTTGAGCAGCGACTATAATGGCCGCCCCTTTGTCGACTCAGCACCAATTCTAGAGCGCCCCCTCGCGCAACAAGCTGGTATTGGCTGGACCGGCAAGCATAGTCTAATTTTAGCCGAAGACGCAGGATCCTGGTTTTTCCTAGGTGAATTACTGGTCAATATAGATTTACCCGTGGATCCCCCCCATCAAGGCGATTGTGGCAGCTGTGTTGCTTGTATCACCAGTTGTCCCACTGGCGCTATTGTTGCGCCTTACGTGGTCGACAGCCGTCGCTGTATCTCTTATCTGACGATTGAATTAAAGGAGGCGATACCAGAAGAGTTTAGGCCTTTAATGGGGAATCGTATCTATGGCTGCGACGATTGTCAGCTTGTCTGCCCAGTAAATCGCGCTGCGTCTTTATCAGCAGAATCAGACTTTCAACGCCGTCCGCAGTGGCAGGATCAATCGCTTTTGGCGTTATTTCAATGGGATGAAGCAACTTTTCTAAAGCATACGGAAGGCAGTGCTATTCGGCGGATAGGGCACGAACGTTGGCGTCGAAATCTGGCAGTCGCACTAGGCAATGCGCCCTACCAGCCAGAAATTACCACGGTATTATCTACTGCATTAACCAGCGCCAGCCCACTAGTGGCCGAACATATCAATTGGGCGTTACAACAACAAAAACAAAAAGGCTGGCAGCAAGCTAATTTACTGCCCAGAGCAACCGAGCGACTCGTGCGAATTATTCAGAAAGGTCTGCCCAGGGATGCATAAAGTCGTGTTGTTGACGCTTGGCACAACGCTGCTGAGCTAAATCCATAATTTGTTGCTGCCTTAACGCAGTCGCTTGATGCCATTCGGTAATCTCGTTCAGTAGGCGACCACAACCAACGCAACAATCATGTTGGTCTAAACAACAATTACGAATACAGGGCGAACTTGACATTACCCTCTTCCTATAGCCTAGAAAAGTGAGATGTTATTATGTTTAGCAGGAAAATTAGCGATTGCCATTCATTCGGTAAAAAAATGACTTTATTCGCGCTCACAAACGTGAAAAGCAGCCAAAAGGCTGCTTTTCTGAGATTGGAGCGAGTTACGAGGTTCGAACTCGTGACCTCGACCTTGGCAAGGTCGCGCTCTACCAGCTGAGCTAAACTCGCATCGGTTAGCAACGAAGTTGCTGTCTGATGGCGCGCATTTTACAAAATCAAGCCGCTGTTGCAAGCACTTTTTTAAGGTAAACGGAAAAAATACCGACGATAGGTAACTAATTCAGCAATAGACTCACGAATATCATCCAAGGCCAAATGGCTACTGCTTTTTTGCACTTGCTTCAGCACTTCAGGATGCCAGCGGCGCGCCAGCTCTTTCACTGTACTAACGTCTAGATTCCGATAATGAAAAAACGCTTCTAAGGTTGGTGCATACTCAGCCAAAAAGCGTCGATCTTGACCGATACTATTGCCACACATTGGCGATTTCCCTGGGCTAACATACTGACTTAAAAACGCAATGGTCTGCGCTTCTGCTTCAGCCAACGTCACTTCGCTTGCCCTACAGCGCGCAGTTAAACCACTTTTACCATGCTGTTCTACACACCATTCACTCATGTTATCCAGCACCGCATCAGACGTTTTAATCGCAAACACCGGACCTTCCGCTAAAATATTGAGTTGGCTATCGGTTACAATAGTGGCCATCTCCAAAATCACATCGGTTTTGGGCTCTAACCCAGTCATTTCTAAATCTAGCCAAACCAGATTAGTATCGTTAATTGCCATAATTAAAAGCTACCTATGCTTAACAAAACAGAGGATCCATCGCAAGTCGCTCGCAGCCACTTTGTTAGAATCCAGAATACAGGTATGATACACGCCTTACGCTTTACAGTAATAGCATCCTTTACAGAAAAACGGTAACCAGTGACCAAGAAAAAACATCTTACTCAGCGCCAGCATGATCGTATTGCGAAAAATGAACAGCGGCGTTTACAACGTGCTGATAAAAAAGCCTCTGTCGTGTGGGATGACGATCTGCTACATGCCCCAGAACCCGGTTTAGTGATAAGCCGCTTTGGCCAACATGTCGATGTAGAAGATCAACAAGGCCAGATTATTCGCTGCAATATGCGCCGTACTATTAGCTCGGTGGTCACGGGCGATAAGGTAAGCTGGTGTCGCAGCAAACAGCCCACCGGCAGCATCGACGGGGTGATCGAGGCCGTTGAAGAACGTAGCTCTGTCCTTTTGCGCCCAGACTTTTATGATGGCTTAAAACCGGTGGCAGCCAATATCGATTTAATGATTATCGTGTCAGCGATTTTACCAGCCCTCTCGTTAAATATTATTGACCGCTATCTGGTTGCAGCAGAAATGACCGGCATTAAACCGTTATTGGTTATCAATAAAGCCGATTTATTGGATGCCGCGGCACAGGACGCTTTAGAACAACAATTAGAGCTTTATCGAAAGTTGGGCTATTCCTGTCTGCTGGTTAGTGCTCGCACAGGGCAAGGAATGACCACTCTACTGGATTATATTCATAGCGGCACCAGCATTTTTGTTGGGCAGTCCGGTGTGGGTAAATCCTCGCTAATGAATCATCTTATGCCAGAATTGGCAGCGGCAACGCAGGAGGTTTCGGCGATCTCGGGGCTTGGCCAACATACCACTACGGTATCCAGACTGTATCATTTACCCGAAGGTGGCGAGTTAATCGACTCACCGGGTATTCGTGAATTCGCGCTATGGCATCTTAGTGCAGAAGAAGTTACTCAAGGTTTTATCGAATTTAAGCCTTGGCTTGGCCGCTGCAAATTCCGTGATTGCAAACATATCAGCGATCCAGGCTGTGCTATTCAACACGCGGTAGCGGAAGGCGCCATTAGCCCTGAACGCTATGACAGCTACCTAAAAATCCTGACCAGTATGGTACAGGATAAACCGAATCATTTTTAATCTTAAGAGTACCTAAAACACTATGGATAAATTCAAAATTACCCTGCAGTATTTGCTACCTAAGCATTTAATTTCTCGTTTAGTGGGCAAGCTAGCTGCGGCTAAGCTGGGTTTTATCAGTCATGCCCTGATTAGCCTGTTTATTAAAGCCTATAAAATTAACATGCAGGAAGCGCGCTTTGAAAACGCCGCTGATTATGCCAGCTTTAATGAGTTTTTTACCCGCCCTTTAAAAGACGGCATTCGGCCACTGGATAACGCAGCCGATATTATCGCCCAGCCGGTCGATGGCAAGGTCAGTCAATTAGGTGATATTGTTGCCGGACAATTAGTTCAGGCTAAAAACCACGATTACAGCTTACAAAGTCTGCTTGGCGGTAAAGCTGAAACAGCCGAGCCCTTTCTTGGCGGTAAGTTTGCGACCATTTATTTAGCACCAAAGGACTATCATCGCATTCATATGCCTGTAACGGGCACATTGCGTGAAATGATTTATGTACCCGGCGAGCTGTTTTCCGTAAACCCATTAACCGCAGAAAATGTACCGGATCTGTTTGCCCGTAACGAGCGCGTTGTAACGATTTTTGATACCGAATTTGGTCCTATGGCCTTAGTGTTGGTCGGGGCAACCATTGTTGCTAGTATTGAGACTGTATGGGCCGGTACCGTAACCCCCCCTGCAGGTAAAGATGTGTTCCGTTGGCAATACCCTGCAACTGGGTTAAATAGTGTCACATTAGAAAAAGGCGCAGAAATGGGCCGTTTTAAACTCGGCTCTACCGTTATTCTGGCTTTCCCGCATGGTAAAGTCGACTTTCTGCCAGAGCAGCAACCTGGCACCGTCACCCGAATGGGCGAGCCATTCGCCAAACTGTTAAACGAATAGCAGGAACCGCTATGCAGATTATTGCCCACCGTGGTGCCAGCGGCGAGTATCCGGAAAATACGCTACTCGCCTTTGAGCAAGCCCTCGCGCAAGGCGCCGATGCGATTGAATTGGATGTGTATGCGGTAGAGGATGAGCTTATTGTGATCCACGATCCACGGTTAGAGCGCACCACTAATGGCCAGGGCAGTATTTATCAGCATAGCTTAACGGCGCTCGCCAGCCTTGATGCTGGCAGCGGCCAGACAATACCCACGTTATGGCAGGTGTTACAACTTATCCAAAATAAGTGCTGGTTAAATATTGAATTAAAAGGCGCCGACACTTTAGCCCCCTTACTCACCTTATTGGATCGGGCAGAAATAGAATTAGGGTTTGATTTAGCCACATTACTGATTTCATCATTTAATCATCCGCTGCTCGCCGCGTTAAAAACAGCAAGACCGGCGATACGTATTGGTGCATTGACAGCCAGCCTACCGCTGCAGTATGCGGCCTTTGCCGCTGAACTTAAGGCGGAAGCAGTGCATTGTGATGCCGATTTTATCGACGAGTACATGGTGAAAGATGCGAAAGCACGCGGACTTAAGATCTATGTTTACACAGTGGATGATAAAGACGGATTAACCGCTTTGCGGCAACTGGGGGTTGATGGTGTCTTTACAAACTATCCTGCGAATAGCAGACGCTTTCTGGGGCTTTAACAGAACGAAACCACAGTAGGCCGTGGTTTCGAATCTCAAAAGAGGATTGAAACAGCTATTAGGCTAATTCTTTTGCCTGTGCTGTTTTTGGTTGGTCAGCTTCGCAACCCGTGCATTGGTTGCACAAGCGCATATTCATAATATGTGCACCAATCACTAATACTGCACCTACCACCAACACATAATGTTCATAATCATGGCCCCAGACATCGCGTTGCCAGTAAATAAAGCCACCTAGGAACAACGCGTAAAATGGATACAGTTTCCGATGATAGCGGTGGAAACCAATAAACAAGGTAATAAAACCAAGCACCATGGTAAATAGCAATACATAGCCTTCAAAAGCATGATTATGTGCGGCATTTAGGCCTAACAGCGGCAATACCGGTAAAATAACAGGTAATAGAATGCAATGAATGGCACACAACGATGTGATCATAATACCAAACTTGTCAAACAGTACTCTTGCTTTGGCAATCACAGGGGTAACCTCGAATCGCAGTAAAAACGAACGATATAATATAACAATACAACCTAGAATGAAATGATTCTTAGTAAAAAAACTTGTTGTGCCGCCCCGCAAGAATATAAATCTGGCATAATATGCCACCATTTATTTTAAGCTAAGTATGTTATGGATACCCTGTTAACACAATTAGATGAGAATCTGAAAGAGTTATATCGCAAGGCGCTCGATGCCGATGCCACATTAGAACAGCTGCAACAACAAGGTCAGGCTAAACATCAAGCTATTTTTGGAAAAGATGTGGCTTTTCAGGTGCAAAGCAATCGCTTCATGCCTTATCTGTCTGAAACCGCTGAACAGATCGCGGCCATTAGACAAAGCCAGCAATTTAATACAGCGACCTTGCAACGCGTAGTCACACAGCTAAAACTATTGCACGTAACTCTTGCCGAGTTTCGTGACGCGTTAAAAGACCAATAAGCCACATCATGTGGCTTATTGGTTGGCAGTCACCTCTAATGAGCGGCTGCGTTGGTTTGCTGGTTGACTAAAGGTTGTATTGTTTTAGTAAACCACTCATCCAACATGTTCTTTTCATATTCAAACTCATTACGACTAGACACTTTGCTGACACTATGCATAAAACCCATATCACGTAAACGCTCTTCACCAGCTAGCACTTCTTTACCTGAGCTATCTTTTAAAGAATGTGTAAAACGAATAGCGGGTGAATACAGGTCTTTGACGATGCGTAACGGCTGACCAGTAGCACCGGCAAAATAATCAACATCACCTGCCAAGTCGATATCAGTTACTGTCACCTGCCATGTATAGCCCTCAGGTACTTTAGCTGCATAATCGGTAAAAAAACCTTCAAATGCTTTCAGAACTCTCTCTTGATAACGACTTTTTGAATCGTTCGTTGGTTTTATATCGGTATATTTTTCAGGATGCTCAAAGTTTACTGTGACTTCGGCGGCAGTCACTACGCCTGACATAGCCAAAATTATCATCGCTAAAATACTATTACGCATTTTTAAGACTCCTTAGTTAAGTCTGATCTATTTGCTGATCACAAGTAAAAATATAGCGAAGTAACCCTTTATGCAAGCTGAATAAGTTTTAAACAAACTGTTGCACTCGCATAAAAAAACCCTGCAAAGCAGCAGGGTTTTTTCGCTTAATCACTTTAGCGCTTTAGCAAAACGCTTAGGTGATTTGGCTGGTATGGATTACATCATGCCGCCCATACCACCCATGCCGCCCATATCTGGCATTGCAGGAGCATCAGCCTTTGGTAACTCAGTTACCATTGCTTCAGTCGTGATCATCAGTGAACCAACAGAAGCAGCAAACTGCAGGGCTGAACGGGTAACTTTAGTTGGATCTAGGATACCCATTTCTAACATATCGCCGTACTCGCCAGTTGCCGCGTTATAACCGTAGTTACCAGAACCCGATTTAACTTGGTTCACCACTACTGATGGCTCTTCGCCCGCGTTAGAGACGATTTGACGCAGTGGAGATTCCATTGCACGTAAGGCAATTTTGATACCGTGGTTTTGATCTTCGTTCGCACCACGTAAGTCAGCCAGTTTAGCGGCTACACGTACTAAAGCTACACCACCACCAGGTACTACGCCTTCTTCTACCGCAGCACGGGTAGCATGTAAGGCGTCTTCTACGCGGTGTTTCTTCTCTTTCATTTCGATTTCAGTGGCCGCGCCCACTTTGATTACCGCAACACCGCCAGCTAATTTCGCTAAACGCTCTTGCAACTTTTCTTTATCGTAGTCTGAGGTAGCTTCTTCGATTTGCTGACGGATTTGCTTCACGCGGCCATCAATTGCGCCTTGCTCACCGGCACCATCAATAATAGTGGTGTTATCTTTAGTGATAACGATACGCTTGGCTGTACCTAAATCTTCTAACGTCGCTTTTTCCAGTTCCATACCGATTTCTTCAGAAATCACGGTACCGCCAGTTAAGGTAGCGATATCTTGCAGCATGGCTTTACGACGATCGCCGAAACCTGGGGCTTTCACCGCAGAGATCTTCACGATACCGCGCATATTGTTTACCACTAAGGTGGCTAAGGCTTCGCCTTCCACATCTTCAGCAATAATTAATAACGGCTTGCCTGATTTTGCAACGCCTTCTAATACCGGTAATAATTCACGGATATTCGTGATTTTCTTATCTACAGTCAGAATGAATGGGTTATCCAGTTCAACCTGGCCCGCTTCCTGATTGTTGATGAAATACGGTGATAAGTAACCACGGTCGAATTGCATACCTTCAACCACGTCTAGCTCGTTGTTCAGACCTTGACCTTCTTCAACGGTGATCACGCCTTCTTTGCCTACTTTATCCATGGCATTGGCAATGATTTGGCCAATTTCATCGTCAGAGTTAGCAGAGATAGTGCCTACTTGCGCAATGGCTTTGCTGTCAGCACAAGGCTGAGATAAGGTTTTCAGCTCGGCTACCGCAGCAATAACAGCTTTATCGATACCGCGCTTTAAATCCATTGGGTTCATGCCAGCAGCAACAGCTTTGACGCCTTCGTTGATGATATTTTGTGCTAAAACCGTCGCCGTAGTGGTACCGTCACCGGCTTCGTCATTGGCTTTAGAAGCGACTTCTTTGACCATCTGTGCGCCCATATTCTCGAATTTATCTTCTAATTCGATTTCTTTGGCAACAGATACACCATCTTTGGTGATAACAGGTGAGCCGAATGATTTATCTAAAATTACGTTACGGCCTTTTGGACCTAAGGTAACGCGAACTGCGTTAGCCAGAATATTTACGCCTTTCAGCATTTTATTGCGAGCTTCGTCGCCAAAACGTACGTCTTTTGCAGCCATTTTAAAATCCTTAAATACGGTTAATGATTACTCAGAAAAAGGGGGAATTAATCCAGAATAACACCTAAGATATTGTCTTCTTTGGTGATCACATATTCCTGACCATCAATTTTTTCAGTGCGCTCTACATAGGCACCAAACAGCACCTTGTCGCCAACTTTTACTTCCAGTGGCTTAACGTCACCGTTATCTAAGATACGACCATTGCCAACCGCAACGACTTCGCCACGAGTAGATTTCTCAGCAGAAGCACCAGTTAAGACGATGCCACCGGCCGACTTGCTTTCAGCGTCAGTACGTTTGATGATGACACGATCATGTAATGGACGAATATTCATGCTCTATCTCCTAAAGCTATTTTGTGTTTTAACATGGTTGTTAAATTGTGTGCCTCCTATATGGGGCGAGCCAAAAAAAATTCCAAGGGCTTAATTTAAAAATTCTGCATTTTTTCTTCCGCGCTTTGCCGTACAATTGCTACCAAATCTTCTTGCTTGGACTAAAGCATGAGCCAGTACTTACTTATTTTGTGTAACTGCCCCGATGCACAAAGTGCCGAAAAAATCACTGAAGCCCTGCTCTCACGGCAATTGGTTGCCTGTGTTAATCAATTAGCACCAGTGCAATCTAGCTATCGCTGGCAAGGGAAAATTGAACACAGCACTGAGCTACAATTGCAACTTAAAGCACCAAAATGGAACTTTAACGCAATAGAGCAAGCCATAACTGCTATTCATCCGTATGATGTACCCGAGATTATTGCCCTACCGCTGGAACAGCTAAACCCAGCCTATGCTAACTGGATTGATGAGGTAACATTACGTGCTTAGAGCTTTGCTATTTTCGTTTTTACTGCTTTTTACCATGCTGCCTGTGGCAGCACAGCAAAGTACGGCGAGTCCGGTTGAGAATAATAATGTCTTAGCCAGTTTACTGAGCGGCCAACCACAGTTTCTCCCGGTAGACCAAGCCTTTGTGTTAGATTACCGGCAGCAAGATAACGAACTGTTACTGAATTGGACCATTGCCGATGGTTATTATATGTACCGGGATAAGTTTAAGCTCGGTGGTATTGCCGTAAACTTTTCGCATCCCACTTATCCTGCCACTATCACCATTGAAGATGAGTTTTTCGGTAAAACTGAGGTCTACTTTCATCAACTGCAGCTTAAAATCCCCTTATCTGACATTGATGAAGACGCCATCTTCCGAGTGCAGTTTATGGGCTGTGCCGAAGCGGGCTTTTGTTATCCCCCTGAAACTATTGAAATCCCTTTGCTGCAAGCTAGCTCCGCTGTTAGCTCGGATTCAGAAGAATCAACCAATCAAACACCCGTTTCCAGTCAATTTAATTTATTAGATCGTCTCACTCAAGGCTCAGTCCTAACTAGTTTAGGCGTGTTTTTCTTATTAGGTTTAGGCTTGGCCTTTACACCCTGTGTCTTTCCAATGTACCCGATCTTAAGCAGCATTATCGTGGGTCAAGGACAACAACTCTCGACCAAACGTGCTTTTGCGTTATCGATGTCTTACGTTCAGGGTATGGCACTGGCTTATTCCTTACTTGGTTTGGTTGTAGCGAGTTTGGGTGTGCGCTTTCAAGCGGCGATGCAACATCCCGCCGTGCTTATTGTTGCGGTGATCATTTTTGTCCTTTTAGCACTGGCGATGTTTGGCGTTTTTAACCTACAACTCCCCGCGCGCTGGCAAGAAAAGATCTCGGGGATCAGTAATAAACAACAAGGTGGCTCGCTAAAAGGCGCCTTTACCATGGGGGCTCTGTCTGGCTTTATCGCATCCCCCTGCACTACGGCACCTTTATCCGCGGCTTTACTCTATGTCGCGCAAAGTGGCGATTTACTGTTAGGCGCTATCACGCTGTATGTGCTCAGTCTGGGTATGGGCTTACCCTTACTGCTGCTTGGCACTTCAGGGGGGAAATTATTACCAAAAGCAGGTAACTGGATGAATAACATTAAAGTCATTTTTGGTTTTCTATTACTGGCCGTACCGCTCATTCTATTAGAACGCTTTTTACCTTTTGCCATTATTTTAGCTCTGGGCACCTTACTGACCCTAAGCTTGGTGTTTTATCTATACCGCATCGTATTTAGTTTAAACAGCAGCAATGCCAAAGCCAGCGTGGCAATCATCGCCCAGCTACTGTTATTTGGCATTTTTTGGTTAAATCTCAATTACTATCGGCCTGCGGTGCAAACGGCTGCACCTGTGGCAATAAATGAAACGGGTGAAAAGGTCAATGCGCTGGGCTTTATTGAAATAAAAACGGCAGCAGAATTAACTGAACAACTAGAAAAGGCTAAGGCGGCCAATCAATTTGCCATGGTGGATTTTTACGCTGAATGGTGTACTGCCTGTAAAGAATTTGAGCTGCTAACCTTCCCAAGGCCAGAAGTCACCGCTTTTACTACGCAAATGCGTTTAATTAAAATTGATGTGACAAAGATGACTCGTAGTGATGCGGCCTTACTTGATAGCTATCAAGTACTGGGTTTACCGACACTGTTATTTTTTGCCCCTGATGGGACTGAATTGACACAAAGCCGTGTTACCGGCTTTATGAATGCCAGTGCCTTTGCCAACCACTTGGACGCGTTATTGCCCTAACCAGCGCATTGAACTCCAACACCGGCGGTATAGCAGCTTAGCTTGCTATACCGCAACACTGCATTAATCCTCCTGCGAAACAAACTTTTCCCGCTTTTTAACGAGTAATGGGCACTTTTATCTATAAATATCGTCATAGTCCAAAGTTTGCATAACAACAGCATGAAAAAGCAGCCATCTAGATAGCCATCTGCTGATAAGACCAGTATTTTGCTGCCATTTGCTGCGATTTCACTATAATAAGGCACGCTTTTGTCAGCTAGCTGAAAAAACAACACTAACTTTTGTATGAAATACCTGTTTTTTACTGCAAGCCCTTATATGATAAACGCAGATTAATTATTGCCACGGGATTAGATACAAATGGCTGCAACTTTACGGATCTTATTGCTCAATGGCCCCAATCTTAATATGTTGGGTATTCGCGAGCCTGCAACTTATGGTGGGGCAACCCTGCAGCATATTGTGGAAGCTTTAAAGCAGCAAGCTACAGCGTCTGGGGTAACCTTGCAGGCGCTACAATCCAATGCCGAACATGTATTGATTGATGCGATCCAACAAAGTTATCAACAACAAGATTTTATTATTATCAATCCTGGGGCTTTTACCCATACCAGCATTGCGTTGCGCGATGCTTTACTTTCTGTAGCTATCCCCTTTATCGAAGTACATTTATCTAATGTGCACGCGCGGGAAGCATTCAGACATCATTCTTATTTATCCGATATTGCAAAAGGGGTGATTTGCGGCCTTGGCGCTAAAGGCTATCACTACGCTTTGGATGCAGCAGTATCGTATTTGCAAACACACAACCAAAACTAACCAAATCAGGCGACAGACATGGATATTAGAAAAATTAAAAAATTAATCGAATTGCTGGAAGAATCGGGCATTTCTGAGCTGGAAATTACTGAAGGCGAAGAATCTGTTCGCATCAGCCGCCATGCTCCCGTACAACACTATGCACCACAACCTATGCAATATGCGGCAGCACCAGCACCTGTTGCTGCGCCAGCTGCAACCCCAGCCGCGGCACCTGCTGCCGCCGCCCCAGTAGTATCGGGTCATACCGTTAAATCACCGATGGTCGGTTCTTTCTATCGTGCAGCATCGCCAACCTCGAAGAATTTTGTGGAAGTAGGTCAAAGCGTCAAAGTCGGCGATACCCTGTGTATCGTTGAAGCGATGAAGATGATGAACCAAATCCAGTCTGATAAAGCCGGTGTAGTAAAAGAAATTCTGGTTGAAAACGGCGAGCCGGTTGAATTTGACCAACCCCTCTTTATTATTGAATAACGCAAAAGGCTGACTGATGCTAGAAAAAGTACTGATAGCCAACCGTGGCGAGATTGCCCTTCGTATTTTACGTGCGTGCAAAGAGCTCGGTATTAAAACGGTAGCGGTACACTCTACCGTTGACCGTAATTTAAAGCATGTGCTGCTGGCCGATGAAACCATTTGTATTGGTCCGGCACCCTCACCACAAAGCTACTTAAACATTCCCGCGCTGATTGCCGCGGCGGAAGTGACTAATGCCCAGGCTATTCACCCAGGCTATGGTTTCTTAGCTGAGCGCGCTGACTTTGCCCAGCAAGTAGAAGAAAGTGGCTTGGTGTTTATCGGTCCGCACCCAGATTCTATCCGTTTAATGGGTGACAAAGTCTCTGCCATTGAAGCCATGAAAAAAGCCGGTGTACCCTGTGTACCGGGTTCTGATGGCGCTGTGGGTGATGATCCTGCTACCAATATGGCGATTGCTAAGCGAATTGGCTACCCTATTATCGTCAAAGCCGCTGGCGGTGGTGGTGGTCGTGGTATGCGCGTAGTGCGCTCAGAAGAAGAGCTAGTAAGCTCTATCGAAATGACCAAAGCCGAAGCGAAAGCCGCTTTTGGTAATGATATGGTTTATATGGAGAAATTCCTAGAAAACCCACGTCATATCGAAATTCAAGTATTAGCTGATGGCCAAGGCAATGCCATTCACTTAGGCGAGCGTGATTGCTCGATGCAGCGTCGTCATCAAAAAGTAGTAGAAGAAGCGCCAGCACCGGGTATTACCCCTGAGCTACGCGCCTTTATCGGTGGCCGTTGTGTCGATGCCTGTAAAGTGATGAACTACCGTGGCGCCGGTACTTTTGAGTTCTTATTTGAAAATGGTGAGTTCTTCTTTATCGAAATGAACACCCGTATTCAGGTAGAACACCCAGTGACTGAAATGATTACTGGCGTTGACTTAATTAAAGAGCAATTGCGTATCGCCTCCGGCATGCCAATGACTATTAAGCAAGAAGATATTGTGATCCGCGGCCACGCTGTAGAATGCCGTATCAATGCCGAAGATCCGGTTAGCTTTATCCCTTCGCCAGGTAAAATCAATCGCTTCCATCCACCGGGCGGCAATGGTATTCGCTGGGATTCACATATTTATGCCGATTACACGGTACCGCCAAACTATGATTCGATGGTCGGGAAACTGATTACCTATGGTGAAACTCGTGATATCGCGATTGCCCGCATGCGCAATGCCTTAGATGAATTATTGGTAGATGGTATTAAAACCAATATCCCATTGCACAAAGACATTATGCGTGATGCTGGCTTCTGTAAGGGTGGTACCAATATCCATTATCTGGAAAAGAAACTGGGTATGAAATAAGCACACCTGCGCTTTCAACTAAACCAAAAGGGATCGCTGCGATCCCTTTTCTTTTTTAACCAGCTTGAACTGCCTAAGCTTAGGTTAACATCAGAAGGTCGTTCGCATCTGCTTGCAGTTCGGGTATAATATTGCCCCTTTATTGCTAAGCCGAGATTTGCCATGCCCTGGATCCAACTGCGTGTCACCACTACCGAGAAAAAAGCTGAACAGGTCAGTGATATGCTGATGAGCTGGGGCGCACAAGCGGTAACCTTTTTGGATGCCAAAGATACGCCTATTTATGAGCCGATGCCTGGCGAAATTCTGTATTGGGAAAATACCGTGGTAATGGGGCTGTTCGATGCAGAGCATCCAATGCAAAAAGTGATTAAACAGTTAGAAAGTGCAGCCCTGTTTAAAGACGGCCTAACCTATAAACTCGAGCAGTTGGAAGATAAGGACTGGGAACGCGAGTGGATGGATAATTTCCACCCGATTAAATTTGGCGAGCGGCTGTGGGTTTGCCCTAGCTGGCGCGATATCCCCGATCCGAGCGCCGTTAATGTGCTGTTAGATCCAGGATTAGCCTTTGGTACCGGTACCCACCCTACTACTGCGCTGTGTATGCAATGGTTAGATGCGCATATTAAGCCTGAGCAAACCGTAGTCGACTTTGGCTGTGGCTCGGGCATCTTGGGTATAGCAGCGCTGAAACTCGGCGCCAGCCGGGTGGTAGGTATCGATATCGACCCGCAAGCCATTATGGCCTCGAAAGCCAATGCCGAGCGCAATAGCGTTGCCGAGCAAATTGAGCTGTATTTACCGAAAGACCAACCTAGCCTGCAAGCCGATGTGGTGGTTGCAAATATCTTAGCTGGGCCCTTAGCAGAGCTTGCCAGTATTATTAGTGCCTACGTAAAACCGGGTGGCTTGTTAGCCCTGTCTGGCATTTTACACAGCCAAGCACAAAGTGTTATCGCTGCCTATGCTGCAGAATTCACTTTCGACCCTATTGCCGAGCAAGAGGAATGGGTTCGCTTAAGTGCCAGAAAAAATACCTGATTCAGGTATAATTCAGCCAGCTGCGCTAAGCTCGTGCTGGTGATAAAAACAACAGCCATACAATTATCTTTTTATGACAGCCAGTATTAACGTGGCTTTGACAGACAGAAAATGCGTCTTTTCAGCCTTTTAGCGAATGTCAATCCCTGAAAGGGCAAAAAAAAGCAAATTTTGTTTAAATAATAGCCTTTGCTTTAGTGGCAAAAATCCGTAAACTTAGCGCCCCTTAAGGGTAGACCCTCGGATTCAGTGGTGCGCATAGGTCCATATCAGTTAACGAACAAGGTAATTTGTGCTCCGATGGCTGGAGTAACCGATCACACTTTTCGGGAGCTTTGCCGGCGTTTTGGTGCAGCTTTAGCTGTGTCTGAAATGCTGTCGAGCAACCCGCTGGTTTGGCAGAGCGAAAAGTCACAAAATCGGATGGGGCATCGCCAAGAGTCTGGCATTCGCTCGGTGCAAATTGCCGGTAGCGATCCAGCACAAATGGCAGCAGCCGCCCAATATAATGTTGAAATTGGTGCCGATATTATTGACATCAATATGGGATGCCCGGCAAAGAAGGTGAATAAGAAATTAGCGGGTTCGGCGTTATTACAATATCCCGAACTGGTTGAGCAAATTATTCAGGCGGTGGTTAAGGCAGTGTCTGTGCCGGTAACCCTAAAAATCCGCACCGGCTGGGATCCGGAACATCGCAATGGCGTGCAGATTGCGCGCCTTGCCGAGGACAATGGCATTCAGGCTTTAGCCGTACATGGTCGTACCAAAGCTTGTATGTATAAAGGAGAAGCCGAGTACGACACCATCGCTGCTATTAAGCAGCAGGTTAGGATACCGGTTATTGCCAATGGTGATATTACTTCACCGGAAAAAGCGCAATTCGTGCTCGACTACACTGGTGCCGACGCCATTATGATTGGCAGAGCGGCACAAGGTCGGCCATGGATTTTCCGGGAGGTTGTACACTACCTGGCAACAGGGGAGAAACTGGCGGCACCTGCCATAGCAGAAGTGCAGCAAATTATGCTGGAGCATGTTCAAGGCCTGCATCAGTTATATGGAGATTATGCTGGTGCCCGTATCGCCCGGAAACATGTGGGTTGGTATCTGGCAGAACATGATGCAGCAGGACTATTTCGCAGTGAATTCAATGGTATCGAGCAAGCACAACAGCAGCTTGATGCATTAAATGACTATTTTCATAAACTAGCAGCAACCTAACGTAAAAGAGAAAAGCAATGTTTAATTCGAACGTTACTTCGCCATTTATTACTAACGCCCATGTTCAGACTCAAGAGAAGCCACAGGCTTTATCAAACGCCGTACAAAAAGCCGTTGCTAACTACCTGCAACAGTTAAATGGCCAGGATGTGAACGATCTGTACGAACTGGTCTTATCTGAATTAGAACGGCCGTTACTGGAAGAAGTTATGAAGTATACTCGCGGTAACCAGACTCGCGCTGCCAACCTGATGGGTATCAACCGCGGTACGCTGCGTAAGAAATTAAAGCAATACGGCATGTCGTAATGCCCCGCAGGGTTCGGCCCTGCTGCAAAGCACCTTCGGGTGCTTTTTTATTGGTCTTTTTCTTTTAGTGACAACGAGATAAACCTGATGAGCACACTTCGCCCCATTCGCCGCGCCCTGCTGAGCGTATCTGATAAAACCGGTATTGTGGAATTTGCCAAAGCCTTAAGCGCTATGCAGGTGGAAATATTATCCACTGGCGGCACCGCCAAGTTACTGGCCGAGCAAGGTATTAAGGTTATTGAAGTTTCGGACTACACCGGTCACCCGGAAATTATGGACGGCCGGGTAAAAACCCTGCATCCAAAAATTCATGGTGGCATTTTAGCCCGTCGTGGCACCGATGAAGCGGTAATGGCCGCCAATCATATTGGTCCTATCGATCTGGTCGTCGTTAACCTTTATCCTTTTGCCAATACGGTAGCTAAAGCCGGCTGCACACTGGAAGATGCGGTAGAAAATATCGATATCGGCGGCCCAACCATGGTGCGGGCGGCAGCGAAGAATCATCAGGATGTCACGATCATCGTTAATGCTAGCGACTACGCTAAAGTGCTGGCTGAATTACAGGCCAATAATGGCGCAACGACACATGCCACGCGTTTTAGCTTAGCGATCAGCGCTTTTGAGCACACCGCACAGTACGATGGCATGATTGCCAACTACTTTGGCACTATGCTGTCAGCGTTCGGCCAAGAAAGCGAGCCCGCCACTAAGTTTCCACGTACCTTTAATAGCCAGTTTGTCAAAAAACAAGACTTACGTTACGGCGAGAACAGCCATCAACAAGCGGCGTTTTATGTTGATGCTAACGCCAGCGAAGCCTCAGTGGCCACCGCAACCCAGTTGCAAGGTAAGGCACTGTCTTACAACAATATCGCCGATACCGACGCGGCGTTAGAGTGTGTAAAAGAATTTGCTGAACCAGCCTGTGTGATCGTGAAACATGCGAATCCGTGTGGCGTGGCCATTGGTGAGAACATTTTAGCGGCTTATAACCGCGCTTATAGCACCGATCCTACTTCAGCCTTTGGCGGTATTATTGCCTTTAACCGCGAGCTGGACGAAGCGACAGCGCAAGAAATCGTAAGTCGGCAGTTTGTCGAAGTGATTATTGCGCCTCGCGCCACAGCAGCCGCTGTTGCCATTGTTGGCACTAAACCAAATGTACGCTTATTGGTTTGCGGTGACTTTACTATTGCCGCCCCAGCTTTAGATATTAAGCAGGTTAATGGCGGTATCTTGTTGCAAGATCGCGATCAAGCGCAAATTAGCGCCGCTGATTTAAAAGTGGTCACCAAGCGCCAGCCAACTGAGCAAGAGCTAAAAGATTTACTGTTCTGCTGGAAAGTGGCGAAGTTTGTGAAATCCAATGCCATTGTGTATGTGAAAGATAGCATGACCATTGGTGTTGGCGCTGGCCAAATGAGCCGTGTGTATAGCGCGAAAATTGCCGGTATCAAAGCTGCAGACGAGAACTTGGAAGTGAAAGGCTCAGTGATGGCCTCCGATGCATTCTTCCCATTCCGGGATGGTATTGATGCGGCGGCCGCTGCAGGCATTACTGCCGTGATCCAGCCGGGCGGTTCTATGCGTGATGCTGAAGTGATTGCTGCTGCCGATGAGCATGGTATGGCGATGGTGTTTACCGGTGTTCGGCACTTCCGCCACTAATCCTATTGCCTTAGGGTAATAAGCAGGCCGCCTAAACAGCGGCCTTTTTTTATGGCATAAACTTAACTGGAACCGACCATTGTAAGCGCCAGCATGCCTGCGCTATGGGCGCTGCCGTCGCTAACTCAAGCTGCTGGTTTTGCTGTGGCTCAGCAAACTGCAAGCAGGTCAGTGAGGCTTTACGGACCTTGAGGATCGGCAAGTCAACCCCCAGCAAATGGCTAATCAGTCGCGACAGATCAGGTTCATGCCCAATTAACAGACTTTGCGCAGGCAGCTGTGTTAAAAGCCCTTTTAAAGCCGCTCCTGAATCCGTAACTGGCGTATCTAAGGCTAACCAATCCATTTCCTGTGCGGGTGCTAACAAAGCTTGTTCACAGACGATGGCGGCGGTTTGAATAGCCCGTGGATAAGGGCTACTGAATACCCGCTGCGGATTTACGCCCTGCTTTAACATAAAGGCCCCCACGCGCATAGCTTGTTGACGCCCTTTATCGACTAAGCAACGGTCAATGTCCAATTGGCCCGGCCTGATAACTTCTGCCGTAGCATGTCGTAAAAAATACAATGTTAGCACTTAGGCTCCTACAAGCGATTACACTTTAAATTTTCTTGTTTCACTATTCAGTGTTACCGCCAACTGTTCTAAAGAATGCGCACTGGTCACGACCACCGTGCCCTGACGATTTTGTTGCTCCGTCATATCCTTGAGCATTTGGGTGCTCTTAGCCACTTCTTGGCTGGCGGTATTCTGCTGCTCTATTGATGTGCGCATGCTATGCGCTGATTCGGAGACCAGCTTAGCCTGACTCAAAATAACAGTAAGCAGTTTTTCACTGTCCACCGCATTATCTTTAGTAGTACTTAATTGATTAACACTACTGCTTACCACTGAGACGGAGTCAGCGCTGTAGGTTAACAAACGATCGATGATCTGTTTAATTTCCCCTGTCGACTTTTGCGTCCGCGAGGCCAGTGTTCGCACCTCATCCGCCACCACAGCAAAGCCTCGACCTAACTCGCCAGCCCGAGCCGCTTCAATAGCTGCATTTAAGGCTAATAGATTGGTTTGTTCTGCAATAGCTTGAATCACATCCAACACCTGACGAATATCATTAGTCGCTTCCGCCATATTCTGCACTTTCTCAGAGGTCACGCTTAACTGCGTAGCTAATTGTTCCACTGAGCTTAACGTCGAGCCAACTGCCTGTTTGCCCGAAACAGCGGCATGTTCAGTTTCTTCGGCATAATGAGCAACTTGTTTTGCAATTTGATGAAGCGACGCTAAATTACTCGACATTTGCTCAGTGGCTGCAGCAATTAATTCTACCTCCTGCAACTTCTTCGACATGGCGGTTGATAAGCCTTGCCCTTGGCTCACCAAGGACTCCGATTGTGAGGTTAACTCCACTGCCGAACGATTCAGCGTTTTAATCGTTAATTGCAATGAGTCGAGTACTTGATTGAAATTATTAATGACTTTTGATTTTAAACAGGGGGCTCTTGCTGTTAACACAATTTCGCCTTTATCTGTTAATAATGAGTCAGTGGCATCAAATAACGCCTGCCCCACCATCGCCTCCCGCAATGAATTTTGGCACATCAACACTAGTACCACAGTTTCAACTACCACATAAATGGCATGTAACATCACAATAGAGAAGGTATTAGATTGATCAGGCAGTAAATACACCCCCACATCTTGTTGTTGTAACCACATAAACAGCAAATGATGTACAGCAATGACTGCAGCAGCAACAATAATCACCCAAGCATCGCGAAACGCAAACAAAATGGCCAATAATACAAAGATACCGAAATGAATCTCAGTTAGTCCTTGCGCTTGATGAATATGCAAAGCAGCAAAAAACATAAAGCTCACGCCATAGCTCGCGCGCGCCAAAAAATGATCGCCTAACAGTTTGTATAAGGCCACCGGCACCAACAGGCTGGGTAAACCAATCAAAAACGCGGCTAACCAACTATCGAATAAGATAGCCAGAATCAATGAAACCAAAAAAAGAAACACATTAACGCCAAAGGCGATAGAAAACGCTTGCTGGCGAAAACGCAACTGCATATTTGACATAGATACTCCGGTTTACGATTCTTGAAAATAACCTAAAAGGCGCTTCTTCCGTAAATATAGCCCAGCATTAAATATTTTTCAGATACGATACCGCATTTATGAAAATGAATGAACAACACTTTACTTTTTCAGTGCAGCCGCTACAATACGCGCCGCTCTTTTGATTGTTCTTTATACAGCTCTTTACAAAATAAGGTAATCGCTATGCATCCGATGTTAAACATCGCCATTCGTGCTGCCCGTAGTGCAGGTAACGTTATTGCGCGAGCTTGTGGCCAGTTAGACATGGTTCAAAAAATGCCAAAAGGCACCAACGACTTTGTAACCAATGTTGACCGTGAAGCTGAACAAGCTATTGTTGCGGTGTTAAAAAAATCTTTCCCCACCCATGGTATTGTCGGTGAAGAACATGGCGATTACGGTAACAACGACAGTGAGTTCCAATGGATTATCGATCCTTTAGACGGTACTGCAAACTTTATCAAAGGCATCCCGCACTTTGCGGTGTCTATCGCATTAAAACACCAAGGTAAACTAGACCAAGCGGTGATCTTTGATCCACTGCGCGGTGAGCTGTTTACGGCTTCGCGTGGCCGTGGCGCTCAGTTAAATGGCACCCGTATCCGCGTTAATAACCTACCCGATATGCAAGGCACTATTCTGGCCACCGGCTTTCCATTTAAGGCTAAACACCATTTAGATAGCTACAGTAAGATGTTTAATGCGCTGTTTGCTGATTGTGCGGATATGCGCCGCACCGGCTCGGCTGCACTGGATTTAGCTTATGTTGCCGCAGGCCGTTTTGATGGTTTTTGGGAAATTGGTTTAAAGCCATGGGATATTGCCGCTGGAGAATTAATCGTTCGCGAAGCTGGCGGCATGATTTGTGATTTTGCCGGTGGTAATAATCATATGAAAAGCGGCAACGTGGTAGCAGCTAGCCCTAAAGTGTTACAAGGTATGGTAAAAACGATTCGCCCGCACCTCTCTGAGACTCTTGCAAAATAATTTATGGCGCTTGCTTAGTAAAAGCAGCGCTAACCTTGATGATTAAATCCGGCGCCAGCCGGATTTTTTTATTGTCATCATCCAGCTCAGGCATGCTAGCATAGCTTATAACTCATCAGCATTCGGAGCTAAAAACAGGTTATGCAGGAGCAATTTCAGATGATCGATAGCTGGTCTGCCGAAAACGGCTTACTGGCTATGTGGTTAGGTTTAGTACTGTTATTCATCTTGGCCTGGTGCGCTAATTTTCTGGTCAAACATATTTTGCTGCGCGGGGTTTTTCACTTATTAAACCTTGAAAAGCAACAATGTGAGCAGCGCGGCTTAGATTTTCGTTTTGTAGCACGACTCGCTAATGTTGTGCCCGCGTTGGTGATCTCTACCTTAATTCATAAGGTGCCTAAACTTCCGGATCTACTCATTCAAATCACCGTTAATGTTACTAATGCTTTTGTGGTCCTAACTATTGCGATAGGATTAACTAACCTGTTAACCCTGGTGAATAGTTTGTATTCCCGTCGGCCAGATGCCCGTCATAAACCGATTAAAGGTTACATACAGTTACTGAATATTGTGATTTATGCGATTGCCGTTATCTTAATGATAGCCGCCTTATTTGATCGCTCACCGCTTATTTTGTTATCTGGGCTGGGCGCCATGGCAGCCGTGCTAATGCTGATTTTCCAAGATACGCTCTTATCGCTGGTTGCCAGCGTGCAGATCTCTTCCAATGACGTAATTCGGGTGGGTGACTGGGTAGAGATGCCGCAGCTAAATGCTGATGGTGATGTGATTGATATCGCTCTGCATACCGTAAAAGTACAAAACTGGGATAAAACCATTACCACGATTCCGACTCGGCGCTTTATGACCGATCCCTTTAAAAACTGGCGCGGTATGCAAGAATCCGGCGGCCGCCGCATTAAACGAAGTTTAATGTTAGATCAGCAAAGTATTAGCTTCTTAAGCAAGGAGCAAATTAACGCACTGAGCCGCTTTAAGCTATTACAGCAATACTTAGTCGAGAAACAAGCCGAAATTGATAACTGGAATGCCCAGCTGGCAGAACAAGGCAAAGAGCCGGTCAATACTCGGCGTATTACTAATATTGGCACCTTTCGCGCTTATGTCTTGCACTATCTAAAAAACCATGCGGGTATTCATCAGCAAATGACCATTCTGGTGCGACAACTGTCGCCTGCGGCAGATGGACTGCCACTAGAAATCTATTGCTTTACCAATACCACGGTGTGGGTAGCTTATGAAGGGATCCAATCGGACATTTTTGACCATCTGTATGCCATTTTACCTGAATTTGGCCTGCGGGTTTATCAGCACCCTAGTGGCTTGGATTTACGCGAACTAAAATTAATCGCTAGCCCGCAACAACCTGACTAAATCAAGCATAACAAGATGAATTCTAGGTGGCTTGCCTGCCACCTAGGAGAGTAAATCGTTGCCCTATTATTATTCAGGCTTTACCACGGGGAGTTGCCGCTCACACCATTCACGGTAGCCACCAGCTAAACTTAACACCTGCTGATAACCCATTTGTTGTAAGGTTTGCGCCGATAAGGCTGAACGAAAGCCGCCGCCACAATACAACACAATTTTCTGCTTTTTATCAGCGACAGTTTGTTCAATATCGCGCTCAATAATGCCTTTACCTAAATGCATGGCTTCGGGTAAATGCCCCTTTTGCCACTCATGATCCTCACGAATATCCAATAGCACATAGGGCTCATTATGTTGCAGCATTTCGTCAATAGTGATTTCCTTAATCTGTTTTTTTGCCGCATTAACCAGGGTAATAAACCCCGCTGCATGGTGTTTGCTCATTGTTATGCCCATAAAAAATGCCAGTCACTGACTGGCATTTTTAGCACATTTTTTCGCAAATTACAGTAGTGGCTCAGTACCTTCGCCTTCTTTCTCTGGCGGAGGCGGTGGCAACATATCTTCGCGATTAAGGCCAAGCTGAACAGCAATACCACTAGCAACAAACACGGAAGAGTAAGTACCAATGGCAATACCAAACAGCAGCGCCGTAGCAAAGTTATGGATTAAGGCGCCGCCCATATAAAACAACACGATTAATACAATAATGGTGGTTAATGAGGTGACCACTGTACGATTTAACGTTGCTGTTACTGCATCATTTACCGTTTCTTCTGGCGTAGCATCACGCAATTTACGGAAGCTCTCCCGAATACGGTCGAAAACAACTATGGTATCGTTAATTGAGTAACCGATTAACGCCAGAATCGCTGCCAAAACGGTTAAATCAAACTCAAGTTGCAGTAATGAAAACAAGCCTAAAGTGATGATCACATCATGCCCTAACGCTAACACAGCGCCAAGCGATAAACGCCACTCAAAGCGCATGCCAACGTAAAGTAGGATACCAATCAGTGCCGCAAGCATGGCTAAACCGCCTTGCTCTTTCAGCTCGTCTCCCACCGAAGGGCCAACAAACTCAATACGGCGCATTTCGACCGGTGTCTCTGACGTTTCTGCTAAAGCCGACAAAATCTCATTAGAAATACGGCTTTGTTCAACCCCTTCTCGTGGTGCGATACGAATAGCCACATCTTGGCTTGAACCAAAATATTGCACAACCGCATCTGGGTAACCACGTTCAGCCAAGGTCGCTCGAATTTGCGTTAAATCGGCATTCTCTTGAAAGCCGACTTCGATAACCGTACCACCGGTAAAATCGAGCCCCCAGTTAATGCCTTTGGTAAATAACAAACCAAATGAACCTAGCACTAATACAGCCGATAACATTAATGCTGGCCATTTAAAGCGCATAAAGTTAATCGCATCAGTAAAACGGAATATTCTCACTTGCGGCTCCTTACATAGGCAGCGACTGTACGCGACGGCCGCCCCAGAACAAGTTAACCAGTAAGCGGGTACCCACTACTGACGTGAAGATCGAGGTTAAAATACCGATTGCAAGAGTAATCGCAAACCCTTTAACAGGGCCGGTACCAATACCAAACAGAATCAGTGCCACTAATAAAGTGGTAATGTTTGAGTCAGCAATGGTGGCAAAAGCCCGATCATAACCTTGATGGATAGCTTGCTGTACCGAACGCCCTTCCGCCAACTCTTCACGGATCCGTTCAAATATCAGTACGTTGGCATCAACTGCCATACCTACGGTTAAAACAATACCTGCCATACCAGGGAGCGTCAGAGTCGCACCTGGGATCATCGACATGATACCCACAATCAGGATCAGGTTAGCTATCAAAGCAACGTTGGCAATTAAGCCAAATACCTTGTAGTAGAACACCATAAAGATCAGAACAACGATCATACCCCACATAATCGCAGTCATACCTAAATCGATATTTTCTTGGCCTAGGCTTGGACCTATGGTGCGTTCTTCAATAATTTGGGTAGGTGCAATTAAGGCACCAGCGCGCAGTAACAAAGCTAAGTTTTGTGCTTCAGCTGGGTTACCAATACCGGTGATGCGGAAACTACGCCCTAAACGCGCTTGAATAGTGGCAGCATTAATAACTTCTTCATGCTTAATCAGTACCGGTGTACCATCAGCTTGCAGCTCTTCACCTGGTTTATATTCAATAAAGACCGTAGCCATACGGCGGCCAATTGAATCACGCGTCGCTACCGATAATAAATTACCGCCCTGAGCATCTAAAGAGATATTCACTTGCGGTTGGCTGTATTCATCATAACTAGAACTGGCATTGGTAATATGTTCACCCGTTAACATTACCCGATTTTCCAGTAAGTAAGGCTGGCCATTACGATCGGTATACAGTGAAGAACCTGGCGGTAAACGACCGTTTAATGCAGCCGCTAAGTCACCCTGCTCATCCACTAAACGAAATTCCAAGGTGGCAGTTGCCCCTAAAATCTCTTTTGCTTGGGCGGGATCTTGTACACCAGGTAATTGTACAATAATGCGATCTGCACCTTGGCGCTGAACTAAAGGCTCAGCGACACCAATTTCATTCACGCGATTACGAATAATAGTGATGTTTTGCTCTAACGCATATTCGCGAATTTCACGAACACGGATTTCGCTTAAACTCACATTTAAACTAAACTCCGTGGCGCCCTCAGTAAACACATACTCACGATCTAATTGACTTAACGCAGCTTGCGCGGCAACAACATCTTCAGCTGAACGCAGTAAAATTTGCACATGGCCACGTTCTAAATCTGCCGATACTGAGCGATAACGTACCCGAGCTTCACGCAAATCGGCACGAAAAGCTTGAGCCAAATCATTGATATTCTTATCAATAGCAGCCTTCATATCAACTGCCATTAAAAAGTGTACGCCACCACGCAAGTCTAAACCCAATTTCATTGGGCTAGCACCAATAGCAGCTAACCATGCGGGAGTCGTAGGCACTAAGTTAAGCGCGGTCACATAGTTCACATTACCCAGCAACTCGGTAGCAATTTGTCTGCCTCGTAATTGATCTTCAGCAGACCGAAAACGCACTAACACTTGACCATTTTCTAATACAACAGCTTTTGGTGAAATGCCAGCCGCAATAAAGCCCTCTTCTAATTGCTGCCGCGTGACTTCAGAGACCGCGCCACCGCGAGTCGCATTGATATTTAACGCCGGATCTTCCGGATACAAATTTGGCAAAGCATAAACTAATGCCAACAGCAGTACCCCAACGACCAGCAGGTACCGCCAAAGCGGATTTTGGTTTAACACAACAACATCCTTTCTCTAAAAGCGCCGCTTATAACGACTTTAAGGTACCCTTAGGCAGTACCGCACTTACTGCAGATTTTTGTACTGTTACTTCAGTACTATCATTTAACGCGATAACGATAAAATCTTTATCTTCAGCAATTTTGCTGATCCGACCTACGATACCGCCTTGAGTCAGCACTTCATCACCTTTACCTAATGCAGACATCAGATTACGGTGCTCTTTTACGCGTTTTGCTTGTGGACGGTAGATTAAAAAATAAAAAATCAAACCAAACGCCAGCAACATAATGATTAAATCCCAGCCACCACCTTGTGGAGCAGCTGCAGTATCGGCGTAAGCTTGGTTAATAAATAAACTCATGAACATCCCCTTAATTGTCTTAGTAAGTTATTCTGTTGTTATTGCAGCGTCCAGTGCAGGCACTGGCAAACCACGTTTTGCATAAAAGTCTGCTACAAAGGCGTCCAAGTTACCAGCGCCGATAGCATCACGCAATCCCTGCATCAGTTTCTGATAATGGTGCAGATTATGAATGGTATTCAGACGCGCGCCAAGAATTTCATTACAGCGGTCTAAATGATGTAAATAAGCCCGAGAATAATTTTTACAAGTGTAGCAATCACATTCTTTATCCAAAGGCGAGATATCGTCCTTGTGCTTCGCATTACGAATTTTCACTACACCGTCTGACACAAATAAATGACCATTACGGGCGTTACGGGTTGGCATCACGCAATCGAACATATCGACACCACGGCGCACCGCTTCCACTAAATCTTCTGGCTTACCCACCCCCATCAAATAGCGTGGTTTATGGGCCGGCATTTTACCGGTAGTATGGTTTAAAATATTGATCATATCGGCTTTGGGTTCACCTACCGATAAACCACCAATGGCGTAACCATCAAACCCAATGTCTTCTAAGCCTTGCAATGAGATATCGCGTAAATGCGGGTACATACCGCCTTGAATGATACCAAACAAGGCTGACGGATTATCGCCATGCGCCTCTTTTGAACGTTTAGCCCAGCGCAGTGATAACTCCATCGATTTACGCGCTTGTGGCTCAGTAGCTGGGTACGGCGTGCATTCATCAAAAATCATCACAATGTCTGAGCCTAGATCACGCTGTACTTCCATTGAGCGCTCAGGCGTTAGCATAATTTTCTCACCATTGAGCGGCGAGCGAAACTTGACGCCCTCTTCAGTAATTTTGCGCAGCTCACCCAAGCTAAACACCTGAAAGCCACCAGAATCGGTTAAGATAGGTTTATGCCAATGCATAAAATCGTGCAGATCGCCGTGTTTACGAATAATCTCGGTGCCTGGGCGCAACATCAAATGAAAGGTATTCCCTAAACAAATCTGGGCACCGGTCGCCTCTAACTCTTCCGGCGTCATACCTTTTACCGTGCCGTAAGTGCCGACAGGCATAAAGGCAGGCGTATCAACCACACCACGCTCAAAGATTAAACGACCACGGCGGGCTTTGCCGTCAGTGGCAAGTAATTCAAATTTCACACTAAACCTCGTCTGGCCAGAGAAACAGTCTGGCACTTCAATATTAAAATTGCCTGCGCGTTTAAGTTGCAGGCACAAGAATCGTGATTATATCAGGAATAGCAAATTGGCTTCACTATTAACATAACCGTGATCGTACTGGGCTGAGCCTATTTAGCTAATAAACATGGCATCGCCATAAGAATAAAAGCGGTAACGTTCGGCAATAGCGGTATGATAAGCCTGCATTACATGCTCTTTATTACTAAAGGCCGACACTAACATGATTAGTGTGGATTCCGGCAAATGGAAATTGGTAATTAAGGCATCGATAACCTGAAATTGGTAACCCGGATAGATAAAAATCTGGGTATCGCCATGATAGGGTTTAAGCTCACCACCATGTTGCTGCGCGGCTGACTCGAGCGAGCGGACTGATGTAGTGCCGACAGCTACCACTTTATTTCCACGCGCTTTACAAGCAGCAATGGCATCGACTACCGGCTGATCCACTTCAATATATTCCGCATGCATTTTGTGCTCTAACACAGAATCCACTCGCACCGGTTGGAAGGTGCCTGCGCCAACATGCAGCGTAACAAAACCGAACTCGATACCTTTTGCTTGTAGTTGATCCAGCAAAGGTTGGTCGAAGTGTAAGCCTGCGGTCGGGGCGGCTACGGCACCCGGTTTTGCATTATAAACCGTTTGATAACGCGCTTTATCTTCCTCAGTATCAGGACGAGCGATGTAAGGTGGCAATGGCATATGCCCTAGCCGCTCTAACATGGCAAGAACGGGCTCGTCGCCTAATAGCTCTAATTCAAATAAGGTATCGTGCCGTTGCTGCATAATCACTCGTGCGGAGTTCTCCAGCAGTAATTCAGTACCAGGCTTAGGCGCTTTGCTGGCACGGATATGCGCTAAAAAGCGCTGGCCTTCTAACAAGCGTTCAACTAACACCTCAACTTTGCCCCCAGAGCTCTTCTCACCAAATAAGCGGGCAGGAATCACGCGGGTATTATTGAATATTAATAAGTCCCCTGGATTAAGCAGCGTCACAATATCTTTAAATATATGGTGGCCAAGCTCGCCTGTTTGGCGATTCATGGTCAAGAGGCGACTGGCAGAGCGTTCTGCCTGAGGCTCACTGGCAATCAGTTGCTCAGGCAATTCAAAACTAAAATCTTTGACTAACATGATTATCTCACTCGTGTTTCTGGCTTTACCGGCCAAATCCGGCGAGGCTATTTTAGCAAACTGTTAGTTACTGCGACATTTTTTTGCGAGAACTTCCCGAATTAACTCGGCCATTTGCTGATAACTGCGCGCCTTACTAGAGGTTGGGCGCCAGACTACGCCAATATCCCGATAGGCATTACCTGCAACAGCGGGCTGACTGATCAACTCAGTCCCCTCTAGCACACCGCTATTAATGGCCATTTGCGGCATAAAGGTCACCCCTAATTTGTTATTTACCATCTGCGTTAAGGTATGCAAACTGGTAGCAAAAAACGGATTTACTTTACGGCTATCTTCCAATTCACAGGCTTTTACCGCGTGACCACTTAAACAATGCTCACGCTCTAACAAGAAAATACTTTCATCCGGCCATTGGTTAATATCCTGATTAAATCCGCGATCTTGCCAGTCTTTATGTAACACTAGGTTAAACATATCCTGCCCCAATACTTCGGTATGTAAGGCTCCGGTTTCATAGGGCAAAGCCAGTAATACCATATCCAGTCGCCCTTCGTTTAACCCTTGTAAGGAGTTTTCTGAAGTATCTTCGCGCAATAACAGTTGTAAATCAGGAAAGCGTTCGCGACATAGGCTCATAACTTCCCCCAGTACAAAGGGGGCAATGGTAGGAATACAGCCCAAACGGAAAGGCCCCGTCATCGGCTTGCCCTGCGATTTGGCATAATCGGTTAGTTCTTCGCATTGCTCAATTATTTGTCGCGATAAACGCACCACATCCTCACCCAAAGGGGTAAAAATAAAGGTTTTATGATCCCGCTCCAATAATTGGGTATCCATGGTTTCTTCTAAATTAGCAATAGCAGCACTTAACGTTGATTGCCCAACGTAGCAGGCGTCAGCCGCTCGGCCAAAATGTTGATGCTCATGTAACGCCAACAAATACTGTAACTGTTTAATACTTGGCAGTCTTTTCATATGCTTTTCCGATGAGCTTTTTGACTATTAGTTATAAAATATGATTAAACTACGACGAATATACGTCACAAGCAAGTCGATACACGACTTTTAAAAGACTTTCTCATGGCTTTCTTTGCTGTATAGCACCTCCCACCGATGACACTCAGTAAAGTGGCGGCACAGTAAACGAAGACTGGAGCGCAAATTTCGGCTATAATCTCAGCGTATTTTTGTGAAACGATTAGCGCGTTAACGATGCCGTTACATCTAGCTAAGAAAATCCCTCTCAAATTGCCTTATACCTTTTGGCACTTGAAATACGCAGTACACTATTCAAAGTCGTCATAGTGATCTTGTTGACCGCTACGGCCTCATTCTATGCTTGGAAGAATTATGTTTAATACAATAAAACAACATTGGTTTTCAAACACCAAAGGCGATCTATTATCTGCGTTGGTGGTTGCTCTGGCCCTGATCCCCGAAGCCATTGCTTTTTCGATTATCGCTGGCGTAGATCCTAAAGTCGGTTTGTACGCCTCCTTTGCTATCTGCGTTATTATTGCGTTCACGGGTGCCCGCCCCGGTATGATTTCTGCTGCAACAGGTGCTATGGCACTGTTGATGATTACCTTAGTAAAAGAACATGGCTTGGAATATTTACTGGCTGCCACCTTACTTACGGGCATCATTCAAATCATCTTTGGTTTGTTAAAACTCGGTGATTTGATGCGTTTTGTTTCACGCTCCGTTGTGACCGGTTTTGTAAATGCTTTAGCGATTCTTATTTTTATGGCGCAACTACCTGAGCTTAGCGGCACTTACGGTTCGATGACCGTTTATGGTATGACCGCCTTAGGCTTAGCCATTATTTACCTGTTTCCCTATCTGACGAAAGCGATCCCTTCTCCTTTGGTATGCATTGTTGTGCTCACTGCGTTGACACTCTATTTTGATATGGATATACGTACCGTTGCCGATATGGGTGAACTCCCTGACAGCCTGCCGGTTTTTCTCTGGCCAGAGGTCCCGCTGACTATTGAAACCTTACAAATTATCTTTCCTTATGCCTTAGCCTTAGCCGTGGTGGGGATTTTAGAGTCTTTAATGACCGCCACTATTGTGGACGATTTAACTGATACCAGCAGTGACAAAAACCGCGAATGTGTTGGGCAAGGCGTGGCCAATATCGGCTCGGGTTTAATCGGCGGTATGGCAGGTTGCGCTATGATTGGTCAATCCGTGATTAATGTTAAATCGGGTGGTCGCACCCGTTTATCGGCATTAGTTGCTGGGGTGTTATTACTGATTTTTGTGGTGTTTCTGGATAACTGGGTAGGCATGATTCCCATGGCTGCACTGGTTGCCGTGATGATTATGGTATCGATTGGCACCTTTAGTTGGAGCTCAGTACGCGATTTACGGACCAACCCTAAAAGCTCCAGTATCGTTATGATCGCGACGGTTGCCGTGGTGGTTGCGACGCATAATTTGGCGTATGGGGTATTGGTTGGCGTGCTACTGAGTGCCCTATTTTTTGCGAATAAGGTTGGTCAGCTGCTCTACATCAGTTCATCTTTATCAGCAAATGGACAGAAGCGGGATTATCAAGTAGTCGGTCAGGTGTTCTTTAGCTCAGCAGAGCAATTTATTGCAGGCTTTGATTTTAAAGAAGCCATCGAAAACGTGACGATTGATCTCAGTCGAGCACATTTTTGGGATATTACCGCCATTAGCTCATTAGACAAGGTGGTATTGAAGTTCCGCCGTGAAGGTACTGAGGTAACACTGCTAGGTTTAAATGAAGCCAGTGCCACTTTGGTCGATAAATTTGCGGTACATCAGCGTCCTGACGCCGTTGATAAGCTAATGGGACACTAACAGCCAGAGCAGCACGAGCGCTAATGCGCGGTGCTAGGAGCATGCTACCGGAAAATAAAAAAGGCTCATTAATGAGCCTTTTTTATATAGGTCACATTGGGATTTACTGCTTAGCTAAATGCACACCATCAACCCGCAGGGCTTTTAAACGACGGCCTGAAGCAGACTCGTTCACATTTAACACATGATCGCCAATACGCTCTAAACGATTCAACATATCAATGAAGATTACGCCAGCACGTGGCGCATAATCACCGCTCTCTAAGCGCGTGTAGTGATTATCGCGATACTCGTCTCGGAGTTTATCAATATGATCTTCTCGTACTAAAGCTTCTTTCATATTGACAGCATCAGGCTCTTGCGCAGTATTATTTTTCATTGTAGTGATAGCGGCTTTCAGCGCTAACATCATCTGCTGCATTTCAGCTTGAGCCGGTTCTGGCCAAACTGACTGCGTCTCTGCCATCCGTTCGACTAATTTCGCTACTTGATAATAGATATCTGCAATACGTTCCATATCATTAATTGACGTTTGCATAAAGCGCATACGCTCAGTCATCCAATGTTCCATATTGGTATGTTCACTCACACTGACCAAGTAATCAGAAATTTCAATTTCTAATAAATCCGTAGCATCTTCCAATTTGCGTACCTTATCGACTAAGGCCGGTTTGTTAGCCGCAGGATCGAACAAAAGCTCAGTGACACTGTCATGCATTTTGTCGATGATCTCAGCAAAGTGTTGGATCTCTTTTTGTGCCTGAGTAATTGATAAGCCAGGCGAGGTCATTACACCCGCACTGATATGACGCAAATGGAATTCTTCATCCTTGCCGCCACGATCTGGCTGAATATATTCAACAAACCGAACTAAATAAGGAATAAAGGCAAACAGTAAAATCACATTGAGTACATTAAACGAGGTGTGGAATAAGGATAATCCTAATGCTGCAGTATCTCGTGTATCTATGCCCCCCGTCATAACAGAGGCTGGATTACCCGTAAAATATTGCATGGTAAAATCAATTAGGTGCAATACAGGATAAATTAGCGCCATCATCCAAAGCACACCGATCACATTAAAGAAAAAATGGAATCGCGCTGCGCGCTTGGCATGTACATTACCCACTAAAGCAGCAATGTTGGCCGTAACGGTTGTACCTATATTTTCCCCTAAGATCATAGCCGCAGCGATGGGAAAGGAGATCCAGCCTTCAACCACCATCACTAAAGTGATCGCCGTCGCCGCTGACGAAGATTGGGTCAGTAAGGTTAGAATAGTACCAATAAACACAAACAAAATGAGTGAAAAATAACCATACTGGGTGAAACTATCTAACACCGCAAAAATAGCTGGATTACTGTTAATATCCGGCACTGCGCCTTTAATAAAATCAAGGCCGATAAACAGAATACCAAAACCTACCATGGCTTCCGCAATGTTACGTAAACGGGTATTTTTAGAAAACAAAAACACAAAAAATACACCAATTACCGCAACTGCAATCGAGGTGATTTTAAATTTAAACCCAAATAGCGCCACCATCCAAGCTGTAATAGTAGTGCCGATATTGGCTCCCATTATCACGCCAGTTGATTGCACAAAAGTTAGTAAACCCGCGTTGACAAAGGTAACTGCCATTACAGTAGTCGTGGTAGAAGATTGGGTAATAGCGGTGGTCGCAAAGCCAGTTAAAACACCCGTAAGGCGATTGCGAGTCATACCGCTAAGAATACCTTTTAAGCGATTACCCGCTATTTTCTGCAAGCCTTCACTAAAGATTTTCATACCAAAAATGAAAATACCCAGCGAACCAATTAATTGCAGGAAGTCAAAAAATGTATATGTCATGAGTTGTGCCCTAAGCAGCCCCTACAAGCTAACCAAGCGAATCGACTATTCGGTAGGTTTTATGCAGATGCTGTGTTTGCCATGTTATGCTTCGGCGCGCATTATACTCAAAGCTACCTGTAATAAGAATGAAATATAATTGAAATATTAGAGACAACAAAAAAAAACCTTAAACTTGATAAGCTTAAGGTTTAATTTTTTAAGGTGAACGAGAGGGTAATTGGCTATTTTAACTACGAACTTCTTGCTCTAAACGCTCATGAGTACTGTGGCGCACAACTTTGCCTTTCACAAAGAAAATAATGTATTCCGATAAATTTTTACAACGATCGCCGATACGCTCCAACGAACGCGCAGACCAAAGTACATTCATAATTTTCGGGATAGAACGTGGATCTTCAATCATATAAGTCATTAACTGGCGAGTAATCGCTTCGTACTCGCGATCTACTTTTTTGTCTTCTTTGTGCACCGTCAGCGCGGCTTCTACATCCATGCGAGCGAAGGCATCTAAAACATCGTGCAGCATTTGTGCAACATGACGCCCTAAATTATCCAAATTAACTAAAAGATCTTGTTGATCACTATTAAAAGATTCCAGCGCAACTTTGGCAATACGTCTTGTTTCATCACCAATCCGCTCTAAATCAGCGATACTTTTCAGAATGGCCATGATTAATCGTAAGTCACTGGCAGCAGGCTGACGCTTAGCAATCATTCGGGTACATTCTTTATCAATCTGTAGTTCCCAGTCGTTCACTTTCAGATCATTTTCGATAACACGTTGCGCTAGATCACTGTCATTGTTAGCAATGGCGGCTAGTGCATCATACAATTGACGCTCAATTAAACCGCCCATTGACATCACATGGTTGCGGATTTGTTCCAGTTCTTCATTAAACTGGCTTGAAATGTGTTTTGATAAATTTAATTTATCCATAAAATCGCTCCCCCTGGTATCATGATGGCAACGCCTAGACAGTTGGTCCTAGCCAAAGCGCCCGGTAATATAATCTTCAGTTTGCGACTCGTTCGGATCCGTAAAAATCTTGTTGGTCGCATCAAACTCAACTAACTGGCCAAGATTTATAAAAGCAGTATAGTCCGAAACTCTAGCCGCTTGCTGCATATTGTGTGTAACTATAACAATAGTATAGTGTTGCTTTAACTCATAAATCAGTTCTTCAATCTTTAAGGTTGAAATCGGATCTAAAGCTGAAGCAGGTTCATCTAAAAGTAATACTTCTGGTTCAATGGCAATAGCTCTAGCAATTACTAGCCGCTGCTGTTGGCCACCAGACAACAATAAAGCATTGTCATGTAATCGGTTTTTAACCTCAGGCCAAAGGGCTGCTTTTTCCAGCGCATCGGCAACCATCTCGTCTAGCTGCCTTGGCTTATTTACCCCTTGCAACCTTAGACCAAAGGCAACATTTTCATATATAGATAATGGGAAAGGATTCGGTTTTTGAAACACGATCCCTACCTTACGCCGTAACTCCGCAACATCCAAGCCAACAGCATAAATATTGTGGCCATCCAGTAACACTTGCCCGGTAGTGGTGGCATCATCTAACAGTTCATTCATGCGGTTAAAACTACGTAACAACGTAGATTTTCCGCAACCAGAAGGTCCAATTAACGACGTTACTTTATTTGATGGAATATCCAGACTGATATCATTCAAGACAAGTTTACCCGCCAAGCTAACTGACAGATTTTGCACCGATATCTTAACGACACTATTCCACATCATTCTAATTCTAACTCTCAATTATGACATTTTTATGAAATCAAAATGCGCTATCACGGCTCTTAAGCTGATAATAACGACGTAAACGCATAGCCAACAAATTTAAACTACCAATAATAAACAATAAAACTAGGGCGATGGCATAAACTCTCGGCTCAGCAGCGTCAGCATTAGAACTGTGTAAACCCACATCATAAATATGAAATCCTAAACTCATTATTTGTTGTTCAATATGAATGAAGGGCCATTCGGTACTCACAGGTAAGGTGGGGGCATATTTTACCACCCCAACAAAAATCAGCGGGGCAACTTCTCCGGCAGCACGAGAAATAGCTAACACAATACCGGTGATCATTGCCGGCCGAGCAGCAGGTAATATCAACTTACGCAATACTTCAGCTTTGGTAGCACCAAGCGCGTGCCCACCTAGCCTTAGCGACTGCGGGATCCTAGCCAGCCCCTCTTCCGTAGCAACAATCACGACGGGCAATGTTAATAATGCCAGAGTCAATGACACCCAAATTAGACCGGGCGAACCAAAGGTTGGCTGAGGTAATTTTTCAGCATAAAACAGTTGATCAATGCTGCCACCTAACACATACACAAAAAAACCTAAACCAAAAACCCCAAATACGATGGAGGGTACGCCAGCAAGATTATGTACACTAAGGCGAACAAAACGAACCAGACGACTATCTTTAGCATATTCATGTAAATAAACGCCCGCCATAATGCCTATTGGCGCAACTAAGACTGCCATCAACATGACTGACACAACGGTACCAACAACTGCAGGCAAAATCCCTCCGGCACTGTTTGCATCACGCGGTTCACTGATTAAAAATTGCCACCCTTGCTGCCAAAAAGTTCGCAGTCGAGCAACCCAGTTGAGCTGGTTTGACATGATGATAATATCAATATCATTGTCAGTTATCCGTAATAGCTTGCCAGAACTCAATTGCAATTCGAGTTCAGTAGTACCTTGAGTAATAACGGTGCCAAATATATCGCCCAGCACTTTATGACGAACTAAAGCCAATTCTTGCGGATAGTGCAAATCACTTATCTGCTGTTGCCAGTACCAACGAAATGTTGGTACTGCAGTACCGCTATAACCTTGTTTTAGTAAGATCCGCACGCCATCGCTTTGCGGCGAGTAACCGGCAGCAGCAAGTTGCTGCGTGGTCAACTGTTGGCGACTGACAATCTCCCCACTAACAACAATGCTCTGCTCTGCCTCCTGATACCGAAATTGCACCAGCTCTGATGGCCAAAACAAATTTAAGCCACGGCTAAGCATTAAGAGCGAAAGTAAACACAGCAAGAGTAAGATAAACACGGTTGCCAGCGCAGCAAAACATTGTAATACTCGGCCTTGCACTAAATTCTGCACCATTAATCTAACCCCTTTAAACGTTTTCTTAATCGCTGTCGAATTAAGTCAGCCAAGGTGTTGCAGGTAAAAGTAAAGATAAAAAGTAGAATTGCCACTAAAAACAGTACCCGATAGTGACTGCTATTTACAGCGGCTTCTGGAAGTTCTATCGCTAGAGTGGCGGTTAAGCTACGTAGTCCTTCAAAAAGATTAAAATTGGTAATAGGGTTATTGCCAGTCGCCATTAACAGAATCATGGTTTCCCCCATTGCTCTGCTTAACCCAAGTATAATGGCCGCTAAGATCCCTGGCGCCGCCACAGGCAGCATAATACGTTGGATGATTTGCCATTGATTAGCTCCTAACGCATTTGCACCGAGTGTCAGCTGCTTAGGGATTTGCATTAGCGCATCGTAGCTGACACTAAAAATTATTGGCAAAACTGCAAACCCCATGGCCAAGCCTACAACCAACGCATTGCGCTGCTGGTAATCAACCCCTTGCTCATTCAACCAAAATCTAAAACCGTGCTCAAACCATAGGGAGTCAACCAGTCCCCCTAAGCAAAAAGCTATAGCTGTGCTTAGGAATAATAAAAGCAATACCCATACTAAAATAAGCTTACTGTCGGTCCTTGGCTGTAAAAAATTCGGTAAGCTCAGCCAATATCTAGCGAAAAGCAATATAACCATGGGAGTAATACAGATAAAAAGGATAAAAACGAGCAGGTGTTGCTCTAATGCTGGCGCCAACCAAATTGCCGCTAAAAACCCAATAATCACGGTTGGAAACAGCGCGATAAGCTCGATCAAATTGGCTAAACGGCTGCGCAAAGGTTCTGTCAGATAACACACACAATAGATTGCCGCCAAGATAGCTAACGGTACAGCCACTAACAGGGCGTAAAAGGCGGCTTTTAAGGTGCCGATGGTTAAAGGAATTAAGGAATACTTTCCTTGGTAATATTCAGCACCACCACTAGTTTGCCAAACATACTCAGGTTGCTGCCAACTTTCATACCAAACCTTTTGCCATAGTGTACGCCATGAAATTTCCGGATGTGTATTTTGCAAGGACAAAAACATGAGTGGCTCATTTTGCTTTAGTAACCACAGCTGATTATTGGCAATATTAAACCTAATCTCATCCGGCATTATGGCTAAAGCGTGATTATTTGATAACGATGTTTGCCACAACGGTTTAGTTAAGGTGCTATAAAATATACTTAGCGTACCTTTAGCATCGAGCACAGCAAAGCCACTACGCCCATGTTCCGGACTTACGCTAACAATCGCAGCGGTTTGGGGCTGAAAAGGTTTAACCCAACTTAATCGAACATTTCCCTGCTTATCTGCTAATAAAAACCACTGTTTTAACTGACCACTGCTGTCACCAGTAAGTAAGCTTTGCTGTCCTGATAACCAAGTCAGCGTGGTTAACTCAACAGTTCTATCCGTTAAGGATAAGCGCTGCTGGCAGCCGTTTTTTGCTTGCCTAATAGCAATCAAGCACGCTTCACCATTCTGTTTCGCCATAATCACATAGTGCTGTAAGGCATCTTGTACATGAAAGTCAGCGTCAAAACCGACTGTCTTTGACAGGGCTTGCAAAGCAGCAGGCAACATTATCTCCTCTTGTTTTATCATAGGAATGATAAGATTAGTCTGCTGCACCATTTCATTCGCAGGGAGCGGCTTAAGTTCTGCACTCACGGGTTTAAATAGTGGAAGAACCTCCGACATCAAATAAAGAAATATTGCCAGTAATGCCACTATAACCGTGATGCCGGCCAGCGAAATCATGGCATACCAAAGTCTATCTAAAAGAAATCTTTTTTTAGCACGACTTTGCCGTATTTTGGCATCGGGGAACTGACTCGTTGGCAATACATCTTGCTCGCTTTTTTTCATAAACCGAGCTCCGAGCTAATTTGCTCAATTAATGTATCAGGTATTGGCACTAAGCCATCGTTTAGCAATAACTGCTGGCCACGAGGAGATAAAATAAAGCGTAAAAACTCGCGTTCAGCGACGGGCAGTGCTTGCTCGGGTACTTTATTGATATAAATATATAGTAAACGCGCTAAAGGGTAAGCGCCCGAAAGCGCATTTTCAGCCGTAGGTAACAAGGCGGCAGAGGCATTATCTTTACTTACAGCCAGCATTTTCACACCTGCAATTTGCTGACCTACCCCAGAATAACCTAAGGCATTGATACTTAAACTTACGGCCCTTACCACTGCTGCTGCACCCGGTAACTGTTCAACCCTATTTTGAAAATCATCGTTACATAAGGCTTTTTGCCGAAAAAAAGCATAAGTCCCTGACGCTGGGTTACGCCCGTAGACTGATAATGGACGGTTATACCACACTCCTGATAACCCTAAGTCTCCCCATTTTTTGATCGGTTCTCGAAAAGTACAACGACGGTTTTGCGCGTAAATTCCCTCTAATGCTGTCATACTAATCTGCTGTAACGGATTATCTTGATGAACATAAAGCGCCAGCATATCAAGTGCCACAGGCACTGCAAAAGCTGCATAACCAAACCGATTACGAAAGCGCTGTTGTTCAGCCATAATCATAGGCCGACTCATCGGGCCAAAGCTGGCTGTCCCTTCCACTAAAGCAACAGGAGCAGTGGCCGAACCGCTACTTTGAATTTGAATGTTGAATTGTGGATGTTTTGCCACAAACTCGCGACGCCATAACATCATCATATTATGTAAGGTATCAGAACCAGCGCTGGATAAAGTACCGGTTAGTGGTGGCGTCAAAACAGCAGCACCTGTATGTTGATCCTCGGCATAAATATTATAAAGGGCTACAGGCTGTGTTTCCGCGCTAACACTTTGCAGCATCAGAATATACACAACGACACCCAGCACGCCAATGCGGCTAAATTGCATGGTTTAACTATCCAAAAACAGAGATGAGCTGATAACAGAATACTTATGATAACGCAGCCATATGACAGCGCCTAGCTTGTGTTGATCTTTGTTAATCTTTTTTGGAATAAAAATCATTTGCTACTTCAAAAACCTTTGGTTAACGCTACACTCTAAGGTATAAATTAACTACGTTGACCCAGTTGGCAAGTTTGATAAGGAAAGCCAGAATGAAGCAGTTGGTGCTTACCATTATTGGTAAAGATAAAGCAGGTTTAGTAAAGCAATTAGCAAAAGTGATTAATGAGCATAACGGTAATTGGATGGCCAGTAATTTAAGCCACCTTGCCGGTTATTTTGCCGGTATAGTACAAATCGAAGTAGCCGAACCTGATTTAGGCAACCTCACAGCGGCGTTGCAACAACTCACGGATCTCGAGATTAAAGTACAACTTGGCGAACAATCAGAGTTAGACAAATCACAACAACTGCGTTTTGTGATCACAGGGAATGACCGCCCAGGTATCGTCAGAGAGCTTTCAACAGTGCTAAGTCATAAGGGGGCAAATATTATCTCCTTTGAGAGTCACAAACAAAGCGCACCCAATTGGGGAGTGCCGCTATTCCACGCCGACGCTACAGTGCAACTCCCGGCAGGATTGAACCGTGACGATGTGACACAAGCGTTAGAAGCTATCGCTACTGATATCGTCGTTGATCTAGAGTAAACCGAGCTAAGGGCGATGCTGTCATCGCCCTGTCATAAAAATGACATAGAGTGCTTTGCAGGCAGTGAGCAGGAGCAACCTTAATGGAACAGCAAAACACCGCAACATCGTTATCCGAGTTTCCTTTATACCCACGTGAATTGAGCTGGCTGGCCTTTAATGGCAGAGTGTTGCAAGAAGCAGCGGATACCCGCAACCCGCCGATTGAACGCTTACGTTTTCTTGGAATTTACTCGAATAATTTAGACGAATTTTTTCGCGTTCGGGTAGCAGACGTAAAACGCCGGATTTTACTCAAAAAATATCAAACTTGGGAGCATGAAGACGCTGAGTTATTGCTTATTGAAATACAAAACCAAGTCTTACAGCTCGGAAAACAATTCAACAAGATTTATCTGGATATTCAGTTAGAGCTGCGTAAACACAATATTGAATTGATTGACGACAGCAAGATCACCGAGTTACAAGCAAGCTGGGTGAAAAACTTCTTCAATGCGCAAGTAAAAAAACATATTTCACCGATTATTCTCTCCAGTACAGATGCCTCTCTTGGCAAAATTTTAGAAGATAACACTACCTATTTAATGGTAGAAATGACTGGGCAGCATAAACCAGAGTACGCTATTGTGCAGGTGCCGACTGATGAAGTCTCTCGTTTTATTGAACTGCCACTGCATTTAAATACTCGTAAGAAAAATGGCCATTACCGGCGACAAATCATCTTACTAGATGACATCATTACCCATTGCATTACCGATCTCTTTAAAGGCTTTTTTGAATTTGAAAACATTTGTGCGTTTTCATTAAAACTGACACGCGATGCCGAATATAATATCAGCGATACCCTCGATCAGAGTTTAATTGATAAGATGTCAAAGGGGATCCGGCAGCGTTTAAAATCAGAGCCTACCCGCTTGGTTTATGATGCGGCTATGCCAGAACAAATGCTAAAAGTCCTCACTAAGCAACTTGGCACTAGTTCTGTCGATGCACTAATCGCAGGTACCCGTTATCGTAATTTTAAGGATTTTATCGGCTTCCCAAATTTAGGGCATCAAAGTATGGAGTTTACTCCGTTACCGCCATTGCCTAGTGTCGATTTTGAACAACATCCGACAACTTTTGATGCGATCCGTAATAGTGATATTTTGCTCTACTATCCTTATCACAGTTTTGGCTACTTTACTGAGTGGGTGCGCCAGGCATCGTTTGACCCCAAGGTTACCCATATTAAAATTACCATGTATCGTGTCGCTAAACATTCAAGGGTGATCCATTCCTTACTTGATGCCGTGCGTAATGGTAAAAAAGTCACCGTGGTGGTTGAACTGAAAGCCCGCTTTGATGAAGAAAATAACATTAATTGGGCCAGACGGATGACGGATGCCGGTATTGAAGTTATTTTTGGTCAAACGACCTTAAAAATTCACTCTAAAATTTGTTTAATTACCCGCCAAGAAAAGGGCAAAGCAGTCCGTTACGGTCATATTGGCACGGGCAACTTTAACGAAAAAACAGCGCGTATTTATACGGACATGAGCTTGTTCACTTGCCATCCGGAAATTACCGCAGAAATTGAACAAGTATTCGAATTTATCCAATACTCCTATCGGCCTTTCGTATTTAAGCACTTGATCGTATCTCCAACCTGGAGTAGACCGAAACTACAGCAACTGATCCAGCGTGAAATTGACTTTGCAACAAGTGGCAGGAAAGCTGAGATATTTTTAAAAGTGAATAACTTAGTAGATGAAGATATTGTACAGCTACTCTACAAAGCCAGCCAGGCCGGAGTCAAGATCCGCATGATCATACGCGGCATGTGTTCTTTAGTCCCCGGCATACCGGGAAAAAGCCAAAATATTAAAGTGATTAGTATTTTAGATCGCTTTTTAGAACATGCTCGGGTGTATGTCTTCAGTAACGGTGGGGATACCGATGTTTACATCTCCTCCGCAGACTGGATGACACGCAATATTGATCAACGCGTAGAAGTGGGTGTACCCATATTTGACGCAAAAATTAAGCAAACAGTCATAAGTACTTTGGATATTCAGTGGCGTGATAATGTTAAAGCCCGTAATATTGATGCTCAACAAAGTAATTCTTACGTGAAACGCGGCAATAAACGAAATATTCGCTCACAACAGAGCATTTATGATTTATTTGCCGCACAAGCACAACTTTTATTGCAACAGGCTGAACAAGAGCTTTGACTACACACATAACACAAGAATCCAGCGCGGCACCTTACATTGCCGCAGTCGACCTCGGCTCGAACAGCTTTCATATGGTGATTGCCAGAGTTGTTAAAGGAGATATTCAGCTGCTGCACCGCGAAAAACAAAAGGTGCAGCTTGCTGAAGGTTTGAATGATGAGCTGGTATTGAGTGAAGAGGCGATAGAAAGAGGTTTGCAGGTTCTTCGGCAGTTTGCTGATACGCTGCAGCCCTTCGCGCCACAATCGGTACGTGTTATCGCGACCTACACTTTACGTCGAGCTAAAAACTCAGCGACCTTTTTACGGCGAGCAAAAACGCTGTTTCCGTTCCCGATTGAGGTGATCTCTGGACAAGAGGAAGCGCGCTTTATTTACCAAGGTGTCGCACATTTTGAACATTTCAGTGGCCGACGTCTGGTGATCGATATTGGTGGTGGTAGTACTGAATTTGCTATTGGCGAAGCGGCGCAACCCCTGCGCTTAAGTAGCCGTAATATGGGTTGCGTAAGTTATGGCAAAAGCCATTTCTCGCAAGGAAAAATCTCTTCTAGACGTTTCTATCGCGCAATTATTCAAGCAGAACAAGAGCTTGAACCTATTGTTAGTAGCTTTAGAAGTACAGGTTGGCAACAGGTTGTTGGCACCTCAGGTACAATAAAAACCATTCGCGACATTATCACGAGCTTTGGTTGGTCTAATGGCAGTATTGAACTGCCGCACTTACTGAAATTACGCGATTATCTGTTGCAGTATGAACAATGCCAACAACTGGACATACCTGGGCTGTCTGAAGATCGTAAGTTGTTACTCTGCTCAGGCTTAAGTATCTTAATTGCAGCTTTTCAGATGTTGCATATTGAGCAATTGATTTATATCGATGCTGCATTGCGCGAAGGCGTGCTATACGAAATGAGCGATCGTATGCAGCATTTGGATATACGCGAACAAACGATGCAAAGCTTAGTAACACGTTATGATATCGACCAAGCTCAGGCACAACGAGTGCGTACCACAGCACTTACCTTGTTTGAACAAGTAAAAGCGTCTTGGCAGTTAGACGATGAGGATGCGTTATTACTTGGTTTTGCTGCTACCGTGTTTGAAATTGGCTTGCACATTAACTCATCTGGTGTACAAAAACATTCTGCTTATATCTTACAAAACGCAAATTTACCCGGATTTAATCAGGAACAACAAAATCTGCTGGCTTGCTTAGTGCGATTTCATCGGCGGAAAATCCGCGCGGATGAAATTCCGTATTTCAGTCTGTATGAGATCCCTGTCGTGATTAATTTACTGGTCTTACTAAGAATGGCGGTTTTACTTAACCAAAAACGCCGTGACGATTTTATCCCGCCTTTAGTTGCTCAAGCAGGAGTCCAGCAATTGCATTTGCAATTAGCGCCAGAATGGTTAGCTCAGCAAACTGTGCTAAGTGCTGATTTACAACAAGAACAAAAGTTATTGAAGAAAATTGCTTTTAAATTGGAGATCCCTGCTTTGCAAGATCTTATGAGTTTGGGAGAAACAGTCCATACGCCTTAACAGCTCTAGGTTAAATAAGCCGCTAGCAAAACACCGTCTTATTTAACCTTAAATTTTGCTCTTTTCTTTGGCGCTTGTGCGCCAAGTACCAATTCAGGTGGTAAAGCAAAGGAAAAGGTACTGCCCTTGCCTGGTTCAGAAAAGATTAATAATTGGCTATTATGATGAGATAAAACATGCTTCACGATAGCCAGCCCCAAGCCTGTGCCACCGGTATTGCGAGCCCGAGCTTGATCTACCCGATAAAAACGCTCAGTTAATCTTTTCACGTGATGTGCTGCGATCCCCTCACCGTTATCGCTTACCGTAAATACGGCTTTTTGGTGTTCGCGCTGCCAACTAACATTAATTTCACCGCCTGCGGGCGTATATTTGATCGCATTGGTGACTAAATTCGAAAATGCACTGCGTAACTCGTCTTGCGCACCTGTTACGCGTAAATCCTGATCGATATTGAAACTAAGTTTATGTTGTTTTTCACGATTTAAGGTTTCTGCCTCTTGAGCTATCAGGCTTAACATGGCTGGCACATCGACTTCCTGCTCAAATTGCACACGAGCAGAGGCCTCAATCCGCGACAGAGTCAGCAGCTGTTGCACTAACGCATCCATACGGCGAGTTTGCTCCAACATCACTGGGTGAGCTTTTTGCCAGATGGCATGCGAAGGTTGACTATCGCTATCCATCACCTCTAAGTAGCCTTGTAACACCGTCAATGGCGTGCGCAGTTCATGCGAAACATTAGCGACAAAATCTTTGCGGATCTGCTCTAATTGTTTTAGCTGCGTGATATCTCTGACGATTAATAAAAACTGCGCCTTACCGTACGGCATCATTTTGCATTCCAACATAACGCTGGAAGAGGTAGGCGACATAACTTCTAAAGGTTGTTGAAAATTCTGCTGTTGCAGGTATTGATGAAACTCTGGCGAACGAATCAGATTGTCAATACGCTGCCCTTCATCTGTCGGCCAACGTAAGCCTACCAGCAGCTGAGCAAGTTTATTACACCAGATAATGCTCCAGTCCTCACTCAATACAACGACAGCTTCAGGTAAAGCTTCAGCACCATCACGAAAGCGACGAACAAGGGTTCGTAACTCTTTACGCTTGCGACGCTCACGGCGCTGTTGAAAATAAATCCCATCAAAAATTTGCTGCCAGCTGCCATCACCCGCTGGTGGCGTAAGTTTACGATCACGCCATAACCACTTATCCAGCAAAAAGATATGCTTGTACTGCCACCACAAATGTCCAAAACTAAGCAGCAGTAAAACTAATAACATCTTGCCGAACAGCAAACCCAAAAAAGCCGCCAAACCATAAATTAAGAGTACTTTGGCCAGCAGGCTTTTCTTGGATAAGAGTAAACGCATTAGCGACTACTTAGCAGAAAAACGGTAGCCAGAACCTCGCACCGTTTGCACCAAGCGGTCATGTCCTGCAGGTGAGATCGCTTTACGTAAACGGCGGATGTGTACGTCAACAGTTCGGTCTTCCACATAAACATTGGTTCCCCAAACATGATCCAGTAATTGTTCACGACTATAAACCCGCTCAGGGTGAGTCATAAAGAAATGTAGCAATCTAAACTCGGTAGGTCCCATATCTAATGGCTGCTCTTCGGCGGTCACCCGATGTGATACCGGATCGAGTTTCAAACCTTGCACCTCTATCACATCATCCAAACTGGTAGGGGCTACACGGCGAATCACCGCTTTAATCCGTGCCATCAGCTCTTTGGGCGAAAATGGCTTGGTCACATAATCGTCTGCGCCCACTTCCAAACCACGCACTTTATCTTCTTCTTCACCACGGGCAGTGATCATTATAATCGGGATATTGCGGGTTAGCTCATGTTGCTTCATCTTTTTAGCAATTTGAATACCGCTACCACCTGGTAACATCCAATCTAACAGCACTAAATCCGGATAGGGTTCAACCAGATTACTAATAGCGGCATCAAAATCTTCAGCGACACTGGCCTGATAACCATTTTGTTCCAACACAAAACAGAGCATATCACGGATGGGGGCTTCATCTTCAACAACCAGAATTCTTCTCGACATAGCTTGCTACCATATTAACTATCTATGCGCTAATTATGCTTTCATAATATGACATTTTTATGAAATAAAACAGTTAACTTATTATTTTCAGTATAGAAACTAATAAAATTATTTAACCGACTTATCACTCAAAAATTAAATAACTAAATGAAATATGAAATAATAAAGCCCCGCAAGCGGGGCTTTATACTTAACAACAGGTTACAACAAAAACTTAGAAACTGTACTGGATGCCTAATGATAAACCGCTGCTATCTTCACCACGTACTGCCGCTAATTGTGTATCACGACCACCAGCAGAAACACGGAAAGCTGCAGCATCATCATTAGAGGTAATACCATAAGCAACATATAAGGTTAAATCTTTACCAAGACGACGGTCAGCACCGATAACCAACATTGAAGCACCTGAATCCGCGGCATCGTTGTCATCCGCGACATAATACTGGCCACGTAAAGTGGTGGCACCCATTTTATAGCTAGCACCTAAACCATAAACATTACGATCGCCGCCAGGTACATCGCTCGCGCTTTGGAACATGCCAGAAACACGGAAATCTGAAGTGACGTCAAAGTAAGCACCTAAACGCAAGGCATTAGGATCTAAGTCATTCTGACCTTCAAAAGTTTCATAAGCGATTGCGGCATAGAAACCTTTTACTTCATAGCTTAAAGCCATACTGTAAGATTCACGGACGTTATCTGCGGTTGCGCCATTAGTGTTATGTGGTGTGTAGTGCACATCAAACACAAAATTACCGAACTTAGGTGTACGGTAATGCACGCCATTTTTATAACGCTCATCGAAAACGTTACCGATGTTAGCATTGGTGCTACCAGAGGTAGAAGTACGAGTCAGGTTACGGATGTCACCGATACGGTCACCGAACATATCCACTTTACCACGTACCGCTTTTAATGGCGTGTCAAACTGACCTAAACGCAGCGTACCGAAACTACCACGTAAACCCACAAAAGAATCGCGAGAAGCCCAGTTACCTGCGCCTTCATCAAAACGAATGTTTTGTTCGATTTGTACAAATGCTTCTAAACCGCCTTCAATCTCAGTTTTAGCACGAAAACCTAAACGGCTTGAGTTACTTGATACGTTAGTACCACTGTCTACGCCATTGTCTAAGGCATCAACTGATAAATGTGCACGGCCATAAATTTCAACATCAGCAGCTAAAGCCGGTAAAGCAAATGCTGAACTTAGTGCAGCTGCAACTAAACTAACTTTGATCGTTTTCATGAGGATTCTCCAGATAATATTTTTTATAAATGTAACTTCTATTCTTAACTTTAATTATCGCCTTTAAAAATTTCAGTTTAATTGCTTTTTTTTTAAACTTTTATGACAACCGGCGACTTCTTAATTGCGTATTCTGAAAAAAAGGCCGGAAATACCGACCTTTATCTCAAATAACCTTCAATCGTTTTAACCGTAGCGTCCGGTAATGTAATCTTCAGTTTTCTTCTGTTGCGGATTGGTAAAGACATCATTGGTGACACCCAACTCAATCAAATTCCCCAAGTGGAAGAAAGCCGTTCTGTCTGAAACCCGCGCCGCTTGTTGCATATTGTGGGTTACAATAACGATGGTAAAGTTTTGTTTTAATTCAGCAATCAGCTCTTCAATAATAGAGGTAGCGATTGGATCAAGCGCTGAACAGGGCTCATCCATTAAAATCACTTCTGGGCTTACCGCTATGGTACGTGCAATACATAAGCGTTGCTGCTGACCACCCGATAAACCCGTACCAGGTTGATTTAAACGATCCTTAACTTCTTCCCATAAACCCGCACGACGTAAACTTGATTCTACCACGTCATCTAAATCAGATTTCTTACTGGCCAAGCCATGTAATTTAGGGCCGTAAGCAATATTGTCATAAATAGACTTTGGAAACGGGTTGGGCTTTTGAAACACCATACCGACCTGAGCACGTAGCTGCACTACATCTAATGACGGGTGATAAATATCTTTACCATCCAAAGCAATTTGGCCGGTGACTCTACAAATATCAATCGTATCGTTCATGCGGTTTAAGCAACGTAAAAAAGTCGACTTACCGCAACCTGATGGACCGATAAAGGCAATCACCTCATTTTCCATAATATCCATATCGATACCATGGATCGCCTGATTGTCACCGTAAAACACTTTGGCATCGCGGGTAGTCATTTTTACCTTGGCCGCATTGTCTATAACTGTACTTTCACTCATTGTCTTGTCCTATAATCAAAATATGGGATGGTTGCCAGCCAAGGCAGCTTACCAGCGCACTTCATACCGCTTACGTAACCAAATTGCTAAGCTATTTAGTGACAGCATTAGTGCCAATAATACAATAATGGCCGCAGATGTTCTGGCTTCAAAGAAATTACGCAGTTCATTCCCCTGCCATAAATATATTTGTACCGGTAAAGCGGTAGATTGCTCCATAGCACTGCTGGGTATTGAAGCAACAAATGACTTCATACCAATTAATAATAACGGTGCTGATTCACCTAAAGCCTGTGCTACACCGATAATAGAGCCGGTTAAAATACCTGGGATAGCCAGCGGTAATACATGATGGAATACTGCCTGACTCTTAGAGGCCCCCAAACCCAACGCCGCTTGACGAATCGAAGGAGGAATGGCTTTTAACGTAGAGCGGGTAGCGATAATAACGGTAGGGAGCGTCATTAAGGTTAACACCAAGCCACCCACAACCGGAGCTGATATAGGCAAATTAAACCAACCGATAAAAATAGAAGCACCTAACAAACCAAATACAATTGAAGGCACTGCGGCTAGGTTATTGATATTAACTTCAACAATATCAGTGATTTTATTCTTTGGTGCAAACTCTTCTAAATACACGGCGGCGGCAACACCCATTGGAACAGCGAGTACGATCACCACGAGCATCATATACAAAGAACCCATAAAGGCACCAGCCAGACCGGCAGAGGCCAAGGAACTACGAGAGTCTGCATTCATAAACAAGGCAAAGCTAAAGCGATTTTGGATAACACCCTGCTCTTTAAGCATCTCTACCCATTCACGAACTTTCGGGCTTAATTGTTGCTGCGCATCACTGAGTGTTCTATCGATATTGCCCTTTAACCAGACATCGATATTGGCATCAGTTAGTAAAAATAAAGATTGCGTTGTGCCGATAATACTGGGATCGGCTATCACCAAATCACGAATAGCAAAACGCTCACCCGAGGTCACAATTCGCTGTAAATCCCGGCGATGCTGACTTGCATCAGGAATGACTTTTTCTAAACCTGCTACAATTAAGCGGTTAAAGTTAACCATACCTACCGATGAACGCCATTCCAGATCACGCTGCCGAAATTCATTATCGCTTTCGTCAGCTAACTGCACTGGTTTTTCTGCTATTTTCACAATTGCAGGGTCGAAATAGATATCTAACTTAATAGCATGCTGCCAAAACGCAGGTAAACCTTTTGAAAAAATATTTAAAAATAACAACACTACCAACATAAGGCTGATCGAAACCGCAGTAATACCCGCGTTACGAAACAGCTTTTCCTGACGATGGCGCTTTTTTAAAGAGTCCACCACCTGCTGTTGTACTTTGCTTCTGGTCGTCTCTTTAGCTTTAAGGTTTTTCACTTCAGTAGTCATTTTTATTACTCGTATTGTTCACGGTATTTACGCACGATCACCAAGGCAACCACATTGAGCAGTAGCGTAATAACAAATAAGGTAAGACCGAGGGCAAAAGCCACTAATGATTGCGGACTAGCAAAGTCGTTATCACCCGTTAACTGGTTAACAATAGTAACCGTCACCGTTGATACTGCTTCAAAAGGGTTAGCGGTAAGAGCGGGGCTGTTACCGGCGGCAAGCACCACAATCATCGTTTCGCCAATAGCACGACTGACCGCCAACAAAATCGCACCAACAATGCCGGGTAAGGCTGCGGGCAATACGACTTTACGAATCGTTTCTGATTTCGTTGCTCCCAAGCCTAAAGAGCCGTCACGTAGAGCTTTTGGCACCTGAGTCAAAATGTCGTCTGACAAGGAGGAGATAAAAGGAATAAGCATTATACCCATTACCACCCCTGCGGTAAGTGCCGATGTAGCTCGGATAGTAAGCCCCAGCATAGCCCCCAAATCCGCAAGAAATGGGCCCACTGTTACCAGTGCAAAGAAACCGTAAACAATCGTTGGGATACCGGCTAACACCTCAATTATAGGTTTTACTGTAGTACGCACTTTACTCGGGGCATATTCCGCCATATAAATCGCGACCATTAAACCCAAAGGAATAGCCACTAACATAGCAATAAAGGCAACTAACATAGTACCAGAGAGTAAAGGTAATAAACCAAAACTACCTTGACTACCTGTTAAAGAACCTTCCGCCACCCCAACTGTGGAGAAACGAGGATTCCACGTCGTACCAAAAAAGAAATCACTCGGTTTAATAAACGTAAAAAACTTTAGCGTTTCACCAACCATCGATAATACGATACCAATGGTGGTAAGAATTGCTGCGGTTGAACATAGTAGCAACAGGCCCATCATAACTTTTTCAACTTGATGGCGAGCACGTAAAGATGGCTGAATCTTCTTAAAACTTACCAGTAAGCCAACAGACGCCACAATAAGCATCAGAGCGGTGAGCATCAACGCGCTTTTTTGTTTTAAAGCCTGCAGATAATTTGCAGCGTCTAATTCCCACGGGGCTGCCTCTGCTACAATACCAAAGTTAGTGGCTAAATTACTAATTCGACGCATTATGTTAGCGGCTTGTTCAGCGTCAGGCACATACTCAGCTGGTATAGAAGCCAACACCATACTTTGAATAATAGAAGGGGAAATCCAATTCCAAAGTAGCATTATAAACAACGGCGGTAACACCGCCCACAACCCAACCATCATCCCGTAGTGATGCGGTCGAGAATGCATAATCGCACTATTGTTGCCACCGGCCAGTTTACGGCTGCGTACCATACCAAATTGGTAGGCAACTGCCATTAGCACCAGCAACATCAAAATTAATGAAAAATTGTTCATCAGTACTCCGCTACTGAACATATGGATATTAGTATTATGTTAACCCTAAAAGATTTCACTTTTATGACAGAGCAGCGACAGGTTGCAAGGGTTTAAGCATAGAAGCTATCTATTTCTTTATCACGCTATTACAAAGTAAAAAAGCCACCCGCAGGTGGCTTTAATTAACATCAGAATTTATAGCGCCTTTTTGTTGCGGATATTATTTAGAACATCAGTACGTTCTGCATCAGATAACGGAATCAAACCCGCCGCTTCTAATGGGCTACCAACACCAGATGTACCTTCAGAAACAAAGTACTCAGCGAACTCTTGTAAACCTGGAATTACACCAAGATGCTCACCTTTAACATAGAAAAACAGTGGGCGAGAAACAGGATAGGTACCAGCAATAATATTATCAACAGTAGGAACTACACCGCCTACAGTAGCAACTTTAATACGGTCACGGTTTGATTCATAGAAACTTAAACCAAATACACCTACAGCATCTTTTTGGGCTTGTAAACGAGCTAAGGTTTCAGTGTAATCACCGGCAATTTCAACTACGCGACCGTCAGTACGCATAGCTAAACAGAAATTATTCTGATCGCCTGATGGCATAGCTTTAACTTCTGGTAAGGTTTTACAACCGTCTAAAATCACTTTTTCTTCGTAAACTTCACGAGTACCATGGTTAGAACCTGGAATAGCTAACAGAATAGCTTGATCTGGTAATGATTTGTCGATTTGTGACCAACGGGTGTATGGGTTAGCAACCATTTGGCCATTTTGCGGCACTTGTGCGGCTTGCGCTAAAAATACATGCACAGGATCTAAAGCAAAAGTGCCCGCATCGATACGTGAGGCAAATACGATACCGTCATAACCAATTTTTACTTCAATAACTTGATTAACACCATTGGCCTTACAGGCTTCTACTTCTGCAGGACGAATTTGACGAGATGAGTTTGCAACATCAATAGTGTTAGTACCTACACCTTGACAGAACTGACGCAATCCACCTGAAGAACCACCTGAACCAACTACAGGTGTTTTGAACTGAGCAAAGTTATTACCAAATTCTTCAGCAGCAATTGAAGAGAATGGCAATACTGTTGATGAACCAGCGACTTGAATAGTATCACGGGTTGCTTGAGCTGATACAGTGAAGCTTAATGAAACAGCAGTTGCTAGCGCTAATTTTGTTAATGTTTTAACTTTCATTTTTTGTTCCTCAAAAGAGTAATTTAAATCAGTTTTAATTCAACACCCTTAGTGTGCTTGCGTTTTATTTCAACAATATGACAAGGGCGATTTTTTATTTAGATCTTTTCAAGTCGATTATTTAATTGACCCGAAATTGCTGCCAACCTGCATTTAACTGGGCGGCAACAGCTGATAATTGTTCGCTAGCCTGGGCTGAACTTGCAGCGCCATCATGTAACTGCTGGCTGGCACTTCTGAGTTCTGCAATGCCATTGATAAAACGATCGCTGACATGCTGTTGTTCTACTGTCGCTTGCGCAATTTGTTGGTTAAAAGCTGCCAGTTGCATCACTTCGTTAGCAATATCACGGAATACTTGCTCAGTGCTCCTAGCATGCTCAACACTGCTCTCTACCTGCTCTGTCGCTTGCTCAATGGCGGCTACAGCATGATTGGCTTGAGCTTGCAAAGTGCTAATCATTTGCCTGATCGATTCTGTCGCGGCCTTGGTATTGCCAGATAAGGTTCTTACTTCATCAGCCACAACCGAAAAACCGCGGCCAGCTTCACCCGCGCGCGCAGCTTCAATAGCCGCGTTTAACGCCAGTAAGTTGGTTTGCTCTGAAATTTTACCAATGACTTCTAATACACCAGAGATCTTGGTGGAATCTTGTTGCAAGGTGCTGATAATGCTGCTGGCTTGCACCATTTTCTTTTCCAATAGCTCTGTGCTTTGCATATTGTGGCTGGTGACTTGCGTGCCTTGCTGACACATTTGTTGCGCAGCAGCGGCGGTATTCAGTGCCGATTCGGTATCGGTATTCACCTGACGGACTGCAGCAGACATTTCCTCAACGGCTAAAGATAATTGATCTGCCTGCGTGGCCTGAAGCCCTGCTCCCGCATTCACTTGCTCACTCACCTGCTGTACATGACTCGCTTGATGCGTTAATAATTGCGAGCTTGCGCCAAGTTGAGTTAATACCGTTGCAAAACGCTGCAACATTTTGTTAAGCGCTCTTGCCGCCTCAGCGATTTCATCACGACCACGCTCATCCGCCCTGAGTGTTAAATCGGCCTGCTGCTCTAAGGTAAGAAGAAGATCGCGTAACCCTTTCAGAGGCAGATTAACAGCGCGACGGGTTTGCCATATCAGAAATAACACCAATAGGGTTAAGGCGATACCACCAAACACATAAAACTGCACCATCATCTGGGTAAACTTTTCTGCTTTGTCTCGCACAGATGCAGCGGTGGCAATCTGTTGCTGTATAAATTGCTCTGCCAGTTCAGCAAAAGGCGTTATTTTTAAAGTGACTTCGTTACTAATCGTTGATTCATTTAATATTCTTATAAGAAGTGCATCTGTACCAGCATAGCTTATCCATTCCTGATAATGCTTTATCGCCTGGCTAAAAGCCTTATCTAAAGCGGCATAGGCTGCTTCATCTTCAGGCGAATTTACCACGCGCTTCTGCGTAAAAACCTGCCAATCTTGTTCAGCGGCAGCAAGTAATGCAGACACACTTTCCACTGTAGCTTCCGCAGAAGCCCAACCGGTACGATATTGCTGTAAAACTGCCAGACCTTGTTGTTGCAACACTTTTTGCGGTCGCATGATTTCAGCCAAAATAGCCAAATGTTCATTATATAACTGATGGAAAAGCCGATCTTTTGCACTTGCAGCCCAAAAACTACCGACTAACACTGCCAGCAACAACACCAAGGGAATCAACCCAAGAAAAACCACCCGATTGGCAATGGTTAATGTCAATTTCATCGCTTCACCTACAAGTATCTTAGCCTAGTTTGCACAGTAGCAACTATTTATGTACTTTTTATGACAGCTGTATTTGCTCCTTTCGCAGTGGCTTTAGATGAACGTGACGAGTTAACATGGTAAGCTTAAAAAAGACTCTTAACTATGAATCAGTTATGGCAATAACCTTTATTGAATCTGCCGCGCTAGCGCCATTACAGCAGTTAAAACAATTTCGAAATTATCGTTGGGGTTTGATTTTTGCTGAAACGCTAGTAGCGCTCTTAGCCTGGTTATTCAACTTCCCTATTCTGAATCCGCATTTGATTATCTCTTTATTGATGCTGCATGCGATTAGCAACACGGTAATGTACTGGATCCCTAGACCAGAGAACTATACTAAACAGCTGGTGGCCTTAAGTTGTGTCATGGATTTACTGCTGCTCACGTTATTTCTTGCCTTTAGTGGTGGCGCGAATAATGGTTTTGTTTCAATTTTATTGTTACCCGTGGCGACTGCGGCAGTGTTACTAAGCCCAGCCAGTGCCTTTTTACATAGCACACTAGCCATACTTTGCTATAGCCTGTTACTTTTACCACAAGCCGTAATACCGGTGCTGCATGCCAACCATATAAGCACACCATTACACAACTTCAGCGCTGAGCTATGGGGACAATATGCCTTTAATACTCATTTACTGCAGATGTGGGCCGCTTTTAGTTTTTCGGTTGTGCTCGTTAGCTGGTTTGTGAGTAATCAAGCGAAGTTAATTCGTCGCCAAGCAGAACGTCTTGGGCTATTTCAACAACAACAGGTGCAGCAGGAGCAGTTGCTTGCGCTTTCCAGCTATGCCTCCAATGCCGCACATCAACTGGCCACCCCTATTCAAAATATTAGCTTACTGGCTACTGAATTAGCCAGCTTTCATACAGAGGATCAAGCACTGCTTGATTTAAAGCATGAAACAGATCGCTGTCAAAACATTGTACAAGAACTTCGACTTAACGCTCAGCAGCTGCGCCAACAACAGTTTGAACCCATACCAATAACCAAGGTGATTGAACAAACCTTAGCAAGTTGGTTAGTCAGCAGATCGGATATTACGCTTGAGCAACAACATAAAGAGGATGGGAGCAGCTGCTTATTAACTGAGAGCCGCAGTTTTGCTGCAGCCTTAATGAATATCCTAGATAACGCCGCAGATGCCAGTAGTCAAAATGATCAGCCCAGATTACAAGTTTTCAGTCATGTTAATCGAGGTCAATTTTGCTTAACCATTCGCGATTTTGGTGAAGGGTTATCTGCCCAGCGTTTAAAGGAACTTGGAAAAGTGCCACAGCCCAGCGAGCAAGGTTTCGGTATTGGGCAATTTTTAGCCAATATTACTATCGAACGTTTAGGTGGCAGCGTCGTTCGGCGCTTACATAAAGCAGGCGGCGTAGAAACGGAGATCCGCTACCCAATTAGACAGAGTGAGGACGTTCAAAAAACTAATGTCAGTTTTAGCTAACACCCAGTAAACCAGCAAGCTGCTGCCATCGATAATATAGGGGTTACCGACATGGTTAATTATGATATTTGCCTGGTAGATGACGATGAGATTTTACTTAGAACACTGGCCAGGCGCTTAACCCAACAAGGCTTTACTGTCACTACTTTACTTGGCCCAGTGACGGAGACCGCACTGCTGATGACAACAGCAGCATGCTACTTAATTGATTTGCGCATTGCGGAGCAATCTGGCCTTAGTTTGATCGCACCATTACGGCAAGCCTATCCTGCTTGTCGCATTGTAATGCTTACCGGCTTTGCCAGTATCGCCACTGCCGTGCAAGCCGTTAAACTAGGCGCAGATGACTATTTAACTAAACCGATTGATTTCTCGGTTCTATTACAAAGCCTGCAGCTCTCCGCTGCTAGTAGCAGTAAAATAGCAGCCGAAGACAGCTCATTATTAACCCCCGACCAATTAGAATGGGAGCATATTCAGCGTACACTGGAGCAGTATGCTGGCAATATTTCGCATACTGCACGTGCGCTGGGGATGCATCGACGAACATTACAACGCAAACTCTTGAAGAAAAGACCAGAAAAACGTGCTGAGGATAGCCAAGATGGGGTCAATTAACCCTAACGCGGTTGTAGTGAACAAGGGAAGCTTGCAGCATATTAAGCAAGGTTAAAGTCGAGCAAGCCGACTCTAACCTTATAAGTCGGTTAAACCTTCTTCACCCAGGCTGCACACCACCCTTCAGCGGCCACAACTTTACCTGGGAAAATTGCACATGGACGCCAAGCTTGGCCATCTTCGCCTTGGATCAGATTACAGTTGGCGCAATTCTGGCCTTCTTTCTCTGATTTATGCGTGTATTTCATCGCCGCTGCCAGTGGATCATCCAGCTTAAGTTGCTCAGCAGCAAAAGCTCGTAGGCTTACACCACCCGCGGTTAACCCTATTACTGCACCGGCAGAAATCTTAAAAAAACTACGTCTATTAATATTATTCATTGTGTATCTCCTGCATTGTCGCCTTTTATAATACTTAAGATCCCTCGTTGTGGATTTGATAAGCATCAAGGTTACTTGCAAAGCTTCGACAATCGAAGCAAGCTAAAGTGAACCCGGCAGCAGTAATAATACGCTAAAAACGCAGAAATGGATGCTGTTGCACTGCGACAAAAAGTCGCACTTTAGTCTAAAAGAAAACCCCAGTGCTGGACTGGGGTTTTGAGAAAGATAAAACAAGTTATATAACTTGAGTTTTATGCCCTACTGGCACGTTTACGATCATTTTCAGTTAAATGACGCTTACGGATACGGATAGACTTAGGAGTTACTTCAACCAGCTCGTCATCGTCAATAAACTCGAGTGCTTGTTCCAACGTATAACGAATCGGAGGCACTAAGTTAATCGCTTCATCAGTGCCGGATGCACGGACGTTAGTCAGCTGTTTACCTTTTAAGCAGTTAACGGTTAAGTCGTTGCTACGGCTATGAATACCAATAACCTGACCTTCGTACACTTCTTCAGCGTGACCAATAAACATCCGGCCGCGTTCTTGCAGAGAGAAAATAGCGTAACCCGCTGCTTTACCCATGGCATTGGAAATTAGTACACCGTTGGTACGCTGACCGATAGTGCCACCTTTATGTTCGCCATAATGCGAGAAGCTGTTGTACATCAAACCTGTACCCGAGGTTAACGTCATAAACTCGGTACGGAAACCAATTAAACCACGGCTTGGCATTAAGAAATCCATACGGATCCGACCTTTACCATCTGGCTGCATATCGGTCATTTCGGCTTTACGCTCGCCCATCTTTTCCATGATGGCGCCTTGATGCTGTTCTTCAACATCAATAGTCACGTTTTCCATTGGCTCCATTTTCACGCCATCGACCACTTTCATGATAACTTCTGGACGAGAAACGGCTAATTCAAAACCTTCACGACGCATATTTTCAATTAATACACCTAAGTGTAATTCACCACGGCCTGACACTTTGAACTTGTCACCGTCTTCAGTTTCTTGTACGCGTAATGCTACGTTGTGTTTTAGCTCGTTAGTTAAACGCTCTAAAATCTGCCGTGAAGTTACAAACTTACCTTCTTTACCGGCGAACGGCGAAGTATTAACCTGGAAAGTCATCGTTACTGTCGGTTCGTCTACCTGCAGCGCGGGTAAGGCCTCAACTTTGGTTGTTGAACATATAGTGTCTGAAATTTTCAGCTCACCTAAACCCGTGAACGCAACGATATCACCGGCAGACGCTTCTTGCGTTTCAATACGTTCAAGGCCTAAGTAGCCAAAAACCTGACCAACTTTACCATTACGCTTAGTGCCATCTGCACCCACGATAGTGACTTGCTGGTTTGGCTTTAAAGAACCACGCTTAATACGGCCAATACCAATAATACCTAAGTAGCTAGAATAATCTAACTGAGATACCTGTAACTGCGTTTCACCATCTACTTCTACAGCAGGTGGCGCAACATAATCGACAATAGCTTTAAATAAATCAGTAATATCGTCTTTCTTTACGTCAGCTTCTAGCGAAGCCCAACCATTTAAGCCTGAGGCGTAAACAATAGGAAAGTCTAATTGCTCGTCAGTCGCACCTAAGTTGTCGAATAAATCAAAAACCTGATCGATAACCCAATTAACCCGGGCGCCTGGTTTATCCACTTTATTGATAACCACAATCGGCTTTAAACCGTGGGCAAAAGCTTTTTGCGTTACAAAGCGCGTCTGCGGCATCGGACCTTCTACAGCATCCACTAATAGCAATACAGAGTCAGCCATAGACAATACCCGCTCTACTTCACCGCCAAAATCGGCGTGACCGGGAGTATCCAGAATATTGATTTGATAACCGTTCCAACGCACAGAGGTATTCTTTGCTAGGATAGTAATACCCCGCTCAGACTCTTGGGCATTCGAGTCCATCACCCGCTCTTGCATCTTAGCGCGCGAATCAAAAGTACCAGATTGTTGTAATAGTTTATCAACCATGGTGGTTTTACCGTGGTCAACGTGGGCAATGATTGCGATATTACGCAGTTTGTCTAAAGATGAAGCCGTGACGCTCATGTAAATGTATCCTCTGTGGCACTAGATGACCATAATGACCACCAGGCTAACGCGATTTTTAAACTAAAGGGCGCATATTCTACTCTTTTTTTTCAGCGAAAGAAAAATTCCGTGCAAGCTTTTGCGGTTTTTTTTTCAAATCGACGCTTTTAAGCTAAACTCATCTGCACCAGATGAAGCACCAATATAATGCAGTTGCGCACCAATCTGGTGCAAAGCATTACAGGCAAGGTCTCGATAAAAAATTAACCCTTTTAATAATAGACACTTAAAACATTGGCATAGTAATAGCATCTAGTAGAGCAACCAACCGAATAAATGCCCAAATTGGGTCACTTGGAGGAATGCATGTCTGTAGAAAACGTTCTTAAACTTATCAAAGAAAATGACGTGAAGTTTGTTGATTTCCGCTTTACGGATACTAAAGGTAAAGAGCAACACGTTAGTGTGCCTGTTAGCCAAATCTCTGAAGATACCTTCGAAGACGGTAAAATGTTCGACGGTTCTTCAATTGCCGGCTGGAAAGGGATCAATGATTCAGACATGATCTTACTCCCTGATGCATCAAGCGCTGTGTTAGATCCTTTCTTTGAAGAAACCACCTTAAACATTACTTGTGATGTTATCGAACCCAGCACTATGCAAGGTTATGACCGCGATCCGCGTTCTATTGCTAAGCGTGCAGAAGAATACTTAAAGTCTACGGGTATTGCCGACACCGTGTTGTTTGGCCCAGAACCAGAGTTTTTTATGTTTGATGATGTCCGTTTCCATACGGATATGTCAGGTTCATTCTTCAAATTAAACTCAACTGAAGCTGCATGGAATTCTGGTACAACTTATGAAGACGGCAACAAAGGTCATCGTCCTGGCGTGAAAGGCGGTTATTTCCCATTACCACCAGTAGATTCAGGTCATGATATCCGTAGTGCTATGTGTATGGTACTGGAAGAAATGGGCCAGGTTGTCGAAGCTCACCACCACGAAGTTGCTACAGCCGGCCAAAACGAAATTGCTACTCGTTTCAATACCTTAACCAAGAAAGCCGATGAAGTTCAGCAATTAAAATATGTTATTCATAACGTAGCCCATTTATACGGTAAAACCGTAACCTTTATGCCAAAACCACTGGTTGGCGATAACGGTTCTGGTATGCACTGTCACCAATCATTGGCAAAAGACGGGGTAAACCTGTTTGCCGGTGATAAATATGCTGGTTTATCTGAATTAGCGCTGTACTACATTGGCGGTATTATTAAACATGCAAAAGCGATTAACGCTTTTACCAACCCATCAACTAACTCTTACAAGCGTTTAGTGCCGCATTTCGAAGCACCTGTTATGCTGGCGTATTCTGCTCGTAACCGCTCAGCGTCAATCCGTATTCCATTGGTGCCGAGTGCCAAGGCGCGTCGTATTGAGTGTCGCTTCCCAGATCCAGCGGCTAACCCATACTTAGCCTTTACTGCTCAGTTAATGGCAGGCTTAGACGGAATCATCAATAAGATTCACCCTGGTGATGCGATGGATAAAGATCTGTATGACTTACCTGCTGAAGAAGCTGCAAGTATTCCTCAGGTAGCCACCTCTTTAGACGAAGCGCTAAATGAGTTAGACAAAAATCGTGCAATCTTTACGCAAGGTGGCGTAATGTCTGATGGTATGATTGATGCCTACATTGCCATTAAACGCGCTGAAGCACGCAAAGTGTCAATGGCTGTTCACCCACTTGAGTTCGAACTGTATTACAGCGTTTAATTTAACGCACTGATATATATACTCTAGTAATTAAAATGCTGGAGATAAAATTAAAATAAAAGCTCACTTCGGTGAGCTTTTTTTGTAGAAAAGTTACTAATTACCAGCTAAAGTTAACACAACGTCAGGACGACTTACTTAAGGATTCATCAGCTGATGAGACTGCTCTGGTTAATTTTTATTGTGCAACTCTTTGTTTTATTTCCGGCTACAGTCTCTGCGCAGGAAAAAAAAATCTATGTTAGCCGGGATGCTAATGGTGTATTAGTTTTTTCTGATAGCCCAACGCCAGGCTCAGAAGAAGTGAGTTTTAAGGTTAAACCAAACCTAATGGAAGCAACAGAAGTCAGGTTTCCAGAGAGAAAAGCGCCAACACCAGAAACTTATAATGTTGAAATCCTGCAACCAGAACACCAAGGCACGGTCCGAGACAACACGGGCTCTGTTTATATCTCAGGTAGAATCACACCACGTTTTCAACGTGGCTTTCGCGTCAGACTCCTCCTTAATGGCATGCCACATGGCGACCCTAAAAGTAGCACAGCCTTTGTGCTGAGAGATATTGAGCGTGGTGAGCATACCCTTCAACTTCAATTGCTTGATCAAAGCGGCAAGCTAATTGCAACAAGTCAGATAACGACTTTCTATTTACATAGAGCAAGCTTAATTAGACCAAAATAGTGCATAGCAAGTGAAATTCTGCTTTTTGCGGGATACACTGGCTTCCTTAAGCACCATTTTGGTGCAAGAGGAAACGTTATGCCGCAAGCTTCATGCAACAATGCTTTGGTAGATCAACTCACGACTGCTGTCCTGTTATTGGATCAGCAGCTAAATGTACGTTATTTTAATACTGCAAGCTGTGCTGTTTTAGGACTTGGTGAGAAACGTCTGAACCAACAATATTTTCCAGGTTTATTCCAGCATCTCGAAATGAAAGCCAGCCATTTACAGCATGCGTTACAAAGTCGTCAGGCATTTAGCGTGAGCGATGTGCAAGCGGTTTTAGTCGATGGTAGGCATTTATTGTTAGATATCGCAGTTACAGTAGTACTGGAACAGCAACCTGCCTGTTTATTACTGGAGTTGCGGCAAGTTGATCAACAACGGAAAATCAGCATGGAAAGCTTGCAACAACATCAACACTTGGCTGCACGTGAATTAATTCGGGGGTTGGCGCATGAAATTAAAAACCCACTCGGTGGGTTACGTGGTGCAGCACAATTGCTAGAAGAATCCCTAGATGATGAGCAAAAAGAGTATACCCAACTTATTATTGCGCAGGCAGATCGCCTACGGAATCTAGTCGATAGGCTGCTGGGCCCTTATCGTCCTCCCCAACTACGTTTAAGTAATCTGCATCAAATTGCTGAGCAAGTCCTACAGTTAGCGCAAATGGATAATCCAACCCATATTTATTTTCAGCGTGATTATGACCCGAGTATCCCAGTCTTTTTATTTGATCCTGAACTGCTAGAGCAGGCATTACTTAATATTGTACGTAACGCGCAGCAGGCGCTTAGCCAAGGAGGGCAAATCAGTTTACAAAGCCGTATCCTGCATCAACACACTTTACATGGCAAAAGATATAAACTGGTTGCTTGCATTAAGGTTATTGATAATGGCCCCGGTATTCCCAGCGCTATTCGTGATACTTTATTTTACCCAATGGTCAGCGGCAAGCCCGGCGGTACAGGCCTAGGCTTATCAATAGCACAAACACTCATTCACCAACAACGTGGTTGGATTGATTGTGAAAGCTGGCCAGGCCATACCGCCTTTATGATTTATCTACCAATTTCCGACTGCGAGGAAGATCTATGAACCAATGTGTCTGGATAATTGATGATGACAATTCTATACGCTGGGTTTTGGAAAAAGCATTAAGCAGAACAAATATCGCTTGCGAAAGCTTTGCCTCTGCAGATTTAATGTTGCAACGCTTGGAATATGAGCGCCCCGCCGTCGTGGTATCAGATATCCGTATGCCTGGCACCGACGGTATGGCTTTGTTGAGTAAACTTCAACAGCTGAGCCCAGACCTACCGGTAATCATTATGACGGCCCATTCTGATCTAGATAGTGCCGTTAATGCTTTCAAAAGAGGCGCTTTTGAATATTTACCTAAACCATTCGATGTCAACGATGCCGTAGCGTTAATTAATAGAGCTTTAGAGCATAGTAAAAATCAACTGGCAAAGCACCAGCCTCTGCCGCAAACTATCAGTCCTGAAATCATTGGTGAAGCTCCCGCGATGCAGGAGGTGTTTCGTGCTATTGGCCGTCTGGCACGATCTAGTATTAGCGTGTTGATAAATGGACAATCTGGAACCGGTAAAGAACTCGTTGCCAGAGCTTTACATAAACACAGCCCTCGCGCAGAGCAACCCTTTATTGCCTTAAATATGGCTGCCATTCCTAAAGACTTAATAGAGTCTGAGCTCTTCGGCCATGAAAAAGGCGCCTTTACTGGAGCAAACACCTTACGCAAGGGACGGTTTGAGCAAGCTGATGGCGGTACGCTGTTTTTAGATGAAATAGGCGATATGCCACTGGATGTGCAAACACGTTTGCTCAGGGTTCTCGCCGATGGCCAGTTTTACCGAGTTGGTGGCCATCAAGCAGTAAGCGTGGATGTACGAATTATTGCTGCGACACACCAAAATCTCGAACAACTGGCAAAAGACGGGAAATTTAGAGAAGATTTATTCCATCGCCTGAATGTCATTCGCGTTCATTTACCTACTTTAAAAGATCGTCGCCAAGATATTGCAAAGCTGGCGCGTCATTTTCTTGCTCAGGCCGCCACAGAGTTAAATGTTGAGGCAAAAACCTTAAGTAAAGATGCTGAACTGTTTTTAACCCATTTAGATTGGCCGGGGAATGTGCGGCAATTAGAAAACACCTGTCGCTGGCTTACCGTAATGGCAAGTGGTAAACATATTGTTGTCGCCGATATGCCACCTGAGTTGTCTCAACCGAGCAAAGCTATTCATAAGAACCAAACTGATGTCATTGATGGCGATTGGCAAAGCTTACTGGCGGCATGGGTAGCTGGGCGACTGGCAGCCGGTGACGAAAACATTCTGGCCGAAGCCGCACCCGCGTTTGAAAAAGTGATTCTAGAACAAGCGTTACGTTACACTCATGGCCATAAACAAGATGCGGCCCGCAAACTCGGTTGGGGCCGCAATACCTTAACGCGTAAACTAAAAGAACTTGGGGTAGATTAAGCTGAGTTTCCCCCAGCCTTAACTCTCGGCAAGCGCGGCTTTACTGCGGCGCCGTTCTTTTGTTCTTTCCGAGCGCTTTTTTGCACGCTGGCTATCCAATTGCTGCCGCTGTTCGTCAGTCAGTAACTGACGAATTTGATGCTGTAATTGCATGGCATGTAATTGCTGCTCCAACTGGCGCCCTTGTCTTTTCTCAAGCAACTCTCGAGCACTGGTCTTATCAAACTGCGGGGCGTCCATCAAAGTCCGCCAGGCTTGTCGATCGAAAGGAGCTTCGGAGCGTGGCGCACGGTTTTGGCGATGTTCGGCGACAAGTGCCTGGATAGCTACTTGCTGCTCAGGCGTTAATGCCAACTGTTTCAGGTTTTTGTTCAAGCGGGCCTGTAATGGCTGCCCGCTAGACACTTTTAGCGCGCGCTCATTTGCTGTTTCATTAGCGATTACTCCGCCACTTAACACCAGCAAGGCACCTAAAGTAATTAACACGGTTTTCATTTTCATATTCTGCACTCCTCTGTTGTGACCATGACAGCATAGCGGCACCATTGCAAAGCAACGCAAATAACAGGTAAAGATTCCGTAAAGAGCCTGACAGGTGAACTTGCTAAGAGTAAACTTACATGGAGAAACAAGGAGTAAAGCATGCCAAAGCACCCGCCAAAAATTCTGATGATTGATGATGATATTGAATTATGTCAACTCGTTGCAGAGTATCTGGCGCTTGACGGCTTTGAATTTGCAGCGGTGCACGATGGCCAAACGGGTTTAGCAAGCGTAAGTACGGCTAACGCCGATTTGATCTTACTTGATGTCATGTTGCCAAAACTGGATGGCTTATCAGTGTTAAAAGCGCTACGTGCTGGACCTTACTGTCCGGTATTAATGCTAACGGCACGCGGTGATGATATCGATCGTATTTTGGGCTTAGAGTTAGGTGCGGATGACTATCTCGCCAAGCCCTTTAATCCAAGAGAGTTAGTGGCACGGATTAAAGCTATTTTAAGACGTATTGAATTGACGCAACAAGATCATGCTCCAGCCATTAGTGTTTTTCAACTAAACGAAGTCGAACTTAACATCCAAAATCGTCAGGTTAGTTGCTGTGGCCAACTGGTAGTTCTCACCGCAACTGAATTCCAGTTACTCGAATTATTGATGCGTAAAGCGGGTGAAATCGTTAGTAAAGAAGAGTTAAGTAAGACGGTGCTTGGGCGTCGCTTACAAATGTATGATCGCAGCTTAGATATGCATATAAGTAATGTGCGTAAAAAGTTAGCGCAATTTAGCCAAGTAGAGAAAATTCAAACTATACGCGGCAGCGGTTACTTGTTTTTAACTGAGTCCAAGACATGAACTTCGAGCGTTTGAATCCGATAAACTCGCTTGCAGGACGAATTTTTGTCTGGTTCTGGCTGGTGTTATTACTCACGGTGAGCCTTACGTTGTTCCTAAGCAGGCAACTTATTGAAGATACCGAGATCCGTCGTTTAGCACCGCAATTGGTCATACAGCTGCAAAGGGAAGCGGCAAAGTTAAATAACCACACCAGCATACAAGCATTGTTAGAGCAGTTACAGCGCACCAATAGCAATAGCTGGATTCTAGTAGACGTAGAACAAAACCGGATTTTGACACCGCAAGCACTGCCAAGAAACTTTAACACAAACTGGCTAACCGAACTAAATCAGCTAAATAAACCCCGTTTATTGCGGCACAACAATACCCACTTAGCCGGCCCTTTTATGCTCAATATTAACCAACAACAGTTAGCGTTATACCAACAACGACAACGTCCCAGTCAACCTTGGTGGCGACTTAGTGGCTTATCAGCGCCTATTTTGGTTTTATTGTTGCTACTTACCTCGGCCGCGGCAAGTTTTATCCTAGCCATCTCCATTTCTCGGCCATTACGCGAACTGGTTAAGCAAAATCTGTGCTTTGCGGCTGGACAATTTGATAGCCGAGTGCCAAAGCTTGCTGAGCGTAAAGATGAGCTAGGCCAGCTGGGTCGAAGCTTTAATACCATGGCAGAACGCATCAGTACTTTATTACAAAATCAGCAAAGATTACTGCGGGATATTTCACATGAATTACGTTCACCGCTAGCCAGAGCACAACTCGCCCTAGGCTTAACCGAACGACAACAGGATTTACAACAACTGCCCAGAATTAAAAATGAACTAGAACGGCTAGATTCAATGCTAGACGAGTTACTTACCTACAGCCGCCTTGATGCGGGGCAGTACCAGCTGGATTTGCATGCCTGTGATTTGGTGGCCTTAACCGAAGAAGTTATTAGCATTAATCAATTAGATGCCGATAATAAAAGCCAGCAAATTAGTTTAGATGCGCCAGCACAGCTTTGGATCGAAGCGGATAGCCGCTTACTGGGCAGAGCAATTGAAAATATTTTACGAAATGCGCTGAAATATAGCCCGACGGCTAGTCGAATTGAATGCACCATAAAAGTGCAAGCAAAGGATGTCACGCTGAGTATCCGAGATCAAGGCCCAGGTCTACCAGAGAATTTACTTGAAGACATTTTTCAACCCTTTTTTCGGGTTAGTGATAGTCGAACACAAAGTACTGGTGGTACTGGCTTAGGCTTGGCAATTGTCGCCCAAATTATTCGGCAACATCGGGGCGAAGTGAGCGCTTCATTGCCCAATGGCGGTGGACTTCAGGTTAATATTAGACTTACACTACCAGCGAACCATTAAATTTCTCAGTAGAGCCCAATATTAACCCATGTCAGATCTGCCCTTTCCTGCCATACTACAATGTGTCACTGAATCAGAATTAGCTGAACATTGGCGTTCACGACTGCGTCCTTTTTGGCAGCAGCTGCAGCATGGGCAGTTTAAGGGTGTTGCTGGTGTGCCAATCCATTATAGTTTTTGTGTCACACCCGGCGCCACTCGAGCTTGGGTGATTAGTAGTGGTCGCATTGAAACTGCAATAAAATACACAGAACTTATCTATGAACTGCAGCAGGCTGGGTACAGCGTTTTTATTCTTGACCACCGAGGTCAAGGGCGATCCGGCAGGATGCAGGCAGATCCCCAGTTGGGCTATGTTGCCGACTTTCACGATTATCAGCAAGACTTAGTGACCTTCCTCACTGATATCGTTAAACCTGCAGGTTATCAGCAGCACTTGTTACTTGCGCACTCGATGGGGGCTGCTATTGCAACGGCATTGTTAACCCTGCCTCGCTGGCAGCAGTGGCAACATTTTTTTTCTGGCGCGGTGCTTTGTTCACCGATGTTCGGCATTTACACAGGAAAGGTGCCGAAATGGCTGGCGGAGCCTGCAGCTTTGCTCTACTGTCGCCTAGGTCAGCGATTGTTCGCAGAACAACGCTACTTTATTGGCCAAACCACGTATCAGGATAAACCCTTTGCTTTAAACGAGCTGACAGGCAGCCTTGCTCGCTATCAAGCGCTGAGGGACTGCTACCGAACCGAACCACTACTGCAGCTGGGGGGTGTGACTTGTCAATGGCTACACCAAGCTATTCTGGCGATGCGGCAGCTGTTAACCTATTCAAGTCGCTGCGCCACACCGATTTTATTACTGCAAGGTACGGATGATAACGTTGTGGCGAATGATGCGCAAAGGCGCTGGTTTGCACAACTCCCCGCTACTCTACCAAAACAACTGGTTGAGATACCGCAAGCTAAACATGAAATATTGATGGAACAAGATCCCTTGCGTCAGCTCGCACTTGCTACGATTAATAACTTCTTGAGCTCGCTAAACGCCACCGCTAAAACCTAGCTGCCGCCAAGCTTCATAACTGACGATACCGACGCTATTAGCGAGATTTAAACTTCGAGCATCGGCTTGCATAGGAATACGGATTTTTTGCTCGACAGGTAAACTGTCTCGAACGCTATCAGGCAAGCCTGAGGTTTCCGATCCGAACAATAACACATCACCTGCCTGATACTGCACTTGATGATAAAAGCGTTGTCCTCTGGTGGTTACAGCAAAAATACGTTTTCCCTGCATGGCTGCAGCAAATTGTTGATAATTAGCATAACGAGTAACTCGAGCTAAATCATGATAATCTAACCCTGCTCGACGTAATTTTTTTTCTTCAAAGTCAAACCCCATTGGCTCAATAATATGCAGTTGACTACCATTATTCGCAGCTAAACGAATGATATTCCCTGTATTTGGAGCTATGCGCGGTTCAAATAAAGCAATATGAAACATAATAAAAACCTTTTTAAAACAATCACGCAAATGTACTATTGCTGGGCTGACTTGCAAAGTGCTTTCTCTTAAATCACATTATTTTTGTCTTGGAAGCTGTACCCGCAGCTCAAAAACATCTATAGTCAAAACAGGTCAGAAATTAATCAGGAGTAGTTTCGTAATGACCCTAAATATCCGAGCGCTACTAGTCGTTCCTTTATTATTGCTAGCTCAGCCAGCGGCTGCTAACAATCAGCCTTTTGTCGAAGGGGCTTTTTTACTGATTGCAGTAATACTGTGCTTGGTGGTGCTCGTTTTGTCATTGGTTTTATATAGTTTGGGCCGTCGCCAACACAGGCTAGCGCAATTACGCACAAGCTTTAATGAATTGCTCTCTGAAACACAGGGCATTATTGCGCTACTCGATCGAAACCTGAACCTCCAAAACGGTAGCAGCTCTTTAAAACGTATTTTAAAACACGAACAAACGACTACAATTGCTGGTCCTTTGTATTTGTTTGCTGATGAAAGTGCTACCGAGCTACTTAACCACAAAGTAAAAAACCAGCTTAGGCTTGAAGGTCGGTGGGATGGTGCAGCTTGGCTGTTTAATGGCCACACCAGTGAGGCATTTCAATTAAGTATACAAGCAGTGCAACCCGATAAATTACGTGCACCTGTGTTTTTATTGTATGGCCAAAATATCAGCCAGCTCCGTAGAGAAAATGAACAACAACTGCTCCAGCAGTTAAGAGACAGCAATACCTTATTGCCAAATAAAAAATTATTTGAAGAACAACTGACCTTAACGTTACAGAGCTGCGATGAGCATTTCCCTGCGACTGCAGTTATCTATATGCAACTGGTGCCGGTTTTCCCTGAATATCCCTCTTCGCCACAACCCGATTTTAATCAATTGGCGATGCAAGTGGCAATTCGCTTACAACAAAGCCTTCCCTCTACGGTTTTACTCGCACGTTGTCAGACCGACGTTTTTGCCTTGCTGGTTCCACCGCATTTGTGTAATGAAAATAGTACCATTTTTGTCAATAAACTGGGCCACAAAATCCTTGGTTGCTTTGACCAACCAGAAACAGATGCCCTTAGCCGCGATTTAAATATATTCATTGGCATCAGCATCAGCCCCGTTGATGGTCTTGATGCTTATACGCTGTACAAAAGTGCAGAAAAAGCCGCCGTTAAAGCGGCCGTTCAAGGTAGAAATAGCCTTTGCTTCGCAGATAGCGCAAGCCAATTTCAAGCTCCGGATTATCTCGCTTTGGAAGCAGAATTAGAGCGTAGTGCGAAACAAAATGAATTCGAGGTTTATTACCAACCAAAGATAAGTATAAGCAGCAATTGTATTATAGGTTTCGAAGCCTTACTGCGTTGGCCTAGCCCGTTTCGTGGCATGCTACCGCCGCCAACCTTTATGCCGTTAGTGGAAGAAACCGGACTGATCATTCGTTTAGATCGACTGGTTTTCCGCAAAGCTTGCCAGCAGGTAAAACTCTGGGAAAAAACCGGCTTGATGCGAGGGCGTTTAGCCCTAAACATTTCGAATCAGCAGTTTGAACAACCTGATCTGTTAACATTTATGGCTTCGGTATTAGAAGAACATGATGTCAGCGCTGGTTTATTTGAACTTGAGTTGTCCGAAAGTATTTTTAACCATTCTACCCTTTGGCTTAGAGAGCGTTTAAATGGCCTAGTGAAAATGGGCTTTACGCTAATATTGGATAACTTTGGTGAAGGGATCTCTTCACTTACGCAATTGCGGCAATACCCATTGTCCGGTGTAAAATTATCGGCATCAATAATCAGATCGATTGAGCAACAAGAACAGCAAAGAAATATCTGTGCCACATTAATTCGGTTAACAGGTTATCTTGAACTGAGCGTTGCGGCAACCAATGTAGAAACAGAAAAGCAAGCCTACTTACTGCATGTCATGGGTTGTGATAGTCAACAAGGGTATCATTTTAGTAAAGCCGTTGCCGCAGCCGATATTGCCAAACTACTGGCTCGGGAGAGTAGTCAGCCAAAGAGTATGGCGGCAAATGAGTAAGGCGGAAAATGAATGATGGCGCAGTAAGCGCCATTATCTTTCGTGAATATATTTAAGCGGCTAACCTTAACTAATCTCGTCTTTCCGTTCCCGGCCTAATAAATCTTGAGCTGCCAATCGGACGTTTTTCGCTTGATAAAGCACTTGGAAGATTTGTTCCGTGATCGGCATTTCAACACCAACGCGTTGCGCTAAGTTAAATACCTCTTTCGCGTTACGGTAACCTTCAACGACCTGACCAATTTCTTGCATTGCCGCTTGAACATCTTTACCCTGCCCAAGTAACAAACCAAAACGGCGATTACGAGATTGATTATCAGTGCAGGTAAGCACCAGATCACCCAAACCAGCCATTCCCATAAAAGTATCTTTTTGTGCCCCTAGAGCACAGCCTAAACGGCTCATCTCGGCGAGACCACGCGTAATCAGCGCAGTGCGGGCGTTAGCACCAAAACCAATACCATCAGCCATACCAGCACCAATCGCAATCACGTTTTTTACGGCGCCACCAAGCTGTACGCCAATAAAATCTGGATTAGTATAAACTCTAAAGGTTTTAGCACAGTGCAACAGATCTGAAAGCTGTTGAATAAATTCAGGATCTTTAGAGGAAAGTGAAATCGCCGTCGGTAAGCCTGCAGCCATTTCTTTAGCAAAAGTAGGGCCGGACAGTACGGCTAAAGAGACCTTTGGGCCTAGAATATCTACGGCAACGTCTTGCAGTAAACGCCCTGTTTCAGGCTCTAAACCTTTGGTTGCCCAGGCTACACGAGCATTAGTAGCCAACAAGGGTTTTAATTGGTGTAGCGTTTCAGCAAAAGCATGGCTAGGTACAACCACCAGAATATCACGGCTGGCTTGCACCGCAGCAGCTAAATCCGCCGTTAACTGCAAACTAGCAGGCAATCGAGTATCGGGTAGGTACTTCTGATTAACGCCCTGTTGTTGTATCAAACTTATTTCCGTTTGATTGCGCCCCCACAGCGTAATGCTGTTGCCATTACGCGCTAAGCAGATAGCTAGCGCGGTACCATAAGATCCCGCGCCTAATACAGTAATTGCAGATGGTTGCAGCATTTAAGCGTTCAGCTGCTGGGTTTGACCTTGACGTTGTTGTAAATACTGAGCGAATAACGCATCAAAATTTACCGGCGCCAAGTTTAACTGTGGGAAAGTACCACGATTAACCAAGCTTGATACCGCCTCACGCGCATAAGGGAAAAGAATATTAGGACAAAAAGCAGCAAGCATATGTGCCATCTGCATTTCTTCTAACTCACCGATTGAAAAAATACCCGCTTGTTGAACTTCGCAAAGGAAAGCGGTTTCTTCACCTACAGTGGTGGTCACTGTTAATGACAATACAACCTGATAGGTATTATCATCAAGCTTTTCACTGCGAGTGTCTAAATCTAACTTAACTTCCGGCTTCCACTCTTTACGAAAAATAGCAGGTGCATTCGGTGCTTCGAAAGAAATATCTTTTACAAAAATACGCTGGATTGCAAATTGTAAACCTTGGTCAGCTTGCTCCGCTGCTACACCATTTGCTTGTTGTTCTGCCATGATAAATCCTATTTTGAATTATGCTTGTAATAAAGGGTCAAGTTTGCCGGCAGCATTGAGTGCCATGATATCATCGCAGCCACCTAGGTGCTGTCCATTCACGAAAACTTGCGGGACCGTGGTGCGGCCACCAGCACGCTGAATCATTTCTTCTCGCCGCTCTGGTTGTAAATCAATACGAACTTCCTGATATGCAACCTGCTTTTCGCGTAGCAAACCAATAGCACGCACACAATAAGGACAATATGCCTTAGTGTAAATAGTGACTTCAGCCATTATTACCTCTTTGTTTTCACTACTGGCAAGCTGGCACCCGTCCATGCCCCCATGCCGCCTTGTAAGATTGAGACTTTTGTAAAGCCAAGTTTAGCCAGAGATGCGGCTGCTTTACTTGCACTCATACCTGCCTGACATACTACAATAATGGGAGCATCTTTTTGCTTTTCAAGCCCAGCCAGTTTTTCACTGTCAATTTCTGCCTGTTTGATGTTTTTTGCATCAGTAATATGGCCTTTACGAAACTCATCTTCATTTCGAATATCCACAACTACCGCATTTTCACGATTGACCAACAAGGTTAATTCCGTTGGCGATATCGCTTTGATGGGGGATAACAACGACTTTAACCAACTACCGATGATTAATAAGAACAATACAACCCAAACCCCACTTAACAAGGGGTGGTTGCCGAGAAATTCAACAAATTGGCTCATAACTACAAATTCTCAGGTTGAAATTAAAACAACGCTGAGTATACCCACTTTGTGCAAAATCGACATCTAAAAAATCGGCTTTAACACAGGCCTAAGTGACTTTACACGAATCATTACTGGAGAAATAACAAAAAATCGGTAAGATACTAACTTCAACTTTTTCAGCAGTTTTTCGCTTACAAACTTGTTTATGGAGATGTTATGAACCAACCGAAAAAACCTCTGGTATTATTGATCCTTGACGGTTGGGGCTATCGCGAACAAACCGAAAATAATGCTATTGCACAAGCGAATACCCCGGTCATGGACGCGTTATGGCAAGCTTACCCACACAGCCTCATTTCTGGTTCAGGCTTAGATGTTGGTTTACCCGATGGCCAAATGGGTAACTCTGAGGTCGGCCATGTTAACCTTGGTTCAGGTCGAATTGTTTACCAAGATTTCACGCGTATCACTAAAGCAATCGAAGACGGTGATTTTTTCCAAAACGACGTCCTTGTTAATGCTGTTGAAAAAGCGGTTGCTGCGGATAAAGCAGTGCATATCATGGGATTGCTATCTCCGGGTGGCGTGCACAGCCACGAAGAACATTTACTGGCGATGGTAAAGTTGGCAGAGCAGCAAGGTGCTACACGAATTTATTTGCATGCGTTTTTAGATGGCCGGGATACGCCGCCGCGCAGCGCCGCAAACTCCTTAGCCTTATTCGAGCAACACTTTGCACATAGTGGTAAAGGTCAGATTGCCTCTATTATTGGTCGCTATTATGCGATGGATCGTGACAAACGCTGGGATCGCGTGCAGCAAGCTTATGACTTGTTAACTCAGGGCAAGGCGCTATACCAGTTCTCCACTGCAAGTGCTGCTCTCGCGGCAGCGTATGAGCGCGATGAAAATGATGAATTTGTAAAAGCTTCGGTGATTTTAACGGCGGAAGGAAAGGCTGTTACAATGGAAGACGGCGATGCGCTGATTTTTATGAACTTTAGAGCTGACCGAGCCAGACAATTTACGCGCGCTTTTGTCGAACCCGAGTTTGCAGGCTTTACCAGGCAGGTTCAACCTAAGCTAAGCAGCTTTATCATGCTCACCGAATACGCCGCTGATATCAAAGCCCCCTGTGCCTACCCGCCAGAAAGTTTGCATAATGTGTTAGGCGAATGGCTGGCCAAACACCACAAAACGCAATTGCGGATCTCCGAAACAGAAAAATATGCCCATGTGACGTTTTTCTTCTCTGGTGGCCGCGAAGAGGTTTTTGCTGGCGAAGAACGTATTTTAATTCCATCACCGCAAGTCGCTACCTATGATTTACAACCTGAGATGAATGCTGTTGAGCTAACTGATAAGCTGGTGGCTGCCATTCATAGTGGACAGTTTGATGTGATTATTTGTAACTATCCAAATGGCGATATGGTGGGACACACCGGTATTATGAGTGCAGCGATAAAAGCAGTTGAAGCCGTTGATCAAAGCATTGGCAGAGTAGTCGAGGCATTAAAGTCAGTAGGTGGCGAATGTTTAATCACGGCTGATCATGGTAATGCTGAAATGATGCAAGACGAAACATCAGGTCAGGCTCACACCGCCCATACCAGCGGCCCAGTGCCACTTATTTACGTTGGTCGCCCAGCAACTGCAATCTCTGGCGGCATCTTAAGTGATATTGCACCTACCATGCTGCATTTGCTCGGCTTGCCGAAACCTGCAGAGATGACCGGCAAGGTTTTAATGCAATTACACTAAATGCTACATTTTTTAGGCTATGACTCACTCAAACACTGGTGCATTGCTGCACTGGTGTGTGTGTGTGTGTCTATGATCCCCGCCTTTGCGCAAAACACCCCTACTGCTGAACGAGAACTGCAGCAAGTTCAGCAGCAAATTAAGCAAACAGAACAAACGCTTAGACAACAAAGACGACAGCTGCAACAAGCAGAGCAAAAATTACAACAAGCCGACCAAGCTTTAGCACAAGCCTCTTTAAAACTGCGGCAAACCACAGCGCGTAAACAACAGCTAGAACAAGAAAGTGCCCGCTTAAGTTTACAACAGCAAAAGTTACAACAAGAGCTTACCACACAGCAAAAACTCTTAGCTGCGCAATTAAAAAGCGCTTATAGCATGGGACAGCATGACTATTCCCGCTTATTGCTCAACCAGCAAGATACTGCAAAACTTGAGCGAATACTGACGTACTATCAGTATTTTAATCAGGCACGTATGCGACAATTGGCAAAGATCAACAAAACTGTCCAAGAGTTAGCGCAAATTGCAGCGAAACTAAACGAGCAACAAGTACTGATTCAAGCTGAATTAACTAATTTAGAACAGCAACAACAACAACTCACCGTAGCCCGAGCCAGCCAACAAGACTCGATAAAACAGTTACAGTCAGTTTTAGCGGAGCAAGGAAACCAGCTAAGCTATTTACGTCAGAATGAAAGTAGCCTTCAAAATACCATCAACGAGTTACGCAGACTGGCAGATCTTAATAAAGATATGGCTGGTCTTACTGCAGGCAAAGGAAAATACCCTTGGCCAGTCAAAGGCCAATTATTACAACGCTTTGGCCAAAATCGTCAAGGAGGGATGCCCGCTAGGGGAATTTTAATCAAGGGAATTAATGGTGCCAATGTCCAAGCCATAGCTGAAGGCCGAGTCATCTATGCAGACTGGCTAAAAGGTTATGGTTGGGTCATCGTCTTAGATCATGGTGCAGGTTTTATGTCACTCTACGGCCATAATCAAACCTTACTGAAACAACCCGGCGATCGTGTAAGTTCAGGTGAGGCAATAGCGCTAGTAGGCGCCAGCGGTGGTCAAGCGGATCCCGCGCTGTATTTTGAAATAAGAGACAAAGGGGAAGCCATTAATCCCTTACTCTGGTTAACACGCCCTTAGCAGGCGTGACCTTTAGATATTGTTATTATTAAAAAACAAGATTAAGCCCAACACATAATTAAGGATAGCATGGTCGTGCAAGCGCGTTTTTTATTACTTCTCTCAATCCTATTCATACATGGTCTAGCAATAGCCAGCCCTCGCATCGCCATTATTATCGACGATATTGGCTATCAGAAATCTGATTTAACTATGGTAGCGCTGCCTTACAACCTTACCATGGCTGTTTTACCTCATACTCCCTATGGCAGGCAAGCAGCTCAATTGGCATTCACTCAACAAAAAGATGTTATTCTTCATATGCCAATGGAAGCAACAAACCAAAACGCCCTTGGTCAAGGAGCGTTAACTCAAGGGATGTCACGTCAGGATATACACCATACCTTGGCGTTAGCCTTGGCTGATATCCCTTACGCTATTGGTATTAATAACCATATGGGGAGTCTTTTTACGGCGTTAGACCAACCCATGTCTTGGACTATGGAGTATTTAGAGCAACGGCAACTTTTTTTTATTGATAGTTTAACAACGCCCAAGAGCACAGCAAAATATTACGCAGCAAAGCATAATGTAGCACTACTTGCGCGCCATGTTTTTCTAGATAATGAACAAAACCAACCAGCAATAGAGAGACAATTTCAACAGTTAATCGACATCGCTAAGCGACATCAAACCGCTATTGCTATTGGCCACCCCTATCCTGAAACCTATCGTTTTTTACAACAGCGCTTACCACAATTAGCGGCAGAAGGCGTAGAGTTAGTCACCATTTCTGCGTTACTACCGGCAACGCATCAAGTTATAGCCGCAGGATTTACTGAACCAGCGGGTTTGCATACTCAAGGTAAATAAAAAAGCTCCGGAACTTGCGCACCGGAGCTTCAGCAAATACTAAGAGTGTTAACTAGCTAGGGCCTGTTGTAGTTTTTTCATCGCATTTTTTTCTAGTTGGCGTACACGTTCTGCGGACACCTGATAGCGATCAGCCAGATCTTGTAGCGTTAGCTTTTGATTGTCTAACCAACGCGCCCGTACAATATCTTGGCTACGCTCATCTAAAGTGCGAATGGCAGCCTGTAAACGATCAACCGCTGCGGTATCCCATTGATCATCCGCAACTTGCTCAGCTAAATCTGACGCTTTATCTTCCAGATAATAGACTGGCGCAGTGTGAGCATTCTCTTCATCATCATCTGGCGCGTCAAATGGCATATCGTAGTTGCTCATACGAGATTCCATCTCGCGCACTTCATGCTCAGCGACGCCAAGAGATTCGGCGACGTTTTTCACCTCTTCTTGATTAAACCAACCAAGATGTTTTTTGGCTTTACGTAAATTAAAAAATAACTTGCGTTGTGCTTTGGTGGTAGCAATTTTAACAATGCGCCAGTTTTTCAGCACATACTCATGAATTTCCGCTTTAATCCAATGCACCGCAAAAGAGACTAAGCGAACACCTACGGCAGGGTCGAAGCGCTTTACGGCTTTCATTAAGCCAATATTGCCTTCCTGAATCAAATCGCTAACTGGTAAGCCATAACCTGAGTAACTGCGAGCAATGTGTACAACAAAGCGCAAATGCGACATGATTAATTGGCGAGCCGCCTCTAAATCACCATCTTGCTGCAAACGCTCGGCTAAATTGCGCTCTTCCTCTGCACTTAGCATAGGAATACTACTAACTGCGTGTGTATAAGCTTCCAGACTACCGCTGGCTGCTACTGTAAGTGGCATAAAAGCTGATTTTGTCATGGTATTGCTCATCCTATTGAAACTCGATGCAAGAATATTAGCACTCTTTGGCGGAGAGTGCTAATGGTAGTTTCACTATTTTTAAGAACGGCTTGTTCTAATAAATATCATTTCAATAATTTGATAAACTATGGACCAGAAGGCTCAATAGCATGAAGATGACGACGAACAGATAAGTAAGAACCAACGACACCTAAGAGCACAGCAAGCGAAATAACGCTAAGAAACTCGAAGAGACTCATCGCCTGAATTTGAAAATGACTGTCATATAATTCAGTGATAGCTTGAATAGCAGTACCTAACCACCATAATAATATTTCACAAACGATAAAGGCCAAGATACCACCGAGAATGCCATACCAGAAACCGGTGTAAAGAAATGGACGCTGAATAAACGCATCTGTCGCGCCAACGAGTTTCATGACCTCAATTTCTTCGCGCTTGTTCATAATAGATAGGCGTATCGTATTGCTCACAATAAAAAGTACTGCACTTAACAGTAACAAACCGATAGCAATCACCGCTTGTTGCATTAAACGCACAATAGCTTCTAACCGTATAAGCCATTCCAAGTCGAGTTTAGCGAGTTCGACGATCCGCTCCTGACTTAATTGCTGCATTAATGCTCTGGCAGCAGCGGGATCCGTATTCACCGGTTGCACCACCAAAACATCAGGTAAAGGATTATCGGTTAAATAATTGAGTGCGGCGCCAAAGCCCGAAGCTTGTTGAAATTCCGCCATGGCTTGCGCTTTAGTAATATGTTGCACCGAAGCGATTTTCGCATCAGCATTCAAAATAGTGATTAAACTCTGAATTTGTTGCGTTGAGGCCGTATCTTGCAAAAATAAGTTTATCTCGGCGGCCTTAGCAAAACCACCACTGATTTGTTGCGCATTTTTGACCAATAAATGTAAGGTTACCGGTAAGGTTAAACTCAACCCAAGCACCATAATTGTCAGTATGGAAGCGGCTGGGGTGCGCCATAACTCTCCTAAACTGGCAATACTCTGCCGAATATGATGCACAAAAAACATCAAAAAACGTCTGATGATGCCAATACGATTTGCTGTTGCCCCACTCGCTCGGCCACTAAACAGGATACTCATAATGGCTCCTGTAATGGCATTAAGCCATCATTAATCATTTTCCCTTGCTTTAATGTTAGCGTTCGATAACGCATCCGCGCAATCAAACCTAAATCATGTGTCGCGACTAAAACAGAAACGCCCACCTGATTAAAGGCTTCAAATACTCGCATAATATCGCGCGACAAATCAGGATCCAAATTACCTGTGGGCTCATCTGCCAACAAGAGCGGGGGTTTATTCACTACCGCACGGGCTATACCGACCCTTTGCTGTTCACCACCAGATAAGGTTTCAGGCAAACAACGTTGTTTATCCAGTAATCCCACTTTATCTAAGGCGGCGTGCACACGCTTGACCATTTCCTTACCAGTAAAGCCTTCAATGACTAAAGGTAAAGCCACATTGTCGAATACGGTATGATTCATTAGCAAACGATGGTTTTGAAAAATAATACCGACATCGCGTCTTACATAAGGCACCTGACTGCGCTTCAACCGACTCAAATCCACGTTATTAATCATCACGCGCCCTGTACTCGGTCGCTCAATCATACTAATCAATTTTAAAATGGTGCTTTTGCCAGCCCCAGAATGACCGGTTAGAAACGCCATCTCCCCCTTAGCGATACGAAAATTGATGCGCTCTAGTGCGACAAAACCGCCAGGATAGGTTTTACTGACCTGATCAAACTGCAACATGGCATTATTCCTTATTAAACAGCGCCCGAATAAAGTCTTTCGCCGCAAACTGCCTTAAATCGTCAATTGCTTCACCTACACCGATAAAACGAATAGGCACCTTAAATTGATCAGCAATGGCAAAAATCACGCCACCTTTAGCTGTGCCATCCAACTTGGTTAAACTAATGCCTGTCAGCGGTACAGCTTCATTGAACAATTTGGCCTGACTTAGTGCATTTTGCCCAGTACCTGCATCCAGTGTTAGCATGACTTCGTGTGGCGCTTTAACATCAATTTTTTGCAGCACCCGCACGATTTTTTTCAACTCTTCCATCAAATGCGCTTTATTTTGTAAGCGTCCCGCAGTATCGGCAATCAGAATATCGACTTTACGTGCTTTAGCCGCTTGATATGCATCAAAAATAACCGAGGCACTATCAGCGCCAGTATGTTGGGCAATGACCGGGATCTTATTACGATCACCCCACACTTGTAGCTGCTCTACCGCTGCAGCACGAAAGGTATCACCAGCCGCCAACATCACACTCTTGCCTTGCTGCTTAAATTGCTGTGCCATTTTACCAATGGTGGTAGTTTTACCCACTCCGTTAACCCCCACCATTAAAATCACAAAGGGCCCCTCTGCCGCTTCAGGTAACAAGGGCTGTTCCACATCCTGTAACAAGGTTGCCATGTCTTGCTGCAGTTTATCAAACAGTAAATCAGCATCTTTTAACGCTTTGCGATCGGCATGCAGGGTCAGCTGTTTAATTAGCTTCTGTGTGGTATCCATGCCCACATCAGCTAACAACAGTTGCGTCTCCAACTCCTCATATAAATCGTCATCAATTTTTTTACCCACAAACAATGACGCCAGACCTGCACCTAAATTTTGACTGGTCTTTGCTAAACCTTGTTTTAAGCGAGTAAAAAAACCTGCCTTAGGCTGTTGCGATGGACTTGGCACAGCCACAGCTGTTGCAACTTGTTCAGTGGCAGACGCATCAACAGTTATTGCGGTGCTGGCCGTTGCTGTAGCCGCTGGCGCAGTCTCTGTCTCAATAATAGTCGTGGTAGCTTGCACCACTTCCGAAGTTATCTCTGAACTGTCAGCAGACTCAGAAGATGAAATCGGTGCTTGGCTATCCGCTAAGCGTTCAGTATTTTCTGGTTTAACGCCTTGTGCATTACTCTCTGAAGTAACGCCTTGCTCAGTACTTTCTGGGGTGACGACTTGATCGGTGTTTTTCTTACCAAAACCGAGCCAGGAAAAGAGTTTATTTTGTTTTGTCATATGCTTTTGTGTCAGAGTCGGAAAACTAGGATAAAATTAGCCTTATACTAACACCTTTATGATGCAGGCAAAAAGCAATAGATGAAACAACCTAAAACCCGCACGTCCAATACTGCTCAACCAGGCTATGTCAGAATAATTAGCGGTAAATGGCGCGGTAAACGCTTACCGGTAGCCGATGCGCTTGGCCTAAGACCCACCACCGATCGCGTCAAAGAGACCCTTTTTAACTGGCTAATGCATGATACCGCGCAAAGCACTGTCTTAGATTGTTTCGCAGGTAGTGGTAGCTTAGGCTTAGAAGCCTTGTCGCGGTATGCTGCCCATGTCACGCTAGTCGAAAAAGCCCCTGCTTTAGCAAAGCAATTGCAGCAACATTTGCAACAGTTAACCGCGGAACATGCAGAGGTAATAAATAAAGATTGCCTCCAGTTTTTACAGCAACCAGCCAAGCGTCAATATAGTCTGGTGTTTATCGATCCGCCATTTCGACAAAATTTAGCGCAACCATGCTGTCAGGCCTTGGAGCAACATGGCTGGTTAACTGAAAGTGCACTAATTTATTTAGAAACCGAAAAAGAACTACCTTTAACAGCCATTCCTACCAACTGGCAATTGCTAAAAGAAAACATTGCTGGCCAGCTCGCGTATCGTTTATGGCTTAGGCAATAACCATATAATAGGTAAGCGATTATTCTGTGATTGGGGTTTCGCTGACCGCTGCAGTACTGTGCAGTGGCAGCTCCATAGCCAAATTGGTTAGCCCTTGTTCTCTTACCCAAGCTTTTAATTGCTGCATTTGCTCTCGACCGACCGGATGCATTGGCTTAACCAATGCAATTAACTCTGCCAAACAGTCCATTTCGTATTGCATTAAAGGATGATCACGCACCACTTTTTTTAATTCAGCTTCGGTGGTGATCGCTAACTCTTCAGCCTCATATTCAATCAACCGTGCCACCGTAGCCTGAGAGATCTTAGCCACATTAATAAACTCGGCAGCATCTTGCTGAGAAATACCATTTAGCATCATATCTAGCGCAGTGGCGCTATCTACCGCAGGATAAACGCCAAACATATCAAACTGAGTCACTTCAGGCGTCACCAGTTCTAACTCTTCAGCCAAGCGTTCAAAGTTAATTTTAACCTTTTTAACGGTCAGCCACTCCCAGCACAAATCCAGAATATTGCGCAGTAACTTACTATCGCCAAATTGACTTACCTCAGCAAAAAGTTGGTAATTAGGTAACATACGCTCTAGCAATGCGGCTGCAATGGCAGCTTGTTGATGAAAACTTAACTCACGCATTAATTGAAAGTTATTGGCTTTTTGCTTCATAAAGATCCTGCTATTTTTCGCCTGCGACACACACTGGCCTGCTTTGGTTATATTTAAACACAGTTACGAAAAAACCACACAACACTTTACGCATTCCCAGTGTATTATATCGCGGCAATAGGCTGCTTATGCTGTTGACCTCTAGGAACTTTTGCTAAACTTTCAGGTCAATACGAGTGCAATTAATGAGGTTAGTTACTGATCTTGTACAAAAGTACAGCAGTAAAACCTATAACCCTAAGGATTAAGGCAGGTGTTTATGAAAAAGCCATCGTTTCTACAAATTTGCCGTAACTTACTTATCTTAAGTTGTGCGTTTTGGCTGACGGCTTGTGCCACCGGTCCAAAAGTACGCTCGGATCTCGCACCGGATGCTAACTTGGCTAATTATCAAACTTTTGGCTTTATGGAGCAGCTGGCAACAGACCAACATGGTTACACTTCCTTGGTCACGCAACATCTTAAAGCAGCGGTAACGGCAGAAATGACCGCTCGAGGTTATCGTTATACAGATCAATCGCCGCAACTGTTAATTAACTTTAACTCTAATGTAGAACAACGAGCAGATATTCGAACAAATACGACAACGGCTCTTCCTTATTATGGGTATTATCATTACCGTCGTGGCTTTTACAGCCCTTTCCCATATTATCAGCAAGAAATTGAAACCGTTCGTTACAAGTTCGGCACCGTCAATGTAGATGTGGTTGATGCTGCTCGCAAACAATTGGTATGGGAAGGCATTGCTGAAGGCGTATTAAACAAGCAAGATATCGAGCAACCGCGGGAGTCTATGGCTCGGGTGGTGAATCAGATATTTACACAGTATCCGATAACACGCCGGCAGTAGCCGGTGTGTTTTCAATATACTGACACACCTTACTTAAAACTGACTAGTTAACTTTAATTTTTGCTGCTGCCGCCAATTCCGCGACTTGAAGCTTTAACGAGTCACAACGCGCGTTTGGGTCTAATTGCTGCAGAGAAAGCGTCAGATCTGCTACTTTTACCCCAAACTTGTGCATGCTGGTTCGGTTAATCACATTCTGCTGATCAATTAGGTACAACCAATCTTTTACCGTGACATCTAAAGTGCCATCGTTATATGGAATACGTAACACATACTGCCAATATAAGGCATTACCTGCTAATTGCCCTTGCGCACTACCAACAACGTCATCAGCAGTGCCGCTGACTCTACCATCGGCAAACTGCTGTAAACGCCAATGACGCTGCTCAACTCGGCCATCACTAAAATAAAACACTTCATAAAGATCGCCACGATCACCAGTCCACTCGCCACAGAGATCGGCAGTAAAACGTAATGTCTGTTTGCCACGCCAGTCTTGTAAAACACCATAGGCTTTACCTGAGCCGGCAAAAAACTCCTTTAACGATAGTACTGGCGTTTCTGCCTGATACTGTTGTACTGACTGACTACAACCAGCTAAAAGACCTATTAAAACTAAACTTATAATCCGCATGATACTTCTCCTTTATTTAGGCTTTCTTACGCTATGTAACCTATTCTGGCTCACTCTCGCCCAAAAGCGCGGAATATGGCAAACTAAGCATTATTTTTTAACTGCCGGATTAACAGTATGTCACAGCCAGCAAATACTGCATTCAGTGAATTAGCAGACCATTTCTATCAGCATGGCTGGGTATGGGTACCGCAATTTTTACCCACAGCATTAAACCATGCGTTATTGGAAGACCTTCACCTGCAAGCTTTGCAGCAAGCTGGCGTTGGTAGACAACAAGACCATAATGTCAACGCGCAAATCCGCCGTGATCAAACCGCCTGGTTAGATGGTCGCTCCTTAGCACAACAAGGTTATCTGGCAATGATGGCAGAATTACAACAGTGGTTTAATCAGAGGTTCTTCATGGGATTATTCGACTTTGAATGTCATTATGCACGTTATCAGCAAGGTGATTTTTACCAAAAGCATGTAGACGCTTTTAGAGGTCGCTCTAATCGGGTGTTAACCACGGTAAGTTACTTAAATAGCGTTACACAAGGTGGTGAGTTGCAACTTTTCGATGAAGAGGAGCAGTTATTAACCACCATTAAACCTGAAGCAGCCGGTTTAGTGATTTTTGAAAGCGAGCGCTTTCCTCATCAGGTACTACCGGCTATTGATGAGCGTTTTAGCATAGCGGGCTGGTTTCGCCGTAATAACAGCCTGAATGGCTTGGTTGATCCAGGCAGCTAAAGGCTTAATGATCAAGTAGTGTTAACTGAGCACCAGCGGCCAGCTGGTTAGCCGCAAACCATCCTCTGGGCATTTCTAAAGCAGCAATAACAGCAATTTCGGAAGGTACCGAGGTTTCATCATAAGGTTCGAGTTGTCTAATATGGTGGATGCGCCAGTCAGTATCGATAAAAGCCACATCCAATGGCATACTGGTATTGCGCATCCACAAACTGATGTGTTGCGGCTCAGCATAGAGCAATAGCATGCCTGGGTCAGCCGCTTGTTGGAACATCAGGCCCTTAGCACGTAACTCTGGCGTTGCGGCTAATTGCACTTGGATAGTCTTCTGTTCAAGCTGCAAATTGACGAGAGGAAAGTCTGTGGTAGCGGTTATGGCAACACAGCTGGTTAATAATAATAGCGCGGCAATAAACCATAATTTCATTGATACCATCCCAAGCTCACAAATAACCCAATAAAAATAAGCATACCTACATAATGATTATGCAAGAACGCTTGAAAAGCACCTTGCCGATGCTGCCAAGCCAGATAATGTTGATATAGAAACGCTAAAAGCGCACCAATCAAGGCAAAATAGAACGGCCACGCCATAGCGGTCATCTCAGCAACAAGGTAAAGTAAACCAAGAAATGCCAGTTGCAAGAGTATAATAATCGGTTGTGCATAAGCACCAAACAAGATCGCCGTGGATTTGATCCCTACCTGCAGATCATCTGGGCGATCAACTAACGCATAAAAAGTATCATAAGCAACCGTCCAGCATAAATTGGCTAGATAAAGCAACCACGCATACATGGGCACCTCTCCTTGTAGCGCCATAAATGCCATAGGGATCCCCCAACTATAGGCAGCACCCAAAACTACCTGCGGTAGGTGTGTATAGCGTTTCATAAAGGGATAACAGCTGGCTAGCACTACCGCCACTAAGGCCAATAAGCGTGTTTGATTATTTAAGAACAGCAGCAAGAGAGCTGCCAAACCTAACAGTAAACCGAAAAGTTGTAGCGCTTCTTGCACCGAGACTGAGCCAGTTGCCAGAGGACGTAATTTAGTTCTTTCCACTTGCCCATCGACGTGACGATCAGCAAAATCATTAATAACACAACCAGCAGATCGCATCAAAATGACACCTAAACTAAAGACTAACCACATGCCAAGATCAGGAATACCTTCAGCAGCCAACCATAACGCCCACCAAGTCGGCCACAGCAGCAAGTAAATACCTATCGGCTTATCCATGCGCATCAATTGCCAATACAGTGCCTTACGCTGCCAACTTAATTGCCATGTCATATTGATATTACTCCTGGCAAAAATACTTCTGCCACTAAAATGGGTTGGCCTGCCACCGTAAATACGGAGCGTCGAGCCCAATAGTTACCTGCTACTACTGGAAAAGGCGCTGTTTTTAAGGGCAATTGCGCTACCTCAATAGGGCTACGCACCACATCTGGAAATTGAAATAACAACTCACCTAATGGTTGCTCTCCTAAAATAGCTAATTGTTTTAATTGTTGTATACTTTGGTTTGGTATCCAGCTTTGTGCATAAACTGCGGGCTGCTGATTGCACCACATCACTACTTCGCGACGCATACAGGTACTGATCGGTTGCTGAAAACAAGGTTGTAAAAATGTCGGCAACGTTATCGCGCTTTCTCCTAACAACTGTAGCCGAAAATCTGTACTGTGGGCTTTTAAACGCGCCGTGAGCGATGCAGCTTCCAGCAACCATGGCGCTAAAGCCAAAGGCACGGTTTGTGTACTCGCTAATTGCCAAGAGGCATCTAAAGATAAAACTGCCGTCATTATTTTAGGAAAACTAGGGGTAAAAAATTTACGGCATCATAGCAAGCAGCTAAATATTTTTCAGCCTTAATTGAGGGTAGTTAGATAATTATACTAACTGCTGATATGATTAACAGACTACCAAATAGTCATTGTTTAAAGGGTTCAACATGGTGAAACTACTTACTTTCATTTTGACCATGCTACTGGTTATGCCAATTGCACCAGTAAATGCTAAAAACTCAGCCCCTGTAGAAGTCGTTTACTATGGTTTTGATCCGGATATTGTGACTAATTACGTTGCGGATAATAGAAAAACGCTAGGCTATGTAAGAGTATCGGTTGAACTGATGCTGCCCAGCAAAGATGCTTTGAAAACCATTGAGTACCATGAGCCCATTATTCTGGATAGAATAATTGGTATTTTAAGTAAGCAGCCAGAACAAAAAATTAAATCGTTGACCGGCCGCGAAGAAGTGAGGCTGCAAATTTTGGAAGAATTGCAGCAACTGCTAAAACGTGAAACGGGCCAAACCATGGTACAGGATGTGCTTTTTACCAAGTTTCTTTATCAATAGGTCTTTGCTGTGGGTCTGGAGTTTTTAGTTAACCAGGCCCAACCCAAACCACATAACAATCCACCTAAGTGTGCCCAGTTTGCCATATTGACCCAAAGCACATCCATAAAACCTAACGCTAACCAGAAGATCATAAAGACAGCTAAGCCATTGGTCACAGGATAGTGCTGACTAGCATTTAGCCGGTCAGACAACCAACAATAGCCCAACAGCGCATATACGACTCCAGACAGCCCCCCAAAGTTTGGCCCTGCGAGCGCCAGTTGTAAGCCGTTTGAGAGTACTGCGCTACTTAACATGATCTGGAATAAGACCCAACTACTAAGCTGTCGCTCAATTTTATGACCTAGCAACACCCACCAACATAAATTAAACACTAGATGCGTTAGCGAGAAATGCAAAAATGCTGGGGTTACCCAGCGCCAAACTGCTGAAGTGTCAGTCAGTTGTAAACTGGCATTGGCGCCAGCAAAATCGATCTGTTGCCACAAATAAACGAGTAGCGTGGTTAACACCACCAAACTGGTCACAGGCAAGTGCCACAATGCAGATAAATTCCAGCTATTATTGCTAGACGCGCTTTGTACAGTGTGGCTTTGCTGCCAAGCTGCAGCCTGATAGCGCGGATGAGCAGGATCTTGTAAAAACTGTTCCAGTAAGGTTTGCAACTGCTCGATATGTTCTGCAGGGGCTAATAATGCGGTTACGGCCCCTTCTGGCTGAACGTCTACTGGGATCCCTTGAGTTTGGCAGTAATCGGCAAATAATAATGCCGCCTTTGCCGATTTAAACTCAACAAATCTATGCATTATCTTCACTATCTTCAGCAGTGACGTACGGTTCTTGGCTACGCCAACTTTCGAAACCACCATCCATGCTAAAAACCTGCTCGTAACCTTGTTCTGCTAAATATTGCGCAGCACCTTGGCTAGAATTGCCGTGATAACACACCACGACGACGGGTTGAGAATAGTCATGCTCACGCATAAACTGGCCTAAACTGGTATTGGTAAGATGAAACGCTTTTGCCATATGGCCTTGCGCAAAGCTTTGCTCATCGCGAATGTCCGCTATTACTGCATTGTCCTGAATCAGTTGCTTTGCTTGTGCTATTGAAATTCGTTTGAAGTCACTCATAAGCTACCCTTAACACTTTTTTATATCATACCTCAGCACACACAAAATATCAGCAGCAGATAATCACAAACCGCTAGACACCAGATTAAAATATCGTTAACAATATACACAACATTATGTTGGAGCCTGTTATGACACTACTTATTATTTTAACGCTGATTGCGGTAGCAGTGTTTTATATCATCAGCATTTTTAATCAGCTGGTAAAACTAAGAAATCGCTTTCAAAATGCTTTTGCGCAAATTGAAGTACAGCTAAAACGTCGCTACGATTTAATTCCAAATTTGGTAGAAACGGCGAAAGCCTACATGCAGCATGAGCGTGAAACGCTTGAAGCGGTGATTAATGCGCGAAATGCCGCTATGGCCGGTTTAAAGGTTGCCGTAAATAACCCTGGTGATGCAGGCGCAATTAACCAACTCGCGTCAGCTGAAGGTGCTTTACAGGGAGCCATGAGCCGCTTTAGCATGGTGATGGAAGCTTACCCAGATTTAAAAGCCAATCAGAACATGATGCAGCTGACGGAAGAGTTAACCAGTACCGAAAACCGCGTTGCGTTTGCCCGTCAGGCATTCAACGATGCCGTTACCGAGTACAATAGCTACAAACAAAGTTTTCCGCCGATGTTCTTCGCCGCCAGCTTTGGTCATGCGCATGACGCCAAGTTATTAGAATTTGCTGATAGTGCACAAATACAGGTAGCACCTAGGGTTAGCTTTTAACTTATATGAACTTTTTTAAGCAGCAAGATCTGGCCAGACGTAATACCAATCTGCTTATTTTGTTATTTTTACTTGCCGTCTGCTCTTTAGTTATTCTGACTAATCTACTGGTGATGCTGAGCTTTGGCCTGTTTCAAGGCCAAGCTAGCTTTTTGCCCTGGGAGTTAAGCCTTAGCATTAGCTTAGTCGTGATTACGATCATTGGCTTAGCCATAGTAGCCAAATGGCAACAACTGAAACTAGGTGGACGTACCATCGCGCAATCGCTAGGTGGTGAGCGCGTATCGGCTGACAGTCAGGATCCCTTGCATCGTCGCTTGTTAAACGTTGTGGAGGAAATGGCGGTTGCTGCCAATTTACCCGTACCTCCAGTTTACTTATTACCTGAACGTGGTATCAATGCGTTTGCTGCAGGTTATAGCCCCGCTGATGCGGTAATTGGGGTTACCCAAGGTTGTATCGAACAGCTGAATCGTGACGAGTTACAAGGTGTAGTGGCGCATGAATTTAGCCATATTTTGAATGGTGATATGCGCATGAATATTCGTCTTATCGCAATTCTAAATGGCATCTTATTTATCGGTCATATAGGTTATTACTTATTACGAGCAAGTCGAGGCAGTCAGTTGGTTCGCAGCAGCCGAAAGCGGGATGACAGCGCAGGCGCCTTATTTCTTCTCGGTCTAGGGTTAGTTATCATTGGCTATCTAGGCTCTTTTTTTGGTAACTTAATTAAAGCCGCTGTGAGCCGTCAACGTGAATATCTGGCAGATGCGTCTGCTGTGCAATTTAGTCGTAACTCACGGGGCATAGCGGGAGCACTAAAACGTATTGGCGGCTATCAAGCAGGTACGCATATTAGTCACGGCAATGCCGATGAAGTGAGTCATTTATTTTTTGGGGAAGCGATTAGTCGTTGGGCTGCGATCTTTGCAACTCATCCACCTCTTGAGAAACGGATCCGCCGCCTTGATCCCAGCTGGAATGGTCGTTTTAGCAAAACGCCAACCGTGGCGACGGTTAGCCCAGCGCAAAGTAAAGATCTGCCTGAGGAGCAGCAACGGCGCGCGATGTTAGCCGCTATCCCTATGCTATTAACCCAGAGTAGCCATCAGCGCTTGTCTGCTCAAGCCATTGTTTGTGTCATGCTTTTAGAAAGCCCCACAACAGCAGTAGCTGCAGACAATAACTTTGCAACACAATTAACCCATATTAAAGCTTATGGCAGCCATGCCTTGTTAAGCGAAGTTGATCAATTAACAGATGCCATACTGCGATTACCGTTAGCACAACAAGTCCAGCTATTACAAATGTCGATACCAGCATTGAAACAGTTGACTGAGAGTGAATTTCAACAATTTGACCAGCTATTACAGCAACTTATTGGCCCAATGCCGACGTTTAAACAATGGCTCTGTATAAGTTTTATTGAACATGTCGTTGCCAGTGAATATGATGCCAAACAGGTAATTCGCACTTTTAATCAACAAAAACTGACTGATTTGCTGCCAGCATTACTGCCATTTTTAAGCGCAGTTGCAGATTGCGCAGGTCATGCCCAAGCCACTCAAACTGCTTGGCTAACGATACTAACTTCGCTCAACTTACCAAGCGACCTACCGAAGCCTGTAGTTAACTTTAGTGAGCTAAATATGGCTTTACTGCCATTATTGCAAGCGTCTCCTCGTAATAAAGAAAAAATTTGGCAAACTATTCTTAGTGCAATGAAAGTCGACCAGCACTTTACAAATGAAGAACAAGGTTTAGTCAATTTCCTCGCTTTGTTGCTGGAAATGCCAGTTCCACATTTAGACATGTTCTAACTTTTTTGCTACCAATTTTGGGCAAAGCCTCATCAACTTTTCAATATCCTCCTGATTAGGAGCATTGAAAAATACGAAAAACGATAAGTTGTGTGGCAAGAATGTTAGACAGAGCTTTAGCCGCGTCGTTACCTCAGGTAGAATAACGGACTATTTTTAACCTTGGGAATGACGCCATGTCTGATAATCAATTATTCTTGTTGTACGATACCTCGTTCGACGAAATGGATGCAGAAGGCTGCCCGGGATTTGGCTATGTCTTACTCTTTTCTGCCGAAGATGCGGAGCAATTTGTACCAGGCGAAAATCCAAACTGTGCTGCCGTATCCATGTTGTTTACCGATCATGCTGACGGCAGTATCAGTGGCGATTTGTTAGGCTGGGCACATTTAGATGCAGAAATCTTCCAACAATACCCGTTAGGAGATTTTTTAATGCTGATGGAGCAAGCGGCACAGGTCGCTATTAATGCTTATCGGCAAGTAGGGCAAGTTCCTGATAAATTGGTAGCTCTTAATTTGCCAGATGATGATCTGCTACAATTTGATGTACAATTTAACGATTTACAGCTTTCAGAACAACAAACTGAACAGCAGCTGGCACAACAACTGATGTTAGGCCGCCCTTATTTAGATTCATAATAGCAATCGTCATTCACTGCGGAGTAATGGGATGGTCAAAGCAATTAACATGTCGTTAATCGAAAATGCTCTACAAGGCTTTACAATCCCACCACAACCGCAGGTACTACGACATATCCAGCAGCAACTGAACAGTCCAGAGCCGGACCTTAACCGCATTGCAGCCCTAATTGCCTTAGATATTGGTACTGCAGGCTTTACCTTGAAAGTAGTTAACTCGGCATTTTTTGGCTTACGCAGTAAAATTACCTCGGTCGAGCAGGCATGCCGTTACCTTGGTTTAAATCGGGTGGTTAGCTTAGCTCGCAGTGTGTTATTGCGCTTTACGCTTGAGGAAGGTAGACAAGATGCCTTCAGTAAAAAGCTTTGGAACAATGCTCTGCATACGGCTAACTTAGCTATGTCACTTGCAAAACACCTAAATTTTGATCAACAAACCCAAGATGATTGTTATTCTTTAGGGCTATTCCGTAATGCGGGTATGTCGTTAATCAGTGAACAGAATAATCAATATGCTGCCATTATGCAGCGCGGTCTCAGTGAACATCTCGCTGCTAGTGCTATTGAAGAACAATTTTTTCAGACCAGTCATGAAGTATTGGGTTATTTAGTTGCAGAGTCTTGGGGGCTAACAGATACACTGTGCAATGTCATTGCCTACCACCATAGCCCAACACTGTTACTTGCGACCGACAATGAAGCAGAACATCAGCGTTTTGCCATTTTAAAAATTGCGGAATATCTCAGTGGCGAGAGCCAACAACTATTCGGGGTGAGTATTGATCCTGAATGGCAAAACCATCAAGTTACTATCTTAGAAGTACTGGATCTCGAACCGCTGCAAATCCCTGAGTTAGCTGAGATGATGCATCGGCAAGAGCTCCGCACCATTTATAGTGTCTGAGGGCATTATACTTAGCTATGGTGCATAAAAAAGTCCACCTACCCGAAAAGATTTGCCCGATATGCGGCTTATCTTTTAGTTGGCGCAAAAAGTGGCAGCGAAATTGGGCAGAAATAAAATACTGTTCAGAGCGCTGCCGAAGACAACGTACCTTGCAAAAGACCACACAATAAGCATGCAAATTACTTTAGCCCCAATGGAAGGTGTGGTTGATCATCTTATGCGAGAAATGCTCACCGAGATCGGTGGCTATGATCTCTGCATTACCGAGTTTATCCGCATTGTTGATCAAAAACTGCCGCCTCGGGTATTTACCCGACTCTGTCCAGAATTACTGCAAGACGGCAAAACCCTTGCAGGCACTCCGGTAAGAGTGCAATTACTCGGACAAGAACCCAACTGGTTAGCTGAAAATGCCGAGCGCGCTATAGCGTTGGGATCGCCAGGAGTAGACCTCAACTTTGGTTGCCCAGCAAAAGCCGTTAATAAAAGCCGTGGCGGAGCCGTACTGCTGCAAGATACAGAGCAACTTTATAAAATTGTGAGCGCTGTGCGATCAGCGGTACCCAAGAATTTCCCTGTGAGCGCCAAGATCCGTCTAGGCTACGAAAATACTGATTTAGCCATTAGCAACGCTATGGCAATTGCTGAAGCTGGTGCCAGCAGTTTGGCCATTCACGCCCGCACGAAAACCGACGGCTACCGGCCACCCGCCTATTGGCCTTGGATCGCCAAAATCAAACAACATGTCAGCATTCCACTTATTGCCAACGGCGAAATTTGGAACGCAGCACAGGCAGCACTTTGCCAACAACAAAGTGATTGTCAGGATTTAATGCTCGGTCGTGGCGCCCTAGCTATGCCAAACTTGGCGCAGCACATCAAACAAGGCCAAGCCCCCCTGCCTTGGTCAGAAGTTCTAAGATTATTGATGCACTACTCAGAATTTGAGATAGCAGGCGATAAAGGCAAGTATTATGCGAACCGCGTTAAACAATGGTTTAGCTACTTGAAATTACAATATCCAGCAGCATCTGAGATGTTCGCCCAGCTGCGTTTACTTACCAAAAACAAAGATATTCTAGAGCTACTACAAAAAGGGGTCAGAGCTAATATGTAAAAAGGGGTCAGAGCTAATAAACTGCTATTTTCATAAAGCTATTGAGTAACAATGCTTTATTAAAAGTTAGCGTTAATTAGCTCTGACCCCTTTTTCGCCTTTTTCGGTGGTTAAGACCAATTCAGGATGACTTTACCGGATTGGCCTGAACACATAATCTCAAAGCCTTCTTGGAAGTTCTCCATTGGCATTTCGTGGGTGATAATCGGCGTTAAATCTAAACCGGATTGAATTAAACTGGCCATTTTGTACCAAGTTTCAAACATTTCACGACCATAAATGCCTTTTATGACTAAGCCTTTGAAGATCACTTTATTCCAGTCAATCGCCATGGTTGAAGGCGGAATACCCAGCATGGCAATTTTGCCACCATGGTTCATCGTATCCAGCATGCTATTAAAGGCTGCCGGTACGCCAGACATTTCCAAGCCAACGTCAAAGCCTTCCGTCATCCCAAGTTCTTGCATCACGTCTTTTAAGTTTTGCTTGCTAACATCTACCGCGCGGGTCGCCCCCATCTTCAGGGCTAAATCTAAACGGTACGGGTTCACATCTGTAACTACAACATGACGGGCACCCACATGCCGTGCTACCGCAGCGGCCATAATGCCGATGGGACCAGCGCCGGTAATTAGAACATCTTCACCCACTAAATCAAACGACAGCGCTGTGTGCACTGCATTACCGAAAGGATCAAAGATGGCAGCGATATTATCCGGAATATTATCGGCCAGTTTAAAGGCATTGTAGGCTGGGATTACCAAATACTCAGCAAAGGAGCCAGTTCGGTTAACACCCACACCAATGGTATTTCGGCATAAATGCACCCGACCGGCGCGGCAGTTACGGCAGTAACCACAAGTAATATGGCCTTCGCCAGACACGCGGTCGCCAATGCTAAAGCCGCGCACTTCTGAGCCCATACCTTCAATCACACCCACATATTCATGGCCAACCACCATGCCATGTGGAATGGTATTCTGTGCCCATTCATCCCACTTGAAGATATGCACATCGGTGCCGCAGATGGCGGTTTTTTTTATTTTGATCAAGATATCGTTCGGGCCGACCTCAGGTTTCTCCACCTCAGTTTGCCAAATACCTGGTTCTGCTTTTAATTTTGCTAATGCTTTCATTTTTTACGCCCCGCCTTATGCGATCACGCCCATGTCTTTACCAATGCGGATAAAGGCCGCAATGGCTTTATCCAACTGCTCTGTTGTATGTGCTGCAGAAATTTGCGTCCGGATCCGCGCCTGCCCTTTTGGTACTACTGGGAAAGAGAAGCCCACCACATAGATCCCTTCTGCCAGCATGCGCTTAGCCATTTCCGCGGCGACCTTGGCATCACCCAGCATCACCGGAATAATGGCATGATCTTTACCCGCTAAGGTAAAGCCGGCTGCGGTCATCTGCTCGCGGAAATAATTAGCGTTTTGCCACAGTTTGTCACGCAGCGCATCGCCCTGCTCCAGCATCTCTAGTACTTTGATTGAAGCCGTAACGATTGATGGCGCCAGTGAGTTTGAGAATAAATAAGGACGCGAGCGCTGGCGCAGCCATTCGATAATCTCTTTTTTACCTGAGGTATATCCGCCAGACGCACCGCCTAAGGCTTTACCCAAGGTACCCGTAATAATATCAACGCGGTCTAGTACGTCACAGTATTCATGGGTGCCACGGCCAGTTTTGCCGACAAAACCGACGGCATGGCTGTCATCGACCATTACCATGGCATTATATTTATCGGCTAAATCGCACACGGTTTTCAGATCGGCAATCACGCCATCCATTGAGAACACACCGTCTGTGGCAATCAGTTTAAAGCGCGCACCATCGGCATCGGCTTGTTGTAACTGCGCCTCTAACTCAGCCATATTGTTATTGGCATAGCGATAACGCTTGGCTTTACAAAGACGCACGCCATCGATAATAGAAGCATGATTCAATGCATCCGAGATCACCGCATCTTCGGCGCCTAAAATGGTTTCAAATAAACCGCCATTGGCATCAAAACATGACGAATACAGAATAGTGTCTTCTGTGCCCAAAAAGGCGCTAATTTTTGCCTCTAGCGTTTTATGGATATCTTGAGTGCCACAAATAAAACGCACTGATGCGACACCAAAACCGTGACTAGATAAGCCCGCTTGAGCAGCGGCAATGAGATCAGGGTGATTAGCCAAACCTAAGTAGTTATTAGCACAGAAGTTTAACACCTGCTCTGCGCCAACCGTCACATTAGCTTGCTGCTGTGAAGTGATAATACGTTCTGCTTTGTACAGACCTTCTGCTTTCACCTCTTCGATTTGTTGTTGTAGGTGTTGCAGAAAAGCGCCATTGCGCATAAAGCCTCCTCTGGCAATGTAGGGGTAACCTTGGTTAGTGTTGCTTTGACGCCTTATTGTACTTTTAACAGGGCGCCACTGCAGTGATTATACCGAAGAATGCCAGCTAGCGTCCTAGCTTAACGTAAAGAATTAACTACAAATCGGCGGCGGCTTTGTCGCTACCCGCTAACTCAGTGTAATATTGTTGTAGTTTATTGATGTCGGGCATAGCTTGTTCAGTGGCGTAAGGCTTGAACAGCAATAACACTTTTAGCACACCACGATATAAATTCGCTTTGTTTACACTGGCTTCGGGAGCTTGTGTTTTTAGGTAACTGATCCAGAAAGTCACTAATAACTTAATATTATGAGCCACATCACGAATATCATTATCATCGATTTTAATCACGCCAGCTGCTTTTAAGGCTTTAATCACCGACATAACCCGCCCCAATACGCCTTGCTGTAGATTTAAATAATCTTGTTGTAAAGCGGGATCTCGCGACAAAATATCGGGCAAGTTGGCATAAAAGAACTGAAAACGCCACATCAGCTCAAACACAATATCTAAATAATCAGTGAGCGCATCGAGCGCTTTAGAGCTATCAGCAGGCGGTTTTATGCGCGTTTCCAATAACTTGGCGTATTCTCGAAAGATTTGGCGCACAATATCTTCTTTATTACGAAAATGGTAATACAAATTACCAGGGCTAATACCCAGATGTGCGGCTATATGATTTGTGGTGACCTGTCGCTCACCCACTTCGTTAAATAAGGCGATACTCGCCTGTAAAATTCTATCTTTGGTTCTAAGCTTCTTTTCCATTGCTATTAGCAGGCTTCTTTTATTAGATGGTTATTTTGATATAGTAACGCCAAATTGAACCAAAATGCCAGTCACCTATAGTAGGAGGCTGCTAAGGAAAAATCTCTGATGAAAGTTCGTGCTATTTACCCCGGCACTTTTGACCCTTTAACTAACGGCCATGCTGACCTTGTTATGCGTGCTGCTAGATTATTTGATACGGTGATTGTCGCTGTAGCCGCTAACCCAAGTAAACAACCGCTTTTTAGCTTAGATGAACGGGTTGCCCTAGCGCAGCAAGCTTTTGCTAATTGCCCGAATGTTAGTGTAATTGGCTTCTCTGGACTGTTAGCTAACTTTGGGAAAGCACAACAGGCACAGGTGTTAATTCGTGGTGTACGCGCTGTGGCTGATTTTGAGTATGAATTTCAACTGGCTAGTATGAATCGCTCACTTAATCCGGAGCTTGACAGTATTTTTATGACACCTTCAGAAAAAAATACTTTTATTTCCTCTACCTTGGTAAAAGAAGTTTGTCGGCATGGCGGAGATGTAAGCAGTTTTGTACCGGAGCATGTGCAACAAGCGCTACAGCAAAAATTCGGTATAACGTAATTTGCTTGTTCGAAAAGGACTTGGAAAACAAAAACGGCAGCCAAGCTGCCGTTTTTATAAATACGACTGATTAACTCGCTTTAGTTTTCGCTTCTAGCTCTGCTAAGCGCTGCACTAATTTCTGAGTATGCTGTAAAGACATTAGATGCGCATAAATTGCCGGGATATAACCCAGTTTACGCAATTCTAAAAACGCCTCGTCACTGAGCTCATTTAACTTTTTGTCATCAACCATATGAATACCGTTGATATTCCGCTTCTCATCATTAATAGTCAGCGTTAATACTTGCTCAGTAATCAGACCCAAACTTTTTAGCTTTTCAGTGAAGTTTTGTGTAATTTGACTAAAATCAACAAACTCAACCATTTGCTGTTTGCGCACGTTTAAAAACTCGCTTTCACTGCTATCATCATTAAACAGCGGGAAACCTTCTGTTTCGTTTACGCGCTCAGAAGCTTCATCAATAGCCACCATTAAACGGTCACTCTCGGGTGCTTCTTGAACTAAAATAAGTGGATAGTTACGGATAACTCTTGGTACGTAGAGCGCATCCCACTTCTCCTCTTTAAGCATCAAGTTCTGCCCTGCAGCCAAACCAAGTAATGCAACAGGTTGCATGCGCTCACTGGCAGGATCTTTCACAAACACTATTGGGAATTCCGCGCCAGCTACTACGAACTCGTGGACTACCACTGGTAGCATGTGCTCATTACGGATATGGTTAAAAGCACGCACATTACTAATTTTGGTTTTAGCGTGGGTTTCTTTGTTCAAGCCAACAATTTTATTCTGTTCCATATACAACTCTGTTCTCTAGATTTAAAAACGACCTGCTGCATCTTATTTTGAATTGTGCAGCTGGCCCAGTTAATGATACCGACAGCTTTTTTATCAGTGCTATCGCTTATCGCTTCTTATATCACAGCTTTCTTCAGGCTGTAAGGGTGCAATTAAGATTAACGCGTAAATTCATAAAAGGTTGGCGAATTAGGCCCAACTGGCGCACCTAATAAGAAAACCCAAATATAAAAGAAAATCACCCAGCCGATAAAGAATATCAAGGTATAAGGCAGCATGGTGGCGATTAAAGTACCTATCCCCATGTCTTTTTTATAACGCGCGGCAACGGCCAAAATTAAACCAAAGTAGCTCATCATTGGGGTGATCAAATTCGTTACCGAGTCGCCAATCCGATAAGCGGCTTGGATCACTTCTGGCGAGTAGCCGATAATCATTAACATTGGCACAAAAATGGGCGCAAAAATGGCCCACTGTGCTGAAGCTGAACCCAGTGATAAATTTACAATGGCACACATAGCGATGAAGAAAATAAAGACTTCCGGCCCAGTCAGCCCGATAGTTTGTAGTAACGTCGCCCCTTTCACCGCCATAATAGCACCCAGGTTTGACCAACCAAAAAAGGCGACAAACTGGGCGGCGAAAAACACCAGCACGATATACAAGCCCATAGAGCTCATACTTTTTGCCATCGCATCAATGACATCACGATCGGTTTTCATGGTGCCAACAATTCGCCCATAAACATAACCGGGAATACCAAACGTAATAAAAATAAAAACGACAACACCTTTTAGAAAAGGCGAGCCCTCGACTAACCCCGTGTCAGGGTTACGTAAAATACCGTCCGCCGGTACTATGCTGTAAGCTAAAAGTAAACAAAGCCCTAAAAAGACTAAACCCGCGCCTTTTAAACCACGTTTTTCAGCGGGTGTTAAAGGATCCAGCTTTTGCTCACCCAAATTAACGCTGGCTTCTGCGGGGTTATATTTTCCAAGTTTAGGCTCAACAATTTTCTCCGTTACGAAAGCGCCCAATATGGCGATGATAAAGGTACTGGCCATCATAAAAAACCAGTTAGCTTCAGGGCCAACAACATAGTTAGGATCAATAATGTTTGCAGCAGAGGTGGTAAAGCCAGCCAATAAAGGGTCAACAGTGCCGATAAATAAGTTGGCACTATAACCACCTGACACACCCGCAAAAGCCGCGGCTAAACCTGCCAGTGGATGGCGGCCTAACGAGTAGAAAATCAGGGCAGCCATTGGAATTAATACCACATAACCCAGCTCAGATGCCGTATTAGAAATGATCCCCGCAAAAACGATAGTCACAGTGACCATCCGCTTTGAGGCATTCATCACTAGGCCACGCATGGCGGCAGAAATTAAGCCGGAGTGCTCAGCGACACTGACACCTAATAACGCAACCAGTACCACACCCAGTGGCGCAAAGCCGGTAAAATTCGTGACAAGATTGGAAATAATTCGGTGTAAGCCTTCCACCGTCATTAAACTGACCACGCGGATAGTGCCATCAGCAGCACGCCCAGCAGCGCCTTCAGGACGAGGATCAATAGCACTCACATCAAAATAAGCCGCTATGCCACTGCCCAGTACCACTGCGATAGCAAAACAAGCAAATAAAGTTACAGGATGGGGTAATAAATTCCCCAAAAATTCAACGGTATCGAGAAAACGGGTAAACCAACCCCGTTTTTCAGCAGCGCTATTTGGCGCTTTGCTGGTGTTTGTCATGCTTTGTGTCCTCTTGGTATACAGCATGCCGCGATATCCATCGCAGCGTTAAAACAGGCTTCATTATTATGTTTTATAACGTTTACGGTGTGGCTAAGCCACCCTATAGCTAGGTTGAAGCGCTGCTAGGTACGTAAAGGGGGTAAATCTATCACAGGAACGCCTAAGCGCAAAGCAGCAAACTGTTAGGTGGCAATGCTGGCAAGGTATATGGATATAATACTTAAACCAGCAGGTAAGCAGAACTCAATTGAATAATGCGATAACTCGCTAAACTTTTTCTCAGATAAAGGCTAAAGTGGCCAGCACCCCGATAACAAAACCACAAATTACAGCTAACGCTAAGACTATTGGCGGTTGTTGTGTTGTGGTGCTCTTGGTTACTGTTTGTTGCAGCACCTGCTGTCTGTCCAGCTCCAGCACAGCACAAAGCGCATTACAAGTTTCAAGCGACCCCTGTCCCTGGCTTTCAACCCGCTGAATGGTCCGCAAGCTTAGGCAAGATACCTCACTAAGTTGTTGCTGGGTCCACCCCCGGTTTAATCGCGCCTCACGAATTGTATTAGAGTCAATATTCATGCCATTGCCTATCTATTAAATCCATTAAATTGTGCATTAGGCACTAAAAAATCTTAGCTAAAATAAAATAGCCCACCAAGTAGCCGACAAAGCCACCAATAATCACTAATGGTAAGAGTTCTTTGAAACAAGCTTTCCAGCTAAAGTGGCTTTTTAAATCATCATACTCATGCAGGAAATGCACTTCATCTTGATCAATCAATTGCTCACCACGATATAATTCAGCTATATAAATACCTTCAAATGCTTCGCTCCAGCTACGAACACCTACCTTAAGGGTATAGCTTTCTCCATCTAACGTAAATTGATGGGTGCTGAGTTTACGCCAAGAGCGCTTTCGCGACACTAACTTGTCGTTAATAAAGATTTTCTCTGCACCTGAAAAACAAGCAAACCAAACTCTAACCTGCTGCCCGTTAACATCAAAGTAAAAATTACCGCCGTTCATTACCGTTAAAGAACTTTCAGGAATGTTGTTTTGCTCACTATTTGTTTGTTCTGAATTTAAATTGGTCATTATCGACTCCATCGCAATATTTTTGTTAACCCAATGATTTTACCAGAACAAGCATAAAAGTTTTTTGCTTCGAAAGCCTCGACAGCGTTATGTCATTCGGTTAAATGGCATATGACAGCAAGCCGACAGATAAAGTAAAAAACTGATTTTATTAGCTTTTTAAAAAATCATTCTTTTTGTGAATTAGCACCAATCTATAAATTGAAATGGGTTTAAAACCATACTGGCGGGATTGTAGCCTAGCACTAAAGTACCGTTGTCGTAGTGCTGACGCTTTTTTACTATGGGTTAAAGTAGATATAACCTTGGAGCTAATAATGCGAGTTATCATAACAGGCGCTACCGGCGGTATTGGTTTTGCTGTTGCCGAGGCCTTTGCCAAAGCCGGACACGAAGTGGTATTGGCCGATTTAAATGAAGCGGCTTTGCAAGAAAAAACCGCGTTACTAACCTCAGCAGGTTGGCAAGCACATTACTGTATGCTGGATGTGACCAATGCGCAGCAGATCAGCGATTGCGCCGCGCGCTTTCCCGCCGATATTTTAATTAATAATGCTGGGATTCAGCATGTTGCAAGGTTAGAAGATTTTCCACCAGAGCAATGGCGATTGCTATTAGAAGTTATGCTAACAGGCCCAGCCATGCTAACCCGTGCCATGTTACCGGGAATGCGCGAACGCAACTTTGGCCGGGTAATTAACATTGGCTCTATTCATGCGTTAGTGGCCTCGCCTTTTAAATCAGCCTATGTAGCAGCAAAGCATGGCCTACTCGGCTTTAGCAAAGTGATCGCCTTAGAAAATGCCGATAAAAACTTTACTATTAATACCATCTGCCCCGCTTATGTAAAAACGCCGCTGGTTGAGAAGCAAATTGCCGCGCAGGCCAAAGAACACCAGCTGACAGAGCAACAAGTGATAGAGCAGATTATGCTGGCACCGATGCCGCAAAAAGCCTTTATTGATGTTAGTGAAATTGCGGCCACAGCGCTTTTTCTATGCCAAGAAGGGGCTAAGCATATAACGGCGCAAACGCTGGTGCTGGACGGTGGCTGGACGGCACGCTAACACCCCTGCTCGTATTTCCGAAATATGAGCTGGCTAAGTACATTGGGTAAACCTTGGGGCATAAAAAAATAAGCAAAGGGATGCAACTGGCAGTCAGTCATCATCTCAGGCACAATCAGGTAATGAAGGTTTGACAATAGCGGCTACCGAGATGATTCAAAATGGCAGTGGTATTGGTTTAGCCACCCTTGCCGCCATTTCATTATTGTATTTATTCGTGTTGTACTGCGTCGGTATTTTTGGCCGACGCATTACCGCGCAGCATCCGCTTGCACCCTGGGTGTTTAGTTTAGCGCTTTCTATTTATTGCACCTCTTGGGCGTTTTATGGCGTTACGGCTCAAGCGGTGGTCAATGGCTGGTGGCTACCGCCTACTTATATTGGTTCATTTCTCTTATTTTGGTTTGGTTTTAAATTAATGTCGCGAGTGGCAGTGGCCTGCCGTCGTTATCGTATTACCTCTATTGCTGACTTTATCGCCACCCGTTTTGGTCACTCTCGCCGCTTAGCGGTATTGATCACTCTGATTTTGATTATGACGGTGATCCCCTATATCACCCTGCAGTTGCATGCTGTAGCAACCAGTATTGATACCTTAGTGGGTTCAGCCACCGGAGCGCATTGGTATACCGATACCGGCCTGTACGTGTGCTTATGGATGGCGGTATTTGCGTTATTATTTGTAGGCAACAGTGCCAGAGCGCATCAGCCCAACCCAGGTTTAATGACCGCGATTGCCTTTGAGTCCTTGGTCAAGTTGTTAGCCCTGCTGGCCATAGCCGCCTTTGTTGGTTGGGGAATGTTTGATGGTTTTGGCAACATTTTCCAGCTGGCCGCCGACAGCTCGGCAGTAAAAACCGTACAACAACAGGCGCTACCCACTTATAGTTATTGGATCCATGTGTTATTAGGCTTTGCTGCCACCCTTTGCTTACCCTGGTTATTTCATGTCAGCTTTGTGGAAAACCAGCGGCTCAGCCATTTACGCAGCGCGCGCTGGATCTTCCCCTTGTATTTATTATTGATGGGCGCGTTTACCCTACCGCTGGGCCTCGCAGGCATTATGTTGTTGGGAGAAAATGCCAATATCGACTTAGTGATCCTGCAATTACCGCTGGCCGCCAATCGTACCGATATTGCCCTGCTGGCCTACTTAGGCGGCTTTTCTGCTGCGACCAGTATGGTGGTGATCGCGAGCGTGGTGCTGGGTATTTTAATTACCAACGAGCTACTCGTTCCCCTGCTGTTTCGGCGTAATAATTTAGTGGACGAGCAACGCAAAGGGCTAAAAGTAGCCACGCTACGCCGTTTAGCCATGTTAGTGGTATTGGCTCTCAGTTTTATCTACTACCGCTTTATTGGCACCGGCACGGGCTTGGCGCAGCTGGGGCTAATGGCTTTTGCTTTAGTCGCGCAACTGGCTCCCGCGCTGATTATGGGGTTATTTTCTAGGCGCATAAATCGGCAAGGCGCCATCGCGGGTTTATGCAGCGGCGCCCTAATTTGGGCTTATGTTTTGTTGTTCCCCGAGTTAGTGCGCGCGGGCATTATTTCTAGCCAAATTCCGCAAACAGGTCCTTTCGCTGTAAGCTGGTTAGCCCCGCAGCAGTTGTTTGGCTGGCAAGGCGACAGTATTACGCTTGGGGTTTTATTAAGTCTAAGCCTCAATGGTGCCATCACCCTCTTGGTAAGCCAGCTAACCAATACCGGTATCAGTGAATGGTTGCAAAGCGGCCGTTTTTTACGTTCCACCAAAGAACCCTTGCAAAAGCCACTGCAACAGTTAAGTATTCAGGAATGTTACTTACTTGTACGCCGCTTTGCGGGTGAGCGCGAGGCGCAGCGCTTATTACAGCGCAATTTAAAAGATCATGAGCCTGATTTACAAGGCTTAGCCAGTGCCAGTTTATTGCAAGCTACCGAGCGCAGTTTAGCGGCCGTATTAGGCGGCGCCTCGATGCGTTTGGTGATGGATGCCTGCGGGCGGCATGCTGGCTTACCCATGGAAACGGTGGAACGCTTTGTTGCTGAGGCTGGACAGGTATTTCGCTTTAATCAGGGGTTGTTGCTCTCTACCATTGATAATATTAGCCAAGGTATAGCGGTAGTCGATGCTGATCAACGGGTGATTGCCTGGAATCAACGCTATATAGAGATGTTTGCGTATCCGCCTGGGATGGTTGAAGTGGGCAAACCGGTAGCCGATTTGATCCGCTTTAATATGCAACGTGGATTAATTGATAGCCAGAATATTGCAACGGAAGTGGCCAAGCGCCTGGATTTCTTACGCCAGGGCAGCCAATATCGGGTGCAGCGCCAACAACAAGATGGCCGTGTATTAGAAATTCAGGGTAATCCCCTGCCTGGAGGTGGCTTTGTTACCACTTATACCGATGTCAGCTCTTTTATCGAAGTGCAGCAACAGCTGGAACAAAGTAATCAGTTGCTGGAACAGCGCGTGGCCGAGCGTACCAGTGAGCTACAGCAGTTAAATAACCAATTGCAACTTACCCAACAACAGCTCGAAGCAACAACAATGGCAAAAACCCGCTTTTTTGCCGCGGCAGGCCATGATCTGATGCAGCCGTTTAATGCCGCCGCCCTCTTTGCCAGCTTACTTAGGCAAAAAGCCAAAGAGCCCGAGCTACAGCAGTTAAGTGAAAATCTTAGCCAATCACTTAATTCTGCCGAAGAGCTGCTGACTGCAATTTTAGATTTAACCAAACTGGACTCTGGCGTGGTGAAAGCACGACATCAAGCCGTGCCAGTGCAACAATTACTGGATGATATTGGTCGCGATGCAGCCATTCTGGCAGAGAAAAAAGGCTTACGTCTGCACATCTTGCCCTGTCGCTTAACAGTCATGACCGATCGGAAATTACTTAAGCGGGTACTGCAAAACTTACTCGCTAATGCTATTCGCTATACGCCAACAGGACGGGTCGTATTAGGGGTAAAACGCCGTAGCAATCAGCTCCAACTCTGTGTGCTGGATACCGGTGTCGGTATCGCCAAAGCGGATCAACAACGTATTTTTGAAGAGTTTCAGCAAGGTAGCCAACCTGATCAAAAAGGCTTGGGGCTGGGGTTAGCCATTGCTCACCGTATTAGCACCATCCTTGAGCATCCATTAAGCGTGCACTCCATAGCAGGCCGCGGCAGCTGTTTCAGCCTGCTATTGCCTAGAGTAAGCAACGCCACTCTAGCGCTAACCCCTTTACCAACCGAGCAGGCTATAACTAAAGATATTAGCGCCAGTTTTGCCGGTAAAAAGGTCCTGTTGCTGGATAATGAAGCCCAGCTACTTCATGCTGTTACTACCCTGTTACAAAGTTGGCACTGCCAAGTCATTAGTGCACAGGATCCGAGTGCGGTTGTCGCGGCGTTACAGCAGGGTTTTCAGCCTGATATCTGCTTATTTGATTATCACCTGGATAATGATGCAACCGGCATTGCCGTTGCCAACCAACTAACGGCGCAGTTTGCGTTAACCGTGCCGGTTATTATTAATTCGGCCGATCATGATCAACAGATCCGCGAGTTGGCATTGAGTAGCGGCTTTTATTTTTTACTCAAACCGTTAAAACCCGTAGCGTTAAAACGACTATTTCAGCGCTTGTTAAAATAACCACCCCTCGCCTAAGCTACCAAGCTGGCAAAGATTGCTAAACTGATAAAGTAAACTTAGTGCACTACCGAGCTCCTTTCTGCAAACTTTGCACCCAAATACGTTACCAACTTCCAATAAATTCAATATATTAGATATTCTTTATTATTTCCAGAATTAAAAAATGTCGTTTTTATAATCATAAGTTCTGAAAAACCACTTTACGATTCACGCAACCTACCCTATATATAAATTACTTATTATTTACATTAAAATCACAAATGACCAATAAACCTCTGTTCAGATTAGCTGCGGTAAATCAGCAAGCCAGTCGCCTAGATGGTGATGTCATTATCGCGCAGCCCCTTAGTACTACCCTGCTTACCATCATATTAGTGGGCGTGGTGCTGGCACTTGTTACCTTTTTAAGCCTTGCCTCGTTTAACCGCAAAGAAACTGTCACCGGCTATCTAAAACCTGATATGGGTTTAGCAAAAGTCATGTCACCGCGCTCCGGCGTTATTCAACAGGTGTTTATTGAAGATGGCCAGCAGGTGCAGGCGGGTGAGCGGCTGGCGCTGCTGCGGATGCCCGACCAACTTGCCATGGGCGATAGCCTTTCCAGCACCTTACGACAAGGTATTGAGCAACAAATTGCTTTGGTCAGTCAGCGCCGCGAGCAAGTGATTACCCAATTTAACCAGCAAGCCAGTGAATATCAAAGCCGCTTACATCTTAGCCAAAATCTATTACAAGATTTACAGGCGCAGCAGCAGTTATTACAAGAGCGTTTGGCATTGCACCTGCAACGGCAGCAAGATTTTAGCGCCTTGCAGCAACGCGGTGCCATTTCTGCTACCGAGTTACAGCAACAACAAGAGTTGGTATTAAATCTGCGCCAGCAACTTGCCGAGCTAAATGCCAATGCGCAAAACCAAAAAGCCCAGTTTGCTCAGCTTGAAGGCTTAATTGAACGCTTACCCGGCGAGCAACAGCAACAGCTTACGCTGGTAGATAGCGAGCTATCACGGCTATCGCAGCAATATACTGAGCTTAGTGCCCGCGTTGAAATGCTAATTACTGCCCCCATTAGCGGCCGTGTAACTAATCTGGTGGCCGAAACCGGTGCTAACGTGCGGGCCGAGTTGCCGCTACTGACCATAATGCCCGATAACGCAGAGCTACAAGCCATTTTACTGGTGCCAACCCGCGCCTATGGCTTTGTACAGCCAGGTCAGCGCACCCGTTTACGTTTTGATGCCTTTCCGTATCAGCGCTTTGGCTTATATGAAGGGGAAGTAATAAAAACGGCGCAGGCTATCGTACTTCCGGGAGAAGTCGATATGCCTGTCGCCGTACAGGAGCCAGTGTACCGAGTACAGGTTGCACTGGGCCAACAAGTAATCCGCGCTTATGGCACAACAGTCCCGCTGCAATCGGGCATGCTGTTAAGCGCAGATATCGTGCTGGAACAACGCAGCTTAATTAGCTGGTTGTTTGAGCCGATTTTAAGCCTGCAAGGGCGATTGTAACGCTCGGTAACGAGCAAACCTTAAACTTAAAATCATCTCAAGGAGAGATATTATGCAAGAATTAACATTTGAGCAAGTTGAAGTAGTTAGTGGTGGTGATAAAACATGTGCTGGCGTTGCTGGTGGCACAGTTGGAGGTTCAATAGCAGCTGGTGCCATTGCTGGCCTTCAAAAAGGCTTGGCAGGGGGGCTAAAAGGAATGGCGGCAGGGGCCTTAATTGGTGCTGTTGCTGGTGCTGTAGGCTATGGAGTTTGTAAAGCTTTATAATTCATAAAACGCGCCCATTTATGGGCGCCTTTTGATAAGAGGGGCTATTATGTTATCGTTTGAAAAATTAATGCCAACAGCAATAATCATTGCTTCTGCTTTCCTTATACTAGGCATATTTGGAGAAGTTACCTACTCTCTATGTATTGGGATTATTTGTTTCTTTGCTACTTACTATAATTTAAAGAAGAAGATGATGCCAAATCACCGTAAAATACTTTATTCTCTTTTTGCTTCAATTTTCCTCAGCATAACAATCTATATAATAGTTTTTTTTGCATTTAAGCTACTTCCTTAAAATATGATTTTATGATTTACCAATCAGAAGCCGCTGAATGCGGCCTGGCCTGTATTGCTATGATTGCCAATCACCATGGTCATCAGTTGGATTTAACAACCCTTCGTAACCGCTATAGCGTGTCGCTAAAAGGTGCCAACTTACAGCAGCTAATGCAGCTGGCAAATCAGCTGGGCTTAACACCGCGTGCCTTAAAGCTGGATTTAGACGATTTAAAAAACCTACGTACTCCCTGTATTTTGCACTGGGAGATGAACCACTTTGTGGTGCTAAAAAAGGTGCATCGTAAGGGTATTACTATTCTTGACCCCGCTATGGGTGAAAGGCGGGTTAGCTTAGCCGATGTCGATAAGGCCTTTACCGGTGTGGCGCTGGAATTAACGCCCAGTACTGAATTTAAAAAAATCGACGAGCGCGTGCGCCTAGGCTTAACCGCTTTCTGGAGTAAGGTGCAAGGCTTAGTGCCGTCGCTGACTAAGCTATTTATTTTATCGTTATTACTGCAAGTCTTTGTATTAGCAGCGCCTTACTATACGCAGTTAGTGGTCGATGAAGTGCTCATCAGCCAGGATAAACCCTTATTGGTTGTGTTGGCTTTAGGCTTTGGCTTACTTATGCTGCTGCAGGTACTCACGCAAACCCTGCGTGGTTGGGTGGTGCTGCATTTGGGCTCGGTGATGAGCGTGCAAATGGCCGCCAATTTAATGCGCCATTTAGTACACCTACCGCTAAGCTTTTTTGAAAAACGCCATATGGGTGATGTGGTATCGCGTTTTGGCTCACTTAATGCTGTGCGCGAGTTACTGACCAATAGCCTGGTTGAAGGCGTGATTGACGGCATTATGGCCATTACCGTGCTGATTATGATGTATCTCTATAGCCCGCAGTTAAGCCTGGTGGTTGGCATAGCCGTATTACTCTATGGCCTGTTACGCTGGGCATTATACCGCCCACTTCACCAACTTACCGAAGCCAGTATCGTCGCATCGGCGAAAGAGCAGAGTAATTTTATGGAAACCGTGCGCGGCATGCAGAGTATTAAGCTATTTGGCTTGCAAACCCAACGCTTAAATATCTGGCAGAACCGTTTTGCCGATGCGGTTAATCAGAATTACCGGCTGGGCAAATGGCAAATCTCTTACGGCACTATTAATCAGCTACTGTTCGGTATTGAGAATATTCTGGTGGTGTATCTGGCCGCCTTAACAGTAATGACTGGCGAGATGTCAGTCGGGATGTTATTTGCTTTTATGGCATATAAAAATCAGTTTACCAACCGCACCGCCGCGCTAATTGATAAAGTAGTAGAAATTAAAATGACCCGGCTGCATTTAGACCGCTTAGCCGATATTGCGCTTACCGAGAAAGAAGATGAAGGCAGTGCCAGCGATAGCCGCGCGCTTAGTGGCCAGTTAAGTTTAACAGCAATGTTTTCGTTATGCCAGCAATGACCTACTGCTATTTAATGACTTAACCCTAAACGTGCAAGCCGGTGAGAATATCGCCATTATCGGCCCATCTGGCACCGGTAAAACCAGCCTAATGAAAATTATGCTGGGGTTATTACCGGCTGAAAGTGGCAAAGTGGAGGTAGATGGTATTGATATCCGCCACCTTGGCCTACGCAATTACCGCAGCCAAATCGCCGCCGTAATGCAGGATGACCAGCTAATGTCGGGCACCTTAGCGGAGAATATTAGCTTTTTTGACCCGCAATTGGATATGCAGCGAGTGGTTGAAGCGGCGCAGCTAGCGGGTATTCATCAAGATATTTCTACTATGCAAATGGGCTATAACTCCTTGGTCGGTGATATGGGCAGCTCACTCTCTGGCGGCCAAAAGCAGCGGGTACTCTTAGCCAGAGCACTCTATCGTAAACCGAAAATCTTATTTATGGATGAAGCTACCAGCCATTTGGATGTGCAGCTGGAGCATTATGTGAATCAGGCGATTAAGCAGCTTAAAATGACCCGTATTGTGATTGCCCATCGACCAGAAACAATTTTAAATGCCGAACGCATTATGCAATTACACCAAGGGCAGTTACAGGATATTACCGTAGACTATAAAGCGCAGTTTGGAATAGAGACATCAACTGAAAGTTAAAAAAGATTAGCCGATTACGCACTACCCAGAAAGTTTAAGTGATTAACTTCAACAGCTACTCCATCTGCTCTGGTAGTTTTAACTTCTCAAACAAAATCCCGGCCAAAGTGCGGTTATTGACATTAAGCTTTCGCAAAATGGCGGAAACATGCTGCTTGATTGTAGTTTCCTGCACATTCATCTCGTAAGCGATTTGTTTATTTAGCAGGCCATCGGCAATCATTTTTAATACCCGAAATTGTTGTGGGGTGAGTTGCTCTAGACGCTGGGCAAAATCGTTATCAATTAATACCCTAGCGTTTTTCACATCATCAGCCATATCTGGCGGTAGCCAGGTGTCGCCATTGCTTACCGCATTGATGGCTTCAGACAGTAATTCTAACGGGGCAGACTTTGGGATATAAGCTGCTGCGCCAAGCGCCAGCGCTTGTTTAATAATTACCGGATCTTCTTCGGCAGAGACCATCACCACTGGCACATCGGGATACTCGGTGCGCAGTGCTGTCAGGCCGGTAAAGCCATCCGAACCGGGCATTTTTAAATCAAGAAAAATAAAGTGCGTATCGGGGTGTTGGCGTAACAGTGGCCAAATTTGTGCCATGGTTTGTGCCTGTAACAGCGTGGCGTCGCTACCTAAGATCGCGGCACATGCCTGCGCTAAGGCCACGCGGAATAATGGATGATCATCGGCAATAATAGCTATCATAACAAGACTTCTAAGCAGTTTTGCCCATAATGAACCGGGGCTTTCGCCCCGGCAAGGTTTTTATGATTTAGAAACGATATCCCACGGTTAAGCTAACGGTTCGTGGCGCACCATAGTAACCAATTAGGGTATTGTCACCGCCTAAGCCTGGGATAAACTGCCCAGGATTAGCTGGATCCGGGGCAATAAAGGCATAATTACCGATCAGATATTGCTTGTCGGTCAGGTTTTTCGCATGCAAACCCGCACTCCAATGGCCATCTAAGCTAAGCCAACTCACACCTAGGTTAAGTAGGCCATAGCCATCTTGGGTCAACAAGTTATCTAGCTCGACTAAATCGTACTTACTACGATACGCATAATTACCGGTGATAATCACATCACCAAAACGGGTCCGAGTATCATAATTAAAACCTACTGTTGCTGTAGTTTTTGGCGTATTGGTAATACTAAAGCGATCGGATATATCTAACTGGCCTGCTACCGGATCAAAGGTGATGGCTTCTTTAAATTTCGCGTCAATTAAACCGATATTGGCATAGATATTCAAGTTACGGTTTGCTAACCACACCACCTCTAACTCCGCGCCCGTCGCCTCAGAACGGCCCACGTTACCTAGTCGTTGGTTTAGCGCAGTCGCATCATTTGGATCGGGAATAACTGAAATGTATTGGCGATCTTCATGATCCAACTGGAATAACGTGGCATTAATTCGCAATGTGTTAGACCAATCACTCTTCATCCCTATTTCAAATGAGTTTACGGTTTCTGGATCTGCTGCGGGTTCCGCGACGGTTGCTCTGGGGTTAAAAGTCCCAGATTTAAAGCCTTGGCTAAAACTGGCAAAGAACATCAAATCACTATTGGGTTTATATTCCACCCCAAGTTTTGGAGTTAACTTGCTCCAGCTTGCTTTATCGTCAAGCACTACTGGCGTTGTTAATCCATCAGGCCGCACATAACCGGGGATCCAACCTGACTCAGGATAAACAATATTAAAAATTAACCCATTACGAACGATAGCGTCTTTTTCATCTCGAGTGTAACGTAGACCTGCGGTAACGGACCACTGCTCATTTAACTGATAACTCCCTTGTGAGAAAGCAGCCAAGCTATCGCCATTACTGCAGCCCCCCACTTCCCGCGTTAATCCTGGCGCGCCAAGCGACTGCCCCAGCACACCTAAGATGGCATCAAAAACCCCGCACGAATCCGCTTTATAATAGTAAACACCTGAGACCAGCTTGAATCCCTCAGTTTGATAGTTTAACTGTAACTCTTGAGTAAAGCTTTTATCGTCATAGATTGCCGGAACATCAAAAATTGGCAGCGAGGTATTATCAAAATCGATATTGGTTGGCGAATAACTTTTACGCTGCGAGGTAATCGATTTCAGCGTGTAGTGCTCATTTATATCCCATGCAGCGGTTAAACTCACGCCTTCAGTTTCCACTTTATTGTTGGTGGGCAAGCTAGTGTAAGAGTCATAAACGCTATCAGGTACGGGCGCATCTGTTAGCAAACTGGGTAATAAACGAAAACCCCCTTTGGCATTAGACTTATCATCGGTCTTGTCATAATTCAGCCGGAAAAACAGATTATCTTGTGGTCTGTACTCCAGCGTTAAACGGAACGCTTGTAAGTCTTTATTGTAGTTTTCACGATCTTGGTTAGCTAAGGCTGAAGTAATAAATTCGCCATAACCATCACGTTGCAAATTGGCATAACCAACACCTAAATACAGGGTGTTATCAATTAACGGTACTTGCCCTGTTAGTTTAACATCGCGCTGGTTATAGCTGCCAACCGTGCCGCTCATGGCAAATTCGGTATCGCCACTCATTTCTTTGGTCACATATTTCAAGGCGCCGCCTATGGTGTTTTTTCCATAAAGCGTTCCTTGCGGCCCGCGTAAAACTTCAATCCGTTCCACGTTTAAAATATCCAGCACGGCACCCTGCGGTCTAGCAACATACACATCGTCAATATAAATGCCTACGCCAGGTTCATAACCCCACAGCGGATCTTCTTGCCCCACACCGCGAATAAAAGCGGTAAGCGTCGAGTTAGTGCCACGGCTGGCTTGTAAAGTGGTATTTGGAGAGAACTGCTGAATCTCTACCACAGAGGTTAAGCCTCTTTCAGCAATCGCATCAGCGCCGATCGAAGTTACGGCTACAGGCACTTCTTGTAAGCTCTCGACGGTACGTCGGGCTGTGACTTCAATACGTTCTAATTTTAATTCATCGTCATTCGTCGCTTGCGCTAAGGCAGGCAGAGTTAAAACGCTACTAATGGCCAGTGCTAATAGGCTGGGTTTTAAAGCTGCAGAGCAAATACCAGGGCGTTGTAGGTTGTTATTATTCTTGGCCATAAGGCTCTCCTGTTGATAAGTGACTGTCTGATTCTTGTCTTATTGTGTCTGCTGTTCATTTAGCAGTTGTTAATAGAGTAGCCCCTATTGCGGAAATATTAATCTGTACCTTAGTACTATGGTGAGGAGGCCAAGACTGTATCAGACTAGAAAAAAACTAGAACAAGGATTATCCAATGTTAGGTTCAATCGGCATTTTAGGTTTGCTTGGGCTCTTGCTCGGTCTTGGCTTACTTATCGTACTCACCATGCGCGGTTTTAATCTGTTTATCAGCGCGCCGCTATGCGCGTTGTTGGTTGCCATCACCAACGGCATTCCGTTTTGGCAACTAAGCGATAAGCTCGATTTTGTGCATGGGTATATGTCGGGTTTTGCCGGGTTTGTCGCAGCCTGGTTTTTAATGTTCTTGTTAGGATCTTTATTTGGCAAATTAATGGAACATACCGGTGCTGCTGATGCGGTTGCCCTTGCCATCGTCGAAAAACTAGGGCACACCCGCGCAGTATTAGCAATTGTGCTTGCCTGTGCGGTATTAACCTACGGCGGCGTCAGTTTATTTGTAGTGGCTTTTTCTGCTTACCCTATGGCAGTCAGTTTGTTTAAAGGTGCCAATCTACCGCGACGCTTCATTCCGGCCACCCTTGCTCTGGGCTCTGTCACCTTTACCATGACATCGGCCGGCTCACCCGAAATTCAAAATTGGATCCCGATCCCTTATCTTGGTACTACACCTTATGCAGGCTGGGAAGTGAGTTTGATCGTCGCTATATTTATGGCAGTTGGCGGCTATCTGGCGCTGATGTGGATGATTAAAAACGCGGTACAAAATGGCGAGCATTTTATCAGTCGGCAAAGCGATCCGACATTAAGCGATAAGCCGTTACCGCACTGGAGTACTGGTCTTATCCCCCTGCTGGTCGTATTAAGTGTCTCTTTTGTATTACACGACAGCTTACAACAAGCCGCGCTGATTATTGCCCTCGCTGGGGGTGTGGTCAGCTTGTATCTGCTCAATTATCGATTTTTGCAAAATCCCGCTGCAGCAACTAACGAAGGCGTTCTCGGTGCCTTACTAGCAATTGGTAATACCGCTGCGGTGGTTGGTTTTGGCGGCGTAGCTAAACTCACCCCCGCCTTTAATCAAGTAGTCGATTATATGACGCATCTGCCAGGCCCAGAACTACTGGGGGCTGCGGTTGCGGTAAGTGCTATCGCCGGGTTAACGGGTTCAGCCTCTGGTGGCCAAGCTATCGCCTTACCTGAAATTGCCCCTACTTATCTGGATCGCGGTGTGGATGCGGAGCATTTACATCGTGTTGTCGCGATTTCATCGGGTGCATTAGATTCACTACCGCATAACGGCTATGTGGTAACGACGATCCGTGCTATCTGTGGTGAAACTCACCAAAACGCTTATTGGCCAGTTGCCGTTGTGAGTGTATTGATGCCCTTACTCGGCGTCATACTGGCAATAGCACTTTTTCAATGGTTTTAACTAGCTTATTCACGATGACAACCTTAAGGACGCTTCGTATGCTAAGAGTATTGATTCTTAACTGCTTTATACTGCTGGTCTCTTTACCACTGCACGCCAATAGCTTGCTAGTGACAAAGCACGCGTTTGAAATTGCCGAGTTTCACACACAAAATGGCGCTGTTATCCGCCCTGTCCGTGTTGGCTGGGAAGCCTATGGCAGCTTAAATGCCGATAAATCGAATGTTATTTTAATTACCCACTTTTTTTCTGGTACCTCGCATGCTGCAGGTAAATATCAGCCAGATGATGCAACAGCAGGCTATTGGGATGCCATTATTGGCCCCGGCAAAGCCATTGATACCAATAAGTTTTATGTGATCAGCGTCGATACACTAGTTAATGCCAATGTTTATGATCCGAACGTAATTACCACTGGCCCAGCCACTATTAACCCAGCCACAGGTAAACCTTGGGGACTCAGTTTTCCTGTTGTTACTATTGCCGACTTTGTCGAGGTGCAACGTCAAGTGTTAGAGAGCTTGGGAATAGAAAAACTCTACGCAGTGATAGGCCCATCGATGGGATCTTTTCAAGCAATCGAATGGGCAGTGCGCTATCCTGAGCGGGTACAACGTCTGATCCCGATCATTGGCAGCGCCTATATGGATGCATGGGCAGTGACGCGCTTAGAGCGCTGGGCCACCCCCATTAAACAGGATCCGGCATGGCGCAACGGTGACTACTATGCCTATGGTCAACCTCGGCAAGGATTAACCACAGCCTTAGCCTATATCACCCAAGATGCCCTCTACCCTACTGCTTTTAATGCCCGTTTTGCTGATCCTGTAGCAGACCAAGCCGTGCAACACGATATTCTGGCGCCTTTTACTGTTTGGCAGCAATTACTGTCGCAAGCAGAACAACGGGCACAATTGCAAGATGCGAACCACATCCTCTATTTGGTGCGCGCCTCGCAATTATATCGAGCAGGTATGGGCGCTAACTGGCAAGAGGCTCTAAAAACAATACAAGCAAAAACACTGTTTTTGCCCGCCACAGGCGATCAATTATTACTGCCTACAATGTCTAAAAGAAGTGCTGCTGCTATGTCAGCCAGCCAAGTGAGCTATGCCGAAATTCCCGGAGAATGGGGCCATCTTGATGGCATCGTTAATATCCATGCCGTCGCCGAGCTTATTGCGACCTTTTTAGAATAACAGACGCTTTCCTGGAGGGCGGCTGCTTTAGCGCCCTTTTTTATTGACTAAACTCTGCTAAGCTCATTATAAACTAGGAAAACTCTCAATACGTTGGATGCAATGCACGTCATAATAAAGAGACAAATCAATCAGCTATTCGCATTGCTCATTTGCATTATATTTTTAACGCTAAGCCACTCCGCTCTTGCCAAAGCCGCTATCCCTGACACTGTAGTTAGCAACACCACATTCGTCTTTGCCAGCAGTGAGTACCCTCCACATTATGGTCCCCTTTTGCCACAGCAGGGTGTAGTGATTGATATTGTTCGGCGCGCTTTTGCCAAGCGGAACATCCAGATTGAAGTGGCGTTTATGCCCTTTGCCAGAGCCTTGCATGATACTCAGCAAGGCCAATACTCTGGCATTATTGCCATCTGGCATACTGCAGAGCGTACCAAGCACTTCTGGTTTTCAGACTGTATCTACGCGAACAGAATTGTCCTTTTTAAACGCGCTAACGAATTTAACGAGACAAGTAATCTTAGTGAGCTGTTAGACGGTCAAGGTACTTTAGGTTTAGTCACCGGCTACGCGCAAGCTGAGCTGTTAGAAAATAGCCGCTTTAATAAAGTCAGTGTGGCAACAGATGGTCAAGTTTTCAGCATGTTAGCGTTAAAACGAGTTGATTTAGTGCCAGCTGATTTACAAAATGGTTTATATCATATTTCGAAACTGCCGGCTGAGCAGAAAAAAGTGCCGCTGGATTGGTTAGCACCAACCTTAGAACATAAACCCATGTATCTAGCCTTTCCCAAAATACGACCAGATAGCTTGTTCCTACAACAAGAGTTTAATCTCGGCTTGCAAGCGCTCACTGACAGTGGCGAGCTGACACAGATCCTGACCACAATGCCAGCAAGCTATTAATGCTAGTGATATTCGCTCAAAAAAGCGTTTACGCCTTCGCAACTTGATAACGGGGAAATAACACTAAGTGATCTAGATCCAAACGAATGCCTATTTGTTCACCAATAGCATGGTTATGATGACTTAACGCCAGACAATATACCTGTTCTCCCGCGGCTAACGCCAAAGTATATAGAATATGTGAACCACGAAACGACTTATCTAATACCGTTGCTTTAATATCACTATCATCATCATGCACAATATCGTCGGGACGAATCAGTAAATCCACCTGATCACCAGCCTTAACCTCGCTTAAAAAACGTTGCCGAAACACCCCCAAACAGGTTGCTACTTGCTGTTGATCCAGCATCTGCCCTGGCAGCATAACACCCCGGCCAACAAAGTCAGCCACAAAGCGATTGGCAGGGCGGTGATATAACTCGTAGGGGGTGGCCCATTGCTGCAGCTGGCCATGTTGCATAACGCCAATCATATCGGCCATTGCAAAGGCTTCAAATTGATCATGTGTCACTAATACGGCGGTAATCTGTAGCTGTTTTAGAATTTTCCGAATATCACGCGCCAGTACCTCACGAAACTCAGCATCCAAGCTTGAAAAAGGCTCATCTAATAACAGCACTTTAGGTTCTGGTGCCAAGGCTCTGGCTAAGGCGACCCGTTGCTGCTGCCCCCCAGATAACTGATGGATATAGCGTTGCCCCAAATCAGGCAAGCCTACCAGCTGTAGCAGCTGTTTAACTTTGGTTTTTTTCTCTGCTTTGTCCAGCCGCTTTAGACCAAAGCTAATATTATCCGCGACGGTTAAATGCGGAAATAAAGCAAAATCTTGAAATACCATACCTACTTTGCGCTGCTCAGGTGCCAGCTGTGTTAAAGCGCTACTCACTTCTACCCCTTGTAAGCTGATAACACCTGCTGCCGGCGCTTCAAAACCTGCGATAGCGCGTAAAATAGTAGTTTTGCCACAGCCTGATGGCCCAACTAAACAGCCAATTTGCCCTTGCGCCAAGGCAAAAGAGATATTTTTAACTACTGTATGCGGTCCATAAGCGACAGCAAGCTGCTCTAATGCCAGCATTATTCAACTCCTCGCATCTGCCGCTCCGTAGAACGGGCCAAAATAATGACCGGCAACAACCCCACTAACACAATAGCTAAAGCCGGTAAAGCCGCATCCGCTAAACGCTCGTCCGAGGCTAATTCATGCGCCCGAACAGCCAAGGTATTAAAATTAAAAGGGCGTAACACTAACGTGGCGGGTAACTCTTTGAGTACATCAACAAAAACTAACAGTAAGGCGGTTAACACACTACCCCTTAACAGCGGAATATGCACCGAACGTAACACTTGCCAAGGGCTGTAACCCAGCGAGCGCGCCGCATTATCCATATTAGGTTTAATGCGCTCAAGTCCTGCCTCAATACCGTGCAGTGATACCGCTAAAAAGCGCACACTGTAAGCAAGCAATAAGGCAACTATAGTACCAGAGAGTAATAAACCGGTGCGGATACCAAACCATTGTTCAGCCAGCAAATCGATACGCTGATCAAACCAAGCTAGCGGTAGCATGACACCTATCGCAATAACAGTACCAGGAACCGCATAGCCTAAGGCTGCCAGCTGCACAGGAAACCGTACTACTGGATCCCTTTTTAATCGGCGGGCATAGGCAAAAATCAGCGCTAAGATCACGGATAGCAGTGCTGCGATCGCTGCCAAAGAGAAACTATTCCAAACCAACTGCCAGAACGTTGTATTTAAGGTTCGCTGCCAATTGGCTAGCGCCCAGCTACATAATTGCCATGCTGGCAATAAAAACCCGAGCAGTACAGGCAACCAGCAAAATGCTAAAAAGCAAAACTGCCGGCCAGGGCCAACATGTCGTCGCTGCGGCGCACTGTGTTTTTGTCCCTGATAATAGTAACGCACCTTTCGCCTTGACCATTTCTCGAGTAATAGCAGAAACAAGACAAAACTAGTCAGCAATGCGGCTAATTGCGCAGCGGCAACGGCATTACCCATACCAAACCAAGTACGAAAAATACCGGTGGTAAAAGTTGGTACACCAAAATATTGCACGGTACCGTAATCTGCAAAGGCCTCCATCATCGCCAGTGCTACCCCGGTAAGAATGGCAGGACGTGCTAAAGGTAACGCCACTTTCCAAAAGTGTTGTCTTGGGCTTAAGCCCAAAGTTCTGCTTGCCTCCAATAAAGAAGCCGACTGTTCAGAAAACGCATTACGCGCTAGCATATAAACGTAAGGATAAAGCACCAGCGATAGCATTAACACGGCACCGCCCAAAGAGCGAATTTCGGGAAACCAGTAATCGCCAAAAGACCAACCGAAAAGTGCACGCAGCCAAGTTTGCAAAGGCCCAGCAAAGTCCAGCATTCCAGTGTAAGTATAAGCAATGATGTAAGCCGGCATGGCTAAAGGTAACAACAGCAACCATTCTAAATAGCGGCGTCCAATAAAGTGGTATTGGCTAACTAACCATGCAGTACTGGTACCCAGCAGTAATGCGCCTAAGCCAGTTCCGCCTGCCAAGATCAAAGAGTTAACGATATAATCAGATAAGACGGTTTGCTGTAAATGACGCCAGACCTCAAGCTGAGGGGAAAGCAAGCTAGCAAATACAATGGCTACAGGTAATGCCAAAATAAGCGCTGGGACTAATACTGCCCAGCGCCAACCATCAAACAGCGAGATTCTTAGCAAGGGAGGAGCCTCCCCTGCTTATGCATTGCCAGCTTAACGCCAACCCGATCTGTCGAGTACCCGAATTGCCTCAGCATTGAGTTCACCTAACTGCTCCAACGCAAGATCATCTGCTTTAAAGGTGCCAAAGCCCTCTAGAATAGAACTGATAGCAACATCTGTGCGGATGGGATATTCATGATTAACCTCAGCATACCAGCGTTGCGCCTCTGGCTGAACCATATATTCCAGTAATTTCACTGCATTAGTTTTATTTGGTGCAAAAGTAGCCACTCCAGCACCTGCAACGTTAATATGCACACCATGACCGTCTTGGTTTGGCCAGAATACTTTTATCTTTGCAGCTTGAGCCTGCTCTTTCGGGTCAGCTAACATAGCACCAAGATAGTAGGTGTTAGCTAGGGCAATATCACACACACCCGCAGCAGCAGCTCTAATTTGATCACGATCACCACCTTGTGGCGGCCGAGCGAAATTAGCCACTAAACCTTTCGCCCAGCTCTCTGCAGCTTCGGCGCCATCATTGGCAATCATGGCTGCAACATGTGATTGATTATAAATATTACTCGAAGAGCGAACACAAATTTTCCCCTTCCATTTTGGATCAGTTAACGCTTCCATAGTAGAAAGCTCAGCCGGATCGACCTTTCCTTCAACATACATAATGGGCCGAGCGCGCACAGTCAAACCATACCATACGCCAGCCGGATCGCGTAAGTGAGCTGGAATAACCGAGGTTAACGTTTCTGATTCCACCGCTTGAATAGCACCTTGCTGTTTTGCTCTGGCTAAGCGCCCCACATCAGTAGTGATAAGAAGATCAGCTGGGCTATTTCGACCTTCACTATTAATACGGGTAATTAGCTCATCCGCATTACCCGTAATTAAATTCACTTTAATGCCGGTTTCGGCAGTGAACTTATCTAATAAAGGCTTAATTAATTCCTCCTGCCGAGCAGAGTACACATTAACCTCAGCGGCAAATAACGAAGAGGTTTGTATAAAACACGAAGCCAAGCTACCTGCGACCAACAACATTACTTTGTTTAATTTCATAACAACTCCCGCTTAGTGATAATTTCTGCCAGCATATAAACATAAACACGAACAATTCTCAATAAATACAGGTGAGCAAGTTAAAAAATATCCACATTATGCTGGTACTCTGTGCAAAAAGACTCTACTCTACATAAGAAAATACTAAAATGAGGCTTTATCATGCAAACGAACGTTGGTGGTATAGATAAGATCAGCAGGATTATCGCAGGTGTAGTATTAATCGCTTTAGCTGCGACAGGCACTATAGGACCTTGGGGTTGGATAGGTGTTGTACCGTTATTCACAGGTTTATTTAACTTCTGTCCGCTTTATACCCTATTGGGTATTAAAACTTGTAAGATAAACTGACAGTTAAACCTAACCTTAAAGACAAGTTTGCGCTTAACGACCTGGTTTAGTCAAACGGTCATTATGGGCCTTAAAATCCGGTATCTCTCGTTGATAATCTGCATGATTTAAACTGGAGTGAATAATAAAATCGGCTGTTGCAATATTACAGGCTACCGGAATATTCCACACTACCGCTAAACGGATCAGCGCTTTTACATCAGGATCATGAGGCTGTGAAGATAACGGATCCCAAAAAAAGATTAACCAATCAATTTGCTGTTCTGCGATTAACGCGCCAATTTGTTGATCACCGCCGAGTGGCCCACTTGCCATACATCTTACGGGTTGTTGTAAAGCGGCACTGATCAGCTTTCCGGTAGTGCCAGTAGCAATAAGCTCTTTATTGGCAAAAAACCGCTGATGTTGAGTAATCCACTCTAGCAAAGCTGCCTTTTTACCATCATGTGCCACCAAGGCTATCGTTTTCATATTTGTCCTTTTAGCTAAGGTTTACGACATGGACCATTGTGCTAGCCTTTAACTTACCGCTTTTTATAGTTAAAAAAAAGCCCCGACAAGCGGGGCAAACAACCAAGGTCCACGTATAACATCGTTATTGGTCTGGTGTTGGTACAAGCACTGCCTGGCTACCAACTACCACTAACCACTTAATTCTTTGGGCAGCTTAATCTGCTTCGACAATGCGTTTCATTGCCGTCATATAGCCGCGTAGTTTTTTGCCTACCACTTCTACCGGATGTTGCCGAATGGCTTCGTTAACAGCGATAAGTTTTAAGTTGTCTACGCCATTGTTAGCGGTACTCAGACCTTTACCAATCAACTCACTGCTTAAACTATTCACCTTATCGCGCAATAAGGGCACTGCAGCATGCGCAAACAAGTAGTTACCGTACTCCGCAGTATCCGAAATCACCACATTCATCTCATATAAACGCTTACGTGCTATGGTATTCGCAATCAGCGGTGTTTCATGTAGCGATTCGTAATAAGCTGATTCTTCAATAATGCCCGCATCAACCATAGTTTCAAAGGCTAATTCAACGCCGGCTTTAACCATGGCAATTAGTAAAATCCCACGATCAAAATATTCTTGCTCATTAATGGTTTCCGCAGATACTGGCGCCTGTTCAAAACCAGACTCGCGGGTTTGTTCACGCCAAGTCAGTAAATTTTTATCATCGTTGGCCCAATCTGCCATCATAGTGCGCGAAAACTCACCACTAATAATGTCGTCCATGTGCTTTTCAAACAACGGCCGCAAAGTAACTTTTAACTCTTCAGCTAAATCAAAGGCTTTCACTTTAGCCGGGTTACTTAGGCGATCCATCATATTGGTGATACCGCCGTGCTTTAACGCCTCAGTAACGGTTTCCCAGCCGTATTGAATCAGTTTTGCGGCATATCCCGCCTCAACACCGTCAGCAACCATTTTATCAAAAGCGAGCATAGCCCCTGTTTGCAACATGCCGCACAAAATGGTTTGCTCACCCATTAAGTCAGACTTCACTTCTGCCACAAAAGACGACTCTAATACACCTGCTCTATCACCACCGGTGGCCGAAGCATAAGCTTTGGCAATCTCTAAACCCTGCCCTTTAGGATCATTCTCTGGGTGAACGGCTATTAAGGTTGGCACACCAAAACCGCGTTTGTATTCTTCGCGAACTTCTGTGCCTGGGCACTTAGGCGCAACCATAACGACGGTGATATCTGGGCGAATCTGCTTACCTTCTTCAACAATATTAAAGCCATGTGAATAAGCTAAGGTAGCGCCTTGTTTCATCAAGGGCATAACCGCATCCACAACACTGCTATGTTGCTTATCGGGTGTTAAATTCAACACTAAGTCAGCCGAAGGAATCAGCTCTTCGTATGTACCGACTTTAAAACCATTACTACTGGCTTTTTGGAAAGAAGCACGCTTTTCGGAGATCGCTTCTGCCCTTAAAGCGTAACTAATATTTAAACCAGAATCGCGCATATTCAGACCTTGATTTAAACCTTGCGCGCCACAGCCAACAATCACAATATTCCAGTCTTTTATAAAGTTACAGCCGTTAGCAAATTCGGCTTTATCCATAAAACGGCATTGCCCTAACTGGCGTAATTGCTGCCGTAAATTCAATGTATTAAAGTAATTACTCATAACGACTCTCAAAATTCTTCAACTGTTTTAGCTTGGCTAAACAGCAGCAGTAAAATACGGCATTATTGCGCTGGTACTGCTTTAATATCTGTAGTGTAGTGCGAGACTTCTATTGCGTGAAGTGATATATTTTCAATTCTGTATTTCATTTTATGCAATAAAGATTTTATGGATGTTCGAAGCGCTCAGCTATTCCTGCATTTAGCATCAAGTTTGAATTTCGCAAAAACCAGCGATCAAATGTTTGTAAGCCCTTCAACGCTGACAAGGGTGATCCAAAGGCTAGAACAAGAACTTAACACCAGTTTATTTTTCCGTGATAAGCGTTCAGTACGTTTAACTGCTGCTGGCGAACGAGTACAACGCTTTGTGCGGCTATGGTTGGATGAGTGGCATCAACTACAACTTGATCTACAACTGACCAGCGCACAGCTCAGTGGCACTCTGCGAATCTTTTGTACTGTTACTGCCAGTTATAGTCATTTACCTGCTTTACTGGATAAATTCCGTTTACAATGTCCAAAAGCAGAAATTCAGCTTACAACGGGTGATGCCGCCGCAGCGATTGAAAGGATCAAAGCTGATGAAGCAGACGTGGCTATTGCCGCTTATCCCGATCATTTCCCAGCCAATATGTTTTTCCAGCGCATTAGTAATGTGCCTGTTAGGCTGGTGGCGCCGGTGATTCCATGCCGAGTTAACGATTTACTCGCGCAGCAGCCAATTGACTGGAATGAGGTGCCGATGATTTTGCCAGAGCATGGTCCGGCACGCAGTCGTTTCGACCAATGGCTGAAAAACCGCGCTATAACGCCCGCAGTTGCCGCTAAAGTTGATGGCCATGAAGCAATGGTGTCAATGGTGGCATTAGGCAGTGGCATTACGGTCATTCCCGAACCCGTACTGCAACACAGCCCAGTCAGAGATAGAGTTAGGATCCTAGAAACAGAGTATCAATTCGAACCCCTGGAATTAGGCATTTGTATGTTTGAAAAACGAAAAGATGAGCCATTATTGCAGGCGTTTTGGCAACTAACATTGAAAAACTGAGGTAGCTTAAGAAAAAGCTGAGACACCTTTGCCCCAGCTTTTATCGTGTTATTTGATTACTTTTAAATGACTACCACGACTAGGTTTAGGCGGCTCTGGAGGTAATTCCTCATCTAGCACCTCCTCTAAAAAGTCCTCATCTGTGTCATCATCTTCTTCTAACGTAAAAACGGTTCCTGCACCGTTTTCACGCGCATAAATGGCCAATACAGCTTTCATTGGAATAGACAATGCAAAAGGCTGACCACCAAAACGCGCATTAAATGTAACCAGATCATTCCCTAACTGCAGGTTACCTACCGCAGAGGGTAAGACATTCAGCACTATCTGCCCATTTTGTACAAACTGTTGCGGTACTTTAACTGCGGGATAAGTAGCGTCTACCACTAAATAGGGCGTACACTTATTATCAATAATCCAATCGTAAAAGGCGCGTAACAAATAGGGCCGGTTTGGTGACATTTTCTGCATTAAAGCTTGATTCCCTTGCGGATCTCCCGCTCAATATCGGTTAAAGATGCTTGAAATGCATCACGCTCAAAAATACGATTCATATAGGTTTTTAATTGCTTGCTACCAGCACCAGTAAATTCGATACCCAGTAAAGGTAAACGCCACAATAATGCCGCCATATAGCAATCCACTAACCCGAATTCTTCACTCATAAAAAACGGTGCTTCACCAAATAAAGGCGCTATCGACAACAAGCCTTCCTTTAATTCTTGACGGGCTAAAGCCGCATCTTCATGGTTTTGTAAAATTTTATCAGCCAGGCTATACCAATCATTTTTTATCCGATACATCATCAAACGCGCCTGACCGCGAGCAACAGGGTAAACCGGCATCAAAGGTGGATGCGGAAAGCGCTCGTCCAGATACTCCATAATGATATCTGCTTGATATAAAGCTAGCTCACGGTCTAATAATGTAGGCAGACTGCCATAAGGATTCACTTCATATAAATCCTCTGGCACATTATCTGGTGTCACCTGAAGAATATCGACAGTTACCCCTTTTTCCGCCAGTACAATACGGACCTGATGACTGAACATATCGTCAACAGCTGAGAACAATGTCATCACAGGGCGTTTATTGGCAATGATCGCCATGTATTCCTCCGGTTAAATAAAAAACAGCAAAGGGGCACTAAGGCCCCTAACTACAAGTACTTCAAAAACAAATACTTAATGAACATCTTTCCAATATTCTTTCTTCAGGAAGTATGCCAGCACGAAGAAGATAAAGATAAAGATGAGTACTTTAGTACCTAATGCATGAGATTGTAACTTGCTTGGCTCACCAGTGTATACCAAGTAATTCACCAGATCTGCAACAGCGCGGTCATATTCCTCATTACTTAACTCACCCGAGCCATCAGTACGGATACCAACATAGACCTCTGTAGCTTGTCCATCAACTAAGCGGGTTTCGTAAGCACGATAAGGCACACCTTGCAACTCTTGCAGCACATGTGGCATACCTACCATCGGGAAAACTTTATTGTTTACCCCAAATGGACGACTTTCATCAACATAAAAAGTACGAAGATAAGTGTAAAGCCAGTCAGCACCACGCACGCGCGCAACGTTGGTTAAATCAGGTGGTAATACCCCAAAGGATTTTTCTGCATAGTCAGCAGGCATTGAGTTAGTGATATGATCACCCACTTTTTCGCCGGTAAACATCAAATGTTCCATACCCAGCTCTTCAGGAATGCCTAAATCTTTGAACGTCCGTGAATAACGTTGGTATTGCATTTGGTGACATGCCAAACAATAGTTTTGATAAAGCTTTGCCCCGTTTTGCAGTGATGCCTGATCACGAAGATCAATAGGTGCTTTATCCAGCGGTATTGTTGGACCGGCAGCCATTGCCAGCGATGATGCTAACAATGCGACAGCTGAAAGTAACTTTTTCATCATCAGGTTAACCTCGTTGGCAGTGGCTTAGTTTTCTCATTTTTGCTGTAAACCCACAGCAAACCGAAGAATGCAAAGTATGTGAATGAGAAAATTTGTGATAATAAGGTATAAGTTGGAGTCGCTGGAAGCACACCCAAAATACCGAGAGCTACAAAGCTGATGCAGAACATCACTAAATTCCAACGATGCAGTTCACAACGGTAACGCACTGAGCGCACCTTACCACGGTCAATCCAAGGTAATAACGCTAAAGCAATAATGGCTAGGAACATGGCAATAGCACCAAATAACGCATCGGGAACCGCCCGCAAGATGGCGTAAAACGGTGTGAAATACCATACTGGGGCAATGTGATCTGGCGTCTTCATAGGGTTAGCAACTTCGAAGTTAGGTGGTTCTAAGAAGAAACCGCCGCCTTCAGGCACAAAGAAGATTACAAAAGCAAATATAAACAAGAAACCCGCTAAACCCACTAAGTCTTTAACCGTATAGTAAGGATGGAATGGGATAGCATCAACAATGACTTTTTTGCCACCGCGCGTAAAGTAAGTATGGAATGTGAATTTCTTATCTGCTTCAGTTAACTCCACAGTACCATCATTATCACGTTTGATATCAATGCCATCAGGGTTATTAGAACCTACTTCATGTAATGCCATGATGTGTAGGAATACCAAGATAACCAGTACCAATGGCAAGGCGATAACATGTAATGCAAAGAAACGGTTTAAGGTAGCGCCAGAAATAACATAATCACCACGGATCCACAGCGTTAAATCATCACCGATAAAGGGAATAACACCGAAGATTGAGATGATTACTTGGGCCCCCCAGTAAGACATCTGTCCCCAAGGTAGCATGTAACCCATGAAAGCTTCAGCCATTAAGACTAAGAAGATTAACATACCGAAAATCCACAACAGCTCACGTGGCTTCTGGTAAGAACCATACATCATGCCGCGTAACATATGCAGATACACTACAACGAAGAAAGCAGAGGCGCCTGTAGAGTGCATGTAACGTAGCAACCAACCGTATTCTACATCACGCATGATGTATTCAATGGAAGCAAAAGCACCCTCAGCAGAAGGTTCATAATTCATTGTTAACCAAATACCCGTAACAATTTGGTTAATCAGTACAACAATGGCCAAAGAACCAAAGAAGTACCAAAAGTTGAAGTTCTTTGGTGCTGGATACTGCATAACGTGCAGATTCATCTTATCCATGAAAGGTAAGCGATATTCTATCCAGCTCATAAGGTTTTTAAACATTAGGCAGCCCCCTCGTCTTCACCAATTAAGATGGTGTTGTCATCAGTATACGTATACGGAGGAACAACCAAGTTGGTTGGCGCAGGTACATTTTGGAAAACCCGACCGGCCATATCAAAGCGCGAACCATGACATGGGCAGAAGAAACCCGAGTTGATGCCTTCAACTTGTGCAGAAAAATCAGATGGGAAATAGGTTGGAGAACAACCTAAGTGGGTACAAATACCAACTGCCACAAAAATTTCTGGTTTAATCGAACGATGGCGATTTTGTGCATAAGCAGGCTGCTGAGGTTGCTCTGAGCCTGGATCACGCAAGCGGCTCTCGGTATCAGCTAACTGATTTAACATTTCTTCCGTACGTTTGACGATCCAAACAGGCCGACCACGCCATTCTACGCGAATTAACTGTCCTAGCTCGAGTTTACTGATGTCAGCACTAACGGCCGCACCGGCTTGCTTTGCTCTCTCACTCGGATTCCAGGACGCAATAAAAGGCACAGCTACTCCTACAGCACCAACGCCCCCCACAACAGAGGTCGCGATAGTTAGGAAGCGGCGGCGACCATGATCTACAGGCGCATTGCTCATCCACTCATCTCCACATTGAAACGCTTAAAAAGTACAAAATTTAAGCGGCTGAAATTCAGCTATTATTATAATTGAAAAATATAGCAGATCATAATGAAAAGCCTTGCATTGCACAAGGATTAAGGCAAATTGAATGAATAATATCTTCGCATTATTTCCACTAAAGCAGTATTGTTTGTCATACAGTACATGTGTTTAGCGTAGATGTCTGAGCTATTATGTTATGAATCATTGTTATGATATTTATTACAAATACCCAAATAAAAAACCCGGCAACAAGGCCGGGTTTTGAGCACCAAAAACGAATTAACGCTTTGAGTACTGTGGACGCTTACGTGCTTTACGCAGACCCACTTTCTTACGCTCAACTTTACGCGCATCACGAGTAACGAAACCCGCTTTACGTAATGCTGGACGTAATGATTCGTCAAACTCCATCAGTGCACGGGTGATACCGTGACGAATAGCGCCTGCTTGACCAGAAATACCACCACCTTTAACAGTGATGTATAAGTCAAATTTCTCAACCATATCAACCAGTTCTAAAGGCTGCTTTACTACCATACAGGCAGTTTCACGACCGAAGTACTCTGACAGGCCACGCTGATTGATAACAATGTTACCTGAACCAGCTTTTAAGAAAACGCGGGCCGTTGAGCTTTTACGACGACCAGTTCCGTAGTATTGATTCTGTGCCATGTTATGCTCCGATTAAATATCTAAAACTTGCGGTTGCTGAGCAGCATGCTGATGCTCTGCGCCGGCGTAAACTTTTAACTTACGGAACATAGCGCGACCCAGTGGGCCTTTTGGCAACATACCTTTGATAGCTGACTCTAAAACCATTTCTGGTTTCTTAGCAATCAATTTCTCAAAGTTGATTTCTTTGATACCACCTGGGAAACCAGTATGTGAGTAGTACATTTTCGCCTGAGCTTTGTTACCAGTTACAGCGACCTTCTCAGCATTGATAACGATGATGTAATCACCAGTATCAACGTGCGGCGTGTATTCCGGCTTATGCTTACCACGTAAACGTGAAGCGATTTCAGTTGCAATACGACCTAACGTCTTGCCGTTAGCATCAACAACATACCAGTCGCGGGTAACGCTTTCTGGTTTTGCAGTAAAAGTTTTCATCTAAACCTATTCCAAAATAACTTAAGTTACACCTGACACTGTGCAGGGCTGATGCAGCAATGTCGTTATCGCACCCCTTCGAGTACAAAACTGCCGGGCTAACGGCAGTGCAAGGCTGTAACGTCGGCCGGGCGCGGATTATATATTAAACAATCTGAAAGATCAGCAGGCTTTTCGAAAAAAACCTGCTATTTGCCACTTTTAAGGTAAATGCTCGCTGGCTAAGTACTCATGAGACTGCATTTCTTGTAAACGACTTAAACAACGCTTAAATTCAAAGCTAAGCAGCCCTCCCTGATATAACTCTTCAAGCGGCACTGCAGCTGAAATAATTAACTTAACATGCCGCTCATAAAATTCATCAACTAGCGCAAGAAAGCGACGTGCTACATCATCGTTTTGCTGCCCCATAGGCAGTACACCAGAGAGCAACACCGTATGATAACATCGACTCAATTCGATATAGTCATATTGGCTGCGCGCCGTTTCACATAATTCACTAAACGCAAACCAGACAATACCATCTGCTTCTGCACGTACCTTTAACTGGCGGTTAGCGACTTCGATCGCTGTTTCGCCTTGTCGTGGCGAAACAGAAAGCGCCATAAAATAATGCTGTAAGTTTTCTTCAGCCTGCTGATCTAGAGGATAATGATAAATCTCAGCCTGCTCTAGGGTGCGTAACCGATAATCGATCCCGCTATCGACATTAATCACTGCGGTATGACGCTTAATAAGGTCAATAGCAGGTAAAAACCGTGCCCGCTGCAGACCATTACGATAAAGTCCGTCAGGTTCAATGTTGGACGTTGCTACCAACGTAATACCTCTAGCAAATAAGGCCTGCATCAGGGTGCCTAAAATCATGGCATCGGTTATGTCTGATACAAAAAACTCATCAAAACAAATAATATCGGTCTCTGACTTGAACTTATCCGCAATTTTTTCTAAAGGATCACTGACGCCTTTCTGTAACTTTAACTCTTCATGGACACGGTGCATAAAGCGATGAAAATGCACGCGCATTTTACGTGTAGTAGGTAAACACTCAAAAAACGTATCCACCAAATAGGTTTTACCTCGGCCCACGCCGCCCCAAAAATACAGGCCCAATAATGGGGCTTGCAAAGGCACCTTGCCTGTTACTTTCTGCCAAAAATTAGGTTTAGTACTAGGTGGACGACGGACAAAATCATCAAATAAACGCTGCAGCTGCTTAACGGCAAACTCTTGGGCGGCATCATGATGAAAATCAGGCCGAGTTAGGTCTTGCTGGTATTTTTTCAATGGTGTCATGGGCTTTAACTTGAAACTCTCAGAATTTACCCTCAAATATAGGTCATAATACTAACATGCCTTACCACCTTGTATAAGAAGTTAGGGTACACTTAGTAAAGAATTTCATCGTTAGGAGTTTGTATGGACTATACATGGTTAGTGGTTGGATTGGGGATTGGGTTAGTCGTTGGGGCAATTATGGCACGTGTAATTAGCCTAAAGCAGTTTGGCCAACACAAACTACAACAAGAGCTTGACGAAAGTCGTAAACAATTAACGCAATATCGGCTTGATGTGTCTGAGCATTTAGAAACTACCAATCAATTAATGAGTCAGTTGCAAGATAACTACGCACGCATTGCTCGTCATGTGCAGCAATCGAAAATGCAACTGGTTGAACAACCGGTAAACGCGCGCGATGAAGTAAACTTTTTTGCCACAGACACTACGCAGCAAATAAAGCAATCTTTACATCAATTAAATGAGCGGCGGCGGCAACATTCACAGGTAGAACAACAGCCCAAAGACTATTCTGGAGAGGCAAGTGGATTAATTAAAGAACGTCCAACTAAGGATGGTTTATAAAGTTTTACACTTTTTAAAAAGTTAATTTAGAACTTTTTTTATTACTTAAGGCTCTTAGTCGGACATTTGTAAAAGGAGACTATTACGCGATGAATAAAAAACTTTCTTTGCTCAGTGCTGCTGTGATGACAGCAATGTTGTTGGCTCCTGCTGCACCCGTGCAGGCGAATTTACCTTTTTTTGGTAAAAACAATCAGGAAATGCCAACCTTGGCCCCCATGCTGGAAAAAGCAACACCAGCGGTTGTCTATGTCTCTGTAGCTGGCAGCCGTGAAGTTCGCCAGCGCGTTCCAGACGCTTTCCAACAATTTTTCGGCCGTGGGCAAGGCGAACTCAGACGGGAACAACCGTTTCGAGGCTTAGGCTCTGGCGTAATCATTGATGCAGAAAAAGGCTACATTGTTACCAATAACCATGTCGTTCAAGATGCCTCAGAAATCCAAATTCGGCTGAAAGATGGTCGCACCTTTAGCGCTAAAAAGCTTGGCGCCGATCCTGAAAGTGATATTGCGTTGCTGCAAATTGAAGCCAAAAATCTTACGCAATTACCGATGGCCGATTCAGACCAATTACGGGTTGGCGATTATGCCATTGCCATTGGTAATCCCTTCGGCTTAGAGCAAACCGTGACATCTGGCATTATCAGCTCACTTGGCCGCACCGGCCTAAACGAGGGATTAGAGGATTATATCCAAACCGATGCCGCGATTAACTCCGGTAATTCAGGTGGTGCCTTAGTCAACCTTCGCGGTGAACTTATCGGTATTAATACCGCAATTCTGGGGCCTAATGGCGGTAACGTCGGTATCGGTTTTGCCATACCCACTAATATGATGCGAAATTTAGTTGATCAAATCATCGAATTTGGTGAAATTCGCCGAGGTAGTTTGGGTGTGAGAGGCAGCAATATTAACGCTGAACTTACCCAAGCATTAGGGTTAAAAGTTAACCGGGGCGCCTTTGTCGGAGAAGTCATACCTGAAAGCGCAGCAGCAAAAGCGGGTATAAAATCTGGTGATGTCATTGTTAGCATGAATGGCAATAATATCGATAGTTTTGACAAGCTGCGGGCTAAAATCGCTACGTTGGGTGCTGGTCGTGAAGCTACTTTGGGCATCATTCGTGATGGCAAAGAACAGAGTGTTAAAGTCATCCTGCAAGAAGCGAGCACAGGCCAAATTTCCGCGACGCAATTACACCCCATGTTGCAAGGTGCCACTTTAAATAATGGCGATAACGGTGTTGAGATTACCGGTCTTGAAGCAAACTCTGCAGCAGCACAGGTAGGCCTGCGCCAAGGTGATATTATTACCGGTGTCAATCGACAGCGCGTGACTAATTTAGCGGAACTACGCCGTTTATTAGAAAACCGTGAAGGCGGCGTGGCTGCATTGTATATTCGTCGAGGCAATGAGCAGCTGTACATTTTGATTCGCTAAGCAATTTATTCTACAGCGGCAGTAAGTGATAACTTCTGCCGCTTTCTAAAAAATGCTATGCTAGGTTAATTATTCTTCTAGCAAGATACTGCACTGTGCGCAAATTGTTGTTATTTTTTATCAAAAGTATCGCTTATGGGCTGGCTTTGGCCTTTCTGTTACTTATGCTGTTCCCGCAGTTTACCGGAACAACCACTCCACTATGGCAATTTAAAGCACAAGAACAACTTCCTGAACCCGTATCTTACCATCGGGCAGTTCGACGTGCCGCACCCGCTGTCGTCAATGTTTATACCCGAAGTCGTATAGTTGACCCGCGTTCACTTCGCCCTCGAACTATAGAACGACAAGAACTTGGCTCGGGCGTAATCATGTCAGCAGACGGCTATATTCTCACCAATTTCCATGTTGTTTATGGCGCTGATCATATTGAAGTGGCATTACAAGATGGCAGGCTGTTAGAAGCCGTTGTTATTGGTCAGGATGAAATTTCTGATTTGGCGGTGCTCTATGTCCGCGCAGATAACCTACCGGTTATCCCACAAGATCCGACGATAGAGCCTCAGGTGGGCGATTTAGTCTTAGCCATTGGCAACCCGCTAAACTTGGGGCAAACCATCACCCAAGGGATAATTAGCGCGAATGGCAATACCGGCTTAAGCTCTAGAGGTTATCCTGACTTTATGCGGATGGATGCGGCAATCAATAAGGGCAACTCTGGCGGCGCCCTGGTCAATAGTAATGGTACCTTGGTTGGCATCAACGCAGCTGCTTTTCAGGTACAAAATCAAGATATTCAAGGTATTTTCTTTGCCGTGCCTTATCAACTTGCCAGAAATATTATGCAAAAACTGATTTTGCATGGCAGAGTGACACGCAGTCATCTGGATGTCGAAGGGCAAGCGGTTGTCAATGCCGCGGGGGATCTGCTGCTCTCTTCTGGACAGCCCATGTATGGCTTGCTACTCACCAAGGTAACTACTGGCGGGCCTGCCGCTGTTGCTGGGTTACAAGTTGGCGATATTATTCTAGAAATCGCCGGCAGAACATTTCAAAACACCCAGCAAGCGCTTAATTTCATTGCTGAAACGGCGCCGAATTCTGAATTAGTGATCACTGTAGATAGAAATGGACAACGTTTAAGCATCCCTACTGTGGTAAGAGAGCTATCTCGTCGTTAAAAAAACCGCCAGCTGGCGGTTTTTTTTAATTGGTAGACTAACCATCAACGCGTTGAATATGCGCACCTAAAGCTTGCAGCTTGTGTTCAATTTTCTCGTAACCACGATCGATATGATAAATACGATCAACCACGGTAGTGCCTGTGGCGACTAACCCCGCAATCACTAAACTGGCAGAAGCGCGTAAATCAGTTGCCATTACCTGAGCCGCATTTAGAGAGGGGCTATGCTGACAGACAGCAGTATTGCCTTCTAAGCGAATTTTAGCGCCCATACGCTGCAATTCAGGGACATGCATAAAACGATTTTCGAAGATGGTTTCGGTAACCACGCCCACCCCTTCAGCAATCACGTTAAGCACAGTAAACTGCGCTTGCATATCTGTTGGAAAGCCAGGATGTGGTACTGTTTTCACATCGACAGAGGTGAGTTTGCGGCCAAGCATGTTCAAACGGATCCAATCATCACCGGTTGTCACTTCGGCACCCGCTTCACGTAATTTCTCAAGCACCACTTCTAAATCTGCCGGAGCAGCTGAACGACAAACAATATCTCCGCCAGTTACAGCTGCAGCTACTAAGAAGGTGCCGGTTTCAATTCGATCAGGTAATACGCGATGCTCACCGCCTTGTAACGCCTGTACGCCATGGATGACTAGCGTGTCAGTACCTGCCCCGCTAATCTTAGCGCCTAAAGTATTCAGATAATTCGCTAAATCGACGATTTCTGGTTCACGAGCCGCATTTTCTATAGTGGTTTTCCCCTCAGCAAGCGTTGCCGCCATCATCAGGTTTTCAGTGCCGGTAACACTGACCATCTCCATCACTAAATGCGCGCCTTTCAGGCGTTTAGCACTGGCTTTGATATAACCATTTTCAACGGTAATCTCTGCCCCCATTTTCCGTAAACCATCAATATGCAGATTTACAGGACGAGCACCTATAGCACAACCACCGGGCAAGGATACTTCCGCTTGACCAAAACGACTCAATAAAGGGCCCAGCGCTAAAATAGACGCACGCATTGTTTTTACTAACTCATAGGGTGCAAACTGATTGTTAATCTGACTTGCATCAACACGAACCGTATTCCCTGAACTTTCAACCTTAGCCCCAAACAGCTGTAACAACTTAAAGGTTGTTTCTATGTCTTTTAGTGAAGGGACATTAGTGATTGTGGTAGGTTGTTCGGCGAGTAAACTGGCAAACAAAATGGGCAGGGCGGCATTTTTGGCACCCGAAATGGTTACTTCACCCTGTAAAGGGCCATTAGCAGTAACTAAAAACTGTTGCATAGTGTATCTCAGAGCGGTGGGTTTAAAAGTTTTTCTCTGCGCCACTGCTGCGGCGTAAAGGCCTTGATACTTAGGGCATGTATAGAACCATCAGCTATAGCGTTTGTCAGTGGGCTATAAACCAGCTGTTGCTGCTTAACACGGCTTAAACCATCAAAGCAATCACCCACTGCGGTAACAGCGTAATGCGAACCTTCAGCTTTAACATAAACCTCTGACAGTTGTAACTGCTCTTTCAGCAGCTGCTCTATCTGTTGTATCTCCATAACTACACCTTAATCTATTATGGGTAAAATTGCAGTTACGGCACTGACCTTTGCCAATGACAATAGTTGTGCCGGAACGGATTTAATTTCTATTTGCAGATTAATTGTTCTGGCTCGCGCTAATTGTTGAATCAGCCAGGCTAACCCGGCTGAGTCTACATTGGTTAGGGCAGTAAAATCAAAGGTTACCTTTCCAGACAAGGTATTTAACAAGCTGAAAGGTGAATACAGCATTAATGTTTCACGATCTAGCTTGCCATTAAAGACCAATGTTTGGTTGTTTTGTGTAATCGTCAACGACACAAGTTACTCCGACGCATTTGCAGTGTCATTATCCGGTATCTTGACCGGATCTTTCGCCCGCTCCAGCAATAATGCTGTGACTGCCGGTAAACCTTGCTGACGAATCATATTGTTGAGTTCTGCTCTTTTACTATCCAATAAAGAGATACCTTCAGCGATCATATCAATAACCAACCAAGTCTCCGCATTGCGAGGACGGCGAAGTTTAAAATCAATAACGATATCAGGCTTTCCCGGATCGATAACTCTAGTGCGAATAGTAATAATACTTTGGGTTGCAGGCGCCTTTGCTGGCTCAATCATCACTTTCTGTTCTTTGTAGTAGGTTAAAACACCTGCATAGGAACCAATCATATATTGCTCAAACGCTTTAACAAACTCATCAAAAGCTTGCTGATTTTCACGAATATCAACCGTTCTTCCTACCACAACAGCTGCTGCATAACGGCTATCGACATAAGGTAGTAATTCTTCGATGACAATGGTGCGTAAATGCTCCAAATCTTGTTGGATTATTGGCTGATCCGTCTTAATTCTATTGAACGTTTTATCCGCTACCGTTTCAATCATTTTAGAAGGATCAGTAAAAGTTTCTGTTGCTGAAGCTGGCATGGCAGCAAGCAGAATCAGAGCAAAGGTCAGCCCAATATTACGTATAAAGTTATTCATTAATTCCCCCGGTTAAATAAAAACTGCCCAATCAACTCTTCCAGCACGATAGCAGAACGCGTGTCTTCAATAGTATCGCCGTTAGCAAGCATCAAAACGGTATCGTCCACAAAGCCAGGCAATAAGCCAACGTATTGCTCACCCAATAAGCCTGATGTCAAAATAGCCACAGAACTGGTTTCAGGAAAATTACTGTATTCTGCATTGATTTCTAAAGACACAATGGGATTGTAACTTACTCTATCCAATTCAATCTTACTGACTCTTCCAACAACTACGCCCCCCACTTTCACAGGCGAGCGCACCTTCAACCCTCCAATGTTGTCAAATTGTGCATGCAGGGTATAGGTTTGCGTAGCCCCCCCCAAACCACTGCCCGCAACTTTTAATGCCAACATCAAAAATGCCGCACAAGCGAGAACAATAAAGGAGCCTACCAAAATTTCAATTTTACGTGCGGTCATTTTTTATCCACCAAACATTAATGCTGTTAAAACAAAATCAAAGCCTAATACGGCCAACGAGGCAGTTACCACAGTTTGGGTGGTCGCTCGACTAATCCCCTCAGAGGTTGGCACAGCGTCAAAACCTTTGTGTAATGCAATCCATATGACAATTAAGGCAAACACGATACTTTTGATTACCCCATTGAAAACGTCTTGGTACAGGTCTACGTTTGCTTGCATTGCAGACCAGTAACTACCAGCATCCACACCTAGCCATTCCACACCAACCAAGTGTCCACCTAAAATACCTACCGCATTGAACACCAAGGCAAGCAAAGGCATAGCTATAACGCCAGCCCAAAAACGCGGCGCAATAATGCGGCGTAATGGATCTACCGCCATCATTTCCATTCCGGAGAGCTGTTCTGTAGCTTTCATTAAGCCAATTTCTGCGGTTAACGCACTGCCTGCTCGACCAGCAAATAATAAAGCAGTGACAACAGGTCCCAACTCGCGTAACAAACTAAGTGATACCAAAGGGCCAAGCATGCCTTCAGCACCAAACTTAACCAGCACAGTATACCCTTGCAATGCGAGTACCATGCCGATAAACAAACCAGAAACTAAAATGATCATTAGCGATAACACACCAATGACATACAGCTGCTTAACTAATAAAGGCCAGCCCTTCCTGAAGTCAGGTTTGCCTACAATTGCGCCAAATAGCATGACGCCAGCACGGCCAAAACCACTTATAGTATCAAGTGTTTGCTGGCCAATTTTTTGTAATCTGTTTGCGATCACTTTACCAGCTCCATTAATTCATCTTCAAAGGCCGCCGCTTTGTAGTGGAATGGCACAGCGCCATCAGCTTCACCTTTTAAAAATTGCTGTACCAACGGTGATGGATCGGCTCTTAACTGGTCAGGTGTGCCTTGACCTATGACTGTTTTGTCAGCAACAACATACACGTAATCGGCAATACTCATCACTTCACTGACATCATGCGATACCACAATAGACGTCAAACCAAGTGCATTATTAAGTTCACGAATTAAACGAACGATAACGCCCATAGAGATAGGATCTTGCCCAGCAAAGGGTTCATCGTACATGATGAGCTCAGGATCTAAAGCAATCGCTCTTGCCAAGGCAGCGCGCCTAGCCATACCACCTGAGAGCTCTGCAGGCATCAAGTCTCTGGCACCCCGTAAACCAACCGACTCTAGCTTCATCAACACGATAATTCGAATCAAAGATTCCGATAAACGAGTGTGTTCGCGCAATGGAAAAGCAACATTATCAAAGACAGACATCTCACTGAATAATGCACCGCTTTGAAACAACATACTCATTTTTTTTCTAGCCTGATAAAGCTCAGCACGTGATAAAGCTGGGATATTCAGACCATCAAAAATAATTTCACCACTATCTGGTTTTAATTGTCCACCAATCAGCCGTAACAAGGTGGTTTTCCCAATACCGCTTGGTCCCATAATTGCGGTGACTTTGCCGCGAACAACCTGCATATTCATATCTCGGTAGATAGCCCTATCCCCTCGAGAAAAATTCAGGTTTTTAATATTAACTAACACATCAGTCAAATTGGCTCTCCACCAAGTTTATTTACCCAAAAGCGCAATCGGTATTATACCTAAAGATAACCACCACACTCATACATACAGACGTGAATGTTTGCAATCTATCCCTAACGACTAAGTTGGATTATTGTAAACGGAAAACAAGGGTAAGTCGTTACAAAATTTCGTAACAAAATATGCGCGAAATCGAAAGGCCGCTGGAGTAATACGCGGAATTGAGGTTTTTTTGCAATTAGACGCGAGAAGCGTGAAAATAGCCTGACAATTCTTCGAATGTTACCGGACACTATGATATCACCTCTGTTTTTAGCCATCATTTTTGTGATCGTTGGCTTGGTTTTACTTATTTGGAGTGCAGATCGGTTCATTTATGGCGCATCCTCTGTTGCCCGTAACAGCGGTTTGTCACCCATGATCATCGGTCTGACCATTGTTGCTATGGGATCTTCGGCGCCAGAAATGTTAGTTTCAGCGACCGCTGCCGCGCAAGGGCGTCTGGATACATCCGTAGGTAATGCAATTGGTTCAAACATTACCAATATACTGCTCGTCATTGGCTTAGTGGCGTTACTCAAGCCCATCATGGTCGCTTCACTGACCATCAAGCGCGAATTTCCGATGCTCATTTTATTTACCCTACTAGGGTATTATGTTTTATCAGATCATAACTTAACGCGAACTGAAGGCATTCTTCTGCTGGTTTGTTTTGTCGGTTTTATTGCCCTACTGGTATTCTGGGGGAAAAATGCAGCACCGGATGATCCACTTATTGCAGAGTTAGAGGCCGAAATTCCTGAGGCCACTTCAAATCTGCTAGCCGCATTCTGGATTATTGCTGGTTTAGTTTTATTACTTGCTAGCTCACAACTCTTAGTCCATGGCGCGGTCACTATTGCTAAATATGCTGGGTTGAGTGAACTGGTTATTGGGTTAACCATTATTGCTATTGGCACTAGCTTACCAGAGCTTGCCGCTAGCGTTATTGGTGTGCTAAAAGGCGAAGATGATCTCGCGCTGGGTAATATTATTGGTTCTAATATTTTTAACATTCTTGCCGTGCTTGGCTTGGGTGCCATTATTGGTCCAGCCACACTTGATATAAATGCCGGAACGCGTGATAGCTATGTCATGATAGCAGCCACGATTGCGATGTTACTCATGTCCATCAAATTTGGCCGTCAGCAACGGATAAATCGCTATGAAGGGGCACTTTTGTTGTGCGGCTTTTTTGGCTATCAATACTTATTGTTTTCCCAGCTTTCATAACGCTTGGCAGGATAGAAACCATGCAATCATTTAAACCACAAGCCTTGGCCGTGCTAAAGATTGAAGCCGAAGCAGTACAGCAACTCGAACAGTTTTTAAATGAAGACTTTGATCAAGCTTGTCACCTTATTTTGCAAAACACTGGCAAGGTGATTGTCAGTGGTATCGGTAAATCAGGCCATATTGCCAACAAAATTGCAGCAACCTTCGCGTCCACAGGCACCCCAGCCTTCTTTGTACACCCTGGCGAAGCGAGTCATGGCGATCTCGGTATGCTTTCAGCTGGTGATATCGTGCTGGCCATTTCCAACTCAGGTGAAACGGCAGAATTACTGACCATAGTGCCCGTGATAAAACGCATGGGCATTCCACTAATTGCCATGACGGGTAAACCGGATTCCACACTGGCTCAACTTGCCGACGTACATATCTGCGTGAGTGTGCCAAAAGAAGCCTGTCCTTTAGGACTAGCGCCTACCGCCAGTACAACAGCAACCTTAGCCATGGGCGACGCACTGGCTGTTGCCGTATTAGATGCGCGCGGTTTTTCTGCTGATGATTTTGCGCTCTCTCATCCTGGTGGCAGTTTAGGTAAAAAACTCCTGCTCAGATTAGAAGATATTATGCACAAAGAATCGCAAGTGCCTATTGTTCATCGTTTAGCCACCATCAAAGATGCACTTTTAGAAATCTCACGCAAAGGCCTTGGCATGACCACAGTAGTTAATGATGAGGGTAAGCTGGCTGGCATCTTTACGGATGGGGATTTGCGACGTATCTTAGATCTAAAATTAGATATCCATACCACAGCCATTGAACACGTCATGACAATAAACTGCATTACAGCCAAAGCCGAGACGCTGGCAGCGGAAGCATTAAATATTATGCAGCAGAAGAAAATAAATGGCCTGATAATTTTGAACGAACAGCAAAAACCCATTGGTGCAATGAATATGCATGACTTACTTCGTGCAGGGGTGCTTTGATATGTCGCTGTATGAACAACTGTACCAGCCCGTGCCGGCGGCTATTTTGGAACGAGCGCGTCAGATCAAATTGCTGATATGTGATGTAGACGGGGTATTTTCTGACGGACGCATTTATCTTGGAAATGATGGTGAAGAACTAAAAGCCTTTCATACCCGAGATGGCTACGGTATTAAAGCGCTGCGACAAGCAGGTATTGAAGTCGCGGTGATCACTGGGCGTAATTCAGTCATTGTTGAACAACGCATGACAGCCTTAACCGTGCCTTATATCTATCAGGGACAAGAAAATAAACTGGCTGCTTTTGCGCAATTACAGCACCAGCTGCAACTTAAACCGGAAAATATTGCCTATATAGGTGATGATTTAGCGGATTGGCAAGTGATGCAACATTGTGGCCTAGCCATTGCTGTTCGCGATGCCCATCCCTACCTACAACGCTTTGCCCATTTAAAAACGACATTGCCTGGTGGCTTTGGTGCAGTTCGAGAAGTATGTGATTTATTGTTAATTACGCAGGAACGCTTTATGCAGTTTGACGGTAGCAGCTCATGAGAAAAAGCATGGTCTTTACAGTGTTTTTGCTGGTGTTACTGGCGGCCTATTTATGGTTTAAACCGCAAACTACCGAGCAAGATCTGGCACTAGATCGTGAGTTCCAGCCAGATTATATTGCAGAGAATGTTACCATGCGCATCTTTGATAAAGATGGCTTTCTTGCAGACCATATCCAAGCAACAAAACTTGAACATTTTGAAGCGCTCGGATTCACTCAGTTTAACTTACCCCGTTATACATTGTTTAATAGCGAACATCAGCCAGCATGGGAAATGAGTAGCCTACACGCGGTTTGGTTTCCCGAAGATAAAATTATTCTGGAACAACAAGTCGTGTTACAAAACCTTATGCCTGATCAGCTGATACAAAGCATTACTACTGTATCGCTGGAACTCCTTTTACCAGAGAAAAAAATCCAAACCCACGAAGCCGTTGCTATCTTAGGACAAGGATTTAATGTTAAAGGTATTGGCCTAGAAGCCCGCCTCTCTGACAAACACTTATTGCTAAACAGGCATTTGGAGACCATTTATCATAATGAACATTAAAACGTTGTGTTGTACTTTGCTACTCAGCATTAATCCTATCCAGGCCGCAACAGCAGATTATACAAAACCTGTTGATGTACGCTCAGACTTTTGGGAAGCCTCTATTCAAGATAATATTTCTATTTATCGAGAAAATGTAGAAGTCAGACAGGGTAGTATGTTAATCAAAGCGTCGCGCTTAGAGGCCAATGCCAGTGCCGGCAGAGGTAATGAGGTATTAATTGCTTCAGGCTCTCCTGCTACCTATAGCCAAGTCTTAGAGGATGGTAAAGAAGTGGCGGCACAAGCCAATGAAATCCGTTATGATTTAGCAAGTCGCACACTTACCTTAACAGGTAATGCAGAATTAAGCCAAAGCGGCAGTTTAGTCCAAGGCGCCATCATTCGATACAATATCGCGACCCAGCAAATCAGTGCCGAAAGTGAGCAAAATCGCCGTGTAACGACGATATTTACTCCTGAAATCAAGGAAAATCCATGAAGTTAGTGGCATCGCATCTGGCAAAGAGTTACAAAGGTCGTCAAGTTGTTAAGGATGTCAGTCTTGAAGTCAATGCTGGCCAGATCGTGGGGTTACTCGGACCTAATGGTGCAGGTAAAACGACGACTTTCTATATGATTGTCGGCTTAGTCCCCTCAGACAAAGGCTCAATCAGTTTGAATGAACAAGATATTACCTTTGATCCCATGCATCAACGCGCCAGAGCCGGCATCGGCTACCTGCCGCAAGAAAGCTCGATTTTTCGTAAACTAACGGTGCACGAAAATCTGCTGGCGATTTTACAAACACGCAAAGATTTAACGACACAACGCAGACTCGAATTGGCCGATGATTTACTCGAAGAGTTTCATATTGGCCATATTAAAAATAGTCTTGGCATGGCATTATCAGGTGGCGAACGGCGCAGGGTTGAAATAGCTCGAGCGTTAGCCGCAGATCCGGCTTTTATTTTGCTCGACGAGCCTTTTGCTGGTGTAGATCCCATTTCCGTATTAGATATCAAAAAAATTATTCAACACCTATGCCAACGGGGTATCGGGGTTTTAATTACTGATCACAATGTGCGCGAAACTTTAGATGTCTGTGAAATTGCTTATATTGTCAGCCATGGTGAACTTATCGCCGCTGGCTCACCGCAAGAAGTACTTGCTAATCAACAGGTACGCGATGTATACCTAGGTGAGCAATTCAGACTATAGTTAATTAGAAACTGCACAAATCGTGTTTGGGAGAGAATAACACTTACATGAAGCCGTCTTTACAACTTCGCCTAGGACAACAGCTAACTATGACGCCGCAGCTGCAGCAAGCTATTCGCTTATTGCAGCTATCGACGATTGAGCTACAACAAGAAATTCAGGAAGCACTGGATGCAAACCCGCTGTTAGAAAGTGATGATGACTTCGAAACGTCACCGGCAGAACAGGATCAAAGCTTAGCCAATCTGACTCGCGAACAACCTGAAACGCAGCTTGATGCCAGTGATGATTACAGTGAACCGGCCGAACGCGACACCAGTGAACAAATGTCAGAACAAAATATCCAAGAAGATCTGCCATTAGACAATAATTGGGACGACTTGATTAGTGCTGCGCCAGTGAGTAGTGGCAGCTTGCCAGATGAAGACTTTATTTATCAGGGAGAAACCACCGAAACACTGCAAGATTATCTGCGCTGGCAAATGCAACTCACCCCTTTCTCAGACACGGATCGCGCTATTGCCGAAACTATAATAGAAGCGATCGATGAAGCTGGCTTGCTTACTATTAGCTGTGAGGACATTCTTGAATCACTGGCCATGCCAGATATCGAAGCCGATGAAGTAGAGGCCGTTATAAAACGTATTCAACTTTTCGATCCTGTCGGTGTAGGCGCGCGCTCGGTACAGGAATGTTTATTGGTGCAACTTCGTCAGTTTTCACCCGAAACACCTTATTTAACTGATGCAACGCAAATAATCAGCAACTATACCGAATTTTTAGCGAATCGGGACTTTCGTTCTTTGCTACGTGTGACTAAACTCAAAGAAGACGAATTAAGAGAAGTCATGCGGCTGATCCATAGCCTTAATCCTCGGCCTGGGGCGGATGTGATTAAACAAGAACAGCAGTATGTCATTCCTGATGTAACGGTGACAAAAGTCAAAGGGCGCTGGCAAGTCGAGCTAAATCCGGAGGCTATGCCAAAAGTACGTATAAATCAGCAATATGCTGCAATGTCCAGAACGGCAAAAAACGCTACAGATACGCAGTTTATTCGTTCTCACTTGCAAGAAGCAAAATGGTTTCTAAAAAGTCTAGAAAGCCGCAATGAAACCTTGTTAAAAGTCGCAAATTGCATCGTACAGCAGCAGCAAGCTTTCTTTGAACATGGTGAAGAAGCCATGAAGCCGATGGTACTAAATGATGTCGCGGAAATGGTCGGAATGCATGAATCAACCATTTCTCGGGTGACTACCCAAAAATATATGCATACACCGCGTGGGATTTTTGAACTTAAGTTCTTCTTTTCCAGTCATGTAAGTACAGAGAGTGGTGGTGAATGTTCTTCAACTGCCATTAGAGCCTTTATAAAAAAATTGGTGGCGGCAGAAAATCCGGCAAAACCGCTAAGCGACAGTAAAATGGCGGAAATTTTATCGGAGCAAGGTATTAATGTAGCAAGGCGAACCATCGCCAAGTACCGTGAAGCCTTGTTTATTCCGCCTTCAAATCAACGAAAGACCTTGCTGTAAGTGTCTTAACAAGAAGGAAGAGTCTATGCAAATCAACTTAACCGGTCGTCATGTCGAAATTACCGAGGCCTTAAGAGATTATGTCGACAGCAAATTTTCCAAGCTAGAACGCCATTTTGAAAATATTAATAATGTACATGTCATCCTAAACGTGGAAAAATTGAAACAGATTGCTGAAGCCAAAGTTAACCTGAATGGTGGTGAAGTTTTTGCAATTTCTGAAGATGAGAATATGTATGCTGCGATCGATCAATTAATTGATAAACTCGATCGGCAGGTAATTAAACACAAAGAAAAGCTGTCACGACACTAACTTATCATGATGAATTTAAGTACTTTGTTAGCGGAGAACTGCACCAAGAGTGCAGTTCTTTTTAACAGTAAAAAACGTATTTTGGAATATATTGCTGAGTTAGCTCATCAACAACTTCCTGAAATCTCTGAATACAGTCTCTTAGAAGCCTTAACTACCCGAGAAAAACTCGGCTCTACTGGTATTGGAGGTGGTATTGCCATCCCGCATGGCAAGTTAGATTGTGTACAACAACCGCTGTTAATCTTTGTCGTCAGTAAAGAGACTATCCCATTCGATGCGATAGACAATCAGCCTGTCGATATTTTCTGTGGCATTTTTATTCCGAAAGAGCAATGTCAAACGCATTTGGCAACCTTAGCGGGTATTGCTAAATTGCTCAGCAAAAAAGAATTAACCAAGAAAATTCGGCATGCCGAATCTGACGCTCAATTGTATGAATTGTTGATTCAATATAGCCAGCAAGCAGGTGAAGCATGAAATTACTGGTCGTCAGTGGTCGTTCTGGCTCTGGCAAATCAGTGGCTCTTAGAGTCATGGAAGATTTAGGTTATTATTGTGTTGATAATATTCCCGTAAATCTTTTACCCACCTTAGCTAACGCCGTTATGGAACAATACGAACGCGTTGCTGTTAGTATTGATGTAAGAAACTTACCAACAGAGCCCGATGAGCTATCCGAAATACTATCCTACTTGCCCCGCAAGCTAGAGCTAACGATCCTGTATTTGGATGCTGATCACGCCACCTTAATTAAACGTTTTAGTGAAACCAGACGCTTACATCCGCTATCCCATCAAGCCATGTCACTAGATGAAGCCATCTCTCGTGAACAACATTTACTCGATCCTATCGCGAGTCAAGCAGATCTGTATATTGATACAACCGAGATGAATGTGCACCAACTGGCTGAACAATTACGGGAGCGAATCCTGGGCCAGAAAACAGGTCGGTTGGTCATGCTGTTCGAATCTTTTGGCTTTAAGTATGGTATTCCAAAAGATGCGGATTACGTTTTTGATGCGCGTTTTTTACCTAATCCGCACTGGGAGCCCGATTTAAAACCCTTAACGGGGTTAGATCAACCGGTCAAAGACTACTTAGCCTCGCAAGCTATTGTTGCTAAGTATATCTGGCAAATTAATAGTTTTGTCAGTAGTTGGCTGCCGCATTTAGAGCGTAACAACCGTAGCTATCTTACCATCGCCATTGGCTGCACCGGTGGACAACACCGCTCCGTTTATATTGCAGAAAGTCTGGCCGAAAGCTATCGCAGCCAAAGAGAAGATGTGCAAATCCGCCATCGTGAATTGGTGAGACATCATGGCCGATAGCTATAGCGCACAAGTCACAATCGTTAATCAATTGGGGTTGCATGCTCGAGCGGCGACTAAGCTAGCTCAGCTCTGCCAAGGCTTTACCAGTAAAGTAGAATTGGTTCAAGATGATGGCAAAACAGCAGATGCGGGCAGTGTTTTGGCGCTATTAATGTTGGCCAGTAGTAAGGGAAAAACCTTAACCATTCGCACTGAAGGCGCGGATGGCCAAGCAGCACTTACCGCCGTTACTGCACTGATTGCAGCAGGCTTTGACGAAATTTAATCTTATTTTAACCGCTTATCCGATCTGTTTTCGTTTATTTCCCACCGTATATCTGCTACTGTTATTTCGTATATAAGTTTTTTTAGTTCAAAATTAGTAGCTTGAACTAACCCGAATTGAAAAGCTGCTGTTATACCCAACAAACGTCAAGTGCAGTGACATTCCGCAATTTCAGGCTATTTTAATAGGAGTAGCGCATGTTATATGTGGTATTAAGTCTGTTTGTTTTAGCGTGTTTCGCGCCATTACTACATCGCTATACCGGCCGGCATAGTGGCAACCTGTTAGCTCTGGTTCCCGCTATTTTGTTTATCTTCTTTTTCTCGCAACTGTCTTTAATTAGTCAAGGTGAAGTGCTGCGTCAAAGCTGGGCCTGGTTCCCAGGTATGAATATACAGCTGAGCTTTTTGCTGGATGGCTTATCTTTATTATTCGCTCTGCTGATTACCGGTATTGGTACCTTTATATTGCTGTATGCCAATAGTTATCTGCAAGGCCACCCTGCGTTAGGGCGTTTTTTCTTATTTTTACTCACCTTTATGGGCGCCATGCTGGGGCTCGTACTTGCAGATAATCTGATCGCCTTATTTGTGTTTTGGGAGTTAACCACCGTTAGCTCCTTTATGTTGATTGGCTTTAATCATGAAGATGCTGAATCCAGACAAAAAGCACATCAAGGACTTATGGTAACGGTTATTGGTGGTTTGGCACTGATGACGGGCTTTATTATGCTCGGTTTTGCTGGCGGGACTTACGAGTTATCCGTGATTTTGCAACAAGACTTAACCGAGCATGCACTTTACGCTCCAATGTTAATCCTGATATTACTGGGTGCCTTTACCAAGTCAGCACAAACCCCTTTTCACTTTTGGCTACCCAATGCCATGGCAGCACCCACCCCGGTTAGCGCTTACTTACACTCAGCTACGATGGTAAAAGCCGGTATTTATTTGTTAGCTCGGCTGCACCCATCACTGAGTGATAGTGCACTTTGGATGCTGACCTTAAGCGCGGTAGGTGCGGTCACCATGGTCACCGGTATTATTCTTGCCAGTAGAGCAACAGGTGTTAAGAAGGTTTTGGCATACTCTACCGTGATGGCGTTAGGCACCCTAACCATGCTGTTGGGATTAGGTACCGAAAAAGCCGCGTTGGCTGCAGTCACCTTTTTACTGGCGCATGCGCTCTACAAAGGAGCCTTGTTTATGATTGCCGGTATCCTTGATCATGAAGCAGGTGTCAAAGATTTCGAGAAAGCGTCCGGACTAAGGCATAAAATGCCAAAAACCTGTGCGGTGGCGATAGTTGCAGCCTTATCACTAGCTGGGGTTATCCCCTTATTTGGCTTTGTTGCCAAGGAACTATTGTTAGAAGCTGTTCTCAGCGGCGCGCATTGGCAAGTTCCCTTAATTATCGCCACTGTGGTTGCGAATATCTTCGTGGTACTGGTCGCGGCGCTATTAGCGATTAAACCTTGGTTTGGCGAAGTTATTGCTACACCGAAACATGCCCACGACCCAGGTTTAGCCATGCTAGTCGGGCCTACAGTGCTTGCGACCTTAAGCTTAGTGTTAGGTATCTTCCCATTTATTGCTGATAAAGGGTTACTGCAAGCTGCAGCAACGGCTGTACATGGCAGCCCAGTCACCACTTACCTCGCACTTTGGCATGGCTTTAATTTACCGCTCTTACTCAGCGTGATAAGCCTAACTGCCGGTTTAGTCTTATACAGCCAGTGGACGAGGTGGCGTAAACTGACCTCAGGTTTAGAAAAGTTAATGCCTGTTGGCCCTGAGGCGTTATATACCAAGATGATGGCGGGGTTAGTCCTATTTGCAGCATGGCAAACCAAGGTACTGCAAAACGGCTATCTTCGTAATTACCTGCTGACGACTATTGCTACGATGTTATTTCTCGTTGGCTGGGCCATGTTCAGGTTAGACAATTTTAATATCAGCCTTGATCTACATGATGTCAAAATTCAAGAAGCAGCGGTATTCCTCATCTTACTCGTTACTATTTTCTGTGCCGTTATCGTTAAATCACTACTCGCTTCAGTCGCCTTGTTAGGTGCACTAGGCTTCGCTGTAGCATTGATTTATGTGTTTTTTAGTGCTGTCGATGTTGGTATCACCCAAGTGCTGGTTGAAACCATCACCGTGCTGCTACTCGTGCTAGTGCTGTATCGTCTACCTGAATTCAGACAACTGTCCTCCAATCTCAACCGAGCACGCGATGCATTTATTGCTATCAGCAGTGGAGTGATGATCACGCTATTGATATTACTCATCACCAACACACGCTCAATGGAAGGAATATCGCATTACTTTATTGCCAATAGCGTACCTGAAGGTTTTGGCAGAAATATTGTTAATGTTATTCTCGTCGACTTCCGCGCATTAGATACGCTGGGTGAAATCTTTGTATTAGCGCTGGTAGCGATAGGTATTTATGCGATGGTGCATTTAAGGACTGGCGCAAAACCCATTACAAATGCCGATAAGCGCATCGCCAATGAACTAAAAAGAGTAAGTAGTGCGCAAGGAGATAAAAAATGAGCCGTCAGTTTAATATGCGTTCGTTAATTCTCAGTACTGGTACAACAATCATTTTGCCATTGCTCATTTTGTTTTCGTTATTCTTACTGTTACGCGGCCATAACGAACCTGGTGGTGGCTTTATAGGCGGCTTGGTAGCAGCTGCTGCCATAGCATTAAAACTGTTTGCCGATGATTACCCATCAGCAAAAAGTCTATTGCGTGTTCACCCTTTGCAAATTGTCGGTATTGGCTTAGCTATTGCAGCACTGTCCTCTTTACCTTCACTGTTTGTTGGAGAGAACTTTTTTACTGCGCAATGGTGGAGTTTAGATTTACCCATATTTGGCTATTTAAAACTCAGTACCCCATTGTTTTTTGATATCGGCGTCTTCCTCTGTGTCATTGGCACAGTACTGACCGCTATTTTCACTTTAGTAGAGGCTGAACACTGATGACCACGTTAATGGCCATTCTTATCGGCTGCCTATACGCTGCAGCCATCTACATGATGCTTAGACGCTCAATGGTAAAGTTATTAATTGGGCTTATCTTATTGTCTAACGCAGCAAACTTATTAATCTTTACAGTAGCAGGATTAGAAAGAGGCGTGCCGCCGCTCATCGCAGAAGGCGCAACGACCATAACAGGTGTCACTGCAGATCCGCTTGCCCAGGCATTGATATTAACAGCTATTGTGATCGCCTTTGGGGTTTTGGCCTTTGCCGTGGTGTTATTACACCGCGCTTATGAAGTCATCAAAACCGATGATATGAACGAAATGAAAGGTACTGATTGATGGACATGTCCGTGCTCATTGCGTTACCTGTAATAATTCCTTTAATTATTGGCGCGATATCGCTGGTATTTTTAAATAACCATGGCGCACAGCGAATACTGGGCGTTTTAGGTTCAGCTGCCGTATTGGTTGCAGCAGTTTTACTGCTTTGGTATACGTGGAACAATGGTATTCACGTACTGGAAGTAGGCTCTTGGCCTGCCCCCTTTGGTATTGTATTAGTGTCAGATTTGCTTGGTGCCATTATGGTGGTACTGGCAGCAATAACCGGGTTTGCTACGGCTATTTATAGCTTAAAAACGGTTCGCAAACGCTTTGAACGTTTTGGTTACTACCCTTTACTGCATCTGTTATTAGCGGGTGTGAATGGTGCCTTTTTAACTGGCGATATCTTTAACCTGTACGTTTGGTTTGAAGTGTTATTGGTCGCCTCTTTTGCGCTGCTTATTCAAGGTGGCGAAAGAGCGCAAATGGAAGGGGCAATCAAATATGTTACCCTTAACTTACTCTCATCAGCATTGTTTCTGACCGCTATTGGCTTATTGTATGGCATGGTGGGCTCACTCAATATGGCCGATATTGCAGTAAGACTGGGGCAAGTAGAAGATCCGAAAATGGTAACGCTCGTTGCCATGCTGTTCTTAATTGCGTTCTCTATTAAAGCAGCCGCGTTCCCACTCTTCTTCTGGCTACCGGCGTCTTACCATACGCCACAGGTTGCCGTGTCTGCGATTTTTGCTGGCCTCCTCACCAAGGTAGGTGTTTACGCCTTATATCGCGTGTTTAGCTTAATGTTCACAACAGAAGTAGACTTTACCCATCAGATCTTACTGTGGATGGCAGTCTTTACCATGTTAACCGGTGTACTTGGCGCCGCCTCTCAGTATGAAGTCAGACGTATTTTAAGCTTTCATATCGTCAGTCAAATCGGCTATATGATGTTAGCGCTTGCCTTGTTTACACCGCTTGCTCTAGTGGGCGGAGTGTTTTACATCATGCATCATATTATCGTGAAAGCTAACTTATTCTTTGTTGCCGGCATGATGTATCGACTAGGCGGTAGCTTTGAATTAAAACAGCTAGGCGGGCTGTATAAAAAACATCCCGGTTTAGCGGTACTCTTTTTAATACCGGCGTTTTCACTCGCGGGTGTACCTCCTCTATCAGGTTTTTTCGCCAAATTTATTTTAATTAAAGCCGGTGTAGAGGTGGAAGCCTGGTGGGCCGTGGCCGTAGCGCTGTTTGTTGGTCTGTTTACGTTATTCTCTATGATTAAAATTTGGAATGAAGCTTTTTGGAAAAAAGCACCCGAGCCAGCCATTGAGGTGCCAGCCCCTGCTCGTAATAAAGCCCTTTATTGGACCACAGGGATTTTAGCGAGCATGACCATTGCCATAGGTCTATTCGCACAACCTATCTATGTGCTTGCTGAAATGGCAGCCAATCAACTACTTAATCCGCAACTTTACATTGAAGCGGTTCTCGGTGGAGGACAACCATGAATCCATTATTAGCCAATTTGGTGATGGCGCTAATATGGGCAGCGCTGACCGATAGCATGAATGGTGTAGGTCTGTTGGTAGGCTATATTATCTCTTACCTAGTTATCGTTTTTGTTTTCAGAAATCAACCTGAGGTGCGTAAGTACCGCCTGCAAGTACCGCGGCTATTCAATTTTATGGTGTTTTTTACTAAAGAATTGATTATGGCTAACTTAAAAGTCGCTTGGGATGTCTTAACACCAACCAACTTAATGAAACCAGGCGTTATATCTATGCCGCTACGGGCAGAAACCGACATGGAAATTACCATGGTCGCTAACGCTATTTCTTTAACACCAGGCTCACTCAGCTTAGATGTATCCAGTGATCGTAAGGTACTTTATGTTCACGTGATGTATTTATATGATGAACAACAAGTCTTAACCGAATTAAAACGGATGGAATCCAAAATTTTACGGGTGATGAGATGAGTAACATTTTAGATTACGCCGTATTAGGCGGCTTCGGTATTTTGAGCGCAGCCCTCTTGCTGTCTATGGTCAGGCTGATTAAAGGGCCTAGCTTACCGGATCGAGTCGTAGCATTAGAGCTAATAGCCTCGATCACAGTGGGCGTTATCGGCTTATATGCCATTCGCAGCGGCAAAGATGCCTATATCGACGTTACCATGGTACTGGCGCTCACGGCCTTTCTTGCGGCTATTGGGTTTGCCCGTTATTTAGAAAGAGGGGGCAATCGTCATGATAACTGAGATTTTAGCAGCCATATTTTTACTAGCAGGCTGCTTGTTTATGCTTGTGGCTGCATTAGGGGTATTTCGGATGCCTGATTTACTGACTCGCATGCATGCAACCACAAAATCAGGGGTTTTAGGCGCGGGTTTAATAATGTGCGCAGTGATGTTTTTCTTTGGTGATAGCAGTGTCACCTTAAAAGCTTTAGCGGTAATGGCATTTACTACCTTAACCTCGCCTATTGCGGCACACACTATTGGCAGAGCGGGCTATTTCATTGGCGTTCCGTTATGGGACAAAACCATTAAGGATGAATTAAAAGGCCGCTATGACGAACAAAGCCATACCCTTAAAAGCAGCGATGAACAGCTAGAAGACAAAATAAGTTAGTGAGTGAGTTAATTGACGTTTGCTTAGTCTAGCAAACGTCAATACTAATCATCCGTGCTGTCAGAACGATTTCCCTCTTTGCTAGCGAAGGCTTGACCGCGCTTTAATTCCTGCTCTCCCTGAGTTTGATCAACGGCTTTTAAACGATGATGCAAAGCCGCTTTTATCAGCATATGTGCACTTACCGGTGCCGTAATCAATAAAAAGATCGTAATCAGCATTTCGTGCACACTGAGTGTTTCAGGTGACATACTAAAATAAAAAATTGAGCCAAGCAGAATGCCACCCATACCTAAGGTAGTGGCTTTAGTCGGACCATGTAAACGCATAAAAAAGTCTGGCATTCTAACCAAACCAATCGAGCCAATAAGGACAAAACAGCCCCCTAATAATAAGAAAAATGCTACTGCCCATTCCATCCAGTTTTGCATATCAGTACCTATTCAATAATGTCGCCACGCAACAAAAACTTGCATACAGCTACCGTACTAATAAAGCCTATCATGGCAATTAATAACGCAGCCTCGAAATAGAGAGGAGAGCCCATCAGCAAACCATACAAAATAATCAGGGCAATACTATTTATGTACATGGTATCAAGCGCCAGAATGCGATCAGGTAAGCTGGGTCCACGCATTAAACGCCATAAATTCAGCAATAACGCTAAACTTATCATGCCAAACACCGCAAAGATGACATAACTTAACATTGGAAAATCTCCTTGAGCGGGGCTTCGTAGCGGCTTTTTATGGTAGCAATCAACGCAGCCTCATCCTCCAAATCTAAGACATGGATCAACAGCCAGCGCTGTGGCAGCGGCTCGTCGGGGGCTAAATGCTCTACCGATGGATAAATATCGGCGCTTACTGTACCAGGTGTCATAGATACCGTTCCCGCCAAAATGGTCAAGGGTAAATTATGCTGCAGGTCCAACGGCACTCTAACAAATGCAGGACGAAGACGTTTTACGGGCCCTAATATAAGTAAAGCTACTTCGGCATTTGCCGTCACAATATCAGCTAACACTCTTAACATGTAACGTAAGGTTAGAAATGGTCGCTGAATTAAAGGCTGAGGATCGCGTAAGCGATAACACAACCAAGGAATAACAATGGCCAACACAGTACCAAAAAACAGGTGAATTGGCGCTGCGCTTTGGTTCAGTAATAGCCACACACAAAATAAAAGCAAACTGCGATAGGGTGTAGGCAGCCACTGAAAACGCGGATTCATCTTCATGGTAATACTCCGGTAGCCGGCAAAATGGTTCTAATTGTATTGATGACATCACCCAGTTGGCTGGCCCCGCTAAAACTTAGCTGCGTAAGTGGGCCGGCAAAAACCATCATTAAAATGCTGGCACTGAGCAGCCAAGAAACAGCGAAAACTTGTAACGGTAACGCCCGTTCATCCGCTTTTTGCATGCCGCTGACGCGCCAAAATAAGGTACTACCGGCTCTCGATAAGCCAACTAACACCATTAGGCTGCTTAGTAATAATAAGCCCCATAACCAGAACTGTTTATCCGTGCCCGCTGCGGCTTGTAATAACATTAACTTGCCAATAAAGCCTGAAAAAGGCGGTAAACCGGCAACCGAAATGGCGGCGATCACAAACAAAGTCCCCAATAAAACCGGTTGGCTGACCCGTCGAGCTGACACTAAGCGATCTGCAGCCTTACCACGCTGCACAGCGATCATATCCGCTAACAAAAATAAGGCGCCACAGATCAACGTGGAGTGTACGGTATAAAACAAGATTGAGGCATTAGCGGCCGTATTCTGAAACGCTACCATAGCAACTAAACTACCTACCGAAACCAGCACCAAATTAGCCACTAACTTGCGGAAATCTTTACTGGCTAAAACGCCTAAGGCCCCCAGCAGCATAGTGGCAAGCCCGAATACCCATAACCAGTCAGTCGCCAACCCTGACAATGGTCCAGCATGCTCACCAAAGATGGTTGTGAATACGCGTAATAAGGCATACACCCCAATCTTAGTCATTACCGCAAACAAGGCAGCCACCGGAGCAGAAGCCGAGGCGTAGGTGGCAGGCAACCAAAATTGTAACGGCAAGATCGCGGCCTTTAATGCAAAAACAATCAATAACATTAAAGCGCCAGCTTTCACTAGCATCTGGTTTTCTGCAGGTAATGTAGCGACTTTAACGGCCATATCAGCAATATTCAGTGTGCCGAGCGCGCCGTATAAAACGGCAAGTGCTAACAGGAAAATCGCCGAACCCGCCAAATTTAGAATGACATAGTGCACGGCCGCTTTGGTTTTATTTTTACCCCCAGCGTGGATAAGTAAGGCATAAGAGGCAATCAGCAGTACTTCAAAAAACACGAACAAGTTAAATAAATCACCTGTTAAAAAGGCACCATTTATCCCCATTAACTGAAATTGGAATAACGGATGAAAAAAGGAGCCTTTTTCATCCTCGCCTGCGCTGCCATAACAGATTGCGCCCAAGGCTAAAAATGCTGTCAGACATAACATAATGACGCTGACCAAGTCAGCCACCATAATGATACCAAAAGGCGGCTGCCAATTGCCTAACGCATAAAAGGTCACACCATCACGTACCACTTGTAACAGCAGCATTACGCAAACGACTAAAAGCATACAGGTTGACAACATGCTCACCACCCGTCGCCGCCAAGGCGAATGATGCAAGGGTGGCAACATAATGAGCAAAGCTGTTAAAAAAGGCAGCAGAATCGGTACTACAATCAGATGATTCATTTCTGACGCTCCTTCTTACCATGGCGAAGCTCTGGCATACTGCCATCAACATGGTCATTGCCCAAATCGGCTCGAGCGCGAATGGCTAAAATGACCAAGAAAGCGGTCATAGCAAAACCGATTACAATAGCGGTTAAGACTAACGCCTGCGGCAAAGGATCGGCGTAACTCTCTGAAGTTCCAAGCACGACAGCCCCTTTCAAATTTAAACGGCCAGAGGAGAAGATAAAAAGATTAACGGCATAAGACAGCATGGTTAAGCCCATCACCACCGGAAAAGTTCGGCCACGCAGCATCAAAAAAACACCGCAGCTGGTTAAAAAGCCAATACATACTGCAAATAAGGTCTCCATTAACTATGCTCCTTATGCGTTGGCCGATAGGACGTGGTCATTTTTCCTAAACTGGATAAAATCAACAAGGTTGCTCCCACTACTGTTACATATACCCCTAAATCGAATGCGATTGCACTGGCCAATTCAATTTCTCCGAACACCGGCAACGTAAAGTAATCGAACCAAGAGGTTAAGAAGGGACGTTCAAAGATCCAGCTGGCAAGCCCAGTCACTAAGGCAATCATCAAACCGATAGCGACCACCCGTTGATACTCAATGTTTAGTCTGGCTTTAACCCAATCTACACCCTGCGAAATATACAGCAGAATAATCGCTACTGCAGTAATTAAGCCGGCAATAAAACCGCCGCCAGGTAAGTTGTGGCCGCGGAAGAAGATAAATACAGAGACCATCAAGGCTAAGGGCAAAATACTCTGCGCCACAGTCGCAAGTAGCAAAGGATGACGCTCACGCGCCCAAGGCCGCCCTTCGCCATCACTGCTAGGTTTAAACACAGGAATGCGGGTCAATAATTTGAAGATCCCTAGCGCAGCAATACCCAATACCGCAATTTCCCCTAAAGTATCAAAGCCCCTAAAATCGACTAAAATGACATTGACCACATTGGTGCCACCGCCACCGGTTTTGGCATTGGCGATAAAAAAATCTGAAATCGTAGTAAAGGGGCGAGTCATTAACGCATAACTTAAACTGCCAACAATGATGCCGACTAAGGACGCTAAACCCAAATCACGCACTACTTTAGAGGGTTCAGATTGTTTCGGCGTTTTATGCGGTAAAAAGAACAAGGCTAACATCAGCAAAATCACTGTCACCACTTCAACGCTAAGCTGGGTTAAGGCTAAATCGGGCGCGGAAAAACGGGTAAAAGCAATCGATACCATCAACCCTACTACCGAAATCATTAATAACGCAACGACTCGCTTGCGATGCCAAATCACCGTCGCAAAAGCACTAATGAGCAACATCGCAGCCCCTGTTGCGTTAACCACATCCACGGGTAATTCCGCTCTGCCACCATAAAGGGTATCCATGTCAATCAACGGCAATCCCGCCAATATCACAAAGGCCGTCAGTAACAGCGCCATATAGCGCTGTAAGGAACCATTATCGATCCAATCATAGATGCTTGCCGCCTGCTGACAAAGCTGCTTCACTGCCCGTTCAAACAGATTTAAGGTATCAATACCCGGTAGCGCATTCTGAAAATCAAATAGCTGCTTACGCTTCACATACATAAAGACGCCGCCACTCAGAGCTACCGCACTCATCAATAGTGGTAAGTTAAAACCATGCCAAATTGACAAACTGTATTCCGGTGTCGGTCCAGCAAGCACAGCAACAGCAGCAGCATTAAGCAAGCCGCCCACTACCATCGCTGGCGCAATACCTACCACCAGACACAGTGCCACTAAAATTTCTACTGGCACCCGCATAAAACGCGGCGGCTCGTGCGGGGTTTTGGTTAAGCCTTTAGGCTGACCATTAAAGAACACGTCATGAATCAGCCTGAGCGAATAGGCCACAGAAAATATGGCGGCAATGGTTGCTAACAACGGAATGATCCAAGAAAGTGCGCCCAGTAAATGCTGCTGCAATGTTTCGGCAAAAAACATTTCTTTAGATAAGAAGCCATTTAACAAAGGCACACCCGCCATAGCCGCTGCAGCGACCATCATCAAGGTGGCAGTAATAGGCATAAATTGCCATAACCCATTTAAACGACGCATATCACGACAGCCAGATTCATGGTCAATTATACCGGCGGCCATAAAGAGCGACGCTTTAAAGGTGGCATGATTGATAATATGAAATACCCCAGCCACTGCAGCCAAGGGCGAATTCAAGCCGAATAACAAGGTAATTAAACCAAGGTGGCTAATGGTGGAATAGGCAAGTAAGCCTTTTAAATCATGTTTAAACAAAGCCAAATAGGCGCCCACCAATAGCGTGGCTAAACCCGTTAAACTGACTAGCAAAAACCACATTTCGGTACCAGACAGTGCTGGATAAAACCGCGCTAATAAAAAGATCCCAGCCTTTACCATGGTTGCAGAATGTAAGTAAGCACTTACCGGCGTTGGCGCAGCCATGGCATTGGGTAACCAAAAATGGAAAGGAAATTGTGCGGATTTAGTAAAACAGCCGAGTAAGAACAACAGTAGCATAACGGGATAAAGCGCATGCTGTTGAATCAGCTCTGCGCTTTGCAGTACCACTGATAACTCATAGCTACCGACCATATTACCTAGCAGAATAAAAGCGGCCAATAAACACAGCCCACCTGCGCCAGTGATGGTGAGCGCCATGCGAGCGCCGCGACGCGCTTCAGATTTATGCCACCAGAAGCTAATCAGCAAGAACGAGCTGATACTGGTTAATTCCCAAAATAACCAGATCTGGAGGATGTTGCCAGATAACACAATCCCCAGCATGGCTGTCATAAACAGCATAAGATAAGCATAAAAACGCGGCATCGAATCTTGCTCAGACAGATAATAGCGCGCGTATAAAATGACTAATAAGCCAATAGCCAAGATTAATAAGGCAAACAAATAAGCCAGACCATCCAAGCGAAAATGGATATTTAACCCCAGCAACGGGATCCACTGCGCCTGAAACTGCCACAGCTCTCCGGCGAATATACTTTGGGTAGAACTGAGTAAAATGACTAACGCCACTAAAGGCGCAATTGCCGTCATCAACGCACACGCATTGCGGGAGTGCTTTGCCATCAGTAACGGCATCAAAGTACCCAGCATAGGTAATAGTGCTATCCACAACACATTCATAGGGAAATCGCTTCCTTTAATTTAAGGCTGATATTGAACATAGTGTATCTAGAATAAGGCGGGTAATATTTTTTGTTCTTTGAAACTATTTATACCTGTAGCGACTTAAAAAGTCTATTAATAACAGCGCTGAGGAGTAAGAGGAAGCTAGGTCACTCTACAAAGAGAGTGACCTGAGAGACTTATTGTTCTTGCTGTAACAGATTTAAAATAAACGCATACTCTTGCGCCGTTTCACCTAAACGTGCAAAGCGCCCAGATTTACCACCATGACCAGCTTCCATATTCGTCCGAAACAGTAAGGTATTATTATCGGTTTTCAGTTCACGTAGTCTGGCTACCCATTTTGCGGGTTCAAAGTATTGCACCTGAGAATCATGTAATCCGGTTGTCACCAACATGGCTGGATAATCTTGTGCTTTTACTTGATCATAAGGTGAATACGACAACATATAATCGTAGAACACCTTTTCTTTCGGATTGCCCCACTCGTCAAACTCATTGGTGGTTAAAGGGATACTCTCGTCTAACATCGTTGTAACGACATCTACAAAAGGCACATGCGCAACTAAACCCAGATATTTTTCCGGTGCCATATTCGCCACAGCCCCCATTAACAAACCACCGGCGCTGCCTCCCATACCAAATACCTTGTCCTTAGAGGCATATTTCTCAGCCACTAAATAATCAGTGACGGCAATAAAATCGGTAAAGGTATTCTTTTTATTTAACAGCTTGCCATCTTCGTACCATTGACGTCCCATTTCCTGACCACCACGAATATGAGCAATGGCGTACACAAAACCTCGATCGACTAGTGATAATACTGAAGAGCGGAAAGAAGGATCCATGGAAGCACCATAAGAGCCATAAGCATATTGGTAAAGCGGTGCAGTACCATCGCGTTTAAAGCCTTTACGGTATAACAGCGACACCGGCACTTTCACATTCTCTGCTACCGGCACCCATACTCGCTCAGTCACATAATTCGCTTTATCAAAACCGCCTAACACTTCTTGCTGCTTTAATAATTGTTTTTCGCCTGTTTGCATGTTCAGCTGATACACACTGGCAGGTGTGGTTAACGAGGTGTAGGTATAACGCAACCAAGGCGTATTTTGCTCGGCATTCATTTCAAAACCAGTCACATAAGCAGCTTCATCCGAGCTAATGTAAAAGGCTTTCGCCGGATCTGACCAAGGCATTACCCGAATTTTTCTTAACCCCTCACTGCGCTCACTGATCGCTAAATAATCATTAAACAGGGCAAAGTCTTGAATAAACACAGATTCATCATGCGCCAACAACGGCTGCCAATTGGCTTTGTCACCGATTTTATCAGCACTCACCGTCATCAAACGGTAGTTTGGTGCTTGCCAATCGGTACGAATTACCCAGCGACCCGCAATATGCTCAGCCTCGTATTTAAAATCGCGCTCGCGTGGCGCAAAAACGGTAAACTCTGCGGCGGGTGTAGCGGCATCCAATACGCGAATTTCATCCGATACGGTACTGCTTAAATAAATCATCACATAACGGCCATCTTGGCTATTACCCACCCACATATAAAAGCTGTTATCGGTTTCTTGATAAACCACTTTAGCTTTTGCAGGGTCCTGACCAAGCTGATGCTTTAACACGGTATTACTTAATAAGGTAACAGGATCATTTTGCACCAAAAACAGTTGCTTACTATCGGCAGACCACGCAATAGCTGCAGACAAGCCGGTTAATTGATCGGGTAAATCTTTACCTGTTTGCAAATCGCGCACCTTTAAGGTGTATTGCCGCCGACCGCTGGTATCTTCCATATAAGCCACTAAACGCTGATCTGGGCTGATCTGTAAATTCGCTACTTGAAAATAATCTTTGCCAGCAGCCAATTCGTTGACATCCAATACCACTTGCTCAGCACCGCCGGCTACTGGTTGACGTAAATAAATCGGATACTCTTTACCCGTTTCAAAACGACTAAAGTAACGATAATCACCTTTAACATAAGGTACTGAGCTATCGTCTTGTTTAATCCTGCCAATCAACTCTTGCGTCAGTTGCTCGGTCAGATCGCTATAATGCGCACTATACTGCTGATAATACGCATTTTCCGCGTTGAGATAAGCCAGTACTTTTGGATCTTGGCGTGTATCATCACGCAACCAATAATAAGGATCGATTCTATCGCCATGCGGCGATGTCACTTTAAATTCTATTTTTTCAGCTTTTGGGGTCAGCAAAACTTTATCCTCAGCAAAGGTAGCGAGCGTAGGGAATAACAGACAAGCCAATACTAAGGTCCGGTAGGGTGTTTTTAACATGTAACAACCTCAATTAAATAAGTTAGCATTCTAAAAAATAGTGCCTGAAATAGCGCAAAATTAAAAAATAATGTTATCGCCATGTAAGATTAAAACAATCAGTTCACTAAGAGCAAGCAGCTTTAGCTTCACAGCAAAGATTAATAGCGCTATATTCTTTCTGTTTATAAAAAACTGATTAATACTTTGGATGTACCATTTATTTTTTAAGGATTTATTATGACTTTAATGACTGTAGCGCAAGTTGCTGAGTTTTTAGGCGTGCCTGAGATTCGGGTAGAACGTTTAGCCAGAGAACATTTACTGGTTGCGAGCGACAAAGACAGTGAAGGCAAACCGCTTTTTTCAAGCGATGATGTCACGCGCTATAAAACGCTGGCTGAACGCTTAGGCGGGCTCTAATTGTAATAAGCTCGTCAGTTTCTGCTGCCAATACTCTGCCGCTTGCTGATATGCTGGAGCGGCTTGGTACCATAGCCAACAAAAACCACTGTAAATAACTTTGGCCAACAGCAACCGAGATGCCAAACTGCGTTGATAGGCCAAAGCACTTTGTTTGTCGCTAAATTGGCGCTGATCAAAATAAGCCGTCAATAACCCCTGCTCTGCTTCAGCACTGAGCTGAAAATGCAAGACCAGTGCCGCAAGGTCAAAACTGCTGTCTGCCAGTTGCGCATATTCAAAATCCAGCAGCCAAATACGATTGTCGGCCCACAGTAAGTTTCCCGGATGTAAGTCCATGTGACATAGCACCAAATCTGCCGGCAACCTCGCAAAGTGCCTAGCACTGTCTTGCAACTTTTGAAACAAGGTCGCCGCAGGTTCAAGTGCGGGTAGTTGGCTGTTATGCATAAGCTGACGTAAATACTGACCAAGTTGTAATACGGGGGTTTGCACTTTCAAGCGATGCAGCTTAGCAAGCACTACCGCTAAGTCGTTAAGCCGTTCTGGGGTCAACGTCAGGGGACTGCCTTGCGCAATATATTCACTGATCAGCAGTTGTTGATGATTGTTCAAACACAAAGGCGCAGGTGCAATACCCGTAGCGGCGGCCGCATGCTGGCAGCGCAGCTCTTGTTGACGACACACCCCTAAAGTCTGCACTGGGTAACGCCGTAACACATATTCACCGCGAGCCGTGCGTACATAGTAATTATCATTGCTTTGCCCAGACACCAAAGGCTTAACGTCCAAAGGTGGATGGTTAGCAAAAAACTCAAGATGCTGACAAAATCGCATCATCCCTGCGCGGTTTGCAAGCTCGTTTGTTGTTGCAGTTGATAATGACTGCGCCATGCAAAATATCCAACCAAAGCAATAATGGTATACAGCATAAACAAGGCGGTCAGAAAATAAAGGTGTTTTTGCGCATAGACAAAAATACAGACAACATCAATAACGACCCAGTATAACCAATTTGATACCAGTTTTTTTGCTACCAGCCAGGTCGCCACAATACTAAAAGCCGTAGTTTGCGCATCTATCCACGCAAAATCAGCCTGCGTGTAGTTTGCCATCCAATAACCTAGCAGCAAGCCCGCCATCGCTGTCAAACTGATTAACAGTAAATGGCGTTGCCATGGCCATTCAAACACTGCCGACTTTCCTGCAGCCTGCTGTTTTAGTTGTTGCCAGCGCCACCAGCCATAGATTGCCATCCCAGCATAATAGACATGCAACAACGCATCCGACAATAAAGCCGAATCCCACAGTACATGGGTAAACAATAAGGTACTGAGTAAGGCTGCAGGCCAGCACCAAATACTTTGCTTCAGCGCCAAGATAACATAAGCCACCGCAAATATCGTGGCAACTAACTCGACACTTTGCATCAACTGCCAGTCTGCAATCAACCTACTCAGTAATTCATTCATGGTCGCAAATCACCCGGGATAAATTTACAGACAAAGACCAGCTTACCGTAAGTTTGCATCGACCAACGCATACACTGCTGTAAGGCCTGCATCACTTCATCATACTCCCCAAAAATCTGGGTACTCATAGTATTGGTAATAATATGTAAGCCCTGTTGCTGGGCTAATTGGTCAATAAAGGCCTGGATAGGCCCTTTATAATCATCCGCCAGAGGATACTTGCTAATTTCTACCGAAAGTTGCATCGCCTTGCTCCTTAGAAACTGTAGCTAGCCGTAATACCGATACGACGCGGTTCACCAAATTGTTCATAAACGTGGGCAGCATAATCATCGCGCGGATCGTTACCAAAGAAGAAGCCGCGAACACCCACATCCTGATCAAAGGCATTACGCACCCAAAGTGCCAATTCCCACGCCGGTAATTGGTAATTTACGCGGAAATTAACCAGCTCGCGACTGTCCGCTTTGGCATTGTGGCCATCAGAATAGTAAAAACCACTCTTACCCTGAATCCCTGCTTGCACTGAAAGCTGCTCGGTTAACAGCCAATCCGCACCAACGCTGTAATTGACGCGCGGAGCATGCGCTTGATCGCGCCCAGTCAAATCTAAACCGCTATCGGTAAAATAGGTGCCTAAACGCGATTGTAAATAGCCTGTACTGACAAAAAGTTGCAGTTGATTGTGCAACTGGATGCGGCTCTCAAGCTCGACACCATAATTACGACCACTGGCCGCGTTATCAATAAAGCCGGCAAACTCTGGCCCTAAATCGGGGTTTATCCAGCCTTTTACCTGCATATCATCACGCCACATGTAAAACGCAGCAACCCGAGTTGTTAGGCGACCATCGGCACTGCTGCCTTTTACACCAAACTCAGTATTAATCACACTTTCTGGGGAGAAACTGGCTTTCGTGGCTAATACCGCAAAGTTTTCATCCGCAGCTTTGGACAAGGCCTCACCGTTGATACCACCGACCTTATAGCCGCGAGACACTAAACCATACAACAGCGTTTGTGGGGTAAGTTGGTAATTTAAACTCACCTTAGCGCCCCACATCGTTTCATCAGAACCTAACTGACTATTGGCAATATCCACATAATCATCTTTGTACTGTTCAACCCGACCGCCTATCACTAAGCTTAATTGCTCAGTAAGTGCAGTTTGGGTTTCGCCATACACTGACATATTGCGGCGTTGTAAGTTACTGGCAAAAAGCGTTCTTTCATCTTCTTTACGGCGTAAGCGCTGTAAGTCCAAATCGCGATTGCTGGTATAAAAGCCGAGCACCCAATCGGTATGGCCAAATAACAAGGCTGTTGGTTTAGATACTAAGCGGTAATCCAAAGTCCATTGTTCACGCTCACGTAAATAACGATCTTGGTACGAATAACCGAACGGATGGATCCCCTGAAAACTCCAATCTTCATCAAAACCATAATCCGAATCGGCATTTAAATAACTGAGCTGGCCGGTAAAATCAGCAAAGGAGAAGCCTTGGTATGCCAGATTAATGGCCAGCGCTTTGCTGCGTAGGGCATCTTGGCCTGGTTCATCGGACAAGGTGGTTCTGTTACGATCCAACGAAAAGGCATCATAGCCGTTTTGTTGATCAATAAGATGCGCGGTTAAACCTACTTGTAGCTGCTCAGTCGCCAAGTACTGCAGTTTAAAGCGGCCGGTAAACTCATCGATATTATTGGTATCATCGCGCTTTAAAAACGCATTTTCGATAAAGCCATCTGACTGCTGCTGATCTAGCGTTAAGCTGTAAGCCACCTGCTCTGACACGGGTGCACTGTAATAGCCCGACACCTGCCAGCTGTTGTAGTTAGCTAAACTAGCGCTGACTTTGCCCTCAGGCGAAAAGGTAGGGTTTTTACTGGTAAAGTTCACCATCCCCGCCAAAGCATTAGTACCAAAGCGCGTCGCTTCAGGACCACGAAAGATCTCTAACTGCTCAGGATGTGCCACGCTACTCAAGCCCAAGCCAGCATAATCAATGCCATCAATCAGAATGCCAACCGACGGATTGATCACATCAATAAATTCACTGCGCTCACCAATACCGCGCACCTGAATAAAACGACCACGCGAGGCACCAGCGGCAAAATTCACATTGGCAAACTGTTGTAATACATCGTCTAAATGTTGTGCAGATTGACGTTGCATATCTTGTTCAGTCAACACGGCAACACTGCCAGCAACTTGCATAACGCTGAGTTGCCGAAAGTCACCCTTCACCTCGATATGCTCAATATTCTGCTCAGACGCGTGTAAAGAAAAAGCTGACAGTACGGCAATTGATAAAATAGATAAACGCATAGACATAGGTGATCGACTCCAAAAACAATTTGAGGATCACACTGTTCAAAGACATCAATCTACCCAGTGACCACAGCGAGCAATTGCAGCTGAATTAGGGTTGTCATGTGCTCTGATGGGGAGTTAGCACCATCCCTCCGCCGGTATGATCCGGATCAGGTTCTAAGGGTTTGCTTGTTGGCATCTCAGCACCTTTTATACCTATAAAAAGTGCACCCCTTGGTTGCCGCTGCAGTCTATGCGCTTTTACTGAAAAAAACAATGCTCAAACAAGCAGAGAGCTCTGCTTAGCCAAGATTTATAACCCCAAATACCAGGTGGCGATAGAAAAATATAAAACCACCCCAGCGACATCAGCAATAGAGGTAATCAAAGGCCCGCTAGCCGTAGCGGGATCGAGTTTTAAACGACTAAGTAAAAAGGGTAAAGAAAGCCCAATTAAGCTGCCGACCAAAACCACTAGCATCATAGTAATAGCCACCACCACCGCAATATCGGGGCCGCCGCGCCATAATCCTAAGCCAACCACCGCCGCAGACATGGTCAGCCCCAACAACGCCGCCACGCCACACTCTTTGCCCAACAGCCACCCCCAATCCTTTAACTTGACATCACCGGTAGCTAAGGCTCGCACCATCAAGGTACCCGATTGCGCCCCCGCATTACCGCTACTGGCAATCAGTAAGGGTAAAAAGAACAGTAAAGCGAGGTAACTGGCTATGGTCTCTTCAAAGTAAGCAATCCCTGCGCCCGAGAAGATATTACCAAACACTAAAATCACCAACCAAAATACCCGTTTACGGTAGAGCAAACCAATACTGGCCTGCTTAACACTGCTTTCCAATTTACCGATAGTTGCCGTTTTGTGAAAATCTTCTGTAGCTTCAGCAGCGGCGACATCCATCGCATCATCATGGGTGACAATGCCGACCATTTGCCGCTCAGCATTGACAATGGGCAAGGCCAATAAATCATATTTGGCAATTAAGGCCGCCACCTCTTCCTGCGGCAGATCCACAGCCGCATAAATGGGATCATGATTCATTAAAGCCTCTACCCGCATGTTGGCCGGTGCTAAAATCAACTCACGCAAGCTCACCACACCAATTAGCTGCCTTGCCTGATCCACCACATACGAAGAGTAAATTGTTTCTTTATCGGGTGCCTCTAAACGCAATACCTCTATCGCTTCACGCACCGTCAGCTCTGGCGGTAATATGGCATAATCCGAGGTCATAATGGCGCCCGCCGTTCCCTCTTCATGCGCCGATAAACGCAGCAAATCTTCACGCTCAGCTTGGGCTAACGCCGGTAATAAGGTATCGCGCTGCTCGGCGGTTAAGCGATTGAATAAATCCGCTCGCTCATCTGCCGACATCTGCCGAATAATGGGTGCTAACTTACGCCGACTAATGGTTATCGCTAGTTCAACTTGCACCTCAGCCGGTAAATAACCAAATACTTCCGCCTGCTCAGCCCGCGGCAATACCGTTAAGAGTGTCCAAAGTTGTGCAGTGGGAAACTCCGTTAATGCCGCAGCATAATCTGCCGGATGCACATCTTCTAACTGAGCACGTAATAAGTGGGCGGTATTGTGCTCCAGCGCAATACGCAAGGTTTCGATAAGCACAGGGAATTCCATAACAACCTCTTATCAGCAACAAAAGCTTAATAAGAGCAGCAATGGCGTTACCTTATTAAGCAGAATTTAATGGGATGAATTTTAAATACAGGCTTTGCCTGCAACTGGGCACGTCCATAAAGTTGAAGAACCTCAGAATAATAATTAACATATTGTTAGTTAATAAAAATTATAGCGCATATTATAAATTCTGTAAGCTGAACTTAACCTGAGCAAGCATGGTACTACCACATATCACTGGCCTGTGGTATAGCTAGCTGAGCTTAGAAAACAGCCAGCCTAAATATAGCATCCCCTCTGTAACAAATTAGGCTAGATGCTTGGAATAGTGGTATTTTTGGAAAAAAGCGTCATAGTTAAACTAAGACAAATCACACTGCCGGATGAAACAGGAGTTGACGCATGTGGCGTAGTATAAGTGTGCTATTTTTAGCGGTGTCTCATTTTAGCCTGTTTGCCCAATGCCACAGTGATGTTGATCATGCCTTATTAAAAACAGAAAAACCGGTAATTAGCCGCATTGTGTTTAACCCGAATAACGTGTTTGATTTAGAAGCCAAAGGCGTATTTTGGCTACATCGTTTTGCTAACAACAGCCATATTATTAGTAAAGAACAAACCATCCGTGATGACTTACTCTTTAGCGAAGCCGCACCACTGCAGTTGTCGGAATTGGCAGAAACAGAACGTTTACTGCGTAGCCGGCGTTATCTGCGCGATGCTAAAGTCGAGGTTATTCAATACTGTCCTACCGATAATACCGTTGTCGTAGCCGTAACTACTTGGGATAACTGGTCGTTACTGCCGAAAATAGATTTCTCTAGGGAGGGTGGCGAAAGCAAGTATTCTTTGGGTATTACCGAAGATAACTTATTAGGTTCTGGCAATCAGATTCAATTAGATTACGCCAAAGACAGTGAACGTAGCGGCTATTTAGTAAGTTTTGCCAGCCCAAACATTTTTGGCAGTCATTGGAATACCTTTGCCAGTTATGCGAATAACTCAGACGGGGAGAACTTTGAGTTTGGCCTACACCGCCCGTTTTATCGGTTAGACTCAAGCTGGGCTTTCAACTTGGATTTTTTAAAAAATAAAGAGCAAGTTACCGATTATCTATTAGCTGAAAACATCAACGAATATGACCGTACGCGTAACTATTTTGAAAGCTCCGTGGGCATCAAATTAACGGCGACTGAGCACAGCATCCAACGCCTACTCTTTGGTACTACCTTAGAAGATGTTAGCTTTTCAGCGCAAGTCGATACGCTGTTGCCTATTCCTGAAGCGCGAAACCTCTCGACAATTTGGTTGGAATATCAACTGTTGCAGGATGACTTCTACAAGCTGTATAACATTAATCAATTTAATCGGGTAGAAGATATCAATGCAGGCTGGCAACTGCGGCTGCGCCTAGGGTATCTGCAGCCCTGGCTAGGCGCAGATGATCACGGCTTACAACTTCAACTAAACCTAGATAAAGCGTGGCAGCTCCTTAGCACCACGTGGTTATTTGCCGACCTCAGCTACCAGCACTTAGACTTTCAGCAAAGTAAGCAAACACTCTGGCATCTGGGCTTACAACTCAACCACCAACTTAACCGTCGTAACAGCTTTGTTGCCAGTATCTCGGCAGAGCAAGGCGAAAACCTATTTGCGGATAACGCCTTATATTTGGGCGGCGATAGTGGACTTCGAGCCTTTCCATTGTATTACCAACGTGGTGATAACCGCATGGTCGCTACCGCCGAATACCGGCATTATACCGACTGGAATTTATGGCAAATCTTTGATGTCGGTTTCGCTGCCTTTACCGATGTCGGCCGCAGCTGGGGCGGAGCGGATGCTTTTACCTCGAAGCCAGAATTGGCAACCAAGGCGGAATTAGACGATAAAGTATTAGTCGGTGTTGGCGTTGGCCTGCGGCTATTATCCAGCCACTCTAGCCGCGGCACTATGGTGCATTTGGATTTAACCAGACCCTTTACCGATAATCCTGATATTAGCAGTTGGCAGTGGCGCGTCACTGCCAAAAGACGTTTTTAAATGCTCAGCCGTTACAACGGCTGGCAAACCGAGCAAAATACCGTGCTGCGCTGACCAAGCCGAATTTCTTGTAATGGATTATTACATTGCACACACGCCTCGCCACCACGGCCATACACCAGCAGTTCCTGCTTAAAATAGCCCGGTTTACCATCAACCTGACTAAAATCGCGCAGTGTAGTACCGCCCTGCACAATAGCCGCCGCCAAGGTCTCTTTTACTACGGAGGCTAATATGCTTAATTTAGCGGCACTAACTTGATTAGCCGGCATCTGCGGGGCAATGCCCGCTTTAAATAACGCCTCATTGGCATAGATATTCCCCACGCCTACCACGACATGGTTATCCATTAACACTAACTTGATCGCAGCACTGCGTTTAGCACAAGCGGCCAGCAACGTCTCTGCACTAAAGGCCTCGGTTAACGGCTCAGGCCCCAGTGTGGCCAATAAGGGATGCACCGTTTCGTGCGCTTGCCATAACACCGCGCCAAAGCGACGGGTATCGTTTAAACGCAGCGCTTGGCCATTGCTTAACACAAAATCGACATGATCATGTTTTTCGGCAGGCAAAGCAGCAGGCACCACTTTTAAATGGCCTGACATGCCTAAGTGCAAAAGAATGCAGCCAGCAGGCAATTCTAACAGTAAATATTTCGCGCGGCGGCTCACCGATAAGATAGGCTGATTAACCAGCTCCACCACCTCATCCGGCACCCACCAGCGTAATTGTCGTTGCCGAGCAATCACCTTGACCAGGGTCTGCTGGGCTAAATGCGGACTGATCCCTAAACGAGACACCTCAACTTCAGGTAATTCCGGCATGCTTACTCCAATAAAAATAATAAACGGGCTTGTGCAGCATTAAGCTGATACAGCGATCCCTGCCCCACTTGCTGCAGCAAATAGCTGGGTTGACTGGATGCATTACCCAAGGTAGGATCAGGGTAAAGTAACCAAATTTGCGGCGCAATCTCACCCACTAATTGCAAACTTGCCTGTGCCACTGGGACCCAGTCTGGCTGCACCTGCGCACTGGCTAAAGGCAGTATACTAAACTGCCAAGCGCTGGCCATTTGCTGCGCATTTGCACTCACACCACCGGGTTGCAGCTGCCATTGCCCAGCCACCCTAACTAACCGTTGATTGGCCACAGAAACACTCAGCAGCTGCGCTTGTTCAGGCACTAACGGCATAGGCTTAGTGGCTTGGTCAAGCTTAGTACCAGACCAATCATATAAGCTGTACATTAAAATCAGCACCACAAAGATTAGGATATTGTTCCAATGGCGGCGGGAGAGTTTAAGCATAAGGGCATTAACGTGTTAAAGGACATGCTAAACATAGTAACGTAGGCAGGGCTTAAAAAGCAAAAACCCGGCGTTGGCCGGGTTTCTGTAAGTCGATTACTTGATTTTCGCTTCTTTGAAAATCACGTGCTTACGCACTTTAGGATCGAACTTTTTGATTTCCATCTTTTCTGGCATAGTACGCTTGTTCTTCGTTGTAGTGTAGAAGAAGCCTGTGCCAGCAGAAGAAACTAAACGGATTTTATCGCGCATTTGTTAATTCCTTATACCTTGTGACCGTTGGCACGAACGTCTACTAAAACGGCGTCGATACCTTTCTTGTCAATAATACGCATACCACGTGGGGTAGTACGTAAAGTAACAAAACGGTTTTCACTTTCAACCCAGAAACGGTGAGTTTGCAGGTTAGGCAGGAAACGGCGCTTTGTCGCGTTGTTGGCGTGCGAACGACGGTTACCTACCATCGGACCTTTGCCAGTTACTTGGCATACTCTAGACATGTCAATATTTCTCCAAAATTACGTCAGCTCGAGCTATCTTTCACCCTTCTGGCCTTGAAGGTTGCCCCGAAAATGGATGAGGGCGCACTTTATACACGAAAGCGCGGTTAAACTCAAGACAAATTATATCTGGCGCCTTTGACAATAAGCGCCCAGTTAGGCCAGCATCTCATTACAGCCAGCCTCGCTCGGCAAAAGACACCACTTCGGCATCACCCACCACAAAATGATCTAAAACCCGGATATCTACCAAGGCCATGGCCTGAGTTAAACGCTCGGTAATCGCTCTGTCAGCGCGGCTTGGCTCGGCCACCCCAGAAGGATGATTATGAGCCAGAATAACAGCGGCGGCATTATGCTTTAAAGCGCGTTGAACTACAATACGTGGGTACACGGGCGAGGCATCAATAGTGCCCTGAAAAAGCGGTTCAGCACAGATCATACGATGTTGATTATCAAGATAAAGTACCACAAAGACTTCGCGTTGTTCATGCGAAAGTAAATGGCTTAAATATTTTCGGACTAAATCCGGTTCAGAGAACACTGTGGTGCGCTGCAGCTGTTGCTGTAAAAAGCGCCGACTCAGCTCTAACACCGCCTGCAGTTGTACATATTTTGCTTCACCTAAACCACGAGCCTGACAGAACTCCTGTTGCGTGGCAGCCAGTAACGGTTTTAAGCCGCCAAATTGCTGTAATAATTGCCGCGCTAAACTTACCGCATCTATACCCGCAATACCGGTGCGTAAAAATATGGCTAAAAGCTCAGCATCAGATAAGGCAGTCGCGCCCTGCTCCAGCAGTTTTTCACGAGGGCGCTCCGCTACAGGCCAATCGGTAATTGCCATATTTTCCTCCTCTTCTCAGCAGCTGAACTGGTGCTGAATTATCGATTCCATGCTATCTTATGCCATCATTAATGTGGCCGGGACAATGTTCAAATGCAGCAAACCCTTGCTTCTAAACGTATTTTACTTGGTATCAGCGGCGGTATCGCTGCTTACAAAAGCGCTGATTTGGTGCGGCGCTTAAAAGAGCGTGGCGCCGATGTGCGGGTTATTCTTACCGACGCTGCGCAGCAATTTATCACGCCACTTACCCTGCAAGCCGTATCGGGCAACCCCGTTAGTCACAGCCTGCTTGATCCTGCGGCAGAAGCAGCAATGGGACACATTGAGTTAGCGAAATGGGCAGATCTGATTTTAATCGCTCCCGCCAGTGCCGATGTGATTGCTCGCTTAGCGCATGGCCTTGCCAATGATTTACTTACCACCTGCGTGCTAGCCAGTAATGCGCCCATCGCGGTCGCACCGGCTATGAATCAGCAGATGTATAAAAATATAGCTACTCAAAAAAATATCGCAACATTAAAAGAACATAATTTTCACATTTTTGGCCCGGGGTCTGGGGCGCAAGCTTGTGGCGATGTCGGCGCAGGCAGGATGTTAGAGCCGCTGGAGCTAACCGCCCTAACAGAACAACTTTTTAGCCCTGTCAAAAATCTGCAAGGTTTACACTTTACTATCACCGCCGGCCCCACCCGCGAAGCCATCGATCCAGTGCGCTACATTAGCAATCATAGCTCTGGCAAAATGGGGTACGCGCTGGCCGCTGCCGCCGCGAAAGCCGGTGCCAAGGTGACCTTAATCAGTGGGCCTGTGCAGTTAGCAACACCCGCCGGCGTTACGCGTATTGATGTGTTAAGCGCCGAGCAAATGTTAGAAGCCGCCTTAACCGCAGCCGTGCACTCTAATATCTTTATCGGTTGTGCCGCGGTAGCCGATTATCGGGTAGCCAACATTGCAACCGATAAATTAAAGAAAGGCAGTGACAACGAACTGCAGCTTAAACTGGTGAAAAACCCCGATATTATTGCCAGCGTTGCCGCCTTACCCCAGCAACGCCCTTTCACTGTGGGTTTTGCGGCAGAAACGCGCAATGTGTTGGACTATGCACGGCAGAAATTGTTGAATAAACGCTTAGATATGATTTGCGCCAACGATGTATCGGGCAGCCAAATAGGGTTTAATAGCGATCAAAATGCACTCAGCGTAATCTGGCAGGGTGGCGAACTCGACTTACCCATACAACCGAAAGAACAGCTGGCAGCGCAACTTATTGCCCTGATTAGCCAGCAATACAAAGCCTAACCTAAACAGTAAAGAAGTCGTTATGAAAAAAGCCATTGACCTAAAAATTCTTGACCCACGTATTGGTACTGAGTTCCCTCTGCCTGCTTATGCCACGCCAGGCTCTGCGGGTTTAGATTTACGAGCCTGTGTAGACAGTACTTTAACTTTAAATCCTGGCCAAACCGTGCTGATCCCCACGGGTATTTCGATTTATATTGGCGATGCAAATTTGTGCGCCACTATTTTACCGCGTTCAGGTTTAGGCCATAAGCATGGTATTGTATTGGGCAATTTAGTGGGGTTAATTGACTCAGATTACCAAGGCCCGTTAATGGTTTCAATGTGGAACCGTGGCAGCGAGGCTTTTACCATTGAGCCGGGCGATCGTATTGCGCAGTTAGTATTTATGCCGGTTATCCAGGCCGAATTTAACCTGGTAACAAGCTTTGATGAAACAGAACGTGGTGAAGGCGGCTTCGGCCATTCAGGTAAGCAGTAAGGAACCCCCTGCAGGCATGACAACAGCGAAGAAACCCAATCGTAAAGAAGATATCTTACAAGCGCTTGCGGCCATGTTGCAGAGCAACAGTAATGGTCAAAGAATCACTACGGCAGCCTTGGCAGAAAAAGTCGGCGTATCAGAAGCGGCGCTTTATCGGCACTTTCCCAGTAAAGCCCGTATGTACGAAGGCTTAATTGAGTTTATTGAAGATACCTTGCTATCGCGCATTAATGCCATTACCGAAGAGCATAAAGATACCCAAACCCGGATTAGCCTAATGCTGCAGCTGGTATTGGTGTTTGCCGAGCGTAACCCTGGCTTTTGCCGAATTTTAACCGGTGACGCCTTGCAAGGTGAGCAAGAACGCTTGTTAGAACGAGTAGCGACGCTGTTTGAAAAGCTCGAAACCCAATTTAAACAGTGTTTGCGCGAACGTAAGCTGCGTGAGGGCAAAAGCTTCAGCATCGACGAAGCAGAGCTGGCTAACTTACTGCTGGCCACCATTGAAGGGAAAATTAACCAGTTTGTTCGCTCAGGTTTTAAACGCCTGCCAACCCAGTATTGGGCTAATCAATGGCGTTTATTAGAACAACAACTTTTTAGTTAATACGTTACCCCTTTGCCTAAGCAGAAGCCATTAAGCTAGCTTCTGCTTTAGTATAACTGTTTTAAAAACAGCTTGATCTGTGACAGAGTTATGCCATGCTAAACAAAAACATGGCTAAATTTTGACACTATGCGCAATACCTTACTGCCAGATAACGCTAAACTTGCATTATTAGATAATCTGCCAATTGGCATAGTGGCGGCCTATATTGACACGCAACAATTGTGCTATGCCAACCAAGCTTTTGCTAGCCTAACCGGCTATACACTGGCTGAACTAGCGATGTTAACCCCGCTCGATTTACATCCTGCTAGCTATCACAGCGCAGTGCTGGCCGATTTTGCAGCTATGGCGCAAGGCGTGCTAAAAGATGCGGTGTGTTACCCGGTTATTCGTAAAGATACTAGCCAGTTCTACGCAGATATCCAAACCATTGCTTGCGAAGTGGGCGACGATAATATTGTTATCGCAACCTTTACTGATGTAACCGAGCGGCAAGCGGTTTTAGCTAAACAACGTGATCTCGAACAGCACTTAGCATACGAGCGCAGTTTTTTAAAAACGGTATTACAAAATATTCCTTCCTTGGTGTGGTTAAAAGACCCCGATGGGCGCTATCTCGCCTGTAACAAACGCTTTGAGCAGTTTTTTAACGCCACAGAAGCCGAAATTGTTGGCAAAACAGATTATGACTTTGTTGATGCGGCGAGCGCAGCACTGTTTCGTTATCACGATCTTCAAGCGTTAAACAGTGCCACCCCGCTGATCAATGAAGAATGGCTGCATTTCCGTGCAGATAACCATAAAGAATTAGTTGAGACCAGCAAGGTCAAATTAATTGACGAGGCAGGTAAGCTCATCGGCATACTGGGTGTGGCCTATGATATTACCTTAAGACACCAAGTAGATGAGCAGCAAAAAATCGCCCTGAGTGTATTCACTGAAGCACTAGAAGGCATCATGCTAACCGATCCCAATGCCCGCATTATTGACGTTAACACAGCGTTTTGCCAAATCACTGGCTACAGTAAAGCCCAAGTTGTTGGGCACAACGCCAATATTTTAAACTCTGGCTTACAGCCCGCCAGCTTTTACCGCAAGCTCTGGCAGCAAATTAAACAAAAAGGCTTTTGGCAAGGTGAAATATGGAACAAGCGCGCCAATGGCGCTATCTATGCCGAGCATTTAAAAATTCAGGCGGTACGCAATGCGGCCGGAGCTATTACACACTATATTGCGCTGTTTCATGATCTTTCCCCACTGAAACAGCAACAACGCCAACTTAACCTAGTACAACACTTTGACGCACTGACCAAATTACCAAATCGCGAACTCTTACTCAGCCAGCTGTCGCACCTACTCAAGCAAAAACAACGCATAAGCCAATCACTTGCGTTACTTACCATAGATTTAGACGCGTTTCAGAGCATTAACCAACAATTTGGCTACAAGTTTGGGAATAAGGTTTTAAAGCTTATCGCTGGCCGTTTTAAACAACAGTTAGCCACACAGCATTTTCTGGCGCGGGTTGGCGGTAACGAATTTGCCGTTATTTTGCCTGAACTGACCGATCCTGAATTAGCCTTAAAGCTGATCGATACGTTACGCCTCACGGCCAGCAAACCTTTTACCCTTGCCGGTAATCAAAGCAATCTTACCGCCTGTATTGGCATCACCTTTGCTGGCACAGCCGAGCAGTTAGAAGCAGAACAACTGCTGAAACAAGCGCAACAAGCGCTATTTCAGGCGAAACTGGCTGGGCGCAATAGCTTTCATATTTTCGACCGCACTACTGCCGCCCAACAACGCAACCAGTTTGAGTTTTTTAAGGAGATAGAGCAGGCCATCAACGACAATCAGTTTGTCCTGTATTATCAGCCAAAAGTGGCCTTGCGCAGCGGCCAAGTTACGGGCTTTGAAGCCTTAATTCGCTGGCAACATCCAGCAAAAGGCTTGGTGATGCCAGATAGTTTTATCCCGGCCTTGGCAAATAACGCCTTAATGCTGAGCTTGGGCGATTGGGTCATTACGCAAGCCTTACACCAGCTAAGCCAATGGAATGCCGAGGGCTTTCAAAGCCGGATCAGTGTCAACATTGACAGTATGCAACTGAATGATCCGCTGTTTGCTGAAAAACTGCTGCAGCAATTTGCCCGCTTCCCCAACGTTCAATACGCGCAACTTGAACTGGAAATTCTAGAAACCGGCGCCGTAGAGCAACTGGATAAAACTTCGGAATTAATCCGTACTTTGCAGCAGAAAGGTATCGACTTTTCATTAGATGATTTTGGTACCGGCTATTCTTCGCTCACTTTTTTAAAGCAACTGCCAGCCAATATTGTCAAAATCGATCAAAGCTTTATTCGACAAATGCTGGATGATCCAGAGCAGTTAATTATTACCGACTCTATTATTCTACTGGCGCAAAAACTCAAACGCACCGTCGTGGCCGAAGGGGTTGAAAGCTTTTTGCATGGTGTCTTGTTGTCGGCCTTAGGCTGCGATTTAGCACAAGGTTACTTTATTGCTAAACCCATGCCCGCCAGTGACATTACCGCTTGGCTAGCGAACTGGCAAATGCCTGAAATATGGCAAACTGTGCCCTTACTCAACAAAGCAGATTTACAAGGTTTAATTAGCTTGGCAGAGCACCGACAGTGGTATCTGAGCGCCATACAAAACCTAACTCAAGGCAAGGAGCTACAAGCAACGCATAGCCCCTGTAAATTGGCAAACTGGCTACAACAGCCAGCAGTACAAAGCAAATACGCAACTAACCCGTATTTTCAGACAATAAAAGACAAGCACCTCGAGCTACATCAGGCGCTGGCGACAGGCAGCGCGCCAGCCGAGGTAACACAACTTGGCTTAGCACTACAACACGCTTTGCTAAGCACCTTGTTTCAGCAACCCATTAGCTGGCATAGCTAAACACTTAATCTTTCCCACAGCGCCGCGCCCCAAACCAAAGCCACGATCGCTAAGGCAACAAACACGGCCGCCGAGCCCATATCTTTAGCGCGCCCCGATAGTTCATGCCGCTCTAAACCTACCCTATCAGTAAGTGACTCAATGGCCGAGTTCAGCAATTCCACCACCAGCACCAAGCCCCATACGGCCATCAGTAAAGCAAACTGGCTAACGGAACTGGCGAGCCAAAGCGCGCAAGGTATCGCTAACACCGTTAGCGTCGCTTCTTGCCGAAACGCCGACTCAAACTTCCAGCTCGCGGCAAAGCCTTGCATAGAACAACGCGCGGCTTTGAGAATTCGGCCAAGGCCAGTACCATTGGGTTTTTGCATAAGCCATCCTTAACGATGCTAAAAAAACGAAGCGAAAGAAACGAGGCGAAAACGAACTGCAACCTCAAACCGGCTAACGGCTAGCCGCTACTACCAGGCCAAACACTGCCATGCTAGTGCACAACAGTGTTGGCTGGCGAAGAATGTTACTCAGTATAAAGCAACATTATTGCAAAGCGATGTTAAGCCACACCGTATTGCGCACGATAGGCTTTTACTGCATCTAAGTGCTCGGCCAATTCCGGCTTATCGGCCAAATAGCTAATTAAATCTGGCAGGCTGATAATCGAAATCACCTTGGTATTAAAGTCACGCTCGACTTCTTGAATAGCCGATAACTCACCCTGACCGCGCTCTTGCCGATCCAGCGCAATTAACACACCAGTAAGCTCAGCACCTTGCGCCTGAATAAGCTGCATCGATTCACGAATAGCCGTACCGGCGGTGATCACATCATCCACCAACATAATGCGGCCTTTTAGTGGTGCGCCCACTAAATTACCGCCTTCGCCATGCGTTTTGGCTTCTTTACGGTTAAAACAGTACGGCACATCACGGTTGTGATGATCGGCCAAGGCCACCGCTGTGGTGGTGGCAATAGGAATGCCTTTATAGGCTGGGCCAAATAGCACATCAAATTCAAGGGCGGCATCTTGCAAAGCCGCCGCATAAAAGCGGCCTAACTTGGCTAAATCGCTACCGGTATTAAACAAGCCTGCATTAAAAAAATACGGGCTAGTGCGGCCAGACTTTAAGGTAAAGCTGCCAAATTTTAATACTTGGCGCGCTAAGGCAAATTCAATAAATTCACGTTGAAAAGCTTTCATAATTACTCCTGGCCTAACGCCTGCTTCTGGGCTTTTACAATATCACTAATGGCCGCACTGCCTAGCGCCAGCATTTGCTGCATTTCAGCAAAACTAAAGGGCGCTTCTTCGGCAGTACCCTGAATTTCAATGATTTTGCCGGTTTCGGTCATCACCAAGTTCATATCGGTCTCGGCGGCAGAGTCTTCGGCGTAATCTAAATCGGCAACCGCATTGCCCTGATACATGCCCACTGATACAGCCGCCACCATAAATTTTAATGGATTGGTTTTTAACAAGCCTTTGGCTTGCATATAACTAAAGGCGTCAACCAAGGCCACACAAGCACCGGTAATCGAGGCCGTGCGGGTGCCGCCATCGGCTTGAATCACATCACAGTCTAAGGTAATGGTATTTTCGCCCAGTAAGCTTAAATCTACTGCGGTGCGCAGCGCGCGGCCAATTAAGCGTTGAATTTCCATGGTGCGGCCACCTTGCTTGCCACGCGCCGCTTCGCGATCGTTACGGCTATGCGTTGCGCGCGGTAACATGCCATATTCAGCCGTGATCCAGCCTTGGCCTTTGCCTTTTAAAAAACGCGGTACGCCTTCCACCACACTGGCCGTACAAATAACTTTGGTATTGCCAAACTCAACCAACACCGAGCCTTCGGCATGGGCAGTAAACTGGCGGGTAAAAGACAGCGGGCGAATTTGACTGGCGGTACGGCCACTTGGACGCATAAGGCTACTCCTGAAGATAAAGTTAGCGGCTATTATAGAAGCTAAGCGCGCTTAGGGCTATCCATTCGCCAAAATCAGCCAAATTACTAAAAAGTCAGGTATACTCCCAAAACTGTATTTATCGTTAGTTGTTTGGAAGCCCAGTATGATTCATAGCATGACCGCCTTTGCCCGCCACGAAACCAAAGCCAGCTGGGGCACCGCCCAGTGGGAGATCCGCTCGGTAAACCAGCGTTATTTAGAATCTTACTTTCGCTTACCTGAGCAATTTCGTGGTTTAGAAAGCCTGCTGCGCGACAAACTGCGCAACAGCCTGCAACGCGGCAAAATTGAAATTAACTTACGCTACCAAGCCAACCAAGCCGCTGGCGAACTGCAATTAAATGACGTCTTTGCCGAGCAACTGTTACAAAAAGCCCAGCAATTACTGCAAAAAGCCCCGCAAGCAACGCTCAATATTGCCGACATTCTGCGCTGGCCAGGCGTAATGGAAACCCCAAGCGAAGATCTCGATACACTGCAAGCTGAGCTATTAGCCGGCTTTGATGCCGCCTTACAAGACTTTTTAGCCGGGCGCGGCCGCGAAGGCGCAGCAATAGAAGAAATGATTCAACAACGTTTAACCGCCATTGGTGAACAAGTGGCCTTTGTACGCAGCCACCTGCCGCAAGCCATGCAATGGCAACGCGACCGCATTACCAACCGCCTAAATGAAATAAAAGCCGACCTAGACCAAGGCCGCCTAGAGCAAGAAATGGCGTTTTTAGCCTCCAAATCCGACGTAGCGGAAGAGCTAGACCGCCTCGATGCCCACATTAAAGAAACCCGCCACACCCTAAAAAAAGGCGGCGCCTGCGGCCGCCGCTTAGATTTTATGATGCAAGAATTTAACCGCGAAGCGAATACCCTATCCTCCAAAGCTATTAGCACCGAGATTACCAATGCGGCGGTGGAGCTTAAGGTGTTGATAGAACAGATGCGGGAGCAGATCCAAAACATCGAATGATGTCTACTGACATCCACTGAGATGCATTAATCAAATAATTTCAATAACTTAATCAAAACCCAAGTCTACCGAAATCCACCTCTATCCACCAAAAGCCACAAAAAAGTGGTGGGTAAAGTGGTGGGTATGTTAGACTAACTCAGATAGCAAGTGGTGGGTAACTCACCAAAAAGTAACTTACTGATTTGAGAGGGAATATGGGTAGCCTAACTACAAAGAAGGTGGAGTCGTTAATTAAGGGCGAGCCAGGTAGATTTGGCGATGGTGAAGGTTTATACCTAACAGTACCTAGATTCGGTAAGCCTTTTTGGTTTTTACGCTATACCTCCAACGGCAAACGCCGCGAGATGACGTTAGGCCAGTACGCCAATATGACGTTGGCCGAAGCGCGGGCTGAAGCCGTACTGCAGAAAAAACAGTTGCTGGTAGAAAAGGTTGATCCACTGTTTTTAAAACAACGTGCCAAGCAGCAACAACTGCAAACTGTAGACGACTTATTTGCCGACTGGCATAAAGGCAATATCAAACGCCTTAAGCACCCGAATATCCCCGAGCGGGTTTACCGCAAAGATATCGCACCGCATATCGGCGCTGCTTCGCCCAATAAAGTGGTCGCGCGTGATATTCAGTTTATTATCGAAACCATTACTGAATCCGGCCGCCCTACCACCGCCAACGACGCCCTGCTGTATTTAAAGCAGTTGTTTAACCACGGCATAAAACTTGATGTGGTGGGTGCCAACCCTGCCAGTGCCTTTAACGTAAGCGATGCCGGCGGCGTAGAGCAAAGCAAAGATCGGGCGCTAACCTTGGAAGAGCTTACCCAAGTATTTAAAGTGTTTCGGGAAAATACGGATAGTTTTGCCAGAGAGAATTACCTGGCCTGTGCGCTTTTAGTCACGCTTGGCGTGCGTAAAAGCGAGCTAACAGAAGCCAGTTGGCAAGAGATCGATCTAAAGGCAGGAATTTGGGAGTTACCAAAGGCGCGTAGCAAGTCTGGTGTAGGAATAACTATCCCACTACCTGAGCTATGCGTAACCTGGTTTAAAGAATTGGAAATCCGCGCAGCAGGATCGCCTTATGTGTTCCCTAACCGACGTAGCAGTAAAAACCCGCATATGGGTGCCGACACGCTAAACCGCGCCATTACCAAGCTATTTGGCCATGAAGCGGGCAAAAAGAAGCAACCACCGAACAAAATGGGCGATATACAGCACTTCTCAGTACACGACCTACGCCGCACCTGCCGCACCTTGCTGGCGCAACTTGGGGTACCAGGCTATGTCGCCGAGCGCTGCTTAAACCACAAGCTGCAGGGTGTGGAAGGGATTTATAACCAGCATGATTATTTTGATGAGCGGAAAGAGGCGCTAGCGAGTTTAGCGAACTATTTAAGGCAGATAATTTAGTTAATCAAACTATCGGCCAAGAATGATTAACTGCAGTTAAATGTTTTCGAATACTCAAGCCAACAACCTCTCCAAGTCTTACAGGAACCGCATTTCCGATCATGCGGCCTAAAGTAGTGAGATTGTAATTTTCTGGTCGATCCGCAAATTTATATTCATCTGGAAAGGATTGTAAAATTGCCGCTTCTCTAAGCGATATTGCCCTATCCTGCTCAGGATGACCAAAGCGACCATTACCAAACCCATAACACTGAGTTGTCATCGTTGGACTCGGTTCATCCCACGACATCCGCCCGTAGACACTAGAATAACCTTTACCGGAATCTTTAAGGTGGCATTTTGCTATCAAATCAGCAGGCCAGTCACGCCATGTTCCGTTTGGTTTTGAAGCTCGGATTCGTTTCAGATTGATTTCAGTTAAACCACCTGCACGATGAAGTGGATCATCATGGTGAGTTTGCCCTGCATTTAAGCTTGGAAGATGTGCAATTGCGTTACGCACAGTCTGATATTCAGCGGGCTTGTGCGTAGCAGGAATGATATCAATTTCACCTAATCTGGATGCTACTAGCACCAAACGTCTGCGCGTTTGGGCCATACCATAATCAGGTCCAAACATCACTTTATCTGCAACATGATACCCTGAGTCTAGAAGCTTCGATTTAAACTCTTGATAGACTTCATGCTTGATTAGTTCTGGAACGTTTTCCATAGTCACTAACTCAGGAGTCATCTCGTCAACGAGTCGAGCAAAGTGGTAAAGCAAACCCCATCGCTCATCACGGGGGCGTCCTTGGGCGTATTTTGAGAATGGCTGGCAGGGTGCACATCCTGCGAGTAATTTTACTGCGCCGACAGGGTAATAACTAAGTAAATGTTTTCCCGTAACTTCCGACACGCTTTTGTGTAAGAACTTAGCGCCGTTATTGACCTCGTAGGGATATTTACAAGCGGGATCGATATCTACCCCTGCAGCCACTTTAATACCAGCTTTTTTCAGGCCATGTGTTAACCCACCTGCCCCACAAAAAAGATCTACCCCTACGACTTGCATATATTAACACCGACAAAAAATACGATTATAAGCAAATTAAACCTAAACATCGAGGCATTAATTTTCAAGTAGCTGGATTATTTTCAAGTCAAGCAAATGTCGCAAGTGACGTGAAAGGTTCTGCACTAGGGACCCGCCGTTTAACAACACGCCTACCTCAATATTTTTCTCCATTGCATGCTGTGTAATATTTGCACTTGTTATAAGGCATCGCTTGTCATCAGCCAAAACAATCTTGGCATGTACCTTCCCACCTTCAAACTCTTCTTCCTTGACCGCCCAATATGCAAACTCACACGACGGAAGAGTTTTTTTAGTCGCTGCGATCAAATCGGAGTCTAAGCTACCACCAAAATCTTTAGAGGATTCAAGTAATATGATGATTCGAACACCTTTTGTAGCGGATTCGGTTAATGCTTTCAAAATTGATGGTACTTTATAAGCTACAAAACTTGTTAAAAACAGAGATTTCTCTGCACTAGATATCACTTCAAGGAGTGCTTGCTCAGTTCGACGTGTAGATACAAATGGCGTGACTGGACCTGTCCACACTAATTCTGTGCTTTGATTTTTTTGTTCAACAGCAGTCACATGACTTGCAGAGAGCAACATATATGAAAGTTCCTTCGCACTAATTTCTGACTGTTTCCAGACATCAATAAGTTCTTTGGCAATCGCCAATGCTTGAGGAGTTGTCAAAACGTCGTTGAAAACAGACGCAGATCTAGCTGCGTCTACCTTCTGCAGTTTTCGTGCAAGGCTATTAACTTTATCTTTGGAAATCAAACCTACAAGTTTAGTGATTGGTTCGAGAAGCTTCTCCACTTTAGATGTCACCAAAAAAAGCTGCGTTAGACCGTTCAAGTGTTTTGATGAGTAACGACCTATCTAGATATCGATTGCCTCGCTCGCATGAGGTCTCCGCCACAAAACTGCATGCGTGACAGGCGGCAACATGCAAAGAACGGTCTTTCTCAGGGCTATGTTCCGAGCACAGGGGATCTGAAGAACAAACTTTTGAGCGGTTTAGTGCTTGCTCTAAAAGACGGCCAAGATTCTCTGGTTTACCCAGATCAACTAAGCCCCCAAGGGTGCCATCTGAATCTGCTGCTGCTGTATATATTAAAATTCCAGCTTGTGGACTATCACCAGATGTATCTGCATAGATTCGCTCGCGAATACTTGCTGCGTTGTACCCGCACTCAAGTGCTAATTCTCGTATCAGTAAGTGCGATAACGTATGAAGCATTGCATATCGAATTCCTGGGTAGCCCTCATTTGGGTCAAGTCGTCGAGAATTTCGCCACCCAACGTGACCACCGCGCAGCATTTTATCGACTTCCAATACGCCAATTTGAGCTTCCCAATCGACTAAAGCTCTCTCTTCAAACTGTATGAAAATTCCTTCACCGTGTACTTGGCTTGCAGGTATCCAATCAGGTTTGTTCCGCGAAAGAGCTGCCATTACCGGGCGCTCATCTGGGTTACCGGATTCCTCTGGAGCCTCTACCCGCGTGAACCCCAAAAGAGCATTAACCTCGCGCAAACGTTCTAACAAAAGAACACGGCTAATGTGCTTGCCAAAACCCTGAGGGACCTCGACTTTTTTACTCATAAAGTGTGGGTAATCTGTAGGAGGGTTTTCTTCGATTAAGACAGCCCACTCCGGTCCTTTAATATCAGACTCACTCACTAGTTCGTTTTGGCCGCCATTCCGATACGCCTCAATCGCAGCCCAGATCATGGCCGTGGAATACTTCTCTATTCCCGGTAAGATCCCCTGCCTTTTGAGGCTTTTGACTGCTCCAGAGACTTCAGCTTCGGACTCAAGATCAAAAAACGCAGCTTCCCATCCATCAATAATCAGCTGACTTAACTTGTCTTTAATTTGTGGGATTGCCAAAGCCGAAATAGTTATCGGAAACCAGCTATTGGTCGCACCCAAAAGAACAGCTCTGGGCTCTTCCTCACATTCCGAGTCGAAATGGTCGAGATGCGGATGGCGTCCACGGCAACGAGGTAAATTTTCTTTACCCGCTTTACCAAACGCATGAGCCATGCTTCGAGATGCTCCGCATTCGTCACATTTAACCCACAGATTTTCGGTTTGCAAAGACGCTCCACTTTCGAAAAAACGCAAAGTGCCTTGGCATTGGCTATTGCCACCATGAACAAAATAATGCCATGGAAAATCATCCAAATGACCGGCACGACAGGCTAACAAAAAGCGTGCAGGAACCGCGTCAGCGTCTCTTGCTGGTTGATCCCCTTTCGAGCCTCGGCAACCTATGTGAACGAATCGAGTTCTCTCCGGCCGATACTTATTGGGTTTTATTTCAAAAAGACCTGCGTCAAACGGAGACAATAGACCACATTTTACACAACGCAGCCATCTCGGAAATGGCCGTACAGGTACGCCAATATTTGCTTCAGGCGACCAAATATCAACTGCATCACTTTTCTGGAATGGCGGCATTCGTAGGTTTTCGACCTGCTCACCTAAGACCTTTCTAACTGCGGTTAGAAGGCGTGACTCTTGAATGAGAAGACAGTCTTCTTTGTTCCAGCGATCGATACCTAGGGTAACAACTGAGAGACTAGGTAAATCAATGAGAGCTCCAGGTCCGTAAGTCCAGAGTAGTTGACTAGGGCGAACTTCTCCGACTAGCGTTTTATTATTCATAGTCATTTTCACTCTTCATCCTTGGTACTTGGACGAGATTGCCACGCTCGATCATCCGTTATACGACTTGTGTTCATTATTAAGCGAACACCTGGTTCAACTTCACGCATGGACATAGGTACAGTCCAATTGTCCCATGCTTGCACACCGGGCGACTTAATCAATGCCACTGTTTTGTCTCTCTCTGGTCCCCGTTTTTCATAAGCTAGAATTCGACCACCGATACTTACTTCTTTAGCCCATTCATCGGCACGTTCTTTCAGTTCGGATATGGCTAACTGCTGACGGGAGCTATCTTCAGCAACATTCAAAGCCCGATTGGCAAGAATCTCTATTGCTTCAGCCATCTCAGATTGATTGGATTGTTTTAAATTCCCCGCACCGTTATTTGGACTGAAAACATCATTTTCGAGTCTAACCAAACTTAGCATGGCACCAGTCAAACCTCGATCCATCGCTCTTGGAGAAAATGGAGTTACGGACTGCGCCTCCACATGTTTATAAAAAGTTGCATGATAGTGCTCGAACGTCTCGTAATGAGATAGATCGCGTGGCCTTGCCCAAGTCAAGACGGTACAGACTAAACCTGGCGAAGAACGACCAACTCGGCTGGTCGCTTGAATATATTCAGCGGTACCTTTGGGCTGACCGTTCACGGCCATAAGACCAAGACGGTTCACGTCCACCCCGACTGATAGCATGTTTGTCGCTAACACCACATCAATAGCTCTGGTGTCGCCCTCTTGCCACTTAGTTACATATTTACCAACGCTAGGATCAAAGTCAGCTTTGAACTTAACTTCCAAGTTATCAAGGTACTTGGGGATGTCTTGACTTGAAACTCGTGACGTAAGCTCTCGAATGTTACTTATACTGCGTTGAGCTAAGGCTGGTCGCTGAACCATGCTCATCTGCACTCGATATGACCGCGTTTGTACATCATCCTCTGCCAGACGCTTCATCCCACCTAGCTCACGAAGTGAATTAAAATACCCCACCATGGTCATGTAAGGATCTGCAGCAGAACCGAACCGATTGAATAGTTCTTGAGCTGCTGTCAAAAATGCCGTGTACACGCGGATCAACATTGCAGGTCTTGAGCTTCCTGGCGAGCACACACCTAAATAACGTCGTCCTGCACGATCTTCTATTGATCGTTGCACTGAGAAATAATTATCTTCGACATCAAGACCATGGGGTGGAAACACTGACACTTTCCGCATGAATACATTATTGACTTGCTCTTTGGCTTTTCTAACCGTCGCCGTAGACGCGATAATCTTTGGCTTGACCGTCTTACCCATAAATGACCAGCTACAGAGTTCATCTACAGTAGATTCATAGAGTCCTACCATGGTGCCCAGTGGCCCACTAATTAAGTGGAATTCATCCTGTATGATTAAATCTGGCGGCCGAATTGGACTTATTGTCTTTACTTTTGAAGCTGGAAGCCCCTTACTTGCTTTGTGGTTTCCATTGCAATCAGCACCTTGCCACAACAGCCCATGCCGCTCACATTCTTGTCCTACTCGACCAAATAACGTTCTCACTTGGCCACGCCACGCCATCATGGCAAATTTATCTACCGTAGCAATCATCATTGATGGAGGACGACGATAGATTTCCTCATCAACAACTAGAACTGGAACACCAGGATGTGGCTGTTGGCTTGATTTGCCTTTTGAGAAATCGCAACGCCCTTTTTTATCGCCACAGAACACAAAAGTACGACCAATATGTTTATAGACTTCGATATCACGCCCTGGCGCGATTTCAGAGCCACACCAAGGGCAACTGGTTAGCTGGGCAGGCGATGATGAACCGGCATTATATTTGTCTGGATTTCTTAAATCTTCAATTGCTTGATGACTTTCTTCTGTAGTCCCCGGCGTTACCTTATTACCGACCCATAAGCCGATAGTAAAAGGCTCCGAACCAAGAACCTTGTCACCTTTATCTAGCGCTTCTCGTCGCAAAACTTCCATCGCACAGATGAGAGCGGTCGCACGTTGAAACTGCTGTAACGTGAGGAGACGCAACGTGTAACGCATGATCACAGCTAAACCGCGAGAACTGTCATATCCCCCAAGCTTTCCCTGCATACGGCGAATGGCCATCGTGAATGCAGCAACCCCTAAGTAAGCCTCAGTCTTACCACCACCGGTCGGGAACCATAACAAGTCAGCGTAGGCATCTAGTGGTTCAACACGGTCTGGATGACTCGGATTTGTAAGCGAAGGAATAGAAAGGAGTAAAAACGCTAACTGAAATGGTCGCCAACTACGGTTTTTTGCAACATCAAAACTATCAACAGTGACATCTTCACCACGCCGTTTAGCAAGCGCATACAAACTACGAACACGTTGAGTCGCCATCGCCTTATTGGCAAATCTAAAAGCCGCAAGCGCCTTTTCATCAGCACTAAGCGTATTTATACCTTCCAGTAAACGCTTGTTAATCGTCTCACAACGCTCTAATGCTTCATTAGCTCGATCGTTATAACCAACTACGTCATCGCCAATTCGGGAACGTTGCTCTTCGATCCATGCCGAGTAATCTTGGGTCAGCATACTCAACGCTTGCACCAACTGTTCAACTTCGAGTGTTGCAAGGCGTTGCATATCAAGCAAACCAGAACTCACCATCTGGCGCATTGCTGGCCTATCGCTCTGGTTTGAACCTGGCGTCTCTGTGACCTGCACTTCATATTGAGGCATCACCACTGTACGGACTTCAGTTGCCAATACAGGGTCAGTTGAAACCGTGGCATGCAGAGCAACGCCATGACCAACGGCGAACTCAACTCGATTCCGGTAAATCATTTCTAACGATTCGCGTTCCTTATCCTGACCATCAGAATCCAGAACAGGCCTGCGTCGAAAGATCGCTTGGTTACTTGCGGTTTTTTTTGCCCGAACAATCAATTCAGGCTGAAACATCCAAGCAGAGTCTTTATTGGTGTCTTGATCAGTAACTTCATGGCCGTTAACTAGAAACAAAGTGACTAAACGATCACCATTCGCACTCTTTGCCCTAATAGATCCTTGGATGCAAACTTCTGGAAAGTTTGGAACAGGAGCATGGCGTGGGATCGCCCCCTCTTTCAGCAATAGGGTGATTTTCCCTACACACGGAATGCGTTGCCATACTTTGCATTTAACCTCTTCGGTAACTGTGGAGACAACGTTCCCTTTCTCGTCCCGAATTTTCTTAGTAACGGTTTTGTTATGATCATGTTGCTCGCCGGGGAGACGCTCATACTTGCCCCAGTTCGCTTCAACTTCTATTTCTTCAACATCACCATCCACACAAAACGTCATTCCGAGGCTGCTAGGTACCAAAGATTGGTTACTTGCAGCATCGATTTCGTCACTAGAATCTGACTCAGGATCAACTCGGCCTGTTGCTGCACCGAACTCTGCACCGGCTACATGACGATCAGGTACTTTTGTCTCTTCCGGCTCATCAGATTCGTCAGTGATGAAAGTTGCTGGCAATGCTTCATCAATGCTTTGCGCGACTTCACGCGGGGCAAGCTTGCCAACCAGATAACGATCGCGCACACTCATATCAACGATTTGTTCATTAGGTCCGCCAGCCGGTCCCAATAAATCATCCATCACCGCAAACTGCAGCAATTCACGGATATATGCCTGATCCGAAACCGCAGGAACCTCAGCAAGAGATGTCTTCAATACTCGTGGAAGCATTTCAGCAAAGTCTGTCCATTGAATGCGGCCAACACTTCCTTTGCTAGGTGGAATAAGCCCTGTTAAACCAACTGAAACAACAGGTGAAACAACCAACATTCGGTCAAAAAAGGCAGTAGTATTTACGAGGTCTGATCGAATTCGAAGTACACGACCTACTCGACTGATTTGCCTATGAGCATTAAGGATCAATACCCAATCGCCATCAGACATTGCTTGATAGATACTTCGGGATCCAGCCAGCTTAAGTGTGTATCGAGCGAATGGAATGTTGCTATTTAAGACATTATCAATAGCTATCCATGCATTTTGACTATGATTCTTTATTTGCTCTGCCATGAGACCCTCAAGCTTTAAACTCATTGTTAAGAAGCGCTTTAACTAAATCAACGGAATTAAAACCGTTTAATGCTAATATTTGCTCAGCCACGTTCAGACAAAACCGTTATCTTGCAATTAACTAAATTGCATCGACTAATATATCAAGCTTATCCAATTCCTTACTCTTCTCTAAATATTCAGAATATGCTCTCTGTGCGCTCGCGATGAGAGAATCATAATAAACAATACGACTACCTGGTGATACAGCTGCCATTGAAGACTTTATTCTCTCAGGGTTGGTAGTTTCCTCATCAATTGGCTTGCCGATAATAAATACAACCTCTACATTTGGGTTGTTCTCTCCCTGGACTTTTAATACTTTTGTTAGCTTGTCAACGTAAGTCTGACCTTGTGCTTGAAGCTCAATTAGCTTCATTTTTCGTTTAACTTTTTTAAGCTCCGCGATGATATGCTTACCAGCATTAGTCCGGTACGCAATATCAACACGCCCTAACTTCTCCTTTTCAGTCAGATCGTCGACTATAACACCCTCCTGTATCAATCTTGATTCCATGATCTCACTCTGAGTTGCTCGGTCCCAAGCTGTATCAAGCAACCATAAATGATCAAACAAATATTCTTGTAAAACTCGCTCTTTAGCATCTTCGTCGACCAAAGCTTGAAATTGCTTAATTGCTTCAAGTCTTGATTTAGCGATATCTCTGTATAGAGAAGCTTCTAAGGAATCACGATCTGCCAAAAGAGACAGCAATTTATCAGTATTATGAATATTATTAGCAAGTTCCTCAGTCGAGCCGCGAAGTTTCATTCTTTCGAAAGCAAAAACACCGTGTTTAAACAAGAGTTTTTGATCTTCATCATTCTCAACCGGCAAAGAGCTCAACTTTGCAATCAAACTCTCTGCGCTTTTTCGATGGCCCTTTGGGAGAGTATCAAGCCAATCTTTTAGGGCAGGTGAATTTTCCTTAGCTTTCTCTACTTCATGTTTTTTACGCCATTCGCTCCAACGTTTTTCAACTTTTGTTAAGCTAGACTTCAAGAAGGCTATTAAATCTAAGTATCGAGGATCATCTTCCTGAACACGTTGTCGATCGCTCGTTGCTATATCTGGCAAATCATCTGCGTCAAGAAAATCTGCTTCGATCTGACCAGTAAGATATTTTGTATAGAGACGCCCATCGTTAAGTTTATCTAGGATATTTTCATGAAAAAGGCGCCCTCTGGCTAAGACAACAATTCCGTTTAAATTTCCAGCATCTTCACTATCAAGCTCTTTTGGCAAGCTTGCTGTACCAATCCACCCCTTAATCTGTTTATCGCTATCCCATGCATCTAACCTATTCGGCAGACTTTCCTTTTCGAGCAGATTTAAAGTAGAACTTGTATCTAACTCAGTTCCTTCAAACTCCCATAAAAATTGAACGACAGGGAGGTCTCCACGATCGTTCATATTTATTGGTTGACCATTTAAAATGATTTCAAAACCATGTTTGCTACCGACAACTGAGAAACGCCTAGAAAGCCGGCGGCGAAGTGCGTTGATACCCCTCCCTAAGCGCTCACGCTTGATGTCCGTCAAAACGATTTTTGTCCCTTTTGTAAGGTTTATCTCGGTGACATCTAATGGTTGTGGGGAATAGCTTTTTTCACTTTTTTTAACGGACTGTTGAATACCCTCTAAGCTCATTCTTAAACCATGCGCAAATGAGTTATGAAAAGTTTGAACTTCAATTTCGTTGGCTATTGAAAATAAAGATAATTTGCCAAGCCCCTTTCGACCCATAGTTGGTCTGCCTTTTGCAGTTATACAACCAAGCTGTTGATCTTCAAATCTGCGACGGTAGCCAACCCGCAAATACTTTTTGTTCATATCGTTCACAGACATACCAATACCGTCATCTATGATTTCTATACGGCTACTATTTTGATCTATGTTTATTTTCACTTGACTTGCATCTGCATCCCAAGCATTGGCTACAGCTTCAGTAATTACAGCTGCTATATTGCTGTAAAGATTGATACCAAGATGATCAAGTACATTAAGGTCAACGGTCATCTCATATTTATGTAAATTCATTCTTTATTCCAAAAAATCAAATTGCGCACTGTCTTCTTTTTTATTACCAGTAAGACTTGTCGGCGTTTTAACGATATTAAGTGATTCTTTATGGGAAAGCTCACGTTCAGCATCAGACCTAGATTTATTGAGCATAGAGAGACAGTACAATAACTCTTCACGGGCAGCTTCACTAATAGTGAAGCGCATGTTTTTGCCTTCGGGCAGATAGGCTACTTCATGGAAACCATGCTCCAAATCTATTTCATCAAAGCCATAGGCATTAACAATCTCCTGGTTGATCCGCATTTGTAATTCACGCAGTTGCAAGATAGCTGGATTCGTATTGGATGGATCATTAAGGTCGTTATAGAACTTTGTCATTCCCTTGTTTTCTCTGATCATATATTCCGAGCGCTGATAGAAAAATTTCTCACCTAATAAACAGAGCTGTTGATCCTGGTCATCTAAAACACCGACAGGAAAAGGGAAGGTCTCAAATATGTCGCCATGGGTATATCTCAAATCCTGTTTCATTCGCGAGCCATTCTCCCATGCCCAAACGGCATGAATATCAGAAGATAGGCATGCAAACAACGCATAACTTTCACTCGCAACAACGCATAGTGAATTAGCATAGATGTGCTTATTCGGAACAAAAGTAAAACATGGATATTTGGTTGCGCCAGTAGCAAATACAATAACCCTATTCAAGGGTTCAATCGCACTATTCCACTCTGCCGGGTGACGCATAAACGGATGCCCACGCCCTATTTTGTGGTATAACTTTGAAGCTCTCTCAGCAAAAAGCCACCATTGTTCTCTTCGTTCTTTTCTCTTATCAGAGGATCTTGCAGGCTTGACATATTTTTCAACATGCATAAAAGCACTTATATATTCAGCACTCTTTTCGAAACCCCAATCAAAAAAATTTATTACATTTCGTTCTGAATTGTGGGTTGGTGATTGGTTAACTTCCTTTCCAATTAGATACGAAAAGACTACATTGCAAGAGGCATCTCCCGATCGTCTCCAATTATCATAAATCTCGTCACAAATTAAGAAGCCGTCACCTAGAATAATAGACCCTTGAAAAACAAGTCCTGAACTGTCTTTGAGCTTGCGCGGCTTCCAGTTTTCCCTATGGGTCAAAGCTGAACTAATTGCAGATACTTTTTGTCCTGAAATAAAAAGAGGCCCTTTCCATTTTACTTTTGTAACATAAACACTGCTTGTGACAACATTTGCTTGACCAGGCCATACCAAATTTGGATTGGCCTTAAAAATGACTGATCCTGAATTCAGTACAGTATCAAGCCCAATTTCGCGGGTATTCCCTTCAGAAATTGTATTCACGGCTATTAAACCAAAAAAACCATTAGAACAAAGCAACCAATTCGCGCGAACAAAGAAGTACGCCACAAAATCCGCAGACCCTCTTCTCCCTGCCGCAATTATATTGACCAAATATTCACGATAGACGTCCCCCATTACACCAGTTATTTTTTGTCCACCCAGAAATGGCGGATTACCAATAATGCAATCAAATCCACCACTTTTGCTAAATACCTCCGGAAACTCCAAAGGCCAGTGAAATGGTTGACGTGGAGGTTTATCAGCCGGTAAATCGGCACCTAAAGCTATGGCAGCATGCCGGTTCAATAAGCTCAGTGCCTCATGCTCACCATTGATGGCTTGCTCTGCTTGAATCGCGATTGATATCAATGTTTTTTTCAACTGCAAAGGATTACCGCTTGATTTGAATACCTCACCAATAAAGGCGTTCGCGATGATTTGCGATACATCCAGTTTGCGTCGGGCTCTGTCATCTATATGTGCCATTGCTTCGACATCTCGAATATCACGTATCGGCATCCCGCGAAGCCGCTGGCGCAACTCAATAGCTTCCTGAACAGCTTTCTCAATGTTTTTGCCAAACAGCAGTTGCTGAGAGTTATTTTCAGGCATCATCGAAAGCTCAGTAAGCTGTCTCAATTGATGAATACCCAGCAAACTGTCGCCACAGCGCAGGTTGTGGTCGAGGAACCCAAATGGACGCGCCTTAGCAAGCGTTATAAGCCAGATAGACAACTTGGCTAGCTCTACCGCTAATGGGTTAACGTCTACACCATACAAACAACGTTCGGCAATCAGACGGCGCGCCAGCAGATTGCGCGCTTCGGCGTCGCGAGGCAACGGTTCTTCGGCTGTATCAGCAACCAAAAGACCACCATCCACACTAACTGCTTTGCCGATTGTTTCCATCTGTGACCATGCTTCCACTAGACGCTCAGACAGCCAGCGGCAGGCCTGCACCAGGAAGGCACCAGATCCCATGGCAGGGTCACAGATTTTGAGGTCAAGTAGTTCAGTGGGGGATTTCAATACCCATTGCTCACACGGCAAACCCTCTGCTGGGCCTATGTAGGCAACTGGAGTTAAGGTTTCAGCTACTATCGCCTCAGTGAGTGATTTAGGCGTGTAGTGAGTGCCGCTCTCTCGGCGGTCAGAGCCGCTGGTTACAACAAAAGCGCCTGCAGGATAAACTAACGGATATCCCCATGGATCTGTTCGAAGTAGATTTGCATAAGGTTTAATGCGGTCTCGCAGATTGGTGTCGCCTTGGCATGCAGTGAGTAAACGGTCAGCAAGGGCATCATCCACGGTTCTTGCCAAATCATTCTTCACACGACTGGCTGAACTACCGGAACGTTCTTGTAATAGCTTTGCTATTTGCGCGGAACCATCCAATCGTGCGGAATCGAGCTCAGCCAATTTAACCCAAGGCATTTTGGCGCTCTTTGTAGCATCTAATTCTAGCGTGACTTCTTCAGTGCGTTTGACGGTGCGTTCGAGTAAACCTTCGTAAACATAGCCAATTTGCTCTACGTCCAATGCGCGATAAGACAGGGTTCGTCCCTGATATTGCTGGATCGCGTCAAGTAGCAGCAAAACAGTTCGATTGTCGATTGGTAGTGGTTTGGCAGCTTCATTTCGCCAGTTAGAACTCTTGGATCTACCTTCAAGAAACGGGAAACGGTCGGGATTAAATAATGAACCGCCAAGTGCAGGTAGCCGCAGATTCTCATGCTCAATTCCACCGAAAACTGCTCGAAAAATTGCTAACAGACGTGACCACGCATCCCAGCGCCGCTCAAGGATCTCATCGGACTCTTTGCGTAACTGCATACGTAAGGTGGATAGTGCATAGTTGGCCTCGTAGCGTTCATCGCCCATTAACAATAGGCCACGCTCTTCGGCAGAAAGCAGGAACACCAACCGCATCATGACGGTCAATGCGGCCTCATATAGCTCGGGCTCTGTGACCTCATGCAAAAGTTCGCGGTTACGATCCTGATCGGCCTTATCAAGTGACTGAATCAACACTTCGACAGCCCGGCGAACTTGCTCGCCAAGTGCGTCAGTAACTTCGTCCTGGAACTTCAGTGAGCGATCAAGCAATGCTGGTAATTGTTCCGCTTTATCGACAAAAAAACGGCGGATTCCCAGCAAGTGTACAAAGGCTTGCAAGGTTACTGGTTCTTGGCTCCAAATACGGGCATACCAGCTAGCAAATGTAGTAACCGCACCGACGGGGGCATCCACCAACATCCAACGCTCGCCATTGGTAACCAATCCCAGACGACAGCCAAGTGAGCGGCACAGTTGCACCATTCGTTCCGCGGGCGTCGCTGCCCATCCACCTTGCTTAACAGTGGCATCAAGATCGACATCCTGCATGTAGCTCTGTATCAGTAAGAGCGGTTTATTGCCGTGCTGCTCGTCAACAACCACAAAATCAGGCGACAGCGTAACTCCATGTTCTAGCAAACTTGCTTGCAGGTTGAAGGAGCACCAATCAGCACGTTTGAGTACGTCACCTGCACCATCTTCGTCAAGCTCAAGGCATCGTGACAGGACTTCGTCTATCCAAGCAGCGTGTAATTCAGGAAACTGCTCGTCATCCAGCTCTAATGCGTCTCGCCATTCTTCATAGGCCTGACGTACACGTTTACGCTTACTTCCAGAGAGCTCATCCAATCCCTGTGGAAAAACATCTTTCAATACCGGGATAGCAAGAAATGGCCCTGATACTTCAATCAATGATAACCAATCATGTTGATTGTCGTAGCTCATACTTTATCTCCCTGTACTGACGATTCGGGTACTACAAAAATAACTGCTACAGGAAAAGTTCGGTCCTTTAGATTGTCATATCGCATTTCGATCGCTGCAGCCTCTTGCTGACGCTCAATTGGAATACGGGCAAGTCGCGCTTCTAAAACTGCGGTATCGCGTTTAAGTTGTGTTCGTTCATCTTCTGAAAACAGTGAAAGTTGTGCTGGCTGCTGGTCTTTTTGGAGTTCGTGCTCAATAGCTTTTTCCAATTCGTTCAATACCGTATTAATGTCCTCAAGCTCTTGCTGCTTACGTGTTTTTAATGTGTTAATTAAGAACTTAAGACGGTCTTTAGAACGAGCATCAACCGTTTGGAGGACAGCACTTTGCGCACGTTCAAAGCGCATCCGCAAGGCATCAAACATGGAGTCGTCAGCTTTAATTGGCGTTACCTGTTCTAACCAGTGTTGAACTTTGTTCACGCTTTCTTCTCTGCGAAATGATTTGTCACCGATATAACCGCCAGCAACTGTCAGCTCTTCGTGCAAACGATGATGGTTACCACCAGTAACGACTAATCGTGAGATAACAACAATGGCTGGCCCCTCAATGCTGCTATCCGGGACTTTACGCACGGTGACCCGATGCAGCTTTTTTACGTCATCTTTTGCCCACACTTCGGCACGCAAAAGTCGTAAACACATCTGCACCAAGCGATGATTCAGGTGGATAAGGACTAAATCGTCTCGGCCCGTTGCAACGGCATGGTCAAAAGTGATAGGCCGAATTTGCTGGGTATGTGGGTGGCGTACACCCTCAAGACAACGAGCCCAAGAACCCGATAGCGTAGGCATCATGAATACAGTCCCATGAGGGGCATCTGGCCACTCTATCGGCTCAAGCTGTGGCCGACCAGCCAGTGATAATCCGACCTTTACAGCTTGGAGGATATGCTCTGGAGTTAAATGAAAGTCTTGCTGAGTGCTTATTAGACGCTCGTGTAACTTCGTAATTCGTTCCTTCAGATCTCGTTCCGCGCGAACAAAGCGACGTGCTTTTGCCATCTTTGATTCAGCTAAGCGAATATCGAGCTCTCTACGCGTTCCATCAATTAAACCAGCCATTTGTGGTGCAATAATTGGATTCACGCTCCCCATATCCGCACGCATAGTTTCTAACTTGCTAAGTGCTCGGATGATGTCTTCACCATGCCCACCGACACTCTTTTTGCCCTGTGCATCGCCGTCAACCGGATGCCAAATTAGAACCTCTTTTTGACGCTGGCCATGTCGGTCGATTCGACCGTTGCGCTGCTCCATGACATTCGGGTTATAAGGAATTTCTAAATGGATGAGGTAATTACAATAATTCTGTAAGTCAATCCCTTCTGAAGCAGCATCCGTTGCCAATAGGATCCTGACCGTTGAGTCTTTCGGTGAAGTTTGGAATGCAGCTTTGACTTTTTCCCTTTCGTCCTGTGGCATACCACCATGTAAGACAGCTAAACGTTCACCAGCATAACCATGACTTGCTAATATCTGGTGCATCCATTGATGTGTAGTCCGATATTCGGTAAATAAAATAACTCTTCGCTCATTCCATCGCTCTCCGTTTTTAAGATTGCTTTTGATCCAATCCAATACGGCTTGCGCTTTTGAGTCCACTTTGTTACTAGCACTTTGCGCCCAATGTCGTAACTCAACTAGGAGTTCTTTTTGTTCATTATTGAGGGGGCGCACACGATTACTGGCTTCCTCAATTGCCTCTTCCTGAGATGTTTCTATATCAGCATCGTTTGCATAATCCTCTTCAACTTTCAATATTGCCTTTCGTAAAATACGTTCGTCGAATTTGCTTTTTGGCTTTTCGAGTCTGCCCTTAGTCAATGTCAGGTAATGTTTTTCCAGCGTGCTAGCAAATGCTGCAGGAGATGAATATAAACGTTTTTTCAGCAACTGGTTGATAAAAGTAGTGCCCAAGTCTTTTATTGCCTGGTCGTCCTGCTCTCTACTTTTGCAATATTCTTGTAGACGTTCGTGAATCTCACGCTCTTGATCCGTGTAATGAACAGCAAGTGCTTCCAATTTCCGTTTGGCATACAACGGTCTACCTTTGTTATCTACTAGGTCCGTTTTTAAGCGGCGAACCATGACCTGATTTAATTGTTTTTCGTCGGGCAGAATATTTCGGGCAAACCTTTGGTCGTCTAAGAGTTCCAAGAGTCCTGTAAAAGACTCTGTATAACCGTTGTGAGGTGTTGCAGTTAAAAACAACTTATGCTGAAAATGTTTGCTAACGAACCTGATAAACCGTGTGCGTTGGCTTTCGATTACGTAATTAGTGCTTGTCGAAGGGGCAACGTTATGTGCCTCGTCTACTACTAAAAGATCGAACTTTCTTGGGTACGTAGGATAAGGCGGCAATATATCTCGCATTGCTCGCAGACCCTCGCCACTTTTCACCCAATCCATCGAAGCAATCAATCTAGGATGTGAGGTCCATGGATTGGAATGGATCCCGCGTTCACGTCTTAATCGCTTGATGTAATCTGTATCTACGACTACAAATTCTAGGCCAAATTTTTCCTGCATCTCGACACGCCACTTCTCTTGCAAAGATGCAGGACAAACAATCAATACAGAACGAGCACGATGCCGAAGTAACATTTCTTGGATAACTAAGCCTGCTTCAATTGTCTTGCCTAGGCCAACATCATCTGCAATTAAGAGATTGACTCGAGCCATATCAATAGCTCGAACAAGAGGATCTAGCTGGAAATCCTCAATACTAATTCCACTACGAAACGGCGCTTGTAAGAAACCACGATCCGCATTTGTTGCCGCACCCCATCGGACAGCATCAAGAAAAGCATCCAAATATTTGGAGTCATCTTGTCCGGTGATATTCGGTAAGCCCATCCCCTCAATAACATTGGCACCTGGCTCAATCTCCCATACAACTTCTATCGTTTCTCCAAGTGCATCCTCTTCAATTGACTCGAGCGAGACGAGATGTTGAGCACCACCAATTGACGTGTCCAAGTTCGAGGATTTATTTATTTCGCTAACAAACCACTGCCTCCGACGGACTTCAACAAGTTGTCCAACCTCAGGAACCTCAACATTAATTGATACGATACTCATCAAGCCAATCCTTAGCGAAATAATAGACATGTTTCATTAATTATAAAAATGCAATTTTCTAATAAATTTTTTATCAAAAATAAAAGCAAATCAACCACAAGTTGTACCCATAATTAAGCAGACTGTCAAATGCAAAAGTTAGGGATCAAGCCTTTTTAAAACAATCTGCACTATCTTTTAACTTTACAATTTATTTTAATTAGCCTAAATACCACTTTAATTGAAGTGACATTTAATTAATATTTTTACGTAACTTGATTCTATGAGAGTTTAGCAATTAAGAATAACCTCTAACTCTGGCTTACTCCTGCCATAGCTAACTATCATGATACTAAGGCTGCTATGACTATAAGCATTTAACGCTTTCTGTAATGCGTCGATAATCCACCTAATAGAATTTCCAAAAGCCCCTCCGCCCAACAACGTTAAATAAACCTTTTTATTGCCTGTTTTATTGGCATTAATGACTGCAGCGGCCAGCGTAGCTTCGTAAGCCGCCTTTAAAATTAAACTGGCTAGGGGCTGCCAAAGCGCTGTCGGATGTTCAGTGTAGGCAACTGGCATAGCTGAGCAGTACGCTTGAGTAACAGAGTGGCCAATATTGTTGAGTGTGACTTCAGTATCGTATTGCACACCAATTTTCACTGCGTTAATCAGCTCGGTGATTTCAGTTTCATTTAATTGCGCCAGCGTTTGGTTTATGGCGATAAGCTGTTTGCTAGTTGGTAGCGCGTAGCCGTTTTTCATTTGCCACAGGCTATCAAACTGCTCTGTTGTGTGCTGGTTTACATGCTTTAATAGCTGCTGCTCAAATTGATCCAGCATATTTAGTTGCCGCTCGGCAGTTTGCCCCGGCTCGCCATCAACAGGCACAAAGTAATTTCGGTAGATTAGCCCAGCACCACATGCCATGGCGCAAGCAGGGCCTTGTGTACGGTCGAACTGATAACCAGTAATGCCCGAGTCAGGTGTAACCGTAGGGCTAACCTTTTCTAACAAATTAAACTGCGAAGCCACCTGAAAGAACGCGCCAGCGTTTTGTGGATCCATATGCAGGCCTTGCACATCGGCAATTACTTCTTGCACACTAATTGGCTTAGCAATGAACGTTGCACTTTGTATAATCGCGGCGGCTTCAGCTTTTAAATCCGCCAAAGTGGGCGTGACTAAATGCCCTACCTGAAATGTTTTCCCATTTGCACGGCTGGTCAATACGCCATTTTCAAGCGTCAACATTTGCCGTACTTGTGCTGCACCCTGCTCGGTAAAACCAGTTAGTTGCTCAAACCACATTTCACACTCCTTAACTGATATGCTGTCTTTATTATCCACTTTGTCCAAAAAACCCGTGCTCATATTAGGTCCAAACAAACACCTAGGCTATGGGCCCTTATCAAATCTGGTCAATAAGTAAGCTGACCGTTCTTGCTCCGTATTGAACTCAAGCACCTTGATAAGCTCCATGTCATCCAGCTCTTCAGGTGGTAGCAGACTGGCAATGCTACTTTCATCAATCACTACGCAGTATTTACCATTGCTCTCTTGGGTGTACACTGCCCCGCCTTCAAAGCGTTGAAATAGTGTTAATCCGGCTAAGTCGTCAATCGACGGATAAGCGGCTTTCGCATTCATCAAAGATCCTTGTAGTTTATTTAGCTGCCGGTTTTAAGATGGCCAGCAGGTACATTGGCAGCATGATAATGGATGGGAAAAACAACAATACCACCACAAAGAATCCCAAGGTACTAAGCAAAAACAGCCACCAGCAAAAGGTTAAAACCAGGGCCAGGATCAGCACAAAGGCTTTTGCTAATATAAAAACAACCAATAATAGAACGCCCATTAGTAGCCGCCTTGTGACTTAATTACCCAGGACGCTTTTAGCGCTTCCTTGAGCGTACTCTGCCTCGACAACCTTCCTTATAAATTAATCACTCGCTACTGCCGATTAAACGCCGGCTCTTCAAAGTAAGCATAATCGCCCAGTTGCAAGGCTTGCTGGCGGCGCGCTTGGGCTGAGGGTTTGCGATCGGCAATACTGATCCCAAACACTTCCAAGTGCACCTTTTCCATTAGTTGTTGCACTTGCTGGCGGCTGCATAGCTGTAATAACTCACCGGCATGAATAAAGCCTTGTGCCCGCAAGCGTTGCTCGCTGTTATCTTTGCCCGCTTTACTGGCCTGAAACAGATCGCGAAATTGCGCTTCTAAGGTTATTAAGAATAAGTCTTGCTGTAGCATGCTCATTTTAGCCTCCTTTGGTAGTTGGCATCCTTGCCGGTTTGTCGCTTCGCATCCAAGCAAATAGCATCCTTGCTAATAGCTTCCTTAAAAAAGCATCCTTGCCAATAGCATCCAGCTATCTTGTCCATACACTGTCATGGTTAGTGACATGTCATCCATAAGCCACCATCTTAGGCCGTTTCTTTTTTGAAGCCATACTGTGCAGGCACTCAGTGTATGTTTTTCAGGCAGATGTTTTTTGGCGTTTGCGCCAAACCCTTTAAGACGTTCGCGCACTGGCTTAGAGTTGGAGTTAACCCCAACATAACGCGAGCTAACCATGAACAAGCAATCTATTCGCACTGAGGATTTACCGCGGCTAACCCGCTTGCAAGAGCTGTGCAAAACTATCAATGCTATTGAACACTTAGCCAAAGCTAAGCACGACAAAGTGGTGTATGCTGGGCGTATTTGGCGCAATGCAGATTTGGTTTATTTGGCCTATGAGTATTACGTGCTGGCCATTCCTTATGGCTTGAAGATGGATAACTTCAGCAAATGGTTAGCAGCGGAGCAAGCCATTCTTAAGCAGTTTAATTTACCCTGGCCGGTTGCAACCTTAAATGCAGCAACGGATGAAGCCTAAAACTTATTGATTGCATATGTGTATGTTAGGCAGACACATTTTACAGGAGTTTAGATGCAGAACTCTCAACAGCAGCAACCGCTTTCGAAAGATAACAATAGTACCCCTGAGGCCAGCGGCTGTTTAGTTGCCAGCGGCTGGCCGCTGCGCTGGGAGCTATTAATGCGTTACCGGCTAATTGAAATTGTCGCGCTATGGGAAGGCCGTTTAACTACGAATCATTTATGTAATAGCTTTGGTATCGCGCGCCAGCAGGCATCGAAAGATATTAATGCCTATTTGCGCGATATTGCGCCGGGTAACCTGGTGTATGACGGAAAGCTAAAAGGCTATAAACCGGCAGCCAATTTTACCCCCAAAGTCACCAGTGGCCTGGCAGATGAATACCTGCATGCGCTGGCCAGCACCAAAGATTTCGCCCACACCTTTAGCCAGCTCGATTTAGGCTTTGCCCATACCGAAATGCTTACGCCACCACTACGCCAGGTAAACCCGGATATTCTGCGGGCACTGGTGCAGGCCGCGCGCGACGGGAAAAAGATTGATATGGGTTATGTGTCGCTCACTAGCCAAGATGAAGAAAGCCGCATTATTGCCCCGCATACACTGGTCTGCACGCCACTACGCTGGCATGTGCGCGCTTATTGCGAGAAGAATCGCGATTTTCGGGATTTTGTGTTAAGCCGCTTTCGCAGCATCCATGGTATTGAAGGCGACGCCGAAATGACCAAACAGCAAGATGAGCGCTGGAATACTACCATTGATATCGTGCTGGTGCCGGATTCCCGCTTAACCGACTATCAAAAGGCTATTATTGCCGAAGATTACAATATGCAACATGGCAAGCGTGTGTTCTCCGTGCGTTCAGCATTAGTGCCTTATGCCGTGCAGGCGCTAAACCTGGACTTGGCCAAGATTGAAGCGCGGCCAGAGGCGCAGCAGATTATGGTGGCGAACTTGGATGAAGTTAAGCGGCATGCGTTTTGAGTTTTTATGATCTGCCTTTATTTCACCAACATTTGTGAATACTCTCTCTCAAGGTATTCATCCACAGCATCCGCATTAATGTGACCAGCTTTATGCCATGCAATCACTTCCTTATATGCCAAATGCCCGAATCTCACCCACCCGATCAAATTAGTTCGAAGTAAAAATTGTACCATATCACCACCAGATCGAAGTGCGGCATCTCCTGCATCAACAAGACATAAAGAGCCATGTGCTACTAGTAACATTCGCCTAAGCTCAGGGTTGTTAGCAGTTGGAATACAGTCAGCCCAGTCCGCTTTATGATAAAAGCGCTTTTTACATACCCACATGACTCTGGTGAGAAGTTCAGTTATTAGAACTGGTATCGCCATCGCTAAACCATGTCTGAAATCGTATCCTTGCTCAAAAACCTTAGTCGCAATAGTTGCAAATGTTTGCTTGTGCTTACCAAATTCGCCGACGTTAATTAACAATAACCAGTTGTAGAAAGGTATCGGTATCCCAGCACCTCTCGATGATGCCCCTGACGAACCGGCCATATCCGAAAAGAGATGTCCGAGCCAATTGACAAAACCACAGAATACCTTAGAGATAAAGTTGCTTCCCTGCAGCTCAAAGCTTTCTGTTTCTATAGTAATAATTTTACCGTTCGAGACAAAAGTAGAGGTGTTAGTAAATTGATTAAGTATTGAGAAGAACAATCCTACTAAATCTGGTGAATGACCAAGACTTTTAAGGTGGTGATTTTTGGGTGAAAGATTATCGACTAAACCATCGGTACCATTTTTACCATAGGTTGTTGCCTGGTCGTAATTCACCTTGAAGTTTCTTTCAAGGAAGCCAATTGCACTCTTAGTTGCATCGCCCCCTTCGGCAGCGCCTTTCCATCCAAACGCTTTGGCGAACATTTGTACAGATTGGTCTACAGCTTTATCTGTGAAAGTAGTCAGTTTACCTTGACCAGGCAAACCAACAAAAAAGACATCAATTAGCCCTCCAATAACGCCGCATGTGCCCGCGATCAAATAATCATACTTGTCACAGTTAGCGTTTTTGTAGGTGAACTCGTCCTTTATACGTTTTTCAAGAGAAATTCGCTGGGTAGGCGTAAGTAGCCTATCGAATGGGTCATTCTGTAAATCGATATCATGCTCGCTTGCATATTTTTCAACGTTGCTTACATAAGAATCCCAAGAGATGTTCTCATCAAACGCTGGAGCATCTAATAAAGAGATCTGCGGAATATAAAACCTTTCGGAAGTGCTTCCGTCATTCACGTAACTGAGCATATCAACCGATATCTCTGTTGCTTGCGCATCAAAACTGACACCACTCTCCGCTAAGAGCGCCTCCATATCTGCAAGCATTCCGTCAAGAGCCTGATCATTCCCTTTTTGAGCGCCGAGTAAAGCATTTAGGGCTACATCAAGCTCAGAGATTTTAGAATCCGAACTGTCAAGTTGGTGCTTTTGCACCAACATTGCTGATGCCTGGCTATCTTTTTTCTCCATTAAGAAAACAGCCCTGCAACTTTACTTTTTAGCACATCAGCCACTTTAAAGTAGCCTATTGCATCAAAGATTTTCGCCAATCTATCAAGCTGCTCGGTGGCAATGTCTTGTTTTAATACATGCACATCTATAGTTTTTTCGGCACCATCTACTACTTTGGTAATGCTTTTAACTTCGTAAAATGACATCACCAAAGCATAAAGCTGTTGTTTAGTCGGCTCTGAGGTCAAGGACTTTAATTTAGATAGGTCTAATTCTTTTGGACAACTGAGTTTTATATAACTATTTTTGGTAGCGTTAGACTTAGCATTCAAGACACCGGCAGCTCCAGTCATTGCACTAACCATTTGCATTAACTTTATAACCTTTGCATCCTGTGCAGAGAAGTTCTGCAATGCCTCGTTTAGCTTAGATGTAATTATGTTCAAATCTTCAATCAAGTATGAAATAGTTCGCTGAGTTTGCTTGATAATTTCATTAAGCATCAACTCCCTACGCTTTGCCTTATCAAGCTCATTTGCTCCGGTGAGATGGCGAATTCCTTTGTATGCGCCCACACCTATTAGCACTGCAACCCCAATTCCAGTTGCCATACTTGAGAATCCCAAGACACCGCCTAAACCAAGCGTTGCTAGTCCTGATGTTAAGCCTGCAGCAGACAAACCAACTACTGATCCTGAAAGATATACAGCTGCCAGTGGCACACCAACTGCTCCAGCCTTAGCACCTAGTTCTTTAATACCTCTTTTTAACGCATCATCGGTAAAATCGTCCTTCAACATTGAAAAATCAAGCTTAATTGCCTGTACAGCGAGCTCGATCTCCTCATCCGATACACCAAAAAGTTTTTGATTTTCTCTCAAGAATGGGCAGTCTAAATATTCGCCATTATTTACACTCATGTGGATGTTAATAATGTCTTTTACTAGCGAGATCTTTATCGATTTGTTATGGCTAGCTTTAGCTTCTGCATCAATAATTGCGAGTAGTTCTTCTACTTCAACCAAATTATCGATTGAGGCTAGGTAACTTCTAAGCTCAAATCTAGAGTCTTTCGAAAGCTCTAGTCGCGTCATTAGCTGAAGAATTTCTGCATACTCTTTTTGGTCAATAGCAGCATCATCAGAAAATGCCATGTTTATAACAATCTGCACATAAGCAACTTTTAATCGCTCAGACATCTCAGACAACGTTACAAGTTGGTCCTCCTCCTCAAATGAATCAAAATCTTGAACAGCCGAATTTAAAACCTCCGCTAGCTTTTCATATTTGCATTCTAATAAACCATTCAGCTTGATTACTTTTCCATCTTTCTTAATAAAATCAATATACTGTTCGACTTTCTCTTTACCTTTATCTGAGACGGTAACATTTCTTATGTACTTTACCTCTTCAATCTCTGTAAAACTTAAAGAGAATGGCGCTTCAAATGCGTTTTTGATTACAATTTTCTCACCGGTTAAAGCAAAGCCATCTTTTGCACTACCAAATAACGTATTGTCATAAATTGCAATTATGGCATTGATAGAATCTACTAACTTCATAGACTCAGCAGCATTATTTAATTTCTTTGTGGGGATTTCTGGTGCAACGAAGACGTTCGAACTTACTGCAGAAATATTTTCTTTTAGATATACATTAACATTGCTCATAAACCACTACCTCTAAGATCCATTATGGAGGGAAAACTAAAAAGTTACCGAGAACAGGTTTTTTATTTTACTAAGGGCAGGGATAACGTGTTTAAAATAGTCGAAGACTTGCTAACATTACGTCCCTGAATTAGCTAATAAAGTCAATCTAGCTGCTAATTCCTGATTTGAAAAGTCTTTCTGTATAATTTCATTGACCCAAGTTAAGCGCACTGAAATTATTTTGCGTAAAGCTGTTAGTTTTCACCAGACTGTAAATTCAATCAGTGTACACTTTTCAAACATATTGTTCTTGGTAACCAACGTGCTAACTCTTCAATAGCACTAAAGCGAATGGCGCAACGTAGTAGAGGCGTAAAGCCTGGATATTGCTAAATTGAAGCCCGGCCGGAGGCACAGCAGATTATGGTGGCGAATTTGAATGAAGTGAAACGGTATGCGTTTTGAAATGCCGTTAACTAGCATTTTTGTAAGCTGATAGCGACACACCGCCATCACTTAACCACTCAACATCCAACCGGCCGGCAGCAAGTGATAGGCAACCTTCTCGATTAGGTCTGATACGCTGGCGCTTACGCTGCTCCACCAGGGTATCTAGCAACTCTAAAATTGCGCCTTTAATACCAGCCTGTTTTAGTATCAGGTTATCGGCGTCGGTAAAGTGCCATGCAGTAGCAGTTAATGTTGGTGAATCAGCCTCAGCTACAAAGGTCATGCTCCCGCTGAGTTGTTGTAATACTGGGTAGTTGTGGCGCAGCGCTTCCAGGCTCTGTTGCTCAAGCAGGATTACATCTTGATCCATAGCTTTCTCCTTAGGCTCTGTTCAGTGTAGCCAGATTAGCGGCTAGTAACAGCTCTGAACAGTGAGGATATTTCCGATGTGTACGGTAATGATACGGGTGGCAGATTTCATATTTTTGTCAAAAAATCTTATTAATCCGCAGCATTCAGCTGGCGCTGCTCTATTTTTTCCTGGATCCAGTCTTGTATTTCGCTCTCCACCCAGGCCACCATTCTGGCACCTAATTTCACCGGCTTTGGAAAGCGCCCTTCAGCTATAAATTTATATACCGTCGAGCGTGCCAGGCCAGTGCAATCCATTACGGTTTTTAATTTGATAAGTTTCATGGTCAGGTCCTCGTATTAGTCCAGACCATGTGCCTGATGCGTATTTTTTAACTTATAGGCGCCAGCAGCCAAATCGAAAAAATCTCAGACCTATATCACCTATGTGCATAAGCAAATAAATGCCATTAAGGAGATATACCATGACACCAAAACCTACCCCTGCAGATGTTGTTAAATGGTCCGTTGCTGCACTGGAAATCTTGGATAAAGCCGCCACGCTAATTGCTAAGAAGTACGCGCGCAAAGACGCCTTTACCAGCCCCGATGTCACCAAGGAATATTTGAAATACCGTATGGCGCATCATGAGCGTGAAGTCTTCGCGGTGATCCTGCTGGATAACCAGCACCGGCTTATTGAGTTCTGTGAGCTGTTTCACGGCACCATTGATGCTGCACCGGTTTACCCGCGTGAAGTGGTGAAACTGGTACTGGAGCATAACGCTGGCGCTGTGATCTTTGCGCATAACCATCCGTCTGGTGTGGCCGAGCCATCTGAGGCAGATAAGCGCATTACCAAACGGTTAACCGATGCGCTGGCGCTAATTGATGTAAAAGTGCTGGACCATATCGTTGTGGGTGAAACGCCAGTGTCTTTTGCTGAACGTGGGCTTATTTAGCGCCAACGGCAAGCTTTAACACCAACCGCAAAACGGCATAAATGCCAAGTTCCCAAATTAGTCTTTTGGGAACTTGGAAAGCCTTATAAACCGGCACTGTTACTTTTTGCACTGTGCTGAAGTTCTCAAAACTGCGTTTTAATCGAAAAGAGTAAGTTGACTATGGTGGCAAACCGAAACCGTCAGCTTTCGAATATTGCGAAAACTTGACATTTTTTCGAATATTGCGAATAATTGCGCAGTATTCAATTTTTAAGGTAATTTACCATGCAAGCCTATGAACAACTTCCGACGGCACAAGAGGCGGCACTAGCCAAGCTTTGTAGCCAGGAACTAGCGGCCGTCATAGAAACTAAACTGGATGTGCAATCGCTTGCTCTGATTTCTCCAGATGGTCAACTAAAGCAAGTTGAGATCCCTGTCAGTGCGCTTCGACTGATGGTAAACATTCTCACCGAATTGGGTGAAGGTAATACTGTCAAGCTGGTACCTATCCATGCGGAACTTACTACCCAGGAAGCGGCGGACCTATTAAACGTATCTCGGCCCACGTTAATTAAGCTGCTTGATGAAGGCGCGCTGCCATTCCATCGCACGGGCAATCGCAGAAAAGTACGCTTTAATGATTTACGGCGCTACCAAAGCCAGTTAGAAGCGCAGCGATTACAGGCGCTAGATGAGCTTACTCAACTCGATCAGGAATTAGGATTGGGCTATTAATGAGTTCGAACTATACCGTAGTGTTTGATGCCTGCGTGTTGTACCCTGCGCCATTAAGAAGCCTCTTAATGTATCTTGCATTAAGCGGCCAGTTTAGAGCCCGTTGGTCTGCTGATATTCAAGACGAGTGGATCAGAAACTTGCTGGTAACCAGAGCAGACTTAACCCGGACCCAACTTGAAAAAGTACGCGATTTAATGGACCTACATGTACCTGGTTCAGTAGTGACAAACTACCAACCGTTGATTCCATCAATAACACTGCCAGATGAAAACGATCGACATGTTGTAGCTGCTGCTATTCAAACCCGCGCAGAAGCGATTGTCACTTTTAACTTAAAAGATTTTCCAGACCAATCCCTAAGGCAATACGGCCTTAAAGCACTGCACCCTGATGACTTTATAACAGATCTGATGGAGTTGAATGTTGGGGCTGTTTTGGAGGCGGTAAGACGGCATAGAGCCAGCCTAAAAAATCCGCCTTTTACTGCGGAACAATACCTGGACTGCCTGCTAAAGCAAAAACTGCCGGAAACAGTAACAAGGTTAAGCCCATTTAAGCTGCTATTTTAACGCTTTGAGCCGCATTCAACCCGCAACTTTGCTGCTCAACCTGTTGCTTTAAACTTAACTTTGGCACAAGGCACCTCCGGTATAATATTTCACCAGCTTAGCAAAAATACGACACTTTGCTCAGCACTGCGTAAACGACGCATTAGCATATCTATAGTGGCAATAGATGTTTCCTGTTATTTGAGCGACAACTCAAGCATAAGAAAAACGGCGGGTAAAGCGGCGGGTAAAACAACAAAACCACCAACAAGTTCAAGCCCAAGCAATTAATTAAAAAAAATAAATTCACAATCTACAAGTAGATCCGAATATTGAATGATATTTTCCGCTTTTCCTAAGCTATTCAATTTCTACCCAAGCCCTGACCTCACAGGGCTTTTTTAGGGTGCCATATCGAATTTCACAATATTTGACCTTTTAGATTAACTCAGTAACTAAAAATGAGTTGGCACACTATAAATCGAGACCCTACCCCACCGCTAACTTTGCCGCTTGTTGCCACATAAAGTCTGGCATAGGTTCTTTTAGCCGCCAGGTGATATTCATGGGTTGTGAGCCGGTATGCGAGATATATTCTACTTCACCGTAATTGACGAATCCCATGGTGCGGCCATACTCATCACTGGTTTGCTCGCGCACAAATAAGAACACTCGCTTTCGTAGCTTTTGCTGTTGAACATACTCTAAACCACGGCCACGATCGGGTCTGGCACTATTTTGCGACTGCCAATGAAACAAGTGTTCATTTATGGCATAGTCGTGATACATGGTGGTTGGCGAGAAGTGTTTTTCGTTTTTATCTAAGGTGACAAACAATAGCTCGATATTCTGTTCTTTCAGTACCAATACGCCTTCGCGCGCAGGGGCTTGTTTTTCAAAAGTAGTTGCACCAAAAGCCACCAATATCTGCTCGCGCGCATAACGGGCATGCAGCCTTAATGGCACTTCAGGTAAATTTTCCATACTCAGTTGCTGGTGCTTGGTTTGCGTTAATTGCTGAGTCAGCACATCAAGCAATTCTGCCTTAATACCGAGCTTGTTAAGCTGAGCAAGACTCTGCGCTAACGAGGTAAAGCCAGCCTCTGCGCCTGTTTTTTGCCAAAAGTCATAATGGCACATTAAGGCATAACGAGTGGTGTCAGTCGTAATGGCAAAATTATTCAAGCAAAGCTGTTTTAGAAAACTTAGGTAATGATGGTCATCACAGGTGAGAATTCGATTAAAAATGGCTTTTTTGCCCATGTGAAACCAATTATCATCAGGTCTTGGCTCTTGAACTGTGTGCTGTGTTTTATGCACCAATTCCGCCCAACAGCCACGCTTATACAGCTCATGCAAATTAATAAAAGGGTGCTGACTTAAAAAGTTACTGAGTGTTAACGGCAAAGTGGAATGCTGCGGATACTGCCGGATAAGTGCCAGTATGCGAGTTAACGTCAACGTAGCTTGGCGAATATTGCTAAGTACCATTTCCTCAGTGCGTTTAGTTAACTCAATGCGACAGCCAAGCGGTGCGTGCGGAAAACCTTGTTTTATTTCTTCGCTAATGGCGCGGTTTGTTCGACCAATTAAGGCGCGAAACTTATGCGCAAAGTCATATTCGGGGCGCGAGTTGCCAACAAAATCCAGTACAGTACAACATTGTTTGCCATCAGCTAACCGCAAGCCTCGTCCTAATTGCTGCAGGAAAATCGTTAAGCTCTCTGTTGGCCGCAAAAACAATAAGGTATCCACTTCAGGGATATCGACACCCTCATTAAAAATATCCACAACACAAAGCACATTGATTTGCCCTGAGCGAATGGCCTGCTGTTTAAGCTGTCGATCCTGGCTGTTATCACTGGTCAGTACATCGGCCTTAATCCCTTTTAGTAATAATTGCTGTGCCATATAGGCTGCATGATCTTTGCTAACGCAAAAAGCCAGCGCTTTCATGTTGCTAAGGTCAGTAATGATTTCCTGCATACTTAGCAAAATCTTGTTCACCCGAACCTGATTATGGGTATACAGATTAGTTAACTGAGCCACATCATAGCGTCCGCGCGCCCATGGGATGCTGCGTAAATCGGTATCATCATCAATACCAAAATACTGAAACGGACAGAGATGGCGACGATTAATCGCTTCAGGTAAACGAATTTCCGCAGCAATCACACCACCAAAGTCCGCTAAAATATCACCACCATCATGCCGCTCTGGGGTGGCCGTTAAACCTAACAAAATGGTGGGGCTAAAATAGTCTAAAACCGCACGGTAACTTTGTGCGGTGATATGGTGTACTTCATCGATCACAATATAATCGTAATAATCGGCAGTAAGGTTCAGTTGGCTTAGCTGATTATTTAACGTTTGAATAGACACAAACAATTGCTGGTAATGGGCTGGTGAATGGTTACCTACCCAAAGCTCACCAAAACCACTGTTGCGTAATACACCACGGTAAGCCGCTCGGGCTTGCAGCAAGATCTCTTCCCGATGTGCCACAAACAAAAAATGCGCTTGCGGTTTGGTTTTTACAAAGCGGGCAAAATCAAAGGCAGATATCAGCGTTTTACCTGTTCCCGTTGCGGCCACTACTAAGTTTTTATAACGCTGATGCACGCTGCGCGCTACTTCCAACTGTTCTAAAATCTCGCGTTGATGGGCAAAGGGCGTAACATCAAAAAAATGTGTTGGCTCACTTTCGCCGCTGCTTCGCTGTTTTTGTAATGCTGTTTTTAGTTTTTCCGTGCAAACAGCATCACCACTAAAATGCTCAAAATCGTTAGAAGCCCAATAGGTTTCAAAGGTACTCAACGATTTGTTGATAATATGCGGAATTTCTTGCGAAGTGATTTTCAAATTCCACTCTAAGCCACTGGTTAAGGCAGAATGCGACAGATTAGATGAGCCGATATAGCCCGTGTGATAACCGGTATTACGCAAGAATAAATAACTTTTAGCGTGTAAGCGCTCGCGCTCAGTATTGTAACTAAGCTTTACTTCGGTATTGGGCAAGCTAGCTAAGTACTCAACGGCTTTAGCATCAGTAGCGCCCATATAAGAAGTGGTAATAATTTTTAACTCGCGGCCACTGGCGGTAAAGGCTTCAAGCTCTTTTCGAAAGATCCGAATCCCTGCCCATTTGATAAAAGAGACTAACCAATAGATTTTATCCGCCGATAAAATTTCGCGCTTAAGTTCAGACTCTAGCGACAAGCCGGCATTGCTACCACAAAAAAGCTCGCTTTGGCTAAGCCCTGTCAGCGGGAAAATATCACTGATATAGCTTTGTAAGTCGGCGGCAACCGGGTTTTCTAGCTCATAGAGTGCAGTTAAAATTTTCCCTTGGCTACAGAGCAAATTCTCATCGATAAAATCTTTGTCTTGAATTTGCGACTTTAACCACAGTAATAATTGATTGGATAAGTCAATTTGCTGCTGCAAACGATCATCACTAGCAGGCACCGCCTCAATGGCGTATTCCAAAATATGGGATAAAAAACGCGACAACCAAATGGATGCCTCAGCGCTCGTTAGCTCACGCTCCCCCACATAAAACTTGTCACGATCGAGACGGTTAGCGACTAACTGCGTGATAAGTTGCTCGTAAATGCCGATCTGTTGCATACCAGTCCTTGTGTTAGCAGGGGAATCCCTAAACTTGGCCATGTTCGTACATAGCTTCAGCATAATTGATAGTGAATCTTACCAACTAAGGCTTTTTCAGCAAGCGTATTTACCTTTACTCAGTAAAGAAAATGAACAAATACATGCGTGAAGATAGGCCAAGTTCTATAAACTTCAATCCTACTGCCGATTAAACGCCGGCTCTTCAAAGTAAGCATAATCGCCCAACTGCAAGGCTTGCTGGCGGCGCGCTTGGGCTGAGGGCTTGCGCTCGGCAATGCTGATCCCAAAAACTTCTATGTGTACCTTTTCCATTAGTTGCTGCACTTGCTGGCGGCTGCATAGCTGTAATAGCTCACCGGCATGAATAAAGCCTTGTGCCCGCAAGCGTTGTTCGTGGTTATCTTTGCCCACTTTGCTGGCCTGAAACAGATCGCGAAATTGCGCTTCTAAGGTTATTAAGAATAGGTCTCGCTGTAGCATGCTCATTTAGCCTCCATTGGTAATTGGCATCCTTGCCTGTTTGTCCCTGCGCATCCAAGCGAATAGCATCCTTGCCAGTAACGTCCTGCTAGCTTGTCTATACACTGTCATGGTTAGTGACATGTCATCCATGAGTCACCATCTTAGACTTTTTGTTATTTCGCACCATACTGTGCAGGTACTCAGTGTATGTTTTTCAGGCAGATGTTTTTAAGCCTTTGCGCCAAGCCCTTTAAGACGTTCGCGCACTGGCTTAGAGTTGGCGTATACCCAAACATCAAGCGAGCTAATCATGAACAAGCAACCTATTTGTGCTGAGGATTTACCCCGGCTAATACGTTTACAAGCGCTGTGTAAAACTATGAATGCTATTGAACACTTAGCCAACTCTAAGCAAGATAAAGTGGTGTATGCTGGGCGTATTTGGCGCTATGGGGATTTGGTTTATTTAGGTTATGAGTATTATGTGCTGGCCATTCCTTATGGTTTAAAAGTGGATAACTTTTGCAAGTGGTTAGCGGCGGAGCAAGCCATTCTCAAACAATTTAATTTAGCTTGGCCAGTTGCCACCTTAACTGCCGCAACGGTTGAAGCCTAGAAATTAGTTAACGCATGTGTGTATGCTAATCAGACATATCTTACAGGAGTTTATATGCAAAACCGTCAACCACAGCCCGCACTTTCAACAGATAACCGTAGTAGCCTAGACGCCAGTGGCTGGCCGCTGCGCTGGGAGCTGTTAATGCGTTACCGGCTAATTGAAATTGTTGCGTTATGGGAAGGCCGGTTAACCACCAAGCATTTATGTAATAGCTTTGGTATTGCGCGCCAGCAGGCCTCCAAAGATTTAAATGCTTATATGCGCGATATTGCGCCCGACAATCTGGTGTACGATAGCAAGCTAAAAGGCTATAAACCGGCTGTTGGCTTTACGCCCAAGGTGACCAGCGGCCTTGCCGATGAATACCTGCATGCGCTGGCCAGCACCAAAGATTTTGCCCACACCTTTAGCCAGCTCGATTTAGGCTTTGCCCATACCGAAATGCTCACGCCACCACTGCGCCAAGTAAACCCAGATATTCTGCGGGCACTGGTGCAGGCCGCGCGCGACGGTAAAAAGATTGATATGGGTTATGTGTCGCTCACCAGCCCAGATGAAGAAAGCCGCATTATTGCCCCGCATACACTGGTCTGCACGCCACTGCGCTGGCATGTGCGCGCTTATTGCGAGAAGAACCGCGATTTTCGGGATTTTGTGCTAAGCCGCTTTCGCAGCATCCATGGCATTGAAGGCGACGCCGAAATGACCAAAGAGCAGGATGAGCGCTGGAATACCAAAATCGATATCGTGCTGGTGCCCGATTCCCGCTTAACCGACTATCAAAAAGCCATTATTGCCGAAGATTACAATATGCAACACGGCAAGCGGGTGTTCTCCGTGCGCTCTGCGCTGGTGCCTTATGCCGTGCAGGCGTTAAACCTAGATTTAGCCAAAATTGAAGCGCGCCCAGAGGCGCAGCAAATTATGGTGGCGAATTTGGATGAAGTTAAGCGGCATGCGTTTTAAGAATTGTTTAAAGTGCTATTTTTTATTTAGATAAGAAGAGCTGGCAGATGCCAGCTCTTCCGCTTACGCTACAACAGTTTTTAATTCATCGCACTGCTGTTGCGAGTCGACTTTAATTTGCATTGCCTCATTTCTGGCAGCCAGAATTTTCTTTTCAGCTACTACAAATCTCTTAAGCAGCTGCCGAACCATAGGCTGATAGCCAATACCGTGCAAGGCAGCAACTTCCTTTAGATCTTTAATTAACTCATCTTGTAAACGAATTGAAATCAATGTCATAGATGCGGCTTTATCAAACTGGGCCATCATTTCATCTGGTAACTCAGCTTTACGTACATGCTCTTCGCTTGTACCATATGTGCCGTCATCCCACTTGACGTCTTGTGATTCGTCATATGTAGGTTGTTTCATTCTTTACTCTCCGTTGTGCTACTTATGCGTACTTTTTATAAATGGCTAACTCTCTATCGTTTGCCTCATACGCTGTTCTGATGATCAAAGTGTCATCTTTAAATATGAATGCTATTTTCACGAGCTTACCGAAGTCGGTACTACCAATAAACCATAATGTTGGTGGGTCACTTTTGTGTTGCTCTCTGGTGTCCTCCAGAAAGCCAGCTAGTCGTCCCGATATAGCTTCATACACTTCATCCAGAGTTAAGCAATGCTTTTCTTCAATCTTTTTCTTAACTGCAGGGGAAATGTAAACTGCCATTTATCTACTCCACGCTCACGTGTATATACAGTATATATATATATACTGAAAAAAACAGTATTTCTGGATAAATTTGAGGATTCACGTCATGCGCTTTTTTAACTAACCTTTGCATAAACCTATAATGGCGTAAAGCCTTGGGTTAGCACCCTGTCAGCGCGCTTCGACTGATGGTAAACATTCTCACCGAATTGGGTGAGGGTAATACTGTCAAGCTGGTACCAATCAATGCCGAACTTACTACTCAGGAAGCGGCGGACCTATTAAACGTATCTCGGCCTAGGTTAATTAAGCTGCTTGATGAAAGCGCGCTGCCATTTCATCGCACTGGCAATCGCAGAAAAGTACGCGATTTAATGGACCTACATGTATCTGGTTCATTAGTGACAAACTATCAACCATTGATTCCATCAATAACACTGTCAGATGAAAACGATCGACATATTGTTGCTGCTGCTATTATAACGCTTTGAGCCGCGTACAACCCGCAACTTTGCTGCTCAACTTGTTGCTTTAAACTTAACTTTGGCAAAAAGCACCTCTGGTATAACACTAGATAAGCTTAGCAAAAATACGACAATTTATTGTACCGGCTAAACATTTGCTATTGCGAGATCACATACCGAGTACTTCTCCCCCCAGCAGCGGTTTTCAGCAAGCACCCCATTTCTACCAACTGCGCCAAATGCCGGCTGGCGGTTGCGGGGCTGACCATGGCTACTTTGCCGTACTGACTATTGCTGATGCCATCGCTGAAATCGCCATCCAGTAACCGGTTTAGTACTTTGACCTGTTCTTTATTCAATTGCGTTTGATTTACCCGTTGCCAGAAACGGGTTTTTAGCAGCGTTTGCTCAATATCAGCCAGCGCCTGCTTTAGGCTAGCGGCTAGCGTGTCGAGAAACCAAACCAACCAAGCAGTGATATCAGTATCGCCTTTTTGGCTTTGCTCAAGAATATCGTAGTAGCTGCTCCGTCTTTCCAGGATAGCAACCGACATGGCATAAAAGCGGATGGACTGATGTTCGGCTTGCGCCAGCGCCAGATCGGTCAATAGCCTGGCCAAACGGCCATTGCCATCTTCCAGTGGATGGAGTGTGATAAACCAAAAATGCGCAATGCCAGCGCGTAACAGCGGGTCTAACTTGGCGTCATCCCGCGAGCGGTTAAACCAATCGATAAAGCAATTAAGCTCGCCTTCCAAGACTTCACGTGGTGGTGCTTCGAAATGCACTTTAGGGCGGTCGATTCTGCCAGAGATAACCTGCATCGGCTCGTTACCGCGCAGCTGCCCGCCCTGCACTCTCTGCCCTATCTGCTCTCTCTGTAATAGCGAGCTATCAGAAGGAAATAGCCAGACATGCCACTGTAACAAGCGCTCTAACGTTAATGGCTGCTGCCAGTTCCCAATAGCGTCTGTAACCATGGCTGCAAGGCCATCAGACTGAGCTGTCGTTGCAACGCTTTGTGGCTCATCAATACCCAGCTTACGGGCTAATGATGAACGCACCACACTATGATTAAGGCGCTCACCTTCGATAGCACTGGATGTAAGGATATTGGCAAGCATGGTATCCAGCGCAGCCTGCTGGTTATCCTGTACACCCATTTTGCCCAGCAGTACGCCTTGCAAAAAGTGCAGCTCACGTAACTTAGGCGTCAGTGCCGCATGATCATAACGAAAGACTTGTGACGCCTTTTGCTGACGGCCGGGCCAATCGGGTTGTTGCCAGATCCACTTATGGTGGCGAATTTGGATGAAGTTAAGCTGCATGCGTTTTGAAACTAAGGCGACAATGTCAATTCCTGAATGCCAAAGGTCACCAGGCTACACTTTTATGCGCGTAAAAATGCAAACTCCCGCACTTTTATGCGCGTAAAAATGCGATTTGAGTTATAGTATAGGCCGTAAGCAATCTTAATTGGCGGGAAATGACAATGCAGCGCAACTTACTCAACGCCCTAATAGCATGGAAAAATCAACCTGTGCGTAAGCCATTATTGATCGATGGCGCAAGACAAACAGGTAAAACCTATCTGCTGCAAGAGTTGTTTGGGAATACCTTTGCCAACATCCTTCGTATCGACTTCCTTGAAAACCCTGCTTACAAAGCAGCGTTCGATGGCTCGTTGTCACCTGACGAGCTAGTAATGAACATTGAGTTGTTAACCAACCAAGCGTTCAATCCAGAAACCGACTTGCTGATATTAGATGAAATTGGCGAATGTGAACGAGCCGTAACTTCGCTGAAGTATTTTGCCGAAAAAGCACCGTCCTATTTTGTCGCAGCCAGCGGTTCGAACATTGGTTTGCTCAATACCTTCCCTGTAGGCAAGGTAGAACAATACAATTTACGACCACTGACCTTCCAAGAATTTATTTACGCATCCAATGAGCAAGCACTGATCAAAGCATTTGATAGTCAAGCAAGCACACCGGCGGTGCACACTAAATTGATGGATAAACTAACCGACTATTTTTTTACCGGTGGTATGCCGGAAGCCGTTTCTGCTTGGTATCAGTTTAAGGATTCAAGCATCCTAGAGCGTGTTGAAAAAGTCACAAAAATTCATGCCGATTTAGTTGCAGGTTATCGCCGCGATTTCGGTAAGTACGCGGGCAAGGTCGATGCCACACTGATTGAATCGGTGTTTAATAGCATTCCAGCCCAGCTATCACTTGTCAGCGATGAGTCAGTTAAACGCTTTAAATTTAAGCATGTGCATGAGCGTAAATCTCGTTATAGCGATTTTGAAACCGCGATCCATTGGCTTAACTGCTGCCGCTTAGCTTTGCCAAACTACCCTATTGAAGGATTGCCGAAATCGCCACTAGCGGCCTATAAAAAAGACAATATGGTTAAACTATTTCTGTTTGATGTGGGCCTGCTCAATCATATGCTGGGCAGCAGTTATAAAGAGATTAAGCAACAAAACTATGAATACAAAGGCTATGTGGCTGAAAACTTTGTGCAACAAGAGCTCACAGCTATTGGCGTTGACCCAAGCTATTCATGGAATGACGCCCGCGCCGAAATCGAATTTATTTTAGCGACCGATGAAGGCGATATCATCCCTGTTGAAGTCAAAAGTGGTAAACGTACAAAAGCAAAATCGTTGGCATCCTACGTTGAAAAATGTGCACCCAGTAAAACCTTTAAGTTAACGGGTACACAAGGCTCATCAGCCTTAGAACAAACCAATATCGTGATGCCGTTGTATTTCACACAGTATTTACCTCAGAGATGGTAAAAGCGCGTTGCTTAGCCCCAGAGGTCTACACAACATTACCTTATGGGTAACAATTTGTAGACCTTGATGCCTGATATTCGATACTCAGTCTTATCACTCTTGGGCAACAGGATCAGTCTGAAACCTTTTGCATACAAATAGCGAACTTTCAGTCGGAAACAGCCAGGAGTGACACTGTAGTAATCGCTCCAGCGTTAATGGCTGTTGCCACATGATCATAACGAAAGACTTGCGGTGCATTTTGCTGACGGCCGGGCCAATCGGGTTGTTGCCAGATCCACATAGGCTGATCTTCTGCTGATTGAGGTGAATACATGACACAATCTACTCATATAGTGAGGTGAATAGCAAGATTAATCACCTCAGAAATCGTTAGTGGAGCTGATCATTGATTAATGCTACATATTAACTAGGTGAATTCAGCTAACGCTAAATACCTCCTAATGGTGAATTTGCCAGTACCCGGTTTTGTCGGAGCCTATGCGTTTTAATTGGTTGTTTTGTTATTGAAAAGCTCGTTTTACTTTCATTGAAACAGCACGGCATTTTCCTGATTGCGCAGCTCCAGTGTCTTAGCAATTGCAGATATTGTGGTTTTGCTCACCCCTTGCTGCCGTGCAAGGTGAGTAAATTGGCTGATGGCTTCTGCGACTTCTTCAACATGTCGGTATTTATTCTAGCGCAGTGGTATGCTGCGTAAGTGTGTATCTATCACCTCAATCATCGACTTGGTAAGCGCTAAATGCGTTTTTTCTTTTGCCCATACCTCGTGGAAGCCTGCTACGGTTTGCTTAGCCGTATCCAACACTAATTTTTCTGGCAGCATAGCTTTAGCCGCTAGGTGTGATAATTCATCCAGCGTGAAATCACTGAATTTTTTGCTTCGGCTAACCTTCAACGACGCATTATCATCGGGGATATAAGGAATGGTTGAGACAAAGTCATAAGCAGGTGCAATCGATGCTGTGCGCTTGTCTTTGTAGATCACAGACCAATTTTTCAAATGCATATCGGCATTGCCAATTAACGTATTAAATACCAGCCTACGCGTAAATTCTGCGATGTCCTCGTCTTGCCCTTCGATGCCAATCACCTGAGCAATATTGCGCATACTGGCTTTTTTATATTTATCTTGCGGATAAACGCCAAACACTTGCGCAAAATCTTCAATGTGTACGGCTTGCTCACCTGCACGATCAAAGCGCTTGATCACAAACGCATTGTCACCATATTTGCCAATGCCATCTGGGATATTAGCAATCTGGTTCACGGGGAGTAGCTGCGTTTCTGGCACATTCATTCCCAACATTCGAGCCAGTTCCATCATCGAATATTCATTTTCAGGCACAGCGTCAAAGCGAGACGACGGCAACTTCACAATCCAAGAACCACCTTGACCGGTTGCTGGAATGGTCAAACCACCGCTTGCCTGCTGCATGGCTGAAAACTTCAACTGTACACCCGCTAATGAAAAACGCATTGGCGCTTCAGTTTTCATTTTACCTTCAGCGCCTTGCTGCACATGAGGCGGCAGCGCTTCGCCATCGGCCGGTTCAACCGTGATTGCGCCAGCTAAATCCTGCCCTAATACCCACAACAAAAAAAACTCACGCGCGGGATTCACACCGGCACGCTCGGCTAGGTAATGACGCATGGTTTCTTCTGGCAAAAGGTTGGAGAAAAACGGTGTTAACCTAGTTTGCGTCGGTTTGAAGTTAGTTAGCAAGCCACCCAGCGAATCTTTAAAACCCAGCCCTAACACAGGCCGCGCTTCGTCATTAAGGTACGAATCCGTAAAGGCAAAAAGCGTTCTGTCATTGCCCACGTTGGTAATCGTTGCAATGGGTTCACCGTAGAGCAACACGTTGAGCGTAGAGACATTGTTAGTCATCATCGTCTTCCTCTAACTGATATGCCGGCGGTATTGGCTCTGCTTCATCGTTGATGCCGTTAATACCTTGGCCACTTCGAATGATTGACTTAATGGCAGGCACGGACTTTTTAGGGGCAACAAATAACTCTAGATCGAGTACGCGGGCAAGCGCTATCAAACTGGATATTCTTAAATCAACACCACCAGACTCGATCTTCGAAATATGGCTTTGCGGTACACCCGACCGTGCGCTTAGCTCTCTTTGGCTAAACCCCTTACGTACCCGAGCTTCTCGCAGGCTTTGTAGTATCTGCTCTGTTACATAGCTCATTTCGATATGCCTTAATGCTTCATTTAATAAAAATATATATAAAAACATATCAGCGATACCACAAAAACACAAGATCGATTAGTTATTACATATCAAAAATCGGTTGCGATATCTAAATAACGCTTAGCCATATCAGCAACCAAATACCGAGTACTTCTAGCCCTGCAGTAGTGGGCTGTTTGCTGGGTAGACAGAATAAAAATCTAGGGAAAAAAGTACACTTGTTCACTGAAACTGCCAGTGCAGCTCAAAAGTTTGGAATATTTAAATAATTTAAATTCAACAAGATAAGAAAATCTCACTTAGTTTAAAAACAAACGAACTGGCCAAACCAGACATTTTAGTGTACAACTGTACGCTGAAATTAACTAATTGTGTGAAGCTGTAGTGAAGTCATTTTTTACCCGCCTTTGGCGTAATTTTTGTTTAATGCTGGCTAACCAGCCCTCGTTAACGCTGTATTTTCTGCCGTTATTGCAACGCTGCTGGCCGGGTTTTCTGCCAGGCCAGTACCGTGCGCAGTTAGTCGCAAAGCAATGGCAAACAGCCGATATGCTGCAGTTAAGCTTTAAGGTCTCACCGCGCTGGCCGGGTTTTGTACCGGGCCAGCATGTGCTGCTAACCCTGCAGCATAATGGGCGCTATATCAGCCGGCCGTTCAGCATTTGCTCGCCGCTAAGCCTATGGCAAAGTCGGCAGCTTATTCAATTGTGCTGCAAAATTAACAGCTCGGGCGAATTTACCCCCTTGTTAAACCTGTTAGACGCAGGCGCAGTGGTGACGATTAGCCAGGCACAGGGCGATTTTTTCTGGCAACAACCGGCAATACCGGCGGTATTTGTTGCCGCGGGTTCTGGCATTACGCCCATTGCCGCTATGCTGTTAAGCCAGCGCCACTGGTTAGCGCCGGTAACGCTGTATTACCGCATGCGCGGCATCGCAAACGCAGCCTTACTCAACGATCTGCAGCAACTGGCCACTCGGCAACCGCTGTTTACCCTGAAGTTATCGGATAGCCTTACTGAACCTGCCGAGACACTGCAACAGCAACTTAGTGCCGATCTCAGTAATAAGCAGTTTTACCTGTGTGGCCCGCAGCGATTTATGCAGCAGCTACACAATACGCTAAGCCAGCGTGGCGTAGTGGCAGAGCATATTAAGCAAGAACAATTTGGTTTAGCCCCGCCCTCGGCCGCCGCTAGCACAACAGCTACGCTACTCAGCGCCAATTTTATCCGTGCAGGTATTAGCACCCCAGTAACGCTTGATAGCCAACATAGTCTGCTACAAAGTGCCGAATTACATAATTTGGCACCGCGCTTTGGCTGTCGTATGGGCGTGTGTTTTCAATGTGTCTGCGACAAAGTGTCTGGCCAAGTACGTGATATGCGTAGCGGTGCATTAAGCGGCCACGGTGCCGAACAAATTCAGCTGTGTGTCAGCCAACCGGTAACCGAATTAGTGATTAAGCTGTAACAGGATTAGTGATGAGACTTTCAACAGAACAATTTAACGCGCTTGAGCACGAACTGGACAACCTAAAACAGCAAGTGCAACAACAACTAGGCGACGCCGATGCGCGTTATATCCGCCGTGTTTTGCTGGCGCAGCGTCTAAGCGCCCTTAGCGGCCGCGTTTTTATGGTGCTGGGCTTTATTACACCTTGGCTTTGGCTGGCTGGCGTATTACTGCTGGCACTGGCAAAGATTCTCGACAATATGGAAATCGGCCACAATGTGCTGCACGGTCAGTACGACTGGATGAATGACCCAGTGCTGCACTCCAAACGCTACGAATGGGATATCGCGTGTGATGCGGCTTCATGGCAGCGCACCCATAACTTTGAGCACCACACTTACACCAATATTATTGGCAAAGACCGCGATTTTGGTTATGGCCTGCTACGTTTAAGTAACGACTTCCGTTGGCGATTACGTAATTTATGGCAAGGCGGCACTTACCTGCTGCTAAGTATGTTATTTCAGTGGGGTGTGTCATATCACGAACTGGCCGCACAGCGGGTATTCTTTGGCAAAAAGAAAAGTGATCGTCACACTCAGGTCAGTGACAGCGAACTGAAAAAAGCTTTTTTTGGTAAGGGCGCCCGCCAGTTAATGAAAGACTATGTGTTTTTTCCGCTGCTTGCCGGGCCAATGTGGTTGTGGGTTCTGTGCGGTAACTTGCTGGCGAATTTGCTGCGTAATTTATGGACCTCAACCGTGATCTTTTGCGGCCACTTCACCAAAGAAGTGCATGTGTTTACTGCTGCAGAGTGCGAGGGCGAAAGCCGTGGTCAATGGTATTACCGCCAAATGCTGGGCTCGTCTAATTTTACCGGCCCAACCTGGCTGCATATTTTAACCGGCCATTTAAGTTGCCAGATAGAGCACCACCTGTTTCCGGATATCCCGGCACGGCACTACCCTGCTATGGCCAAACACGTGCAAGCCATCGCGGCCAAATACGGCATACCTTACAATACCGGCAGTTTTGTGCGCCAATACAGCACGGTATTCGGCCGCATTATGCGTTATTCACTACCGGGCGGCGCCAAGGCCGTAAAAGGCTGGTGAAGTAGCCTGCTGCTCTGTACGATCAAGGCATGTTTGCTTTTGGTCTGACCAGTGGTAAGCTACAGCAAAACTCGCTAAGGCGGTCGGTTAGCAGCAATACCAATGCTAAGCGGCCGCAATGCGGCTGGATATTATTAAGGATGTTATATGGCAACTTCTCTTCGTAAGGCAAATTGGTTTTTAAAGCTGTTTGCTTGGCGCTATATTCCGTTAATTGGTTTTTGCTCGCCAAAAATTGTGCGCATGGACGAAAAAACCGTTGAAATTACCATGCCGCACAAATGGCGCACCAAAAACCATTTGGGCAGTATTTATTTTGGTGCGCTAGCTATAGGTGCTGATTTAGCTGGCGCTTTTTCCGTTTTTAGCAAAGCCAAAGATCGCGGCATTAATGCCAATTTTGCCTTTAAAGATGTCAACGGTCAGTTTTTAAAGCGGCCAGAAGGTACAGTGCATTTTATTAGCCATGATGGCGATATCATTGATCAGATGATTGATGAGTCGCTAGCGACCGGCGAGCGCATTAATAAACCGGTATCCGTTGTAGTAACCTGCCCCAGCAAAAATGGCGATGAGGTTATGGCAACCTTTACCCTCACCTTATCAATTAAAGCCAAAGCGAAAGGCAAAAAAGCCTAAGCTTATTTGCGCCCCTTGCTAACTGGCAGTAAACTTGCTGCCAGTATAGTTAGCAATAAGGTAATCACAGTGAGCCAATCTGCAATGCAGCACCTTAGCGGCAACCTTTTTATTATTTCTGCGCCCAGTGGGGCGGGTAAATCAACGCTGATTCAAGCCTTGCTGAAAAAGCATGCCGATATGCAGCTTAGCGTATCGCATACCACGCGCGCGCCTCGCGCCGGCGAGCAAGATGGTGTGCATTATCATTTCACCACCGTAGACGATTTTAAAGCTCGCATTGCCAATAATGAGTTTTTAGAGTGGGCTGAAGTGTTTGGTAATTACTATGGCACCTCGCGCCAGGCTATTGCCCAGCAACTTAGCCAAGGCATTGATGTGTTTTTAGATATCGATTGGCAAGGCGCACGGCAAATTCGTGCGCAAGAAGCCGGTACGGTTGGCATTTTTATTTTACCACCCAGCTTAACAGCGTTAGCGCAACGCTTAAATCAGCGTGGTACTGACAGCGCCGACGTTATTGCCGGGCGCATGGCCAAAGCGCAAAGCGAAATGTCGCATGCCAATGAATATGACTATTTAATTATTAACGATGTGCTCGACGACGCCTTGGTACAGATGGAGCGCATTGTGCTGAGCCAACGTAATGTGTTCACTAGCCAACAACATCGACACGCCGCCTTACTCGATCAGTTGTTGGCGAAAGACACAAAATAGCGTACACTTGTCGGTCTTGTAACATCCCTGGTTTAATCCTAAAGAATTGTCGGAGTGCTGAATGGCTCGCGTAACCGTTGAAGATGCTGTAGATAAAATTGGTAACCGTTTTGATTTAATTCTGGTTGCAGCACGCCGTGCTCGTCAGCTGTCTGTTGAAGGCAAAGAGCCGTTAGTAGACCGTGAAAACGACAAGGCGACTGTAGTTGCCCTACGTGAAATAGAAAAAGGCTTGATCACCAGCAGCATCCTTGATGCGCAAGAGCGTCGTGATCAACTGCAACAAGAAGCCTCAGAAATGGCCGCTGTTGCAGCTATTATTGGTAACGACCAGTAAAAAAATCCTGTCTTTTCGGTGCCAACAGCGCTTTAGCCGTTGGCATTCGCCAAATTTAAACGTATATTCTAAGCTTAAATCAGCCAATTAACTTTGTCTCTGCTGCACCAGTTTGGAGTTGTCGTGTATCTATTTGAAGGTCTAAAAAATCAGATAAGTGCGTATCTGCCGCCGGAGCAGGTAAATCTGGTACAACAGGCCTATGTGGTAGCCAGAGATGCTCACGCCCCGCAATATCGTTCTAGCGGTGAACCTTATATTACGCACCCCGTTGCAGTGACCAGTATTTTGGCCGAGATGAAACTCGACCACGAAACACTGATGGCCGCTTTACTGCATGATGTGATTGAAGATACGTCCGTTAATAAAGAAGATTTAGCGGCACTATTTGGTAGCACCGTCGCCGAGCTGGTGCAGGGTGTCAGTAAACTCGATAAGGTGAAGTTTAAAGACATTAAAGAGTTTGAAACCACCAACTTACAAAAAATGTTTATGGCCATGACCCAAGATATTCGGGTTATTTTAATTAAACTGGCCGACCGCACCCACAATATGCGCACCTTAGGCGCGCTGCGCCCCGACAAACGCCGCCGCATTGCCAAAGAAACCTTAGAATTGTATGCGCCCATTGCTAACCGGCTGGGTATTCATAATATTAAAAACGAATTAGAAGACTGGGGCTTTCAAGCGCTTTACCCAATGCGCTATCGGGCACTTAGCTCAGCGGTAAAACAAGCACGCGGTAACCGCCGTGAGTTGCTGGAAAAAGTACAGTATGATATCCGTAGCCGCATTGAACAAGCCGGTATAGTGGCAGAAGTGAGTGGCCGCGAAAAACACCTGTACAGCATCTACCGTAAAATGAAAAACAAAGAGCTAATGTTCAACGATGTGATGGACATTTACGCCTTTCGGGTGGTGGTAGACAGCGTCGATAATTGCTATCGCACCTTAGGCGTGATGCACAATCTGTTTAAGCCTATCGAAAGCCGCTTTAAAGACTATATCGCTATTCCCAAGCAAAACGGTTATCAATCGCTGCATACCTCGTTAATTGGCCCGCATGGTATTCCGGTTGAAATTCAAATGCGCACCCGCGAAATGGACGAAATGGCCGACAAGGGTATTGCTGCGCATTGGATGTATAAAACCAATGGCGAAGTGCAGCGCGAATCCACCGCACAAATTCGCGCCCAGCGCTGGATGCAAAGCTTACTCGAGCTGCAACAAAGCGTAGGTACCAGTTTTGAGTTTGTCGAAAACGTTAAATCCGAGCTTTACCCCGACGAGCTGTATGTGTTTACCCCTAAAGGCCGTATTGTCGAGCTACCTATCGGCGCCACGGCGGTCGATTTTGCCTATGCAGTGCATACCGACATTGGTAACCGCTGTGTCGGCACTAAGGTTGATCGCAAACCCTACTCGCTGAGCAAACCGCTGGAAACGGGCCAAACCGTTGAAATTATTACCAGCCCAGGCGGTAAGCCCAATGCGAATTGGTTAAACTACGTGGTCACTAGCCGCGCTATTTTAGGTATTCGTAACTACCTGAAAAAGCAGCAGCAGAACGAAGCCATTACCTTAGGTAAACGCTTGCTGACCTCGGCCTTAGGTAACGTTAAAATTGAAGATATTGCGCCAGAGCGCATCGAACAAGTGCTCGCTAATGTGCATCAACAGTCGCTAGATGCCCTTTACATCGAAATTGGCTTGGGTAACCAACTGCCTATTGCGATCGCTCGCCGTTTATTGGGCGAATTTGAAAGTGACGAGCCACAAAGCAAAGCCTTGCCGCTACCCAAAGGCAATACCTTTATTGTCGGCTCAGAAGGCATGTTAGTCACCTTTGCCAAATGTTGCCGCCCTATTCCGGGCGATCCTATTGTGGCCAACGCCACGCCGGGTAAAGGCTTAAATGTGCATCGCCATGATTGTCGCAATATCAAAGGCTGGGAAAAAGAGCCCGCCAAGTTTTTCCCAGTACGCTGGGATAACACCACTGAAAAACAATTTTTATGTGATATCCGCGTCTTTATTATCAATCGGCAGGGTGTACTGGCTAAGCTGACCTCGGTAATTGCCGCGCAAGACTCAAATATTCAAGACTTGTCGACCGACGATCGCGATACCGGCGAATATGTGATTAAAATTACTTTGTCGGTAAGTGGCCGCGTGCATTTAGCCAACGTGATGCGGAAAATTCGGGTACTACCCGATGTGCAAAAAGTTTATAGAAGGAAGTAACCTAAGATGTCTAAAGTGATTATTCGCACTAACGATGCGCCAGCCGCTATCGGTACTTATAGCCAAGCGGTAAAAATTGGCACTACGGTGTATTTATCGGGGCAAATTCCGTTAGTGCCCGACAGTATGCAAATGGTGTCGGAAGATTTTGCCGAACAAACGCATCAAGTGTTTAAAAACTTAAGTGCGGTGTGTGAAGCGGCCGGTGGTAGCTTAAATGATATGGTGAAAGTGAATATCTTTTTAACCGATCTCAGCCAATTTGCTACCGTTAACCAAATTATGAGCCAGTATTACGCTGAGCCCTATCCTGCGCGGGCGGCAGTTCAAGTAAGTGCCTTACCGCGTGGCGCGCAAATTGAAATTGATGGCGTGATGGAAGTTCCCTCAACCTATTAAGTCGAAGGTGAGTTTAGGTGTCAGCGTAGTTGTCGCTGGCTGACATCCAAACAGTATCCTGCTAAAACCGACATGCTGTTGAAGGCAGCGCCAGTTAAGAGATTTGCTTTTGAGCCAAACCCAGCTAGATAACATTGCCATTTCGGCCATTAAAGGCGTCGGCAGCAAAGCGGCCGAACGCTTGGCCAAATTGGCGATTTTTAGCATTCAAGATCTGCTGTTTCATCTACCGCTGCGCTACGAAGATCGCACTCGCCTCTACCCTATCGCCGACTTAATGCCCCTGGTGCATGCCACTGTGCAAGGCGAAGTACAAAGCAGCGAAGTGCAATTTGGCAAAAGACGTAGCTGGTTGGTGACGCTGCGCGATCATAGCGGCAGCATCACCTTACGTTTTTTTCATTTTTCGGCGGCGCAAAAAAATGCCGTAGAAAAAGGTACTCTGCTGCGCTGCTTTGGTGAAGTAAAACGTGGGCCACGCGGGCTAGAAATGCTGCATCCAGAATATCGGGTGATCCATGCCGAGCAAACCGATAACGCCGTGGCAGAAACCCTAACGCCCATTTACCCCACTACCGAAGGCTTAAAACAAGCGACTTGGCGTAATTTAACCGATGCGGCGCTTAGTTATTTAGATCGCTATGCGCCAGCTGAATATTTACCTACTGGCTTGTTGCCGCAGCCGTGGTCGCTGGCCGATGCTCTGCGTTATATCCATCGCCCCCCGCCAGATGCCGCCTTAAGCTTGCTGGAAAGCGGCAAGCATCCGGCGCAACAACGGCTTATTTTAGAAGAGTTGATTGCGCAGCAGCTCAGCATGTATCAGCTGCGTAGCCAAGGCCAGCAACAGCAAGCGGTGGCCCTAGCTCGCCCCGAGCCATTGTTGGCGCAATTTTTAGCGCAGTTACCTTTTACGCCCACCGGAGCACAGCAGCGTGTGGTGCAGGAAATTCAGCACGACTTAGCGCAAGCCTTACCCATGCTGCGTTTAGTGCAAGGCGACGTTGGCTCAGGCAAAACCTTGGTGGCGGCCTTGGCAGCGCTTACCGTAATAGGTAATGGCTATCAGGTGGCGTTAATGGCACCCACGGAATTATTGGCCGAACAACATGCCCTAAATTTTCAGCGCTGGTTTGCGCCCTTAGGGATCGAGCTGGCGTGGTTAGCCGGTAAAACCAAAGGTAAAGCCCGCCAAGCCAGCTTAACCGCCATTGCCAGTGGCAGTGCACAAATGGTGATTGGTACTCATGCGCTGTTTCAAGATCAGGTGAGTTTTCAACAATTAGCGTTGGTGATTATTGATGAGCAACATCGCTTTGGCGTACATCAACGCTTAGCACTGCGCGAAAAAGGCGGTATAGCGCACCATTATCCGCATCAACTGGTAATGACCGCCACGCCTATTCCGCGCACCTTGGCGATGACCGCCTATGCTGACTTAGATACCTCGATTATTGACGAGCTGCCACCTGGCCGCACGCCTGTAACCACTGTCGCCATTCCGGATAGCCGCCGCGAAGAAGTGATCGAACGCGTGCGGCAAGTGGTGACAGGGCAGCAACGGCAAGCCTATTGGGTGTGTACACTGATTGAAGAATCGGAAGCCTTGCAATGCCAAGCGGCCGAAGATACCGCCGTTTTACTGCAACAAGCCCTGCCCGAGTTACAAATTGGCTTGGTGCATGGCCGTTTAAAAAGCGCTGAAAAACAGCAAATTATGCAAGAGTTTAGCGCCGGCAAGCTGCATTTACTGGTTGCCACCACCGTTATTGAAGTGGGCGTAGATGTGCCCAACGCCAGTTTAATGATTATCGAAAACCCAGAACGGCTGGGGCTGGCGCAGCTACACCAATTACGCGGCCGCGTGGGTCGTGGCAGTGCGGTGTCGCATTGTGTATTGCTGTATCATGCGCCCTTATCACGCACCGCGCAGTCGCGGTTAAGTGTACTACGCGAAAGCAACGACGGCTTTGTGATCGCCCAGCGCGATCTGGAAATACGTGGCCCAGGCGAGCTGTTAGGCACGCGCCAAACCGGCCTGATGCAATTTAAAATTGCCGACTTAAGCCGCGACAGCGAACTGCTGCCCAAGGCGAGACAACTTGCCGCCACCCTATGGCAGCAACATCGGCCTGAGAGCCTACAATTGATTAAACGCTGGCTAGCCAACAAAGAAATCTACGGCCACGCCTAACTTATCCCACGTCTCCGGTACCGGTCTGACCAGTTTATCCACAGCACTCCGGTACAGTATCCGAGTGCTGTGGATAAAGGAGCGACAATGTCAACTCAGCGATCTGCTTTATTGCTTAACTGTGATCTGGGCGAAAGCTATGGTAGCTGGACTATGGGGCTGGATGAACAGGCCATGCCCCATATCGATTTAGCCAATATTGCCTGTGGTTTTCATGCTGGCGATCCGGAGGTTATGGCCCGTACGCTGCAACTGGCAAAACAGCATGGCGTGGGCATTGGCGCACATCCATCTTATCCTGATCTACAAGGCTTTGGGCGGCGCAGTATGCAATGTTCCAGCGCTGAGATAATTAATCTTATTCATTATCAGGTTGCCGCGTTGGACGGCATGGCGCAATGTTATGGCATGTCACTCAGCTATATCAAACCGCATGGCGCCTTGTATAACGATATGATGCGCAGCGACGCCGTGTGGCAAGCGGTATTAACCGCCGTGGCCAGCTACCATAAACCGCTGAAACTGATGATCTTAGCCACCGCCGAGGCCGCGCGCTATCAGCAACAGGCGGCTGCACTGGGCGTCAGTTTATGGTTCGAAGCCTTTGCCGATCGGCGCTATACCGCAGCCGGCACCTTAACACCGCGTAGCCAAGCAGGTGCGGTGCTGCATGGCGCTGAGGTTATGGCGCAGGTCAAGCAACTGCTGATAACAGGCACTGTCACTACCGATTGTGGGCAGGCCTTAGCGCTGCAAGCCGATACGCTTTGTGTGCATGGCGATAACCCTGCCGCCATTAAGCAATTAACTGCCATAAGCGCCCTACTACAATCATGTCCGTGATCTTACCCCTGCCCGCACTGCTGCTTCCCCCCGAATTAGTACCGGTGGGGCAAAGCACCTTATATGGCAATAACCCAACATTGCCGCCGCTGCGCTTAGCCATTGCTGGCGAGCAAGCCTTTATGCTGTATATCGAGCCTGGTATTATTCACCCACGGGTGGCGGCCATGGTGCACTATTGCTGTGAGCTACTATCGCCCTTGCTCGGCCATACCCTGCAGGAACTGTTGCCCGCTTATGCCTCAATCTTAATTAGCTTTAACCCGCTGCAACATAGCCATTTAAGTTTATTACCACTGCTTATTCAGCAGCTTTTGCCAGAAGCGGCAATTACGCCATTACAGCAAGCCAAACAACTGCAACAAGCTGGCAAAACGGTAGAACTGCCAGTGTGGTATAGCAGCGACAGTGGCGCCGATCTCCTTAGCGTCGCTAAAGCAAAAAACCTTACGCCAGACGAGGTGATTAGCCTGCATAGCGGCACGAGTTACCAAGTGTATGCCATTGGTTTTGCACCGGGTTTTGCCTATTTAGGCGAGCTACCCCAAGCCTTAGCCATGCCACGGCGTAGTAGCCCACGCGCCAAAGTGCCTGCCGGTGCTGTTGCCATTGCCGATCGGCAAACCGCTGTTTATCCCGCGGCCTCACCGGGCGGTTGGCACTTATTAGGCTTGTGTCCTATCCCGATGTTTACCCCACAACACAGCCCGGCTATGCCGCTAGCGGTGGGCGATCAGGTTCGCTTTGTACCCATTAGCGAACGGGAGTTTCAGTTATTAGGTGGCCACTTATGAGTAGCCCCTCGCTAGGTTTAACCCTAATTAGCCCTGGCACCTTAAGCTTACTGCAAGATGCTGGTCGCTTTGGCATGACCGCACTGGGCTTAACCCAAGGTGGCCCCATGGATGGGCATAGTTTTGCTTGGGCCAATGCGCTGGTGGGGAACCCGCGCAATAGCACGGTGATTGAACACCATATTGGTGGCTTAATAGTGCAAGCCCAGCAAGCTTGCACCTTGGCGGTAACGGGGGCCGTTGCAACTATCACAGTAAATGGCAAGCCGGTGCCCAGTTGGCAGGCGTTGGCTTTAAAGGCGGGTGATGAGCTAAGCATTGGTTACGCTACCCAAGGTTTACGTTTTTATATAGCGGTCGCTGGTGGTTTTGCGGTAACGCCACAATTTGGCAGTACCGCCACCGTAATGCGTGAAGGCATAGGAGGCTTGCAGCAAGATGGTGCAAAACTGCAGGCCGGCGCTTGTTTAGCCATAGGCACACCCAGCTTAACGCAAGCAGTGGCTTCGCCCAGCCAGCAAATTCAGCAATATACTCTCGCCCGCAGTGCCCGCAGTGAGCCTTTGCCGCTGCGGGTGTTATTGGGTTATCAAGGCGCAGCCTTAACCACTTTGGCGGGCAGCGGCTCTGAGGCGTATTTTAGTGCCAGCGAGCAGGCACGGTTTTTTCTGTCGCCTTATCAGGTGAGTACCCAAGGCGATCGGATGGGCATTAAGCTGCAAGGTGCGGCTATTCGTGCGCAGCGCCAGCAGTTGTTGTCGGAGGGAATTAGTTTGGGGGCGATTCAAATTCCACCCGATGGCCAGCCCATTGTGTTGCTGCAGGACAGGCAAACTTTGGGCGGGTATCCGAAGCTGGGTAATGTGTTGTCGTTGGATTGTTGGGCCTTGGCGCAGGCTAGCGCTGGGACGCTGGTGCAGTTTGTGCCGATAGATAGTTTTGAAAGCCATAATGCGCTGTGCTTATATCACGCAGGGTTTGCGGCGTCCCTCGACAAAGTTGTACGGCGCGTTTAGCCACCGGATGCACCAATCTTGAATTTAAGAGATTGCCTTGAACGAACCGCTAGGCTGCTTGCTACTTGGCTGAGATTGCGATAACCGACCCGCTAGGCTGCTTGCAGCCGTTATTGCACACAAAGACGCCGTGAACCCTTCCATGGGGGGTTACAAACTTCATCCCTGAAGTTTGCCCTGCGGGCCAGCTAAAGCTGTTCAAATTTGCTCCTGGCAAATTTGTCTGTCCGGCATCCATGCCGGACACGCTTTGTTTAGCAATAACGGCTCGCTGCCTAGCTGCATAGGTTTGATTTACCAGCTCGCTAGCAAACCAAATACTTGAGCCTTACTGTTGTCTAGCCGCGTATTTTGAGATACACAGAAACAGAACGAGGTGGTAAACGCATAGTACACTTTGCTCGAGGGCGTGTTTTTCATGGATGAAAAACAGGAGCCCCCATGGATGGGTTTACGGCGTCCCTCGACAAAGTTGTACGGCGTGTTTAGCCGCCGGATGCGCCTTTCTTGAATTTAAGAGATTGTCTTGAACGAACCGCTAGGCTGCTTGCAGCCGATATTGCACACAAAGACGCTGTAAATACGTCCCTGAGAGGTTACAAACTTCATCCCTGAAGTTTGCCCTGCGGGCCAGCTAAAGCTGTTCAAATTTGCTCCTGGCAAATTTGTCTGTCCGGCATCCATGCCGGACACGCTTTGTTTAGCAATAACGGCTCGCTGCCTAGCTGCATAGGTTTATTTAAAACGATCGAGAAATATCAGCAAAGTTCAAACGAGGTGGGAAAGACACTCCACTAAACAGCCGCTAATACCAAAGCATTAGTACTGCAGTTTCGAAAAAAATGACAAAACCCGCTAAATTCCCAATAAAAACAGAAAATAAGCGCAAAACCCATTAGACATGTAAATTTCACTTGCACTTTACCAAAAAGCCTCCAAAATGATAAATAGCCTAAGGGCTAACTTAAACTCAGGAGAAGTAATTATGAAACGTACACAACAGGGTTTTACCCTTATTGAATTAATGATCGTAGTAGCGATTATCGGTATTTTGGCAGCAGTAGCTTTGCCACAGTATCAAAACTATACAATCCGCTCAGCTAATACAGCATGTTTAAATGAAGCTCGTGCTTATATGGGGGCTGCAGTTGCAGAACTTGCAAACGATGATACACCTGGTGGCTTTGTTGGAAGAGCATGCGCTAACAGGGCAGCACCGACTTCGGCTGAATTTGTGGCTGGTACAGATATTGTTTTTGTTGTTTCTGGTAGAGGTGATACAAACACCACTTGTAATGCAGCAAGCGCCTCTTGTACATTAGGTGGGGCAACTCCAGCTCCTGCGCCATAAGCTCTACACAAAACTTGTAAATCTCTGGGTTAGATCCCAAACCATACAGCCCGCCTAGAGCGGGCTTATTTTATTAAATACAATCATAATATAACTATTTTAAAACAGCCTAAACTCTAATCTATTAGAGGTTTGAAGACCTACTTGTAAAGTAATTAAAGAATATTCTGCTTTAAATGTTACTTTAAAGGTCTAAAATAGCTAAAAATTAAAAACAATCTAATTAGTAAGTTGCTGATTTTATCTAGTCTGGAAATCTATTATTTGTGTAATACTCTTTTCACTTGCTTTTAGATATAACCTATCCAAAATAATATAACTTAGCACCATCTAAAAAGAGAATCATTTAAATGAGATTTCAGTCTACAGTTACTAAAGGGTTTAACCTGATGGAATTAATGATTGTAGTTGCAATTATTGGAATCTTAGCTGCAATTTCGATTCCTTCTTACAATAACTACATTGCCAAGACCGCAAATAATTCATGTCAAAGTGAAATATATGCTTATACAAAAGTTGCAGCTATTGCTATATACGAAAATACTACAATACCAAATTATACTCCCTCCAGATGTAATGCCATTACCGGAACAATTTCTGACTCCAACAGCACTTTTACAACTACGGCAATACCACCAGGTGGTTCGCGTATCATTACTTGTAGTATTGCATCGGCTAATTGCACGATAGCTCCTTAGTCGTGACCTTCGGGGCCTGATACCGAACAAGTGAAAATATGAATAGTGCGATTTGTTGATTCATAAGTAATTCTTCCTGTAACTTAGCTGAGTTTCTGCGTTTACAAATTTATAAGGATATTTTGTGTTTGATAAATTGATTGAATCAATATTTAGGCCTACCACGCTCAAATTACCAATCGCCCTACTTTTAGCTTTCGGACCTTTGTTTTCTGCAAGTATGTTTGCATTGAGTGCAGAAGTAAAAACATGGGTTATATTTGTTTCGTTAGGCTCTATCTTTTACTTGGTTTGCACTGTGGGATATTGGGTCCGGAAAATTTTGACTGGCGATGAAAAGTATCGTTCTGACCTGTTTGCAACCTTAGCAATGATAGTTGTAATGGTAATCCTTTCTTTTGTAACATTTTTTTCCCCTCTACGCGGCTATGTTATAAGTGACAAAATTGAACATTGGGGGCAAATGGGGGACTTTTTCGGAGGCATGTTCAACCCACTTCTGGCTTTTTCGTCGTTTATTGCTCTGTTGTACACGATTAGGATCCAATCGGAAGAGTTGAAATTAACTAGAGAGGAGTTCGCTAAGTCTGCTGAAGCGCAACAAAAGCTTGTTAAAGAAACCGAAAACCAGAGACTGCAAATGCGGGAACAAATCCAACATCAGCAGCTTCAAGATGATTGTAGGCTATGTATTCAGCCTATCAGAGATAAAATTAACCTGATACGAGATTTGTTATTTGATATTGAGACAACCGTAATTCCAGAGCAGAGTTTACACGATCTACTCAATAGGGCTCTATCTGACGAACGAACAAAAGTGTCGCATGATTATGCTGGAACTCATGACGGTCAAAGTAATATTTTTGATAAATCTTTGCCTGAAATACAGCTTTCTAACGTTGCAAAAAGGCTTCAAGTTTATCTTTCAAGAAGACCACCCCACTTTTTTATAGGCAAAGTGAAGCGAATTGCCAGTGAGTTAGAAATAGCTGACTATTTGATGGGACAATTAGTAAAACTTAAAGCAACAGGTACAACGTTAGACACCCTACATGCAGAACTTGGTATGCCTGCTGCTTTGTGTGAAATCTTGGATGGTTTTCAGGGATTCGACGCTCCTCGGTGGGTAACCATCGTAAGTGACTTTTATTTAGATGCAAAGAAAATAAAAAAATAAACTAATCAAGGGGTAAGAGTCAACTACCGAATAAAAGTTAAACAATCCCACCTCGTGATGGTTTGTTGTTCTGGCCTAGCTGGATTGCCACCTACCCATCACAGGTTTTGTGAGTATTGCCAAGAAAAAGACGATGCATTCACTAAACCATAATTAACACTTGGACAACTTATTGAATCAAGGGGTCAGAGTCAACTACCGAATAAAAGTTAAACAAGCTAGCATTGCCCCTCGCGGCTTGTTTTTGCTGGCTGAGTAGCGCTAGCAATCTCGAGGTAGGCTGGGCCTGATAGCAATATTATTTCGAGTTGAGGACTCTTTTATGCAGGGTTACTGAGATAAAGAGTATAAAGAATATCAGCCAGTTCTTTTTCGTTGATCTCATCCAGTACTACGGCAACCATAACATCAGCCAACGTATCATTATCAGTCTGAATTTCATAATCGTTCAGTGATAAATACTCTAATGCTACGGCCAATGCTGTTCGTTTATTAGCATCAGGCATAGCATGAGCAATGGCAATATACTTTACGTATTTAGCAGCAATTTCAAACACATCATCGAGTTGCTCATAAAGAATGGCATTATCGATGCGCCCTAACGCACCACGGAGCTTGTTTAGATCAATGCTCCCCTCATGCCTGGTTCCCAGCTTAATATATGAGCGTTTATTTCAACAACACGCTCGAATGGGAACAGCATAAGATCCATTACATATCAGCCAATTTTTTAAATGTTTTAGCGTGGGTTCGAAGTACCAACTTCGTTTCAGAAAGAACAATCTGCTGTCCTTCCAAACCGGTTAAATCTAGCTGTTTTTTAGGCTTAATTTTGGGGCGTTGTACCAATTTCAGACCCAGCTGTTGTATTTTAGGGTTCATCGTTATTTCCTAAACTTAGCTCTGAGTTTTTTCTCTATCTTTAGATATTTAAGTTTATATTATCGAGGGAATGAGCGCCAGTAACCTTCTGCGTCTGATTCCGAACTAACAAGCCCGCCTCGTGCGGGTTTGTTTTTTTCTGGCGCGTTAAATTGGCTAACCTTAGCGCTTATGCGGTTTGTTAATAACTATCAGGTATAGTATGAGTAAGCGCGGCGACTGAGGCAGCATATCGATCAAAGGGTCAGAGTTAACTACCGCATAAAAGTTAAACAAACTAACATCGCCTCTCGCGGTTTGTTTTTGTTGGCTGAGTGAAACACTTTGGTGTGTATGTTTACTAAACAACCACAAGTGAGGATATTGCTATGATAACCAGCTGCCAGAGCGGCATTTTTAATGGCGCGTCAGCTGTTTGTCGTCAATATAGCGTAATGCAACCTTTACCAGCTCAAGCAGAATAGTGGTATAACGAAGAATTTCGAGTTGCAGGTTTTTCAAATCTTCCACAACATACTCATGGACGATTTCATTTCTGATATCTTTCAGTGTTCTGGCTGTGTGGCTATCTTCAAGCAAGCCCTTTTTAACTGCACGATTAATGGTATCGATTAAGCTGCCCGCTTCCAGCAATTCAGCCACATCTATAGCGCGATAAACTTTATTGATTAAAATATCCACCACCCTGGCAAAACGGCTGCTGAGGTTTTCTAAGGCATCATACTGCTCAGCGGTGAGTGGCTTACTGACATCAATAGGCTTGCACTGCTCAAAGGAGCGTTGCAGCCATTTACTGGCATCTTGTAGTTGCGATACACATAGCGCTAAATGCGAAGCCGAGCTTAATCTGCTCACAATGTTAATTCCTCAGCAGTTGGCTTAATTAACTGCACAAAAGGTTCTGACCCATCGTCACTGGTAATGATATCAATTTTTTGCTCTCCGAGTTGCTCCACTATTCGCCAACGTGCGGCACGCCGTTTTTGCTTATTATAGTCTTTTGCTAACACCAGTAGGTCGATATCTCCCCCTCTAGCATTATTGTCTGTTCTTGAGCCAAATAAAAATACTTTAGCGTTAGCATCCTCAGCAGTGATTGCTTTAAAAATCACTGATTTTTCATAATCAGACAAACGCATCTAGTTGCTCCTTACTGTGTTGCCAGCATTTTCAGTAGACCATAACAAACAATGTCATTTATTTACATAGTAGTATAAGCGAAAAATCTTTGGGTTCAGATAGATCAAGGCTCGACAGATCAAGAGATCAAGGGGTCAGAGTTGTTGATCGCTAAACCCCTGATCTAAAACCTTCGGGGCCAGATCCCAAACAACTGCCAACAAGGAAAAACTAAGGATGAATAAGCTGACCAACAATTCAGCATACTGTCGCTGCGACAAACCAAACTGCTGCTTCATTCCAGACCCTGAACGATTTCTTCTAATAGCCCAAGATGCCACTCTGTTAACATTGGCAAATAGTCGCTGGCAATGGCTTGCAATACCAGTTCAAACTTAGCGCTGTCATAGGTGTGGCTCATTAAGTTACGATCCCCTATCATCCGCAACCATACCTCCGCATCGGCGATGTATTTAGCCTGATAGGCCAGCCTAACAACGGCTCGCGGTGAAATCTGGTCGATAACCAGACCATCATGCTCCATTTTGTCTTTGAGTACCTTCCAAGCGAGTTCAAAGGTAAATTTAAACCGCTGAATAATGCCTTCTTTTTCAAGCTGATTTAACTGATTCAAATCTTGGTCCATAGCCTCTTGTAACAAACCAAATGCTCGCTGAAAATTCTGAAAGCGCTGCTGCCAGCGAATATCCTGCACAGATACCCCTTATTTCATGTAACTTGCTTAAAGTGCAGTATAACCAAAACCTGTGGGACAATTCCAAAAGGTAGCATTACCAAGCCTTATTCTGGTTAATGTCGCAATTCAGCGATATAATCATTTTATAAACTTGTGGTGTCAGCACGTTTTACTATCTGGAGCAACTATGCCAACTTGCTGGATCATCGCTGGACCGAATGGCGCTGGTAAAACGACTTTTGCTTTAGAGTTTTTACCTGAGGTCGCTCATTGCCATAACTTTATTAACGCAGATTTAATTGCAGCAGGCTTGTCGCCACTGGCACCAGAAAAAGAAATTCTTAATGCCAGTAGATTATTTCTTAGCGAAATACAAAACCGTATTAAATCAAGGGCCTCTTTTGCATTTGAAACGACACTTTCTGGGCGAACCTACTTAAAGTTAATTAAGCAACTACAGTCCGAAGGATGGCAGGTTGAACTAATCTATCTTGCCTTACCCAACAGTCATATCTCTGAGCTACGTGTTGCTGAACGTGTTAAGCATGGCGGTCATAATATCCCGCTTAAGGATATCAAACGGCGCTTTCCACGTAGTTTAACCAATTTACTTTTACATTATTCTCCTTTAGTTAACCATTGCCAATGCTATATGAATGCAGATGCAGAGCCAGTGCTAATTTTTGAACAACAAGGGGATATTCGTTTGATAAAAGAGACAAACCTTTTTGAGGTTTTAGTCCAAGGAGCCGCTTATGACTAGCCAGCATGTAAAAAAATATACCGTTGAAGAAACACATAATGCTTTACGTAATGCTGTTCGAAAAGCATTAGAGCGCAAAAGGAAACTCGGACAATACAGCGTAATGTGGCAAGCCAATCGACTTGTTATAGAAGGACAGGACGCACCCGTTTTAACCAAACCTTCCAAGGCTATACCCGAAGGTGACTAACAATAATCGCGTTTCAACATTCCAGTCAGATCCCGAACCGATCAAGATCAAGGGGTCAGAGTCTGAGATCAAGGGGTCAGAGTCTGAGGGATCCCCACGAATTTAGCCCTCTCATTCAATGTTGTAACTTGTTGTATTCAGCAAGTGTTTACAGTGGTGCAAGGTACTTCGCCACTGTTTTGTTGTAAACATTACCTGTTTGGCCATAGCTCTCAACCCAAGGGTGTGAAACGATAGTACACGTTTATTACGGTAGCTGTTTGCCTGGAACCGGCGTTGTTTATTAACGACGGTTAGTCCCAAGCCCAGTAATATCAGCACTAGTGAGGCTAAATTGCTAAGTAGCAGTAACAGGCTTATACGGTGTATTTTGGTGCTGTTGTTCTGTTCAAACCCCTGACCAAACTGAGTGCTTTTCATATCTCTGAAGCTTTCTTCTATCTGCATGCGTTGACGGTAAATTGCTACTACCTGTTTGCTATGATTATGTTTCAGCGGCAAGTTAGACGCCAATAACCAGGGATCTGAATTCGCTCGTGCATTTGATTTAGATGTTTTAGAACGCTTGATACTGCCATCAGCATTCAGTGAATGCCGTCCCTGAGCTTTTTGTTTATACAGTGTGAGAGTGCATGGAAATGGCGTATTCCGAGCAATCTGAGCCTGATATTGCTTTGGTTTCTGCGTGGCTTTAGCATACAGCCGGCTAATACACTGCCAGTGTGCACCACTGTCGATAGTGTAAAAATTAGGCTTGCGAACCCGGCCAACAAAATACCAACCTAGCGCTTCAACTTGCCTGAACCAAGGTGTTTTAAAGCCTGCATCAGTAACAATCACCGGTTTACAACTTGTAGGCAGTAGCAGTGATAACCGGCGTAAAAATAGCTTATGCGCAGCAGGCTTCTCTTTGGTACTTAACGGATGAACTTCCTCGTACAGCGTGATAGCACGACCATCAAAACTTAGTGAAGCACGAAGCAAAAAGTGTCTTTTACACTCATCTAAATCAGACCAGTCAATGCTTATCGTTGGATGCTTGGCAGTACAGAATAACCGACAAATTGCACCATAAACCACGGTTTTTTCACGCAACAAGTGCGAATTAGACAGCAGCCTGTCGGCACGCTTAATATTATGTTTTTTATAGGCATTTGACCTAATCCCCCGGCCAATGCTGGTCACAGTAGCAGCACTACCGTTTGCCAGGCTATGTACGCAGTCAATCACAGCTTTTTGTCGGGTGGCATGCATTTCTGGTGTGACAAATGAAACAATATTGGTCAAGATAGTGCGAACATTCATGGTTGTTTGGTCTCGGTGATTTTTGGCGATTGATCTGATCACCAAACGCCATGAATGTTCCTTCCGAATTCATCTTTTTGTTTTAGCTAACAATTTTGTGGGGATACCTCAGGGTCAGAGTCAACTACCGCGATCAAGGGGTCAGAGTCAACTACCGAACAAAAGTTAAACAAGCTAGCATCGCCCCTCGCGGTTTGTTTTTGCTGGCTGAGTAGCGCTGGCAATCGCGAGGTAGGCTGGGCCCTGATGATATTATTCCAAATCATGATCTATGTTATTCCGGATTACTTAAATACAGCTACTAGAGCATATTGAAGAGCTACCACTGAAGTGCAACACTTTGGTGTGTATATTTACTACACAACAACAAGTGAGGATTTTGCTATGGTAACCAACAGTCAGGTAACCAGCCACAAAAAACGCACCAACCTCTCCATTGATAATCAATTATTGTGCGATGCCAAGCTACTGGGTATTAATGTCTCGCAAGCTGCTGAAGCCAGACTTGCACAAGCCGTTAAACTGCAAAAACAGCAGCGTTGGCTTGAAGAAAATAACCAAGCAATTGAAAGCTCTAATGATTTTGTTACGCATCATGGCTTACCGCTTGCAAAGTACCGGCATTTTTAATGGCCTGCTTCGATGTCTATCTAACGAGTAGTAGCGGCTACCTTCTGGATGTGCAAACAGATCTATTGGCTGGTCTGAACACCCGTGTAGTTGTGCCGCTACTTCCTCTAGACAATGCCCCTAAAGCGGCTAAACGCTTAAACCCTATTTTTGACATTAACAATCATGCCTATCTGATGGCAACACAGTTTATGGCAGCGATACCAGAGGCCGAATTGAAGCAGAAAGTTTGCAGTATAATTGACCATCAACAAGAAGTATCTGAAGCTCTGGATATGCTATTTGTTAGCTTTTAAACCTGCAGTGCCAGATACCGAGCACGATCAATATCGCAGTAGCCCTTTTAACTGCAACTTCCCACAGTTTTCTGCTTTTTAGAAACATCTCCTTGCATAACGCTTTATTATTACGCATAGTAGAAAGTTGTAATATTTAGTACAAGGATGGTCTATGCCGGAAGTTTCACCGCTTTTTTATGAAGAAGTTCCTACGGTAAGTGGTAATAATAAAGATTGGCTAAACCATATTAAAATTGGCCAGCGTTTTGATTTGGAGTTTTTAAGCCAGCGCAAGTACCGTGGTTTTTGTGAGCTGCTTGGCTATAAAGCCGGCAAGTATGTGTTTTTCCGGCTGGAAGATGATGCCATCCCTGAGGCTTTTTTAGTGGCTGGTTTGCCTTTAGTGTGCCGCTTTTTAGTAGAAGATGCGCTAGGCGAGTGTTTTGCCTTTCGCAGTGAACTAATGCACTTTATGCGTTTTCCCGATAAAGTGATTATGATTGCCTTTCCGCAAACCGTGCAACGTCGTGCGCTACGTAATGAAAAGCGTGCTAGCACCTTTATTCCGGCTAAATTACAACTGCATTTTGAGAAGGCTACACAAGCGGTGCTGGTACCCGGACAAATTATCGATTTATCAAAAAATGGCTGCCGCTTTTTATTTAATACTCAATATAAGCCAGAGCAAATTCGCTTAGCCGAAGTGGTTATTCAGCTTGCTAATCCTGACACGGCAGCAGATATGCTGCTAAGCGGCATTATTCGCAATGCGCGATTAGATGAGTTTGGGCTAACGGCGGGTATTCAATTTAATGCTGAACAAATTGCTTTGGTAAAGGCTTTAGCCTTGCAAGCGAAAAATAAAAGCACAGCGCCGCGTTAGGCTTGGTTGAAAGCGCTTTTCGAGTGTAGATAAAAGTTGTGCCAGCAGCCAATCAAAAAATTCCATATATGGAAGCGCTATTTTAATCCTAATGTACTAGTATTAGCGAGATGAGCGAAAAACCTTCACCCCTCGATACAGGATCGCACATTATTCAAATGTTTGATCCGCTACAAGCTGACTGGAATCAACGTCCAGCGGATAGAGCGGCTTTTTCTGCTGAAACGGCTTTTTTTCAAGCGGACGATTTACAAAGTCTAAATGCCATTTTTGATAGTTTTTGCAAAGTGGTTGGCGTAACGATCGCTTTAATCGATCTTAATGGCAAGGTACTCGCCTCTTCGCGCTGGCAACGCGCCTGTATGCACTTCCACCGTGTCGCGCCCGATACCCAACAACGCTGTTATGAAAGCGATTTAGATCTGTCACAACAAATGCTGGCGGGTAAAGATTATGCTCTGTACCGCTGTAAAAATGGCTTAACCGATTGCGTGGCGCCCTTAGTGGTAGATCATGAACATATCGCTAATTTGTTTATTGGCCAATTTTTACTAAGTGCACCCGATAACGCTTTTTTTGCCGCACAAGCACAGCAAAGTGGTTTTGATACCACAGATTATATGCAGGCTATTGCCGAGATCCCCATTATTCAAGAAAGCTCGCTACCAGCATTGCTAGAGCTGGTTAGTGCTCTGGCGAATCATATTGCTAGGTTATGCAAAGCTAATCATAAAAATCAACAATTTATTGATAGCATTGCACAACAGATTAATGAGCGCACGCAAGAGCTGCAAATGCAAAATGCGATTTTAAGCATGATTAGCCAAGATGAACCGTTAAGCCGCATTTTGCATGCGTTAGTGCAGCTATTGGAAGCGGAACATGCGGAGGTATTATGCTCGATTTTATTGCTTAATGCGGAGACCAAAACGTTACACCTTGGTGCTGCGCCCTCATTACCCAAAGCCTACAACGATGCTTTAGAAGGTGTGGCGATTGGCCCAGCAGTAGGATCATGTGGGGTCGCGGCTTATACCGGTAAAATAAGTTATGCTGAGGATATTTTAACGCACCCAAATTGGCAGCCGTTTCTCGAATTAGCTAAGTTAGCTGGCGTTCGTGCCTGTTGGTCAAAACCCATTATTAATTCGCACGGCGAGGTGCTAGGGACTTTTGCGCTGTATCATCGTGAGCCGAAAATCCCCGCCGAAAGCGTGTTAGAAAAGGTGGAAGTGTATAGTCATCTGGCAGAAGTGGCTATTAGCCGGCATCAGGCTAATCAAAAAATTCGGCACTTGGCGTTATTTGATGGGTTAACCCATTTACCCAACCGGACTTACCTTTACGAACGGCTGGAACAGGCCATGGCATACAGCCAGCGTAATAAGCAGTATTGTGCGCTGCTCTTTATTGATTTAAACAATTTTAAACCGATTAATGATCATTATGGGCATTCGGTGGGTGATGCGGTTCTAGTGGAAACCGCAACACGTTTATTGACTCAGGTACGCCAAACCGATACCGTAGCCCGCTTTGGCGGTGATGAATTTATTGTGCTACTAACAAATTTAGACGAAGCACCCGAGCTCGCGGCACAACAAGCGCAGTTACTCAAAGCCAAGCTCAAGCATATTTTACAGCAACCCTATCAGCTGCCGAGCACCACAACAGTTCATCAAAGTAGTGCCAGTATTGGTCTGGTGACCTTTCAGGGGCAACAGCTTTCTATCGATGCGTTATTGCAGGCTGCAGATACGGCTATGTATCAAGAGAAAAATGCGCGTTAACGTTTTAGCCCCCCCCCGCCTCGTCCATCTCTTATTAGGTTTACCTTAAAGCAAGCATCAGCGCAGTGATTTTTAGGCAGCGTATAATTATTTTTCCAGAAAAACCCTGTTTAGTTATTAACCACTCTTGACGATTCTCAAATTTAGAGGTAAAACGATTAAGATAACTTTAACGTGGTATTTTAACGCGAACAAATAACCAAGGTTATTTTTAAAAACCCTTAGCTAACTTTGTAAGTTTTTGCAGTTAAACCAAGCAAAATAACCAAAGCCTGCTAATATAATGTACAGAATGCTGCAAAAGCACACTTGATAAAGAAATTATGCCATGACTTTTTTTCGCATTTAATCTGAATCGATTCAGACTGAGCCGAAAAACAGTCTTAAAACCGTATGATAAAAACAGTTATTCAAGATCGACAAGGGAGACACCAGATGAAAACAACACCAAACCGCCGTTCATATTTGGCGCTGGCTATTGGTTTAGCTTTAAGTGCGAATGCCGCTCAGGCGCAACAAGCCACTACCGAAACAGAAACCGCAACCACAGAACAAGCTGCCGAGCCAACCGGCCTTGGCTTTGAACGTATTTTAGTCACAGGCTCAGTATCCCGTAATCAAACGGTCATGCAGTCCAGTGTCTCGGTCAGCACCTTGACCTTTGATGATATTGACGCCAGCGCCCCCAGAAGTACCGCCGAGATTTTCCGAATGCTGCCTGGTGTACGCAGTGAATCTACTGGTGGTGAAGGTAACGCTAACATCGCCGTTCGTGGTTTACCCGTTGCGGCAGGTGGTGCTAAATTTTTAACACTGCAAGAAGATGGTTTACCCGTATTGCAGTTTGGGGATATTGCCTTTGGTAACGCCGATATCTTTGTGCGTGCTGATGCTACCCTCTCGCGTTTAGAAGTGATCCGCGGTGGTTCGGCCTCTACACTTGCCAGCAATTCACCGGGCGGTGTCATTAACTTTTTAAGTAAAACTGGCGTTGATAATGGTGGCAGTGTCGCCTTTACTACCGGGTTAAATTACGATCAATTCCGCACCGATTTTGAATACGGCGGCGATATTAATGCCGATACCCGCTTTCATTTCGGCGGTTTTGTGCGTCAGGGCGAAGGTATTCGTGATCCTGGTTATCAAGGGGAGCGCGGTTATCAGTTAAAAGCCAATATCACCAAAGAATTTGATACCGGCTATGTTCGTTTGTATGCCAAACACTTAAATGATCGTGTTGCCAGCTATATGCCGATGCCAATGCGCGCCGATGGTAGCTCAGTGGCGGGCTATGATTCTCAGCAAGATACCTTACAGTCCGTGTATTTAACTGAAACTGTGCGCTTAAATGGCGCTAATCAGATTTCACGCGGCGATGTTCGTAACGGCATGAATCCTGAAGTAAACAGCGTTGGCGTTGAAGCCGTATTTGATTTAGATGATAACTGGACCCTAGATAACCGTTTCCGTATTAGCAGCGTTAGCGGTAACTTTATTACCTTATTCCCTGCAGAAGTAGATAACAGCCAAAGTATTGCCAACAGTATTGCTGGGCCAGGTGCTATCGTGCGTTACGCAGTAGGGCCACAGGCGGGTGAACGTTATGATGCAAGTGCAAATGCCATGCGTATTCATACCTTTGATGTTGAAATCAACGATTTCGGCTCTATGGTTAACGACTTAAAACTAAGCCGCAGCTTTGGCGAGGTAAATGTTACTTTAGGTTATTACCTTGCGGATCAATCTATTGATATGTCTTGGTTATGGAACTCTTATTTTATGGCCCTAAAAGGCGATAATGCTGAATTATTAGATGTCACTGCCGCTAATGGCACGGCGTTTTCTGAGCAGGGTTTATTAGCCTATGGTGTGCCGTTCTGGGGCAATTGCTGTCAACGTAACTACAACACCGATTACAGCATCAAAGCACCTTATGCCTCTGCCAGTTGGGGCTTTGGCGATTGGTCATTCGAAGCCAGTGTCCGCCGTGACATGGGTGATGCCACTGGTACTTATGCAGGGGCTGTGCAAAGTAGCCGTGATATGAATGGCGATGGCGTAATTAGCCAAGTTGAGCAAAGTGTGTCTGGTATCGACTTAGCTAACCCGCAGTTGGTGAATTATGGCTGGAGTTACAATTCTTACTCAGTAGGCGCTAACTACCAATACAGTAACGACTGGGCGGTATTTGGTCGTATCAGTAAAGGTGGCCGTGCCAATGCTGATCGCTTGTTGTTTGGTAAAGTGAATGCCGATGGCTCAGTTGCTGCGCAAGATGCGGTAGATCAGGTAAAACAGTACGAATTTGGTAGTAAGAGCCGCCATGGTAATTTAAACCTGTTCGCGACAGTATTTTTTGCTGAAACCGATGAGCAAAACTTTGAAGCCACTACCCAGCAGTTTTTTGACCGCGTGTATGAAGCTAAGGGTATTGAGTTAGAGAGTAGCTATCGAATTGGTGATTTTGATTTCCGTGGTTCGGTAACCTGGACGGATGCCGAGATCAGCCAAGATGCGCTTAACCCAGGTGTGGTAGGCAATACGCCACGTCGTCAGGCCGATTTTATCTATAACTTAATAGCACGTTATACCATGGATAAAGCACAAGTGGGTGTCAGCTTAGTAGGTACTACAGATGCCTACGCGCAGGATAACAACGATCTGAAATTTGATGGCTATACGCAGGTGAATGCATTTGCTAACTATGAGCTGGCGAAAAACTTAACCCTTTCAGTGAATGTGAATAACCTATTTGATACGGTGGGTATTACTGAAGCTGAACAAGGCAGTGTGCCGGCAAATGGCATTATTACTGCCAGAACCATTAACGGCCGTACTGCTTCGTTAGGTTTACGCTATCAATTCTAAGTAAATTGCCAGCTTTTCTGACTGGCATTGTGAAACGAGATATGTAAAGCTGCATTAAGTTGCAGCTTTTTCGTTTTAGAACAGTAAATCTGCCCAGATAGTAAGCGTCTTTTAAGCAGTTTAAGGATAGTGAAGTTATGGCAAAAATCACCTTGAAATCTCTGGCTAAGCACCTAGGGGTGTCCGTTGCAACGGTTTCAAATGCCTTTAATCGTCCTGATCAATTATCTGTCGACTTAAGGCGGCATATCCTAGCGGAGAGTGAAAAGTTGGGCTTTAGTGGCCCGAATGCGCAAGCGCGCAGTTTGCGTACCGGCCGCTCGGATATGATTGCGATCTTATTATCCGATACCTTGGAATATTCGGTTAGCGATCCGGTGGCCAATCAGCTTATTAAAGGCATCGCCGAAGTCTTACAAGCACATGGTAAAGATATGTTGTTGTTATCTGGCGCCAAGGCCGTGCACAGTACTGCTGAAGCCTTGCCTGATGGGTTTATTATTTATGGTAGCCCCATGAACCATGAGCAGTTAGATCGAGTGCGCCAAAGTGGCAAACCCATGCTCAGTGTCGATTGTAATTTAGCCGGTATGGGCTCGGTTAACATTGATAACACGCGCTATGCTTATGATATTGCCCACTACGCCATGCAAAAATACGCCGGCCAGGTTGCCGTGTTAGGGCTGCGTTTAATTGATTCCGATCGGGTTTGTCGCATGCAGCCTACTGAGCTTTATGATCAAGATGAAGCCATCTCGCGCCGTCGCCTCGATGGTTACTTGGCCGCAGCAACCGAGTTAAAACGTGCTTTGCCAGCCGATCAGGTTTGGCATATTCCGGTAAATACCCACTACTTTGCTGAAATTGCTGCTCGCGAAGCCCTGACGCAACAACAACGGCCACAAATACTGTTATGTATGAGTGATCGCATTGCACTAGGCGCCATGAGCGTGGCCAGACAGCTTGGCTTACGCATTCCTGAAGATGTTTGTATTGTCGGCTTCGATGGTATAGAAGAAGCCGAACGTGCCTACCCCACCCTAACCACCGTGGCGCAACACAGTGATGAAAAAGGCCGAACCGCGGCACGGTTACTGTTAAACGGTGAACATCAGCAAAACGTTATGCTTGAATGTGAATTACGGCTAAGAGCGAGCTGCTAACAGCTCGCTCTTAGCCTAAAAACCCATTACGCTTTTTATCGTGTGGTGTTTGCCAAACAAGCTTTTGTATTGAGCTACAACTATTGCAGCTAACCCAAACGAAATAATCCGTTTTGCTCTTGCATCTTAAACGTTTTAGATGTAATTTTATGCTTATTATCTAAGCAATACTGGCTAGCTGCCTACGTCGATAACACTGTGTAGCACTAGCACGGAAAAACGATGCTCACTCATGCACTGGAAACAGTGTCGGAATTAAGAGCACAATAACAAGTCAGCACGACAAGACGCTGATAATGACAGGGTAGAAAAATGCAAAAAACACAACCGCTCAATGCTGACGTGGTCACTAACCACACCTTTACGCAGGTAAAGTGGATGACCTGCCTAATGTTCTTTGTTTTTGCTATGACCACGGATGCAGTAGGGGTGATTATCCCTGAAGTGGTGAAACAATTTAATCTATCGCTTACCCAAGCAGCCGCTTTCCATTATGTGCCCATGATTTTTATCGGTTTATCTGGGCTATTTTTAGGTCAATTGGCCGATCGCTTAGGCCGTAAGAAAATTATTTTGCTCGGTCTGCTTATTTATACCCTAGCCTGTGTCGCCTTTGCGGTTGGGCAAAGTTTTATGTTTTATCAGTTGTTACTGGGGCTATGTGGGTTAAGCATTGGTTTATTTAAAACCGGCGCTCTGGCGCTGATTGGCGACGTTAGTCATAACGCGAAAAGCCACACCAGCTTAATGAATCGGGTGGAAGGTTTCTTTGGGCTAGGTGCGATTGCCGGCCCCGCCTTAGTGGCTATTTTGATCAGTCAAGATATGGCGTGGGAACAATTGTATCTGCTGGCCGGCTTAATTTGTGCGGTGTTATTAGTGATTGCGTGGCGCATGGACTATCCCGCTTACACGCCACAACAACAGAGTAGTATTTGGGATTCACTGGTGCTGGTGAAAAACCCTTATGCACTCGGTTTCTCGCTGGCCATTGCCTGCTATGTGGCAACGGAAGTGGCAGTTTTTGTCTGGTTACCCACCTTGTTACAGCAATACGAAGGCCAATGGACCTTACTGGCGACACATGCCATTACGGTATTTTTTATCTTACGTGCTGTAGGGCGTTTTTTAGCGGAATGGCTATTAAGCCTATTCAGTTGGACCATCCTGTTAGCCTGGTTTAGTACCGCCATTGCCATTTGTTTCGCCCTAAGCATGTATAAAGGTGTCGAATGGGCTTTATGGTTAATGCCCTTGTCAGGTTTATTTATGTCGATGATGTATCCTACGCTGAATTCTAAAGGCATTAGCTGTTTCCCTCGCCAGCAACATGGTGCAGCGGCAGGCCTTATTCTCGCGTTCACTGCCTTAGCTGCAGCGCTTGGCCCCCTGTTTATGGGGATTATCGGCGATATGTTTGGCAATGTGCGCTATGGCTTTTATCTGGCGACCGGTTTTGCGTTGTTAATGGCAGCCGGTATGTGGTGGAACCATTTTGCCAATCCGGCGGAAGCTCAGTTACAGCGTTACACACATTAATTCTCCCCCCTCTTGGTTTAACTCTCTCGAGTTATACTATTCGCCCCGCGCTGCGGGGCTTTTTTATGGTAAATTAGGCAGCCGCTATCAAGCGAGATTTTAACTGTGTAGAAACGGACATAAACATGCACCCATTTATCAAATCCTGCAGCTTACTCCTTGCCATTATGCTGTTACCCGCCTGCGATGCCTTTAAAGGCCCCAGCGAAGCCGAACAAATTGAGCGCACTATTCGCCAAGAAGTAAATGCCAATAAACGTGGCTTAGAGGCGCTAATGCAAGTGGCCGCAACCACACCCTATGACGGCTTTGCCTGGCGCCGTGGTGAGCCGCTGCAAATTCGACAACGGACTGAGCAAGGGATGATACTGCTAGACGAGGCTACTGCCCCAGAAATTATTAGCACGGCAGTTAAGTTTAATGTACCCAGTTTTAGTATTGTGCGCTATCAGCAGGGCTGGCTGGTGGTGTTTCGTTATTATCTTACCGAGCATTGCCAAGCTGTGTATGCCTATGCTTATCACGGTGTGTTGCCTGAGACTCCGCAGTGCAGCGCGGATCTGTTTGCCGAGCAAGCCAATGGACAGTGTCAAACCCCGATCAATACCGAGTGGCAGGTTTTTAAAGAGTGGTTTTTTGCGCAATCCTTAGCGGATGAAGGTAATCCAATTTGCCAAGAAAAGGCGGCTGCAGGTTGGCAGGCGGTTGGCCAGCAACCTTAACCTTGCGAATAACAGTCTTGCGAATAAAAGTATTGAGGCACTGACCAGCGCGCTACCGCGCTGTCAGCGTATGTGTTAACGCCAGCTTAGCTGACGGGCGTTAACCAAAGCACCTGATAAGGTTGCAACATTAAGTTTGGTGCCTGATAAGCAGTATCAGTGAGCGCGTCTTGCCATTGGCTGGCTGGCAAAGAGCTAAAGGCCTGAGTAACTTCACTAAAGTTAACCACACATAACACGCTTTGCTGGTCGAGCTGGCGACGATAAGCAAATAAATGCGGATTACCGGTTTGCAGAATTTCCGTGCTACCACTGCCTAGCGCGTCTAAACGGCTGCGCACCGCAATCAACTGCTGTAATTGACTGTAAATTTTGCCAGACAAACTGCTTTTATCGCTGGCACTCGCGAGCTGCGCTGCCGTTACCTTCACCCGATTGACCCAACGGCTATCATCTTTCTTGGCAGGATCTTGCTGATAATTATAGTCATTAAGTAAACCTAACTCGTCGCCCATATACAGCAACGGCAAGCCACCAATACTCAAAATCACGCTATTAAGCAAGTAAATGCGAGCCAGTGCATTTACCAAGTATTGGGGGTTATCTTTTTGTAACGCTTGCTCTACCCCCGTCAGCGATGCCAGCATTCCTGCTACACGGCAATCGCCTGTCACCGGATTTTGCTGGAAGGGTACGCCAGTCGCGAAACTACCAGCAAACTGGCCAGTGTAAAATTGGTTTAAAAACTGCCGGTGATGATCTGGGTTAATCCCCAATTGCCAGGCCACGTTGTCGTCAAAAGTCCAACCAATATCATCGTGACAACGAATATAGTTTACCCAGCTGCAATGCGGATCTATGGCAAAGCGTCGTTGCAAGGATTCGGTTAACAACCGTGTTTTTCGGGTAGCGAGGCTATTCCACAATAACGCCATTAACAGCGGGTTGTAAGAGAGCTGGCATTCTCCTGGCGCGATATATTTTACCACTTCGTCAGGATGAACAATGGCCTCCGATTTAAACTGTAAGGCGGGTGCGGCAATACGCGCCACCGCATTAAACGCTTGAATCAGCGTATGGGCTTTAGCTAAGTTTTCGCAGTTAGTGCCCGCTTCTTTCCAAACAAAGGCTAAGGCATCTAAACGTAGTACGGCCGCGCCTTGGTTAGCCAAAAACAGCATTTCTTCAGCCATGGCATTAAAGACTTCAGGATTGGCGTAATTGAGATCCCACTGAAAACTATTAAAGGTGGTCCATACCCAGCGTCCTACTGCAGGTTCAAAGGTAAAGCAACCACGGCGAATTTCGGGAAAGATTTCGCGCAGCCAAGGCGCATATTGCTCGCGCTCTTGCTCGTCAAAGAAGAAATAATAATCTTGATATTGTGGATCCCCCGCTTTGGCTTTAAGCGCCCAGCGATGCTCGTCGGAGGTATGATTAAACACAAAATCTAATACTGGCCGGATCCCCTCGGCATGTAATGTAGCCATGAGTTCAGACAATTGGCTCATGCTACCCAAATGCGGCATGGTTTTGCGGTAATCAGATACCGCATAGCCGCCATCACTGTTAGGTTCAGGTGCTTTAAACAACGGCATTAAATGCAAATAATTGATGCCGGTTTGTTTTAAGTACGGAATACGCGCCGCTAAGCCGGCAAAATCATCGGCAAATAAGTCGACATAGCAAGCTGAGCCTAAGGCCGTTGCTGATTTATGCCATTGCTGCGGCGCCTCATCTTCCGCTAACAGATAATCTGGCCGCTGGGCCACGGCCTTAGCCAAGTTTTTTAACAGCTGTTCTAAATGGTAGTAACAGTCGTAGCGCTCTGCGTAAAGCTCAAGATAAAGTGGCAACAACTGAGGTAAACACTGTTGCAGACGCTGTTCTAAAAGAGGCCAACGACTTTTAGCACTTGCTTTAAGTGACGAGCTGTATCGTTTAAGTAAAATCTCGCACTCGGCCTGAAGCGCTTGCGGATTTTGTAGAAGTTCGCGGGATGTTTTTTTCATCATAACCTGCTTAATAAAGCTAACCTTGTCAGGCTTATATTTGCCTTATTTCAGCAATTTTTCAAGTAAAAGCTAAAAAATAATCAATTTATCCGGCAAACGACTTTACTCTCGTCAAGCCTTCAGCTAACTTACTCTTAAACATTTAAGCTGCGATGTAGAAGCGATGGCAACACTAGTCACCGCTTATGCCGCAGTTAGGCAAGTTTTAACCCGGTTAAAAGCAGGCTTTTTATGACAATTCCAGTATGCTGTTTTGGTGAAGTGCTGATTGATTTTTTACAAGATCCGCAGCAACCGGCGCAATTTCGGCGCTTTGCCGGTGGCGCGCCAGCGAATGTTGCCGTGGCGATTTCCAAGTTAGGTGGCCATAGTCGTTTTGTCGGCATGCTCGGCAAGGATATGTTTGGCGATTTTTTACAAACCGAACTAGAGCACTATGGTGTGGATTGCAGTGCTACCGCGCGAACCAGTGCCGCTAAAACCGCACTGGCTTTTGTGGCACTAAATAGCGAAGGTGATCGCAGTTTTTCATTTTACCGGCCACCAGCAGCTGATTTACTGTTTACTACCGCACACTTGCCAGCTGATTTTTGGCGTCAAACTGCGATTTTGCACCTTTGTTCCAACAGTTTAACCGATGCGGCTATCGCGGAAACCAGCTTTGCGCTGGTAAAAGAAGCCAAAGCGCGCGGCTGGTTAATCTCGGTTGATGCCAATTTACGCCATAATTTATGGGCAGAAGGACAGGCAGACCGGCATTTAGTGCAGCGTTTGCTAGCACTGGCGGATCTGGTAAAACTGAGTGACGACGAACTCAGCTATTTGGCAGCTGGCCAATCTGCGACGACATGGTTAAAACAGTTACAACTGTCTGCCAGCTGGATTGTGATTACCGCAGGCAGCAAAGCAGTAACCAGTTACATTGCGGGTGAGAGCATGGAAGTGCCAGTGTCGCCGGTGAAAGTGGTGGATACCACTGCCGCAGGTGATGCTTTTGTTGGTGCTTGGCTGTATCAGTTAAGTCAGTTGTTAGTGCATAGCCCACTTTCCAATATTCTCGAAAGCCGTGGTCTACAGCAGCAAATTATTAGCAAAGCCATTCATGCTGGCTCCTTAACCTGCCAACACTTTGGCGCCTTTACTGCGCTTCCAACCCGCTATGAATGGGAAGCGAGTTAATAGCACAATGCGCAATATCAGGCCGCTGTGACAGCGCATAGCGGCTTTCTTAGAAAGAAAAATGGCAAATCACTGATTTGGAACTACACTTGTTAAGTACCGTAAGTGAAAGGAGTTTTGCCATGCGTAGTGTTCCTTTAATACTGCTACTAACCTGTTTTTTTAGCTTAAACATGCTACTTACCGCCTGTAAACCTGCATCGCAACAGCCTGTACCTGAACCGCAAGCTGCTGCAGAGCCTCTACCCTTAGCAAACACAGACTGCGTGCTTAAAGTTGGCTTTGATGCATGGGAACCTTACCATTATCTTGGCCAGGGACAAACGGCTATGGGGATGGATATCGAAATATTACAAAGCCTGGCGACAGAAATGCAGTGTGAACTGCAATTACAGCAAGATGCTTGGACAACCCTGCTGGCCAAGCTACAGTCTGGTGAGATTGATTTATTGCCTGGCGCTTCGCGCAGTGCTGAACGCGCACAGTTTGCTTGGTTTTCTGAGCCTTATCGCCAAGAACAATTTGTCTTGTATACCCGTGCCGATAATGAATTAGCTTTTACAGACATACCCACCTTACTGGCAGCTGGCCATAAAATTGGTCTGGTCAGTGATTACTATTATGGCGCAGAAATTGATTCCTTATATGGCAGCATGCCGGAAGCCTTTGTTAACGCGCAAATTGCCGAGTTAAATATCGTCCGTTTACTGGATGAGGATATTAGCGCGGTGCTGGAAGATAACTTTGTGGCTACCGCCATGTTACGTAGAAAAGGTTTAGAACAACAAATTGTGCCGCATAACCTAAGTTTACCGGCTTCAGACGTCCACCTTATGCTTAGCAAAGCCAGCGTTAGCGAAGCACAATTGCTTGAACTAAATAACGCGATTAATCGCTTAAAACAAAATGGCAGCTTAGCGGAGATTTTACAGCGTTATCAGCTTTGATCTTGCGTGATTTAACTTAGATTTAGCAAGAAAGAGTACACAGACCAAAAAGGGTTGCGCCAGCAGCCCTTTTTTTTTACATATCATTGCTGTAATAAACCATAACTTGTTATTTCTTAAAATAAGCATAAAATATGCGCGAATAAATTAATAGAGATTACGAATTTGTTATGGATGACGGCATGGTATTAGCTAAAACCAACAAAGGTATTACTTTAGTTGAAATGTTGGTGACAGTCGCGTTGTTAGTGATAGTGTCCACTATTGCTGTACCCGGCTTTAACCAGCTATTGCAAAGCCATCGCAGTAGCACCCAAGCCCAACTGTTTTTCCAAAGTGTGCAATATGCCCGCACCGAGGCGGTAAGACAAAATGTCGCCATTTCAATTAGGCCACACAATAACGGTTGGTGTGTGCACAGTGGTTCGAGTTGTACAGCCGCGACGGCCCTGCGCGAATTGTCTGATACCAGCCAGCTTAGCGGCAACACCTTTACGATCATGGCCTTTAATGGCCGCGGCCGCCGCGTAACACCCGCGGCAGCCAATGTCACCGTAAGATTTCAACCTAAACCTTGTACAGGGAATAGCGCCAGCTTAATCGACATTTCGGCTTTGGGCCATCCGCTATTACGCAGAGGAGCCTGTCAATGAGCTTTAGTCATAAAACTAAACGCAGCAAGCCTCATTTAACCCGACGAACTGTACGCCAGCAACAAGGGTTAAGCCTATTAGAGGTATTAATTTCAGTTTTGATTTTAACCCTGGGCTTACTTGGCGTCGCAGCCCTGCAAACCCAAGCTTTAAGAACCTCAGCCGATGCGCAGTATTTTCAACAAGCCACCCAGTTGGCCAATGACTATTTGGAACGGATTCGCGCTAATAGTAACAATGTTGGGCAATACGCCATTGCCCAAACCCAACCGAATTGTACGGCCCCTAATCTAACCGGCAGTGCTGCTGAACAAGATAAAACACTTTGGTTACAGCAAATTGCGTGTAGCCTGCCTGATGGTTCTGCACTGGTCGCTATTAATAATCAGCAAATTCGCATTAGCATAAGTTGGTTTGATCGTGCTGCCAATGCGAATACGGCCGCTCGTACTAACCAATTTAATCTGACCAGCCAATTATAACGATATTCAGATGAACGGAATTCATATGCCTAGTTTCTCTCCCAAACGGCGCTATCTGGCGTTTACCCTAGTTGAGTTGATGATTGCGCTCGCCCTGGGCTCTTTGATTATTTTGGCCGTTACCCAAGTGTATTTAAGCAGTGCCCAAACACAAAGATTAAACAATGAACTTGCCTTATTAAACGATAAAAGCTTGTTTGCTTTAGAAATCATAGAGCGCAATCTAAGGGAAACAGGGTTTGGTAGCTGTGCGCCCGAAAGCATGATAGGCGATTGGGTCGACTGGGGCGCAGCCAATAGCATGAGCGGCATGCTAAGACTTAATGTCGGCATCCGTGGTTATGAACATACAGGCACCCAACGCGGTAATAGCTATACCCTGCCCGGCACGCGCAATTTTGCCACCAATCCGGTAGCGCCCATCCCGAACACCACCTTATCGGGCTCCGATATTTTGGTATTACAGCATCGTAATACCCAGCAAGTGAGAGTGACGGGGCCTTCGTCTGCAGGCACTCTTGGTAACAATAGTCTTTGCTTAGGCGGTATTGGCCAAGCAGGCAACGAAGTGCAAATACGACAGAATGGTATCATTCCAAATAACAGCTTAATTTTCCTTGAAGATGGCTGCCAAAGTGGAGATCTGTTTGTCAGCACTGTTACAGCAAACAGTGGCCTCATTACTTTAAATAAAGACAATAGCTTTAACCGAACTGGAACAGGAACAGGAACTGGAACAGGAACTGGAACTGGAACTATTCCTAGCGTAGTTGGCTTTTGTAACCGGTATGAAGTGGGTGATGACATTAGTCTGACCATCATTGAACAGCGTGCCTTTTTTATTGCCAATAATGCTAACGGTGAGCCAGCGCTGTTTATGCAGACCTTTGGCACCAACAATCAACAAAGTGCCTTAGAAGAAATTATTGCAGGGGTCGAAGCTATGCAAATTAGCTATGGCCTGCACAATAATGCCAGCACACGCACCGTGAGCAACTATGTTAGCGCCAACGCGGTAAGCAATTGGCAGGATGTGGTAAGTGTGCATATCAGTTTGCTACTGCGCAGTAATGATAATGTGCTGCCCGCCAGTCAAAGCCAAAGCCTCACGGTAAATGGCACTACCTTGGTGACGCCAGCCGATCGACGGGCGCGTTTAGTGCTTAGCTCAACCACTGCCATAAGGAATCAGACGTTATGAAGGCGATAGCAACACGCCAGCAAACCGGCGCAGCCTTGTTGATTTCAATCATTATGCTGCTAATTATTACCGTTTTAGCGCTTAGCAGTATGCGTGGCAGCATTCTGCAAGAACAAATGACCGCTAATCAGTATGACTACCAACTGGCCTTTCAAGCAGCTGAGGCGGCGTTGCGTCGTGGCGAACAATTACGCCGCACTAATGCTGGCTTTGTGTTACTACCCATAGGCCCCACACCGCCAATAGATAATTGGCGCAATTTAAGAGCCAATTTTATTACCGTCACTATGCCTACTGGCCATGGTTTGGCAGCACAACCGCAAGTCCTTACTGAAGAATTAGATTTTGACAGTAGCAACAACACCTCGCGTATCCGCGTTACCGCTATTGGCTTTGGCGCACGCGCCGAAACTCAAGTTGTTTTGCAATCCATTGTGGCCCTTTAACTAAGATGGAATTTAGCTATGTCTTTTCGCATTAAACCGCTTATTCTTGCACTCGCACTGACGGGCTGTTATAGCCTTAATACGCTAGCTAATGACACCGTCAAGCTAGCAGAGACGTCGCAAATCCTTACTATCAACGCGACGCCAAATATCTTACTCATTCCTGATACTTCAGAAAGTATGCAAGAAGGTTTAGATGGCCGTGTAGCTATAGATTGGGCAAACTGTACACCTGGCCCGACAATGCAAGACTTAGCCAATTCCACCTGTATAGCTGGTGCAAGAAGTCCATTTAGTAAAGCGAGCGCCGTCAAACGAGTGTCAAAACGTATCATTCAGGACTATGGTGTTACTGGGAAAGTAAATATTGGTTTATTAAGCTACCAGCAATATCCTGCAAATGAAGAGTTTAATTCAGTGTTTCCAACAGCGAGAAAACGCGGAACAGCATTGTGGCGACTTTATCATCGCCCAATTGATGTCAGACTCGATCGAAGAGCGTTGCCAGATTATTACAAGGATCACGACGGACCATGGAATGCAGCTGATAAACGATATCGTGATCGGCATCCATACGCAAGTTCACAATATTTCTTCTATAACAGTGCTATCCCCGGTTATGAGAGATCAGACTTTACAGAGTTTTGTGTCACTAGTAACGAATCAAATGACCAAGGAGCTTCTTTTCCTAGTACCTGCTATGACAACCTAACACGAAACTCTAGTAATAATTTAGTCTATGGGAATCAAACTTTTAATGGCAACATCTATCTTGTAGATAGTATGCGCCAGAGAGGTATTACCAGCTTCGGGCAATATCTGAATTATCTGCCACTTTATCAGAATGAATGGCGTTCAACGATGTCGCCTGGACTAGGCTTTTTGCACGTCCCGATAGGAGGCATAAGAAAAGATGATTCAGGTAGAATAGTTGGCATAGATACCAACCACTATAATAACCTGCTTAAGAAGCTGGAGCCGCAACGTATTAATTGGAATGGCTCAGGCAATCCGATGATTGATCCAAATTGGCCGCTCATTTCAGCAGGTTTAAACCCTATTGAAGGGGCTATTTATACTGCTAGAGATTATTTCTTAAATAACACAACTTATTTCAAATCAGACCAAGGGAATACGGGTAATCTAACCATCCCACAAAGCTGTGGTATTAATGCAGCGGTATGGGTAACTAATGGTTTACCTTCGGTAGCCCCTAATGGCTCACCATATGGAACTAATCCTGTACAAGCGATGCAAAATGCTCGAGTAGCAATACAAAGTTTTTATAACTCAACAGGAGCCTCAGCTACACTAGGAGGCCCCGTAAAAACCTATATTGTTGGTTTTGCCATGCCTCCTGGTATTGCTAATATTTTTAATGGCGTAGAAGGTTTCACTACTAACAACCCTTTAGATTACCTAGCCAAAGCCGGTGGTACAGAGTTGGCTTATAATGCGACTAACGAAGAAGCCTTACTTATGGCCTTGGATACTATTTTTCAAAGTATTGTTAGAGATAGCATCACCTCTTCTGGCCTAGCCAGCACCTCGACTGAACTTAGCACCGATACTAAAGTTTTTCAGTCTGAGCTAAATACCATTAATTGGAGTGGCGATTTACTGGCGCTAAATCTTAAAGGCGGCACCCGTGATAAAGCCAAGCCCGCTTGGCGAGCAGCGACTAAGTTAACAGCCAAAGGCCATGCTAACCGAAATATTTTTGCGAGCTATAATGGCGAACGTTTTATTTTTAAAGCCAATTCGGTGCCAAGCGGCGTTCGTAACCTTTTAAAAGCGAGAGGCGAGACGGATGATCAAGCCAATTTACGCCTAAATTATCTTCGTGGTGATCAGAGTAACGAAGGTGCTGGCAGCGGTAAATTCCGTGAGCGGGTGGGTCTGCTAGGGCATATTGTTAATAGCACACCACTTTATGTTCCTGCCGGATCAAACCGACCTGCCATGCTCTACATTATGGCTAATGATGGCATGTTACATGGTTTTAATGCCAATACTGGGGAAGAGCTGTTTGCCTATATTCCTGGTGCGGTCCTGCCAAAGTATCTGCGTTATAGCGCAGCTAACTATGCCGGTGAATTTATGCTGGATGGCCAATTGGCTTACCATGAAGCAAATGGCAAAGTGTTGTTAACCGGTACTGGGGGTACTGGGGTGAAGTCGGTATTTGCGTTAGACGTTAGCAATCCGAATAACTTTGTACCTAATAATATACTTTGGGAAGCGTCAGGTAACAGCGCTTTCGGTGGCCGATTAGGGTTTACCGGCAGCCAACCGCTTATCAGCGAATACGATGGCAAAACCGCACTGATTATTGGTAATGGCTATAATAGCCAGCTTAATAAGTCTGCGTTATTAGTCATTGATTTAAATGAAGGGAAGCTGCTAAAACACTTTGAGCAAGACGGCCAAGGGTTTGGTTCGCCGGGTAAGCTAGATTTAACCCGCAATGGCAAACCTGACTTTATCTATATAGGCGACTTTAACGGCAAGTTATGGCGTTTTGCTCTAAATACTGCAGCCATTAATGGTGTAGCAGAAAGTCAACATCTCTTTACTGCTGAGAACAATAGACCCTTAGTAGTTGCGCCAGTCACAGCAAGTCATCCTGATGGCGGTGTTATGGTGGTATTTGGGACAGGTGAATTAATGACAACGGGTAGTCGTACTTCCACGGCGGCAGAATTTGTTTATGCGTTTCATGATAAATTTGCGCTGCCCAGTGTTACCCCCTATAACGATAGTCATCTTATAAAACACCAACTTTCGGGCTTCAGCAGTCGCAGTTTAACCACTGGTGCAATGGATAATGGTAAAGTAGGTTGGCGCGTGCAGTTACCAGGCGGAGAGCGAGTGTTAGCCAATGCGGCAATTCGCCGCCAAAGTGTTATCTTTGGCAGTTACAAACCCGATAATACGCCTTGTAGTGGCGGTGGCCAAGGCTATATGACCGAACTCAATTTACTCCGTGGCAGTCGCACCTCGACCACAAATCCACCTAGTAAACCGGTCGAGGGCATTCCGAGAACGCCAATTTTTATTGAAGTACCCAAAGGTGGCACGCTATCCGATCCTAACTGCACAGAAAACTGCACCTATTTGCCTGATGACAATGAAATTGTGCTTATTGGTGAGCAAGACGAACAACAACAGGTGATTAAAGGCCGACAGCTATGGCGAGAAATAGACAGATGAAGTTTTTACGTGGTTTTACCTTAATTGAGATGATGATAACAGTGGCCATTATTGGTATTTTGGCCAGTATTGCCTACCCTAGTTATAATGAATATGTGTTAAAAAGTCGTCGTGCCGCCGCGCAAGCCGATTTAACTGAGCTGTCGCAATGGCTGGAACGGCAATTTACCGCCAATATGAGTTATTTAGTGAATAACAAAGCACCGACCTTACCCTTTAGTCAGTCACCACGTTCAGGGGCAGCGCATTACACTATTAGCTTTAAGGGTAATGTGACTAACCAAAATTACGAATTGTTGGCAAAACCAACCGGTGCGCAAGCAAAGGATAGCTGTGGCGATCTGACACTAACACGCAGCGGTGCCAAAACAGCCGCAAAAACCGGCTGCTGGTAACTGATAAGTTATACTTAACATGCTGAACTGATTTCAAATTGCGCCAGTAAACCTTGAATATATAAGGGATACTGGCATAATCAGTTAATCTTCTCAATTCAGTATTAGTCTGGGATAAATAGCCAGTATGGCGGTTAATAGTAACTCTACTCTGCTTAAAAGACTCATCCAGCAAAATTTTATTGATGGTGACAAGGCTTTACGCTTAATAAATGAAAAGGGACGCCAATATCGCACCCTACCGGAGCTATTGATTAATGAAAAATTGATTTCCGCTCAGGCCTTGGCAGAAACCGCCGCCAGTATCAGTCAGCACCTGATGCTCGATCTGGATTATTTTAATTTGGCGACCATCCCTGATGAGTTGCGCAATGAAAAACTTACCCGTAAAAGCGATATGCTGCCGCTGTCTAAACGTGGCAGAACCATGCATTTGGCGGTGGTCGATCCGACTAATATAGCGGCGATTGAAGACTTTGAATTTAATGCCGGCTTGAACGCCGAAATTGTTGTGGTGCAATATGACAAACTGCACAAACTCCTCGATAAACTGTTTGAAAATGCTTACGACAGTATCGGTGGCGGCGAAGGTGATTGGGATTTGTCTGCCATGGGCGTGGTGGAAGACAATACCGAGGAAACCGAAGCGGTTCAGGCTGATAAAGAAGATCAGCCCATTATCACTTTTATTAATAAAATTTTATTAGATGCGATTCGCAAAGGCGCTTCGGATTTGCATTTTGAGCCTTATGAAAAGCAATACCGTATTCGTTTTCGTATCGATGGTATTCTCACTGAGGTGGCAAGCCCGCCCGTTGCCTTGGCGACACGTTTATCCGCCCGTTTAAAAGTCATGTCACGATTGGATATTGCAGAAAAACGGGTACCACAAGATGGTCGGATTAAGCTGCGAATTTCTGCTAAAAAGTCTATCGATTTTCGGGTAAGCACCTTACCTACCCTGTGGGGCGAAAAGATTGTAATGCGGATCCTTGATTCTGATAGCGCGATGCTCGGAATCGATGTTTTGGGATACGAGCCAGAGCAAAAACAACGTTATTTAGATGCGTTAGCCCAGCCGCAAGGCATGATATTAGTTACCGGGCCAACCGGTAGTGGTAAAACGGTGTCGCTGTATACCGGTATTGCAATTTTAAATACCGAAGAAACCAATATCTCCACGGCTGAAGATCCTGTAGAAATTAACTTACCCGGGATTAATCAGGTTCAAGTGAATCCTAGAGCAGGTTTAACCTTTGCTTCGGCCCTAAAAGCCTTTCTGCGGCAAGATCCAGATGTGGTAATGGTGGGGGAAATTCGTGATTTAGAAACGGCAGAAATTGCGATTAAAGCTGCACAAACCGGCCACTTGGTCTTATCAACCTTACACACCAATTCGGCGCCAGAAACGCTGACTCGCTTACTTAACATGGGTGTCCCTGCCTATAACGTGGCCAGCTCAGTATCACTGATTATTGCCCAGCGCCTAGCACGACGACTTTGCCCCAAATGTAAAGTGCAAGAAGATATTCCAGCCGCAGAATTATTACGTCAGGGATTTCGGGAAGACCAGCTGGATAAGATTACCATTTTTAAACCTGTTGGTTGTGAGCATTGTACTAATGGTTACAAGGGACGTGTCGGTATCTATGAAGTGATGCCGATTAGCCAGCGCATGGCTGATATTATTATGGAGAATGGTAATTCACTGGATATTGCCAGTCAGGCGCAACGTGAAGGCATTCATAATCTTCGACAATCGGGTTTAATTAAAGCGGCGGCGGGTGTTACCAGCCTAGCAGAAGTAAACCGGGTAACTAAAGGATGATAAAAGATGGCGCAGACGCAAAAATTTAAAATTAAAGAGCTGCAAGTCTTTACCTATAAGGGTATCAATCGCAAAGGCGATCGCAAGTCAGGTGAAATTAAAGCGACCAGTATTGCAGAAGCAAAAGCGTTGTTACGCCAACAAGGGGTTACACCCTCAGGCGTAAAGAAAAAACCGCGTTCACTGTTTGGTGATGAAAAACGCATTACCGCAGCCGATATTGCAATTGTCACCCGCCAAATTGCCACTATGCTCGGTGCTGGGGTGCCTTTGGTGCAATCCATTGATTTAATTGCAAACGGCTCTGATAACAAAAGCTTACGTGCATTGATGCAAAAAATTTCAGTCAAAATTCAAGCTGGTTTACCCCTATCTGACACCTTACGCGAACACCCCAAATACTTTGATACTTTATACTGCGACTTGGTGAAATCAGGTGAGCAATCGGGAGCCTTAGATAGGATCTTTGATCGAATTGCCATTTACAAAGAAAAAGCGGAAGCGTTGAAATCAAAAATCAAAAAAGCCATGTTTTATCCGGTGGCCGTTTTGGTGGTTGCCGCCATCGTAACCTCAATTTTGTTGATCTTTGTGGTGCCGCAATTTGCCGAAATTTTTGGTAGCTTTGGCGCTGAGTTACCCGCCTTTACCTTGTTTGTATTAGGGATCTCCGAACTGATGCAACAGTACTGGTGGTTGGTGTTAGGGATCCTGGTTATCGCTGGAATTATGACCGCGAAAGCCTATCGCAATAGTCTTAAGTTTCGCACCGCTGCCGATGCCCTGTTACTCAAAGCGCCGGTAATTGGTAACATCTTAAATAAAGCTGCAGTGGCGCGCTACGCTCGCACACTGTCTACCACCTTTGCGGCTGGTGTGCCTTTGATTGAAGCCCTAGAATCATCTGCTGGCGCCTCTGGCAACGAAATTTATAAAAAAGCAATCTTAGATGTGCGCGATGAAGTGTCGTCAGGTAACCAGATGCATTTCTCCATGAAACAAACCGATCGCTTCCCAGAAATGGTCATACAAATGGTGGCGATCGGCGAAGAGTCGGGGGCGCTCGATAGTATGTTAGCAAAAGTCGCTAATATTTATGAGCAAGAAGTCGATGATGCTGTGGATGGCTTAACGGCCTTACTCGAGCCACTGATCATGGCGGTATTGGGTGTGATCATTGGCGGCTTGATTATTGCTATGTACCTGCCAATTTTCCAATTAGGAAATATTGTTGGATGATGGATTTACTTAGCGCTTTACAACAAAACCCTTGGTTATTTATCAGTTTGACTGCCTTAGTCAGCCTGATTGTCGGCAGTTTTTTAAACGTATTGATTTATCGCCTGCCGATTATGATGGAGCGGGAATGGCAAGCTGAATTTAGTGAGTATTTTCAAACTGCAGCATCAGCTAAACCTTTAGCCACCTTTAATTTAGCGGTGCCACGCTCGGCTTGCCCCAGCTGTCACACCCCAATAGCGGCCTACGACAATATTCCGCTGTTAAGCTGGTTAGTGCTTAAAGGTCGCTGTCGGCATTGCCAAGCTCCGATCAGTGTCCGTTACCCTGCCGTCGAATTGCTGACTGCAGTGCTTTCTGCGGTGATTGCCTGGCAATATGGGCCTACGCTAATAACAGCGATGTTACTTTTTTTGACTTGGGGCTTAGTGGCATTAAGCTTTATTGATATTGATAAAATGTTGCTTCCTGATCAGTTAACCTTGCCCTTACTCTGGTTAGTGTTAATCTTCAGTTTGTCGGATGCGGCTTTTGTTAGCCCTGCAGAAGCTATACTAGGCGCAGCGGCGGGCTATCTCAGTTTGTGGGTGGTCTACTGGGCCTTTAAATTACTCACCGGTAAAGAAGGCATGGGCTATGGCGACTTTAAGTTATTAGCCATCTTTGGTGCCTTACTGGGTTGGCAGCAACTGCCTTTAATTATTTTACTCTCCTCGTTAGTCGGTGCCATTATTGGCGCTACTTTACTGACCATTCAAGGTAAAGATAAAGCCACACCTATCCCCTTTGGTCCTTATATCGCCGCAGCTGGTTGGATTGCCATGCTATTTGGTGAGGCTATTACTGCGGTTTATCTAGGTTATTTGGGTTTATGACAGGCATCGATACGCCGAGTTTACTAATTGGTCTAACCGGTGGTATTGGCAGTGGTAAAAGTACGGTCGTGGCAAGATTTCATGAACTCGGTGCCAGTTATGTCGATGCTGACATAGTCGCACGTGAAGTTGTAGCTCCTGGCACAGCTTGTTTAGCTGCTATTGTTGCACAATTTGGTCACGACTTTTTACAACAAGATGGTCAGCTAAACCGAGCTGCGCTGCGGCAACGGATTTTTCAGGATGCCGCAGCTAAACAATGGCTGGAGGCTTTACTTCATCCCGCTATCCGACAAGCAATGATAGCGCAACTGGCCGCTAGCCAAACCCCCTATACACTCTTAGTAGCACCCTTGTTACTAGAGAATGGCTTAAATAAACTGGTGCAACGGGTATTGGTGGTCGATGTAACGACAGAAACCCAACTGCAACGAGCAATGCTCCGCGATAGTAATAGTGCAGCGCAAATTAACGCTATTATGTTAGCGCAATTTAGTCGAGAACAACGGTTAGCACTAGCGGATGATGTGATAGACAATAACGGCCAACCTAGTGATCTTCTGCCACAAATTCAGCAGTTACATGAAAAATATCTTGAACTTAGTCAAAAAATAAGACACAAATAGCAGTGATGACTGCAGAAATTATCTACGAACACCCGTTAAGTGAAAAAATTCGCACCTATTTGCGAATAGAGCATCTTTTTGCACAATTATCTGCCTTACAAACTTCAAGCCAACATGCACAACAGCTTAGTTTTTTTAGTACCTTATTCGCATTAATTGATGTCTTAGATCGCAACGATGTGCGCCCTGATTTGATTAAAGATACTGAACGCTGTGAAAGCCAGTTAGTGGTTTGGTCTAAACACCCTTCAGTGTCTGACAAGAAACTACAACTGATGCTGCAACAAGCTTTGCGTTTGCAAACGGAATTACTGCGCAGTGGTAAACTGGTTAGTCAGCTGAAAGAGGATAAATTTCTAGCACCATTACGGCAGCGTTTTGCTATGCCAGGTGGTTGTTGTTATTTCGATATGCCGCAGCTGCAATATTGGTTAGGCTTACCGGATGACGAGCAACAACAACAAAAAAGAGATTGGTTAAATCAATTACAACTCGCCAAACAGGCTATTGAATTTGTGCTGAACTTTATTCGGGAACGTGGACAATTCTCTGAAATTCAAACAGAATCGGGATTTTATCAGCAAAGTGCTGAGCAGTATGAATTATTGCGAATAAAATATTTACATAGCTGCTGTTCTTTCCCTACCGTAAGCGGTAACCGTTATCGCTATGCTATTCGTTTTATGCAACTATCTGAGCAAGAAGGCCGTAGCGCCTGTGCCGAAGCCGTCAACTTTCAACTGGCTTGCTGTTAATCGACGCAACAAGCTTTATACTCGCTGCCCACCTAAACCATGAATCTGTTACAATTGCACTTAGCAATGATATAGCACGAAAGTGAATGGAGCTGTTTGTGTCAACAACTGTAAAATGCCCGACCTGCGAGAAGCCTGTGATTTGGGCACCAGAATCAATTTTTCGTCCCTTTTGTAGCGAGCGCTGCAAATTGATTGATTTGGGCGATTGGGCGGCAGAGAATCACCGCATCCCAGATAAACTGCCTATCGATCAGCAGTTATCAGAAGAATATCTGGCCGAACTTGAGCAGGATATGCTGCAGCAGGACAACCAGTTTTTTAAAGAGTAAAGCAGCTCTTTAATCACTAAGTCGGCACAGAGAAAGCTTGCTGTAATCGCGCCACTATCGCTTGGTTAGCTTCTGGAAAGGTTAAGTGATGCAAACTCGCAATATCTGCCCACTGCAAGGGTTGGCCTTCCACGCCTGTTGGCTCGCCATTAAAGTCAGTAACTAACCAAATGTCCAGCAACACGGTGCGTTCAGGATAATCGTAACTGAGCTGCATAAAGGGTTCGCAGGCAGTGACTGTGATCGCCAGCTCTTCCTGTAACTCGCGCTTTAGTGCAGCTTCCACCGTTTCAGCAGCTTCTACCTTACCACCAGGGAACTCCCACTTACCGCCCTGATGTTGAGCGGCATTTCTTAACGCCAACAGCACTTGCTGCTGGCGTAGAATAACCCCGACTGCAACATGCAATGTTGACTTAGGTAAGCTGGCCATGGCAGTGCTTATATTTTTTGCCTGAGCCACAAGGGCAAGGATCGTTACGCCCTACTTTTACCCCATCACGTAGCACTGGCGCGTTATTATGCACACCGGGTGGTAATTCACCGCCAATCTGCTCAGCCTCAGCATGCTGGAAATCAAGCGGTACGTTATCTGCTTTACGACGCTGCTCTTCTACCGCTTCTACATCTTCTGCCGCTCTTACCTGAACTCGGCTCAAGACACCAATCACGTCCAGTTTTAAGTTATCCAACATGGTGGAGAACAACTCAAAGGCTTCGCGCTTATATTCCTGTTTCGGGTTCTTTTGCGCATAACCACGTAAATTGATACCTTGGCGCAAATGATCCATCGCAGCTAAATGCTCTTTCCAGTGGGTATCTAAGCTCTGCAGCATGATGGCTTTTTCGAACTGACGCAGCACAGCTGCCCCAACCATTTGTTCTTTTAGCACGTAAGATGCGGCAATCTCTTGCTGAATACGTTCACGTAGTTTTTCTTCAAACAGTTTAGAATCGTCTTTTAACCACTGCGCGATGGGCAGCTCTACCCCAAAGTCTGCCTGCAGTCTTTGCTCTAAGCCGGGAATATCCCACATTTCATCTAAAGACTGTGGCGGGATATAGTTGCTGATCACATTTTCTACTACATCTTCACGAATGGCTTGAATGGTTTCACTGATATCAGTAGCGTCTAGTAAGTCATTGCGTTGCTCATAAATAACTTTACGCTGGTCATTGGCAACATCATCAAATTCTAGCAACTGTTTACGAATATCAAAGTTACGCGCCTCTACCTTGCGCTGGGCATTTTCAATAGCCCGGCTTACCCAAGGGTGCTCAATGGCTTCACCGGGCGCCATACCTAAGCGACGCATCATGCCTGCCATTCTGTCAGAGGCAAAGATCCGCATTAAGGCATCGTCAAGCGACAGATAAAAACGGGAAATACCCGGATCGCCCTGACGACCGGCTCGACCCCGTAACTGATTGTCAATACGACGTGATTCATGTCGCTCAGTACCAATGATATGCAAGCCACCGGCGGCGATAACAGCGTCATGGCGTTGTTGCCAGTCGGCTTTTGCGGCGGCGATAGTAGCATCATCAACTGCGGCGCCTAAGGCTTTTAGTTCAGATTGCAAACTACCACCCAATACGATGTCAGTACCACGACCCGCCATATTGGTTGCAATTGTCACTGTACCTGGTCTACCAGCATCGGCAATAATTTGCGCTTCGTTCGCGTGGAATTTAGCGTTCAGTACCTGATGATTAATTTTGGCTTTATTCAGAATAGTTGATAAATACTCTGAGCTTTCAATCGAGGCCGTCCCCACCAGTACCGGTCTGCCAGCATCGCGAGCTGTTTTGATATCTTCGATAATAGCGTTGTATTTATCTTCGGCTGTCAGATAAACCAAGTCTGCCAGATCCTGGCGCACCATCGGCTTATTGGTAGGCACGACGATGGTTTCTAAGCCATAAATTTGTTGGAATTCGAAGGCTTCAGTGTCGGCAGTACCGGTCATACCGGCAAGTTTGTCGTATAAGCGGAAATAGTTCTGGAACGTAATAGACGCAAGGGTTTGGTTTTCATTCTGAATACGCACACCTTCTTTTGCCTCTACCGCTTGGTGCAACCCTTCAGACCAACGCCGCCCTTCCATGGTACGCCCGGTGTGTTCATCTACAATGATAATCTCACCGTTTTTCACTACATAATCGACATCACGTTTAAATAACTGGTGTGCACGTAGCGCGGCATAGACATGATGTAACAAGGTAATATTGGCTGCAGAGAATAAGGTATCAGTTTCGCCAATCATACCGCGTTCACGCAGCATCTCTTCGACTTTGATTTGACCTTGCTCGGTCAGATAAACCTGCCGTGCCTTTTCGTCAACAGTAAAGTGGCCATCACCATGATTGCCTTCTTCATCTTCTTTCTCTTGTTTGATAAGTTCAGGCACTAGGATGTTAATTTGTTTATACAGCTCAGAACTGTCTTCCGCCGGACCAGAAATAATTAACGGCGTACGCGCTTCATCAATTAAAATAGAGTCAACTTCATCGATAATGGCATAAGCTAGATCTCGCTGTACCCGATCTTGTGGCGAAAAGGCCATATTATCGCGCAGATAATCAAAACCGAATTCGTTATTCGTGCCATAGGTGATATCAGCAGCGTAAGCTTGTTGTTTTTCTTGATGCGCTAGCCCCGGGATATTCACCCCTACCGTCAAACCTAAAAAGCTAAATAATGGTTCATTGGTTTGGGCGTCACGCTTGGCGAGGTAATCGTTTACGGTAATAACATGCACCGATTTTCCGCTTAAGGCATTTAAGTAAGCAGGTAAAGTTGCGGTTAAGGTTTTACCTTCACCCGTTCGCATCTCCGAGATTTTGCCTTGATGCAAAACCATACCGCCCAATAATTGCACATCGAAATGTCGCATAGCGAATACGCGTTTACTCGCTTCACGCACAGTAGCAAAGGCTTCAGGCAACAAATCATCCAAGCTTGATCCGGCTTGTACCCGCTGTTTAAACTCGCTGGTTTTATTTTTTAATTGTTCATCACTCAGCTTTTCGTATTCAGCTTCTAGAGCATTGATTTTTAAGACCTGCTTTTTTAATTTTTTTAAGAAACGGTCATTACGGCTACCAATTAATTTGGCGAAAAAGTTTCCAAACATTATCCAGATACCATTCTAAGTTAAAACTGCTATGCAGCCCTGGCGATGCCAGTATTTATAGTAATTGTAAAACCCTACCATCTGAAGCTGCAGCGGGTTTAACCAGGCGTTCTTGTCGCTAAAGTATGGCCTGTCCTTAACGTCAGGCACTGGCAAAAGTAAACAAGATATGGTGCTGTTTTATCAGAGTTTCAAGGGGTGATGCTACTGCCCCGCTTGAAAAACTGCTACACTCTTGCCGCCATCATCTTAATCAAAACAGGTTACCTGCTGATGAAACGTTACAGCCACAAACCGGAAGATTTAGCTAAGCTGTTTGGCCAAAGCCCGTTGGCAAAAGTGCAACGACAGCATCAACAAGTGAGTCAACTTAATGCCGAACTATGCCAGATCTTGCAATTATCGCAACTGACTTTTTGTCAGGTTGCCACCATAAAAGAAGGCCGTGCGGTGATTTTGTGCAGCTCTGCCGCCTGGGCGACCCGCCTGAAAATGCAACGCGATGCCATTCTAGACAATTTCCGCAGAAAAATCTTGCCTGATTTAGCAGGGATTGACATTGAGGTCTCCCCTAATGGCCAAAATATGCCATTGCTAGTGCAAGAAGTACCGACAACACCTTATATTGCCAGTATGAGTGAAGCGAGTAGAGCGAAATTACAGCAAGCGGCTAAGCTAACGAATGGCTCAGTACAACAAGCGTTACAACGTTTACTTAAATAACCATACCGAACCGGAGTGCTGTGGATAACTTTGGTTTGGTAACAGCACCCGCTGGATAGCGAGAGCTAGCTAAGTGTCGAGTATAAAAAAAGCCGCATAGCGGCTTTTTTTAAAGTATGGATTAGGCTAATTGCGGGGCAAGAAAAGAAATAGGCAACTCGGCTTTATCTTCAAAAGTCACAAATTCCCAATTTTCTTGGTTGGCTAAAACAGCAGCTAATAGCTGATTGTTTAAGGCATGGCCTGTTTTGTAGGAACAAAACTCACCCAAGATGCTGTAGCCCGCCATGTAGAGATCGCCAATGGCATCCAGAATTTTATGTTTGATAAATTCATCTTCGTAACGTAAACCGTCTTGGTTTAGCACGCGATATTCATCTAATACTACGGCATTATCCATGCTGCCACCTAGCGCCAAATTGTTAGCCCGTAAAAATTCAACTTCGTGCAGGAAGCCAAAAGTACGAGCGCGGCTAATTTCTTTAATAAAACTCGCCGCAGAAAATTCCATAACAATATGCTGAGTGGTCTCGGCAATCACAGGATGATTGAAACTGATGGCAAAATCCAATTTAAAACCATTATAAGGTTTAAATTCAGCCCATTTATCACCGTCTTCAACCCGCACTGCACGTTTGATGCGAATAAACTTTTTCGCCAAACGCTGTTCTGCAATACCGGCTTCGAGCAACAGGTAAACAAAAGGATTGGCACTACCATCCATAATAGGGATTTCAGCGGAATCGACATCAATAATTAAGTTATCAATACCCAGGCCCGCGATAGCCGCCATTAAGTGCTCTGTGGTTGACAAACGCACACCTTGCTCATTAATTAAACAGGTACACATCACCGTATCACCCACTAGCGAAGGGGTGATTTTGAAGTCAACTACTGGGGTGAGGTCAACACGTCGAAATACGATACCCGTATTGTCAGGTGCAGGCCGGAGAGTGAGCGTAACCTTTTCACCTTTGTGTAACCCAACACCGACGGTACTGACTGTGTGGTTGATGGTACGTTGTTTAATCATAAGTTTTTCCTGCTCAATTAGTAAGCAATCATAAACGGGCGCGCAGCATAGCATATGACAATAAATATGCCAAATGAAAGCTTAACAGCGAATGAACCCTGTCTGCTATTTGCTCAGTAAAGCGCAGCCGCCAAGCGGCCGCACTTAGTCAGCTTGTTTACGTAAAAATGCCGGTATATCGAAAATATCAATACCACCTTTTACTTCTGCCTGAGGCTTAGTTTGTGGTAACTCTTCGCGCTGAGCCGCAACAGCGGGCGCAGTCTGTCTAGCCGCATTACCATGTTGGACATAACTTGTCGTTACAGGTTCAGCACGGTGAGTTGGCACCAGACTAATATCTGGACGACGATCCGCGCCAATGCCCGTGGCAACTACGGTAACCCGCAGCTCATCATGCATTTCTGGGTCGATTACTGCACCTACTACCACAGTGGCATTTTCAGAAGCAAAAGCTTTTACGGCGTTACCGACAATTTCAAACTCTTCGATACTTATGTCTAAGCCCGCGGTGATATTCACCAATATACCTTTAGCACCAGATAAATCGATATCTTCTAATAAAGGGCTAGAAATGGCTTGTTCTGCCGCTTCTTCAGCACGATCTGGACCACTAGCACGGCCAGTACCCATCATCGCAGTGCCCATTTCTGACATTACGGTGCGAACGTCAGCAAAATCCACATTAATTAGGCCCGGACGGGTAATTAATTCTGCAATGCCCTGCACGGCACCCAATAAGACGTTATTAGCGGCTTTAAACGCATCCAGCAAGCTGGTGCCTTTTCCTAATACTTTTAATAGCTTATCGTTAGGAATAGTAATTAAAGAATCAACATGCTTACTTAACTCTAAAATCCCTTCATCCGCATAAGCTGTACGCTTTTTCCCTTCAAATGGGAAAGGCTTGGTCACCACGGCAACCGTTAGAATACCCAATTCTCTGGCCACTTCAGCCACGATAGGTGCTGCGCCTGTACCCGTGCCACCGCCCATACCTGCAGCGATGAAAATCATATCCGCACCTTGTAGGGTTTTCTTGATGGTTTCGCGATCTTCCTCAGCTGAGCGGCGACCAATATCTGGATTTGCGCCAGCACCTAAGCCTTTAGTGACGCTGGCACCCAACTGTAAGGTCACATTCGCAGAAGAATTACGCAACGCTTGCGCATCCGTATTGGCAGCTACAAATTCTACCCCTTCAATATTGCTGGCAACCATATATTCAACAGCATTACCGCCGCCGCCGCCAACCCCTATTACTTTAATGACAGCTTCTTCGCTGTGGTTTTCCATTAACTCAAACATAGCTCTCTCTCCGTTTTTACGCTTACTTAAAATTGACCGTTAAACCAACTCGTAATTTTCTTAAAAAAACTACTGACTGGATCGCGGCTTTGACCGGCAGCCTTATGCTGACTGCGCACGTCTTTGCCATAAAGTAACAAACCAATGACACTGGCATAAGCCGGATCATTTACATATTCTCTCAAACCGGTTACATGCATGGGATAACCCAGCCTGACTGGCATTTGGAAGATATCCTCGGCAAACTCTACCGCACCTTCCATCTTTGCTGTGCCGCCAGTTAACACCAGTCCGGCGGCAATTTGTTCTTCTAAGCCACTGGAGCGGATCTCTTCCAATACCAGTTCAAATAATTCCTGATAGCGAGGTTCTACCACTTCTGCCAAAGTATGCCGAGACATAGACCGAGCGGGGCGGCCCCCCACACTTGGCACTTCAATACTTTCTTCTTTACCCACCATGCTACGCAGAGCACAGGCATATTGCACTTTTATCTCTTCAGCATGACTCAGTGGCGTACGGAAGATTTTGGCGATATCGCTGGTAACTTGATTACCGGCAACAGGTATCACCGCCGTATGACGTAAGGCGCCGTTGGTAAAAATCGAGATATCAATAGTACCCCCACCGATATCGACGACGCACACGCCTAATTCTTTCTCATCATCGGTTAATACCGCATAGCTAGAAGCTAGCGATGAAAATATCAATTGATCGACCTGTAAACCACAGCGCTCGACACATTTTTCGATATTTTTGGCCATATCATTGGCACAAGTAATAATATGCGCCCGCGCTTCCATGCGAACGCCAGACATACCCACAGGACTTTTTATCCCTTCCTGCATATCCACCGAAAATTCTTGTGGCAAGACATGCAGCATGCGCCGCTCTGCAGAGATTGGCACTGACTTTGCGGCATGAATAACATTAGCCACATCTTCACTGGTCACTTCAGTGTCATTAATCGGCACCATACCACTTTCATTTTGACAGCGTATATGTTTACCAGTGATCCCGAGATAAACAGAAGACACCTGACAATCTGCCATTAATTCGGCTTCATTGATTGCTCGCTGCACCGCCTGCACCACCAGATTAAGATCGTTTACACCGCCTTTATCCATTCCACGGGAGGCATGGCTACCCACACCAACAATACTTAGTTGGTTGTCTGCTGTTATTTCACCGACCACGGCTTTTATTTGTGCAGTGCCGATATCTAAACCAACAATCAAATCCCGCTCTAACGACTTAGTCATGTTTTTCTCTTTGTTTCTGTTGCATAGCGCACGGCAATACCCGTGTCGTAACGTAAATCTACCTCAGCCATCCCAGCTGCATTATGTTGTTGCATCGTCGGATATAACTCAATAAAGCGCTGTAAACGTTTTAAAGTATCCTCTCGACCAAGTTTTAATTGCACACCATCTGCTAACTCTAACCGCCAAGCAAAGCGCTCGGTCAGCCAGACTTTGCTTATACTAAATTCATGCAGCTGCAGCAGTTTCTGCATATGAGTAAACATGTTCAGGGCATCCTGCTCACTGCCTTCAGGGCCATGCAATAACGGTAATGTTGTTTGCAACTGTTCTAATGGGGCGGTAAAGACTTCCCCTTTTTTATTAATAAGTTGCTCTGCATTCCATATAGCCGCCGGTTGCTGTTCAGTCACCACCACCACTAAGGTATCAGGCCATTGTTTGCGCACGGCTACCTGATATACCCAGTATTGTTGATGCAGGAACTGCTGCACCTGATCCACGTTTACACTAAAAAAATTACCTACATACTCTGCTTGTAACCGTTGCTGTAACTCAGCAGCCCGTAAGTGCTTGAAATTACCATACAACTTTACATTTGAGATGGGTGCACTTTGCTGATCTTGCACCCACTCGACAAGCTTCCAACTCAACACCGCAAAAAACAGCAAAGAAAAGCCAAAAAATACCAGCCCACTGATAAAAGCAGCACGGCTCTGTGTTGGCTGAACAGCAGGTTGCGCTGTCACTTTAGCCTCTGGCTTGCTCTGTCTGGCCTAAAATCGCCAGTACGAGTTGCTGAAAGCTGTAACCTGCTGCCTTAGCCGCCATCGGTACTAACGATTTTTCGGTCATGCCCGGTACGGTATTAACCTCCAACAAATAATGCTTGCCTTGTTGGTCTAACATTAAATCAACACGCCCCCAACCACTGGCACCCACGGCCTTAAATGCTGCTAACGCAGAAGTTTGCATGGCCGCGGTTAATTCTGCTGTTAACGGTGCCGGACATAAATATTCTGTGCTATTAGCTTGGTATTTCGCTTCATAATCGTAAAAAGCCCGCGGTGTGCGCATTTCAACTATAGGCAACACCTCACCATTGACGATGGCAATCGTAAATTCCCGACCATCAATCCAGCGCTCGACTAAGACCTCGTGATCATATTGATGCGCTTTCGTGATAGCGACAGCCAGCTCCTCTACTGTGCTGGCAGCACTCATACCAATGCTAGAACCTTCATTAGCAGGTTTAACCATTACCTTACCACCCAACTCAGCTAACATGCTGGCATAGTCGGTATCGGTTGGCCGCGCCACTAAAAAAGGCGCTGTTGGTAAGCCTTGAGCTTGGAACAACCACTTACACCGAATTTTATCCATCGCCAAGGCTGAGCCCAATACACCACTGCCGGTATAGGGCAGACCTAGGACTTGCAACGCGCCTTGCATGGAACCGTCTTCACCACCTCGACCATGTAACACAATAAAGACCCGATCGGCGGTTAAGCTGCTAAGCGATTCTAGTTTGGGGTCGAAAGCAAAGGCGTCGACCCCAGCGTCCAGCAACGTATTCAGCACGGCTTGCCCAGAGCGGAGTGAGACTTCTCGCTCTGCAGAATGGCCACCAAACATCACTGCAACACGACCCAATTGCTGCATTACCGCACTCCTCTTGTGGCTTTTAACTGTTCAATATCCAGCTGCATGGCAGCGAGTTGCTTTACTAAGCTACCGATATTACCCGCGCCTTGGGTTAACACGACATCACCGTCTTGCAATACGTCAGCAAGACATGCCGCTAAGTCGTTAGGTTGTGCCACATAGATAGGTTCCAGCTGACCTCGAGCACGAATGGAACGTGCTAAACTGCGACTATCGGCTCCGGCTATCGGCGTTTCACCTGCTGCATAAACTTCCAATAGCATTAACGCATCCACTTCTGATAACACCTTGGCAAAATCATCGTACAGATCACGGGTGCGGGTATAACGATGAGGTTGATAACACATCACTAATCGACGCTCAGGCCAAGCGTTACGAACTGCTGCCACGGTAGCAGCCACTTCGGTTGGATGATGGCCATAATCATCAATCAATAATACCTTGCCACGTCCCGTGTCAAATTCGCCGTATTGCTGGAAACGTCGACCAATACCTTCAAATTTATTCAGAGCAGCTAAGATTGCTTGTTCGGCAATGCCTTCATCTTGCGCCAACGCAAAGGCTGCGGTGGCGTTTAACGCATTATGCTTGCCTGGTAAATTTAAACTTACCTCGCGCTGATTGCCTTGCGGATCGGTAAGCACAAAAAAGCTACGGGTGCCTTGCTGCATAAAGTCGCTGATTACGTAATCGGCATCGGCAGTAAAGCCGTAGGTGATCACGGTCCGGCCAATACTGGGGATTAATTCGCGTAATACTGGATCATCTAAGCACACCACTGCCATGCCATAGAATGGGAGATTGTGTAAAAATTCTAAATAAGTGGCTTTCAGCTTTTCAAAGTCACCCTGATAGGTGTCCATATGATCGGCTTCGATATTGGTAATCACCGTTGCCATTGGCTGCAAATGTAAAAATGAGGCATCGCTTTCATCGGCTTCAGCAATTAAATAGCGTCCGGCGCCTAAACGGGCATTAGATCCTGCAGAATTTAATAAGCCACCAATTACAAAAGTTGGATCCGCACCCGCTTCAGCAAAAATGGATGCCAGCAAACTGGTCGTCGTCGTTTTGCCATGCGTACCGGCAATAGCAATACCATGCCGGAAACGCATTAACTCACCGAGCATTTCCGCACGGCGCACCACGGGGATCCGCGCTTCACGAGCGGCAACGACTTCGGCATTATCGGCTTTAATTGCACTGGAGACCACGACGACACTGGCTTCACGGATATTTTCAGCATAGTGTCCGAAAAACAGTTCTGCACCTAAGCCGCGCAGGCGATCAGTCACGGCACCTGGTGCAATATCTGAACCGGTTACTTTATAGCCTTCATTTAATAACACTTCGGCGATCCCGCCCATGCCGGCACCACCGATGCCGACAAAATGAATACGCTCAACGCGGCGCATTGCTTGTTTTTTCTGTTGCGGTGTCGTAATCATACTGCTTGTCCTGTTACTTGCCGGCATAAGGCTACAACCTGAGCGGTAGCCTGCTGCAGTGACCGCTGTTGTGCCTTTGTCGCACGGCGCAGCAGTTCACTTTTATTATTCACTATCGGTGCCAAAATAGGCACAACACCCGATTCAACCAGCGCTGCCTGTGGCAATAACCACGCAGCGTCATCACAGCTCAGGCTTTGCGCATTGGCGGTTTGATGATCGTCAATCGCTGTCGGCAACGGGATAAAGATCGCCGCAACTCCTGCCGCAGCTACTTCACTAACGGTCAACGCGCCAGCTCGACATATTACTACATCTGCCCAGCGATAGGCTTCAGCCATATCATTAATAAATGCAGTCACACTAACGGCAACCCCTTGCTGCTGTAACACCTGGTAACGCTGTTGAACGTCAGCTAACATCGCCTCACCACTTTGATGGCGGATGCTAATAGCACCTAACTCGGCTAAGCTGGCAAACTGCTTAGGTAAGTGTTCATTTAAAGCTTTTGCCCCTAAGCTGCCGCCCATCACTAAAATGCGCAGCTCGCTATTCGCAGGTCGATTTTCTCGGCAACTCAGCAGTTCATGACGAACGGGGTTACCAACGACACACTGTTTTGCTGAACCAGCAAAGGCTTGTGGAAAGGCGACCATGACCTTTTTCGCCAGCTTGGCTAATAGTTTATTAGTGCTGCCCGCTACCGCATTTTGTTCATGAATAAGCAGTGGTACGCCAGCTAACCAAGCGGCCAAACCACCAGGACCACTGGCATAACCACCAAAGCCAAGCACCAGCGTTGGCTGTAATTGTTTGATTAATTTGCGCGCTTGCCAAACAGAGCGCAGTAACATGACCGGTGCAGTCAGTAATTTGCCTAAGCCTTTTCCGCGTAACCCAGAAACCTGAATGGCATAAAATGGCCAACCAAACTGCGGTACTAAGCGTGCCTCCATTCTTTCTGCAGTGCCTAGCCAAGCAATGTCCCAACCGGCTTCATGCAGCGACTTGGCCACTGCTTGGGCGGGGAAAATATGTCCACCAGTACCGCCAGCCATAATTAATGCGAGGGGTTTAGTCATGTTTCCCCCCACGGATCGCCTGTTTACCTTGCATGCGAACGTCAAAATCAATGCGCAATAATAAGGCGGCGGCCATCAACATAATGATTAGACTACTGCCGCCATAACTGACAAAAGGTAAGGTCATCCCCTTAGTCGGTAACATGCCACTGGCCATACCGGCGTTAACTGCCGTTTGAAAACCAATCCATATCGCTAAACCATGAGCTAGAAAGCCATGAAAACTCATGCCTTTTTGTAAGGCGCGGTTACCCATCATTAAGGCGCGAAATACGATTATAAACAAAAGACAAAGCAAGACGGCGATGCCGATAAAGCCAACCTCTTCGCCAATAACCGCAATAATAAAATCGGTATGCGCTTCAGGTAAGTACTCTAGTTTTTGTATGCTATTACCCAAGCCTTGTCCAAACCAGCCGCCACGGCCGAACGCCATCAAGGATTGCGTTAACTGATAGCCACTGCCAAAGGGATCCGCCCAAGGATCAAGGAAAGCCGTAACGCGCCGCCAGCGATATTCGCTATAAAAAATCAGCACGGCGATAGCCGCCAACCCTGTCATCATCAAAGCGATAAACTGCCAGAGCTTAGCGCCTGCTAAAAACAGCATCACTACCGCAGTAGCAAACATCACAATTACGGTACCTAAGTCTGGCTGCATTAACAGCAACACGGCAAACACAAAAAGCATAATTAAGGGTTTAATAAAACCCATCAGATTTTCGCGAACTTCTTCCTGCCGTCTAACCAAATAACTGGCTAGATAGACAAAAAAGAATAATTTAGCCGGTTCCGCCGCTTGAATATTAATTGGCCCCACCGCCAACCAACGCGTTGAACCGTTGACGTTACGGCCAAACAACAATACGGCTACCAGCAGAGCGAGCGCTAAAAATAACAGCTGCATATTATAGTTATGCCAAAAGCTCACCGGTAAACGTAAGACGACAACAGCGGCAATCAACCCAAGCAGCAAATAGACAATATGCCGGAAAGTAAAATGCATTGGATTATCATATAAACGCTCTGCTACGGGGATGGAGGCACTCGTGACCATAACCAAACCAATCGCCAGCACTAATAACAGTACACTTAAAAAGAGACTGTCATAATTGGCTTGATCTTTGGATCGCCACCAACTATCTAGCTGCGAGAAAGGGTTAAATCGAGCATTAAGCAACAGCGCTTTCATCACTTAAGCTCCTTAACGGCTTTGGCGAATTGCTCACCACGGTCGGCATAACTTTTAAACATATCAAGGCTGGCACAGGCAGGCGAAAGCAATACCATATCACCAGGCTGAGCCAATTCAGCGGCTAATCGCACTGCCTGCTGTAAGGTTTTGACGGCTTTACTATCCTCTTTTAATGCCGCTATAGCTGGGCCATCTTGCCCTAGAGTAATTAACTGCTGCACATCCTGTTGTAATGCGGCAGACATCTCGCTGACATCTGCACCTTTGGCATCGCCGCCAGCAATTAAAATGATTTTACCGGTGACACTGCCACGTAAACCGGCTAATGCCGCTAGTGTGGCACCGACATTAGTTGCTTTTGAGTCATTAATCCAACGTACACCAGCGACTTCAGCAACCAACTCACAACGATGCGCCAATCCTTTAAAGGTTCTTAGGGTCTCGGCAATAGCCTGTTGCTTTGCCCCTGCGGCTAACGCTAGGGCAGCTGCCACCAGCGCATTAAACTGGTTATGCTCACCAAACAGGCTCATTTCATTGACTGGGAGCAGCGGCTCACCTGCAACCATTAACCAAGGTTGTTGTTGCAACTGGACAATACCATAGCCGTTTGCCGCAGCGTTAAGACTGATTGCCAGCACCGCTTGCGATGCTGCAGGTTGCGTTAGCCGGTCATCAGCATTGTAAACGGCTAACTGACAGTGGCGGAAAATCTGGGCTTTCGCTGCAGCATATTCAGCCATATCGGTGTAACGATCGAGATGATCTGCACTGAGGTTTAAATTGGCACTGGCTAAAGTATGTAAGTTAGTCGTGGTCTCTAATTGAAAACTCGATAGCTCAAGAACAAACACTTCCGTTGTCGGCTGCGCAATAGCTTCTAATACTGGTAGCCCAATATTGCCAGCAGCAACCGCCTTGATACCGCTTTGCTGCAACATGGCTTCGACTAACATGGTAACGGTCGACTTGCCATTAGAGCCAGTTATCGCAACTACCGGCTTCGTATTGAAACGGGCAAATAATTCAACATCACCTAGAATTTCAGCGCCTTGCAAGCGGGCAAAACGCAATGCTGGGTGCTTTATCGACAACCCTGGGCTGACAATAATCAGATCCATTTTCGCTAATCGGTTTGCATCAAGCTCACCAAGATAAATGCCATCAACTTTATCTGGATTAATTTGCTCTAAACCTGCTGGTTGCTTACGGGTATCCATTAATACAGGTTTGACACCTTTTGACAGCAAAAAGCGCACTGTGGCCAGACCTGATAGTCCTAGCCCCACTACAGCAACTCGTTTTGCAGTCAGAATTTGTTGCATTTTCTATCTCAGCTTTAAAGTGGCTAAGCCAACTAACACAAACATAATGGATAGGATCCAGAAACGGACAATCACCCGTGGTTCTGGCCAGCCTTTTAACTCATAATGATGGTGGATCGGCGCCATGCGGAAAATACGTTGCTTACGCAACTTGTAAGACCCTACCTGCAAAATGACCGACAGCGTTTCCATCACAAAGATCCCGCCCATGATAAATAACACGATTTCTTGCCGCACTAAGATGGCAATCACCCCCAGCACAGCACCCAATGCCAGCGAGCCGACATCACCCATAAATACCAAAGCAGGGTAAGTGTTAAACCACAAGAAACCTAAGCCCGCACCAATTAATGCGGCACAAAATACCACCAGCTCGCCGGAATAGGGTAAAAACGGAATATTCAGATAATTGGCAAAGTGCACATTACCGCTGGCATAAGCAATAATGGCGAAAGCAGCAGCCACCATAATAGTGGGTACTATGGCTAAACCGTCTAAACCATCAGTAAGATTTACCGCATTACTAGTCCCGACGATAACAAAGTAACTGAGCGCAATAAATAATAACCCAAGTTGTGGCATTACATCTTTGATAAAGGGCAATACCAGTGCCGTTTCTGCTGGCCTTTCTGCCGTTGCATATAAGAAAAACGCCGTGAGAATAGCGAATACCGATTGCCAAAAGTATTTCCAACGAGCAATCAAGCCGCGGGGATCTTTACGGATAACCTTACGATAATCATCAACAAAACCTATAGCACCAAAGCTAACCAGTACGAACAGCACCACCCAAATGTATTTATTGGCTAGGTTAGCCCACAGCAAAGTGGACACCACTATTGAAGCTAAAATCAGGATGCCGCCCATAGTAGGCGTGCCTTTTTTCGAGAAATGACTTTCTGGGCCATCATTGCGCACAACTTGACCAATTTGCATGCGCTGCAAAGCAGCAATCAGTTTAGGACCAAAATATAAACTCAACAATAATGAGGTCAGCACCCCTAAAATAGCCCTAAATGTCAGATAACTAAAGACATTAAAGGCACTAACATATTGCGTTAAATATTCGGCTAACCACACTAGCATGGCTGTGTCTCCTGCTGACAACGTTCTAGCAAGTCCTGTACAACTAATTCCATTTTCGCACTACGCGAACCTTTCACCAGGAGAGTGACTTCTTGCTGAGCTAAAATTATTGGCAACAACTGATCTAACAGTGCTTGCCGTTGACTAAAATGCGCGCGTTGTCCTTGAAACAAATCGCTAGCGTGCTGTGATAACACACCAACCGTGAACAATAGATTAATCCCCGACTTTGCCGCATACTCGCCGATTTGCTGATGGTACGCTCGCGCGTCAGACCCGAGCTCTCCCATATCACCAAGTAACAACCCGCGAAATCCCGAATAACTGGCCAGTAAATCAATAGCCGCTTTTACTGATTCTACATTTGCATTGTAAGTATCATCGATGACTCTCAAACCAGATTTAGGCTGTAACACCTGAGTTCGGCCTGTCACGGCAGACATCGCGGCTAAACCAGCTTGCACCTGGGTGATATCTACCCCAATAACCAGTGCCGCTGCCGCAGCCGCCAACGCATTAGCAACATTATGCCGGCCAGGTACTGTTAATTTGATGGCTGTCACGCCCAAAGGTGAGTGTAAGTTGAAACATGCACAACCGGCAGCATCCAGTTGCACCGCACTGGCATAGTAATCCGCTGTCGGTTTATCGAGGCTAAATGTCACCAAGGACAAGGCCTGCGTTTGCTGTAACCAGTAATCGCTGTAGGTATTGTCTAGCGATACAATGGCAACACCATTAGCGGCTAAGCCTTGATAAATCTCCGCCTTAGCCCTTGCCACACCATAAACATCACCAAAGCCTTCAAGGTGCGACGCCGCCGCATTGGTAATTAATGCCACATCGGGCTTTACTAAAGCAGTGGTGTACGCAATTTCACCATGATGGTTGGCGCCCAGCTCAAGCACCGCATAACGATGGTGCTCGGTTAAGCGTAACAACGTTAAAGGAACACCAATGTCATTATTGAAGTTTCCGGCCGTTGCCAGTACCGTCTCTTGGTTATGCTGCGCGGTTTTACTGCTAGTAACCTGGCTTAAAATTGCGTGCAACATTTCTTTGACGGTGGTTTTGCCAGCACTGCCAGTGATAGCAACCGTTTTTGGGGCTAGTTTTGCTTTAACCGCCGCCGCTAACTGACCCAGAGCCACACGGCCATCTGGCACCAGAATATAAGGAATAGTGACCGTCGCCGGCGGCGCTTCACTACAAATTAGCGCAGCAGCTCCCTTAGCAGCAACCTCGGCTAAGAAACGATTCCCATCAAAATGAGTGCCTTTAAGCGCAACAAATAACACCGCACCTTGTAAGGTGCGACTATCTGTACTAACGGCATCAATCAGCACGTCAGGCCCATATAACGGAGCGGCTAACAGCTCAGCAATCTCAGATAATGGTAGCTTAATCATAATGCCAACTCCGCCACTAACTGCCGCACATATGCGCGTTCATCATAGTGATGCGCAGTTGTACCAATAATTTGTTCTGTTTCATGCCCTTTACCCGCAATTAACAGGATATCGCCTCGCTGTAAGGCAAGCATGGCTTGCTTGATGGCTAAACGCCTATCGATAATGAGCTGTACATTGTCGACCTTTGCAATGCCGGCGGCGATATCTTGTAAAATCTGTAACGGATCCTCCGTTCGCGGATTATCTGACGTTAAAATAACCTGATCCGCTAACTGCTCTGCCAACTGCCCCATCAGCGGTCTTTTACCTTTATCTCGGTCGCCACCACAACCGAAAACACACCAAAGCTGTGCTGAGCAATGCCGTCGCAATGCACTTAAGGTTTGTTGTAAAGCATCTGGGGTATGTGCATAGTCTACAACTGCCACAGCGCCATTTGACAGGGAGTATTGCTCCATCCGCCCAGCAACAGGGACTAATTTGCTAGCAGCTTGCAGTAAAGCCGCTAACGGTTGACCCAAAGCCTGTAAACAGCGAATCGCAGCCAGGGCATTTTGAACATTAAATTCACCGAGTAACGGCAATTGCAATTGAACTTGTTGCTCTTCAAAAGCTAACTGACACAGTGTGCCCTGCAAGTTAGGCACGATCTGCTGATAACTCAAGGCTGAGGGCTGGTTATGACAAGCCGCAGCTGAACCATAGGTATAAACAGGCAGCTGCATAGCGCTAGCATAAGATCGGGCTGTTTCATCCGATAAATTTAAAACAGCTAAAGCGCTTTGTTCAGGCTTAAATAACAAGGCTTTTGCTGCGGCATAAGCTTGCATAGTGCCGTGATAATCTAAGTGATCGCGGCTCAAATTAGTAAACACCGCGGCAGCAAAAGATAAACCGGCTACGCGTTGTTGTATAAGCGCATGCGAAGAGACTTCCATCGCCACTAAACGGACACCGTCAGCAACCAGCTCTGCAAAAATACGCTGTAAATCAACAAAATGTGGTGTGGTATTGTTAAGTGGTGTTAACTGCTGCCAGTCACCATAGCCCAAGGTACCAATCACAGCGCTTTTGATACCAAGTTGCGCCGCTAATTGTGCAATAAAACAGCTTACCGACGATTTACCATTGGTGCCCGTTACACCGATTAGCGTTAACTGCTGCTGTGGCTTGCCATAGAAGTTTGCGGCCAGTTCAGGTAACAGTGCCGCTAACTCTGGGAGTCGCTGAATACGATCATCGTCAGCCACTTCCTGACTGGTAAGCACCAAGGCCGCGCCCTGTTGCAAAGCCTGCTCAATATATACATTGCCGTCGCTTTTTGTACCTGGTAGCGCGATAAAAACATCACCCGGCGTTACCGCTCGGCTATCAATGCGTAAATGCTTTAGCGCCACATTCGGCACTGCCGGTAAGTACTGCCCTAACCATTGTTGACTATTAACCGGCATGTTGACCTCCGCGCACTGCAGTGATTCTAGGCAGCGTGTGAGCATCTGGTGGCAAGTTTAGTAATTGCATGGCAGCGCCCATAATATTGGCAAATACCGGTGCAGCAATTTCGCCGCCGTGATAGAAATCACCAGCAGGTTCATTAATCACCACCACAGTGGCTAAGCGTGGATTACTAATTGGGCCAACACCGGCAAAAGAAGCGATATAATCATCACCATAGCCGCCCGCCACGGCTTTACGCGCAGTACCTGTTTTACCACCAACACGATAACCTTGAATTTGTGCCCGAGTAGCGGTTCCGCCCGGCGCAATACTGGCTTCCATCATTTCTAACATGGCTTGCGCATATTCTTCCTTTAGCGCACGCTCACCAGGCTCTGGCTCGTTGACTTTTAAAATACTTAACGGTCGATTGATACCGCCATTAGCAATGGTGGCGTAGGCACGGGCCAATTGCACCGCCGTGACTGACAGACCATAGCCATAAGAAAACGTTGCGCGCTCAAAATCCGACCATCGTTGCCGAAAGCTAAAAATACCGGTACTTTCGCCAATTATGGAGGCACCGGAATCCTGACCTAAGCCCACATTATGGTATAACCCAATCACATGCTGCTGCGGCACCTCCAGCACTAAACGAGCTACCCCCATGTTACTGGATTTCTGCACAATACCCGTCAGGCTTAAAGTGCCATAGTTATTCGGATCCCTAACCCAGCTCCCCCCTATGCGCATAAAACCAGGGCTAACATCAACAAGGGTATCTAAATTCGCTGAGCCATACTCCAAAGCACTGAGCACTGCTAAGGGTTTCATGGTCGAGCCGGGTTCGAAAGTATCGGTAATAGCTCTGTTTCGAAACCGATAAACAGGGGTGTTTCTTCGATTATTCGGATTAAATGAGGGGCTATTGACCATCGCTAAAATTTCACCGGTGTAGACATCAATCACCACGGCGGAGCCTGAAGCCGCGCCATTAGACAGTACCGCTTTTTTTAATTCACGATAGGCAACGGCTTGGATACGTTGATCAATACTTAATTGAATATTTGTAGGTTCTTGCGCATCTTCACGCTCCAAGACTTCAATTTCACGACCTTTAGCATCTTTACGGAAAACCTTCCGACCTGCAGTGCCTGTAAGCAAATCGTTAAAGCGTTTTTCCAACCCTTCCACACCAACATCATCTACGTTGGTAAAGCCGATAAGCTGAGCGACCACCTCACCTGCCGGATAAAAACGACGTGACTCCTGCCGGAAATGAATACCTGGTACTCTTAACTTACGCACATAATCAACCACCGCAGGATTGACTTGCCGCTGCAAATACACAAAACGACGCTGCGGATTATCGCCAATACGATCGGCTAACTGCTGTGGTGTTAACTGCAAAATTTCGGCAAGAGCATGCCAGCGGCGTTCATCTCCGGCAGCCCTGCGTTCAATGACCTCTTTTGGATCTGCCCAAATCGCTTGCACTGGCACACTCACCGCTAGCGCTTCGCCGTGGCGATCTAAAATCATGCCACGCATGACTTGACCAGACTCTACCCGTAAACTGCGTAAATCCCCTTGTGTCACTAACATATCGGGTTCCAGCACCTGCAACCAGGCCGCTCGGGCAATCAAGGCAACAAAGACAGCACTAATGCTGACCAGCACAAAAGCAAAACGCCAACCTTGGACGGCCGGTGGCGTTTTATTTTTTGCTTGTGCCTTTTTCACTGGCGCTTTCATGGCAAGGTCACCGTAATATCATACTGGCCAGTGGGGCGCTGCATATTCAGTTGACGCCGAGCAATCTCTTCAACCCGACTGTGTTCAGCAAGCGCCCTTTGCTCTAATAACAAATTGCGCCATTCGGTATCTAATTGATCACGTTGTTGATAATTCTGATCTTGTTGAATAGTCAGCTGTCGATTTAAATGTGCCATTTGCACTACAGCCAGTGCCGATAAAATACATGCGAGCAGCAGCACAATCACCAATAAGCGTTGGCGGATTTCCTGCCCAATGATTTTTACCAGCTGCACTTGCGTCATAATGCTTGCTTCTCAGCAATACGCAGCACTGCACTGCGCGCTCTGGGATTAGCCGCCAGCTCTGCAGCAGAAGGCATAATGGCCTTCCCCACTAATTTTAACGGAATAGCCTTATAAAGTTGTGCATCAGTCAATGGCATGCCACGCGGCACTGGCTCCGCCTTTGAATGGCGACGCATAAACTGCTTTACCATACGATCTTCTAAGGAATGAAAACTGATGACACAAAGCCGACCACCAGGTTTAAGTGCTGCCATCGCACCTTGCAACGCAAGATTCACTTGCTCAAGCTCACTATTGACGTAAATGCGAATGGCCTGAAAACTGCGCGTTGCAGGATGTTTTTTCTCTTTAGCACTTTTTGGTACAGCCTGACTAATTAGCGCTGCCAGCTCAGCGGTACGCAGCAACGGTTGTTCTTGTCGTTGCGTAACGATAGCGTTGGCAATACGCCAAGCAAATTTTTCCTCGCCATATTCACGCAATACAAAGGTGATATCTTCAACATCCGCTGTAGCCAGCCAATCTGCAGCAGACATGCCCGAGGTTGGATCCATCCGCATATCCAAAGGACCATCGCGCATAAAACTAAAACCGCGTTCGGCATCATCTAATTGCGGGGATGAAACCCCTAAATCTAATAAAATTCCATCGATTTTACCGAAAATCGCTTCGTTTTCGGCAATAGTGGCCAGGGCGGCAAAAGGGCTATGTGTGATATGAAAGCGCGCATCTGCCAGCAGTGGGGCTGCAGCAGCAATGGCGGTAGGATCCCGATCTATGGCGTATAAACGACCATTTGGACCAAGTTGTTTAATAATTTCTCGGCTATGACCACCACGGCCAAAGGTGCCATCAACATAGATGCCATCCGCTTTGATTGCCAAGCCTGCCAACGTTTCTGCCAGCAAGACCGAGATATGTGCTTGTGCTGTCATTTACAGTACAAAATCCTGTAATCGCTCTGATAACTCAACAGTACCGGCTTGCGCTTGCTCTAGCTCAATATCAGCCGAAAGACGCGCTTGCCATGCTGCTTCATCCCAGATCTCAAATTTATTTAATTGGCCCACTAAACGAATGTTTTTGCTTAAACCGGCATGCTGACGTAAAGACGCTGGCACTAAAATACGGCCGCTTTTATCCATTTCGCAATCAGTGGCGTTACCGAGTAATAGCCGCTGTAAACGGCGCTCCTGCGGATTCAAACTGGACAGAGATTTTAGTTTTTCTTCTATTTCTTCCCACTCTGCCAGTGGAAACAGTAATAAACAGGGATCATGCAAATCGATGGTACAAATCATCTGCCCCTGGCATTCAGACAAAAGGCGTTCACGGTAACGCGCTGGTAGCGCTAACCGACCCTTTTCATCTAATGTCAGTGTAAATGATCCACGAAACATCTTAATTTGCCTATGTTAAGTGCGTAAGCCGGCGTCAGGAAGAATCAGAAATCTTAAAAGGTTGCAGTGAGCATCATCTACACCACATATTACCCCAAAAGATCCACAATTACCCACTTATCCCCACAATGAGACAGTTTAGGGTGCCACTTCCACTGCTGTCAAGGTAAAAACGGTCAGGAAGATCGAATAAGATCCTTATAAAATACGCGTTCTAGCGAAGTGAATGATTTTGGTAAAGATTTCATTTTGGCTAAGTATTAGGCAAAGTAACAATGCCTCAGCCTCCTTGTTCTGACCAAGCTAACTCAGGCCTTTTCAGTCATGGCTTGTTCGCGCCCGCATCCCTCCATAAACCGCTAAATTTGCTAAAAGATTAAGAAAAATATTGTCACGCCATAACTTTGTGATACTTTTAAAAATGATCGATAAAATAGTGCATGGTGTTGAGTGGCAGCAGCAAAAATTAGTCCCAATCAAATTAAAATTGGTTATTTTATTCAGCTGCCTGTTAACTGGTTGAAGCATCCTTTTATCACCAATAAATTTAAAATCGCCACCTTAGAACAAATCGCCATTATCCAGAGTCTTGCTTTGGAGTTTGTGTATTTCTTTCCAGAAAAAAGCACTATTCTTCCTGAGACGCCCGCCAGCGAAACTGACACAAATGTACTGCAGCAACAGGCCGCATCGTTAAGAAGTGAACTAGAACGCGAAAAGAACACACGGATTGAATTAGCAAAGGAGCAACGACGGCAGATCCAGCGCACCGAAAAAGCCTTTGAACAATCCATGGTGCAGATCCGTAACATTATGGCGAAAATAGGCAGTCGGCCTTTGCAGGCTATGGACGAAGCCAGAGAAATGATTCATCAAATTGCAGATACTATTGTTAACGCCGACGCCTTGGTTTTACATCTCATCTCGCAAGCAGGAAAAGATCAAGAAAACTTGTATTATCATGCCCTTAACGTGTCAATCTTATCGATGATGCTGGCCAAAAATTTAAGCTTTTCCGAAGAAGATATAAAATTAATTGGCTTAGGCGCTTTATTTCATGATATTGGTAAACTCAAAATCCCTACCCAAGTATTGCGAAAAACAGAAGCCTTAACGACGCCAGAACTTAACCTACTAAAATTGCATACTAAATACGGTGTCGAACTACTGAAATTAACGGAAGCCTTTCCGATTCATGCCTTGGACATTGTGCTGCAACATCATGAAATGCTCGATGGCTCTGGCTACCCAAGTGGTTTAACCGCCAATCAAATTGACAAAAGAGCTAAGGTAGTGGCGGTGGTCAATGAATTTGATACCTTATGCCATCCGCAAGATCAAAGTAAGGCGCGCTCACCACATCATGCTATGTCTTATCTCTTTAAAAGTATGAAAGGCAAACTTGAGCAAAACTACATGGCTGCCTTGATTAAAATGATGGGCGTTTATCCGCCAGGGACAGTCGTAATGCTTACCGATCAACGAGTGGGCCTGGTGATGTCGGTAAATAGCGAGAAAATACTTTACCCTAATGTGCTCATTTATGACCCGCATATTCCTCGGTTAGAAGCACCGGTAATTAGTCTGGAAGAGGGTAAGCTTGCTATCGATAAGGTGATCAAACCCAGTGCTTTGCCCAAAGCCATTTATGAGTACCTCAATCCAAGGGCGCAAATTAGCTATTACGTGCAAAATGAGCAGGGTTAAGCATCAGAACCCATAAAAAAACCGCACGACCCTAAGATCGTGCGGTTTCTCGTTATTAAGGGAGTCAGCCGATAAGCCGGGTTTTGTGCTCTGTTACCAGAGTAGCAATCATTCCTCTAGGACTTAAGTCACCTTAAGCCTCAAGCAATCTACCCGCCCCCAACGCGGGCCGCGCCAAAGGGGGCCTATTTGATCTTGCTCCGGGTGGAGTTTACCGTGCCACGAACTGTTACCAGCCGCGCGGTGCGCTCTTACCGCACCCTTTCACCCTTACCTGATCCTACTTGTAAACAAGCAGGCCATCGGCGGTTTGCTCTCTGTTGCACTGGTCGTAGGCTCACGCCTCCCAGGCGTTACCTGGCACCCTGCCCTGTGGAGCCCGGACTTTCCTCCCCTTGCTTGCGCAAGCAGCGATTGCCTTGGCCGACTCCGCTGCGGATTATACGTGAGAAAACCCGCGCTGGCTAACCTAAATCAGCTTTGCCAGCTCAACGCTAACTGATAAAGCGCATTTTTCTTTTCATTATGAATTTGTGCAGTTAACGCAGCCGCTTGTTTCAACGGCAGTTCTGCCAACAAAATTTTTAAGGTACGCTGCACCGCTTCACTAATGTCCTCGTCGACTTTAGTTGGCGCAGGGGCGATCATCAGTACCATTTCGCCCTGACAACGCTGTGGATCTTCGGTTAACCAAGCGGTGATATCTGCCGCTGTGCCATAAGCAAAGTGTTCAAAGGTTTTGGTCAGCTCTTTCGCTAGCACCAGCTGACGCTCAGCACCAAATACGGCGACCACATCTTGTAACGTGTCCAAAATACGCCGCGCCGTGTCGTAACTAATAATGGTACCGGCAGCATCAGGTACTGCGGCTAACTGGGTTTGCCGTTGGCTGGATTTAGGCGCCAAAAAGCCGATGAACTGGAATTTATCAGTGGGTAAACCGGCAGCACATAGTGCGGTTATTAGCGCGCATGGGCCAGGGATTGGCACTACCGGTACACCGGCTTCACGGCATAATCGCACTAAACTGTAACCAGGATCGCTAATAAGTGGCGTACCGGCATCCGAAATCAGCGCAATATCTTCACCCGCTAAACATTTTTCAATAATACTGACCGCACGCTGCTTTTCATTGTGATCATGTAGGGCCAGCAATCGGTTGCTAATACCAAGATGCTGTAAAAGTTTACCACTGTGCCGCGTATCTTCAGCTGCGATACAGCTAACCTGCGTTAAAATACTGATAGCACGTTGGCTAATATCGGCCAAATTGCCAATTGGCGTGGCCACAACATATAAAGAACCGCTTTGTTTGGTCATATTTCGCTATTTATTTGAGCTTAACGGGTAGTGTCAGTAAGATAACACCATTCAACGACTATGGTACTGCGCATTGTGAAAACCAGCAAACTTAAGCCACTTTTTATTGTTACTTTGGCAGCACTGCTTAGCAGCTGTGCACAAAATCCTCCTGCATCCATAGCGCCAATGGAAAATATGCTTACACCGCCACCAGAGCAGAAAGTGGAGGTTACTCTTAACGCTGAAGAAATGTTTGCACTTACAGCGCGATACCAGGGTGAAGCACAGCAACTGTATCTGCTAACAGTAGCAGCAAAAGCCCTAGCAGAACAAAACAGTGAACTTGCCTTGGCCATTACCGACACTTTACGCCAAAGTGAATCTTCTATTGTGCGCCAACGCAATCAACTGCTGCTATTACAAGCTTATTTGCAACACAACGAGCTGGCCTTAGCTGAGCAATTAGTATTACAAACGTCATTATCGCAAGTACCTGTCACAGATCAACCGGCGTTTTTATGGCATAGCGCCGAGGTGTTCCAGCGCCAGCAACGTGCCTATCCAGCAGCAAGGAATCTACTGCGGCTTGATGCGTTAAATAACAGTTCCGCTATAAGCGCTACCTATCCTGACTTAACAGAACAGCTATGGCAGCAACTGAGCGCAATCAGCAATACCGAATTAGCTAATTTGAAAGTGGGCGCTAGCTCAAGAACCCTAGGCTGGATCAACCTACTTGAAACCGTACGAAGTTATTTGGGTTCCCCTGAACAACTTGCGCTCGCCTTAACGGTTTGGCAGCAGCGCTATCCACAGCTACCTTCCTTAGCAACTTTACCGCAAAGCTTGCAACAACAACTGGCACTAGAGCCTTATCAACCTAAGCGAATTGCAGTTTTATTACCATTGACTGGGCAGTTTCAGCAACATGCTAAAGCAATTCAGTATGGCTTACTCGCAGCAGCCTCTTTTGACTCTGGTAGCCAACGGCAACTGATTTTTATTGATAGCCAACAATCTATCACTGAACTGCAACAGCAACTTTCAGCCCAGCAGATCGATTTTGTTATTGGGCCCCTGCTGCGCGAGCAAGTCGAGGCAGTTAACCAATTGGTTGATTGGCAGTATCCAACGTTATTTTTAAACAGTCGCGATAATCGTTGGGCCGAACAACCAGATCGTTTTTACTTTGCCTTAAATATGGAAGATGAAGCCACGCAAATGGCACAGTTATTTGCTCAAAAAAACTATAAACGCCCAGTGGTTATTAGTGCTCGCAATAGCATCAGCCAAAGGATGCAGCAACAATTTGCCCGACAGTGGCAAGCTTTGGGACATGACGCCCCGCAGAGCTTTCAGTTTGAAGCTAAACAAGAGCTTGACGCCTTAATCACGCGTTTATTAGAAACCGATAGCAGCCGAGAGCGGATCAGGCTGATTTCAGGATTAATTTCTGGAAAAGTAGAGAGCGAAGCACATAGCCGGCAGGATATAGATGCGATTTATTTATTAGCCGATCCGATCCAAACGCGGATGTTTAAACCCTTTGTTGATGTTTCCGTCAGTCAGAACGCTCCGCGCCTACCCATTTATGCCAGTTCACGCAGTTATAGCAGTGCAGGTGACGCCAATGATTTACGGGATTTAAATGGTTTGACTTTTACTGAAACGCCTTGGCTATTAAATGAACAACATACTGCAATGGTGAGAGAGCAATATCTGCAATTATTTCCTGAACAAGATGAAACTCTGCAACGATTATTTGCCATGGGTTATGACGCCTATCAACTTATTGGTAGCCTGAAACAACAGCAACAACTCCCCACGCTCAGTTACCCGGGCTTTACCGGTCGGCTGAGTGTGAACAAAGATGGTAGCATTAACCGTCAGCTGAGCTGGGCTAGCTACCGGAATAATCGTTTAAATACGATACAGGAACCTTAACCTAGGAGAGCATAATGAACGAGCTAGGTCAGTACTATGAACAGTTAGCGCTCACCTACTTGCAGCAACAAGGCTTGCAGCTCGTGGCACAAAACTTTCGCTGTAAAATCGGTGAAATTGATTTAATTATGCGCCAACAGCAATGCTGGGTGTTTATTGAGGTAAAATACCGTGCGAGCACAGCCTATGGTGGCGCGCTGGCGGCAATTAGCCGCAGTAAACAACAAAAAGTTTTAGGTGCGGTGAAATATTACCAATTGCAGCATCGCTTAACCCAACAACCTTGCCGAATAGATGTGCTGGCTATAGAAGGGCATGCCCCATACCAGTACACTTGGCTGCAAAATGCCTTTAGTTAACAGGAACCCGCATGCAAGAACATATCAGACATCTGTTTAGTGAAAATATACAGACCATGATCGCCACCAGTGAAGCGCTGGCCGGGCCGATAGAAAGTAGCGCCCTGACGATCGTGAACACCCTGATTAATGGGGGAAAGGTGATATGCTGCGGCGAAGGTGCCAGCGCAAATTTGGCCAATCATTTTGCACAATTATTACTAGACCAATTTGAAACGGAACGCCCTTGTTTACCGGCGTTCGCCTTACAAAGCGATAATTCGAGTTTACAACCAGTCAATCAACAAAATCATGACTATTTAGCACGTCAGGTTCGTGCACTTGGCCAAGCAGCGGATATTTTGATTGTTATTTCGTTAAGTGGTGCAGAGCAAAGCCTGATCCGCGCCACCGAAGCCGCTTTAACAAATGATATGAAAGTGATCGCACTTACCATTGATAATAGCAGTGAATTATCAGGCCTTCTGAATCAGCAAGATATTGAACTTAAGGTCCCTGCTCATCGCCCTGCTCGAGTGATTGAATGCTATACCTTTTTACTGCACTGTCTTTGTGAACTCATTGATATGACGTTGTTCCCACAGCAAGGAGAATTTTAATATGTTGAAATTAGCTAGCCTATTAGCCGCCATTCTTTTACTTCAAGGCTGTGCGGCTGCGGTTGTCGCTGGCGGTGCTACCGCAGTAACAGCCGCAAATGATCGACGTACTCTAGGCTCACAAATTGATGATAATGGCATAGTTATTCGGGCGCGACGGGCCTTAAGCGAAGACCCGACCACGTCGACCGGAAGCCACTTAAATGTCACCAGCTATAATGGTGTAGTGTTATTAACGGGTCAAACGCGTACTGAACAAATTAGAGAGCAAGCTCAGCGCCTAGTGCAAGACTTACCCAGTGTCAAAATGGTGCACAACCAAATACGGATTGGCAATAATACCTCGTTAACAACCCGCACTCGCGACAATTGGATTGGCGCGAAAGTAAAAACGCAATTGTTAGCAGATGAGCAAGTAAGCGGCTTAAACATAAAGGTTGTGACTGAAAATGCAGAAGTTTTTTTGATGGGTCTGGTAAGTGGTGCTGAAGCCGATAAAGCTGTCGATATCGCTCGTAATGTTGAAGGGGTGGTACGAGTAATTAAAGCCTTTGAAACTCCCTAAGTGGCATGGCGCAGGGTAAAGTAAGCTAGGCTGGCTTTACCCTGTTAAACTTAACATTGCTGCAAAGATTTAAGCACTTTTGAATGAAACTCGCGATGCTTCAATACCAATAACACGATCACAGTTGCCGCAATAAATAGTAGATTATCAATAAACCAAGTTAATGCTGCCAGTGAAAAGTACACGGCTCTTAACCCATAGTTAAAAGAATGTCCTGCCTGATCAATCACTTTTGCAGCTCGGTTTGCATAGATTTCTTGCTCTTCGGCAGCCATAGCACGGCCATCTGGTGCCGCACCGATTAACACACCACAAAAACCATACTGGCGTAATGACCACGTAAATTGGAAAAAAGCGAACACATAGATTAGCGCTAGCAGCAAAATTTTAATTTGAACTTGTGCTTCGGTTTGCATACTCCAAGGGATCAGCCCGCTCAACATGATACTTAAGCGCTCACTCGAGGTGAGTACTGTTAACAAACCGGCCAATATTAACAAGCAGCTGGAAGCAAAGAAGGTTACATTGCGTTCCAAAGTAGAAATGAGCCCGACATCGGCCATTTTATTGTCACGCTTGAGCATTTGCTGCATCCAATGATTCCGCTTGCGGCGCATCTCAAAAGACAAACAACTGACCACTTTGGCGCGACGTTTAGCATAAAGGGTATAGCCGCCCCAAAGTAGGCTAAACCAAATTAACGCGATAATATCAATGATATTCAGCATACTAGCTCCAAGTGGGCGTTTAAAACAGCGAGTTTACACCTAAAGCGAGTGTCTGTGTTCCCCCCAATAAAAATTATCTTTATCCGACTAAATAGGTGCCAGTACCCAACGCAATATGCATACCCTGTTCATTATGAAGCTCCATCCGGCAAACCGCGACTTTGTTACCCGCACGAATGACTCTGGCACTGGCAATAAATTGCTGACCGCGACCCGGACGCAAATAGTCAGTTCGAATATCAATAGTACTCATTTTGCCAAAGCGTTCATGTAACTGTTCGGGCGCGATCTGACTGACCCGACCTAAAGCACTGGAAACCGCCATTAGGCCACCAGCCACATCCAGCACTGAGGCAATCACGCCGCCGTGCAAAATTTGCTGTAACGGATTACCCACTAATTGCGCAGACCAGTTGAAACGCACTTCGGCTAATTCGGCATCGAAACGTGTGACTTCTATGCCAATCAGTTTATTAAAGGGCATTTCGTTAAAAACACTGGCGATATAAGGTAAAAGTTGTTCGGGTGTCATTTCTTGCTCACTGGTTAGACCTTTACCCCAGTGTACTGCGCTTATTCAACACTGCAAAGCGGGTTTAACTATAACTTTACGCCATTTCTGCATAGAATATGCGTTCTTATACAGGAGATAGTCCGTACGTGCTTGAGCAACTGCTACCCACCTTAAAGCAAATCTTTGGTTACGACACTTGGCGCGATGGTCAAGCAGAGATCATGAGTGCCACCTTAGCGCAGCGCGATAGCTTTGTGCTGCTGCCAACGGGTGGCGGTAAATCCTTATGTTATCAACTACCCGCTTTGCATTTACCTTTTGTGACGGTAGTAGTTTCGCCTTTGATGTCGTTAATGAAAGACCAAGTAGATGCGCTAATTGCCAATGGTATAGCGGCTGCCTTTGTCAACAGCAGCCAAAGCCGTGAAGATATCCTTGAGGTCTTTGCAAAACTGAGACGTGGTGAGCTAAAACTGCTCTATGTCGCGCCAGAGCGCTTGTTACAACCGAGCTTTCTAGAACGCTTGCGCGACGTTGGTGTCAGTTTATTCGCCATCGATGAAGCGCACTGTGTATCGCAATGGGGTCATGATTTCCGACCTGATTATATGGCACTTGCCCAGTTAAAACAGGCCTTCCCGCAGGTTCCAATGATGGCGCTCACCGCCACAGCCGATCCAGGCACACAGCAAGATATTGTTCAACAACTGGGGCTGCAGGATCCCTTAGTGTATCGTGGCAGCTTTGATCGCCCAAATATCCGCTATACCGTACAGGAAAAATTCCGACCTTTAGAACAATTATTAGCGTATTTAACGCAACAAGAAAACAACAGCGGCATTATTTACTGTAGCTCCAGACGTAAAGTCGACGAGCTGACAGCACAACTGCAAGAACGCGGCTTTAAAGTCGCGGCTTATCATGCAGGGCATGAGGCCGCGCAACGCGAGCAAGTGCAAGATGCTTTTAAACGCGACGATATTACGATCATTGTGGCGACCGTTGCTTTTGGCATGGGTGTGAATAAACCTAACATTCGCTTTGTAGTGCATTTTGAGCTGCCGCGCACTATTGAAGCCTATTATCAGGAAACTGGCCGCGCTGGGCGTGATGGCGTTACCGCAGAAGCGTTACTGCTGTTTGATCCCGCTGATATTGTGCGGATGAAACGCTGGCTAGAAGCAGAAGAAAACCCACAGCGGGCTGAAGTCGCAAGACAACGCTTTCAATCCATGGCGGCTTTTGCCGAAGCTCAAACTTGTAGACGGTTAGTATTATTGAACTACTTTGGCGAAGCCAGACAACAACCCTGTGGCAACTGCGATATTTGCCTTAATCCGCCCACCCAGTTTGATGCCACTGAGACTGCACAAAAAGCCTTATCTTGCGTATACCGAGTTAACCAAAGCTTTGGCTTGCATCATGTGATTGAAGTTCTTCGCGGTAGCCAAAATCAAAAGATTCAGGAACACGGCCACGATAAGTTATCAACCTGGGGACTGGGTAAAGCATTAAGCCATGACTATTGGTTGAGTATCTTCCGGCAACTGATTCACTTTGGCTTATTACAACAAGATATTACTCAGCACTCGATATTACGACTATTACCGGCGGCTCGGCCTATTTTACGTGGAGAGCAAAAATTACTGCTCGCAGTACCTAGATTGCAAACAGCTGCAAAAAGCCAGAGCAAACCTAGCCAGCAAAACTATGATCGTGTGTTATTTGCAAAACTACGCAGTCTGCGTAAAGCACTTTCAGAGCGAGATGATGTACCACCCTTTGTGGTGTTCAGTGACGCCACCTTGATTGATATGTGCCAAAAACTCCCGACCGACAATACCGCTATGTTAGCCGTCTCAGGGGTAGGTTTTACCAAACTCAGTCGTTATGGCAAAGAGTTTATTCAAGAAATTAGCGATTATCTGGCAAATTAAGTCGGTTATTTGCTAAAGTGTCTGTAAATAAATCGTTTAAACTGCGTAAGCGTGAGGTTTTTAATTGTCAGTATTTACCGCCTTTTGCCGGATTATGATGGTTTGTGTGGTCGCCTTGCTCACGTTAGTCCAACACAGCTATGCGTCGATAAACCTGTCACAACAATTACCGATACCCCAAGCAGAGCTTTATTATCAACTCAGTGATGCAGAACTGACTATTGCAAGCCTCACCGCTAACCCAGCTTTAATGCACAATTTTAGCCCATTACCACAGCAAACAACGCTTCGTACCAACGAACAACAAGCCTTATGGTTACAAGCTAAAATCACCAACCCCTATCCAGAACCTTTTGATGCAGTAATAAGCTACCATTTTTTACCTGCAGATCGCGTAAGCTTCTATAAACTCGATCAAGATGCCCCCAGTGCAACACTGTTAGGACAAATGGGCAGTGATTTTCCTTTTGCAGAGCGCCCCTTACCCCTGAATATTTTTTCGCAACCGATTCGGCTAGCGGCGGGTGAGCAAGCGACTTTTTTACTCCGGCTACAAGATGCCGCCTTACTGGGGACTGAACTCAGTATTAGTACTCTGCCACAGCTTTTGTTAGACCATCAACAACAACTAACGAATAACAATTTAGTGAATGGCGCCCTAATGCTACTGGTGTTGTTAGCAGCATACCGCGGCTTGCAACAGCAACAGAGCGCACTCTATGCGCTCGCAGGCTTTTACTTAGCGTTCTTACTGGTATTAAATACACTTAATGGCATCGCTTTTAGCTTGTTATGGCCAGAAAACCCTGAATTTAATCCCGTTTTGCTTTATATCAGTGTTGGCCTAGCCTTAGTGTTTCTAACTTTGTTTAACCGCAGCACACTGCCAAATAATGCAGGACGATTTGCGCGCTACAGCAATACCGGCTGTTTGTTAGTTGCATTAGCCTTGCTCTTTAGTCCGCTCTATGCGGATGGCGCACTAAAATTAAAACTATTATTTTCCGCCGTATCAATTATTTTAACAGCAACAGTACTACAAGCCATTTATACCAGCTTAACCAGTATTATTCGCTATAGTTCGCGCTTTTCATTGCTGGCTGCGGCAGCCACCCTAAGCTTATTATTAGTACAAACACATTACCTGAGTAGCTTTGTGTATTGGAGTAATGTTGGCTTGTTTTTGTTAATTAGCGTTAGTGCAATACTCCTACTCAACCTGCCCAAAGCGGAGACAAGCCGTCCTGACTGACTATATTTTCAACCAGCTATTGCTTATCGCTACCTGCCGCTCGTAAAATAGCGACGCGGCAAATCGTCGTTTCTTTTTGACATATCTTTTATAGTTATTTCGTTCGGAGTCTTTATGCAACGGCTGCGTGAATTATCGCGTCGTGTTGAGGCTGTGTATGGCGAAATGGCGGACACATTTTCCGGTTATCAACAAGCGAGCGGCTTAAGTTGTCGCAGTGGTTGTGGTGAGTGCTGCACTCAACCTACTATTGAAGCAACCGTACTGGAAATGTTGCCCCTAGCTTTACACCTGTTTGATCAGGGTAAAGCAGAGCAAACACTGACACAACTCGAAGAGTTACCAGAAGTATCAGGGTGCTTTTTTTACCATCGTCTTTCTTTTGACGGTAAGCAAGGGCAGTGCTCAGTTTATCAACAAAGGCCAAGTATTTGCCGGGTGTTTGGTGCTGCGGGTTATCGTGATAAGCAAGGCAAAGCGGCTTTGTCTGTCTGTAAAATCATTAAGTCAGATAAGGCAGAAAAATACCAACAGCATCTGATTATGTTAGGTGATAATCCACCACCTATGATGATGAGTGCAAAAGAACAGGTAAATGAATTGGATTACAGTTTAGGTGCTAAACATTATCCGATTAATGAAGCCATGCGTTTAGCCTTAGAAAAGGTCTTATTTAAAGCGTATTACAGTGATTTCACTGACGACCAGCAAATTGCTTAAGCTGGCGGCTGGCACAGCAGCTTTACTGTGCCAGCCGGTCAATTAGAACCCTGCTAACACAATTTTACCTATCGCCTTACCGCTTTCCAACAGGGCATGTGCTTGCCGCAAGTTACTGGCATTTATGCAGCCAAACTCCTGCTGTAAGGTACTTCTAACTTGGCCTTGCTCTATTAGGCGAGCTAAGTCAGTTAAAATTTGTTGTTGTACCTGCATATCGGCCGTTTGAAACATGGAGCGGGTAAACATAAATTCCCAATGCAGCGAAATACTCTTTTGCTTTAAAGGCATAATATCTAAGCCACCACTAGGATCATCAATCAAGGCCAGCTTGCCTTGTGGAGCCAGCGCTTGCACAAGTTCAGCATAATGCACATCGGTATGCGTCAAGCTAGCGACATGACTGACAGCCTCAATACCTAAGTGTTGTAATTGCGGCAATAAAGGCTGACTGTGATCGATAACATAATGCGCGCCTAACTCCATTACCCAAGCTTTACTTGCTGCGCGCGAGGCGGTAGCCACTATGGTTACTGGGGTCAATTTTCGTGCTAGTTGCAGTAAAATTGAACCGACGCCACCGGCGGCCCCCGTCACTAATAACACGGGTTTTGGGTGCTTTAAACTGGGCAAGCCGAGTTCTAATCGATCAAAGAGTAACTCCCATGCCGTAAGCGCGGTTAATGGCAAAGCAGCGGCTGCAGTAAAGGTTAAATTGGCCGGCATTTTGCCTACAATACGCTCATCTACCAACTGATACTCAGCATTAGAACCTTGACGTTGCAAAGCCCCAGCGTAATAAACCCGGTCACCTACGGCAAAATGGCTAACTTTTTCTCCAATTGCTACCACCTCGCCTGCGGCATCCCACCCTAAGACTTTATATTCACCTGCTGGGGGTTCGGCTCTCTTGCGTACCTTGGTATCGACTGGGTTAACTGAGATGGCCGCCACTTTGACTAAAATATCGTGGCCACTGGCCACCGGCCGTGGTAACTCAATATCCAATAAAGCTGCTGGCTCACTTATTGCCAGTGATTTTTGATAGCCTACCGCTTTCATCATGTCTCCTTTGCTTAGTTAGCACCACATTAAACCCGTCAACTGATTGGCCTGCCTATCGCTCAAACACGGCTAATTGTGAGCGCAGAAGCGCCATACGCGTATCCAGATTGGCCGTTAGCGGCCTGACCCCGATTTTTAATCCTAACACGGTCAACGTGATATCGTTACAGAGAGTCAGACAGTCTTGTACTTCTTGCTCCGTCAGCCAAGAGCCCGCTTCACCGATACTGATTTTGCTGCCAGCCTTGATCGGCTGATGGCTATCTTGCCAAGCACCGTAAGCCGTAGCTTGATCGGAAATCCCCGAAAACATCAGTCCTTGTAATAACCCTTTCGCTTTCGCCGCTTGCAGATGTTGCCTAGCGCCATCCAGCGCACGCGTTTCTAACACTGAACGTCCCCAATTAATCACCACACCCAGCGGTTTGGTGGGTTGCAGCTGTTGGTTAACAGCCGCTAATACCTCTAGTTCGTCTGCTAACGATAAAAATCCTTTCGAGGGCACTTGCTCTGGCAAGTAAGTATCACAATGCTCCAACAAGACTTGCGCGCCATGCCAATCCCAACTGAGTAAGGTCGCTAAGGAAGCCTGCAAAGCGGCAGCAGAGCTTGTCGCCTTGTGTTGAGCAGGGGCACTGTGCAGCATGATCGCGGTGACCGCTTGCTTTCCAAGATGCTGGTTCAGCTTAGCAATGGCAAGGTTAGCTTGCTGCATAAACGCAATAGCCGCGGCACGGCCCGTTTCATCTATCGAGGCTAAACCGAAGTGTGGATTTTGTGCAAGCGCATTCATCACGCCGGGAATAGTCGTAAATACATACTTCCAGTTAGGATCTATGTTGGAAAGAAACCAATTATCATCATGGCCGTGCAATGCGCCAGTAAAAGGATGCTCTAAGCCTGTCAGTTGCGGTAAGGTTTTTAATTGTTGATAGTAGGCGCTCTCCAATTCAGGATCCCAGCCTGAAACATTAGGAGAGGCCGCATAGGCGCCTAGAAATAATGTCATAATGCAGTCTTAAAGATAATAATGTTGCTTATCATAGCGTTTTTTCACAGAAAACGGCAGCGGCCAGTAGAGATTGTCACTGCAGGCTAAAGTGATTAAACTCGACCGCCTATTACCTATTTTGCTGACTCAACTCAAGGATATCGCATGCGCTGTTTACGTTTGCTGTTACTCACTTTGGTAACGCTATGCTGGCTTACCGCTTGTTCAAAAGAACCTCAAACCACCGAGATAAAGACAGCTGATAGCGCAATTACCGCGCCTGCACGGATCTTTGTTGAAGGGCAACACTACCGCACCTTAAGCCAGCCGGTGTTAGAACCGACCTTAAACCGCTATCTAACAGAGTACTTTTGGCTTGGGTGCCCACACTGTCAGAACTTTGAACCTGTACTGAAAGGGTATTTGCAAGATCGTCCTGAGGTGAGCTTGGTTCGAAAACATCCTGCGCTCGGTGAGCGCTGGGCCTTTGATGCGCGTGTTTATTATGCCCTAGCCGAAAGTGGTCACGCGGCATTAGCCACTGAGCTGTTAGCGTTTTATCAAAGCACCCGTATCGCGCAAAACAGCTTGCCTGATGCTGAGGCAATTACTGGCTTTTTTAAAAAACATCAGCTAGACCCTGAGCAACTCAATCAGCTGGCAGGCAGCGAAGCTGTGCTACAGGCCATGGAGCAAGCTAATCGCGAAATGCTGGATAATCGGATCAATGGTGTGCCAAGTATCGTGGTAAATGGCCGTTTCTTAGTAAATGATACTCAGCCAGAGGATATGAAAACGACTGAAGACTATTATCAGTTATTGGATTATTTACTCGCTAAACCTTAAACCAGCACCATGCAGGCTGGAGCGGACCAGCTGACGCTGCTCCGCTTGCCTTCCTCCCCACTTACAAGCTCTTATCTACTTTTCGAACTAGTCTTCAGGGCTCGATAACGTGAACACTAAGTGCTTACGTAAATCTTTTAATACGATACCTTTTTTTAGTAATAAAGCACTTAACCTTTTTTGCCACAGCAAGAGTTGTGGCTGCGCTTGCGCTAAAGCCGCTTGCTCAGCCAGTTGCAGCCGCACCAATAACGAGCCAGGAAAGGCCTCGTACTCCATACTAAACCAACACTGTACGGTACCCGCTAATTCGGCGAGCGCTTGTTGCTCTAAGGTGTTGACTGCCGCCAATACTGCAGCTTGTTGCTTTAATTGTACTTTAGAAAGTTTTTTCAAAATAAACCTGCTTTCAAAAACGCGCCTGTATTGGAACAGACCTAAAAAACCTCACACTTACCCTAGACGGCTAGCGCTAAATCCTAAATATAGACTTAAAGATAATCAGCAATACTGACTTCATCAATTTGCGAGGGATGCAAAAATTTTTCGGCGTAGTCTTTATACACCCCGCTTGTTAAAAATAACCGAAATAGCTCGCCATCAATATGCTGCTCTTTTTGCATGAAGCTCATAATTTTGATGGCTTCGCTCAAGGTTTTGGCTTTTTTATAAGGCCGATCTGCCGCGGTCAGGGCTTCAAAAATATCAGCAATCGCCATCATCCTCGCGGTTAATGGCATTTGTTCTTGCTGCAGTCGCCGTGGATAACCGGTACCATCCATTTTTTCATGATGGCCACCCGCAATAATCGGCACATTACGCAAGTGCTTGGGATAAGGCAACTGTTCCAGCATAATAATGGTTTGCATAATGTGTTCGTTAATTTTATAGCGCTCTTCCTCCGTTAAGGTACCGCGCGTTATGCTTAAATTGACTAATTCGCCACGCTGATATTTATACTGGGGCACCGTCATCTGAAAGCCATAACGGTCTGCATTATCCAAGTTATCGCTAGCAGTTCGTTCAATAATATGTTCAGGCTTATCGGCTAACAGGGGTTCACTTACCGGCAATTGTGGCTCAGGTTGACGACTTTTCCGGGCTGCTTCTTCCCAAGAAATCCCTATCCGATCTGACAAGGTGCGCAACCAACGTTTCTCCGCAATATGCTGTAAACGTTCAATTTTGTCTGCCGCCATAAATTCGCCGCCCAGATTACATTCGGCGACAAAGACAAAATCCTCATCTAACTGTGTGAGTGTATGTGTTAATTGCTGCTGTAAGGCAGTTGCATCGCCGCCTTGCAGCATCGCTTTGAGGCAGGTAATTTCGGCATCCCGCTTCAGTACCTCAAAACGCATACGAATTTCATGAATGCGATCGTACAGGGTTTCCAGTTTTGTCGCTTTATCGACCACATATTCGGGTGTTGTGACTTTGCCGCAATCATGTAGCCAGCTAGCAAAGTGCAACTCTTCCCATTGTGCTTCGCTAAGCTGGAAATCTTTGAAGGATGTCTGGTTATCACAAGCCGCCTGCGCCAGCATTTTGGTGAGCTCTGGCACGCGTTGACAATGCCCTGCGGTATAGGGTGACTTGGCATCAATTGCCGACGCAATTAATTGAATAACACTTTCCAGTAACGCCTTTTGTTGTTGGATCAGTTGTCGGTTTTCTAGAGACAGCCCCGAGAAACCAGAAATCGCCTCAATAAAACTCAACCAGTGTTGCTGAAAATGTTGTGTCAGGTCATCTTGCGCCAAGCCAAGCAGCAGCACTCCCAAGGTTGAACCGCCACGTTCCACCAACGGGACACAGACTAATTCAATCGTATCCTGCTGCAGGAAGTCGAGCGCATCTGGTAAGGCATAGCTTGCCAGCTGGACTTTAGATACTCGAAATAAGCGCATGGTATTTGCCTTAATGGCCTGACTGATTTCTGGGATCTGCTGTTCGCCCGTTAAAGCAATAGGTAACAGTAACTCGGTTAAATCCAGACAACCTTGCTGTTCATTCAAGTACAGTTGCGACAAACTGACCTGCAAGCGCTGACTGTTTTCGTCCAATAAGTATAAGCTGGCGAATTGTGCGCGGCTGACTTCACGGGTACGACTGACAACGAGCTGCATCAATTTTTCGAAGTCTTTTTCAGCTGAGATCGCCGTGATCATGGTGTTGTAATGACCAATGGTGCGCTTCATCAACTGCATCGACTGTTGCAAATCAGCAATCTCTTTAATTCTGGAGCTTTCCGACACCTCAGCCGCAAAGTCAAAATGGGAGATGCGATCAGCCTGTTGTGCTAAACGCTGGATCGGTACGGCGATACGCTGGGCGGTCCACCAGATCAATGGCAGCGCCATCACCAACAACGCCAAATTGAGCAATTGATTGTGCTGACGAATCGTATTGGCGCGCTGTAATAACTCCTGTTCCAGAAAAAATACCGTCAGTAATAAAGGGTACTCCCCCATATCTAGCCAAGTTGATTTACCAATCCACTGTTTATCCGCAACCTTTTGGCGAATAAGTTCGTCAACCTGATGCCCTGTTGTGAACAACTCTGCAAACAATGGCACCTTAAGATCAGCAATAGTCGGCAAGTTAGCATTGAGTACTAGATTATTTTTTAACGCAATATTGTGATAAGCCACCACCTCAGCTTGCGCTGTTGTCAGTAAAAGCTCTGTCGAGGGAAACGGCTGGACCCGAGCGAGTAGCTCAGAGAGATGACTTAAAGTAACATTGGCCGCAATCACTACACCCTGTTGATTCGCTTGGCTAATAGTGACACCCACCTGTTGTAAAAAATAAAACAAATAGGGCTTGGACAGCGTAGCCTTAGCGGAAGGAGGGACATACCAAGGACGCTCTCTGGCATCATAGTCGCTATTAAAACGCTCTGGCGCTTGTGTTTCCGTCAGGTTGGTATCAAAAAAATAGCGCGTTACCCGCGCCTGCTGCTCATCCTGCTCAATATGATCCACCACAAAATGCGTCTGGGCAGCACTACCAAAACGCTGTTGAAATTGCCCCATGCCGTTATGACGCACAATCAGTGACGCGCCATCAGCATAAGCGACTTGTAATGAATCTAACTGAGGATGCTTTTTAATGATGTCGGCTAATAGCCCTAAGTGACTCAACCGCGCGCTTTCGGTTTGCGCCCGCGTCACTTCGGCTTGCGTCAAAAAACCTACCGCGGTGGCAACCGGCAAAAACGCAATACTAAATTCTTGCTTAATATCTTGGCTGAGCTCTGCCACACCGTCTTCGGCCGCTAACGTAAAAATTTCTGTCGTTTGCTGATGATTAAACCAACCAGTAATAACGGCAAATAACAAGAATAAACCAATAAACAGTGTGGAGATATGAATATGAATGGGAACACGCTTCTTGTGCACTTACTTTATATCCTTATAGTAAAAAGGGGTCAGAGCTAATTATTTACCTTTATATCTTTTATTATTTAAAAACATAAACTTAATTAGCTCTGAGCTTAATTAGCTCCGACCCCTTTTTAGGATTAGCAATACTGCCCAGCAACCCAGCCGGAGGCCCATGCCCATTGGAAGTTGTACCCGCCTAACCAGCCGGTGACATCGACGACTTCGCCTATAAAGTATAAGCCAGGCTGGTTTTTTGCTTCCATAGTTTTAGAGGATAGCTCATGGGTATCCACACCGCCAAGGGTTACTTCTGCAGTACGATAACCTTCGGTACCATTTGGCTTAAAGATATAGTGGCTTAACGCCTGTTCTAAACGCTCAATACTTTTGGCATTAAGCGCTTTTAGCGGTAGGTTTTGAAATAACTGTAGCTCCAGCAGCTTTTCGACTAAGCGTTTGGGTAAGATCTTGGCTAACGCAGTTTTTAGCTCTTGCGCCGGATGCTGTTGTTGCTGCTCACTTAAAAAGCTGGCGATATCCTGCTCTGGTGCGAGGTTAATTATCAGTTCATCACCTGGTTGCCAGTAATTAGAGATTTGCAAAATAGCTGGGCCACTTAAACCGCGGTGGGTAAACAGCATATCTTCTGGGAACACTACCTCATTGGCTTCAGCCGTTACGGGTAGCGACACACCACTAATTTCTTCAAATACCGCTTTATCGCTGGGTTGCCAAGTTAGCGGCACTAAACCGGCGCGCACTGGCAAGACCTTTAAACCAAATTGCTCAGCAAGCTGAAAGCCAAAAGCGGTTGCGCCTAAATTGGGTAAACTTAAGCCACCAGAGGCAACCACCAAACTTTGACATTGCCGAGTCAGTTGCGGCGTGACTAGCTGGTACTGGCCATCGGCAAAAGTGACTGCCGTAATTTCTTGCTGCAAAGCAATTTGCACGCCGGCTTTATCGCATTCCTGCTGCAGCATATCAACAATATCTTTGGCGCTGTTATCGCAAAATAACTGGCCTAGGGTCTTCTCATGATACGGAATGCCATACTGCTGCACTAGGGCAATAAAATCCCACTGGGTATAGCGGCTTAGCGCCGATTTACAAAAATGTCGGTTTTCCGATAAAAAATTGGCTGGGCTGGCGTAGATATTGGTGAAATTACAACGGCCACCGCCTGACATCAGAATTTTCCGACCTATGCGTTTACCATTATCAACCACTAAGGTTTTCCGGCCGCGCTTCGCCGCTTCAATAGCACAAAACAAGCCGGCCGCACCGGCACCTATGACAATCACATCCCACTGCTGCATCTTATTTCTGCTCTGTTGTGGTTAAGGGCGTTGCTGCCGCCAACTGCTGTTGATAGCCTTGTTGTAGGCTTTGCCAATCGGCTTCCTGCCAGTTAAATACCGCTAACTTCCCCTTTTCTTTATTCAAGGAACGTAATAAGCGCGCTAAATTCTGCGCTGTCCATTCCCCTGGGCTGCGGCGGTTGCATTTATCAAAGTCGATTAGCCATACCTTGCCTGCGACATCCAGCATAATATTGCGGCAATTGAGATCCGAGTGATACACCCCCAGCTGATGCATTTGCGCAATAGCTGCGCCCACCGCTTGCCATTCGCTAGTGGTAATAGCGCGCTGCTGTAATATCGCCGCTAAATCTTTGCTATCAGGGATCAGCTCAATCAGTAAATCGGCGCGATAAATCAGGCCGCTACGCTGATAACTAGCAGCAACGGGGCGAGGTACGGCTAAACCTTGCGCCCTCATCCAGTTTAATAATTGGTATTCCTGCATAGCGCGGCTTTGCGCTACCGGCTGCAACCAAAACTGATCATGCAATATTTTCCCAACTAGGCCACCACGATAATAATGTCGCAGTACCAGTTTGTGCTCGCCATGCTGCAGAAAATAGGCGGTATTACGACCAGTTGAACTGCCAATCACCGCCTGTTGCTGTTGCCACCAGAGGCTTTGAAAGTGCTGGGCCGTGACGTCGTTAAAAAACTGCGGATCAAACCAATAGCTAGCAGCCGCTTGTGTTTTGCTCTGATAACTTGCGCCAACATTCTGGCCTGAGGCTAATGGCAGGGTTGGCTGAGGCTGGGTAACATCATGATTGGACATAGGGGTTCCTGTAAAAAGACTCGCTATTGCATCCAGCGTGCGCGCAGTAGCGCCCTGCTGCTGCAAGAAAAATTGCTGGGCGCGTTGCCCTTGTGCTTGCCGCGCTGTGGCATCGGCTAATAGCAACCGGCTATTGTCTAATAATGCCTGACTATCGGCTACCAATGCTACCGCTTGCTGTTGCGCTAATTGCCGGTAAGCCTCTTTAAAATTAAAAAAATGTGGTCCACTTTGCACCGCTTTAGCAAAACAAATTGCTTCGAGTGGATTATGCCCACCACGAGGAATTAAACTGCCGCCAATAAACACCAAATCGGCCAATTGGTACCATGCCAGCAGCTCGCCCATCGAATCGCCCAAGGCAATATCGGCAGTGATTGCAGGCACTATTGTGTTAGCGGTGCTAATGTCACTGCGCCGCCACAAACTTAAGCCCGCTTGCTGTACCAAAGTCGCCACCGCCGCAAAACGCTCTGGATGGCGCGGTACCAATAGCAGCAATAATGATGGAAATTGCTGCTTTAACGTTGGATAAAGCGCCAGCAATTGTTCGTCCTCACCGGCGTGTGTACTGGCCGCAACCCAGACTAAGCGCGGTGCAAAAGCCTGACGAAACTGCGTCAATACTTGCTCGGTATGCGTGGGGATCGCTAATTCAAACTTTAGGTTACCGCTGATTTGCCAAGCCCCAGCATAACCGAGCGCACGAAAACGTCTGGCACTGGCGCGATCTTGCGTTAATAACAGGCTAATATGCCCCAACAGCGGTTGTGTGAGCCAAGCAAAGCGCCGATAGCCGCGTGCTGAACGCGCCGATAACCGCGCATTCACGACCGCAACCGGTATGCGCTGCTTAGCACAAGCGCTAAGCAAATTCGGCCATAACTCAGTTTCTAAAATAACCAGTAACTCTGGCTGCAGCACACGTAAAAAGCGCTTAACGGCGCCAGGATAGTCTAACGGCAAGTAACAATGCTGCACACTATAACCAAAACGGCTGCGTAAGGTCGCCGTACCGGTTGGGGTCGTGCAGGTGACAGTAAGAGGTTTGTTAGGATAGCGCTGTTGCAGCTGTTGGATCAGTGGCGTAGCAGCAATCACCTCGCCCACCGAGACCGCATGCACCACTATACCACCGGAGTTCAGCTGCTTTGCGGTTAATCCAAACGCAAAGCGCTCGGTCAAGCGCTGCCGGTAGGCAGGATCTTTGCGCGAACGGAACAAAAAGTAACCTAAAATTACAGGAGAAAGCGCATAGAGCAGCAATGAATATATAAATACAGTCAATATGATTAATCACCCAAAAACAGTGCAAAACGCCATTTAGCGGCAGGCTTTAGTCAAAAGCAGAAATAGTATACCATGGCTGCATAGTTGCTGCCCTGTCCAGCTGATCAGTTAAGAACCTCACCCATGAAAATTGTTCATATTATTTTGACTCATAGTTTCGCTGGCAGCGAGCGTTATGCTGTTGAACTTGCTAATTTACAAGCAGCACAACAGCATGATGTGAGCATTATTCTTCACCAACGCGGCTGTGAAAATCGACCTAACGCTATTGCCCAGCGCGTATCTGACAAAGTAAAAATATATCAAGTGTCTGGATTTAAGCTGTTAGCCATTTATCGAGCACGACGCTTATTAAAAACACTCAAGCCCGATGTTGCGCATGCGCATCTCAGTGCAGCTTGCCGCGTGTTACATAGCTTATCTGGCTTATGCCTACGTGTTGCAACCTTACACATACACTATAAAAAACAACAGCATAGCAAACTTGATGCGCTCATAGCTATCGCACCATGGCAGCTAGCGGCCATTCCTGAGAATTTAAAAAAACATAGTATTCAATTGGATAATTGGTCAGAAGCACGCTTACCGTCAACTGATGCACGGCAACGTTTGCGCGCGCAATATGGCATAGCCGAACAGGATATTGTGTTTGGTACCTTGGGCAGAGTCGAGGAAAGCAAAGGGCAAGCTATTTTGCTTGCGGCCTTTTTAAAAGCCGCTATTCCTAATAGCCGTTTGGTGATAGTAGGTAATGGTAAAAATTGGCAAAAATTACGACACCAAGCACCAGACAGTATTATTATGCCTGGCTTTAGTAATTGCCCGCAGGACTGGTTAGCCTGTTTTGATGTCTTTGTTAGCGCAGCACGCACAGAGCCTTTTGGTTTAGTATTTTTAGAAGCGATGCATGCCAAACTGCCGATTATTGCCACCGCCTCTGAAGGGGCTAAATATTTGCAGCCATTGTTTGGGAATACGCTGGTGAGCATTGATAATATCGATCAACTCGCGGAACAGCTGCAGCAATATGCGAAACAATTGCCACAACCCGATTATCCTATGCAGCGCTTTGCACCGACGGCCAAGGTAACAGAAGTACTAGACTTCTATCAGCAACAGCTGAACAGCCGCAAAGCTTAGTTTGACAAATGCGTGCGCCCAGAAGGATTGGGCCATTTTCTCGCCCGCATTAAAGCCGAAAGGCCATAATGTTTAAGGTTATGTTGCAGATTAGCCCAGAAAAAGTACAGGCGCTGCCAATAAAAAACCCAACGATTATTTGGCTCACGTTTTTTGGTATTGATATTACTTTCAAAAGACAAATCAGGTTTGAAGATCAATGGCCATACCGCTTCTGCACGGATACCCAACTCAAAGGTATACTGTAACATCACATCAATTGGCCGGTAAAAAGGCACTGCCTTGGCCAGTAATTGTTGCGCGCCACTGTTACTGACCACCTGTGCTACCGTTGAAACAGGATTTTTCACAAAAGCCACTTTTTGCCAAGGCCCAGCTGCACTGGCTTGAATAATTTTTTGCTGCTTATTCGGCATAGCTAATTTCAGAAAATGCCAATCGCTAGGCAAACTACAAACATAGTTTAATAACCCGGCCAAATCGCCATTGACGATAAAATCATCTTCCAGAATCAGCGCAAAATCCAGTTGCTGCGCCACAATCTGCTGCCAACACCATATGTGACTGATATAGCAGCCTTTTTCACCTGGCTTTAGTAGTTTGTGGTAATGCTGCTGATTTAAACTTAGCGAATAATACTGATTCAGCTCAGCATCGCTCAGCACACGGCCATCGGCTGCACTGATCCGCTCAATGGGTAAATCTGGCCACGCGGCTAATTGTGCCAAGGCATGCTGGTATCGCTCTACCGAGCGATCCAGATTAATAATAAAAATTTTGTATTTCATAAGCGGCCTTACTGCCACATATCCTTAACCCATTGTACTGGTAGCACTCGGCGATACCACTTACCACTGATGCCGGCAATGGCATCTGGGGGATTAGGTTTACCATGGAAGGCAACGATTTTAGCACCCTTAGGGATTGTCGCCGGCTTAAACCAGTTCATAATGCCCTTCGGTAAACAATGCCGTTTAAAACTGACACACCAGCCCTCAGGCCAATACTGTAACTTTCCTTGCTGGGCTAAATTTTGCGTAACGAATTCTTGCTCGTTACGCACCTTTGCAAGCTCACGCTCTTTATGGTTTTTCAGCAAATCAATTAAGTCGCTGTGTGCGCCTATCTCATACCGATAAACAGAAGTATTGCCAGTGTCATCAGACTTATCCCATTCTTTAATAACGAAAAACTCCCCTTTCGGTTCAAAAAAGCAGTTAATGTTATCGACGATGACTACGTCGAGATCGATGAATAACGTGGGCCCTGTTAGGTCATACAAGGGATCAGCAAAGCTAGTGACTTTTAACCAGCCGTGACCAAAGCTCCAAGGGTGGCGCTCATCAAAATCTTTAAAACCAACGGCTGGGATCGGTTTGACTTCAATATGGCTCGCAATACCTGCAGCATCATCGGTTAAACAAATAAACCGAAAGGGCAGTGTTAAATTACGGCTGACCATCGAGTGCAGTTTATTGACATACTCGGGGCCATATTTTTTACCCCATTTGATACACAGAACATTGACCGTTTGCATAAAGTTTCCATGCTTGAATTTAATAATATAACAGTAGTATATACTTAACTGTTGGCGAGATGCGAGTTAAGCAGCATCATCTAAGTAACTCGGTTGTTAAGTCTGGTCGAGTAACGCTAAATAGGCTTTGGCGCTATGAGCTGGTGAAAACAAGGCCGCTTGCTGCCATTCGATGGGTTGACTAGGTTGCTGTAAAAAGCGCGCCAGCTTTTCTGCTAAATCGTCGCTACTGCCTGTGGCTGCGAGCCAATTCGGTTGCCATTCACCTAAAATCTCTCGAGGGCCATGCGGACAATCATTGGCAATAAAAGGCGTTCCCACTAATAAGGATTCCACCATCACATTGGGCAAGCCCTCATGATCAGAAGATAACACCACGCAACGTGCGTGCTTCATAAAACGATAAGGGTTGGCTTGAAAGCCAGCAACAATGACCCGTTCTTCTAAATGATAGCGCTTTATTAAGCGCGTTAACTTGCTGCTGGCTTTGGTTAATAACACCAGCACTTCAGGTCCAGTCAACTTAGCAAAAGCCGCAAATAAGCGATCATGACGCTTAGCACGGCCGAAACGGCCAACATGCAAAATATAGGGTTTGTCGGGAAAAGGGTTGCCTTCTAGTTGGCTCAATCTAACAATTTCAGCGGCATCAAAAGGATTATAAATTACATTACAGCTTTTAATAGGTAGCCATGGCAAAGTTAATTCAGAAGCCGCGCCATGAGACACACATACCACATTTTTATGCTTTAACGCTTTAAGGCGTTGCTTCAGTTTTAGATATTTAAAAGGCCCACGTGCTTTTGCCGCCAGTAATTCTTGTTGAATAGCATTGTGGTGCACATAAAATACCGGACAGTTAAAGCCCGCTTGGGCAACAATGGCATTAGTCACCTCAAGATGAGAATAAATACCATCGAAAGCACCTTCTGTCTGCTCTAGCCGAGCTACCTCGGATTTTAACAATGCAATCACTTTAGATCGTAAAAAAAAGCTATCTAATGATTTGCTGGTCGAAATTGGCAACATGCTGACATTTTGTACATCCATGCCTGCGTAGTCATTTTTCTGACTAAGTGAGATTAAATGTGCGCGGGTATCAGGCTGCTCGTTAAAGGCTTTTAACATCCTAAGTACAGCGATTTCAGCCCCACCACCATTAAGTGAGCTGATGACAAGTAAAACTCTTTTTGGCATGCTGATGTTATTTCCTTAACAAAAATCGAGGCGACTTTTCCTCATCAACGGCAAACAATGAGGAAAAATCTGCAATTACCGCATTAAAAACACAGTACTGCTTGCTTTAGCAAACACAATAATATCACAGCGCTGCCAAAATCGTCTCAGCATTACTCACTTCAAAACTTTTTGGTGCTTCTACGTTTAATAGGGTAACTACACCATCTTCTACCACCATGGCATAGCGCTGCGAGCGCAAACCACCGAAATCGGCTGTTTCCATGGTCAGATCAAGCGCTTTATGGAAACTCGCACCACCATCGGCTAAGAAGGTGATTTCTTCGGCATTTTGGCTATCGGCCCAGGCTTTCATCACAAAGGCATCATTTACTGCGGTACAAACGATAGTATCGATACCCTTCGCCTTAATTTGATCGGCTAAGGCAATATAGCCGGGTAAGTGTGCGGCAGAACAAGTGGGGGTAAAGGCGCCCGGCACGGCGAATAACACTACTTTTTTACCGGCAAAAATATCGCTGGTAGTGGGGTTTTTCATACCTTCCGCGGTCAGTTGTGAAAAAGTGACTTCTGGCAGTTTATCGCCTACTTTAATCATGATCATGGTTCCTTTTATCTAAGTTAATGCAATTAAGTTAGGGTGTTAATGAATTTTCTTGCGTGACGGACTCGGCATAATCAGTCGCCCCTTTGTTATTTGATCGCCTGGTTAATATACACATCAAAGCGGTTATTTTTACCTTTTACTTGCAGCTGCGGTGCTTGCTGAGCCAAAACGTCAGCATAACCAGGTCTTTTCACCACCACCCGATATTTGGCTAGGGCCAAAGCAGGCGCTAACAGCGCATCGGCATCCTGATCACTGCCCACTACATCATGGAAAGCGCGCATTTCTTTTTTAACCAACGCCGATTTTTCGCGCGGCGGAAACATCGGATCTAAATAGACGACATCGGCAGCGGGGAGTTCCGTTAAAGCCACCAACGCTGGCGAAAAACACAGCTGCATCCGCTTAGCTAACTCAGCTGTCAGCGGTGCTTCTGTCGCCCGCCTTAAACCATCATGCAATAGCGCCGCCACCATCGGGTTTCGCTCTACCAGCGTGACTCGGGCACCTAAACTTGCCAGTACTAAGGCATCCCGCCCTAAACCTGCCGTTGCATCAACAATCTGTAAATCACGCTTTTTATTTAGACCACAAGCCTTAGCAATAGCCTCGTCTTTGCCACCGCCAAACTGCCGTCGATAACTGGCGGCGCCACTGGCAAAATCGACCAGAATATCGCCTTGTTTGGGTAAGTCGGCATGGCGCAGCACCAGCTGATCAGTAGCCCAGCACAGATACCAGTCGCTCGCTGCAGTGATAGGTGCTAATCCAAATTGCGTCACTAATAGCGCGGCATAGTCTGCAGGCATGTCGCTTATAAGGATAGCTGGCAAACTCATTGCTGCATCCCAACGCTATTCTCGCCGACACTATAAGAGATAATTTGGCTGATTTCCTGCAAGCTTAACCCAGACTCAGTTTGCCACTGATTAAATTGCTGCTGAATTTGTTGCTGGCTGCGTTTGCTGTTAATCCCCCCATCGAAGACGCCATAGGCTTTTAGATAAGCCTCCACATCTTGCGTGAGTAAAAAGGTATCTTTACCCATGGCCCTTAATGCATAAGGTCCGGTATTCCCCCCTAAGCGCGCGCCATGTTTTTTTAAGTAAGCCCACAGACCAATAATGTCGGTACTTGGCCAATCGGCAATAAAACGGGCAAAGCTGCCATGCTCGCGCTGCAGGTTGTAAATCATCAGCGCATTGTCACGGATGGTAAAAACTTTACTCAAATTGCGAATGATGCGCGGATCTTGCGCTTTTTTCTCCAGCATTTCATCACTTAACAACAGGATTTTTTCGATCTCAAAATCAAAAAACACTTCGCAAAAGCCCGGCCATTTTTGCCGCACCACGCGCCATACAAAACCGGATTGGAACACTTTTTTGCTAAGCTCAGCTAATAACACCTTATCCGGTATCGCTGCTAACTTAGCGCCAGCAAGAGGTTGACTGACTAACGCATTTAGCGCGGCAGGCCCACCTTTTCGTGCTTGTGCTCGCTGCAAAATCGCTGCAAATGTTTCTACTTGCCGCACCGACAACTCCTTTGGTTGCTTAATGAAATAAAGGGGCGCGTAAGCCCCTTTTAAATAGATAACCTAGGCCGAATTCGCACTATTCGGTTACAGCAACCACTAACTCACACTTCCCATTAATCAATTGCACCGAGGGTTTTTCCACCATCGCACAGTTCGATATTAAACCACGTTGAAGATTTTCGGCTTCGGCAGCTTGATTATAAGCACTGATTTTTTGCAATAGGCTGCCCTCATCTTTGCCTTTGATTGAGACGGCAATATATTCAGCAGGACCACCACAGGGTTTGTGCCCAAGAGGGAGCACTAAGCATTGCTGTACATTATCGGCTGTTTTGTCGCGAGTAAGCCGCAACACCTCAGCTCGCAAAGCAGCTACATCCGTTAAATCAACCTGTTGCTGCTTTAACGCATTAACGGCTTTAATAGGATCAGTTTGCGGATCAATTTTTTCCACTAAGGGTGCTGGTGCAGTGCGCTCATTATTCACCGCAGTACTTTGTAAACACGCACTTAATGGCAGCACCATCAGCAAGTACGCCAAGGTTTTAATAGGTTGCATAGCCTTTCCTTAATATTATGCCAGTCGCGGCTTTGCGCCTTGCCACAACCAGGGTTGTGGCAAAGAATAACATTCAACTCGCAATGCCCATATGCCTGAGTAAGGCCTCATTTGAGGGTTCACGACCACGGAAACCTTTAAACAGCTCCATCGGTTCGGCACTACCACCGCGCTCTAAAATCCAGTGTAAAAAATCTTGACCTGTTTTGGCGTTAAACACGCCCTCTTCTTCAAATCGGCTAAACGCATCGGCCGATAATACCTCAGCCCACAAGTAACTATAATAGCCTGCCGCATAACCACCCGCAAAAATATGACTAAAGCTGTGCTGGAAGCGATTAAAACGCGGTGGGATGATTACCGATACTTCGGAACGCACCTCATCAAGCACTTGCTGCACTCTAGCACCTTCAGCAGGGTTGTAGCGAGCATGTAACTGCATATCAAATAAAGCAAACTCAAGCTGACGCACTAAGAATAACGCAGATTGGAAGTTTTTAGCCGCCAAGACTTTCTCCAATAACGCTTGGGGTAACGGCTCACCCGTTTCATAGTGGCCAGAAATTAAGGCTAAAGCTTCAGGCGTCCAGCACCAGTTTTCTAAAAACTGGCTTGGCAATTCAACGGCATCCCACGCCACACCATTAATTCCGGCTACGGCTGCGGCATCAACCTGTGTCAGCATATGATGCAAACCATGACCAAACTCATGGAATAAGGTAATCACTTCATCATGGGTAAACAGCGCCGGCTTGCCGCCAACTGGTTTATTAAAATTACAGGTTAAATAAGCTACTGGGCTTTGTAGTTGGCCATTGGCTAAAATACGCCGACCACGACAATCATCCATCCAAGCACCACCGCGTTTTTTACTGCGCGCGTATAAATCTAAATAGAAACTGCCACGCAGGCTGCCGTCGGCGGCAAAAATATCATAGAACTGTACATCCTGATGCCAAACATCTACGCCTTCACGTACCTTAACACTGATCCCAAAGAGTTTATTTAGTACCGTAAATAAACCTGGTACGACTTTTGTGGCGGGAAAGTAAGGCCGCAGTAACTCATCGGATACGGCATAGCGAGCTTCTTTTAGCTTTTCCGCATAGTAAGTGATATCCCAAGGATTTAATGCAGACACGCCAAAGGCATCGCCCGCAAATTGCTGCAACTCGGCTAAATCGCGCTGCGCTTGCGGCTTAGCGCGACGGGCAAGATCGGTTAAAAAATCCAGTACTTGCTGTGGTGACTCGGCCATTTTAGTAGCCAGCGATTCTTCTGCCGCATTGGCAAAATCTAACAACTGCGCTAATTCATGTTTAAGCGCCAGCGTTTCTTCGATAATGGCAGTATTATCAAATTGCCCAGCAGTTGGCCCCTGATCTGAGGCTCGCGTGCAATAAGCACTGTACATTTCTTGCCGTAACGCTTGATTATCGGCATAAGTCATGACCGCAATATAGCTTGGAAATTCTAAGGTAAACACCCAGCCCGTTAGCTCTCGGCTTTGCGCCTCTTCCGCAGCGGCTAAACACGCATCTTCAGGTAAGCCAGCCAGTTCGGCTTCATCCGTGACCTGTTTAAACCAAGCTTGGGTGGCATCCAAGGTATTATTTGAAAAGGCCGAACTTAAGTCAGATAACCGACTTTGGATCTCTCCGTAACGTTGCTTTTTCTCAGCCGGCAAACCAATACCCGATAATTTAAAATCGCGTAAGGCATTGGTAATGACTTTTTGCTGCGCAGTGCTTAAACCGCTAAAAGCCGCGCTCTGTTGTAACTGTTGGTATTTTGCATATAAGCCTTCGTGCTGCCCTAACCAGGTACTGAAATCAGATAATAAAGGTAAGCAACTTTCATACGCCTCGCGCAATTCAGGGCTATTGGCTACCGAATTTAAATGCGACACCGGTGACCATAGCTTGCTTAGCCGATCACTCTCTTGCTCTAATTCCGTAACCAAGCTTTGCCAGCTTACCTCGGATGCAGCAACCACACGCTCGACTGCAGCTTGCGCCTTAGCAATCGCTTGCTCCACAGCTGGTTTGATATGTTCGGGTTTAATGGCAGAGAAAGGGGGTAAATCGGTAAAGATCAACAAGGGATTTGCCTGTTCATTTAAGGCTGCAACATGCTCTGACATAATTATTCCTAAATAGCATTTCTATAAACACTATCTTGGGTTGCCGCCCAGTTTTGTCAAGGCAGCACCGCTGTTTTAGCACAAATTTAGCCTTGCAATCTGCCGCGGCTAACCTTATATCTGAAGCATCTTCTGAAAAAAATAGGCTTAGTTATGACTCGTCATTATCAGTATCTTGCGATTGGTGCCGGCAGCGGGGGTATTGCTTCTGCTAATCGCGCTGCGATGCGTGGCGCGAAAGCAGCAGTGATTGAAGCAAAAGCGGTTGGCGGCACCTGCGTCAATGTCGGCTGCGTTCCTAAAAAGGTGATGTGGTATGGCGCTCATATTGCGGAGGCCATCAAATACAGTAATAGCTATGGCTTTGATCTTACGCAAAATGCTTTTAATTGGGCGAACTTAGTTCAAAATCGTGAAGCTTATATTGAACGCATTCATGGCGCCTATCAGCGTGGTTTTAGCAGTAATGGGGTTGATTTTATTGAGGGCTTTGCCCGCTTTGTCGATAAAAATACCGTCGAGGTCAATGGTGAGCTGATTACTGCCGATCATATTACGGTTGCAGTAGGTGGTCGCCCTAGTCGCCCAACGATCCCTGGCGCAGAACTCGGCATCGATTCTGATGGCTTTTTTGCCTTGACCAAACAACCCACCAAAGCTGTGGTGGTCGGTGCTGGCTATATCGCAGTGGAAATTGCCGGGGTGTTACATGCTCTGGGTACCGACACCCATTTATTAGTTCGCGGCGACAGACCGCTAAGAAATTTCGATACCGATATTACCGATGCCCTGTTAAGCCGGATGCAACAAGATCAGGTGCAACTGCATACCCATGCCGACGTAGTAAAAGTGGAAGCGGCGGCGGAAGATCGCGTCACGGTTCACCTGAAAAACGGCACCATTTTATTTAACGTGGATTGTTTAATTTGGGCGATAGGCCGTGAGCCGGCCACCGATAAGATCAACCTTGCAGCAACAGGTGTGCAAGTTGACGCACAAGGTTTTATTCGTACCGACAAATATCAAAATACTAATGTGCCTGGCATTTATGCGGTTGGCGATATTACCGGTGAAGCCCAGCTAACACCCGTTGCGGTAAAAGCGGGTCGCATGCTCGCCGAGCGTTTATTTAATCCGGCGCTACCCGATGCCCATATGGACTATGCATTAATTCCTACGGTGGTGTTTAGCCATCCACCGATTGGCACTATTGGCTTAACTGAAGCCGAAGCCATTGCCAAATATGGTCAAGCAGACATTAAAGTCTATCGCTCTGGCTTTGCCGCAATGTATAACGCCATTACGCCACATCGAGCCTTAAGTACCTTCAAATTAATTTGTCAGGGCGTAGAGGAAAAGATCGTCGGCTTACATGGAATCGGCGAAGGGATGGATGAAGTACTACAGGGCTTTGCGGTTGCCATCAAAATGGGCGCCACCAAAGCCGATTTTGATGCGACGGTTGCCTTACACCCGACCAGTGCTGAGGAATTTGTGACGATGAGATAACCAACCAACTCGACTTTTTAGGTACAAAATTCAACCGTTTAATTTTTTTGACAAGCTGATTTATAGACTATGCTAATAAAGCAGATTGTTATAAGGAAACGGTTATGAAGAAACTTGGTTATCTAACAATACTCGCCGCAGCCATGGCCTGCGGCAATAGTCAGGCTGAAGTTAAAATTTCCGGCTTTGCCACCGTGGCGGGAGGTAAAGTCCTTTCTGGTGAGGGCTTAAATGGGGCAGATCCCAGCTTTTTAGCCAACTACCCTTTGGTTGCCGTTTACGAAGAAGACTGGAGCTTTAAACCCGAAACGCGCATGGGGCTGCAAGTTAGTGCCGATTTAATGGAAGGCCTATCCGTTACTGGGCAAATAGTCTCCCGTGGTGCTGATGATTTTGATGCAACTTTTGAATGGGCCTATTTATCTTACCGTTTGAATGATACTTGGACCATTCAAGCGGGTAAAAAACGCTTACCGCTTTATTACTATTCTGACTTTTTCGATGTAGGCTATGCTTACCTCTGGTTAAGACCGCCAGCAGATAACTACACGTGGCAAATCTTTAACTATGATGGTGTGAACGCACTATTTAACTACCAACTGGGTAGTTGGGATCTTAGCGGTAATATCTACTATGGCCGTGAAGATGATAGTCGTAATAAGCTACTCTCTGATTATTTTTTTGGCGTGCAAACACGGGAAATTTGGAAAGATATCACGGGGCTTGTGCTGAACTTTAACCGCGATTGGTTAGATATTCGTTTAACTTATATGACCTATATTAATGAACGCTTTTTTATTGAAAATGGCGTAAGTACAGCCGCACAGTGGGATGGCAAAAACGAACGCAGAGGTAACTTTTATGGCTCATCATTTAATATTGACTACAACAATATCATCTTACTAACCGAGTTAAATCGATTAGATCTTAATGGCGAAAAATTTGACACCTATATGGTTTCAGCCGGTTACCGCATAAATACGCTTACTCCCTACCTCTCTTATGCCGATTTTGACAGTGAGGGAGAGAAACATAACACCACAAGCTTGGGGATCCGTTACGACTTTCATAACTCAGCTGCCTTTAAATTGCAGTATGACCGAGTTAAAGACAAAGGCACCCAAGGGTTAGAAGTGGCTGGTGACAGTAACTCCATTACCTTTGGTGTTGATCTGGTTTTCTAAGGAGCGCGTGATGATTAAAAAAATAGTAATTGCAATCTCTTTACTTTTGACACCTGCGCTATATGCCAATGTTGTCGTGGTGGTACACCCTAGCAATACCGCCGACATTAGCCGGGACGATATTAATCGCTTGTACACCGGTAGAGCATCTTCCTTTCCAAGTGGCGGTCAGGCAGTACCCATCAACCTAGTAGATTCAAATAGTGTCCGCAATGAATTTGATGACAAAGTACTTGGTCGTAGCTCTAGCCAAATCAAAGCGCATTGGTCAAAACTGGTATTTACTGGCAAAGGTTCACCACCAAAAGAAGTGAATAACGATGCGGAAGTACTAGATTTGGTAGCTAACAACCCTAGTATCATCGGTTATGTTAGTAAAGGGGCGGATCTCTCCAAAGTTAGAGCAGTACTAACGGTAGACTAAATGCACCATTCGCGAATAGGTAAAAGCTTGGCTTTTATCATTTTCTAGAAAAAAACGCCGGCAACACCGGCGTTTTTCATGATGGCTTTATCCCTATTTTTGTTTTGGCATTGTCCGCTGGAACTCAGCCAAATCGGTCACAACCTGTTGATTCGGCAAGGTCGCAAACGGCTGATCGCGGAAGCTAGTGCCGCGCATTTGCACAGAAATACGCGCCGCTTGCGGATTTAACAAGGTTTGCTGATAGAAACCTTTCATATCCTCTAAGGTCACCTGTTCAACCGCGGCAATCAGCTTAGCTCTGCTGGCAAAATCAAAGCGCTCGCGGTACCAGTCGCTAACCAAAGGCTGCATCTCTTCAAACAAGTTTTTCGGTGGTTCGTTCAAACTCACTAACAAGCTCTGTTTTAACGCAGCAAACTGCTCTGGGGTAACCTGCTGTAAAGTTTCCCAATACTGTTGCTTGAACTCGTCAAAACGCTGCTGCATATCAGCCGGACCTTTCACTGGGGTTTGAATATACAAACCAAAACCGGTGTAGTCATTCAAGTCAATCGCCGTGCCCCCTACCGCATAGGCAAGTTGCTCTTCAGTACGCAGTTTATCAAAAGCCTGATTCGAGAAATGCGAGGCCAAGACACTGGCCGCAGCACGCGCCGCCATACCTGTTGCTGGATGTACATGCATATCGATTAGCGCCACATCCGTGACATCGATATCACGTTGCAGCACGATGGTTTGGCCAGGGCTTGGCAACCAGAACGGACTTTGCGTGTAATCGGTGGTGCTGCGCTGTTTGGGTAACGCGTTAGTTAGCTTGGTCACTAACTGACTTACATCTTGCTTATCATAGTTACCAAAGGCAAAAACGCGCACTTGGTTGGCCTGTAAAGTGCTCGCGATAAATTGCTGTAAATCAGCCGCCGTCATCGCATTTGCAGTAGCAATCAGCTGTTCTGGATTATAGTTACCGCCACGGTATAAGCTGTTAAAGGCCCAAAATGCTTGCCGGAAGGGAACCTGCCGCGATTGGTTTGCTAAGCCACGCACGTAACGGTCGATAGCTTGCGCAAAGCGCTCTTCGGTTACTTGCGGGGTTAAACCAGCCAATAATTGTTCTAACAACACCGGTTGTTTGTCGGTAAAGCCATCTAAATACAGCGTTAAACCATTGCCTTCGCTTAACCAGGCATCGATACCTGCCGCTTGTGCTTCAGTGCGCAGCGTACTTTGCTCTAAGTTATACAAATCGCGCCAGATCGAAAACGCCACCCGTGCTTTAATATCTTGTTGTGCTGCTGGGCTATTAAAGACAATATCCAAGCGGCCTTTCGGCTGATCAGCAAAGACTTGGCTTGGGTATAACCACGCTTTGATGCCCGCTTGCTCTAACACTAACTCTGGCTTTTCTTGCGCACTGCGCGCTTTAATCGCAAAGCTTTCTGGTAATAAACGGTTTATTTGCGGTAAATTCAGTGCAACGACAGGCTGCTGCCAAGCGGCTTGCTCTTCGGCACTAATATCAACAATTTTGTATTTACCGACATGGCGAATTAACTCGCTATCATGCGGCTCTTGTTTGCTGATATACCAAATACGCAAGTTGTCTGGTACCAATTGCGCTAACACGGCGTTAATTGCATCGGCGTCGAAACGCTCATAGATATAAGGCGCGGCAACAGCATGCTTAACCGGCAGCTTTAGCATCGACGCAGCAAGCTGTGAGGCATAGCCAAAACCATCGGTTTTTTCTAAAAACTGGAATTGGTTGTTTAGGCTGGTTTTAATTTCATTGTAGTACTTGCTGTCCACACCTTGCTGTTTAATTAAATCAAGGTATTGCATCACCACTGCGGTAATGGCTTCACGCTGCTGCATACCGGCATCTGTCAGGTTAATATCAATAGCGATATTGCCATAGTTACCGAAAAAATCTGGGGTAGCCGATACACTCAAGCTAGAAATCAACCCTGCTGCTTTTAACTGTGCAGCAGCAGTGCCTGGCATTTCTGAATTCAGCAAATAGGTAACAAACTCATTAGGTTTAACGGCATACTGAGCTGAGTTATCGCGAATGGTGAAATCTAAACGCAGCTGCTTCACATCCTGATTTGGCACATAATGGATACGCTTATTGCCAAATAGCTGGTTATCTAACTCGGCAGTTACCTTAGGAATAGCAATGTCTTTGTTTTCGATTGCAGCAAAGTGCTTTAATGCCAACAGCTCCATTTCAGCTAAAGATAAGTTACTAACCATCGCCAGCTTCATATTATTGGCTGAATAGTAGTTAGCATAATACTGCAGCATTTCATCATGTAATTTGCTGCCAGGCTTATCACTTAAGCTTTCTAAGCTACCCGCCAAGAAGCGATTAGAAGGATGATCACCAAACATACGGCGCATGAGTTCAAACTGGCCTAAGAAATCCTGCTCACGGCGCATAGATTGCTCAGCGTTAACGGCATTACGTTCTTTATCAGAGTATTCTGGGTAGAACTTCGGTGATTTAAAAAAGTCTGAGAAACGATCTAAGGCTTCATCATAAACATTATTATTAATTTCAAACATGTAGTTGGTAATATCCAACCAGGTATAGGCATTATAGGCGCCGTTATGTTGGCTCATAAAACCGGCATATTCTGCTGGATCAGGATAGCGCTCGGTGCCCATAAACAGCATATGCTCTAGATAATGCGCCAAACCTTGCTGCGTCATCGGGTCTTGTAGCATGCCAGCACCAACACTTAATGCCACGGCAGATTTTTCTGAAGTGGGATCTGAGACTAAAATCACTTCTAATTTATTTGGCAAGGTTAAGGTTTTATACTGGCGCTGATCATTAGGACTAACCACTATGGCGGAGGCGAGTGGTTGCTGCAGCTCGGTTAAAGCAGGGGTACTACCCTGCTGCGCACAGCCGGTCATTACGGCTAAGGCTACAGCACTGATTACAAATAGTTTTTTCATTAGGCTATCCTTTTTTACCTGATATGTAAAAATTAAGTAGCGTAATACTAACGAAATGGCTAACAAGAGGCCAGCGTTGGACTGCTGGCTTTTGTAAGAAAGTGTGTCATGGTTTGGCTAATCGGCTGCTGGCAATCAACCCAGCAGCCGGTCTTGCGGGTTAAAAGTTTAAACGCAACCCTAGCACCAGCTGCCGGCCTGGCAAGGGCGCATCTTCTTTAATAAAGGAGCTATGCACAAAACCCAGCCGGTTCGTGATATTTTGTAGCTTAGCAAAGGCCATTAGCTCGTACTGTTGCCAGTCAAGATAATAGTTAACCCCGGCCTCTGCCACGGTATAACCAGCAGTGGGGGTTTCATTTTCGGCTAAGCGATCTTGTTTACCATAGTGCGTCAGTCCAAGCTGCCCGCCCCAACTATCTGCTCGATAAGCATATTCCGCTCCTAAACGGTAAGACGGAACCCGAGGTAAATAACCGCCATCGCGCAAACGCGCGACCACAGTATCACCGATCAAGGTAACTTGGTGTTCAGGGGTAATTTGCCAGCTAATACTGGCTTCCATACCATGCAAACGGGCATTTTGTTGCTGATATTGATAAGCTGCAAAATCGGCAATCTCAAACCCGAGGTTAGCTAAAAAGGCATAGTTTTCAATTTGGTTGTAGAACAAATTAATGTTGGTACTCACATTGGCAAATTGGCCGCGCCAGCCAAGATCAATATTATTTGCCTGCTCAGCCTGCGCTAAACTTGGGTTGTGAATGATTTGCACATTACCATTGGTATTGGTGACATCATAACCGACACCTATCTCATAGGAGCGGGTGCCAATATGGATACCGTTAGCATACAGCTCATTTGCGGCCGGCGCGCGCTGCGCTTGGCTGTAAGATAAAGTCAGTTGCTGATTGGGCTGAACATCGTACACCGCGCCAAAAGACCAGCTGAATAAATTAAATTTTTGCTCAAGATCGCGGCTACCTAGGCTATCCTCCAACTCATAGGCTTGATGGATAAGCTGCTCATAGCGGCTCCCAAACTCCAATTTAACGGCACCAAAACGCTTTTCGTGCAGCATAAAAAGCGCATGGCTGTCAGTATCGGTATTTGGAGTAAAGGTTTCATCGCCTAAAGCCTGATAATCACGCAAAATACCATGATAGCCCACAATACCACGCCAGCTTTCTGCCAGCTCATAGGTAGCGGTGCTGCGCAATTCTAACGCTTCACTTAAAAATTCAGTACCTGGTTGACCGCCTTCATATTCAGCATGGTCATAATCCGTTAAGGCAATATCGGCAGTCACACTTTGCCACAGGCTATCTACTGGCCGATATTCTGAGGCCAGCGCTACCCGCTGCTGATTAAGCTTAATATATTCGCCTTCTTCGTATTCTGCCGCGGGGCCTTCTGGTAAACCGTATTCAGTTTTAATCACGCCATAACTGACGCCTACAAATCCCCGCTCAGCAATATAACTGGAACCTAGATTAAGCACCTGATGTTCTGACCAAGAATTGCGTAAGCGCTTACTGCTGTCGCCTGCGTCGTTTTGATATAAAGGGACTTTATAATCATTACCCTTGCGAAGATTACCATCGATGTGCCAAGCAAACTGCTCTGCGCCGTTATCGTGGGCAAAGCTTAAGCTACGATCACTGGCGGCAGTACCAAAACGGGTTTGCAGAATAGTGTCACTTTGCTGAGGGATTTGCTGTGGGATACGATTATCGACCACGTTAATTACGCCACCAATAGCGCCACTGCCATACAGCAAGGTGGCTGGGCCGCGCAATACTTCAATTTGCTGCGCCGTTACGGCATCGGCGGTGATAGTATGATCTGGCCCTTCGCGCGAGACATCGCCGGTACCCATGCCATTATGCACCACCTGCACCCGAGCGCCATCTAAGCCGCGGATCACCGGCCGTGAGGCGACTGGGCCATAGTAGTTAGCATGCACACCCACTTCATATTTTAAGGTTTCACCAATGCTAATGTCGGTACGGCGCAGTAGCTCTTCGCCGCTTAATACCGTGACCGGCCCGGCCATTTCCACCACTTCACGTTTTAAGCCTGAGGCCCTGACTTCAATACGCTCTAGCTTGCTATCTGCTGTTAATGCTGCTGTTTCGGCGTTATCAGCGAAGGCTAATTGGCTTTGCGCCAGCACGGTAACCACCGCGAACGAAATTTTGGCTAATCTAAACATCACAATTTATTCACCTTTTAAAAGTTGCCGCATACTAAAACGAAGCGGATAACGGCGCAAGTCTGGTTCGATTAAGTGATCAAAACACAGGTTATAACGAAAATGCGTTCGATAATCTACAATGCGTAACCCATGGAAAACAGCTTGGCTCGCATCAATAATGTGATAATATCACATTATTGATTTAACGAAGAGAAGCCTTTGATGCGTTCATCGCGAGCCAACCCCGACACATCGCTTATCGATATTACTCGTGCGGCCTTAGCGACAGCGGAGCCAGCTTTAGACTTTGTGGGTATGCAGGGTATTGATTTACCGCTTTCGTTGCTGGAAGACGGACAGCACCAGCACTATCTGGCCACGGCAGATGTTGGCGTTAACTTAGGTAATACCAATGCCAAGGGCATTCATATGTCTCGGCTGTATTTATTGCTCAATACCTTTAGTACCAAAGTATGCACACCTCAAACGCTGTCACTGTTATTACAAAGCATGGTTGAAAGCCAGCAAGAAGCCTTTGCCGATAAGGTAGAGTTAACGTTGCAGTTTAGGTATTTACGAGCCAAGCCCGCTTTGCAGACGACAGATCTTACTGGTTGGCAAAGCTATCCGATTAGGCTAAAAGCGAGCTGGCATGCAGCACAATTTCGTTTACAACTCAGTACTGATGTTCTGTATTCATCGACTTGCCCCTGCTCTGCCGCCTTAAGCCGGCAGCTACTGCAGCAAAAATTTCTCAAAGATTTTGCCAATAAGCAATCAATTACCAAAAATGACATGGCAGACTGGCTGCTAGAACAGGGTAGCTACGCTACACCACACAGCCAACGCAGTGTTGCCTCAATCACTGTTGATATTAGTGAGCAAGATGAGTTTGGCATTACGCCACTTATTTTGTTAGCAGAACAGACTCTGGTTACACCAGTCCAAACCGCGGTAAAGCGCGCTGATGAACAAGCCTTTGCCAAACTGAATGGCCAAAACCTGATGTTTGTTGAGGATGCCGCCAGACGCTTAGCCACCGCAATAGGGGCGCAGTTTCCAATTTATTCAATTGAAGTAAAGCACCTAGAAAGCTTGCATCCACATGATGCCGTTGCTCGGGTTACTTCAACAGTATAACAGTAGCTATCGCTTATCCTATCTAAAGTGATGATCACCATGCTGCATAGGCCTACCCCCTTTTAAAACTAGCGGTTCGCGTTGCAATACTTGTATTAATAAGTATTAGCAGCGTAACCGGCGGCTAATACGGTTACGCTTGGTAGACAAGGTTACCGTCGCTAAAGGTATAACAAGTTTTACCATACAGGGTATGGCCAACAAATGGGGAATTCTGTGAGCGACTGGCAAAAAAGTCTGGAGTAATAGCAAAAGGCGTCTCAAGATCAAACAACACCAAATCGGCCGCAGAGCCATCTAAGATTCGGCCACATTCAATATTAAAGATTTGACCCGCGTTACGACTCATTAGCTCAATACAAGCGCCAAGTGATAACTTACCGCTGCGAACAAAGTGGCTGTACATTAACGGAAAGGCAGTTTCCAGCCCGATAATACCAAAGGGCGCTTGCTCGATCGGTAGCGCTTTTTCTGCAGGCGAATGAGGCGCGTGATCGGTGGCAATAGCATCGATGGTGCCGTCTAGTAACGCCTGCTGACAAGCCAGCATATCAGCACGGCTTCGCAGCGGCGGGTTCATCTTCCAGTTTGCATCTAGGGTACCGTCAGCTTTCTCAGGAATATCTTCATCACACAACAGCAGATGGTGGGGAGAAACCTCAACCGTCACTCGCACGCCAGCTTGTTTAGCGGCACGAATAATATCAATGGAGGCCTTGGTAGATACATGCAACACATGATAGCGTGCGCCCGTCGCCTCACTCATCTGGCAGCCGCGGGCCACGTGCACACTTTCTGAATCGGCCCCTATGCCGCGAATGCCATATTGCTGACTGACTTTGCCGGCGTGAATGGCGCCATGGTTTGAACGTGTTTCATCCTCAGAGTGATCCAGAATAACTAAATCAGCCAGTTTGGCTTGCTGCATCGCCTGATAAAAAATAGCATCCCGCTGCACTCCTTTACCATCATCTGTAATTGCGACCGCCCCCGCAGCTCGTAAAGCAGCAAAGTCCGTCACGATTTCGCCGGCGAGCCCCTTTGATAAGGCACCGGTAGGGTAGACTTTGCACAATGCGGTGTCACGTGCGCGGTTAACCATAAAGGTGATCACATCAGGATGATCTGCCACCGGCGAGGTGTTTGGCATAGATACTACAGCAGTAAAACCGCCTTTGACCGCTGCGCGACTTCCAGAGGCGATATCTTCTTTATACTCCATGCCGGGCTCTCTGAAATGCACTTGCGGATCAAATAACCCTGGAGATAAAAATAAGCCTGTTGCGTCTATACAGTGCTCGCCATCTTGACTCGCCAACGCCTGACCTATTTCAGAGATACGGCCATCTCGGATCCGCACATCGATGATGACTTCGGCTTCGCCACTTTTGCCTAGTAAAGCGCTTAACGTTTTAGCGTGCTTAATTAAAAGCTTAGTTGACATATTAACCCACCCATAATGTTATAACATAACACAATGCTAAAGGGTTTTTATCTGCACTTCAACTACTCGTGGCGTTGACTTTAAGATTCATCTTGTCAGAACTAATAGTAACAACACAAGGCGTTATAGAGCACCTTACTCTATAACGCCTTGATACTTAGGTTGAACTATTTAAGATGCTAAAAACCCAGCGGAATGCCGAAACTAAAGAAACCTACTAATAGCAAAATCCAAGCGCCCAAGAAAGCCATGGAGTAAGGCAACATCATGGCAATCATGTCACCAAAGCCTAGCTCCGGATTATATTTGCGCATAAAGGCCAAGATAATACCGGCATAACTCATCATCGGCGTAATCACGTTAGTGGCAGAGTCTGCGACTCGGAAAGCCGCGGCGACTAAATCGGGCGTCATCGCAGGGTTAACAATGTATAGCATTGGGATAAAGATCGGCCCCAGTAACATCCACTTCGAGGTGAGACCACCTACAAACAGGTTAATAAGGGCGGTGACCAGCACAAAGCCAATAAGCAGTAACACTGGATATTGTTGTAAGCCTAATAGGATAAGCGCGTTGGCACCAAGATAGGTAATATAAGCGCCCAGTCCGCTATAGCTCAGCACCCCTAAAAAGTTATAACAAAAGAAGGTTAGTACCAAGATATAGCCCATGGTATCCATTTGTTTAACCATGGCTTTGACAATATCGAGCATACTGTTAAATTTGCCACTGGCTACGCCAAAGGCAATCCCCACAGCGGCAAAAACAAAGGTAATCACAAGGATGATGTTGTTTAAAAAAGGCGTGACTTGCTGTCCTGCCGCATTGGTAAAGCTGGCTAAAGGACCTAAAGCTAAGCCGGTAATGGCCGCCAGAGCTAAGACTAAGGCAATTCCAGAGGCTCTAAGGCCACGCTTTTCTGCAGGTGTTACATCAAAGTCCGATAGTTGTAAATCGGTTGGCACCGTATAAGGTTTATGCTCCAATCTGGGCGCCACAAACTTCAAGGTCACCCAGGCACCAACGGCAGCCAACAAAAAGGTCGAAGCAAAGATAAAATAGTAATGCATGGTGGCAGGGGTAAGGGCTTCACCGGCGGCATTCACAAAAGGCACGCCCTGCGCCTCAGCAAACACCTTTGCATTCATACCAATAATCACATCAATTGGCGTTGCTGGAATCAAATTGGCACTAAAGCCGGCCGAAACGCCGGCAAAAGCTGCAGCCATCCCGATCAGTGGGTTTTTACCAAGCCCTGCATACAACAAGCCCGCTAACGGGATCAGAATTAAATAGCCAGCGTCGGTGGCGATTGAACTCATAATGCCGATAAAGACCAAAAATAATGGTAACCAGTTAACCGGCAAGCCTCGACTAACCTTTTTTAAGATGGCATTAAATAACCCTGAATGTTCGGCAATCCCTACCCCTAGCATCACAATTAGGATCACACCTAATACGCCGCCACCAAAACCCAACCAATTCGCGAGCAGCGCATTATCAAATAGCCAGATCACGTTTTCCCGCGCCAGCATATTTTTAATTTCATGCACCACGGGTACACCTGCAGCGCCATGGGTTTCAAACTGTAAGCCACCAATTAGCGCGGTCAGGACGAGCGCGCCAACCAGAAAATAAATAAATATGATCACGGGATCAGGAATACGTTTCCCCATGCGCTCTACAAAGGCAATAAAGCCTGTCGGTTGCTCTGTAACCGGAGTTGTCATCTTTACCTCTTTTTAATGTAAACAAGTGACATTGACTTGTTATATTTAAACCCTATTTACACTTGCCAGCAGCCTAAAAGAAAAAGAGGTTTGAAACAAGGTTTCTGTTGATCACTAATCGGCAACTGTAAACGCAGACAGCGAAACTGCACAGCCTCATCGATAGTAGTAATTCAACTAGACTTGCCTTAACATATCGCTATAATTGATACAATATAACATATCAAAGAGTCCGTATTCTATGTCATCCCCAGTAGCGCTACCCGTTACCGTGCTATCCGGCTTTTTAGGCGCCGGTAAAACCACCTTACTAAACCATATTTTGCATAACCGCGACGGTTTACGGATTGCCGTTATCGTTAACGATATGAGTGAAATTAATATTGATGCCGCGCAGGTGAATAAAGAGATCAGTTTTAATCGCGCTGAAGAGAAACTGGTAGAAATGAGCAACGGCTGTATTTGTTGCACCCTGCGAGAAGACTTACTGCTGGAGATAGGTAAACTGGCCACAGCAGGTCGCTTTGACTATTTAGTGATTGAATCCACCGGCATTTCCGAACCACTGCCGATTGCCGAAACCTTTACCTTTGAACATGAAGACGGTAGTCGGCTAGCAGATATCGCAAGGCTGGATACCATGGTGACCGTGGTGGATGCCGTAAACTTTTTAAAGGATTATCAGGAGGCCCGCGATTTGGCTAGCGCCGGCGAAAGCTTGGGCGAAGAGGACGAGCGCAGTATCGCCGACTTGTTGATTGAACAGGTCGAATTTTGTGATGTGCTAGTGATCAGTAAAACCGATTTAGTCGATGCGACGCAGCTGGCACAATTACAAGCCATCCTCAAATCGCTTAACCCCAGAGCCAAACAACTACTCGCCGAACAGGGCAAGGTGGCGCTGTCGGAGATCATTAATACCGGCTTGTTTGACTTTGAGCAGGCCGCGCAAGCACCAGGCTGGCTGCAAGAACTGCGCGGCGAGCATACCCCAGAAACCGAAGAATATGGCATTAGTAGCTTTAGTTTTATGGCGCGGCGGCCGCTTCATCCACAGCGTTTTTATGATTTTTTACATCAAGATTGGCCAACCGGTAAATTACTGCGCTCAAAAGGCTACTTTTGGTTAGCCAGCACGCCAGATTATGCTTGGCAATGGCATCAAGCAGGTGGCATTGCCCGCTATGGGATGGCGGGATTGTTCTGGCAAGCCGTGCCTCGCGAGCAGTGGCCGGATGATGCTGAATCGCAAGCGGCGATACTGGCACAATTTCACGACCCCTTTGGGGATTGCCGTCAGGAATTGGTGTTTATCGGCCAGCAATTGAATAAAGCCGACATGCTGCAACAGCTTGAGCAAGCCTTACTCACCGATACTGAACTCGCGCTGGGGAGCGTTAGCTGGCAAAACTTAACCAATCCTTTTCAAGGCACACTGGAGGCATAATGGCTATACAAGCATTACAATGGACAAGCCTGTCGCCAGAGCCACAATTACTCTCGGCACGCCAGCACCAAGCTGACGATATTGCAGTTTTAACGACGATTTTTGAGCCAGATGTGAATTTAAGCGTCTGGCAACGCTGCTTAGCAACGTCGATACGCCATTATGCAGATGACTTGTTAATAGCGTTAAAACACCCTATCCAACGGCGGGTAGCATTGCATGACGTAAGCCTGTTGTTGGACACGCTGTTGCCAGCAGCTAACGGTAAAAAGGCTTTTATTGCCGATGTACAGCAGGTAGCCGATATTTTCGCCTGCCTGATGGATTGTGCAGAGCTTGGCGTAAGGTTAAGTGCACTGCAGCAACCCATGTGCCCAAAGTTTCATACAGACCATCTCGTGTGTCGCTTAGTCAGTACTTACTCTGGTCCGGGCACGGAGTGGCATAGCGGCCCCCTCTCTGATCCTGCAACCTGTCACGCTCTGAATACAGGTGACGTAGCGCTGTTAAAAGGCAGCGGCTGGGAGGATATGCAAACCTACGCTATTAGTCATCGCTCACCGGCGGTTGCAGGTGCACGTTTGCTACTGACGCTTGACCCAGTATGGTAAGGCCAGTTGATAACATACTTAACCTGATTTTCATGATTACGCCTGCGATACGCTTTATACTCAATTATTAAAAATTTTAGCAGGTGCTAATGGCATGTATTTGCGTAAACTGGTGATCTCGCTGTGTGTGTTATTAACCATCATCTTATTGCAGTCAGCAATCGCCTTTTGGGCACATCAAAACTCTGAGTTTCATACCGAGCGCAATCGCATTGCCAACCAAATGTTAACCGAGTTTATTTCCTTAAGAGCCGATAAGCAGCATTTAAAAGTGTGGCTAGCTGAATATTTAATCACAGAAGATGCCAATACCACTTTTCGAGATATCTTATTTTCTCGCATGAAACAACAACTCTATCAACTAGACCAGTTAGCTATCCGAGATCAATTATTCAGTAGAAATGAAAACGACTTGCAACATACCATGCAGCAAGTAAAAGTGATTTCATTATTGCAAAGTAATCTACAAACATTAGCCAACGCGCTCAGTACCAGCGAAATTGCGCCTAACCCAAATGAAGCCGAGCGCTGGCGAGTGTTGATAAGCTTATTTGATAAGTTTCAAGATACCGATTTATCGGAGTTACTGCAGCAAGCGATTGCGCAGCAAAAAGAGCGCGCCAGCAATACTGAGCAAGAAGCGCTTGCGGCGCTACAAAAAGTCAAACTCACTATTGCGCTAATCAGTATTGCCGGCTTAATTTTTGCCATAGTGATTGGCTATCATTTATCAAAAGCGCTCAGCCGCCCTTTACAGCAATTATTGGATGGCACCAAGCAATTACAACAAGGCCGGTTTGATTACAAGATTGCCGAAACAGGCCCTGCAGAATTCGCAGAACTGGCCAGGCAGTTTAATTTAATGTCGGGTTATATTGCCAATTTTGCCGAGAAGGAGAAACAAAACCACTACGCAACTGAACAGTTAGTTCAAGACCGAACGGCGCAACTGCAACAAGCATTAAACCAGCTTTACCAAGCAGAATATCGGCAAAAGCAACTGCTGGCTGATATTAGTCATGAACTTAGAACGCCTACCACCAGTATTCAAGGCGAAGCGGAAATCAGCCTCAGAGGACACGATAAAGATAGCACTGAGTACAAAGAATCCTTTTCCAGAATTTTAGCTTCTACCCTGCAATTAAGCAGACGCATCGATGATTTATTAATGTTAGCGCGTGGCGAAGATCGGCTGCGCCAAGTCAGCTTAAAACCAATAACAGTAGCAAACTTTAGCCAACAAATTCTTGCGACCTTGCGCCAACAGCTAGCATCCGACTTTGAACTAGTCTGGCAAGGGCCTAAGACTGAGTACGAAACGGTTTGGTTACTGTTAGATACTGAAAAATTCGATAGTGTATTACGTATTATCGCTGAAAATACAAAGTATTATGCAAAACATACCTCACAGGTATGGCTAACTCTCGCAATTAATGAAACTGAATTGCAAGTCAATCTTAGTGATGAAGGCATAGGGCTGAACGAAGAAGATGTGGAACGGGTATTTGAAAGACATTACCGCAGCAATATGGCCAGACAAACTCGCCCAGATGGCTTGGGAATTGGCCTTTGTATTGCGAAAGCTATTATGGAAGCGCATGATGGCAGCATTAGCTTGCATAAAAATCTGCCAAAGGGAGCTCAAGTGCTATTAACCCTACCTATTTTCAGTGGAGAAATAGATGAAGATACTCATTATTGAAGATGATGAAAAAGTAGGTGGCTTTTTATCAAGGGGCCTGAAAGCCGAAGGCTACCTTACCTTACTTTTAACAGAAGGCTTGAATGCGGTTGAAACAGTGAAGCAATTTGAGCCTGACGTTATTGTGTTAGATCGCATGCTACCCAACCTTGATGGTTTGGTGATTTGCCAACAACTTCGCAGCCAGCAAATTAGCGCCAGAATTCTTATTTTGTCGGCGCTTTCTGAAGTAGATGAACGTGTTAAAGGCCTTCGTGCCGGTGCGGATGATTATTTAGGCAAACCCTTTCATTTCGAAGAATTGCTTGCTCGCATAGAAGCCCTAGCAAAACGTAGTGCCAGTAAGGAGCATTCGAGACAACTGCAAGTAGCTGACTTAGTATTAGATTTGGATACCATGCGAGCGCATCGAGCGGGCCAAGAGTTGAGCCTTACCGCAAAAGAGCTAGGGATTCTCGAATTATTGATGAGTAACAGTGGCAAAGTTTACAGCCGTGAGCGCATTTTAACCAATGTCTGGGGATTAAACGAAGATCCTTTAACCAATATTGTCGATGTTTATCTGGCTCGGCTGCGTAAAAAAATTGATGATAGCCATCCAGTAAAACTGTTACATACTCGACGTGGCTTGGGTTATGCAATAATGCAAGAATAAATTAGGCGCAAGAATAAATTAGGCGCAAGAGTAAACTAGGCGCAAGAGTAAATTAGGCAAAAAGGCTGGTAAGCAGAGGACCTTACCAGCAAAAACATCGATGGGAATATGTGAAAGTCAGTTGGGCTTATTCAGCAGAATAAGGTAAAGAGGAGTGATGCAACACGATACGTAAATCACCTTGCTCATCTTTCTTAAAGCCCCAAGTTTTATCTACAGTGGTAACACTGCCATCTTTATTGGTTAACGTAACGTGTCCCATGGTTAAGGCTAAATCTCCGTTCATATGCACGGCCGCATTGTTAAATTCGTATCCTTGCCAGCCTTTTAAAGCAAAACCACTATCACCTGCGAAAGCACTGTTGCCACCGACAAAATAGGCCAAAGCACCGTCATAAGTGGTACGAAAGGTTTGCTCGCCATTGGCTAAGGTGGGCTTAAACAAAACAGGGCCAAGATTATAGCCATAGGCCGCATCCAGTACAGCACGCGCTGTTTGCTCTGCATTTTCGCGTCCACCTTTACTATAAGCCTCGCTGATGCTGATTAGTGCTTGGCCCCATGCTTCTTGAGCAGCCTGTAATTCACTTTCGGTTATTGCTTTGGAACTTGCGAAAGCTAGTTGGCTAGTAGTCATCAACATAAACGCGGTTGTTAAAGTCGTTAATTTAGAACGTGTCATCATCTATACCTTTTATAGTTAACTGCAATGGTGGGCCTTTTCCTAGCCGCCAAGTTGTTGTTTGATATGCTTATATTAAGGTAAGACAATTAACCTAAAACTAGAGATACAATGAATACGAAGATTTGTTTTGATTAAATTAAGCTGAACATACGGTGGTTTTAGCTTAAAAAAAAGCCGCGCTACATAAAACAGCGCGGCAAAACAACACCAAGGAACCTAAAATATTAATACTCGCTACGTATTAGTGATCGTGATGCTCTTCCGTTGGCTCAGCAATACCAACCCAAGCTAATTTATGAGGAGTGAAGTTTAATTGTTTACGAGCAGTAATTTCTGCTTCATGCACATCAATGGTGATAAGTTGTTTTGCAATAGGATCGGTAACGTAAACTTTATCGTCTGCCGCGGAAACAGCCAGCTGGAAACGGCTTCCGGCAGGTAGTGCTGTTAAATCTGCCTCGGTCACTTGCACCTTTGCCAAAAAGCTAAAGGCAGCTGTGTTGGTATTAGCATGTTCGTGACCGTGGTACTCAAAGATAGTCAGTTGGCCAGTGTTGTCTAGTAACACAAAGCGCTTGTCTTGGTAAGCAAAATCACTGCCCCATACGGCAGTAGCGGCACCTGGTTGCCAATCTAGCTTTTCCATTTCATTGTCTTCAGCATGGATCGCAAAAACATCTGCTCCTGCTAAACCAACAAAATGTTCGGCTTCAGGTGACCCCACCAAAGTCCCCACTCTTTGCGTACCGGTAAAATCAGCAGTATTTGCTAACTTGGTTGCGGTAAAAGTCTCGCCATCTTGTGCAATCAGTAATACGCCATCGGCACAACCAAAGGCAACAAAGTCATGGCTCTGTGCACTGCCATGTAAGTTTGGACAGGTTTCAGCAAACACCTGTACTTCGTCAAAGTGGTCACTATGCTTTTTATACAAAGCCACTTGATTAGGCAAAGTAGTGCTGCTATTGGCATCGCGTAGCGTACTAATTAAAAACTCACCACGTGCTTGCGCTGCACCATGCTGATGCGTTGTTAATGTCAACTGCGGGTAATCACTTCGGTCTTCACCAATATCCGCGTCTGTCAGCACCGCAACACTCGCCGCAGCACCGGTTGCACTGTTACCATCAAAAAATACCGCAAGCTGACCAGGCGCTTGTTGAAAATGCGTAGGCCTCACGCCGGTTAACTGGAATGGCATAAAACGCGGTGCTTCTTGATAATCATGTAAGTGATCGACATGATTTTCCTGCCATAAACCACCATCAATAAAGTTCACCAAATCTTGATTACGCTGCACAATCGCAGCGTAACGATAATCACCACTACTAAAGATTGCACTTGGCGTTGCATTAACCATAAAAGTAGCTAGTTCTGTTTTTTCAGGCAACTCTAGAACTTGCACAAAGTTATTATCAATTGCCGAAACCACTAATCTGCCAGCACCATTGATCTCATCATGGTCATGATCTGGATTTTCAATCACGATGGGCGCAAGTTCATTAATCTCTACCGTGGTATCACCACAGGCACTCAATAATGCAACAGATATGGCGAGTGCCAAGTATTTCTTTGTTTGTTTAAGCTTCATTTTGTTATTCCACATTCCATTAAAAATCAAAAACGACCCCGTAAACCAATGCTGATACCACGCCCAGGAAGTGGCGCATCATCTTTTAAAAAGGAGGTATGCACGAGGGCGCGTTGGTCTAATAAATTTTGACCTTTTAAATAAGTCACTAACTCTTGACCAGCAAAGTTAAAGCGATAACTTACAGAAGCATCTAATAGCGTGTATCCAGCGGTCTTGTGCTCTAACTCAGCGACCTTGCTTTGCTTGAAGTAGCGTGCCAAGGTGAGATCAGCGTCTAGTGCATCACCGCTATAACTTAGCGTAGATAACAAACGCAATGGTGGTGTACGAGGTAAATCACCGCCGTTTCTTAGTTCAGCACGAATATAGTCGCCCTGCACTAATAGCGTGTAAGCGGGATGTAATTGCCAAACAAACTGCGCTTCTAAGCCATATAGGTTGGCATCCTCGTTGGTGTATAAATAGACGGGCATTTCATGTCCACTATCATGATCATGCCCTTCGTCTGCATGGTCGTGATCACTATGATCATGTTCATCATGAGCATGACCATCATGACTGTCATGACCGTGGTCATGAGTGAATTCAGTAAATAACCCAGTGAAACGCTGATAATAATAATTGTCTACACGGTTATAAAAAGCGTTTACCACAAAACCAAAATCACCTTCAAACTTGCGGAAAGTCAAATCGAGATTAGTCGCACGTTCCGTTTTAAACCCATTTCGGTTTAATTCAAAGCCGTCTTCTGACGCATTCAGCGCAAATAAAGAACCGATTTCATAGCTGCGCGTACCGATATGCGCGCCAAACGACAGTAACTCGGCAGCACTTGGGGCACGTTCTGATCGCGAAAGCGACACGCCGACATTGTAACCCGGCGCATAATCCCACACTAAACCTGCTGATAAGCTGTAGGGGTTATAACGGGTAGAAAAGTCAAATAGCCGCGTGATGTCAGGCCCATGGTCGTGGTCATGGTCATGGTCATGGTCATGGTCATCATGACCATGCAGGCTTAACATTGGCAAGCGCACATTGTCAGCTTTAATCGTCACGCGCTCAGTTCTGGCACCAAGCTGCAATAATAAAGGCCCAAAATGCCGCTCGCTCATCCAGCCTAATGCTAACATGGTGGTATCTGAGGGGGGCGTAAATGCCTCAGCACCATCCGCGATAAAATCACTGTATTTGTAATGCAGACTCAAGCCGCCTTTCCAGTGGAATAGCGGTTGATGCATTAACTCAAGCCGACCTTCATGGCTTTTATTTTTGAACGTCGTGCCTACTTCACCGCCTTCAATTTCAGCATGTTGATAATCGGTGTAAGCGAAACGACTATTGATCTGCCGAATAAAGTTATTTTGGTAAAATAAGCTACTGTGCAACTGAAAACGATCTTGTTGCTTATCCGCAAATACCTGTTCCTCAGCGCCCTCTTCATGAGCGTGACCGCCATGACTATGCCCAGGAATACCGTATTGACGCTCTAACCGACCGTAAGAGACACCCACAAAACCATTATCTAACAATAAGCTAGTTCCTATGGTCCCGCCTTTACCCGTCGACGCGGTGTTAGCAATACGATCACTCTTGGTATGTCCATGCTCACCTTCATGTGTATCTTCGTGATCATGTCCGTGATCATCTGAATCAGCATGCGCATGACCCGCTGCAGCTTTGTAATCCATACTGTCACGATAAAAACCATCAACATATACTGCAAACAAATCGTTACCACTTGCCGCTGAGCCCGCGATCAGTTTCTCAGAGTTAACACTTTGCAGTTGAGTCATCCACTCAGCGCGCGGCGTACTGGTAGTCGGGACTCGCTCATCCACGATATTAACCACACCACCTATAGCGCCGCTGCCGTAAAATAACGTAGCTGGGCCACGTAATACTTCAATCTGCGTAGCGGTACTGGCTTCTGTTGCGACACTGTGATCTGGACCCACGCGAGAAGCATCACCAGCATCTAAGCCATTTTGGGTAATTAACACACGAGGACCATCTAAACCACGAATAATTGGGTTACTGGCAACACCACCATAAAAATTGCTATGTACCCCAACTTCATTTTTAAGCGTATCGCCTAAGGTGGCGGCTTGCTGCATTTTCAGACGGTCGCCTGCCAATACCGTAACAGGTAAAGCCGATTCAGTAATCGATGCATGCAGGGGACTGGCGGTGACATCAATAATTTCAAAAGGGCTAGGCTGCAAAGTCAATTGCACATTTTGTAAGCCAGCAGGTGGCACATCGAGATGCTGATTTTGATGACCATAGCGACGAGCAGCTAAATGTAACTCGACATGGTCAACGTTAATACCTGCTAAACTGAACCGACCTTCATTATCGGTGGTCGTTTTCAGGTTTTTACCTATCACTGTTATCTTAGCATTTGCTACAGGACGACCTTGTGGATCAAGTACTACACCGTTAATAGTACTCGCTAAAACTGCAGGCGCACCTAAGGTGCTGGCTACTAGCAGTGCCAAAGCACTTTTCTTAATCATTACTCCCCCAAACCACTTTATGACACTATCGACAAGATGTTATATCGTATCAATATACCCAAATTGTAATATTATCACAATACAGCACTAATCAAGAGAGCCAAAATTTATTTAAATGATAACCATTTTTATTTAGGTGAAAAATCTTTATACTCCATTTAACGGATTGTCGCACTAGGTAACGGATTGCCTCTCTCTGGTCTTTGTGACTGATCCTGCATTGTGGGGTAATGCAGATTACCCCTTTTTTTACAATTCAATTTCTTAGGAGAGACACTTTTGCTCACCAGTAAGCCATTACTCAAAAAAGTTTTAGGATTAGTTGCAGAATGTTGGCCCTCTTTGCAATCGCACTCAGGGACAACAATCGCTCCCTGTCAGCAGCATCGACTTTTTCCAGAAAATGCGGGATGGCAGCATCTCAGATTACTGGAATTTCGCTGTATTAAAGAATCCTATCTTGGTTATGAATTTGAAATCTCCTTAGAAGGAGGAGCGACCTCGCTGAGTACCTTTGAATGGTTAGACTTGCAGACACAAAATAGTTATAGCAAGGTTGCGCTTTGGTTGACTAAGCAGCAATTGACAGGATGCCAGAGCGTCTATTTCCAAAGTTGGCAAGTACCGCTGTGTCAGGCGCTAGCATCGGTTGAATTACACAATAATACCCCTGTTATTCCAAGTCAGATCTCGGAATGGCTGGCCCAACAAGGATTAATGCCACGTGGTAGCTTTCAAATTTTAAATAGACGGCAAGACGGTAATAAGCAAACTCTGTATTGCCGAACCACAGATTGTTTATCACGCGCTTGCTATCATTGGCTGCAACAGCAAGCGATTCGCTTTCAGTTGATCTATGTACGCAGTCATTAAGCCAAGGCAGTATCGAGTACTAACATCAACACAAAGCCTAGCATTAAACCATTGGTGGCGGATAATTCATGTCCTTGCCGATGCGACTCCGGAATCATCTCGTGACTAATAACAAATAACATGGCGCCAGCGGCTAAAGCCAAACCCCAAGGCAGTAGTAATGCGGATGCACCTAGAACAGCAGCACCAAAAACCGCCATGATCGGCTCGGTTAAACCAGAGAGCATACCAACCGCAAGCGCAGTGCGTCGACGATAACCCACTGCAAGTAAAGCCATAGCGACAACAAATCCCTCTGGAACATCCTGAATTGCAATGCCAGTTGCTAAAGCAGATGCCCCCGTTGCCTCACCACCAGCATAAGCCGCACCAATAGCCAATCCCTCAGGAATATTGTGTAGCATAATGGCCAGCACGAATAACCAACTTCGTTTTAATGCTTTCGCAAGCTGACCTTCCGCACCTTTTATAAAATGTTCGTGCGGTATCCAGCGTTCTAACAGCAGCATTGCCGCAGCCCCTGCCAAGATCGCTAAGGCAACTTGTAACGCGCCAGCATAGGAACCGGCAGAAGGGGTATGGCTGTTAAACAATTGTAAGGCGGGTAAAATTAACGAGAAAATGCTGGCAGCGAGCATTACACCACCACCAAACCCCAGCATGGCCGCATTTAATCTGGCTGACAACCGTCGTGAAAAAAGTGCAGGTAATGCGCCTATTGCAGTAGCTGCTGCCGCCACCATCCCCGCATAAAAGGCATAGCGTATATGCGTATGCTGTTGCAGTAGAACAACAAATTGCTGCAAAGCATATAGGCTACCAAAGCATACAATAAACCAGCCTAGGATTTTCCGCCCTAAGGATCTGCCTTTTTTTAACACTAGAGGGGTACTCATGCCAGCTCCTCAAACCGCCGGGCAACTTCAGGCCAATTAATAACCTGAAAAAATGCGTCAATATACTCCGGTCGCTTATTTTGATATTTCAGATAGTAAGCATGTTCCCATACGTCCAAGCCAAGTAAGGGGATCTGCTGCATCAACAAAGGGCTGTCTTGATTAGCGGTACTTGTTACCTGTAACCGTCCTTCATCAGTCATCACCAGCCAAGCCCACCCACTACCAAATCGACTCAGCGCCGCCTGAGTAAACTCTTGTTTAAATGTAGTAAAACTATCAAATTCACATTGAATAGCTTTGCCAAGTTCGCCACGCGGTTCCCCACCGCCATCTGGCGACATGATCTGCCAAAATAAACAATGGTTCGCATGCCCGCCGCCATGATTTCGTACCGCGCTCTGCAATGACACCGGTAAACTTGCAAAGCCCGTGAGTAACGCCATCAGCGACCAATGCTCATAATCTGTGCCAGTTAGCGCTTGATTTAAGCCATTCACATAGGTCTGATGATGCCGCTGATGATGGATCTGCATGGTTTGGGTATCCACATAAGGTTCTAGTGCATCATAAGCATAGGGTAATTCCGGTAACACGAAAGCCATAACACCTCCTCTTTTATTATTGATAATCATTATCATTTGCATATAATAAAAAAGCAAGCCAAGATGTCTGACATTAGAGTTGTCATTTCAGGCAATCAGATTAACCAAAATCAATGGAGTCATTATGGACCCGCTCGCACATTGGCAACACTTACAACGACAAGGCAATCAGGCTTTTCGACAAGCACAATGGCAGTTAGCCAGTGAATATTATTTACATAGTATTATTTTGATTCGACACCACTTACCGCTGAAACTGCATCAGCAGACAGCTCAACCTCGAATCATGATGTTATCCAGCAACCAAACGACAACCGCTGACTTAGTCATCTGTTTATCCATTGCGATTCAGAATTTAGCTGAAGTCTATGCACGGCAGCAACGTTGGCGCAGATGTCACAGCTTATTAAAACGAGCCTTAGGCAGATTACAACTATTACAACAACAGTTGGATGCAATAGATAATGCCAGTGTGGTGCTATTACAGGAATGCTGTAGTTTACGCCGTGAAATTTATCGACATACCTTAAGCTGTAATGCCAATATGACTAACACACCAACTATAGCCATGGCGTTATTGAGTAGTAGTATTCACTAAAAAGGTATTTGGTGTTGGTATTCGGCAGCTATATCATCCCTATATGGCGATATAGCTGCCGCAAGAAGGGCAGCGCTATTGTAGATTAAAGCTGTGATTGCAGATAATTCGGTAAACCCAATAACTTAATTAAACGCAACTGTTGCTCTAGCCAGTGAGCATGATCATTTTCAGTATCATCCAGTAAACCCTGCAACATATTGCGTGTCACAAAGTCTTGCTCTTGCTCACATAACGCCATAGTTTGCTTTAATAATTTTTGCACAGCATATTCAACATTCAAATCATTTTGCAGCATAGCGGGCACATCTTTACCAACATGAATAGCATCGCGCTTACTCATATCAGGGGTGCCACCTAGGAAAATAATCCGTTCGATTAGTGCTGAAGCATGGCCTTTTTCATCATCAAATTCATGATCAATACGCGCAAATAACTTCTGCAAACCCCAATCGTGGTACATACGGGAATGAATGAAATACTGATCCATCGCAGCGAGCTCATTGGCCAGCAAGCTATTTAATGCATCGATAACCTTAGTACTGCCCTGCATTACTCACCCCCTAACTGTGCTTGTAAATAATTTTCCAGCGTTAATACGCTAATCTGATGTTGCTGTGTTTCTAGCCAATCTAAATGCTCTTCTTCATCTTCCAGAATTTCGGTAAGCAAATCGCGGCTAACATAATCTTGTAAGCTTTCGCAAAGTGCGATCGCGGCTTTTAATAAGGGCAATTGTTCCACCTGAAAATCTAAATCGCACTGCAGCATCTCAGGGGTATCTTCACCAATACGCAACTTGCCAAGCGCTTGCAGGTTAGGTAAACCCTCCAGCATTAAAATACGCTCAATCAAGGCATCAGCTTGCTTCATATCTTTGATCGATTTTTTGTAACAGGCATCGTTCAGCGCTTTTAAACCCCAATTTTTATAAATGCGGGCGTGCAAAAAATACTGATTGATTGATGTAAGCTCTGCGGTAAGTACTTCATTTAATTTACTTAGTACCTGTGGGTGACCATGCATAACAGACTCCTGCTAATAACGTTTAGTGTTATAGCATAGAGCAAAATAGCGTTTTTGGCAAAAAAATGTTTAATATCATAAAGATACAATTAAGAATGCTTTGCATTATTACTGTGGATTTTGTTATTAGCAGCACTCTGTCCTAAAATTCAGCCACCAATCGCAACTCACTTCGCTTGTGACTTATTTAACGCTATGGTTAAGCTGAACTTGATCTGTTTAATTATAAAAATGGAATACTTTATGCTCGCAAAATACTATCTGGCTATAGTAGCAGTAGGTCTAGGGTTAACGTTAACCTTCCCCTCTCACGTATTGGCAAATAACCCTAAAACCCATGAAAACGCTATCAGTATTGACATCGATAGTGCAGTAGTGACCGAACACCGCACCCAGATTAATGGGCAACGTATCAGCTATAAAGCCTTTACCGGCACACAACCCGTGTGGGATGAGAATGGGCATCCAACCGCAACCTTGTTTTATACTTATTACCAACGTAGCGATATCAAAGATAACAGCAAACGCCCGTTATTGATTTCCTTTAATGGTGGACCCGGTTCAGCGTCCGTTTGGATGCACATTGCCTATACCGGCCCCAAAGCCTTAGTTATTGATAGTGAGGGCTATCCAGTACAACCCTATGGCGTAAAAACCAATCCTTACTCGGTACTAGATGTTGCCGATATCGTTTTTGTAAACCCAGTAAATACCGGCTATTCTCGTGTTTTACCAGGACCAGACGGTAAGATGCCTTCACGTGATCAACAACAGAAGATGTTTTTTGGTGTAAATGCCGATGTGAACTATTTGGCTGGCTGGATCAACACCTTTGTGCATCGTTATGAGCGCTGGCCTTCACCTAAATTTTTGATTGGTGAAAGCTACGGGACGACCCGAGTCGCGGGCTTAGCATTAGCGCTGCAAAATAATCAATGGATGTATTTAAATGGTGTAATCTTAGTTTCACCAACGGATATTGGCATTGAGCGGCAAGGGCCCGTTAAAGCCGCAAACCGCTTGCCGTACTTTGCCGCAACCGCATGGTATCACCAGGCCCTAGCCGCAGATTTACAACAAAAAGACTTGTACGATATTCTGCCAGAAGTTGAAAACTTCACTTTAAACGAATATTTACCTGCGCTCGCGCGGGGTAACTCGCTGCCAGAGGCTGAAAAACAGCGCATTGCAGAGCAAGTGAGTCGCTACTCCGGGATCAGTGTGCAAAATGTCATGCGCTCAAACTTAGATATTAGTACGGCGTATTTTTGGAAAGAATTACTGCGTGATCGTGGATTCACAGTAGGTCGTTTAGATTCACGTTATCTTGGGCTAGATAAAAATGACGTAGGTGAGCGACCAGATTATTGGGCAGAATTGACCTCGTGGCTACACTCCTTTACGCCCGCCATTAACCACTACTTACGAACTGAGTTAAACTACAAAACTGATATTAAGTACAACATGTTCGGTAATGTACACCCTTGGGATCGTAGCAATGATAATACGGGTGAAAACCTGCGCCAAGCAATGGCACAAAACCCCTATCTACGCGTGTTGACGCAAGCCGGATACTACGATGGCGCAACAAACTACTTTGATGCCAAATACAATATGTGGCAGTTAGATCCCAGCGGCAAAATGAAAGACCGTTTAAGTTTTAAAGGTTATCGCAGTGGTCATATGATGTATTTACGTTATGAAGATTTGAAAAAATCGAATGACGATTTACGTGAATTTATTTTACAGTCGTTACCTGCTGCAGGTCAGCCGGCAAAATACTAATCCCGCACTTCAATTCAAGAAAATGGCCCATAGGGCCATTTTCTCAACACTCAATCAGCTGCTACCAACTCTTTGGCACTCTGTTGTTTAGCTAACTCGCTTTGTTGTTCCATTTCTGCGGTTAATTGTTTCACCCGAGTTGCAAAAGCGGCCCTCGACTCAGCAGGCACAGGTCGAGCAAGCGGGATATGGGCAGTCATTGGGTTAACAGGTCTGTTATTGATATGTAGTTCATAGTGCAAATGCGGCCCTGTAGAACGCCCCGTATTCCCAGACAGCGCTATACGCTGACCTCTTGTGACTCTTTGACCGCGCTGTACATTAAAACGGCTAAGATGCAAATAGCGAGTTTTATAGCCACCAAAGTGCTGAATTTCAATATATTTACCGGCAAATGGATGGTTCTCAATACGGGTAACTACACCATCTGCAGGCGCGATTATTGGTGTGCCAATAGGTAATGGAAAATCCGTACCATTATGTGGCGAAACCCGCTTAGTAATTGGATGTAGGCGACGTGGGTTAAAATGAGAGCTAACACGAACGTTATTTTGCAGGGGAATACGCGAAAAAGCTCTTTCTAAGCTATCACCGTTCGCATCATAATATTGACCGTCATCATGCATAAAAGCTGTCAAAACTTGTCGCCGGTTTAAGATACGAATTGCCTCAATCCGACTTTGACCAGTGCCTTGTTCTTCGACAAAGTTCTCACTGCGTAGCACCTGAAATTGCGCTCCAGCCTGAATATCTCGCGAAAAATCAATCCTATCCTTAAAAAGTTGATTGATATTGTAGATATCCGTATCACTTAAACCTACTCGCTGCGCAGATGTATAAAAACTACCAAAGATTTCGCCTGCCAAAATATTTTTTCGCCAAACGCCTTCATCTATGATTTCTTGATAAGCAAACTCATCCGCAGCAACTCTTTCATACAAAACTTTTTTCCCAGCATGAATAAAAAGCTCCATGCTTTGTAATTGCCCGGCTTCATCCAATTGCAAGGTTAAACGATTACCAGGGTGTAAGACATCTAAAGCTAACAAGGATTGATCCGCCGCCATTACTTGTTGGACAGTTTGGTAACCTAAGTTATAACGCGAGAAAATTCGACTAAGGCTATCGCCGGCTTCAATGTTGTAAATTTTGGTGAAAGGATCTTCAATCGGTTCCGTACGTAATTTGTCATCAACCCAAGCGACTAGCTCGTTTAACGGTAATTGATCGAGTTGCTCTGGCGCCTGCTGTAAACCGATACTTAGCAGTAAAGGCAACACCCCCATGCCACTTTGTGTAGACCTTTGCGAAGTTGGCCACAGTAGCAATAACGTAATAAAAACCAAACAAAGCAACATAAGGCGCTGATGGCCCTGCGGGAAAAGACGTCGAAAATCTACAAAAAAGCTATTTAACATTACTTGGCGTTCTTAATTTATTCAAAATGATAAAAATTTTAGTAAGCATTGAGCATGCCTTAATTCGAGCCGAACATCAGAGGCTTTGCAACAGAAAAAGTTCACTCATTGTTATAGTATAACTTTTTAATTCTTAAAATGCCTTTTTAGTTGCGGTGAATGCCACCCGTCTTTTAACAAAAATCTGTTTAGTGCATTTTTCGGCTTAGATATAAAACTTTTACCAGATAATACTTAAAATTCACATAAAAAAATTGTGCCTATGACGAATTTTATATGTAAGAGGCCTTGTCATGACATTATTAGCTTTACCTAAATTTACAAGGGGAGCTGTTTGACTATGCCTTTATACAAAAAGAGCTGATATAGTCTGTATAAAGTATCAGCAAAACTGCAGGTAAATTATGCAATTAAAACCCTTATTTCTGCTTTTCTCGTTTATTAGTTTGAGCGTTCAGGCCGAGCCTATTGTCCTACATAATATTCAGGGTTACGGTTTCGCTGAAAATCGACAGTTGGTGAACTTTCAAACCCTGGTTTTTGATGACCAAAGTGGCCAAATATTGGCGAGAGGCGCTGCTGAACTAGTATCACAATACGAGCAAGCGAAAAAAATTGATGGTCAGGGTAAAACGCTGCTGCCGGGTTTAATTGATGGCCATGGTCATATTTTGGGGTTAGGGGAATACCTAAAACAAGCAGATCTGCGCGGCATAACCAGTGAAACCGCTTCGGCTGCGGCTGTAGCGAACTTTGCGCAGCACAATCCAGAGCAACCTTGGGTAGTAGGTCGAGGCTGGAATCAAGTACTGTGGGATAGCAAAGCCTTTCCAAATAAAGCAAGCTTAGATGAGCTCGTAGCAGATAAACCCGTTTACTTGGTCAGGGTTGATGCGCATGCGGCTTGGGTAAATAGTAAAGCCTTAGCCTTAGCGGGCATCAATAAAGACACACTGGATCCTCCTGGGGGAGAGATTATACGAGATGCTCAAGGCGAACCTACCGGCGTCTTAATTGATAACGCCATGTATTTAGTACAACGTAAAATCCCAGCCCCCGGTATAGTAGAGAAACGTGCCGCGTTAGAAAGTGCTTTTCAACATTTACTCGCACTTGGTATTACCGCAGTGCATGATGCGGGCGTGACGACAGAGCTTGTTAAGCTTTACCAACAACTTCAACAAGAGCAAAAACTGGGTGTACGTATTTACCCGATGTTATCGGCTAAAGATCCTGAATTGGCAGATTGGTTTAAAAGAGGCATTATTGATGATGCCAGCGATTGGTTAGATATTCGCTCTGTTAAAATCTATGGCGATGGTGCCTTGGGTAGCCGAGGTGCCGCCTTACTGGCGGACTATAGCGATCAACCTGGTCAACAAGGCTTATTAGTCACTGAGCCGGATGCCCTGACAGAAATCATGCGTTTGACGATAGAGGCTGGCTTTCAAGCCAATGTGCATGCGATTGGTGACCGAGCTAATCGCTTGGTATTGGATCGCTTTGAGCAGTTAAGCTCTCAAGAGGTGCTTCAGTCGAGCCGTCACCGCATCGAGCATGCGCAAGTCGTCTCGCCACGTGATATTCCACGCTTTAAACAGTTACATATTTTACCGGCTATGCAGGCGGTGCACGCCACGTCGGATATGAATATGGCAGGCGATCGCTTGGGCGTTGCCCGCTTACGGGGGGCTTATGCTTGGCGCAGCTTTATCGATCAAGGCAGCATCATTGTCGGTGGCTCTGATTTCCCAGTGGAACTCGCCAACCCTTTTCATGGCTTGCATGCATCAGTAACCAGACAGAATCAACAAAATCAACCTGAGGGTGGCTGGCTACCTGAGCAAAAACTCACACTGGTTGAGGCGTTTCGTTCATTTACCGTCGATGCGGCTTATGGTGCCTTTCAGGAAGATGCCATGGGTACACTTGCCCCAGGTAGCTGGGCTGACTTTATCTTGGTTGATCGAGATATCTTTAAGATACCAGCAGCAGAATTGTGGCAAACCACCACATTAGAGACATGGATCCATGGCCAGCAACGCTTTAAACGTTAAGCCTGCCACTCCCGCCAGAAACAGCTTCTGGCGGAATCTAGGGCTGCTTTTTGCTACTCTGCCTTTATGTTTAAGTGCTGAGCCTATTTTAATTGGTACTACACAAAGCCCATCTTCAAAAAGTATCTATATAGAAAACCAACTACAACAGGCATATCAGCAGCTGGGCAAGCAAGTCCTCTTTATTCCAATGCCCTCGCAACGACGTTTACATTTGGTCAGTAACCTGCAGCTTGATGCGGATTTATTTCGAATTTGCCAACTTGAAAACGAAAATCTGATCACGATTCAGGCCAAACTCGGTGATCTTTATCTGCAAGCATTCAGCCTAACAGCTGACATATTGACGAATTGGCAAGACAACACTGAGCTTATCGTTGTCCATGTCAGGGGTTTAAAAATGGCAGAGCTTACTTCATTTGCAGGAAATAGATTAACAGTAACCAGTATGGAGCAAGCTTTTGGCATGCTTTTACAAGGTAGGGCAGATGTGGTGCTAGAAGATCAATTATCAGCAGAGGCTTATCTAGAACAACAACAACTTAACAATATTTCCAGAGTCACTCTGGCACCTTTTGCTATGTGTCACGTGTTACGTAAGGATTTGGGGCATTTAGCGGCGCCGTTACAACAGATATTGCTGTCTAAACAGCCCTAGCCAACTTGGTATCTAGCATGCCACGCAGCTAACCATATGCACTGATTGGCTGCGTAGCAAGCTTAGTCCTACCAATTACGGGTTAAGATCCTCAGCCTCTTCAAAAGCAACCGCGCCCACTCTTGTCTGTTTGTCTCTTAATTTCCCGACTAAAGAACTCAACTTACGTTGTAGCTTTTCAGCCGCTCCCGTTAGCGCTTGGCCAACCGTTGCCGCATGTTCAGTGACGGCAATCGGCTCTTGCCCTTCAAAACGCGCCTCTAACAAACAGCGTTTGTCATTCCCATCATGCTTAGCACTACTATTTTCATCGCTCAAGTGCACTTCGATGCGAGTAATATGATCAGCAAAACGACTTAACTTTGCACTGAGGGTATCACGCACAAATTCGGCCAAGCGCTCATCGGCCTGAATGTGGCGATCACTGTTGATTTGTATTTGCATAATAAGGTACTCCTGTTAAGAATTTTTGCAGCGACTATTACTAAAGACCACTGCCGCAACGAATGGTTTCCTTGTTACTTCTTAATAGATGGTGATACTGCCGATAACCGTCAAGGGCAAAACTGAAAAAAACGCGTTTAAGCTACATCAGTGTTAATGTGGATTTTTATCCAGACAGCAGCGGAAAGTCTGGGTAAAATAGGCAAAGTGTTTACTTAAAAAAGTCTGCAGCATGATTAGCCATAAATGGACCAAGTTGATTAAAGCGCTTCACCTGAAAAAAAATCGTAAAGCGGAACAGCTGTTTTTTGTTGAAGGTGAAAAAGCGGTGCTTGAGGTTTTAGCCTCTAACTGGACAGTGGTGGCCTTGTTTGCTACAGAGCATTTTATCTCGGCACATCCAGTAGCTACGCAAAAGGTACCCGTATTGCAAAGCTGTGACAGCAACGAGCTAGTTAAAGTCGGCACCTTTAGTAGTAATGATGCGGCATTAGCTGTGGTTGCTATGCCTAGATGGCCCACTTTCTCCCCCGCCGCTTCAAGCTGGACGCTGGTTCTGGATAACATTAACGACCCCGGGAATCTGGGCACGATCATTCGGATTGCCGATTGGTATGGCATAAAGCATATTCTATGCTCTCCTGATACTGCCGACTGTTTTAATCCGAAAGTTGTTGCTGCTGCAAAAGGCTCATTTTTAAGAGTGCAGTTGCATTACCAATCCTTGACTGACGTTTTATCGTCAACCGACATGCCTATCTATGGTGCCTATCTCGATGGCGAAAGTGTGCATGAACTAAGCTTATCCCAACAGGGAGGCTTCATCATCTTAGGTAATGAAGCCAATGGCATTAGTCATGCAGTAGGCAGCTTGGTCAATCGTAAAATCACTATCCCTGCTTTTGGTGAAGCGGAGTCACTTAATGTCGGCATTGCGGCTGCGGTACTTTGTGATAACCTGCTGCGGCTAACCACATTAACTGCTGAGACTTTTTAATAACGAGGCCTACTTATGAATTTCCCAACTATCGAAGCCTATGTGGGTAATACCCCTTTAGTCCGACTGCAGCGTTTAGCCAGCCACACCAACAGCGTCGTACTGTGTAAATTGGAAGGGAATAACCCGGCTGGCTCGGTCAAAGATCGCCCAGCACTAAATATGATTAACGAAGCAGAGCGTCGTGGCAGCATTAAACCTGGCGATCGCATTATTGAAGCCACCAGTGGCAATACCGGGATCGCCTTGGCGATGGCAGCCGCGATAAAAGGCTACCCGATGACGTTAATTATGCCAGCCAATGCGACAGAAGAACGCAAGGCTTCTATGCGCGCTTATGGCGCAGAATTGATTTTAGTCAGTAAAGAACAAGGGATGGAAGGCGCGCGTGATCTGGCATTACAGCTGCAAGCAGAAGGCAAAGGCATAGTGCTGGATCAATTTAATAATACGGATAATCCCGCAGCACATTTTGCCAGTACTGGGCCTGAGCTGTGGCAACAAACCCAGGGGACTATTACGCACTTTGTATCCAGCATGGGAACTACAGGCACTATTATGGGCACGTCGCGCTATTTGAAAACGCAAAACCCCGCTATTCAAATTATTGGTTTACAACCTGCCGAAGGCGCCAGCATCCCAGGGATCAGGCGCTGGCCGGTGGAATATTTACCTGGTTTTTTCGAGCAAGAGCGCGTAGATCAGGTTATTGATATCTCACAAGAAGCTGCACTTGACACTATGCGTCGACTGGCCAAAGAAGAAGGTATTTTCGCGGGAGTGAGTTCTGGTGGTTCGGTGTATGCGGCACTGCGTATTGCAGAACAAATCGACAATGCGGTAATCGTGGCCATCATTTGCGATCGAGGCGATCGCTATTTATCATCGGGAATTTTTTAACGTTAACCGCTTTCAAATTAATACCGAGTACTAAACCAGTTTGCTTTAAATAAAACTAATGTGGCAACTTTGCTAAATATAGAGTTGCCAACCTATCGATTCTATTAACGGCGAAACCCTTGTCTTTTGAATATCTTGCATTATTAGCAGCCGCCTGTTGGGCCTTTGGTAGTTTGCTCTCAGCGCAGGCTGCAACCCATTTAGGCGCTTTTGCATTTACTCGTTATCGGATGTTGGTTGCCATGGTGCTATTGTGGCTTATGACGCTATTTAATAATGGCTGGCAAACGTTATCCAGTGAAAGCATCAGCTTACTAGCGCTTTCCGGGGCTATAGGCATCTTTATTGGCGATACCGCATTATTCGCGGCAATGAATCGGCTTGGCCCGCGCAGAGCGGGTGTGTTGTTTGCTAGCCATGCTTTATTCTCGGTCGTTCTAGCGTATTTTTGGTTAGGTGAAACCCTATGGGGACTTGGTCTTATCGGTAGCTCATTACTGCTTAGTGGCGTCATGATTGCCATCTTGTTTGGTAAAAGGCAAAACGAACAGCATCAATGGGAAAGTCAGCAACACGGGATCAGCTTGGGCATCGCTTTGGGCTTATTAGCGGCAGTTTGCCAAGCAGTATCTACCCTAATGCTAAAGCCTCTCATGCTAACGGCTGTTGATGCCATAGCTGCCTCGGCCGTTAGGATGACAACAGGTTTTATACTGCATTTACTATTTTTACTGCTCGGGTTTAAAGTGGCACGCAGCCTGCTGCCTTTAACCGGTCGCATTTTCTCTTTAGTGATTATTAATGCAACCCTATCAATGGTATTGGGTATGACTTTTATTTTACAAGCACTTAAGCATGGTGACGTTGGCAAGGTAGCAATGCTGTCGTCGGTTAGTCCGGTACTCATACTGCCGATGCTTTGGTTAGTATATAAACGTCGCCCTGCTTGGGGCGCCTGGTTAGGCGCCCTTCTAACAGTACTTGGCACTATGCTGATCGTTGGCACTTAGTCATCAGTGACTTAGCTGCCAATAACACCGCCATCATCTTTGGTAATAATTACCGTGGCAGAGCGTGGTCGACGCGTACCTCGATCTGGCCAAGTACTACTGAAACTATATGGCCCTGATCCCTCTCCAGGATGCTGGATATTCACAAACATCGTTCGACAATCTGGCGTCATTACTACACCGGTAATCTCGCAGCCCACAGGACCGACTAAGAAACGTTTGATGGTGTGTGAAACAACATCTGCTACTAACATCTGATTATGACCAAAGACGCCTTCACGTAACTGGCTTCCCGACATATCGGTTTGGATCCAGAGTAAACCATTAGGATCAAACCACAAGCCATCAGGCGAAGCATGCTGGTTTTCTTCCGTTAACATAAACTGATGCTGCGGTGTGTAGGTAAAAGCCTCACCACTTAATAAAAAGATGTCCCAATTAAAACGGGTCCCCACCTCTTCACGCCAACGAATGATATGACCTTGGGTATTAGTTGCCCGCGGGTTGGCAGCATTAAGTTGCGAATTATGTCGCTGGCTATTGTTGGTTAACGTAAAGTAAACCTCTCCCGTTTCAGGATGCACAGCGCCCCATTCCGGGCGATCCATCTTGGTTGCACCGGCAATATCTGCCGCTAAACGTGTATTGAGCAGCAGATCAGCTTGATCGCTAAATTCCACCTTAGCTGCGGCCGCTTTTGCCATAAAGTCGGCATTAGTCACATCTAAGGGTAACCACTCTCCCGAACCATCATCGTTAAAACGAGCTGCATACAAGGTTCCACTATCCAGTAAATGCGGACCCGCTGTAGCAGGATCATAATTTTGCGCGCTAACAAATTTATAAATGTACTCAAAGCGCGAATCATCACCCGAATATGCCACTAACGGCTTACCTATCTCCGGTTTAGCAAAAATAATGCCTTCATGCGCAAAACGTCCCATGGCGGTATGCTTCACGGGCGTACTCTGCGGATTGAAGGGGTCAATTTCTACGATCCAACCGAAAGTATTCGGCTCATTGCGGAAGTCGGCCATAGCTGATTCAGCAAGGCTTGAAGCATTAAAACGAGCTAAAACGGGATCTTCTGCAGCAGCAGATTCCCAATGCATAATACTGTGCATCTCCGAAACACTATAACGTCGATGCTCCCTAGGCATCTTTATATCACGGTTAACAAAGAGTAATGCCCAGTTTTCTTCACAGGTCAAATACGTGCCCCAAGGTGTGACACCATGTGAGCAGTTATTTAAGGTACCGCGAGTGGCCAAGCCTTCAGGACTATATTGGGTCTGCACCTTAGCATGACCACGCACAGGGCCTGTTAACGCCATCGGGGTCATACCGGTAATACGGCGATTATAGGCACTGTCTTGTTGCAGCTGCCATTGGCCATCAGCCTGTTTTTTGATATGGGCCACACTAACACCATGTGCGGCTAACTCTTTATGGACTTGTTCCGCGGGGCGAGGTAATACCTCAGCAACGGCGCCATGTAATATTTTGGGATCGCAATATTCATGATTTATGACCAGTAAGCCCTCATCGGAACTTTGGCCCCCTTGCTTTATATCCATCGGGAAAAAATGCATACCATCGTGATGTGTGCCTATTTGCATAGCCTGCTCTGCAGCGGTGTTGCTGCCATCAGTTTTATATGCTGCGGCTCCTGGCAATAATGGCGTACCCCACGGTAAAAAAGGTTTGGCACTGTAGCCAGCAGGTACAGTTACCGTATCAAAGCGGTTTGTGGCAATGGCTTCAAATCCTAATAGCCCTTTTTTTACCGCATTACTGACTGCCGTAACCTTAGTATCGCAGCCTGTTAAGCTGCTACCAATAAAGCTGCCCACTGCCAAAGCGACAGCGCCTTGCAAAAACCGACGACGATTTAAACGGCTTGCTAAAACCTGCTGAAACTCAGGATTTGCAGAAAAATTTGCCTGTGGCTCAGTGCCTGAAATATCGAATGCTGTATGACGCTGCTTTACCATGGTTGTCACCAATATGTGGGAAAAATACTCTTGATTATTCTTGCTTGCTCTTACAATTTTATGACATACAACTAAAAAAGCTCTGAATAATTTATTTTAGTGTCTTCAAGAATAGCATCCTGCGTCTTGGCTCTGATATAGTGCATCAAAAATAGCAAGAAAAGGGCTGTAAAAATGCAATGGCAGGTACTCACCTTCAAGGAGTTAGATACCCTCACACTGTATTCATTGTTGCAACTGCGGGTAGATGTATTTGTTGTTGAACAAAATTGTCCCTATCCAGAATTGGATGACAAAGACTTACATCCAGAGACAAGGCACATCATTCTAAAAAAAGGCGATAAAGTCATTGCCTACTCGCGGGTATTAGCACCCAATGTGAGCTTTGCTGGCTTTCCAGGTATAGGGCGCGTTTGCATCTCGCAAACGGCTCGACGGTTAGGCTTGGGGAAAATCTTAGTGGAAAAAACGCTAGCAGAGACGGCGGCGCTTTGGCCAAACACCGATATTCATATCTCAGCGCAATGTTATTTACAGCGTTTTTATCAAGAGCTTGGTTTTAAACCGGCTAGTGAGCCTTATTTGGAAGATGATATTCCGCATCTGAAAATGATTAAGGCAGCGGATTAAGCCACTGCCTGCAATTTTAAGCCTGCGTAAGCTGTGTAACAGAGCAGGCATCTAACAATGCCTGCGGTAGAACAATTTACGGTAGACCCACTTCAAAGGTTAATGTCAAAGAGGCTCTCTGCATATCAGCCAGTGCCGTGGGCGTATTGTCTTGGTAGCTAGCTTCAAGTAAATAACGCCCAGCCTCTGCTGGGGTAAACCGCAGTTTACCTTCAGCATCCGTTTCTAAGGTGATGCGTCCTGCGTTATTACGATATAACTCTGCTTCCCGCGACAGTTCCACTTTCACACCAGAGACGGGCTTGCCCTCTAATAATAACTGCCATTGAATATCTTCTTCTGCCACATAATCCGCTGGATGTGTGACAAAGTTCACTTCAAAGCCCTCGCCTTTGGGATTGATCGCAGTACGATTAGGGGCTTTCACCGTCACTACAGCCAAGGCTTTACTTTGACTGCGACTTGTCGTGACCTTGCTTGCGCCAACAGGTAGCTGACTACTGGCCGCTTTTTTATCTGCCATAATACGTTTGCGCTCGCCATTCACTTCATACATAGTGAAATAGCGCGGTGCTCCACCATTTTCAATCAGATAGGTGCCTTCAGCAACCAGCTGGTGATCGGCTTGCGACTTGCGCTTACCTTGGTAACTTTGCGCAAACTTATGTCGCTGGCCATCTGGGAAAATGATATGTAAATTATCTGGCGATACACCTTTATCGGGAACAAAGGTCATGTTCGCCGCGGACACATCCACCGAAATCCAAGTATCTTCTCCTGATAACACAAAGTGACTTGGCATCACCCATAAGGTATGGGCGAACACCGATTGACTCGATACGGCAAGCAATGCAGCCAATAAAAGCTTTTTCATCCTATTTTTCCTTTTTCACATCATGATGGGTATTTATTTAATAACAAACTGCAACTCGCCAAGCTCTTCTGACGCAGCAGCACTCAGTTGCTGAGGCTGTCCATTGAGTTCAAAATCGATTTTTTGCAAACTGCGACCGCCTTGTTCGCGCGAAGCCTCCACATACAGGGTGTACTTCCCTTCAGGTAAAGCATCACCTTGATCATCTTTACCATCCCAACTTAAGCGATACTGACCTGGAGTGCGGGTTGCCCCTGTCATCGCATCAACTAAAACTGGCTCACTGCGGCCTATTTTGCGCCAAAACCGCCGAATATCTTTTAACCAATCAGGCTCTTTGCGCCAGAGAGCAATAAGTTTCACCGGCTGCTGCTCAGTATTTTCTATCCATACCGCAACATATGGCCGATAGTACTGGGCCGTAGCAATCTCTGGGATCTGTAGCGTGATTTCCGATTCTGCGGCCTGTAATGGGCTACAAACTAATAGTGCAGCCGTTACTAAGCTCAGACTGAATGCTTTCAACATTATCTCCTTCTTAAATTCCATTAATGCAGCGCAATGAGGTAGGCCAATAGCGCCATCAGGCCACCTAAGACGGCCAGCGCATTTCCCGCACTTTTCTTCGATGGCATTTTCAGTAATAAATAAAACCCTGTAATAGCAAATAACAAACAGGCAATAGCGGTAATATCAATCAACCACTTCCACGCTAAACCGCTATCTCGGCCTTTGTGTAAGTCATTCGCCAGTGCCAGATAGCCACTAAACTGTTGCTCTAACTCGACCTCTGCCCGATTGAGATCAACCAGCGCCACAGCAAAACCAGCAGGTCGCTTAAAGCTTAATTCCAGCGTTTGCTCGTCAGGTTCATAACGCGATTGCCAGCTGACTGCTTTGACACCTTGCTGTTGCAACCATGCAACTAAATTAGCCGCATAGTGCGCTTGCTCGGACTCAACGGGCCAGGTTTGAAATGCTGCTGGCAGAGGTAATATGGTAAGACTTTGCTGCGCGCCCCACTTACTTTGCCAAGTTGGGTGATTAAGTGTGATACCCGTAATAGAAAAAAACACCAGTAATAACAACACCCACATGGCACTGTAGGTATGCAAGGCTCGCATCATGCGACCGACCGCGGCATTTTTCTTTTTGGCTACACTGTTTTTTGCTTGCATGCTTTATCTGAACCTGTTGCTAAACTCACTTTTTACGCTGAACACGTTATCTTACCCCTGTTAAATAAGGGGGCATTAGTAATGCCCCTTTGCATTAAATAAGGGTGTTAAAACTGCACATTAACGCCCGCCCAAAGGTTACGCGCCTTATCTTTGTTATTAAAATCATCGACAAACGCAGCGCTATAACCGTTCTGACCGCTAGCATCATTGACACAGCTGGCAGCAGTATCGCTACATTCAGTAAAGGTAATGTTGTAAGCAGTAAAATCTTTATCAAGCAGGTTGTTGATGCGCAGATTAAAGGTAACAGTATCATTCACCTGGTAAGCCGCACCGAGGTGCAAGACGTTATAACCTTTAAAATAAAGCGCTTTATCATTTTGCACATCCCAAGAGCGGTAACGTTTAGTGCGGTATTCTGATGTTAAAAACACATTTAGCGCTGCAGCCGCTTGCCAATTTAGCGTCAGGTTAGCCATGTGCTTAGCGCTATTCCCAAGCGGACGACCTTTGTTAGCACCACTTTTTTGCTCACTGTCGGTATAGGTATAGTTAGCTCTTAGCGCAACGGTCTCAAGTAATTGCCAACGTCCAGCCAGCTCTGCGCCTTGAATAGTCACTTTATCAATGTTGACAGTTTTGCTGCTCGTTGCGTATCCCAAACTGGCATATTCACCGGTGACGGAACACAGAATTGTGGTATTAGCACCACAAGGCTGTGAGGCAATTTTATCGTCAAAATCATTTTTAAAGAGGGTTGCATTAAAGTTATGGCCATTGTCATGCGTCCAATAAACGGCTAATTCACTAGACACACTGGTTTCCGCTTTTAAATCTGGGTTACCAAAAAACGGAGAGGTGCCCTGCCCACCAAAGCCAACGACCCCATCATATAACTGCGTCGTTTTCGGGGTTTTGAAACCCGTGCTAACCCCGCCTTTAATGGTCCAAGCTTCGTTAAGGGTGTACACACCGTAAAGTCTGGGGCTTAATTGATCACCAAATACTTCATGATCATCTCGCCTTAAACCCGCAGTTAACGCAAATTCACCCGTCAAATCCCAAGTATCTTCTGCAAATACTGACCACATATTGTGATCTTGCACTGCACCGGGTGTACCCTGCTCCATACCAAAGACACCATCTTGCAATTCGCCACGAATGATTTGCGCGCCAAACACGGTCTTATGCTGTCCTGCCGCTTCAAATGGCATATCGACTTTGATATCAAGCGTATATTGATTACTGCTCATTTCACGTTTTGGCCGCGGTAAAAAAGTCGCTTCAGCAATGGCTTTTCGCTCGCTTTCTGCTAATCCAGCATAGTTCCCAGTAGCATCAATCATTTGTAGCAATTGCGCGCGTTCAGCTACGGTAAAAGGCAAAGTCCGACCATTATTCTGCGTATCAACATAAGATAACGAGACAAAGCTATTGCCAAATTCCCATTCAGCTTGGTGCGTTAACGACCAAGTATCACGCGTAAATTCTTGCGTATCGCTGTAACCGACTCTGGGGTTACTACGTCTGGTCCACTGACCACCACTGGCTTCGCAGACTGCTTGCCTTGAACCTCTACCACCAATACACACATTACCCACAGCCCAAACGCTATCAATATTATCCACCGTACCTAAAGGGTATTGCCGCACCCCATCGTTATTGATTACAGGTGTATTATCATAATCCTGCTTAGACGTTTCGATATCAAACCATAGCGTTTGGTTTTTGACAGGCGTCCAGCTTAAGCGTGCACCTAATACTTCGTTTGTATTATCAACGGTTTTGCCGCCGGCACCAAAACCTAGTGAGCGAGTACGCACCTCGCCATTCGGATAATTAATAGGCGCATATTCCGGCGTTGACGCCATCCGATCATAAACACTGCCACGGATTGCCATACCAAGTACACCTTTGATAAGTGGGCCCATCACATTAAAATCGGTTGTTACCTCTTCACCAAAGGCATCATCAAATTGTTTCGTACGGCTATGTGACAGCGAGCCAGCCCATTCCTCAGTCACTTTTTTAGTGATGATATTAATCACGCCACCTAATGCATCTGCGCCATATAAGGTCGATGCAGGGCCGCGAATCACTTCCACCCGCTCAATGGCATCTAACGGCGGGATGTGACCAAACTGATTGCCCCCAAAGGCATTTGGATAAATGTCACCATGATTATTTTGTCGCTTGCCATCGACTAGAATTAAGGTGTAATCCGATCCCATACCGCGCAGGCTGATCGTACCCTGTCCGGTTTTATCACGCGTTTCACCAATATCGACACCTTCTAAATCTCGCACCACATCTAATAAGGTAGTGTAAGGACGGCGCTTTAACTCTTCCTGTGTAATCACAGAAATACTCGCAGGCGCATCAACAAGTTTCTGTTCATAGCCTGAAGCCGTTACCACTATCACTTCAATATTATTTTCGGTTAACGCTGCTGTGGCATGCGCTGTACTGATTTGACATGCAGCAGCGACTGCGATAGCCAGACAACCTTGGCGAAACAACATTTCTATCTCCTTTATGGGTAAATGCGGCCTAACAGCCTTCAATCGCTAGGATGATAATGATAATCACTTGCAATAGCAATATTATTTTCATTTATAGGGAACTTTTTGCTAATAGTGATTTGATGAAGCAGAAAGTGGAGAAAACAAGCGTTAGCAACAACCTAGCGATGCTCGGTTGTTGCTAAGAATAGATGGGATATAACGTTAGTATTGCTTTAGAAACGGTAGCGGAAGCCTGCTTCAAATGAGCGTTCAGGCCCTACATAAATACCTTGACGCAATCCACTGATATAGTTTTTATCCGCTAAGTTTTTCACTGAGCCATATACGGTTAAACCATCAATCACCTTATATTGTGCTAACAGATCGTATACAGAGTAAGCAGGTAATAACCCACCCCAAATACCACCGGCAGCATTTGTTGGAATATCCACGCGATTGCTAGGATCAGCGTATTGCTCGCCACGGTGATGTGCCGTTAAAGCAATACTAAAGGACTCTGCAGTGTAACTTAGCGCAACGTTTGCCAAGATCTTCGGTGCGTAAGGAATACGATTACCGGCATTAACGCCTGTTTTAAACTCTGAAGTCGGTACCCAAGTGGCATTAGTCTCTAATTTAAAGCCACCACCAAAATTGTAATTAAACACCAACTCCATACCTGTATGCTCGGTCTCACCGGCATTAGATTGCGACAAGTTAGGATCGCTATTACCCGTTACAACTTGGTTGGCGAAATCCATATAGAAGGCGGACATTTCGTAAGTTACTGCGCCTGCAGTACCACGTAAACCGGCTTCATAGTTTACTGAGCGCTCCCCATCTAGCTGCTGATCGGTTAAGCCATCTAGGGCAACACCATTAGAGGCCGGCGAAAATGCCCGATACACACCACCATACAACTGCGCACTGTCGCTTAACTCGTAAGTGGCGCCTACACCCGGTAAAAACTCGGTGTTAGTGGTTTTCGCGGTATCGCCATTCTGCGTCAGAATTTCGCGCTTTTGCTCGTAAGACTCTACTCGTAAACCAGGGGTAATGGCCAAAGCATCGCTGATTTGTAGACGACTTTGTGCGTAACCGGCAACACTGGTAGCAGAATCGATAATATGCCGATCGTTATTGCCTGAACGATCCGCTGCGCGAGTAGCACGGATTCGGGTATCATTAGATTCCTCTTGCATTACACGCAAGCCAAATTCAGTCGCAGCTGCATAACCAAATAACTGCTGATCAACGCTCAAGCGGCTTTCAATTCCTAAACGCTCAAAGCTACGGTTATTACCTGTCAGCGCATCGGTATAGACCCAGCGTCCAGCCGCATTTGAAGCCGCCGTATCAACATTATAACGCCAGTAATCGCGTGTAATCTCACTCCAGTAGAGTAAAGTATTCACCTTAACATCGTTGTTTAATACCACTTCATGGTTTAAATCGAGTGATGTACGATCGGTCAAATACCAGTCATCCGGTGCAGGATTATAACGCTCGCCGTTTAAATAATCGGCCAACAACAAACCGCGGTAAGAAATATTGGCTTCATTTTCATGATAGGCAAACTTAACACCGACCTTTTGCTTGTCACTAATCGCCATACCGGCTTTGACCATCACATCTGACATGTCATAGCCTTTATCCATAAAGCCATCACTTTTTGCTTTAGTCGCCACCACACCAACAAAGGCGTCTTCGGACGGGTTCTTAGCGCCAGCTTCGACACTAAGCTCACGCATATTAAAGGAACCGGCACGTGCCGACACTAACACACCGTCATCAGGCGTTTTAGTGATATAGTTAACCACACCACCAATAGTCGAAGGACCATAGCGTAAAGAGGCTGAACCTTTTAACACTTCTACAGATTCAACCCGTTGAATACGAGTATTAAAATAGCGGTCATTACCAATAAACAATCCGGGGGCGACTGGAACACCATCTTCTAGTAACAGCGATTTGGACTCACCTGCAGACAGACCACGAATACCAAAGTTAGCCACAATCGAGGTTTCTTCTTCGCCTTTGATATTGATACCAGGTACACGGCGTAATACATCTTCGGTAGAAAGCGGCTGCACCTGCTCAATTTGTGCTCGATCAATCAAGATCACGGCACCGGTTTCATCAAAGCGATGCACGTGTTGCTGACCTTTCACTCTAATGACTTCGATTGCCGGACTTAGCGCACTGTCTGCAGCAACGACTTGGTCGGCTGTTGCTGTGGCATAAAGATTGAAACTGATGGCACTCATTGCTAAGACCACAGCCGATGCAACTGGATTAAGCTTACTTTTCAACATGGAAACCCACTACCATTAAAACTACATGAATTTGAGATGAAAAGAATATTAACAACGCTTAACTTTAATAGCAATAGTTATCATTTGGATTTTAGTAAGCTTTTTCTAGCTTTACCTTGCTGGCATGCCGTACAGCTGCTCTGCTCGATTTAATAAAATCCAACTAGTCAGAATATATTTATCACTAGATACTGGGGTACAACCACGGTGTGTATGGGTAAAATAGGCAGGTGCTATCACCATGCGACCTTGTGCCGGTTGAATGGATTTCTGCTGATAGTAAAACTCTGTTTGACCACCTTCTGCCACATCGTTCAGATAAAACATAAATAACAATGTCCGGTGCAGTGGTTCATTATCGGGTAATTGTGGGTATACCTCGCAGTGCCAATAATTATAATTACCCTTATCGGCTTGATATTTTTGTGCTTGAATCGGGCCCAGACGATATAAAGTCCGCATAAAGCCAAAGGTTTGCTCTGCGGTAAATTGCTGAAAATTATCATGTGTTACCGGCACTGGCTGACCATTCAGCGGATCTTGCGTAGTGATGCCAACTGGTGCAATTAAAGCGAAGTGGTATTTTTTGAAATACTGATGAGCATAATAGGAGGTAACATCAATGACCTGCTGCAATAAGTGCCGATACTCAGCATAGTCATTAAGATAGAGATCTGTACTGATCTTTTTAGTGAGATCAACTCCCGCCCCCGTTCTTCCGGGTCGTAGATGCGGACTCTTCTCAAAAGCGCTAATCAGCTGTTGGCAAAGTTCTGCGCTTAACGCATTATCATATATCTCAATAAAATCAGTCATTAGGACATCCTGTTTATGTTTACCGAAAATATTACGCCTCGTTTCTCAGAAACAGACGCGCTTGGTCATATCAATAACACCGTGTTTGCCGTGTGGTTTGAGAGTGCTCGACAAGGCATCTTTCGCATTTTCACGCCTGACCTAGATACCACAAAATGGACACTGATTATCGCCAGCATCCAGATAAATTACCATGCGCAAACGCACTATAATGCCGTGGTTGAAATCCGCACTTGGGTTAACCGTATCGGTAATCGTTCTTTTGAAGTTTATCAAGAGGCTTGGCAACATGGTCAAAAATGCGCCTCTGGTATAACAGCTTTAGTCAAGTTTGACTACAAGCAACAACAAGCGGTCGCGCTTAGCAGTTCAGAGGTAAGCGCGCTTACTGCACATTTACGCGCCAGCGACTGAGCGACAACCAACGTCCATTGGTCGAAAGGCGCTAGCCAGTCGTAACTAATGGGTTTAGTTTTATAAAAAATAGGAGCTAACCCGATGAAATTTAAACTCAGCCTGTTCTGCCTTAGTATACTTATTGCGCCAGCTTCACACGCTTTTGATCGCATAACAGGGAAGGATTTTGCCAGTCGCTCTGAGGTTATCGCTCAAGGAGCAATGGCCGCGACCAGCCATCCACTCGCCACACAAGTCGCTCTGGATATTATGAAGCAGGGCGGCAATGCTATTGACGCCGCCATCGCCGCTAACGCGGCTCTAGGATTAATGGAACCCACTGGTAATGGTATTGGTGGCGATCTTTACGCCATGATCTGGGATGCTAAAACCGGCAAGCTCTATGGGTTGAATGCCTCTGGCCGCTCACCACTGGGATTGAGTTATGACACCTTAAAAGCCGAATTAGATAAACTCGGGCGTAGCGATTTACCGCCACATGGCATGCTGCCAATTAGCGTGCCTGGCACCATTGATGGCTGGTTTGAAATGCACCAGAAATTTGGCAATTTACCCATGCCGCAATTGTTACAACCCACCATTGATTACGCCGAAAAAGGCTTTCCGGTAACCGAGCTTATCGCCTATTACTGGAATCGTAGCGTGCCGTTATTAAGCCCTCAGCCAGGCGATTTTAAAGGTAGTTTTACCATCGACGGCAAAGCACCCACTAAAGGTCAACTCTTTAAAAACCCAGGACTTGCCTATACGCTGCGCGCAGTGGCTAAAGACGGCCGTGATGCGTTCTATCGTGGCGAGATCACTCGCAAAATCGATACCTTTATGCGCGAAAATGGCGGCTACCTGCGTTTTACTGATTTTGCCAATCATCGTTCTGATTGGGTCGAGCCAGTTGGGGTAGACTATAAAGGCTATACCTTATGGGAATTGCCACCCAATGGTCAGGGTATCGCTGCACTGCAAATGTTGCAAATTCTTAAAAACTTTGATTTAGCTGCCATGGGCTTTAACAGCCCAGACAGTCTTCATGTACTCGTTGAGGCCAAGAAGCTGGCCTTTGAAGACAGAGCCAAGTTTTATGCCGATCTGGATTTCTATAAAACGCCAATCAGCGTCCTGATTTCTGAAGAATATGGCCGCGAGCGAGCTAAACTGATTGGCCCGCGCGCTGCGCAACGAGTTGATGCGGGTAATCCTAATTTGTATGAAGGCGATACTATCTATATGACGACCGCGGATAAAGACGGCAATATGGTGTCATTAATTCAAAGTAACTATCGCGGTATGGGCTCTGGCGTAGTCGTGCCAGGATTAGGCTTTGTGTTTCAGGATCGCGGCCAGATGTTTTCAATGGATAAAAACCATGCCAATGTCTATGAACCCGGCAAAAGGCCTTTTAATACCATTATTCCGGCATTTATAACCAAAGCGGGCAAACCTTTAGTCAGTTATGGTGTGATGGGTGGCGCCATGCAGCCACAAGGCCATGTGCAAATCTTAGTGAATATGGTCGATTTTGGCATGAACCTACAAGAAGCCGGCGATGCCCCACGTTGGCAGCATTTGGGGAGTACCGAGCCCACCGATGGTCAAGATGCGTACCTAAAAAATGGAGGCTATATTGAAGTAGAGCGTGGTATTCCGTTTGAAACAGTGCGGGAACTGCAAAAACGCGGTCACAATGTCCGGCATGGCTTAGGCGGCTTTGGCGGCTACCAAGCCATTATGCGTGATCACACTAATGGCGTTTGGATTGGCGCCTCTGAATCCCGTAAAGATGGACAAGCAGCAGGCTTTTAAAATATGAATAATCAGCTATTGAGTTTTAATTTAGCGCAATAATTGAGAATTAAATACAGAGAAAACTTAGCACAGATAAGAACGCTAGCCCGATAGCAGTCAATCAGGCTAGCGTTGTCATTTAAAAGATAAAATCTAAACCAATACTAAATAAGGTCGCATCATTATGGTAACTAAAGTCAAACCACGGGCTACGATCGCCTTTGTCCTTAAATTTGTTTAATTCAAATTTCAGTGCCGCTTTTGACATAAAGTTATAACGTACCCCTGCGGTCAAGATCTGATGCTCTTCTGCCTTTCCCGTACCAAATCCATCAAAATCTTTGGTAATTTTTAACTGCGCTTGTGATAACCCCACATAAGGCTGCCAAGTCTCGTGATTATAAACCGCGCTAATATAAAAGGTTGGGAAACGTGAACCATAACCGTCATCGTATATCACATAGTTATAATCAAACAACAAGGTGAAATAGTCGAAAGTTGCAGTACCGCCTAAACCATAGAATGAGAGATCAAAGTCAGTTAAAGACCATTGCCCTGAACGAATAGGAGTGCCATCCGGATTGGTGCGACGCTCTACCGTAAAATCAGGTATACCATCATTATTGGTATCCACCTCATCAAAGAACATGACATCGGCAGTGGTGGTATAGCGCGTTGAAAAATAGGACGCCCGAATGTCTAACCAGTTATTGGCAACAGCAATATTAACGCCCTTTATGTCAGACCAGGTAACATCGGCAGTACCTGCGATATAGGTGCCTTCTGGCGGAAAATAGTAGCCACCGCGATTACGCCAGAAGTCATGCGATTTAATCTCTGTTTGCGTTTCACGCCCAAAAAAAGCACTGAAATTCACCGTCCACTGTTTAACATCAAAACTATGCAGATAGGTCAGGCCATTGAACTGGGTGATTTCCCACCAGTATAAGTTTGCTGGTGGCCTGATCCACGGATAGGCATAACCTACTTCCATAAACTCTGAAAAATAATACATCGGTAACATACGACGCCCAGCCATAATCTGGCTATTGTCCGTTAAATCATAGGTTACATAAAACCAATCGATATCAGGAGACCAACCATCAGCCCCTTTGGCAACTAATTGCATGGTGGCCGTTAAACGGTCGTTCACATCAGCTGAGAGTTGTAACGCAATTAACGACTCTTTATCCCACTCCCACTTTTCTACGTAATAGGCGTAATCATAAAAATCGATCTGAAACTCAGTCTCACCAGATGGATCTTTATCACCACTTATAACTTTACCACCGACAATGGAGCCATAACCACTCACCCGAAAATCCATCGCACTTAAACTAAGCGGCAATACTAATAGCAATATAAATAATAGTTTCATACTAACCCCCCTTTGGGTTCTTAGCTTATTTGATGGTATGAATTACTTTTACGGAATCATTTACATTGGCACTGTTAATATAGCCCACAGCAAATTCGTTACTAGCAACATAACTTAATACATCGCTGTCTGACGCTAACTCTTTTGGTGGTGTGCCTTTGCCAGTGAAAACTAACTTGGACCAATGGGCTTTTATTTGCGAGGAAGAACGTCCTAACGCTTTTTCATCAAAAACCGACCGCACTGGATTCGCATCCGTCAGATTTACCGGCTCAAGTATGGATGAGCGACCGGTAAACACTCTAGAAATGTCATCCATGGTGATATTCTCTTGCATGGTAGGATGTACAACTATCACGATATCCGCCTTGGCCTGTTGCCAAAATAGGCAGCTAAGACATATAGCAATAGGGACTATCTTCATAAAGCCTCCGGAAGGGGAAAGTGCCCACTCAGAATATAAATAGTTTGCTAGGTTTTTTGGATAAACCGAATCAGGAAAAATCAGAAATGTCTCATTTTTCCTTTATAAGGATAGTCGCTATTTAAAAAGCTGCAACTAAGGGGTTTTAGATAATTTTGATATACAACGCAATCGGTCTACTTGTATGCTCACGCAGAAGCGCTTTGTAAACTGATTTTAGCATCATAGTGCTGCTGGATATGGCAAATAGCTTGATCGAGACAACCAGCAAAAGGCTCTGCCGAAGCGGGGCGTTGTTTGCGTAATTGAATTCGCTCCGCGGCTTTTAAATAACGCATCACCTCTTCTTTTGTTTGCAGGATTATTCTGGGTACCGCAACGGGCAACCCTGTCTGACTGTCTTTGGCTATCATGGTGAAATAAGAAGAGTTACAGTGCTTAATCAGCCCACTTTGAATATTTTGTGCTTCAACTCGAATACCCACCACCATAGAGCTTTTACCAACATAATTAACTGACGCATTTAAGGTAACCAGCTCTCCGACTTCGATCGGATTTAAAAAATCCACCCGATCCACCGACGCCGTTACGCAATATTTACCACTAAATTTTGAACCACAAGCAAAGGCTATTTGGTCCATAAGTGACAGCAAATAGCCACCATGGATCTTGCCACTAAAATTCGAGTGAGAGGGTAACATCAGCTGTGATAAGGTAATTTGTGAACAGCTGACTGTTTTAAATTCTGCAACCATAGTATCCATCCTTGTACCTCGCCGATTAATTTAATGATGTCGCTGCAGGTTTATCTTGCACTAGCACCCAAGGCGAAATAACCACCGCCCATAATTCAGCTTGGTGTTGATACCAATTGGTAGCCTGCTGTTCAGACGTCCGTCCGACTTGAGCGGTAGCGAGCCACTCTGCGACCTTAGCTTTGTTATCTTGGCTAAACGCAAAAGCGACATCAATTAGATCTAACGTGGGTTCAACTGTAATCACACTGCCAGCAGCAAAAAACTTTTGTAAATCATGCCAAGGAATCCGAGCCGTTTCCGCAATAATTTTTGCTCTAATTAGCTCAGGATTCTCCGCATCCAGAGCAAGGTGTGCATCAGGTGGAGTTATTGCTACCATCATATCCTCGTCTTATATTGCTTGAGTTAAATTATTCGACTTCATCGCCTTGCTCCGCAACACGTGAAGCACTTAACTCATGTTTTTTTAATAACTTATAAAAGTCTGTTCGGTTGCGGCCGGCTAATTCGGCGGCACGGGTGACATTCCCCTCAGTCATTTGCAATACCCGAATTAGATATTGTCGTTCAAACTGATCTCTTGCTTCCGTTAAGGTTGGCCAATAGCTACTATTTTGTGACAGCGCCTGCTCAACCAAAGCCGCAGAAATGACCGCGTTTTGGGTTAATGCAACACACTGCTCTATAACATTGACCAGTTGCCGCACATTGCCTGGCCATTTGGCTGTCGCCAGTAATTGCAAGGCGTCATCAGAGAACCGAGTGACCTTGACATGATGCCGCTCTGCGCTTTGTTGCAGTACATGCCGCGCTAATAATGGAATATCCTCGGCTCGCTGCTCTAAACTGGGCAGCTGGAGATTCACTACATTAAGGCGATAGTAAAGATCCTCTCTAAATGCCCCCTCACTCATCGCCTGAGCTAAATCACGATGGGTGGCCGACAGTACTCGCACATTAATGGGAATACTTTTGGTGCCACCCACAGGGCGGATCTGCCGCTCTTGCAGAGCTCGCAATAATTTTACCTGTAAGGCAACCGGCATATCACCAATTTCATCTAAAAACAGGGTGCCACCATCAGCCTCCCTAAATAAACCGCCATGCTCTGTCACTGCGCCCGTAAATGCACCTTTGCTATGCCCAAATAACTCTGACTCCAACAAGTGCTCCGGTAAAGCGCCGCAGTTAATCGCCACAAAAGGTTTATCCGCTCGCGGACTGGCTTTATGAATAGCGTTTGCCAGTAACTCTTTCCCCGTGCCACTTGCACCGGTAATTAAGATACTGACATCACGTTGCGCCACACGATAGGCTTGCTCAAGCAAATCCAGCATCAATTTACTTCGGGTGATAATGGCCTCTCGCCAGGTCGCTTGCTCAGGTAAAGATTGATTTAAGGCGCGATGCAATACCTCCCGTAATTCAGCAGGATTGAGTGGCTTGGTTAAAAAGCCAAACACCCCCCGCTGTGTCGCAGCAACCGCCTCTGGAATAGAGCCATGGGCCGTCATCAAAACAACAGGTAGGCCTTTAAATCGCTTTGCAATTTCATCGAAAAGACTCATGCCATCTAAACCGGGCATACGTAGGTCACTGAGTACCACGTCTACCGGTTGGCGCGGTAATAAGGCCAGCGCTTCTTCTGCACTATTGGCATTAAATACTTGGAAGCCTTCGCCCTCTAGGCGCAAAGTGAGTAAACGCAATAAACTAGGATCATCGTCAACTAATAATATACGCGGGTTATCCTTAGCCATCATTGCCCCCCATTATTGGTTTCAGAGGTAGAAGGTTGATTTAACTCCGCTTCAATTTGGGTTAACGCATCAATTTTTTTCTGTAAATCGCGATTTGTTTTTTGTAAGCGTTCAATCGTGTCTTGCTGTTGCGCATTTAAGCGGGTTAAGGCACTGACTGCGGACTCCGCTTCCAGTAACTTCTGATTAAAGGTCAAATCCCAACTAAATAACGCCGCTAAACGGGGAGGAAATGTTGAAACCATTTCAGTTAACTGCGTTTGTACCCTAAAACGGTTTACATAAGGCATATCTGGATGCAAATTATGTAAGGCAAGTTGTAACAAAGCCACCTCATCCAGAGTCGTTAAGGCTTTTAAGCGAGCGCTCTCCGGCTCAGGATCAAGCAAAATTTGCTGTTTATAATCCAGCCAAGCCGCTAGGCTAGTCGCTTGCTCATCTAAAATAAAGGACGGCACTGGCTCAGATTGCTCAGGTTCAGCTGCTGGGGGCTGGATGGAAACTGTTTCAGACGCTGGCAGTTCTTCTGGGGCAACCACAACGGGTTTCAGCTGACATCCGCTTAAAAATAGTAACACGACCAGCGACACGAGTTTTTTCATCCCAGCTTTTCTCCTAATAACGGCAAACGAACACGAATACATACATCCGCATAAACAACATCCACAATATCAGCATGCCCGCCTAACAAACGGGCACAATCAGCGACAATGGATAAGCCTAAGCCAGATCCCATAACTTGATCAAAGCGGGGGGTCGTACCACGCTGAAAAGGTTCAAACAACTTTTCTCGCAGCGACATCGGAATGGGTGTACCGTTATTCGCCACATCCAGTATCACGGAATCATCTTGTCGGTATAATTTTACCCAAACAGGGCTACCCTCAGCGCCATAAGCCTGCGCATTGTTAATCAGGTTATCTAAAATTCGCCGAAACAGGGTTGCATCAGTATAAAAGGCATTGAGCTGACAATCTAATTTTACTTGTTGTTGTCGTTGCTGTAATGATAAAGCATGATCATTAAAGCACGCTTGCATTAACTGCTGTGGGACTTGCACGCTCCATTCTGGCTGTGCTTGCTGTAACAAGCGGTTGTAGTCAAGTAACTGCTCTGTCAACACACTTAGGCGATCGGCGCTGCCATTCAGTAAGGTCACCACCTCTTGTTGCTGGGCAGTAAGAGGCCCAACGAGTTGCTCACTGAGTAAGGCACAACCTTCACGAATACTGGATAGCGGCGTTTTTAACTCATGTGACGCGTGACGTAACAGAATCAATCTTAAAGCTTCTAGCTGTTGTAGACGTGAACTTAACCAACGTAGCTGCTCCCCTAATTCGTTCAGTTCACGCGGACCTTGCAGCTTTTCATCAGGAAAATGATGTTTTGGTTGAGCAATAGCGCGGATCATTCGATCCAATTGTTGTACTGGTGCAGTAATGCGCTTGGAAGCCCATAAAACCAGTAACAAGGTTAATAAAACTAAGCCAAAGGTTTGCCATGCTAACTGCTGCTGGGTTGCAGACACTTGCTGCTGCTGGTTCTGAAGTTGCAACTCTAATAAATCCCAAATTTGCTGGGTAATTTGCTGCTGTTGAGTGCGGATTTGTTGTAGCAGTATTTCTGGGGTTGCCGTCATCTCCCCGTCAAAACTCAACTTTAGCGTAGCTAGAGCCGTTTTTTGTTCGTTACAGAGAATTAATTGCGCCTGTGCAGCGCAGACTTGCGCCAACAAATTAAGCTGATTGTCTATATGGTTTAAGGCTAAACGCTTTAATGCGTCAGTGCGAACCACCACATACTGACGAACTGCGCGCTCAATATCGACGACTAAGCTTTGCATACTTTCGGACTGTCGCACAGAAGAGACAGCATACTCCGCCGAGGTAATAGCGTAAGAACTGACTCCGCTAAGTGATTTATTACTTTGCCAAAGTAAAACGGCAACCGGAATTAAAGCCAGAAAAAAACTGAGAAACACTAATTGCCGTAGAGAAGCGGTTTGAATTGAGAAACGCATAGTTCACACTATCTTTGCCAAAGTACTAGCTTATCAGTTTACCTTAATGCACAGCGATTTTTCGTTAAAAAAAAGGCCAGACAATGCTGGCCAAGGCAGATTAAATTAGTCGTGTAGAGTTATTGAACCATTTCCGTGTCTAAACTTGAGTTGAACCCTAGTTGAGCATTCACCGTAGGCGTATCTGCATGCGTTTGCTCCCAAGCAATAACGCTCTCACTGTTTAAATTGATACGGCGTAACAGCGTAAAAACAATCGCCATATTCGCAACTAAAAACAGAGTAACTAAACTTAAAAACATATCCATGGTACTTCTCCGGTGAAAGTGCCTCACATACAAGGGGCTATGCTGGCTAGGAGAATGGCGTAAAAGTAAAAAAGTTTACTCTTACGATATTCCCCTATTGCAGCAACATAGATAAGCACAGTCCGTGCCAACTTTAAAATAACAACAGAATCAATAGCATATGTTATTTCAATGGATAGATGAGGCGTAAAGCGAAGAGATAGTGTTGCTAATCAGCGACACATTACCAAGCGGATATACTAAAACTTTATAAATCAAAAGCTTAGCCTGTATCTCTTTTGCGACATACAAGCTAAGCATCTGTTTTTATTAAATAAAGCCGTATCGCTGTGCGACGCGATCAAAATACTCTAGACACTGCTTAGCATATTGACGTTTTTCCACATAACTACCCGGAAAAAAGCTTTTCTTGAAACCATAAGCGACCATATCTTTCAGACGCTTTAACGGCACATCAAAATTGTCCAGCGCCAGCTGATATTCTTTGCTCACCGTCGTATTCGATACCAAGCGGTTATCAGTACAAATCACGGTAGCAATCCGGTGTTCTAACATCGCTTTAAATTTATGTTGGCTAATGTCAGTAATAGCAGGGTTGGTTTGCAGATTACTGGTGAGACAGACTTCAATAGCGATACGTTTATCAGCGATGTAAGACGCCAAACTACTGATGTAATTAGCTTTATCTGCAATGCTCGGATCTTTAATCATCTCTGGCATAAACATCGAATAACCGTGGCCAATCCGATCGGCATAACATTCTGTGATCGCCTCAAAAACGCTTTCGGCACCATAGGCTTCACCCGCATGCAGCGTTTTTAACAAAAAATGTTGATGTGCATATTCATAGACTTCTTTAAACTTCCCTGCAGGATAACCTGCTTCCTGACCAGCTAAATCCAAACCTACAATCGGGATGCCTTCTTCATCTCTTAACCGCACGCTAGCACGCACCAATTCCATGGCTGCGAGCTTGATCACATCCATCGGCGCGAAGTCGCGCATCAGCTGAAATAGATTTGTATAGTAAGGTGAGAATCCTTTATTACCAAACATACGCATGGCACAGTTGATAATGCCATAAAAGAAAGGAGGCTTTTGACCACTTAATACCGCTTCAGTCGCATTATATTGCTGCATCGCCCGCTTCAAGCCATTATTCACAGCGTGCATTATCTGATCAAAATCAATACCGCGAGCGAGATCAATCAGTAATTGAGGGGCAAAGCGTACCTCAATATAGTTAACGCCTTCAGCTTGATTATCTAGCGCCAACTCGTAAGCGGCTTGTTCAAGATTTTCCAGATCGCGCAAGACCGCGCAGGTATATTGAAAGCAGTGTAAATACTCACCCAAATTCTGATAACGGTCTTTAAAAACTAACTCTTTTAAACCTGCCACACTCGCCGAAGGCAGTTTAACGTCACTGCGTTTCGCCATCTCAATTAAACTCTCTAGCCTTAGGCTACCATCTAAGTGCAGATGTAAATCAGATTTGGGCATATCTTTGATAAATTCGGCTGAATATCTGGGCATAATCTTTCCTTCTTAAGCTTAATGCAGCATAGCATGAAAGACGTTTTCCGAAAAACGTCGGTAAGTAGTTTGATCGTTGTGTTAAACCGTATTAAAAAATGAAGCTGGTAAAAATAATTTCATGCTGTGCATCAGGCTTATCTAAAAGCGCAGACTATAATGAAAAAGTACTTTGTATAAACACGATTAGCTATCACTGTGCTATGCCTGCACTAAAGATAGTGTTATTAGATCTAGCATAAAAAAACTGCAGTCAATTTATGCTAAGGTTAACAAATAGCCTCTTTTAGTTGTGGCGCTGTTTGAGCCAAAAGGCGAACGAAACCATAAATAACAGTGGTAACTCATTTATTTTTTAGTATCTGCCGGAGGCGTTTGCGCTATGCAACTGAGTCATTTATCGATAAAAAACCGTTTAATCACTATTGCGGCTGTTGCGGTGATAGCACTTAGCTTGATGTTACTGTTAATGCAATATCAGTCTAAGACCCTAGGTAGTTTAGCCACCGCGGATAAGCTTATCGCTGAACTCAATACCGACGTACTGATGCTACGGCGCCATGAAAAAGACTTTTTGTTACGTAAAGAGCTACGCTACTTGCCCAGTCATCAAGCTACGCAACAACAGCTAGAACAAAAGCTGGCGCAACTGAAACAACTGCTTATCGAACTGGCTATTCCAGATCCGCATACCACTGAATTTGCTCGGCTAGTCACTAACTATGGTAATGAATTTGCCGCCTTCGTAAACTTACAACAACAAATTGGCCTAACCGAAGAAGAAGGGTTACAGGGTAATCTGCGAAAAAATGCTGCTCTATTAGAGCAACAACTAACAGATTCCCCAGAGCTGCAGCTGTATTACCTTCAATTACGTCGTTTAGAAAAAGACTTTTTACTGCGACTCAACCCTGATGATCTTGCTACACAGCAAAATATTGCCAATAGCTTGCTCACGGAGCTACCCGCAGCCACCGCAGCTACCTTACAAAGTTACATGCAAAGTATGAATGCGTTAACTAAGGCTATGGAAAGTCGCGGTTTCGATCAAAACCAAGGCATTGAAGGAAAAATGCGAGTGGAAATAAGAGCCACTGAGAATTTACTGAAACAGATGTCAGAACAACTCAGCAGCAGCTTTAGCGAAGCTGTCAAAAAAATCAACCGATTAAGTCTTGGCATTTTTGCGCTTATTATCATTGTAGTGATCCTACTAGTAAGTACTATTGCGCGCAGTATACAAAGACCGATTCAGCAAGCCTCTACCGATCTGGCACGTATTAGGGCTGAAAAAGATTTTACGCTACGCCTTAATATTGAAGGAAAAGACGAAATTGCCGTACTAGGACAGGACATTAATACGTTATTGTTTGATGTACAGACGCTAGTTAAATCGGTCAACCATTCATTGGAAACTCTGGATACCGTTACAGAACAATTGGCCATCGCTGCGGCAGGTAGCGCAACCTTGATGCATGAACAACAATCTGAAACTGATATGGTTGCAACTGCCGTCACGGAAATGGGTGCAACCATTCAAGAGATTGCATCTAACACTGAAATGACCGCTAGCACAGCCAATAGCACCAACTTAAATGCCCAACAAGGACAGCAACAAGTTAGTGATAGTGTCGACTCGGTAAAAGCGCTTGCTGCACGTTTACAAGACGCCAGCAAATCTGCTGCAGAGCTAGAACAAGACAGTATCAATATTGGCTCAGTATTGGATGTAATTCGTGCTATTGCTGAGCAAACTAATCTACTGGCATTAAATGCCGCTATCGAAGCCGCCCGAGCTGGCGAACAGGGGCGCGGCTTTGCCGTTGTCGCAGATGAAGTCAGAACCCTGGCACAACGCACCCAGCAATCGACTCGCCAAATTGAAGCCATTATTCAAACCTTACAACAACGCACTAAAGGCATCTCGATAACCATGCAAGAGTGCCGTGATAATGGTATGCAAAGTGCGGAGCAGGCTAGTACAGCAAAAGAGCTACTACAACAAATCACTGCCAATGTGAGTAATATTATGGATATGACCACACAAATCGCGGCCGCAATAGAAGAACAAAGCCTCGTTGCCGCTGAAGTGAATCGTAATGTAGTGAAGATCCGTGATATGTCAGAAGAAACTGCGGGTACAGCGAAACAAACAAATCAGCTAAGTGAAATGGTTGCAGGGCAAGCGCGTGAACTCAGGATAGAAGTAGAAAAGTTTAGGGCTTAACCTTTTCCCATCTTGAATCTATGACCTAAATAAAAATGGCGCTTTAAGCGCCATTTTTATTATTTGTACTCTTTCGTCAACGCGCTTTGCTAAACAAAACCAGCGCTAAGCATTAAGTTAGACTTTAAAGCGATTTACTAAGCCATTTAACTGCACCGCCAAACGCGATAACTCGGTAGCACTGGCTGACGTTTGGTTAGAGCCCGCAGATGTTTGATTAGCTAAATCACTGATGGTAATAATGTTCCGATCGATTTCCCGCGCCACTTTAGATTGCTCCTCAGCTGCGCTGGCTATTACATGATTCTGATCGCTAATGCTTGTGATATTTTCCGCTATTTGCGTTAATGCTGCTGCCGCTTCTTCCACTACATCCTGCGCATTACCTGCATTTTGACTAATTAAACCCATAGCATTTACAGCTTCTTTCACAGAACTCTGTACTTGGCTAATCATTTGCTCAATTTCGCCGGTAGAAGTTTGGGTACGATGCGCCAAGCTGCGAACTTCATCGGCAACTACCGCAAAACCACGACCCGCATCACCAGCCCGCGCAGCCTCAATGGCAGCATTCAGCGCAAGTAAATTAGTTTGCTCTGCCACACTGCGAATAACTTCCAATACCTGATTAATTGATGTCACTTTATCAGCTAAGACATGAATAACACTGGCACTTTGTTGTACATCACTGTTCATCTTGCCAATAACATTACGGGTTTGCAGTACTTTTTCACTACCGCCCTTCGCTAAGGCGGCCGATTGTACCGATGCTTCTGATGTTTGCATTGCCGTTGACGCCACCTCATCAACCGCAGAACTCATCTCAGTGATAGCGGTAGCCGCTTGCTGCACTTCATCATTCTGCAATTGAATGGCACGAGCAGATTCATCTGTCACTGCATTAAGCTCTTCCGCAGCAGAGGCCAGTTGACTGGCTGAACTGGCGATATGCCCAATCGCATCGCGCAATTTCTGTTGCATTTGTACCAAGGCATCAGACAATAGAGTTAATTCATCACTACCTTCACTGGTAATACGCTGTGTAAGATCGCCATCGGCAATCTGCTGAGCAGATTTGACCGCCTGCGTTAAAGGCTGATTAATACTGGCAGAAATCACTAACGCAACCACCACCGCGACAGCCACCGCCAGCAAAATGAGCACAATAATGAGTATTCTGGCTTGTTCAAAAGCGGCAATAGACTCTTTGCGAGAAACAGAAGCCGCATCTTCATTTAACTTCGTTAACCTTGCCAAACTGCTCTCTATGGCATCGGTGACAGGATTGATTTGCATTAATAAATCTAACGCTGAACCCACCTCATCCTGCTTAAGATAATCAATAGCTTCGTTTTGTAATTTCAGGTATTGCTGAAGCTGTGTCGCAAAATCATTATAAATACGTCGTTCTTCATCAGCATTAATAAGGCCCGCATAACGTTTTTCAGTTGCAATGGTTTTTTGCCGTAGCTCTTCAACCAAACGTAAAGTGGGACCTTCATTATTTATATCGGTAGTGAGCATTAGCCGCAAAGTTTGCATCCTTAACAGGCTGACCGTATTATTTAACTCAGCTAATGCCATTATCGAAGGCAGAGTGTTGGTCTCAAGAACGTCCGCCCGTTCCCGGATTTGTGACATAGTATTTAAATTGTATAAGCCAAGCCCCGCCAACATAAACGCTAACAAGCCAAAGGCTGCAAGTAATCTCTTCTGAATGCTTACCGATCTGAACATAACACGCCTCTTCTATCCCAAATTGCAACCCAACATCAACTTCAGCGAAGTCACAGTTAACTGCTAATCAGTACACATAATGCACTAAGTACTACTTTAGCAGCAATCTTTGTTATTGGTAGCGTTAAATAGTGGAAAGCTTTATCCACAGTACTCTAAGCAGCAAGAATAATGGTATTTACCTATGTTTATGGTCTGACCTGCTCAATGTAATGTGCTGGGTGTAGTAAATATCTTAGCTGTGAGGTGTTAATAAATTCTGAAGCATTATCCTATTTAGTTTGAGGACACCAAATAATACTATTACTATCGTTACAAACTTAAAGAGACATATGAGAACTATTTACAATTAATGGCCTCCCATAAAACCTAGGATGCAGCACCTAATTCAGTTTGAAGACAGGCGTATTTTTAGTAAAACGGAGTTTTGTTTTTATCAGCCGATATCCTCATAAAAAGGAGTTAACACAAAAATTAGTGTCATACTAACTGCAGGGCGGCAAAGACCACCCTGCAGTAGCTAATCTAATGTTAAAAGTTATACCGCAAGTTAGCCGTTATAGCGCGGCGCTGGCCATAGAAGCAATCACCGCGGGCTAAGCAGGAGGTAATAACGGTTTTATCGGTAAGATTATGGGCCTGCAGGCTTAGTTGATAGTTACCAACGTTATAGCCTACCATCGCATCAACCAGTGTGTAGCTGTCGGTAGTCAATGGGTCATTCAGCACCATACCGCTCTGTTCAACATAAGCGGTACCATCGGAAGTTTCACCAACATAACGGACACCTGCGCCAAACTGCCAATTTTGCAGCACCACCGGACGCCAAGTAGCCCAGATCGAGGCTAAATGCTCTGGCTGTGCAGATAAAGTCGCACCTAGTTCACCCACACGGTTACTTTTACTAACATAAGCGTCAATATAGGCATAGCTAGCGTAGATATCCAATTCATCCCAAGCGAGTTGAGCTTCTAGCTCGACACCTTTAGAAGTGACCTCGCCATCTTGTACCAGGCCATTTGGATTAAGTACCGCAGGATCAGATACTTGCGCTGCCGATAAATTGGTTGTGCGATTTTGCTCAGTAATATCAAAAATCGCTGCCGTCAGCAGATGTTCAGTGTCCTTAGGCTGGTATTTTAAGCCCGCCTCCAACTGCTGACCCTTTTTAGGAACAAAGGACTTACCGAAAGCATCAGCACCCAATAACGGCTCGAAAGACTCGCTAACACTGAAATAAGGAGAGATACCACTGTCATACAGATACATTAAACCTAAACGACCGGTGGTAGCATGTTGCGTGGTACTGCCGCCATTTTGAGGATTAGTAGTAGCTCGATCACGACGCAGCGCAACGGATATCAACCATTTATCAGCAATTTTCATATTGTCTTGCAAGTACACACCAGCTTGATAGGTTTTACTGGCTGGATTATCAGTAATATTGGCCTCGGTAGGTAGATTCCCGACCTGACCGTAAACCGGATTGTATAAGTCTAGCAGGCCACCTGTTGCCGCATAAAAGCTGTCGTTATCAGTGTAAGCATTTTGATAATCAAAGCCAGCCACCAGCGTATGCTCGACATTGCCAGTGTTTAGTTTTCCGTGCAGCTGCACATCGCTGGTTAAAGCGCGGGCATCAGCATTGCTTAGATATACCACTCTGTTTACGCTGCGGTTATCTGCCTGCAAACGTGGCGGCCAGCCATACATTGTATGGTAATCGGCATGGCTATCGCTGTAACGGCTGCTCAGCCTAAACTGCCAGTCAGCGGATAAATCATGCTCAACTATCGCAGTAACCGCCACTTGCTCGGTATCGTATTTATCAAAACCTGGCTCTGAAACAAAACGGTTACTAGGAATTTGGCCAAATTCATTTGGTAAAATGGTGCCTCGATGCGGAAAGAACTGCGTGCTGGAGCCGGATTGATTCTGCTGGAAATTAGCTAATACTGTAACCTTAGTGGCGTCGCTGGCTTGCCAACTGAGCGACGGTGCGACTACAACGCTGTTATCCGGTACAAAATCAGTTTGGGTATCGCTGTCGCGCCACAATGCCACCAAACGGCCTTGCAATGAAGCATCATCATTTAACGCTCCGGTAATGTCACCTGCCAGTTGTTTACGTGAGTAATTACCCAGCTGAGCCCATAGCTGGCCACTAGTAACCGGCTCAGGTTTTTTGCTCACTAAGTTAACAATACCCCCAATAGAGCCCTGCCCATACAACACTGAGCTGGGGCCTTTTAAAATCTCAATTTGTTGCAACGCGTAAGGTGCAATTCGCACATTATTATAAAAACCAAATAGTGACTTTAAGCCGTCCAGATATTGCACCGGCGACACCCCGCGAATTTGCGCCCAATCTCCCCGGGTATCAAGACCATAAGGACCGTTATACAGCCCAGAAACATATCCCAGAGCATCTTGCACTGTTAAGGCACCTAGGTCGGCAATCCGCTCTTCAGTTAATACAGACACCGACAGTGGCGTTTCAATAATAGGTGTATCCGATTTCGCACCAGAGGCACTCACATAAGAGATTAAACCGCGCGAGCTTTTTACCGTGATGACTTCAACCGCATCTTCAGTGATTACAGTTTGTTGCTGTGCGTTGAGTGAACATGACATTGCGGTGGTGATAGCAGCAGCGAGCAATGAGTACTTCATTATAGGCAGTTCCTGTGGCTAGTTTGGTGATGGCGCAACATCATAGATGAGAATGAATATCAATTGCAAAACCGGTTGATAATTATTCTTATTTTCATTAGTATGCAGTGCAAAGTTGAAGTACATTGATTTCTCACTGGGCATGGCAATAATGATAAAACTCAGCAATCGTTTTTGGTTTCAGTTACATGGTTGGTTTTCACTGCCTATTTGGCTGATTTTTTGCTTTGTTTGTGTAACCGGCACTATTGCCGTAATTAGTCATGAACTGACTTGGCTCAGCAACCCAGCCTCGCGCGCTACTAACCCTGATAACCTTCCAGCGAAACCAGTTGCGGAGCTGGTAGCTGCTGTTGAGCGCGCTAACCCGACGGCAGATGTCACCAGCGTCATAGTGCTTGAACCCTACTTGGTGCATGCGGTTATTTTTTCCGATCACGACAAGCCACAAGCGATTGCTTATGTGAACCAATACAGCGGCGAAATCCAGCAAATAAATCAGGGTATTACATTTATTGGTTTTATACGCAGCCTGCATGGCTGGTTGCTGTTTCCGTGGCAAAGCAGCTATAGCGTTGGCTATTACTTAGTATCTGCAATGGCGTTAGTGATGCTGGGCGCGCTAGTTACCGGCCTTATCATTTACAAAAACTTCTGGCGCAGCTTTACGCAGCCAAAGATCCGCTTTAATCAGAGTAAAAAAACCATCCTTACAGATTTGCACCGCCTAGCCGGGGTTTGGTCTATCTGGTTTTTGTTGGTGATGAGCGCGACCGGCCTGTGGTATCTGGTGCAGGCCGTAATGTGGCATGCCGATATTGATCTAGAACCGCATGCACCATTGGTAGCGGTAACAGATATACCGGCGCAGCAAAGCGCTGCTCCAGTTAGCTTTGCCGATGCTATGCAGATTACGCAACAGCGCTTCCCAGACTTTCAGCCCAGTTATTTAATGTTACCCGAGCATAATCGCGGCATGTATAACCTGATAGGCGGCGGCGAGCATATCTTTTACGATAAGTACTCGTACAAACTGAGTATTAACCCCTGGACTGGCGACATAGCCTACGAAAAATCGCCTGAAACCATGACGCCCTTGCAAACCATAGCGCACATTGCCGACCCGCTACACTACGGTAATATAGGTGGCATCTGGACTAAGGCTATCTGGTTTTTGTTTGGCTTGCTGCTGTCCGGCATGTCCATTACCGGTTTTATGATTTGGGGCAGCCGCACCGTTAAGGCCGCGCGCGAGAGCAAGAGCACTGCTACGTTACAGGAGGTTAAGCATGTCAACTAAAAACCGTTTTTGGCAACGTCACAAATACAAACTAAATGGCCTGGTGTTGCTATTACCATTTTGGTTTTTGTATCAATCACTGACGCCAGAATTGCCAGCTGCCTGGCCAGTAAAACAAGTCGGCCCATTTGCAATATCACCTATGCCGCTTAATCTAGAGCCGCCCTATGCTCACCATGACAAGTTCGTTAAAGACTTTATGCTGAACTTTAATAAAGGCGACATCAGCGCTATACGCCAAGGCTATTTAAATATTGGCCCCGTGGCTTTGCCGCTAGAGCAGTTGCAACAAGGCGAAGCGGGTATCATGCATGGTAGCCGGCATAGCCAGCACGTACATGCCATAGCGCCGGTCGCTTTTGCTGCAAATGACAAAGTCTGGCTAACGCTGCAAACTTGGCAGGGTGAGCTACTAGTTACTAGTTGGGATTTGCCGCAATCCCTAGTACAGCAAAAGTAATGTAAAGCTGTTAGCGCTGTGTTTGGTTAACGCAGTAATGAGCTAAGACCCCGTATACGCGGCTTTGAGGATATTGCCAAAGAGCTAGGGCATATTGGCGACTTTATCACCCTGACCTGTCCATCTAAGTATCACGCAGCCTATGCCAAAAGCGGCGACCGTAACCCGAACTGGCAGGGTTTTACGCCGCAGCAAGGCCAGCAATATTTATGTGGGATCTGGGCGAAGATTCGTGCTGATCTTGATCGCCAAGAAATACGCATCTATGGTTTGCGCGTTGCCGAACCACAGCATGATGGCACACCACACTGGCATATGATGTTATTTGTTGAACCAGAGCATTTAAATGCGTTAAGGGCAGTAGTAAATCACTGTGCTTTTGAAGAAGACGGCAACGAAGCCCTATCCTGCCCTCGCCCTGCGAGCCAGCTGACGCTGTTCAAAAACGCTCCCAGCGTTTTTGTCGAAGAAGGTTCCAATCTGCGGATACCACAAAACAAAAAACCGCCGAAATGGCGGTTATTTGTTTTGGCGCACCCATCAGGATTGACTCGGTACATCCTGTACCTCGCCCTACGGGCGTTGCTGCGCAACGTCCAAAACGGCGGTCCTGCCGTTTTGTCGAACGACAGGTTCTCATCCGATTGGATGCTATAAACGCAAAAACCGCCGAAATGGCGGTTTTGACGTTTATGGCGCACCCATCAGGATTCGAACCTGAGACCTCTGCCTCCGGAGCGAGAATTTACCACTACATGCACGAACCACCATGCACAAACCCGCACCAATATAGACAATTAAACTATTGATATATATCAATTATAAAATTCATAATTGTTCTTCAGTGTTCATTCAGTTTCGTGGTCGCACAATCAAATTGCTACACTGGTGCTACATGGAGAAGTCGGGGTGACGGTAAGAGCTAAAATATCTGCTACAACCATCAAACAGCTAAAACCGGAAGATAAACGTCTTACGGACACTGAGCTGGCGGGCTTTCATGCGCGCATTACATCAGATGGAAAAATACACTATTACCTTTATTACCGCATTAATGGTAAGCAGGTAAATTATAAACTGGGTACTGAAGGCCAAATTACCCCCGCTATTGCTCGTGATCTTGCCAAAGAAAAAGCGGGTGAAGTGGCTAAAGGCACTGATGTACAGGAAGTAAAAAAGCAGGTTCGCCAGATTAAAAAGCTTGAGGCGATGTCGACATTAGGCAAATTTATCGAAACCAAGTTTGAACCTTGGCTATTTTCGCAAAACCCAAAAACAGCCAAAGCCCGCACTGATGTATTAAAAGCCAGTTTCAACCATCTGATGGATTATCAACTAAGCGACATCAGGCCACACCTGATAGAGCAATGGCGCATTGAACGTAAAGCCAAAGGCAACACCAACGCCACTATTAACCGTCAAGTTACCAACCTGAAGAGCTGCCTCAGTCGCGCAGTTGAATGGGAAGTGATCGATAAACACGAACTGCACAAGATAAAGCCGCTGCCAGAAGACAATTCAAAAGTGCGTTATTTATCTAAGGATGAAGAAGCGCGACTGAGAGCTGCGATGCGAGAACGTGACGAGCGCATTAAGCAAGAGCGTGACAACGGTAACCTACACCGCACAGAACGCAATTATGAATTGCTTCCGAGTTTACGAGATAAAACCTTTGCCGATCATTTAGAACCTATTGTGCTATTGGCAATGAATACCGGTATGCGCCGAGGCGAAATATTAAGCCTGTGCTGGGACGATATCAGCTTTGAAACCAAAACCCTAACGGTACAGTTCGCCAATGCCAAATCCGGTAAAACCCGACATATACCGCTTAATGGTGAAGCCTATCGCACCCTTCAAAGCTGGCAAGCTGATACTGACAACAACGGCATTGTATTTAAAGGTTCAACCGGCAAAGCCATGACCGATATTGGCAAAGCTTGGGACAAACTGCTGGCCGATGCCGGCATTACAAATTTCAGATTTCACGACCTGCGCCATCACTTTGCAAGCAAACTGGTAATGGCAAGCGTCGACTTAAATACAGTGCGCGAATTGCTCGGCCATGGTGATCTTGCCATGACATTACGCTACGCCCACTTAGCACCAGAACACAAAGCCGCAGCGGTAAACCTGATCGGTTGAATAAGGACAAATCATGATTGAAAAAGAGTATTACCGGTTAGATGAACTCGCTCCTTTAGGCGTGACTGCAAGTACAATTCGTTATTTTATTGAGCAGGAAAAATTGCATCCCGCATTTTTTGTATCAAACAGCAGATATGTTATCGGAGCGTATCTAGAGGGCGAATTCAATGGCTTCGCAATTGCTGATTATCAGGGGCTGGTTTCGTTTCCATCTCGTGAAAACAACGTACTACTCAAAAAAGGTAAAGTGACTTCCTCCACAGTAAAACTGCTTCAACATGACAAAATTGTCATTCGTACTAATCAGTACCCATTTAGGATTCCTTGGCCAAACACCTATATTTCAGGCTGGCAAAAATGGACGCTAAATCAGCTTAACTTTGATCAAATACCGGCCAAATGTTACCCCAACGAAAGGGATAGTGGTATGGCGATGTTTTCAGACTTTGTAGGGCAGATAGCGAAAGTTTCTGAAATGGAAGAAGAAAAGGTAAAAGAAGTCGAAAACAAACTAATGAGAGGTCTACCAAGGCGTGTGTTGAGTTCAGCTGGTATTGATTTTCACATTAGTGAGATCTGCGTTACTCATACCGATTTAGTTAGGTTAGGTATAATAAAATCCGCTGTAACTGACGGCGACGCTAAACAAATTTCCAATGTCGCTCCATCACCAACAATAATTGAAGAATCTAAGCGGCCAATAGATAAATTGCTTACTCGAATGCTCTTCAAATTTCCCAATGAAAAGCCAACGAGAATCTGGCGCATGCTTCAAGATGATGTCTTACGAAGTGAGCGTTTATACGATACTGATGAAATTCTTGATGAAGTTGGTAAGGATGAACTCTATTGGTTTACGGAATCTGGCGAGCCGGAACGCCTTAAACAAAAAAGTTTTTTTAACTCTCTAAGAAATTTTAGAATTCTTTACTCCTTGAATGAGTCCTAGGACAAATCTGTCACCTTAAAGTCCTCCACGAACTATCAACAACGTGGAGGCAAACATGCCAACAACAGAGAACAAAAAAGTACTATCAGAAATCGAAACCGCCGAGTATATCGGCATGAGCCGGTCTTTCCTGCGTCAATCGCGTATGGAAGGTAACCGCGCTAGCCGTACCCCTGCCCCTCCTTTTGTCAAAATTGGCCGATCGGTTCGGTACATTAAAGACGATCTAGACAAATGGCTAGATAGCTTGCAAAAGCTTGAACATCTAAGCCAATGCGGAGGGACGCATTAATGCGCGATATTTCTTTAAATGTGCAGCAGCTATTTAGCTTGCTGCCTCTGCTTTCTGTTCCGGTAATTCCTGAATCACATTCGGAAGTAGTTCCAGAAACTTCTGGAATTCAAAACGCAGTATTCAGAGGCATTCCAGAAAAATCAAAACGCGAATTCTCAGTATTTACTGGGCGTAGTCAGAAACCTTCTGAAAATGCGTCGTTGACACCACGTGTCATTAACAAGACCAAACCAGATATTCCTGAAATAATTGCCAATATTTCAGAACCCGTTCTGGAAGCAGATATTGCTTTGAACCCGCGTCACATAAAGGGAAGTCTAAGATTCGTTAGGAATATAAACGTTAACGAAATCCTGCGAGTTAATCGGCATAGTAACGCCCTGCCTTTTTCCGTTAACGCAATAATACGAAATTCTTCGGAAGCAGTCGCAACACTGCAAACCGAAAACTCCGTTAACGAACAGCTTCGACGCAAAACGGGATTATTGCCTTCACAGCAGCACAGAAAATCTGTTTTCGGAAATGTGTGCCTACTTTCAGGAGGACGGCACTAATGGATACTTCTACACATATTGAGCAACAGCTAGCATCTAACGACACTATTAACGGTAAAACATTATCGGATAGCGAACTTACTCGATTGAACAAACTCAACGACCTTTTCACTCATACATCAATGGGCGGCAAACACGTTATTGTTTCACGCGGATACGATGGCAGAAATAGCCAGACCTATCAGTTTGAAAATCTCCCAGAGTTTAAAAACAGATTTTTGCACGAACCGCCAATAGCCGGCTTAAATGCTGGTGACGCCTGGTTGAAATGGCATGCCAAAAATTACTGTGAAGACGGAGTGGTTTTTTGTCCTGATAAAACCAAGTGCCTAGACTCACAGTTCAATTTATACAGAGGCTTTGTTAAAACTCCCAAGCAAGGCGATGTATCACTATTTTTAGATCACATAACAAATGTTATCTGTAATGGTGATGTGAGGTCGTCCAATTATGTTTTACAGTTTTTTGCTCACCTACTTCAAAAGCCAGATGAGAAGCCATCTGTTGCTATTGTAATGAAATCAGTTGAAGGAACAGGGAAAGGTGCCTTGATGACACCGTTGATGGAGATTTTAGGTGAGTACGGCATTCAAACTAATGGCAGCAACCTAGTTACTGGTCGCTTCAATTCAACCCTTGCCAATAAGTTACTCGTTTTTGCAGATGAAGTTGATTTAACTGAGCGAAAAACAGCGGATAAACTCAAAGCGCTGATTAGTGAAACGACTATGAATATAGAACGCAAAGGAATTGACCCTGTTCCGGTTGCTAACTACGGCCGCTTTATTTTTGCTAGTAACATGGAGCGAGTACTAAACGCTGGAAGCCGTGAACGCAGATACCTAGTCCTCGAACCCAATCCGGCTTTAGCACAAAACAAAGACTACTTTGACAACTACTTTGCTTGGGTAAAACATGGCGGGGCAGCTTACTTAATGGAATATCTGTTGAACTTAGATATTTCCGAATTTAACCCAAGGCAAGCGCCGGTTACTGAAGCGCTTATAGAAGAGAAACTTAATAACCTCAGCATACCTATGGCGTTTATGTATGAAGAGCTTCAAAAAGATGCTCCGTTCAGGGGTTATGCAAGAGCAACACCGCAAGATTTAATCAACATGTTGTCAGATTTTGCTGCGCTGCGGGGAGAAAAGCCATCAATAGAAACTTGGCGCAGCTCTTTAGGGAAAATGATGCAGACCTTAGATATACAGAGTGTCGGCAGGCGTGGCAGAGATCTGCATTACAACCTATGCAACATCGACAATGTAAGAGCAAGTTTTGCGGCAAAACTCGGGCACAAACCAGAAGAACTATTCTCGTGACCAAACCTGTACCACCTGTACCACTTAGCATACTTGGTACAGGTGGTACAGGTGAACTAAGGTTTTCACTTCCCTGATAACACCTCTCCGTTAAATAAATATCGAATCTTTATCACTTAATCTGTATTGCTCCCAATTTAACTTCGTCGTATGTTAGGCATGATATTTCTATTTTCAGTACACAGGTCGTATATGGATGTAGCGTTTTGTACCATTGATGGTAAAGAATGGATTGCTCAAGATTTTTTCGATTTAGGTGAGGCGGTTTATACCAAACTTAGGCGCAATCTAAAGTGTCCTTCATGCGAGGGTGATGCTTGGTTTAGAAAGGCCAGCTATGGCAATAAAGTACCCCATTTTTGTGCGCACCATGTTGACGGTTGTGGCTATGCGACAACTTACGAACAAATTGGGGAAGGTGACGGTGGAAATGAGTTCCCTGCGGCAAATCCCGACAGCGGTATCATTCTCGATTTAGGTCTAGAGAAAGACTATTCCATCGACGTTAAGCAGCAAGATCCCAATGATATCGATCCACAAGGACAACACCGTGTAGCAACCAAAGTCGAAAATGGTGGAGGAAAGGATTTTCCTGCACATATGACGCTGAAGAACCTACTATATAAACTAGTCCGCTCAGACAAACTCTACTTTTCAGAGTCAAAAGTCTTCATTCCGAATAGCCCTGTACAAGGCTTACCTGAAATTGCAAAAGACCTATTCGTAAACGTCAAAGACATTAATGAAAACCTGAGAGACAAAAACCGTATTTTTTGGGGCTTTATAAGTGATGCGGGATATACCGCTGATGGTAAGTTGTGGCTTAACGCAGGTAGCCGAAATGACGGGCTAAGCGTTTCAATAAACCCCGAAATTGCAGATGAGTTCAGGCGGTATTTCAAAGTTGAAGGATCTTTGGATAACCTTGCAGGGTGCCATGTTTTGGTTATAGGAAATTGCTACTTCGCAGCTTCAGGCAAACCAGTAATTTGGTGTGGTCAGTTGGACTACATAGTCCTTCGACGCTATAAATCCGACTTGGGTATTAGCTGACGTAATAGCAATAAAAATACAAAAATCAGCTAAATGACATGTTGATGTTTATCAGTGACTCACATTAAGGCAAAATCGTTGGAATATCTGCTAGAGGAAATAAAATGAATACAAATGATTTTGAAGATATTAAAAAAGAAATAAAGACAACATTTTTTTCTAGATATTTTTCGTCAAAAAGACTGTTAAGACTTCACAAGCTCTCTTTACTCGCCCTAACGACAGCATCTACTTCATTAATCACTACGTCTTTGATATTAAAATACATGTCCTGTTCCTTAATAAAGTCTAACGGCTATGAGCTGTCCCAAATAATGGGTTCAATTCTTATCCTCATAATATCAATTATCATAACGTTCGCGGATTATCCGCTTAAATCTGAGAGAATGAGAAATAGTGCTGACAAATTAAGTAAGATCCACAAGAAGCTGAGACTTATTACTTTCAGTTCTGATACCGAAAAAGAGATAAAGGTTTTATATAACGAGTATATGGATGCTGTAGCTGGTGAAAACCATTCACAATGGGACTACATCAATGGACGACGCGATAGAAAGTTACAAGAGGGCTCCAAAGATACTCATATTGGCTGTTTCAAGTTAGCTTGGAACTTCAAAGTTGAAGCATCTTTAATACTTATTGTAGCTGTCTCAATATCAACTATTATCTGGGCGGCCACTGTATGCCTATGTTAAACGGGTATAGCCCTGAATCCCTGGAAAAAATTACTACTCTTCATGAAGTAATCAAGTACAGGTTAGGACGTAACAGGGATGAGATCAGGCAAAACTTATCTACTGTTTCCTACGCAATTAGTGACCCAAACTTTGACTTCCCAGAATTAAGAGTAAAACAAATTGGGGCTAAATTTCTATTTAGTACTGATTCGATAAACGACCATCTAGCTCTGAAAGCTCTGGATAGATCAATAAGATCTATCTACCAGGTTAAATTCAGTGATAAGTCATCGATTGTAAAGTGCATGATCACCGCACTAAACGATTCAAGCTTAAACGGCATTTCAAGAATCGACTTTAAATCGTTTTTTGAAAACATCCCTAGAGCTAAATTAATTAAAAAGCTCATTGACGATTCAATATTGAGCCAAGAGCTACTTTCTACCTTAATTAAAATTGACAGGAAACTGGATAACGAAGGATACAGGGGCCTACCTAGAGGTCTATCTATCAGTTCTACACTCTCAGAGCTATATTTGAGAGATTTTGACAGGCATATGAAATCTCATTGGAGCACATATTACTATGCAAGATACGTAGACGACATAGTCTTGATATCAAAAAGCCAAGAGCACTCTGCTGCTGAGCTCTACAAAAGAACTGAAGAACTACGAATTGATCTAAATCTTGAGAAAAGTTATCACGAGAAAGATTTTAACGAATTCTCGTTTGATTATCTTGGTTTTAAATTCGAAAAATTGAAAGAAAAGCTTTTTATTTCTATCAGTGACAAAAAGATGTCTAAGATAAAAACTAGAATAGTGAAAGCCATACTCAGTTTTGGGAAAAATAAAAATTCAGAACTATTAAAGAAAAGGATTTTATTTCTAACATCAAATCACAGAATCACTATAAATGGAGAAATCTCAGATCTAAAGTCAGGCATTTATTACACAAATTCCGTAGTTAATAAATTCCAGTGTCTTTCTGAGCTTGACACTTTCTTGCGAAAAAGCCTTACATCGAAAAAACCATTTTTTAGTAATCACCTAAAAACGCTAAAAAAAGAAACAAAAGATGAAATACTAAAAATGAGCTTCTTTAAAGGTTTCATTGATAAAAAAACAATACCTTTACAAAAGGATGATTACATAAAAATAAAGGAATGCTGGAACGATGAAAAAAATTAATTTAAGCAAGAATGACTTTTCCAGAATAATACTCACTGATGTCCATCCATATGAACTCCCATTTATAATTACCAATGAAGGCTTTTACAGGAAAGTAAAAAATAAACAAACCGGCATTTTTCAAGAGTTATTTGATGGAGAGTCTATACTAAAACCTTTTGAGTTCAGGATTACTAAAGACAACGACTCATTTAGAAATCTGAGCTTGATTCATCCTTACTCTCAGATAGAAATGGCAGATTTTTACAAAAAATACAAAGACTTAATTCTATATTTTACCAGCTTAAGCAGGATATCTCTTCGACATCCAGATAGCGTCTCAATGTATTACATATCTCTGGAAGAAAAAAACAATGACAATCCAGCTTATGTAGATGAAAGTGTTGATATTGAGCCTAACAACGATGAAGATCACTCAATTGAAGACAATAGTTCAAATTCTTACGCAAGCTCTTTTTTTTCATATAAAAAGTTTTCTTTTTTGTATAAATTTTATGATTCCTATGAAATGCACAGACTTGAGAGGAAGTTTGGAATACTTTGCAAACAAGATATCTCAAAGTGCTTTGAATCAATAAATTTAGATGCAATACAGTGTTTGATACGAGACGAGGAGTCCACTAGAAAGAATGCGATTCGAGAATCTGCATTTGAGAGAGAATTTACAAAGATAATGTCTAAGTTAAATTTCGGAAGGCCTAGCGGTGTAGTAATTGGCCCCGAGTTTTCAAGGATATTTGCGGAAATCATCCTGCAACAGATTGACTGCAGAATTGTAGAAAAGCTTAAGAATAATAATCTTACTCTTGAAAAGGACTACTCTATAAGACGCTATGTAGATGATTACTTCATATTTGGCAACAAAGAAGACGTAATCTCTGTAATTGAAAAAGTAATCAAAGAAGAGCTATACGCTGTAAAGCTTTTCCTTAATCAATCTAAGCGTGAGCAATTTAAAAGACCCTTTGTTACTGGAGTGACAAAAGCAAAAATAAGATTGAGAGAGCTGTTTGATCCCTTTGCCAGCTCAATTGCAGCAAATGAAGAAGGAGAGATAGCTTTAGATAGGTTTTATTCTGAATTCAATTATAAAAAAATATCTAACGATCTAATATCGAAAATAAAAATAATCGTTAGTGATTATGATATTGGATACGAGTCAATTACTGGTTATTTCTTTTCAGTTATAAGATCGATTTTTAGAAAGCTGTCTGATGCTCTTTCTCATATTGACACATGTAAAAACAGTGAGTTACTAGCACGGTTTCTTTATGTCCTACTAGACCTTTCCTTCTTTGTTTACTCAATGGATAAAAGAGTAAGATCGACGTTCCTTATTTCTCAGTCGCTAATTGAACTCTCCAAATTTATTGGAAAGCTAAGTTATTACTCAGAGTACTTAGTGACTAGTAAAATACTTAGTGAAGCTAAACGTATAGCAGGCGAATCACCAGAGTATCTTGCTGGCGTTGAGCAACTTAATTTAGCGATTGCGTTAAGTGAAGTTCAAACTACAAATAGGATATCGAGCAATGAGATGAAAACGCTGATAGGCATCAACTCTGGTAAAAAAATGAATTATTTTCAGATAGTTGTCGCGCTGTATGTTGCTAAAGACTTACCAGACTACCAAGAAATAAAAACACTAGCATTTAACGAAACTCTCAGTATTGTAAGAGGGTTCGAAGACAATCCAATAGACTCACAAAAGACTCATCTATTGTTTGATCTCCTGACTTGTCCATATATCACAGATGAAGAAAAGTACGACGCATTGAAAGTTGCTTTTCCATCCAAGGCTACAGAAAAAATAAGCGAATATTTTCTTCGTTTATCGGACAATTCTTGGTTCGTAGATTGGGGCGAGATTTCTATTGAGCGACTACTGATGAAAAAGGAGTTGCGATTAGCTTATTAAGACATTATCTTGTTTTTACGTGGGCTTGAGAAATATACAGCTTTGCTGAGTAGATTAACTACACACACACACTAAAGATACTCAAGCCCACATCTCCAATTCACTTCGGTATTGCATTCACTTCCGCTACACAGACGCTACATCAAGAATTGCTAGAAATAAAAAAAGGCCTCGCTTTTCAGCTAAGACCTTGATTTATATGGCGCACCCATCAGGATTCGAACCTGAGACCTCTGCCTCCGGAGGGCAGCGCTCTATCCAGCTGAGCTATGGGTGCAACCGATGCACTTTTAGTGCAGCGCGCATTATAGACAGGCTTTACCGCTAAGTCTATTGCTAGCCCGTCGCTTTTTTAGGCAAACGATTAAAATCACTAGAAATCACTCGACCTTGCTAGGCGCGCTGGGGGCTAGGTAGCTGCTTTTAGAAGCGGGGAGCTCGAAAAATTAGCCTTTTATAGGTAAAAATTTGCACTTGCTAGGCTTTTGTCTTAATTTGTTGGCACTTGGTTGCAAAGCACCGTATTTCGCCAATTTTTTTGGCATACTCTGCTATCCAACCCTGCGGCAACGCGGCCTGAAAATAACAATAGCTATCGGTAACCTATCCACGGAGAAAAAAATGATGCGTAAGACCCTACTCGCTTCGGCGATTGGTGCAGTACTTAGCTTAAGTGCCTGCTCTGACAATACCGCCCCTGTGCAACAAGCTAATCAAGCGGAGGCTCCTGCCGCCGCCTCTACGGAAGCCACTGTGACCAATCCTTTTTTCCAAAAAAGTACTTTAGCGTTTGAAGCGCCTAATTTTACTGAAATTAAAGACGAACACTTTCTGCCTGCTTTTGAAGAAGGTATGAAGCTGCATATGGCGGAAATCGAAGCCATCGCTAATAATCCAGAACCTGCTACGTTCGATAATACCTTTGTGGCGATGGAAAAAAGTGGCGAACTGTTAACCCGCGTTTCACGCGTGTTTTATAACCTGACCGGAACAGACAGCAACGAAGAGCGCCGCAAAATTCAAACTGAGTTGGCACCGAAAATGGCAGCACACTCAGACAATATCAATCTTAACCCGCAGTTATTTGCCCGTATCGAAAGCGTGTTTAATGCCCGTAACGATCTGAACCTCGACGCTGAGTCTAAACGCTTAGTCGAAGTTTACTATGAGCGTTTTGTGCGTGCCGGTGCCAAATTAACGGAAGAGCAAAAAACCGCTATTCGCGCACTAAATGAAGAACATTCAAATTTAACCAACCGTTTTGGTCAAAATTTGTTAGCAGAAACCCGCAATATCGCCGTAATTGTTGATACGGCAGAAGAGTTAGACGGTTTATCAGCCTCACAAATTACAGCTGCAGCAAACGCCGCAACAGCACGTGGTCATGAAGGCAAATACTTACTGAATATCACCAACACCACGCGCCAGCCCATTTTAACCTCACTCAATAACCGTGAGGTGCGTCAGCGCGTTTGGGAAGCGTCAGCCTACCGTGCTCAATCTGGCGATAACGATAATACCGCTATTGTGGCCCGTTTAGCACAATTACGTGCTGAGCGCGCTAAGTTACTCGGCTACGATAACTGGGCTGCATATACTTTAGAAACTAACATGGCGCAAACTCCGCAAGCGGTATATGACATGTTAGGCTCTATGCTCCCTGCTGTAGTTGCTAATACTCAGCAAGAGCAAGCGGCAATTCAAGCGATGATCCGTGAAAAAGGCGGCGACTTCGACGTACAGCCATGGGATTGGGAATACTACGCTGAATTTGTGCGCCAAGCCAAATACGACTTAGATGAGAACGAAGTTAAGAAATATTTCGAATTTAACCGTGTTTTAAAAGACGGTGCTTTCTATTACCTGAATCGTTTCTATGGTGTTCGGTTTGAGCCGCGTCCTGATTTACCGGTTTATCACCCAGATGTCGAAGTGTATGAAGTCTTTGATGCCGATGGCACTAGCATTGCCTTGTTCTACGCCGATTATTTTGCTCGTGAAGGTAAACGTGGCGGCGCTTGGATGAGTGCTTTTGTTGGCCAGTCGCACCTGACAGGTCAAAAACCGGTGGTAGTGAATGTGATGAACATTCCAAAGGCACCTGAAGGTAAACCAACTTTAATCAGCTACGACCATACTACGACCATCTTCCACGAGTTAGGTCACGCGGTACACGGTATATTCTCGAATGTGAAGTACCCTACGCTTGCAATGACATCAGTGTCGAGAGATTTCGTTGAATTCCCATCAACCTTCGAAGAAGATTGGGCGCAGCACCCTGAAATCTTGGCTAATTATGCCAAGCATTATGAAACAGGCGAGCCGATCCCTGCCGATTTGTTGGATAAAGTGATCCGCTCACGTAGTTTTAACCAAGGTTTTGATACCTTAGAGTATGTTTCTGCTGCCTTATTGGATATGGATTGGCACACGCTACCAGGCGATGCCCCGCTACAAGATCCAAAAGCCTTTGAAGCGGCCTCGTTGAAAAAGCATGGCGTAGACTTAGCGGCTGTGCCGCCACGTTATAAGTCGAATTTCTTCTCCCACTCGATGGGCGGTGGTTATGCTGCCGGTTACTACGCTTATATGTGGAGTGAAATTTTAGCCGCAGATGCGTTTGCGCATGTACAAAAGAACGGCGGTTTAACACGCGAGAATGGTGATCACTACCGTAAAAACATCCTGTCAGTAGGTAACTCACGCCCAACCATGGAGTCTTACAAAGCCTTCCGTGGTCAAGAGCCAACTACAGACGCGCTGTTAATTCGTCGTGGTTTAAAAACTAAGATTGATTAATGGCTTTAGCGCTGCAGGCTTTGCTTGCTGCGCTAAAATGTCGATCTCATATTGATTAATATAAAAAAGCCTCTGTTTTGCAGAGGCTTTTTTTATTGCAGAAGATCACAAGCTAACCAGCAGCCTCAATCACCCGCAACTTGCATTTGGCTGATCAACACAGAGCCCGTTAATACCCCGCCACGGCGATCAACATCATTGCCAATCGCCACAATGTTCATAAACATATCGGCTAAATTGCCCGCGATGGTAATTTCAGCAACAGGGAATTGGATCTCGCCATGCTCTACCCAGAAACCGCTAGCACCACGCGAATAATCCCCCGTTACCGTATTCACACCTTGCCCCATTAGCTCAGTGACCAACACGCCCTTACCCATTTGACGGCATAATGCAGCTAGATCGTCATTGCCATGCTGAACTAACCAGTTGTGAATACCTCCAGCATGCCCAGTACTTGCCATGCCTAACTTGCGGGCGGAGTAACTGGTTGTCAGGTAAGTATTTAACACTCCCTTATCAATCACGACTAAATCCCGAGTCTTCACCCCTTCGCTATCAAAGGGGCTCGAGGCTAACGCTTGCTTTAAATGCGGCTGCTCAGTAATCGTCAGCTGCGGCGCCATAATTTGCTGGCCCACTTTATCCAGTAAAAAGCTCGATTTACGATAAATGCTGCCACCACTAATGGCGGAAACTAAATGTCCGAACAGGCCACTGGCAATATCAGCACGGAAAATAACCGGGACCTTTTGCGTTGGCACCTTACGAGCCCCAAGCCGTGCCACCGTCTCTAAGGCTGCCTCGCGACCAATTTGCAGCGGATTCAGTAAGTCGGCATAACGGCGTGCCACGGTAAAGCTGTAGTCACGCTGCATATCGTCGTCTTGTTCACCGATGACGACGCAGCTAAAGCTATGGCGTGAACTCGGATAGCCAACCAACTGACCATGGCTATTACCATAGACTTTTAAGCCTTGGTGTGTCGAAAAAGATGCACCTTCCGAGTTGGTAATACGGCTATCTACCGCAAAGGCCGCGTCTTCTGCGCTAGCACAGAGCGCTATCGCTTGTTCAGTACCAATACTATCGGGATAGTATAAATCGAGCTCTGGCGGATTAAACTCTAACCAATCCGCATCTGCCACCCCGGCATGCGGATCTTCTGAGGTATAACGCGCAATATCCGCAGCGGCTTCTACAGTGCGCTTTAAGGCTTCTGGACTTAAATCAGCCGTAGAAGCCGAACCTTTGCGCTGACCAAAATACAAACTAATGCCTAAACCACCATCTTGGTTAAACTCAACGGTTTCCACTTCGCCATGACGGGTTTCGACACTTAAGCCACGAGTGCGGCTCATCGAGGCTTCGGCACTGCTGGCCCCTAATCTTTTGGCATGCGCCAGCACCTGACTGACGGCTTCTTTTACTTCAGCGATTTCTTGTTGGATACTCGGTTGCTGCTGCATAAATACTCTTACCTTACTATCAATGTGCTTAGCTTATCATAGTCAAACAAAGGCTGCTGCTTGCTCTGCTGCGTTTAGTGATATACTAGTGCTATAAAGTTAATGAAGAAGCAGAGTTATGACAGATACTGAATTTAAATACGGCGACAGTAAGTGGTTAGAGCAACCTGATCACATCAGTAAAAGCCAAATTAAACGCGAAATGCATGCCTTACAGGCATTAGGTGAAGAATTAATTGCGTTAAGCCCAGCGGCTCGCGCTAAGATCCCCTTAGACGACGAGTTAAAAGACGCCTTGGAATTAGCCGATAAGCTGGCAAAAAAACGTGAAGCCTTGCGCCGGCATATTCAATTCATTGGCCGCTTAATGCGCGAGCGTGAAGACCAGTTAGAGCCGATTGAACAAGCCCTGGCCATCATTCGCAATACCAATCAGGCCGCTACGCGGCAGTTTCATAAGGTCGAAAGCTGGCGTGATCGCTTATTAGCCGATAACGATGCGGTGACGGCTTTTGTTGCAGAGTATCCAACGGCGGATGTCCAACAGTTACGGCAGCTGATTCGCAATGCTAAAAAAGAACAAGAAAAACAACAGCCGCCTAAAGCGTTTCGTGAGTTATTTCAGCTGATTAAACCGCTGATTATCACAGAGTAGCCTGCCATAGCCGCCAGCGTGTTTTGCTATTTTCTCTCCGTAGTATCACAGTCACATCCAACTGGTGTGACTGCGCTCTGCCTGATAAAGGCTGTAGTTAGCAATACGCTGCGCATCCTCAACAGGCATATAAGGTATGGTTAAGCTGCCTGCCGCATAGCTTAAGGATAAATGCTGTAATCCCGCCTTTATCATCAAACCATGTTGATGCGTCGTCAATTGTTGTAGTTTAAAGATGGGCACACAGTAATAATCCACACCAATAACACCCTGCCTCACATACAAATAGGTTGCATCAAACGCATAGCCAAAACGACGCCAGCGCAGCACAAAAAGCAGCACCAACACCAGTACTCCTAATGCACTCATTAAAGCGTAATGCGGCGCTGTAAACAAAAACAAATATTGGCTTAGCAAGCATAATGGTAAGCAAAAAAAGATAAGCGGGGCCAATAAGTAGCGCCAGTTTACGGAGTTAAAGCTGCAATGCTGGAGTTGATTGTCTGGATATACACCGTTGAGTAAAGCCCAAACTTGCTCTTGCTCCAATGATGGCACCTTGATTTTGCCATGCTCGGCACTTTCTTGGTATTCAGATAAAGCCGTTTGTACTTGCTCATAATGCGCGTTACAGCGGCCTAGCAGTTTATCTAACCAATCTTGATTAATTTTGAACCATTGCAGACGTGATAACTGCATACTGATTTCATGGCGTGTCAGTAAACCGCTGCGCCTGAAATAACGATCACCGTATTGCCATAATTGAAACTGATAATAGCTCAGAACGGAAAAGGTAATAGAAGCCAAGGTAATCACGAGCATAATAAACATGGTTAAAGCCAGCGCAGCCAACCCAAGCCAAAACCAAGATTGTGCATGCGCTGTCAGCCATTGATCTGGATCCACCCCAAAGCCTTGCAGCATATCGATGACCCAGGTTGTGATGGGGTTATAGAAAGGCGCAGCCAGCCCCAACACCAGCATCACCCTGTTATTACTGATACCGTAGTAAATCAAATCTTTTACTGATCGCTCGCACAGTAAATTACCCTCAACGGCAACAGGCGGGGTAGTACTTCCCTGCGTTACCGCTGCACCGCTCTCTGCTGGTACCGCCACTCTGGCCTGATAAATGGCTTGCTGTAAAGCTTCCGCGAGTGGTCTTGACAATGCAGCCAGCGTCGCTTCTTGTTCGTTTGAGCCTGCAGTATCAAGGACAACACATACTTGATCGGTAAAACGGTAATAAAGTGGCTGCAGTAAACGCACGTTTTGAATACGATGAAAAGGCAGGTTAAGTTGTTTTTTACGCAATACCCCCGAGTGAATCTCAACTGAGTCGGCAGTGATCCGAAAACGAAAGGTCCAATAATATAAAAAACCTAACACCGACAGTATCAATGCCACCCCCACTAGCGCAATAGCAAAATACCCTGGGTAGCGCTGAATACCTTGGTAAAAGACTAACAGCATGGGTGCCAAAAAACTGATATTGCCAAAAACAGTTTTAAATAACCCCAAACTAAAATACACCAACGCAATAGCGGATACTCTTTGCCAATGTTGCAAGGTTAACAATGGACTAGCGGGCTGCGGTTGTTCGAGATAGTCCTGCTCAATCATGACGCAAACCTGCTTTATGCTCTAAAATCAACTGCCGAATACTCTCTGCTGTAGCCAAAGTTACGCCTGGGATTTCAAAAGTTTGAGTCGCCCCCCCTGCACTAAAAACTTGTAAGGTGGTTAACCCTACTTTTCGTTCTAAGGGGCCTTGTTTTAACTCGATATGCTGAATTCGTAAAATAGGTTGAGTCACACATTTTCGGAAAAAAATACCACTGCGAAAACTTAAGTCGTGTTGCCGTAACGCATAAGCTTGCAGCGGAATAGCATAATAGTCATATACCAAGTTCACAATAGCGCCGCTTGTTATCGCTAAACCGCCCCACCATACAACATGACTTAGGGTTTGCGGGAGGGACCAAAAAGGTTGTAGCCATATGGCTAACCAAAGCGCAGTTAAAATAAGGATGGCTATGCTATCCACCCAAAGCGTCAGCGAGCGATAGTTAGGGGATAAAACTTGCCATTCTAGAGTGGCTAACTGTGGTAAGTCAGCTACACAAAGCGGTAGATTTTGAAACGTATCTTGGTTCATACACGATGGACTCTCTTGCTAACCTGCCACAATCAATGTTACACAAAATTAAACATAGCAACAAATTATTTAACCTGAAGCGTTATTCAATACTACAAGATGTTATTTAAGCACCTGACTTATATTTGTATTGATTGGTAAATGCGTCTACTTTTAAAGCAATGCCTTAAATCACATGCCCATCAGGATATCGCCTATGACCACAAAACGCCCGACAAATCCGCCTGTTGTTGATGACGAAATTATTGCTGTCAGACCTGCTGCGGCAACTAAAACCGGAAAAGTGAGTACAGAACGCCATATGTATTTTACCGAGCGGGATCTGAATAGAATTTTGGCTAATCTTGATGGTTTGCGGCAAACCGTTTTTCCTTCCAGTATGCTTGAGCATGAAGTGAACGCTCAAAAACAGCAACATTTCCCCTCCGTTTGCCTTATCGGCTTAGGCCGCTGTGGTTCTAATATTGCTTTAGATGTTGCCTCGCTAGTTTATAGTGCGCGTAATTTTTATTTGAATGAATTTAATAGCCAAGAAAAACAAAATAATGAACAAGAATATCGCCCAATGCGTTGGATTAAGCGCAGCTTACATTTAAAGGCTTCTCATACACTTAAGCCTGTTTTTCTTATTGAACCTCTCGTCATGCTGGGGGATCTGGACAAAGACATTGAGGGGCGTATTCGCTTTTCTAATAAAAGTGAAAGTAGCGGCTTCTTGCGCGATTATACCAAAATGAAAATTATGGATTTATCAGAAGTTCACGCTGGCGGTGCAGGTAATGCGCCGATTTTGGGACAATATTTGGCAAAAATTATTTTAAATAAAGAAACACAGCGCTTTTCTAATGCAGACTGGAAATTTATTCACTCCTACCTTATCGACTCCTGTGGTATCAAGGCTAATCAATCACGCCTCTATTTTTATATTTTCAGTGCTGGCGGTGGTACAGGCTCTGGCATGGCCTCTGAATTTGGCTTAGCCCAACAATATGCCTATATGAGTAAAACCTTTGATACCCGAACCTTACCGGAGAGTGAAGAGAATCGTGGTCATTCTTTTGTTTTCGAACCGATCTTCACCAGTGGTATCTGTATTCTTCCGAATATTTCTGACCATGGAGTAGAAATGTCGGAAGCGCTGCATATTAATGCTGGCCGCTTGTTATGTAAGTATCTTGCTGAAGAATGGGATTTTTCTTACAACTTTGACCAAGAGGAGAAAAACGATACCAATGCGATGCATCGGATCCGGCCATGGAACGCCATGATGCTTATCTCAAACGATATTATGCGTTATGCCGAAGAGACGGATGATGGCGATATTCAGCATATTGATGTAAATACCATGGAGAGATATGCAAATCAGTACATTTCACAGCAAATATTTAATATTTTAACCGCTCAAGCTGTCACCACTGATTATGACGAAAACTATTTCCGACGAGCAGGAATTGATATTGGTGAAACCATCAGATTGGATGCCAATGATCTGTTTATGAGCCTCGCTGGGCCAGTGGCCGTTGCTTATGCAGAATCCGTTATGCCTGGCGAGGCAGGTGCGACAGAAAAACCAAAACTTTTTGACAAACAAAGCACCTCAGGTTTAGATATCGATGATTTATTCTTCCGCTCCATCGATTTGCCACATTTTAATAAGGTGACTCAAGCTATAGAAGGGATAAGTTTACTGCCGATAGAGTCCACACGTTATCGTGCTATCTTAGCCGATTTTCAAAAGAGCGGTTATGATGCAACCGAAATGAAAGATCTGCACTTCTTTAAAAATTGCTCTTCCGTCGTCTCTATTGTGTCATTACCTAAAGACTACAAATTATCCTATATTGATTTAAACAAGCTAAAGTCACATCTTAATAATTTATTCCCCAATACCACGTTAAAACGTTATGCACTGGTTATTGGTGCTTCTGCCAATATTTCTTTGACTACACTCATCGCCAAAAGCCCATGCCTAAGCGATGACTTCCTGACGCTGATTGTGGCGTATATCAAGCGCTGTTTCGCCGTGGATAATTATCGTTTTGATGAGAAACTCGATTCAGCGATGCTGGACTTTATTCGTAGCGAACAATTTGATGAAGAATTAATTGATAACATGCTAAATGAGTTTGAGAATCCGGCAAAGATTCTTGATACCAACTGGTATGCGATTAAACCTATGTATGAAAAGAAATATCGCGAACTCATTAATAGTAAAGATAAATTCATTTCTATCAACGATATTCGCTTATCACGCGATAGCGTGAAAAAAGCCATTAAATATTTACGTGAAATCTACCGCCATAAAATCAGTAAGACGCGGGTTATCTCACTTTATCAAAATAGCGATAAGGCTGAGTAAACTGATTATTGCGTTGCACTACCCTTTAAACAACTCAAGGCCGCATAGCGGCCTTGAGTTGTCGGGATTATTGTTATTAACAGACTTTAGTTAACCAACCGTGGCTATCTGCCACTCTACCCCATTGAATATCATTTAGAGCCTGACGCAAGCTAGCGGTAGTTGTACCGGCTATACCGCCACCCACTTGATACTCTTTGCCAGCATGAATCAAAGTGCCTACCGGTGTTAATACCGCAGCAGTGCCTGATAAGGCCGCTTCTGCACCGGGTTTGACCGCACGCTCTAACAGCTCATCCACCGTCAGTTCGCGTTCGGATACCTGCATACCACGATCACGCGCCAGCGTTAAAATAGAATCACGAGTAATACCATGTAAGAAAGAGCTATCTAATGCCTTGGTGATAATCTCGTTACCGTCAATCAGCAAGAAATTAGCGGCACCGGTTTCCTGTACATCACCATTAGGGCAAAACAAAACCTGATCCGCCTGCACTGCAGCGCGCGCTTTCATAATTGGCTGCAGCGCACTGGCGTAATTACCGCCACTTTTAACCATGCCCATATGCGTGGCACAACGCGCAGAATCTTCCAACAATAAGCGCAGCGCTTTGGCTCCACCCGCAAAATAATCACCTACTGGCGATAACAGTACGTAAAGTAATGAGCTTAAGCTAGGCGCCGCAGCCTTACCAATTGAAGCCTCAGTACCAATATGGGTTGGCCGAATATACATAGAGCCAGGTGGCTGCGGTACATCTGCGGCATAACGACGCACAATGTCGGTGATCATCTGGCTTAGCATGGCACCGTCTACTTGGGGTAACGCCAGTAATTCACTGCTTTGTTGTAAACGTGCAACATTTCTGTCCATCCGAAATACATGCACCGAGCCATCAGCATGTCGAAATGCTTTCATACCCTCAAAGCAGGTACTGGCGTAGTGCAATACATGTGCACCTGGGTGTAAGCTAATACTGTCTGTCGGGACTATTGCCGGTTGGCTCCAGCAATGGTTTTCAAAACTAGAGACAATCATCTCTGGGGTAAATACGGTGCCAAATGCTGCCATGTTTAATTCCTGTTGTAGAGTAACAAGCCAGCGAGGCTGGCTAGGTCAAAACGTTATTATTAAAAAACTATTATTGAGTACCGCCAACGGTAAGCGCATCTAATTTTAGGGTGGGCTGACCGACGCCCACGGGCACGCTTTGGCCTTGTTTACCGCAGACTCCAACACCGCTGTCAAGTCGCATGTCATTGCCAACCATAGAGACCTGCTGCATGGCCTCAGGGCCATTACCAATCAGGGTTGCGCCTTTAATCGGTGTTGTAATTTTACCGTCTTCAATCAGATAGGCTTCTGAAGCTGAGAATACAAACTTACCCGAAGTAATATCAACCTGACCACCACCAAAATTAGGGGCATAAATGCCTTTTTTAACACTGGCAATAATTTCTTCCGCTGCATAATCGCCCGCCAGCATATAAGTATTGGTCATTCTGGGCATGGGCAAATGCGCAAAGGATTCACGTCGACCATTACCTGTTGGGGGGACACCCATCAGCATGGCATTGTGTTTATCTTGAATATAGCCTTTCAGAATACCGTTTTCGATCAAGACATTGTATTGACTTGGCACACCTTCATCATCAATGTTCAACGAACCACGACGTCCTGTCAAAGTGCCATCGTCAACGATAGTACAATGTTTTGAGGCGACCTGCTGGCCAATCCGACCACTGAAAGTGGATGAGCCCTTACGATTAAAATCCCCTTCCAAACCATGACCAACGGCCTCATGCAGCAATACGCCTGGCCAACCTGAACCCAGAACAACAGGCATGGTACCGGCGGGCGCATCTACCGCCGTTAAATTTACTTGCGCCATCCGAACCGCTTCGCGTGCAAAGTGTTGCCAACGCGGCTGACCATCTTGCTCGGCAGAAAAATAATGATAGTCGGTACGCGCACCACCACCGGCACTACCTCGCTCACGCCGACCATTATGTTGTAATAACACAGAGCAGTTTAAGCGCACTAAGGGACGAATATCCGTGGCAAAAGTACCGTCACTTGCTGCAACTAAAACTTCCTCGTACACGCCGGTTAAACTCACCATCACTTGCTCGGCGCGGCTATCCAAACTGCGGATAAAGGCCTCAACCTGATGTAATAAAGCAACCTTTTCGGTGTTGTTTAAACTCTGCAATGGCTCACAAGGCAAATAAATGTTGCTATTACTACTACGGCTAAAGGCTTTTACGCTACCCTGCTGTCCCTGTGCTGCAATACCTCTGGCGGCCATAGCCGCTTGTTGCAACGCGGCGGCATTAATACTATCGGCATAAGCAAAACCGGTTTTTTCACCACTAATGGCTCTCACCCCAACGCCACGCTCGATGTTAAAGGATCCGTCTTTAACTAAGCCATCTTCCAAAACCCAAGATTCGTGCACACTGGATTGAAAATACAAATCAGCATAGTCGAGCTGATGCGCAAACAAGAAGCCTAGTGTTTGCTCCAGATCACGCTGGCTCAATTCTGAGGCATTAATCAGATTGTGTTCTACTGCATTCATGGTATCAGCTCACTGTTAAATCGGTTATGTTGCTTAATCGGCATTTTATTCGCCAGTTGCTGGCACTCCGCCAGATCTACTGCCACCGAAATAAAGCCCGGGGCTGTCCCAGCATCTGCTAAAATCTCACCCCAAGGATTAATAATCAGGCTATGCCCAAAGGTTTCCCTGCCATTGGCATGTACGCCCGTTTGCCCAGGTGCGACCACAAAACACTGGTTTTCAATGGCTCTTGCCCTTAACAAACTATGCCAGTGAGCGGCGCCCGTAACTTGCGTAAACGCAGAGGGTACGCTTAACACATTCATACCTGCGGCGGACAAAGCCTGCATTAACCCTGGAAAACGTACATCATAACATATCGACATCCCGAGTTTCAGGCTACCCTGTGTAGATAATGTGAGTTTAGTTCCTGGTAAGGTGGTTGCAGACTCTGCATAATTTCCGGTGTTATCTGCAACCTTAACATCAAATAAATGTAGCTTTTGGTAATCGGCCAATAAGGTACCATCAGGTCCAAATAATAAACTGCTGGCAGCAAAACGCTTTGGGTCTGGCGTAGTCGTGGGTAAACTGCCAGCGACGAAATACAACTGGTATTGCCTCGCTAACGCAGCGCATTGTTGCTGTAACTTGCCCTGCCCCAGCGCTGCAGCGTAGGAAAGTTGTAATCCATCTGCACCACCAAACACGGCAAAACATTCAGGCAGTACCACTAAATGTTGCGGTGATGTCGGTAATAGCGCCAGATAACGACTCAGCTGCTGAAAATTTGCTTCAGGATCGGGCTGACTATTCAGTTGAATGGCACTCAGCTGCCACTTAGTCGCTGCGGGGTTGGTTGTTATCATCTGTAATAGGCTCTGGCTGGGCAACACGAATCGGCACTGGCACTTCGGTACTGTGACGATTCACCTCTGTGACCACGGGTTGATCAAAGCTGCCTGTCACCGTAAAGTTAATACGAGAAATCACCTCTGCCGATTGAAAAACTTCATCCAGTGCTAAGGCGGCAAGTCCCGTTGCAGGATTCACCATCCAAGCAATAATGACGGGTAAACTAGACGTCACTTTAGGTGCAAAAGACATCTGGTAATCCATCTCTCGCTTTACCAGATCGGCATAGCCTTGAATACTTAAATTACCCGGAACGCCATCAATAGTAACATCACTGGTTTGCGCTACGCCTTGGTGCAAGGTCAGGCTGCCATTCATTTTATTGTAAAAGAAGCCCTTACTAAACACATCCCGAAAATCGAGTCGCAATTTCCGCACTAAAGAATCTAAACTGAATAATGAAAATAAACGCGCCCCTTGATCACTTACCTCTGTCAGCGAACCATCGCCTAAGTTAAATTGCACTTTACCGTTTAACTGCTCTAAACGAAATTGCTGTGGAGCGCCAGCCCAATTCAGCTGAAAGGCAATATCACTCCGGCTGCCACTGATAGCAGAGCTGATTTGATATTCGGCTAATAAGGCTCCAAGATTCGGTGTGAAAAATGTCCCCTGAAACTGACTTAGACCGATAAGGTTATCGGGTTGCCACTCTCCGGTGATACTCAATTTATTCCCTTTATAATCCGAGGTAAAACGCTTTAAATACCAAGCATTTTCCTCGGCAATACTTTGGAGTTGGACTTTGCCAAACCGATAATTTCCCAAGGAGCAGTCGTTACAATTGAGTTGTAATGGCACTATCTCTGTTAACCAGTTCTGCGCCTTTAGCTCTGCAAGAGGTAAGGCGATCTCTGTCTGCGGCTCGACATCACTATTAGGCACATCGAAAAGGCGAGAAGTGTATGGCAAGTGCAAATAATCAAGTTGCACTGCCATCCCTTTATTCTGCCAATCATGGAAGAATTGCCAACGGCTAGCCAGCTCTGTGCCGTACAAGTTTAATTGCCACGCGTCTTCAGATGGCGTTAACTCAAAAACGGTATTTGTTAGACTAAACTGTGCAGGCAATTCAACCTTGCCAATTTTACCGCGCACCTTATTTAGGGCAGGAAACAGGGCGTTATTGCCTGATGAGTTTGCCAGTAGGGGTTGCAAAAAACTAATCCACGGCACTAGTTCAACTTGGGGCAGATTTACGTCAATATTAAATCCTTTACTACTTAAGCCAAGATCTTCATCGCCAAACGTTAGCTGTGCCCGGCTGATTCGCCCAGTTTGATGTGACAACTCAGCCTGAAAGTGTAATAACTGTTGATAATCACCAGTAATATAACTTTGCTCAGTATCGCCATGCGCAATCAACTGCAACTGTGCTGCTTGCTGCAAAGGTTTTTCATAAGGTGCAGGTAAACTCAGCGCAAGTTGCGCTAATTGCGCTTGCCACTGAGCTTGATAGCTAAAACCTTGGGGCGGTAATACCAAGGCAAGTTCGAATTGCCAATCTAAGCTACCTGCAAGAACATCCTGCGGTGTAGCTAACACAGTATTGATCTGTTCTGCTTGCGCTGCGCCAGCCAAAGTCAAATTAAGCTGATATCCTGCAGATTGTTGCTCGCCAGTGAACTCACCTTTTGCGGGTAATCCATGCCAAAGAAATTGTAATTGTTCGGCTTTAAGCTGCTCATTACGAAAATGAATACGTCCAGTCAGTTGCTGTAAATCTAAGCGTGGCGCTTGGATATTCGCGCTAACGCCTAAAAGCTCCGCGCTGCCACTGGCAATCACGCTGGGCTTGGTTAACCCTATTTCAAGTAATAAATCACCCTGTATCGGGCCGGATAGCCCAAGATGCGCCAGCGTTTTACCTAAGTTAGCTTGTAGCGGAGACTGCAACATAAATTCAGTCAGCGTGGCACTGTCAATCGCCTTATTGAGTCGAACATCCAACTGCTGAGCATTGAACAAATCAGTTATACTTGCCGTAACGGGCTCAGTTAATGATAGAAGCCCCAAGTACCCGCCGTTTGCCTCAATCAGCATGCTCGCATTTTCAAACCATAAAGTAGCATTAAGCTCGGTTAATGCTGGCCAGTCAGGCGCAAACTGCAGCACAACATCTTCTAAATCAGCCCTAACTTGAAAGTGCCCTTCTGCTTGCCGAAATGGATAATGATGAAAAGCACCTTGCCAGAGCACGGTAGCTTGCGTTAACTGACCGCTGTCAATTGCCGTCGTAAGATAATCGCGGGTTCTACTTGGCATATAGCGTTGCGGGAAATAGTGGCTAGCTTTTGCCGCATCTAGGGCGGTTAGCTGGGCTAATAAGGCTAATTCTGGCTGTTCTTGCAAATCTAGCTGAGCTTTAGCATGAAGCTGGAAATCTGCTGTGTCTAATTGAAATGTCGGCAAGGATAGCTGCCAGACGGCATTCTCTCGTATTAAACGAATCTCTGCGTTTAGCTGCTGATAGTACCAATTGTCCGCAAAAAGACCATCCCAAGACAAATACTCTTGTTCACCGGAAAGCAGTAACCAAGCAAAATCATTAGCCGCCCAAAACTGGCCTTTTAAAGAGGCAAAACCGGGGAGATCTTGCCTTGGCTGACTACCAAACTCGGTAAATTGTCCATAAAGTCGAAAGGCATCCTGTTTAAGACTAAGATGTAACTGCTGCAAGTGCCCCGTTAGCTGATGGGCAAGTAAATTTTTAACCAGTTGGCTATCTTCAGCAAATAACTGTAGCAAAGGCTCAATTGCTGCTAACTCAAACTCGTGTAAATTGACAAAGAGACGATCCTCAATTTGACTTAACTGCAACTGCCAACCTGACCACTGTTCCTGCTGGCTAGCCAAACTCATTTCGCTGGAAAAAAGTTGCCAACCCTCCGCGGTAGGCTGCCATAATAATTGTCCAGCGCCTAACTTCAGGCTGTATTGCTCGCCCGCTCTTTGCCAATGCAAACGGTTATCCGTTAGTTCAAGCTGAACCTGTTTTAATTGCCCCTGTTCGATAGTGCCCCAAGCTTCCAGATTAATACTGGCTTTTTGCAAACGACTGGTTTGAGGTAACCACTGACGAAATAGCGGTAATAGATCTAACTGCGCACTTTGCACATACAATTTGCCATTAGCATCACTAAGCGTTGTCCCCTGTAAATCGAGAATCACACTTAGGTTATTTGCTGTAACGCCCGCTATAGCGAACTCGCCCTCGCCTTGATGTCTAAGACCTTCATTACGCCAGTTTAAGCGACTAATCTCCAAGACTTGTTCCGGTTGCTCCTGACTGACTAAAATTAACTCGCTATCTTTGAGAGAAAAATCTTTTAATCGACGAAAAAATAGCTGCTCTAGCCCCTGTAACCGCGCAGCAGGATTTGGTTGAGATGTTGTGTTAGCACTTAACAAGGTATCGAGATTTAACCAATAGCGTAGGCCATTTAATTCAAAATGCTCAGCTGTAAACTGGCGCGACAAAATACTTTGCCAGAAGTTTATGCGGATGGAGGCTTCAGCAATTTCTAATTGCACCTTACTGTCTGCAACGACATGGACGTCTTGCAACAGTAGTGCTGGCCCATACTTATGCCAGGTGGCATTGATGTTTTCGATGGCAACAGTGACACCCAGCTGCTGACTGAGCACCTGCTCTATATGATCTTTATAACTTTCTGCATAAGGTAGCGCTATTCGCAGTAACGATACCACCGTTGCTAGGACGACCAGACACATTGCTAGTGCTATCCAAAGCTTATGCAGGCAGTAGTAGCAAGCCTGCTTCGTTTTTTGCACTACATCATTACCACGTCAAACTGCTCCTGCGTATACATAGGTTCACTCTGTATACTGATTTGTTTACCAATAAAAACCTGCAATTCAGCCAGGCTATGAAACTCATCGTTGGTCAGCGCATCTCTAACCACAGGTGACACATAAACCACAAACTTGTCGGCAGAGTAAGCGCGATTAACCCTAACAATTTCACGTAAGATTTCAAAGCAAACCGTTTCTACCGTTTTTAACGAACCTCGCCCTTTACAAACAGGACATTCTGAACACAAGATATGCTCGAGGCTTTCTCGTGTTCTCTTGCGAGTCATTTCTACTAAACCAAGTGCGGAAAAGCCATGGATATTGGTCTTCGCACGATCACGGGCCAAGGCTAATTCTAAACTATGGAAAACCCGGCGTTTATGCTCTTCGTTTTGCATATCGATAAAATCAATGATGATAATACCGCCAAGGTTACGAAGCCTTAGCTGACGTGCAATAGCCTGAGTTGCTTCAGTATTGGTATTGAAAATGGTTTCATCCAAATTACGGTGACCAACAAAAGCCCCAGTGTTCACATCAATTGTTGTCATGGCTTCAGTTTGATCAATCATCAAATAGCCACCACTTTTTAGCAAAACCTTGCGTTCTAATGCGCGCTGAATTTCATTTTCGACATCAAACATATCAAAAATCGGTCTTTCACCCGGATAATATTCAAGCAAAGCCACATTTTGTGGCATAAACTCATCACAAAAAGCGGTTAGCTGCTGAAAAGTCAGTTTCGAATCTACTCGTACTCGCTCTAATTCTGTCCCAACAAAATCACGTAGTATCCGATAACTTAGCGTAAGATCTTCATAGACGACACCTTCTTTACGGGTGTTTTTCTTACGTTTGATGACTTTGCTCCAGAGCTTTTTTAAGAACTTTGCATCTTGCGTTAGCTCTTCCTCTGTTGCACCTTCAGCAGCCGTCCTTACAATAAAACCACCGGTATCATCCATGCATTTGCTAACGATCTCTTTTAAACGCTGCCGCTCACTTTCGCTCTCTAATCGCTGCGAAACTCCGACATGCGCAGAATCTGGCATAAAAACGAGATAGCGAGAAGGCAAGGTAATGTCGGTAGTCAAGCGAGCACCTTTTGTCCCTAAAGGATCTTTTACGACCTGCACTAATAAATATTGCCCTTCACGCACTAATACTCGGATATCTTTACTTGCTACAGGCTTAGTCTCTAGCTCACTGGCTTCGTGGTGCTGCACAATATCTGAAGCATGTAAAAATGCGGCTTTATCTAGACCGATATCGACAAAGGCAGCCTGCATCCCAGGTAATACCCGGCTGACTTTACCGACATAAATATTACCGACTAAACCAAGTCGTGCTTGTCGCTCTATATGTAACTCTTGCAAAACACCATTTTCAATTAATGCAACCCGCGTTTCGGTTGGCGTCACATTAATTAACAACTCTGCACTCATGTCGACCTCTGTAGCTGTTTTAATAATAGGTCGGTTTCGCATAGTGGTAAACCAACAACAGCACTATAGCTGCCCTTTATACATTCAACAAACTTACCCGCTCGCCCTTGAATGCCATAACCACCGGCTTTGTCGGTTGGTTCACCACTTTGCCAGTAGTCACTCATCTCTTGCGTACTAATGTGTCTAAACCAAACATCTGTACTAACCAGTGTTTGCCAATGCTGACTGGGGGTTACCAATGCCACTGCCGTTATAACCTGATGGCAACGCCCAGACAGCTGTTGCATCATTTGTAAGAAATCAGCTTTATCTATAGGTTTGCCAAGAATATGCTTATCAATGACTACACTTGTGTCTGCACCTAACACTGGCAATTGTCCAGCCAATAACTGCATCCCCTTTTGTGCTTTTGTTAACGCTAAACGGCTGACATAAGCTGCGGCAGATTCATTGTCTAAGATACTTTCATCAATATCAGGTGTAACCACATCAAAAGAAACATCAAGTTGCTGAAGCAGCTGACGGCGACGGGGTGAAGCAGAAGCGAGAGCGATTTTTGGGTACATTATTGAATCTTTAATTGTCGGCGATAACGTCTTAGCAACCAAAATAACCAAGGCCAAACGATCATACCGATTAAAACCGGCCACAAGTAACCAGGGCGGAAATAGACCCCAGTGAGGAAATGACTTAACCAAAATAACAGTAATTGATACAAGGCCAACATTAATCCGATTAATACACTTTGCTGGATCACGGCAAAGTTGCGGATCTTCAAATGATTTACTGCAACAACAAAGGCCACCACAGAAAATGCTAAGGCATTTACGCCTAATACGGTTCCCACCAGCACATCAGTAAGTAACCCCATTAAGAAGGCAGTTCCGATATTAACTCGTCTCGGTAAGGCTAATATCCAATAGATCAAAACAAGTAGTACCCAATCAGGACGAAACAAGTTGAACTGAAAAGGCACGGGAATAACCGTTAGCAACAACGCAGCTAATAGACTCAAGTAGATAAAACCGATACCTTGACTCCGCCGCATTAGTTTTCATCCTCAATTTGCTGTATCGCTTCAACTTGCGAGCCTGGCCATAATATCAGCACATGTCGAATTCGATCTAAATAGGTGTAAGGTTTGGCGTGAACCGTCATAAAAGGCTGCGTTGCATCTCTTATCACTTCCACTACTTCTGCCACCGGATATCCCTCAGGAAAACGGCCATCGAAGCCGGAGGCAAGTAAGCGATCACCCTCTCTAATATCTGAACTAAGTGGCAGATGAATGACTCTCAGCAAATCCCATTGCCCTATTCCTTCAGCAACAGTGCGAATTCCGGTTCTCTCGGCACGAACTGAAATAGCGTGCGTATTATCAGAAATGAGTAAGACGCGGCTACTGGTTGGTCCAACGCTAATAATTTGTCCGACAACGCCTTTCTCATCAATAATAGGTTGGTGGACAGATACACCGTCGTTAGTCCCTTTATTGATAACAACTTGATGTGAAAAAGGATGACTATATACAGCAAGAACCTCAGCGATTAAACGTTGGCCTTGCACTACTGGAGCAGATCCCATTAGTGCACGTAATTTATTGTTTTCTTGTTGCAGAAATTCTAAAAGCAAAAGTTGCGCATCCTGCTGCAACAACCTTTCTTTTAATTGTGAGTTTTCAGCTAGCAACTGCTGCTGTGAGGTAAGTTGCTCGGAAGCACGCGCGATTAAACTCTCTGGTAAGCTAGCTGCATAAAATAACGGACTTACGGCAGTATTAAGTAAACTCCGAATTTGGGTTGCGCTTTCTGTATACCTATCAATAAACATTAGCCCAACGCTGCAGGCTATTGCAAAAACTAAGCGCAGCCCAAGTGCTGGGCCGCGGTTAAAAAAGTCATTCATGAGCGTCTCTGACGGGTGAAAAACCGCATTAATCGTAACTGAAAACGTCACCACCGTGCATGTCTATCATCTCCAGTGCCTTACCACCACCACGAGCAACACAAGTGAGTGGATCATCCGCTACAACCACAGGAATACCAGTTTCTTCCATTAACAAGCGATCTAAGTCACGCAGTAAAGCACCACCGCCAGTTAACACCATGCCTCGTTCCGAGATATCAGAGGCAAGCTCTGGCGGAGATTGTTCTAGCGCCACCATAACAGCACTAACAATACCCGCCAAAGGTTCTTGCAGTGCTTCCAGAATTTCATTGCTAGTCATGGTGAAACTACGCGGCACACCTTCTGCCAGATTACGACCACGCACTTCAATTTCTAACACATCGTCACTGGGGTATGCTGAACCAATCTCGGTTTTGATGCGCTCTGCAGTTGCTTCACCAATTAAAATACCATAGTTGCGGCGAATATAATTCACAATGGCATCGTCAAATTTATCACCACCAATCCGCACAGAAGAAGAATACACGACGCCATTCAAAGAAATGATAGCAACTTCAGTGGTTCCACCACCAATATCGACTACCATGGAGCCTGTTGCTTCAGAAACAGGTAAACCTGCACCAATAGCTGCAGCCATTGGCTCATCAATCAGATAAACTTCACGCGCTCCGGCTCCTTGTGCCGATTCACGTATGGCACGTCTTTCAACCTGGGTTGAACCACAAGGTACACATACGAGAACACGAGGGCTAGGACGTAAAAAACTGTTACTGTGAGCTTGGCGAATAAAATGCTGAAGCATTTTTTCAGTCACATAAAAGTCAGCAATAACCCCGTCTTTCATCGGACGGATTGCTTTAATATTGCCTGGTGTGCGACCTAGCATTCTCTTAGCTGCATGTCCAACAGCAGCAACACTTTTCGGGCCGCCAGCACGTTCTTGGCGAATTGCAACAACCGAAGGCTCATTAAGCACTATACCCTGGTCTTTCACATAAATAAGTGTATTGGCAGTGCCAAGATCGATAGAGAGATCATTTGAAAAAATGCCGCGCAGTTTATTGAACATGGAGAAAATGAATCCTTTTAACAAAATTCGGCTGCCAAGACCGTAAAAGGCAAAACAGCAACAGAAAGAAATTTATACGAATGTTATGGCTATTCTAAGTAAGTCTCTAGCAAGAAAATAGCTTTTTATGACATTTTTACCAAATTAACACGAACCACTTTGTCATTACCTAAAATAAGTCTAGCCACAAACATATTCACTAGATTTTAGTTACAACAATTAGCCTGTTGCGAAAGACTAAAAGCTATAATAAAACATAAATACATTCGATAATAACGTAAAGAAACCATGTCTGAATTACCCGAAATCTGCTGGCTGCAATTGCAACATCCAAAACTGGAAATGACAAAAACTGAGCTTTGGGTCTGCCAGCTAGCTACGACAGTGCCAAATATTTCAGGTAATAAATGGCTTAAGCTTGCTTCAGCGCTTCGTAAAAGATCAGCTAAGCAAGGTATCTTAAGTATGGGCGGCGCTTTTTCCAACCACCTTGCTGCATTAGCCGCTGCAGGGAAGCACTATGGGTTTCCAACAGTAGGTTTAGTCAGAACAGATAAAATTGACCTTACCAATCCGACACTCGCGCAATGTTTACAGAACGGCATGTACCTTCAGCCAGTTGATCGCTCTTACTATAGACAACGCCATACTTCAGAGTTCAATCAAAAACTAATAAATTGTTATCCAGACTACCTTATTATCCCTGAAGGGGGAAGTAATGAAGAAGGTGCAAAAGGCGTAATGGCTTTACCTCTCGCACAGACGCCAGCAGGAGAAGCAAGCTTGTTATGTTGTGCCACAGCAAGTGGAGGAACCATAGCCGGTATTATTCAACGATACCCTGATATAAGAGTATTAGGTTTGGCCGTTGTACAAGACAAAACACTTATAGACAAGGTTAATGCTTGCTTACCGATAAATCATAACTTTTCTAATTGGGAACTTACAAAGGCAAGCTCAGCTTATGGTAAAGTTAAGGCTGAAGTAGTGGCATTTTGCTGTGAGTTAAAACCACAGATTAGTTTAGAACCCATATATACCGGTAAAGCTTTATATCAATTATTTGAATTATTAGAAAAAAAAGAGCTAGCGGCAGGTCAACGAATAGCCTTTTTTCATACTGGTGGCCTACAAGGTTTGGCCGGTCTTTATTATCGTAAGCTAATCAGTGAAACTGAGTATGCGCTACTTGCTGCAGATGATAACGAAGAAGCTTGCACAGCAGTATAAACTGGATAGCAATTTTCCACCTGCGTCGATGAGTACGTCATTTTGCTCACTCAATCACCAATGTCGCATGACGACAACTTCGTCAGGAACGAAGTTGGACTGCCGCAGGCAGGCCCGAAGGCGCTTCAATGCAAAAAGGCCCACCCGTTAGGGTAGGCCTTTTGCTTGAATGAGGTGCCTTCATGCCCCTCGCAGCGCTCGTGGCGTTCAGCCGGCGCCAAGCCAAACTGTTGGCTTGTCGAATTCCCGGCTTCACTGTACTACTTCGCATGGGGTCGCCCTGCTCGAGCAATATACCACCAGAATCACAGCCAATAAAAAAGCCCCACTCTTTCGAGTAGGGCTTTTCTATTGAATGAGGTGCCTGGCGGTGTACTACTCTCGCATGGCGAATGCCACACTACCATCGTCGCAGCTGCGTTTCACTTCTGAGTTCGGAATGGGTTCAGGTGGTTCCACAGCGCTATTGCCACCAGGCAAAAACGTGTCAGGAACAACGTTTTAACGCACTTTAGTGCGGCCCGCTTGCGGGTCAAATGCATGGATGCATTTGATAAAAAATTGTCGTTCCATCTTTAATCTAGCAAGCTGATTAGGTTACTCACAACCTTCTTCTAAAACATCTTGGGCGTTGTATGGTTAAGCCTCTCGGGCAATTAGTATGAGTTAGCTTAACGTGTCACCACGCTTCCACACCTCACCTATCAACGTTGTGGTCTCCAACGACCCTTTAGTAGGCTTAAAGCCTAAGGGATGACTCATCTTGTGGCCGGCTTCCCGCTTAGATGCTTTCAGCGGTTATCCGTTCCGAACGTAGCTACCGGGCAGTGCCATTGGCATGACAACCCGAACACCAGCGGTTCGTTCACTCCGGTCCTCTCGTACTAGGAGCAACTCCACTCAATCATCCAACGCCCACGGCAGATAGGATAAACTGTCTCACGACGTTCTAAACCCAGCTCGCGTACCACTTTAAATGGCGAACAGCCATACCCTTGGGACCAACTTCAGCCCCAGGATGTGATGAGCCGACATCGAGGTGCCAAACACCGCCGTCGATATGAACTCTTGGGCGGTATCAGCCTGTTATCCCCGGAGTACCTTTTATCCGTTGAGCGATGGCCCTTCCATACAGAACCACCGGATCACTATGACCTACTTTCGTACCTGCTCGACGTGTCTGTCTCGCAGTTAAGCTGGCTTCTACCATTACACTAACCGTACGATGTCCGACCGTACTTAGCCAACCTTCGTGCTCCTCCGTTACTCTTTAGGAGGAGACCGCCCCAGTCAAACTACCCACCAGACACTGTCCGCAATCCCGATTCAGGGACCTACGTTAGAACATCAAACATACAAGGGTGGTATTTCAAGGACGGCTCCACCAGGACTAGCGTCCCAGCTTCAAAGCCTCCCACCTATCCTACACATGTAGGGTCAATGTTCAGTGCCAAGCTATAGTAAAGGTTCACGGGGTCTTTCCGTCTAGCCGCGGGTATACGGCATCTTCACCGCAATTTCAATTTCACTGAGTCTCGGCTGGAGACAGCCTGGCCATCATTACACCATTCGTGCAGGTCGGAACTTACCCGACAAGGAATTTCGCTACCTTAGGACCGTTATAGTTACGGCCGCCGTTTACCGGGGCTTCGATCAAGAGCTTCGCTTGCGCTAACCCCATCAATTAACCTTCCGGCACCGGGCAGGTGTCACACCCTATACGTCCTCTTACGAGTTTGCAGAGTGCTGTGTTTTTAATAAACAGTTGCAGCCAGCTGGTCACTGCGACTCTCACGTGCTTACTGCGCAAGGCATTCACACACAAGAGCGTACCTTCTCCCGAAGTTACGGTACTATTTTGCCTAGTTCCTTCAGCCGAGTTCTCTCAAGCGCCTTGGTATGCTCTACCTGACCACCTGTGTCGGTTTAGGGTACGGTCACCAATACCTGAAGCTTAGAGGCTTTTCCTGGAAGCAGAGCGTCAGCAACTTCGTCACCGTAGTGACTCGTCTCGTGTCTCAGTCTTAGAGAAGCGGATTTTCCTACTCCTCCAACCTACGCACTTTCACGCGGACTACCAACGCCGCGCTTGCCTAGCTTTCTCCGTCCCCCCATCGCAGTATTGGCCGGTACAGGAATATTAACCTGTTTCCCATCGACTACGCCTTTCAGCCTCGCCTTAGGAGCCGACTCACCCTACCCTGATTAGCATGGGATAGGAACCCTTGGTCTTTCGGCGGGGAAGTTTTTCACTCCCCTTATCGTTACTCATGTCAGCATTCGCACTTCTGATACCTCCAGCATCCTTCTCAAGACACCTTCGCAGGCTTACAGAACGCTCCTCTACCACTCACACTTAGTGTGAATCCGCAGCTTCGGTGGATGATTTTAGCCCCGTTACATCTTCCGCGCAGGCCGACTCGACTAGTGAGCTATTACGCTTTCTTTAAAGGGTGGCTGCTTCTAAGCCAACCTCCTAGCTGTCTATGCCTTCCCACATCGTTTTCCACTTAATCATCACTTTGGGACCTTAGCTGGCGGTCTGGGTTGTTTCCCTTTTCACGACGGACGTTAGCACCCGCCGTGTGTCTCCCGAGTAGTACTCATTGGTATTCGGAGTTTGCATGGGGTTGGTAAGTCGGGATGACCCCCTAGCCCAAACAGTGCTCTACCCCCAATGGTATTCGCTCGAGGCGCTACCTAAATAGCTTTCGAGGAGAACCAGATATCTCCGAGCTTGATTAGCCTTTCACTCCGATCCACAAGTCATCCCCTACTTTTTCAACAGTAGTGGGTTCGGTTATCCTCCAGTTAGTGTTACCCAACCTTCAACCTGCTCATGGATAGATCGCCCGGTTTCGGGTCTACACCCTGCAACTATTCGCCCAGTTAAGACTCGGTTTCCCTACGGCTCCCCTATTCGGTTAACCTCGCTACAGAATGTAAGTCGCTGACCCATTATACAAAAGGTACGCAGTCACCCAACAACGTGGGCTCCCACTGCTTGTACGTACACGGTTTCAGGTTCTATTTCACTCCCCTTACAGGGGTTCTTTTCGCCTTTCCCTCACGGTACTGGTTCACTATCGGTCAGTCAGGAGTATTTAGCCTTGGAGGATGAATTTTTATGTTCAAACAGGATACCACGTGTCCCGTCCTACTCGTTTTCACTATAAAGGTGTTGTCGTGTACGGGGCTATCACCCTGTATCGCTCAGCTTTCCAGATGATTCCACTAACACCAATCTAGCTTAAGGGCTAGTCCGCGTTCGCTCGCCGCTACTAACGGAATCTCGGTTGATTTCTTTTCCTCGGGGTACTTAGATGTTTCAGTTCTCCCGGTTTGCCTCGTTACACTATGTATTCATGTAACGATAGTGCATAAATGCACTGGGTTTCCCCATTCGGACATCTACGGATTAGCGCCTCTTACCGGCTCCCCGTAGCTTTTCGCAGGTTAGTACGTCCTTCATCGCCTCTGACTGCCAAGGCATCCACCGTGTACGCTTAGTCACTTAACCATACAACCCCAAAATGTCTTGAAGTTACAGGTGTGAGTAAGGTATACAATATATGTATCCTTGTTTTGTTTCTTTTTACATCAGCTTGCCAAATTGTTAAAGAGCAGTTTGAGATAAACTCAAATCAAACCATTCCCGCTGGAACACTTTCATTTAAGCTCTCATTCTTTCGCTCATGCAATCAATCATCTGTGTGAACACTTATAACTCATTCTATATAGGTAAGGAGGTGATCCAACCGCAGGTTCCCCTACGGTTACCTTGTTACGACTTCACCCCAGTCATGAATCACAAAGTGGTAAGCGCCCTCCCGAAGGTTAAGCTACCTACTTCTTTTGCAACCCACTCCCATGGTGTGACGGGCGGTGTGTACAAGGCCCGGGAACGTATTCACCGCAACATTCTGATTTGCGATTACTAGCGATTCCGACTTCATGGAGTCGAGTTGCAGACTCCAATCCGGACTACGATACGCTTTAAGAGATCCGCTCACTGTCGCCAGCTTGCCTCCCTCTGTACGTACCATTGTAGCACGTGTGTAGCCCTACTCGTAAGTATGATGACTTGACGTCGTCCCCACCTTCCTCCGGTTTATCACCGGCAGTCTCCCTAGAGTTCCCACCATTACGTGCTGGCAACTAAGGATAAGGGTTGCGCTCGTTGCGGGACTTAACCCAACATTTCACAACACGAGCTGACGACAGCCATGCAGCACCTGTCTTACAGTTCCCGAAGGCACAAACACATCTCTGCGTTCTTCTGTAGATGTCAAGAGTAGGTAAGGTTCTTCGCGTTGCGTCGAATTAAACCACATGCTCCACCGCTTGTGCGGGCCCCCGTCAATTCATTTGAGTTTTAATCTTGCGACCGTACTCCCAGGCGGTCTACTTAATGCGTTAGCTGCGATACTCAAAGTACAAGACCTCGAACATCTAGTAGACATCGTTTACGGCGTGGACTACCAGGGTATCTAATCCTGTTTGCTCCCCACGCTTTCGCACCTGAGCGTCAGTATCGTGCCAGGGGGCCGCCTTCGCCACTGGTATTCCTCCAAATCTCTACGCATTTCACCGCTACACTTGGAATTCTACCCCCCTCTCACGTACTCTAGCTTTTCAGTATCGGATGCAATTCCCAGGTTGAGCCAGGGCTTTCACATCCGACTTAAAAAGCCGCCTGCGTGCGCTTTACGCCCAGTAATTCCGATTAACGCTTGCACCCTCCGTATTACCGCGGCTGCTGGCACGGAGTTAGCCGGTGCTTCTTCTGTGGGTAACGTCAAGAATTGCTACTATTAACAACAACTCCTTCCTCCCCACTGAAAGTGCTTTACAACCCGAAGGCCTTCTTCACACACGCGGCATGGCTGGATCAGGCTTGCGCCCATTGTCCAATATTCCCCACTGCTGCCTCCCGTAGGAGTCTGGTAGTGTCTCAGTCCCAGTGTGGCTGATCATCCTCTCAAACCAGCTAGGATCGTCGCCTTGGTGAGCCATTACCCCACCAACTAGCTAATCCCACGTAGGCGCATCCGATAGCATATACCTGAAGGTCCCATACTTTGGTCCCGTAGACATTATGCGGTATTAACAGTCGTTTCCAACTGGTATCCCCCTCTATCAGGCAGCTCCTACGCATTACTCACCCGTCCGCCGCTAAATCAGGTAGCAAGCTACCCTCATCCGCTCGACTTGCATGTGTTAGGCCTGCCGCCAGCGTTCAATCTGAGCCATGATCAAACTCTTCAATTAAAGTTCTTTCTGTCACCGAAGTGACGCTCAGTATTACTGACTAAATTTCTTTGGTCACTACTGATTAATTTCATTTCGAAATGATCATAAGTGCCCACACAGATAATTGATTGCTAATTGTTAAAGAGCGTGCTTCTTATTAGAAGCGAGGCTTTCACCTCAGGATTCTTACGAACCGTATTCTTTCAAACTTTGACTACGTTGCCGTTGTCCCTGTCTGTGGATGCGCATTATAGAGATCCGAAAAACTTGATCAAGATCTTTTTTCAATAAAAGGATCGTTCGGACACTTTTTAGCCGAAATGTCCATTTAACAAACAAAATGATGACTGTATTACGTTGTTTTAGGGCATTTCTAGGCATAAAGACCTTTAAATGTGCTTTATGCTAACCAAAAGGTTAATTACGAAACATTAAAAAGGTAAAAATGCTCAATGAGCCCTGAAAAGAATAGAAGTGCAGACAGTTACAATATATTGAAAAGGAATTGGCTAAACTCTTCACTCGAAAGACTACATCACAGAGTAAATGGCTTGAATCAATAACAGTATGTAATATCAAAACATAATCAGAGTAGTTAAACCTTATATTGGATATGCTAAAACTTGGAAACTTTTACTCGTCTCGATCAATTGGTTAATAACGAAAATTCGTTCTATAACTAGGTCTAATCCAATAGGGAATAAAGATGAAGGCTATTGAGCAGTTACAAACCTGAAGTCTTTTTAACCAATTATCACTTATCACTGCAAAGGGCGTTTAGGTCGCAACAACAGAATGAGATTGAGTAAGCCAACTGGACGAATATATAAGAAGTTATAAATAGTGATTCACTGATTAAACTTGACTCTATTACAGTATAGGTAAAATGAGTAGTAGAGAGAGTGGAGCTAAGTTGTTAGAAGTACCTAATGTTAATATTTGAGGCATTAAAAAAGCCGAGCATTGCTCGGCTTTTAGTGGAACTATTGATTATTCAGCTGCAGTTTCTTCAACTGGCAACGCATCCGTTTCCGGACGATCAACTAATTCAATATAAGCCATAGGTGCATTATCACCAGTACGGAAGCCACACTTAAGAATACGAGTGTAACCACCTGGACGCGCGTTGTAACGCGGGCCTAAAACGTTGAATAATAAACCTACAACTTCTTTATCACGAGTACGAGCGAAAGCTAAACGGCGATTTGCAACGCTGTCATTTTTCGCTAATGTGATCAATGGCTCGATCACACGACGTAACTCTTTAGCTTTTGGCAAAGTCGTTTTGATGATTTCGTGCTTCACCAATGAGCTTGCCATGTTGCGGAACATTGCCGTGCGGTGGCTGCTGTTCCGATTTAATTGACGACCACTCTTGCGATGGCGCATGATCTATTCCTTCTCACTAAACCAGGAACTGGTATCTGGTTAGTCTTTATTTACCAAACTAGCTGGCGGCCAGTTTTCCAGGCGCATGCCTAAGGATAAACCGCGTGATGCCAACACGTCTTTGATTTCGGTAAGTGACTTCTTACCAAGGTTTGGCGTTTTAAGAAGCTCAACCTCGGTACGCTGCACCAGATCACCAATGTACTGAATCTGCTCTGCCTTCAAGCAGTTTGCAGAACGAACTGTTAGCTCTAAATCATCAACAGGACGTAACAGAATCGGATCAAACTCCGGTTTCTCTTCACGTTTTTCAGGCTCACTCTTATCACGCAGTTCAACAAAGAATTCAAGCTGTTCAGCAAGAATAGTTGCTGCGCGACGAATGGCTTCCTCTGGCTCAACAGTGCCATTGGTTTCCATGTCGATAATCAGTTTATCCAAGTCAGTACGCTGTTCTACACGCGCAGCTTCAACTGTATAAGCAATACGCTCTACAGGGCTGAAAGAAGCATCGAGTAACAGACGACCAATAGGACGTTCGTCATCATCTGAGGACAAACGAGCTGATGCAGGCACATAACCACGACCGCGCTGAACCTTAAGACGCATACTGAATTCAGTTTCGCCTGTTAGGTTACAAATAACATGGTCAGGATTAACGATTACTACACCGTCGCCACGCTGGATGTCTCCAGCAGTTACAGGGCCGGCACCTTTCTTCGTTAAAGTCAGCGTGACTTCATCTTTGTCTTCCAGGCGAACGGCAAGGCCTTTCAGGTTAAGGAGTATATCAATGATATCTTCCTGGACACCTTCTTTAGCACTGTACTCATGGAGAACGCCGTCGATTTCTACCTCAGTCACTGCACAACCTGGCATTGACGATAACAGAATACGACGTAACGCGTTGCCCAAGGTATGCCCGAAACCGCGCTCAAGTGGTTCCAAAGTAACTTTGGCACGAGTTGGGTTGATCCTTTCGATACCAACTAATCTCGGCTTAAGGAATTCGGTGACAGAACCCTGCATATATCCTCTCTTAACAATTAGCTTTACTTAGAGTAAAGCTCGACGATTAACTGTTCGTTGATGTCAGCAGACAAATCTGAACGCTCAGGAGTACGTTTAAAAACGCCTTCCAGTTTCGCATTATCTACTTCGATCCAAGTTGGTTTCTCACGTTGTGCGGCAACTTCAAGCGCAGCACCGATACGGGCTTGCTTTTTAGCTTTCTCACGAACAGAGATAACTTGTTCAGGTAATACAGCATGTGATGGAACATTCACGACGCGACCATCTAACATGATTGCTTTGTGACTGACCAATTGACGTGCTTCAGCACGTGTACTGGCTAAACCCATGCGATATACAACGTTGTCTAAGCGTGACTCTAACAACGCTAACAGGTTCTCACCGGTATTACCTTTCAAACGCGCAGCTTCTTTGTAATAATTACGGAACTGCTTTTCTAATACGCCATAAATACGACGTACTTTTTGCTTCTCGCGTAACTGTAAACCATAGTCTGATAAACGACCGCGACGTGCGCCGTGCTGACCAGGTGCTGTGGTTAAGTTACACTTTGAATCGATTGCTCTTACGCCGCTCTTCAGGAACAGATCTGTACCTTCGCGACGACTTAGTTTGAGCTTAGGACCCAAATATCTTGCCATCTTCTTTCTCCAATAATCCGTGAAGCGCTGTTATTACACGCGACGTTTTTTAGGTGGACGGCAACCGTTATGCGGGATTGGCGTCACGTCGGTGATATTTGTGATTTTGTAACCAGCGGCATTCAGAGCACGAATCGCTGATTCGCGGCCTGGGCCTGGGCCATTCACAAACACTTCAAGGTTTTTCAGACCATATTCAAGTGCAGCAGTACCTGCACGCTCTGCAGCTACCTGAGCAGCGAAAGGGGTAGATTTACGTGAACCACGGAAACCTGAACCGCCAGCAGTTGCCCAACACAGCGCATTGCCCTGACGATCAGTGATCGTCACGATGGTGTTGTTGAAAGAAGCATGGATATGAGCCATACCGTCTGAAACTTGTTTTTTTACCCGCTTACGAGTACGAACTGGTGCTTTAGCCATGTTGAATCACCTTATTTCTTAATCGCTTTACGTGGGCCCTTACGGGTACGCGCATTAGTCTTAGTGCGCTGTCCACGAACCGGCAGACTACGACGGTGGCGTAAACCACGGTAGCAACCCAGGTCCATTAAACGCTTAATGTTTAATGTGATTTCACGACGCAAGTCACCTTCAACGGTGTATTTTGCAACTTCGTCACGTAAAGAGTCCAGTTGTGCATCGCTTAACGTTGCGATCTTGGTTGTCTCTTCGATGCCCACTGCAGCTAAGATAGCTTTTGAGCGGGTCTTACCGATACCATAAACATAAGTCAGTGAAATCACTGCATGTTTATTATCGGGGATGTTAATGCCAGCGATACGGGCCACTAACGTTCTCCTATCTGAAATTAAAAGATGCCAATTTGAAAAGCCCGTAAGGATACTCAAATGGCGCTTATATTGCAAACAATAAAGGGGCTAAACTTAAAGTTCAGCCCGCCTTATCGTTTTCTGCTATTAACCTTGGCGCTGTTTGTGCTTAGGTTCACTGCAAATTACGCGAACTACGTTGTTACGCTTGATCACTTTGCAGTTACGGCAGATCTTCTTAACGGAAGCTCGTACTTTCATAACTTAACTCCGCAAATAATCTTAACGACCTATGCCTTTAAGATTTGCCTTTTTCAGAACAGAATCATACTGATGAGACATCAGATGGGTCTGTACCTGTGCCATGAAATCCATGATAACCACGACGATAATCAGCAACGAAGTACCACCGAAGTAGAACTGTACATTCCACGCTACCATCATGAACTCAGGAACCAAACAAATAAAGGTAATATACAAGGCACCTGCAAGGGTTAACCGAGTCATCACTTTATCAATGTATTTTGACGTCTGTTCACCAGGACGGATACCAGGAATGAAGGCACCAGACTTCTTCAAGTTATCAGCTGTATCACGCGGATTAAATACCAACGCAGTATAGAAGAAACAGAAGAAAATAATCGCTGCTGAGTATAACATCATATACAGCGGTTGTCCCGGAGATAATGTTAGCGCTAATTCTTGTAAGAAATTCGCTACCATACCTTCGCCTGACCCGAACCAACTAGCAATAGTGCCAGGGAACAGAATTATGCTAGACGCAAAAATTGGTGGAATAACACCTGCCATGTTCACCTTTAACGGTAAATGGCTACTTTGCGCGGCAAACACCTGACGGCCTTGCTGACGCTTAGCATAGTTAACCACAATACGACGCTGGCCGCGTTCAAAGAACACCACAAACCAGGTAATCGCAACAACGATCACGCCAATAGCAATTAATAGTAAAAAGTGCAAATCGCCCTGACGTGCCTGCTCAATCGTCTGGCCAATGGCAGACGGGAAGCCAGCAACAATACCGGTAAAAATTAGCAACGAAATACCATTACCAATGCCACGTTCTGTAATTTGCTCACCTAACCACATTAAGAACATGGTTCCTGTAACCAAACTGATTACTGCGGTAAAGTAAAATGCAAAACCTGGGTTAATTACTAACCCTGGCATCATATTTGGCAGGCCGGTGGCAATACCAATAGATTGTAATATCGCTAATGCTAACGTACCGTAGCGCGTGTATTGGTTGATTTTACGCTTACCCGCTTCACCTTCTTTTTTCAGTTCAGCCATTGCCGGATGCATAACCGTCAAAAGTTGAACGATAATAGAGGCAGAGATGTAAGGCATAATACCTAACGCAAATACTGAAGCACGCTCAAGAGCACCACCGCTGAACATATTAAACATTTCAACGATGGTACCTCTTTGTTGCTCGAATAACTGAGCTAGCACGGTGGCGTCAATTCCAGGAATTGGCACAAAGGAGCCTAACCGAAATACGATTATGGCTAAGAGCACAAACAACAAGCGAGATTTCAATTCACTGAAGCCGCCTTTTGCTACTCTTGAGTCCGAACCTGGTTTAGCCATCGCGTACTATCCTTATTATTCTTCTACTTTACCGCCGGCGGCTTCAATCGCAGCACGCGCGCCTTTAGTTACGCCTAAACCTTTGACAGTTACAGGACGAGTAATTTCGCCTGAAAGCACAACTTTAGCGAACTTAACAGTACGTGCAATGATGTTAGCTTCCATTAAAGAGGCTAAATCAACCACGTCACCATTAACGGCAGCCAGTTCGTGTAAACGTACTTCAGCAGAAACCAGAGATTTCTGAGAAGTGAAGCCGAACTTAGGTAAACGTTGTTTTAAAGGCATTTGACCGCCTTCGAAACCTGGACGAACACCGCCGCCAGAACGTGATTTAAGACCTTTGTGACCACGGCCACCTGTCTTACCTAAGCCCGAACCGATACCACGGCCCAGACGGCGCTTTTCTTTCTTAGCACCTGGTGCTGGAGCAAGAGTATTTAATAACATCTGTTACTCCTCCACTTTAACCATGTAGTAAACGGCGTTGATCATACCACGAACTGAAGGAGTATCTTCAACTTCAACAGTATGACCAATACGACGTAAACCTAAACCCAGTAAAGAAGCCTTGTGGCGCGGTAAGCGACCAATGCTAGACTTCACCTGAGTGACTTTGATAGTTTTCTTCGTCATGGTAAATTACCCCAGAATATCGTCAACGCGTAAACCGCGTTTTGCAGCTACTTGTGCTGGCGACTTAACAGACGCTAAAGCATTAATAGTTGCGCGAACTACGTTAATTGGGTTAGTTGAACCGTAACACTTAGATAAAATGTTTTGAATACCAGCAACTTCCAGAACAGCGCGCATAGCACCACCAGCAATTAGACCAGTACCTTCCGCAGCAGGCTGCATGTAAACATTAGAACCTGAATGCACACCCTTAGTTGGGTGATGCAGTGTGTTACCATTTAGTTCAACCTGAGTCATGTTACGACGTGCTTTTTCCATTGCCTTTTGAATAGCAGCTGGAACTTCACGCGCTTTACCATAACCAAAACCAACACGACCGTTACCGTCGCCAACCACTGTCAATGCAGTAAAGCTGAAAATACGACCACCTTTTACCACTTTTGACACGCGGTTAACGGCAACAAGCTTCTCTTGTAAATCAGATTGTTGTTTAGCTTCTTCGTTAGCCATGAGCTACTCCTAGAACTGAAGACCGGCTTCACGCGCGGCGTCTGCTAACGCCTGCACGCGACCATGATACTGGAAGCCGCTACGGTCAAAAGCACAAGCAGTAACGCCTTTAGCTACTGCACGTTCGGCGATCGCTTTACCTACAGCCTTAGCTGCATCTACGTTACCAGTGTACTTCAGTGATTCTTTGATTGAAGCTTCTACAGTAGAAGCTGCAGCAATCACTTCTGCATTTGGTGCAATAAGCTGAGCGTAGATGTGACGTGGAGTACGGTGTACTACCAGGCGATTCGCACCTTGTTCGATAATGTTTCTGCGAGTGCGTTTGGCACGACGCAGACGAGCAAGTTTCTTATCCATCGTCCTACCTTACTTTTTCTTCGCTTCTTTACGACGCACGTTTTCATTCGCATAACGAACACCTTTGCCTTTGTAAGGCTCTGGTTTACGATATGCACGAATGTTGGCAGAAACCTGACCAACTAATTGCTTGTCAGCACCTTTAACTACTACTTCGGTCTGAGTAGGTGTTTCGATGGTAATACCATTTGGTACTTCGAAAACGACCGGGTGTGAAAAGCCTAAGCTCAGGTTTAATACCTTACCTTCTGCCTTAGCACGGTAACCCACGCCTACTAATTCCAGTTTCTGAGTGAAGCCTTCGCTAACACCAGTAACCATATTATTTAAAAGTGCACGGGCTGTACCCGCTTGTGCGTCAGCGTTTTCGAAACCTTCGCGTGGAACAGTACGCAGTACGTTACCATCAACAACGATTTCAACCGCAGGGTTAACATTTAGTGTCAACTCGCCGTTTTTGCCCTTAAGTGCCACTACCTGACCGTTTTGCGTAACTGATACGCCGGTAGGAAGAGTGACGGGGGCTTTAGCAACACGAGACATAGATTACTACCTCCGTTACGCTACGTAGCCGATGATTTCGCCACCGATACCAACCTTGCGCGCAGCACGGTCAGTCATTAGTCCTTTAGATGTTGACACGATGGCCACACCTAAACCGCCCATTACCTTAGGTAATTCATCGCGCTTCTTGTAGATGCGCAGACTTGGCCGACTAACACGATCGATAGTTTCAATAACTGATTTGCCTTGGAAATACTTTAACGTAATTTCCAATTCTGGCTTAACATCACCAGATACAGCGAAATCGCCGATGTAACCTTCGTCTTTTAATACTTTCGCAATTGCAACCTTCAATTTTGAAGATGGCATTTTAACCGCAACTTTGTTAGCCGACTGGCCGTTACGGATGCGAGTAAACATATCCGCTACTGGATCTTGCAAACTCATAGCTCGTTACTCCCGTGATTCTTACCAGCTAGCCTTACGAAGGCCAGGAATTTCACCGCGCATAGCCGCTTCGCGGACCTTGATCCGGCTCATACCGAACTTGCGCAGATAACCATGTGGACGACCTGTCACACGACAACGATTACGCTGACGTGCTGGGCTTGAATCACGCGGTAACGTCTGTAACTTCAAAACTGCTGCCCAACGGTCTTCATCAGACGTTGTTGGATTGGCAATCAGATCTCTCAGTTCATGACGCTTTGCAGCGAATTTGGCTACCAGTTGTGCACGCTTTAATTCGCGAGCTTTCATTGATTGTTTTGCCATGACCCTACACCTTATTTCTTGAACGGGAAGTTAAACGCGGCAAGTAAAGCACGTCCTTCATCATCGGTACGGGCAGTAGTAGTGATAGTGATATCTAAACCACGTACAGCGTCTACTTTATCGTAATCGATTTCAGGGAAAATGATTTGCTCACGTACGCCCATGCTGTAGTTACCACGACCGTCAAACGATTTCGGGTTTACACCACGGAAATCACGGATACGCGGGATAGCAATAGAAACTAAACGCTCTAAGAAATCCCACATACGCTCACCGCGCAGGGTCACTTTCGCGCCAATAGGGTAGCCTTCACGGATTTTGAAACCAGCGACTGATTTACGAGCCTTAGTTACCAGAGGTTTCTGGCCAGCAATAGCAGTTAAATCTGCTACAGCATTTTCAAGGATCTTTTTATCAGCTACGGCTTCACCCACACCCATATTGAGCGTGATTTTAACAATCCGAGGGACTTGCATGACGCTGGTGTAGCCAAACTGTTTAAACAGTTCTGGAACTACGGTGTCTTTATAAATTTCATGCAGTTTCGCCATCGTATTACTCCAATAGCAATTAAATTACTTCGTTATTCGATTTGAAGAAACGGACTTTTTTGCCATCTTCAAAACGGAAACCTACACGATCCGCTTTACCCGTTTTAGGGTTAACGATCGCTACGTTTGAAACATGAATCGAGGCTTCTTTCTCGACGATACCGCCAGGCTGATTAATAGCCGGAACTGGTTTCTGGTGTTTCTTAACCAGATTCACGCCTGAAACATAAACACGTGATTCAGAAACTAACACTTTAGTAACTTTTCCGCGTTTACCTTTGTCCTTACCAGTAAGAACAATTACCTCGTCATCACGACGGATTTTGCTAGCCATGGTGACTCCTTACAGTACTTCTGGTGCCAGAGACACGATCTTCATAAACTTATCGCCACGAAGTTCACGTGTAACAGGCCCGAAAATACGGGTACCGATCGGTTCCAGCTTAGTGTTTAATAACACCGCTGCATTGCGATCAAAACGGATTAATGACCCGTCCTGACGACGTACGCCTTTAGCTGTACGCACCACCACTGCATTCAGAACATCACCTTTTTTAACTTTACCGCGAGGAATTGCTTCCTTAACAGTAACTTTAATGATGTCACCAATTGCAGCATAACGGCGATGCGAACCACCTAAGACCTTAATACACATTACGCTGCGCGCGCCGCTGTTGTCTGCGACTTCCAGCATAGATTGCATCTGGATCATCTTAGTGCTCCGCTATTCTACTATGTAACCCTCTCGGGTTACGCTGCTTACGATAATAAAACCCCTCCCCAGAGGAAGGGCGCGTGATTATAACAGCACTTCTTAAAAAGTGGTAGTTTAAAATAAAAACAAATTCAGATTAGCATGGATTGCTCCAGACCTAGCAAAAGATGTTTTTATATACAAAAACGGCTCCCGAAGGAGCCGTTTTGTTCTACTACTTAAAATTAAGAAGCAGATTCTACGATAGCTACCAGAGTCCAAGATTTAGTCTTAGACAGAGGGCGGCATTCACGAATAGTGACTACATCGCCTTCTTTACACTGGTTAGTTTCGTCATGTACGTGCAGTTTGGTAGTACGCTTGATGAATTTCCCATAAATTGGGTGCTTCACTGAACGCTCAATCGCAACAGTGATAGACTTATCCATCTTGTTGCTGATTACTTTACCTTGCAGTGTACGGATGTTAGTTTCAGTCATTACGCACCTGCCTTCTCGGTTAAGATGGTCTTAACGCGCGCGATATCACGACGCACCTGCTTCAATAAGTGAGACTGAGCTAACTGACCAGTAGCTGCTTGCATGCGCAGGTTAAACTGCTCACGTAACAGGCCTAATAATTCAGCGTTTAACTCTTCAACACTTTTGGTTTTCAATTCGCTGGCTTTCATCACATTACCGTCCGCGTTACAAAGGTTGTCTTAAATGGTAGCTTAGCGGCAGCCAATGCAAAAGCATGACGCGCTAACTCTTCAGACACACCGTCCATTTCGTACAGAACTTTGCCAGGTTTAATCTGACATACCCAGTACTCAACAGAACCTTTACCACTACCCATACGTACTTCCAGCGGCTTAGCAGTGATTGGCTTGTCTGGGAACACACGGATCCAGATTTTACCAACACGTTTAACAGCGCGCGTCATAGCACGACGTGCAGATTCGATTTGACGTGAAGTCATTTGACCACGTTCTACAGATTTCAGTGCATAAGTACCGAAGCTGACTTTGTCGCCAACTAAGGCCAGACCGCGGTTACGGCCTTTATGCACTTTACGAAATTTTGTACGTTTTGGTTGCAACATCGCTCAATACCCCTACTTAGCCTTACGAGCCGGTTTTTTCGGCGCTTTAGGCTGGTTATTAGTGTTGGCGTTGTTGGCGTTATTTTGCAGAGGCAGAGCACCTAAGATCTCGCCTTTGAAAATCCACACTTTAACACCAATGATACCGTAAGTAGTCAGTGCTTCAGAGGTATTGTAGTCGATGTCGGCACGCAGAGTGTGCAATGGCACACGGCCTTCACGGTACCACTCATCACGGGCAATTTCAGCACCGCCTAAACGGCCGCTTACTTGCACCTTGATACCCTTAGCACCAATACGCATAGCGTTTTGTACTGCGCGCTTCATAGCACGACGGAACATTACGCGACGCTCTAACTGGCTACTGATTGAATCAGCAACTAATTTAGCGTCTAGCTCTGGCTTACGGATCTCAGAGATATTGATCTGAGCAGGTACGCCAGCGATGGCGGCAACTTGCTTACGGATCTTCTCAACGTCTTCACCTTTTTTACCGATAATCACGCCTGGACGAGCGGTGTGAATAGTCACACGAATGCTTTTTGCAGGACGTTCAATATCGATCCGGCTAACTGAGGCAGCTTTAAGTTCTTTAGTCAGGTACTGACGAACTTTATAGTCACCGTTCAGAAAATCCGGGAAATCTTTTGTATTCGCGAACCAGGTTGAGCTCCATGGCTTAGTGATACCTAGGCGAATACCATTAGGATGTACTTTCTGTCCCATTTCTCACTCCTAGTTATCAGCTACAACCACAGTAATGTGGCTAGTACGCTTGACGATACGATCAGCACGACCTTTAGCACGTGGCTTGATGCGCTTCATAGACGGACCTTCATCAACAAAGATCGTCTTAACTTTCAGCGTATCAATATCCGCGCCTTCATTGTGCTCAGCGTTGGCAATGGCTGATAAAAGAACCTTTCTGACTAACTCAGCAGCCTTTTTTGGGCTATAAGTCAGTACATTCAGCGCCTTATCTACTGGCAAACCACGCACCTGGTCAGCAACCAGGCGAGTTTTTTGTGCAGAAGAACGGGCAAATTTGTGTTTCGCTAATGCTTGCATTATTTACCCCTTAACGCTTCTTGGCCTTTTTGTCGGCGGCATGACCACGATAGGTACGAGTAGGTGCAAATTCACCTAACTTGTGACCGATCATCTCTTCTGAGACAAACACAGGTACATGTTGACGACCATTATGGACAGCGATGGTCAAACCGATCATATCAGGTATGATCATTGAACGACGGCTCCAAGTCTTTATAGGCTTCTTGTCACCGCTTTCCAACGCTTTCTCTACCTTCTTCAGCAAGTGAAGGTCAATAAAGGGACCTTTCTTGAGAGAACGTGGCATGGCAATTCCTCACAAATTATTTATCACGACGACGTACGATAAGTTTATCAGTACGCTTGTTTGAACGAGTCTTGTAACCTTTAGTTGGTACGCCCCATGGTGTAACTGGGTGACGACCACCTGAAGTTTTACCTTCACCACCACCGTGTGGGTGGTCTACCGGGTTCATTACTACACCACGTACGGTTGGACGAACACCGCGCCAGCGCATAGCACCCGCTTTACCGTATTGACGTAGCATGTGCTCGGCATTACCAATTTCACCGATAGTTGCGCGACAATCTGCTAATACTTTACGTACTTCGCCGCTGCGCAGACGCAGAGTAACATACTCACCGTCACGAGCCAGAATTTGAACAAAAGCACCAGCTGAACGTGCCAACTGACCACCTTTACCTGGTTTCATTTCGATGTTATGTACTACCTGACCTACTGGAATGTTACGCAGTGGTAAGGTATTGCCTGGTTTGATTGGAGAATCAACACCAGAAATAACCGCATCACCTGCTTTCAAACCTTTAGGGGCCAGGATGTAACGACGTTCACCGTCTGCATACAATACTAATGCAATGTTTGCGGTACGGTTTGGATCGTACTCTAAACGCTCTACTTTACCCGGAATACCGTCTTTAGTGCGTTTGAAGTCAACTAAACGGTAATGCTGCTTGTGACCACCACCGATATGACGGGTAGTGATACGACCGTTGTTATTACGACCACCAGTTTTAACGTTCTTCTCTAACAAAGGTGCATAAGGCTTGCCTTTGTGCAGGTCAGGGTTAACCACTTTTAATACGTGGCGACGACCTGGTGACGTAGGTTTACACTTAACAAGTGCCATTTCCTAACTCCTCTTCTTACTCAGCGCCGCCAACAAAATCGATTTCGCTGCCTTCTTTAAGAGTCACGTAAGCTTTTTTCCAATCGCTACGCTTGCCCATACGCGCACCAGTGCGCTTGGTCTTACCCTTAACGTTAACAGTACGAACACCAACTACTTCTGTTTCAAACAGTTTTTCTACAGCAGCTTTAATGTCAGCCTTAGTAGAAGTAGTAGACACTTTGAAAACGATAGTGTTGTGTTTTTCTGCCGCAGTAGTGCTCTTTTCAGAAACATGCGGAGCCAGAATCACTTTCAGTAAACGTTCTTCACGGATCATGCTAACAGCTCCTCAAGTTGTTTAACTGCAGCAGCAGTCATTAACACTTTGTCGAATGCGATTAAGCTGACCGGGTCGATACCATGAACGTCACGCACGTCAACCTTGTACAGGTTACGTGCAGATAAGAACAGATTCTCATCAACTTCGTTGGTAACGATCAGAACGTCTTTTAAATCCATCGCTTTCAGTTTTGCAGTTAAGTCTTTAGTTTTTGGTGAATCTACGCCAAAACTCTCAACAACAATTAAGCGCTCCTGACGAACTAATTCAGACAGAATGCTTTGAATCGCACCGCGATACATTTTACGGTTAACTTTTTGGCTGTGATCTTGCGGCTTAGCAGCAAAAGTCACACCACCGCTACGCCAAATTGGGCTGCGGATTGTACCAGCACGGGCACGGCCAGTACCTTTTTGACGCCATGGCTTCTTGCCGCCACCACGTACTTCTGAACGGGTCAGTTGAGCACGGGTACCCTGACGGGCGCCAGCTGCATAAGCAACTACTACCTGATGTACCAGAGCTTCGTTAAACTCACGTCCAAAGGTAGCTTCGGAAACTTCAAGAACGCCTTGAGCGTCTCGTAATGCTAATTCCATCACTTATCTCCTAGACGTTAGCTTTTAACAGCTGGTTTAACAATAACGTCACCGCCGATAGCACCAGGCACTGCGCCTTTAACTAACAACAGATTACGTTCTGCATCAACACGAACCACTTCTAGCGACTGCACTGTTACGCGCTCGTTACCTAAGTGACCAGCCATTTTTTTACCTTTGAATACTTTACCTGGTGATTGGTTTTGACCAATTGAACCTGGTGCACGGTGTGACAAAGAGTTACCATGCGTAGCATCCTGAGTACGGAAATTCCAGCGCTTAACAGCACCAGCAAAACCCTTACCCTTTGATGTACCAGCTACATCAACTTTTTTCGTTTCTGCGAAAATTTCCACAGTAATCGCGCTACCAACAGTGATGTCAGCGCCTTCGTTATCCTGTAGGCGGAATTCCCACAGACCACGACCCGCTTCTACACCTACTTTAGCAAACAGACCAGCATCTGGTTTGTTCAGGCGGCTAGCCTTAACAGTACCAGTAGTCACTTGCAGCGCGTTATAGCCATCAACGTCTTGCGTTTTAACAGCAGTAACGCGGTTTGGTGTTGCTTCGATTACGGTTACTGGGATAGATACGCCATCTTCTGTGAAGATGCGAGTCATGCCCACTTTACGACCGATAAGACCGATAGCCATTTCCTAAACCTCTCTAAAAACCTGTCTGATTAGCCCAGGCTGATTTGAACGTCAACGCCAGCAGGCAGATCTAAACGCATCAGCGCATCAACTGTTTTTTCAGTTGGTTCCACGATGTCGATTAAACGCTTGTGGGTACGGATTTCGTACTGGTCACGCGCATCTTTATTGACGTGAGGAGAAATCAGAACAGTGAAACGTTCCTGACGTGTAGGCAGTGGAATAGGACCACGAACCTGGGCGCCGGTACGCTTAGCTGTGTCAACGATTTCCATAGTTGACTGATCGATCAAACGGTGATCGAACGCTTTCAGACGGATGCGTATCCTTTGATTACTCATGTATCAAAGCCTCAAAGAGCAAAAAGAGCAAAAATAAACATAAGCAAAAACCCATAAAGGGATTGCCTATGCACCAAGTTACCAGTTGCTCCCCAATCGGGAGCTTATCTTAAACACACTGCCTTAAAGGACTTAATGGTGTTTATACCAGCCAGAATCATATCGACTGGCGGCGTATTATATACACTCCAGTCGATATTGCAAGCATTGTTTATAAAACGTGCAACAGAAGAACAGACTTGCGTTAGAATTGCTCGTCAGTCAATAACAGTGCAGCACTTCCATCTGCGCTAAGTTGTACCAATGCCGCCTGCACCTTAGGCATGACTCGACGAAGATACCAATCAGCAGTACTTTGTTTTGCAGCAATAAAGTCTGCGCTATGTTTTGTATCGTCTAACGCTGCTAAATTTTTATACCACATATAGCCATAAAGCACATAACCTACCGCATCAAGTAAATCACAGGCATCTAAGGCTTGATGTTCTGTCGCTTTAGCAAGTTGAGCCGAAATACAATACTGTAACTGAGTTAGTACAGGTAATAGTGTTGCCGATGCTGCATTTTGTTTGGCATTAACTTCATTCTCGATTTCTTTCAATAACAGTTGCAACACTTCACCCTTATCCGCCGCAACTTTACGTAATGCAAAATCTAATGCTTGAATACCATTAGTTCCTTCATAAATTTGGGCAATACGCACATCTCGTACTAGCTGTTCCATACCCCACTCTTTAATGTAACCATGGCCACCAAAGACTTGTTGTGCAGTGATACAGGCATCTAATCCACGATCAGTCATAAAGGCCTTGGTAATTGGAGTAAGTAAGTTAGCGCGGTCTGCAGACAGTTTACAACCGTCATATTTTGCTTTATCTAATAAACTTGCCACCCAAGTGGCAAAAGTCCGGCCAGCCTCGTTTATTGATTTGATATTGAGTAGCATGCGCCTGACATCAGGATGTCCCAGTATAGGATCAGCCTTGTTGGCATCTCGGCCTACCGTTCTGCCTTGTAATCGATCCTTCGCATAAGCAAGCGCATTCTGGTAGGCACGTTCCGCAGCACCTAAACCCTGGCTTCCCATTGAGAGACGCTCATAGTTCATCATAGTAAACATACAGGCTAAACCTCGATGCGGCTCGCCGATCAGATAACCGGTGGCATCATCGAAATTTAATACGCAGGTTGCAGAACCATTAATGCCCATTTTATGTTCAATAGAACCTACATTAACGCTATTACGCTCAGCGGGTTGACCTTCGGTATCAAGGTGAAATTTTGGGACTAAAAATAATGAGATACCCTTACTGCCTGCAGGTGCGTCTGGTAACTTCGCCAGAACCAAATGAATAATGTTAGTGGTGAGATCATGCTCGCCGGCAGTGATAAAAATTTTACTACCACTAATGTTGTAACTGCCATCTGCGGACGGTTTGGCAGTAGTACGCATAATACCAAGATCAGAACCGGCATGCGCCTCAGTCAAACACATAGTTCCTGACCATTCTCCACTATAGAGTTTTGGTAAGTAAGCTGCTTTCATATCCTCATCTGCATGTTGTAAAAGCGCCACGCAAGCGCCGGCCGTTAACCCGGGATAGAGTGAAAAAGCAATATCGGCGCTACACAGCATTTCATCAACCATCATCGATAATGCTTTGGGCATACCCATACCACCATATTCTGGATCACCACTTAACCCAGTCCAGCCGCCTTCAGCCAAACTTTGGTAAGCAGAATAATAGTGTTCAGGTAGCGTGACTACACCATCATTGAGTTGCGCACCACGCGCATCGGCGTTTTTACTGAAAGGTGCGATTTGTTGTTCACAAATCTTTGCTGCTTCTTCCAAGATGGCTTTAGCCGTGTCAACTTCGATAAGTTCTTGTAGCTCAGCTTGCTGCTGCCAGTATTGGTCAAGCTGCCATACATCGAATAAATTAAAGTTAATGTCATTTAACGGTGCTTGATACTGACTCATAAGGTAACCTCAAACTGGACGGATGAGTTTTACTATGGCACAAGGGGAATATTCAAACAAGTGTTTGAAATAGATTTTAAGTAGAAAAAAAGGCCCCTTGCGGAGCCTTCTTTTTACATCACGTCTTAATCAATGATTAAGCAATGATTTTTGATACTACACCAGCACCAACTGTACGACCACCTTCACGGATTGCGAAGCGTAAACCTTCGTCCATCGCGATTGGGCAAATCAGTTCAACAACAAACTTCAAGTTGTCGCCTGGCATTACCATCTCTACGCCTTCTGGCAGCTCAACTGCGCCAGTTACGTCTGTAGTACGGAAGTAGAACTGTGGACGGTAGCCTTTGAAGAATGGCGTGTGACGACCACCTTCTTCTTTTGACAATACGTACACTTCGCCTTCGAACTTAGTGTGTGGCTTGATTGAACCTGGCTTAGCAAGTACTTGACCACGCTCTACGTCTTCACGCTTAGTACCACGTAATAACGCACCAATGTTCTCACCTGCACGACCTTCGTCTAACAGCTTACGGAACATTTCTACACCAGTACAGGTAGTAGCAACAGTGTCTTTGATACCAACGATTTCTACTGTCTCACCTACTTTAACGATACCCTGCTCTACACGGCCTGTTACTACAGTACCACGACCAGCAATTGAGAATACGTCTTCGATTGGCATGATGAATGGCTTATCAATCGCACGTACTGGCTCTGGGATATACGTATCTAACGCTTCGCCTAATTCCAGGATTTTCTTTTCCCAGTCAGCATCGCCTTCCAGACCTTTTAAGGCTGAACCACGGATTACTGGCAGGTCATCACCTGGGAAGTCGTAGTCTGAAAGAAGCTCACGCACTTCCATTTCTACTAATTCTAATAACTCTTCGTCATCTACCATGTCACACTTGTTCATGAACACGATGATGTACGGTACGCCTACTTGACGTGATAACAGAATGTGCTCACGTGTTTGTGGCATTGGGCCGTCTGTCGCCGCAACTACCAGAATCGCGCCGTCCATTTGAGCCGCACCGGTGATCATGTTCTTAACGTAGTCAGCGTGACCTGGACAGTCAACGTGCGCATAGTGGCGTGTTGGTGTGTCATATTCTACGTGTGACGTGTTGATCGTGATACCACGTGCTTTTTCTTCTGGTGCTTTGTCGATTTGATCGAAAGCAAATGCCTGACCGCCGTAATGCTTAGCTAATACGTTAGTGATAGCAGCTGTCAGTGTAGTTTTACCGTGGTCAACGTGGCCGATTGTACCTACGTTTACGTGCGGTTTTACGCGTTCAAATTTAGCCTTAGCCATTTGTAGACCCTTCTTAGTCAAATTTAAGCCCGGGAAAAACCGGACTGTTAATCGTTAATCGTATGCTCTACGTGAAGCAATGATTGCTTCAGTAACATTGTTTGGTGCTTCCTGATAATTCAGCGGTTCCATTGAATATGAGGCACGGCCTTGACTCAATGAACGCATATTAGTTGCATAGCCAAACATTTCGGATAACGGTACATTGGCGTTTACAATTTTGATCCCGCCAGGCGCATCTTCCATACCGTTGATGATACCGCGACGACGGTTTAAGTCACCTACAATATCACCCATGAAGTCATCTGGCGTTACCACTTCAACCTTCATAATAGGTTCTAGGATAACCGGCTTTGCCTGTAATGCTCCTTTTTTGAAGCCCATAGACGCAGCGATCTTAAACGCCATTTCGTTCGAGTCAACATCGTGGTATGAACCATCGAATACAGTAACTTTAACGTCGATTACCGGGTAACCCGCTAATACGCCGTTTTTCATTTGTTCTTGAATACCTTTATCAATTGCTGGGATAAATTCTTTTGGAATAACACCACCAACCACAGCATTCTCAAACTTATAGCCTTCACCTTCTGGTAATGGCTCAATGCGTAACCAACAATGACCGAATTGACCTCGTCCACCTGACTGGCGAACAAACTTACCTTCAACTTCCGTTTTTGCACGCAATGTTTCGCGATAAGACACCTGTGGTTTACCCACATTTGCTTCAACCTTAAACTCACGTTTCATACGGTCAACAATGATGTCTAGGTGTAACTCACCCATACCAGAGATGATAGTTTGAGCCGTTTCTTCATCAGTATGCACACGGAATGATGGATCTTCTGCAGCAAGTTTACTCAGGGCAATGCCCATTTTTTCCTGATCAGCCTGTGTTTTAGGCTCAACAGCAACAGAGATAACCGGCTCTGGAAACTCCATACGTTCCAGTATGATCGGATGGTCTTGATCACACAAGGTATCACCGGTAGTCGTATCTTTTAGGCCAATCGCTGCGGCAATATCACCTGCACAAACGGCCTTAATTTCCTCGCGGGCATTAGCATGCATTTGCACAATGCGCCCAATACGTTCTTTCTTCATTTTTACCGAGTTATATACTGCTGAGCCTGACTCAACAATACCCGAGTAAACACGGAAGAAAGTTAACGTACCAACAAAGGGATCAGTCGCTATTTTAAATGCCAACGCAGCAAAAGGCTCACTGTCATCTGACTTGCGAATACCTTCACTCTCATCTGGCAAAATGCCGTGGATAGCTTTTACTTCTGTCGGTGAAGGCAGATAGTAAATCACATTATCCAACATAGCTTGTACGCCTTTATTCTTAAAGGCGGAACCAACCTGTACTAAAACAACTTCATTGCGTAGGGTAAGATCACGTAATGCTTGACGAAGTTCATCTTCGGTAAATTCATCACCGTCAAGATACCGCTCCATCAATTCTTCACTGGCATCAGCAGCCGCTTCAATCAGGTTTTGCCGCCACTCATTACATTCATCCAACATTTCTGCAGGAATGTCTTCATAAGTAAAGGTCATACCTTGATCTTCGGTATTCCAGTTAATAGACTTCATTTTGACGAGATCAACTACGCCCTTGAAGTTATCTTCTGCACCGATTGGCAACTGAATAGGTACACAACGCGAATTAAGACGATCATTGGCTTGTTTGACGACTCGCAAGAAGTTCGCACCAGTACGATCCATCTTATTGACGAAGATCATGCGTGGAACTTCATACTTATTCGCCTGCCGCCAGACAGTTTCCGTTTGCGGCTGCACACCTGAAGAACCACACAAAACCACGACGGCACCATCAAGCACCCGTAATGAACGCTCTACTTCGATGGTAAAATCAACGTGGCCAGGGGTATCAATCAGATTAATGCGGTGCTGCTCAAACTGCTGCTGCATACCAGACCAAAAGGTCGTGGTAGCAGCAGAAGTAATAGTAATACCGCGTTCCTGCTCCTGCTCCATCCAATCCATAGTGGCTGCGCCATCATGAACTTCACCAATCTTGTGAGAGCGGCCTGTATAAAACAGGATCCGCTCGGATGTCGTAGTTTTGCCGGCATCAACGTGAGCACAGATACCAATGTTACGGTAACGTTCTATTGGAGTTGTACGTGCCACAATTCTTTCCTCTAAGTTAAGAAATTCTTACCAGCGGAAATGTGCGAACGCTTTGTTCGCTTCGGCCATACGGTGTACGTCTTCACGTTTCTTAACCGCAGAACCTTTGTTTTCGATTGCATCAAGCATCTCACCAGCAAGACGCTGAGCCATTGATTTTTCACCACGTTTACGGGCAGCTTCAACTAACCAACGCATGGCAAGCGCATTACGACGCACCTGACGAACTTCACATGGTACTTGGTAGGTTGAACCACCAACACGACGTGATTTAACTTCTACAGTTGGACGAATGTTATCTAAGGCAACTTCGAATAAATCGATATGCTCTTTCTTAGATTTCGTAGCTGCAATTTCTAAAGCGCCGTATACAATAGATTCGGCTGTGGATTTTTTTCCGTCGACCATAACGACATTTACAAACTTGGCAAGTAATTCACTTCCGAACTTAGGATCTGGAAGGATTTTACGTTGACCTATGACGCGTCTTCTTGGCATTCGTAACTCCGATTGCTTCAGGTGATTCCAAAACTTTTAATACATTGAAGAAAAAAAGTTGTTTAGTTTGGCCTTACTAACGGAGTACCGTTATTTCTTAGGCCGCTTTGCACCGTACTTAGAACGGGCTTGTTTACGATCTTTAACGCCAGCACAGTCTAATGTGCCACGTACGGTGTGGTAACGCACACCTGGAAGGTCTTTTACCCGGCCACCGCGAATAAGCACAACGCTGTGCTCTTGCAGGTTATGGCCTTCACCACCGATATAAGAAGTCACTTCGAATCCGTTAGTTAAACGAACACGGCATACTTTACGTAATGCTGAGTTTGGCTTCTTAGGTGTAGTGGTGTATACACGGGTACAAACACCACGCTTCTGCGGGCAAGCTTCAAGCGCCGGAACGGTGCTCTTGGCTACCTTCTGGCTGCGCGGCTTACGCACTAGCTGGTTGATTGTTGCCATTAAATACTCCTGGTTAATAAATACCCAATAAACGTGAAAATTCCGCACCCCAAAATTAGGGTCGCGGAATTCTAATGGTCAAGCTTTGACCTGTCAAGTTACAAAACAGTTTGCCGGCATTTTAATCACCGGCAACGCTGTTTGTAGCTTGTTTATTCGTCGTTGCCCGATAAATCCATGTTAAGTGCATCAGTCAGTGCCTGCTCAGCAGACTCAGCACTCATTACCGGTTCAACAACGTCATTATTGCCTGAACGCATCCGTGCACGGTTCTGGTGATAAGCAAAACCAGTACCCGCAGGGATTAAGCGGCCAACAATAACGTTTTCTTTTAAACCACGCAGTTCATCAATCTTACCTGCTACTGCAGCTTCTGTCAGAACGCGGGTTGTTTCCTGGAACGAGGCCGCAGAAATAAAGGAGTCAGTAGACAGTGATGCCTTAGTGATACCTAGTAAAACACGCTCGTACTGAGCTGGCTGTTTACCTGCCAGTTCTAACTCACGGTTAGCGATGTTTACTCTGGCTACTTCAGCTTGTTCACCTTCTAAGAACTCGCTGTCGCCTGGGCTGGTAATAATGCACTTACGCAGCATTTGACGAATGATCGTTTCAATGTGCTTATCGTTAATTTTTACGCCCTGTAAGCGGTAAACATCCTGCACTTCGTTCACGATATAGCTGGCAACATGGTGAATACCACGTAAACGCAAAATATCATGTGCCGACTCTGGACCTTCAGAGATAACTTCACCTTTTTCAATGCGCTCACCTTCGAACACATTAACCTGACGCCATTTCTGGATCATCTCTTCATGTACATCACCCTGATCTGGCGTGATTAACAAGCGGCGCTTACCCTTCGTTTCCTTACCAAAGCCGATAACACCTGAGATCTCAGCTAAAATAGCAGGGTCTTTTGGTTTACGTGCTTCAAACAAGTCAGCAACGCGTGGCAGACCACCGGTGATGTCGCGCGTTTTCGAGCTTTCTTGTGGAATACGTGCTAAAACCGTACCGGTAACAACGGTATCGCCGTCAGCCACTTCAATAGTAGTGAAGCTTGGTAAGCGAATTTCCTGCAAACCACCATCGTCTGTCGCCAGGATAAGTTTTGGCTCTTTAGCGTTCGCCTTGGCCAAATCTTTAACAACAGTACGGGTTAAGCCTGTTAGTTCATCTTGTTGCACTTCAGTGTTGGTATCATCAACATCACTGAAGGTAACCTTAGCACCACGCTCCAAAATAATGGGGTGTGAATGCGGATCCCAGTTTGCAACAACCTGACCAGCGGTAACTTTAGCATTGTCGTCCGTTGCCAAAATTGAACCATATGGCAACTTATAACGTTCTTTTTCACGACCTAACTCGTCGAATACTGTGACTTCAGCTGAACGCGAAGTAATAACAATTTTGTTATCCGCATTGCGAACAAACTTAGCGTTTTGCAGCTTCAGAGTACCGGCATTTTTCACCTGTACGCTGTTCTCAGCAGATGCCCGCGATGCGGCACCACCGATGTGGAAGGTACGCATGGTTAACTGTGTACCCGGCTCACCGATTGACTGTGCCGCGATAACACCGACTGCTTCACCAGCATTAATCAGGTGACCACGTGCTAAATCACGGCCGTAACATTTCGCACAAACACCAAAGTCAGTTTGACAGGTGATTACTGAACGCACGTGTACTTCGTCGATTGAGTTTTGTTCAATGGCATCACACAGTTGTTCGTCTAACATGGTACCGTCTGCTACCAGCAATTCACCTGTAGTGGGTGAGACGATATCACCAATGACAACCCGGCCTAATACGCGCTCACGCAAGCCTTCTACTACATCACCACCTTCAATCAGTGGCTTCATGATAATGCCTTGCTCAGAGCCACAATCGTGCTCTGTTACCACTAAGTCTTGTGCAACATCGACCAAACGACGTGTCAGATAACCTGAGTTTGCCGTTTTTAATGCAGTATCGGCCAAACCTTTACGCGCACCGTGGGTAGAAATAAAGTACTGAAGTACACTTAGACCTTCACGGAAGTTTGCCGTAATAGGCGTTTCGATGATTGAACCATCTGGCTTAGCCATTAGACCACGCATTGCCGCTAACTGACGGATCTGAGCAGGAGAACCCCGTGCACCAGAGTCAGCCATCATATAAACTGAGTTAAATGATTGCTGCTGTACTGTATTACCGTCACGATCAACTACGTTTTCTTTCGAAAGGTTGTCCATCATCGCTTTCGATAACACTTCATTGGCGGTTGACCAAATATCGATGACTTTGTTGTACTTTTCACCCGCAGTAACTAAACCCTGCTGGAACTGGTCTTGGATTTCAGCCACTTCGTTTTCAGCTGCATCGATAATCTCGGTTTTCGCCGCTGGGATCACCATGTCATCGATACCAACAGACACACCAGATAACATCGCGTAGTGGAAACCGGTGTACATGATCTGGTCAGCCAGGATTACAGTTTGCTTCAAACCAATGCGACGGTATGCACCATTCAACAAACGTGAAATTTGTTTTTTACCCATAGCTTGATTGATAGAATCAAACGCTAAGCCTTCAGGTAGAATGGAGTAAAGAATTGCACGACCAACAGTGGTATCGCGAACTGCAGTAGTGGTGGTTCTGCTGCCATCTTCAGCGATTTCTATTTCAGAAATACGCACTTTAACCTTGGCGTGTAAACTTGCTACACCAGCACGGAATGCTTTTTCAGCTTCCTTCGGGCTCTTGAACATCATGCCCTCGCCCTTAGCATTAATAGCTTCGCGAGTCATGTAGTACAAACCTAATACAACGTCCTGTGATGGCACGATGATAGGTTCACCGTTTGCTGGTGACAGTACGTTGTTGGTAGACATCATCAGCGCACGCGCTTCTAACTGGGCTTCCAACGTTAACGGTACGTGTACCGCCATCTGGTCACCGTCGAAGTCGGCGTTATACGCAGCACACACTAAAGGGTGTAACTGAATAGCCTTACCTTCAATCAGTACAGGTTCAAACGCCTGAATACCTAAACGGTGGAGTGTTGGTGCACGGTTAAGTAATACCGGATGCTCACGAATAACTTCATCAAGAACGTCCCATACTGCGCCTTCTTCACGCTCAACCATCTTTTTAGCGGCTTTAATCGTCGTAGCTAAACCACGGGCTTCCAACTTGCCATAGATGAAGGGCTTGAACAGCTCAAGTGCCATCTTTTTCGGTAAACCACACTGGTGTAAACGCAGCGTAGGACCTACGGTAATAACCGAACGACCTGAGTAGTCAACACGCTTACCTAACAAGTTCTGACGGAAACGACCTTGTTTACCTTTGATCATGTCTGCCAAAGATTTCAATGGGCGCTTGTTAGAGCCTGTAATAGCACGACCACGACGACCGTTATCTAACAGCGCATCTACCGCTTCTTGTAACATACGTTTTTCGTTACGTACGATAATATCAGGTGCAGATAAATCTAACAGACGCTTTAAACGGTTGTTACGGTTGATGACACGGCGATACAAATCGTTCAGATCTGAGGTCGCAAAACGACCACCGTCCAGTGGTACCAAAGGACGTAAATCCGGTGGTAGTACTGGCAGTACTGTCATAATCATCCACTCTGGCTTGTTACCAGAGGTGTGGAACGCTTCCATCAGTTTTAAACGCTTGCTGATCTTCTTGCGCTTAGTTTCTGAATTAATCGTTGGCAGCTCTTCGCGCATCTGCTTGATTTCGGTTGGCAAGTCCATACCTTTTAGGATGTCCAGAATTGCTTCTGCACCCATCTTGGCTTCAAACTCGTCACCGTGCTCTTCCAACACATCCAGATATTCTTCTTCAGTCAGCATCTGACGACGCTCTAATGAAGTCATGCCTGGTTCAGTCACCACGTAGCTTTCGAAATACAGTACGCGTTCGATATCACGTAATGTCATATCAAGTAACAAACCGATCCGGCTTGGTAATGATTTCAGGAACCAAATATGTGCTGTCGGGCTAGCCAATTCAATGTGGCCCATCCGCTCACGACGTACCTTTGTTAAGGTAACTTCAACGCCACATTTTTCACAGATCACACCACGGTGCTTTAAACGCTTGTACTTACCGCACAAACATTCATAGTCTTTTACCGGGCCAAAGATCCGAGCGCAGAATAAACCGTCGCGTTCAGGCTTAAAAGTACGGTAATTGATGGTCTCTGGCTTTTTCACTTCACCAAATGACCATGAACGAATCATGTCTGGTGACGATAAACCGATACGGATAACATCAAACTCTTCAGTTTTAGTTTGCTGTTTCAGAAACTTTAATAAGTCTTTCACCTTTGCTCTCCTGTAAGAGGTAAACCGGAATGGGGCAGTTTACTGCCCCCCAACACAAGGTCGGTTTATTCCTCTTCCAATTCGATATTGATACCGAGCGAACGGATTTCTTTCATCAATACGTTGAAAGATTCTGGCATGCCAGGTTCCATTCTGTGGTCGCCGTCAACGATGTTTTTATACATCTTGGTACGACCGTTGACGTCATCAGACTTAACAGTAAGCATTTCCTGTAGGGTGTAAGCGGCACCATATGCCTCCAACGCCCACACTTCCATCTCACCGAAACGCTGACCACCGAACTGTGCTTTACCACCCAACGGTTGCTGTGTAACTAAGCTGTAAGAACCGGTAGAACGGGCATGCATTTTGTCGTCAACCAAGTGGTTCAGTTTCAGCATGTACATGTAGCCTACGGTGACCTTACGCTCGAAGGTGTTACCAGTCCGGCCATCGTACAATGTGATCTGACCGCTTGAGGGTAAATCACCCAGCTCAAGCAATTCCTTGATCTCAGATTCTTTAGCTCCATCGAATACCGGAGTCGCGACAGGTAAGCCTTTACGTAGGTTTTGTGCTAAACGACGAATTTCATCATCTGTAAAGCTCTCAATATCGACGTTTTGACGTGACTCGCCAAGCGCATACACTTTCTTCAAGAACTCACGAATTTCCGCGACTTCTTTTTGTTCTTTAATCATGCCATCAATCTTGTCACCGATACCACGAGCCGCTAAGCCTAAGTGTGTCTCGAGGATCTGACCAATGTTCATCCGTGATGGAACACCCAGTGGGTTCAACACGATATCAACTGGCTGACCTTTTTCATCGTATGGCATATCTTCTACTGGAACTATAGTAGAGATAACACCCTTGTTACCGTGACGACCAGCCATCTTGTCACCAGGCTGAATACGACGCTTCACCGCCAGATAGACTTTAACAATCTTCAGCACGCCAGGTGCTAAATCATCACCTTGTACAATCTTACGACGTTTCGCTTCGAACTTTTTATCATACTCAACACGAATTTCTTCATATTGGGTTGCTAATTGCTCTAAGTCATTTTGCTTGTCTTCATCGCTTAAGCTTTGATTAAACAGTGCATCACCTTTTAAGGTATCTAATTTCACGCGATCCAAACCGCTTTGCTCAAGCAAGTTACGAGCACGATCAAAAATACCAGCTTCGAGGATACGGAATTCTTCATTCAGGTCTTTTTTAGCCTGTTTCACTTCCATTTCTTCGATTTCACGGGCACGCTTGTCTTTTTCTACGCCATCACGAGTAAACACCTGCACGTCAATAACAGTACCCGTTACAGAGTTCGGTACGCGTAGTGACGTATCTTTTACATCAGAGGCTTTTTCACCGAAAATAGCACGAAGTAACTTTTCTTCCGGCGTTAATTGGCTTTCGCCTTTTGGCGTTACCTTACCAACCAGAATATCGCCACCTTTGACTTCCGCACCAATATACACAATACCGGCTTCGTCAAGCTTGCTTAAAGCTGACTCACCAACGTTTGGAATATCTGCAGTAATTTCTTCAGGCCCAAGCTTAGTATCACGTGCAATACAGCTTAATTCCTGAATATGAATAGTGGTTAAACGGTCTTCTTGTACTAAACGCTCTGATAACAAAATCGAGTCTTCGAAGTTGTAACCATTCCAAGGCATGAACGCCACGCGTAAGTTTTGACCTAAGGCCAATTCACCTAAATCGGTAGAAGGACCATCAGCCAAAACATCACCACGTTCAATTGGCTCACCATGGTTAACGCAAGGACGTTGGTTAATACAGGTGTTCTGGTTAGAACGGGTATATTTCGTCAGGTTGTAGATATCGATACCGGCTTCACCAGCAACCATTTCTTCTTCGTGAACTTTGATTACAATACGGCTGGCGTCAACATAGTCAACAGTACCACCACGTTTTGCAACAACAGTTACGCCCGAATCTTTGGCTACCACGCGCTCAATACCAGTACCTACTAACGGCTTATCTGCACGCAGTGTAGGTACCGCTTGACGTTGCATGTTCGAACCCATCAAGGCACGGTTAGCATCATCGTGTTCAAGGAACGGGATAAGTGCAGCAGCAACAGATACGATCTGCTGTGGTGCAACGTCCATGTACTGAACGTCAGAAGACGGCATTAAACTGAATTCGTTTTTAAAACGACAAGGCACTAAACCTTCAACGATACGGTTGTTCTCGTCTAATTCAGCGTTGGCCTGAGCGATTACAAAATTACCTTCTTCAATCGCAGACAGGAAATCGACTTCATCAGTTACAATACCATTTTCAATACGACGGTAAGGTGTTTCTAAGAAACCGTATTCATTGGTTTGGGCAAAGATCGATAAAGAGTTAATCAAACCGATGTTTGGACCTTCTGGCGTTTCGATTGGACATACCCGACCATAGTGTGTTGGGTGTACGTCACGTACTTCGAAACCAGCACGCTCACGCGTTAAACCGCCTGGGCCTAGCGCAGAAATACGACGCTTGTGCGTTACTTCTGACAACGGGTTGTTTTGGTCCATAAACTGTGACAGTTGGCTAGAACCAAAGAACTCTTTAACAGCTGCTGAAATTGGCTTAGCGTTAATTAGATCCTGTGGCATTACAGCGTCCAGATCACCTAATGATAGACGCTCTTTAACCGCACGCTCAACACGCACTAAACCAACACGGAATTGGTTCTCCGCCATTTCACCTACTGAACGAATACGACGGTTACCTAAGTGGTCGATATCATCGACTTCACCTTTACCGTTACGAATATCGATCAGCACCTTCATAACCGCAAGAATATCGTCTTTACTCAGTACCCCAGTACCTTTGCCTTCTTCAAAGTCAACCCTACGGTTAAACTTCATACGGCCTACTGTTGATAGATCGTAACGATCTTCAGAGAAAAATAAATTTTCAAATAAGGTTTCAGCAGCTTCACGCGTTGGTGGTTCGCCCGGGCGCATCATGCGGTAAATTTCTACCAGTGCTTCCATCCGGTTGCTGCTTGGATCAATACGAATGGTCTCAGAGACATAAGAGCCCTGGTCCAAATCGTTGATATAGAGTGTTTCGAAACTGTCATAACCGGCTTTTGCTAGTTTTGCTAACAGCTCTAATGTGAGCTCTGCGTTCGCCTCGGCAATAATCTCTCCGGTTGAACGGTCAGCGTAATTTTTAGCCAGTACACGACCTACCACATATTCATGCGGTACTTCCATCATGGTCATACCGGTCTTTTCCAGTTGACGCACATGACGGGCAGTAATACGACGGCCTTGCTCTACGATCACTTCGCCATCGTTATCTTTAATATCAAAAGCAGCTGTTTCACCGCGCAGGCGGCTTGGTACCACTTCCATCAAAATTTTGCCGTCTTTGATATCAAAACGGGTATTTTCGAAGAAGATAGATAAAATTTGTTCAGTACTGAACTCTAACGCACGTAGCAGGATAGTCGCAGGTAATTTACGGCGACGATCGATACGAACAAATAGGTTATCCTTAGCATCGAACTCAAAGTCTAACCATGAGCCACGGTATGGAATAACACGAGCATTATAAAGTACTTTACCAGATGAGTGCGTTTTACCACGGTCGTGATCAAAAAACACACCTGGACTACGGTGTAGCTGAGAAACGATAACACGCTCAGTACCGTTAATTACAAAAGTACCGTTCTCTGTCATCAAGGGAATTTCACCCATGTAGACTTCTTGTTCGCGGATATCTTTGATAGTGCCTGGTGCTTCTTTGTCAAACAACACCATACGTAACTTAACACGCAAAGGAGCTGAATACGTTACACCACGGATCTGACATTCCTTAACATCAAAAACAGGTTCCCCAATGCGGTAGCTGACGTACTGCAATTCCGCGCTGCCTGAATAGCTTTTGATTGGAAATACAGAGCGGAACGCGGCTTCTAGGCCGTATTCACCTTCCGGATCTGGCTCGATAAATTTACTGAAAGACTCAATTTGAATCGACAGTAGGTATGGCACATCCAATACTTCCGGACGTTTGCCGAAGTCCTTACGGATACGTTTCTTCTCAGAATAAGAGTAAGTCATGGGGTTCCTCAGCTTGCTGATTTTTTTCCCAACCACTTTTCGGTGGTTTTGTTACCAGGACTGGTAACAGCAGGGGTGGGGAAATCATTGTCCCACAGCGCAAAAAGGCCGGTGATTAATTCATCACCAGCCCGGCCTGAAACTCAGGCAGCTAATCTGGTTTGCACCAGATTATTTAACTTCAACAGTGGCACCAGCTTCTTCAAGTTCTTTCTTGAGAGCTTCTGCTTCTGCTTTAGAAACGGCTTCTTTGATTGCAGCTGGAGCTGATTCAACCAAATCTTTCGCTTCTTTCAGACCTAAACCGGTCGCGCCACGTACTGCTTTGATAACAGCAACTTTGTTAGCACCAACACCAGCTAAGATTACGTTGAATTCAGTTTGCTCTTCAACAGCAGCAGCTGGACCAGCAGCAACAGCTACAGCAGCAGCGGCTGAAACACCGAATTTCTCTTCCATTGCAGATACTAACTCAACAACTTCCATTACAGACATTGCTGCGATAGCGTCTAAGATTTGCTCTTTAGTCACTGACATTGCTCAGATTCCTAAATTGTGGGCCTTGGCCCGAATTAAACTCTACTCAAACCAAACGTAAAATTACGCGGCTTGCTCTTGTTTTTGGTCGCGAACCGCGGCAATTGTACGTACAAGTTTGCCGGCTGCTGCCTCTTTCATGGTGCTCATCAGGCGAGCGATAGCTTCGTCGTAAGTTGGTAACGATGCTAACACGTCGATGTTCACTGTGGTACCGTTAAAAGCCGCACCTTTCAGCTCGAAGTTTTTGTTTTCTTTGGCGAAATCTTTGAAGATCCGCGCTGCAGCACCTGGGTGCTCTTTAGAAAACGCAACTAATGTCGGGCCTACGAATACGTCTTTCAGACACTCAAACTCGGTGCCTTCAACTGCGCGGCGAACTAATGTATTACGGACAACTTTAACCCATACACCAGCTTCACGAGCCTGCTTACGCAGAGCAGTGATTTTGCCTACAGTGACACCACGAGCGTCTGCGACTACCGCAGATAAAGCACCTTTGGCAGCTTCCTGGACTTCAGCAACAATTGCTTTTTTGTCTTCAAGCTTAATAGCCATTGGCTCTTAACTCCTGGTTCATCCGAACAGTTTTGTTCGGTTGCCTACACATCGCCGGCGGATGCCGGCGCGCGATTTACGGTGAGACCAGAAGGAATTTAATTCTTTCTGGGGCCTACACCGTCTGCGTAGGTTGGTTATTTTAAGTCACAGATATCAGTAGATATTGCGACACCTACGGTCTTGGACGGAAGTCAGGACTATTTACAAGCCTGACTTCTACCCTAAAAACGAGGGCGAGATTATAAATTAACCTACCCTTGCTGTAAAGCGCTTAAACAGTAGCGCTTAAAGAAGCTTGGTTCAGAGTTAAACCTGCACCGTGTGTAGAAGAAATAGTTACTTTCTTAATGTACACACCTTTTGCTACAGAAGGCTTAGCACGCTTCAGAGCAACTAAAAGAGACTCTAAGTTCTCTTTTAACTTATCAGTGTCGAAATCGATCTTACCGATAGTAGAATGGATGATACCATTCTTATCGTTACGGTAACGAACCTGACCGGCTTTAGCGTTTTTAACCGCTTCAGCTACGTTAGGCGTAACAGTACCAGTCTTCGGGTTTGGCATCAAACCACGTGGACCTAAGATCTGACCTAACATACCTACAACGCGCATTGCATCTGGAGAAGCAATAACCACGTCAAAGTCCATTACGCCTTTCTTAACTTGTTCAGCTAAGTCTTCCATACCAACGATGTCTGCACCGGCAGCTTTAGCTGCTTCAGCGTTAGCACCCTGGGTGAAAACGGCAACACGAACAGTACGGCCAGTACCGTGTGGTAGTACAGTTGCACCACGTACGTTTTGGTCAGATTTACGGGCATCAATACCCAGATTTACTGCAACGTCAACGCTTTCTAAAAACTTGCCAGCAGTTAATTCTTTTAACAGCGCAACAGCGTCGTTGATGTCGTATTCGCGTGTTGAATCTACTTTAGAGCGGATTAACTTAGCGCGTTTTGTTAATTTAGCCATCGATTAGCCCTCCACCACTAAGCCCATTGAACGAGCAGTACCTTCGATGGTACGCACCGCAGCAGCATGATCTGCAGCTGTTAAATCAGGTTGTTTGACCTTAACGATCTCTTCAATCTGTGCAGCCGAAATTTTGCCAACTTTCTGGGTATTAGGACGACCCGAGCCGCTCTTCAGACCTGCAGCTTTCAATAATAAGAAAGAAGCTGGTGGAGTGCGAGTCTCGAACGTGAAAGAACGATCGCTATATACTGTAATAACAACTGGAATTGGCATGCCTTTTTCAAGACTTTCAGTACGGGCATTGAAGCCTTTACAGAATTCCATGATGTTTACACCGTGTTGACCTAACGCCGGACCAACTGGTGGCGACGGGTTTGCCATACCGGCTTTTACCTGCAGTTTAATAAGTGCAGTGACTTTCTTTGCCATGTTTCACCTCTGTTAGTGGGTCTTAGCCTCGTAAGTGCGAGGACACTTACTCAAACGGCTTCCCAAACGATAAAAAGGGCGCAGATTATATTTTAATCAGCGCCCCGTTACAAGTTATATATTAAGCTTTTTCTACTTGGCCAAACTCCAGCTCAACTGGCGTTGCCCGACCAAAAATAAGCACAGAAACCTTGACGCGACTCTTTTCGTAATCAACTTCTTCGACTACGCCGTTAAAGTCAGCGAATGGGCCTTCAGTAACACGCACAACTTCTCCTGCTTCGAATAACGTCTTCGGTTTCGGCTTGTCAGCATTATCTTGTAGGCGATTAAGAATCGTCATGGCTTCTTTTTCAGAAATCGGTGCTGGACGATCTGAAGTGCCACCGATAAAGCCAAGTACACGAGGGACACTTTTCACTAAATGCCATGCCTCTTCGCACATTTCCATTTGTACCAAAACATAGCCAGGGAAAAATTTACGTTCAGATTTACGCTTTTGGCCTGCGCGCATTTCAACAACTTCTTCAGTTGGAACTAGAACTTCGCCGAACTTCTCTTCCATACTATGGATTTTGATATGCTCACGTAATGAGGTAGCAACTCGCTGCTCAAAGCCAGAAAAAGCTTGCACCACATACCAACGCATTTTATTCGCCATAATTTAAAACCCCAGTCCGGTAAAGAATGACACTACCCGCAGAAGGATAGCATCCAGTCCCCACAAAATTAGCCCCATGATAATAGTGGCAATAATCACAATAATTGTTGTTTGCATGGTTTCTTGGCGTGTTGGCCATACAACTTTACGCACTTCGGTGCGTGATTCTTTTGCAAAATTAAGAAAAACTTTACCTTTGCTGGTTTGAGCAGCAACAAAGCCTGCAGCAGCAACTAAAACTACTATGGCAACTGCTTTCTCCAGACTAGATAATTCATAAATGTAATTACCGACCACGACTAGTGATAACATCACTAACACTAACAACCACTTAACTATATCTAATCCGTTTTTTGGGGCTTCGCTCGTTGCACTCATGTTTCCACTCACTTAATTTGGCTTACTTATGTTGTGATTTCAAAACACACATAATGGCGCGGTAAACAATACCACGCTTAGAAATAGTGGCAGGGGCAGAGGGATTCGAACCCCCAACCATCGGTTTTGGAGACCGCTGTTCTACCAATTGGAACTATGCCCCTACAAAAATAACGAGCTATTAGTTAACAGCATCGCTAAACAGCCGCTCATTATACTGCCTCAGCAGACTAAAACAAGCTTGGGTTAACTTATTAGAACATTTTAAGTTAACCATTTAGAGTTCAAGTAGCAAAAAAGGCCCCTTGCGGAGCCTTCTTTTTACATCACTTCTTAATCAATGATTAAGCAATGATTTTTGATACTACACCAGCACCAACTGTACGACCACCTTCACGGATTGCGAAGCGTAAACCTTCGTCCATCGCGATTGGGCAAATCAGTTCAACAACAAACTTCAAGTTGTCGCCTGGCATTACCATCTCTACGCCTTCTGGCAGCTCAACTGCGCCAGTTACGTCTGTAGTACGGAAGTAGAACTGTGGACGGTAGCCTTTGAAGAATGGCGTGTGACGACCACCTTCTTCTTTTGACAATACGTACACTTCGCCTTCGAACTTAGTGTGTGGCTTGATAGAACCTGGCTTAGCAAGTACTTGACCACGTTCTACGTCTTCACGCTTAGTACCACGTAATAACGCACCAATGTTCTCACCTGCACGACCTTCGTCTAACAGCTTACGGAACATTTCTACACCAGTACAGGTAGTAGCAACAGTGTCTTTGATACCAACGATTTCTACTGTCTCACCTACTTTAACGATACCCTGCTCTACACGGCCTGTTACTACAGTACCACGACCAGCAATTGAGAATACGTCTTCGATTGGCATGATGAATGGCTTATCAATCGCACGTACTGGCTCTGGGATATACGTATCTAACGCTTCGCCTAATTCCAGGATTTTCTTTTCCCAGTCAGCATCGCCTTCCAGACCTTTTAAGGCTGAACCACGGATTACTGGCAGGTCATCACCTGGGAAGTCGTAGTCTGAAAGAAGCTCACGCACTTCCATTTCTACTAATTCTAATAACTCTTCGTCATCTACCATGTCACACTTGTTCATGAACACGATGATGTACGGTACGCCTACTTGACGTGATAACAGAATGTGCTCACGTGTTTGTGGCATTGGGCCGTCTGTCGCCGCAACTACCAGAATCGCGCCGTCCATTTGAGCAGCGCCGGTGATCATGTTCTTAACGTAGTCAGCGTGACCTGGACAGTCAACGTGCGCATAGTGGCGTGTTGGTGTGTCATATTCTACGTGTGACGTGTTGATCGTGATACCACGTGCTTTTTCTTCTGGTGCTTTGTCGATTTGATCGAAAGCAAATGCCTGACCGCCGTAATGCTTAGCTAATACGTTAGTGATAGCAGCTGTCAGTGTAGTTTTACCGTGGTCAACGTGGCCGATTGTACCTACGTTTACGTGCGGTTTTACGCGTTCAAATTTAGCCTTAGCCATAAGTAACCCTTTATTAAACAAAACGGCGAATATAAGAATGTGTATTGTAAAGCGAACGAGGAAGTCATGCAAGATGGTGCTGATACCCAGAATCGAACTGGGGACCTCATCCTTACCAAGGATGCGCTCTACCGCCTGAGCTATATCAGCAACTTGAATGTGGAGCGGGCAGCGGGAATCGAACCCGCATCTTCAGCTTGGAAGGCTGAGGTAATAGCCATTATACGATGCCCGCGGCCTACTCGTAGCTATTCTCCTGACGAGAATGGTGGAGGGGGAAGGATTCGAACCTTCGAAGGCAGTGCCGGCAGATTTACAGTCTGATCCCTTTGGCCACTCGGGAACCCCTCCACTAATGGTGCCGCTTATCCGAGTCGAACGGATGACCTACTGATTACAAGTCAGTTGCTCTACCAACTGAGCTAAAGCGGCACTACGTCAGTGGGTGCGAATTCTAGTAGAATGCAGGATAGTGCGCAACTAGAAAAACCGAAAAAAGCATAATTTGTTTACTGAACGCCTATTTGTTGTTCAATATAGCGACTATCTATCGATATAACGAGCCACTCCTCGAAATATCAACAAAGGATCGTGATAAACAGGAAGATCTGTCAAGTATGTTGCAATCTTATCGGCATCACCACCAGTTAATACTAAGTGCTTAGCCGGTTTGAGTTGCCAGCCAAGCCGAATAGCACCTGAAACAGCCGCTAGAGCACCATTTTCCACGCAACTGTGTGTATCAGTACCAAGGCTTAGTGCATTAGCCACACCCGGCCGACTAAGTACTTTAGCTGTATTACTGATTACTGCTTCTTGTTGTAATTTCACACCAGGAATAATCCATCCCCCTAAGTGTTGTTGTGTCTGGCTTACCCAGTCCAACGTAAGAGCAGTCCCAGCATCGACAATCAATAGATCCGTATTAGCAAACAAGCTGGTCGCACCTAGCATAGCGAGCCAACGATCCACGCCAAGTCTCTCAGGATTTTGGTAACAATTTATCAATGAAAAAGCACTTGCTTCACTATGTAGTAGATGCCATGGAACCTTTGTTAATTCTAAATGCTGCTGTAAAAGGCTAATTTTTTCTTCAGCTGCTACGCTAGCAACGTATACTGCTTGCCATGGTTGGTTTTTAAAGGCCTCAGCGCTAACTTCAGTCAATGTTGTAAATAGACCATTGCTATAACACACAGCTTTAATTCGGGAATTACCTATATCTAATAACAGATACATTATTCACTCGCTCTTAATGTTAATTCACCACCAAAAAAAGCCTGCACCCTTCCGTCTTTTTCTAATAAAATGGCACCACTTTCATCGACACCTAAACAGATGCCACCGGCGGCAGTCGTGCCACTAATCTCTACCATACGTCCTGAAAAAACGTCATGCTGATTAAATACCTCCTGAAACGGTTTAAAGCCTTGCAACTCAAATTTACTAAGAGCCATCGTTAATTCGTTTTGCAATTGCACAATTAATCTATTGCGATCAATCGACATTTCAGAGGACTGCTTAAGATCAGCATAAGGCTGATCGATATGTTGCGTGGCTGATTCTGGTAAAGCAATATTTAAGCCAATACCAATAATCACACTACATGCAGCATCGGCTTGTCCCACCAATTCAACCAACACGCCTGCAATCTTGCGATTATCGACATAAATATCGTTTGGCCATTTAATCTTCGCATCCACCTGATACTCACGTCTAAGTAAACTACAAAGCGCACAACCTGCAACTAAGCTTAATCCCATCGCGGCTTGTACTCCTTGTTCTAATCGCCAATAGTAACTGAAATATAAATTACTACCGTAAGGAGAATACCAAGTTCGACCGCGTCGGCCGCGACCTGCGGTTTGTGCTTCTGCTACAATAACAGTTGCTTTTACCAGAGAACTGGTCGTATTGAGCTTTTGCATTAGTTGCAAATTTGTCGAATCAGTAATGTGCTGTACTAAAACTGGCGCTGCCGTTGTAGACTGCAATTGTTTTATCTGCAGTGCATCTAATAAAAGTAGCGGTGCTACTAAACCATAGCCTTTGCCTTTTACCTTGTATATATCCAAACCTAGTTGAGCAAGTTCGTGCATATAATTAGCTATTGCAGTTCGACTGACGCCAAATTGATCAGCTAATTTTTGCCCTGAGTGAAAACGACCATCAGCCAGTTCCGAAAGTATTTGACGTTGTATTTGCAAACTAGCTTTCGACATAGTGCTGTCCATTACTGTCCAACAAACGTACTTCGGGTTCTAATAAAATACCAAATTGTGTCTCTATGGTTTTTCGGATTAAATTAATTAAGACTAAAAGAGCAGGACCTTCTGCACCACCGTAATTAACAAGTACTAAAGGCTGCCGCTCATAGCAGCCTAAGTTTTGGTACTTATAACCTTTAAAACCAGCCTGATCGATTAGCCAAGCGGCAGGTACTTTAATACCACTCTCTACACTAAAGCCTGGGATCTTTGCAAAAGAACTTTGCAATAGTTGATATTGAGATTCACTAATAACAGGATTTTTAAAAAAACTACCACAGTTGGCAATGACCTTATAGTCTGGTAATTTTGCTTGGCGTATAGCAATAACCTGCTGATAGATTTCTTCTAACGTAGTAAAAGGGGGTAAGGTATCTAATCCAGGGTAAGTTACAACAGGTTTTGGATCTTTAAATAGGACTAAACCAACAGCAACAATAATGCCTTTACCTTGTAGTTGCTGTTTGAAAACACTATCCCGATACGCAAACTGGCAGGCGTTATTGTCTAAACGAATAACTTTGCGTTCTTGCCAATCATAAAAATCAACATAGCGGCATACATCGGAAAACTCAACACCATAAGCACCTATGTTCTGAACAGGTGCAGCACCAACAGAACCTGGGATTAACGCAAGATTCTCAATTCCCCATAGTTGCTGCGTTACCGCCCAAGTCACTAATTCATGCCAGTTATGCCCTGCTTCAACATGTAATTCAAGATGCTGTGAATTATTAGCAGTAACTGTTCTTGATTTGGCCAGAAAGCGTAGTAGTGGGCGAACCTGAGATGCAAGGAAGATAGTATTACTACCTTCTCCTATAATTACAGGGGGCTGCTGTGCGTCTACTAGAGCAAGGTCAGATAGCTCGTCAATTAGGATAACTTCTGAGAGCGTATTATGCAGACGAAAAGTAGAGAATGCCTCAGCAGGCTGATTATATAAAATATGCATAGCAAGACCGATTATCTAAGTACGCGCAATTCTAAAGCTCACTGACAACAAGCGCAAATACAAATACTAGAAAACGAAGTAAGCTTTAGTTAATTCTCAAGCGACATACACATTAATAATAATACCATTCAACTTTGTTTTATGATCTGAGTAAGCAGCGATGCTCATAAACCAACTAATACTATTAAGCATATCTCTGAAGACTTACTCAAGCTCTCCCGAGCAGAAAAATGCCCGCAAGCATAGGCATTTGCTAGCACTATTACCGTTTCTTGACTGTAACAATCGTACACAGGTGGCTAATCAGCTCAATATCAGCCGCACCAGCGTCAATAAATGGCTGACTCAGTACCTTAAATTGAGCCTTGATTGATTAGAAGCTCGCAAAGCAAAGGGCAGGTTCCCTTTTTAGACCATTAAACAACAAAAGCAATCTTGCCACTTTATTGAGACTCAAAGCCAGAATGAACAAGGCGGCAGACTGACCGGTAAAAAATTCTTCACTACATCAAGACAGAATTTGGTGTGCACTATCACCACAATGCCATTTATAAACTGCTCTAACAATTAGGTTTTAGCTGGATCACCAGCCGCTCACGGCACCCTAAGCAAAAACAAGGCGTCCAGGACGCCTATATATATAACTTCCAACTGGAAACGATCCTAAACATTCCGGAGACGGTGCGTTTGGAAAACGTGGATGTCAGGTTTCAGGATGAAGCGAGAATTGGCCAACAAAATACCACGACCCGTTTATGGGCTAAAACCGGCTCGCGTCCTCGCGCGGTGTGGCAACAACAATTTGAGTATGCTCATCTGTTCGGTGCCGTTTGTCCTGCAACCAGCGCAACAGAAGCCTTGATAGTCCCCTTTCTGAGCAAAGACGTGATGAAAAAGCACTTAGCGCAAATTTCAGCGGCAACAGCCAAAGGCCGGTTTGCCGTTGTCGTGATGGATGGCGCAGGTTGGCATACCGATGATATCGATGATATTACCGATGACTTCGAAAATCTGGCGATTTTAAAACTGCCGCCGTATTCACCAGAGCTCAACCCGATAGAGCAAGTATGGAGTTGGCTGGGACAGCATCATTTAGCGAACCGTTGTTTTGAAAACTATGAAGTGATAGTGGAAGCGTGTAGCGAGGCTTGGAACAGTTTTATCAGCGATACTCGTCGGGTGATCAAAATGTGCTCTAGAGAGTGGGCCGTGCTGAACACACTTTAAGATCGAGCGGTATGAGCACAGCTCGAGCAGTATACCGCCGTTATAACCACAGCCAAGCAAAACTTTCGGCTTGTCGAATTCCCGGCTTCACTGTACTACTTCGCATGGGGTCGCCCTGCTCGAGCAATATACCACCAGAATCACAGCCAATAAAAAAGCCCCACTCTTTCGAGTAGGGCTTTTCTATTGAATGAGGTGCCTGGCGGTGTACTACTCTCGCATGGCGAATGCCACACTACCATCGTCGCAGCTGCGTTTCACTTCTGAGTTCGGAATGGGTTCAGGTGGTTCCACAGCGCTATTGCCACCAGGCAAAAACGTGTCAGGAACAACGTTTTAACGCACTTTAGTGCGGCCCGCTTGCGGGTCAAATGCATGGATGCATTTGATAAAAAATTGTCGTTCCATCTTTAATCTAGCAAGCTGATTAGGTTACTCACAACCTTCTTCTAAAACATCTTGGGCGTTGTATGGTTAAGCCTCTCGGGCAATTAGTATGAGTGCTTAACGTGTCACCACGCTTCCACACCTCACCTATCAACGTTGTGGTCTCCAACGACCCTTTAGTAGGCTTAAAGCCTAAGGGATGACTCATCTTGTGGCCGGCTTCCCGCTTAGATGCTTTCAGCGGTTATCCGTTCCGAACGTAGCTACCGGGCAGTGCCATTGGCATGACAACCCGAACACCAGCGGTTCGTTCACTCCGGTCCTCTCGTACTAGGAGCAACTCCACTCAATCATCCAACGCCCACGGCAGATAGGGACCGAACTGTCTCACGACGTTCTAAACCCAGCTCGCGTACCACTTTAAATGGCGAACAGCCATACCCTTGGGACCAACTTCAGCCCCAGGATGTGATGAGCCGACATCGAGGTGCCAAACACCGCCGTCGATATGAACTCTTGGGCGGTATCAGCCTGTTATCCCCGGAGTACCTTTTATCCGTTGAGCGATGGCCCTTCCATACAGAACCACCGGATCACTATGACCTACTTTCGTACCTGCTCGACGTGTCTGTCTCGCAGTTAAGCTGGCTTCTACCATTACACTAACCGTACGATGTCCGACCGTACTTAGCCAACCTTCGTGCTCCTCCGTTACTCTTTAGGAGGAGACCGCCCCAGTCAAACTACCCACCAGACACTGTCCGCAATCCCGATTCAGGTACATACGTTAGAACATCAAACATACAAGGGTGGTATTTCAAGGACGGCTCCACCAGGACTAGCGTCCCAGCTTCAAAGCCTCCCACCTATCCTACACATGTAGGGTCAATGTTCAGTGCCAAGCTATAGTAAAGGTTCACGGGGTCTTTCCGTCTAGCCGCGGGTATACGGCATCTTCACCGCAATTTCAATTTCACTGAGTCTCGGCTGGAGACAGCCTGGCCATCATTACACCATTCGTGCAGGTCGGAACTTACCCGACAAGGAATTTCGCTACCTTAGGACCGTTATAGTTACGGCCGCCGTTTACCGGGGCTTCGATCAAGAGCTTCGCTTGCGCTAACCCCATCAATTAACCTTCCGGCACCGGGCAGGTGTCACACCCTATACGTCCTCTTACGAGTTTGCAGAGTGCTGTGTTTTTAATAAACAGTTGCAGCCAGCTGGTCACTGCGACTCTCACGTGCTTACTGCGCAAGGCATTCACACACAAGAGCGTACCTTCTCCCGAAGTTACGGTACTATTTTGCCTAGTTCCTTCAGCCGAGTTCTCTCAAGCGCCTTGGTATGCTCTACCTGACCACCTGTGTCGGTTTAGGGTACGGTCACCAATACCTGAAGCTTAGAGGCTTTTCCTGGAAGCAGAGCGTCAGCAACTTCGTCACCGTAGTGACTCGTCTCGTGTCTCAGTCTTAGAGAAGCGGATTTTCCTACTCCTCCAACCTACGCACTTTCACGCGGACTACCAACGCCGCGCTTGCCTAGCTTTCTCCGTCCCCCCATCGCAGTATTGGCCGGTACAGGAATATTAACCTGTTTCCCATCGACTACGCCTTCAGCCTCGCCTTAGGAGCCGACTCACCCTACCCTGATTAGCATGGGATAGGAACCCTTGGTCTTTCGGCGGGGAAGTTTTTCACTCCCCTTATCGTTACTCATGTCAGCATTCGCACTTCTGATACCTCCAGCATCCTTCTCAAGACACCTTCGCAGGCTTACAGAACGCTCCTCTACCACTCACACTTAGTGTGAATCCGCAGCTTCGGTGGATGATTTTAGCCCCGTTACATCTTCCGCGCAGGCCGACTCGACTAGTGAGCTATTACGCTTTCTTTAAAGGGTGGCTGCTTCTAAGCCAACCTCCTAGCTGTCTATGCCTTCCCACATCGTTTTCCACTTAATCATCACTTTGGGACGTTAGCTGGCGGTCTGGGTTGTTTCCCTTTTCACGGCGGACGGTAGCACCCGCGGTGTGTCTCCCGAGTAGTACTCATTGGTATTCGGAGTTTGCAGGGGGTTGGTAAGTCGGGATGACCCCTAGCCCAAACAGTGCTCTACCCCCAATGGTATTCGCTCGAGGCGCTACCTAAATAGCTTTCGAGGAGAACCAGATATCTCCGAGCTTGATTAGCCTTTCACTCCGATCCACAAGTCATCCCCTACTTTTTCAACAGTAGTGGGTTCGGTCCTCCAGTTAGTGTTACCCAACCTTCAACCTGCTCATGGATAGATCGCCCGGTTTCGGGTCTACACCCTGCAACTATTCGCCCAGTTAAGACTCGGTTTCCCTACGGCTCCCCTATTCGGTTAACCTCGCTACAGAATGTAAGTCGCTGACCCATTATACAAAAGGTACGCAGTCACCCAACAACGTGGGCTCCCACTGCTTGTACGTACACGGTTTCAGGTTCTATTTCACTCCCCTTACAGGGTTCTTTTCGCCTTTCCCTCACGGTACTGGTTCACTATCGGTCAGTCAGGAGTATTTAGCCTTGGAGGATGAATTTTTATGTTCAAACAGGATACCACGTGTCCCGTCCTACTCGTTTTCACTATAAAGGTGTTGTCGTGTACGGGGCTATCACCCTGTATCGCTCAGCTTTCCAGATGATTCCACTAACACCAATCTAGCTTAAGGGCTAGTCCGCGTTCGCTCGCCGCTACTAACGGAATCTCGGTTGATTTCTTTTCCTCGGGGTACTTAGATGTTTCAGTTCTCCCGGTTTGCCTCGTTACACTATGTATTCATGTAACGATAGTGCATAAATGCACTGGGTTTCCCCATTCGGACATCTACGGATTAGCGCCTCTTACCGGCTCCCCGTAGCTTTTCGCAGGTTAGTACGTCCTTCATCGCCTCTGACTGCCAAGGCATCCACCGTGTACGCTTAGTCACTTAACCATACAACCCCAAAATGTCTTGAAGTGCAGGTGTGAGTAAGGTATACAATATATGTATCCTTGATTTGTTTCTTTTTACATCAGCTTGCCAAATTGTTAAAGAGCAGTTTGAGATAAACTCAAATCAAACCATTCCCGCTGGAACACTTTCATTTAAGCTCTCATTCTTTCGCTCATGCAATCAATCATCTGTGTGAACACTTATAACTCATTCTATATAGGTAAGGAGGTGATCCAACCGCAGGTTCCCCTACGGTTACCTTGTTACGACTTCACCCCAGTCATGAATCACAAAGTGGTAAGCGCCCTCCCGAAGGTTAAGCTACCTACTTCTTTTGCAACCCACTCCCATGGTGTGACGGGCGGTGTGTACAAGGCCCGGGAACGTATTCACCGCAACATTCTGATTTGCGATTACTAGCGATTCCGACTTCATGGAGTCGAGTTGCAGACTCCAATCCGGACTACGATACGCTTTAAGAGATCCGCTCACTGTCGCCAGCTTGCCTCCCTCTGTACGTACCATTGTAGCACGTGTGTAGCCCTACTCGTAAGGGCCATGATGACTTGACGTCGTCCCCACCTTCCTCCGGTTTATCACCGGCAGTCTCCCTAGAGTTCCCACCATTACGTGCTGGCAACTAAGGATAAGGGTTCGCTCGTTGCGGGACTTAACCCAACATTTCACAACACGAGCTGACGACAGCCATGCAGCACCTGTCTTACAGTTCCCGAAGGCACAAACACATCTCTGCGTTCTTCTGTAGATGTCAAGAGTAGGTAAGGTTCTTCGCGTTGCGTCGAATTAAACCACATGCTCCACCGCTTGTGCGGGCCCCCGTCAATTCATTTGAGTTTTAATCTTGCGACCGTACTCCCCAGGCGGTCTACTTAATGCGTTAGCTGCGATACTCAAAGTACAAGACCTCGAACATCTAGTAGACATCGTTTACGGCGTGGACTACCAGGGTATCTAATCCTGTTTGCTCCCCACGCTTTCGCACCTGAGCGTCAGTATCGTGCCAGGGGGCCGCCTTCGCCACTGGTATTCCTCCAAATCTCTACGCATTTCACCGCTACACTTGGAATTCTACCCCCCTCTCACGTACTCTAGCTTTTCAGTATCGGATGCAATTCCCAGGTTGAGCCCGGGGCTTTCACATCCGACTTAAAAAGCCGCCTGCGTGCGCTTTACGCCCAGTAATTCCGATTAACGCTTGCACCCTCCGTATTACCGCGGCTGCTGGCACGGAGTTAGCCGGTGCTTCTTCTGTGGGTAACGTCAAAGATTGTTACTATTAACAACAACCCCTTCCTCCCCACTGAAAGTGCTTTACAACCCGAAGGCCTTCTTCACACACGCGGCATGGCTGGATCAGGCTTGCGCCCATTGTCCAATATTCCCCACTGCTGCCTCCCGTAGGAGTCTGGGCCGTGTCTCAGTCCCAGTGTGGCTGATCATCCTCTCAAACCAGCTAGGGATCGTCGCCTTGGTGAGCCTTTACCCCACCAACTAGCTAATCCCACGTAGGCGCATCCGATAGCATATGGCCCGAAGGTCCCATACTTTGGTCCGTAGACATTATGCGGTATTAACAGTCGTTTCCAACTGGTATCCCCCTCTATCGGGCAGCTCCCTACGCATTACTCACCCGTCCGCCGCTAAATCAGGTAGCAAGCTACCCTCATCCGCTCGACTTGCATGTGTTAGGCCTGCCGCCAGCGTTCAATCTGAGCCATGATCAAACTCTTCAATTAAAGTTCTTTCTGTCACCGAAGTGACGCTCAGTATTACTGACTAAATTTCTTTGGTCACTACTGATTAATTTCATTTCGAAATCATCATAAGTGTCCACACAGATAATTGATTGCTAATTGTTAAAGAGCGTGCTTTGAACTTCAAAGCGGGAGGCGTATGTTACACTTCCCAGATTTTAAGTCAAGCGTAAGGAAGATTCTTTTTTAAAACTCTTCATTACGATTAACTCAACTTTACAACACTTCGCTTTTCGAGGCTTTCGTTAGCACCCTGAAGAGAGGCGGCCATTTTAGTGATTTTAAACTTACTGTCAAGCGTCTTTTTAAAAGATTTTTGCAACTCGCTTTATCACTCGGTTACTGCTATGTTTCTGGTGAAGCGCAGTGCCCCGTGGCATGGCGCGCATTATAGGGCGTTTTAGAAATGGTGCAATAGGTATTTTGTAAAAAATGTCAGTTTTGATGCCATTTGCCTATTAAAGCTCCATTTTGTACATAAACCTATCTTTTATTAGTGATCTGTGTTGATTTTAGTTGTTGGCTGTTCACAAAATAGTCGTTAAGATATAAAGGCTTTTATATAAGAAGAATCTCTTTTGGTTTAGCTGCAGGAATTTATCATGTCATCAACTTTACGTATGTCTATACCTTTTACCTTGGCATTGGCAGTTATTGCTTATGTTGCTTTCTCTTTTATTTTTACACTTCCTCTTTCGTCCGCTTGGGCTTTTACTGCTGGTGTTTTGGTCTGTGGTATTCTGGTACCTGTTTTGGTAGACCTTAACCTTACGACTAAATCTGCTAAGGCAGATGCGAGCGCTGAAACTAGCACAACCAACTTTCAAGGCGAGTCAGCCACTTTATATGTAGGCAACTTACCTTATCGTGCCAATGAAGATGCTGTTAAAGAACTGTTTTCCCGTTTTGGTACTGTTATTAATGTGCGTTTGATGAAAGATCGACAAACTGGACGACGTCGAGGCTTCGGTTTCGTAGAAGTGGCAGCATCCGATGCCAATAAAATGATTGGCAAGTTAAATGATTTCGAGTTTCAAGAGCGCACCTTAAAAGTTCGTGAAGCGCGTGATCGACAGGATGAAGAAAACCAATCTGTCGAGTAAATCCTCTTTGTTCGCTGTGGCTTTCACTATTGGCCCACTTTTCTTTATTTTAGTGGGTCAATAGTTGGAGGGAGGCTATACATTTATATGACACGGTAATTTTACCTTTTAGCTCGGGATTTTAAGGTGTATAGCATTTAAACCCTAACTCTCTTTTCACGCTCCCATATTCAATGTCATTGGCAAACAGATAACCCTTTAGCTATTTCAATTTGGTTATATCGTTAAAACCGCTTAAAATACCTATTTGTGTAAAATAGAGAAGTCTATGTCTATAGGTCAGGTTTTCCCCTTATTATACGAAGCGCAGTTAACAGAGAAAGCAAACCGCTTAGCGCAGTTGCTTTGCAATGTATCGACGATAACACCGCTGTTATATCGTTCAGCGCCAGAACATTTCCGGCAACGAGCAGAATTTCGTATTTGGCATAATGGGGATGATATTTATCATGCAATGTTTGACCCAGAATCTCGTCAGCCTGTACGTATCGATTACTTCCCTGTCGCCTGCACCTTAATCGCCGACTTTATGCCATTGTTATTAAAGCTTATTCAGTTTAACCATGAATTACGTTATAAGCTTTATCAAGTGGATTATCTAGCAACTACCTCTGGTGAGTTACTGGTAAGTATGATTTACAAACGAAAGCTTGATGAGCAGTGGATTGCTGAGGCAGAAAAGCTCACTCACGAGTTGGCAGCAAACTGTAATATTCGAATTATTGGTCGTTCGCGTAAGCAAAAAGTGGTACTTAGCCAAGATTTTGTCACTGAATCCTTTGTGGTTTCGAACAAAAGTTTGCAGTATCAGCAAGTTGAAAGCAGCTTTACCCAGCCAAATGCTGGAGTTAATCAACAAATGCTGCAATGGGCAGCCGATATTGCTGAACACTTAAAGGGGGATTTATTAGAGTTGTACTGTGGCAATGGTAACTTTTCACTGGCACTGGCTCCCTATTTTACTCAAGTCATCGCAACGGAATTGTCGCGTAGCTCAATAAAATCGGCAGAGTACAACATTAACTTAAATAACATTGAGAACGTACAAGTGTTACAAATGTCTGCTGAAGATGTAGCGGCAGCACTTGCAAGAGGATCTTCGTTAAAGCATCTTGAACTTGCAGAACTCACTCTGGATACAGTCCTAGTTGATCCACCGAGGGCTGGATTAGATCCCGCAACATTAGCATTAGTCAGTCGATTTACCGACATCCTTTATATTTCATGTAACCCAGAAACACTTGCTGATAATCTTGAGGAACTAGCCAAGACACATAAAGTCATGAAACTCGCTTTATTTGATCAATTTCCCTATACCCATCATATTGAAACAGGTGTTTGGCTGAGACGTTACTGAGTTAGCTTTGAGTTTTCCTACCGTAGCTGGCTGCACCATGTGCTAGCCAGCGAAGTTGCAACACAGTTCTACGAGTAAGCTGAGCATAATGTTCTTTAGGTGCATCTAAAGCGTCAGCACCAGTATGAAACACCAAGGTCACCATTGCTTCTGCCTGTAATTGTGCTTGTTCCGCCGAACATTCTGTTTGTTTACGAAGGTAATGCGCCAGTTCTGCTGAAAAATGTTGAATTTCACGAGCAACCGCAGCACGAAAAGCGGCGGAAGTACCAGAGCGTTCACGCAATAAAAGACGAAAAACATTGCTATTGTCGGTAACAAACTCCATGAAAGTTTGCACCGAAGTATTAATCACACTGCCGTTTTTCTCAATGCGTAAACGAGCCTGTCGCATTAACTGTCTTAACATTAAGCCAGCTTCATCAACCAAGGTTAAGCCTAATTCATCCATATCTGCAAAATGTCGATAAAAAGAGGTTGGCGCTATGCCTGCTTCTCGGGTGACTTCGCGTAAACTTAAGCTAGCAAAACCTTTTTCTGCACTTAGTTGTGAAAATGCCGCATTGATAATGGCTTGCCGCGTTCGTTCTTTTTGTTCAGCTCTGCTCACAACTCCCCCAATCTTAATGTTATTTAATCGATTTACCTTGACCTAATGTTGAGCGCTGGGTAAATTAGCTTACAAGTGTAAGCTCAAAGTGTGATCTCATGAAACAAAATCCAATTATCTGGACAAATGTGCTCTTGTTCAGTTTAACCTTTCTGGTAGCCGCTATAGCGGTACCCTATTATGCCCTGACCGTTGGCTTTACTGCAGCTGAAATTATTCTAACCATTATTTGTATGGGTTACTGCGGTATTTCAATTACTGCAGGTTATCATCGATTATGGTCACATAAAACCTATGATGCGCACCCTATTCTGCAATGGTTTTTTGCTATTGGTGGGGCATTTGCACTACAAAACAGTGTGATTCATTGGTCTTCAGATCATCGTGATCATCATCGCCATGTTGATAAAGATGACAAAGATCCATATTCCGCAAGTAAAGGTTTTTGGTTTAGTCATATTGGCTGGATGCTTCGCGATTATCAAGGTGCAAGTTACTCAGATTATAGTAATGTAAAAGATCTACAGAAAAACCCAATATTAGTGTTTCAGCATAAATATTATTTACTTTTAGCCTTGTTGACCAATATAGGTATACCTGTAATTTTAGGTTTGCTAGTGGGAAACTTTTGGGGAATGCTTTTAAGTGTTGGTGTATTACGCTTAGTATTAAGCCACCACTTCACTTTTTTTATAAACTCTCTTGCACACATATGGGGCAAGCAACCCTATACAGACCAGAATAGTGCTCGAGATAATGGCTTTCTGGCCTTTTTGACCTATGGTGAAGGTTACCATAACTACCATCATATTTTTGAGTACGACTACCGCAACGGAATCCGTTGGTGGCAATTCGACCCGACTAAATGGCTTATTAAAACCTGCTCATGGCTGAAATTGACTCGTAATTTAAGAACAGTACCGGAAGATCGTATTGCTCAAGCAATTGTAAAAATGCAACTAAAACGTGCGCAGGACAAAGCGCGCTTGCTGCCTAACTCTGAGCAATTATTACAATTACTAGAGCAAGAATACCAACTCTTAATATCAAAGCTGCAAGAGTATTATCAAGTAAAAAAAGAGCTCCTACAGCAAAAACGCAATGCTCTAGTAGATCAATATCACGCTTCAGATTTTGCTCACCGCTATCAGCTGCTGAAGGAGCATTTACAGCAACAACAAAATCACTGGCAGCGTTTAACAGCCGCTCTTAATTAATAAATATTACAGTAACTTATGAAAAAAGAGGCTTTGCCTCTTTTTTTGTTATTGATACCTGTTATGCTAATTTATATCCTGAGTCAGCTCGAGAATTAATATCGTGACAGCGAAATCGATCAAAAAAAAGCCCCACTTCGACTATGATGCTATCGTCATAGGTACCGGCCCTGGCGGTGAAGGTGCAGCAATGTATTTGGCGAAGAGTGGCAAAACTGTTGCCGCTATAGAACGCTATCATGCTGTAGGTGGTGGCTGTACGCACTGGGGAACAATTCCCTCAAAAGCGCTGCGACATTCCGTCAGTCGCTTAATCGAATTTAATGAAAACCCGCTGTTTCAAGTTGAAGAACATGTCAAAGGCTTAACATTCTCACAGATTCTTAAGCATGCGGCCGGAGTCATTCACAAACAAGTTCGGTTACGTACCGGCTTTTATGACCGTAATCTGGTAAAAATTTATCAGGGTGAAGCCCGTTTTATTGATAAGCACCATGTAGAAGTCAGTAACAGCGATGGCAGCAGCTATGTTTTAAGTGCTGAAACCATCGTCATTGCCAGTGGCTCTCGTCCTTATCGCCCCCCGCATGTCGACTTCTCACATCCAAGAATTTATGACAGCGACACCATTCTGTCGCTGGAACATGATCCCCGCCATATCATCATTTTCGGTGCAGGTGTAATTGGCTGCGAATATGCATCAATTTTTAGAGGATTAGGAGTCAGAGTCGACTTGGTTAACACACGCGACCGTCTACTGTCATTTATGGATGCTGAAATTTCAGATTCGCTGAGTTACCATTTTTGGAACTCTGGGATGACAATTCGCCATGGTGAGGAGTTTTCACATATTGAAGGCCGCGATGATGGCGTCATACTGCACTTACAGTCTGGCAAAAAAATGAAAGCCGATTGTTTTCTTTTTGCCAATGGTCGAACCGGTAATACAGACATGCTCGCTCTAGATCAAGTGGGTTTAGAAGCCGATGGCCGTGGTCTATTAAAAGTAAACGAGAAATATCAAACCTCGGTTGAAAATATTTATGCGGTAGGCGATGTTATTGGGTATCCCAGCCTAGCCAGTGCAGCCTATGATCAGGGCCGACTGGCGGGTGAAGCTATTGTCAAAGGCAATCTTGATGGCCATCTGATAGCCGATATTCCTGCCGGTATTTATACCATTCCTGAAATGTCCTCTGTGGGAAAAACAGAACAAGAGCTCACTGCGGCAAAAATCCCCTATGAAGTAGGGCGAGCGCAATTTAAACATCTGGCTAGAGCACAAATCGCTAATACTAGCGCTGGCAGTCTTAAACTATTGTTTCACCGTGATACCTTAGAAATCTTGGGAATACATTGTTTTGGTGAACGTGCTGCAGAAATAGTACACATCGGGCAAGCGATTATGATGCAGAAAAATGGCGGCAACAATCTTAATTATTTCGTTCATACGACCTTCAACTACCCAACTATGGCTGAAGCCTATCGTGTGGCAGCTTTAAACGGTCTTAATAGATTATTTTAGCCACATTAAAAGGGCGCAGCTGGATCAGCAACGCCCTTTTAAGTTTTCGAGCTCTAACGGCTTAACCTCAAGCCTCTATCTCAGTATTCATATGATAAGTAGGGCTAAAATCTTGCACTGCTTCAATAAATACGCGCGCATTTTCTGGATCAACATCCGGAGTGATACCATGGCCTAAGTTAAAGACGTGCCCTGTACCTTGTCCAAATCCATCAAGAATGGTCTGAACTTCCTGACGAATACGCTCTGGTGTACCAAGTAACACTGAAGGATCCATATTACCTTGTAAAGCAACCTTATCACCGACGCGCGCTCTTGCTTGACTAATATCTGTTGTCCAATCCAATCCAAGCGCATCACAGCCTGTTGCAGACATCATTTCTAACCATTGACCACCATTCTTTGTAAAGAGTGTCACAGGGACTTTACGACCATCTGCTTCACGAGTCAGGCCATCAATAATGGATTGCATATAACTTAAAGAATATTCTTTGTAATCTCTTGGCGTTAACACACCACCCCACGTATCAAAAATCATCACTGCCTGGGCGCCTGCCGCAATCTGGGCATTCAGATACAGCGTAACACTTTGTGCCAGCTTATCGAGCAGCATGTGCAATACTTCAGGTTCGCTATACATCATTTTCTTAATAATACTAAAGGTCTTGCTGCCACTGCCTTCAACCATATAAGTTGCTAACGTCCATGGGCTGCCAGAAAAACCAATCAAAGGCACACTACCGTTTAACTCGCGACGAATAGTGCGTACAGCATCCATCACATAACGCAACTCTTGCTCTGGATCAGGTATGGGCAGATGTACCACATCCATAAAGTCACGAATAGGTTTACTAAAACGTGGCCCTTCACCTACACCAAAAGTTAAGCCTAGGCCCATGGCATCAGGAATAGTTAAAATATCACTAAACAAAATAGCGGCATCTAGTGGATAGCGACGTAAAGGCTGTAAAGTAACCTCACAGGCTAATTCCGGATTTTTACACAGTGACATAAAATCACCGGCTTGAGCTCTCGTTGCGCGGTACTCAGGTAAATAACGCCCCGCTTGACGCATCATCCAGATTGGAGTTTGATCAACAGGCTGCCGAAGAAGCGCCCTGAGGTATCGATCATTTTTTAATTGCATAACATATCCGCCATTTATAATTTGGAATTATTTTAGCACTTAAGCCAGTCAAGCTCTATGATCTGTATCTAAATGCTAGCTTACCTTTACGTAAAGAGTAAAAATATTCATCTTAGATTCATGTTTATGTCAAAAAGCGCTTGTTTAAGCAAATTTGATCTGATATAAACTACATGCGCTAGTGAAGATGTTTAATAAAGAAGCTCGTTGAACGAGACCATGAGATCCCAATTTGAAGCCACGTTGAGTGGCTTTTTTATTGCGATTTTTTAAGTTGCTGTGCCAAAGCAATTAATTGGCCCGATAAAGTATCAATACTAGGTGTTTCCGGTAAATCGGCCAAATCACACCAGTAAGCTTCAGCAATTTCTTGAGGTTGGCAAACGATCTGCCCTCCCGCATAGTCAGCAATAAAGCCTGTCATTAATGAATGCGGAAAAGGCCAAGGTTGGCTACCGATATAGCGTAGATTTTTGATATCAATACCCACTTCCTCTTTTACTTCTCTAACGGCTGCTTGCTCCAGCGTTTCTGCAGACTCAACAAAGCCGGCTAAAATTGAAAAGAACCCCGCTTTATGTCTATTCGATCGGGCCAGCAGAATCTCACTATCTTTAATCACTGCAACCAAGACGCACGGCGCAATCCTTGGGTAGCAACGATGCCCGCACTTTTGACATAAGGTCGCCAACTCCCAATTAACCAAGCGCATGGTACTGCCGCACTGACCACAAAAACGATGCGTTTGTAAAAATAAGGCAACTTGCGTTGCCCTAGCCGCTAATTGAAATACTGCTTCACCATAGGGCAATAATGTTCTTGCAGAATGCCAATTTTGCTCGTCACTAACCCGGTCATCAAAAACAACTAAGTAACAAGGTTGCTGCTGATATTCGCCAATAAAGCATATCTCCATGTCCGAACAATCAATAGGTAAATTTGCCAAGCTACCACAAGGCACAGCTTGGCTATCTTGTAGATAGACACGTCCCTGATTAATGATAAACCAATAGCCATGCTCAGTATCAGGCAACTTCAGACTATGTTTAATCATGGCAGTATGGTTCCTACTAATTATGCGCATTTTTGCTATCATACTGGGGTTTACTGAGCAGACCAATAAAAAAACGGTTGATTTTTTGCAGGAAACTCTTTTAATTAGACACTATTGCAGAAAGATTACTGCATCTAAGGAGAAGCGAATGTATACCCGCTTACAGCAGGCGCAACAAAAATGGGGCGGCAGCCTAGTCGCCATTGATAACTGGCTGGACGAAAGACAGCAATTAATTGTCAGTTATTGCAAACTTGCTGGCTTACCGCCATTTGAAAAAGATCGCCACACTATGCCTTCGCAAGACAAGATTATTGAATTTTGCCAGTTACTCATGGATTATCTTTCTGCTGGGCATTTTGAAGTATACGAACAAATTGTTACGCAGTGCGCCATAAATGGTCGCGATAGCCGAAAACTGGCAGAGTCTTTATATCCGAAGATTTCTGTTTCGACTGACTTGGCACTAGAGTTTAATGATAAGTATGCGGAACATTTAAGCACAAGAAATAGCGGCGCTTTTGATATTGAACTGTCCGCGTTAGGTCAATCATTAGAAGAGCGGTTTGCTTTAGAAGATAGGTTGATTGAAACCTTGTATGTCAAACATCAGGATGAAACAAATCCTGCTTAATTTTTGAAATTGAAAAAAGCGGCAGAAGCCGCTTTTTTTAGAAAGGCATCTTACTGCGCTTTAATAACATCTAGTAATTCTACTTCAAATACTAAGACACTGTTTGGTGGGATAGTGCCCATATCACGTTCGCCATAGGCTAATTCTGAAGGAATGGTGAAACGGAACTTTGAACCAACACTCATTAATTGCACGCCTTCAGTCCAACCTGGAATAACTCGATTCAGTGGGAATTCGATTGGCTCACCACGCTCTACTGAGCTATCGAATACCGAACCATCAATCAAAGTGCCAGTATAGTGTACTTTAACAGTATCGGTTGCTGTGGGTTTCACACCTTCAGCGGCCTGCAATACTTCATACTGTAAGCCAGATTCTGTCACAGTAACACCTTCTTTGTTGGCGTTCTCAGTTAAGAAAGTGATACCTGCCGCTTTGGCTGATGCCGCAGCCGCTTCAGCTAATTTTGTTTGTTCATTACGATAGGTTTCATCTAGAGCAGTGAGAAGTTGTTGAATATCTTCTTCTGAAACTTCTGACTTTCCAGCAATACCGTCTTGTACACCGCGTAAAATTAGATCTGCATTTAGGTCAACTGAGATTTTGTTGTACTCTTCAATGGTGCTTTGCAAATAACGACCAGCAGATACACCTAAGCTATAAGCTTGTTTTGCTTGTTCAGTATCCAACACAGGTGCTGCAGCAGGCTTCTCTTCTTTACCGCAGGCACTTAACGTTAATAATGCTACTGCAACTAGGGTAAGTTTAGTTTTTAAACGCATTCTTTTCTCCAAAGTTTGACAATGATATTGCCAAAGTATGATTTAATAGATTTTAGTTAGCTCAGCTATACTAACGCTTTGTACGGATGAGGTTAACACCTAAGATGAAATATCCTGTTTTTTTTCTGAGTTTATTCTTGGTTGCTTGCAACAAAGTAGAAACTCAGCCCATAGCACACTGGCAACATGTTGCTGATGTGAGTTATGCCGCCGCATTGTCATCTGATGGCCGCTACGCTGTAGTGTCATCCGTACAAGATGGTATCGCCTTTTGGGACATAGAACAAAATGCACTTCTGTACCAATGGCGGCATCAAGATGCGACCGAAAACTTAGTGTTTAATCTCGCGTTAAGTGAAGACAACAGCCACGTGCTAACCGCGGACCAACACACCTTTGCTTTATGGCGCACCAACGATGGCAAAAACGTTGGTTACTGGCAAACTGATGCGTTCAGCATCCGTGATATCGCCGTTTCTAACAATGGCGAGCACTTATTAATAGGCAAAAGTGATAACACGGTACAACACATCACGCTCAGTAGTGGCAGACGGCTGGATTTTCTTGGGCATACTGAACGGATTAATAGTGTAGCAATGTCACCCAACGGTCGTTACGCCTTAACCGGCAGTAACGACTATAGCGCTCACCTCTGGGATACTCAGACTGCACAAATCTTATATAGTTTCATTCACCCAAGTAGAGTCACCAAAGTGGCTCTTGATCCACAGGGTCGCTATGCGTTTACTGCGGACAGCCAAAACTTAGCGCAAATTTGGAACATTCAAACGGGAGAAAGAATAAGCCAGTTACAAATGATTACCCGACAACAAATTTTTAGCGCTGTACGCTTTAGTGCAGATGGGCAATACCTCTTAACAGGCGCACCAACGCGCAGCCTAGTGTTATGGCAAGTCGCCACAGGTAAAGAATTACAACGCTGGCGTGTGTCACCTCGTGTCGACAGCAGACCCGCCAGCGCAGTAGTGCATGCAGTCGCATTTCTTGATGTAGAGCGTATAATCAGCGAAAGCTCCAGTGGCTTAGCCGAAGTATGGAAAATAACTTATGAGTAATGACACTTCAGATATTCAACTACACCTGATAGAACTAGAAAGCAAAATTGCTTTTCAAGAAGACACCGTAAATAGTCTGCATCAGGAGTTATTAGCGCACCAAAAGCGTATTGAACAACTACAGCGACAAATTATCCTGCTTGCGGAAAAACTACAGCAGATGCCTGAAGAAAGTGGCATTTTGCGTCCAGAAGAAGAACCTCCACCGCCGCATTATTAATGATTGCAAACCTAAGATAATAGAATCCCTTCGCTATTCAGGTTTAAACACGCCAATAACTAACTCGTTACTACGAGTTGAGTTGGCGACCTGAGGTTCAGGCTGTGCCATCTGATAACCACAAGCAACACATTCCACTTTTTCAATATTGTTTTCTATAAACAAACTCATGGTATCGGCTGCTTTACAACTTGGGCAGGTTGCTCCGGCAATAAAGCGTTTCTTCTTACGTGAGGTCATGATGTTCCTTAGTTGGCAGGCTAACCACATAGCGAATTTATGTAACAGCCCTTGGTTTCTCTAGGATATAGCGTAAAATTAGCCGCCTAGTTCACTGTTACAGAGAAAAACATGATTCAGTTACAGCAGGTAGAATTGCGCCGCGGCATTAACGCGCTGTTTAGTGGTGCCGATCTTACCGTATTTCCAGGGCAAAAGGTGGGAATTGTCGGTGCAAATGGCTGCGGCAAATCCAGTTTGTTCGCCCTATTACAGGGTAAACTCCATGCCGATACCGGTAATGTGAATATCCCAGCGGCATGGGTTGTTGCCACCGTGGCTCAAGAAACACCTGCACTAGATTGCTCAGCACTAGATTATGTTTTACAAGGCGATGAAGCCCTGTTTCCTTTATTAGTTAAAGCGCGCAGCCAGTGTAGCGAAAGTGATCTCGCGGCCGTGCATCAACAAATAGAGGCCTTAGACGGTTATCGAGCTGAAGCTAAAGCAGGCACACTATTAGCTGGCTTAGGTTTTAGCGGCGAGATGCAAAACTTAGCTGTAAAATCATTTTCTGGCGGTTGGCGGATGCGGATGAACTTAGCCAAAGCCTTAATGAAACCAGCCGACCTGCTGTTACTCGATGAGCCAACCAACCACCTAGATCTGGATGCCGTACTTTGGCTAGAGAAGTATTTAAGTAATTATCCAGGCACGCTACTGTTAATCAGCCATGATCGGGATTTTCTGGACGCAGTAACTGACAATACAGTGCATATCGAACGACAATGTTTAACGCTTTATAAGGGCAATTATAGTCAATTTGAGCGGCAACGTGCTGAGCAATTATCGCAACATCAAGCGAATTTTGAAAAACAACAACGCCAAGTTGCACATTTGCAGCAATTTATTGATCGCTTTAAAGCACAAGCAACAAAAGCAAGACAGGCACAAAGTCGTATTAAAGCGTTAGAGCGCATGACATTATTAGCGCCAGCACATATTGATTCGCCCTTTAGTTTTAGCTTTCGCGAACCCAAGTCTTTACCCAACCCGCTGTTAAAAATGGATAATGTACAAGCAGGTTATGCGGATAAAGTGATACTCAGTAATATTAATTTTCAATTACTACCTGGCAGCCGTATTGGTCTATTAGGACGCAATGGTGCAGGTAAATCAACATTAATAAAGCTGCTCTCCGGTGAACTTACCCCCAAAAGTGGTGAAGTATGGTATGCCAATGGCGTGAGTTTAGGCTATTTTGCGCAGCATCAATTAGAAACCTTACGTCCACAAGACTCACCGCTGCAACATCTGGTGCGCTTAGATCCGTTGGTGCCTGAACAAAAACTTCGCGACTTCCTCGGTGGTTTTGGTTTTCATGGTGATAAAGCTTTAGAAGCCTGTGCGCCGTTTTCTGGTGGGGAAAAAGCCCGGCTCGTATTAGCATTGCTGGTCTATCAGCGTCCTAATTTATTGTTACTGGACGAACCCACTAACCACCTAGATTTAGACATGCGCGAAGCTATCGTTATGGCACTACAAGACTTTGCAGGTGCTATTGTCGTAGTTTCACATGATAGGCATCTGTTAAGCAGTACAACCGATGAGTTTTATTTAGTTGCCCATGGCAAAGTTGCCCCTTTTGATGGTGATTTACCCGACTATTACCAATGGCTGCAACAAGATGCTCGACAAACACAAGCCAATCTACAAGCACAAAGCAGTACTGCTGACGCGAGTAATAGTGTCAGCGCCTTGCAACGTAAAGATCAAAAACGTTTGGAAGCAGACCTGCGGAATTTACTAAGGCCGCTAAAACAAAAAATTGATAAATTAGAATTGCAGCAGCAGCAACTGACCACACAATTAGCCCAGTTAGAACAGCAATTAGCAGAGCCAGATATCTACGATGCCAAACAGAAAAGCCAACTGACTAAACTGTTAGCCGAGCAAACTAGTGCCAATAGTCATCTCGCCACGATTGAAGAGCAGTGGTTTGAGGCGCAAGAGCAACTGGAGCTGCAAACGCAGCAATTCTGGCAACAACATGGCGGCTAATAGCGAAGATGAACGCTCAGCGCAATTTTGCCCTGAGCAGCTCTGGCAATTTAGCTTAGCCAGTTATCCAGCCGTTAAACAGCTTTGTTTACGCTGGCAAGACAACTATCAGGCGAATGTGAATGTGCTGCTGGCGCTCGGTTACGCCGAACAATTATCTTGGCAAGTGAGTCAGGATGTCTTAATTAACAGCATACAGCAACTTGCTCCGCTTAATCAACAGCTAACACAAGTCATACGTTACTGCCGTAAGCAATTACACACCCTACCGCTTCAAGCCTCACAGCAATTACAACTCAAGCAAAGCTTGCTGCATACCGAGTTAGTTGCAGAGCAGTGTGAACAACAACTGCTCTGTGACGCGCTAACCTTCACTCAACACACCACAGCAGATAATCTCAGTCTTTATCTAAAATTACTTGGCGTACCGCTATCGACAACACTTACCACTGATCTTATTGATCTGCGTCAAACCTTTGCTCGGTGCGCTATAAGCTTACCCTAAAGCTTGATCTGCATCATACCTGAAGCTGTGCTATCTGCTTAAACTGTAGACAGAACATTTTGGGAGGAAAAGCAATGAACCTATGGCATGAATTTTTAAACGACCCAGTCATCTTTATTTCATTCAGCGGACTCGCGATTGTGATCGGCCTGTGCATCTTTTACGCTGTGTACTTTATGTACAAAGTGGGCCATTCTGATGACGAAGTCACCAAATAATCACGTTTCTAGATACTGCAGCTTATCAGCAACACCGTTCCAAGCATCAGCATCTGCTGGTGCTGGTTTGACCGTAGTAATGTTAGGCCAAAGTACTGCAAGTTCGGCATTCAGCGCAATAAAAGGTTGCTGGGCTGCAGGCACTTTATCTTCTTGATAAATGGCATTAGCTGGGCACTCTGGCTCGCATAAACCACAATCTATACAAATATCGGGGCTAATCGCCAGAAAGTTAGGGCCTTCAAAAAACGCATCTACTGGGCATACTGCCACGCAATCAGTATATTTACACTTTATACAATTTTCACCTACGACAAAGGCCATCGTAAAATCCTCCACTTGCAACAGGTGCTGATCATACTGGAGCTGCGACGAAAAACAACCGAGAAACGCAAGCTACTGCGGACAGCTGGTGCAAGATCACGTAAAATAGCTGTTATTGCCGAGATTACCGGCCTGACTTGCTTGATTAAACATTGGATCTCCCTGTTATGTTACGTTTAACCGAAATGAAATTACCTTTACATCACCAAGATGAAATGGCAGAACTCAAAGCCAGAATTTTGGCGAAATTAGCTATTCCTGAAGGTGATCTATCGCATTTTACTGTGTTTAAACGTGGTATTGACGCGCGTAAAAAGACAGATATCCAACTTATCTATACGCTGGATCTTGAGGTCGCAAATGAAGCCATGCTCCTTAAAAAGTTTGCTAAGGATCCTCATGTAAATCTGTCACCAGATACCAACTATAAGTTTGTCGCACAAGCACCAACCACCTTAACAGAACGCCCTGTTGTTGTTGGGCTTGGTCCATGCGGCTTATTTGCTGGGTTACTGCTGGCACAGATGGGGTTTAAACCCATTATTTTAGAGCGTGGTAAAGCGGTTCGGGAACGCACGAAAGATACTTTCGGGTTTTGGCGCGGACAACCACTGAATACCGAATCTAATGTGCAATATGGCGAGGGCGGTGCCGGCACTTTTTCAGATGGCAAATTGTACAGCCAGATTAAAGATCCTAAACACTACGGTCGTAAAGTGTTAACCGAGTTTGTTGCAGCCGGTGCACCCGAAGAGATTATGTACGTGAGTAAGCCACATATCGGCACCTTTAAATTAGTGTCGATGGTGGAAAAAATGCGAGCGAATATTATTGCGCTAGGTGGGGAGATTCGTTTCAGTAGTCGAGTCGATCAAATTCATATCACCGAGAATCAGCTAACCGGTGTGACATTGAATAACGGGGAACGACTTGATTGCAAGCATCTGGTATTAGCCGTTGGCCATAGCGCCCGAGATACCTTTCATATGCTACATGACGCTGGTGTCTACATTGAAGCCAAACCGTTCTCGGTTGGTTTTCGGATTGAGCATGAACAATCGATGATCGACAGTTGCCGCTGGGGCCCCAACGCAGGTCACCCTATCTTAGGCGCGGCAGATTATAAGCTGGTTCATCACTGCCAAAATGGACGCACGGTTTACAGTTTCTGTATGTGTCCAGGGGGGACGGTAGTAGCAGCCGCCTCAGAAACGGGTGGCGTGGTCACTAATGGCATGAGTCAATACTCGCGGCATGAACGGAATGCCAATAGTGCCATCGTGGTTGGCATCCACCCAGAGCAAGATTATCCTGGCCATCCACTTGCCGGAATTGAGCTACAACGAAAACTAGAACAAGCGGCTTTTACTCTAGGCGGTGCTGATTATCATGCACCCGCGCAACTGATTGGCGACTTTCTCACTGGCACCTCCTCTGGCGACTTAGGTGTTGTGCAACCGTCTTATACGCCAGGCATCAAACTTACTGATTTATCGGGTTTATTGCCAGACTATGCTACAGCGGCAATCCGCGAAGCCATACCGGCATTCGAGCAGCAAATTCGAGGTTTTGCTAAACCCGATGGCCTGTTAACAGCGGTAGAGACAAGGACATCTTCACCTATTTGCATTAAGCGCGGAGCCGATTTCCAAAGCATCAACGTAAAAGGCTTATATCCGGCTGGTGAGGGTGCAGGCTATGCCGGTGGTATTTTATCTGCCGCTATCGATGGTATCCGAGTGGCTGAGGCATTAGCACAACAAATGCTGCAGCAACCTTAAGGAATATCTCTCCACCCGTCTCAATTCGTTAAGTACCGTATTTTTTAGGACAGATAGGGGCTATTTTTTCAATAGCCCCTTGTAGTTTTGTAAATTAGTGCGCATTATTGATATAGAACAATATACGAGTCTAATTTGAACAATGCGTTTTCTTAACCTGCTTCTTGCGTTTCTTTATCTGAGTCTGTTGGCAACAACAGAAACAGCTAATGCGCATGACCAAAGGTTATCACCACTCGCTGATAGTCAATTTAAAGCACTTAACGTTCAACACAACACTCCAAACCAAGCTCCAAACTTGGCAGATCATGAGCCGGACGAACCAGACACTTTACTTGTTTTGGTTTCGCAACCCTACTTTGCTATTTTCGGTGCCATTACCACCCACTACATTGCACCTTGGTTGTCTTTCAGCTCTAGTCCAGATTCCGCCAGAGCACCACCTTTTTTCTGATCAAATCCCCCTGAAACACTAAATAAACTCTTTATTTTGGCAGGGCCTCTGCTTGCCAATAACATTTGGAAATGATCATGAAAAAATTAGCCTTATTTAATTTAGATGCTGTAGATCAGCTGATTCAACCAACAGACTTTACAGATGCGACCTTAAACAGCCCAGCATTAACTGTTTTTACTGACTTTAAACAGAGCCAACCCACTATTATCGAAGAAAGCACCTCTGCGGCAATTACGCTAGAAATGATGCAACAAGAACATTGCCAGTTAAAATTGGTCGTCGACGCCAATGAGGAAATGACGGGGCTGGTGCATATTGAGCAACTGTCAGAACAAGCTATTATGCGGCTAGTGATTCAAGGATCCGATCGTCACGAGATTAAAGTACGTGATCTGATGCGCCCACGCGACAGCGTAAAAGCTCTGGCGTATCAGCAATTACAAAACTGCACTATTGCCGACGTAATTAATACTATGCAATCGAATGGCGAGCAATATTGCTTGGTGGTCGACCGTGATAATCATCAGATCCGTGGTTTAATTCATGCCCAAGATTTAGCTAAAAGACTGCATATGCCGCTAGCCATTCGGCAGCAGCCAACCTTCTTGCGTATTTTTGATAGCTTACATGCTTAGATTTCACCGTTAAGGTCTGCGGGTTAGCATGTGACTCCAAGCGTGTTAGCCCGCTTTTTTGTTGCAGTTAAACTATAACTGCCGCTACTATAAGCCTATGCAGTCTTCTTCTCGTCTCCATCGTCAATTCTTCCGTAACGGCCCCTCACATCGAGCGGGCGCGGATGTCAGCTTTGCTGATTTAGTCACCCTTTTTGGTTTTAACAGTATTCATATCGGACGCTGGGTTACCGCAGCTGAACAGCAAATTGCGGCTAATTTATTCTTTGATGCCTTTGCTGATTTACAGCATATTTTGCAGGTTCCAGCCGAAGTTATCTCTTTAAGGGGCAGTTTAGCGTTGACCTTTGGTATTGGTGGTCAGCCCGGGGTATGCGCGTTTTATCAACCCAAAGGGCGCATTCTGGCGTTAGCCAAAAATGCCGGTGCCGGCAGTTTGGCTCATGAGTGGTGGCATGCGTTCGATCATTATATTGCGAGCAAAATGTTTGCTGAACCTGCTGCAGGCATTTTCGCCAGCCGTTTATGGCTTAGCCAAGCTAAACTAAAACCCCATCCATTGAACAACTTATTAGACAGCGCTTTTCAAGCGTTATTATTATCCGAAGACCAGCAAGCCCCCAGTCCATTCTTTCGGCACTGTCAACAACTTGATGCGGCAGCTAACCGTTTATATCTGGCATTACCTGAAGAGATGGCCGCCAGAGCCTTTGAGAAAGTGATTCAGTGCCAAGCTGTTAAAAATCATTTTTTAGTCGCAGGAACACTGCAAGGTGCGGCTGCAGCTCGTGGCATTTATCCTGATAACACGTTAACTCAGCAACTCAGCCTACTTTGGTTGCGTTACTTTAAATTACTGGCAGACTCACTACAGCGATAAACTGATCACGTATGCGCTTGTTGTAGGTGTTGAATAAGTACCTGACTATGACGCCAAATCAGGGCGTAAATGGTTAACTGGGGATTAGCGCCTAAACTAGTTGGTAAGATTGAACCATCAAATACCGATAAATTTGTTAACTGGAAATGTCGGCCATCTTGATTTACGACCCCAGTGTGTGGCGAGGTACTCATATTACAACCACCCATCACATGCGCAGATACGACAGTTTGTTGGAGCGGCGCTAAAGGGAGTTCGGCAATCGCCGACTTTGCTTCAGACCAACTGTTATAAAGCTGAGCGTGATGATTAATTGGCATGACCTGCCGTGCGCCAGCGGCAAACTGTAATTCCGCCATGGATAACAAAGCGCGACGCATGCCCTGCCACAGATAGTCCGTGAGTGGATAATCCAACACCGGTTGCCCCGCGCTATCTAGCTGCACAGTTCCCCCCTGACTTTGGAGATGAAAGCCATCTCGTAATAACGCAATGGTGACTTGTAGCTGATTAAATTCCTGCATCAATGCCGCATGCTGATCCGCCATGCCAATTAGCTTGGTAGCCATCAGCACAGGATGAATAGGCGGTACCTCGAGTTTGTAACCGGCTAAGTCAGCGTCTTGCGGCCAAACAAATTGATCGGAATAAATAGACTGCGGCGCACCACGATGACCATGTATCTGCTCAGCAAAGATGGCGCCAGATATCACCGTGGGGTGCAGAAAGGTATGTTTGCCCAAGCGGCCTGAGGGGTTGGGCACTTTCGAACGCAATAATAAGGCTGGTGAGCCTATTGCACCCGCAGCCACAATATAATGTTTCGCATTAAAGCTAAGTTTAATATCAGTGCGAGGTTGAAAGTATTGATCCACTGGCACCGCTTCCAAGCCTATCACCTGATCTTTTTGCCAGTGTAAACGTCTAACGGATAATCGCGAAATCAGCGTTGCTCCCAGCCGCATAGCTTCCGGAATGGTACTGACTAACATTGATTGTTTGGCATTTATCGGACAGCCCATGCCGCAATAGCCTAAATTCGCGCAGGCGTTTACATTGCGATTAATAACCGTGAATTCCCAACCTAAGCGCTCACAGCCTTGCTGTAACTTAGCATTATTGGCATTAGGAGGTACTGGCCAACTATGGATATTGAGGCGTTGCTCTGCAAGCGCGAAGTAAGGATCTAGACTCTGCTCAGTACTAAAATTAAGACCAAACTCACGCTGCCAAAAAGCCAAGGTCGGCTCAGGGGTACGAATAGAGGTTGTCCAATTCACCGTGGTCGAGCCACCAACAGTGCGCCCTTGTAAAATACTAATTGCCTGATCGCGCGTTTTACGCGCAGCACCTTCTTGGTATAAGTGAGGATAAGCCCAGCGTTCTTCCATCACAAAATGCTGACGTTGATACCAAGCACCCTCCTCGAGCAGTAGCACCTTATAACCTGCTTGGGCAAATTGCTCCGCAGCTATGCCCCCACCAGCGCCTGAACCAATAATGACAATATCGGCCTCAAAATGCTGATCACGCTGTAAGGTACTGGCATCGATATGATTAATATCGCTCATCTGAACCTCGGCGCGCTGTATGTAAGTGTCTGCCAATGTTCAGGTTGCCCATAAAAAGCACCATACAACAGCTCGCGTAACCCGTGGTAAGCTTGTTGTAGTGTCAATAAATAACTGTCACGCCAACGCTGTAATATCAGTAAACGTTGTTGTAGGGTTAACTCCTCAAGGTTTAACCACAACCCGGTTAGCCCTAAACGACTAAAACGATGCGCCATTAAATTAAATAATTGATCTAATTGTTGTTGCTGGCGTAATGGCAGGAAATGCATAAAATCTTGCACAGCCTGCTCTGTGCGTTCGAGCGCCCTGCGAGCCTCTTGCGGATCCTCAGGCAAAGCCCCATATAACAAAGCGGGTAAAATGGCAGCAAGCACTAAGGTACGATTATCAGCTTGTGGCGTTAAGCTATACTGCCAAAACTGAATGCCTAAAGTCGCACTACCGGCTAAGGCCAAACCGGTAAAAAGAAATTGACGTCTGTTCATCACAGTCCATTTTTTAATCATTTTGACCATTCTTTATCAGGAAGACTTTTTTTGCAAGTAGACATCAGACCAGCAGCAACGACCACGCCTTTTTTAGCGCCATGGTGGTTACGTAACGCGCATTTACAAACTATTTTTGCCAAATACCTCAGCCCAAAATCAAAGCTGTGCACTGATGCTGAAACCTTTCACCTAAGTGATGGTGATGAGATTCAACTCAATTGGAGCCACCGCTTAAGCACAAGCGATAAGCGACCTTTAGTTGTGCTGTTACATGGTTTAGCGGGTGATATTCATAGTCACTATATTCAAGGCTTAATCGCTGCGTTAAAACAACATGATTTACCCTGTGTATTGATGCACTTTCGGGGCTGTAATGGTCGCCCCAATAAATTGGCTAGAGCCTATCACAGTGGCGATACTGCAGATCTGCGAGAAGTTATCGCTATGCTGCAACAACGCTACCCACAAATGCCTCTGTGTGCTGTCGGATTTTCTCTCGGTGCAAACGTTCTCGTGAAATATTGTGGCGAACAAGCACAGCATAACCCATTACGAGTTGCGGTGGCCGTATGCCCGCCGTTATCTTTAGCCGCTTGCGCCAAACGCATTAATCAAGGTAGCAGTAAAATCTATCAAACTTACCTGTTAAACCGCTTAAAAAAAGCCACACTGGCAAAACTGGCAGAACATGCCGATTTTCCATTACCACTTAGCGCAGCAAAAATCCATGCTATGCGAAGCATTGAAGAGTTTGATGAACATTATACTGCCCCGATCCACGGCTTTAAAAATGCTAAAGATTATTACCAACGGGCAAGCGGTATGGCATATCTAAAAAGCATCAAGGTGCCGACTTTAATAATTCACGCCAAGGACGATCCTTTTTTAAGCGATGATGTTATCCCTCGTCCGGCCGATCTCAGCCCAGCTATTGAGTATCAACTTTGTCTAAACGGAGGCCATGTTGGCTTTGTCAGCGGTAAGCAGCCGTTCAAACCCGTGTTTTGGCTAAATCAGCGGATCCCTTCATTTATTTTGGAGCAACTTACTATCGCTTTTGCTGCCAAGACCGCTGGTCAATAAAACGTCAACTGCTCGTCATACGTTCGTCATCTAAACAGCTGAAGCTAACGCCTGTCTGAAACCATAACAGGACACGACTATGCTCAGCTGCCGCACCATTTTTATTTCAGATGTTCACCTTGGCTGTAAAGACTGTCAGGCAGATTTTCTGCTGAGTTTTTTACAACAGAGTCAAGCAGAGAAAATTTACTTACTTGGTGATATTGTGGATCTGTGGGCTATGCAAAAACAGGTCAATTGGCCTGCAGCCCAAAATAAGGTGCTACAACATTTGCTACAACAAGCTGAACAAGGTACCGAGATCATCTATGTGCCTGGCAATCATGATGAAGCGCTGCGGTTATACAAAGGTAAAAGCTTTGGTAATATCAAAATTGCGCTTCGTGCCAGTCATACTACTGCGCAAGGCAAGAAACTCCTCCTTATTCATGGTGATGAATTTGATAAGGACGTCAGTTTTGGCAGAATGGAAAGTTGGCTTGGTGATAAGCTCTATGACTTACTGCTTTTTTTAAACCGCTGGTATAACCGCGGACGACGCTTACTCGGCGGACGCTACTTTAGCCTAGCCGCTTATATTAAAAGCCGTGTACCTGGCGCATTAAAAGCGATAGCGCGCTATCGCCAAGCAGCGATTAACAAAGCGAAGCGTGCTGGTTATGATGGCATAGTGTGTGGCCATATCCATCATCCTGAGCTAGTGATTGAAGATGGCATTATTTACTGCAATGACGGCGATTGGATTGATAGCTGTACGGCTCTGATAGAACAACAAGATGGTAGCTTAACTTTGTTTCATTGGGCAGAGCAGCAACAGCGTCTAGCTGCTTTACCTGTGCAAGCTGTAAATACTAAAAAGGCAGCCTAAGCTGCCTATTGAAATTTACTGTGTGTAGTGTGGTAAAAAAGCTTGCTGGACAGCAGGCTTTCTACAAAAACACGGAGTATTAAAGCTGTGGACCAGCCGCAACCAGGGCTTTGCCTTCGTCGTTATCGGTAAACTTGACAAAGTTATCGACGAAACGTTTCGCTAAATCTTTTGCTTTAAGGTCCCAATCGGCGGCATTGGCGTAAGTCGCGCGCGGATCTAAGATGCCATCTTCCACATCATGCAGATGGGTTGGGATCGCCAGATTGAAGTAAGGCAGTTGCACAAATTCCGCATTTTCAATACTACCATCTAAGATTGCATCAATAATGGCGCGGGTTGCTTTAATAGAAATCCGCTTGCCTGTACCGTTCCAGCCCGTATTGACCAAATAGGCTTCTGCACCTGAGTCTTCCATCCGCTTACCTAATACTTCGGCATATTTGGTTGGGTGTAAGCTCAAGAATGCCGCGCCAAAACAGCTAGAGAAAGTGGGGGTTGGCTCAGTAATACCACGCTCAGTGCCCGCTAATTTAGCGGTGAAACCTGATAAGAAGTGATATTTTGCCTGCTCTTTGGTTAACTTAGATACCGGAGGTAATACACCAAACGCATCAGCAGTTAAGAAGATCACTTTTTTCGCGTGACCCGCTTTCGATACTGGCGTAACAATGTTGTCGATATGGTAGATTGGGTAAGAAACACGAGTATTTTCTGTCTTTGAACCATCATTAAAATCAATAGTACCGTCAGCGGCTACACTGACGTTTTCTAACAACGCATCGCGACGGATTGCATTGTAGATATCAGGCTCGTTTTCTTTCGACAAATTAATTGTTTTCGCGTAGCAACCGCCTTCAAAGTTGAATACGCCGTCATCATCCCAACCATGCTCGTCATCACCAATTAACTGACGTTTTGGGTCTGTTGATAACGTCGTTTTACCGGTACCAGAAAGACCAAAGAAAATGGCCACGTCACCGTCTTTACCCACGTTGGCAGAGCAATGCATAGAGGCAATACCTTGCAGAGGTAAGAAGTAGTTCATCATTGAGAACATACCTTTCTTCATCTCACCACCATACCAAGTGCCGCCAATTAACTGGATACGCTCAGTTAAGTTAAACGCCACAAAGTTTTCTGAGTTCAGACCGTGCTTCTGCCAATCTGGGTTAGTGCACTTGGCACCGTTCATCACGATAAAATCTGGCTTATAGTTTGGTAACTCTTCCGCCGTAGGTCGGATAAACATGTTCTTTACAAAATGTGCCTGCCAAGCCACTTCCGTAATAAAACGAACGGCTAAACGCGTATCCGCATTGGCACCACAATACGTATCAACAACGAATAAACGCTTACCAGATAACTGCTTAGTCACTAAAGCTTTTAAATCAGACCATACTTCAGTGCTGATCGCTTTATTATCATTTTTACCTTGATCGGACCACCACACGGTATCGCGTGTTGTGTCATCACGAACAATGTATTTATCTTTTGGTGAGCGACCTGTAAAAATCCCGGTATCGACAGAAACCGCACCGAGTTCAGTAACTTTACCTTGTTCATACCCGACTAAATCACTGCGAGTTTCTTCAGCAAACAACAATTCATATGAGGGGTTATAGATGACTTCCGTGACATTCGTAATGCCGTATTGGCCCAAATCCAGATCGGACATGTGTAAACTCCTAAGGGTACTGTAGGTAAGGGGCAGTCTCTAGCGGACTTATTTAATTCGTTGCTTTTTGAGCAGAAGGCGGCTTTCTGTTCAAAAAACACGCTCATATAATAGCATTTTTTCGACAGAAAAAGATAGCTAAGTTTTCAAGCTGATCTGGCTATAAGGCAATAAAGACGCGGCCTCCAGCTAGTTGCTTAATTACTAAATTTGGTAATTTTATTACAGAATTCGAGAGGCAGATTTCGCTTTGATAAGCTCAGGCCATGGTAACTCAGCTTGACCTATCACCATAAAATCGGGATTCGCCAAGGTTTCTCGCTGATTATAACTTAATGCGGAAAATTGACTGTCCAGAATTTTACCACCGGCTTCTTCAACAATAACCTGCACGGCACCGGTATCCCACTCTCCCGTTGGCCCAAGCCTTAAATAACAGTCCGCTTTACCTTCAGCGACCAAACAACTTTTTAAGGAACAACTCCCCAGCGGAATATATTGCACTTGTTGTTCAGCATTCAGCAACGCCGTAATGGGTTGTAAAGGTTGGCGACGGCTCACCGCTATACGCATCTGCTCTCCCAGTTGCAGTTGATGTACCTGCATCCGTTTGATCAAATTTTTTTGTTGTTTAAAAGCACCATGGCCACGAGTAGCATAGTAAAGGATATCTTCTTTTGGCCAATAGATAACACCAAGGGCTGGCCAACCATGCTCCACTAACGCAATACTGACGGCAAAGTCACCACTGCGAGCAACAAACTCCTGGGTGCCATCCATAGGATCAATCAGCCAGTAACGTGGCCAATCATAACGCTGTTGCAGGGGAACTAACTGCGTCTCTTCCGAGATAATTGGGATATCGGGGGTCAGCGCAGATAATTTGGCAATGATATGCGCATTGGCAGCAAGATCAGCAGAGGTTACAGGGCTGAGATCCTGTTTGTGCTGTTCAGTAAAATCACCACTTTGATACATTTCCCACAAAATGGCGCCAGCTTCACGGGCTGTCGTTTTTGCAGGTTCCAGCAGTTTGCTTAAAAACATCCGGATTAGCTTCCAAATACTGTTGAGCAAGCAACAACGCCGCTACGCTTCGTGCTTCGGTAAAATCGGCCTGTTGCAGCAAAGCTGCAGTTTGCTGGCGTGACCAACTTACCAGCTCTAGAGGTTCAGGCTCATCTCCTGCCAGACGCTCCGCATACAAATCAAAGGCCAGCAATACGTGCATTGTAGCATTAAAATAGCCTGGTGCTAAAGCAAGCGATTTTAGTTGCACAAAGCGGGCAGCACCAAAACCAATTTCTTCTTTTAGCTCCCGATTAGCAGCCGTAATAATGTCTTCACCGGGATCAATTAAGCCTTTTGGAAAGCCTAGCTGATAATCATGCGTCCCAGCACAATATTCACGCACCAGATAAAAGCAGTCTGGATCAGGACAAGCAATAATCATTACCGCACCGCGGTTACTGCCGCGCATCCTTTCGTAGGTTCGTTCTTCACCATTACTAAAACGAAGCTGCAGTTGTTCAACCTTAAACAAACGGCTTTGCGCCACAATCTCTTGGGCAAGAATTTCCGGCTTATGTTTATCGTTGTCACGCTGCGTCATACTTTGCTCTCTGTTAAACTAAGCTTAGGCTTACTATAAAACGAATATCAGGAAAAACCTATGCTGCAATGGTCAGAAATAGATACCGTACTACTCGACATGGATGGCACTTTATTAGATTTACACTTTGATAATTACTTTTGGCAAGTGCACCTTCCTAAGCGCTGGGCAGAAATTGCCGGTATCAGCGAACATGCAGCCACTGCAGAATTAACGGCTGAATATCAGCAATTACAAGGCAAGCTAGAATGGTACTGCCTCGATTATTGGGGCAAACGTTTACAGTTACCCATTACCGAACTCAAACGTGAAATAATGCATAAAATCCAAATGCGCGCCGATGTCCCGGCTTTTTTAACGGCGTTAAAGCAAACCGGTCGACATATTGTTCTGGTCACAAATGCACACCCAGACAGTTTGTCCTTAAAGCTGGAGCGTACTGAGTTAGCTAGCTACATAGAGCAACTTATCTCTACCCACGAATTTGGCGTGACAAAAGAAAGCCAACTTCTCTGGCAACGCTTGCAGCAACGTCTGGGATTTGAACTGAATCGCACGCTTTTTGTAGATGATAGCCTACCCATATTAAAGTCTGCACAGCAGTTCGGCATTAAACATCTTTTGGCAGTAGCAAATCCGGACAGTCAAAAACCGCATAGTCAATTTGCAGAATTTCCTGCCATTACCGACTACAACCTATTACTGCCGGATATTTACCAGCAAACTGCGTTAAAAGTTTAACGAATAGCGTCCACTTGCATCAGGCTGCCCAACAAAACGCATAGCCTGATGCACCTCTGCGGGTAAAGACGCATCTGGTTTAAGACTCCCCTGCACTCGCAGGTTGCCGGTCTGAGTAACGGATGCTCGCACAGCCAGTGATAACACGTTCTCAGGATCTGTGGTCAAAACGGGCAATCCCGCCTCACAACTTAAGCTGGCATGCAGCTGTTTTAAGTCTAACCAATTGCCAGTAGGCGGTTGCAACCTCGCATCTAGCCAACTAACTTGCCCAAATAAATTTTGGCACTGTTGATTGGCAACCTGTAATTGCTGAATATCCAGCATTAGCTCACCCGCCGCATTCACCGGCAATGGCAGCGTTAAGTAAGGTAAAATACTGGCAACCGGCAATTTAACTAGCGTGTTCTCTACAGTTATACCGGTTATTCCCACTTTGACTGTGGCTTGTAAATAAGGCTCTGTCGGCTGTTGTAAGCTGCCGCTTTGTAGCTGAGCCTTGGCCGTTAAACTCAGCAGCGACCAGGGACTTAACTGCCAGCTTAGTGCAGGCAAACGTACTTGCTGATAAGCGAATTGCTGAATTTCGCCCTGCCATAAAGTGCCAGAAACAGGACCAAGCTGCACAGCAGCTGGCAGTGGCGCTAAACGTAGCCACCAACTGGCAGGTGTTAATATCAGCACAAAAAGTAAATAGGCAACTAGCCCAAGTAAAGTCAATTTCCAGTGCTTTAGCATATTATTCGATCACCATTCTTCTGACACGCACTATTCCTGGATTGTCAGTCGCGGCAACGTCTAAACTGACCAGCTGTACGCCATTTTGATAGTGTAATTGTTGTAACCATGGCATTAACTGTTCAAATGCTAAGTCGTCTAATACTAGCTGTAACTGATCGTTCTGAGGCTGCATACGACTCACGCTAATGTTAAAGCTACGAGCGCTAGTGCTGACAATTTGCGCCAGAGTTCCGCCAGTTCGCGCCGGCCCGCTTGCCGATTGTTGTAGCAGAGGTCGAACTTGCTGAAAGGCAACCAATTGTCGCTCAAGCTGTTGCAAGGTTATGCTATTACGTTCTGCTGCATAATGCAGCGGTTGCCAGATGCCCCAATAAAAAGCACCTAATAACAATAACGGAGTAGCTAACAATAATAATCTCTGCTCACGCGTTGCTAATCCGTACCACCACCGTAAAAGCTGTGACTTCATTGTTTACCCCGCATAACTACAGAACCCTGTACTCGATTACCATCATTACTTAGCGCGCCTTGCTCGACACTGTATCCCGCCTGCTCGAGTTGATTTTTCAATTGTTCAAAGCTGGGAAAACCTGCCGCACTGGCAGCAAACCGTAACTCCTGACGACTGGCATCATAACGTAATGAATCAAGGCGAATATCTGGCAAGGCCTCTAAACGCAATTGTAACGCGGCTAACAAGCTCATAAAGTGCTGTTGTTCGGCTACACCGTCCGTATTTCGTAATTTTTGCTGTACCTGACGGCTCAAGTTAGTAATACGCTCTGCTGGGAATACTTGTTGAAACTCAGTGCGGAGTTGTTGTTCGAGCTGAGTAACTTGTTGTTGTTGTTGCCACACGTGCAGCGCAAGTTGCCCCACATACACTAAAACACAAGCAGCAAGTAAGCTTGCACTTAAACGCCAGTGTACCCAGTGCTGGTTTTGCCGACGTTTCGGTGCATAAGTCCCTTGTAATAAGTTAAAATCAGTCTGATTCAAACCTCTCGCTAAAAGTACTAAGGGCAACTCTGGATTAGCAATTTGATGCTGTTGGGGAATATCAATCGGCCAAGGACAGTAACTGGTAATAACAGGCAGTGCGGCTAATTGTAAATAATCAGACCACCAGTCGCGTTCTATTGCGGTTGCTTGCCATGGTTCCTGACGTAACAGCCATTGATCATGAATGGCGATACAATTCGGTAGCGTATCGGCAGGTAACAATAACGCATCAGGCAATAATCTACTCACGCTAAAACCGGCAGTGTGTAACCAGCCTAACCACTGCTCCAGCCTTTGCCGCTGACATAAAGCCACCTGTTGCCAATATTGTCCAGACACCAGTTCCGCTTTGCCTAAAGCAATATAAAGCTTATCAATATCTTCTGCCTGCTCTTCTTCCAGCATATAAGGCAAGGCTTGTAATAGTTGTTTAGTTGGCTTAGCAGGCAATGCCACTTTTTTTAGTACCACATCAGCAGCAGGAACCAAAGCGACAACAGGTCTTTGCCCCAAACGCTCGGCCAGAGCATTCAGCTCGCTGGCTGAGCTAATTTCACCACTGGCAATAATCTCTTGCATTAATTCTGACCAAACTAACCAACAAATAGGCTGCTCCGCCTTGCTACCTAGTCTGATAATTAATTGTTCATTCATCCCTGGCCTCCAAAACGCCGAGCCAACACCTTGATTGCATCATTTTCTTCTCGTTTGAATATCACCGTTAACCTGAATCCTGATTCAAGGTAGGCCGTGGTTGCCTGTAGTTTAAAGTATTCAGATTTTACACTCAGTACTGCCTTAACTTCATCTGATATAGTCAAACCGGCTAGAACCGAATGCTGTAAAAAACTGTCAATATCCGTAAAACCCTCTTCAGGACGACTTAAGATCACTTCTTGCGCCTGTTCCTGGCTTAATTCTGGCAATAACGCAGCCAAAATTACCGCACTTTCCTCAGTTAAAGTATTCACATTAATTTTAAAATTAGTATTTTGTGGAATGACACAAATATATGGCAACAGCAATTGGTAATCCGCAGGCGTTAAGTCGAGAATTAAGCGTAACTCAGATTCCGCTACCATCAGGCTATTGGCGGTGTAATAAGGAAACTGTAATCCCGCGTAATCATCCTGCTCTGCGCCCCCAGCGGTATTCAATAAGCTATCAGTGTCAACCCAGTCACTGATCCTGGCCGTAAGGTACTCTGCTGGCATGCTTAATTCAGGAGCAACTTGTTCGAGTAAACGCTGAAAACTACGCTGCGCTAAGGTGGGTTGTATTCGGCCGCTTTGCGAACGCTCGGGCTGTTGCTGCAAAACATTCAAATTAAAGCAACTATGTAAATCCTTAATTTCTCCGGCAATTTGACCATTGTCTACAACAAAACTCGCGCCCTGCTGCGCCCAGTCTTGTCCAAGATGAACCGTATCCTGGTCTTGTAATGAACGTCGCAATAACACTTTGGCAAAAGCTTCGGCTGCCATTCCATACCAAAAAGCTTGTTCTTGTTGTTGTAAATTCTGCTGGCGCTGGAGTTGTAACTGTAAGCGACCACTCATCGCTACAGCAATTACGGCAACAAGTGCCACGATCATCAATACGGTTAATAAAGCGACTCCGCGCTGGCGAAAATCTAAGCGCTGCTTCATGACGCGTCACCTCGCCACATGCCATTTGGCAAAACAAAGATTCGCTCTAACTCACCTAAATCTTGCTGAACAATGCGGATCTTAACGGCTTGTGGCAAATATTCATGTTGCCAACGCTCCTCCCATTTATCGTTAGATAAATAAGTAATTTCAAAAGCCTCTACACCTTCCAACAACACCTGCTGTTGTGGGTCGGTATTATTAACCGCGTCGACGTAAAGCGTAAATAACCGCTGTAATTGCCCTTCCTGCAAACGATAAGCAACAGCTTGCACTTCGCTGCGCGGTAAAATCATGCCTGGATTACGCCAGCCTTGCTGCGTAAAACTCACACCATGATCCTCGCTTTCTAATAAGTATTGCTCACCCCAAAGGCGTTCTTGTTGCGGAGGATCGCCCTCTATACGAACATAGCGCGCGCTAATTTGCATAAAATCCCGTTCGAGCATTAACATGGCACGCTGTAATTGCTGCAACCGGTGCATAGCGACTTGGGAAGCTTCGTCACTCTTAGTCACACTACTTAATACCGCAACCGAGGCCAGTCCCACCATAGCGAACAACACCATAGCCAGTAGCATTTCTAAAAAGGTAAAACCTTTATTGTTCATCCGGTCGACCAACGTAGGTTTTAAGCTGATAAATAATCACGTCTGGCTGCTCGGCTAGGCTAACAGTGACATTGAGCTCGCGTAAATCAGCATCGGTTACCGTATTCGCCCTTAACCGCCAAATCCAGTTACGATTTGCCATGGTCACTTCACCTTGCTGCAACTCCCGAGGTGGCCACGACGGGTCGAGCAAAGCTAGTTGCAATTGGTTGTTGGCAACATAGCTTGCAAACGTCAGTTCTTCCAGTTGCCAAACCGTCCTTAAGTGGTTAGAACTGGCTTGCATAATAGCGACCCCCGCAGTGGCAAAAATGACCAAAGCTACCAATAACTCTAATAAGGTAAAGCCTGTTACAGGTAAGCGCGATCGATAACAAGACATTAGCGGTCTTCCGTACTAAAACGGCTTAAAGGTAAACTAAAATCGGTACCCACTTGCACACTCACTGGCGGTAACACCTTGCTGGCACTAAAACTAAGTCGAAATGGGCTTATTTCACCCGAAGATAAAATAAATACCTGAGGTAACGGTGGTTTTGCCGCTCCCTCCTCGGTTGACAGCGATGTTTGCTCTTCTTGCTGCCACTCAAGCTGACTCAGCAAGTTTTGCTCTGCCCCTGGTAAGCCCTCGATCTCAAGTTGTAACTGGAGTCCCTCCGGCAAGCGATGCTGCTTTGCCACCTCGGGTTGTTGCACCCATTGCCAGCTGCCATCCGCAAAGTAAACAAAAGCATAGCCATTCTCTGCAACCACTAAGCCCCATTCCTGTTGACGAAGCTGTGCAGTTTCTGCAATAAATTGAAACACTTGTTGAAAACGCACTGCTTCTTTATCAACTTGCTCTTCAGCAGTATCACCGTCAAAGTTTAAAACAACAACACTGGCCAGAATACCGATTAGCACAATAACCAGTAATATCTCCAGTAAGGTAAAGCCGCTGCGTTTAGGCATTAATTATTGCCTGAATTAGTGCCATCCAAGTTCCAGTTACCAATATCATCATCGGTACCAGCAAGCCGATCGGGGCCTGTACTAAAAACATCTATTTTCCCCATTTGCCCAGGGCTGACTAAAATATAGTCTTGACCCCAAGGATCTTTGGGTAAGCGGCGAATAAAGCCATCAGCAGGAAAAGAACGAGGCACAGGTTGCGACGTTGCGGCAGTAACTAATGCCTGCAAACCTTGCTCTGAAGTTGGGTAAAAGCTATTCCGTAAGCGATACATATCTAAGGCGTTTTCTAATTGCTGAATATCGACTACCACTTTCTGACGTGCAGCCTCTTCTTGGTTACCCATTAAATTAGGCACCACAAAACTGGCTAGTAGCCCTAAAATAACGATAACCACCATAACTTCCAGCAAAGTAAAACCGGCACTTTTTTTCATTTTAATATTTTCCTACCATATTATTAAGTTCAAGGATGGGCAGTAAGATTGCCATGACAATTAAACAAACGATGATTGCTAGGATAATGACCACCAAAGGCTTAAAAATCTCCAACGACACAGTCATCGTCATTTCAAATTCCCGGTCCAGCGTATCCGCTGCCCGCTCTAGCATCGTATCAAGCTGACCACTTTTTTCGCCACTTGCAATCATATGCAGCATCATAGGAGGGAATAACTTAGTTTGCTCTAATGCAGCACGTAATGAAGCACCCTCTCTTACTCTTGCAGCGGCTTCTGCAACGCTTTGTCGCATATAGGTATTCGATAACACATCCGCGCTAATACGCATGGCTTCTAGCAAAGGCACGCCACTGGCATTTAGAATGCTCAAGGTGCGCGCAAATCTGGCAGTGTTAATGCTATTAACAATACGACCGATCACCTTCACTTTTAAAATACGCCGATCATAAGCCAGTTTAGTCGCGGGTTTTGTCAGCATACGCTGCCAGCCTATGCTGGCCAGTAGCAGAAATAGCAATATCCAAATACCATATTGCTGCACAAACTCACTCGCGTTGATCATAAAACGGGTCAAAGCAGGTAATTGTTGCCCCATATGTTCAAATTGCTCGGTGATTTTTGGCACCACTGCGGCAAGCAGAATACCAATCACCAGTATAGACACCACGATCATCACTATTGGGTAGACCGAAGCCATAATGATTTGGTTGCGCATATGCTGCCGCTGTTCGGTATAATCAGCCAGCCGGTTTAACACTTGATCTAAATGACCTGATTTTTCGCCTGCAGCCACCATTGAGCGGAACAAGTGATCAAAAACATGAGGAAATTCAGCTAAACCTTCTGCCAAGCTATAACCTTCAACTACTTTTGAACGAACCGACATCACCATATTTTTCAGTCTTGGTTTGTCACACTGCTCGGCAACGGCTAATAAAGCACTTTCTATCGGTAAAGCAGCAGCCACCAGTGTCGCTAGCTGTCGCGTGATCAGCGCCAGCTCAGCAGCAGAAATTTTGCGCTGTAACCACGTTTTACCATTAGCGAGTAACTTTTCTTGTTGCGAAGCTAAGTCAACGCTAAGCGGGGTAAGCTTGCGTTCACGCAATACTTGTCTAGCCTGACGAGCGTTATCCGCCTCTAATACACCTTTTAGCTTTTTACCCTTAACATCCAGCGCCTGGTATTCAAAAGCAGCCATTACAGATCCTCTCGCGTTACCCGTAACACTTCTTCTAAGGTTGTGATACCGGCAAGCACTTTGGCAAAACCGTCGGCACGAATACTGGGCGTAAATTGTCTGGCATATTTTTCGATGCTTTGCTCACCTTTGCCGTTGTGAATCATTTCCCGCATCGCATCGTCAACCATAATCAACTCATGAATACCGGTACGGCCTTTATAACCACTAAAATTACAGTGTTCACAGCCAGTAGCACGGAAAATGACTGATTCATCTTTTTTGGTTAACCCCAGCAGGCTACGTTCTTCTTTGTCAGGCTGGTGCGCCTCTTTGCAATGCGGGCATAAGGTACGCACCAAACGTTGCGCTAATACCCCCAATAAACTCGAAGACAACAAAAAGGCTTCAATGCCCATATCTTCAAGCCGAGTAATCGCGCCTGCAGCGGTGTTGGTATGCAGGGTAGATAACACTAAATGCCCGGTTAAACTGGCTTGCACAGCAATTTGCGCCGTTTCTAAATCGCGAATTTCTCCGACCATTACCACATCGGGGTCTTGGCGCAGTATTGCTCTTAGGCCTCGGGCAAAGGTCATATTCACTTTGGTATTTACTTGTGTTTGGCCAATACCTTCCAACTCATATTCGATAGGGTCTTCCACCGTCAAGATGTTACGGTCTTTCGTATTTATTTCGCTTAAGCCAGCATATAAAGTGGTACTTTTACCCGAGCCAGTGGGGCCTGTTACCAGAATAATGCCATGCGGTTTTAAAATAAGTTGTGCGAATAATTTTTCTACCCCAGGGGTCATCCCAAGGTCGGCCAAATTAAGATGAGAGTTATTTTTATCTAATAAACGCAGTACCGCACGCTCACCATGACTAGATGGCATTGTAGAAACCCGCACATCAACGGCGCGACCGGCAATGCGCAAACTGATTCGCCCATCCTGTGGAACTCGTTTTTCGGCAATATCCAACTTGGCCATAACCTTAATCCGAGAGACCAGTAAACTGGATAAGCGCCGGTGCGGTCTTAGTACTTCCCGCAGAAGGCCATCGACCCGAAAGCGAATGATTAAGGCTTTTTCAAAGGTTTCAATATGAATATCTGAAGCACCAAGCTTGATCGCTTCACCCAACATAGCGTTAATCAGTTTAATAATGGGCGCATCATCTTCGTTTTCCAGTAGATCTTCCGTTTCCTGAATATCTTCCGCTAACGAGGCTAAATCTACCTCATTACCAATATCTTCCATCAGCTGCTGAGCTTCGGAGGAGTCACGTTGGTAAGAGGCTTCTAGCAGCACCTCAAATTCGAGAGCATCAATTTTTTGCACCACAAAAGGCTCTGCCAGTAAACGTCGGACCTCTAATAATGCCTGTGGCAACGTCGCTGGCTGCACATAAAGTACCCAGCCATTAGCCTGCTGCTGTAATAAAACGCCATAACGCTTTGCAAAGCCAAACGGCAGTCGTATTTTACTGCTAACCGGCGCGATCTCCGTTTCGGTTAAGGCCATAGTCATTGCTGGTTTTTCCCATCATCCTGTTGCAAGTTCCCTTTATCCTGCTGCAAGTTTTGCTCATCCATAAATTGCTGAAAACTTGGTGGCAACTTCAAGCTGTCGTCCCACTCTGGCAGCACCGCTTGTGAGGTGCTTGGCATTAAGCGAATGCCCTCTGCGTCGCGCTTTAATTGCTCGGCACGGATAAAGTTGTATTTTTGTTTGCTAATACCACTAATAGCGCTGCCATCACGGACAATTGTCGCCCGAATAAAGACCATCAGATTGCGTTTGCGTTTACTGACACTGGTTGATTTAAACAAATGCCCCAGCACGGGAATGTCACCTAAGATTGGCACTTTAGATTCACTTTCCTGCACATCTTCGTCAATTAAACCGCCAAGTACAATAGTGGCGCCATCATCCGCCATGACGGTGGTTTTGATCTCACGCTTGTTAATGGTGATATCTACCGCAGTGGTGCCACCGATACTGGATACTTCCTGCTCAATGACCAGTTGGACAGCATTGCCTTCGTTAATCTGTGGTGTCACTTTAAGCTTAATACCAACTTCTTGACGTTGAACTTGCTGGAACGGGTTGGTGTTATCTGAACCCACCGTTGAGCCTGTTATCACCGGCACTTCCTGACCAACTAAGAAAACGGCTTCCTGATTGTCCATGGTCGTAATATGAGGTGTGGCTAGAACGTTAGAATTGGTGCTAGTGCGCACCGCTTGCAGGATGGCAGCCCAATTACCGTTATAGAAACCTAACAGCGCGCCATTTAAACCTTGTAACGCAGTGGCCAGACCTGAATAATCTCGGTTGGAATCCGGTGTTCTGGTAGTCGTAGAGCCACCACCTGGGTTAGCGACAATTTGCTCACTACCTCTAGTGATTTGTGATGCTTGGGCAGCACCTGCCGCAATATTGATAATTGGAATAGTGTTACCGCCGGTAAAGTTGGTACCGCCGCCATTTTCATTAAGCCACTGCACACCAAAATCAGTACCGTTACCATCAAATACTTCAACAATGATGGCTTCAACCAATACTTGGGCGCGACGGATGTCTAGCTGACGCACCACATCCTCCAACGAGCGCATCATATCCGGCTGCGCAGTAATCACGATGGAGTTACTGTCAGCATGCGCTTCAATACTAATTTCACGACCTGAACCACGCCTTGCTGTTTGTGGGTTAGCGCCCTGTGCACCTTGTACTTCAGCCACAATGGATTCACTGACCCCTTTTAGTACCGGTACCAATTCATCGGCTTTGGCATATTTAAGGTAAATAACACGTGTATTACCACTGGTTTGCAGTTCAGCATCTAAGCGTCGGGCTAATTCAATCACGCGCTGCCGTGCTTGTGCTTCACCGCTGACAATAACGCTGTTAGTTCGCTCATCTGCGACAATTCTGGGGACGAGGAAGTCGGGTTGCTCAGCACGGCCTTGAGAACGGTAGATACTCTCTAAAATTCGGACGATTTCGCCAGCCGAGGCAAAATTAAGCTTTAAAATCTCCAGCTCTTGGTCACCGGCTTTATCCACTCGCTGAATAATATCCACTAAGCGGGCAACTAACGCAGCAGAGCCGGTCATCATAATGACATTAGACGGATCATAATTCACCACATGACCGCCACCTGCCTGATTGACAAATTGTCGTAATAAGGGCGCTAAATCACGTACCGAAACATTGCGCACAGGCACAACACGGGTAACCATTTCATCACCCACACCAGGGTTTTCATCACCCACTACCGGTATATTAGAGGTCTTAGCATCTTTATTTCGGACCACTTTCAAGACGCCGCTGTCCATCTCAACGACAGCAAAGCCATACACTTCCAGCACATTCAAGAAAAACTGATAGTATTGTGCTTCAGTTAGCATATCGTAGCTGCGGACATTAATGCGACCACGAACTTGTGGATCAACAATAATCGTTTTCTTAAGATTCATCCCCACAATATTAATAAACTCATTAATATCGGTACCTTTGAAATTGGGGGAATATTTGACTTCACTGTCTGCGACTACCGTAAAGCTGAGCATGGCAGCAAGCAGCATACTTGCAACAGTTCGGCTTTTAGCGCGCGAAAAAAAACCTGATTTCATGAGAGATTAACCAATTATTATCGTTATATTATTGTGACAGGCTAAACAGAATATCTCTGATTTCGCCATCCCGTTCAATTTTTATTGCTGCCTCGCTTGCATCACGCAAATCATTAATAATTCGCGCAGCTTGCTGAATATCGTTCAAGGGCACACCATTAATTTCAATGGCTAAATCACCTGGTTGTAAACCTAGCTGCTGGAATAAGGCCGCATCTTTCCCTGGCATAAGCTTGTAACCCACTAATTGACCATCACGCTGCTCTGGTGTTACGCGTACATAGTCAAAAAACTTCATTGGTTCAGCTAAAATTTCGTCACGCTGCGCTTGAAAATCGGGGTTGTCAAAACCCGTGGCGATAGGAGCAGCAATCAATATCGGCTCCTGCACAAATTCGGGTTCAACACTGTCTTCACGACCTAAGCCAGCATTCGCCTGTGCAATACGAGTAAACTCCACACCATCTAACATTAAGGTTTCAAAGCGACCATTTTGTTCTAACAATACCCGATCTTCTAGCACTTGATGCAGCCTAGCTCGGGTTCCCTCCAATGTATCTCCCACAGCGTAAGTCGCTTCATTGCCACGATGTTCAATAACTGCGCTGCCAGCTTCAGGTCTTGCTGGGACTGAAACTAAACCGGTAAGTTTGACATTCAATTGTGTTTTCGGCGCTTCAGTGACCACAACAGGTGCAGCAGCAGCTTTAGGTTCTGCTTTGCCAAAAAAAGGATAGCGGGCTAAGGCGCTAAAATCTTGAGCGCTGTGACTCAGTAGCGTTGGCGGCAAAGACGGTAGCGATAATTCATATTCTGGTTTTGGGATAAGCAACCAGCTAAGTTTAGCTAAAAACCACGCTAATATAAGCACGGAAGTAACATTCACTAAACCACGTACAAAAGCCACTGGAATACGCTGCAGCTGAAGACGTAATTGATTAAGCGGAATTGGCAAGGTCTGGTTCATAATATTGTTCTTAATTTTCTTATGACAGCATCTTACTGAGTTGCTCAGCTGTCAACAAGCTTTGATATGCTTATTTACAAACTTATAACCTTAAAAATAAGCATAGCGATAAGCTATTAGGTACTTTTGCTTTATAATAAACCTAGTAATTAGCGCAACTACAACATGATTTACTCACTAATACCAATATAAGTTGCTACCAGCACAGTAGCCTACAGGTAAAATATGACATTTCAGCAAAAAAGTAATAATCCTGCAGCAACGGGTATTCGCTTAGATAAATGGCTTTGGGGCTGTCGTTTTTATAAAACCCGCTCTCTAGCAAAAGAGATGATCGAAGGTGGGAAAGTGCATTATAATGGCCAGCGCTGTAAAGCGAGCAGAGTTGTTGAGCTAGGTGCTACCATTAAACTCGCGCAAGGCTCAGATGAAAAAATTGTCATTGTGGTTGGGTTAACTGAAAAACGACTTTCAGCGCCACTGGCCCAACAGCTTTACCAAGAAACTGCGCAAAGTATTGAGCAACGTGCAGTACGGGCAGAGCTTCGTAAAACTAACTCCTTATTTGCGCCGCATCCGGATACCAAGCCTGATAAGAAAGAGCGGCGGCAATTGTTATTATTAAAATCCCAGCAGTGAGAACTTAACTATGACGTCGGATGCACTAGTACGTTTTTTATTTCAGCATAAGCATGTCAGAGGCGAACTCAGTTATATCGATAGTAGTTTGCAGCAAATGTTGAAGAACCATGAATACCCTTTACCGGTGAAGCAGCTTCTAGCTGAGCTAGTAGTAGCAACCAGTTTATTAACCGCCACCTTAAAATTTGAAGGCGAAATTGCCATGCAATTACAAGGTGATGGCCCAGTAAAGTTTGCCGCAGTCAATGGTAATCACTTACAGCAATTTCGCGGCGTGGCCAGATTACAATCAGAATTACAGGGTGAGAGCTTTAATGAGCTTGTTGGTAATGGTTACTTAGTGGTGACTATTACACCTAAACAAGGCGAGCGCTATCAAGGCATTATTCCGTTAACTGGTGAGAGTTTAACCAGTACCCTAGAAGCGTATTTTGCACAATCAGAGCAATTACCTACTCGTTTGTATATTTTTACGGATATCACTTCAGATAACCGAGCAGCAGGCTTGTTACTTCAAGTATTGCCGGTAGAACAGGAAAAAGCGCGAGAGGATTTTAATGAGCTAGTGATGCTCAGCGATACATTAACTGCGCAAGAGCTATTGCAGCTACCTGCAGAAGAGGTCTTGTATCGACTGTTTCATCAAGAACAGGTTGAAGTATTCCCAAGCCAGCAGATTAGTTTTGTTTGTGGCTGTTCTAAACACAAGTGTGAAAGTGCTTTGATTAGTTTGGGTCGCACGGTTGTCGCAGAACAAATAGCACTTGGCAGTTTAGATATGTCTTGTGAATATTGTAATACGGCTTATCATTTTAGCGCTGAAGATCTGCAACAGCTACACGATAAACTGTAAATTGCTGGTGCGTTCGCAGGCGGTTTGTTGGCCGCCTGCTTTTCACTAACTGGCAAGCTTTAGTGGTAACAGTACCGTTACCACTAAACCACCATAAGCATGATTATGTAGCCTAACCTCTCCTTGGTGCATATCAATGATTTTCTTGATAATCGCCAACCCTAAACCTGAGCCCCCACTGCCTCGCGCTTCATCGCCTTGAACAAAAGGGCTGAACATGGCTTGCATTTTATGCTCTGGAATACCGGGACCATGATCACGGATCTCAAAATACACTAATTTTTGACTGCGCTCATAACCACTGCTGATTTCAATATCGCCATCGCTATAGCGTAAGGCATTTTCTAATAAATTATTTAACACACGCTTCATCGCAATTCGGCGTAACCAAATTTTTGGTAAATTGGCTTCTAATCTTGTAATAAGCTGACGTTGCTGCACTTGTTCCGCTTGTACCGTCTCTTCAATCAGGTCATTTACATTAATGTGTTGCAACTCTTCCTGTTTATGATGGCGCAGATAATCAATAAACTGATCGATAATGGCATTCATATCTTCGATATCATTGACAATACCCTCTCGGATCCAACTATCCGGCTCAGCCATCATTTCTGATGCTAGCCTGATCCGCGTAAGTGGCGTGCGTAAATCGTGCGAAACCCCCGCCATCAATAATGCGCGATCTTGCTCTAACTGCTTAATACCACTGGCCATGTAATTAAAGGCTTTAGTTACAGCAATAATTTCGGTAGCACCTACTTCCTCTGATAGCGGTGCGGGGAATTCGCCTTGCCCCACCTGAATGGCAGCCTGCTGCAAGCTGTGTAATGGTTTATTAAGATGCCTTGCCAGTAACCAGCCCCCCATCACACTTAAAAAACCAATCATCAGTAAATAAAACGCTAAGATAGGGAAACTAGCTTCCTCTAACCCCGCCAGCGGAACACGGATCCAATAATCGGGTGCTGCGGATGAACGCACCCAAAAAATAAAATTATCGGTTTGTGAAATTCTTACTTCGGCTTCGGTTTTCAGCTCCTGTGACATTTGTTGTGAAAAGTAACTGTAGTAACTGGCATTAGCCAAGCCATGCAGCATTGCTTGTTCTTCAGAAAACAATTGACTATCAGTTATTTGCTGCACGTGTTTGCTGACGAGTGCCTGCTCTTCAGCGGTGAGAGAGGGATCAGGTAGCAAAAGATTCACCTGCCTAGAAATCAGATGGCTAATTTGCTGTGTACTAGGCTTAATTACATAAAATGCCACGGAGAAATAAGATACCAACTGATTAATTAACAGTAAAAACCCTATTAGAAATACCGTTTGGCCAAAGCCGCTACGTGGAAAAATACGCATTAATTCAAGCGACCATCTGGCACAAAGACATAACCCAAGCCCCACACCGTTTGAATGTAACGAGGGTTAGTGGCATCATCTTCTAACATGCGGCGTAATCGAGAGACTTGCACATCGATACTGCGCTCCATCGCCGAATAGTCTCGACCCCGCGCCTGATTCATCAGCTTATCTCGCGATAGGGGTTCTCGCGGATGACTTACCAACACTTTTAGCACCGCATATTCGCCACTGGTTAAAGGTAGTGCCTGCTCTCCTTTAAACATTTCTCGGGTGGCCAGATTAAAGCGAAAAGGACCAAATTCGATGATGCTCTCTTCCTGACTTGGCGCACCAGGTGCTTCTTTGGTTTTACGACGTAGGACAGCCCGAATCCGCGCTAATAACTCACGAGGATTAAAAGGTTTAGGCAAATAATCATCGGCGCCCATTTCAAGACCAATAATACGATCAACTTCATCGCCCTTTGCTGTCAGCATAATAATCGGGATATCTTGCTCTTGCTGTCGCAGCTTACGGCAAATGGCTAATCCATCTTCACCGGGTAGCATTAAATCTAACACCAATAGGTGAAAATGCTCACGTTCCATTAAACGTTGCATTTGCTCTGAATTGGCAACACTGCGCACTTGATAGCCTTGCTCCACCAGATAGCGCTCTAATAATGACCGCAAACGTAAATCATCGTCTACGACCAGAATTTTGGTTGTTTCTGTTACCACTTTTCTGATCCTTTTTCTGGTTTTTAGTCACTATAAACGAAAATTTCAGCTTTGCATTAGCCATAAGCAGCAAACAATGTTACAAAGTTTTTCAAGGAATTAATGACGCTGCTGTCTATGTTGTTTTAACACATAATCTACTCACTACCAGATAACGGTAGCTGAAAGCACTTTACGCCAAGCGCTGCTTTAGTCGATAATCGGCTACCGTTATCTATGCAGGGATACTACCTAGCGACTCAGAGCTTACAGCAAAGTAGTTTAATTAATGTGAAAAGAACCAGTAGCAAAACCACCCTGATCACCCGCAAAGGTTATGAACAGCTTAAACAAGAGCATGACGAGCTATGGTTTAAGAAGCGCCCTGAAATTACCAAAATTGTCAGTTGGGCAGCCAGCTTGGGTGATCGCTCAGAAAATGCCGACTACACCTACAACAAACGCCTGCTCAGGCAAATTGACAGTCGTTTACGCTTTTTACGCAAACGCTTAGAAACCCTGACGATTGTCGATTATTCGCCGCAACAGGCGGGCAAAGTGTTTTTTGGTGCTTGGGTGAAAATAGAAGATGATGATGGCAATAGCTTAAATTTTCGTATTGTGGGTCCAGATGAGATTTATGGCCGCAATGATTATATCTCTATTGATTCGCCAATGGCCCGCGCGCTGTTGAAAAAGCAAGTTGATGATGTAGCCACAGTGCAAACGCCAACAGGAACTAAAGATTGGTATATTCTGGATATTCGTTATCCCGATGCCGATAGCTAGCAGGAAAAATTATGTCGATGATTGTTAAGCAAATTGCTGCAGAAATTGCTGCCCGCCCCGAACAGGTAGCGGCCGCCATTGCCTTATTAGATGAAGGTGCTACCGTCCCTTTTATTGCGCGCTATCGTAAAGAAGTAACAGGTGCTTTAGATGACACCCAACTGCGGACCTTAGATCAGCGCTTAAGCTATCTGCGCGAGTTAGAGGATAGACGCCAGGTCATCTTAAAAACCATCGCTGAACAAGGCAAACTGACACCCGAGTTAGAGCAGGCGATTCTAAACGCAGACAATAAAACAGGGCTGGAAGATTTATATCTTCCTTATAAAACTAAGCGACGCACTAAAGGGCAATTAGCCATTGAAGCGGGCATACAGCCTTTAGCCCATGCTTTATTAGCTAATCCATTACTGCACCCCGAGCAAGCTGCGCTGGAGTATGTGAATAATGACGCAGGCTATACCGATGCAAAAACGGTGTTAGAGGGTGCTAAGTATATTTTAATGGAGCAGTTTGCCGAGGATGCCACCTTACTGGCGCGCTTACGGCAATACTTAAGCCAAAATGCGCAACTGCAAAGTACCGTAGCCGCAGGGAAAGAGGCGGAAGGTGCCAAATTTAGCGACTATTTTGCACACAGCGAACTTCTGAAAAATGTGCCCTCACATCGTGCCCTAGCGATGTTCCGCGGCCGCAACGAAGGTATTTTACAGCTGCAATTAGTGCCAGATGCCAGCGCTGAACAACCGCATGCCATTTGCGAGCAAATGGTGGCAGCGCATTTTGCTATTCGACAACAAGACCGGCCAGCGGATGCATTTTTGCGCACAGTGGTGCAATGGACTTGGAAAGTAAAATTACAACTTAGCTTAGAAAACGATTTACTGAATGAATTACGCGAACGCGCGGATTTAGAAGCGATTAATGTGTTTGCGCGTAATTTAAAAGATTTATTGATGTCCGCTCCGGCAGGTATGCGCCCCACGCTGGCCCTGGACCCGGGCCTACGTACCGGGGTAAAAGTCACGGCGCTGGACGAAACCGGTAAGCTACTTAACTACACCACGATTTATCCACACCAGCCGCAAAATCAGTGGGATAGAGCACTACACATTTTAATTGCACTGTGCAAAGAGTATCAAATTGAGTTAATTGCAGTCGGTAATGGTACCGCATCGCGCGAAACCGACAAGCTGGCAGGCGAAGTGCTAAAAGCCTTACCGCAGCAGCGGCTAAGTAAAATTATGGTATCAGAAGCTGGAGCGTCGGTGTACTCGGCATCAGAGTTAGCCGCACTAGAATTTCCGGAGTTGGATGTTTCGCTGCGCGGTGCGGTATCTATTGGCCGTCGCTTACAAGATCCGTTAGCTGAGCTGGTAAAAATAGAGCCGAAAGCGATTGGGGTTGGCCAATACCAGCACGATGTTAACCAAAGCTTGTTAACTAAGTCACTGGATGCAGTGGTAGAAGACTGTGTTAACGCGGTTGGGGTTGATCTGAATACCGCCTCTGCTGCCTTATTGGCTCGAGTAGCAGGCTTGAACAAAACACTGGCACAAAATATTGTGCAGTACCGCGATGAACACGGTCGTTTTACTGAACGTAAACAATTACTCAAAGTACCGCGCTTAGGGCCTAAAGCCTACGAGCAAGCCGCAGGCTTCTTAAGAATTAATGATGGCAAAAATCCGCTGGACGCCTCAGGAGTCCACCCAGAAGCCTACCCACTGGTAGAAAAAATTCTGGCTGCGCATCAAAAAAGCGTGGAGCAGATTATTGGCAATAGCAGCTTTCTGCATAAAGTCGATCCCGCTCAATTTGTCGATGAGCACTTTGGTTTATTAACCATTAGCGATATCTTAAAAGAGCTAGATAAACCTGGGCGGGATCCGCGACCTGAGTTTAAAATGGCGACCTTTAAAGATGGCGTAGAAACCCTCTCAGACTTGGTGCCTGGCATGCTACTGGAAGGCGTGGTAACCAATGTAACCAACTTTGGCGCCTTTGTGGATATTGGCGTACATCAGGATGGCTTGGTCCATATTTCATCGCTAGCAGATAAGTTTATCAGCGATCCGCACCAAGTGGTCAAAGCCGGTGATATTGTTAAGGTGAAGGTATTGGAAGTGGACCAAGCGCGTAAACGGATTGCGCTGACCATGCGTTTAGACGAGCAAGCCAGCCCACGCAGTGAAAATAGCGGCAATAAAGCGCCAGCGAAAGCGGTTAAAACCGCCCAAAAACCCGCGGTTGACGCCAGCAATGCGGCCATGGGCAATGCCTTTGCCGCAGCCTTGTCCAAGCTTAAAAAATAACCATTAGGCCTGCACTGCTAAGGGCGGGCTTCGTTACTCTAACTGCGGGTGGTACATTTTTTCAATGTCTGCCCGCGGTAACATCGACAACTCGAATAACAAACGTTGGTTTTTGGTATCAAAGCTCATGACACTTTGCAGGCGTAGCTGATCTGGCGGTAACAAGATAAGATCTTTTATCTCTTGGCGTTCCACATCGTAATAACTCACCAACAGCTGTCCAGGTTTTTGCTGTAAAAAGTAAATTCTATTATTAGCGACGGTCCAAGCGGTTCTGGAGCTGAACACCTTTCCACTCAATAGTTGGATTTCTTGTCCATTGGGTAACAACTGCCACAGACCTTTGTTACGACCTTTACTAAAATAAAAATGATCTGCATCAGGCATTTGTGCCCACACACCGCCTCGTGTCGTTAATTGCTGAACTTGTTTGTTCTCAATACCGATACTAAACAAGTCACCATCATGCGCAAATATGACCGCACTATCATCAAACCACCAACTTATTTGGCCATGCCAACGCACATCTGTCGGTAAATGGGTTAAACGCCCTGTTTTCACTTCCAATAACATTAATTTGTCGTATTCTTCAGCAGGTAAACGCCCAATGAACGCAATATAACGACCATCATTGGACCATTGCGGGTATTTCACCATGCCAAATAACCGAGTTAATTGCTCGCGTTGCTCCATCTTAACGTCAGCACGCCAAATCTCTGTATAACCAGATTCGTTACTGACATAAACCAAAGCATGCAAAGCCTCACTATAATCAGGTGCTTCGTAACGCGCTTCGGCAGCCGTTAATGGAAAAACTGCACCAATAACTTGCTGTTCAAGCGGAAGAAAACCGAGTTGTGGCACGCTTCGACTACTATGATAAAAGACTTCGCCAGCCGCATTGACATGGCTTGGCCAACTAAAGTTATCGTCAGCTAATAACTGAGTAGCCTGTTGTTTTATATGCGTGATAAAGCCTTGACGTTTACCGTGCTTTAAAGCGGAATAGATCAAGCGCTCACCATCCGGATGCCAAGTAAAGCCAAGAATATCTTCTTCGCCATGGGTAAGCCTTTGCTCTTCGCCCGTTTGCAAATCCTGAATATAAATTTCTTCAGAGAGCCGATGCGCCCGTCTGGTTAAGGCTAAATAACGGCCGTCAGGTGAAAAAGCCAGATCACGAATACGATATTGGCAATTTTGTTGACAAGGTAAAGCCTCCGGCTCGGCTTCTGCATTTTGCAAATCTAAGCGGTATAAACTGCTGCCATCTTCTTGTAACGAGCCACTAAACACTAAATAGCGGCCATCAGGAGAGAGATCCATATACAGGGTGCCATGTCGATTACAACTGGCCAGCGCTGTAGTTTCCAAGGTAATGACATCCAACTTCATGATCAAACATTCACCATATATGGCTGTTTGACTGGAATAAAAGAGATGTCTATTATCATGCCCCCATGAAGGGCGGCTTTTTTCATCAGGACCAAAAGTAAGTTGACGCGGCGGCGCTTCAGCGTCTTGTAAATCAATGAGATACAAATCACTTACCGCTTCAAATTTGCGCCAACTAAACGCCAAATAGCGCTCATTCGGCGATACCGTAGGAAAAACCGCACGACCAATGCCTTTGGTATAGGTTGTTATGGCGATCTCTTTCGGCTGCGGCAGCTGCCAATGATAAAATACGACTAAGTAAGTCAGAAATAGACAGGCAAATATCCCCCATTTAATCTGGCTAGATAAGCGTATTGCGCTCTGCTTTTCTTGCTTAGTATGACTCGCTAAGTGCAAGCTCGCGGCAGGTGTTAACAGTAATGATGAAGTATCAGACGGCACAGAAGGCGCTAAGGCTAAACGATACCCTTTTTTACGAATGGTACTGATAATTTCTGTGTCAGTAAGTTGTTGCAAAGCATGACGTAATTGCCAAATCGCATTAGTTAATGCTTTCTCGCCAACATAAGCGTTACCCGCCCAAACAGCATCAATCAGTTGCTGCCGAGTAACCATGGCAGGATATTGTGCGACTAGAAACAGCAACACTTCCATCGGTTTCTGCTGGATAGAAAGTTGTAAACCGACCTGATTGCATATCGTCAGCTCCAGCGGGTTAACCAATAGTTCTGCTAAATTAAAAGGTTGTTGCATTATCATGCCTGATCAATTTCACTTAGGACGTCATTCTTAGCCGTTTTCGGTTGGTAGCATCTTAGCACGGTCAATACATTCTGTATTACATCCAAAGGTTAACCTTGCCAAAACAAAAATAAAAGCCCCATTACAGGGGCTTAGCTAAGTATATCCACAAACAACTTAAAAACGCTGCTCTAACGCAATGTAGAAAGTACGGCCGATCACGTTATAGCCCATATTACTGCGATAAAATGGGTGATCGTTGCGGTCAGGATGGCCTGGAACGTATAGAGGCGGCATAGTATCAGTCAGGTTATTTACCCCCAGCGTTAACTTCGTATCCTGACTAAAGCGATACGAAGAATTTAAGTTAAGACGCTTGTATGGCGAGAGCTTACTCCAGACGTCCTGACGATAACTTTTGCCGTCTGTATCCGTTAACGTCCAACTATCTTTGCCTTCACCAGAGCCGGTATAATACCAACTCAAGTTCACTGACAAATCGTCTAAGCGCCAGTTAAGTGATAAGGTACTTTTCCAAACGGGTAGATATTGATCCTTGGTTTCTTCAATACGCTCACTGCCAGCAAAGGCTTGGTATTCCTTTTTCAAAGTATGTGAGGTATTCGCTTTAAAGTTTAACTGACCAAAATCCTGTAGATCTAACTTATAGGCAAGTTCTAAATCCACACCTTGTGAAGCTTCATAAGCACTATTGATAATGCCGCGACGGACGCAAAGGAGATCTTGATAATCCTGCCCCGGAGGTTGCTGCATAATGTAACCCAGAGAATCAAGCTCACTACATGAGCTGGCTTTGCCCGTCATATCATAAGCAGGATTATCTAAGATGCGACTTACCGTCTCGGTATAGACTGCACCCTCTAAGGAGATACGCCAAAAATCTAGAGTCGCACTAAAGTTATCGGTAATTTGCCCTACTACACCGATATTCCAGAATTTACCCTTTTCTTCTTCTAAATCGATATTACCCGCACTAATAGATTCAAAACGATCGTCTAAATCAACAGGATGATTTAAATCGATATGAGTAGTGGTGCTGGTAAAAGAGCGGCTGACGCCAGCATACATTCGATGTAAATCGGGTGCGCGGAAGCTACGACCGGCATTAGCTCTGACTAACCAGTCTTCATTCGGTCTATAGCTAATACCGAATTGCGGAGTTAAAGCGCCACCCACTTCTGATTTATCGTCGTATTTATCGTAACGTAACGCTAAGCTTGCATCCATTTTGCCAAAGCCTTCACTGTTATCTAAAAGTGGCACGGCTAACTCACCAGCAAGGGCATAACGTTTCCGCTCACCTCGGCCCTGCGTGCCCCCTTGCCCTAACAAGTTACCGCTTATGGTATCTTCATCTTTCATATCGAAGTACCATTCACGCGCCCATTCAGTAGAAAGTGCAAATTGAATAGCGCCTTTTGCCGTATCAACGAGATCACCAGTTAACACCGCTTGCAGCTGGTTCATACCCGAACCGGCATCGGTTAACGTTTCTGCATATAAATGCTCAACCTGCTGTGGCGTCATTTTATCCATCGGATACCATTTCGCCGGATTGGCTGAGTCTGCCGGATTGAAGCTAATAATCTCTAACAAACGATCCGCGCGCATTTGGTTACGACCATAACGGTCAAACTTACTTTTGCCATAAGCCCAGTTTATATCCAGCTCGTAATCACCGACCTGACCATTTAGGCCCAACGACATATTCATATTTTTTTCTTTACCTAAATAATCACGGATTTGCCCATAATCATCCAAGCGTCGATACATTCTAAACTCACGGGTACGAGCAAAATCACTGGCGTTATAGCTGTAATTGCCTGGATTATCTCGGTCCATATAAAAGGTTGGCGAGACACTTTTTTGGCCATTTCCTCTTATAGTCTCTTTATCACTACCTTGCAGCAACACATTATATTGCCAGTCAGCATTTAATTCGCCGTTATGATTGAGTACCAGATTAAATTCGTCTACCGCAGGGTGCAGGCCATCGTCACTCACCACATCATAGCGGCATTTAAAACGACTTTGATTCGGATACCAAATACCACGTTCACCAAACAGCTCTTGGCACTTTTGTTCATTTGCCAGCACATAAGAATCCGAATGAAACACTCGGCTATAATCACGTAAATAGGCGGAGGTAGAACTATCTACATTAAGACCATCAGGCCCAGTGACTTTGGTAAAATCACGTTGACCAGCACGTAAGATTTCATCTTTTTCATATTCAAATACCAGCATCGTTTGCCCAAAGTCACTGGCAAAACCGGTAGTTAACGACACTTTATCGCGATCGCGACCACCCGCTTGCGGGTTCTCATGCCTTAAGTTTAATGTCGTTCTATCGTATTGTTTTTTTAAAATGATATTGACCACACCCCCAATAGCATCAGAACCATAGATAGCAGAAGCACCGCCAGTAAGGATTTCAACCCGCTCTACCGCGCTAGTAGGAAAAGTAGAGGTATCAACAAAGTTTGAGGTACCGCCCGTAGCAGCCGGATATTGCGGTACACGTTTACCATTGACTAACACCAAAGTACGGTTAGCACCCATTCCCCGCAGGTTAATCGTACTGGCGCCTTGCGTCCAACTACTCTCATTGCCTTCTACCGTCCGGCCGGCATTGGCAATAGAAGCCTGTAATAGCTCTTCAACATTGCTAAAGCCGCTCAGTTCAATATCAGCGGCCGTGATCACGGTTACTGGCGCGACACCTTCTAAATCAGTACGCTTAATTCTTGAGCCTGTCACTTCAAGGCGCTCAATCTTTTCTTCAACGGCAACCTCTTGTGCGGTTGCCTTGTTATTGATGACCGAACTGCAAACTAAGCCGGTTAAGATGGCAGTTTTAATGGCGATTGCCACGGGTGATGGTGTGTTCATGAGATAGCTTCCAAGTAGTGTTGCCTGCATTATTGTTATAACAGCCCTTTAAAAACAGATTACTCACTAAAGATTTAGCAACCTGTTGCTACAATCAGGTTTATCGCTGTCCGCTATGACAAAGCAATGATAACCAGCTCCATTATTCACCACTTTAAACTCTATTTATTATCTATTCATATAAAATCAATAACTTAACATTAATTCATAGAGCGCCGTCATAAATCACATTGCCAGAGAAACATTGAAGATCACTTATTTTTAGTGATTAGGTAATGCCACTAAAGGAAGACGTTCACCCTCCAAAGTGCCTCGAGACAACGCCCCTTGCTCCCAAAACAAGATCTCACCACGACGCCCACGCTTAATATTACTGTCAACTGAGATCACCCTGCCCGAGAAATGCGAAAAAACACCATCCATTGAGGTGTGCCCTACCACGATGCGCCGAACCTGCAAAGTTTGCAGTAATTGATCTAGTAGCGTTTCGCTGATAGCGTTTTCTTCACGAAAATAGCCGCGATACCAAAGTGGTCCCAGTGAACCATATAAAAAATGTAATATCGGTACTTCCCGTAATTGCTCTTTGGCGATACCGAAAGACTGGCGATATTGCTCATTCACCTCGGCCAAAGACATGCCTAAAGCCATATAATCAGGATGTAAACCTGCATGCACAAACAACATATCGTTTATTTGTACTAAGACCGGCTTACTGCGCAGCCATTGCCCTAGTACAGAGCTTTCAGAAAAAAGACCACTATAATCTGTGCCTAGTGCTGCTGCCACTTGTTGATATTTATCATTCACGTAACGAAGATCATTATAAAAAACCATGGTTTCATGGTTACCTAACAGCAGGTGTAGTTGTCCGCCTTCTTGCTCGGCTTGTTGCTCTAATTGGTAAAGCCACCACAGAATTTCAGTCACTTGCGCGCCCCTACCCATCACATCACCAATGACAACTAAGTGACCGTCAGCAAAACGCCAGTTCCCCTGTTCATCCACAACCTTATTGGCCTGTAACAACTGTTGCATCAATTGATATTGGCCATGAATATCACTTAATACTGCTAATGAGCTTGCTTGCGACCGAATAGGCACCGCGGCTTGAGGGGTAGCTCGGACATGAATTTTTCGCTGGTAAGCACAGTACGGTAAAATATGCTCTGATACACTTTGTTCTTTAATCACGACCTGTTGCTCACATACCCATTTCACAGTGAGTTGCGTGTCTGTTTCATCGAAAAACGCGTAAGGGCCGTCATCCGCTAATACGATGTTTTCTGCAAAAAACGTTGACGCTGGCTCTTTGCTACTAGCAAAAAACCAGTTTGAAACATAATAAAGTATGGCTGGTAGTAAAATTAAGAGAGCAATTATCCATCGAAGCATTGCGAAATCCTGTGCGTGAAATTGAAAGTGCAGCTGTTTAAGCCAGAGCGAACCAGCAAGAATATGAGTGCTTGCAGCATGAATGAATACTAGACGGGGGACAATCTTCGAAGAACAGCTTAGGCACTATTCTTAGCCGTTTTTATCTCTATTTTTAATCTATTGCTATAGGTTTAACGTTATAGATTAACAGGGGTGCTCTTTTTTAGGCTACGGCTAATTTGTAGTACAAGATTAGGCTTGTTGTAGCAGGGGTTTTACACTAGGTACAGTAGCTAGCTGGTAAAAATTCTGGATTACTTCACTACGTTGTTGCATTAAAGCGGATTGTTGTAACCGTTCACGTTGTGGCAATACAATTTCAGTTTCAGTGGCATTATTCACACTATCCCTAGAACTATCGGGAAGCTCAGACGATGTGCTTGATGCGGCAGTTTGGCTTGTAGCAGAGTTCTGCCCAAGTTGCTCAGATTGCTCTGCAATTAAGGCGGCTTGAGCTTGCAATAAACGATTTGTTGCTTCGGTAGCAATACTACGGTCAGCTGAAGAGGGTTCTGCAGGAGCCAATGCTGCGGCCTTAACCTGCTGCATTTTTTGAATAGTTGCCTGAGGATCATTCGCAACGGGTGCCAAATCTATCTGCACTTCACCGCCTACCGCGTAACGACGCCCATCTGGTCCCTGTTGATAATCATAACTAGGAGCCCCCGCATAACGACCACCGACAATCGCATGTGCTTGCTCATGAGCACGAACTTCTTGATCACGGGCTTGTAATTCACGTAACTCTTGCTGTTCGGCTTGTAATTGCTGTTCGGTTTTCTCTTGTTCTGAAGATTGTTGTTTCGAAGAAGATTGATCGTCAGAAGAAGTCTCTTCTTCTCGTCCGGCTATCGCTTGCGGTGTTTCGGTCTCTTTACCATTACTATCATACAAAGCAACTGATGCACTTGATGATGCGGCAGCTCGACTACGCTCATCGCTATTGACACCTCTCTCAGCGGCGCCCTTCTCCATCTCCCGCACTGGCTCAATTAGCTCACGACGCAACATATCTCGCCGCGCTTGTTCTGTCGGCGGGTTGGCCGTATTGAGACTAACGTTAGGATAGTATGAGGTGATTTGCATAATATGCTAAGCCATTACACTCAGACGCGAACGTCGATAATACTACCTAACATCTCATCAGCTGTGCGTAAAGAGCGCACATTTGCCTGAGCTTGTAATTGTTGCTGTTCTAAGCGAACCAAAGACTGCGTAACATCTTGCACTGGCGCCGCAGCCGGTGGCGGCGTGGGGCTGGCTTGGGTCTCAGCTTGTACGGCGAAGTCTTGCTCTTGCTGACGATTAAGCTGTGTTTGGCGGTTTATATTAATCGTTTCTTCGGTGATCCCCGCAGAGGCACGTTGCAAACCTTGCATACCCGCATTAAAGGCAGATTGAATTTGCATAACTTCACTCCTAACAAAACACTGTCGTTCAATTATTAACCAAAAACAGTAAAAAGGAAAGTTATTCTGCTACTTCTATCCAATTAGTTAACCATGTTACGAAATCCTGCGGATGCGAGATAAAAGGTGCATGTGAGGCTTTATCAAATATCATAAATCGAGCCTTTGGCAACATTAACTGTAACTGCGGGACTATGGCTGCAGGTACTAGCGCGTCCAGCCTGCCAAAGCAACCACTAACAGGTTGCGGCAAGTTAGCTAGCACATCTCGTAAATCTTGTTCTGCCAATAAACGTAAAGCGCCTTGCAATGCTGCTGATTCTGGTAACGGATACTCAGCGATCGCCTGCCGTAATTGCTGAATATCGGCTCTCGCATGCTCCGCACCCATTGCCTGAATAGCTAAAAATCGCTGAATCGTTTGGGGAATATTGTCGCTTAGCGCAGTGGCAAATTGTTGTAGCACTTTATTGTGCATACCCGGCCAATCTGCCTGCGCCAGAAAACAGGGAGAGGCGGCACATAAAGCTAATCGAGCGACCTTATTTGGGAATTGCTTCGCTAACGCAATGGCTAATAACCCTCCTAACGACCAACCACAAACATAACTATTATCTGGAACTTGTTGTGCCAATTGCGTAACAACTTGCTCCAGTTGATAAGCTGCGGGATAGTCCCGACTCTTACCAAAACCTGGAAGATCGGGCGTTAATACAGGATAATTCGCGGGGATAAGGGCTTTAATACCTTGCCAAACACCACTATTTAGTCCCCAGCCATGCAAAAGAACCACGACAGGCTGCGCAATTTTAGGATTCTCTGCCATGCTTACTCCAGATAATACACAAACAATAACATAACAATACTGCAATGAATTTGGTAAACAAAGTACGCCAACTATGGCAATTGCTATTACCGTCGCCATGCCTGTGGTGTTCGCTTGCCGTGGCGGATCACCAGCAATTGCTTTGCGCTGACTGTCAGCAAGCCTTGCCGGCGCTGCCCTATGAAGTCTGCCATTATAACCTGCTTTGGTTACCCGCTGTCAGCTCAGGTCTAGCCGTGGTGCACTTTGATAGTTTGCTTAGTTTGGGGTGGTATCAATTACCCTATCAGCATTGGATCAGGCGCTGGAAGTTTCAGGGAGATCCCTTTGCTGCGGCCCTAATGCAACAACAATTTCAAATATTGCTGCTACGTTATGCGGCAGCTGGCCAACCGTTACCAGAGGCTATCGTTTATGTTCCAATGCATGCTCAAAAAGAACATCAACGCGGTTTTAATCAAGCAAGAATTTTGGCTGAATCTGCCGCGAAGCAATTACAGATCCCATTATTAGACGTATTAAAACGTAGTAAAGAGACCGTCAGCCAAGTAGGGTTGAATCGACAAGAGCGCCTTCGCAATCTCACCGGCGCTTTTCAACTTGTCACTACAACCCCACTCCCTGCTCATCTCGCACTGGTCGATGATGTGGTTACTACAGGCACAACGGCAAACCAACTGGCCATTTTACTGAGACAGCATGGCGTCACTCAACTCAGTTTATGGACTCTAGCGGTAACACCACAAGCTGATCATTCCTCCGCTTGAGTCGATGCACTAAAGCTGTGTCCTAGGTAAATCGCATTTACTAACAAGCGACTGGAGCCCATAAAATAACCACGAAAAACTGGATTATCGGTCATACCAATCACTCTGCCACGACCAAGATTATGAGCGACTAAGGCCGCACCCTGGGCAATTCGTGGCAGGTACTCAGCCGCGGTATAACCAGCTAAATGAGGTTCAGCGCTATAGCCAGCTACATTCACAAAAGGCGAGCTGCTTGGTTGTAACAACAGATTGCTATTCTTAAACACGGGTAAGTACTTACGGCCAATGCCAAAAGTTAAAGGATGAGTTAAGTCCAGTTCGGCGTTAAAAATCGCGCCAGCAATACGCTGTTTTCCTGCCAGAGCTTCTTTATCAGCATAACGTAAATCACGTTGTGGAATAAGTTCTGCCATTTCATTACTGGACCAAACGCCTGCTTGTAACAGCTTAGCCTCGACTAACCAAGCGGCGCCTCGCTTTTGTCCCCAAAGTACGCCACCCTGCTGCGTCCACTGTCGAAGACGATTGATCTCCGTTTCCTGCCAGCCACGATAATCGCCATCTGGCAAAATGATATGGGTATAACGACTTAAATTAATCCTCGCTAACCGCTCAGGCTCAACCATGGTTGGTGTAATACCCGCTAAGCGCTCTAGGTTATACCACACTTCACCGGCCTCGGTAGAGCTCACGCCGGGTCCTGCCACTAACAACACTTGAGGTAACGATACCGGAGTAAAATTATTACTTCCTAAATCACTACCGCGAGAGGTTAAACCTGTTGTCAGCGTATAGATCGGCAAATTAAAGCGCTCTTGAATTTTTTGTAAGCGGAAGAACCAATCAGGATGCTGTTGCAAGCCAGCAGGAATCACCATCGCACCGGCTTTAAAACTACGCTCACCTTGTGGTGTAGTCCCAGTGAAATCGCCTAAGGCCGCTCTTACCATTAACCCTTCGGCTAGCATGGCATTTAACGCAACGGGCGCTAATTGATCTTGCCAATTTAACACATAAGCATAACCATCGGCCTGCAGGCTCGTTTGCCGCGCTCTGGCTTGCCGCTGCCATGGTACATCGGCTACCGCGCGCCCTGGTTCACGATTGACCGACGTAAATGCTATGTTGTATGCATAAGGCAAGGTCCACGCAGATACATCATAAAAGGTATTATCCTTGAACGTCTTATCTGTGCTAAACGCCGCTTTTAACAAGCGATATTGTGCTTGCTGTAAAGGCACATAGTAGCTTTGGCCTGCGCGGAACTGGGTTTGCTCATATTGCCAGTCTTGAGTAAATGGATACACAGCGATTTGATGTTGTGCCAACAGCTGCAGTAACGCTTCAAGACGAGTTCGGTCATGTGCTTCAGTTAACACAAAACCTTTTACGCGCTCAGCACGCGCCTGCTGCGACGCCGTTTGGAAAAACTCTTGTTGGTAACTCAATAAAGCCTGCCGGTTAGCAACGCTGCCACGTATGGTCGATAAAGAGGCATCAAATTGATTTTTAATGGTATCTGCAAAGGTCAAGAGACCATTTATCGACTCCTGCACATGACCTCGGCTACTGGCTTGTTCAAACAAAATGCCGACACTTCCCGTTACATCCGGATAGGTAGAACCTTTGCCTACATAAAAATCATCAAAACTCTCTTCGGTGTAATACAGTTGGCCACGCTGGTCAAAAGCTTGAGCGTGGAAGCCAGCTAAAATCCGCGTCAATTCAAAGTTACGATCGGGTGTTAAAGGGTAATTGCGACTTGGGATCCCCGGTTGAAAGAAATAACTGCTATTTGTCCCCATCTCATGAAAGTCACCGACAATATTGGGCTGCCACTTATGAAATTGCGCGATGCGTGCTCGACTCTCCGGGTGCTGTAATAACAACCAGTCACGATTTAAATCAAACCAATAATGATTAGGGCGACCATTTGGCCAAGGTTCAATATGCTCTCGATGTTGTGGATCCGCTACTGGGTTTGTACCACGATGCATATTGGCCCAAAGCGCAAAACGATCATGGCCGTCAGGGTTTAAGCTGGGTTGAATAAAAATAACGGCTTGCTGTAACCATTGTTGAACTTCAGGGTTGTTACTAGCGGCCAGATAATGCGCAAGCACCACTGCAGCGTTAGCCGCGCTAGGCTCGTTGCCATGCACGCCATAGGCTAACCAAATGATCACTGGGCTGTTGGCACTAACGGGTTCATTACCTTGCGCTTGTGCGACATGCTGCAAACGAATCTCTTCTAAACGGGCAAGATTATCGGGGGAAGAAACCACCAGTTGTAATAAAGATCGCTGTTCATGGCTTGTGCCAATCACCTCAAGTTGTACGCGAGGGGATTGCTCTGCCAGTACCTCAAAATAACGCTGGATTTGATCATGTCTAGCATGCCATTGGCCTACTTGGAAACCAAGAATTTGCTCTGGTGCAGGCACTTCGCTTGCTAAAGTTTCATCATAATATGCTGCATTAGCCTGCCAGAACCAGCAGAGCATCATTATAAAAGCCAGTTTTTTCATTTCTCTCCCCAAGGGCTTACCCTATTTGTGGCCGCTTAGTTAGCCAGAAAGCAGCACAAAACTCAAGCGGGGCTGGTATCGTCGCAACAGTAGGAGTATCATAAGGCATAACCTAGTAATTTAGTCAGGTACTACCATGATCACTATTTCTGAACAGGCCCAAACGCATTTTGCAAAGCTGCTAGAAAAACAACCTGCTGGAACCAATATTCGCGTCTTCGTTGTCAACCCAGGCACGGCACAAGCGGAGTGTGGCGTATCTTACTGTCCGGCTGATGCCGTAGAAGACACCGATCTACGCTTAAATTTTACTGGCTTTGATGCGATAGTTGATGAAGAAAGTAAACCTTTTTTAGTTGACGCGGAAATCGACTTCGTTACAGATCAGATGGGTTCGCAGCTCACTCTAAAAGCGCCGAATGCCAAGGTGCGTAAGGTGAATGACAATGCGCCTTTATTGGAACGTGTCCAGTATGTGATTGATAGTGAAATCAATCCACAACTGGCTAATCACGGTGGTCGAGTTACCGTAATGGAACTAACCGAAGCTGGGGTTGCTATCCTACAGTTTGGGGGTGGCTGTAACGGTTGCTCACAAGTCGACTTAACCTTAAAAGAAGGTATTGAAAAAGAGCTATTGAATCGGTTTGTCGGCGAACTGACCGGTGTAAAAGATATTACCGAGCACCAACGCGGCGAGCACTCTTACTACTAAAATTCGCTTCTAAATTATTCGAAACGAGAAACAACGTAGCAACGTTTCTGCTGCAGCTTTTTTTCGCGCGCTATGCTATAAAAGCCCCGTATTTTGTCGTTAAACGGGGCTGTTTATGCGTATAGTGTTTTTACTGTTAATTCTTTTATGGCAGCGGCCTGTCAACGCGGCTGTGATGTTAATTTATCACCATGTAGCAGAAGATACTCCTCGAGTAAGTAGTGTTACGCCATCAGAATTTCGCGAGCATTTAAGTTATCTACGAGACAACAACTTTCAGGTTATCGGCCTAGATGTGCTGATAGATCAGCTTAAAACTGGCAACCCCATAGCCGACAATGCTGTTGTTATTACTTTTGATGATAGCTATGAAAATAATTTCACTACCGCCCACCCCATTTTGCAGGAGTTTGGTTATCCCTACACTATTTTTATCAGCCCGGGGGCTATAGATCAGCGTATTGGACCAGTTTTAAGCTGGGCGCAGATCAAACAAATGTCGGATGATGGTGTACTGGTTGCCAATCATGCGATGTGGCATGAACATATGGCTAGGCCTGAACAAGGCGAAAGCGAAGCGGCTTGGCTAGAGCGTATGCAGCAAAGTATTTTGCAGGCAGAACAACGCATAAAAGAGGAAACGGGGCAAAGCCATAAATGGTTGGCTTATCCGTATGGTGAGTTTAGTGATGCGCTGGAAAACCTAGTAAGCGAGCTTGGCTTTATCGGCATCGGCCAACAATCTGGTGCCATCGGCCCCTTGACTAAGCTTACTCGTATTCCACGCTATCCGGCAGCCGGGCAATATGCAGATTTAAAAGATCTACGACAGAAGTTCCGTACTCTGGCTTTTCCTATCACGGAGTATTTAGCCGCCAATCAAGTGATTAGTAGCAATCCACCAGTATTACGTTTAGCGTTAAAAGTCGAAGATTTCCGCCCAGAGCAACTGCGCTGTTTTGCAGGCTCAGAAGTGTTAGAACCCGTTTGGTTAAATGCAACCACCTTTGAAGTGAAAGCCATTAAACCACTTAACCGCGGGCGCAGCCGTTATAACTGTACTGCGCCATCAATAAGTAAGCGCGGTTACTTTTACTGGTATTCGCAGCCCTGGTTAAATTAAGAGCTCGTTAACGTAAACGCGCTAAAACCAGCGGGAAATCGGCAAGCAGCTGTTCGGTATTAATGACCGGCGGCTGCCCTACCACCATTTCTGGCTTAAACATGGCGACCAATTGTCCTTGTGGATTAATCAACACCACTGAAGCGCTGTGATCAACCAAATAATTCTCTTCAGCATTACTGCTCATCGCATACATCAAGCCGAGTTGCCGCACAAAAGGAAACAACTGATCATGACCTGCTGTGACACCTAACAATGCGGGTTGCTGAAAATAATTAACATAATCATTTATTTGTGCTGGGGTATCACGTTGAGGGTCAACCGAGATAAACCAGATTTTTAACGGCTCTTTGACCATTGCCGCCAACTCTGGCTGCACACCCGCCAGTTTTGCCAAAGTAAGTGGGCAAATATCAGGACAATAGGTATAACCCACAAAAGCTAACGTCCATTGCTGAAACAGCGCTTCACGCCCGATAGCATTGCCATGTTGATCTGTTACTGTGAACTCCGCTAAATTACGGGCTTGTGGATACACGAGTGCTTGTTTTGGTTCAGCCTGCTGCTGCCATAAAGCATATGCCACAATACCGGCAATTAACGCCCCTAACAGCAGTAAGAACGAACCAACTTTACCTAGAACCAATTTATCAGCCATAAAGCGCCAGTACCTTAAAATAATGATCAACCAAGAGTAATAAGAATAATAACATTAAATGCACAATGGAAAACTTAAAGGTGGCCATAGCGGTATCGTGATTAGCAGCAAACTTTAATTTCCAAGCATACTGTAAAAATCGTAAGTTCAATAAGGTACTACCGATTAAATAAATGGCTCCGGTCATACCCACAATATAAGGCAATAAACACACAACACAGAGTATGAGCGTATAAAGCAAAATGGCGCTTTTCGTAAAATCGATACCATGGGTTACCGGCAGCATCGGCATATTCACTCTGGCATAGTCATCTCGCCGATGAATAGCCAACGCCCAAAAGTGTGGCGGTGTCCAAGCAAAGATAATCATCACCAATAGCAGGGCATGTTCATGCAGCGTTCCAGTTACAGCAGTCCAGCCTAAGAGCGGTGGCATGGCACCCGCTAAACCACCAATAACAATATTTTGTGGGGTAGCTCGCTTTAAAAACATGGTGTAGACCACCGCATAACCAAACAGACTGAGCAAGGTTAACCAAGCAGTCAGTGGGTTAACGGTGACATAAAGTAGCGAAAACCCACTTAACGCTAAAGTGCAGGCAAATAGAATGGCATGTTTACTGCTGACCCGCCCTTTCGCAACTGGCCTGCTGTGTGTGCGGGCCATTTGCGCATCAATACGCTGATCTACAACGTGATTTAATGCAGCCGCTGCAGCCGATAACAAGCCAATCCCAAGGGTAGCTGCAATAAGTACAGGCCAAGGAGCCAGACTTTCACTAGCCAACACCATGCCAACCCAAGCCGTGAGGACAAGTAATGCCACGACCTTGGGTTTGGTAAGTTCAAGGTAATCACGCCATAACCGACTTTGCTGCCGAGATAATAACACCGTTGCCATTTAAACCTCCCTCGCCTGTGGCCGACTAATTTGATAATAGCTTACTGCGAGTAACATCAGCAGATTAGCCCCAACAAAGTTGTGCGCCACCGCATTTGCCAAGGGTAAATGCAGTACAATATTTAACAGCCCAAGCGTAAATTGGATAAGCAAAACTGCAGCCAGTACTAAGGCGAGCCTTTGCATTAATACTGTGTTTGCTAGACGATATAAACGCCAACTAAACCACGCCACTATGGATAGCGTAATAACAGCACCCAACCGGTGTAAAACATGAATAGTTGCCCTAGCATCCTGCGACATCACGCCAAACTCATAATCATCATGCCCTAGGTGCAAGTTAAAGGCTTCAGCAAATGCCAGTCGCTCACTCCAACCGGCTTCACAAAACGGTAAGTCGATACAGGCTAAGGCAGCGTAATTGGCGGCAGTCCAGCCACCTAGCGCAATTTGCAGTACCACCACCACCAACGCAAGTAAGGCTAACGGCTTTAAGGTTGTTAACTGCGGTTCCGTATTGTGCAATGCTGGCTGCTGTTGTAACCAATATAGCGCCAGCAAACTAAATAATAAAAAGCCAAACATCAGATGGGCTAACACGATAATTGGCAGTAAGCCCATCGTGACCGTCCAAGCCCCTAACGCTGACTGAAAAATGACAATAGCCAATAATGCGGTAGGTAATGCACGCAGACGCTGTTGTTGCCGCCAGCTAATAATAAAAAGTGCCGCAATCAGTAGGCCCAATGTCCCAGCTAAATAGCGGTGGATCATTTCATTCCAGGCTTTATGATGTTCTAACGGCCGCTCAGGAAAACGCGCGGCGGCTAATTCCATTTTCTCAGGTTTATGCGGCACTTTTAAAAAACCATAACAACCTGGCCAGTCAGGGCAACCCAGCCCCGCATCGGTTAATCGGGTGTAAGCCCCTAAAATAATCACTAGCATGGTCCAACACAGTGTTAGCGTAATCAGTTTCTTTTGAAAGGTCATCTCTACTCTCCCTGCTGCTCGCTTTACTTTTTTAATTTATTATTGCGAAAAGGTTTACACGCTAGTTCTATCGTAGTTCAGTAACTTCATTAAATCAGCACGAATTGCTTTTGCCGTTAACGCCATGTCCGTTGCCTGCTCTGGCATGGGGTAACGCAATAACACTAAACCTTGCTGATCAACCAACACGATATGGTTTTGTAATTGGCTAGCTTGCGGACTCTGTTGTAATTGAAACACAGGGTAATCTGCTGGCAATGCTGCACCAACAAATACCGGCTGTACCTGCTTCTGTTTGCGCCCCAACCCCAAATACATCTGCTGTACCGTATGTAACGCTTGTTGACAGCGCGGCTGCAGGCACTGCTCAGCGACTACTGCAATCCGCCAATGATTCATTTGTTTACTAGCCTCATCTAATAAGAAAATTTCTTGTTGCAACCACTCGCCACGACTAGAAGAACCTGGATTAAACCAACCAAACTCCAAGACCAACTTCGCTGCCAACAAAGGCAGCGCACAACACAAAATAAAGAGTAGTAAAAACTTATTTTTATTCATTTTGCTCTCCAGTGACTCTTTTGGGCTGCAAGCTGGCGGCAATAGCCACCCCCAGCACAGCCAAGGCTAAACCAAACCATTGCAACGCGTAGCCACGATGTTTTTCGGGTGGTAACACCACGGGTTGATAATGTGGGATAAAGGCAGATTTTTGCTGCTGGTAAATCAACGCAGGATAAAGCGGTACCGCAAGCTGTTGCTGTAAAGCAACAAAGTCAACTTGCTGCATCCGCATCGGGTATTGACTACCCTCAAGATTTTGCCCCAGCAATACACCACCCAGCTGCGTTCTAACTAAACCATCAAGTGCAAGTACTGCTGGGATCTCTGGCACTGGCAGCTGTTGCCGGTTGCTAGGTGCCAGCATCCAGCCAAGGTTAACTAATACCAGCTGACGCGGATCATTAAAATGAACCGGGATAATTACATCATAACCGACACGGCCATCGAGAATTTTGTTATCAAGTAACCAAATATAAGGTGGTAACCAATACGCCTGATCCTGAATAACCAGCCCATCAACCTCACTTAACGGAGCAGATAACAAACCTTTTCCTGTGACAGGGCCTTGCTGTAATTGCTCAGCGAGTTGCTGTAATTGTGTTGATTTTTCTGTAGCTCGCTGTAATTGCCAGTAGGACAACTTGATTAAAATGGCAAAAGCAGCCAGAGTAATAATTAACCAAATTCGGTTAATAATAAATTTGTGACCGAACAACTCAAACTGCATCAGTCAAACTCCGGAGTTATCTATGCTGATTAAAATAATCATCGCACTATTGTTATTATTTATTTTGTTCAACCTGTTTCGTGCTGGGCTCGCGATGTTGAGACAACAACAGGACACCGTCTCTATGTCGCATTTCCTTGGCAAAAGAGTACTGTTTTCTGCTGTTGCCCTAGTCATCATCTTAGCGGCTATTGCCGCGGGTTTAATTACTCCAAACCCACGGCCGTATTGAATTTTCTTCGTGTTTGGTGCTGGCGTTACAACACGTACACAAAGAAAAATAAACAAATCCATACCGCGTCAACAAAATGCCAGTACCAAGCGCCCGCCTCAAAAGCAAAATGCTTTTCTGGCGTAAAGTGCCCTTTTAATACTCTAAAAAAAATGAACAGTAAGATAAGGGTGCCCAAGGTCACATGCACACCATGAAAGCCGGTTAGTAAGAAGAACGTATTACCGTAAAAACCAGAATCTAGCCGCAACCCCAGATCTCGATAAGCATGGATATATTCATAACCTTGCAAGCCGAGGAAAATGGCGCCCAAAACTAAGGTCACACCCAGCATAAATTTCAACTGGCCGCGTTTGTTTTGCAGCAAGCCGGTATGAGCGAAGTGCAGCGTAACAGACGAAACAATCAAAATTGCCGTATTGATGGCAGGTAGCCCCCAAGCAGGCATAGCTTGCGTTTCAATCCCGCCTGGGGTTTTCAGTAACGGCCAAGCCGGGAGAAATTCTGGCCACAGGATAGCATGTGTCATCGCATTATTACTGGCACCGCCTAACCATTCCATAGCAATAAAACGCCCATAAAACAGCGCGCCAAAAAAAGCCATAAAAAACATGGCTTCCGATAAAATAAACCACGCCATGCCTTGCCGAAACGAGCGATCCATCTGGCTGCTGTATAAACCCGACATCGATTCCTCAATGACATTGCGAAACCAGCCGACCAGCATAACAACCAAGATGGCAAAACCTAAAAGTAACAACCAACCGCCAAAACCGCTTTGCTGTTTTGACATATCAATCACATAGTGCCCGGCACCAAAGGCAATACAAAATAGGGCTACAGCACCCACTATTGGCCAAGGGCTTTGCGCTGGGACATAATATTTTTCGTACGTTTTAGTCATTTTATTCCCCAATCTTTTCAAGTTGCGTACCCGGTTGCCAATTCGCTGTCACATCATACAAAGTGTAATTCAGCGTAATCGTACTGAAGTGCGCGGGCAGCGCGGGGTCAACATAGAACTGCACAGGCATTAACATATTATTGCCCGCAGCCAATTGTTGCTGGGTAAAACAAAAGCATTCAATCTTGTGTAAAAAAAGAGCCGCCTGACCTGGCGATACGGAAGGCACAGCTTGACCAACAATCAGCTGTGCTGTGGGATTTTCTGCAAAATAATTCATAACATGAACTTCGCCGGGGTGCACCGTCATACGGCGCACTTCCGGTTTAAAAATCCAAGGCATATCTTTATTTGGCCGAGCTAAAAACTCGATAGTCACTTCCCGACTGGTATCAACACCATCTACTAACATCACAGCGGGGGTATCCGATGTTTTACCGTTAAGCCCCGTCACTTCGCAAAATACCTCATACAGCGGTACCAAAGCGTAGCCAAAGCCGAACATTAACAATGTAATTGCGACTAATTTGCCTACTAAGCTTTTATGTGTAGACATGGTTAAGCCCCTTACTTAATTACAGGTGGCGTATCAAAGGTGTGATAAGGCGCAGGAGATGGAATTTCCCATTCTAGGCCTTCGGCACCTTCCCATACTTGCGCGGTAGCTTTTTCACCGCCGCGTGCGCACTTCACGATTACCCAGACAAAAATGAGCTGTGATAACCCAAACAAAAAGCCACCTACACTAATAAACGCATTGAAGTCAGCAAATTGCAGTGCATAGTCTGGGATCCGTCGCGGCATGCCGGCTAAACCAACAAAATGCATTGGAAAAAATAACAGATTCACTGAAATCAACGAACACCAGAAATGCAGCTGCCCTAAACGTTCGTCATACATATAGCCTGTCCACTTAGGTAGCCAATAATAAGCGGCAGCAATAATAGAAAACACCGCTCCAGACACTAAGACATAGTGAAAATGCGCTACCACAAAATAGGTGTCGTGATACTGAAAATCAGCCGGTGTAATCGCCAACATCAGCCCAGAAAAGCCGCCAATCGTGAAGAGCACAATAAAGGCCAGAGCAAACATCATTGGCACTTCAAAGGTCATGGCGCCGCGCCACATCGTCGCGACCCAATTAAACACTTTTACGCCTGTGGGTACGGCTATCAGCATGGTCGCATACATAAAAAATAAGGTAGCGAACACCGGCATACCCGTTGTAAACATATGATGTGCCCATACCAAAAAGGATAACACCGCAATACTGGCAGTGGCATATACCATAGAGGCATAGCCAAATAGCGGTTTACGGGCAAAGGTCGGTACAATAGCCGAGATAATCCCAAAAGCAGGTAAGATCATAATGTACACTTCTGGATGACCAAAGAACCAAAAAATGTGTTGAAACAGTACTGGATCGCCACCACCAGCCGCATCAAAAAAGCTGGTGCCAAAATATTTATCCGTGAGCACCATCGTCACCACCGTGGCTAACACAGGCATGACCATAATTAATAAAAATGCCGTAATAAACCATGTCCAAACAAACAACGGCATTTTCATCCACGTCATGCCAGGTGCGCGCATATTCCAAATGGTCACAATGACATTAATCGCGCCCATAATAGAGGAGATCCCCATAATATGAACTGCGAATACAAACAAAGCGGTACTGTCATTACTGTAGGTGGTAGAGAGTGGCGCATAAAAAGTCCAACCGAAATCTGGGCCGCCACCCGGCATAAACAGACTCAGAATCAGAATTAAAAACGCAAAGGGCAGGATCCAAAAACTCCAGTTATTCATCCGTGGTAAAGCCATATCCGGCGCCCCAATCATAATCGGGATCATCCAGTTTGCGAGGCCCGTAAAGGCGGGCATCACCGCACCAAATACCATGATCAGGCCATGCACTGTGGTCATTTGGTTAAAAAACTGTGGCTCGACAAATTGCATACCCGGTTGAAATAACTCTAACCGGATCACCATCGCCATGGCACCGCCAGTAAAAAACATCACCAGCGCAAAAATCAGGTACATGGTCCCGATATCTTTGTGGTTAGTGGTAAATAGCCAGCGTTTTATACCGCTGGGTTTGTGATCATGCGCATGATCATCATGTTCTGAGGTGATAGCTGACATCCGTTATTCTCCCTTGCCTTGCTGAACAGCGAACACATCGGCAGCTTGCACGGTGTCACCGGTGTTGTTATCAAATGCATTACGGGTATAAGTAATGACTGCGGCGAGTTCTTTTAAACTGAGCTGCTTACCAAAGGCTTGCATGGCAGTGCCAGGTTTACCGTTGACGATAATGTCGATATGGGCGGCGCGATCATTTAGCACTAACTGACTGCCTTTGATCGCAGGGAAAATACCTGGCAAGCCTGCGCCAGTTGCCTGATGGCATGCCGCACACCACCCTTGATAAACTTGTTCGCCCGTTCTCATTAACTCTTCCATAGACATATTCATCGCCAGCAATTCACGCTCGGCAGCTTTCGCCTCGGCTAGGCGAGTTTCCTCAGCAGTAATCCAGGCGTAATAATCGGCAGGCTCTTTCGCAATCACTACAATAGGCATAAAAGCATGATCTTTACCGCACAGCTCTGCACATTGGCCACGATAAATACCCGGTACATCAACGCGCGTCCAAGCTTCATTGATAAAGCCTGGGTTCGCGTCTTTTTTAATGGCAAAAGCAGGCACCCACCAGGAGTGGATAACGTCATCGGAGGTCATTAAGAAACGGACTTTTTTACCTGTTGGAATCACTAAGGGGCGATCAACTTCTAGCAGATAGTTTTGCCCTTTGGCGAGTTTGTTGGAAATTTGCTCGCGCGGCGTTGCCAATAACGAAAAATATTCCACCTCATGCTCGAGATACCTGTAATGCCACTTCCATTGCGAACCCGTGACCAAAACCGTCACATCGGCAGCAGAAGTATCCTCCATAGCAATTAAGGTTTTAGTGGCTGGAAATGCCATCCCTATCAGGATAACGACCGGAATAGCCGTCCAAAGAATTTCGATTTTGGTGCTTTCATGAAAGGACGCCGGTTGCACCCCTCTTGCTTTGCGGTGGCGAATAATAGACCAAAACATGATGCCAAACACTACTGCGCCGATAACACAACAGATCCAGAAAATGGTCATATGCAGTTGATAAACCTGCTGACTTATTTCTGTCACGCCTTTAGTCATATTTAAAGGCATGCTATTGGATGCATGTGTCGATGCGGCAAAAAGCAGGAATGGCAGCGACCAAGCCAAACTACGTGCGTTTGTCACTGTACTTCTCCTCTGTCATTTGCAAATGCAAATTGCAGAAACTCCGTACACAGCACTACACGGTTTTTTGACTACCCACCCGACCGAATCTATGTGTTAAGTTTCGCAATTTTTTTATAGTTATTGTTTTAATTGATTTCGAGACTTAGGCTGAAATCAACCAATGCTTTTTTATTATTTTTTCAGCAGTGGCTGTCTAAGAATTGTCCAGGATTGAGATAATGTAAACCCCAAAAATGCAAAAGCACTGATAAAACCATCAGGTCATACCAGTGCAGTAGTAAAATAACTTATTGAGTAAGGGCAGATTTATAACCAGGAACCATTGCGGATCACCCCTACAGCCAAGCCTTCAATGGCAAAATGCTGCTGGCGCAAATCAACTTTGATAACATCAAAATCAGCATTTTCCGGCAACAATAACACCTGATGCCCTTGTCGCTGAAAACGCTTTACCGTAACTTCATCATCTACCCGCGCAACGATGACTTGCCCTGATTCTGCTTGAGCTGTTTTATGTACAGCAAGCAAGTCGCCATCTAAAATACCAATATCCTGCATACTCATGCCCTGTACTTTCAACAAGAAATCGGCATGTGGTTTAAACAAGTGCGCATCAATTTGATAATGATTTTGTACATGCTCTGCCGCTAGAATAGGCTGCCCAGCAGCTACCTTACCAATCAGCGGTAAGCCGAGTTGTTCGGGAGCACTATCGTCTTCAATTAATCGAATACCGCGAGATGTACCCGGCAACATCTCAATGACGCCTTTCTTGGCCAGTGCTTTCAAATGCTCTTCAGCCGCATTTGCCGATTTAAACCCCAACTTCAAAGCAATTTCCGCTCGCGTGGGTGGCATACCCGTTTCTATTTGGTAATCTTTGATAAGTTGCAGAATTTCAGCCTGCCGTGGTGTAAGTGGTCTCATCATAGTGCTGGCTACCTATACAGTATTTACTGTGAGTATATACAGCCTTTTAGCAATTGCCAAGTGTCTGTGCTTTTTTACCACTTATTACCACATAGCGCAGATAAATTGACCACTCTAGCAAACAGCATCTGACGAGTTAACCGAAATTTAAGGACGTTAAGCTGAGTTAGCTCTAAATTGTGGTATTCTACTGCACTTTTTTGAAATCTTACTTGGCTAATTTGAGTATGTTATCAAGTCTGTTACTGTTGACTAAACTGTTGAAATGGCCGCTACGGCTGCTGGTTAAATGCAAAATTGTGCCAGACAATCCGTTAGTTCAACTCGATATCGCGGTTGAGCGACCATTGTTTTACATTTGCCATACTGAATCTGCCAGCGATCTGGCGACCCTGCGTAGCGTTTGTCAGCAGTTAGAGTTGCCTGATCCGTTAGACAAGGTCACGCTGAATAATCAACAGTTACCGAGAACACTTTTTTTAGAAAAACCCCATCGTTTATTGGGTGCTAGAAAGAAAACCTTGGCGCTACAACATGGCCAAACGCTACTGGCTGCCCATCTTGCTGATCCAACGTTGCAAGCTCAGCTGATGCCCGCTGCCATATTATGGGGTCGCGCACCAGGTAAAGAAGACAGTATCAAATGGCTATTAGGGGAAGCCCACTCACCAAACTGGCTAGCAAAATTACTTATCGTGCTTGTCTCTGGCCGCCACACCTTGGTAAGACTCAGCAAACCGGTAGATTTGCACCAAATGGCCGACCAATTTGGAGCCGCAGAAGATACCGCACGCAAACTACTGAGGATGTCTCGCATTCATTTCTACCGCCAACGCTTAGCCGCCACGGGCCCGAAGCTGATGAATCGCAGCCAACTATTTAATGCACTCTTAGCGACGCCAGCGTTAAAAAAAGCGATTGCTGATGAGGCAAGCAGCAAACGGATTAGTCAAGCAGCGGCGCAACAAGAGGCACAGAAGTTATTACAAGAGATTGCCGCCGATTATCGCACCTCAACCTTGCGCTTTGGGGATCGTGTTTTAAGCTGGCTGTGGCAAAAATTGTACTACGGTATCAAAGTTAACAACGTGGATATGTTGCGTGATTTGGCGCAAAAAGGGCATGAAATTGTTTATGTCCCCTGCCACCGCAGTCATATGGATTATTTACTGTTAAGCTATATTATTTATCACCAAGGCTTAGTGCCACCGCATATTGCAGCTGGGATTAACCTGAATTTTTGGCCTGCTGGTACTTTATTTCGTCGGGGTGGGGCTTTCTTTATTCGCCGTAGTTTCAGTGGCAACAAGCTTTATTCTGCCGTCTTTCGGGAGTACTTAAGCCTGCTTTTTAGCAAAGGCTATGCCGTCAAATATTACACCGAAGGGGGGCGCAGCAGAACCGGTCGCCTCTTAACACCCAAAACCGGCATGCTAGCCATGACTGTCCAATCCATGCTAAGAGGTATTGATCGCCCAGTCACCCTTGTTCCGGTTTATCTTGGCTATGAACATGTGATGGAGGTGAATACTTACCTCAGCGAACTGCAGGGCGCTGGTAAAAAGAAGGAATCGGTAGGCGGGGTCTTCAAAGCGCTGCGTAATCTGCGTGATTATGGTTATGGCTATGTCAATTTCGGAGAGCCCATTTCACTGAATCAGTACTTAAATCAGCAAGTACCTGAGTGGAAAAGTGAAATTAATCCACTAGAAGCGCCCAAACCGCAATGGCTCAATCCAGTAGTAGCCACATTATCTGACCAAATTATGCGGCACATTAACCAAGCCGCAGCATTAAACAGCATAAATCTGCTAGCACTTTGCTTACTGGCTAGCGATAAACATACGCTGACTCGGCAAGAGCTGATACAGCAATTAAACTGTTATCTGACGTTACAACAGCAAGCACCTTATCATCGTTTTGTGAGCTTACCCGAAATGGATGCTGAGCAAATGATTGACCATGCAGAAAAAATGCAGAAAATTCAGGTGTGCAGAGACAGTTTTGGCGAATTAGTCAGCCTTACACCTGCCAGCGCAGTGTTAATGAGTTATTACCGCAATAATGTGCTGCATTTATTTATCTTGCCCGCCATTTTAGCCGCAGCGGTGCTACGCCAAGGCCAGCTTAGCCAACAACAACTACTCACTCAGGTGGAGCAGCTCTATGGCTTATTACGTCAAGAACTTTACCTCTACGTCCCCTCAGTATCGCAATACAGTAAAGCTATCTTACAGCAATTAGTTGCACAAGGGCTGTTACAACAAACAGGCGAGCTGTTCCATGCACCAGCCCAACATAGTCGCGAATATTTTATGCTCGATCTATTAGCGCATAACGCCGAACATACCTTACAGCGTTATGCGATGGTGTTTAATTTACTGCGCGCTCATGGCCCACTCAATCGAGCTGAATTAGAACAACAAAGCCATTTGTTAGCCCAGCGTTTATTGGTATTGCACGGTATTAATGCGCCTGAGTATTACGACAAGAATTTGTTTGCAACCTTAAGCCAAGCGTTAAAAGCGGAAGGCTATACGCAAGTAGACCAAGACAATAAGGTCTCAGCTACCGCCGCGCTAGCCAACCTAGCTAAAACGGTTAATTTATTGCTGCGCAGTGAAATATTGCAAAGTATTAACAGTATTATGCCAGCACGCTTGCCCCTCAAACCTGATATTCGCGAATAACGCCTTGCTGGATAGTGGTCGCAACAAGTTTGCCATCACGACTAAAAAATTGCCCCTGCACGAGCCCCCGGCCGCCTGACGCGGCTGGGCTATCTACAGCATAGAGCAGCCAATCGTCAAAACGGAAGTCATGATGAAACCACATCGCATGATCAATAGTAGCTACTTGCATGTGCGGCGCCATAAAAGAACGACCATGCGGCTGCAATGCTGTTGGTAAAAAATTAAAGTCTGACGCATAAGCTAATAAGTATTTATGTACTCTTACATCATCAGGCATGTGACCATTAGCTTTAAACCAGACAAAGCGTTTTGGTGCGCTCACTTGTGGTGAAAAGGGATTTTGAAAATCAACCGGTCGCATTTCGATTGGCTTTTCACAAATAAACTTACTGCGTAATTTTTCGGGGATTTGAGCCGCATGCTGCTGATAAAAATCAAGATCGGAAACTAACTCGTCAGGTCCTGGCACGTCAGGCATTGCGACCTGATGTTCAAAACCTGATTCTTCTGTTTGAAAAGAGGCCGTCATATAGAAGATCGGCTTGCCAAACTGAATAGCACTGACGCGCCGAGTACTAAAACTTTTACCATCGCGAATATTTTCAACTTCATACACGATGGGCTTGCTCGCATCACCAGGCCGTAAGAAATAAGAATGAAAGGAATGTACCTTGCGCTCCTCTGGCAAGGTTTCTTTCGCAGCGGATAACGCTTGTCCCATCACCTGACCGCCGAACACCGCTTTAAAACCTAAATCCTGACTCTGTCCCCGATAAAGCCCAAGCTCAATCGTCTCCAGCTTAAGTAAAGACAATAAATTTGCTAATACCTGACTCATACTTTGGCCTATTCTGCGATTTAAAGTCCTGTTATTCTGCCGTAAATAGAGGAGTCTGGCAAAATGAACTATTGGTTATTTAAAACCGAACCGGCAGAATGCAGTATTGATGATTTTGCACGAGCACCGCATCAGCCCATTATTTGGGAAGGCGTTCGAAATTATCAAGCAAGAAACTTTTTGCGCGATCAAGTGGCTTTACAGGATAAGGTTTTTATTTACCACTCTAGTTGCAAGCACATTGGCGTAGCGGGCATAGCGCAAGTTTGCCGAACTGCTTATCCAGATCCCAGCCAGTTTGTGCCAAGTAGCCCCTATTTTGATGTAAAATCGACGCTAGAATGCCCGCGATGGGTCGCTGTCGACTTAATTTTTGTTAGCAAGCTGCCGCAGTTAATTTCTCTAGATAAAATCAAACACTCGCCAAAAATGCGTGAATTACCTTTAGTACAAAAGGGGAATCGCTTATCGGTGATGCCGGTTACGGCAACGCAGTGGCAGGATCTATTGAACTTGTCCGCAAACTCAGGCTCTTAATTGCAAAGCCAACCTTGGAGTTAGCAAGATGCATAAGATTGCACATGCCGAGCGTCGCCATAACAGCAAAGCGCTGCACGATATTTGGGAACCCCTCAGCGCTGCGCAGAAGTTAGCGGTTATCGAATTACAGCGTTATGGTTATCAATTACGATTTGTGCGCCAGATGCCAACAGGACAGCTAGCAATTTTAGAGCTTGCCGAGAAATGTGCGGCTATTGATGAAACAGGCCAGATCGATATTGCCCCCTCACTCACAATTCGGCATTAAAGCCACACAACATCGCTAGGTACCAACGTTGTGCGGCCACAGCAGCAAGTTACTGCTGTAACTTGCGTTTAATATAAGCCGCAACCTGTTGCTCTAACACCGCAAGTGGCACACTACCATTTCCTAATACCACACCATGAAACTCACGAATATCAAACTTGTCGGCCAATTGGGTTTCCGCCTGTTGGCGTAAGCGTTTAATCGTTAACTCTCCTAACTTGTAAGATAAGGCTTGGCCTGGCCAGCTGATATAACGATCGATTTCAGTTTGCACATTGTGCATAGATAACGCGGTATTTTCTGCTAAAAAATCCATCGCTTGTTGCCGGCTCCAGCCTTTAGTATGCATACCGGTATCAACCACTAACCTGGCAGCGCGCCACATTTCATAGGTTAAGCGACCAAAGTTGCTGTAGGGATCTTGGTAAAAACCCATTTCCAAACCTAAATATTCTGCATAGAGTCCCCAACCCTCACCAAAGGCAGAGGTATAGAAAGAACGACGAAAATCGGCCAACTCAGTTTGCTCCCGCGCCAGAGAGATTTGCAAATGGTGGCCAGGAACCGCCTCATGCAAAGTGAGTGCTTCCATCTCATACAGGGGGCGTCGATTCAGCGCATAGGTATTTACCCAGTAAAAGCCCGCCTGATCATCCCGTGTTGCCCCAGAATAGCGGCCGGTTGTATATTTAGGGGCAATTTCCGCAGGAACTTCCACTACGCCATAAGGTGTTCTGGGTAACAAATTAAAAAAGCGCGGTAATTCTGCATCGGCGCGTTTGGATAACCACGCAGCGTAACGCATCAGTTCATCAGCAGAAGTGGCATAAAATTGCGGATCAGTTCGTAAAAAATGAATAAATTCGGCAAAGCTACCTTCAAAACCCAGACTGTCTATCACTTGCTGCATTTCAGCACGGATCCTCGCCACTTCAGCTAACCCGGTTTCATGCACTTGGGTGGGTGTTAATTGCAAGGTAGTATAATGCTCTAGTCGATTTTGATAAAAAGCACTGCCGTTAGGTAAAGCACTGGCGGCAATACTCTCTCTCGCACCAGGCAAATAATCCTCTACCATAAAGTCATAAAACGCCTGAAACGCAGGATTAACTTGTGTTTGGATCAACGTGATGGCTTGTTGACGGAACTGCTGCCATTGCTGCTCGTCTATACCGTCTGGCTTGCGCCTTAAGGGCTGAAAAAATACGCTTTGTTCAGGTTGCTGCGCAATATAGGAACTAATGCTTTGCTCAAACCCTTTTAACACCACTTTTGGTTGCGTAATACCTTGCGCTAAACCTTGCTGCATCAAAGCGGTTTGTTGCGCCATATAGGTTGGAATCGCAGTAAGACGCTGCAAATAGAGCTGATAATCTGCAACCTGACGTAAATTGCTACGCTGAAAGCTCATGGCTAAAAAGGTATGAAAGCCAGACTCAGAGGTCAGTGGCATAAAGTGAGCAGCAAAGCGATATTGATCAATCTCATCTGCTAGGCGATAGGCCAAAATAGCATGATCGATTTGCTCTTGTTCTGAGAGCGTGCTGACATCAACCGCCAACAAACGCTGTTGTAACGCTAAACGCTGTTGTTGCCGTTCAGCTAGTGCAGCTTCCGACATATCAATTAGGCTACCAGGCGCAGGCGTGCGAAGGGCTGTTTCTGCTTGCCAGATCTGCGCAGCAAGTTCAGAAAATGAAGGTGCTGCTGTTTCAGGTGCTTTACTCGCACATCCTGCTAACAGTAATGCCCCCGCCAGCAAACTCAAAGCCTTGCTCATTTTAATCATATAAAGTTCCCTGTTTCTTCTTCTAATGTAAACCCATTTAGTTTAGCAAGTTAGCGATTGTTAGTTCCTGATGCTACTGCATGTCTTGACTCTACAGCCTGACTAAATGTGAAATTTTGCTCAACACTTATTGATTGTAACGGCTTTTGCCACTGTGATCATGTACACAAGCCTTATATATTGGCGGTTTTATCGCTTCATTCTGCAGCATTACCGAGCTTTTTTTCACCCAACTGCTGGGAATTTCAACATATCTCTGAAAATATGCTGAAAACATATTGCCAGTCACGTTTTATCACGTACTATAGATTTGTTAATTAACTGGTAATCGCTACTGGAGCTCTGATTCGTGCTATGAAGTATAAAGATACGATGCAGCAAGCCATGGACAAAGCCGCCAAGGTGAGTGCATTTTTAACGCACAATCAATTGGCAGCGCACCCTATAAATTACACTGTAGGCTATGAATATATTAGCAGAAATAACAGTGAACTTTGCCAGGCCATTGAGCAAAAGCTAGCCGCCAAAGCCATGTTTGATGACTTTATCATGGCAGAGCTTTATAACCGCTACCTTTTGCCTGAACAACAACAGCAAGAACAATTGCTGCAGGATGTCTCAGGTATGGTGAGTAGACTTTCTGGTTATACCGATTTAGCAGCTGAAGCGACAGAGGACTTTATTGATCAACTTGATCATACGGTGTTTAAGCTTGAGCAGGATGCCATCCCTATGCCACCTGCTCTCGCCGAACTTAAGCAAGTCACTCTGTCCTACCGAAAACAGCAACAACTCCTCAATCAGCAACTTATCAGTGCCAACCAACAAAGCCATCAACTTCGCAACGAAATAGAACAACTTAAAAAACAACGATTACAAGACCCACTAACCGGTTTGTATAATAGAGTTGCCATGCAAAATCAGGTTGAATTATGGCTTAGTGAACAACCTGATCGGCGCATAGCTGCCATCTCGGTCGACTTGGATAATTTCAGTCAGTTTAATCAACGCTACGGGCAAACCATTGGTGATATTATTTTATCTAAGGTTGCGCGTAAGGTCGGCAGTTATGTGCAAGAGAGTGGCATGCCCGTGCGAGCAGGTGGTGAAGAGTTTTTGCTATTATTGCCCGATGTTGATTTACGCACGGCAGCTGAAATTGCTGAGCAAGTGCGTAAAGGTGTAGAAAAACTCCGTTTTGTGTCTGCTCGAGATAAAAAAAGCCTCCCCCCCATTACCATTTCATTAGGTGTGACGCTGTACCATGCGTCTGAAAACTGGTACGAGTTTCTAGCGCGTACCAATAATGTCATGAATCTGGCTAAGAAACGTGGCCGCAATCAAGTTGCAAGTGAAGCCTTAGTGACAGCTGTATAAGGTGATTAACACCTGCTCGATATTTTCAACAGCTGATTTCTCGCAGCTGTTGGCTCAGCTGGCGTAATCTTTTACACTAGCAGCCTATTAATCGTAATCAGGCACTGTTATGAGCGAACCTAGTAACTCCACCACGCATTTTGGTTTTAAATCGGTACCGGCTGAGCAAAAAGTTGCCATGGTCGCAGATGTATTTCATTCCGTGGCTGCCAAATATGACATTATGAATGATGTGATGTCGATGGGCATTCACCGCCTATGGAAGCGGTTCACTATTGACTGTAGTGGTGTCAGACCTGGTCAGCAAGTGCTCGACCTCGCCGGCGGTACTGGCGATATTACTGCGCTATTTTCCAAACGAGTCGGCCCTAGCGGTAAGGTCGTATTAGCCGATATCAACGAGTCAATGTTAAATGTGGGCCGTGATAAATTACGTGATCTTGGTTTAATCAATAATATCGAGTTTGTGCAAGCCAATGCCGAAGCACTGCCTTTTGCCGATAATAGCTTTGATATCATTTCGATTGGTTTTGGTTTAAGAAATGTCACTGATAAAGATGCCGCCTTACGCTCTATGTTCAGAGTACTAAAGCCAGGTGGGCGCTTATTAGTGCTGGAGTTTTCTAAGCCTACACATGACTGGCTTAGCAAAGCTTATGATCTGTATTCTTTCCGTCTGCTGCCATTTATGGGACAGTTGATTGCTAACGATAAAGAAAGTTATCAGTATCTTGCCGAATCGATCCGTATGCACCCTGACCAAGAAACATTAAAAGACATGATGGTCACAGCAGGTTTTGCTGAGGTGAGCTACCACAATCTGACAGGAGGTATAGTGGCATTACATCGGGGGTATAAATTCTGATGCTGCCACTGTTACCGCAACTGCTCTGTGCTGCGGCAGAGAAAATAAGCCGGCGCTTAATTGCGCTGGATCCTGCTTGTCAACCTGCATTACAACGTTTACAAGCAAAGCAGTTGTCGGTAACACTTCGCGATTTAAAATTGACGCTGGTGATAAGTGCCAGCCAAGATGCATTACTGTTTAACCAACATAATGAAGCAACTGATTGCCACATCAGTGCCGATCTCAACACACTAAGACAACTCAGAGATCCTAGCCAGCTAACACGTTTAATCAAAGCGGATGCCTTGCAAATCGAAGGGGATTTACAGGTTGCACAACAGTTTTCTCAATTCCTACAACAACTCAGCCCAGATTGGCAATTCGCACTATCGCAGTATGTTGGGGATGCGCTCGCTTACAAGCTGAGCAACACCCTGGACCAAATACAACGCTACCTGCAACAAAAAGGGCAGCAACTTGCCCAATTGCACGTAGAACTTGCTCAGGACGAATTATTGCTCACGCCCAGCCGCAGCGAGACTGAGCAATTTGCGCAACAACTCAGTCAATTGCAGGCAAGAGTCGAACTGTTGCGACGTCAACTTAATAGGTTACAGGAGTAAAAGGTGCGGATAAGCCGGTTTTACCAGATCCAAAAAACCTTATTGCAATATGGTCTGGATGAATTAATTCCACCACATTGGCAACCTTGGTATGCAAAACTGCTACGAAAAAGTTTATTCTGGTTAGGTAATCGTTATCCCCAGCATAGTATTGGCGCACGCTTGAGGCTGGCGTTACAGAGCCTAGGGCCAGTTTGGATTAAGTTTGGGCAGATGCTTTCCACGCGCCGTGATTTGTTACCGGCAGCCTTAGTCGATGAGTTAGCCATTCTGCAAGATAAAGTTGAGCCATTTCGTGGCGAGCAAGCGAAGGCTTTGATTGAAGAAGCACTCAATCTGACTGATATTAATGAATTATTCAGTAACTTTGCCTTGCAACCACTCGCCTCCGCGTCCATCGCGCAAGTGCATACCGCGCAATTAAAGCAAGACGATGGTCAACTCGCTGATGTGGTGATTAAGGTCATTCGACCAGGGATCCGCAAACAAATTATTGCTGACTTAGCATTAATGGACAGCTTAGCGGTAATGGCAGCCCGTTTTTTACCTGATGGCAAACGCCTAAGGCCACGCGAAGTGGTCGCTGAATATCGAAAAACCATCCTTGATGAGCTGGATTTACAGCGTGAAGCGGCTAATGCAATCCAACTTCGACGCAATTTCACCGATTCTGACTCCCTGTATATCCCTTTCGTTTATGCTGATCATTGCCGTAGTAACGTAATGGTTATGGAACGTATTTATGGCATCCCAGTATCGGATATACCGGCCTTGGAAGCACAAGGCACCAATATGGAGTTGCTTGCTAAACGCGGAGTAGAAGTCTTTTTTACCCAGGTCTTTCGTGACAGCTTTTTTCATGCTGATATGCATCCTGGGAATATCTTTGTCTCTTATGACCATCCAGAAAATCCAAAATATATCGGCATTGACTGCGGTATCGTCGGCACACTGAATGCAGAAGATAAACGCTATTTAGCAGAAAATTTTGTCGCTTTTTTTAACCGCGATTACCGCAAGGTGGCTCAACTGCACCTCGATTCCGGCTGGGTCCCTGCCCACACCAAGGTTGAAGAGTTTGAAAGTGCCATTCGCACTGTTTGCGAACCCATATTTCAAAAACCCTTGGCGGAGATTTCCTTTGGTCATGTTTTACTAAACTTATTTAATACTGCGCGTCGTTTTGAGATGCAGGTACAACCACAATTAGTCTTACTGCAAAAAACCCTATTATATATCGAAGGCTTAGGTAGACAGCTTTATCCACAACTTGATCTGTGGAAAACGGCAAAACCTTTTCTGGAGAATTGGGTAAAGCAGCAAGTGGGTTTACCGGCTATATGGCGACAAGTAAAAGAAAATTTCCCATTTTGGGCAGAAAAAATGCCTCAAATGCCGGAGCTATTACACCGTTATTTGGAGCAAGGCCCCAGACAACAACAAGCCTTGCTGTTGCAAGTACAGCAAATGCAACATCAGCAACAGCAAACCAAACAACAAATTATTAGCGCTATTCTTGCAGCAGCCTGTCTGATTAGTGCTAGTATAGCATTCAGCATCAGTACCGGATGGTTGGCTGCAACACTTGGCATTCTGGCAGCATTTTTTGCCATAAAAGCTTCACTGGCATAATTTACTCAGTCGCTGTAAGGTGCGCTCCGGTAATTTACGTAATAAAACGAGGAAGTTAACATGGGTTTTGGTGGTATTAGTATTTGGAATTTGCTGATCATTTTAGCCATTATAGTGCTGCTGTTCGGTACCAAGAAACTTCGGGGTATAGGTACCGATCTGGGTTCAGCCATTAAAGGCTTCCGCAACTCCATCAAAGATGAAGACCAAAAAGACGACGCAGAGCTAAAAGCAGATAGCAAACCCGTGCAGCTTGCTGAGCCAGCCAAACCGAGTGCTGAACCAACAACCAGCAACCAGCCTACGACTGAAAAAGATAAAGTGTAGTTATGGGTTTTTGGGAGCTGCTCATAATTGCGGTTGTCGCCTTACTGGTATTAGGCCCTGAGCGTTTGCCGGGCGCCATCCGCAGTACCATGAAAACTGTTCGAAGCATCAAACAATTTGGCTATCAAATGCAAGCCGAGTTAAATGATAATTTACGGGTGCATGAGTTGCATCAAAAGCTGAAAGATGCAGAAGCGAAGGGCATGTTGAATCTTACTGCTGATGAAACGGCAGCCATACAAGAGCTAACCGAAGCCGCTAATTCAGTCAGACCTGCTAATGCTCAAATCATGCCAGATGCCACTCCCATAGCGGTGGCAAAACCCAGTCAGCCCCTGAATGAGACCGCTGTAAAAGATGAAAACAAAACCGGATCCTGACAGCCTGTTGGGACACTTGCTTGAGCTACGTAATCGTTTGTTACGTTGCATAGTGGCAGTGCTGTTAGTCTTTATTTGCTTGGCCTATTTTGCCCGTGATATCTACGCCCTGCTGGCACAACCATTGTTAGCGGTGCTCCCCGAAGGCACTAGCATGATCGCGACCGATGTCGCAGCGCCTTTTTTCGCGCCTTTTAAACTCACCTTTATTGTCGCGATTTGTTTAGCGATCCCTTACATCTTATTTCAAGTTTGGCAATTTATTGCGCCGGCACTCTATAGCAAAGAAAAACGTCTGATGGCACCACTGGTGTTCAGCAGCACCCTGTTGTTTTATGCAGGTATAGCCTTCGCGTACTTTATTGTGTTTCCTCTGGTATTTGCTTTTTTCACCAGCGTGGCGCCCGCAGGTGTCACTATAGCAACCGACATTAGCAGCTATCTGGATTTTGTCCTGAAGTTATTCTTTGCGTTTGGTTTATCTTTTGAAATTCCTATCGCAATCTTGTTATTGGTATGGAGTGGTAGCGTATCGCGTGAAGCATTAGCAGAAAAGCGCCCATATATTATTGTCGCGGCATTTATACTAGGTATGTTACTCACGCCACCAGATGTGTTATCGCAAATTTTGCTCGCGATTCCGATGTGTTTACTATTCGAACTGGGGTTATGGTTAAGTCGCTTTTATGTGCCCAAAACGACAGAATCTCCCGAGGAGTCATCATGATAAATAAATTGTGTGTCATCTTCTGTTTGGCCTGGCTCAGTCCTAGCTTACTCGCTCAACCCAACTTAGCTTTGGCATTGGAAGCGTGTCGTTCAGAGCTGGATACGCAAAAACGTCTGGCTTGTTATGATCTTATCCCGCTCACTGAGAACCAAAAGGCACCTTCTGCAGCAACCTCTGTAACAGCGGTGATGGATCCTCAGCTCACAGCCCCAGCAGCTCAAAACAATTTCGGCCTAGAGAATAGAAAGCAAAACACAGATAACATTGACGAAATAGCTGGCATTGTTACTAAGGTTAGCAATGGTGCACATCAAAAATTAATTATTGAATTTGATAACGGGCAGGTTTGGCGTCAAACTGATTCTGCTATTTATGCTGTAAAAGTGGGTGAGCGTCATCATATTCGCCGCGGTGCTTTAGGAGCCTTTTATCTTGGCAATGAAAAATCTAATCGCCGTATCAAAGTAAGACGCGATCGCTAATATGCGCTGGTTTGATTGCGGAGTTAATTTATTTAGCGCGCAATTTGCTGATCAGGAAACGGCTATTATTGCCGCAGCCAATAACGCAGGCGTGACTCGCTGCCTGCTGATTAGTAGCGATTTAGCAGAAAGCAAAAAAAATACGCAGTTCAGTCAGCAACACCCTGGCTGCTACTGTACCGCGGGAGTGCATCCACATCAGGCCGCTCAAGTAGCCGATAACTGGCTATCAGAACTAACAGAGCAGTTGGCCAATCCTAAGATTGTCGCGATTGGCGAATGTGGTCTTGATTTTAACCGTGACTTTTCTCCAAGAGCGGTGCAGCAAGCCGTTTTCGCCGAGCAACTTAAACTCTCACAACACTTTAAGCTGCCAGTGTATTTGCACGAGCGCGATGCCTTTAGTACACAAATTGCAATGCTAAAAGAGCAACCGCCGCTAGCCGGTATCGCCCATTGTTTTACCGGCAATAGCCAACAACTGAAAGCCTATTTAGATTTAGGGTTGTATATCGGTATCACCGGTTGGCTTTGTGACGAGCGACGCGGCCAAGAACTGCAGCAAGCGCTAGCTTATATTCCGCTAGATAGATTAATTCTGGAAACCGATGCGCCTTATTTAATCCCCAGAAATATTCGGCCTAGACCACGTTGTAACAGCCCAGCGTTATTACCGGCTATCGGCAGTGAAGTTGCGCGTTTAACTGGGCGTAGCCTGCAACAGATCGCCGAGCAAAGTTATCAGAATAGTTGCCAACTATTGCAATTACCCGTTGAGGAACCCACAGATGCAAACTAATCGTTTCTTTCCTGCCAGTCGTTTACGTCGGATGCGCGAACATGATTTTAGCCGGCGTTTAATGGCAGAGCATCAGATCACTGTGAATGATTTGATTTACCCCATGTTTATCATAGAAGGCGAAAATACCCGAGAAAGTATCGCCTCTATGCCGGGTATCGAGCGTCTATCCTTAGATTTGTTAGTGACAGAAGCAAAAGAATTGGTGGCCTTGGGTATTCCGGCTATCGCACTTTTTCCAGTAACGCCAGCAGAGAAAAAGTCTGTTCTGGCTGAAGAAGCTTGGAACCCAAATGGCTTAGCGCAACGCGCCGTTAAATTATTAAAGCAACACGCGCCAGAGCTTGGCGTGATCACCGATGTCGCTCTAGATCCTTTCACCACGCATGGTCAAGATGGCATTATTGATGATAATGGCTATGTGTTAAATGACGTGACCACGGAAGCCTTAGTCAAACAAGCGCTGTCTCATGCAGCTGCAGGCGCTGATGTTATTGCCCCCTCCGATATGATGGATGGCAGAATAGGAGCTATTCGCGACGCGCTGGAAGAGGCTGGCTTTGTGAATACCCGTATTATGGCGTATTCGGCAAAGTATGCTTCTAGTTATTACGGTCCTTTTCGAGATGCGGTCGGCTCTGCCGGCAATTTAAAAGGGGGCAATAAAAAGAACTATCAGATGGATCCTGCCAACAGCAATGAAGCACTGCATGAAGTTGCCATGGATTTGGAAGAAGGCGCTGATATGGTGATGGTAAAACCTGGCATGCCTTATTTAGATATCGTGCGTCGGGTAAAAGACGAATTCGGCGTCCCGACCTTTGCTTACCAAGTCAGCGGCGAGTATGCCATGCATATGGCGGCTATTCAAAATGGTTGGTTGGCCGAACAACCGGTAATCATGGAGTCACTACTGGCATTTAAGCGCGCGGGTGCCGATGGCATTTTGACTTACTTTGCCAAAAAAGTGGCAATCTGGCTAAAACAATAAATTGTAGCTACCGGGAGCTACTGAATAAGCAGCTCCCAACCCGCTTGTTGCTGATATTGTATTTCCTGCTCTAGCTCTGCCCGCATTAAAGGATGCTGTTCTAACCAGCCACTTGGCATTACCAATACTAAGGATTCCGCCTTAGCGCTAATCGTCACTTGAGGTAATGCCTCATGCCGCCGTCGCATCGACAAAATCACCGCTAGACGCAAAATACGCGTAAGTCGCACAGTTAACAGCACTGAGGTCATGGTTTGCCGTGCGATCACTTCGCGAGCTATATCGGCTCTATGGTTATGCACCAAGGCCATAACCAGTTGCTGCTGTGCTCGGGTAAATCCAGGTAAGTCGGAATGATTGATGATGTAGGCACCATGATGGTGGTGATTTTTATATTCGATCAGTAAGCCCAGTTCATGCAATAAAGCGCCAGAGCGCAACATGCTATGACCTTCAAAGCGTTGTAAATCCCAACTACTTTGTAACTGGTCTGCTAGCTCAGCCGCCATTTCTGCCACCCGTGCCGCATGCTGCTGATCAATAAAATAGCGCACCATTAAGCTATTGACCGTACGATTTCGTACATTCGAGTCTTGTAGCTGCGGCAACATACTGTACAGCACCCCTTCGCGCAGCGCACCGCCTGATAGGGTCATACCGCGAATGTTTAGCTGGCGGAACAGCGCCACTAAAATCGCTAAACCCGAGGCGAAAACCTGCTTACGCTCTTGTGCTAAACCAATAATGTTTAACTGTTCAGCAGGACCACAGGCCATAGCTTGTTGCATAATATCTTCCAGCCGCTGCAAGGTAATCACTTCATCCTTGCCCTGCGCCACCAAAATTTCTTGCATCGCCTGCACCGTGCCTGAAGCCCCAACCGCAATTTGCCAACCTTCATCTAAAAAGCGTTGTTTAACGGTTTGAATTTCTTGCTCGGCAGCGGCTATCGCGGCATGGAAGTTGGCTTCACTTAATTGCTGATCACTGAAATAACGTTCAAGGTAGGTGACGCAGCCCATATTGAGGCTACTTAACACTGTTGGGGTAAAGCCTTGGCCAACCACCACTTCGGTACTGGCACCGCCTATATCAATCACTAAACGGTTACTATCGCTATTCGAGGTATGCGCAACACCAAGATAAATGATCCGCGCTTCATCTTCTCCGCTGATAACCTGAACTTTTTGACCTAAGATGGCTTCCGCTTCGTGTAAAAAAGCTTTGACGTTTTGGGCTAAGCGCAGTGTAGCCGTACCAACAATTCGGATATTTTCGGTAGGAATATCTTGTAAACGTTCCGCGAATAAAGCGAGGCATTCCCAGCCGCGCTTCATCGCTTTGTGGCTTAAGACGAGATTATCATTTAGGCCGGCGGCTAAACGCACTTTACGTTTAACCCGGCCAATCACCTGCACTGAACCACCGACTACCTTAACCATCAGCATATGAAAGCTGTTGGAGCCAAGGTCAATCACCGCATAAATATCACTATGCGGTGATTGTTGCATGGCAGCCGGCTCATTGCCTGGAGCTGCTTTAGCGAGGGCGATTGCGCGGAGATCTTGAGCCATTATTAGTGCGCCCATTATTGCTTCTGCTCGCAGAGCCACTGCGTGCCTGACCGGGCCGACGTCGCACTCTAGGTTTTGGCGGTGTCAGATCGGTTAATAACGCGTCGGCGTCGTATTGGGTAACCGCAATAGGATGACGAATATAGTCTTCTATCGCCGTTAAATTTAACGCATAACGCTCACAAGCAAAGCTAATGGCTTTACCACTCTCACCAGCCCGACCCGTCCGGCCTATGCGATGCACATAATCTTCGCAATCATCTGGCAGATCAAAGTTAAACACATGGCTCACTTTCGGAATATGTAAACCACGGGCGGCCACATCAGTGGCGACCAAAATATCTAATTTACCCGTGGTGAAGTCATCCAAAATTTTCAGGCGTTTTTTCTGAATAACATCACCGGTCAATAAACCAACGCGATGACCATCGGCATCTAACCAATGATAAACGTCTTCACAGGCATGTTTGGTATTAGCAAATACAATTGCTTTGTCTGGCCACTCTTCTTCGAGCAGGGTTAATAACAAAGGCATTTTATGTTCGTGTGCTGGGTAGAACAGCTCTTCGCTGATCCGACTCCCGGTCATTTCTTCCGGTGCAATATGGATATGGACTGGCTGATTCATTTTTTCAAACGCCAGTTCTTGCACTTTGTAGGATAAGGTTGCAGAAAATAACAAGCTCAGGCGTTCAGTCACCGGCGGCATGCGATTAAACATAAAGCGGATATCTTTAATAAAGCCCAAATCAAACATGCGATCGGCTTCATCCAGCACCACCACCTGTATTTGCGACAGTTCAAACAGACCTTGTTTCAGGTAATCAATTAACCGACCTGTGGTACCAATTAAAATATCCACACCCTGCTCGAGCAATTGCCGTTGAGAATCGTAACCTTCGCCCCCATAAATCAGCCCCAGACGTAAGTTAGCTTTTTGCGCTAACATAACAGCGTCGTTATGGATCTGAACGGCTAATTCCCGCGTAGGAGCCATTATAATCGCTCGAGGTTGCCCAGACCCTTTGGGTTCATGGGTAAGCAAGTGGTGAAAAGTAGCGGTTAAGAAGGCTAACGTTTTGCCCGTTCCAGTTTGCGCCTGTCCGGCAATATCTTTACCTGCTAAAGCAAGGGGTAAACATTGCGCCTGAATTGGCGTACAATAGCTGTAACCTTGAGCGTTAAGCGCGTCAAGAACCTGTGGCGCCAATGCGAAATCGGCGAATTTATGCGATGTTAAGTGTGTTTTATTCATACCTGCCTAGCATAACTGTTACGCTTGCAATAAGAAACAGCCGCGATTAAATTGATAACATATTTTAGCAGTGTAACTGCACAGCCTTAACGGAGAAATAGATGAGCGAACATATTTTACAGGTTTCTGACGACAGTTTCGAAACTGACGTATTAAAAGCAGAATTGCCAGTACTGGTAGACTTCTGGGCAGAGTGGTGTGGGCCTTGTAAAATGATTGCACCTATTCTAGACGATGTTGCCACTGAATATGTCGGCAAAGTAAGCGTCGCTAAAGTGAACATCGACCAAAACCCGAACACGCCACCGAAGTTTGGTATTCGCGGTATTCCTACGTTGTTGTTATTTAAAAACGGCCAGGTAGCCGCCACCAAAGTGGGCGCCTTGTCTAAAACGCAGTTAAAGCAGTTTTTAGACGACAATATCTAATTTAAAAAAAGGCGTATTAATGTACGCCTTTTTCTATTGTATACTGGACGTCCTGAAGTTCAGCTGCTATTGTGTGCAGTAGCAAATATCTTAAACCACGCTTGTCTGTCGAATATACCAACTTCTACCCTATATTTATTGAGCTGATAAGCATTAATCTGTTTTTACCAACAAGAACCCATCAAATATGCATTTAACAGAACTAAAACTGAAGCCAATTAGCGAACTGGTTGAGTTAGCTGAGTCTATGGGCCAAGAAAATATGGCTCGTCTACGCAAACAAGATATCATTTTCGCCATTCTGAAAGCCCATGCCAAAAACGGTGAAGAAATTTACGGTGACGGCGTGTTGGAAATTTTACAAGATGGTTTTGGTTTTCTAAGGTCTTCAGACAGTTCTTATTTGGCTGGCCCTGATGATATCTATGTGTCGCCCAGCCAAATCCGTCGTTTCAATTTACGGACTGGCGATAGCATCTCTGGCTTAATTCGCCCACCGAAAGAAGGCGAGCGTTATTTTGCACTCTTAAAAGTGAGTGAAGTTAACTTTGGTAAACCAGAACATGCCCGTAACAAAATTCTCTTCGAAAACTTAACCCCACTGCATGCTAACTCTCGTCTGCGGATGGAGCGTGGTAATGGCAGTCGTGAAGATATTACCGCGCGAGTATTAGATTTAGCCTCGCCCATCGGTCGTGGTCAGCGCGGTTTAATCGTAGCACCACCGAAAGCCGGTAAAACGATCCTGTTACAAAACATTGCCCAATCTATTGCCGCCAATCACCCAGAATGTGTGCTGATGGTATTACTGATTGACGAGCGTCCGGAAGAAGTTACCGAAATGCAGCGCCTCGTGAAAGGTGAAGTAGTTGCTTCAACCTTTGATGAACCCGCCAGCCGCCACGTTCAGGTTGCTGAAATGGTGATTGAAAAAGCCAAGCGCTTAGTTGAGCACAAGAAAGACGTTATTATTCTGCTCGACTCTATTACACGTTTAGCGCGCGCCTATAACACTGTGATTCCAAGCTCAGGTAAAGTGTTAACGGGTGGTGTTGATGCCAACGCCTTGCACAAACCGAAACGCTTCTTTGGCGCAGCCCGTAATGTGGAAGAAGGCGGCAGTTTAACTATTATCGCGACAGCTCTGGTGGATACCGGTTCAAAAATGGACGAGGTTATTTACGAAGAGTTTAAAGGTACCGGTAACATGGAACTGCACTTGTCACGCAAAATTGCCGAGCGCCGTGTATTCCCAGCCATTGATTTTAATCGCTCAGGCACCCGCCGCGAAGAGTTATTGGCCTCGCCAGAAGAACTGCAAAAAATGTGGATTCTACGCAAAATTCTCAACCCTATGGACGAGACAGATTGCATGGAGTTCTTAATTGATAAACTGTCGATGACCAAAACTAACGACGAGTTTTTCGATGCCATGAAACGGCAGAAATCTTAAAAAGCAACCGGCCAGTTAGGCCGGTTTTTTTTGGTCTAGCTTTTGGGCTCGAATGCTAAGCACCAATTTGTTGATGAATCAGCGGCGTTAATGCGCTATCAGCAAAGCTACATGCGGCTAAGTATTCTGCAATAGCATGCTCTGCCTGTTCGGCTGTTGCTGCATGCACCTGAGCAATCACTTGCCCTGCCTCTACTGCGCTACCCGCGGCCAAGATCTGACTAAAACCGACCGCAGGATCAATTTGCTGCGCCGGATGCGAGCGACCGCCCCCTAAACGCACCACCGCCATCCCCAAACCAATGGTATTGTTAAAATGCAGGATACCGCTTTGCGGTGCAGTGATCGCTTTCACCACGCTGGCCTTGGCTAAATAGTTATCCGGTTTTTCCAATAAATCGGTTGGGCCACCCAGCGCTGCCACCATTTTAGCGAAGATTTCCGCAGCTTTACCCGAGCTTAGGCTGTGTTCCAGTGCAGCAATGGCAGAGGCTTTATCCTGATATAATTTACCGAGCAGTAGCATATTGGCACCCAGCTCTAACGTCAGCTGATGCAAGCGCGGCTCGCGGTATTTACCGGTTAAATAATCCAGTGTTTCCACCACTTCTAAAGCATTACCTGCCGTAGTACCCAAGATCTGATTCATATCAGTGATCAATGCCCGAGTCGCGACACCCGCCCCCGTCGCAGTATTGACGATACTCTGCGCCAAAGCCTGGGCGTCATTGGCCGTAGCCATAATAGCGCCATTGCCAACCTTGACATCCATTACTAAGGCGTCGAGGCCTTCAGACAGTTTCTTCGATAAAATCGACGCCGTGATCAGCGGAATAGACTCGACCGTTGCCGTAACATCACGAATTCCATATAAGCGCCGATCGGCTGGGGCCAACTCGCTACTTTGACCGACAATAACACAGCCTAGATCTGGCAATAGCTGCTGAATACGGCTTAACGACTGGGTGCAGCTGTAACCAGGAATGGCTTCCAGCTTATCCACGGTACCGCCGGTATGGCCCAAGCCACGGCCTGCAATACTCGGCATATAGGCACCACAAGCCGCAACCATAGGCGCAAGCATTAAGGTGACTTTATCGCCGACACCCCCAGTACTGTGCTTATCCACTACCGGGCCATTTAACTTGCCCTGCCAGTTTAATACCTTACCGGAATCGCGCATGGCTAAGGTTAGCGCCACGGTTTCAGGTACTGTCATACCATTTAAATAAATCGCCATCGCCAAGGCAGCAGCCTGACTGTCACTAAAGCTATCATCGGTCAGCCCTTGTACAAATTGCTGGATTTCTGCGCGACTTAGCACCTGACCATTACGCTTAGTTTTGATAATTTCCTGAGGAATTGCCATGGTTGACCTTACTCCTGATTGACCTTGTTACTTGCCGCTAGATAAGTGGGGGTAAAGGCATCTGGCAATAACTGCTGTAAAGTCCAGCTTTGTTGCTGCCCGAGATGATTACAACTGGCGATGGGGCTATCGGGTAAATAGAATTCCGCAATCACCTGCCGGCAAATACCACAAGGGGGCGTTAACTTTTCTTGCGGGGTATAGACCATTAACGCCTGAAACTTGCGCTGCCCAGCGACTACAGCGGCAGCAATGGCGTTACGCTCTGCACACACAGTGCCGCCATAAGAGGCATTTTCGACGTTACAACCGGTGAAGATTTGACCATTCTCAGCCAGGATAGCCACACCCACTGGAAATTGACTATAGGGCGCATAAGCCTGCGCAGCGGCATCTTTGGCAGCCGTTTGTAGCGCTGCCCAATTGATTTCTGTCACGACAAAAACTCTGTTGCTAATGGGCATACAGTTTTGCCGCGTTTTGCGTCTGGGTCAAGGGGCGATAAGCCAATTAACCTAAAATGGCTGGCGAAATAAGCTAAGGGGTGTTGAGGCTAAACAGATCCGCATCTAACTGCGCTGGAAATTTTGCCCGAAATGCCTGCAATGCCGACAAATCGACAGTGGCATACAGGATCCCGGCTTGTTCAGGCGCTAATTCTGCTAGCGGCTGCCCCAAATAATCGACCAGCAAACTGTCTCCGCGATAATCGATGCCATTAGCATCCTGTCCCACTCGGTTACAGCCAAACACATAGGCCTGATTTTCAATGGCCCGAGCCTGTAACAACAACCACCAAGCACGGCTGCGGGCAGCGGGCCAATTCGCCACATAAATAATGGCATCGTAGTCAGCACGATTTCGGCTAAAAACCGGAAAACGTAAATCGTAGCAAACCTGTAATAAGATGCGCCAACCGCGATAACTGACAATCACTCGCTCGCTGCCAGCCTGATACGCTTGATGCTCACCGGCCATTCGGAATAAATGCCGCTTATCATAATGCTGCACTTGACCATCGGGGGTTACAAAATATAAGCGGTTTACCAAAGCACCCTTGGTCGTGCGTACCGCTAAAGAACCTGCAATAGCGCACTGATATTGGGCGGCTTGCGCCTGCATCCAGCAAAGTGCTGGTCCGGGTTCAGTTTCAGCAATGTGAACGCTATCCATGCTAAAGCCGCTGGCAAACATCTCGGGTAGCACAATAAGATCAACGGCTTTAAGGGTAGCCAGCTGCGTTGCAAGCTGTTGTAAATTGGCCTGACAATCCTGCCAGACCAGCGCGGTTTGCAGCAAGGCAACCTTTAAAGTTGACATAACACCTCCGCGGCAGCAGCCAGGGTTTGCGGTTGCTTGGCAAAACAAAGACGAATAATTCGTGCGTCAGAGCCTTGCTGATAAAATACCGACAACGGAATAGCCGCCACCTTATGCTCTACCGTTAGCCATTGGCAGAACTCAATATCGGTGAGATCAGGGGCAATAGCACGGTAATCGACCAGCTGAAAATAGGTGCCTTGGCAAGGCAGCAGCTGCAAACGACTTTTCGCCAATTGCTGTGCAAAAAAATCTCGTTTTTGCTGATAAAACGCCCCCAAACCACTCACCTGCTCAGGCTGCGACGCCAACATATCAGCAATAGCATATTGTGCCGGGGTAAAGCTGGCAAAGGTCACATATTGATGGATCTTACGAAACTCCGCCGATAACGCAGCAGGGGCAATGGCATAACCCAGTTTCCAACCTGTCACATGAAAGGTTTTACCAAAAGACGACACCACCACAGTGCGTTCAGCCAAGGCGGCAAAACAATGTGCACTAAGCTGTGGTTTGGCATCAAACACCATATGTTCATACACTTCATCGCTAATACAATATAAGCCGTGCTGACAAACCAACTGCTCAAGTGCCCGCCAATCGGTTTGGCTAAACACCATACCCGTTGGATTATGCGGGCTATTAACAATAATTAAACGAGTACGCGGCGTAATAGCGGCTGCAACGCGCTGCCAATCAACGTGATAATCGGGCGCTTCCAAGCGCAAATGCACCGGTATGCCGCCGGCCAGCTGAATGGCTGGGCTGTAGCTATCATAGGCGGGATCAAACAAAATGACTTCATCACCCTGCTGTACCAGCATTTGAATTGCCACAAATAGCGCCTCGGTTGCACCCGAGGTTACGGTAATCTCTGTCTCTGCACTCACCTGACGCTGATAGCAGCGTGCGGTTAAGGCCGTAATTTGTTCACGCAATACCAGCACGCCAGGCATAGGCGCATATTGATTTAACCCTGCGTGGCTATGCTCGGCTAAGCGCGCCAGCAAGCGGCTATCGGCAGGAAAGTCTGGAAAACCCTGAGATAAATTAATGGCTTGATGTTGCGCGGCTAAGTGCGACATCTGACTAAAAATGGTGGTACCCACCGCAGGTAACTTGGAGATAATCGACATAGGAAGAGAAACAGTTGCGAAAACCTGCATCAATGCTATCATTTGGCTAGTTTTAAGTATAGACATCTAAACGTTCAAACGTATATACCCCTCATTTTTGAAGATACGGGGGTGTTGGCTGCTGTTACCTTAACGCCGACAAAGCTGACAAAATGAATGTTCAAAACAAGGTTGCGCCTACAGCAGCCAAGATGTCGCAATCAGGTCTTACAAATATGAATCATATGACACACGTACAACAGCTCAACCCCAATGCCGTAGCACTCTGTAGCCTAGGGCGCTGGATCGCGAGCCGCAATTGGGTACCGGCTACCGGCGGTAATTTTTCTATTCGCCAAGATGAAAATACCGCTTTAGTCACGGCCTCAGGTCGCGACAAAGGCGAGCTTAGCCCGCAAGATTTACTACCGGTAAGCTGGCAGCAAGAGCAACTGTTTAGCCCGCTTGGCACGCCTTCGGCTGAAACCGCCCTACATGCTCAGTTATATCAATTAGATCCTGCGATAAAAGTGGTGCTACATACGCACTCCGTTGCTGCGACGGTATTTTCCCGTATTATTAGCAGTGAGCAGTATTTGTTTAGCGGCTATGAAATGCAAAAGGCCATAACAGGCGTAAATAGTCACGAGCAGAGCTTGCCGCTGGCCATTTTCGATAACACGCAGGACATTCCAGCACTAGCACAACAGGTCAAACGCTGCTGGCAAGCTAAGCCACTGAATTTTGGTTTATTAGTACGTGGCCATGGCCTTTATGTCTGGGGCTATAGTCTGGAGCAAGCAAAAAGACATTTAGAAGGCTGGGAATTTCTTATAAACTGCGAGCTTGAACGTATTAAATTAACAGGAAAGCCGTGAAGTACTCCGCCATTATCACCGATATCGAAGGCACAACCAGCCGCATTAGTTTTGTGACCGAGGTGTTGTTTCCTTACGCTCGGCAGCATTTACCTGCCTTTGTGCGCCGTCAGTACCAGCAACCTGAAGTTGCGCAAGAACTTGCCGCAGTGCGCCAGCAGTTACAACAGCCTGAGGCTGATATCGAGCAATGTATTAGCGCCCTGCTGAGCTGGTTGGACGCAGACCAAAAAATTACCCCACTAAAAAGCTTACAGGGTATGATTTGGCGCGCAGGCTACGAGCAAGGCCATTTCACCGGCCACCTCTATCCCGATGTGGTAGCACAGTTACAGGCTTGGCATGCGCAAGGCATTAAGCTGTATATCTATAGCTCTGGCTCAGTCGCCGCGCAGCAGTTACTGTTTCAGTACAGTGATGCTGGCGATCTTACGCCGCTGCTAAGTGGCTATTTTGATACCCGCATTGGCGCGAAACGTGAACTCTCAAGTTATGCCGCCATTTTACAACAACTACAACTACCGCCAAATCAGGTGTTGTTTTTATCCGATGTCGTAGCCGAGCTGGATCCAGCAAGAGAGCTGGGTATGGCTACAGTGCAATTAATCCGCGAGCAACAAGCCGCTGGCGATCATGCTATCGCGCACGATTTTTATCAGATAGAGGTATAACGCATGAGCTCATTACGCATTTTTTCGGTAAATCAACCGCAACAAGCCTACTTGCACACCGATAACGCAGCGCTTATTGCAGAAAAACTACAGCAAAAAGGCGTACGTTTTGAACAATGGCAAGCTGCAGCGCCAATTAGCGCCGATAGCACTGCCGAGCAGGTACTTGCAGCCTATGCCGACGATATAACGCGCTTAAAACAGCAGCAAGGCTATATTACCGTTGATGTGATTTCCTTAAGCCCAACCCACCCAGACAAAGCCGCACTGCGGCAAAAGTTTTTGGATGAACATATTCATACCGAAGATGAAGTACGGTTTTTTGTGCGCGGCCAAGGCTTATTTTGTCTGCACTTAGGCGATGAAGTGTATCAAGTACTCTGCCAACAAAATGATTTAATCAGTGTGCCGGCCAATACGCCACACTGGTTTGATATGGGCACTGAGCCTGATTTTACTGCCATCCGCTTGTTTAATAATAGCGAAGGCTGGGTTGCACACTTTACCGGCGCCAGCTTATCGCGGCAATTCCCTTTATTGAACTAAACACTGCTTGGCTGCTCTAAAACAGGGCAGCAGGCAAGCATGGCAAGACGACAAGTAAAAATACAGAATTAACGCTAAAGCAGCACTATATGCGCACTTATCTAATTTATAGGGTAAAATGCACAAGCATTTATGCTGTTTTCAGATAATGGTTCAGCTCTTGCAGTAAATTTGTCATACTTTAATGCTATACCCAAGTCACTTCAGGATACACAACACGTTATTGTGAAGTTGTTTGGGTATATCTACTAACTGGATGCTTAATTGCAGGTAAGATTGAATGTCGTTGCAAACCCCGCTACGTGGCTTACGTTGTTTCTGTGTGGCCGCTGAATGCCTTAGTTTTAAAGAAACCGCGAAACAGCTTTATCTAACGCCGTCTGCAGTTAGCCATCAAATTAAACAATTAGAAGATAACTTAAACCTAAGCCTGTTTGAGCGGAAAACTCGTGCCATTGAACTAACCGAAACCGGTAAGCAGTTTTATCTAGAAATTAAGCCGTTATTAGAACAACTAAGCCAAACCATTAATCAGTTTAGCCAAGTAGAACGGGTGCTGGAAGTCAGCATTTCGATGCCCGAGTTTTTTGCCAGCGAGCTGTTTGTGCCACGCTTACGCGGTTGGTCTGAGCAATATCCCAATATCAATATCAAGCTGGAAACGGTAAAGTCTCGCCGCGAAGGCCCGAAATATACTGACGTTTCGGTCATCCTATCGGGCAAAAAGCCGACTGAGGGCACGGTATACGATTTGTTCCCTATCAGCTATTTACCCGCCTGTAACCCCGCGTTATTTCAAAAACTACATGGCAAAGGCTATCGCATTTTAGAGAAAACCCCGCTAATCCTGCACCAAGCCCGCCCTACTGCCTGGCATCAATGGGCAGAACGCGTTGGCTTTCATCAATTTCAGCCGAAGCAAATTATGCAGCTCGATAGCATGTTTAGCGTAGCCCGCGCGGCGCAGCAGGGCTTAGGCGTAGCACTTATCCCAATGCCCATTAGCCATGCCTGGTTTAGTAGTGGCTCTTTGGTCAAGTTATTTGAGCAAGAATTAGTCAGTCGTGATCGCTATTATCTGGTACAGCATGATGCGGACTCTGAACGACCTGAAATCAAACTGCTAATAGACTGGGTATTACAGAGCTTTAATTCCTCTGATTTTTTATTATCACCTGTTACTTGATACGGAATATCACCTTATTTAACTAACCTGTCCCTGCAAGCTGGCAAGCCTAAACCGCCAGCATCTTTATGACAAAAGTTCCTTTATGACAGGTGAATTTTTTTCACTTGTCAGGTGTTTTTTTATCGTTTGTACAGCTGATTGGGACGGCTTATAGTTAACCCGTGTTCGAGATTCGAATACAGCGGTTAAAGTTGTTGAAGGGTGTAACCTACCCTTACCTGTCTACCTTGTCTTAGCCCGATTGAATAAGTCGGGCCTTTTTTTGCCCAAAAATCATGCCTAGGCTAAAGACATTATTATTTTCACGATTGACTGCTTGCTGCGCGCTAAAATTGCGCGCACTTAAGCATAAAACACCATCATCTACTGCAACTTGCTGGTAAACTGCTGCAATACCCCAGTTTGAATATCTGCTTGGCTATACACCCCAGTATCCAGCACCCAGCCGGTAACTAAACTGGCGGGGGTCACGTCAAACGCCGGGTTAAATACCGGCGCTTGCTCGGGTGCCCAAAGGGTTTGACCAAAGGCACCACTAACGCCGCGCACTTCGTCGGCGGCACGCTGTTCAATCGGAATAGCGCTGCCATCAGGGCAGCTTAAATCGATGGTGGTATGCGGCGCCACCACATAAAACGGAATGTTATGATAATGCGCCAGCACGGCAAGGCTGTAAGTGCCCACTTTATTGGCAAAATCGCCATTGGCGGCAATACGGTCTGAACCGACAAAGATGCGATCCACCTCGCCACGCGCCATCAACATGCCGGCCATATTGTCGCAAATAAGCTGATAGGGAATACCTAATTGCTGGCACTCCCAGGCCGTTAAGCGACCGCCTTGCAACAGCGGCCGGGTTTCATCGACCCATAGCCGAATATTTTTGCCTTGTTGTTGCGCCAGATTAATCACCCCCAAGGCCGTTCCCACACCCGCTGTCGCTAAACCGCCAGTATTGCAATGGGTTAATAACCGCTCATTTGGCTGTACTAAGGCTGCGCCATGCTCGGCCATGCTTTGGCACAGCGCCACATCTTCGGCAAACAAGGCCTCAGCGCAAGCTACTGCAGCATCGACATAATCGGCTTGCTGCAAGGCCTGAAGCATCGCATCGAGGTTATTCATTAAATTTACTGCAGTAGGCCTGGCGGCGCGCAGTACCTCGGCGGCTTGCAGGAGTTGCTCACGGCTATCGCCTTGGGTAGCGCGATAAGCTAATAATAAGCTGGCACCAATACCAATGGCCGGCGCGCCGCGCAGCTGTAAGCGCTGAATCAAGCTCACCATTTGCGTTACAGTGGTGCAATGCAGCCAGTTTTGCTGATGCGGTAACAGGGTTTGATCTAATACATAGAGCTCACCCTGTACAGTTTTTAGGCTAAGTGCCAGCAAGTTTTTCATAACATATATCCATTTAGCGTTGCAGACGTCTAGAAGTTTTGCGATTATGCAAGCTTTCGTTTTCCGATACAAGTAACAGAGGCTTTTGCAGATGACGGCTTATCATATCTTTACTCCTGAACAGGCCATGCGCTTTGCTGATGAGCATAGCGAGCTCTTTGGTGAGCATAGCAAACTTAGCGCAGCTGAGTTTGGTGATGGCAACCTAAACTTGGTGTTTAGAGTAGTCAATGATAAAGGTACCTCACTTATCGTTAAACAAGCCCTGCCCTATGCTCGTTGTGTTGGTGAAAGCTGGCCACTGAGTACCGATCGTGCTCGTATTGAAGCGGAAGTATTACAGTTACATGCGCGCTTCTGCCCAGAACACACCGTAGAAGTTTTGCATTTTGACCGTGAACTGTCGGCGATTTTAATGGAAGATTTAAAGCAATACGAAATACTGCGCACCGCCCTAATCAAAGGTAAACAGTTTGCGCATCTTGCGCCGCAGCTAGCGCATTATCTAGCTAATACGCTGTTTTACACCAGCGACTTTGTACTGACCGGTCCCGCTAAAAAAGCCGCTGTGGCGCAATTTATTAACCCAGACCTATGTCTCATTACCGAAGATTTGTTTTTTACCGATCCCTATTGCAACCACGAGCGCAATAATATCCATAGCCTGATTCAGGATAGCGCCCGCGCCCTCTGGCAAGATGAGGAATTAAAAGCCGAAGTGGCCGCATTAAAGGCTGACTTTTTATCCAAACCTCAAGCCTTGCTGCATGGCGATGTGCACAGCGGTAGCATTTTTATTAACGAAGAAAACTGCAAAGTAATCGATGCCGAATTTGGTTTTTATGGGCCTATTGGCTTTGATGTCGGCTCACTGCTTGGCAATTTATTACTCAACTATGTGGCCTGCCCTGGCTTGTTTAACGATACTCTCCAAGGCGCCAGCCAGCAGCAATTTTTGCTTTCGCAAATTCGTACCTTATGGCAGCAGTTCGCGCAAACCTTTAGCCATTTACAGCAAACTGCCACGCAAGATCCGGCGCTACAAAATGAGCACTATCAAGTGCGGTTTTTACAACAGGTGTTTGCCGACGCGATTGGCTATGCCGGTTGTGAGTTAATACGACGCACCGTTGGCTTAGCCCATGTCGCGGATCTAGAAAAAATAACGCCAGCGCCGCAACGTGCCGCCTGCGAAAAGCAGGCTATTGCGCTAGGTCGTGCCCTGATTATCAAACGCCAACACTTGGCAACAATCGACGCCTTAGTACAGCAGATCAGCCAAACCGTTGCGCCACTGCCGCATGATTGACCCTGTATGTCAGGTCTTAGCAGAGCGAAGGCTTGGGCCTTCGTGTCGCTGAGCGCTTGTGCTACATACTTTAGACTTGATACCGAAAAGCGGTAATAACTGCTTACATTTTCGCGATAAAGATCGCTGGTTAGGGTGTTTACCGCATGGCACACTGTTGTTAAAAAATAATTACAACAGGACAGCAGCATGATTACAGCCAAGGCGCTCTGCCGATTTTTCGGCAGTGGTGATACCCAAGTTAAGGCGTTACACAATGTCAGCCTGACCATTGCCGAAAACGAGTTTGTCGCCATTATGGGCAGTTCCGGCTCCGGCAAGTCAACTTTGATGAATATCTTAGGTTGTCTGGATACCCCCAGTAGTGGCGACTACCAATTAGCGGGGGCCAGCGTCAGTACCTTGGATGATGAACAGCTATCCGCGATGCGCAATCAGCATATTGGCTTTATCTTTCAATCTTTCCATTTGTTACCACGTTTATCCGCAGCTGAAAACGTCGCCTTACCTCTTCGCTATACCGCTACCCCTGCCGACGAGGCCTTGCAGCGTGCAGAAATACTGTTACAGCAAGTGGGCTTGGGGCATCGCATGCACCATAAACCGGCCGAAATGTCAGGCGGACAACGCCAGCGCGTTGCTATTGCCCGCGCCCTAATTAACAACCCGAAAGTTATCTTTGCCGACGAGCCGACCGGTAACCTTGATAGCAAAACCTCGATTGAGATTATGCAATTACTGACTGACTTGCACCGCAAGGGGAATACCGTCGTGATGGTGACCCACGAAGATGAGATTGCCGCCTACGCGCAGCGGGTCATTAAAATGCGCGATGGCCAAATTTTGGAGGATAGCGCATGTTCACAGTAAGTCTATTACTGGCGCTGAGTTTAAGTCAGCCGGGGCAAGCCGAATTGCCGCTGTTATTAACCGGCAGCTTGGTATCTGAATATCGCCAAAATATTGTGGCGCCAATGAGTGATACGTGGCGTATCCAAGTGCAATGGCTAAAGCCCGAAGCGGAAGCGGTAAAGGCCGGTGACTTAGTTGCAGTGTTCGATGCTGGGACGATTCAGGCCAATATCGAACGCTTAAAAAACCAGTTAATCAGTACTCAGGAACAGCTAAAGCAACTCGAAAGCCAACATGCGTTACAAGTGATGGAAGCGGAGTTTGAGCTAGAAAGACGCCAATTATTGTTAGAAAAAGCCAATATTGATGCAGCGGTGCCCAAAGACAATTTAAGTTTGTATGATTATGAAAATAATCAGTTGTTGCAACAGCGCGCCACTACTGAGTTAAAAAAGGCGCATGAGACTTTAGCCACAGCTAAGCAGGAACAAGCAACCAGCTTATTTAAGCAACAGTTACAAATTGAAAAAACCGCTGCCGAACTGCTAGAAGCTGAGCAAAATCTAAATAAGATGAGTGTCTATGCTGAGCGTGATGGCGCCATAAGCTACAGCTTACATCCTTGGTATCGTACCAAGCTGTTTGCCGGCGTTACCGCCCAACCGGGTTGGCAAATTGCCGAAGTCACAGAACTGCAAGGCTTATATGTAGAAGCTTGGGTGCATGAAGTTGATGTTAGTCGTCTTAAGCAAGCGAGCAGCATTACCGCACGCTTTGATATTGCCCCGGAAACCGCATTTCCACTGACGCTAAAGTTGCTAGCCGGCCAAGGTGAAAAACGCCAAGCTTGGGGTAATGCTTTGTATTACAAAGCGCAGTTTACTGCCAGCAACCTACCTATTACCCAACCTCTGTTAGGTATGGGCCTGTTACTGGAGGTACGTTAAGATGGTACAAAAAATCTTCTATCGTTATCTTGGTACCTTAACCTTGCTGTTGCTAGCTGGCTGCAATCCCGCGCCGGAAAGCCAAACCACCATTACGCAAACCCCTCACGTGCGCGCCACGGGCCAATTAGCCGCCGCCACCTTTTTTACGGTTTCGCCGCCGAGCGTCGGTCGCATGTGGCAATATAATATTCGAGAAATGGCCGCTGAAGGCAGCTTGCTGCAAGCCGGCATGCCGGTGATTGCTTTCGATAGCCAAAGCGTACAAGACGAGTTACGCAATAAAAATATTGAATTACGTAGTGCACAACAAGAATTAGCGAATCGACTGACCGCCGACGAACAGCGGTTTGAAGAACTGAAATTACAACTGGCAGAGCGGAAAAACGACCACGACCGTGAACAGCGCAAAGCCGAGATTGTCGATCATTCCCGTTCTGAAAATGATCGACGCAAAGCGCAAATTGACTTTACCATTGCGAAAAATCAATATCAGTTGGCACAAAGTCGGCTGGACTTTCATCAACAGCAACGCGAAGCCGAAAAACAAATTATTTCCTCGAAAATCGCCCGGCTTACCGCCGAAGTTGAGCAATTGCAACGAGAAATTGCCTCGCTAAAGATCAGTGCACCCTATGCAGGCATTATGGTTTACGTCCCTAATTTTAACGGTGAAAAGTCATCAGTCGGCGACACCATTCAATTTGGTCAACCGATTGCCGAAGTCAGTCAATTAGAAACCCTGTATGTCAAAACTGAAATTGACGAAATTGATTTAAAGCATTTACGCGCTGGCTTACCGGTACAAATCACTTTTGATGCCTATCCCGAGCGGAACTTTAGCGGTGTGCTAACGGATCTCGGCACAGCCGTACGCAATAAAAGCGCAGAAAACTTAAGCCGGGTTGTAGATGCCAGCATCAAACTAGATGAGATAGATGTCGCCATTATGCGTCCAGGCATGAGTGCCCGTTTACAGATCCGCTTAACGCAGGGAGCAGAATAATGCGTTTTTTACTCGTGGTTATACTCAGTGCTTTCGGGCTTAGCGCTTGTAGCCAACCGGAAGAACAAGCGGCTTTACTTACCCTCCAACCCAGTACGCTGACACACCAAATACAGGCTGAAGGCGAGCTGTTTGCGGTAAACGCTATTAGTATCAATGCCCCACAAAATACCCGTGGCCCCCGCTTTATTGCCGAACTGATGCCAGAATACAGCGCGGTTAATCCGGGCGATTTGGTGATTCGGTTTGACGCGACGCAGCTTGAGCGCACCCGCCGCGAGGCCAACAATGCGCTGGCTGGAGTACAGGCAGATCAAACTTTTAAAAGCACCCAACAGCAAGCTGAACTCAATAATATTGGCCTAGATCAACGCTTGGTGCTGCAAGAGTTCGCCTTTGCCGATCGCTTTAGCATTGATGATGTGCAAATACGCTCGCGCCTAGAAATTCTGGATTCTTTGCAAAACAAAGAGTTTTTAGGCGAGAAAAAAGCTTATCTTAATTGGCAACAACAAAGTTTTTCTGCTCGCTCACAGGGAGAGCTAGATTTACTCAAGCTACAAAAAGGCCAGCAACAAGGCTTACTAGAACAAGCCGAAACAGGCTTAGCTGCGTTAGAGGTCAGAGCGCCACATCAAGGTATCTTGCTATACGATGCCAATTGGCGAGGTGAAAAACCTGAAGTAGGCCGCATGGTCTTTCCCGGCGAGAAACTGGGCAGTATTCCCGATTTAAGTTTGCAACATGTCAAACTCTTTATTATTGAACAAGAAGCCGTAGGTTTAGCCGTTGAGCAAGCGGTGCAATTTCGGTTAACCGCTTATCCAGAGCAAGTTTTGCAAGGGCGAATTCTGAGTGTCGGGCAAGTCGCACAGTCACGGGAGCGGCGCGACCCAAGACGCTATATCGAGGTCATCGTTGCCCCCGCAGAGCAACAGCCGTCCTTTTTACCCGGTGCCAAAGTACGCGCAACCATCGTAGCGAATAGCGTGAGCGATGTGCTGGCTATCCCGCTACAAGCGATTTTTAATGACCAACAAGGCCAGTATGTCTGGCAATGGCAAGCTGGACGTTTGCAGCGTCAGCGCATTACCCTAGGTGCTAAAAGCCTAACACATGCCGAAATTAGCGCTGGCTTAGCTGCTGGCGATCGTATTAGTTTATTGCCTCCGGAGCTGTAAGATGAAACATAGCGCTATGCTAAAAGATACCTTGGCTGAGCTGGCTCAACATAAACTTAGAACTTTTTTAACCTTACTGGGGATGATTTTTGGGGTAGGTGCCGTCATTGCCATGTTAAACATTGGTGAAGGGGCCGAGCGTGAGGCGTTAAAAACCATAGAAACGATGGGACTGCGCAATATTATTGTCGAAAGTAAAAGCTTTGATGAAAAAACCTTATTAGAACAGCGTAAGCATTCTTTAGGGCTAAGCCAAAGCGATTTGCAAGCTGCGGTAAGTACCTTACCCGATATTACCGGCTTTAGCGCAGAGCGAAAATTAGATACCTTTGCCATTATCAGCCATAGCGGCAAAAGCGAAGGCAGTGCGGTTGGCGTATTGCCCAGTTATATGACCTTAAGTAGCTTACCCTTCGCCAGTGGGCGTAATTTCTCAGAACAAGAGGATCTGTATGCGGCGCAAGTAGCCGTGCTGGGTTCGCAAATGGCCGCAGACCTGTTCCCCGCTGGCGATGCCTTGGGCCAATATGTCAAAGTGAATCATGTCTGGCTACAAGTGATTGGTGTGCTGGCAGAGCCTTTTAGCAGCCAAAACGAATTTCAAGGTATCAAGCTTGGCGGCGAGCAAAATCAGTTGTTTATGCCGTTACAAACCGCACAAAATCGTTTTCGTAGTATCCCGCTGGAAGCGGAGCTGAGCTCCTTTCGTTTACAACTCGCCGAGGGTGCCAATAGCGCGGTGAGTGCACGACTACTTAATCATTTACTACAACAACGCCATAATGATATTGATGATTTCCGCTTAATCGTCCCAGCAGCGCTGCTGGCGCAGCAAGAGCAAACACAAAAAATCTTTAATATTGTCATGTCGTGTGTGGCCGGTATTTCGTTACTGGTAGGCGGCATAGGTATTATGAATATTATGCTAGCGACTGTGTTAGAACGTACCAAAGAAATCGGTTTGCTGCGGGCTATCGGCGCTACGAAACGTGATATCAAACTGCAGTTTGTGGCAGAAAGCTTTACCATTGCCATTGTTGGGGGGATCGCGGGTATTCTGTTTGGAATTATATTATCCGAGCTTATTGCGTTTTATTCCGGTTGGGCGGTGTCTTGGTCTTTACCAGCCATAGTGCTTAGCTTTAGTATCTGTGCATTGATTGGAGTGGCTTTTGGGGTTTATCCTGCTATTAAAGCGTCAGAATTAGATCCTATTACCGCTTTACAGACAGATTAGCCGCTATACTGAGTTTGACGTAACTGTAAAGTTGACGAACTTAAACCAGACTGCAGCAATAGTCTGGTTTTGTATTTTTTTATCTAGCCGTTTTTATCGCCTTAAAGGGAGAATTGTATGCGCGATCCTTTTCTACAAGCCGCCATTGATGAAGCAAAAAAGGGCCGAGCAAGTGGCGGAATTCCGATAGGCTCGGTGTTGGTTATCGATGGCCAGATTGTGGGGCGTGGCCATAATCAACGGGTACAACAAGGCAGTGCTATTTTACATGCAGAAATGCATTGTTTCGAACAAGCAGGCCGCTTAGCGCCAGCTGATTATAAGCGAGCAACTTTATACTCTACGCTATCACCCTGTGATATGTGCAGTGGTACCGCTTTACTGTATGGCATTCCAAAAATTGTGATAGGTGAAAATCACACTTTCCAAGGTCCAGAAGCCTATGTGCGCAGTCGTGGCGTTGAGTTAAGTATTTTGCAAGACGCCGAGTGCATCAACCTGATGCAAGAGTTTATCGCCGCCGCACCGGAGCTGTGGTTTGAAGATATCGGCAAAGTGTGAATTTGACATAGCATGTTCAAACAAATCGCCTTAATTTTAAACTTACTACTCTTATGTTGTAGTCATCTTGTTGCGGCTAAAACACTAGTACGAGTAGGCGTTTATGATTTTCCACCCTATGTACAAGTCAATGGCGAACAACTTAGCGGTTTCACGTCGCAACTGCTCGCAGCCTTAAACCAAGCACAACAGCAGTATCATTTTACACCGGTTCTAACCACGGCCATGCGCCGACATCAGGATTTTCAACAAGGCCTTTTTGATGCACTATTCTTTGAAGATGCCGACTGGGGCTGGAATCAACGCAATATTGCGTTACAACAATCAGCACCTTTTGCCAGCGACGAAGAGGTGTTTATTGCCTTGCTAAGCCACGCGCAATCGCAACACTGGTTTAATGATTTGAGTGGCAAAACCATAGCCGGTATTCTAGGTTATCATTATCACCTAGCGAACTATCAAACCGCGCCTGAACTCTTAGCTAACCAATACCAGCTGGTGTCGGTCACTGACCATGATATCAGTATTGAGTTGGTAATAAAGCAACGAGTTGATCTGGCCATTGTCACCCGTTCTTTCTTATTTCAGTATTTAAATCGCCGTCCGCAATATCGTAAAATACTCATAATTTCTGAGCGTGTTGACCAACGTTATCAGCATCAAATTCTGCTGCACCCTAAACACCCTCTGCCGATTAATACCTTGCATCAATGGGTTTACGAACTACTACAAAAACCTGAATTTAATCGAATTTTCTCAGAGTATGGCTTACAACTTATCCCATACCTTGCTGAAGAAGGATGAAGCGTTAGCACTTTTTAAGCAAGTCACAGCCATAACGGCAAAAGAGGTAAAAGCGTATGCATGTTAAATGTATCTGGCAAACAGGCGTTCATAATGCCTTTACCGATCTGATTGCGTGGCAAGATGCGTTATGGTGTGTGTTTCGCGAAGGCAGCGCGCATGTCTCGCCTGATGGCGCCTTTCGTATTTTACGTTCAGACGATCGCGGTCAGCAATGGCAAAGCGTAGCAGTTCTCCGCCATGCGACTGCCGATCTGCGCGATGCAAAATTTGCAGTGCTGCCTGATGGCCGCTTAATGCTTTATGGTGCGGGTGCGTTGCATGATAATACCCCTATTAGCCACCAGAGTTTTGCTTGGTTTTCTGAAACAGGCGCTGATTGGTCACAGCCCGTGGCCATTGGCGAACCGAATATTTGGATTTGGCGCTTAACTTGGCGACAGCAAGAGGCTTTAGCCTTGGGTTATCATTGTGGTCCTGGATCACGCTTTGTACGAGCCTATCGCACCTCAGACGGCATTGCTTTTCAAGCACTTGCCACGGACATTTATGGCGGCAGCTATGCCAATGAGAGTGCCATCGTATTTGAACACGATGGCACGGCACTGTGCTTACTGCGGCGCGACCCCGACAACGGTTTATTCGGCCTAGCTAGACCACCTTATACGGAGTGGCAATGGCAAGATATTGGCTGCAGAATTGGCGGCCCGCAATGGCTACAACTTGACAATGGCCGCTTACTGGCATGTGTCAGACTGTATGATGAACGGATCAGAACTAGCCTGTGCTGGATTGATCGACAAACAGGTATGCTGACCGAATGGCAAGCATTACCCTCGGGTGGCGATTGCAGCTATGCGGGTATGCTAATCAAGGAACAGCGGCTTTATCTCAGTTACTATTCGTCACATGAAGGACAAAGCCGCATTTATTTTGCAGAGACTACGCTACCTTAATATTTTATACTGCAACCATAAGGACGAGTTACCGCAGGATCTGGGGTTTGCCCTGCTAACACCGCTTTCCCGGCATTGGCAAAATACGGTGTGGCCTTGGCTATATCTTCGACCTTGGCTGAAGGGATGCTGTCGATACCGCCCATATACTGCAGCACACCGTTTTTATCAATCACATACATGTGCGGCGTGGTGCGAGCATCATAGGCTTTACCCATCACCCCATCCTCATCAAACAACACCGCCGTTGGCGCAGCGCCTCGGCTTGCCGTTAACTCATCCGATTTAGCCTGATCAATATGCCCCTGCTTACCCGGCGCCGATGAGATCACACTCAACCAAACCACGCCTTCGGCCGTCATCGCTTGTTGTAACTGCTGCATATTGCCTTGGTAGTGTTTTACCACAAAAGGACAATCGTGATTGGTCCACTCCAATACCACATTTTTACCGGCAAAATCGGCCAAGCTATGTACCTGCCCAGCAGAATCTTTCACGGTAAAGCTTGGCGCTGGCTGACCAACCTGCGGTGCAGCAGCCACACTGCCGGCAAACAATGCGGCAGCGGCTAGGGCTAACCATTTCTTTTTTATCATTTTCTCACTCCTGTTGTTGCGTTATGTTCAAGGTAGAGTCGTTTGCGGCAGACTACTGACTTAACCGCGCTAAGGTTTGCCGAAGCGTATCCGGCGTTAAAATCTGCGGTAATACTGCTGGTGGCTGTCCTGGCCAATATAAAACGTACAATGGCACACCATCGCGTTGATATTGATGCAAGTACGCCGTTATGGTGGCATCGCGGCGCGTCCAATCACCTTTTAGATAGGTGACATCGTATAGCGCCAGCGCAGCTTTGCTGGCCTCGGTATTCAGTGCAACTCGCTCATTTACCAAACAGGTAATACACCAATCAGCCGTCATATTCACTAATACAGGTTTACCCTGCTGTTGTAACTGCGCCAGTTTTTCAGGGCTATAGGGCTGCCAATGGACAGCTTGCGGTTGATCACTCGCTACAGCGGGTGTTTGAGAAGCAGGAACGGCTAACCACGCCAGCCACAAGGCTAATACTAATAACAGTAAGGCGAATAACGGTGCTGGCTTACCGGTGCGCGTGACTTGCCAGTGCCCCCATAACCAGCAGGCTGCGGCTAGCGCAACCGCACCGCAAAGCAAAATGGCCGTCGCATCAATACCGGTTTGCCGGCCAAACACCCAAACCAACCAAACTGCGCTAAGGTAGAGTGGATAGGCTAATAGCTGTTTCAGCGTGTCCATCCATGCACCCGGTTTAGGCAATAAGCGCGCTAATCCCGGTAAATAGGCTAGGAGTAAAAAGGGTAAAGCCATGCCAAACCCTAAAGCGACAAAGACCAGTAAAGCCAGCAATGGCGGTTGCGTAACCGCATACCCCAAAGCGCCGCCCATAAAAGGTGCCGTACAGGGGCTAGCCACAACAACTGCCAATACTCCGGTAAAAAACGACCCTTTTGGCCCTTTTTGCTGGGTTAAGCCGCTGCCCGTGTTCATTAATCCTAAACCAAATTGCACCAGCCCAGACAGGCTAAGGCCCAAGGCGAAGAGCAAGTAGGCTAAGACAGCGACTAACAAGGGGCTTTGTAACTGAAAGCCCCAGCCGACAGCTGCACCTGCCGCACGTAACCCCAGTAGCACACTCGCCAGCGCGACAAAACTGACGATCACCCCTAAGCTATACCACCACGCTTCCCGTTGTTGCGCTGTACGCTGCCCAGTGTTTGCTGCCAAACTCAGTGCTTTTAACGATAAAACAGGAAAGACACAAGGCATTAAGTTAAGTATAAAGCCGCCAGCCGCCGCCATCACTAACACTAACCAGAGTGCCTGCCCAGTATTTTGGGTGCTTTGGGGGTTTTCCTGTAACGCACTTGCAGTTGAGGCGGCCGATAAACTTAGTTGATAACCTTGGCCATTCGCATTAACTAGCACCACCTCAAATGCAGCAGGGGCCGAGGTAAAATAGGTATTGAGCTTTTGTCGTAGTAACCACTGGCCATCACTAAAAATCACTTGCTGTGCAGCCGCGTGGTCCACGAGCTCGGTGGCTGCCACAAAGAAAGCCTGAAAATCTTCATCCGGTAAACCGGCGATAGCCGCAGAAAAACTGCCAGCGGCAGTGTCATAGTGCCCTTTGACAGCTAAAGGCTTAGGTTGACTGGCTTGTGCTTGTAAAATAAGTTCTTTGGCATACTTGCTTGCTTCAGCCTTGGCCACTACAGTCAAACTTAACTGGAAGTGCGCTTCCGCGGGGATACAAATCTCTTCACACACCAACCAATCCACTTTAGCAGCTAGCTCTAGTTGCGATAGTGCAAAATCGGCCGGGATCTTAAGTTCAGTGAGCAAAATAGTGGGCCCAGCAAAACCATAGTTCATCAGTGGTGGGATCGAAAAAAACTGCGGTGTCGGCCATTGGATCGGCCCTGCCGTGACTCCTTCAGGTAACTGCCAGTCGATACTGGTGGGTAAACCAGAATCACCAGGGTTCTGCCAATAGGTATGCCAATTTTCATCAGGGATAAAATGCAATGCCATTAGCAGGGTCTGCCCCGCTTGCACACTGTGATATTCACTAACCAGCTCGGCTTGTAAATGCTTAGCAGGTTGCCAACCACTGGTCGCTGCAAAGGTCGATACACTGGTCCATAAAAACAGCACAGATAACAGCATTGTTATTTTTCGCATCAGCTGCATTTATCTTATCCTTGAGTTATTTACTAACGTTACGTTATGACAACAAAGTCGATCATCTTGGAAGATAACATGCACGAAAATTCAGCTAATTGCAGCAATATATCAGATAAAGTGCTAATATATTGCGCCCGTTAGGTGATCGGCTGTGGTCACTCCAGCATCGCTAACCTGCCGCGCAAAACAGTGTCAGCACAATCACAACGTCCATCATTTTAAAAGGTATAACGTTAATGACCCTATTCGGTAAATCTGCCCTAGCTGTCGCAGTTCAAGCGGCAATATTTGGCTCAGTACTTGGTTTTTCTCCTGCCACTATGGCGCAGGAAAGTGACAAAAACCTTGAGACAGAAGAAAAGAAACTTGAAACCATTACTATTACGGCACAACGCCGTAGTCAAAGTATCCAAGAAGTACCTATTTCGGTAGCCACCTTGTCGGGTGAGAAATTTGACAGCATCTTTTCCTCTGGTGATGACATCACGGCTTTGGCAATCAAAGTACCGGGGTTATATGCAGAAAGCTCCAACGGCCGCGCAGCGCCGCGTTTTTATATTCGCGGTTTAGGTAACACGGATTTTGACTTGGCCGCTTCACAGCCGGTGTCCATTGTGATGGACGAAGTAGTCATGGAAAACGTTATATTGAAAAGCTTCCCGCTGTTTGATATCCAGCAAGTAGAAGTGATTCGTGGCCCACAAGGTACCTTATTCGGACGCAATACCACGGCCGGTATCATTAAATTTGATACCGTTAAACCACGCCAGGATTTTGATGCTTATGTCAAAACAACTGCGGGCACACTGGGTACTGCGCATGTTGAAGGCGCGGTGGGCGGTGGCTTAACGGATGCACTATCAGCACGGGCCTCTTTCCTGTCGCAGCATCGTAGTAACTGGGTAGATAATAGCTTTACTGGGCAACAAGATGCGCTAGGTGGCTATGATGAGCGCGCCGGTCGTCTGCAGTTCCTCTATGAATCAGACCAAGTCGATGCCTTATTTAATGTGCATAGCCGTAGCTATGATGGGACTTCTACTATTTTCCGCAAAAATATCCTCACCCCGGGCAGCAATGACTTAAACGAAAACTACGATCGTGACGTGGTGGCTTATGATGCGCCAGGTAATAACGTACAAAGTTACGATGCGTGGGGTACCTCATTAAAGTTAGATGTAAAACTGGACGGTATGACTCTAACCTCGATCTCAGCTTTAGAAAAAGCTAAAGGTGGTGGTATTGGTGATATTGATGGCGGTAATCCAGAACAAGCCGGTTCAGCAACGGTGGCCAATGCGGTAACCGAAGATCAACTACGCGATTTAAAACAAGTTACCCAAGAGATCCGTTTAGCCAGTGATACCAATAACGCGCTTAGCTGGCAAACTGGTGCTTTTTATTTTGACTCGTCTTTTGGCGTGAATACTATTGATGGTTTTTTTGGTGCGACTGAAGTATTCCACGGTAATACTAGCTGGGCGATTTTTGGCCAAAGCTCCTATAAAGTTAACGATAAGCTGACGCTAACCGGTGGTTTACGTTATACCGAAGACGAGAAAACGTTCTCGGTAGGCCAGCAAAACGTTGATGGCTTTGCTTTAGTCATTGGTGTTGCACAAATTCAAGATTATGCGCCGCTTAAAGTAAAAGATGATCAAGTAAGCTGGGAATTATCGGCAAATTACCGTTTCAGCAATACTACCAGTCTATTTGCTCGGGTGGCAGAAGGCTTTAGAGCGCAAACCATTCAAGGTCGTGATGTGGCATTTGAAGCGCCGCCATCAGTGGCCGATGCAGAAACCATTACCTCGTTTGAAGTGGGTACTAAGTCAGATTTACTCGACAACACCTTGCGCTTAAACGCGGCCTTGTTCTATTACATTATTGACGATATTCAATTATCGGCGATTGGTGGTCAAACGCAAGGTAATCAGTTGATCAATGCAGATAAAGGCACTGGTTATGGCTTTGAAGTTGATTTTGATTATCGTGTTCTGCCCAACCTAAGTGTTGGCGGTGGTTTTAGCTATAATAACACTGAGCTGAAAGATGATACGTTAACAGTAGCGCCTTGTGGTTCAGGGCTTTGTACTGTGCTGGATCCTAGAACAGCTGGTGGCTTAGCACTGATCAATGGCAATCCATTCCCACAAGCACCAAAAACCATCCTGACTCTGAATAGTCGTTATGCCTATCCGGTCGCCAGTGGTGAGGTCTATGTCTATGCGGATTACCAACTGCAGGGTAAAACCAACTTATTCCTGTATGAATCAGCTGAATTCCGTAGCAATAATAACTACGAAGCCGGTTTACGGATCGCCTATGTTAACGATCAACACAACTATGAAGTAGGTGTGTTTGGTCGCAATATTACCGATCAAGATAATCTGAAAGGCGCCATCGACTTTAGTAACCTGACCGGCTTTGTAAATGAGCCACGGGTAATGGGTGTCGATTTTAGAATTAACTTCTTCTAAAACAGAACCTTATTAACACCAGGGCAGCACTTCGCTGCCCTTTTTATTGCCAACTAAGCTTAGATACCAATAGTGGCGGCGAATATCATCCGCTATCGCTGCCGGCGAAAGCGCATATCGCGATAGCTATGCCGCTCACCCGGCTCAGCCGCGTAGGGCTCCAGCGTAAAACCCGTCACCTGCCGCCGGTTATTTAGCTGAAAGTGAATAAGCGCGGGCCCCGCGACATTAGGATCTGTCCAGCGCACGATAAAGCTATGGTCAGCAAAAGGTTCCAACCGGCCTTGCAGATTCAGCATCCGCTCCGATTGTAAGTTTAGGCCTTGTTCGTCCTGTGTAATCAGCATGCTGCCAAACCAGTTATCAGTATATTCACCGGCATACTCTTGCAGCGCTAACAGCACTTCACCAGTACCCAGCGGTGGTGCAGCAGCCGCGCGATTCGCGGCACGCTGTTGCTGCGCAGCATAAAATGCCACCCAGTCTTGCTGCTGCTCGGGGGCTAAAAACTGTTTTAACAGACGTTGGACCACCGCCTGCCGCGCACCGCTATTCGAACCATTATGCAGCACCACAAAGCCTAGCTGCTGCTCTGGCACCAACACCAAATGCGCCTGAAAACCGGAGAGAATGCCAGTATGATGCACAACCTTAACGCCATGCATATCCGCCATGCGCCAACCGAGACCATAGGCAGCAAAGTTCACCTGATCCAGCTCGCGGTCATTCGTCCCCACTGGCATCAAAGTATGCGGCGCCCACATTTGCCCTAACTGCGCCTGACTAAAGGGCGCACCTGCAGCTGCCTTACCCTGATATTGCGCCAATAAAAACTGCAGCCAAGGCACTAGATCGCTGGCTCGACAGACAATGCCGCCAGCTGCTGCCGACATCAGCATCTTGCCATCTATGGCATTGCGAGGGATAGTCACAAAGCCTTCTTCGGCACTAAAACGATACGGCTGCGCAACATTTTGCAGGATTTCAGCAGGCTGTGTGCCGGCAAAGCACTGCATCATTAAAGGTGCAAAAATCCGTTTTTCGACAAAATCTTGCCAGGGCTCACCCGCCACTTTTGCCACCAACTCGGCTGCGGTGATATAGAGCACATTGCTATAGCCATACTGGCTGCGAAAGCTACTTAGCGGCGTTAAATAACGCAGATTATGCACAATCTCATCGCGGCTAAAGCCACTGGGCTCAGGCCAAATCATACTGTCGCCAGCACCACCAGCTAAACCACTGCGCTGGCTTAAAAGATCACGAATAGTGAATTCAGCGGTGACCCACGGGTCCTGCAACCGGAACTGCGGTAAATACTGTACCACCTTATCATCCCAGCTCAGCTTGCCCTCATCGACCAGAATAGCGACGGATGCAGCGGTAAAAGCTTTACTCACTGACGCCAGTCGAAAATAGGTGTCACTGTCGACCAAAGCACCGCTACTTATATCGCGCTCGCCATAGCCAGCGACATGTAATACCTGACCGTCTTTCACCACAGCAACCGCCATCCCAGGCGTATCAAACTGCAGTAGTGCGGCCGGCACCCATTGTGCCAGATCCGTTTGCACTGGCGTGGGTGGATTATCATCCGCCTGCACAGCCTCGCGACTACTTACCACGCTACTACTCACTAAACACAGCACACCCAACAGCTGGCATATTTTCATGGTCTGATCCTTTCGCATTTGCCTACTCACAGCCACCCATTAGCCACGGATAACCGCAAGTCACTTGTATTTAGCCTGCCAGTAAATTAGCTTAAGTGCCAGTGTTGTTCGAACTGGATTTTTTAGCGCAGTTTGCGCATAGTGAAACCTAAACCTGATAACTTGCCTTACCGCGGAGCCTGAGCATGAAACTGTCCCTGATTGCTACTGTTTTACTTACCACCAGCCTGTTTAGCCTAAACAGTAGCGCTACCACGACGGAGGTGCTGCGGATCAGCCCACAACTAGAGCAACAGGTGATCAATTGGCGACGCGATCTGCATCAGCACCCAGAGCTCAGTAACCGCGAGTTTCGTACGGCCAAGGTGGTCGCTGCACACTTACAGCAATTGGGCCTAACGGTGCAAACCGGTATTGCACATACCGGTGTGGTCGCTATTTTAGACAGTGGCAAGCCAGGCCCCTTTTTAGCGCTACGTGCGGATATGGATGCGTTACCGGTAACCGAGCAGACCGATGTGCCCTTTCGTTCTGTGGCAAAAGGCGAGTACCGTGGTAAAGAAGTAGGGGTAATGCACGCCTGTGGTCATGATTTGCATGTCGCCATGTTGATGGGTGCGGCCGAATATCTGGTAGAACACCAAGCACAGTTAACCGGAAAGGTAATGTTTATCTTCCAACCCGCGGAAGAAGGTGCACCAGCAGGTGAAGAAGGCGGTGCGGCGCTAATGTTAAAACAGGGCTTGTTTGCAGCAGAAAAGCCTGAGGCTATTTTTGGTATTCATGTTTGGTCAGCCGCCAATACGGGGGTAGTGCAGTATCGTAAAGGACCGCTGATGGCCTCATCAGATCGCTTTGAAATTCGGGTAAAAGGCCGACAAACACATGGCTCAGCGCCTTGGGGCGGGGTTGATCCTATCGTTGCCGCCGCTCAGATTATCAATACTGTGCAAACCATTGTCAGCCGCCAAATTAATATTACGCGCGCACCGGCGGTGCTCAGTTTTGGCATTATTGAAGGCGGCGTACGCAATAATATTATTCCAGATGAGGTGTATCTAGAAGGTACTATCCGCAACTTTGATATGGGTATTCGCCAACAAATTTTTGGTCTACTAAAGCAGGCTGCCGAAGCCAGTGCTGCCGCGACCGGCGCGACCGCCGAAGTCAGAATTGAAGAAGGTTATCCCGTTACGCTGAATGATCCTAAGCTTACCCAGCGTTCACTGCCTATTTTGCAGCAAGTCGCCGGCCAAGATAAGGTGCAAGAAGGTCAGTTAGTTACAGGTGCTGAAGATTTCTCCTACTACGCACTAGAAATACCAGGCTTGTTTGTGTTCCTTGGTATTACCCCAGAAGGGCAAAATCCTGCAAAAGCACCGGCCAATCATTCGCCCTACTTTTATGCCGACGAAAAGGCACTAAAAACCGGCACAGAAATGTTTATTAATTGGGTACTAGCTTATAATGATTAAACTTTATTAAAACACATGAGTCAGATTAACGTGTTAATCCAACAAGGAAGACTATGAAACACCTTATTACGCTATGTCTACTCGGTGTAAGTGTTAACGTTATGGCTAATACCGAACTGCAACAGCAGGTGACAACGCTGCTACAACAGCAAGCCTATACCGAAGCCAAAAACCTGCTTACTCCAATGGTAACCAAAAAGACCAAAGACGCCTTTTTACTGGCCGCACTCGGCCGAACTGAACTGGCTTTAGGTGAAGCTGAAGCGGCAACGGACTGGCTGGAACGCGCCATTAAGCTAGACGGCGATAATGCGGAATACCAATTTTACTATGCAAATGCCAGCTGTAATACCGCGCAAAAAGTGAATATGCTGAGCGCACTTGGCCATGCGAAACGCTGCGTAAAAGCCTTTGAAACCGCGCATACTTTAGCACCAACTGAGCCGAAGTATTTACAGGCTTTGGCGCAATATTATGGTCAAGCACCGGGTGTTGCCGGCGGCGATAAAGCGAAAGCGATGGTACTGGCCAAGCAACTGACCGAAGTGAACCCACTAAAAGGCCAGTTGCTGCAACTTGAACTGTTAATGCGCGACGAACCGACTCAGGCCGAAGCCTTGCTGGCAAGCAACCCCGAGCTACAACAAAGACCTGAACCCTATTTTCTGCTCGGTGTCAGCCAAGCGGCTAAGCGCGACTACACAGCCGCTATCAATCAGTTCCAGCGTGCCAGTGAACAAGATGCCGCTGACCAAGATGCGCTGCGTAGCAAACTGCTGGCGTTGTATCAATTAGGACGCGCAGCCGCCGTAGGGAGAACAGCAACCGAGCAAGGGATCGGCGCCCTGCGCCAGTTTATTGCCGAGAGTAGCGAACTGTTACCCGAATATCAGGATTGGGCACGATTTCGCTTAGCGCAGCTCTATCTGGCCAACGAGCAACGCCCTGCTGCTGAAGCCTTGTTAAAGCCACTGCAAGCCAGTACCAAAGACAATAACCTGAAAACCGAAATTAATAAGGTACTGTAATGCGGCCACCGGCCATGCAAGGCATTCATCATGTCGCACTGATTTGCAGCGACTACAGCCGTAGTAAGCAGTTTTATACTGAGATCCTCGGCTTGCAGGTGCTGGCCGAGCATTACCGCGAGGCGCGCCAGTCTTGGAAGTTGGATTTACAGCTGCCCGATGGTAGCCAGCTGGAACTATTCAGCTTTGTTGGTGCACCACCCCGCCCCAGTCGCCCAGAAGCGCAGGGGCTGCGTCATCTTGCGTTTGCAGTAACCGATCTGGCAGCTTGGCTAGAGTATTTACAGCAACAAGGCGTTGCCACTGAGCCGGTACGCATCGATGAATATACCGGCAAGCACTTTACGTTTTTCCAAGATCCGGATGGTCTGCCGCTGGAGTTATATCAAGTTTAGCGTGTTGGCTAAATAGCAACACCGCCGTATCGACTAACCTGTAGCAGATAAAGACGGCTTCTACGAAGAATCAAGTTGCGTTTTCTAGGATGAAAAACCGGCAGACGCTGTGACGCATTTGCCGGCTTTAGTTGCACTATTGAGCGCGATTGGTAGACAAGCTTAACCTGAGTTGCGCATCCCTGCCGCAATACCAGCAATGGTTACCATTAAAGCTCTGTTACTTTGATCGTTTACAGTATCAGGCTGTTGCCGCGCCCGCTTTAGCAGCTCTACCTGCAAAATATGCAGCGGATCAACATAGGTATTGCGCAACATAATAGACTCGCGGATCCAGCTTTCTTTGGCCATTAATCTGTCGCTGTGGATCAGTTTTAACAACAATTCGCGATCTGCCGCTAACTGTTGCCGCAATTGCGCACCCAAAGCTTGCAATTCTGCAGGAACTAAGACTTTATCGTAATAGGCCGAAACGTCGGTATCCGCTTTTAAGAACACCATTTCCAGCATCGATAAACGCGTGGCGAAAAATGGCCATTGTTGCTGCATTTCGTCTAAGGTCGCGGCATGATTATCCGCCACGGCTTTCGCCAGCGCATTACCCGCCCCCAACCAAGCCGGTAGCATTAAACGGTTTTGCGACCAAGCGAAAATCCAAGGAATGGCTCGCAAACTTTCCACACCACCGGTGGGGTTGCGTTTAGCCGGGCGACTGCCTAGCGGTAATTTACCTAATTCTTGCTCAGGCGTGGCTGCGCGGAAATACGGCACAAAATCTTTATTGTGTCGCACCACGGCGCGGTAGGCCTCGCAGGAATCTGCCGCTAACTGGCTCATCAATTCACGCCAACTCGCTTTGGGAACTGGCGGCGGCAATAGCATGCCCTCTAACACGGCACTGGCATACAAGGCTAAACTGCGCACCGCCAATTCCGGTAAACCAAACTTAAAGCGAATCATCTCGCCTTGTTCAGTTACCCTTAAGCCACCCGCTAAAGATCCTGGCGGCTGCGATAAGATTGCGGCGTGAGCTGGACCGCCGCCACGACCAATAGTACCGCCACGGCCGTGGAATAACGTCAGCTTCACTCCATATTCGTTACTTAACTGCACTAGGGCTTCTTGTGCGCTATATTGTGCCCATGCTGCCGCTAATACCCCCGCATCTTTTGCAGAGTCGGAGTAACCAATCATGACCTCTTGCCGACCATTGATATAGCCCCGGTACCAATCAATACTCAGTAACTGCCGCATACAGTCTGGCGCATTTTGCAAATCACTTAGGGTTTCAAATAATGGCGCGACGGGCATGGCAAAGCTAATACCGGCTTCTTTTAGCAATAATTGCACAGCGAGTACGTCAGAAGGTTTTCCAGCCATCGAAATAACATAGGTACTTAGGGCTTCGCTGCCGTGGCGCGCGACGATATCACAGGTATCTAACACCTCTTGCACTTCAGCAGAAGGTTGCCAGCTTTTGGGAAATAAAGGTCTTTTGTTGGCAAGCTCACGCAATAAAAACGCCTGACGATCACTCTCCGTCCAAGCGCCATAGTCACCTAACCCCAAATAACGGGTTAACTCAGCAAAAACCTGCGCGTGGCGGCCCGCATCTTGTCTAACATCGAGTTTTAGCAAGGTTAAACCAAAGGCATAGGCACGGCGCAAGGTATCCGTTAAACGACCACGGGCTATAGATTGCATGCCACTGCTGACTAACGACTGATAACACAGCAATAATGGCTCGAGCAATTGCTGATTTTGCCAAATTAACTCTGCTGGACGTTGTAAGCGATCGTGTTTTAACGCTTCTGTTAGCCAATCGCGGGTATAAATCAGCTGCTGTCGTAGCTTGTTCAATACGGCACGATAAGGCTCTGAAGCTTGCTCGCTTGCAGCCAGTAATGCGGCCGAACCGCTGTTCATCGATAATTCTGTGGACAGTAAATCTAAATCTCGAATAAATAAGTCAGCGGCTTTCCAGCGACTGAGTAATAACACCTGACGGGTTACTTTAGCGGTAACGAACGGGTTGCCATCACGATCGCCCCCCATCCAAGACGAGAAACGAATCGGTGCGGCATCAAGCGGTAAACCTTCGCCGAGCGCTTTATTTAAATCAGCATCCAGCTCACGCAAAAAATCCGGCACGGCTTGCCATAACGAACTCTCGATCACCGCAAAACCAGATTTGGCTTCATCAACGGGTGTCGGCCGTTGCTCTCGAATCTCATTGGTGTGCCAAGCTTGGCTAATCAGTTCAGTTAAACGCAATTTCAGCTGTTGTTGTTGCCAAGGTGTTTGTTGTTGCTCTAACTGTGCTAAACAAGTCGCAATTTCACTTAACTTGTGAATAAGGGTGCGACGTGCCACTTCGGTTGGATGTGCAGTAAGCACTAACTCAATGGATAAATCACGCACAGCCTGACTGATATCGTGTTTCTGTAAGGTCGACTCTTTTAAACGTTGGAATAGTTCTGCTAACGGCTCAGGTTTTTCAATACTGTGCCGCCCCGCTTGGCTAACACTAAAATGCTGCTCTGCTAAATTGGCTAAATTTAAAAACTGCGCAAAAGCCCGCGCTACTGGTAAGAGTTCGTCATCCGTTAACGCAGTCAGAACTTGCCGTAATTGCTCTGCTTGCTGGCTATCACCCTGCCGCGCTTCTTTAGACAGTTGTCGAATTTGCTCTACCCGCTGTAATACAGCATCACCCAAGTGCTGGCGTAAGGTTTCCCCCAGCTCAGTACCCAATAACCCGACATTTGCCCTAAGGGCAGCATATTGATCCATCCCCGTGCTCCGCTGTAATAATCATTTGATGATTTACTAACCTAACGTGTTATGGCTTAGTACTCAACAATGATGTATTACAACATGACCGACATTTTGAAAAACTTAGCAAAAAGTCGCTAAAATTCCGTTATTGGTAGCAAGTGGCTAGCATAACAGCGATTTTAGATGAACAGGCTAGCAAGAGAGCGGTCTATTTTACTGGGTGACACCAAGGTGCTGGCTGGTAGAATATAAACTTATTTATCAAGGTGCACGTAGCTTCACAGATAATGTGATGAGAATGAACGATTTTAGTAAGTACAAGTTTTTAGGAGCATGCGGTGATGCAAAGTAGTACCGAGCAACAAAACACCCCGAAGAAAACGGGTCTATTAGCGAATATTTTAATTAATGTTGCCATTCCAGCGATAATTTTAAGCCGATTTAGCGGTGAAGACGCCCTTGGCCCTGTTTGGGGCTTAATTGTAGCGCTCTCTTTTCCAATCGGTTTTGGTTTATGGGAGCTAAAACGCGCCGGCAAAGTAAACTTTTTCTCGGTACTGGGGGTGATCAGTGTAATGCTCACGGGGGGTATTGCCTTATTGCAACTGGATGCTAAATATATTGCGATTAAAGAAGCCGCTATCCCTGGTGCTATTGGCTTGGCCGTGTTAATAAGCCAATTTACTCGCTATCCGCTGGTGACAAAGTTTATTTTAAATGGCGACTTATTAGACAACGGTAAGCTCTATGCTGCGCTTGCTGAACGGGATAACCGCGCGCTATTTGAGCGAAAATTGGCGACAGCTGGTTATATGGTGGCCTCCTCGTTTTTTCTGTCTTCGGTGCTGAATTACCTATTAGCGAAACTGATCTTGGTGAGCCCACCAGGCACCACCGCTTTTAATGAAGAGCTGGGCAAAATGACTTGGCTGAGTTATCCGGTGATAGTGTTGCCGTGCATGGTGATTTTATTTTTTGCGATTTGGTTTATTTTTAGCAGTATTAGCAAGCTCACCGGCCGAGAGCTAGAAAGCTTTATGCAGCAAACGGAGTAATGGCTAGCACAGGATTTTAGGAAGATTGAGCACCGCAAAACCTTTTTGCGATGCTCGACGCTAACTAAATTGTACCGACTATCTTTGCTTATTCTTTAGCATCTTTAGTGGGTAATTGCGCCCTTAGCGCAGCAAGTTCAGCCTGTAACTGCTGCATTTGCGCGACCAAGTCTTGTTGTAGTTGCTGCTTAGCGTCAATCTCTTCTTTATGCTCTTCGTCATGCATACTCTGTACAGCATTGACAATAACGGCAATAAACAGGTTTAGCATGGTAAAGGTGGCAATCAGAATAAAAGGCACAAAAAACGCCCAAGCATAGGGGAATTGCTCCATCACTGGCCGTGAAATACCCATCGACCAACTTTCCAAGGTCATCACTTGGAATAAGGTATAAAGCGTAGCGCCTAAGCTACCAAACCACTCAGGGAAGGCCGCACCAAATAACTTGGTGGCCATTACTGCCGCTACGTAGTAAACCAAGCCCAGTACCATGGCAATAGACACCATACCATTTAGCGATTTCACTAAAGCGCCGACAATTTTTTTCATCGAGGGCACAAAGGTCAATACCCTTAGCACCCTTAATACTCGCAGTGCCCGTAATACCGAGAACGGTCCGCTAGCAGGAATTAGGGCAATCGCCACCACAATAAAATCAAACACACTCCACGCATCTTTAAAAAAGGCCAAGCGATGCGCAAATAAACGTAAGGCAATTTCCAGCACAAATACCGCTAAGATGATTCTATCAAGCAGAAATAGCGTTCCCCCTGCAGTAGCCATAATACTGGCAGAGGTTTCCATACCAAGCAGCACAGCATTAATCAAAATTAAGGTCAATAAGCTACGCTGCACCCAATTTTTTTCTAACCAACTCGCGACTTGTGATTGCAAGCTAGCTGATGCAAGCACGGTTACTTCATTCATGTCACGCACTCCCAAATTATGCTGGCGCTATTATAAAAAAGAAGAGGCAAATTGCAATTTGCCTCTTCTTATCCACGTAACCTAATTTTTTAAACGTTTTTATTAGGCACTATTTAGATTACATCACCTCGATGTTGCAAGATATGATCAATAATCTCTTGCTCCTGATTCGTGACATTTTCTAATACGATTTCTTGTGTGACATCAGAGTCTGGATCTGTTTTAACGCGAATAATCGTATTATTCCCATCAGTAACCACTTCCAGATAGTCGGTATAGTTAGTGTTGTCAATGGAGTCAGGTAATAAATCACCCAAGACTAACTTATCCCCTTCGATCAGGTTAAAGTCTTTCACGATATCGCGTGCGCGATCTGTGCTGGTGCCTTCATCACCTAATTGCCAAACAAAGGTATCAGCGCCAGTACCGCCAAAAAGGATATCATTTCCGGAACCACCAATGATAATATCGTTCCCGCCTTGGCCATAAATAATATCATCACCCGCACCGCCGTTAAGAACATCATTACCACCCCGTGTATCACCGGCAACGTTGAAGTCTTCATGGTTATCGCGGATATATTGATATAGATCAGCGTTGGTTGGATCCACACCATTATTTTGCAGTTTTAAGAATTCCTTTAAAGCATTGAGACCAGAACCATCCGGCAAGCTCTCCGGACGGCCGCCAGGGATCAGTGACCAATCTAAACCATCAGTATTAATAACATCACCGAAAATAATATCGTTACCGTCACCACCGCTGATTGTATCGTTACCAACGGCGATCAGTTCATTATTGATACTGCCGCCATTAAGCACAGCAGCTAAATCACTAGCATTATTAACGATATCAACTTCACCAGTAGGCGTTAATGTTAGATATCTAATGTTATCAACCCAAACAGTAGCAGCGCTGTTATTTGCACTGTTATCGTTAACAGTAAATACAAATCTGTAGGTGCCTTGCTGATAGTTATTTGAGGAAGTTATTGTACCTGATCCCCCCACTATGTTACCAAATTCTTCTATTACCCAAGAACCATTAACTAATTTTTCGATCTTCCACTCAACATTATCCTCACTGGCAAGCCTTGACTGATAATCGAATGACAATTTGAAGCTCTGATCTGCCGCTAAGTCAAATAGAGGACTGATAGCGGTAAAAGCAGAACTATTATTCGCCGTATCTATAATACCCATATCGTTGTATGTAGTATCACGCGAAAGTGTACCTGTGCCAGCAGTTGTCCAATTTGAAACATCACCCCAACCAGAATTGTCACTAAAGTCGGCGAGTATTGTTGGTGTTGCAAAATCAGTGACCCAAGTAATATCTCCAGTATTATCATAAAATCTCAAAATACTCTCTGAAACACCCGAGCCAATACCAATAGCATTGACTTTACTGATCGCAGATAAAGGTGCAAACCCATCAATAGTGCCAGCATGAGAATTGTTGATATTCTCTGTATTTTCAAACCCTGTACCACTTACAGTATTAGTAGCGCCATCGAAATAATAGGTAGGATTACCGTCTGTTAAGAAGAAGGTGACATTCTCAAAGTTATTGGCCTCGGTGAAATCATTAGCTTGCTGTTGATTAAACCAAGCAACGGCATTACGGAATCCAGCCTCAAAGTTAGTACCCTCGTCCGCTCCTAAACGATCAATGGCATCAAGTAACGACTGTAGGTTATTTGCATTCAAATTATTAAGTGTGATTTTATTGGTAGCTACTCTAGCGAAACCAATCAAAGCTACGTTAACCACACCGTCATGCTCGCTCAACTGCTCAGCAAGATTTTTTAACGCTTGAATAACTAGTTGTTGGCGCGTCAGATCAGGTTCACCTGACGAGTTCCTCATACTTCCCGACTCATCAACTATCAGAGCGATATTGTAATTTGTACCCGGTGTTACAGTTAACACACTGCCGCCAGCATCACCCAACAATACGTCATCACCACCGCCACCAATAATGGTGTCATCGCCATTATTGCTAGAAGAAATGCGCCCAATGTCAATGTTAAAGCTGTAGTCAATAGAAGTATCAATACCACCGTCAGCTGTACCGCCGCTATCTTGTACTTTGAATTTAAACGATGCCTCAGTGCTAGTATTATTTGCCGCGGTATAACTTAAACCACCCGCCTGAATATCACTAATAGCAATACTTTGATTTAACGTAACAGCATTACCATTTAACGTTAGAACCCCATCTGCAGGTAACTCAGTGATAATGACATTTACCAAGCTATGAACTTGACCTGTTGCAGCATCAATAGCGTCTGCAAAAGCAAAATCATTAACGTTAAAGATGTAAGTGGTATTATTTTCGGCAATAACCGCACTGCCGTCATTCGATGTTGGAGCATCATTAACAGGTGTAACAGTAATATTTAATGTGGACTCTACATTAGCAATACCATCTGTAACACTGTAGCTAACTTGTGGTACCTGACCATTCCAGTTCGCAATAGGTGTAAAGGTATAGCTGCCGTTCGCATTTAATTGCAAGGTACCTTTACCTGCGATAGTGGCAGTATCACCCGCTTGATATGTATTACCTTCAATAACAAAGGATGTTACCGACAAGTCGTCACCATCAAGATCTACCGCACCTGTCAATACATTACCCGTAGCAGTATTATCTTCCAGTACCGTTTGTGTTTTTGCTTCTAGCGTTGGGGCATCGTTACTACCCGCAATCCCAAAGCTTATGGTGCCACTGTCCATATCACCATCACGGTCTTGCAGGCTGTAAGTCACTGCCACCAACACCGTCTGATTGGCCGTCAACGCCTGTACCGCCGGCTTACTGTTATCCAGCACAAAGCTCCAGGCGCCTGTCGTCGCATTCAGACTCAGCGTACCGTAATCGTTTAGATCAACAGCCACATTATTTAGCGTCGCAACCGGCGTACCAAACACCAGCGGATTCGTACCTGCTGCACCGTCCGCCCCATAGCTACTATCATCGAACACATTGCCACCGACACTGTTCGTAGCCGCATCTTCCACTACGTTGCCCAATGCGTAATCCGCGGCCACGGGTACCGCATCAATAATATTCACGCCGACCGTCAACAGGAAGGTGTTGCCATTCGCATCACGCACTTGTAACACAACACTGTCTGCACCTTCCGCAAGATTGGCTCCCTCGCCATCCTCATGCTCAAAGGCCCGCGTTAACGTATAACGTAATGTGCCAGTGTCTTCATCAAAACTGACTGAACCAAAACTGCCTGGCGTTTCCACACCAACAAAGCTAAAGCCAGTCGGCAAGGTAATAACCGACACCTCACGCTCATCCTGATCGTTACCTAAGCCCGCTTCATTCACTTCAACCACCACACCTGATGGCGTATCCGCTGCAGTAATGCTGACCGTCAAGGTCTTCGTAACAACATCGCCATCCGCATCCGTTATCGCAAACTCAAAACGGTCAGTCTGACCAGTCGTGTTCGGGTTTGCTCGATAGCTATAACTGCCATCCACGTTCACCGTTAAGGTACCGATCGTACTCGTAATCTCGGTCGGTTGACCCACGGTAGGCACCATGAATTCGTCACCATTTACCGTTAAGCTACCCGCGCCGTCCGCACCAAAGTCATAGGCCAAGCTGCCCACCGCGCTGGCTTCGCTCGTGCCACCAGATACCACCGTCAGTGGCTCACCCACCGTCAGCGTCGGTACCGCATCAATAATATTCACGCCGACCGTCAACAGGAAGGTGTTGCCATTCGCATCACGCACTTGCAACACAACTCTGTCTGCACCTTCCGCAAGATTAGTACCCTCACCCTGCTCATGTTCAAACGCCTGCGTTAACGTATAACGTAATGTGCCTGTGTCCTCATCAAAACTGACCGAGCCAAAGTCACCTTGCGTGTCTACACCGACAAAACTAAAGCCAGTCGGCAAGGTAATAACCGACACCTCACGCTCATCCTGATCGTTACCTAAGCCCGCTTCATTCACTTCAACCACCACACCTGATGGCGTATCCGCTGCAGTAATGCTGACCGTCAAGGTCTTCGTAACAACATCGCCATCCGCATCCGTTATCGCAAACTCAAAACGGTCAGTCTGACCAGTCGTGTTCGGGTTTGCCCGATAGCTATAACTGCCATCCACGTTCACCGTTAAGGTACCGATCGTACTCGTAATCTCGGTCGGTTGATCCGCGGTTGGAAGTGTAAATGCCACACCGTTCACCGTCAGCGTACCCTGGCCGTCCGCACCAAAGTCATACGCCAAGCTGCCCGCCGCGCTGGCCTCGCTCGTGCCACCTGATACCACCGTCAGCGGCTCGCCCACCGTCAGCGTCGGTACCGCATCAATAATATTCACGCCGACCGTCAACAGGAAGGTGTTGCCATTCGCATCACGCACTTGCAACACAACTCTGTCTGCACCTTCCGCAAGATTAGTACCCTCACCCTGCTCATGTTCAAACGCCTGCGTTAACGTATAACGTAATGTGCCTGTGTCCTCATCAAAACTGACCGAGCCAAAGTCACCTTGCGTGTCTACACCGACAAAACTAAAGCCAGTCGGCAAGGTAATAACCGACACCTCACGCTCATCCTGATCGTTACCTAAGCCCGCTTCATTCACTTCAACCACCACACCTGATGGCGTATCCGCTGCAGTAATGCTGACCGTCAAGGTCTTCGTAACAACATCGCCATCCGCATCCGTTATCGCAAACTCAAAACGGTCAGTCTGACCAGTCGTGTTCGGGTTTGCCCGATAGCTATAACTGCCATCCACGTTCACCGTTAAGGTACCGATCGTACTCGTAATCTCGGTCGGTTGATCCGCGGTTGGAAGTGTAAATGCCACACCGTTCACCGTCAGCGTACCCTGGCCGTCCGCACCAAAGTCATACGCCAAGCTGCCCGCCGCGCTGGCCTCGCTCGTGCCACCTGATACCACCGTCAGCGGCTCGCCCACCGTCAGCGTCGGTACCGCATCAATAATATTCACGCCGACCGTCAACAGGAAGGTGTTGCCATTCGCATCACGCACTTGCAACACAACTCTGTCTGCACCTTCCGCAAGATTAGTACCCTCACCCTGCTCATGTTCAAACGCCTGCGTTAACGTATAACGTAATGTGCCTGTGTCCTCATCAAAACTGACCGAGCCAAAGTCACCTTGCGTGTCTACACCGACAAAACTAAAGCCAGTCGGCAAGGTAATAACCGACACCTCACGCTCATCCTGATCGTTACCCAAGCCCGCTTCATTCACCTCAACCACCACACCTGATGGCGTATCCGCTGCAGTAATGGTAACCGTCAAGGTCTTCGTAACAACATCGCCATCCGCATCCGTTATCGCAAACTCAAAACGGTCAGTCTGACCAGTCGTGTTCGGGTTTGCCCGATAGCTATAACTGCCATCCACGTTCACCGTTAAGGTACCGATCGTACTCGTAATCTCGGTCGGTTGATCCGCGGTTGGAAGTGTAAATGCCACACCGTTCACCGTCAGCGTACCCTGGCCGTCCGCACCAAAGTCATACGCCAAGCTGCCCACCGCGCTGGCTTCGCTCGTGCCACCAGATACCACCGTCAGTGGCTCACCCACCGTCAGCGTCGGCACGTCGTCAACCACATTCACCGCCACGTTCACTTCAAACGTGTTGTTGTTGGCATCTTTTAATAACAAGGTCACACGGTCCGCATTCAGCGCCGTGTTCGTCCCGTTGCCCTCCGCATGCGCAACGGCAGTCGATAAGGTATACACCAGCTGTCCGTTCACCAGCGCCACCGTACCAAACTGCCCTTGGCTGACAATGCTGTCATACGTAAAGCCTGTTGGTATCGTGATCACCGCGCTGTCGCTGACATCCTGCGCATCGCCCAGGCCGGCTTCATTCACCGTCACCACCAGCTCACCTGACGGGTCGTCTGGCTGCGTGATGCGCACGCTCAGCGTCTGTGTCACCTCGTCGCCATCGGCATCGCGGATCACAAACACAAAACTGTCTGACGTCCCCCCGCTGTTGGCATTCGCTTGATAACGGTAGCTGCCATCGGCATTCAGCGTTAACACCCCGTTGTTGCCGCTAATCACCGTCGGTTGACCCACGGTAGGCACCATGAATTCGTCACCATTTACCGTTAAGCTACCCGCGCCGTCCGCACCAAAGTCATAGGCCAAGCTGCCCGCCACACTGGCCTCGCTCGTGCCACCAGATACCACCGTCAGTGGCTCACCCACCGTCAGCGTCGGCACGTCGTCAACCACATTCACCGCCACGTTCACTTCAAACGTGTTGTTGTTGGCATCTTTTAATAACAAGGTCACACGGTCCGCATTCAGCGCCGTGTTCGTCCCGTTGCCCTCCGCATGCGCAACGGCAGTCGATAAGGTATACACCAGCTGTCCGTTCACCAACGCCACCGTACCAAACTGCCCTTGGCTGACAATGCTGTCATACGTAAAGCCTGTTGGTATCGTGATCACCGCGCTCTCGCTGTCATCCTGCGCATCGCCCAGGCCGGCTTCATTCACCGTCACCACCAGCTCACCTGACGGGTCGTCTGGCTGCGTGATGCGCACGCTCAGCGTCTGTGTCACCTCGTCGCCATCGGCATCGCGGATCACAAACACAAAACTGTCTGACGTCCCCCCGCTGTTGGCATTCGCTTGATAACGGTAGCTGCCATCGGCATTCAGCGTTAACACCCCGTTGTTGCCGCTAATCACCGTCGGTTGACCCACGGTAGGCACCATGAATTCGTCACCATTTACCGTTAAGCTACCCGCGCCGTCCGCACCAAAGTCATAGGCCAAGCTGCCCACCGCGCTGGCTTCGCTCGTGCCACCAGATACCACCGTCAGTGGCTCACCCACCGTCAGCGTCGGCACGTCGTCAACCACATTCACCGCCACGTTCACTTCAAACGTGTTGTTGTTGGCATCTTTTAATAACAAGGTCACACGGTCCGCATTCAGCGCCGTGTTCGTCCCGTTGCCCTCCGCATGCGCAACGGCAGTCGATAAGGTATACACCAGCTGTCCGTTCACCAACGCCACCGTACCAAACTGCCCTTGGCTGACAATGCTGTCATACGTAAAGCCTGTTGGTATCGTGATCACCGCGCTCTCGCTGTCATCCTGCGCATCGCCCAGGCCGGCTTCATTCACCGTCACCACCAGCTCACCTGACGGGTCGTCTGGCTGCGTGATGCGCACGCTCAGCGTCTGTGTCACCTCGTCGCCATCGGCATCGCGGATCACAAACACAAAACTGTCTGACGTCCCCCCGCTGTTGGCATTCGCTTGATAACGGTAACTGCCATCGGCATTCAGCGTTAACACCCCGTTGTTGCCGCTAATCACCGTCGGTTGACCCACGGTAGGCACCATGAATTCGTCACCATTTACCGTTAAGCTACCCGCGCCGTCCGCACCAAAGTCATAGGCCAAGCTGCCCACCGCGCTGGCTTCGCTCGTGCCACCAGATACCACCGTCAGTGGCTCACCCACCGTCAGCGTCGGCACGTCGTCAACCACATTCACCGCCACGTTCACTTCAAACGTGTTGTTGTTGGCATCTTTTAATAACAAGGTCACACGGTCCGCATTCAGCGCCGTGTTCGTCCCGTTGCCCTCCGCATGCGCAACGGCAGTCGATAAGGTATACACCAGCTGTCCGTTCACCAACGCCACCGTACCAAACTGCCCTTGGCTGACAATGCTGTCATACGTAAAGCCTGTTGGTATCGTGATCACCGCGCTCTCGCTGTCATCCTGCGCATCGCCCAGGCCGGCTTCATTCACCGTCACCACCAGCTCACCTGACGGGTCGTCTGGCTGCGTGATGCGCACGCTCAGCGTCTGTGTCACCTCGTCGCCATCGGCATCGCGGATCACAAACACAAAACTGTCTGACGTCCCCCCGCTGTTGGCATTCGCTTGATAACGGTAGCTGCCATCGGCATTCAGCGTTAACACCCCGTTGTTGCCGCTAATCACCGTCGGTTGACCCACCCACGGTAGGCACCATGAATTCGTCACCATTTACCGTTAAGCTACCCGCGCCGTCCGCACCAAAGTCATAGGCCAAGCTGCCCACCGCGCTGGCTTCGCTCGTGCCACCAGATACCACCGTCAGTGGCTCACCCACCGTCAGCGTCGGCACGTCGTCAACCACATTCACCGCCACGTTCACTTCAAACGTGTTGTTGTTGGCATCTTTTAATAACAAGGTCACACGGTCCGCATTCAGCGCCGTGTTCGTCCCGTTGCCCTCCGCATGCGCAACGGCAGTCGATAAGGTATACACCAGCTGTCCGTTCACCAACGCCACCGTACCAAACTGCCCTTGGCTGACAATGCTGTCATACGTAAAGCCTGTTGGTATCGTGATCACCGCGCTCTCGCTGTCATCCTGCGCATCGCCCAGGCCGGCTTCATTCACCGTCACCACCAGCTCACCTGACGGGTCGTCTGGCTGCGTGATGCGCACGCTCAGCGTCTGTGTCACCTCGTCGCCATCGGCATCGCGGATCACAAACACAAAACTGTCTGACGTCCCCCCGCTGTTGGCATTCGCTTGATAACGGTAACTGCCATCGGCATTCAGCGTTAACACCCCGTTGTTGCCGCTAATCACCGTCGGTTGACCCACGGTAGGCACCATGAATTCGTCACCATTTACCGTTAAGCTACCCGCGCCGTCCGCACCAAAGTCATAGGCCAAGCTGCCCACCGCGCTGGCTTCGCTCGTGCCACCAGATACCACCGTCAGTGGCTCACCCACCGTCAGCGTCGGCACGTCGTCAACCACATTCACCGCCACGTTCACTTCAAACGTGTTGTTGTTGGCATCTTTTAATAACAAGGTCACACGGTCCGCATTCAGCGCCGTGTTCGTCCCGTTGCCCTCCGCATGCGCAACGGCAGTCGATAAGGTATACACCAGCTGTCCGTTCACCAACGCCACCGTACCAAACTGCCCTTGGCTGACAATGCTGTCATACGTAAAGCCTGTTGGTATCGTGATCACCGCGCTCTCGCTGTCATCCTGCGCATCGCCCAGGCCGGCTTCATTCACCGTCACCACCAGCTCACCTGACGGGTCGTCTGGCTGCGTGATGCGCACGCTCAGCGTCTGTGTCACCTCGTCGCCATCGGCATCGCGGATCACAAACACAAAACTGTCTGACGTCCCCCGCTGTTGGCATTCGCTTGATAACGGTAGCTGCCATCGGCATTCAGCGTTAACACCCCGTTGTTGCCGCTAATCACCGTCGGTTGACCCACGGTAGGCACCATGAATTCGTCACCATTTACCGTTAAGCTACCCGCGCCGTCCGCACCAAAGTCATAGGCCAAGCTGCCCACCGCGCTGGCTTCGCTCGTGCCACCAGATACCACCGTCAGTGGCTCACCCACCGTCAGCGTCGGCACGTCGTCAACCACATTCACCGCCACGTTCACTTCAAACGTGTTGTTGTTGGCATCTTTTAATAACAAGGTCACACGGTCGCATTCAGCGCCGTGTTCGTCCCGTTGCCCTCCGCATGCGCAACGGCAGTCGATAAGGTATACACCAGCTGTCCGTTCACCAACGCCACCGTACCAAACTGCCCTTGGCTGACAATGCTGTCATACGTAAAGCCTGTTGGTATCGTGATCACCGCGCTCTCGCTGTCATCCTGCGCATCGCCCAGGCCGGCTTCATTCACCGTCACCACCAGCTCACCTGACGGGTCGTCTGGCTGCGTGATGCGCACGCTCAGCGTCTGTGTCACCTCGTCGCCATCGGCATCGCGGATCACAAACACAAAACTGTCTGACGTCCCCCCGCTGTTGGCATTCGCTTGATAACGGTAACTGCCATCGGCATTCAGCGTTAACACCCCGTTGTTGCCGCTAATCACCGTCGGTTGACCCACGGTAGGCACCATGAATTCGTCACCATTTACCGTTAAGCTACCCGCGCCGTCCGCACCAAAGTCATAGGCCAAGCTGCCCACCGCGCTGGCTTCGCTCGTGCCACCAGATACCACCGTCAGTGGCTCACCCACCGTCAGCGTCGGCACGTCGTCAACCACATTCACCGCCACGTTCACTTCAAACGTGTTGTTGTTGGCATCTTTTAATAACAAGGTCACACGGTCCGCATTCAGCGCCGTGTTCGTCCCGTTGCCCTCCGCATGCGCAACGGCAGTCGATAAGGTATACACCAGCTGTCCGTTCACCAACGCCACCGTACCAAACTGCCCTTGGCTGACAATGCTGTCATACGTAAAGCCTGTTGGTATCGTGATCACCGCGCTCTCGCTGTCATCCTGCGCATCGCCCAGGCCGGCTTCATTCACCGTCACCACCAGCTCACCTGACGGGTCGTCTGGCTGCGTGATGCGCACGCTCAGCGTCTGTGTCACCTCGTCGCCATCGGCATCGCGGATCACAAACACAAAACTGTCTGACGTCCCCCCGCTGTTGGCATTCGCTTGATAACGGTAACTGCCATCGGCATTCAGCGTTAACACCCCGTTGTTGCCGCTAATCACCGTCGGTTGACCCACGGTAGGCACCATGAATTCGTCACCATTTACCGTTAAGCTACCCGCGCCGTCCGCACCAAAGTCATAGGCCAAGCTGCCCACCGCGCTGGCTTCGCTCGTGCCACCAGATACCACCGTCAGTGGCTCACCCACCGTCAGCGTCGGCACGTCGTCAACCACATTCACCGCCACGTTCACTTCAAACGTGTTGTTGTTGGCATCTTTTAATAACAAGGTCACACGGTCCGCATTCAGCGCCGTGTTCGTCCCGTTGCCCTCCGCATGCGCAACGGCAGTCGATAAGGTATACACCAGCTGTCCGTTCACCAACGCCACCGTACCAAACTGCCCTTGGCTGACAATGCTGTCATACGTAAAGCCTGTTGGTATCGTGATCACCGCGCTCTCGCTGTCATCCTGCGCATCGCCCAGGCCGGCTTCATTCACCGTCACCACCAGCTCACCTGACGGGTCGTCTGGCTGCGTGATGCGCACGCTCAGCGTCTGTGTCACCTCGTCGCCATCGGCATCGCGGATCACAAACACAAAACTGTCTGACGTCCCCCCGCTGTTGGCATTCGCTTGATAACGGTAGCTGCCATCGGCATTCAGCGTTAACACCCCGTTGTTGCCGCTAATCACCGTCGGTTGACCCACGGTAGGCACCATGAATTCGTCACCATTTACCGTTAAGCTACCCGCGCCGTCCGCACCAAAGTCATAGGCCAAGCTGCCCACCGCGCTGGCTTCGCTCGTGCCACCAGATACCACCGTCAGTGGCTCACCCACCGTCAGCGTCGGCACGTCGTCAACCACATTCACCGCCACGTTCACTTCAAACGTGTTGTTGTTGGCATCTTTTAATAACAAGGTCACACGGTCCGCATTCAGCGCCGTGTTCGTCCCGTTGCCCTCCGCATGCGCAACGGCAGTCGATAAGGTATACACCAGCTGTCCGTTCACCAACGCCACCGTACCAAACTGCCCTTGGCTGACAATGCTGTCATACGTAAAGCCTGTTGGTATCGTGATCACCGCGCTCTCGCTGTCATCCTGCGCATCGCCCAGGCCGGCTTCATTCACCGTCACCACCAGCTCACCTGACGGGTCGTCTGGCTGCGTGATGCGCACGCTCAGCGTCTGTGTCACCTCGTCGCCATCGGCATCGCGGATCACAAACACAAAACTGTCTGACGTCCCCCCGCTGTTGGCATTCGCTTGATAACGGTAACTGCCATCGGCATTCAGCGTTAACACCCCGTTGTTGCCGCTAATCACCGTCGGTTGACCCACGGTAGGCACCATGAATTCGTCACCATTTACCGTTAAGCTACCCGCGCCGTCCGCACCAAAGTCATAGGCCAAGCTGCCCACCGCGCTGGCTTCGCTCGTGCCACCAGATACCACCGTCAGTGGCTCACCCACCGTCAGCGTCGGCACGTCGTCAACCACATTCACCGCCACGTTCACTTCAAACGTGTTGTTGTTGGCATCTTTTAATAACAAGGTCACACGGTCCGCATTCAGCGCCGTGTTCGTCCCGTTGCCCTCCGCATGCGCAACGGCAGTCGATAAGGTATACACCAGCTGTCCGTTCACCAACGCCACCGTACCAAACTGCCCTTGGCTGACAATGCTGTCATACGTAAAGCCTGTTGGTATCGTGATCACCGCGCTGTCGCTGACATCCTGCGCATCGCCCAGGCCGGCTTCATTCACCGTCACCACCAGCTCACCTGACGGGTCGTCTGGCTGCGTGATGCGCACGCTCAGCGTCTGTGTCACCTCGTCGCCATCGGCATCGCGGATCACAAACACAAAACTGTCTGACGTCCCCCCGCTGTTGGCATTCGCTTGATAACGGTAGCTGCCATCGGCATTCAGCGTTAACACCCCGTTGTTGCCGCTAATCACCGTCGGTTGACCCACGGTAGGCACCATGAATTCGTCACCATTTACCGTTAAGCTACCCGCGCCGTCCGCACCAAAGTCATAGGCCAAGCTGCCCGCCACACTGGCCTCGCTCGTGCCACCAGATACCACCGTCAGTGGCTCACCCACCGTCAGCGTCGGCACGTCGTCGGTTATAGTTAAACTACCATCTACAAAAACAAGGTTTTCAAACTGCCCACCTGTGTAATCATCCACAGTAACAACAAGCTCAACATTAGAGTCAGTTGCTGAACCAGGCTCACCATGCGTTGTTACAGGAATATCGAATGGTGTAGACTCGACGGCAGTGCCAGGAACATAATCAGGTGTAAACGTAATTGTTGCACCGTTACTTAAGGTGACAGTAAGAGTGGTTAGCGGTGCAGCACTTAATGTAGCTGTGATTACACCGGTGCTGCCTTCTAAATATTCAGCATTACCAAGAGTTAAAACGGTTTCATCTGAATCATCCATGATTCCAAAAGAAATTTGATCACTGGTATCGAGCGATTCATAATTTCCACCAGTTGTTTCAGCAATACCAACGATGATTCTCTCATCACCTTGCAAATAAATATCATCCTCACGACTATCAAATGAGACGCTTCCAGATGTTTCACCTACAGCAATAGTAATCTGCGCACCATTTGTTAGTGTAATGACTAACGGAGTGTCTTGAGGCGCATTATCTACATTGGCAGTAAGTGTAATTAAACCACCCTCCGTGACACCTTCAGGGCCGCTTAAGGTAATGATCGTGACATCGGCATCATCCACCACTTGCGTGCTGGTGCCTACGCTATTTAGCGCTTCAAAATTGCCGCCACTGGTGCCCACCACTGCAAAGTTCAGGCTTTGTGTACCTTGCACATAGGCATCATCAGCACGGCTCTCCACCGTCAGTTCACCGCTAGTGGCACCGACAGGAATAGTGATGCTCAGGCCATTGCCTAAATCGATCACTAACGGCGTGCCAGTGACGGCATTGCTGACCGTTGCTGTTACGGTGATAGGCTGACCTTCCACCACTTGCGCTGGTGCACTTAAGGTGATGGTCGTGACATCGGCGTCATCCACCACTTGCGTGCTGGTGCCTACGCTATTTAGCGCTTCAAAATTGCCGCCACTGGTGCCCACCACTGCAAAGTTCAGGCTTTGTGTACCTTGCACATAGGCATCATCGGCACGGCTCTCCACCGTCAGTTCACCGCTAGTGGCACCGACAGGGATTGTAATCGTCCGGCCATTGCCTAAATCGATCACTAACGATGTGCCGGTGACGGCATTGCTGACCGTTGCTGTTACGGTGATAGGCTGACCTTCTACCACTTGTGTTGGTGCACTTAAGGTAATGGTTGTGACATCAGCATCATCCACGATGGTACTGCTGGCTGTACTCGTGGTATCTAAGGCTTCAAAATTGCCACCACTGGTGCCCACCACTGCAAAGCTCACACTCTGTGCGCCTTGGGTATACACATCATCAGCACGGCTATCAACACTGGTCGTGCCGCTGGTCGCACCGACAGGGATCGTAATCGTATTGCCATTGCCTAAATCGATCACTAACGGTGAGCCGGTGACGGCATTGCTGACGGTTGCTGTTACGGTGATAGGCTGACCTTCTACCACTTGTGTTGGTGCACTTAAGGTAATGGTTGTGACATCAGCATCATCCACGATGGTGCTGCTGGCTGTACTCGTGGTATCTAAGGCTTCAAAATTGCCGCCACTGGTGCCCACGACCGCAAAGTCTAGGCTCTCTGTACCTTGTACATAGGCATCATCGGCACGGCTGTCTACCGTCACTTGACCGCTGGTGGCGCCAACAGGGATTGTAATCGTCCGACCATTGCCCAGATCGATCACTAACGGAGTGCCGGTGACGGCATTGCTGACCGTTGCAGTTACGGTAATAGGCTGGCCTTCCACGACTTGCGCTGGTGCACTTAAGGTGATGGTTGTGACATCGGCGTCATCCACCACCTGCGTGCTGGTACCTACACTATTTAGCGCTTCAAAATTGCCGCCACTGGTGCCCACCACTGCAAAGTTTAGGCTCTCTGTACCTTGGACATAGGCATCATCGGCACGGCTGTCTACCGTCACTTGACCGCTGGTGGCACCGACAGGAATAGTAATAGTATTGCCATTGCCCAGATCAATCACTAACGGTGAGCCAGTGACGGCATTGCTGACCGTTGCAGTTACGGTAATAGGCTGGCCTTCCACGACTTGCGCTGGTGCACTTAAAGTTATGGTTGTGACGTCGTTATCGTCGGTGACAGTTGTTGTCGCAGTACTTGAACTGTCAAGTGCTTCAAAATTCCCACCACTCACCGTGCTAATAGCAAAGGATAAAGGCTCATCCCCCTGAATAAGTAGATCATCTTCGCGGGTGCTTAGCTCCGCCGTACCCGACGTTGCACCAACAGGAATAATGATAGTATTGCCATTGTTTAAAGTAATGACTAAAGGTGAATCCGTGACTGGGTTACTCACCGTTGCCGTAACAGTTATGGTATTACCTTCAACAACGGTATTCGGACTTGTTAAAGTGATAACAGTGACATCATTATCGTCAGTTACGATCACCGTAACTGAAGACGAAGAATCTACCGTTGAGAAATTACCACCAGAAGTCGAATCGATATTAATGTTTACAATATCATCGTTTTGTACGTAAACATCATCTTCACGCACCGGAACAGCAACCTCTCCCGTGGAAGATCCCACTGGAATAGTAATGATTGAACCGTCATTAAGCTGGATAACGAAAGGGCCCCCAGTAACAGGGCTGCTTAAATTAGCCACTACAGTGTAAGTACCGCCTTCTGTTACTAAACTCTCAACTGACAGGGTAATAACCACTGGCTGAGGTGGAACAGCGTCGGCATCAGGTTCTACAATAGTATCGTCATCCCCGCTAAGCGGGGCATAATTATAAGAAACAGGTGTAATAGTTTCCGAGATACGGATCAGTCGAACGATCGAGCTACCTTCTCCGTCAGGGCCGGCATCTTCGCCTGCACCGGCTGCGGTCTCACCTAACTCATCAAGAAGATCGCCTTCACCGTCAATAATGTCCAAAATATCATCTGCAGCAATCTCATCCACTTGACGCTCATCAGGTGCAGGTTCTTGGCTAGCCAAAATATCTGGCGTTAATTGAAGGACTTGGTTAGCTGGAATGTTTAAAATATCTTGACCATCTACGAGCAAGGTCGCCTCACCACCTTCTGGCGTGATGATTTTTTCTCCTGCGCTAAGTTGTTCTCCGACAACCGCAATTCGAGTACTCCCATCTTCTGCCTGGATAACAACGTCATTTGTTACTGTTGTCACTGTCGCAATCACTGTGCTCATAGTTATTCCTTAATTAACACTATTGGTCTATTTGAGCACCATACGACAAATTAAGAGTTGTGAATACCGTACTGAAGTACAGGTCGTTTTTTCACCACCTAGTGCGAACGTTGCAACATTAGACAACCCTGATTTTGGAGTGTTAAGAAAACACTCATTGCAAAAATGACTTTTTTAGGTTATTTTTGCACCACAAGTCGCTAATTTTGTTAAAAATAGTACTTAGGTATTATTTTTAACATCGAAAATTTAACACCCGACTTAATAAAAGCATTTTAGTAACCACGGTTTTGCAAGGGTTAGCGACACAAAAATAGTTGCTTACCATAATTTTAATGTTTTTGCAATAGTGAAAAATTAAAATGTTTTAGCAGTAAGGCTAACGCCGATGTTTTTGTTCGAGTCTAAGAGTGCAGTAATCAACTAAATTCCTGTGCTCATTAACATTAACCTTAAGTAACACACTGGATGTGACGTTATGAAACTAAACAAAATTGCTACAATGATTATGCTGGCCCTTGGTATACATGCGGCTAGCGCTTCAGAACTCACCGTTGCTGATATAACTAAGAAAGCGATCGAGTCTAATCCAGAAGTTCAGGCTGCATGGCATACATTCTTAGTTTCTGGTCATGATGTAGGACTAGCACGCGCAGGTTATCGACCTACCTTAGATTTGAACTCTGGGGTGAATTACCAAAGACGAGACTATGGTATAGAAAGAGAGCTAAATGCTGGGTACGCTGAACTCCTGTTTAATCAGATGATTTACGATGGTGGTAGAACGCGTAATGAAGTTAAACGGTTTTCTCAAGCACAGCTTGTTCGCTACTTTGAGCTGCTTGATATAGTTGAAAGTACCGCTGCAGCAGCAATAACAGCATACCAAGATGTACTAAGACAAAGAGATTTGGTTGCGCTCGCGCAAGAAAATCTGTCTAAACACTTAGATGTTTACAAACAGGTAGAGCAAAGCAGTCGAGCAGGCGTGGCCAGAGCAGCAGACCTCGAACAAATTAGCGGCCGGGTCTCTCTTGCTGAATCTAACTTATTAGTTGAGCTGTCAAATCTACATGATGTAAGCGCGCGCTATTTAAGAATCGTTGGCCAAATGCCGGCAAATCAGTTGGCCCCTGTCACTTTAACACCTTCTTTCTTACCTCCCTCGGCGAGAGAAACCATAACGAAGGCTTATAATTCTAATCCAGCATTTCATGCCGCATTACGAAATATTGCCGCCTCTGAAGCCTCTGTTGATGCAAGTAAAGCTGGATTTCGACCACAGCTAAACTTAACTGCACGTTATGGCACACAGAATCATGATGATCTTTGGCAGAATAATAGCCAAACTGAAGGGCGTATTGGTCTTGAGTTTAGGTATAACCTGTATAACGGCAATAGAGATAGAACAGCCGTTCGTAGAGCGTTAGATGAAGTTAATGTCGCGAAAGATCTACGAGATAAGGTTTGTGTTGATATCAGACAAACACTGCAAATTGCCTATAACGATGTTAATAAACTCAGTGAGCAGCTACCAGTTTTAAATCAACACCGTTTATCTTCAGATAAAGTAAGAACAGCCTATAAAAACCAATTTGACATTGGGCAACGCACCCTACTTGATGTGCTGGACTCAGAAAATGAGTACTTCCAGGCCGCGCGTGCCTTTACCAATGCCAATTACGATCTCAGCCTTGCCATCACCAGAACGCTGGCAGGCATGGGGCAGCTTCTCACTGCCGTCAATGTCACACGGAATGGCTTACCGACATTAGCTGATTTAGGTTCGGAACCACTGCAAGTTAAACCAGAGGAAATTTGCGGCATTACTGAAATCGATAATCAACTTGCCACCTTAAGAGATGATGATGGCGATGGCGTACCTAATTATCGCGATGATTGTCCAGATACGCCAAAAGGCGACAAGGTTGATGCTAAAGGGTGTTCAGTTTTTGAAGCGGAACAAGTTACGATCAGCTTAAACGTGTTGTTTGCGCATGATTCAGATATTATTGACCAACGCTATACCGATGATATCGCTGCATTAGCTAATTATCTGAATCGATACCCAAATACTAAAGTAGAGATTCAAGGGCATACCTCAGCCGTAGGGAAGGAATGGTATAACCAAATGCTTTCTGAAAGAAGAGCCAGAGCGGTCGCCTCAATACTTTCACAGCGTTTTGGTATTAGCACCAATCGTATAAGCGCTAACGGTTATGCCTCCAGCAGACCTAAAGTATCAGGCAACACAGAGGAAGCGCATCGCCAAAATCGAAGAATTGAGGCTAGTGTAACAGCGAGATAAATTTGTAGCTGGAAATGTATATCCTGAGCAGCTATGGTAACGTAGCTGCTCAGGTTTTAGTGTTATTAAAGAAGTTGCAGTAAGGAAAATTTCTTAGTATGGAGTCACAGAAAGAGCATTTCGATCCTCTGGCAGAGTGTTTAAGGCTAATTGCACTCAGCCACCACAGAGAGTTCGGTAAAGAGTCGATTTTATCTGGGCTACCACTAAGCAATGGTTGTTTAACTCCCGCCGTTTTTGACAGAGCAGCAAAAAAGGTTGGCTTCAGTAGCAGGCTTGCTAACAGGCAACTTTCAGCAATCAATCCTAATTTACTACCATGTATTTTATTACTGAATAACAAAAGCTGTTGCTTACTCACTAAATTAAACCTGCAAGACAATACGGCAGAAGTTATCTTCCCTGATTTACCAACGAGTAGCCAAACGCTTACGCTTACCGAATTGGGTGCACTTTATGCTGGGCAATTAATATATTGCAGACCAGAATTTCAGTTTGATAAACGAGCACCCATCATCCAAAACCTAAGAAAAAGGCATTGGTTCTGGAGTGTTATTAAAGAAAATCGCAGACTTTATCGCGATGTGATCATTGCAGCTTTCGTTATAAATCTGCTTGCTGTTGCTATGCCACTTTATGTTATGAATATTTATGACAGAGTGGTACCGAATCACGCAACTGCAACATTATGGGTACTGTCGGTGGGTATTTTGCTGGCTTTGTTTGCCGATCTTATTCTCAGGCTGATGCGCAGCTGGTTTGTGGATCTCGCAGCAAGTCGAGCTGACATTAAGCTTTCATCCTCCATTATGGAAAAAGTAATGGGAATGAAGCTAATGCATAGACCGGATTCAACAGGCTCTTTTACTTCTAATATACAGTCTTTTGAATCTATCCGCAGCTTTACAGGCTCTTTAACAATAGTCACTTTAGTCGACTTACCTTTTATTTTACTCTTTATCACGATCATTGCGCTTATAAGCTGGCCGCTGATAATTCCAATATTACTAGGCGGGGCCTTTATCATCTTTTACGCATTAATGGCGCAACAAAAGATGAAGAGCTTATCTGAAGACTCCATGCGCGCCAGTGCTATGCGCAACTCGACCTTGGTTGAAAGTATTTCTAACTTAGAAAACGTAAAAAGCTTCAATGCCGAAAACCATATCCAATCAGTTTGGGAAAAAGCGACTATCTTTATCAGCCGTTCTGGCGCCAAAATGCGCTTTTTATCGACCTCTATTACTAACACATCCATGTTTGTGCAACATACCGTGTCTATTGTCATTATGGTTATTGGGGTATATCTGCTGATCGATGGGCAAATGACCCAAGGTGGACTGATCGGTGCATACATGCTTTCATCTAGGGCCATTGCGCCCATAACACAAGTAGCCGGCTTACTTGCTCAGTACCATAATGCCGCAACCGCCATGATGTCACTGGATGAAATTATGGCAAGACCGACAGAAAATGAGAGCAGAAACAATCAAATTAGTCGTCCTGTATTAAAAGGGGATATTGAGTTTCGTCAGGTCAATTTCAAATATCCAGGTGCTGAAAACCTTGCCCTATCAGGTGTTAGCTTCAAAATCAAAGCCGGCGAACACGTGGCAATACTAGGTAAAAACGGCTCAGGCAAAAGCACACTTGAGCGGCTAATCCTTGGGCTTTATGAGCCAGAATCAGGCGCGGTGTTAATTGACGATGTCGATAGCAGGCAACTTAACCCTACAGAATTACGCCGTAATATTGGCTATGTACCTCAAGATATTTCGTTATTTTTTGGTACATTGAAAGAAAATATTATCACTGCTCATCCGCAAGCTAAAGATGATGAAATTCTCAAGGCCGCAGACTTAGCCGGTATTCTGCCTTTCGCTAATAAACATCCAGCGGGTTTTGATATGCCTGTTGGTGAAAGCGGTAAATTGTTATCTGGAGGCCAGCGTCAATCGGTGGCCATCGCCAGAGCCTTAATCAATGAACCTGCTATTTTATTACTGGATGAACCCAGTGGCTCGCTTGATCACTCTAGCGAAGAAGTCCTAAAACAAAAGCTTGCACAATACGCTATTGGTAAAACAATGCTGGTTGTAACTCATCGAAGTTCATTACTGTCTCTTGCTGAAAGGATAATCGTTATAGATGCAGGTAAAATCGTTGCAGATGGACCCAAAGACATGGTGTTAGATGCATTACGTCAAGGTAGAGTTGGGAGCGCCAGCTAATGAGCAACGAAAAAGAAAAAACACTTGAACAACGTAGCTTTGAGAAAATTAGCACACTCACTGCCTTGCCAACTGCAGCCAACTTATTAGAACGCTTCTTTAGCCGTTGGCTCACGCCAGTACAGCAGAGTGATTGGGTGGTTGATGCCGAATGGGCCAGAATCCAACAAGAGCCGCTTCGGGCCAGAGCGTTACTTTACACTATATTGATTGCTTTTGTAGTGCTCATCATTTGGGCTGCATTCGCCCCGTTAGATGAAGTGGCCAGAGGTGATGGCAAGGTTATCCCGTCACAACAGCTTCAGGTCATGCAGTCTTTAGACGGAGGTATCGTCGAGGCCATCTTTGTCAGAGAAGGTCAAATTGTTGAAGCTGGAGACCCGCTTTTACGCATCGACCCAACGCGTTTTATCGCGAATTTCAGGGAAAGTAGAGCGCAATTTTTTGCACTAACAGCCGAAGTTGCTCGCTTAAGAGCCTTAACGACTGATAGCGAATTAGTTTTTCCCGACGAACTGCATGCTGAAGCACCCTACATTGTGTTACAAGAGCAACAATTATATGAAACTAGCAAAGCAGAATTAGCTGCGCAGCAAGCCGCGATTCGAAATCAAATGACGCAACGACAAGAAGAATTGCGTGAAATTCAAGCGGCAGAAGTGCAATTTAGAACCACCTTAGAGCTCACGACTAGGGAACTTAATGTTACAAAGCCCTTACTCGCTTCCGGCGCGGTATCTGATGTCGATATTATACGCTTAGAACGCGATGTGGCTAATTTAACCGGTGAGTTAAGGCGCTCACAAGCCAATATTGCTAGGGCTCAAGCCGCTATCTCTGAAGCCAATAATAAATTGCGTGAAACAGAGCTTACCATGCTTAATCGCTGGCAGAGTCAATTAGCAGAATCAAGAGCTAAATTAGAAAGCTTAACCGAAGCAGAAGCGGGCTTAGCGGATAAGGTAAAACAAACTGAGATTCGCTCACCGGTTAGGGGCACGGTACAAAGGCTGTATTTTAATACCTTGGGTGGCGTTATTACCCCTGGGAGAGATGTACTTGAAATCATTCCTCTTGACGATCAATTGATCATTGAAGCGCGCATACCCCCTAAAGATATTGCTTTTATCAGACCGGGCCAAACAGCCATGATCAAGTTTACCGCTTACGATTTCGCTGTCTATGGTGGGCTAAGTGCCGAAGTACAACATATTAGTGCCGACACTATCACTGATGAGCACGAAAACACTTTTTATCTGGTTCGTTTGAAAACACATGATATTGGATTTAATGATGAACTTCTTATAATACCCGGGATGACCACCCAAGTTGATATCATTACAGGAAAGAAGACCGTCTTAGAATACCTTTTAAAACCGGTGTTAAGGGCAACTTCACAGGCGATGACGGAACGATGAAACTACAACATATTATTTATACGGAACAAGAGCTGATTAGCCCAAGATGGCTAGATGCGATGCCTGAGGCTCTAATTGAAACTAAGTTTGTCAAACAGCAAGTACCCGCAAACACTATAATCTGGGTACTTGTTGGCATAACGCAATGGCAGGAAATCATCCGATTTTTCAACGCTAATGGCAATCCCGTATTAGCATTAACTCGTAACGGTAGCACGCAAGAGGTAATCACGGCGTTGAATGCCGGTGCCAAAGGGTATCTTGATCTATTTTCGAATACAGCCATACTTGAGCAAGCGGCTAATGCTGTAACGCATGGCGCTTTATGGTTGCCAGCATCAATAGTAACCGGCCTCATTGGTTCATTATCGACCAAAATTCCTTTTGAAAACGATGAAGCCTTACAAAAGCTTACCAAAAGAGAATTAGATGTAGTAAATGAAATAAAGACAGGTCTGAGCAATAAAGAAATTGCCAGAAGACTGGCGATCTCAGAGCGAACAGTTAAGGAGCATCTTACTTCCGTGTTTTCAAAACTAGAGGTTAGTGACAGATTCCAGCTAATCTTGAAACTCAAGAACTAGCTTTGTAGCAAGTTAGCCAAGGAGAAGACTATGTTCGTAAAAAGAAATGCTAATGCAGAGATTGTGCTAATTAGCAAAGAACACATTCCCGGCGTGGCTGAAGAATATGTTGAGGTTGAGTCACAGGCATTAGCTGATTTTATGCAAAATACCAAAAAGCACTTGCCGGTGGTAGAGTTTCAAAAGTCAGACCAAGATTTAATTCGGGTACTAGAAGATGTTATTGATCTCTTGACTGCCAAAGGCATTATCCAATTTACTGATCTGCCGCAAGCCGCTCAGCAGAAACTGCTATCACGTCAGGATATCAGACACCGTATCGCAACTTTAGATTTGGTATCAGATAATCCTGATGATGAAACTGTGAATTTAGCTCTTTAATCCAGCATTAAGCGCAATTCCCCTTTAAGGAACTGCGCTAATTCTCACCCAACTAGACAACTGCCACGCCAGGCCCAGTTATCGCATCCAAACCGACTTGTTGTAATAAAGCCGCGTCATAGTCAACAACCACACCTTCTGCAATCATAGTTAATCCTAACGAATGTCCCAGAGCACAAAAGCCACCGACAAATTCTTTCGCATCTTGCGGTGCGCTAAATAGCTGCCGTATTAATGAAGCATCGACTTTCAAATAGTCTAAGCCTAACTCTTGAATATCTTTTAGTTGCGCAAACTGATTACCTGCTGCCTGCACCCCTAGCATAACCCCGAGCGGCTTGACCGCTTTCACAAAATCTTTGAATGCAGCAATCTCTGCAATAACAGCCTGCTCGTTAAACTCTAGCGAAAGCCTTGAACTTAACTCGGGCCGCGACGCTAAAAGATTAATAATACTATTTTTAAACGCATGTTCTTTGATGGTTTCAATACTCATATTCACGGCAAGTAACAGCGTTTCAGAGTCTTGTAACAAAATTAAGGCATTACGAATCACCGCAATATCAAGCTGAGCCAGCAAACCTAAGCGTCTTGCCCAAGCAATAAAGCAACCTGCTGATCGCGTTTCTCCAGCCAAGTGTATTCTGGCCATCGCTTCGTTATGCACCAAACTACCATCATAACGACATACCGGATATTGCTTCAGGGAAATAGCGTTATTTTGAATGGCCGTAGTGAGCGCTTCTCGCCATTCAGCGGCACTGCGGAACATTTGACCTTGCTCAGGTAAGTAAGCTAACTCAATCCCCGCCTCTGTCGTTAACTCGGCATTAGCCAGCACATTGTCTAACTTAATCAAAATATCTGCTTTCGCTTCGCCACTAAAAAACAGCGTTGAGGCTAAAGGGAACTGTATACTAACGTCAGCCTGATAACATGCTTGCACATGCCTAAGCGCTTGCTGAATAGCACCATGGATTTCTGCTAAATCATCAGTTTGTGTCAACAAAATTGCAAAGTCACTACTGTTTAACCTGGCAACCACGCTTGACCTAATCTGACCCTCCAGCGCCTTGCAACGTTGCTGTAAAATACTCGCAACGCTACATAAGATTTGATCTGTGGTCTTATGACCAAGCTGTTGATTGATAACCCGTAAATCGAACACCCTCAGCATACAAATCACATGCGGTTCTGATTTATCATCTCCAGCAACAGCGGCATCCAATGCTGCCATAAACGTGGCTCTATTGCTTAAACCTGTTAATTCATCTAATTGAAACTTTATTCGCATTTCATCCAGACGCTTATTTTCAGCCTCTAGCATATTACGAACCCTTAATGATAATAGGTTCATTGCACGTACAACACGGCCAAACTCCAGCGTTTTAGGTTCATGGGAGGTAATAAAGCGCCGCCCACCGATTGCCTCAGCTTGGGCAACTACATCGTCCAACGGCCGGGTAATAATTTTCAGCACTATCGTACCTAGAGCCCCTGAAAAAAACGCGACAACAGCAAACCAGAAAAACATCTTTGACGTGCTCTGCCATAATGCTTGCTGCGCAAATCTGCTATGACTTTCAACATATAAAGTACCAAACTGTTGCCAGCCATCTTGGATTTGTGCAACGCCAGGCAAGACGTTTAATGGCACTAAGGCAGTAAACCAGTCAGGAACGGATTCGGCAGTTTCAGACTGATACTCCTTCACTAAAAAAGTCTCGCCATTAGCCAAAATTAAAGCAATTTTTTGATAATGGCCGGTATCGAACTGGGCTGCGAGTAGCAATTCAATCAGCGTAGGATCTTTTTCTAATTGCGAAATCGACAGTGCAAGCATATTAGCATTATCAATATTTTTGACATTTAATTGCTCTGTAAAATAGTTTCTTGCACTGTAACTACTTATCGAAAAACTACTTACAAAAGCCAGTGCCAGTACGATAGTGATCACAACCCAAAGTTGTTTTATTAATGACATGGTCCACTCTCTAAAATACCAAAACGATATAAAATCAGCACAGAGTTAAAAGCGGATGCCATCTTGCTGCATTCGCTCTAACACATCACGCCAACGCGACAACCGCGCTGTAGGACTGGAAGCTGCACGATTACTACTTAGATGCCCAGCCCATAAACCTTCGCTATTAAAACTAAATACAGGGGACAGATCTGGTCGCTCGGAAGCTAAAGCAACGGTATTGATCAGATTATCCAAAATAAGCGGTTCAGCCGTTGGCTCCGCATAATATCCCAGCACCATATGTGGCTCAAAGATCGAACTATTTGGCCCTCCCATTCTGGCACGGACATAAATCAGTCGCAGTTTAGCATCGTCAACCCCTGCGAATCTAAGGCTAATATACTTGGCTATCGCATAATCTTCACAATCACCAAAACCTTTTGCCAAGGTTTCCATCGGAGTAGCCCAATAGTCACTGGCATTCCATAAGGCTTGGTCTGATTTGAAACGCACATTGTTTTGAAAAAATTGATTTACCCGATTTAACTTTTCAAGCTCATCTAAATTCTCCAGACCCATTAGCATGCGCTCCCATTGCCGAGCAAGTTCAACTCGCGACTCACCATGTCTACTCAGCATTTCGCGATGAAACACCGCAAAATCAATCCCCACACTTTTACTATTTGCTACGGAATAGCTAACGTAGAGAAATGCCAATAGTAAAAGCACGCTCAAAAAAACGGGATAAAGCGCACGCCTAAACATCTGAATGCACAATGCGATGTCGAAAAGGTTGCGCCAAATTGCCAAAATAATAGGGGGCACCTGTCAGCTTGCTCATCTATCTAAATTAAACCTTGCTCTAAGCATAAACTAATTAGCCGCCTTACTTAATGCTATTTAGCCGATGGCACAAATTAAATTCCCTTTTCACAGCCTGCTATAACATAAAGACATCTGGAAGTCTCTCGCGGACTGTGCCATAGTCATGAAGCAATTATGAAATCTTTAGTTGTTGTACTGAGCCCAGGATCAGGTTGTTAAAGTTATTGCTTTAATAAATATAATTTGGAGAAATCACTATGCGCAGTTTTACGCAACATCCTATCGCCTTGGCAGTGGCAGTTTCATTGCTAAGCCCAGCGGCCTATTCACAGCAAGTTGCTTCGGCAGAAGACGAAAAAATTGAGCAAATTGTGGTTACAGGTACCCGCGTCGCAGGTCGCTCAGTCTCTGATACCGCTGTGCCAATTGATATTATTAGCACTGAAATGCTGCAACGCGCTGGCTCCACGGAGTTAAATCAGTTGCTTTCTACTGCACTACCTTCATTTAATTTCCCAAGACCAGGTCTTGCTGATGGCACCGATACGGTTCGCCCAGCAACGCTTCGCGGTTTAGGGCCTGATCAATCTTTGGTATTGGTAAACTCAAAGCGTCGACATGCGGCTGCCTTAGTTAACGTAAATGGCACTGTCGGACGGGGATCTTCTGCCGTCGATCTAAATACCATCCCCACTGCGGCAATCAGCTCGGTGGAAGTACTACGTGACGGCGCCTCTGCTCAATATGGCTCTGACGCTATTGCTGGCGTACTAAATGTCAGATTACGTGAAGCCAGTGAAGGCGGTAATATAACTACGTCTTACGGTTGGAGGGATACCAACTACAGTACACCGACTACACCACCACCTGCAGGCGCAACGTGGAGCGCGCCTGCGAATATTGAGCGCAGTAGAACAGATGGTGAAACACTGACAATTAGTGGCTGGCGTGGCTTCGAATTGGGTAGTAATGCTTTTTTAACCCTGTCTGCTGAGTATAAAGATGCCGAGCGAACTGAACGTGGTGGCTGGGACTTTCGCCAGCAATACGCGCTGGTAGATGGCGAGTTTGACCCTCGCGAAGCGCTCTTTAATCGTTTTAATGCTTGGTATGGTGAACCAGAACTTGCGCAATTCACCCTTTTCGCCAATGCTGGAAAAACGCTTGATAACGGTAAATTATATGGATGGTTCAGCTATCAAGATCGCGAAGCTAAATCAGCTGGTTTTTACCGTCCAGCCAGAGATGCGCGCAATGTGATTGAAATTTATCCAGACGGATTTTTACCTATCATTTCGCCCGATGTGACGGATGCCAGCGCCGCTGTAGGTTATGAATTTGATGTCGGCGAATGGACAGTTGATACCTCCTTAGTCTGGGGTCAGAATCGTATGGCTTTCACTATTGAAAATACGCTAAACCGCTCGATTGGCCCAAGCAGCAAAACAGAGTTTTATGCCGGCGGCTATCGTTATGGGCAGGCGGTGTTTAATCTTTCTGGTGTTCGCTCATTTAATGTAGCGGCCTTAGCTTCACCCTTAAACTTAGCAACCGGCGTGGAACTGCGCCGCGAACGTTATAGTATTTTTGCAGGTGAACCGGACTCTTGGCGTAATGGCGGTGTATTATTGCCTAATGGCAACCCTACCGCCTCTGGCGCACAAGTATTCCCTGGTTTTAGACCAACGAATGAAACTCGAGATACACGTCGTGCTGTAGGCGCTTTTTTGGATCTTGAAGCAAATATTACGGATAATTTGCTTGGTTCAATCGCCGTTCGTGCTGAGGATTATTCTGATTTTGGTAGTAATTTAACTGGTAAAGCCGCTTTACGTTATGATTTTACTGATAACTTCGGATTAAGAGGCTCTCTGCAAAATGGTTTTAGAGCACCTTCATTACAGCAGCAAAACTTTACCGCGACTTCGACAAACTTTATTAATGGCGTACCTTTTGATATTACGACATTCCCAGTTAGTGATCCTGTTGCACAAGCACTAGGAGCAAAGGCCTTAGATGCTGAGGAATCGGTAAACTTTTCATTAGGAACAGTATTTCGTCTGGGCGGTGTATCTGTCACCATCGATGGGTATCAGATTAATATTGATGACCGCATTGTACTATCAGAGAACCTCACCGCGGTGAATGTTCGTGAATACCTCACTTCGCAAGGTTTTATTGGCATAGGTGGTGGGCGTTTCTTTATCAATGGGGTTGATACCGAAACGCAGGGCGTGGATGTTGTAATTAACTGGTCTCTGCCAACAGAGCACCTTGGTTTATTTGATTTTACCTTAGTGGGTAATTACAACGAGACCAAAGTAACCGCTTTACCAGAAACCTCTCAGCTGTCAGCGTTAAACCCAGCGCCCACCTTATTTGGTCGGGTTAATGTGTTAACTTTTGAAAAGGGCACTCCAAAAGATAAATTTGGCGCCACGGTTAACTGGCAGTACGACAGACTAAGCGCCAGCGTGAAAGCAACGCGTTATGGTGAAGTGCTGGCACCGGGTACTACAGCAGCAAATGACTTCGTATTAAGTCCAAAAACGCTGGTCGATTTGGAAGCAAGATACGAGTTTAACGACAACTGGACGCTGGCTTTTGGTGCGGATAATATTTTTGACCAATATCCAGATGCCTTTCCAACGAGCTTAAATACTACGGGAGCCACGTCGTTCTCCAACTATTCTCCTTTTGGCCGTTCCGGTCGGTTGTTTTATGGAAAAATAGCCTATAACTTCTAATAGAATCTCTTAGTTAGTTTTAGATACAGCAGGCGCTAATAGCGCCTGCTGCTTTATTCACAAGGCTAAACCATTAATAGCAGATATTGGCACTAAACTTTCAAGTGCAGGTTTCGCAAAGTAGTAGCCCTGCAAATAACGAATACCTACGGCAGTTAAATACTCCAGCTCTTCACGTGTTTCCACGCCTTCAGCCAAAACCTTTGCACCTTGTAGTTCACATTGCGCGATAGTTTTTAATAAAATGTTTTGGTTGACCACATTAAGATGAATATCGCGGATCAGCTGCATATCTAACTTTAAAATATGTGGCTTTAATTCTATCAACCAATCCAAGGTGGCATAACCTGAACCATAATCATCAATCGCCGTTTGAAAACCTCTTTTGGCATAACTGCGGAAAATTCGGTTTAAATGATTTTTATCCGGTATCTCTTCCCCCTCGGTGACTTCAAAAATCAACTTGGTTAAATCAAAACCATATAAATCTGCCGCTTCAATGGTCGCTTTGATACAAGTTTCTGGGTTATACACCGCATTGGGGAGAAAGTTGATATTTAAGTAGGTTTCACAGCCTAATTTTGCCGCTGTTTCTATTGCCTTAACTCTACATGCCTGATCAAAATAATACTTGTTCTTAGCATTAATTTGCTGAAAAACCCACGCAGCACCCTCGCCATTTGGCCCGCGCACCAAGGCTTCATAAGCAAATATTTGCTTGGTTTGCCAATCAAGAATTGGCTGAAACGCCATACGGATTTGAAAACCTAAGTCTTGTCCACTTAAGCAATCGCTACAGCTTTGTTGTTTTACTGTGTCTGGAAACTGCATAACAATAGACCTCGACTGGATGAAGAATCCAATAAGCTGTTTAGACGATATACGCGTATAACATCGGGTAGTTTTGAAAATTGCTGAAAATTGACGATAAATAGCTCAAAACTAGCAGTAGTAACTTAGAAATGTATAATAGCAGACATATTCTTGGTGCGCCCGACTAGTCCTCAAAAAGGTAAGACATGAAATATAAAGATTTACGTGACTTTATGCATCAGCTTGAACAACGTGGCGAATTGGTCAGGATCAAGCAGCCTATCGATCCGGTGTTAGAAATGACCGAAATAGCCGACCGTACTCTCAGAGCGGGTGGCCCAGCCTTGCTTTTTGAAAATCCTAAAGGCTATAACATTCCCGTATTGGCAAATTTGTTTGGCACACCGCTGCGTGTTGCGCTGGGCATGGGCCAGGAAGATGTAGGGGCGCTGCGCGAAGTGGGTAAATTGCTGGCCTTTTTAAAAGAGCCTGAACCACCGAAGGGTTTGAAAGACGCTTTTAGTAAGTTACCGATCTTCAAGCAAGTGCTAAATATGTCGGTAAAACAGGTTAAAAAAGCGGTTTGCCAACAAGTGGTGTTAACTGGCGAGCAGGTTGATCTAACCCAGCTCCCCGTGATGACGTGCTGGCCTGGCGACGCCGCGCCCTTAATTACTTGGGGCCTGACCGTGACGAAAGGCCCGCATAAAGAGCGACAAAACCTTGGCATTTATCGCCAACAAGTATTGGGGAAAAACAAAGTCATTATGCGCTGGCTATCGCATCGTGGTGGCGCGCTGGATTTCTTTGAATGGCAAAAAGCCCACCCTGGACAGCGTTTTCCGGTTGCTGTAGCACTCGGCGCAGATCCTGCGACTATTTTAGGTGCCGTCACACCGGTGCCAGATACACTATCAGAATACGGCTTTGCCGGCTTGCTACGCGGTGATAATACCGAAGTGGTTAAATGTATTAGTAATGATTTACAAGTTCCGGCTAATGCTGAGTTCGTGCTGGAAGGCTATATCGAACCTGGAGAAATGGCACCAGAAGGACCTTATGGTGATCATACCGGTTATTACAATGAAGTAGACAGCTTCCCTGTCTTTACCGTGACGCATATTACGCATCGGCAAGAGCCGATTTATCACAGCACCTATACCGGCCGGCCACCAGATGAGCCAGCCATTCTTGGTGTGGCACTGAATGAAGTATTTGTGCCTATCTTGCAGAAGCAATTCCCAGAGATCACGGATTTTTATTTGCCGCCGGAAGGATGCTCTTATCGGCTAGCCGTTGTGACCATGAAAAAACAATACCCTGGCCATGCTAAGCGCGTGATGATGGGCGTTTGGTCTTTTCTGCGCCAGTTTATGTATACCAAGTTTGTGATTGTCTGCGACGATGATATCAATGCGCGTGATTGGCAAGATGTGATTTGGGCTATTACTACACGGATGGATCCTGCTAGAGATACCACTCTAGTGGAGAATACCCCTATCGATTATCTTGATTTTGCCTCACCGGTCTCAGGATTGGGCTCAAAAATGGGCATGGACGCAACCAATAAATGGCCAGGAGAAACCTCACGGGAATGGGGCGAGCCGATCGTGATGTCCGATGATGTCAAACAACGGATCGATGCCTTATGGCCTAGCCTAGGCATTCCTTTACCGGATAACGTAAAATGAGTTTTCAAGTTAAGGTTCTACCAGCAAAACTCCACTTTACGGTAGAAAATAATGAAACCATTTTGCAAGCAGCGCTAAGGCAAGGTATTGATTTTCCTTACCGCTGCCAGCAAGGCGTTTGTACCAGCTGCGTCTGTAAATTACGCGCGGGTTCGGTGCATTATGTACCACCAAGCCCGCTTACTGAGCTAGACCAACAGCAAGCTTTTGTATACTGTTGTCTAGCTTATGCGGATTCAGATTTAGAACTTCACCACCCCTTTATTCGCGGCTAAAGGCCGCTTACTACGAGATGTTTATGAACGCTATCGCTTGTCAGGTTGTTTCCATTGAAGCACTCACCCCAGTAGTGCATAAAGTGCTATTAGCACCCTCAGCACCCGTTACTTTTACTGCAGGTCAGTATCTACAAATCTGTATTACAACAACCGACAAACGTCCTTTTTCTATTGCCAGTACACCCGATCAAAGCTTGCTTGAATTACATATTGGTACACCAGAAGGTGATGCTTGGTCTAGCGCAGCAATGAGCCACTTGCAACAGCAGCATGCGTTAGCGGCTCCAGTACAAGTAGAAGTTGGTTTAGGAAAGGCACAATGGCTAGCAGGAAGTGACAGGCCGGTTATTTTAATGGCTGGTGGTACAGGGTTTTCCTATGTTTATAGTATAGCAATGGCCATTGCTGCCGCAAAACAGGACAAGCCGGTCTTTTTATATTGGGGCGTGCGTAGCGAAGATGCTCTGTATTATCAAGCAGAGCTTGAGCAATGGGCGACTGATCATCCAATGTTTCACTTTATTCCTGTGGTACAGCATCCCGCATCGTCTTGGACAGGGAGAACAGGCTTGGTGCATGAAGCCGTATTAAGTGATTTTACCTCGCTGGCAGCTTACGATATTTATCTAGCAGGCCCGTTTGCTATGGCAGGCGTGGCTCGCACCGCTTTTCTTGCGCAAGGTGCACAACGCGAACAGCTATTTGCAGATGCTTTTGCTTACATTTAATCCGCCACTACTCTGGTTTGTGACCCCAATACATGCCAAAATCCGAGTAAATGCACTAAAGGATGATAAAGATGCAGCATAAAACATTGATCAAAGTTCGTGGATATCATTTAGATATTTATCAGCATGTTAATAATGCGCGTTATCTAGAATTTTTAGAAGAAGCGCGCTGGGGTTACTTGGAAGATAGTGGCGATATTGACTGGTTTGCTGCGCATGGTCTTGCTTGGGTTATCGTGAACATTAATATTAATTACAAAGTTGCCGCCACCATGGGCCACACATTAGAAGTGTATACCCGTTTTAGTAAAGTGGGAGGCAAGAGTGCTGTGGTTTCACAAGAAGTCAGAATTGTAGGTAGTGATGCGGTCGCTGCCGATGCCGAGGTGACCTTTGTTTGTCTGGATCAAAAAACCGGTAAAGCCGTTGCAATCGAAGGCGAACTGCGCCAGCGGCTGGAGCAACATTTGGTGGAATAACGCCACCATTTTCACCTACCTTGTATAAGATGGGATGCTGCTCAAGTTGTCAAAACGGCGCTGAGCAGCAAGCAACAGCTTATCTCGATGTCCTCATACTGATACAAACTTACTGTTCCAACCATTTACTCATCGTTTGCCTAAATAATATGGCATCGTCACTGTCTTCACAGGAAATACTCTTTGCTTTCATTTGCTGAGAAAAAAAATCCAACGCAGGCTCAACAATCATACAGCGGTTATTCAGCCGCACAAGCTGCTTACCGTCAGTATAAGTAAATAATACACCCGCTGCTGGGGCAGTGTTAAGTTGCTGATATTCCCTCGCAACTGTTAATCGAGGCTGCTGTTGCTGCTTTGCCCAGCCAGCGTAGTCTGCTACTGGCGCACTATGCTGCTGGGTGATGCCAGCTAATGCTCGCTCCGCCAAACTGGAGGAAGTTGCTGGCGTGGCAGTCTGTTTGATGACTAAGCGAGTTTCAGTGTCTATTCTGGCATGTTCCGGAGTCGAAGCATTGTCCAACACGTCAGCGGACTCTGTACTCCCATTTGGTGCAGATAACGTCTCTTGCGCAATACTGCTACTTGGGGTGGCAGCAATCTGCATAGCAGCCTTTATTTCTTCGGGTTCTGGCGGTGGCATAACGTCGGTAAAGTCAGTTAACAGAGGAGCTGCCAAAACAACAGGTTTGGCAGCGGTATACAAATAACTCGATATTGGCACTATCACAGGCGGAGGCGAAACCGGTAAGGGTTGTAGCAGAAGCGCAAAGAACAGCAGATGAATAAGGATTGCCCAGCCAACTGGCAATAAATAGCCGTGATGCCAGTTTCGCTGCATGCCCACTCCTTGCGCTAAGCCACTCAGTATGATCAGAATACTAAGACGTTACCTACAGCGAAAGATTCCCGGTAATTTGCTGCCATAACTGTAATTTCTGGCTAAAAGGCATAGCGGCATAAGCCGGACTGGTAGAGGGTAACGCTAGTAAGTGGGGAATCGGCCTAACTAAATGCGACTTTACGTGCTTTTGGAAGCTTTGTAAGGCTTTACCACCGTTAAAGGCTATAACATGAATATGCGGGTAAGTGGCGAAAAAACTGTCAAAATCGTTTGCCTGCTCATTGCGAATGGCACTATCCAGACTCCCCTGCCGTTCACAGTGAGCCAAAACATCCCATAGCGCGACACCCTGTGCAGTTAACTGCTGTAGGCGAATTGCATAAGGTAAATCAGCAGCAAAACCATATAAAGAGGCCATAATCGGCCAAAAGGCATTTCGTGGATGCGCATAGTATTGCTGCTGCGCCAGCGAAGCAGCACCTGGCATACTGCCTAAAATCAGTACCCTGGCATCGGTATTCACAACCGGTGCCAGGCTTTGCAGCGGCTTTAGCACAGTTCAGGCTGATATTGTTTTACTTTTTGCCAAGCCATTGCGGCTTGCTCACGATCGCCCTCTTGTTCTGCTAAATAAGCCAGCACAGCGAATAAATAGCCGTTCGTTGGATTATCACGCAACCACTGTTGGACCATTTTACGTAATTTCAGCACCGAGCGACCAAGCGGTATTTGGCGTAAATAAGGCCAGGCGGCAGCAAGGTCTGGCATACTTAACGCATTTACCAGCTTTTGCTCAGCCTGCTCGCATAAGCCCACTTGCGCTTGCGCCCACGCTAAACCTAGCAGTGCCGCGGTCGATTTACGCTCTTTTGGTGGCAAATCTTGCAAAAAATCCGCATCTTCGCTGAAGCCTTGTTGCGCACTAAGCTGTGCGATGGCCATCGGGTAAAGCATAAAGCGCTGTTGCTGCCACTGCGCCTTGCTAAACCAGCGCTGGTTAATGGCTTGAGGTACCGTTTGTAACAATTGCCGCCATTGACCGGCTTGTTGTAAAGCCTGCATATATAACTGCCCTAAAGCGCCATCTTTTGCCGCTGCATCTAAATGCGCAGCAAGCACCTGACAAGCCTGACCTGCTTGGCCTTGTTGCAATAATAAATCGGCTTGTACAAATGCACTGTTACTATCGTCTGCTACCAAGGCTGTCGCCAGCGCGGCAGCTTGTTCACGCTGGCCAGCATATAAACTGGCATAGCTGGCTAACATTCGCTTTTCATTCTCGCAGTAGGGATCTTGTAAAGCATACTGTAACTGCTCGCTTGCCAGTTGCCATTGCTGCCGTGCATAAGCTTGTAAGCCTGCAGCAAATGCGAGCTGTGCCTTACGTTCACGCCTTGCACGAAAAAAATTGAATGACAGATGCTGCCAACGCACAAGTTTTTTGACCAAAGAAACGAAAAGGTACAACAGCAAAGCCATGACCAGTAATGCTAGTAATAAGCCTAACAAGGTCATTTCTATGGTATAACCCGCCACCACAATTTTGATATAGCCTGGGTTGTTAATCAGTACCGGCCCCAATAACATCGCTAGAATTAATAGGGCTGTTAATAGTAACAGCTTACTCATAACTCGCCTCCGTCATAGCAGCCAGGTATCGCTCTAATTGCTGCAAGCTTTGCAGGGCAGGTAAATTAGGTGTTGCTACAGATGCTTTCGCTAACGTGACCAGATGCTCATTTGCTTGCTGCACTGCCGCATTCTCAGCGACAAAATAACGCTGCAATAAATCACTGGCCTGACGCAGTGCAGCATGAAATACCTCGGGGTGTTGCTGCAAAAGCGCCAGCTCTGCCAAGGTGAACTGCTGTTGTAAACTTAACCGGACGGTTACTTGCTGCTCCAGCGTAAGGGTGTAAAAATCTTCCGGTAAAGTGGCACGCACTTGAAAAAGTTTACGCCAACTTTGCTGCCAAAATGCCGCTAAATTTGCACGCCAATTGGCCAGCTCTGTATCCGGCTCTGGCAAACTAATCAGGTGTTGCGCTGGCTGTTTCACAGGTAATTGCGTGCTAACCATACGTAATTGTGCTAACTGTAACTGAGTACTCGTTATGTCAGGTAAATTAACTTTTGCCAGTGCCGTCACATCTGTGGTGATGGCTTGTCTGACGACAAGTAAGGCGGGATCATTAAGTTTAGCTAATTGCGCCTCTGCTGCAATCAGTAAAGCTTTGGCACTTGCGACATCGTGTTGTAAGGTGAGATTGTAACTGGCGCGTTTTAACAGATAATGCGCCTCCATCACTAGCCAATGTTGTGGCGGCGCAGTTTCGCTTTGCTGTATTTGCTGGCGTAACGCCTGCACCTGTAATTGCAATTGTTCAATATAGTGTTGCTGTTGCAAACGTTGTTGCTGCTGCCAACTGGCTAATTCTTGCTGCTGCAAAGCAAACGCCTGAGTTTGTTGCTGCAGGGCATCCGCTAGTTGTTGCTCTAGCCGCTGCGTTGTAGCTTGATCTGCTTGCACATTGAGCAGCTGCTGCTGTTGCACTTGCTGCCATTGCGGCCACCACCATTTAGTAGCAATCGCTATTCCTACAGCTAGCAGCAACACCAATAACAATGCGAACCAAGCGACCACATTACTATGCTTTACTTCTAAGGTAGCGTCTGCTGCAGCTTGTGCCGTTGACGTGCGCTCGGCTTCTGCAACTGCATTAGGTAATTGTTCACTCATAGCTTGTCCTTGTTAAACTGCTTAATGGCTTCCAGCAACGCCTGATCATTTGCACTGCTGGCCAGATGTATATGTTGCGGTAAAATACCTAACGCCAACGCACTATCGCGCGCGCGAGGGCTGACCAAAATCCACTGTTTTTGGCATAGCCAGCTATGTTGCTCAAGAGGGACTAAACTAAAAATCCGCTGCAAAATTTCATTGCTGGTTGCCACAATACAACTTACTTTTTGGTGTTGCCACTGTTGGCAGAGCTGAGCACCGTCAAGGGGTAACGGAATGCGGCTGTAACTTTGCACATAACGGACCAAAGCACCGCGACTGCTGAGAGTGTGTTTAATCAGTTCACGCCCAGCATTACCGCGCACAATCACAATGTGTTTACCCGCAACCTGTTGTAATTCAGGTAAACTCAGCAAACCTTCGCTACGCTGATCTTGCGGTACTGTGACCGCTTGGCCACTCCAACGCGACAGTGCCGCAGCGGTGGTTTCTCCGACCGCAAATAATGGCGCAGTCAATTCAGATGCAGGTATTTGCTGCTCAAGCGCATGCACAGCACTCAGACTCACTAGAATTAATAACTCCGCCTGCGTAAGTAGCTTAATATCTCTGGCTTTTAGCTGCACCATTTGCGTGGTAATCACCGGCTGGTAGAGATAAGCAATCTCTTCACTATCTAAAGCTTCCAGTAAATGATCCGCTTTGCCGGCAGGACGGGTAATTAAGAACATAGTGATATCTAATTTTCCTGATAGACAGCGCTGAGGATTGCCCCTGCGCCAGCGGCTAACAACAGCTCTGCCAGTTGCTGCCCAAGCTGTTCTGCTTGCGCCGCGGGCCCTCTAATCTCATCACGAATAAGCTGTTGGCCATCTAAAGAACCGACTAAGCCTCTAAGCCAGAGTTGATCGCCCTCTTGTTCGGCAAAAGCACCAATCGGCACCTGACAGCCGCCCTGCAATCGACGATTCATAGCGCGTTCGGCTAAAACGCGGTTTCGCGTCTCACTATGCTCAAGCGGCGCTAACAATGCCTGTACCTGAGCATCATCACTGCGGCACTCAATACCTACGGCCCCCTGTCCATTGGCAGGTAAGCTCAGCTCAACCGGTAAATAGCTGGCAATGCGCGCAGCAAAGCCTAAGCGAATTAAGCCTGCTGCTGCCAAAATAATGGCTGCAAATTCACCATTATCTAATTTACTTAAACGGGTATTCACATTACCACGTAAATCCCGCACCTGTAAGTCAGGTCTTAGCGCCTTTAACTGACATTGACGACGCAAGCTCGAAGTCCCGACTACCGCACCTGCCGGTAATTGCGCTAAAGACGTAAATTGATTGGAGACAAAAGCATCGCGCGGATCTTCACGCTCGCAGATAGTGCTCAGCATTAAGCCTGGCGGAAACTCAACCGGGACATCTTTCATGCTATGCACAGCAATGTCGGCACGATCTTCTAAGATAGCCGTTTCCAGCTCTTTCACAAACAGACCTTTACCGCCAATTTTCGCCAGCGGCGTATCTAAAATTTTATCGCCCTGCGTCGACATGGGGACTAATTCGACTTGCAACTGCGGGTGATATTTTAACAATTCAGCTTTGACAAACTCTGCTTGCCACAGCGCCAGCGCGCTTTTACGAGTGGCAATACGGATACGTTGCATAAAATTAGTCCTCGACCTTAGCAAGCAGCCGACTTTGGATAAAACGGCTTATTTCATCAATTTCTTGGGCACAAACACTGTGCGGCATCCGATAATCGCGCCAGCTCACATTAAAACCTGCGGCTTTATAAGTCTGAAACGCCTGCTGGCCAGCACTCAGTGGCACCACGGGATCTTGCGTACCGTGCGCGATAAACACTGGCGTCGTTTTATTATGCGACAGTTGTTCTGTTGCTAATTTTTCTGGGCAAGCCATATAGGTGGATAGCGCCATAAAACCTGCTAGCTTGTAAGGCAGTCGTGGCAGCAAATGTAAGGTGATCACACCGCCTTGACTAAAGCCCGCCAACATAATCTGCTCACTAGGAATGCCTTCGCTAATTAATTTATCTAACAAGGCTTTCACGGCATCCGCCGATTGCCGCACACCGGCTTCATCAGCCCGGTTGGTTAAGTCCATAGTTTTAATATCGTACCAAGCACGCATCCGCATGCCACCATTAATGGTAACAGGTATTTCTGGCGCATGCGGGAACAGAAAACGGACCCCCGCATCGGCGGGTAAGCGTAATTCCGGCACGATAGGCGCAAAACCATGGCCTGAATCGCCCAAACCATGTAACCAGACTACCACAGCCTGTGTTTTACCTTGCGCCGGTACATCAAAAAAAGGAAGTAATGCCATTTTATTGCGGTCCTAATACAACAGACACGCCGGCTTGCTTGGATGCGGCGTCATTTAAGAGTTGCCAGAATTCTGTACCGGTACGGTTATCAATCCACTGACCATCTCGCCATTCAAAATGATGGCCATTAAATTTAGTGGCAACCCATAGTTGCTGCAAGGGGGGCTGCTTGTTAATGATAATTTTGCTTCTATCAGGAAAGGTAATAGCCAGTAAGCCACCATTTGACTCGTAATCCAGATCAAGCTCTTGCTGCTCAATACCGTCTTCCACTGCCAGTAACATCTGGTCAGTTAATTCATCATATTCTAGATCATTCATCTACTTCACCTGTTTGCTTTTATTGCTAAGGATGCGATTATAGAGCGTCAATTAATTAATGAAATAAAAAACCATGCACGCTCAGCGAATTTCACGATCGTTATGCCTGCTGCTAAGCGGGCTTCTTTGCACAGCACTGTTAAGCGCTTGTGGCCAGAAAGGTCCACTTACCTTACCACAGGCCAAGCCAGAAGTGGCAGAGCCACAGCCGCAAAAGATAACCGAACCAACTGAACAACAAGGGTGACAGAATTGGATTACTTTAATTATCAAGGTGATACTTTATTTGCCGAGCAAGTAGCACTAGCAACTATCGCGGCTGACTATGGCACCCCAACCTATGTTTATTCCAAAGCGACCATCGAAAAACATTACCATGCCTTTGCTGATGCTGCGGCTGCGCACCCACAAAGCTTGGTGTGCTATGCCGTGAAAGCCAACAGTAATTTAGCGGTGTTAAATTTACTGGCCAAGCTGGGCAGTGGTTTTGATCTGGTCTCAGGTGGCGAATTGCGTCGAGTGATTGCTGCCGGTGGTGATCCTGCCAAGGTCGTGTTTTCTGGCGTGGGCAAAACGGCAGAGGAAATGCATTTCGCACTGCAGCTCGGTATCAAGTGTTTTAATGTTGAATCAGTCAGTGAATTGCATCGCTTACAAGAGGTTGCCAAACGTTTAAATAAAAAAGCCCCGGTCTCACTGCGGGTCAATCCGGATATTGATGCCAAAACCCATCCTTACATCTCAACGGGCTTAAAAGCTAATAAATTTGGCGTTGATATTCAATTAGCCCCAGATATCTATCGCGCAGCGCGCGAACTTAGCCATATTGAATTAGTGGGCGTTGATTGTCATATCGGTTCGCAACTTACCGAAACCCAGCCGTTTTTAGAGGCATTAGACAAACTGCTGCTGCTGATTACTGCATTAAAAGCTGACGGCATAGTGTTAAAGCATATCGATATTGGCGGTGGCCTCGGCGTGACTTATGACAAAGAGCAACCGCCTTTACCGTCTGACTACATTACTAAAGTGGTCGAGCGTTTACAGCATCATCCCGAACTTGAGCTGATTATGGAACCCGGCCGCGCTATCATGGCGAATGCAGGTATTTTGCTTACCAAAGTAGAATATTTAAAACCTGGCCAAGAAAAGCATTTCGCTATTGTGGATGCGGCCATGAATGATCTTATTCGCCCAGCACTATACAGTGCCTGGATGAATATTGTGCCGGTGGTGATCAATAACACACTTAACAAACAGCTTTATGATGTTGTAGGGCCAGTTTGCGAAACCGGTGACTTCCTTGGCAAAGATCGTGAGTTAGCGCTTAATGAAGGTGATTTACTGGCGGTACGCTCTGCCGGTGCGTATGGCTTTACCATGAGCTCTAACTATAACAGCCGGCCCCGCGCTGCTGAAATTATGGTCGATGGCGCTCGCTGCCACCTGATCCGTGCTCGTGAACAATGGCAAGATCTCTGGCACGGCGAACAGATTCTGACAGACTAAGTATTTAAGGGCATCATGCTGCTAAACTTTACCAAAATGCACGGGCTAGGAAATGATTTTATGATGGTTGATGCTGTCAGCCAAAATATCTTCCTCACCAAAGAGCAAATTAAACAACTGGCTAATCGCAACTTCGGGATCGGCTTTGACCAATTATTGATGGTTGAGCCGCCTTATGATCCAGATCTGGATTTCCACTACCGGATTTTTAACGCCGATGGTTCAGAAGTCGAACAATGTGGTAATGGCGCGCGCTGTTTCGCAAAATTCGTGCGCTACCGTGGTTTAACCAATAAAACCAAAATTAATGTCAGTACCAAGTCAGGCAAGATCACCCTTTATGTTGAACAAGATGGTCAAGTCACCGTCAATATGGGGATCCCACAGTTAGAACCCGCTAAGGTGCCTTTTAAAGCACAAAAACAAGAAGCGACCTATATCCTGCTAACCGAGCAACAAACGGTATTTTGTGGCGTTGCGTCTATGGGAAATCCCCACGCCGTCTTGGATGTCGCTGATATCCAAACCGCTGCAGTAAAGACACTGGGGCCAGAATTAGAGCTGCATGAGCGTTTCCCTGAAAAAGCCAATATTGGTTTTATGCAAGTGTTATCGCCCCAACATATTAAGCTCAGAGTATGGGAGCGTGGCGCAGGCGAAACATTGGCCTGTGGTACGGGAGCTTGTGCTGCCGTTGTGGTGGGGCAATTACAAAAAAAACTGGGCCAACAAGTACGGGTAGACTTACCTGGCGGCTCCTTACAAATCCGCTGGAATGGCCCAGGCCAGCCCGTTAAAATGACCGGCCCAGCAGAACATGTGTTTGATGGACAATTAACCTTATGACAGACAGCCTGATCCAAGAAAAAGAGCTGCTCGCCGCATCGGTGGTAGAAGACTATTTACAACAAAACCCAGATTTTTTTCTGCGTTACCCTGATATTTTATCGCAGTTACGTTTACCGCATCAGCAACGCGGCACCGTCTCGCTGGTAGAACGGCAGCTTGAACTGCAACGCGAAAAAATTCATCTGTTGGAAGAAGATATCACTCGCTTAATGTCGGTTGCCCGGCAAAACGAACATATTTTTATCGCCTTAAATGCCTTGCATATCAGCATCCATCAGGCAAACAGCTTTAACGATATCACCGCCGCGTTACAACAGTTTGCGAACACCATGCCGCAAGTAAAATATTGTCGATTGTTAGGATTAGAGCAAGGTAAAACCGATTTGCAACCTTATCAGTTGCTGCTGAATCGTCGCTTACAAGCGCAAGGGGTGTATCTGGGGCGTTTAAATCAGGAAGAACAACAAGGCCTGTTTCCAGCACAAGTTCACTCCGTTGCGTTATTACGTATCGACGCCAACCAGTCGACGAACAGCAAAGAGCCCCTCGCTATCTTAGCTTTTGGCAGTGAGTTGGATGATCATTTTCAACCAGAGATGGATGTGTTGTTTTTACGCCATCTGGTTACCCTACTCGCACTGATTCTGCCCTCTTATGTCAGTGCCTGAACTGCCGTTGCATTGGCTCACGCCAGTGCAACAGTTTCTGCATTATCTGCGCAATGAGCGGGGTTATAGTAAACAAACCCTGCAAACCTATCAGCAGCAACTGGAGAAGTTAGCCCATGCCTTTGTGCAGCACGCGGATACCGCTGCCCAAGGTTGGTTTGCGCTAACAGATAAACAAGTACAACGGCAACTGTTGCAGTTTCGTAAAGAAAACCTCAGTGCCCGCAGTTTGGCATTAGCCGCGTCCACCCTGCGCAGCTTTTATCGCTATGCGCAGCAAATGGGCCTAACCGAGACGAACCCAGCGCAGTATCTTAAATTACCTAAGGCCAGCAAGACCTTACCCAAACAATTAGAAATTGAGCAATTAACCCAGCTAATGAGCTTTGACAGCAGCGAGGATATCCTAGCGTGCCGAGATAAAGCCATGTTAGAGCTGTTTTACTCCTCAGGGTTACGTTTAGCCGAACTGGTTGCCATTAATTTGCCCGATCTGAATCTGCCAGAAGCGCAAGTCAGAGTAACAGGCAAGGGCAATAAAACACGCTTGCTGCCGATTGGCGCTATGGCACTGCACGCCCTAAAAGCCTGGCTAGCGCAAAGGCCCGCGTTACTAAGCCCTGAGCTGCCTACCGCCGACCAGCAAGCGCTGTTTTTAAGTATTGAGCGTCAGCGGATTTCACCACGGCAAGTGCGAGAACGGGTGCTGCACTGGGCAAAACAACAAGGCTTGGGCCAGCATTTACATCCGCATATGCTCCGCCATTCCTTTGCCAGCCATTTATTGCAATCCAGTGGCGACCTACGCGGCGTACAAGAGTTATTAGGCCATGCCAATCTTAGTACCACCCAGGTGTATACCCACTTAGATTTTCAGCATCTGGCCAAGGTGTACGATAGCGCCCACCCACGGGCGAGGAAAAAATAATGCAAATTTTTAAAGCGCTTAACTCCATCTCGGTGCTGTCTTTTGATTTAGACGATACCTTATATGATAACAAGCCGGTAATCGCTGCGGCGGAAGCGGCCATGCTGCAAAGCTTAGCCAAGTATGCCCCCATTACCGCAAACTACGATAGCGAGTTTTGGTGGCAGCAACGCCGAATGCTGGCAAAAACTACCCCTGAAATCCGCCATGATATGGGGCGTTGGCGCTTACTGGGGATTGAAGCCGGTTTAATACACTTGGGGTTAACACAATGCGAGGCGGGTGAAATTGCCGAACTGGCTTATGCGGCCTTCTGGCAAGCCAGAACTACCATCAGCATAGCGCCAGACGTAACACAGTTACTTACCGAACTCGCTAGACAATACCAATTAATTGCCATTACCAACGGCAATGCCTGTATCAAAAAAATGGGGCTTGGCGACGTTTTTGCCTTTAGCCTGCAAGCGGGTCCAGATGGCCGCATGAAGCCTTATCCTGATCTATTTTTAACTGCTGCAAAGCGGCTTAACGTTAAGCCAGAGGCGATTTTGCATATTGGCGATAGCCATCGTGCCGATGTGTTAGGCGCATTAAGCGCAGGCTGTCAGGCAGCTTGGTTAGATCACTATCAGACTCCTGTAACGGTGTTACCGCATATCCGACTGCAACAGTTACAACAGTTGCAACGCTTCATTTCCAGCTAAGCACCTAATGACTCTCCCCGCCGATTGAGTAAGCCTAATACAGCTGGTTAACTGGTTATTTATCCACTAATTTACTTGGCCTTGCGAACTCGGCTGTTATAATAACCATTATGCTATTTATTGAGATTTTCTGATGGATGTATCTTACCTGCTAGACGGGCTAAACGATAAACAACGCGATGCGGTAGCAGCACCGCCACAACATATGCTAGTTCTGGCTGGCGCCGGGAGCGGTAAAACGCGGGTACTAGTACATCGTTTAGCTTGGCTGATGCAGGTTGAAAGAGTCGCTCCCTTTAGCTTATTGGCCGTTACCTTTACCAATAAAGCCTCGCAAGAAATGCGCGGCCGGATTGAAAGCACTATTGGTGTTAGCCTCAATAACCTGTGGATGGGCACCTTTCATGGCTTATCACACCGCATGTTACGCGCGCATTATCAGGAAGCCGGTTTACCGCAAGGCTTCCAGATCATTGACTCAGACGATCAACAGCGTTTAGTAAAGCGAGTGTTAAAAGCACTGAACTTGGATGAGAAACACTGGCCAGCCAAACAAATTCAGTGGTTTATCAATGCACGCAAAGATGAAGGTCAAAGACCGGGCAGCATCGATGCTGGTGCCGACTATAGCCTGCAGCAAATGGTAAAAATTTATGCCGCTTATCAGGAAATGTGTGATCGCGCTGGCCTAGTCGATTTTGCCGAAATTTTGCTGCGTAGCTTCGAGCTATTAAAAAATCATGCTGATGTGCGCGGCCATTATCAGCAGCGTTTTCGGCATATCCTGGTAGACGAGTTTCAAGATACCAACGCCATTCAATATAACTGGTTACGCTTGCTGGCTGGTAGCGCAGCTAAAGTGATGATTGTTGGTGATGATGATCAATCTATCTATGGCTGGCGCGGGGCTCGGGTCGAGAATATTCAGCAGTTTTTAAAAGATTTTGACGGTGCCGATACCATTCGCCTTGAGCAAAACTACCGCTCTACTTCAACTATTTTAAAAGCCGCTAACGCGGTGATTAGCAATAATCAGGGGCGTCTGGGTAAAGATCTGTGGACCGATGGCAGCGAAGGCGAAACCATCGCCGTTTATAATGCCTTTAATGAGTTAGACGAGGCGCGTTTTATTGTTAGTCGCATCCGCGATTGGCACAACAAAGGCAACCCACTGACCGAAGCCGCCATTTTATATCGGAATAATGCCCAGTCGCGGGTGCTAGAAGAAGCGCTTATTCAAGAAGGCTTACATTACCGCATCTATGGCGGCTTGCGTTTCTATGAGCGACAAGAAATTAAAGATGCCTTGGCCTATCTGCGGCTGATCAATAATCGCCAAGATGATGCTGCTATGGAGCGGGTAATCAACACACCCGCTCGTGGTATTGGTGAAACCACCCTCAATAAAGTGCGCCAACAGGCCAGAGCCAACCAACAAACCCTATGGCAAGCCCTAGAGCAGATGTTGGCCGACAAGCAATTAAGCGGCCGCGCGGCCAGTGCCATTGCCCAATTTATGCAGTTGATTAGCCAATTAGATGCCGAGCTCACCGATTTACCTTTGCATGAACAAGCCGATCATGTGATCAAGCAATCTGGCTTGTATGCGATGTATCAGGCCGAAAAAGGCGAAAAAGCTCAAACTCGGATCGAAAACTTAAACGAACTTATTACTGCTTGCCAGAATTTTGATAGCGTACTGCAAGAAGAAATGAGTCCGCTTGCTGCCTTTTTGTCGCAGGCAGCATTAGAAGCAGGTGAATACCAAGCCGAAGAACATTCCGATGCAATACAGTTGATGACCCTACATTCTGCCAAAGGCTTAGAGTTCCCGTTGGTATTTATGTGTGGTTTGGAAGAGGGAATGTTTCCGAGCCAACAAAGTGGCGACGATCCCACACGCTTAGAAGAAGAGCGTCGCCTGTGCTATGTTGGTATGACTCGGGCCATGCAAAAGCTCTACATGTGCCATGCGCAAAGCCGTCGTCTTTATGGACAAGAACAATATCCTAAACCATCACGCTTTTTGCGGGAAATTCCTGCAGAATGCGTGGAAGAGATCCGTTTAAAAACGCAGGTTAGCCAGCCCGCGCAATTTAACCGCTTTAGTAACGCGGCCAGCCATAGCGCCTTTGAAAATACCGGATTCAAGCTAGGGCAACGGGTACGCCATGAGAAATTTGGTGAAGGCACTGTGCTTAATTATGAAGGAAGTGGCCCGCAATCGCGTATTCAAGTCAACTTTGATCAGCTAGGTAGCAAATGGTTAATGACGGCTTACGCCCGACTGGAAGCCGTTTAAATGTGGCAACAGCAGCTAAGTGAATACTTACAGCTTGCTGTTGCCCGCAAGATACGGTTGCCAATCTGGCTACAAGGTGAACCGGCGGCGCTACTCGCCTTTAGTGAGCAACTGCTTGCCCAGATAAATCCCGAGGTGTGTTGGTGGCTAGGCAGTGCCGCGCCTGAGCGCAGTATCGCCTTGCAACAGGCTAAAGCACATCAATTGCTTGGTAGTGAATGTGATTGTCTGATTATTAATGCGTGTACAGGTTTTAATGGTGACCAAATTGCAGCGGCCAGCGGCGCGCTAAAAGCAGGTGGGCTCTGGTTACTATTAACACCGCCAGCTGCACAGTGGCTAGCGCAGCCTAATCCACAGCATCAAGCATTATTATCCTATCCTTTACTTCCACCTATTGGTGCTAACGGCTTTACTGCGTTTTGGTTAAATCGCTTGCAGACAGCCAATATGTTACGTGCTGAGCTACAGGCTGATGGTGCGCTTGATATAAAGCACCATGCTATGTTACCCCCGATACCAGACATAAGTACTATAACTGAACCTTTCAAAACCGCTGGGCAAGCAGCTGCTGTATCCGCCATTGTTAAGGTCGTAACGGGGCATCGACGTCGCCCCTTGGTGTTAACAGCCGACCGCGGCTGTGGTAAGTCAGCAGCATTGGGGCTCGCTGCTGCGCAATTGGTTACCATGGGTAAACAGCGGTTATTTATAACAGCCCCCGCGCCGGCGCAAGCCAATATTGCTTTACTGCATTTCAAAGCTCATATTGGCACAGCACAAGCATCCGCGCTGCAATTTATAGCCATTGATCAGTTATTAGCCGAATTGCCGCCAGCAGACCTAATTTTGGTAGATGAAGCAGCTGCCTTCCCTACCCCTCAGCTGCAACGTTTAGTAGAACATTATAGTCGGCTCGTATTTGCCACGACAGAACATGGCTACGAAGGAACAGGCCGCGGTTTTCAATTGCGCTTTCAGCCTTATTTGACCCAGCACTGCCCAAACTGGCGACTGCTGCAGTTAATCGAACCTATTAGGTTTCAAGCGCAAGATCCGCTTGAACAGCTGATCCGTGACAGCTTTTTACTCAAATTAGACTTACCAGAGCCACATTACGACAACAGCAAGCCGTTAGCCTTAAAACACTACAAACCTAGCGATTGGTTAGCTGAGCCTGCAAAACTGCAACAGGTGTTTGCCTTGCTAAGCTTTGCGCACTATCAGACACAGGTTAAGGATTTGCTAGCCTTGCTAGAAAATGCGGCCTTAACGGTTTTCACCTTGCAGCAGGATGAACACTTACTGGGATGTGCGCTAATCAGCAGTGAAGGGCAACTTGATACAGTGCTCAATCAGCAAATTTATCAGGGACAGCGACGCGTGCAAGGGCACCTATTAGCACAAAGTCTGGCGTTTCATTTAGCCGAACCTACACTTGCCATCAGTAAACTGGCGCGGATTATGCGGATAGCGATAGTTCCAGCTTTACAACAACAGGGACTCGGTAGTCAATTAGTACACATGTTGTGTGTAGCACTTCGCAACCAGGCTTATCAGTATGTTGGCAGTAGTTTTGGTGCCACACCTAACTTAGTGAAATTTTGGCAGCGCAATGGCTTTCAGCCAATCCGCCTAGGCCATCAACTGGACAAAGCCAGTGCCGAACCTTCACTGTTGGTGCTAAAGGCTTTACAGGGCGAAGATCATACCGTAAGTCATCTTAATCAGAATTTTGCACAACACCTCTATTATGAGCTAACCGAATACCCAGCAAATCTTGAACCAAGTTTACTGCTGGCACTGGTAAACCCACCAGAGCGCTTGCTTAGCCATAACGAACAACAACAACTCACTTTATTTGCTCATGGCAACAGACCTTATGAACTTGTCGCACTGCTGCTACTTTATTGGTTTAACCAAAATCGTCAAAAGTTAAATCCACTTGAAGCCGGTATTTTTATTGCACGCTGTTGGCAAAAACAACCTTGGTCAGTGATAGCAAACCACTACCAACTAACAGGCAAAACTAGAATTATCAAGGTGATGCAGCAAGCTATTGCAAAATATAGTAAAGCACTGGAAATCACTGGGGAGACTAACTAAAAGCTGTTAAAGTTTAATAAATTCGCGGAGATCCTATGTTAACACTTTTAACCTTGCTGCTTGCTAGCAGTCAACTTAACCTTGAACACCTTTCGCACTCAGATCGTAGCCTGATTCAAGCAGCATTGGCAGCCAAACAAGCTCATCATGTGCTCAACATACAATATGAAAACTGCCAGTCAAAACGTGACTATCGTCAAGCAGGTCTACCAGATGCACAATTGTTACGCTCGACGATCGAGACTAAACTACAACTTCCTTATGAAACATTTCTCTTTGCTAGCCAAGAAGCAGCCGAGTGGCAACGCTTACAACCACGCGCCCCCCTACAATCAGGCAGCTGTGCAGAATTACATTTATACCTTGAAAATCTCGATCAATACGAACTACATCTCTTTTCGCTGGAGATTGCAGAGCCGATAACAAATAGTCTAACCGACAATAAGAGTAACGAAGTAAGCGAACAACAACTGCAATTACTACGTGGCTATTTGCAACGTGCCAACAGTGTTGCTATCGCTCGGGTATTCGACCGAACACAATTGAATGCAATCGAACAGGCCAATTTTCTGCATCCAGACTATCAAAGTCGTTACATATTCCGGTTAGAACAAGGCTGGCGTAACGTAATGCCAATTTATATGGGCATGCATAGCCAATTTAACGAACAGAATATAGCGAAACAAGCCAGCGAATGGCTCATTTTTCTTGATACGCAAAAACAATTTATTGCCGCCAGACCTTTGTCAGAAGCATCTATGCTGATCAAAGAACTCGGCACAGCTGACTGGCTATTTGACTTAAACGGTAATTTGCTTCGTAAATAGTCTCCAGAAATTAGAGTGCATACCTACAACAAGGCTCGGAACAGTTTTGTCAGCGATACCCAATCGGGTGATAAAGATGTGCTCCAGAGTGGGCATGGCTGAACACACTTTAAGATCGAGCGGTATGAGCACAGCTCGAGCAGTATACCGCCGTTAAAAACCACAGCCAAGCAAAACTGTCGGCTTGTCGAATTCCTAGCTGCACTGTACTACTCTCGCATGGCGACAAAACTGCTGGGAGCAGTTTTGGACTGCCGAAGGCAGGCCCGAAGGGCGAAACACAGGACGTGTTTCGCAATGCCACACCACGCAGGGGCTGTGGCTGCCATGCGGGTGTAGTATACCCGCGTAGCGGATAAAGCAAAAAGCCCACTCGACTGAGTGGGCTCTTTGGCTTTATGAGGTGCCTGGCGGTGTACTACTCTCGCATGGCGAATGCCACACTACCATCGTCGCAGCTGCGTTTCACTTCTGAGTTCGGAATGGGTTCAGGTGGTTCCACAGCGCTATTGCCACCAGGCAAAAACTGTTTGGAACATGCTTTAACGCCCTTCAGTGCGGCACACTCGTGCTTTTTGTCGGGTCAATTCCATGCAAGGAATTGATAAAAACATGTTCTTATATCTAACAAGCTGACTTAGGTTACTCACAACCTTCTTCTAAAACATCTTGGGCGTTGTATGGTTAAGCCTCTCGGGCAATTAGTATGAGTTAGCTTAACGTGTCACCACGCTTCCACACCTCACCTATCAACGTTGTGGTCTCCAACGACCCTTTAGTAGGCTTAAAGCCTAAGGGATGACTCATCTTGTGGCCGGCTTCCCGCTTAGATGCTTTCAGCGGTTATCCGTTCCGAACGTAGCTACCGGGCAGTGCCATTGGCATGACAACCCGAACACCAGCGGTTCGTTCACTCCGGTCCTCTCGTACTAGGAGCAACTCCACTCAATCATCCAACGCCCACGGCAGATAGGGACCGAACTGTCTCACGACGTTCTAAACCCAGCTCGCGTACCACTTTAAATGGCGAACAGCCATACCCTTGGGACCAACTTCAGCCCCAGGATGTGATGAGCCGACATCGAGGTGCCAAACACCGCCGTCGATATGAACTCTTGGGCGGTATCAGCCTGTTATCCCCGGAGTACCTTTTATCCGTTGAGCGATGGCCCTTCCATACAGAACCACCGGATCACTATGACCTACTTTCGTACCTGCTCGACGTGTCTGTCTCGCAGTTAAGCTGGCTTCTACCATTACACTAACCGTACGATGTCCGACCGTACTTAGCCAACCTTCGTGCTCCTCCGTTACTCTTTAGGAGGAGACCGCCCCAGTCAAACTACCCACCAGACACTGTCCGCAATCCCGATTCAGGGACCTACGTTAGAACATCAAACATACAAGGGTGGTATTTCAAGGACGGCTCCACCAGGACTAGCGTCCCAGCTTCAAAGCCTCCCACCTATCCTACACATGTAGGGTCAATGTTCAGTGCCAAGCTATAGTAAAGGTTCACGGGGTCTTTCCGTCTAGCCGCGGGTATACGGCATCTTCACCGCAATTTCAATTTCACTGAGTCTCGGCTGGAGACAGCCTGGCCATCATTACACCATTCGTGCAGGTCGGAACTTACCCGACAAGGAATTTCGCTACCTTAGGGTATATAGTTACGGCCGCCGTTTACCGGGGCTTCGATCAAGAGCTTCGCTTGCGCTAACCCCATCAATTAACCTTCCGGCACCGGGCAGGTGTCACACCCTATACGTCCTCTTACGAGTTTGCAGAGTGCTGTGTTTTTAATAAACAGTTGCAGCCAGCTGGTCACTGCGACTCTCACGTGCTTACTGCGCAAGGCATTCACACACAAGAGCGTACCTTCTCCCGAAGTTACGGTACTATTTTGCCTAGTTCCTTCAGCCGAGTTCTCTCAAGCGCCTTGGTATGCTCTACCTGACCACCTGTGTCGGTTTAGGGTACGGTCACCAATACCTGAAGCTTAGAGGCTTTTCCTGGAAGCAGAGCGTCAGCAACTTCGTCACCGTAGTGACTCGTCTCGTGTCTCAGTCTTAGAGAAGCGGATTTTCCTACTCCTCCAACCTACGCACTTTCACGCGGACTACCAACGCCGCGCTTGCCTAGCTTTCTCCGTCCCCCCATCGCAGTATTGGCCGGTACAGGAATATTAACCTGTTTCCCATCGACTACGCCTTTCAGCCTCGCCTTAGGAGCCGACTCACCCTACCCTGATTAGCATGGGATAGGAACCCTTGGTCTTTCGGCGGGGAAGTTTTTCACTCCCCTATCGTTACTCATGTCAGCATTCGCACTTCTGATACCTCCAGCATCCTTCTCAAGACACCTTCGCAGGCTTACAGAACGCTCCTCTACCACTCACACTTAGTGTGAATCCGCAGCTTCGGTGGATGATTTTAGCCCCGTTACATCTTCCGCGCAGGCCGACTCGACTAGTGAGCTATTACGCTTTCTTTAAAGGGTGGCTGCTTCTAAGCCAACCTCCTAGCTGTCTATGCCTTCCCACATCGTTTTCCACTTAATCATCACTTTGGGAATCTTAGCTGGCGGTCTGGGTTGTTTCCCTTTTCACGACGGACGTTAGCACCCGCCGTGTGTCTCCCGAGTAGTACTCATTGGTATTCGGAGTTTGCATGGGGTTGGTAAGTCGGGATGACCCCTAGCCCAAACAGTGCTCTACCCCAATGGTATTCGCTCGAGGCGCTACCTAAATAGCTTTCGAGGAGAACCAGATATCTCCGAGCTTGATTAGCCTTTCACTCCGATCCACAAGTCATCCCCTACTTTTTCAACAGTAGTGGGTTCTTACCCTCCAGTTAGTGTTACCCAACCTTCAACCTGCTCATGGATAGATCGCCCGGTTTCGGGTCTACACCCTGCAACTATTCGCCCAGTTAAGACTCGGTTTCCCTACGGCTCCCTATTCGGTTAACCTCGCTACAGAATGTAAGTCGCTGACCCATTATACAAAAGGTACGCAGTCACCCAACAACGTGGGCTCCCACTGCTTGTACGTACACGGTTTCAGGTTCTATTTCACTCCCCTTACAGGGGTTCTTTTCGCCTTTCCCTCACGGTACTGGTTCACTATCGGTCAGTCAGGAGTATTTAGCCTTGGAGGATGGCCCCCCCATGTTCAAACAGGATACCACGTGTCCCGTCCTACTCGTTTTCACTATAAAGGTGTTGTCGTGTACGGGGCTATCACCCTGTATCGCTCAGCTTTCCAGATGATTCCACTAACACCAATCTAGCTTAAGGGCTAGTCCGCGTTCGCTCGCCGCTACTAACGGAATCTCGGTTGATTTCTTTTCCTCGGGGTACTTAGATGTTTCAGTTCTCCCGGTTTGCCTCGTTACACTATGTATTCATGTAACGATAGTGCATAAATGCACTGGGTTTCCCCATTCGGACATCTACGGATTAGCGCCTCTTACCGGCTCCCCGTAGCTTTTCGCAGGTTAGTACGTCCTTCATCGCCTCTGACTGCCAAGGCATCCACCGTGTACGCTTAGTCACTTAACCATACAACCCCAAAATGTCTTGAAGTGCAGGTGTGAGTAAGGTATACAATATATGTATCCTTGATTTGTTTCTTTTTACATCAGCTTGCCAAATTGTTAAAGAGCAGTTTGAGATAAACTCAAATAGAAAAACTTAAATGTCTTAAGCGTTTATATTTGAATTTTAGGAGCAATCAATTACCTTGATTTGTCGGTCTTACGTGCAAAATTAGTGGTGGAGTTAAGCGGGATCGAACCGCTGACCTCCTGCGTGCAAGGCAGGCGCTCTCCCAGCTGAGCTATAACCCCATTTAATATGGTACATTCGTTGTCAGGCTAGGCGCAGTGAACCGTAGCATACTTACAGTATGTGAGGTTTGCTGCAACAACGCTTGGCGGCGAATTGGTTGGTCTGAGTAGACTCGAACTACCGACCTCACCCTTATCAGGGGTGCGCTCTAACCACCTGAGCTACAGACCAATTGTAAAAAACCTTTGCTCTATCTCATGCAATCAATCATCTGTGTGAACACTTATAACTCATTCTATATAGGTAAGGAGGTGATCCAACCGCAGGTTCCCCTACGGTTACCTTGTTACGACTTCACCCCAGTCATGAATCACAAAGTGGTAAGCGCCCTCCCGAAGGTTAAGCTACCTACTTCTTTTGCAACCCACTCCCATGGTGTGACGGGCGGTGTGTACAAGGCCCGGGAACGTATTCACCGCAACATTCTGATTTGCGATTACTAGCGATTCCGACTTCATGGAGTCGAGTTGCAGACTCCAATCCGGACTACGATACGCTTTAAGAGATCCGCTCACTGTCGCCAGCTTGCCTCCCTCTGTACGTACCATTGTAGCACGTGTGTAGCCCTACTCGTAAGGGCCATGATGACTTGACGTCGTCCCCACCTTCCTCCGGTTTATCACCGGCAGTCTCCCTAGAGTTCCCACCATTACGTGCTGGCAACTAAGGATAAGGGTTGCGCTCGTTGCGGGACTTAACCCAACATTTCACAACACGAGCTGACGACAGCCATGCAGCACCTGTCTTACAGTTCCCGAAGGCACAAACACATCTCTGCGTTCTTCTGTAGATGTCAAGAGTAGGTAAGGTTCTTCGCTGCGTCGAATTAAACCACATGCTCCACCGCTTGTGCGCCCGTCAATTCATTTGAGTTTTAATCTTGCGACCGTACTCCCAGGCGGTCTACTTAATGCGTTAGCTGCGATACTCAAAGTACAAGACCTCGAACATCTAGTAGACATCGTTTACGGCGTGGACTACCAGGGTATCTAATCCTGTTTGCTCCCCACGCTTTCGCACCTGAGCGTCAGTATCGTGCCAGGGGGCCGCCTTCGCCACTGGTATTCCTCCAAATCTCTACGCATTTCACCGCTACACTTGGAATTCTACCCCCCTCTCACGTACTCTAGCTTTTCAGTATCGGATGCAATTCCCAGGTTGAGCCCGGGGCTTTCACATCCGACTTAAAAAGCCGCCTGCGTGCGCTTTACGCCCAGTAATTCCGATTAACGCTTGCACCCTCCGTATTACCGCGGCTGCTGGCACGGAGTTAGCCGGTGCTTCTTCTGTGGGTAACGTCAAAGATTGTTACTATTAACAACAACCTCTTCCTCCCCACTGAAAGTGCTTTACAACCCGAAGGCCTTCTTCACACACGCGGCATGGCTGGATCAGGCTTGCGCCCATTGTCCAATATTCCCCACTGCTGCCTCCCGTAGGAGTCTGGGCCGTGTCTCAGTCCCAGTGTGGCTGATCATCCTCTCAAACCAGCTAGGGATCGTCGCCTTGGTGAGCCTTTACCCCACCAACTAGCTAATCCCACGTAGGCGCATCCGATAGCATATGGCCCGAAGGTCCCATACTTTGGTCCGTAGACATTATGCGGTATTAACAGTCGTTTCCAACTGGTATCCCCCTCTATCGGGCAGCTCCCTACGCATTACTCACCCGTCCGCCGCTAAATCAGGTAGCAAGCTACCCTCATCCGCTCGACTTGCATGTGTTAGGCCTGCCGCCAGCGTTCAATCTGAGCCATGATCAAACTCTTCAATTAAAGTTCTTTCTGTCACCGAAGTGACGCTCAGTATTACTGACTAAATTTCTTTGGTCACTACTGATTAATTTCATTTCGAAATCATCATAAGTGTCCACACAGATAATTGATTGCTAATTGTTAAAGAGCGCGCTTTGAACTTCAAAGCGGGAGGCGTATGTTACACTTCCCAGATTTTAAGTCAAGCGTAAGGAAGATTCTTTTTTAAAACTCTTCATTACGATTAACTCAACTTTACAACACTTCGCTTTTCGAGGCTTTCGTTAGCACCCTGAAGCGAGGCGGCCATTTTAGTGATTTTAAACTTACTGTCAAGCGTCTTTTTAAAAGATTTTTGCAACTCGCTTTATCACTCGGTTACTGCTATGTTTCTGGTGAAGCGCAGTACCCCGTGGCATGGCGCGCATTATAGGGCGTTTTAGAAATGACGCAAGCCTCTTTTTAATAAAAACATGGTATTTTGTGTTGTTAGCAGAAAATTTCAACGAAGTGCAGCTTTTTAACACGTTTACTGCATAATATGTCGACACTGGAGGGTATATGACGTTACGAACTTACAAAGGAATAGCACCAAAGCTAGGCACAGGCGTTTACATTGATGCTTCCAGCGTATTAGTGGGTGATATTGAATTAGCTGCAGATGTGAGTATTTGGCCTTTAGTCGCTGCCCGAGGTGATGTTAACTTTATACGCATAGGCGCGCGAACTAATGTACAAGATGGTTCAGTGCTTCATTTGTCACGCCCGAGCAAAGGCAAACCAGCAGGATCACCACTTATTATAGGTGAAGACGTTACCGTCGGTCATAAAGTGATGCTGCATGGCTGCACTCTGGGTAATAGGATCTTAATTGGAATGGGCGCTATTGTGATGGATGATGTTGTTGTAGAAGATGATGTGATCATCGGTGCGGGGAGTTTGGTGCCACCAGGTAAGAGATTAGCCAGTGGCTATTTATATGTTGGTAGCCCCGCTAAACAAGCAAGGCCTTTAACAGAGCATGAAATGGCTTTTCTAAAAGAGTCAGCGTTAAACTATGTCCAACTGAAAGATGAGTATCTGGCTGAAGTTTAAAGCCAGATTTCACCAAACTCATTATAACTATCCTTAGAAATAGCCAACTCTGCTTTATCTTCCCAAGTAAAGGCTTCGGCTTTTACTTGGGATAACGCTTGCTCTGGATCGTCGGTAATAATGAGAGGTATAAAGCAAGTAACTTTTAGTCCTGCTACTAGGCAACTAAAACCGATGGCTGCTTTATCTTTTGCATAGTAAAAGTCATTGTTAAAAATTAGCTGCTGATTCATCGGCGGAGCTGATCCTGTAATAGGGTAAGTACGGGTTCAATGTTTGGCTGCTTGCCACGCCAAATAGTAAAAGCCGCCGCCGCTTGTGCGACTAACATACCCAAGCCATCTGCTTGCACAGGTACACCCTGCTCTTTACACCAGCTTAAGAATGCCGTTGGTTTAGCCCCATATAGCATGTCATACGCTAATTGACAGTGTATTAAGTGCTTACTAGCAAGTGCTGGTCGCTCGTTTGTTAAACCTGACGAAGTAGCATTGATCACCAGATGATAGGCCTGCTCGGGAATAGCATCTAGCTTGGCAGCAATAACGGATGCGGGAAAAGCCTCAGCAATTGCTTGCGCCTTTGCCACTGTGCGGTTTGCGATAACGATTTTAGCAACCCCTGCCTGTAATAGTGGGCCCACAACCCCGCGACTTGCGCCCCCCGCTCCCAGCAGTAATATAGAGGCATTAGTCAGTTTTGCTCCAAGGCGCTCAAGATCCTGTACCAAGCCAATACCATCGGTGTTATCGCCTACTAACTTACCTTCACTATTTATATAGAGAGTATTTACCGCGCCAGCTTGTTGCGCTCGCTCAGATAAAATCTCGGCCAGTGCAAATGCTTGCTCTTTAAACGGCACGGTAACATTAGCCCCCCTCCCTCCCTGATCAACAAAGGTTCGCCAGCTGTCGGCAAAACTATCTACTGGTGCTAGAATAGCCTCATAGCTTAACGACTCAGCGGTTTGCAGAGCAAAGTGCTGATGTATAAAAGGAGACTTTGAGTGTCCTATCGGATTACCAAATACAGCGTAACGGTCCACAAGAATGCCTTTTAAGAAGTTAATACAGATGATTTTTAATAAAAGTACCACAAATAGCAAGGCACATCCGACACCAGAACAAACGCCTTATCAATTAATGGGCGGCGAAACAGCGGTAAGAGCTCTGGCCAATCGCTTTTACGATATTATGGAAACTGCGCCCGAAGCGAAAGCGCTTTATGCTATTCATCCTCTGCCGCTAGATACCATTCGACAAAAATTCTTTGAGTTTTTATCCGGTTGGCTAGGTGGCCCAGCCTTATTTGAAGAAAAATATGGTCATCCTAGATTACGGGCCCGCCATATGCCTTTTACCGTGAACGCACAACTGCGCGATGAATGGATGTTTTGTATGAATCAAGCGCTGGATGAGGTTGTAACAGATAAGCTGCTACGGGAAGGCATTCGCCAGTCGATTGGGCAACTGGCGAGCCATATGATTAACTGTTAATCGGCTTGCTGTAACAGCCAGTCTTGCGGTTTTAGATAACGCTCGTATAGGAGCGCTTCAGCACTGCCCAGCTCGGGTTGATAACTATACTGCCAGCGCACCAAGGGTGGCATCGACATGAGAATGGACTCAGTACGACCGCCACTTTGTAAGCCAAACAGGGTGCCACGGTCATACACCAAGTTAAACTCGACGTAACGGCCACGTCGATAAAGCTGGAATTGTCGTTCACGCTCACCATAAGGTAAGGCTTTGCGTTTTTCGACAATGGGTAAATAGGCTTGAGTGAAAGCCTCACCCACCGCTCGCATTAACGCAAAGCTTTGCTCAAAACCTGGCGCATTTAAATCATCAAAAAATAAACCACCTACACCGCGGGTTTCATTGCGGTGTTTTAAATAGAAATAGTCGTCACACCATTTTTTGTAGTTTGGATAGTACTGAGCACCAAAGGGATCAACCGCATTCTTTGCGGTTTGATGCCAATGCATAACATCCTCTTCAAACGGGTAGAATGGCGTTAAGTCAAAACCACCACCAAACCACCATACGGGGGCTTCACCTGCTTTTTCAGCAATAAAAAATCGGACATTGGCATGGGTGGTCGGCAAATACGGGTTATGCGGATGAATCACCAGCGAGACACCGCAAGCATTAAAGTTACGCCCAGCTAATTCGGGGCGATGAGCGGTAGCAGACGCGGGCATTTGCGCACCATAGACATGAGAGTAATTTACCCCCGCCTGTTCAAATACGCTGCCTGCAGTCAATACTCTACTACGGCCACCACCGCCTTCCGCCCGTTGCCAGGCATCTTCTACAAAGTGTGCGCCACCATCAGCTTGCTCTAACTGCTGGCAAATGCTGTCCTGCAATGCCATAAGAAAGGCTTGCACCTGCTGCAATTGTTCTGAATACTTTGCCATCTTAACTCCCGAAAACTTCCAGCCTATGCATGCAGACAGTACCAAAGGTTAATAACTTATTAAAACCGCAAGACGAATTTCTCTAACCTGCCCCTGATACCAAAGCATAAACACTAAACGATTTATTCATAACCCGATGAGCGTTATAATAACCCTTTAAACCTTCGACTTCATCAAGTTCACAAAGGAAACCACTATGCAGGTTGGTATTATCATGGGTTCAACGTCAGATTGGCCTACCATGAAACATGCGGCAGATATGCTGGACCGTTTTGGCATTGCCTATGAAACAAAAGTGGTTTCTGCTCATCGCACACCACAGTTATTAGCCGATTACGCCTCAGCTGCCGCCGCGCGTGGTTTGAAAGTGATTATTGCCGGCGCAGGTGGTGCAGCACATTTACCTGGCATGGCCGCTGCTTTTACCAGCTTACCTGTTTTAGGCGTACCCGTACAATCTAAAGCCTTAAAGGGCTTAGACTCGCTACTCTCCATTGTGCAAATGCCTAAAGGCGTTGCCGTTGGCACCCTTGCTATTGGCGATGCCGGTGCCGCGAATGCAGGCTTGCTTGCTGCACAAATTCTGGCAACCAGTAATGCTGACTTATTAAAACAAATTGATGCGTTCCGTGCTGCTCAAACTGAAATGGTGTTAAGCCAACCCGATCCGTCACAGGTAACACTATGAATGTCTTAGTACTCGGTGCTGGGCAACTGGCCAGAATGATGGCACTGGCCGGTGCGCCGCTGAATATCAATATCAGTGCCTATGATGTGAATACTGATCATATTGTCCACCCACTAACGCAGGCGCAACTTGGTAGTGGCTTAGCGCAAGCACTAGCGGCAGCCGATGTAGTGACCGCTGAATTTGAACATATCCCGCTACCGATATTAGAGCAGTGCCAGCAAAGCGGTAAATTTTTACCAGGCGCTGAAGCCATCAAGGCAGGCGGCGATCGGCGAATCGAAAAAGCTTTATTGGAGCGCGCCGGCGTTGCCAGTGCGGCTTATCGCATTATTAACTCAGAAACGGATTACAACACTGCTATTGCAGAACTCGGCTTACCTTTAGTGTTTAAAAGCGCACTGGCAGGCTACGATGGCAAAGGCCAGTGGCGTTTAAAAACCGCAGCCGATGCCAAAGCGGTTTGGCAACAAATAGCCGCATTTCTAGCAGCAGATAGCAAGCAAGCCATCGTTGCTGAACAGTTTATTCGCTTTGAGCGCGAAGTGTCTTTAGTGGGTGCACGCAGCAGTAATGGCGAAGTCAAAGTTTATCCACTAACTGAGAATCACCATGTCAATGGCGTACTCAGTGTGTCGTTAGCCCGCCCAGTAGCACAGCCATTGCAGCAGCAAGCAGAGCAGATGTTTGCCGCCGTAGCCAATAGCCTTAACTATGTGGGAGTGCTGGCGATTGAGTTTTTTGAGGTTGACGGACGTCTGCTGGTTAATGAAATCGCGCCAAGAGTACATAACTCTGGCCATTGGACGCAGCAAGGTGCCGACTGCTGTCAGTTTGCTAATCATTTACGGGCAGTCTGTGGTTTACCTTTAGGTAGCACAGCATTAGTTCGGCCTACTTTGATGGTAAATATCTTAGGTGAAGATCAAGTACCAGCCAGCATACTGACACTGCCCGCCTTAGGATTGCATTGGTACGGCAAAACTAAAAGAGCCGGTCGCAAAATGGGGCATATCAATCTGTCAGCCCATAGCAGCGCAGAGCTTAAAACCTTATTTGCGAAGTTGATTGATCAGCTGCCAGCTAGCGCCTTTCCTGAATTGGCGCAAATGCTAGAACGCATTTAAGCAACACTGAGTAAAACCAGATAAAGATGCAGTAAGCTTCTGCATCTTTTGCTCAATTAGCATCCGTCAGCTAGCGTCGGAACAGACTGTTTACGCTGACAGGCTTTCGCCGCACAGTATATTCCCGATTTTTTCTGTACTAGTAATGGAAAAGCACAGTGTTCGCACGTACCCGCTATCGGTGCATCGTTTAATAAGAACTTACAATCTGGATACTGATCGCAACCCCAAAAGGTTTTGCCATATTTACTCAAACGCTCCGTAAGGCGGCCCTTTTCACATTTAGGGCATTGCACAGTATTCGCCGTTTCTGGCGCATCATGCACAATAAAATGACACTTTGGATAATTAGTGCAGCCAATAAACATACCGTAACGGCCGTTTTTAACCGCCAGTGGCGAGGTGCACTCTGGACAGGCTTCCTGCTCTAGCACTTTCACTATCGTATTTTCATGTTGGTGCAATGCTTTAATATATTCACACTTAGGATATGCGCTGCAACCGATAAAGGGACCAGTCTTACCACTGCGAATAACCAAAGGTTGCTGGCATAAAGGGCAAGGTTCGGAATGTTCTTTCAAGGAAAAAAGTGGAGAATGATCTGTCATGGTCGCGCTAATACCTTTGCTTGCAGTTAGCCAAAGTTTAAGTTTTGCAGATCGGTAATACTCATTACCCACCTGCAAAACTTATTATCTCAGAGCCAACCCTGTTAGGTTTAATTAAAATCTAAGCGCAAAGTGTTAAACATAACGCAATATAGACTTACGTTGAAACCAAGGTTGATCTCCGCTAATGCAGAGGACCTTCAGGTTCATCAAATAACAAATCTTCCATTTGGGCATAGGCATTTTCACGGCCTGGTACATTAAATAATACCATTAACACCACCCATTTCAGATCTTCAAGGCTAATACTATTTCCGTCTAAATCCATCACGCGGTCAATAACCATCTCACGCGTAGTCGCGTCTAGCACATTAATTTGCTCTAAGAACATCAGGAAGCCCTGACCTTCTGTATCAATTTTCTGGTACTCTTCAACGGTAAGAATACGCGTTGCATTGCTGGTTGCTTTGGATAAATATGGCTTGGTTTGATTTTCCTGTAACGCCGATAAACGATCTAACCATTTCAGCGCACGGAAAATGTCTGCATCATGAAAACCGGCTTTACTGAGCTCTTTCGTCAGATCCGCATGATTTACATAGATATCAGCTTCATTGTGAATGTAATTTTCGAACAGATAAACGAGGATATCAAACATAATCAGGTACCCCTCACTCTAATGTAACCACCAGGAACTGCAGCAGCCTTACCGGCTAATTCTAACTCTAGTAAGGCAATGGATACGTCTGTCACTGTTATGCCAACCCGCTCAGCAAGTAAATCTACTGGTATCGGTTGTTCATCTAAGCTATCTAACAACTGTTGAGTACACAAGTCTACTATAGCATTTATTTCAGAGGCTTGTGCTAAGCCATTGTCGGCAAATAACGCCCGCTCTTCAAGAATATCGGCCACACAGGTGACAAGTTTAGCGCCTTGTTGAATCAGATAGTGACATCCAGCAGCTTGCGGATTAGTAATTGCCCCCGGCACCGCAAAAACTTCTCGATTATAATCCACTGCCAGATGGGCACTAATCAAAGAACCACTTTTTAATGCCGCCTCGACAACAACAGTTCCAGTACTAAGACCTACTACTATACGGTTACGTTGCGGAAAAAATTCGGCTCTGGCTCGAATATCTGGAAAATACTCCGAAATGAGGGCACCTGCTTGCACAATATGCGCTGCCAGCGGTTTATTACTGTTTGGATAAATCTGTCTTAAACCATGCCCTAACACGGCAAGGGTTTTCCCACCTGCGTCTAAGGCACCTTTATGGCATTCACTGTCAATCCCTTGCGCCATACCACTGGTGACTAACATGCCATTTTGGGTCAATTCTGCTGCCAGTTGCCGGGCAATTTTTCGCCCTGTAGGCGAAGGAGAGCGACTGCCCACCATCGCAATTTGTGGCTTTGCTAATAAAGTGGCATCACCTTTTACAAATAATACCAGCGGCGGCTGACGGGTTTCCTTCAAGAGCGGAGGATAAAGTGGGTGATCAAAACAAATAACATGGTGATCAGAAGCTTCCGCTTGCCACGCAAGGGCCTGCTCCGCCAAAGGTTTTGCTTCGTAACAGAGTCGCTGAGCTTGCCGAGACGTAAAGCCAATCTGTTGCAAAGTGCTAGCAGGTAGCGCGAGCAACTCCGCCAAACTCATATGCTCACTTAGCTCGCGATACCGCTGGCCACTCAGACCAATACTTGCTAAAGCAAGCCAGTGCTGCACATTCGTCATAGCACACCAGCTCCCTTGTTTTCAGGCTATAAGTTGCCTATGTAATCTCCAACTCTAACAGGTCGAGATGTTTGCGTGACAATAGCAAAACTGACTTGCTCAGATACCTTAAACACCATTAACTCACCCACTTTTTCTTGTGGCATTGTTAATGCTTCGCCGCCAAAATCACGCATCACTTTTTGCAACTTAGTGGCATCTTCTAAGTAGACTGGACCATTACGGCCATCGACCACACTAGGAGATTGGCGATAAATCCCTAACATATAACCAGATTTTAGATCTTGTGCACCACGATTAAGTACAACAATGTCCATTTTGGCAAATTCACGTAAATTGGAGGTTGTCGCAATAATTCGGCCTGCAACTGCCTGTTCCGGTTTACGCATCATAAATTGCGCAGGAAGTGACTGATTATCATAAGCAGGAATCACCTTGTCTCCTTGGCGAACTTCCCTGATGGCATTAAGCACTTTTAAAGAAGCAGGCACCGCCGCCACACTCTCTGTAGCAGCTTGTCCACTGCGAAAAGCGCGAGTGGTAGCAATTAAGTTAGTCTCAAACCCCAGTGTCTCACCGCTATCTAAATCAATGTAAGGGCGGCCCTGTCGATAAATTGCGTAACTAACCCCCTCTTGCAATACACTGTTTACGTATAAGGTGTGGGTTTCTGTCGCACTCTTAGAAGCCGTGTTACTCCCTAAAATATAGGGTAACGCATCAATTTCAACTTGAGATAAAGCTTGATCGTAAGTTAGAAATGGCCGGATGATGCCAAGCGGTAAGGTAGCAATCGCATCTTCAGCTTTAAAAGTCGTTCGGCCTTGCGGTGATAACCGCTTTACTCTTTTGTTAATAGCTAAACGTGGACGGCCCTGACTGTCATAGGTTAATGACAAAACATCACCTGGGTAGATCAGATGCGGGTTGGCTATTTGGGGGTTAACTTGCCATAACTCTGGCCACAACCAAGGATGCTCAAGATAAATACCCGAGATATCCCAAAGCGTATCCCCTGGCTTAACAATATAAGTTTCAGGCGCATTAGGACGAAGTTTTAAAACATCTGCGATAACCGATGTTGTTAACCAACAAAGTGATGCCGCCAGTATCAAAGTTATTTTTTTTAGCATCCCAGCACCTTTTATACCTAACTCATTTTAATAATTACATACTAAGCTGTTATTACAGCGCAATAATGGCTAAAATTAAAACATACCACAACCAACTAATTAAAGCATATTTTGTAGGTGTTATGGCAGTATTAAAAGTATTACATTTTCCCGATGAGCGCTTACGTACCATCGCTAAGCCTGTCCCCGCAGTTACACCAGAGATAAAACAACTGGTGCGTGACATGCTGGATACAATGTACGATGAAAACGGCATCGGTTTAGCCGCAACTCAAGTTAATGTGCATTTACGGGTCGTCGTTATTGATCTTTCAGAAGAACGTAATGACCCGCTTGTGTTTATTAACCCTGAGATTATCGCACATGATGGTGAAACCAGCTATGAGGAAGGTTGCTTATCTGTACCACAGAATTACGCTTCTGTTTCCAGAGCCAAAAATGTGACCATAAAAGCGCAGGATATTGACGGTAACTGGTTTGAACTTAACGCTGATGGTTTATTAGCGATTTGTATACAGCACGAGTTAGATCACTTAATTGGTAAACTCTTTATTGATTATTTATCGCCCTTAAAACGTGACAGAATTCGTAAAAAACTAGAGAAAGAAGCCAAACTGGCTGAGCGCCACGCGCTGTAAACAGGAATAAAAGTGACCCAACCTCTTCGTATTATCTTTGCCGGTACACCGGATTTTGCTGCCTGCCATTTGCAGGCTTTACTTGATAGCGACCATCAGGTGGTTGCAGTTTACACGCAACCCGATAGACCTGCTGGCCGTGGCCAGAAACTGCAGCCTAGCCCTGTAAAACAACTGGCGCTAACCCAACAAATTCCGGTTTTCCAACCAAAATCACTTAAAAAAACCAAAGCGCAGCAAGAACTTGCTGCGATTGATGCTGATTTGATGGTCGTCGTCGCCTATGGCTTAATTTTACCCCAAGCCGTGTTAACCGCGCCGAGGTTGGGATGTATTAATGTGCATGGTTCTTTGCTGCCGCGTTGGCGAGGCGCAGCCCCGATACAACGCGCTATTTGGGCTGGCGATGCAGAAACAGGCATCACCATAATGCAAATGGACGAAGGTTTAGATACTGGCGCTATGTTAAGTAAATTATCCTGCCCAATCACGGCAGAAGATACCAGCGCCTCACTCTATACCAAATTAGCCAAGCTTGGGCCTCAAGCATTACTGTCTGCCTTGTCTACATTACCTGAACTGCAACAGCAGGCAGAAATACAGGATGAGTCATTAGCTAACTATGCTGAAAAACTCAACAAAGAAGAAGCTCGACTCGATTTTTCGAAAACCGCTGACGCATTAGTCCGTGAAATTAGAGCCTTTAATCCTTGGCCAGTGAGTTATGTTGAATTACCACAAGGCACCGTAAAGGTGTGGCAAGCACATGTTGTTGATACGGCAGCGACGCAAGCTGGACAAATCGTTAAAGCAGATAAAACCGGTATTTATATCGCTTGCCAGCAACACACGCTCGTGATTACCCAGTTACAACCACCAGGCAAGAAAGCCATGTCGGTAGCAGATTTCCTTAATGGTCGGTCAGACTGGCTAATACCAGGGCAACAATTATGAGCGCCCAACTTAGAGCTTTAGCCGCAGAAACTTGCTTTCAAGTGGTCGATCAAGGCAAATCACTTTCTGATGTTTTACCCAAAGCTCAGCAACAATTATATGCCGCGCCAGATAAAGCCTTGTTACAAGAGATATGTTTTGGCGTAATGCGAACCTTGCCGCAACTTGAAACCGTTTGCCAACAACTAATGAGTAAGCCCTTAATTAAACAATTGCGTCCGTTGCAATTTTTAATTTACGTCGGCATTTATCAATTACAATTTATGCGTATCCCTGATCACGCAGCCATTAGTGAAACAGTTGAAGCGGCACGTAGTTTAAAAGGTCAAAACCTGACTAAGCTGATAAATGGTGTGCTACGCAACGTGCAGCGCCAACCTGCATTATTTGATTTTTCTGCCTGCAGTGATGCCGTACAGTTTAACCATCCAGGCTGGATAATTAGCGCTCTGCAACAGGCGTATCCTGAGCATTGGCAAACCATCTTAGCCGCAAACCAACAAAAAGCTCCACTCTGGCTTCGAGTAAATCAGCAACAAATCAGCCCAACGGCATTTATGGCTGAATTAACAAAAGCAGAGATCAGCTGTAGTCAACCTTTTGCTTATTTGCCCGTTGCCATAAAACTGGAGCAGGCACGTGATATTACCTTACTGCCAGGTTATGCAGAGGGCTGGTTTTCCGTTCAAGATGCTGCAGCGCAACATGCTGCGCTCTTGTTAAATGCCGATCCAGGCGAGAAGGTACTGGATGCTTGCTGTGCACCCGGAGGCAAAACATGCCATCTGCTTGAGCAAACGCCAGCGTTATCCGTCACCGCTCTAGATCGCGATGCGAAACGTCTCGAGCGCGTTCATCAGAACCTTGACCGACTTAAACTCTCCGCGCGAGTGATTGCTGCCGATGTGCTAGATATTGATAGTTGGTGGCAAGGCGAACTATTCGATCGAATTTTATTGGATGTACCCTGCTCCGCAACGGGGGTGATTCGCCGTCATCCTGATATTCGTTGGCTGCGCAAAAAGGCCGATATTGCCCCTTTAGTGGTGTTACAACAACACATATTACAGCAAGCATGGCAGCTGCTAAAACCAGGTGGCAGCTTACTATATGCAACCTGTAGTGTGCTACCCGCTGAAAATGCTGAGCAAATACAGCGTTTTCTCACTGAGCAACACGATGCGGAATTACAGCAGTTGGCGCCAGCGAATAGCGGTGTGAGCTGGCAAATTTTACCTGGCGAGCAAGATATGGATGGCTTTTTCTTCGCATTACTTCACAAAAAGACCACAGATTAAGGCGCAATATGAAAATCATTATTCTGGGTGCTGGCCAGGTTGGTGCAACCTTAGCTGAAAACTTGGTGGGTGAGCAAAACGATATTACTATCGTTGACACCAACCTTGATAAGCTGCGCGCCCTGCAGGATCGCTTTGATCTTCAGGTCATTTACGGCCATGGTTCGCATCCGGATATTTTGCGCAAAGCTGGGGCTGAAGATGCCGATATGGTGGTGGCTGTGACCAATAGCGATGAAGTGAATATTGTCGCCTGTCAGGTGGCCTATAGTATGTTTAATACCCCACTTAAAATCGCCCGCATTCGCACCAACCAATATCTGAAATATCGGGACGAGCTGTTTCATAAAGACGATATGCCGGTGGATCACTTTATCGCTCCCGAAGCCTTGGTCACTAACTACATCCGGCGTTTGATAGATTATCCCGGTGCTTTACAGGTGGTAGAATTTGCCGAGGGCAAAGTGAGCTTAGTGGCAGTAAGAGCCTACTATGGCGGCTTGCTAGTTGGGCATGCCTTGTCTGCGTTAAAAGAGCATATGCCGCATATTGAAACCCGAGTCGCCGCAATTTACCGACGCGGCACAGCAATTAAACCTTTGGGAACTACCATTATTGAAGCCGATGATGAGGTATTCTTTGTCGCCGCCACTAAGCATATCCGGTCGGTAATGAGCGAGCTGCAAAAGCTAGAGCGCAGCTACCGGCGCATCATGATCGCTGGCGGCGGTAATGTCGGCTTTGGTTTAGCTCGAGCCCTTGAAAAAACACACAGTGTTAAGCTAATTGAGCGCAGTAAGGAACGAGCCGAGTTTTTATCCAGTGGCTTAGACAATACCGTGGTGTACGTTGGCGATGCTTCAGATCCAGAGCTATTAGAAGAAGAAAATATTGAGCAAATTGATGTTTTTATTGCCGTAACCAATGACGATGAAGCCAATATCATGTCAGCCATGCTCGCAAAAAGAATGGGCGCGCAAAAGACTATGGTACTGATAAAACGTGGCGCTTATGTTGATTTGTTACAAGGTGGCGAAGTGGATATTGCCGTATCGCCACAACAAGCGACAATTTCCGCTTTGCTAACGCATATCCGTCGTGGCGACATTGTTAATGTGTACTCACTTCGTCGTGGCGCAGCAGAAGCAATAGAGGCCATCGCCCACGGCGATAGCAGCACAAGCAAAGTCGTCGGTAAAACTATAGGTGAAATCAAATTGCCTCCGGGTACCACCATTGGCGCCATCGTGAGAAGCGATGAAGTACTGATTGCACACGACAATACCCGAATTGAAACAGATGACCACATCATTCTTTTTATGGTCGATAAGAAACATATTGTTGAAGTAGAGAAACTGTTTCAGGTGAGCGCTATTTTTATTTAATCCAGTTCATCGCTCTAATTTACAGTATGCCTGCTTTAAAAAAGGCTTGCTCAGCAAGCCTTAATCCTTCCAAAAGGCTGGCGTAAACAACACCAATAAGGTGAAAATTTCTAAGCGACCAAACACCATGGCAATAATTAAGATCCATTTACTGGCATCCGGAATATTACCAAAATGCGCAGCGACCTCGCCCAAACCTGGACCAAGGTTATTTAAACAAGCGGCCGTTGCAGAAAACGCCGTAATATTATCCAGCCCAGTAAAAATCAACGCCAACATTATTACAACGAATACCAACGCATAAGCCGCAAAAAAACCCCACACTGCTTGTACGATGCGATCTTCTACCGGCCGCCTACCGAGCTTAATCGCATAAATTGCGCGTGGATGCACCAGGCGGTTTAATTCACGTGCACCTTGTTTAAATAATAACAAGACGCGCACAACCTTCATCCCCCCTCCCGTAGAGCCGGCACAACCGCCAATAAAGCTGGAAAAAATCAATAAAATAGGTAAAAACAGTGGCCATGCCGCAAAGCCATCGGTTGCAAAGCCGGCGGTGGTTGAGATGGAAACAGCCTGAAACGCCGCATGGTTTAACGCGGTTAAACCATTGTCATAAACCTTGGTATGCAGCAAGACTAAAAAGCAAATGAGGATCAGTGCAGCCTGAATACCAAGAAAGGTTTTAAACTCTGGATCGCGAAAGTAAGTACTTACACTTTTACCACGAATTACCGCAAAGTGGAGTGGAAAATTGATAGCGCTAATCAATAAAAACAACACACAAATCATATTGATCGTTGCACTGTTAAAATACCCAATGCTGGCATCATAGGTTGAGAAGCCGCCAATAGCGACCGTAGAGAAAGCATGGCAAATGGCATCGAACAACGACATTCCAGCTAAATAAAAGGCTAAGGCGCATAACACTGTAATCGCCAGATAGATATACCAAAGGTGTTTAGCCGTATCGGCAATACGCGGCGTCATTTTATTGTCTTTTACCGGGCCAGGAGTTTCCGCACGATATAACTGCATTCCCCCAACGCCTAACAGCGGAAGAATGGCTACCGCCAATACGATAATCCCCATCCCGCCCAACCATTGCAGTTGTTGCCGGTAATACAGAATGGCTTTAGGTAACAACTCGATCCCGGTCAGAACAGTCGCCCCCGTCGTGGTAAGGCCAGAAAAGGCTTCAAACATGGCAGCAGCCAAATCCATATCAGGATTTTCAGCCAGTACAAAAGGAATTCCGCCTACCGCGCCTAACACTGTCCAAAATAATACGACAATGAGAAAACCATCACGTACCTTTAACTCATCTCGGTATTGCCGATTCGGATACCAGATAACAAACCCCATGGCCAAGCACAGTAAAAACGACAGGATAAAAGGTACGCCAGCACCATCTTTATACCAATAAGCCACCAACGCGGGTGGAATCATAGTAATGCTGAAAATAGCGATCAGCATGCCTAATATGCGGATAATAGAGCGATATTGCATAGCGTCCTTTTGGGTGCGAATTAGGGTAATTGCAGTTCGCGGGTCATATTTTCATTGCGTTCACGATGCACAATAATATTGTCTTCTATACGAATGCCGCCAAAACACCGGAACGCATCGACCTTCTGCCAGTTGACTAACTTAGCTTGCGCAGTCTGTTGCAGGTCGGCTAATAGGCTATCAATGAAATACAAACCAGGCTCTATCGTAAAAACCATCGAAGGCTCGACCAGACGAGTACACCTTAAAAAGGGATGTTGTGCTGGTGCAGCAACATGCGTACCCCGCTCATCTGACATAAAACCACCCACATCATGTACTTGTAACCCCAAATGGTGGCCAATACCGTGCGGGAAAAAAGTGCTGCTTATACCTGACTCGATGATCGTTTCAACATTACTTTGAACAAAATCGAAATCGATTAGCACTTGAGCAATCAGTCTGTGGCTTAAAAATTGGAGATCGCTATATTTTATGCCTGGCTTTAATGCCTCCACTGTTGTCAGATGCACCTGATTTACCGCCTGAATGAGATCGGCAAATTCATCGTTAGGATTAAAACTATAAGTTCGCGTGATATCTGCCGCATAACCATGAAACTCAGCGCCTGCGTCAATTAAAAAAGAATGATGCTGAGCGGGTTTTTGCCGTTCTAACGCGGTGTAATGCAAAATAGCAGCATGGTCATTTAAACCAATAATATTGCCGTAAGGCACTTCATTCTCAGTTTGCCCAACCGCAGCTAAATAGGCTAATTGAATATCAAACTCGCTACCACCGGCATAAAAAGCGGCAGCTGCTGCTCTATGTCCTGCGACGGCCATTTGATTAGCAATACGCATGCAGGCATGTTCATAAGAGGTTTTGTAAGCGCGATGATAATGCAAGTAGTTCAATACAGGTTCAGGGTTAATTTCAGTAAAACCTAGGGCTTTGGCAACCTCTAAATATTCGCCAATGTAAGCCAAACGTGCTTTATCATAAGGTAGCAAGGTCTCTACCAAATTGGCTTTTTCCAGTAACTGAATATCAAAAAATTCAGCCCAAAACGCCTTAGGTTCATCTGGCACCTTGTGCCAAAAATCTTTTGGTCGATAAAAAATAAGTTTTGGTTTATTTACGCCATCGACCAGCAACCAGCAATGTGGGTTATCTAACACGGGCAGCCAAGCTTTGAAATGGGGGTTCGCTTTGAATGGGTAATCCATATCGTCTAAAAACTTACGTTTTGCTTGGCCGGAATGAATGACTAGCCCATCTAAATTTTCACGCGCCAAGACATTACGGGTGCGCTGTTGTAATTCGGCAATATGCTCATGATACAGTTGCTGATAGGTCGGGTTCATAAATACCTTATTCGTTGCTGTAAGATCGGTTCGATATTAACATTATTTAGCCACAGCCCCAATCTGCATTGTCACTAAAGGGGCAAATACGTCTATCGGCTCGTTTAGTCTTATATTGTAAATTTGATAATACGCCATCACTGCTTTGACATATTCACGTGTTTCTCGAAAGGGTATCGTTTCAACCCAAACATCCACCGGTAGCGTTTTATCCTGAGGTATCCACTGTCTTACTCGGCCAAAGCCTGCGTTATAAGCCGCAGTGGCTAAGATTAAATTACCATCATTACGGCGCATCAAATAATTCAAATAATCAGTACCGTAATCAATATTAGTGACAGGATTGTATAGCGTAGCGGCTTGCACCCGTTTTTTGGCAATATAATTTGCAGTATCAGGCATAATTTGCATCAACCCTCTGGCACCCACCGGTGAATTAGCATCCGGCATAAAGGAACTTTCACGCCGAGCAATTGCCATCGCCCAGCCTGAATCCACCTTGGCATGACTGGCAAAACGTTGAATATCTTCCTTGTAAGCCAACGGAAAACGTAATTCGACATCATCCCAATACCCCGCATCTGCCAGAGTAAAAATAGCACGCTCATGCCACTCCAACTGACCTGCCAATTTTGCTGCAGCAAGTTTTTGCGGCTCGCTCGCTGAGCGCTGCAAGAAATTCCACTCTCGACGCGCTTCAGTTAACCGCCCTAACGCTAGCCACTCTTGTGCCCGTATCACGGCTGGATGTTGTTGAATCGACAATAGCTCATCCGTTGAAACCGGTACCGGGTTATGCGCCAAACTGGGAGGCAAACCTAATTTAGCGGCAGCCATAAAACCATAAAAGTGCCGACGTTGTGCGACTTCATGGAAAATATCCTTAGCAGCAGCTTGCTGTCCCTGCTCTTCCAAAGCACGTGCCAGCCAGTAACGCCAATTGATATCGGCGGCTAAATCAGCAGGAAAGTTTTCGATAATCTGTTGTACTTTTGGCCAATTGAGTTCACGTAAAGCATGCCCAACTTGCCATTGTGCTAGTGTACTATCAAGGGTAGCAGCAGGTAATTGCTGCATCCACTCATCCGTTCTATTATCGCCTTTGCTGGCCAGTGCTATGGCGAACTGCCGCTGAACATCTAAACGTTGCGCTTCTGTAAAATAGGGATCGCTGGCAAAACGTTGCCACGTTTTAAGCGCTTGATCGGGCGAGCGCCATACCAAACGTTTCAAACCATATGCCAAAATATCTCGCTCAACGACATGCTTACCGGGAAAGAACCTTGGCTGAGCAATGACTGCCGGATTAGTCCTCGTTTTTTGCCAAAGATCAGCTAAATAGCTCAGCTCTTGCGGCAATAACGTTTTGAGGTAACGAATTAAACTGACATCGCCCCCCTCAGCAGAAAGTTGAATACGCCTAAGGACATTATCTGCCGAAAGCGGCTGAGCCTCTCGCCACTGGCGGAACAGTGAATCGCAACCTTTTGGTTGCGACTGCCCTACTGTCCATAGTGCTTTTACTTCTGGCCAAATTTGGCTGCTATTTTCTGGCTGCAACTTTAAGCGCTGTTCAAGCGCTATGCAGGTTAACTCTGCATCTGAGCTACCAGGAAAATGCCTTAAAAATAATTCGGCTTGCTGCGCTTTCGCCAAACTCATCAACCAAGGACGCCGCAATGGCCAATCCAAAGGCGAACCTTGATAAGTATTCAGAAAAGCCTGTATTTCATTATGTGATGTTAAACGACGCAGTAACACGCGCTGTTCAATATAGGGTGTTAAAGGATATCCCTGTAATTGCTGCAACCAATCTTCAACTTGAGCTGGGGACGCAGAGCTTATCTGAGGCTCAATTTTTAGGAAGAGCTTACGTTGTTGCACTAATTCGTCTTTATCTGCACTGAAAGCTGTGCTGCTTAGCAAGATACAACTCAACAGAAAACTCAGAATTTTCACAAGATCACTCCAAATCACACTCAGCCGGGAGAATCCCGTCTATAGTTTACTACGGCTTACACTTTGTTCGATTTTAGCGGCAAAAATTCAAACACCCGTTTAAATAACTATTGATATTTTCATAAAAGCACGACACACTGAATAAGATACCCTCATCGTACCAGTTGCGAATAACCCAAAAGCAAACGCGACCAAGGAGCATATTTATGATTCACCAGAGTAACAGCATTCAGGTTGAGTATATAGAACCTGGTATTGCCCAGTTTACGTTTAACGCCCAAGGCTCAGTTAATAAATTTGATCAAGAGACTTTAGCTGATTGTAAAGCGGCGCTTGCTAAGCTGCACGCTGATCCGGCTTTAAAGGGCGTACTTTTTGTTAGTGGCAAAGATAATTTTATTGTTGGCGCCGACATTACTGAGTTTTTAACGACTTTTGAACGGCCTGAAGCTGAACTGATTCCTTGGATTAAAACGGCCTCTGATATTTTTGATTACTGTGAAGATCTCCCTGTACCTACCGTGGTCGCCATTAAAGGCTTTGCACTAGGTGGCGGCTGTGAGTGGACGCTGGCTTGTGATTACCGTGTTGCCGATACCACAACGCGCATTGGTTTACCTGAAGTAAAACTCGGTTTAATGCCAGGCTTTGGCGGTACGGTGCGTTTACCACGCATCATTGGTGCGGATAACGCCATGGAATGGATCACCACCGGTAAAGATCGTAGTGCAGAGCAAGCACAAAAAGAAGGCCTGATTGACGCCGTTGTTGCGCCAGAAAAACTGCAAGCTGCAGGCCTAAGCATGCTGCAAGACGCGATTGCCGGTAAATTAAACTGGCAGAAAAAACGTGCGGTAAAATTACAGCCACTAAAACTAAATAAAACTGAAGCCACCATGAGCTTTAGCACGGCTAAAGGTATGGTGTTTGCTACTGCCGGCAAACATTACCCAGCACCGATGGTTGCAGTTCAGACCATTGAAGCAGCGGCAACGCTAGATCGCGCAGGCGCTATTGCCTTAGAAAATGCTGGCTTTGCAAAACTTGCCAAAACTGATGCGGCTACCGCACAAATTGGCTTGTTCTTAAATGATCAGGTGATTAAAGGTAAAGCGAAGAAAGCCGCTAAAACCGCCACTAAAGCAGTAAAAAAAGCTGCTGTACTGGGTGCTGGCATCATGGGCGGCGGCATTGCTTACCAGTCTGCTTTAAAAGGCGTACCAGTAGTGATGAAAGACATCGCCGACAAAGCGCTTGAACTTGGTATGGGCGAAGCCACAAAACTCTTAGCCAAACAAGTTGAGCGGAAGAAGCTCGATGCGGTTGGTATGGCAAAAGTCATTGCCTCTATTACCCCAACGCTCAGTAACGAACAAGTTGCCGGCGTTGATATCGTCGTTGAAGCAGTAGTAGAAAACCCGAAAATCAAAGGCGCCGTGTTAAAAGAAGTAGAAGGCCTAATCGCTGAAGACGCTATTTTAACCTCTAATACCTCAACGATTTCAATAGACCAATTAGCTGCGAACTTAAGCCGGCCACATAACTTCTGTGGTATGCATTTCTTTAATCCAGTGCACCGTATGCCACTGGTAGAGGTCATTCGTGGTAAAGATACCAGTGATGAAACCGTAGCAGCCGTAGTAGCTTACGCCGCGAAAATGGGCAAATCGCCCATCGTAGTTAATGATTGCCCGGGATTCTTTGTAAACCGCGTATTGTTCCCCTACTTTGCTGGCTTTAGCAAATTGGTACTGGATGGTGCCGACTTTGCCCAAGTGGATAAAGTGATGGAAAAGCAATTCGGTTGGCCTATGGGCCCGGCGTATTTGCTGGATGTAGTAGGTTTAGATACCGCTTATCACTGTACTGATGTGATGGCAGCTGGCTTCCCTACGCGGATGGCCAAGCTGGAAAAAGATCCGGTAGCGGCGATGTTTAATGCTAATCGTTATGGTCAGAAAAACGGTTTAGGTTTCTATGCCTACAGCAAAGATGCCAAAGGTAAGCCGAAAAAAGATATCGATGCCGCGAGCTTAGAACTGTTAGCAGGTATTGCTGCCACTAAACAAGACTTTAGCGCCGACGAGATTATTGCCCGAGTAATGGTGCCAATGATTAATGAAACCATTCGTTGTTTGGAAGAAGGCATAGTCGCCAGTGCGGCTGAAGCCGATATGGGCTTGGTATACGGTTTAGGCTTCCCTCCGTTCCGCGGTGGCCCATTGCGTTATGCTGACACCATTGGCCTAGCTAACTTTGTGGCACTGGCAGATAAATACGCGCACTTAGGCGAGATTTATCAGGTAACAGACAACACCCGCGCTATGGCTGCTAATGGCCAGCGTTTCTTCCCGGTTTAAGCGCAGGAGCACAGTATTATGAAAAACGCCGTAATTGTAGATTGTATTCGTACCCCAATGGGCCGTTCAAAGGCCGGTATGTACCGTAATGTGCGCGCCGAGCAGTTATCCGCGCATGTTATGGCTTCGTTAGTTGCGCGTAACCCAGCGCTTAACCCAAGTGATATCGACGATATTATTTGGGGTTGTGTGCAGCAAACCTTAGAACAAGGTTTTAACGTTGCGCGTAATGCAGCATTGTTAGCCGGTATTCCACATTCTGTGCCAGCTGTGACGGTTAACCGTCTCTGTGGTTCATCCATGCAAGCTTTACACGACGCGGTACGCGCCATTCAAACCGGCATGGGCGAGGTGTATTTAATCGGTGGTGTTGAGCACATGGGCCATGTACCAATGAACCATGGTGTAGATTTTCACCCAGGCTTATCTACCTCTGTGGCCAAAGCAGCCGGTATGATGGGCTTAACCGCGGAATTGCTGGGTAAATTACACGGTATTAGCCGCCAGCAACAAGATGAATTTGGTGCCCGTTCACACCGTTTAGCGCAAGAAGCTTCGGTACAAGGCCGCTTTAAAAACGAAATTATTCCTACCGAAGGCCATGATGCTGACGGCGTACTGCGGGTATTCGATTACGATGAAGTGATTCGTCCGGAAACCACCGTAGAAGCATTAAGCCAACTGCGCCCGGTATTTGATCCGGCCAATGGTACTGTTACAGCAGGTACTTCGTCAGCCCTGTCGGATGGCGCCTCTGGTATGCTGGTAATGAGCGAAGAGAAAGCCAAAGCACTTGGCTTACCAATTCGTGCTTATGTTCGCGGTATGGGCGTTGCGGGTTGTGATCCATCTATTATGGGTTATGGCCCAGTTCCGGCCTCGAAAAAAGCATTACAGATGGCCGGTATTACCGTAGCTGATCTGGATTTTGCTGAACTTAACGAAGCCTTTGCTGCACAAGCCTTACCAGTCATGAAAGACTTAGGTTTGCTAGAAGTTGCTGACCAGAAAGTGAACCTGAACGGTGGCGCTATTGCCTTAGGTCACCCACTAGGTTGTTCTGGCTCACGCATTAGCACCACCCTGATTAACGTGATGGAAGATAAAGGCGGTAAATTTGGCTTAGCCACTATGTGTATTGGCTTAGGTCAAGGTATTGCTACCGTATTTGAGCGCCCGTAAGCTGGCGATACCCTCAATAATCACTTAAAATAAGGGCCGTTTTACGGCCCTTATGTTTATCTTTTTTGTCTTTCCCCTTTGCCTTTAACAATGCACAGGGTTTGGTTGCGTTCGTGAACGAGTTCGCCTACGCGCATCTTGAAAGCCATTGGCAATAAAACTCAGTAGTCAGCTAACACCAAGCTTAGCAGTACAGTATCGGAGTAAAGATGGAATCCTTATTTAGCAGTGCCAACCACACCCTTGATGCCTTAGGGCTGCGCTGCCCAGAACCGGTGATGATGGTACGTTTGCAAATTCGCAAAATGCAGGCTGGTGAAACCCTACTGATCATTGCTGATGATCCTGCCACCACCCGCGATATTCCCGCGTTTTGCCGTTTTATGGACCATGAACTGCTGGCTAGCGATACCAGCGCCCTGCCATTTAAGTACTTAGTTAAAAAATCAGCCAGCTAGATCGAGGTTACACTTTATCGCACTGTCATTTTGGATGGTTAGCTAATAAGAGTTTTTTAGTTAATGAATATCCTTATTCACTTCAGAAAATATTTCCTCAGCTATACGTTTATGTTGACCGCAATTTAAAGTTATCATATTGTAAACAGCCTAATACTTAAAAATGTGTTTTGCGCTATGTTCTGGTCTTTTCTTAAAGAAGCTATTCCCTTACAACTTTTGGTAGCCGCTTTAGTCGCTTTCATGTTTTGGCTGCTGGGTTGGCCGGGATTAGCATTAATGGCATTAATGTTCATGCTCGATTTGCTTCTATTTAAAAAAGATTTAAACACAACAGACGAAGTAACTTTTAGTAAAGATATTTTTAATTTAATAAAAAAAGAAGGTGAGCAATTACGGGTAGGTATGGAGGTTGGCCCCATTAAAAATATTAAGCTTATCCAACTATGGCAACAAGATAAGCATGGCTATATAACTATAAAATTTAATACGCAAGACTCTCTGCAGTATAAGTTCCTAAATAACCAATATCATGCTTTATTAGACTGGTGCAAATCCAATTTACCTGAAGTGGAACTGGTCACTTCCCACCACTTTTAAAGACTAAAACCTAACCTTAACCCAAAACTTATCTAATCTAGAGTAATATTAATAATATTCATGTCTGGCCGATTATCTCTATATCATTACCAAAATTCACATGTAAAGGTCGTTTAGGTATATAATTTCTGAAGCTCAAATTTACGGATCGCTATTATGCAACTTTCTGCTGTTGACTTACATATCTTGCTCGTTGAACCCTCTGATGTTCAAAGAAAAATAATCAAAAAAAAACTTGCTGAAGAAAATGTCACGCAAATCATTGAAGCTACCAGCCTACAAGATGCTAAAGCCTTAATTACGCAACAAAAACCGGATGCTATTGCCTGCGCCTTACATTTTAGTGATGGCACCGGAGAGCAATTATTGCAGTATCTAAAAGCCAACAGAGAGACGGCTGAAATTCCTTTTATGTTGGTTTCAAGCGAGAGTCGGAAAAGCCATTTAGAAGCCTTCAAGCAATCAGGGGTTGTCGCTATCTTACCTAAACCCTTTGATGCCATGCAGCTTGGCCGTGCCTTAAACGCCGCAGTTGATTTGCTTAGTCCAGCCGAATTAGAGTTAACGCTATTTGATGTACAAGATGTACGTGTGCTTATTGTCGATGATAGCCGCTTAGCCAGAAACCATATTAAACGTGTATTGATGAATCTGGGCATGCAGCACCTGACTGAAGCAGAAGACGGTAAACAAGCTATCGCGATTCTACAGCAGCAAATGTTTGATTTGGTGGTAACAGACTATAATATGCCCGAAGTAAATGGTCAGGAACTGACTGAATTTATTCGCGAACATAGTACGCTATCGCATATTCCTGTACTCATGGTTACCAGTGAAGCCAATGATACTCACCTCTCAAATATTGCGCAAAGTGGTGTTAATGCGTTATGCGATAAGCCTTTCGAGCCACAAGCCGTTAAACAGTTACTCTATAAACTGTTAGATCACTAGGTTTTATTACTTAGAGGGGTAGCTTAGCTTTAAGCTACCCCCTTCAACTCAATTAAGAATCAGGCTAGCAATGCAAAAAAAAGCTTACGGCTTACACCCCCGAAATCCGCATCATGGCCGTTACAACCTACCCTTACTCTGTCAACATTATCCTGCGTTAAGCCACTACATCGTGCTTACTCCGGGTAATCAACAAAGTATCGACTTTAGCCAAGCTACCGCGGTGCAAGCCTTAAATGCTGCCTTGCTTGCTAGCTATTATCAAATAAAATTTTGGCAGCTACCTGACGGCTATCTTTGCCCTCCCATTCCGGGGCGGGCGGACTATTTGCACTATGCCGCCGATCTACTAACAGAGTTACATAACAGTGCTGATCAGGTCCCTCAGGGGAAACAGATTAGGATGTTAGATATTGGCTGTGGCGCAAATTGTATCTATCCCATTTTGGCCACTCGCAGCTTTGGTTGGCAGGTGGTCGGTAGCGAGGTAGATTCGCAAGCACTGGCTATTGCTCAAACCATTGTTAACGCTAATCCAGCTTTAAAAGGGCTGGTCAAACTGCGTCAACAACAGGATGCTAAACAGATTTTTAACGGCATTATTTTAGCTGATGATTACTTCGACCTGATCGTTTGTAATCCACCTTTTTATGGGTCGGCAGCAGAAGCACAAGCCGTAAATCAGCAAAAATGGCATAAGCTAGGTAAGGCTAACCAAGGGCGTAACTTTGCCGGCAGCAATAGTGAGCTTTGGTGCGACGGTGGCGAGCTGGCCTTTATTAGTAACATGATTGTGGAAAGCCAGACCTATGCCAAGCAAGTGGGCTGGTTTAGCAGCTTAGTCTCCCAGCAGAAGCATCATAAGCAACTTGTTGCCTTGTTAAAGCAACAAGCTAAACATTACGGCAAAATTGACATTAGGCAAATCAACATGCAGCAAGGCCAGAAAAGCAGCTTAATGCTTGCTTGGCGCTTCTGTTAATCCAAAATAAAAAGCCAGCACGCGGCTGGCTTTATCGAGTGCTCATGCACTTACTGCAACACGGAAATATCCGCTACTTGTAAGAACAAATCACGCAACTGCTTCAGCAAAGCAAGACGGTTAGCCCGCACAGCCAGATCATCAGCATTTACCATTACCTGATCAAAGAAGCTGTCGATCACCTCACGTAACGCTGCAAGGTGCGCTAACGCTTCGCTATAGTCTGCTACGTTAGCCTGATATGCCTGCTCTGTCGTAATGGCTGTGTAAAGCGCTTTTTCAGCGGCATCTTGCAGCAAAGTAGCGTTTACCGTACTCGCAATCTCTCCTTCAACTTTTGCCAGGATATTGGCTACCCGCTTATTGGCTGCAGCCAATGCCGTGGCAGCTTCTAGCTTGCCGAACGCCGCTACGGCTTTTACTCTGCGATCAAAATCAGCTGGGTTAGTTGGACGACGCGCCAATACGGCTTGAATAACATCGACACTGTAACCCTCATCCTGATACCAAGCGCGGAAGCGACCTAACATAAAGTCGAGCACTTCATCAGCGACCTTAGTATTACTGAGCTTGTCAGCAAAGGTTTGCTGGCTAAAAGCAATCAGTTCCACTAAATCGAGTGGCAACTGCTTTTCAACCATAATGCGTAAAGCACCAATAGCAGCACGGCGCAGCGCGAAAGGATCTTTATCACCTTTTGGAATCTGACCAATACCAAAAATGCCAACTAGCGAATCCAGTTTATCGGCAATTGCTACCGCTGCGCCTTCTAAACGACTGGGTAACTCGTCGCCAGCAAAGCGTGGCATATATTGCTCGTTTAACGCCAAGGCCACGGCTTCAGCTTCGCCATCTAAGCGTGCGTAATGCATGCCCATAATGCCCTGCACTTCTGGGAACTCACCCACCATATTGGTCATTAAATCCGTTTTCGACAGCAAGCCCGCACGAGCAGCCGCCTGTTCATCGGCACCAATTTTACTGGCGATAAAGCCGGCGACCTGACTAATCCGTTCAGACTTTTCTGCCAAGGTACCCAGCTGCTGTTGGAACAATACGGTTTTTAGGCTATCTAACCGCTCAACCAGTTTCACCTTGCGATCGGTGTTAAAAAAGAACTGCGCATCCGATAAACGCGGCCGCACCACTTTTTCATTTCCTGAGATAATTTGCTGCGGATCTTTACTGCTAATATTCGCCACAAAGATAAACTTATTCATCAGCTTGCCAGCACTATCTAACAGCGGGAAATACTTTTGATTATCTTTCATGGTTGAAATAAGCGGTTCAGCAGGTACTTGCAGGAAGCTTTCTTCAAAGCTACCAACTAACACCGCAGGCCACTCGACTAACGAAGTGACTTCTTCTAACAGTGCATCGTCTGGCTTAACCTGTGCCCCTAAACTTGCTGCAGTAGCCGCAACCTGTTCGGCAATATAGGCCTTACGCTTAGCATAATCTGCAATAACAAAGGCCTGCTCTAAAGTTGGCAAATAAGCATCGGCATTTTTGATGCTCACCAAAGCAGGTGCATGGAAACGATGGCCATAAGTCTGATTACCACTGGTACGGCCCAAGATGGTTGCAGGTACCACGCTTTCACCATAGAGCATAATAATGGTATGCACTGGCCGGATAAATTCCGCATCGGAGTTACCCCAGCGCATTGGCTTAGCAATAGGCAGCTTGCTTAGTGCTTGGCTAACAATTTCAGGCAACAAAGCAACGGTAGCTTGACCTTGTTGTTGTTGACGACACAATAACCAGGCACCTTTATCAGTTTCTAAGCGCTCAGCTTGGTCAACGGTGATGCCACAACCTGCTGCCCAACCTTGTGCGGCTTTGGTTGGCTGACCTGCCGCATCAAAAGCGGCACTGATAGCTGGGCCACGCTTTTCGACGACTTTGTCGGCTTGAGCTGCGGCAAGCTGATTGATCCGAACAGCTAAGCGACGTGGCGCGGCAAACCAGCTTACCGTAGCATGGTTTAACTCGTGTTTTGCTAGCTCTGCGGCTAAATTAACAGCCAGCGCTGTTGCCAGGGTTTTTAATGCTTTTGGTGGTAACTCTTCGGTACCGATTTCTACCAGAAAATCCTGTGCACTCATTAGTTAGCCTCCGACTGCGCTGGCTTAATTTTACAAAGAGGGAAACCCAGTTTTTCGCGGGCATCATAGTAAGCCTGAGCACAGGCTTTGGCTAAGGTGCGAACACGCAGAATATAGCGCTGGCGCTCAGTAACGGAAATGGCATGGCGGGCATCTAACAGGTTAAACGCATGCGAGGCTTTCATCACTTTTTCGTACGCGGGTAAGGCTAAGCCTTGCTCAATCAGATACTGGCTTTCTTTTTCGCACTGATCAAAGTAGGTAAAGAGTGCTGCTACATCGGCGTGTTCAAAGTTATAGGTAGACTGCTCTACTTCATTTTGATGAAACACGTCGCCGTAGGTGACACGGCCTAAAGGCCCATCGGTCCAAACCAGATCATAAATAGAGTCGACACCCTGAATATACATGGCCAGACGCTCTAATCCATAGGTGATTTCACCGGTAACTGGACGGCACTCTAAGCCACCGACTTGCTGGAAGTAAGTGAACTGCGTCACTTCCATACCGTTTAACCACACTTCCCAACCCAAACCCCAGGCACCCAGTGTTGGCGATTCCCAGTTATCCTCGACAAAGCGAATATCGTGTACCAAGGTATCCAAGCCTAACTCTTCTAATGAGCCCAGATAGAGTTGCTGAATATTGTCTGGCGATGGCTTTAAGATGACCTGGAATTGATAGTAATGCTGAAGGCGGTTAGGGTTTTCACCGTAGCGACCATCCGTTGGACGACGGCAAGGCTGTACGTAAGCCACATTTGTTGGCTCTGGGCCTAACGAGCGTAAGAACGTCATAGGGTGGAAAGTACCGGCGCCCACTTCTAAGTCTAGCGGCTGCACAATAACGCAGCCTTGACGTGCCCAGTAATCTTGCAAGGCTAAGATAAGGCCCTGAAAGGTTTTGATATCGTATTTATGCATGCGCTACTAACTCACTAAAATAACTGAGGGGCTTAAAAGCCCCTACTTTGTTTAACTTTGCTTATACGTCTAAGTTAGCAACGTATAAGGCATTCTCTTCAATAAAGGCTCGCCGTGGCTCAACATGATCACCCATTAGCGTGGCGAACAGTAAGTCAGCACCGATAGCATCCTCAATAGTTACCTGCAACATCCGGCGATTTTGCGGATCCATGGTCGTTTCCCACAGCTGATCCGGGTTCATTTCACCTAGCCCTTTATAGCGCTGGATGTACAAGCCACGTTTGGACTCTGCCATTAGCCATTCCAGTGCTTCGCGGAAACTCGTGACAGGCTTAACCTTTTCACCACGACGGATGTAACCACCTTCATCAATCAAATCACGAATTTCATCACCCAAAGAGGTTAAACTTAGGTAATCACGTGACGTGATAAAATCATGGTGCAATAAGTATTCGTTATCAATACCGTGCTGGCGAATGATCACTTTAGGCTGAAACAGTTGGCGCTCACGATCTTCTACTACATCGTATTTGTAGATTGAGCCATCGCCTTCTTTTTCATCCAAACGCTTAGCTAGGGTTTTTACCCACTCAGCCACAGCAGCTTGATCTTTCATGGTTTCTGCCGTTAAGCCAGCAATATAGATTAGTTCAGTTAACAGATTCTGCGGGATCTTACGGCTGAGGCGTTCAATGACCGAAGTAACTTTATGGTACTGACGTACCAGTTTCTCTAAGGATTCACCGCCGATACCTGGCGCACTGTCGTTGACATGCAAGAAAGCATCATCTAACGCGAGTGTAGTTAGGTATTCAACTAAAGATGCCTCATCTTTAATATATTGCTCCTGCTTACCTTTTTTAACTTTAAACAGCGGTGGCTGCGCAATATAGATATAGCCACGCTCAATTAACTCTGGCATTTGCCGATAGAAAAAGGTCAAAAGCAAAGTACGAATATGCGAACCGTCGACGTCAGCATCCGTCATTAGGACTATGCTGTGGTAGCGGGTTTTATCGGGGTTATATTCTTCACGGCCTATACCACAGCCTAACGCAGTAATGAGCGTACCGACTTCTTGTGATGATAACATCTTGTCGAAGCGGGCTTTTTCTACGTTTAGAATTTTACCTTTTAATGGCAATATTGCTTGGTTTTTGCGGTTACGGCCCTGTTTAGCTGAACCACCCGCAGAGTCACCCTCTACAATATACAGTTCTGATAAGGCAGGATCTTTTTCTTGGCAATCGGCTAACTTTCCTGGTAAACCAGCAATATCCAAAGCACCTTTGCGTCTCGTCATCTCACGGGCTTTACGTGCTGCTTCACGGGCACGCGCCGCATCAACAATTTTACCCACGATGATTTTGGCATCCGCTGGGCTTTCCAGCAGATATTCGTTTAGACGCTCGTGCATCACACTTTCTACCGCAGCTTTAACTTCGCTTGATACCAGTTTGTCTTTGGTCTGCGAGCTAAATTTCGGATCAGGCACTTTAACGCTGATTACCGCAGTCAAACCTTCACGGGCATCGTCACCGGTAGCCGATACCTTCATTTTTTTTGCATAACCTTCTTGCTCAATATACGTATTAAGCACACGAGTTAAGGCTGAACGGAATCCGGCTAAGTGAGTACCGCCATCACGCTGTGGAATATTGTTGGTGAAGCAGAATACATTCTCTTGATATGAATCGTTCCATTGCATCGCCACTTCAACTGAAATGCCATCTTCGCGCTGATCGCTAAAATAGAAGGCCTTCGGATGAATGCTAGTTTTGCTGCGATTTAAGTATTGAACAAAGGCTTCGATACCGCCATCGTATTTAAAATGATCGGTTTTATCGGTGCGTTCATCGTTTAAGATAATACTCACACCGGAGTTTAGGAAAGAAAGCTCGCGCAAACGTTTAGCTAAAATATCGTAGTGGTAATTGATATCAGAGAAGATGGTTGGGCTAGGCCAAAAACGGATAGCGGTACCAGTACCTTCTGTTTCACCAATAATGGCTAATGGCGCTTGCGGCACACCTAAATGATAAATTTGGCTATGCACTTTACCTTTACGACGAATAGTTAGTTCGAGTTTATCTGATAACGCATTTACTACCGATACACCTACACCGTGTAAACCGCCTGAAACTTTATAAGAGTTATCATCAAATTTACCCCCAGCGTGTAGTACCGTCATAATTACTTCAGCGGCTGATACCCCTTCTTCGTGCATATCGGTAGGCACACCACGGCCATTGTCACGAACAGAAACTGAACCATCGCTATGGATAGTTACCCAGATATCAGTACAGTAACCGGCTAAGGTTTCATCGATGGAGTTATCGACCACCTCGAATACCATATGGTGCAAGCCGGTACCATCATCGGTATCACCGATATACATGCCTGGTCTTTTGCGTACTGCATCTAGACCTTTTAATACTTTAATACTTGAGGAATCGTAATTATGCTCTTCGGCCATCTTTATCTGTCCGTGCTTGTTATCTGACCGTGTTCCACGTGAAACATTTGCCGGCTTGCCGCCGGTATATAAGGTGAAACCTGATCAGCATTAATGGCAGTTATAAAAACCTGCGAATTAATATTAGTTAAATAATTAAAAACCGTTTGGGTAGAACCCGCATCTAACTCAGATGCTAAATCATCAATAAGCAGCAGTGGTAGCTTTTTACCACTACAACCGATAACATTATTTTGTGCAACTTTAAGCGCAAATAATAACACTTTTAGCTGCCCACGGGATAATACTTCTTCAACAGTTAAACCTAGTTTGCGTAATTTCAGATCGGCCTTTTGTGGACCGTACAAGGTAAAACCTTGCCGTAAGTCTTGTTGAAAATTTTGTTCAAGAAAAACCAATAGTTCTTCAGGCTGCTGCACTTTATCAGGCCAGCCGGCTTGCAGTTGAATACTAATGTCAGCAAGTAAATTATTATCTGAGGTCAGTTCACTATACGCGGTATTTAGTTGCTCAACATAAGCTTGTCTTAAAGATTGCAGTTGCCAAGCCAGCGCAACGAATTGCTGATCCCAAAATTCAAATTGTTGATCATAACGCCTGCTTTGCTTTAACAATGCATTACGTTGCTTTAGTACCCGACTAAACTGCTGCCAAATAGGATAAAAACGTTGTTCCACGTGGAACACACCCATATCAAAAAATTGCCGTCGTTCTTTTGGACCACCAAAAAATAAACGAAAACTATCGGGTGTCATTAACTGTACAGGTAATAAAGCCGCAAAATCTGCTAACTTGCAATTACTCGAGGCATTTAAGCGCAATAATAACTCAGCTTGGCTATCTCGTTGTAAACCTATACTATAAGTTTGATCGGCATGCTTAAGTTTGGCGTGAAGCACAAAACTTTCATGCTCATATTGAATTAGCCGCTGATGTTTATTAGTGCGAAACGAGCGCCCATGGGCTAAATAATATATTGCTTCCAATAAGCTGGTTTTGCCACTGCCGTTTTCACCAACAATTAAATTAAAAGCGGCATTAGCCTGAAATTGCAGTTCCGAGAAATTACGAAACTGCTTTAACTGCAGTGAGACAAGCGACATGTTAACAACAGCTTAGATTAAGCACTATAAACGCATAGGCATTACAACGTAAGCCGCACCTTGATTACCTACACCTTCTAGTAGCGCACTTGAGTTACTATCGTTTAAATGTAAGATAACCAAATCCGTATTTAGCGTGTTTAACACATCTAATAAGTAACCGACATTAAAGCCAATCTCGAGGTTATCACCTTGATACTCTACTTCGATAACTTCTTCAGCTTGCTCATGCTCAGGATTGTTTGCCACAATTTGCAATTCAGCAGAGCTCAACGTGAAACGTACCCCACGGTATTTTTCATTTGATAAAATAGATGCACGGGTACAAGCATCTTTTAATACCGAACGGTGTGCTGTTACTAACTTTGTGCTATTACGAGGCAAAACTCTGCGATAATCTGGAAAACGACCATCAATTAATTTACTACTAAAACTGAAGCTACTGTCAATCAAACGAATATGATTTTGACCTAAACTCAAGGTAACTAATTGCTCATCATTTGCCAACAATCGCATTATCTCTAAAACCCCTTTACGCGGGATTATAATTTGCTTTTGCTGTCCAGCAACGGCGGGTAAAGGTAAAGTACTCATAGCAAGACGATGGCCATCCGTTGCAACAGCAGTTAAGGTGCCATTATCTACTTCAAATAACAAGCCGTTTAAATAGTAGCGCACATCCTGGTTAGCCATAGAGAAAGCGGTATCATCTAATAGCTTACGCAATTGCTGGCGGCTCAAAGTAAGTTCGACCTCGCCTTGCCAGCTTTCTAAATTAGGGTACTCTGCCGCATTAAGCGTTGATAATGTAAATTTGGTTTTACCACAAGAAAGTACACAACTCTCTCCTTGCAGCTGCACCGCTATATCACTGCTCTCTGGTAAGCTGCGACAAATATCCAACAGCTTTTTTGCAGGAACCGTTATACGTCCTGGGGTATGTATCACCAATTGTGCCGTACTTGCGACTAACTCTACCTCAAGATCAGTTCCTGTCAGCGATAAAGTATGTTCACTCACATCAAGTAAGACATTGGATAAAATTGGCAAATTATGCCGCCTTTCGATAGCTCCAGAGACCATTTGTAATGGTTTAAGTAAGGCGTCACGGTTAATCACAAATTGCATAACAAAACCCTGTTAAGACGACAAAGTACGAATAAGATTTTGGAAATCTTCTTTGATTTCATGAGTTTCTTCTTTTAGGGACTCAATCTTTCTACAAGCGTGCAGCACAGTTGTGTGATCGCGACCACCAAAAGCATCGCCAATTTCTGGCAAACTATGATTGGTTAACTCTTTTGCCAGGGCCATGGCCATTTGCCTAGGTCGGGCGACTGAACGAGAACGTCGTTTTGATAAAAGATCGGCAACCCGGATCTTGTAATACTCCGCTACCGTTTTTTGAATATTTTCAATAGTGACTAACTTATCTTGTAACGCGAGTAAATCGCGTAAGGCTTCTCTTACAAAATCAATTGTAATGGGACGACCGGTAAAGTTAGCATTGGCAATCACTCGGTTTAACGCCCCCTCTAACTCTCGCACATTAGAACGAAGACGTTTAGCCACAAAAAATGCGACTTCTTCCGGTAAGCGGATCTGGTTCTCTTGTGCCTTACGCATCAGGATCGCTACTCGAGTTTCCAACTCTGGCGGTTCGATCGCAATAGTTAAACCCCAACCAAAACGCGATTTTAGACGATCTTCCACGCCATCAATTTCTTTTGGATAACGATCGCTGGTTAAGATGATCTGTTGGTTACCTTCAAGCAAGGCATTAAAAGTATGAAAAAACTCTTCCTGCGAGCGCTCTTTGTTGGCAAAAAACTGGATATCGTCAATTAACAAAGCATCCACGGAACGGTAATAGCGCTTAAACTCTTCTATCGCATTGTTTTGTAAAGCTTTTACCATATCTTGCACAAAGCGTTCAGAGTGCATATAAATAACTTTTGCATCTGGCTTTTTAGCAAGAATACCATTACCAACCGCATGTAACAGGTGGGTTTTACCCAAACCTGTACCACCATAAATAAACAGAGGGTTATAAGCGGTACCTGGATTATCGGCAACCTGTGATGCCGCAGCACGTGCTAACTGGTTAGATTTACCTTCAACAAAATTAGTAAAGGTATAATTCGCTCTTACGTTTGAGCGTACTATGCTTTTCGGAGCAGGCTCTGGTACTTCTTGGGCTAACGCTGCTACTTGAGTCGGTTTCGGATTTAGCTGGAAACTAGCTGAACTAGCTATCGATTGTTGACTAGTACCCACATCAAAGCGTAAGCGAGGCGCATTGTCGCCACAATATTCTCGGATCAGCTCAAGGATCCGATTTAAATATTTTTCACGCACCCAATCCAGCACAAAACGATTTGGCGCATAGAGCGTCAAAGCATCGGCTGAGCTATCGGCCTGTAGTGGCCGGATCCACATACTAAAATGTTGAGCGGGAAGTTCAGCCTGCAAAGCTTGCAGACAATTTTGCCAAACGGACTGGTACACCTAATCTCCTGAAGCCTGAGTTATTGGTTAAATTTAAGGCTGGTGTGAAATACCAAAGAGGCATTATCGTACTATCTTATCCACAACTGCAAGATTGACTTTTTAAAAAAATGCTTTTTTTCTAAAATAACTATTCAAGTGCATGTTTTAAATGAATTAATATCGTTTATTCCATTTCAGAATACTGAACAAAAAAGACCTCTAAATCTGGCTTAAAAAAAAGTAACTCACAATTTATTCGCAAAAGATCTGTGAAGCTGTGGAAAACTCTAAGAATTATCCGGATAACCCTTGAATGGATCATAATTAAAGCAAGGATCGCATTGACTTTAAGGCCTGAACTACTTAAAATTCGCGCTCATTTTTGTCAGCTGCGTTTTGGTATATTTGCTAAAACACAGGTAACCTTAGTAAATATTTCGACCGGACGGATGAAATTATGAGTAAAAGAACGTTTCAACCCAGCGTATTAAAGCGCAAGCGTAACCACGGTTTCCGTGCCCGTATGGCCACTAAAAACGGTCGTCAGGTATTAGCACGTCGTCGTGCTAAAGGCCGCAAACGTTTAACTGCCTAAGCTGGCGGTTAAACGCTGCGTGGTCAGCTTCAGATTCGGCCGGGAGTTAAGACTGTTAACTCCCAGTCAGTTTGATAACGTATTTCAAAACCCGTTTCGGGTCGCTTCCCCCCTTTTTACCATCCTGGCAAAACCAAATCAGTTAACTCATCCACGAATTGGCCTTACTATCGCCAAAAAACGTGTTAAATTAGCCGTGCAACGCAATCGTATTAAACGTTGTGTGCGTGACAGCTTTCGTTTGCATCAGCATCAGCTTCCAGGTGTGGATCTGGTACTCATGGTAAAAGGGGATATTAGTAATACCCCAAATGATGAATTACTGAAACAACTGGAACGGCTATGGCAGAAAATCGCTCGCCAGTACACCGCTTTATCATCTGGTTAATGCTCGGACTTGTTCGTGCATATCAAATGTTAATTAGCCCATTGCTGGGTCCGCGCTGCCGTTTCCATCCTACTTGCTCAAACTACACTATTTCGGCAATTAACCGCTTTGGTGCAGTAAAAGGGGCTTGGTTAGCTGGCAAACGCATATTAAAATGTCATCCGTTTCACCCTGGTGGTGAAGATCCCGTTCCTGAAAAGCATAATGAGAAAAGCTAACCCATGGATTCACAACGCAGTTTTTTAATAATTGCCCTGGCAATCGTCAGTTTTTTCCTCTGGCAGGAATGGCAAAAAGATTATGGCCCGCAACCAGCGGTAGCTACACCCCAAACAGCGCAATCTGCCCTGACAGCTGAGGGAGGCATGGCTTCTTTGCAACTGGAAAGCCCAGAAGCCACAGCAATCCAAGTCGCAGCCACCAATAGCCAACGTGTCAAAATCATCACTGATACGCTTGAATTGGAAATCGATACCCGTGGCGGTGATATTGTTAGCTTAAAGCTACCACAATACGCTCTGACAAAAGATAGCGCTGACCCTTACGTATTAATGCGTCAGCTGCCAGGTTTCGAGTATGTGGCGCAATCTGGTTTGATTGCACGTGATGGTCCAGATCGTAACGAGCGTCCATTATACCAAGTTGCCAATACTGAATTTCGCTTAGGCAGCGCAGAAACACTTACCGTACCTTTGCGTTTAGAGCACAATGGCCTAGAAATTGAGAAACGCTTTACCTTTACCGCTGGAAGATATGATGTCCGGGTAGAATATTTTGTTCTTAATAACAGCGGTGAAGTAAAAACGGTACAACCTTTCCAGCATTTACGTCAAAATATCGATAATGGTGAAAGCGGCAGTATGTTTATGCCTATCTACCGCGGCGCAGCTTTTGGTAGCAGTGAAGAACGCTACAAAAAGTATGACTTTAGCGATATGCAGAAAAACAATCTAAATGTCAGCACGCAAGCTGGCTGGGTTGCGATGTTAGAGCACTACTTTGTTTCAGCGTGGATCCCTGATCAGCAAGCAAATAACCAACTGTATAGCCGCATCACTGGTGGTAACAAAGGCGTTATTGGCTCACTGGGCCCTGTAGTAGATATTGATCCAGGCCAAAGCGCGACCTTAGGTTCAACTTTCTACGCCGGGCCAAAAATTCAAGACCGGCTGGCTGAATTGGCGAATGGCTTAGATTTAACCGTAGACTATGGCTTCCTGTGGTTTATTTCGCAATTCTTATTCTGGTTACTGACCCTTATCCAATCCTTTGTCTCAAACTGGGGTCTGGCTATCATCTGTATCACCTTAATTGTTAAAGGCGTTATGTTCCCGCTAACCAAAATTCAATACGAATCGATGGCAAAAATGCGTAACCTAAAGCCGAAAATTGAAGAGCTGCAAGCGCGCTACAAAGATGACCGTCAAAAAATGGGTCCTGCCATGATGGAGCTGTATCGCAAAGAAAAAGTTAACCCTATGGGTGGCTGCTTACCGATGCTGATCCAGATGCCAATTTTCCTTGCACTTTACTGGGTCTTCGTAGAAAGCGTTGAATTACGTCATGCGCCCTTTATGCTGTGGATCACCGATTTATCGGCACAAGACCCCTACTACGTTCTGCCCGTGTTATTCGGTATCAGCATGTTCTTGATGCAGAAACTGACACCTATGCAAGTTACCGATCCGCTACAGCAAAAATTGATGATGTGGATGCCAGTCGCATTCTCGGTATTCTTCCTATGGTTCCCAAGTGGTTTGGTGCTGTACTGGTTAGTCAGTAACTTGATCTCAATAGCACAAATGCTCTATATCTACCGCGGTATGGAGAAAAAAGGTTTGCATACTCGCAAAGCCTGATACAAGATTTAATTAATATCCAAAACACTAAGCCTGTTTGCCTCGCGCAGCAGGCTTTTTGCTTCAAAGCTTTTCACTATTGAGGTTTCTATGTTTAATACTGACACCATTGCCGCTCTAGCAACCGCACCCGGCCGCGCCGGTGTCGGTATTATCCGCATATCTGGCCCAGCAACAAAGGCTGTGGCAGAGGCTATTTTACATAAGCTACCTAAAGCGCGTAACGCTGAATACCTGCCCTTTTACGCTGCGGATAAGCAGGTACTCGACCAAGGTATTGCGCTGTTCTTTCCTGGCCCCAATTCTTTTACGGGCGAAGACGTGTTAGAACTACAAGGACACGGTGGACCAGTCCTATTGGATATGTTGTTAAAGCAAGTGCTGGCGCTACCTAAGGTGCGAATTGCCAGACCAGGTGAATTCTCTGAACGGGCTTTTTTAAATGATAAACTCGATCTCGCGCAAGCCGAAGCCATTGCCGACTTAATTGACGCCAGTAGCGAACAAGCAGCTAGATGCGCCATGCAATCACTACAGGGCGAGTTCTCACGCCGCATCCATACATTGGTCGAAAAAGTCATACACTTACGTATGTACGTTGAAGCCGCGATTGATTTTCCTGATGAAGAAATCGATTTTTTATCCGATGGTAAAGTCGCTGCCGATTTAGCCGACATTATCGATTATTTGGCCACCGTTAAAAAACAAGCTACCCAAGGCAGTATTCTACGCGAGGGCATGAAAGTCGTTATTGCCGGCAGACCCAATGCCGGTAAATCCAGTTTACTGAATGCGTTAGCTGGCCGTGAAGCGGCTATTGTAACGGATATTGCGGGTACTACCCGTGACGTCTTGCGCGAACATATTCATATCGATGGCATGCCACTACATATAATTGATACCGCGGGCTTACGGGAAGCCACCGATCAAGTTGAACAAATAGGTATTGAACGTGCTTGGCAAGAAATCGCCCAAGCTGATCGGGTACTCTTTATGGTAGATGGCACCACGACTGACGCCACCAACCCACATGATATTTGGCCTGACTTTATCGACCGTTTACCAGCCAATCTTGGCGTCACCGTTATCCGCAATAAAGCCGATTTGACCGGCGAACCGATGACACCGGATCTAGACGCTAGCAGTCCTGTTTATCGTTTATCAGCCAAGACGGGAGAGGGTATTGCAGCGCTAAGGGAACACTTAAAACACTGTATTGGCTTTGATGCCAGTACCGAAGGTAGCTTCCTAGCACGCCGCCGCCATCTTGATGCGCTTGATCGTGCCAGCGAGCATCTGTCTATTGGTCAGGAGCAATTGCAAAGCTATATAGCTGGCGAAATCCTTGCTGAAGAATTGCGCTTAACGCAACAGCATTTAAACGAAATTACCGGCGAGTTTAGTTCAGATGATTTGCTTGGTAGAATTTTTAGCTCATTCTGTATTGGTAAATAAATACCTAAGAAAACTGTTTTGCTGTTTCGTCTGTTCGGCTTAACCAAAAAAGTAGTAAAACAGCACAGCCTAATAAGATCGCCGCCAGCAATAAACCGGCTGAAAAAGAGCCGGTTTTTTCCGCAATAACACCGGTTAAGGCCGGTGCAATAACTTGGGCAAAGCCATAAGCCAAAGTCATTTTTCCCATTAACTTTGCCGGTTTAGCTGGATATAAACGCCCAGCCATCGTTAATACTAAACTGACTACGCCAATAAAAGTGGCGCCGAAAAGTGCTGCGCTAATTAACACTATGGCAAGTGACGCGATAGCAAGTGGTAACAGAATGGCGATTAATTGCAAAAATAGCGCTAAGATAATGGCATTAAGATAACCCGCTTTCCTAGCAATCAAATCCCACAGCAACACGGCGGGTGCAGCTGCTAATCCCATGATAACAAAGCTAAGATTACCGCTACCGCCTAATCCAGGCATACGCTCAACAATAGTGACAATAAAGGTTGCACTCAGCACATAACCATAACCGGCGCAAAAATAACTCAGCAACATAAAGCGGATAAAGCGTTTTGAGATAGGTAAGTCTTTGGTATTAACTTGCGTTTGCACTGCAGTTAGCCTTGGTTTAGGTAGCCAGAGCCACGCAGGTAGAGCAAGAAAGACGCCTAAACCGGCCAAAGCTAGCCATTGTCGATCCCAAGTGAACTGCAGTTTTAGCATTACATCGACTAAAATAGCAGCCAACGCGATCCCTAAACCTAAACCAGCAAAATGAATACCTAACTCAGCTCGTTGTTGCTGGCTGAGTAACCAATGCATAATCAGACCGGAGGCTATCAACATCGAACCCGCACTACTCAGCCCTGCCATAAAGCGCCAAAATGACCAAATATAAAGATTTTCCGTCACAGCCATACCTGCAGTACTCACAATAGCAAGTAGCAAACCAAGCCGATATAAACGGTCTTTTAACCGTAAATTATTTAAATTTGCCGCAAGCAAGGCTCCCGCCATATAACCTAAATAGTTTATAGCGGCTAAATAACCGCCACTGGCATCATTTAATACGGTTTGTTGCTGCATTAAGGGTAACAAAGGCGTATAGGCAAAACGCGCTATACCTAAGCAGAGCAATTGACTGAAAAAACCAGCAAGTAAAACTTTAAACCTAGCGGAGATTGGCATAATAAAGCTGGGTCACCACAAGAAAAACCCAGCTTAAACTGGAATAGCGGGCTAAGCTATACGGCTAAAGTCGTAGCCACAACTAGCGAGCATAAGTTGCCGTTAACGTCGCTTTACCTAATGCCATGGCATTTAACATAAAACCTACTACCGCAGCACTAGCACCATCAGGAGCGGGCAGCGTTTCTTCAGGTAACGCCCACACCGTAAATTGATAGCGGTGCATACCGTGACCTTCCGGTGGACAGGCGCCACCAAATGCCTTACTACCATAATCATTGGTAAAAGTCCGGCAACCTTGCGGCAAGTTCCCCTGCCCTGCACCCTGTGCCAAGCCTGTTGCGGCTGCAGGAATATCTGTCACTATCCAGTGCCAAAAACCCGATCCCGTTGGTGCATCAGGATCAAAGACCGTTATCGCAAAACTTTTGGTACCTTCTGGCGCATGTTGCCAATTTAACGCAGGCGAAATATTTGGGCCGTCACAGCCAAACCCATCAAATTCATGCGCTTTGGCCATAAAATGCCCTTCTTGTATATCTGGGCTGGTTAATACAAAACGTGTTGCGCTCATAGTTAACTCCTAATTGAGAATACTGTCATTACCATACGCTGCAGAGGATAGCAGATCAAGATCGCGATTTTGGCTTAAAGTAATGACATCATCTTTACTGGCCAATAGTGCTTAACCATTGATAAAAATGCGTTTTTGGTAGAGCACCTGCCTGCTGTGCCAACACTTTACCTTGCTTTATTACCATCAAAGTAGGAATTGATCGAATAGCAAAACGCGCAGCTAACTGCTGTTGCTGCTCAGTATCGATTTTGCCAAAACGAAACTGTGGTTCTAATTCAGCGGCCGCTTGCGAGAATACCGGCGCAAAACTGCGGCATGGCCCACACCAACTCGCCCAAAAATCAATAACTAAAGGCAATTCCGCCTTCTCTGCATGCGCAGCGAAGTTGCTGCTCGTCAATTCGAGTGGCGTAGCCATAAATAAAGGTTTTTTACATTTACCACAATTTGCGGTCGTGGCCATGCGATCTGCTGGTAACCGATTTAAACCGGCACAATGTGGGCAAGCAACAATCATCAGATGTTCCTCTTAATTGAAGTATGCTGGATCTATGGCATCTTCGTGAAACTTTAAAGGGCACAAACAGTATTTATCAATAAACACCATCTATTAAGAAACAGCAGAACAACTATAAAAAAAGCCTCGGAATATCCGAGGCTTTTACAACATGATTAACTTAACGCAGTAAATGCTGATCGGACAGCATTAATCTCTCGGTTTGCGAGGAGCGCGTGGCGCAGCACCTGGCCGCGGACCAGGACCCGCTGGACGACGTTCGCTAACCGGAGCTGCACCCGTGTCCACCGTAATATTCAGTTTCTGCTTACGAACATACACTTTTTTCAAATGCTGGAAAATTTCATTTGGAATATTCGCCGGCAGTTCTACAGTACTGAAATGATCAAATAATTTGATGTTACCGATAAACTGGCTATCAATATTGGCTTCATTGGCAATAGCACCCACGATATCGCCAGCACGTACACCATGCTCTTTACCGACTTCAATACGATAGGTATTGTAGTCACCTTGTAATTCACGACGTTGACGAGGACCACGCTCAGGCCGATCACCCGCGGGACGATCACCACGCTCTGGTCGATCACGACGTTCACTGCCGCGATCACTACGCTCATTCCGTTCCGCGCGAGCATGTGGCTGACGCAATTCAGGGAATTGTTTCGCTACGTTTAACGGCTGATCTTTTTGTGCTAAATACAACAAAGCGGCTGCCAGATCGGCATCGGTCGTTTCCAGCTTTTCACGCCAATCAGTAATTAACGTTTCAAAGAAACTTAAGTTTTGCGTTTCAATGGTTTGCGCTAATTGCTCACGGAACGATTCAATCCGACGCTGTTCAATCACTTGGCCAGTTGGCAGGCTCATAGGTTCGATCGGCTGCTTAGTCGCATGTTCGATAGTACGCAGTAAACGACGCTCACGTGGTGATACGAATAAAATAGCTTTACCTTCACGACCAGCACGGCCAGTACGACCGATACGGTGTACATAAGCTTCGCTATCGTAAGGAATATCATAGTTCACGACCAGACTGATCCGCTCAACGTCTAAACCGCGAGCGGCAACGTCCGTAGCTACAATAATATCAAGCTGGCTCGCCTTCATACGGCGAATGGTCTGTTCACGGTGTGCTTGGTTCATATCACCATTTAAGCAGGCAACAGCATAACCACGGGCACCCAATTTCTCAGCGATTTCTTCAGTGGCACTTTTCGTGCGCACAAACACGATGCTAGCATCGTACTCTTCGCCTTCTAAAACGCGCGTTAAGGCATCTAATTTCTGATTACCATCTAACATCACATAACGCTGCGTAATACGCTCAACGGTACTGGTTTTAGAGGCAATTTTAATTTCTTCAGCATTTTTTAAATGCTTCTGCGCTATAGCACGGATCGGTGCTGGCATAGTTGCAGAGAACATCGCCACCTGACGGCCTGGTGGCGTAGCATCCATAATGGTTTGCACATCATCAATAAAGCCCATACGCAACATTTCATCGGCTTCATCCAGTACGATGGCGCGCAGCTTATCAAGCTTTAAGGTGCCTCGCTCTAAGTGATCAAGAATACGACCTGGCGTACCTACAATCACCTGCGAACCACGTTTTAACGATTTCAGCTGGTTGGTATAGCTCTGACCACCGTATAAAGGCAGGACATGAAATGCTGGCATATAACGAGCATAAGCTTGAAAAGCTTCAGCAACCTGAATCGCTAATTCACGAGTGGGCGCTAAAACTAAAATTTGTGGATCGTTTTGAGCTGGATCAAGCCGTGCTAATAACGGTAGCGCGAAAGCACCGGTTTTACCAGTACCTGTTTGCGCCTGGCCTAATACATCTTCGCCAGCTAATAGTTTAGGGATAGCCGCGGCTTGAATAGGCGACGGCGATTCATAGCCAAGTTCAGTAACAGCACGAACAATAGCTTCAGGCAGCATTAGCTGGGAAAATGACACAGTGTCAGACATACGTTGTTTAAACCTCAATAACACGCAGGCGCAGTGGTAGTGCAATTGTCGTTTTTACTATGCCTGCAAAGCAGTAAAAACGCGAAATCGAATAAGTTTAAATAGCCTTATTCAATTTTATTCCAGTAGTATAGCCAATCATTTAACAAGCGAGAGGCAAAAATGATCGAAATCCTCGTCGGCAGCCAAATGGGCGCAGCGGAATATGTGGCAGAACAAGTTGCTGAAGCACTGGTACAAGCGGGTTATGAAGTTAACATTCATCTGAAACCCAAACTCAATCAGCTAAACCAAAATAATATCTGGTTAGTGATTACATCCACCTATGGCGCAGGAGATCTGCCTGATAATATTCAACCCTTTGCGGATCAATTAGCACAAGATCGCAGCTATCTTACCACACTTTCTTACGCAGTGATCACTTTAGGTGATTCCAGTTACGATACTTTTTGTTTAGCAGGTAAAAAAATAGCTGCTTTATTAGCTGAAAAAGGGGCAAAACCGCTATTACCTGGACTCGATATTGATGTACTGGCAACAGAGCTCCCTGAAGATTTAGCCTTAGCCTGGCTACCTCAATTTATACACAGCTTATCCTAAACAGCATGGGGATAAGATCAAGCCGGATCATCGTTAACGATCCGGCGAACACAAGCAAATACAGCGCTACAGGATCTTATGATCTTGTTATCCTCAATTTACACACAATATTTTGATTTAACTAAAAGGAATGTGGATAAGTGCAGCTTTTTACGGTGTTTAACCTGTATTTATCCTATTTGTAAAAATAAATCCGGCAGCCTCTGTGTATAAATTCGGATCTTACACACCTGTTAAACGCGATCAGATCCAAGGTTGATCACAGGATCTGATCTGTCGTAATTAATTGATCCTCAATTACTAAAATGGCTTATCCACGCAAAATAGCCTCAGTAATAGAAGTAATAACAGAAAAGATCTTAAAAAGATCCTATATATATTAAGCACGATCCTGATCAGTGTTAGGCATTTCACTCGAAGCAAGATCAAGCTACAATATGCACCCTGTTTAACTTTGTAACTGACTCGAGGCAATAATGCTGTTTCAAGAAAATTTTGATGTGATCGTAGTGGGTGGAGGTCATGCTGGAACGGAAGCCGCATTAGCTGCAGCAAGAGCAGGTCAAAATACATTATTATTAACACACAACATCGAAACTCTCGGCCAGATGTCGTGTAATCCCGCTATTGGTGGTATAGGCAAGGGTCACTTAGTCAAAGAAATTGACGCCTTAGGCGGTGCAATGGCTATAGCTGCAGACAAAGGCGGTATTCAATTTCGCACCCTAAACAGTTCAAAAGGCCCTGCTGTTCGAGCAACAAGAGCACAAGCAGACAGACAACTTTATCGCGCTGCGATCAGACACATCCTTGAAAACCAACCGAATCTAAAGATCTTTCAACAAGCATGCGATGATCTTATTGTAGAACAAGATCAGGTAAAGGGTGTCGTTACCCAAATGGGCTTAAAATTCCGCAGCAAAAGCGTAGTGCTTACCGTTGGAACTTTTCTTGGCGGCCAGATCCACATTGGTCTGGAACAATTTTCAGGTGGCCGAGCAGGCGATCCACCTTCTATCGCCTTAGCAAAACGCTTACGTGAGTTGCCCTTTCGCGTTGATCGCTTAAAAACAGGTACGCCACCACGTATTGATGCAAGAACAGTAGATTTCTCAGTAATGCAAGCTCAGCCAGGTGATACTCCAACACCCGTGTTTTCTTTTCTAGGAAAACACAGCGATCATCCAACGCAGATCCCTTGCTATATCACCTATACCAACGAAAAAACGCACGATGTGATCCGTAATAACTTAGATCGCTCACCCATGTATACAGGCGTGATCGAAGGCATAGGACCAAGATATTGCCCTTCGATTGAAGATAAGATCATGCGTTTCGCAGACAAAGATAAACATCAGATCTTTATCGAACCTGAAGGCTTAACAACGCACGAGCTTTATCCGAATGGCATCTCAACCAGCTTACCTTTTGATGTGCAACTTAGCATTGTTCGTTCAATCAAAGGTATGGAAAATGCGTACATAACCAGACCAGGCTATGCCATAGAATATGATTTCTTTGATCCTAGAGATCTGAAAGCGACTCTCGAGACAAAATTTATTAAAGGGCTATTTTTTGCAGGCCAGATCAATGGCACAACTGGCTATGAAGAAGCTGGCGCCCAAGGTTTACTCGCTGGCTTGAACGCAGCGTTATACGCGCAGGAAAAGGAAGGCTGGTCTCCAAGCCGCGATCAAGCTTATCTGGGTGTGTTAGTGGATGATTTAACTACGTTAGGCACCAAAGAACCCTACCGTATGTTTACCAGTAGAGCGGAATACCGCTTAATGCTGCGTGAAGATAATGCTGATGCACGCTTAACAACAAAAGGTCGCGAATTTGGCTTGGTTGATGATATCCGTTGGGCAACCTTTAATGAAAAAATGGAACTTATTGAGCGCGAAAGACAACGTTTACAACAAACTTGGATCCACCCACAACACGCGGCATTAATGCAGGTAAATTCGTTATTAAAAACGCCGTTAAGTCGTGAAGCCAGTTTAGAAGAATTGATCCGCAGACCAGAAATGACTTATGCAGATTTATTTAAAATAGAAGATCTTGGACCGGGTTTAATGGATCCTGTAGCGGCTGAACAAGTTGAGATCCAAATCAAATACGAAGGGTATATCAATCGTCAACAAGATGAAATTGCTAAGCAGCAACGAAACGAAGCGACTAAATTGCCAACTAAATTTGATTATAGCCAAGTAAAAGGGTTATCAAACGAAGTCGTCGTAAAATTAAACCAGACACAGCCAGAAACTGTTGGACAAGCCTCAAGGATCTCAGGTATTACCCCTGCTGCTATCTCGTTACTCTTGGTTTATCTGAAAAAACAAGGCTTGTTGCGTAAAAGCGCTTAAAGGATCTCTATGCCAGATTTGTTATCTCGTTTGCGCGAGCTTATCGCGCAAACGTCACTAGAACTAACAGAGACACAACTGCAGCAATGTGTGACTTATGTTAATTTACTGGATAAGTGGAACAGTGCTTATAATTTAACCTCAGTGCGCGATCCGCAGGAAATGCTGATTAAGCACATCCTAGACAGCTTAGTTGTTGCACCTCACCTAACAGGTAACAACTTTATTGATGTCGGTACAGGCCCTGGTTTACCAGGCGTACTACTGGCTATTTATTATCCTGAAAAACACTTCACCTTGCTGGATAGTCTAGGCAAACGCATTCGCTTTTTAAATCAGGTAAAACTGCAGCTAGGTTTAAACAATATTACCCCTATACAAAGCCGAGTCGAAGAACACCAGCCAATCGCAGGATATGATGGTGTAATTAGTCGGGCTTTTGCTTCACTTAATGATATGCTGAACTGGTGTAAGCACTTACCCGCGTTAAATGGCCAGTTTTTCGCCATGAAAGGGGCTGCTGTGCAAGAAGAAATTGCAGCTTTGCCGGATTTTGTTAAAGTAACTGCTATTCAACAGTTGAAAGTTCCAGAGCTAGACGCGCAGCGTCATTTGGTTATTTTGGCAAAAGTATAATCACTAAGAGGGATCCCGTGGGTAAAATCATCGCAATAGCTAACCAAAAAGGCGGTGTAGGTAAAACTACAACAGCGGTGAATTTAGCAGCCTCGATGGCTGCAACCAAACGCAAGGTGTTATTAATCGATCTGGATCCGCAAGGTAATGCGACTATGGGCAGCGGTGTAGATAAGTATGAACTCGCTGCCAGCGCTTATGATCTGTTAGTTGATGAAAAACCGCTTTCTGAAGTCGTTGTCAAAGAAACTGCCGGCGGTTATCACTTAATTGGGGCTAACTCAGATGTCACGGCTGCTGAAGTCAGGCTGATGGATGTATTCGCACGTGAACTTCGCTTGCGTAATGCGCTGAAAGCTTACAAAAGCAGCTACGATTTTATTTTTATCGACTGCCCTCCTTCGTTAAATATGTTAACAGTTAATGCTATGGCTGCCGCAGATAGCGTTTTAGTCCCCATGCAATGCGAGTATTTTGCGTTAGAAGGCCTTACCGCTTTAGTTGATACTATTAACAAATTAGCTGCGGTGGTTAACGCTGATCTTAAGATCGAAGGGGTACTGCGGACGATGTACGATCCTCGTAATCGTTTAGCGAACGATGTTTCAGAACAGCTGAAACAACATTTTGGCGATAAAGTTTATCGTGCTGTGATACCACGAAATGTGCGCTTAGCAGAAGCTCCCAGTTTCGGCACACCCGTAATGTACTATGACAAAAGCTCTAGCGGTGCTAAAGCCTATTTAGCCTTAGCAGGCGAAATGTTACGACGCTCTGAAAAAAAAGCAAATAACGCTACCCTAGCTCAGTAAAACAAGTAAAGGAATTTGAGTAAGCATGTCTTTAAAAAAACGTGGCTTAGGTAGAGGGCTTGATGCTCTGCTAACAGCAAGTAAACCCGCTCACACAACCTCTGTTCAGGCATCAGAGCTGCAAACTATCCCTGTTGAATTTCTGAAACCTGGGAAATACCAGCCACGCAAAGATATGTCACAAGACGCTTTGGAAGATTTAGCGAATTCTATAAAAGCTCAAGGCGTTATCCAACCTATAGTGGTGCGTTCACTTGCAGAAAATAGTTTTGAAATTATTGCTGGCGAACGACGCTGGCGCGCTGCGCAGTTAGCGCAACTGGCAGAAGTACCTTGCTTGATTAAAAATGTACCCGATGAAGCGGCCGTTGCTATTGCGCTTATCGAAAACATCCAGCGTGAAGACTTAAACGCTATGGAAGAAGCTGTTGCTCTACAAAGATTACTGTCAGAATTTGAATTAACTCATCAACAAGTTGCTGATGCTGTCGGTAAATCAAGAGCCAGTGTAAGTAACTTGCTAAGGCTAAATCAGCTAAATGATGACGTAAAATTATTATTAGAACATGGCGATATTGAAATGGGCCATGCTCGAGCTTTGTTAGCGCTTGAAGGTATTAGCCAATCTGATGCCGCAAGACTAGTAGCAGCAAAACAACTCACTGTGCGTGATACAGAGAATTTAGTACGAAAAATACTAGAACCTCAACCAACTAAAACGGAAAAGCCGAAAGACCCTGATGTTGCTGCTTTGGAACAACGTTTAGCAGAACATTTTGCCGCACCAGTATCGATTGACTATAACAAAAAAGGCAAAGGTAACTTAGTGATCAACTACAGTAGCCTGTCAGAATTAGACGGTATTTTAGACAAATTAAAGCTTAGTGAAGCATAAAGAATACGAGCTGTTTTCGAATCAGCTACAAGACCATAGTTGCAACCGCTTTTTGTTGCAAAACAAGGCAACTTAAGTATACTTGCGGCAGTTTTTTTGCCTTGATTAAAAGGCAAATTGTGAAACTGGAGTTGTAATGCAACCAGAACCGCAACAAATTAGACTTGCTGCTTACAAGCTAGTCCTTTTTCAATGTGTTGTTGCGGCTTTAGCGGCTGTTTATTTTGCACTGACCAGTGATGCGCTCGCTGCTTTATCAGCCATAAAAGGTGGTATTATTGCAGCTGTAACAAATTTAGTTTTTGCGTTGATTGCCTTTAGCAAATTTGCACTAAGCAACGCACAACAAGCAAAGATGGCCTTGGTAAAAGGGCATTTGTTTAAACTTATATTAACCATTGTCTTGTTTGTCATTGTATTAAAACAAGAGGTTGCTGCCAGTGCCTTTATCATTGGCTTTAGCTTAGCAACCATGGCGCAATGGGCCGCCGCAGTTTTTTTTAAACATTAAAATTAGGATGAAAAATGGCTGATAGCAACATTTCCGTCCAGGGGTATATTAACCACCACCTTAGTGATTTAACTATCGGTGAAGGCTTTTGGGCCGTCAACGTTGGTTCATTAGGATGGTCAATTATCCTGGGTTCGATATTTATTATTTCATTCGCTTGGGTTGGCCGTCGTGCTACTGCAGGTGTACCTGGTAAATTCCAATGTTTGGTAGAGATGATCGTTGAGTTCGTCGGTAAAAACGTTAAGGAAACCTTTCATGTAAAAGATAAGTTAATTGCACCTATCGCATTAACTATCTTTATGTGGATATTCTTAATGAACCTGATGAAACTTGTACCAGTAGATTGGTTTCCAGTTGTCGCGGGTTTCTTTGGTGTGATGTTTTACACTCCGGGTTTACCTGAATATGCTGCTGATTTTAGCTTTTTAGAGCAGATCATGGCACATAAATGGAGCTATATGAAAATTGCTCCAACGACAGATGTGAATATCACCTTAGGTTTAGCTTTAGGCGTATTTATTTTAATCCTTGGTTACTCAATCTATTACAAAGGCTTAGGTGGTTTTGCCAAAGAATTATCTTTTACGCCATTTAATCACTGGTCGTTAATTCCTTTTAACTTAGTATTAGAGTTAGTAACCTTATTGGCTAAGCCAATTTCATTAGGTTTACGTTTGTTCGGGAACCTTTATGCTGGTGAAGTTGTTTTCTTATTAATTGCCTTGGTTGGTTTAGCTCAGTTACCGCTTCACTTCGTTTGGGCTGTGTTCCATATCTTAGTTATCGTATTGCAAGCCTTAATTTTTATGATGCTAACAATCGTTTACCTGAGCATGGCTGCTGAAAAGCATTAATAATTTTTGTTTTAACCTTTAACATTAAACTTGGAGATACAACATGACAATTGAAATCGCAACCCTGTTCGCTGTAGCCATTATCGTGTCAACTGCTGCCATCGGTACTGCAATTGGCTTCGCCTTAATGGGTGGCCGCTTTTTGGAAGCATCTGCTCGTCAACCAGAGATGGCTCCACAATTACAAACTAAAATGTTCATCCTTGCTGGTCTAATCGATGCGATCTCTATGATTGGCGTTGCTGTTGCCTTATTACTGTTATTCGCAAACCCGTTCGTAGGTTAATTTGAGTCCCCAATAACGTAATTTTTAAGGAGGCTCGTTGTGGATATTAACGCAACCCTATTAGGTCAGTCGATTGCAATGGCCGTATTTGTGTGGTTTACACTGAAATTTGTGTGGCCACCAATCAATGCAGCGATTGAAGAGCGCCAGAAAAAAATAGCAGATGGTTTAGCCGCGACTGATCGTGCAGAAAAAGATCTGCACTTAGCGCAAGATAAAGCTAAAGATTATCTGCGTGAGGCAAAAGAACAAGCTTCTGCCATTATTGAGCAAGCGCGTAAGCGTGAAAGCAAAATGATTGATGAAGCGGTTGCCAAAGCCAATGCTGAGCGCGAGCAAATTCTTGAACAAGCTCGTGCTGAAGTTGAAGCAGACCGTAGCCGTTTACGTGAAGAATTACGTAAACAAGTTGCCTCTCTGGCGGTAGCAGGTGCTGAACGCATTCTGCAACGCGAAATTGATGACGCTGCTCATAGCGACATTTTGGAAAAATTGGTTCAGGAATTGTAATAGGAGCGGGCTATGTCTGACATGACGAATATTGCTCGTCCTTATGCAAAGGCGGCCTTTGAGTATGCTGTTGAACAGAATGCTCTGGCTGCCTGGCAACAAATGTTAGCCTTTGCAGCGGAAGTGGCAAATGACGTTAACATGATTGCCTTCTTGCGTAGCAACACTACCGCAACAGCTCAAGCTGAACTTATGAAGCAGATTTGTGGTGAGTACTTAGACAGTGCTGCCCACAATCTGATTCATGTAATGGCTGAAAATCAGAGATTGCTCGCTTTGCCAGCAGTGTTTGCAAAATTCACTGAACTGAAAAGTGAATATGAGCGTGAAGCTGTTGTAGAAGTCACGTCTGGCACTGAATTGAATGCAGCGCAACAAGAAAAGCTTGTTGCGGCGTTGTCTAAACGCCTTGATCGCAAAGTTAAATTGCTTTGCAGTGTAGATGCTTCAGTCGTGAGCGGTATGTTAATTAAAGCCGGTGACATGGTTATTGATGGTACGGTCCGAGGTAAATTGGATCGTCTTGTTACCGCGCTACAGTCCTAATTGGGGAATAGAGTATGCAACTGAATTCCACTGAAATATCCGAACTGATCAAACAACGTATTGCTCAGTTTGATGTGGTCAGCGAAGCTCGTAATGAAGGTACTATCGTTCAGGTAACTGACGGTATCATTCGTATCAATGGCCTAGCAGACTGTATGCAAGGCGAAATGATTGAGCTTCCTGGCAGCCGTTATGCAATCGCACTGAATTTAGAGCGTAACTCAGTAGGTGCGGTAGTCATGGGTCCGTATGCGGACTTAACGGAAGGCACCAAAGTTAAAAGTACTGGCCGTATCCTTGAAGTACCAGTAGGCCCAGGCCTGTTAGGTCGGGTAGTTAATACCTTAGGCGCACCTATTGATGGTAAAGGTCCGGTAGAAGCTGCTGGTTTCGAGCCAGTTGAAAAAATTGCCCCTGGTGTAATCGACCGTCAATCGGTAGATCAGCCAATGCAAACCGGTTACAAATCTGTTGATGCAATGATTCCAATCGGCCGTGGCCAACGTGAATTATTAATCGGTGACCGTCAGACCGGTAAAACGGCACTGGCTATCGATGCCATCATCAACCAGAAAGGTACAGGCGTTAAGTGCGTATACGTAGCCATTGGCCAAAAAGCCTCTACTATTGCTAACGTAGTACGTAAACTGGAAGAGCATGGTGCTTTAGCCCACACTATCGTGGTTGTGGCATCAGCGTCTGAAGCGGCTGCTTTACAGTTCTTAGCACCGTACTCTGGTTGTACTATGGGTGAATACTTCCGTGACAACGGTGAAGATGCACTGATCGTATACGATGATTTGTCAAAGCAAGCTGTTGCTTACCGTCAAATCTCGTTATTGTTACGTCGTCCACCAGGTCGTGAAGCTTACCCAGGTGACGTATTCTATTTACACTCTCGTTTGTTAGAGCGTGCATCTCGTGTAAATGCTGACTATGTTGAGCGTTACACTAAAGGTGCGGTAACAGGTAAAACCGGTTCGTTAACCGCTTTACCAATTATCGAAACGCAAGCGGGTGACGTTTCAGCATTCGTACCAACCAACGTAATTTCGATTACCGATGGTCAGATCTTCTTAGAAACTGACTTATTTAACGCCGGTATCCGTCCTGCGGTTAACGCCGGTATTTCGGTATCGCGGGTTGGTGGTGCAGCACAAACGAAAATCATTAAAAAGCTGGGTGGTGGTATCCGTTTAGCTTTAGCACAGTACTCAGAATTAGCGGCGTTCGCGCAGTTTGCTTCTGACCTTGACGATGCGACTCGCGCTCAGTTAGAGCACGGTCAAAAAGTTACTGAGCTGATGAAACAGTTACAATATAGCCCAATGTCAGTAGCCGAGATGGGTATCTCTATTTTCGCTATTGAAAAAGGTTTTATGAAAGATGTAGACGTAGCCAAAATCCTAGATTTTGAAGCCGGCTTAATTTCTTACATGAAAGCTGAACACGCTGAGCTGATGGCTGATATCGACAAAACCGGTAACTACAACGATCAAATCGAGTCTACGTTTAAAGCCGCTATTGAGAAATTCAAGGCAACGCAGACCTGGTAAGCAATGCGGGTGGCTTAGCCACCCCATTCGTTGAATAAATCGGAGATACAGTCATGGCCGGTGGTAAAGAGATAAAAAGTAAGATTGGGAGTATTAATAATACTCGCAAGATCACCAGTGCTATGGAAAAAGTTGCGGTTAGTAAGATGCGCAAAGCGCAAGACCGCGTGGCTGCAACTCGCCCATACGCTGAAGGTATGCGCAAAGTGATCGGTAACGTTGCTAATGGTAACCTGGAATACCGCCATCCCTATTTAGTGGAGCGTGAGGTAAAACGGGTTGGCTATATTGTCATCTCTACCGACCGTGGTCTTTGCGGTGGCCTGAATACCAATGAATTTAAGAAAGTTGCTGTTGATCTAAAGCGTTGGAATGACCAAGGCGTAACAACTGAATTTGCCGTTATCGGCAATAAAGCGACTGCCTTCTTTAAGCGTTTCGGCGGTAAAGTTGTGGCAGCCCAAGCTGGTTCAGGTGACGTACCAAGGTTAGCTGACGTGATTGGTTCGGTAAAAGTTATGCTTAATGCATTTGATGAAGGCCGAATTGATCGCTTATTTTTAGTGTATAACAAATTTGTTAACACTATGAAGCAAGAACCAGTGATCGAGCAATTGTTACCTTTACCTAAAACAGACCTCGCGAAGCGTAAGCATAACTGGGACTACATATATGAACCCGATCCACAACCTATCCTAGATATGTTGATGAATCGCTATATGGAATCTCAAGTTTTCCAAGGTGTTGTCGAAAATTTAGCGAGCGAACAAGCAGCCCGTATGGTTGCAATGAAAGCCGCCACCGATAACGCAGGAAACCTGATGGATGAACTGAAGTTGGTTTACAACAAAGCGCGTCAGGCTGCTATTACCCAAGAACTGAGCGAAATAGTCGCGGGTGCCGCAGCGGTAGGCTAAGGTTTTAAGTTTTGCAAAATTGAGGAAACATCATGAGTCAAGGTAAGGTCGTCCAAATCATTGGCGCCGTTGTGGATATCGATTTTCCACAAGATGCGGTACCTGGTATCTATGACGCGTTAAACGTTACCGACGGCGATCTGGCTGGTTTAGTGCTGGAAGTACAGCAGCAGCTAGGTGGCGGTACAGTACGTGCTATCGCAATGGGCACTACAGACGGTTTACGTCGTGGTACCTTAGTTGGAAATTCTGGTAAAGCCATTCAGGTTCCTGTTGGTAAAGCGACCTTAGGTCGTATTATGGACGTATTAGGTAACCCGATTGACGAAGCTGGTCCTATCGGTGAAGAAGAGCGTTGGTCAATTCACCGCGCTGCCCCTTCATACGAAGATCAAGCAGCTTCAAATGCGCTGTTAGAAACTGGTATTAAAGTTATCGACTTAGTTTGCCCCTTCGCGAAAGGCGGTAAAGTAGGTCTGTTCGGTGGTGCCGGTGTAGGTAAAACCGTAAACATGATGGAACTGATCCGGAACATCGCGATCGAGCACAGCGGTTACTCTGTATTCGCCGGTGTAGGTGAGCGTACCCGTGAAGGTAACGACTTCTATCACGAAATGAAAGACTCTAACGTACTAGATAAAGTATCGTTAGTTTACGGTCAGATGAACGAGCCACCAGGTAACCGTTTACGCGTAGCGTTAACCGGCTTAACTATGGCAGAAAAATTCCGTGACGAAGGCCGTGACGTTCTGTTTTTCGTCGATAACATTTACCGTTATACCTTAGCAGGTACTGAAGTATCAGCACTATTAGGTCGTATGCCATCAGCAGTAGGTTATCAGCCAACGCTAGCCGAAGAGATGGGTGTACTGCAAGAGCGTATTACGTCAACTAAGACAGGTTCAATCACCTCTATCCAAGCGGTATACGTACCAGCGGATGACTTAACTGACCCGTCTCCAGCGACTACCTTCTCGCACTTAGATGCAACGGTAGTACTGAGCCGTAATATCGCGTCTTTAGGTATTTACCCAGCAATCGATCCATTGGATTCTACTTCTCGTCAGTTAGATCCACAGGTCATCGGTAAAGAGCACTACGAAGTAGCGCGTGGCGTACAAACTGTACTGCAGCGTTACAAAGAGCTTAAAGATATTATCGCCATTCTGGGTATGGATGAACTGTCTGATGAAGACCGTACTACCGTATACCGTGCGCGTAAAATTCAGCGCTTCTTATCGCAGCCGTTCTTCGTTGCTGAAGTATTTACCGGTTCACCGGGTAAATATGTACCGCTGAAAGAAACTATCCGTGGTTTTAAAGGCATTTTGGCGGGTGAATACGATCATATGCCAGAGCAAGCGTTTTACATGGTTGGTTCTATCGACGAAGCGATCGAAAAAGCGAAGAAACTATAAGTTCAGGCTTTAGGAGAGCGACATGGCGATGACAGTGCAACTGGATGTAGTAAGTGCCGAAGAAAAAATCTTCTCCGGCCTTGTCGAATCCGTGCAGGTCACAGGCAGTGAAGGCGAGTTAGGGTTTTTACCCTTTCACGCCCCCTTACTGACCACCCTGAAACCTGGCATGGTCCGTATCGTAAAACAGTTTGGCGAAGAGCACTTAATTTATGTAGCTGGTGGTGTAATTGAAGTACAACCAGATGCAATAACGGTACTCTCAGACGTTGCGGTACGTGGCGAAGACTTAGATGAGCAAGCTGCTTTAGATGCCCAAAAACAGGCAGAAGAAGCCATGCAGCATGCCAGCGCTGACTTTAATTACGCCGAAGCTGCAGCACAATTGGCCGAGGCCATTGCCCAGCTGCGTATTATTCAGAAAATGCGCAAGAAGTAAGTTTACGTACTTTAAAAAGCCACCTGCGGGTGGCTTTTTTATTGGTAACAGTACTTAACCCTACCTGCACCTGCATTTATCCGCAGCAGCTGCCACATTCATATCTTACTTAGCATCCGCGCGGGTTTTTGCGTCATGAAAAAGAGCTTTATTTATCATTAAAACAGCTTATTTATCCAAGATAAGATTTAGATAATAAATTAAACCTAATAAAATCAATTATTTATACTCATGATGTTACCGATAAATTGCTAAGTGTTCGATAAGCGACACTTACATTGCCTGCGGTTATAGTTTGGTGGTCTGCGACGAGAAGCGCAGCACAGTTCGGACTTAACTATAAAATAAGATGCAGGGATACTCCATGAACAAGCATGTCCTCTCACGAATTTATCAAGCAAGTGCAGTATTGCCGCTACTGCTAAGTACCTCGTTACTGGCGGCAGACAAGGTCAATGCGGCCAATAGCCCCATTAACACGCTACCTGCTAAGGTGCAGCTTACACCTTGTTACGCAACCAACTTACCAGAACGTTTGCTCTGCGGCAGCTTGCAGCAACCCCTTGCTAAAGGGACTGAGTCAGCAAAAGAAACCATCAGCATTCACTTTGCGATTATTCCTGCCATCAAACCGCTATACCCAACAGAAGCGGTACTAGCTTTTGCTGGCGGCCCTGGGCAGTCTGCCTTTGATGCCGCAGCGGTCTTTGCTAATGCCTTACGCTATGCCAGAGAGAGCCGCGATATTTTATTGGTGGATCAGCGCGGTACCGGTAAATCTGGCTTATTACAATGCGCAGGTATGGATTTAGTCACGCAATTTGCGTTTGATGAAAGCACCGAAGATATGTTGGCACTGGCAAAAACGGATACTGAAGCCTGTCAGCAACAGTTACAGGTTGATTTGAGTCATTACACCACTGTGGCGGCGGCCAGCGACTTTGAAGCGGTCAGATTGGCATTGGGATATCAAAAGTTACATCTGTATGGTGGCTCTTATGGCACACGGATGGCACAAGAATATATGCGGCAATACCCTGATGCTGTGGTAACCGCTACGCTGGATGGTGTTGTGCCTTTTAGTCAGAGTTTTGGCGCTTTGGGTGCTGCATCTGACGCTTCGCTGGATGCCTTGTATACGTATTGTGAGGCTTCAACAGTATGTAACCAGCGTTACCCAGCTGCTCGGCAACAGTTACAGCAGCTTAGCCAACAATTATTGCAAGCACCGATCAAAACCAAGGTTCGTCACCCCCGCACTTTTGCACTTATTGATTTAACCTTAACCCATGCCAAATTGCTGCAAGCCATTCGTTTTGCGTTGTACAGCAATAGCAGCCGAGCGCTGTTACCCTATGCGATCGAACAAGCTTTAAATGGTGAGTACAGCCCGCTAGTAGGATTAATGCTGTCGCAGGATATCGCCCAAGATCTTTCGATAGGCGTCAATTTTGCAGTGGTTTGTGCCGAAGATGTGCCATTTTGGACGGCAGCAAGCCGTGCTGAATTTACGAAAAGTCCCTTAGGCCGCACTTGGATGGAAAGTGCCGAAGCCAGCTGTGCGGTATGGCAAGCATCTGCTGTAGCGGCAGACTTCATCAAGCCATTACAAACCGCTACACCCGTATTATTACTTTCTGGCGGACTCGATCCAGTTACGCCACCCTCTTGGGCCGAGCTTGCTATGGCGAAGATGAGCAATGCTCGCCATTTAATCGCACCACATGCTACCCATATCGTCGCATCACAAAGTTGTGCGCCAAAACTAATTAGTCAGTTTATTGAAAAACAATCGGCAAGCGAATTGGATAGCGGTTGTTTAGAGCTGGAGCTGCGTAAACCCTTTATCACTAACGCCAATGGTGCGGCGCAGTTAACCGTGGATCAGGAGTAACACATGATAACCGTAAATGATTTATATAAAACTATTGGCCAAGTTAAAGCACTGAATGGCCTGAGCTTTCAGGCTGAAAATGGCACTATCACGGGGTTGCTTGGGCCTAACGGAGCCGGTAAAACCACCTGTTTACGTACCTTGTTGGGATTACTGAAGGCCGACAGTGGTAATGCTAGCATCGATGGTTACGATATTGCGCGACAAACATTACAAGCACGCCAGCAAATAGGGCTGTTTCCCGATCCTTTTGGCTTATATGAGCGACTGACACCGCGTGAATATGTGCAGTTCTTTGCTGAGTTAAACGGTATGTCGACCCAAGCCGCGCGTGTTGCTACCGCGGAAGTATTGCAACAACTGCGAATGGAAGAGATTGCCGATCGACGCTGCCAAGGTTTTTCGCAGGGGCAACGGATGAAAACTGCCTTGGCTCAGGCCATAGTGCATAAGCCAACCAATATTGTGTTGGATGAACCGACTAGAGGTTTGGATGTGATGAGCACCCGAGTGCTGCGCGAGCTGTTATTGACATTAAAACAGCAGGGGCATTGTGTGCTGTTTTCTAGCCATGTGATGCAAGAGGTTGCCGCTTTGTGCGATCAAGTGGTGGTTATGGCAAAAGGGCGGGTGGTAGCGCAAGGCTCACCGGCAGAATTATGTGAGCGTACAGGTAAAACTAGCCTCGAAGACGCTTTTATCACTTTAATTGGAACGGATGAAGGGATTGCAGCATGATCAGATTATTTAACACCTTATTTCGCAGAGAATTGTTGGATGCCAGCCGTGATAAACGTTCTGTTATGGCCGGTCTTTACTATGCGCTGGGTACGCCGCTCCTGATGTGCTTTTTATTTTCCGTGTTACTGAAGCAATTGAGCTCTAAAGACGAGTTACTGATTACTATTGATAACGCTGATGCAGCACCTGCCTTGGTCCAATATTTAGCGAATAAAGATATCCGCCACGGTGAAGGACCTGAGGTTAAAGCCATTCGCTTACAGGTTAACGACGATTTTCAACAGCAAATGCAACAAGGGCGGCCTGCGGTGGTAACAATTGATACCGATCGCTCAGACGATCGTTTGCAATCTGCCGTTCGCCGTTTGGAACGCACGCTGGGCCAGTACAGTAATGAAGTGGCTAATTTACGTTTGCTGGCGCGGGGTATTGATCCTAATTTACTACAAGCGGTGGATATCCAAATCCAAGATCAAGCAACACCGGATTCGCGTGGTGGCATGTTTTTAGGTGTGGCGACCTTGTCGATAATCTTAACACTATTCTATGCCGCAATGAATTTAGCGATTGATACCAGTGCCGGCGAGCGTGAGCGTAATTCGTTAACCCTGCTGTTAAGCCAACCGCTGAGTAGTTTTCAGTTAGTCTTAGCGAAGATTGCTGCAATCAGTTGCTTCTCGATGCTGGCGTTAGTGTTGATCCTGCTGGTCTCTAAATTTGCTTATGGCATGGTGCCCTGGCAGCAACTGGGCTTTAGCATTAGCCTTAATCCAGATTTTATGTTGTTTGCGTTTGTGGTCGGCTTGCCGCTAGCGTTAATGTCGGCCAGCTTACAGGTGTTGGTGTCTTTTATGGCCAAATCCTTTAAAGAAGCGCAAACTTACGTCACTATGGTGCTGTTAGTGCCACTGATGCTGAGTATGGTAACAACTTACAACATTGCTGATCAGTACGTACAGTGGTTACCGATAGCGGCTCAGCAACAGGCAATGATAGCCTTCCTAAAAGGGACTACTATTGCTTGGCCTCAGTTAATGGCTGCCAGCGCAATCACCTTACTGATCTTTGCGCTTTGTAGCTATGTTAGCAGCCGAATGCTGAAAAGCGAGAAAGTCGTATTTAGTTTGTAATAGCAAAGCGCCCGGTGATTGCCGGGCGCGTTGAAAGCATCTCTGCGGTATTAATGTTCTTGATCTCTGTTTATACTGGCTACTATTCTTTATCGGCCTTTTGATTAGCTATAGGCTGCCATTCAATATATTCCAACGCCATTTCCGGTGGTTGAAATACTGAAACATAAACTTCATCTGGATTATGCGGATTAAGGTATAAACTCATAAATTGCATAGGAAATTGTGCTTCAACTATTTGAGGGTTGTCCAGATTTGTCAGCGATTGCTGGCGCAAATGGCCCATAAAGCTAAAACTAAATAAGGAATCACCCCCAAGCAGATTTTGCTGATAAAGCGTACCTGGATTTAATTCTGGTCGCAGCTGATCGGCTCTGCCACCATCGATATAACGATAAAGCTGGCCATCACGCACATAGTGCAGCTTGCCATGTTGATCATATTGCGGCTGTGCGCCAGCAATTTGGGTAAGTTGTTGCAGGTTACCACTGAGTAAATCTAGCTGCCAAAGATTCTGACTGTCTTGCTGAATTCGCGTGACGATTACGCCACTACTATCGGCCAACCAGAGCGTATGCCCTATATCGTGACTTTGGGTTTTTTGTAGTAGTTGCTTCAACTGCAAATCATAAAGAAACACATTGCCTTCGCGAACAATTGCAATATAGCGTCCATTTGGCGACCAGCTTAAACTGCCAATCGGCAGTTCACTACCTGTAAACTCCGTGACAACATAATGCCGCTCGCCATCAGCTAACCACAGCTGCCAATTACCATTCCAGTTGGCGGTAAAGGCTTGCTGTTGCGGATTGGTAGGGTGAAAAATTAGCTCATGAGTACTGCCCGCTGCGTCAGAGAAAGGTTGCACCTGCGTTTTTTCGGGTTCAAATGGGTGACTGATGCGAATTAGCTGGATCCCACCTTGCAGCGCAGAGCCAAAAGACAGTGGCGAGATAATAGCTTGTTGCTCGCTTAGCAAGGATATTTCACCGACCTGCAAATCATCAGGTAGCATTATTGGCGTTAGCGACTTACTGCCGATGTCTAATTTAAGCAGGGCATTCGAAGCGGGTAGCAATAAATAGTCGCCCTTAGTCGACCACTCCAATCCCATAAATATCATAGGGTCGGTTAATGCTAGCAGCCGTTGATGCTGGCGCTCGGCAATAGAATAGAGGTAAATTTCCGGCTGATTAGACTCCGGCATCATAATATAAGCCAGCTGTTGGCCGTCAGGAGATAACGCCAGCATCGCTAGGCCAAAACCTGAAGTTGGGGCTGTGGCTAATAGTTGTATATGCCCAGTTTGCAGGTTTTCTGCAACAAGCGCTGAGGGCGTGAGTAAACCATTACTGGATTGCGCACGAAATAAGGTTTGGCCATCCTTGCTTAATTGAGCTGGGCTGATATTTAAATGTTGGCAAGTACTAACTAACTCGGCTGGCCCAGCCGGAAAGGTTGCAAAGTTATAACGTTCAAAACTGCAACGAGAACCGTCTTTACTTAATTTTTGTACTAACAAAATCTGGCTTTGTGGCTGCCAGGTATGGGCGAAAATTAACTTATCCGCTTCCTCAATAATCATTTCTTGCGGCGCACTACCCAGGTGATTTAATTGTTTGCGCACTATGGTGCGCACATGATTATCCGGTAGGGTATGGCTATATGCTAAAAAGGCTTTGTCTGGCGACAGTAACGGTCGTGATTCGATACCTTTAAACCAGGTAACTTTTTGGCGATTTAGCAGTGTGAGGCTAGATGGCGCTGGATTGGGCTCGGTCGCTACTGTGCTGGTTGTTGGGACTTCGTTATGTGGCACTAAAAACCAAAAATAGCTGATGATCAGCAAAATCGGAATCAATGCCAGCAAAGCGTAAAAACGCTTTTTATCTGCTTTTTTGCTGTATAGAGGTGCTGTAGCAGGCGTTGATTTCGGTTCAGTCATCGCAGGTTGCGGGCTAACCGCGTCAATATTGGGTGTTGTTTGTGCATTGCGAACACCTTGAATTGGGTCCAGCTGTAAACTATAGCCTTTACGATGATGGGTTTTAATGGGGGAGATCGGTAGCTCTGGATGTTGCAGCACCTTACGTAGCTCTGAAATCGCCCGGTTAATGGCATTATCATCCACATAGCTTTGTTGCCAAATGGCTTCCACCAATTCTTGCCGGTTAATGATCCGCCGCGGGTTATTGGCAAAAAACACCAGTAATTTAAAAAGCAGCGGTTCTAGCTCGACGCGTTGTTGTGGATTACTCAAGCTGTAATCCGTCAAGCCAAGCTGCCAAGGCCCCAAATGTATAATATCCATACCCACACATTCGCTGTTAAAAACGGGTTACAACTTTAATGCAATTGTGACGCTGCGACTAGCCCATTCTCAATTTAAACCTTACCTCTCTTAGATAATAACTTTATAAGATTTAATTTAATCAAATAAAAACAATTATTTAAGCTCGTTTTTGTTAGCAATCTATTGCTTAGCTTTCGATAAGCGACATTAGCAGTGATGCCGACTAAAGTTGCGCTATCAACGCGACAAGCCAACAGTAAGGCTGACGTTAAAACCCCATACATCATGCAAAAATGTTAAAGAGGAATCGAAAAATGAAAGCAGCTAAAAAGGTCATACAAGGATTATTTGCAGTAAGCAGTTTGTTTACATGTAGCGTAGCAATGGCAGATGTCACTGTTGCTGAGGAACAACCTCGAGTTGAAATACCAAAACAAATCGTAACTGTTGAGCATAGCTTAAATCTTGAAGTGCTTAGATTGCAATTAACGGAGGAATTACAGCAGCAAGTACAGATCAATATACAACATCAGTTACAGACCTTAATCACGGAGTTGGCCGCTTCAGTGAAAAATGTAGCTACTCGCTAAATCACTTACTCGAACGTTAATGAAGATAAAGGGTTTTGATATGACATTAAAAGCGATTTTTAATAGAAAAAGGGCATTGCTAATGCTGGCTGCGGCCATGTTTTCATCAGCCGTATGGGCAGAAACGTCACTTTGGAAAATAAGCAAAGGGGATGATTACCTGTATCTTGGTGGGACAGTACACTTTTTACCTGAGTCCGCTTTGCCATTACCAGCTGAGTTTGAGAAAGCCTATCAAGCTACAGATACCTTAGTGTTAGAGACCACCTTACCTGACCCAACAGATACGGCTTTACAAGCGTTGCTGATGCAGGCCATGACTTATCAAGATGATCGCCGGCTTTCAACGGTGCTCTCCGCAGAGGTTTATCAGCAAGTTGCGAGCTATTTTGCACCTTATGGGCTGCAGTTACAGCAATTGGATAGCTTTAAACCCGGTTTTATAGTTATGCAAATGCTGGGCATTGAATTAATGAAAGCAAACATGGCAGGTGATGGCGTAGACGCTTACTTTGATAAAAAAGCGCAGGCTGATGCAAAACCGCGGGCCTATTTGGAAAGCGTTGATAGTCAAATTCAGTTGCTCGCCAATATGGGCGAAGGCTACGAAGACGCCTTTATTAGGCTGAATTTGCAGCAATTTAGTAACTTTAACACTTACTTCGAGGCCACCCTGACTGCTTGGCGCGCTGGCGATATGCAAACACTCAATGCGTTAATGGTACAACCTATGCGTGATATGGACCCGATACTCTATCAGGCCTTATTGGTGGTGAGAAATCAAAACTGGTTACCGCAGATCCAGCAAATGTTCGGTAATACCGAAAAAGAGCTGGTGTTAGTTGGGGCTGGGCATCTTGCCGGTGAGCATAGTGTCTTAGCCTTACTTGAACAGGCTGGATACCAGGTTCAGCAATTAACACATGACGAGAAATAATTATAAAAATTCAATTTGTTTTTATTTTCAATAATTTAGGTTTTGGTGTTGTTGGTTATAACTCGGTTATAACCAATGTCTTAACTTTATCATCATAAAGTCACCTAGGTGTTATCGCCTAGTTCACAGCAAAACATTAACTTTCTTCCAATGCTACTGCTGCATTATTTGGGGAGGCCATACGTGAAACTTACAAGAGAGATGATCTGTTCTTGCGCTTGGGCTGCCATTTGCTTTGGTGGTTGGTTAGCTCTGCATTGGTACACAATTACACTTATTCAATTCTAGCCAGCTCCGTTTTATAGAAATGCATAAATTTAACGGAATACAACAAAATGAAGAATAAACTAATTTTAAACACCATTACTTTGGCCATGTTAAGTAGCGGTATTGCTTTACAACTCAGCGGCTGTGGTTCATTACCCCCTAGCGCAGCATTGCAACAAAAAGTCACAACCGCGATTCAGGTTAGCCCAAATGACCAGCGCCAATACCAGCATATCCGGCTTGCTAACCAGTTAGATGTGGTACTGGTATCTGATCCTAGCGCAGAAAAATCATCAGCGGCATTAAGTGTTGATGTGGGCTGGCTGAATGATCCAAAAGAACAGCAAGGTTTAGCGCACTTTTTAGAGCACATGCTGTTTATGGGTACAGCGCGTTTCCCTGATCCGGATGGTTATGGCAACTTTATGCGTCAGCATGGAGGTACGATGAATGCGTTTACCAATCAGCTGACCAATTACATGTTTGAAATCAATCACAGTCATTACGAGGAAGCCTTAGATCGTTTTGCTGACTTCTTTAAAGCACCGCTGTTATTACCCGATTATGTGGAAAAAGAACGGCATGCGGTGCATTCAGAATGGTCAATGATGCAAAATCAGGATGGTTGGGCGCAGCTAGCCCTGTCAGCACAACTATTAGGCGCGCATCCGGCTAATCAATTTTGGATTGGTAATGTAGACACCTTAAGTGATAAAGAGGGTAGCAAGTTACATGACGAGCTAGTCGCCTTTTATCAACGTTATTATTCAGCAAATCGGATGAAACTGGTGCTGATTAGCTCAGACCCTTTACCGCAAATGCAGTTAATGGCACAGCGTTATTTTGCTGATATCGAAAATAAGCAGTTAGACACACCAAGGCCTAAGGTGCAGCTTGATTTTACCAAGCGGCAGCCACAACGAGTGCACTATGTCCCCAATTCTGAGATGCAGCTGTTAAAGTTAGCCTTTACCATTGATAACAATATTGACGACTTTGCCAGTAAGCCAAATACCTATTTAGCGCATTTACTTAGCTCTGATATGCCGGGTACGCCAGCACAGCAACTCAAAGCTATGGGCCTTTTGGATATGTTGGCGGTAGATTACGATCCTAAATTTTATGGCAATTATGGTCAGTTAAATATTAGAGCTGTATTAACCGAAGCGGGTATGCAGCAGCGCGAAGCGATCACCGCGATTTTAATGCAATATATCGCCTTGATCCGTGAGCAAGGCGTTGATGAGAAGTACTATCAAGAGATCCGCACCTCGCTACAAAACCAGTTTAATTTCTTAGAAAAAACCACAGGCTTTAACTATGCTGCAAATTTAAGTGCGGCTATGCAGTATTACCCTATACCGTCAGTCGTCAGTGCGCCTTTTCAGTATGATAAATTTGACGCCCCTGCTATCCAGAACTTACTTGGTCAGTTAGTGCCAGAGCGCTTAACCGTATGGCATATCAGCCAGCGTGAACCAGCAACAGAAAGCCTGCAGTACTTTAGTGGTAAATACGCGGTCACCGAGATTAACCAACAAGAGCTAACTGCCTGGCAACAGCCGTTAATTCCGCTGGCATTACCCCAGCTTAACCGCTTTCAGCCAGAGAGTTTTGCCTTAAAACACAGTGCCTATACCAAGCCAACCCAGATTTATAAGCAGGATGCGGTAGAAGCTTGGCTAATGGGCAGCAGCCAGTTTGCTGATCAGCCGCGTGGTCAGTTATTAATGCAGTGGCATCAACCTAGCGCCAAGCAAACCGCAAAAGACGCGGTGCTGCACGGCTTATGGCAATTGGCCTTTTTATTAAACCATCAGGCGTTATGGCAAGAGGCCAGTGCCGCTGGCATGCAAATCCAGCCAGAAGCCGATGAATATGATTTGGTATTAAAGTTAACGGGTTTTACCGATAAGCAAGCTGCTTTAGTAAGCCAAATTGCTGAGATTATCGCTAAGCCATTGACTGCGCAGCAATTTAGCCAAAATATGGACTTACTGCAGCGCAGTTTACGCTCTGTCGAGCAGATGATGCAGTTCCAACAAGCGAGTGAATTATTAAAAGCAACCTTATTCACTGGTCGTTTTGAATTAGCGGATGTGCTTGCGGCCTCACAGCAGGTAACGTTAGACGAGTTAAACACCTATATTCAACATACCCTAACGCAAAGCCAGTTACGCCTGCTGGCGCAAGGCAATTATAACGAAGCCGATGTTACGGCTATCGCAAAAGCCTTAGCGGGTACTGCCGGTAGCAACAGAGATTATCAGGTGTTTAGCAGCTGGCAACCTCAGCCAGGGCAGCGTTTATCCGTTATGCGTACAAATTCTCAAGCAGATAGCACCGTTTTTCGGTTACAGGTGTTGCCTAAGGGTGATTACGCAGGTAAAGCGGCCGCTAAGGTGTTATCTGGCCATTTACACCAAGTCTTTTTTAACCAGCTACGCACCGAAGAGCAATTAGGTTATGTGGTCCAGGCTATGGATATGCCTCTTAATGAGCACGCAGGCTTAATGTTGGTGATTCAAAGCCCGGCGCTGTCAGCACAGCAACTGCAGCTGCGAGTAGATAGTTTCTTACAGCAGTATGCGCAGCAACTGGCGGCACTTAGCGAAGAGGGCTTTGCCCAGCTAAAACAAGCTCAGTTGCTGGAGTTACAGCGTGCCCCTGCTAATTTAGATGAGGAGTTTAACGCAAGCAGCAGTGATTGGCTGCGTAATCGGTTGAGCTTTAACAATAAGCAACAGCTTATTGCCGCGGTACAAGCACTAACCCTAGCTGATATGCAGCAGTTCTATCAGCAAGCCGTATTATCCGAGCAAGCCGCAGCACTGCAAGTTGTGTTAAAAGGACAGGCGAATACAGAAGAGTTCAAGCCTTTACCCGGTTTTAACTCAGTGGCTAATTTAGTTGAAATAAGATAACTTTTTGCAAAGATTTCTAAAGAGATAGCAATTTTGCTGGGGGATTAAAATGTTTGGTAATTTATTTTTCCTGATTATTGGTTTGATAAGCCTTTTTTTGGGGATAAAAGATAAAGACTTTATATTGATAGGCTTTGGATTAATCAGCATTCTGTCTGCCATATCGTTATTTTATTACGTTAAAACAGGTAAGGTATTTGCTTGGAAAGATAAAAAGTAATTAAGCAAAGGCTAAAAATAATTAAAGCCCCTTTTGGGGCTTTTTTATGCTCTCATTGGAAATTGTGGATTGAGGTGATCACAGGATTCTGATAAATACTAGTTTTTGTTTAACGCCTATCCAGGTATTGAAAATCATGTCGTGAGATATTTTTTTAAGTAAACAAATCGGAGATGTTAACGCTATTCAGTTTTAAGCATGACATAGTGCTAATTTGCAAAAGGTGCTGTAAGCGAGTCATATGGTGCATTTGCTCTATCGTTTAATGTACTGATTTATTTGGTTATGGCAAGGTTATAACAAGGTTGTATTACTTTGTCACGCAAAAGTCTCATTCATGTTATCGTTTCATTTCTACTTTTTGCCTAAGCTGGTGTTTCATTCTTGAAATGCCATAGGAGGCAATTATGACATCGTCGCTCCCCACAACATCTACAAACATAGTACCGCTAGCCTTGCTTTGCTGTCAGCTTCGAGTCACTGCAGAGCTATCGGGCGCATCGTGGAAATAATATTGGTAAACAAAATGGTTAACTTTTTAAATTGACCAGTATTGATGAGGAAGCAATATGAAAACTGTAAAAGGCAATTTTGCCTCTATTTTATTGGCAAGCTTGTTAAGTATGCTGCTGGTAACGACTGCTGTAGCAGAGCAAGCTAAGACTGAAACACTGAGCCTAGAAGCGTTTGCCATGATGCCAATGATTAGAGCGGTATCGGTATCACCAGATGGCCAGCAAGTTGCCATTGTGCGTGCTACGACAAAAGAAGGCGATTACATTATTGAGATCCGCCAAACGCAAAATTTGGCTGCGACTCCCGTTACCCTCGGAGCTGACAGAATGCTGGTCTCTACGGTGAGTTGGCTTAATAATGAACGAATTTTAGTGTCATTTCGGCAGCTATATCAGCGTAGAGCAGAAAAGTATTGGGTAAATAAAATCGCCATTACGGATGCCGACGGTAAAGGTCGTTGGTTAGATCCGAGCCAAGATAACCCCACAGCGAATTTTCGGCTGATTGATTTATTGCTAAATAACCCTAATGAAATTTTGGTGGAGTCGGCTGGCAATGTATTGCGCTATAACATTTATAATGGCCGTTCGGTGACCATAGCAAGGGGCAGTGATCGTGGTGTTCAAGGCAATTTTGACACAGATTTTGACGGCGAAATTCGAATTGCCGAGGGATTTAATGCCGCTGACAACGCACTTGAAGTTTATGCTAGATTGAAAGGCGACAACAACTGGCAAAGAATTAAACAAATTTCACCCTCAAAACGAGAGAGTTATACGATTTTAGGTTTTTCTAATGAAAATCCAAATGAGCTATACGTTAATGCCAATTTAGGCAAAAACACCACTGGTATTTATCTTTATAATTTGCAAACTAAGGCGTATTCCGAGCGTTTATTTGGTTTAGAAAGTGTGGATACAGATGGTCTTCTTTTTGATCGTAAAGGTAATTTGCTAGCTGTTAGTTACACCGATAGTAAGCCGCAGCTGTATTTCACTGATGATGCCGAACAGGCGTTATATCAATCAATACAAGCATTGTTTCAGGATAAGCATATTCAACTGACCAGTCGTTCACTAAATGATGGTGCTATCGTTATCCAAACCTCCTCAGCGTTTGATCCTGGCACCTTTTACTTACTCCTAGATAAAACAACCTTACTGAAAATTGGTGAGAAGCTTCCATTGTTAACACCGGAACATCTGTCAGAGGTTCGTTATATCAATTATGAAGCACGAGATGGTCGCACCATTTACGCATATCTTACTATTCCTAAAGGTACGGGGCCTCACCCAACTATCGTTATGCCACATGGCGGACCTTGGGTTCGGGATACTGTGATTTTTGATGAATGGGCTCAGTTGTTGGCTCACCATGGCTACCTTGTTATTCAACCTAACTACCGCGGTTCAACAGGCTATGGTTTAGATCATTGGATGGCCGGTGATAATAACTGGGGATTGACTATGCAAGATGATCTTGATGATGCCGCTTTGTATCTGGTTAGTGCGGGCTTAGCAGATAAAAATAAACTCGCTATGTTTGGTTGGAGTTATGGCGGCTATGCAGCTTTTGTGGCATCAATGCGAGACAACAACATTTACCAATGTGCTATTGCCGGTGCTGGGCTAAGCGATTTAAATCGCTGGAATGCAACCATAAATGAAAATCCGTTTTTAGCTCGATTACAAAGGCCCACCATCACTGGTGTTGCCTTACCAAGACAGCAAACTGAAAAAGTTAATATTCCTATCCTAGTCGTGCATCCGAGTATCGATAGTCGAGTTCCGGTTGAGCACAGTCGCATGTTTGTTAGAGGTCTAGAGCAGCATAACAAAGTGCACAAGTATGTTGAGCTAGAAGATGCGGATCACTTTTATGATACGCTATTCTATAGTCATAAAATGACATTTTACTCAACGTTATTGGACTGGTTAGGCTCCAACTGTAATATGCACTAAGATTAGCTAGGCTGGTAGTTGACGAAGCGCTGCTTAATTAATAAGCAGCGCATTGATGACCCGCGGAAGCATTAAGAAAACCAGTTAAATCGTAGTCATTCCATCTGTCGTTTATTCAGGTAGAATAATGCCATTACGTCAATAGGAAGCAAGGTTATGGCATTAAATGTAGTGATTTTAGCCGCCGGTAAAGGCACACGGATGAAATCGGACTTACCTAAGGTATTGCACAAAGTGGCCGAGCGGCCAATGGTGCAGCATGTGATTGATACTGCCCGGGCGCTTGGCGCCGACAAGCCGCAACTGGTTTATGGCTATGGCGCAGAAGCGTTAAAAACTGCTATGGGTGAGCAGCCATTGCATTGGGTATTACAGGCGGAACAATTAGGCACCGGCCATGCTGTAGCGCAAGCCATTCCGAATATCGCTGACGAAGATACCGTATTAGTGCTATATGGCGATGTGCCGTTAACTCGGCTGGAAACCCTGCAGCAACTGTTAGCCGTTAAGCCGATTAATGGTTTAGCCATTCTTACCGTCAATTTGCCAAACCCAACCGGTTATGGCCGTATTATGCGGGAAAACGGCAAAGTAACAGGCATTGTCGAGCAAAAAGATGCCACGCCAGAACAGCTGAAAATTCAGGAAGTAAATAGCGGTATTATGGCGCTACCGGGTAAACAGCTGAAAAGCTGGCTAGGCCGGTTATCAAATAGCAATGCCCAAGGCGAATATTATCTGACCGACGTAATTGCGATGGCGCATAGCGAGGGTGTAGAGATTGCCACTGCCCAACCGCAAAACCCGATGGAAGTTGAAGGCGCCAATAACCGCGTGCAGTTAGCCGCCTTAGAGCGTGCCTATCAGCAGCGAAAAGCCGAAGAACTGATGCTGGCTGGCGCTAACCTACGCGATCCGGCGCGCATTGATGTGCGCGGTACCGTTGCAGTCGGCAATGACGTAATGATCGATATTAACGTAATTTTCGAAGGCAAAGTAGTGCTGGGTAAAGGCGTGACCATTGGTGCTAACTGTATTCTGAAAGACTGCACTATTGGCGATAACACCGAAGTTAAACCCAACTCGATGATTGAACAAGCCACTGTGGGCAGTGACTGTTCGGTTGGCCCTTATGCTCGTTTGCGGCCAGACAGCGTCATGCTGGATGATAGCCATGTCGGCAACTTTGTTGAGATGAAAAAAACCACGCTGGGCAAAGGCTCTAAAGCCAACCATCTGACTTACTTAGGCGATGCGGTAATCGGCGACAAAGTCAATGTCGGCGCCGGTACCATTACCTGTAACTATGATGGCGCCAATAAATTTGTGACGACCATTAAAGATGGTGCCTTTATCGGCTCCAACAGCTCACTGGTCGCGCCGGTCACAGTAGGTGTGAATGCCACTGTTGGTGCCGGCTCAGTACTTACCCGCGATGCAGGTGACGGCGAGCTTGTGGTTGCCCGTGCTAAGCAGCGGCATATCGACGGCTGGCAGCGGCCGGTGAAAATCAAGAAATAATATTGTTATGAACCCCACCAAGTCGTGGGGTTAATTTTATGTTGCTTTATGGGTTCTAGTTAACGCAAGATACTTATTAATCATGAACATCAAGATAGATTTAAATGAAGAAATCAATTAACTGGGAAAAATACACCGCACTAAGCTCGATGCTGGTGGCGGTATTAGCCTTGGCCATCTCGATCTGGCAGAGCTATAGTATACAGCAGCACAATAAATTGTCGCTTAGGCCTTATTTGGAATCTGAATTTAACACTTCTTTAGAGGGCGGCTGGCAACTTTATATTAATAACCAGGGACTGGGGCCGGCTCAGGTGACGGATGTAAAATACATAGCTGATGGCACGATATATCGGGATAGGGATGCGTTTCTAATTGCACTGGGTGAGGATCCAGATTGTTATGTTAAGGGAAATGTAGGTCGCTTTTATAAAGTGTCAGATAGGCAGATAGTTTTTAGTACTTTGAATAACACTTGTCGCAAAACGGAAGCTGAGTTGATGGCATTGCTAAGCCGGATGCAAATCATCCTCGATTATCAATCTTTATACGGCGAGACATATCAATTGTTAATTGGACAACACTGAGTAATAAGCGGAGACAATGGTTTGTATCTAAAACCGCTGTATCCGCCATTTTTACTTACCGGCGCCGAGCCTGCTTGGCTGCCTGCCATTCGGCTTGGGTGATGGGGCTGGTGGCAATAGTGGTCAAGTCTTGCTGCTGATAAGCGGCTTTACGTGCCGCGACCTGCTGCATAATAGCAGTAAGTTCCGCCTCTGAGCGGCGATTCCAATCAACAATTTCGTTGATATGCCGATAGCAACCAACGCACACTTTGTGCTCGTCGAGTTTACAGCAGGCAACGCAGGGGGATTCAATCATACTGAGCATTTTTCCTGACGATAAGCGCCATCATCTTACCATAGTATTTGGCGAGAGGCGGCTTAGAGGTTAAACCGCCTTGGCCAGTTAACGCTGATCAAGGTTAACCCTGATCCGCTTTAACTTTTATCAACTGTTACTCTTATCAACTAAAATAGCGATAGCGCCGTCGCCGGTAACATTACAGGCGGTACCAAAGCTATCTTGCGCCATATAAAGCGCAATCATCAGTGCAATAGCGCCTTCGCCAAAGCCTAGCATCGTACTCAGTAAGCCAACGGCTGACATCACTGCACCACCCGGTACACCCGGGGCCGCCAGCATCACTACGCCAAGTGTGAGGATAAAGGGTAGTATGGTAAACAGCGACGGAATTTCTAGGTTGCTTTGCATCATCATTACCGCTACGGCACAAGCTACAATGGTAATAGTTGAGCCAGCTAAGTGCGTGGTGGCACATAGTGGCACAGCGAAGTTGGCGACATCTTCACTGACACCATTATTTTTATTGGCTTGCAGCGATACTGGAATGGTGGCCGCACTCGACATGGTACCCAGCGCAGTAAAATAGGCTGGCAGCATATTTTTAATCAGGCTAAAGGGTGATTTACCGGCTTTTAGACCTGCAGGAATAAAGAGGGCGATAATCCATAACCAGTGCAGCACTATTGCCATTACCAACACGATGCCAAAGGTTTTTAAGGTCACAAAAACACTGCCGGCAACGGCCATTTCGGCAAAAACACCAGCAATATATAGTGGTAACAACGGAATAATGATTTTGGTCAGTAATAACTGAATAATATCGCGGCCTTGATCAGAAAGCTGTTTTAGCGAGGTCGCCTGAGTGCTGGCAATCCCTAAACCAAAAATAAAGGCCAGCGCCAGCGCGGTCATCACATTAAATACCGGTGGGATATTGAGCATAATATAAGGTTTTAGGGTGGTACCTGCGGTGCTGGCTAAATCAGCAGCAGCCGGTGCTAGCATCGGGATAATCAGTGCTGCAATTAAAAACGCAAAGGTACCCGCCGCAATAGTCGATAAATAGGCGATACCCAAGGTGCGGCCTAATAATTTGCCGGAATTACGCGGCAGGGCGGCGATACCGCTGGTAATAAAAAACAAAATAAGCAGCGGAATAGTGAAAAACAGCAGCTGCCCAAATAAGGCTTTAAAGGTGATTAGGATTTGCGTTAACCAATGCGGTGCGTAAAGTCCCAACAGCATGCCAAGTACGATACCGGCAATTAATTTTAAAATTAATAACATAGTCTTTTCTCATTATTCTTTATACCCTGTTTTACTGTGTTAACCTTTAGTCAACCAGTAAATGATCAGGTACCCATTGCGCACCTCGGTGAGAGCAAGGCGCTACCCAATTTAGCCGCTAAGCTTAACACAACTTAGCGCCAAGTCAGGTCTCTATTCGGGGGCTAATTTAGGCGGCTGAACGCATACTTGCTTGGTGTGGCCGTTAGCGAATAATTTCAGCTTGCGGTAAATGCTGCTGCAGCCAAGTTTTAACGGCCGGTAATTGTTCGGCGGGAAAACGCATAGCGGTAGCCCGATACACATTAAAGGGGAAATCGATAAAGGCATAGTCTTTATCAAGCTGATCGAGAGCAACGGTTTTAATATCAGCAAGTTTTAATTGGCGTTGTTTCACGTGAAGCATATCTTGCTCAATTTTTAGTTCTGCCATCACATCTGGCACAAACTCTTGCTCATAACGTTGTTGTGGAATAACGCCTAGATATAACGCTTGTAAAGCAACATTGAGAGCCAATAAGCCAATAATCACTTCATGTTGTTTAAAGTAATAGATAGCGATAAGACAAAACAATAACGTGATTGCTAAACGCCAAGGCTGTGCTTTACATACAGCATAGATTTTTTGATACCACATCCTTTTAGTTCTACTCATCTAAGGTATTCTCTAACACTTCTGTTAACGCTAATAATACCGTTTGTTTAGAAAGTTGCAACTGTTTGGCAGCAAGTGCTAGCTGCGTCAGCTGTGCAGAAAGTTGCGCTAATCTGGCTTGTTCGCTGTGTGCTTGTAAGCTTTGCTCGGCAATTGTCATCGGTTTACCGCGCTGGCGCGTCAGAATCCCTTCAGTTTCTAACAAGTTATAGGCTTTGGAGATGGTCATTGGGTTGACGGCATATTGCCCTGCTAGCTCGCGCACTGAAGGCAGCTCGTCACCGGCTTTAAGTTGCCCCCCAGCCACCATGCGTTTGATTTGCTCAGTAAGTTGTCGGTAGATCGGATCACCGCTATTGGGGTTAATACTAAACATGGCGCCGCCTGAAAAAGGTTGCTGCTTTGGTAAAATCGCGTTTTAGCCAAAACTTTTCCGCAAAATAGCGTAGAACAATGGTGATTAGCAGCATACTGCCAATAAGATAAAGTTGCGTGGTCGGGCTAGCTAATAGCAGTGTTTCCGGACCAAGCATGATAGTCAGCATCAAACACATGACAACGGTACCTAGGCTTTGCGGATAGCAAAGCGGCCAATAGGTAGATAGCAGCGCCACACTTAGCAGCATTAATGCACTTAACAGAAAATGCGGATTGCTTGGTTGCCAGCAATACAGCAGTAATAACAATGGCAGGCTTAATAGCATTAACTGCGTGAGGATTTGTCGTTCTAAAAAGCTAAATAAGGCATTACGGCTTTGCGGAATATACAACCAGGCACTTTTCACTTGACTTAAAGTGTTGTCTAAACTGTGAAGCCAATACACCAGTGGTATGGTAAACAGCGAATCATCTAGTAACTTCCAACCCAGTTTGGGAAACCAATGCCATTCCGCATAAAACCAAAAATAACTAAGGGTTTGTAACAGTGGAACCAGCGCGCAGGCACCGCAAAACACCAGCAAACGTGCAGCCGGCTTGGCATTAAACTGAAATAAGTAGCTGGCAGCTAATGATAATTGATGTTTTGGCTTACTGCGCAAACTTAAACGTGTTTGTTGCAATTCTTGCCCGGCATTTGGCTGTGGTCTTCGAATAATGGTGTTGCCAAGCATCATGGCGGCAAGGCTTGCTGCGATCAGCAAGCCTACTATCATCATGTCTGTTAGCAGCGGTTTTGCCAAATACTGCTGCAATTGGGTCATCCATAATGGGTTTAAAATAACTAGCCAAGTGAAAAATAGTTTTAATAGGTTATTAATGACTGATGCAGCCCTTAGCCAGAGGGCATGCAATACCAGATGGAAAGCAAGAGCGGTACCAAAAGCGGTGATATAACTTAGCTTATAGAAGTGTGCTATGCTTGGTAAAGTGAACAGACTTATGCTTAATACCAGCAGGTAGGGTAAGAGTTTAAGGTCTTGTTTGCTGTGAAATAGTTGGCCATAGCTACTACTGAGAAACTGTCCGATTGTAGGTAATAAGCCCAGATAATAATAAAGTAGCAATAGTACCGTAGCGATATTAAAGCTGTTAGGGCTGATAAAACCTAATAGCCAAAAAAAGGCAATAAATAGCCACCACACAAAGCTTAGTTCCAGCAGCGTCAATAAGCGGTAAAGCTTAATAAACAGCAATTTAGTGCTAGTAAACATAAGCAAACTCCAGCATCAGATCACTGTGTTTAGACAACACCAGTAATGCTAAAAAGTTGAAAGGCGCTTGTGTAGCTGTCTGGCTAGAGGAGGCGTTCATGCATGTAACTCCAGAAAGATATCTTCCAGATTTAGGTGTTCTACCCGGATCTGTGCCTGCAACTGTTGCTGTAATGCGTGGAGATCTGCATCATGCCAATGGGTTACCGTGACAATGGCCGTTTTACCTTGGTGTACCTCGCGAAGCGTGTTGGATATAGTTAGTGGCTGAGGCAACGTAGTTTCTGCCACTATATGTAAGCGAACAACACTCTCTTTGAGCGTGTCTAATTCTCCTTGCCAAAACAGCGTTTTATGCTTTAACAGCCACACTTTATTTGCCACCCGCTCCATATCAGTAACAATATGCGAAGAAAAAATAATAGCGGTTTGCTGATCGACGGCAATATTGATTAATTCGGCTAAAAATTGCCGTCTGGCGATTGGATCTAAGCTCGCCACCGGTTCATCCAATATCAGTAACTGTGGTCTATGGCATAGTGCCAAAATGATGGAAAGTTTTTGGCGCTGCCCCAGTGAGAGCTTACTAATTTTCGTGATTAACGGGATCTCCCAGCTTTGACAAAGCCTGTTACAGAGATCTTGATCCCAATTGGGTTGAAAGCGGGCAAACATAGCCAAATGCTCATAAGGGTTGATTTGTTCCAGCAATTCATCTTGTTGTGGTACAAAGCCAATGCGTTGTTTCTCAACCGAATCAATGTCGCAGCTGGGTGTGCCAAATAACCGAACTTCGCCGTCTTCAGGCAAAGCAAAACCGAGAATCGTTTCTAGGAGGGTGGTTTTACCTGCGCCGTTTTTACCGAGTAAAGCAATGACATCTCCTTGCTCAATACTGGCAGTAATATTGGTTAAAACTGTTTTAAAATTATAGGTACGACGTAATTGTGATATTTCTACAATGGCGGGCATATCCGTATCTCCTAGCAAGCTGTATTGATACACTAATACAGTTTTTGCAATTGTGCAACACTGTTAAAGAGTAAAAAATATCTGCATAAGTTTCTGCTTAGTGTGTGCGTGTATTGTGTAATAACACGCAGCAAGGTTTTAATCGCTATGTGCTATTCAGCCAGCAATCAGCTCGGGCTGTTAGTGTTAGTATTAAAGTTTTTTGCGGCGTTCACGCGAGCGCTCTTAGCACCGTTGTTATTCAGCAAGGTGCAGCAGCCAAATAAGTTAAGGAAAAATGTATGCGTAAAATTTTAGGGTTATGTTTGTTACTGGGTTTGGCTAGCTGTAGTCAACTAGGGCAGGTCCCTTTGTATAGCGTATCTGAAGGCGAGCTAGAACATTTATTAAGCCAACAGGTGCCCAAGTTAACGCAGCAAGCCAATGTTGCCGGTATTCCGTTAAAAATGACGGTAGCAAGCATGGCGGTACAAATTGGCCCAAATAACAGTGAAGTGGTGCGTATAAATACTGCAGCGAATGCTGCGCTTAGTTTATTTGGCTTAACCTATCCAGCCAACATACAGCTAAGTGTAGAAGGGGTCCCTTATTACGATGCGACGCAAAAAGCTGTTTTTGTCCGTTCGGTTAAATTACTGAATTCATCCATCGAAGCGTCAGGTTATCGCGGTAATCTTACGCCGGTAACCAACGAATTACTGCAATTGGTCAATCAATTTCTAGCAACGAATCCCGTTTATCGTTTAGATACTGCTGATCCCGCCGTTAAGCTGCTGGCCGCTATACCTTTAGATATGGCGATACAACAGGGAAGAATCGTTTTTTCGCCTGCAAAAGGGGCACGCTAAAGATTATTTATATAATTCTTTTATACTATTTTTTCGTGGTGGTTTTTTTGTGATTAAGCCAGTAAGCCTGACGCGTCGCTGGCTTGCTAGCGGTCATTTTTTTAAATTGAACTGAACTTGCAGCTTTCGTTATTTGGCACAATACTTTAAATATAATTACTATTTTAAAGAACTTGTGTGTGCCGTATTTATTGCTGTTCTGCTGTTTGCTTGCCTTATTTTCTATTCCAGCTTCGTCAGAGCCAGTTGCCGCTCAGGTTAAGGCTAAAACTGTCTACAGTCGTTTTATTACGTTAAACGCTTTTGGTAAAACACCCCAGCTTGCCACGGTAATGACGCAGGATAAAAACGGTTTTTTATGGGTAGGCACCCAAAATGGTCTTTATCGTTATGATGGCACGGAAACGCTAGAATTTAACGCCGATCCTGCAAGGGCTGGCGCACTCTCTGCTGGTTGGGTGTCAGCGCTGGCTGTTGATCCTGCGGGTTGGTTATGGGTTGGCACGCGCTATGGTGGGTTAAATCGTTACGATCCCGCTACTGAACAATTTACGCGTTTTGATCTTCCCGCTTCTGCCAGTATGCAATCAGCAGAAATCTCCGCTTTAACCTTCGATGCTGCTGGTAATTTATGGGTTGCTACTTATGGTGCAGGATTATTTCAATTTACTAACGAACAATGGGTTGCTGAATCGTTGCCGGCTGATTTGGATAATATAGCCGTCAATTTTATTAATGATATTTATTTTGATCCGCAAGGCGGCGCTTGGTTGGCATTAGGTGATGCGCCCATTCGATCTATGGGACAACGGCAAGGTGGCGTCTTGTATCGGCCGGCGCGTGAGACACACTGGCAGCTAATACCTTTTAATACGGCTGAATCTATTGCCATTTCAGCAACGCGAATAAGAGTCACTGCGGCTAATAACGTGCTGGTCAGTACCTATGGACAGGGGCTGTTTGAGTTAGCGGCTTCAGGGCGCTATTTTACAGCTGCCGCACAGCCGATCGCATTACAAAACGCAGCATTAACCGATATAACGTTAGATAGTGAACAGAATCTCTGGTTGAGTAATTACAGTACCGATGCTGCCGGTGGGCTTTGGTATCTTGGGCATGACGGCGAATGGCGGCATTATCCTTTTGCCAGTGAATTTACCGAAGGCTTAGCCAGAGCAGATTTAATGGGGCTTTTTACCGATCGGCAAGGTATTGTTTGGACCATAAGCCAGTCTGGTGTAAGAGGCTTAAGTCGTTTTGCTAAGGCTGTTAAAACAGTGCCTCCTGGGGTGTTACAAAAAGATCTGCTACCTGCAGCGAATGTGTTAGGTATTGATGCGGTATCTGCAAGCCAAGTCTGGTTGGCTAACCGTGAAGCTGGAGTGGTGTTATTTAATCCTGAAACCTCTGCGCTACGGCATTGGCCTTTTCCGGAGAGTTTGCCGCAGTTAAGCTCTGCCCAAGCAGTTAAACAAGATGCAACACAACAGTTGTGGGTGGGAACCAACGAAGGACTGTTCTTATTAAATAGTGAGCAAGATCATTGGCAGCTTTTTCCTTTAAATATGCAGGTTGAGCCCTTTGTAAATGTGCTTTATTTGGATCGACAGCAAAATTTATGGGTGGGTACGCGTGGTCAAGGGTTATTCCAGATCTCGGCTGATCGTCGCAAAGTTAGTCACTATCATCAAAATAATGCTGTTTTGCCGCCATTACGTTTTGGTGATGTGAATGCCATTTTTGAAGACCAGCAGGGTGCGATCTGGCTCGGCTCTGTTGATCAAGGTGTTGCTCGACTCGATGTTCAGCAAAACCAATTTCATTATTGGGTGCAGCATGCGGGCAGCCAGCATGGCTTGCAAATGAATGGAGTGCAGCTAATTATCGAAGATGAACAGCATAATTTATGGTTAAGAGCAGGCAATGTTGATCATCGGGTGGTGTTTTCTGATGCAATAACAGATAAACCGATTTTTCTCCCATATTTGCAACCTGAACCAACGGATAAATTGTTTCAGCAAGCAGAGGTTTTTCGGTTACTTTATCGTTTACATTGGCTACCAGAGCAAGAAACCTATCTGCAACTAAATGAAGCCCATGGTATGCAAAGTATTACTTGGATTGGTTCTTGGGATGTGCAGCAAGATGTGATTTATCGTGGTGGCGCAAAGGGGTTTGACTATTTTTCGATTGCCGATTTACCGCGTAAAGTGGCACTTAACCCCGTACAACTGACCGGACTATCCCTGTTTAATCAGCCGGTACGCCCCGGTAGTACCGTGCTGCCTAAAGCTTTAGCCTATGCCAGCGAACTGCAACTTGACTATGCTCAAGATATGTTTAGTTTGCGTTTTGCCTCGCCGGAATTTAAACAATCACAACTGATTCAGTATCGTTATCGGTTAAATGGCTTTGATCGAGATTGGATCCAAAGTTCTGCGCAAAGCCCTATGGCAACATACACGCGTTTGCCACCTGGTGATTATCTGTTTGAGGTTTCTGCCAGTTTACCCGGTGGCCAGTGGTTACCAAGTACGTCTTTACTGATCAACGTTCAGCCGCCTTTTTGGCTGACGTGGTGGTTCAGGCTGACTTTAGTTGCATCCATCCTCTTGTTAATCATGCTATTACTGCGTTGGAAGTTACAGCAAGAATACAAAGTACGGCACAAGCTAGAGCGGTTAGTAGCGCAACGTACTACCGAATTAGCAGAGCAAAATAATGCTTTGGCTAAGTCGTATCAGCAACTACAACAAACGCAGCAGCAGCTTATTACCCAGGAAAAAATGGCGTCGCTAGGTGGGTTGGTGGCAGGCATAGCGCACGAAATTAATACCCCTTTAGGAATTTGTGTAACGGCCAGTAGCCATCTGCAGGTTGAGCAAAAAAAGCTGGTGGAGGCTTATCAACAACGCACTTTACAACACCGACAGTTCGAACACTTTTTGCAGCATTTGACCGATGGCTTGAAAATTCTACAAGATAATACGTTAAGAGCCGCTGAGCTAATTAATAGTTTTAAACAGGTGTCGGTTGATCAGAGTAGCGATACTTATCGCGAGTTTGATTTAGCGAACTATCTACATGACGTTATCTTATCGTTAAGCGCCAGACTAAAAAAACAGAATTGTGAATTACAGCTAGATTGCCCAGCCAATTTGACCATGTTTTCTGATCCCGGTGCTATTGCCCAAATTATTACAAACTTGGTGATCAATGCCTTAATGCATGGTTTGGCGGAGCAGCCAACGCCTGTTATTCGCTTATCAGTAAGTTTAGAACCGGATGATCACTTGCTTATCCACTTTTCAGATAATGGTATTGGCATGTCAGAACAGCACTTGCGTCAGTTGTTTGATCCTTTCTTTACCACTAAGCGTCATCAAGGTGGCAGTGGTTTAGGGGCGCATATTGTGTTTAATTTGGTTACAGTGAGATTAAAAGGGGATATAAACGTCACGAGTGAACTTGCACAGGGGGTGCATTACCGTATTCGTTTGCCTCGAATAGTCAGTAGCAAATTAAAAAATCGGGGAGCCTAAGCTCCCCGTCAATGCAGGACAAATTTCACAACGACCAGAACATCCGTTTCTGAGCCAAGGCCCAATCTCAATCCCTCGACAGAAATTACTATACACGGCTTTTTGGTAAATGCAAATGATTATCGTTAATAATTTATAATTTTGTTTATTTAACTCCATTTGCGATCTTTAAGATAAATGTAATACTTAAAAAAACAGGTTGAGGCTACTGGATATGCAGTCAGGATTGTTCCTAAAGTTGCTAACCGTCATGTTGTTAAATGCTTGGTTAAGCTTAACGCCAGTGTTGGCTAAAGAGAGCTTGCCAAGTGTTGGGCGTATGCTGCATTTGGCTGATCTGTTATCCTTTTCACAGCATGCCACCACCACCGTACAAGATCATAATGGCTTTTATTGGTTAGGGTCACAGCATGGTCTCTACCGCTATGACGGTAATGAATTAAAATATTTTCGCGCCATTCCTGATCAACCTGATAGCCTTTCTGCTGATTGGATCACCACGCTTTTAGTTGACCAGCAAGGCGCTGTTTGGGTTGGTACTCGCTATGCGGGATTAAACCGCTTTAATCCAGATACTGAGCGTTTTGAGCGCATAAAAGCTGCGGAAGGCTTAGATGCTAGTCGCTTAAATATTGCCAAAGTTTATCAAGATGCTGTAGGAACAATTTGGATCTCAGCCTACGGCGAAGGTTTATTAGTATGGTCAGATGCTCAGCAACAACTGCTACCAGCCGGCTTACCTAAATACATCGATGGTATTGATACTACCTTTATCACCGATATTCTGCGTAGCGACGAACACACTTTATGGCTTACAGTGGGTGATGGTCCTTTACGTAGCAAAGGGCAAGCTGTAGGTGGTTTAATAAAATGGCAGTTAGCAGAACAACAAGGACAAGGCTGGCATCAAGCTAATAGTCAATTTGCGGTTGAGTCGGCCACCGTATTGCATACTTTAGGTTCAGATATTCTAATTGGTACTTATCAGCATGGGCTGTGGTTATTACCTGCTGGTGCTACTGACCCTGAAATTTTTGTACAACCTGCAGAGCTTGCCGCAACACAAATTACCGGTATTGTACAAGACACCTCAGGTGTACTTTGGGTCAGTACTTCGGGTAAGGGCTTATGGCAAAAAGCACCTGATAGCGACCAGTGGCGCAACTATTTAGCTCATCCAGAAATAACCTTTAGTCTACGCAGTAATTCGCTGCACCATATCTATCTTGATCAACAAAACGCCCTATGGTTAGTAACACCCTCTGGTTTTTCTGTATTTGGTGAACTGGCTAGGCAGGTACAAGCAGTACCTACAGCGTCAAGTTCGCAATGGTTGCCTGGCCCGAATGTGCTGGGTATTTCTGTGCAAAATAAAGCGGCGGTTTGGTTAGCTAACCGTGAAGCTGGGGTAGTGCTTTATAATCAATTGACCGGTCAATTACGTCATTTTCCTTTACCCGAGCTACCAGATGGTCCAACACTTGCGCGAGCGATTCATGCTGAAGCTGAGCGTGTTTGGGTGGGTACAGATCGGGGTTTATATTTGTTAGATCCGCTAACCGGTCAATGGCAATTAAATCAGCAGTTACCGGAGCCTTTGCGTAGGACCAGTGTAGGCGTAATACTACAGGATAAATACCAGCGACTTTGGTTAGGCACTCGTGGAGCGGGTTTAATGCTGTTGGGTAAAGAACGCCAATTCGTTAAACACTTTTCTTTGAATACCGAGACAGTATTACCTTTTAATAGCGTGTCTACACTGTTATTTGATTCAAACGATAATCTTTGGGTAGGTTCACCAGATAGTGGTTTATGGCGTTACCATGAGCCTTCGGGTACAACCCAGCACTGGTTACAAACCGATACTAGCCAGCATGGTTTATTGTTTAATGGCATTCAGATGTTGTACGAAGAAAATAATGATATTTGGATCCGAGCCGGCAATATTAACCATCGTTGGTTAGTCGAGCAGACTGCGGCTGGTGCCGACTTTCTGTCTTACCAGCCGCTTCAAGCCGATGCCAAGCTCGCTGCCGCGACCTGGTTTAGGCTGTTATACCGGCAACTTTGGCTTAAAGACGCAGATACCATGATTGAATTAGGGCATTTGCACGGTATGCAAGAAACCACATGGATTGGTGCTTGGACCACTTATAACGGCTGGCTTTATCGTGGCGGTAGCCAAGGTTTAGATATTTATCGTCCAGATCGTTTGACTAAGAATTTCCAAGTGCCACAAGTTCAGTTAACGTCTTTTGCTTTGTTTAATCAACAAGTTGCACCAGGTTCGGCGTTATTGCCAAAAGCAATTAACCGTTTGTCTGAACTGCAATTAGCTTATGCTGAAGATGTTTTTAGTGTCAGTTTCGCCGCCACAGATCTGTTTTTAAGCTCGCAATTAGAGTATCGCTATCGTTTGCAAGGTTTTGATCGTGATTGGCTGCAGGTCACTAATCAGCAACGGTTAGCTACCTATACTCGCATTCCGCCAGGAGACTATATCTTTGAAGTTGCAGTTAGAGTGCGACAAGGCGATTGGCAACCTACCGCTTCCCTTAGCATCAGTATTATGCCGCCATGGTGGATGACTTGGTGGTTTAGAGCTTGCATGTTGTTGTTATGTATTATAGCGATCTGGGGTTGGTTGCACCTAAAAAGTCGCACTGAGCGGCAACTTCGTTGGCAATTGCAACGGCAGGTAGCAGAACGAACGCAAGCACTGAAAGAAAAACATGATGCCTTAGAAGCTTCAAATAAAGATTTGATGCTTTTACAACAAATTGGCCGCGAAATTACCGGCTCGCTCGATCTTAATCATGTGCTAACCCGTTGCCATATGATGTTGGGCGAATTTATCGATGTGCATGTCATGATTATTGGCCTTTACCGGCAACAAACTAACGAACTTGAATTTGTGTTTTGGCAAGAGGGGCAAGATAACGAAGAGAGCTTCAGCATTGCTGCTAATAACGAAAAAACGCCCGCTGCGCTGTGTTTTATGCGGCAGGAAGAAATTATTGTTAATGAACATGCTGATTTTGCAAAGTACTTCAATGCTTTACCTGAACCATTATGCGGGCAGGCGGTAGAGTCTGTGGTGTATATTCCTTTGATGCTCAATCAACAAGTGGTCGGTGTGTTCTCCGTCCAAAGCCCGCAACCCTATGCTTACAATGCGTCGCAACTAAGTTTATTACGCACCTTGTCCAGCTACATTGCGATTGCCGTAGTGAATGCGGATACCTTTACCCGTTTACAACAAACCCAGCAGCAATTGGTTATTCAAGAGAAAATGGCTTCGCTTGGGGGGTTGGTTGCTGGCGTTGCGCACGAAATTAATACCCCTTTGGGTATTTGTGTAACGGCTACGAGTTATTTAAAAGCCGAATACGAGCAAGTACAACAGGCCTTTGATGCAAAAACCTTACAACAATCCCAGTTTAGTAAGTTTCTACAACAGCTAGCGGAAGGATTAAAAATTTTAGAGGTCAATACCGAGCGCGCAGCAACCCTAGTGCAAAGCTTTAAAAAGGTATCTGTTGATCAAACCGCCAATGAAGCCAGAGAAATCGAACTTGCAGGGTATTTAGACGATGTGATGTTATCGTTACTGCCGCAATTAAAGAAGATCAATTGCCAATTTGAACTGCAGTGTCCGAAAGACATTTACTGGTTTACTGACGCGGGTGCTGTAGCGCAAATTATCACGAATTTAGTATTAAACAGTGTAAAACACGCCTTTGCAGAGCAAGCTGAACCTAAAATTAGTTTGCATTTTAGCCAGCAAGGGCGACAGTTGCAGTGTGATTATTATGATAATGGTTGCGGTATGTCGTCAGAATCGCTTGGTCGCTTATTTGAACCTTTTTATACCACTAAGCGTTCCTCTGGCGGTACAGGCTTGGGCGCCCATATTGTCTTTAATCTGGTTACGGCGCGCTTAAAAGGTCAAATTACGGTACGCAGCGCCGCGAATGAAGGGCTACATTATCGAATGACTTTCCCATTGTAGGCTTGCTAAAAACTTTCTTTTCGCTAAAATATCTTTCAAATCGAAACTTTTGGTGAAAGATGAATAAACGTAACACTCAGCAGCGCCGTCATTTGATCGTCACCCAATTGCAGCAACAGGGTGAAGTGACTGTAGAGCAGTTAGCTGAGCAGTTTCAAACCTCCGAAGTGACTATTCGTAAAGATCTTACCGTATTAGAAACTGCAGGCTTATTGCTACGCCGCTACGGTGGCGCGGTACCGGTACCGCAAGACTTTGTCTCTGAAAGTAGTTTAGAAAAAGTTTCAGAACGAAAGTTAGCTATTGCTAAGGCGGCAGCTAGCCTTATTAAAGATCATTATCGCATTATTATTGATAGCGGCCGCACTACGGCGGCCTTATTACCAGAATTGGCCAGTAAGCGCGGCTTAGTGGTAATGACCAACTCTTTAGCGATCGCCAATGCGCTTCGCGAGTTGGAAAATGAACCCACCTTATTGATGACCGGTGGCACCTGGGATCCGCAATCCGAGGCGTTTCAGGGCCAGCTAGCCGAGCAAATGTTGCGCAATTACGATTTCGACCAGCTGTTTATCGGTGCCGATGGTATCGACTTAACGCGTGGCACCACTACCTATAACGAGCTATATAGCTTAAGCAGAGTGATGGCGGAAGTGGCGCGCGAAGTTATCGTGATGCTCGAATCCGACAAGCTGGGGCGAAAAATTCATAATTTGGAGCTACCTTGGTCGATGGTAAAAGTATTAGTCACCGACACCGGCCTGTCAGTTGAGGCTGCTAAACAAATTGAGCAACAAGGCGTCACGGTGATCAGGGTACAGTTTTAATTAATCCGAACGCGTTAAGGTCAGTACCTTAAGCATTGTAAAGGCGAGTTGCCGCTAGCAGGCAAACGCCCGATAACCTTTATCTTATTCGTTTATTGGAGAAACACTATGTGTGGCATTGTTGGTGCGGTAGCGCAAAGGGATGTGGTGGATATTTTAGTCGAGGGCTTACGTCGGTTAGAGTATCGCGGTTATGACTCAGCGGGTGTGGCTGTAGTGAATAACAGTGGCGAGCTGCAGCGGGTACGTCGCTTAGGTAAAGTGAAAGAGTTGGCCGATGCGGTTGCCGCGCAGCCGGTGCCGGGCGGTACTGGTATTGCCCATACGCGCTGGGCGACCCACGGCGAACCGAGTGAGCGCAATGCGCACCCACATGTATCTGGCAAGATCACCGTGGTACATAATGGCATTATCGAAAACCATGGTCCGTTACGTGACGCCTTAAAAGCCAAAGGTTATGTATTTAATTCTGATACCGACACCGAAGTAATTGCCCACTTGGTCGAAGAAGAGCTAAAAAGCACCGGTTCATTATTGGCCGCGGTACAAAGTGCCGTAAAACAATTTACTGGCGCCTATGGCACAGTATTAATGGATAAAACCGATCCGTCGCATTTAGTGGTCGCGCGCTCGGGTAGCCCACTGGTGATCGGCTTTGGTATTGGCGAAAACTTTATTGCCTCGGATCAGCTTGCGTTACTGCCCGTTACCCGCCGCTTTATGTTTTTAGAAGAAGGTGATGTGGCGGAAATTACCCGCCACAGTGTCACGGTATATGACAAAAATGGTCTGCAAGTTGAGCGAGCCATTACCGAGTCTAACGCCAGTTATGATGCCGGCGATAAAGGCCAATACCGCCACTTTATGTTAAAAGAAATCTACGAGCAGCCGTCAGCCATTAACAATACGCTGGAAGGCCGTTTAAGCAGCGACAGCGTGCTGGATGAAACCTTTGGTAACGGCGCGGCGGAGCTGTTTCAAAAAGTAAAACATGTGCAAATTGTCGCCTGCGGTACTTCGTATCACTCAGGTATGGTAGCGCGTTACTGGTTAGAGTCTTTAGGTGGTATTTCTTGTAATGTGGAAATAGCCTCAGAATTCCGTTACCGCAAATCCTTTGTGCAGCCGAATAGCCTGTTAGTCAGCATTTCGCAGTCTGGCGAAACCGCCGACACCCTAGCAGCACTGCGGATGGCAAAAGAAGCGGGTTATTTGGGCAGCTTAACCATTTGTAACGTTGCCGGCTCGTCTTTAGTGCGCGAATCGGATCTGGCCTTTATGACCCGTGCTGGCGCCGAGATTGGCGTAGCCTCGACTAAAGCCTTTACGACACAATTAGTCGGCTTAGCCATGTTGACGCTGGCCATTGGTAAATACAATGGCTTAACTGCGGCACAGCAACAAGAAATGGTCACGGCGCTAAAATCGTTACCGGCTAAGCTGGAAGAAACCTTAACGCTGGCCAGCAGCATTGAAACCTTGGCCGAAGAGTTTGCCGACAAGCATCACTCGCTGTTTTTAGGCCGTGGCGATCAATACCCGATCGCGATGGAAGGCGCCTTAAAGCTCAAAGAAATTTCGTATATTCATGCCGAAGCATACGCCGCGGGCGAGTTAAAACACGGCCCGTTGGCGCTAATTGATGCCGATATGCCGATTATCGTGGTTGCACCTAACAATGAGCTGTTGGAAAAACTGCAATCTAACGTCGAAGAAGTGCGCGCCCGCGGCGGTATTTTATATGTGTTCGCCGATATCGACGCTCACTTTAAATCCGACGCTACCCAGCGTGTAGTAAACGTTCCGCACGTACACCCGCTGATCGCACCGATTATCTATACCATCCCACTGCAGTTATTAAGCTACTACGTGGCGATAATTAAAGGCACGGATGTGGATCAGCCTAGAAATCTCGCGAAAAGCGTGACGGTAGAATAATCTACTATATTGTTGTTAAAGAAATTTCTCGTAATGTGAGTATGAGAAATGAGCTGCACTAAAAGTCCAGTTGTGCTGATAAACAAGCCAACTGGACTTTTTTATTAATATTCATTGCTGAAACAGTAATCCTTTGCCTTCATTTAATCTTATATTCAAGGCGCCAGCCCCCGAGCCAAGCGCGGCACGACATGATGCAGATAGGTCAGGAAATTTGCGGCGTGTTCGGCAGAGGCCAGTGAAGTTTTCCAAACGGCTTCGATTTCCAAGTATATTTCTGTTCCTTCAGCATCCACTAAAGGGCAGGCATGCGCGCTGTTGCGAATATGGTTGGCGGGGATAATAGCATTACCCAAACCAAGGTCGACCCAATCTTCCAAAGCGCTGTAGCTCATTGCTCGGCCGGGGTAAATATCCAGAGCAAGCTTGGCATTCTCAAATAAGTTTAGGGTGATAGTGGCAAGTCCACATAGGTCTTGCGTCATTAGGAGACGGTGCTGGCTGGCGGTAGCAAGCGTGATACCTGATGTTGTGGCAGAGGTTTCTCCTTGGGTGCAAAGCATCAGACGATCTTTTAGTAGCTTAAGGTGTTTGCGAGATCGCGCTTTTTTAAAGCCAGTTCCGATCACTATATCAAGTTGTCCAGCTTCGAAACGCTGTTCAAGATCAGAAACCCCAGACTCGAATAATAATAGATGAACATCACTATATTCTGTTCTAAAAGGATCGAGCAAAAGCGCCACGCGCCTAGCGTCAACAAGAGGTGTAAAGCCAATCCGTAACTCAGAACGGGCTGTTGCCGTCAATGCATTGGTTTCGTTTTGAAGCGCTGATACGGTGCGCAAGATGTCATGAATGCGGGGTAACAGTCGCGTTCCCGAGCTTGAAAGCTCAAGCTGGCGACCTCCCCGGATAAACAGAGTTGTACCAAGTACAGCTTCTAGTTCTGCCACGGCTGAAGACACTGTGGGTTGAGATACACCACATTCTCGCGCTGCCGCGCTGAATGATTTTAAGCGGGCAGCCGCTGCTGCGTAAGTAAGTGAGGTTAGGCTATACATATAGTTTTATCCTATGGGTCTATATGAAGTATAAGAGTTATCTTTGATTCATTCAATGCATATACTGGTTGTTAGTTGTTGCCGTTTAACCACCCATGAGGAATGAAGATGAGATACGCACAGATTTTCCGTTATGTCCTGACGTTGAATGAGGATGAATATCAGGAGCGCTGGATGAAGCCTTATGCCGAAGCGATCGCCGCAGTGCCAGGTTTAATCCGCAAAACCTGGATGGCCGATTTTGAGACTGGGACTTTTGCCAGTGTCTATATTTGGCAAGACAAGGCGTCGATGGATGCATTTATGGCTTTACCAGCTATTGCGAAGGTTGCGGCAGAGCCTTTCTTAAAGGATTTGACTATCACTGTGCTACCTGTGCACGAAGAAGCGTCGGCGATAACACGAGGCTAATCCTAGCCGAAGCAGAGGATGCAACCGCTTTTAAGGGTTGCATCGCCAAGTCGCCACTGATTTCACTTGCTAAGACAAGGCCGTTTTTGGCGGAAAAACGATATCGTACACCCAATGATAGCAGTAGCCATACACCAGATAGTATTGATCACGCCACTACTTAAACAAGTAATTCCACCACGTTGCGAGCAGTGGCATCATGACAGCAAGCCAGCCAAGTTGAAATAGATTTGGATACTGCAACAGTATCGACAACTGATATTAAATGCCTGCCGATAAAGGCTGAAGGCACGAGTTTATTACCTATGCAGCTTGAACCTTGGCATGATAAGGCCTATTACTTTTAAGTAATTCAACCCAACAAATGAAAATGATTATCAATTAGATTGACAGTTTGGGTCTTTTGCGTACAATTGTGATGTTATAACGTTTTTGTCATTTACCATCATCAGCAAAGGACTTTCTTATGCAAAAAAATATTCATCCTGAGTATCGCCCTGTGTTATTCCATGATTTATCAGCGGACACCCATTTTTTAGTTGGGTCGACCATCAAAACCAACAGAACCCAGCAGTGGACTGATGGCAATACCTATCCTTATGTTGCGCTCGATATCTCCAGTGCCTCGCATCCGTTTTACACCGGCAAACAAAAAGTGTCACAAACCGAAGGGCGCGTTGCGGCCTTTAGTAAGAAATTTGGTGCGTTAACCAAAGCCAGTCGTAATTAAGGAGCAAGTGATGAAGGTATTATCATCGTTAAAGTCGGCCAAAGAGCGGCATCCAGATTGCCAAATTGTGCGCCGGCGCGGTAAGGTTTTTGTGATTTGTAAATCGAATCCGCGTTTTAAAGCCCGCCAGCGCTAAGGCAAGAGTCATTGCTCATGCAAATAAGAACTGTTATCATCTGTGCCGTTTCTGATTAGTTGCATGAGTGGCGGTATTTCCTTTTTAAACCTTGGCGCAGCGGATGGGAGATACCATAGATAGAATACAAAAATTGACAATCTTTGTATTCTATCCCAGAATAATTTGCATAACTGCCTATTTGATGAGGTTATTATGCATGTATCCCTTACTGCCGAGTTAGAGTCTCGCATTAAAGCCAAAGTTGAAAGCGGCCTTTACAACAATGCCAGTGAAGTGATCCGCGAAGCATTGCGTTTCATGGAGACTCACGAAGACTGGATTCACGAAGTGAAAATGGCTCGCCTGCGGGAACAGTTAAAAGCCGGCACCGATCAGCTGGACCGTGGCGAGGGCATAGCCATTGAATCAAAAGCTGCGCTGGATTCATTGTTTGACGATATCAAGGCCTGAGGTATATGCCCGCACGTCGGCTTATTATCGCTCCTGCCGCCAAAACCGATCTAAAAGACATCTACCAGTTCGGACTTCGTCAATGGGGGCAAGCTCAATCCGACAGTTATCTGGATAATCTTAAAGCTCATTTTTGGTATCTAACTGAACAACCTTTGATGGGCATAGATCGCTCCGAGCTGCTGCCCGGTGTTAGAAGTTTGCCTACTGAAAATCATACCTTGTTTTACAGAGTCACTGCGGAAACGGTGGAAATTATTCGTGTACTTCATAGCCGACAAGACCCGCAGCGGCACTTGAACAAATGAACGACGCAATCTCGGTACTTTAGTGCCAAGTGTTCAGATCGTCAAAGGCTATCTCTGGCTCTGGCCGTCAGAATGACGCCGTGCTCAGACTTCTGGCGTAGTAAACCCCGCTAACCACACCTTTAACAAAGCATTAAGCTGTTGTTGCTGCTCGCTAGTTAAGTTGCCCATTAGGCGTTGCTGCAAGGCGATATGCTCGGGCAGTACTTGCTCAATCAGGGCTTTGCCTTGCTCGGTAAGGCTAACATGCACTGCACGCCGATCTTCAGTGCAATGACGACGCTGTATTAGCGCTCGTTGTTCTAGCTTATCGAGCCGAGTGCTCATGGCGCCAGAGCTTAGTAGCATACTTTGATAAAGCTGCGACGGTGATAAGGAATACGGCTCACCGGCGCGTCTTAGGGTCGCTAGTACATCAAATTCCCCTTGTTTTAGCCCGTGCTGCTCGTAGCAATGTAAAAAGGCCAGATCGAGCGTTTTATTTAAGCGCGCAAAGCGGCCAAGTAACTGCATGGCCAGCAGTTCATCGGTAATCCCTTGGCGTTGCCATTGCACGGTGATCTGATCTAAATCGTCATTCATGGTAGTTGTTACTCGTTGTCTTGCAAGATGCACGGCCAGCACCTCGCAGGGCTAACAGCGCGGTACTCTGCCAGCGTGGGCGTCGCTAAGTGTGGTGATCTGCTTTACAGCTTAACCAACAACAGGCAAAATATAAATATCTTTATGTAAAGATACTTTTTAAAAAGATTCTTTAAGGGTGTTTATGTCTGTTTCCTCTTCCCGCGCTAAGCGACCTGCTGCTAGTTTAGCGGCTAACGCCAGCTTAGCCCCTGTGGTACAAACTACTTCGGCTAATATGGCAACTGACGCTGCGGCGCTGCCTGGGCAATCGCGCCCTGCCAATGCCTTAAGCGCTGCACAGCTGCTATGTTTACTGGCGATAGTGCTAGTGGCATTAAACCTGCGACCTGCTTTGGCGGCCATTGGGCCTTTATTGCAGGCGATTCAGGGCGATATTAGCCTTAGCTTTAGTGCGGCGTCCTTGTTGACCACCTTACCGGTGTTAGCCATGGGCTTATTGAGCTTTGTCGGTTTTCGGTTGGCCGCGCCACTGGGGTTAGAGCGCACTGTTGCGCTAGCCTTAGTGATGTTGGCACTAGCAACAGCGCTGCGTTTTTGGGTACCGAATGCCAGCTGGTTAATTAGCACTGCTTTGTTAGCCGGCGTAGCCATTGCCATGATCCAAACTTTATTGCCAGCCATTATCAAAGCGCACTTTGCTGAGAAAACGCCGCTGATTATGGGCTTTTATGTGACGGCCATCATGTCGGGTGCGGCCATTGCGGCGATGAGTACGCCACTAATGGCCAGCAGTTTAAGCTGGCGGATGAGCTTGGGCAGTTGGGTGTTATTGGCTGTATTCGCGCTGCTGATTTGGTGTTGGCAATTAAAAGCACCTAAAGCCGCCAGTCAGGCTGAAGCGCCAGCACCGGCGATGTCGTTTTGGCGCAGTAAGCGTAGTTGGCAATTGGCGGTATTTTTTGCGCTAGGCACTAGTTGTTATGTCTCGGTACTGGCTTGGCTGGCACCTTATGCCATAGAGCAAGGCTTAACTGCTAAACAAGCCGGTTTGCTGCTGGGGTTTTTAACCAGCTGCGAAGTGGTCGCGGGCTTATTCTTCCCGTGGTTAGCTATGCGCAGTCGTGATAAGCGCCAAGTCATTGCCATACTTTGCCTGCTGCAATTAGTGGGGTTTAGTGGTTTAGCCTTATTGCCCGATACTGCCTTATTGCTGTGGGTGGCGATGATCGGCTTAGGTATTGGTGGGATTTTTCCGCTGGCCATTATTATTACCATGGATCATGTCGATAACCCGCTACAAGCTGGGCGCTTAACCGCCTTTGTGCAAGGTATTGGTTATATTATGGCGGCTTTTACCCCGTGGATCGCTGGTGGGCTGCGCGACAGCTTGCAAAGTTTTACCCTGGCTTGGTTGTTACTGGCGGCCAGCAGTGTGCTGGCGCTTTACTTAGGCACAAAATTTAGTGTTGCCAGTTATCGCCAGCACTTTGCGGTCACATCGCCAGCTTAACAGCTGGCGTTAATACAATCACGGCCATCCGCTTTGGCGCGGTATAACGCCGTGTCGGCGGCACATAGCAGCGCCATGCTAGTCCGAAACTGGCCATTAATCTCGCTGGCGATACCTTGGCTAACGGTAATACCCACTGAAGCCGGTAAACCAGCATCGGTAAACTTTAATTGCCGTACTACATGTTGCACGTCTCTGGCCACGGCTAAGGCGTTAATTTCATTATAGTGCGGTAAAATTAATGCAAATTCTTCACCGCCATAGCGTGCTGCAAGTTGGGCGTCTAGCGGCATGGCTTGTAGAATAGCCCGTGCTACTTTGCGTAGGCAGGCATCGCCCTGAATATGGCCATAGCTGTCGTTAAACTGCTTAAAATAATCGATATCAATAATAATCACACTTAAAGGGCTGCGTGCTGCCGTGCACTGTCGCCAGTTTTGCAGCAGTTGTTCGTCAAAACTGCGCCGGTTGGCTAAGCCCGTTAGGGCATCGGTCGCGGCTTGCCGTTTTAGCTGCTCAAATTCGGCTTTTTGCCGCGTAAGATCGCGTAAAATAAGCACGAGCCGCGCTTGTGGTTCCGGTAAAAACGACACCGATAACTCAATATCCTTTAGATCACCATTAGCGCAATGCACCACCATCTCAGAAGGACCTGCTTGCAGCGACAGCACCTGTTTGGCAACAATTTTGACCAGCCCCTGATATTGCTGTATGCAACGATCATGTAAAAAGTTCGACCAAGACTCGCCAATCAGCGGCCGATCGATACTGTTTAACAGCAAGGCTGCTTTGGCATTAGCACACTCTATTACCCCCTCGGCATTCACCACCAACACCGCCTCTGCGAGGTACTGAATAAACCGGCTAATATCAAAATCCGCACTGGGTTCATGGCGAGTATTGACTAAGCCATGGTTATCATCATTTAAGGCGACAGGGTGTAAGGTATTCTTAAAAGGGGCAGCGCTCATCTTGTTATCCCGCGTTAGTGAGTTTTGTTATGACTCACTATAAAGCCTTGCTAGCGCTAGAACCTTTCGGTAACCTTACTTTTTAAGTTGCTGATTTTGTTTGATAATATTTTAATTTATCTAGAAGGGTAAGGTAGGCTGCAGCACTAATTAGCCGCCATCTGCGTAAGGGGTAAGCGTTCATCGCCAGTTAAATTGTCTGTTGCCTGGCTGCCAAAGGCGGTTAGCAGGCAGCAGCTAAGTAAGGTTTTGTTAAATGCCATAGCGCAGGTTTTCCTGTTTGTTGGTTTTGTAAGCACCTTGTAGGTTTTGGTGGTGCCGGGCGCTTATGCGCAACTATGTGGTAAGCCGCAAGTGGGGCCTTGTGTTTGGTAAAGGTGGCGTTAACGTATTACAAAGAAAAGCCCCAGTTGGGGCTTAATAATAAGTTTTAGCTTGCAGTATCAGTTTTATTAATCTGGCTCATTGATTACTTCAGGGTCAGGGCTTAGTACTAGTAGTGTATTGGTGCTATTACTTAATACAAACTGGAACTTGGTAGTACCTGCTGAGCGGTCAGCATCCAATAACTGCAAATACCGGCCATCGCTACTTACGGTAACGGCATCAATAATGCCATCAAAGGGAGTAGTAAAACCGGCACCGATAAATTTTAAGCCTTTACCGGTATTATCAACTAACTTATAGGTAATGGTACTGGCTTCGGTAACGGTAATATCGCCGCTGGGCAGTGGCTCACCGCTGGCGCTTTGGTAACTAAATACCGGCTCGCCTTGTTCCAGGTTGACAACAACGTTAATCATGGGAGATGCAGTAAGTGGCATAGTAAGCTCCTTAAGGGTTGGGGTTAAAGTAAATATTGGTAATGGCATTTTGCTGTAATAGGTTAAGCAATTCGGGGTGCTGCGGCAGCTCGCCTAGGCAATCTAGTGCTTGGCTATAACTTATAAGGTAACGTGGATCTTTATTGTTTGTGGTTAGCTTTGCCAGTGTTGTGCGCACTTGCTGGCATAACGGGATACTTGCTTCTGGTTGGTTTAGTAGTTGAAGGGCTTTTGCCTTTGCTAACAGACTTTCTGATAAAAAGGCCAGATAGTTGTTATTTTCAGGAAAATTATCGTTAAGCCCAGTATAAACGTTTAAAGCTAATTCGGCGTATTGCTTCGCTAAACTGGGCTGCTTTAAAGTATGGGCATGCATCGCAGCAGTTAGCCAGTGTTTACCTAAAATATCCTGACGCTGGACATCAGATAGTTCTGCTTGCTCTGTTTCAAGCAAATTCGCCATATGCAGTAATTGTTGTTCAATGTCTGTAGCAGTTAAACCGCTAGCATATTTAAAAGACTGAAAATGGTAGTAATATTTGCGCCTTTGCCAGTTTGCATTGGCAGGATCTTCTGCAAGAGCTCTTGATAAAAGCGTGTAACCTAATTCTGCCGCAACAAGCGCTTCGGAGTTGTTATTTTGGTAAGCCAATAAGTCTGCCAATATCTGGTAGCTTGCTGTTAATCGGTGTAGTAAATAAGCCTCCTGTGTAATATCGGTAGCCTCCAGCGTTGCTTGCAAGTGGCGATGAATCTTGATGGCTAAAACCAGATTACCTTCGGACTGAGTCGCGCTGGCAAGCCAGGATTGAGTATTGGCAATATCAGCTATTAATTTACGATTATCAGGCTGCTTTGCCTGTGCCAATAATTTTAACCGTAACGATTCTTCAAAGTTCTTGCGGGCAATCTCAAAGCGCTGCTGCTGCATCGCCAGCGAGCCTAAGGAATTGGTGGCATAAGATAATTCCATAATGGCATCAAGATTCTCCGGCGCTAGCTCGTACATCAATTCACTGTATTGATAATAACGCTGAAACTCGGGTTGGGTGCCCAGCCAGTTGCTGGCATCGTATTGTATTTGCCCCAGCCAAAAGGCATTGGCGCCAAGAGTTTTTAGTAGTTCCAGATTAGTGGGTTGTAATTTTAGTACGGCTTCTAACTGACTGCGGCCGGCTTGTAAGGCGGCGCTGGCTTCGTCTATTTTACCGCGCGAATAGGCAACCTCACCCATGGCGGTGAGGGTTTGGCCGTGCTGTAGCATGGCTTCGGTACTTTGTAGGGTGCTTGCGTTGCTAAAGTCGGTAAAGTATTCCAGCGCCTTATTGCTAATACCGTCCAGTAAATCCATACGGCCGATGCTGCGTAGCTTGTCAGCAAATTCACCAACCATAAACCCCAGCAGGTTTTCGGCAGCCAGGCGTTTTTGCTGGGCTTGTTGTTCGGCGTGATAACTTTTAATGCTCAGGCTAAAGGCCATCAGAGTTAGCAAGCACAAGGCGGTGATGGTGCCGCGACGTAGCCAACGTTTTTGTTGGGCTTTTTGGGCCGAGGCCTTAATAAAAGCCTGCTCGGCGGCCTCAAGCTGAAATAATGGGTTGTGTGTTAATTGCAAGGCTTCTTGCAGTGGCTTGCCTTGCGCCAATAAGTAAGCGCTATTATAGTGCTCGGCTTGCCAGCGCTGCTGTAAATGTTGCAGCCGGCTTTTAATGCTTAGGCTGTCATGATGCTCGTTAATCCAAGCGGTGGCGCGCGGCCAGCGCCGCAGTAGCGCTTCGTGTGCCACGCTAAAACAAGGCTCGTCTTGCTGTAAGTGTGACACAAATAAACGTTGCTCAACTAAGGTTTGCACTAAGGCGCGTTCAGCATCGGTCTGCAGTTGGCTAAAGCGGGCGCTGCGGCTGGTAATGCTTTGCTCATCTTCCCGCAGGGTTACCAGCAGGGAGAGCACCGCCGGCAAACTGGCTTGCTGTGCTGCGGTCAGGGTGTTGATGGCTTGCTCGGCATTTTTACCAATAGCGCCCTCGATCCCGCCCAGCTTTTTATAGGTAGCCACTTGCAGTGTATTGTCGCTGCTTCGCTGTAAATACAGTTGCTGCAAGGTGTATTGCAGCATGGGCAGCGCGTCTGGGTTACTGGCGGCTTCACGGCAGAGCATTTCATCTAAGGGTATGGCGGTATCGGGATCGGTATCAAAGCTTAGGCCCGCCGCAAGGGCCGGTAGCCGAATCATTTGTAGCAAATCGCTTCGATTCGGGGCGGCTAAATCAAAATGCGCGCCCTTGGCTTTGCCTGCCATCAGGGTAGGATAATTAACCAGTAACGGATAAAACTCATTGCGACAGGCACTGAGCACTAACACGCTATCGCTGCAGGCGAGCTGTTCTAGTAAAGAAATAAATTGGTTACGCTCGGTTTCTTGAAATAGCGGTGACGACAACAACACTTCGAGCCGATCTACAAATAACGCGAGGCGTTTTAGGCTTTGTTGCGCCTGTTGCAGTGCTTGGCTAAGCTGCTTAAGCACTGCTGCCGGATCTTGGCTAAGCATATCCGCTAATTGCGCGGCGCTATAACCGGTTAGCACGGGCGCATCGTTTAATTCCCAATCCAGTAGCGTACTGGCTAAATTAAGCAGCAGTTGTTGCGGGGCGACATCGGCTAAATCGAGGCTGCTGTAACTCAGTACTTCAATACCATGATAGCCACCGGCTTGCATTAAATTGGGCAACACTCCGGCATTGACCAAGGACGATTTCCCGCTACCACTTGGCCCCAGCAATAAACAAAAGGCTCGGCCAAATTTCACCTGCTGCGCGATACGTTCTAACAGCGTACTGATGTGGGCGCCACGGCCAAAAAACACGCTGGCATAACGCGCATCATAGGCTTGTAAGCCTGGGAAAGGTGAGCCTTGCTGCCAGCTCAGCTCGCTAACACTTTGCTCTTGCCCCAGCGGATAGCGCACCTCGGCAATGGCGCGGTAGCCGCGTTTGCGAATGGTTTCAATATAGCGTGGCTGAGTGGCACTATCACCCAGTGCTTTACGCAGCTGCGCCAAGGTTTTATGTAGCGGGTTATCACCGGTATCGGTACGTGGCCAGCAGTGGTTGATAATATCATCTGTACTGACTACTTCGCCGGCATGCTGACATAGCAGTTGCAGCAATTCCATGGCTTTGGGTTCAAGCTGAAGTGACTGTTTTCCCTGCCTAATTGAATTGGCTGTAGGATCAACTTGCCAGTCACCAAAGAAAAACGTCTTACTCATAATGGATCAACTCAATGCTGGGTGGTCATTAATTGGGGTCAAACATAACATGAGTTTATGCAGATGTTTAGCGATAACCCTGCTCATCTGACTAAGGTATTACCAGAAGATAGCGGCATGTTATTGGTAAAGATGGTCGAGATTGTGCACAAAAGATACTGGGAAAGCTCTGCTTTGCCTGAGTCGTGTAAACAATAATAACAACGTGCAACGTATAAATTTTCGCCTTTTTTTGTTTGCTACATTGACGGCATAGCGTTATTGATCTACTTTATGTAAGCGCTTACATTTTTTGGTGGGCATTTTGCATTTTGCAATTGCAGGCGTGACAAGGCATTAAACAGGAACTCAGGGTATGACTAATATAACGATAAAAGCGAAACCCTTGGCCGCAGTTCTAATTGCGGCAGGGCTTATCGGCTGTGGTGGCGATGTAAAAACCAACACAGATTTGACAGCGGTTAATCCTAGCCAACCAGTCACCGACTGGAAGTTGGTTTGGAGTGATGATTTTGCTGGCAACAGCATAGATCGTCGTAAGTGGACTTTTGAAGTCGATTGTCGCGGTGGCGGTAATCAGGAAAAGCAATGCTACACCGATAGCCCAGAAAATGCGTTTGTATCAGATGGTACCCTAAAAATCGTAGCCAAGCCTGCACCAGAAGGTTCGCCATTACCCTATACTTCTGCCCGATTAAATACCAAATACCAAGGTGACTGGAAATACGGCCGCATTGAAGTTAGAGCAAAAGCCCCTACAGGCCAAGGCTCTTGGCCAGCAATTTGGATGATGCCTACCGATGAAGTGTATGGTGGTTGGCCAAAGTCAGGCGAAATAGATATTTTTGAAGCGGTAAATTTAAAAACAGTGGATGCAGAAGGCACTGTCGAATCGAAAGTCTATGGCACTTTACACTACGGTCGTGAATGGCCTAACAATTCAAATAGTGGCAAAGCTTACACCCTTCCAAATGGCGCCAATCCAGCAGATAGTTTTAATACTTATGCCATAGAGTGGCAGGAAGGCGAAATCCGTTGGTATGTAAATGATTACCTGTATCAAACCCAGCAAGCCTCTCGAGTGCGCACCAATAGTCGCGGTGAATTAATTGGTTTAAGCCATCGTGGTTGGTTTGCCGAGTATTTCAACCAAGTGACTGGCAAATTAGAAACACAATGGAATGCAGCGCCTTTTGATCAACGATTTTATTTAATTTTAAACCTTGCGGTTGGTGGAAACTGGCCAGAGAACGTGAATAATCTGGGTATTGATGCCGAGGCTTTTGCCAATGGTCAAACCTTTGAAATTGATTGGGTGCGGGTGTATGAGTGTCAAGCTAACCCTAATAATGGTAAAGGCTGTGAAACCATTCGTGCAGGCTACCTAGATAGCGAAACGCTGGTTACTGGTCAGGCGCCTATCCCATCACCACCGTCTTCAGGCGTAGCACAAAATCTCACTATTTTTGATGGTACAGCTAATCCAAACTGGCCAGCCTGGGATTGTTGCGGTGGCTCTACCCCGAGTATTGTTACAGACGAAACGCGTGGTCAGGTTTACGAGTTCTTGGTCGGCCCGCAGCCAACCGTCAATGGTTTTATTACCCGTTCAGCCTTTATAACAGATCCTAATGGTAAGCCCTCACCCTTTGACGCTGCGCCATTGGTTGAAAAGGGCAGTATCAGCTTTGATATGAAGGTGGTTACGCCACCCAGCAACGCTGCATCTACTTGGTTGTTTAAAGTTGAAAGCAATGAAAATACTACAGCAGTTGAATTACCTATTACGGCCAGTTCTGAAGGTGTCGCGCCGGTTACCGGTGAATGGCAAACCTTTACGTTTCCATTAAGCATGTTAGATGCTGCCGGCTTAGATTTATCGGCTATAGATGTCATTATGATTTTCCCTGCTTGGGATACTGGTAATGGCGCTGTGTATCGTGTCACTAACGTTAAAATTGCACAACCAGCGGATTTCCCTGAATTAGTGATGTTTGATAATGGTGTAAATGCTGATTGGCCAATGTGGGATTGCTGTGGTGGTTCTACGCCAGTTGAAGTGCTAGATGCCGATACTAACCGTCTTGCTGCTGAGTTTACTGTAGGTTCTGCTCCCACAGTATTAGGTTTTTACAACAGATCCCCATTAGGTGGTGGTAATCCATTTGATGCATCCGCCCTGCTAGCAGAAGGCGTGCTGCAATTTAATGTCAAAGTGGTGGATGCGCCAGCTAATCCAGAGTCAACGTGGATGTTTAAGATTGAAGCGGCTGGCGGTGATTCTGCCGTTGAGTTACCACTAAGCACGGGTAATGCGGGCAAGGCGCCCGTAACAGGTGAGTGGGCTACTTACACTTTCAGCATCCAGTCGTTATTTGATGCCGGTTTAGATATTAGTGCTATTGATGTCTTAATGGTATTCCCAGCGTGGGGTACTGGTGAAGGTGCTGTATTTAGAATGGATCAGGTAAAAATCTTCAACCCAAATGCAAGTAATGACCAACTGGTATTATTCCGTGATGCGGTAAACCCAGAATGGGCATTATGGGATTGCTGCGCTGGCTCAGTGCCAAAAGTGGTAGATGCCGATGCACCTTACGGCAAGGTAGCGCAATTTGAAATTCTGGGTTGGCCAGAAACGGTGTTGGGTTTCTTAGCGAATGACGATGTCACTTTTGATGCTACGGCATTATTGGCTAACGGTAGCGTCAGTTTTGATATGCGGGTGGTTTCGCCACCGGCTAATACTGCCAGCAGCTGGATGTTTAAAATTGAATCAAGTGATGCTGCTACGGCAGTAGAGCTTCCGCTTGCTACAGGTAACAACGGTCAGGCGCCAGTGACGGGTGAATGGCAGCGTTATCGTTTTTCACTGCAAAGCTTGTTTGATGCAGGCTTGGATATTAGCGATATCAAAGTGCTGATGGTATTTCCAACGTGGGGTACTGGTCAGGGCGCGGTTTATCAGATTGATAATGTTGAAATTTCTAATAACTAATGCAGTGCGACAAGAGTAGGATAATTATGAAAACAATCACTTTCACAAAAAGCAGGGTCGCAGCAGCGGTGTCTGTGGTGTTGACCGCCGGTATGATGCTGCCATTGCAAGCGCAGGATACGGCAGCAACGGAAGCCGAACCCAACGTCGAAATCATTGAAGTACGGGGTATCCGCGGTAGTTTAGCACGTTCAATGGATGTTAAGCGCGAGTCGTCAGGCGTAGTCGATGCCATTTCTTCTGAAGAAATGGGTAAATTCCCAGATACCAACTTAGCCGAGTCACTGCAGCGCATCACTGGTGTTTCCGTCAGTCGGGTCAATGGTGAAGGCAGCCAAATTACCGTGCGAGGCTTTGGTCCTGAGTTTAACCTGATTACGTTAAATGGTCGGCAGATGCCAGGCACGGGTTATACCCGTTCGTATAACTTAGAAAATCTATCCTCAGAGGGCGTTAGTGCGTTAGAAGTTTATAAAACAGCGCGCGCGGAAAACCCTAGTGGAGGTTTAGGGGCTACCGTAAATATTGTAACCGCTAAGCCACTGTCTAGCCCAGGCCAGAAACTGGCACTGATGGGTAAAGGTGTACACGATAGCTCTAATGAAAAAGGGGATGACGTTACGCCTGAGTTTGCTGCACTTTATAGCAATACCTTTGCGGATGATCGCTTTGGCGTAGCCTTATCGTTTTCGCAGGCGCGGCGTGATTTCCAAATTCAGCAGGCCAATATTCAGGGCTGGCAGGTTCAGGATACTAACCCATCTAACCGATTACCGGTGTTAGATCCTGCCTTTGTTAAAGATGCTAGGCCAACTGATGCGCAAGGCAATAAAATAGGCCCTGCATTTTTCCCGAAAGATATGAACTATGGCATTACCGACTTTCAACGGGAAAGAACTACCGGTCAGTTGACATTGCAATATGCAGCTACGGATGACCTGACTTTTACGGTTGATTACACAGGCAGTCGTGCTTTGGTGGGCAGTGAAGGTATTGGCTGGGGTATTTGGAATAACTTTGGCGAAAACATTAATGCTTACGAGCTGGATGAGCGAGGCACAGCTTTGTTTGCAGACATCAGTGGTGATGATGGTTCCTTCACTGCTAGTAAAGGCACCACAGAAGTTAAAGCCGCATCCATTGGTTTTAATATGGAATGGCAAGTGACGGATGACTTGAAAATCAGCTTCGATTTCCATGATTCAAACAATAAAACTGATAACGGCGCTGATAAAGGCATTGGTAATTCAGGCCAAGTTATTTTAGGTTCGGATCAGCTAATTACTAAGTTTTATGATTATCGGACAGGCGATATCCCGCAAGCCTATATTTTATGGCGTAATGGCACAAATGAATTGCGGCCAAGTGAGATTGACTCTAACTTTAGCCAGTTTTTTGATTCGCCTGGCGAATCAGATATTCAACAATTTCAGCTAGATAGCACTTGGTATAACTCGCGCTTTAAGATCCCTTTGGTTTCCGTTAAAGGCGGTGTCGCCCGTACCGATCAGAACCTGGGTGGCTCTAACGCCTGGAGTGGTTTACGTGGCGGCCCAGGTTTTAATCCGAGTTATACCTTTATCTTCCCAGATAGCATGTTTACCAGAAACAGTACGGGTAATTTCCTAGATCAATTCTCTGGTGGCGGTAACGGCTTAGTCAGTAATTATTATTACACTTACAGTTATGATGAAGCGGTGGCGCGACAGGCTGCTTACTTAACTGAAGCGCTGTTAGGTGAGAACGCCTATGTACCGGACGCTTTCTATGGTCCTTACGGTGAGAGTTACGTTCAGGAAATCACAGATAGTATTTATCTGCAATCGGCTTGGGAATTTGATGTTGCCAGTTTTCCGGTGCAATTGAATGTCGGTGTTCGTTATGAGCAAACCGATGTCACTAGCACAGTATTACAAGACGTTGAGCGTCAGGTGAATTGGGTCAGTCCGTCTGAGTGGATTATGCAATATGAAGGCGGTGATGCAAACTTTCTGACGTTAGAAGGTTCGCATAATGTGGTATTACCGATGCTGGATTTACGTGTCGATTTAACTGACGAACTAGTTAGCCGTTTTTCAATTGGCAAAAGCATTACTCGTGCGCCCCTAGGGGCTCTGGCTGGTGGCCGCAGCTTAACGGGCAGTCCAAAACCTGGCTCGCGGAGTGGCGGTCAAGGTAACACCAATTTACAACCTTATGAATCAACCAATCTTGATTTAAGTTTGGAATATTATTACGCACCAGGTAGTTATGCCGCTATCGGTTATTATCGCAAGAGTGTTAAAAACTTCATCGGTAATACCATTACGGACATTACCATCGACGGTTTGCACGATATCCTGAATGGCCCGCGTTACCAACAAGCGGTGGCAGATATTACTGCTCGGGGTGAACAGCCAACGGATACAGCGATTTATAATCAGCTACTAGCCAATGGTCACGGTGATGCTAACGGTGTCATTTCACCAACGAGTGCTGATCCATTAATTGTATGGAGTATCTCACAGCCGCAAAACGGCACAGATACGAAAACAGTAGATGGTATCGAAGCCGCGTGGCAGCACATATTGGGCGAAACCGGTTTTGGTTTTGGGATTAACGGCACCATTGTTAATGGTGATGTCGAGTTTGATGTTAATAGTTTGACCCAGCAGGCGCCGTTAATAGGTTTAAGTAATACTGCAAACTTTCAGGTGTTCTATGAGCAGTTCGGTTGGTCAGTAAAACTGACTTACGCCTGGCGTGACAACTATCTTATTGGTGTTGGGCAGGCGCAAGGTTCTTCGGATGGTCCACCACAATTTGCTAAAGCTTACGCGCAGTGGGACTTAAGTATCAATAAAGATATTACCGATAACTTTACGGTATTCTTTGAAGGCATCAACCTCGCTAATGAAACTGAGCAAGGTTATGGTCGTTACGAAGAACAATTTTTATTCGCGCGTCAATATGGTCCGCGATATATCTTAGGGGCGCGTTACCGCTTCTAAAGCAGTGTTCTACCTCCCTGTCGTTTAATGCCCGCTTTGCGGGCATTTTTTATCGAAAATGACCGAGAAAACTGCCGTGATCAGAGCATGACGATGGTGAGATGGCGTTTACGGCTTATAACAAGAATGTTTTAACATGATTAAGCTTGTTGCGACTCACGGGAATTTCCTGACCATTATGTAAGATCAGGCTGCCTTCGCGGCCGGTTTTACGCAGCGCTTTGATGGCTTTTTTGCTCACCCAATAGGAGCGATGCGGTTGTATGCCGGCAATGTTTGCGCACAGTGTAATCGCATCTTTTAAATTTGCCAAAATCAGCGTTTGCCCCGCCTCAGTAACCACTAATAAATAATGCAGTTCAGACTTTAAATACAGTAGCTCGCCTTGTTTACTTTTAGGAAGCAAGGCTTGTAAGGCGTCAGGTGTGGTAGAGGGGAGTACGTCTTCAACTGCTGGGCTTTGCGCTGATGAGGAAGGTACGGCCGATTGAGTTGCCGCGGCAGGGGCATTTGGGTTAACCATTTTAAACCCCAGTACCCAAGGTGCATTAATTGCCAACCAACACAGCACCACTGGGGGCAGCACGCCAAGCGTTTCTTGCCAAAGTGCGAATAGCCAGTTTATCAGACTGTTGGGCGTAGGTTCTAACCCTAAAAATACATCAATTGCCAAGGCAAAAGGCACAAAGCTAAGGGCGCCCAGCAAGCCAGACAGCAGTAACTTTAACCACGCATTCAGTGCGTTAAAAGGCGCTAGGTGGGCAAGCCCCTTATGGCTTAATAACATTAAAGCCATAGGTACAACACTTTGATAAAGCCATAGCGGCAACTGCAGCCAAAAGGGTAAATTTTGGTTGTTATCAATTAGTGCAAATAGCAAGGCTAACACTAAGGCGATGGTAAAAAAGTAGCGAAGGGGCGAAATATCGCCGAAATCGAAAGTCTGTTTCTGCATAAAGTCTTGCTTAGTCGTCGCGGCCTAGCCCATTGATGTAAAAGTCTGCCATTTCATACAAAATCCCTATCCGCTGTGCACTATAGCAGCATAATTACAGGGTGTGTTGAAAATCAAATGGGGACGAAAAATGAAATTGTATGCTGTAGTGCCAATGCTGTTTTCGGTGCTGTTATTGATGGGGAACGCTCAGGCGCAAGGATATTATGTTAAGCCCTATGCTGGCTTAAGTTATATGAATGATGTCAGTGCGACGCGCCAAGCGGACAATATTAACATTGAGCTTGAGCAAGGCATGGTGTTAGGCGCAGCTTTTGGCTATCGCTATAACAGCAAGCTTGCGGTAGAGCTGGCGTGGGAGTATCGCAGTAACGAAAGTGCCACCCAAGTTGGCAGTACGTTTTATCCTGAGGGCAATTATGCGTCAAATAGCTTTTTTCTAAATGGGATCTACTTTTTTGACAGCTGGGGTAAGGTTACGCCTTACGCAGGTGCCGGTTTAGGTTGGCTGCAAGAAATCGATATTGATTTAGAGTTGGCGGGTGTTGAAACCTCATATGCTAATAGCGGCAATATTTTATATCAGGGATTTGTCGGGTTGGAGTACGCGCTTGCAGCGCGCTGGGTGCTGCATACCGAGTTTCGGCATGCTGGCGGTAAGTCGGGGGATTTACGTAATGAGGCGGGAGCTGATTTGTTAGCGAACCTAAATTACAAACCCTTTACCTGGCAGTTTGGGGTCAAGTACTTATTTTAGTTATAAACTAAAAATACCGTGCGAACACCTTACTGCAGACCAAAGGCGCGGGCCAGCGCCTTTGGTCGTTATCGTTTATGGGCATGCTAAAGCCGGCTCGCTGCTGGTTGCTTGTAACCGCGCATCCAGTAAGCTGAGCTGCAATGCGCCTGCACTGCTGATGCTAAATACATTGCTAACTTGTGTTAGGTTTAGCCCTTGCGCTTGCATACAGCCAAGATTAATACGCAGTGTTTGCCATTCCCCTTCTGGCATGGCTGCCAAGGCGGGGGCAATATTCTGGCTTGCTTGACACGCTGCTCCGCAGTTGATGCCGAAGGTTACCTGATCCGGCACGCTGCCGCGACGCATTAAGGTAAGTACTAACTGACTGTCTACGCCCGTAAAAGCACGTAAATCTCGTGGGAAAGTACTATTAAAGCTAAAGCCCGCAACTGCGTTACCCGCTAACTCAAAGCGGCGCGCATCTTCTTGCACTTTGTTATCAAAGGTACGACTACGGATAGCGCCAAATTCTTGCACACTGCTGGTTACCGCCACACGCTCGTTGCCGCTGAATAATTGTAACTGCCACGGCGAGCGCGGGGCGCGTTCAAATATGACTTGTTCGGCACTGCCGGCTGCTTCACCACTGTCTTCCGATAATTGACTAGGCAGCTGCTCAGCATCGCCATAGCGTAGGCCAAAACCATAGGGTAGTAAGGGTTGATACTGACTGTCGCCAAGGTTGACTGTGCTTTGCTGTGGGGTCGCCGGCCAAGAGAAAGACAGCTTACCGGTAAAGTCATATTGCACAGCACCTTGGCTGTCTCGCAAGATCACATCGGCTACCCCTTCGCCTTCGCTCCCTGGTAACCATACTGCGACAAAAGCATCAGAAGCATTCAGTTCAGGGTTCACCCACATTGGCCGACCGCTGATAAAGAGCGACACCACGGGGATCCCTTGAGCTTTTAACTGTTGCAGCAGCGCTAAGTCAGTTTTATTACCACGCTGAAATTCCAGATTATCTAAATCGCCGTTACCTTCGGCATAGGGTTCTTCACCAAAGACTACGATAGCCACGTCTGGTTTTTGCTGAAAACTGCCGTCAGTAGACAATTCCACTTGGCCACCGGCTGCCTGCACTTGGCGGGCGATTCCGGCATAAATTGAGCTGCCACCAGGGAAATCCGCATTGGTATTACCCGTGCCTTGCCAGCTAATGGTCCAGCCACCGGCTTGTTGGCCAATATTATCAGCGCCTGGCCCGGTCACCAAAATACGTTGCTGTGGATTTAGCGGTAACAGTTGGTTTTGGTTTTTTAACAGCACCAACGATTGTCTTACTGCATCACGTGCTACGGCACGATGTTCTGCGGCACCAATCAGCTCGGTTTTACCGGCGAGTGGCCGCTGCGCGGGGCTTGGTTTATCAAATAAGCCAGCGCGTTTTTTTACTCGCAAAACCCGCCGCACCGCATCGTTAACCCGTTCTTCAGGAATGACGCCCTGTTGCACTTGTGCAATGAGGTTGTAGTACAGCGGCTTCCACGCTGCTGTTGGCACCATATACACATCTAAGCCGGCGTTGGCAGCTTGCGCACAGTTATCATTGGTACAGCCCGGGATTTGACCATGGCCATTCCAATCGCCCACTACAAAGCCATCAAAGCCCATCCGATCTTTTAGTACATCGGTTAACAGGTAGCGATCGCCATGAATTTTGCTACCATTCCAACTGTTAAACGAGGCCATCACGGATTGGGCACCGGCTTGTAAACCGCCGACATAACCTTGGGCATGAATGTTAAACAGCTCAGCTTCACTGACTTCGGTATTGCCTTGATCTACACCACCGGTGGTGCCGCCATCGCCCACAAAATGTTTCACCGTGCTGATTACGCGGCGTTCACTTAAAAAGTCTTGATCAGCCGCCCCTTGCAAGCCCCTGACAATGGCGGCCGCGTAGTCGTGCACAATTTGTGGGTTTTCAGAATAGCTTTCATAGGTGCGCCCCCAGCGATCATCGCGCACAACGGCAACTGTGGGTGCAAATACCCAATCGATGCCTGTTGCCATGACTTCGCGGGCGGTGGCTTCGGCGATCTGTTCAATTAACGCTGGGTTATTTGCTGCGCCTAAGCCAATATTATGTGGAAAAATAGTAGCGCCAATCACGTTGTTGTGACCATGTACCGCATCCGTACCCCACATTGTTGGGATGGCAATACCATCAACACTGGCATCCATCGATGCTTGATACATCGCTTCGGCTAAGGCTATCCAATCCGCTGGCGTGGCATATTTGTTGTCATTTGGAAAAGCGCCGCCGCCATTTAAATAAGAACCAAAGCCATACTTACGCATATCTTCGACGGTGATATCGCGGATCTCAGGCTGAATCATTTGCGCAATTTTTTGTTCCAACGTCATTTTCGCCAGAAGCTCGGTGATTGCTTGCTCCATAACCGGATCTTGAGCAACCGGTAAGTTAAGCACTGGCCATAGATCGGTGCTAGCCTTTGCTGCTGCGGGAGCCGGTGTTGTCGAGCTACCATTATTCGTTGGCGCTTCTTGGCATGCGGTTAACAGCATGCCACTGCTGGCGGTGAGAATGAACATAGCCATAGTCAGTTTCTTTAGTTTCATCCGTTTATTCCTTTGTTACATCAGGCGTTTGCGGGATACAGCCCTTGAGGCCATAGAAGGCGATATACAGATAGCAACACAGAGGCAATAAAAATGCCAGTTGCACGCCGAGGTGATCCGCGAGCATGCCTTGCAGAAGAGGTAAAATTGCCCCGCCCACAATAGCCAAACATAAGATGCCTGAGCCTTGGCTGGTGTATTGCTTTAAACCCGCGATAGCTAGGCTAAAAATAGTGGGGAACATAATTGAATTACATAAGCCCACTAGTAGTAACGACCACATGGCCAACTTGCCCGAAGACAGAATGGTGATCGCCAGTAATAAGACGGCCATTAAGGCATTAAAGGCTAAGACCTTGCCAGGGTTGATCTTTTGCATGACCAGCGCGCCAATAAAACGGCCAACCATAGCACCGCCAAAATACCACGAAATGTAATGTGATGCGGCAGCAGCAGACATGCCGCCAATTTCGGGCATTGACAAATAAATAGCTAAAAAGCTGCCAATCCCCACTTCTGCGCCAACATACACAAAAATGCCTAAAGCGCCCAACACTAAATGCCGTTGTTTCCAAGCTTCACCACCCAAAGGAAGTGCTTCTACAGTTTCTTTTTTGCCCATAGCGGGCAGTTTTAGCCAAGCAAACACCACAGCGAGCACGATTAAGCTGGCTGCCAAAATGAGATAAGGCACTTGTACTGTTGATTCGGTAACCGCTCCGGCGACTGGCTGCGGTGCATCCATTCCACCAAAAATCAGCCAAGCACCAAAAAATGGCGCGACCGTAGTACCTAAGGAATTAAATGCCTGCGTCATGGTTAAGCGGCTAGGGGCGGTTTCAGGTTTGCCCAAAACGCTAACATAAGGGTTGGCAGCGACCTGTAAAATGGTGATGCCCGACGCCAAGACAAAGAGCGCAAACAGAAACATGCCGTAAACATGCATGGCCGCGGCAGGCACAAATAATAAACAGCCCGCCCCAGCAATCAATAAGCCTGTCACAATACCCGCTTTATAACCAATGCGACTTACCAGCATGCCTGCCGGTACCGACACCACAAAGTAAGCACTAAAAAAACAAAACTGAATCAGCATGGCTTGGGTGTAATTGAGATCGAACAACAATTTTAAGTAGGGGATCAAAATATCATTTAAGCAGGTAATAAAACCCCACATAAAGAACAATGAGGTAAGTGCGGTAAGTGCAAAGCGGTAGTTACTCGGCCCACCGGGTTGCTCGCCAATGCTTGGCGAAGAAATTGGTATCGTTGCCATAATGCTGCCCCTGTCTTATTTGTTTTCATTGACGAGCTGCGAAGCCACGTCTAGTATTAATGTAAGCGCTTTCATTTATAGCATATTGCTGGCTATTGGCAATATTTTTCGGCATCTGGGAACAAGAACAAGATGAAACAGACTGATATGAAACAGATTTTATTACCCAACGATTCAGCGTTGTTACAACACCGCTTTACCTTTGGCGTTGCCACCGCAGCCTTTCAAATTGAAGGGGCGGCTGCGCTGCGTGAACCCTGTATTTGGGATACGTTTTGTGCTGAACCCGGTCGTATCAGAGATGGCTCGGATGGCTTAGTGGCCTGTGATCACTTTCATCGCTGGCGCGACGATCTGGCGCTAATCGCGAGTTTAGGGGTCGATGCTTACCGTTTTTCTATTGCTTGGGGCCGGGTGATCCGAGCCGATGGTTCGGTCAATGCCGAAGGGATCGCCTTTTACCTCGCCTTACTCGACGAGCTGCAGACTCGCAATATTAAAGCCTACGTTACCTTATATCACTGGGATCTCCCGCAGTATTTACAAGATAAAGGTGGCTGGTTAAATCGGGAAACGGCGTATCGTTTTGCTGAGTATGCCGACATCGTCAGCCGAGCCTTTGGTGATCGGGTATATTCTTATGCCACCTTAAACGAGCCATTTTGCAGTGCGTACTTGGGCTACGAAGCGGGCATTCATGCGCCGGGGGTACAAAATCGGCAAGCTGGGCGGCAGGCTGCGCACCATTTATTGCTGGCGCATGGCTTAGCGATGCCCATACTGCGGCGTAACTGCCCGCAAGCTTTAACCGGTATAGTGTTAAATTTTAGTCCTTGCTTTGCTGCGACGACCAGTGCTGCCGATCAGCAAGCGGCTTGGTTAGCCGATCAGTACCATAATCACTGGTACTTACAGCCATTACTCGAAGGGTGTTACCCCGATTTAACTGGCCATTTAGCGAGCACTGATCTCCCGCAGATGCTCGCAGGGGATCTGGACATCATTGCCCAGCCTCTGGATTTTTTAGGCGTCAATTATTACACCCGAACCGTCTTTACTGCCCGCGATGACGGTTGGTTTTCTGATGTGAAGCCAAGCCAACCGCCTTTAACCGATATGGGCTGGGAGATTTATCCGCAGGGTTTAACAGAAATCTTAGTACAGTTGCAACAGCGCTATACTTTACCCCCTATCTACATTACTGAAAATGGCGCGGCGATGGTCGATACCCTGCAAGAGGGCAGCATAAATGATGTGGCCCGTTTGGAGTATTACCAACAGCATCTACTCGCCACGGATGCAGCCATTCGCGCCGGTGTTGATGTGCGAGGCTATTTTGCTTGGAGCTTGCTAGATAATTTTGAATGGGCTGAGGGCTATGCCAAACGTTTTGGAATAGTGTATGTTGACTACCACACTCAGCAACGCACGGTTAAAGCCAGTGGTTTAGCGTTACAACAGCTATGGTCTAATCGAAATAAAAAAGCCTAACCTAGGCAAAATCTGCTGAAGCTTTAGCGTGCTCTGCTATCGCTTCTAAGATAACAATAACCGCAACAGGGTTGTGTATCATGCTGACAAAAAAAGAAAAAATAGCGTATGGCTTAGGGGATACCGCCAGTAACATTGTGTTTCAAACGGTCATGTTGTTTCTGACGTTTTTTTATACCGACATCTTTGGTATTTCACCGGCTGTGGTAGGTACCTTATTTTTAGTGGTGCGCATTGTCGATGCCATAACCGATCCACTAATGGGCGCCCTGGCTGATAAGACGCGTAGTCGTTTTGGTCAATATCGCCCTTATCTTCTCTATCTGGCGCTGCCGTTTGGCTTAATCAGCGTGTTGGCCTTTACTACGCCAGATTTAAGCCCCACCGGCAAAGTCTGGTATGCCTTTACTACTTACACCTTACTGATGTTGGCCTATACCGCCATTAATATTCCTTATTCTGCCTTAGGGGGTGCGCTAACCGCCGATCCCAACGAGCGGGTGTCGATACAATCCTATCGGTTTGTATTTGGCATGTTAGGTGGTTTATTGGTTACCGCCTGCACCTTGCCGTTGGTCGCTTGGTTTGGCCAAGGCGATCAAGCTAAAGGTTACCAACTGACGATTGCTGCCATGAGTGCGTTAGGCGTGGTGCTGTTTGTGTTATGTTTTTTAGGCACTCGAGAACGGGTTGCTAACCCACCAAATCAACAGCTCACCCTGCAAAGTGGCCTGCAGACCCTTTGGCAGAATTCGGCTTGGCGTATATTAAGTTTGGCGGCATTAATTTTATTAATCGGCATGGTGCTGCGAAATACGCTCGCGATTTACTATGTAAAATACTACTTGCAGCAGGCTGACTTTGTTACCACCTTTATGACCATCGGCATGTTAGGCAATATCTTGGGGTGTGCCAGTGCACAATTTGTAGCGGCCCGCGTAGATAAACGGCAAGCTTATATTGCATTACAGCTGATTGCTGCGCTGATTTGTGCCGCCGGTTTTTGGATTGCGCCAGAACAGCTTTACCTTGCCACTGCGCTGCACTTTGCTTGGAGCTTCTTTTTGCAAATGGCCACCCCGATGTTGTGGGCGAAAATGGCCGATGTGGTGGATTATGGCCAATGGCAAAATGGCATCAGAGTGACAGGTTTAGTCTATTCTTCTGTCGTGTTTTTTATTAAGCTGGGGCTCGCTTTGGGGGGGGCTTTAGCTGGTTGGTTATTAGCCTTCTATCACTACCAGCCCAATACGTTACAAACTACGGCAACGCAACAAGGTATTTTACTCAGTTTTACCCTGCTGCCGGCGTTGGCTTCAGTGTTGGTGGCCTTGGTGATGACTCGTTACCCACTTACCCAAAGCAAGGTACAACGTATTGCTGATGAACTCGCTGCGCGAAAATAAGCTGACCGCGCGCGTTAAAAAGGATAGCACACTAAGATGGCAACAATTTACGAGGTATCGGCGCTAGCAGGCGTATCGCTGGCGACGGTATCCAGAGTGATTAACAATAATACTCCGGTGCGCGAGTCGACCCGGAAGAAAGTTCTGGCGGCTATGGAGCAATTGGGCTATCGGCCGAATTGTATTGCTCAATCCTTGGCCTCTAATCGCTCTAACAGCATTGGTATTTTGGTGTCGGAGTTACATGGTCCATTTTACGGCGAAATGTTAACAGGGATCGAAGCTGAGTTTCGTGCTACCGGCAAGCATGTGATTATTACTGCTGGCCACAGCGATTTGGCGACCGAGCAAGATGGCATTGAGTTTTTAAAAAGCCGCAATTGTGATGCACTGATTCTGCATGTCGAAGCGGTGCCTGACGAATACTTGATTCAGCTAGCGGCAGAGGGTACGCCTTTTGTGTTACTAAATCGGCATATTCCGGCAATCGCTGAGCGTTGTATCAGCTTAAACAATGAACTCGGCGGTTACTTAGCGACACAGCATTTATTGCAACAAGGCCATCGGCAAATTGCCTACATTGCCGGCCCGATGTGGAAAACGGATGCGCGAGCACGTTACCAAGGACATCAGCGTGCTTTAGCGGAATATCAGTTAACGGCTAACCCACAATTATTCTTCGAAGGCGATTTTCGCGAAACGGGCGGCAGTCAAGGTTTAGCGGCCATTTTGGCAACGGGCTTACCCTTTAGTGCTATTGTCTGTGCCAACGATGAAATGGCGTCAGGCGCCTTGACCGCAGCCCGCGAGCAAGGCTTAGCGGTACCCGAGCATTTTTCAGTGGTTGGTTTTGATAATGTGAATTTTGCCTATTACACCTATCCGAAGCTGTCTACCATTGACTATCCGATCAGTGCCATGGGCCATATGGCTGCCCGTTGGGTGTTACGCGAGGTATATCAAAACAGCGATATTAAAGTGCAGCAACTCTTTGAACCGCACTTTATTGCCCGAGATTCGGTACAAGCCTGTTAATGTCGTTAAATGTCACTGCGGAGATTCAGTAAGCGTCTCTGCTAGCGATAGGACTCATTCGGTTAAAACTTTAATAACGCTAGTTAAAAACTCGCGGAAAACTCTACTCCAAAGATACGAGGCTCGTTAACCATTCCCGTTAGGTTATTAAAGTCGATAGCACCGATTAGTGCGGTTTTATCGGTGAGGTTACGTACGAACAAGGCTGTATCGTAGCGGGCATTTTGCCAGCTATAACCAAGACGCATACCCCCTTCTACCAATGACGAGGCGCGGAACTCGGCTGCTTCATACAGGAAAAAATTCATGCTGCTACGCAGGGTCCAATCGGTATGAAAGTAAAGTTTGCCTGTCGCGAAAGGCGCTTCATAACGTAATTGCAATTGGCCAATCCAATTGGGAGCATAAGGCAGTGGATTGCCATCCACCTTTGCTAAGCGCACACCGTTTACCATCATAATAGGGTCTGTTACGCTACAAGGCGCGCCACACACCGTCAGCAGTAAATTAGTATCGTTGATTGCGGTATGGTTGTAGCTTAACCCGCCAAGCAAGCTCCAGCGGCTACCTAATTTGGCATCAAATTCAAACTCGATACCGCTACCCTCAGCTTGCTCGGCATTGATCAGTTGTGACACATTGCCAGTACCACCAACGGCGGTCAGTTGCGGATCATCCAATTGAAAACGGTATAAGGTAATGCCATAGCGCAGGCGTCGGTTAGCCAATTCTGCTTTTAAACCTGTTTCAACAGAAAGAACCGTTTCAGAAGTGGCTTGCGAAATGCTATTGCGAAACATCACCCGACCTTGAAAGCTGGGGGCTCGGAAACCCTCGGCAATCCTGACAAAGAGGTTATGTTGTTGATCAAGCCGCCATAGGGCACTCAGATCCCAACTGAGCTGAGATTCATCACTGTTAGCAAACAAGGGCTGCAAGGGCGCACCACCGCCTGGTGATTGCGGACGTTCAGCACTAAAGGTTTTGCGATCCCAGGTTTGTCTGACACCCGCGCGCAGCTGCAGTTTTTCGTTAACGGTATAACCGGCGGCGAAAAACAAGGCGCTAGACTGATTGGTTTGGCGAATAGCGGCATAGCCATTTTGCACGCCGTTGTTCAGGCTATCGTAATTAATATTTTCAATTTTTTGTGACTCATCAAACCAAAAGAGACCAGCTTGCCAATCAATGGGGCCCTCCGTTTTGGACGCTAAGCGTATTTCCTGAGTAATTTGATCATGTCTTGGCAAGGCGGCAGCTGTTTCTGAACTAAATGGAATAACCCCTGGCCCCATGGCGTTAGCGCTGGCTGCGCCAAAGCCGCCATCAATATCGCCGCGACTAAATACCTCAGCGGTTTCATAGGCGCTAATGCTGTAAAGATCGAACTGCTTAAAGGGCCAGCTTAAGCGTAAACTCAAGCCTTGGTGATCGAGCGTCTGACTGTTTTGTCCATCTTGACTGACATTTCTTAGGTCAAAGTCAGAGACAAACCGATTTGTACCGGGATCGATAATATTGGCACGGAACAACCGAGATGTGCCATGCATATCTCGGGCATGCAGCTTTAATAAACTTTCAAAACCATTGTCGCTTTGATAACGCAATTGCCAACGCAGCGCGGTATCGCGAAAACCTTCAAAGCCAGACTCGGGGCCTTCAACACGATTTATAACCCAATCATCTCGGTATTGATTCAAGAATGAGAAACGACTTGACCAGCCATTGCCCAAGCTGCCCCCGAGAGCGCCTTCAATATTGCTGGTTTGAAAACGCCCCACATTCGCTCGGACAAACCCTGAAAAAGTTTCCTCTGGCAGTACAGAGTTTAAAATAATTACCCCTGCCGGTGTATTGCGGCCAAATAAGGTACCTTGTGGGCCGCGCGCCAGTTCGAGCTGCGCGATATCAAAGATGGGTAACCCTTTTAAAATGGGGCTTTCGAGTACTACGTCGTCATACAACAATGACACGGGTTGTGATGCGTTTAAATCAAAGCTGGTATTGCCGATGCCACGCACATAAAACCGTGGAAAGGTACGGCCAAATGACGACTCCACTTGTAAGCTAGGTAGGCGTGAAGTTAAACCGCGCATATCTTCGCCAGTCTTATAAAGTGTGGTCAAGGTCTCGTCGCGAATAACCGTAGTGGCAATAGGTACTGTTAAGATATTTTCTGTTCTACGTTGGACGGTGACTTCGATTTTCATTAAGGCTTCAAGCTCAAGATCGAATAAAGACAAATCTTGTGCCAAAGCTGGAGTAGCAAAGGCTGCTGCATTTAAGATCAGTATGGGGAATTTACGCATTTTTACCTGCACCTACCATATCCAGACTCCAGCCAGTAAAAACCTGAAAAAACAATCTAATAATGATTCCCAAACCAGTTTAGTTATTAATTTACTATTCGTCCAACCATTTAAACGCGGCTAGTTAAATGCTAACAAAAGGGCTTTTATCATTCAGGTCTCGTTGCAGCAGTACTTTACAATAGGCAACAAACAGGCTATTTAATAGGCAAAATTACCAGTGTGCGGAGCGAAGTTGACGTTGTCTAGGTTGGGGTTGCTTATAGTATGGCTATCAGTCTGTTTGAACAGTACTGCGATTTCTGCTCCGCAAAAAACCGTTGATAACGAACAAAATTACGCCCTGTTGCAGGCAGCTTATCTCTACAATATCGCAAAATTTATTAGTTGGCCTGAACAAGATAAAGCGCGCCCGCTACAGCTGTGTTTGTTTGGCGAGCTGACTAACCAATATCAACCGCACTTTGTCATCGCTTTTGCCGAACGTCAGCTTGCAGGGCGCCAAATCAGTATCGAGGCAATTGCTAATGCCCAAGATATCAATCGTTGTGATGTGGTTTATCAAACAACGAATGCCCATTTGTTGCAGTCTTCAATTCCTGACACGCCACATATTTTACGTATTAATGCGCCCGGTGTGTCGTTGCCGGGTTCGGCACTGTTTGATTTAAAACTGGAAGCTGGCCGCCTGATTATTTATTACAATAGTGCTTTACAGCCTAGTTTCAAACTCCCTATTAATACTGCGCTACTGCGGATCACCCAGGCTGGTCAGGGATCTGCACTATGAATAGCACCCTAAAACAAAAAATATTCTTAGGTTTAATTAGTGTGGCATTTCTCGCAATGCTGATTAGCGTGATCCCAGTTTATTGGTTAATGCAGCAAAGTTATCAGCAACAACTCATTGTTAGCAGTCAGACTCAGGCCCGCATTTTGGCTGAAATGACTACCGCGTCGTTATTATTTGAACAAAACGAGAGTGCTGCGGATATTTTACGAACGCTTGAAGAGTCGCCGGATATTAAACATGCCACCTTATACCGGTTAGAGGATGATCAACTCAGTGTCTTTGCCACTTATGCGCAAGATGAGTCAGTGCAAGTGCAGAGCGCCATTCCAAATCTTACGCAAGCGGTTAGGTTTGAGGCTGGGCAATTAGCGGTGACCATTCCGGTCCGTTTGCAGGAGCAGATTATCGGAGCACTGCAATTAACTGTGGGTTTGGAGCGGATAAAGCGGGAATTAGACTATGCTGCGACCATTGCGATTACCGCATTTCTCGGTGCTTTAGGGGTGACATTTTGGTTGGCTAGCCAATTAAGTAAGAGTTTATTGCGACCGATACATCAATTGAAGCAGGTTATTAGTAAAGTGACCACCCAGCAGGATTATAGCCAACGGGTGGAGCAAAAATTTGCTGCAGAGCTAGGTGACTTAGTCGATGCTTTTAATGCCATGTTGGACGTGATTGCGCGCTATAACCAGCAACGGCAAGAAAACGAAGATAACATTATTAAGCTAAATCTAGAGCTAGAACAACGCGTGACTGAACGTACCTTGCAACTGTCAGAAAGTCTTGCACATCTTAAAGCCACCCAAATAAAAATGATCGAACAAGAAAAGTTTGCCTCGTTGGGCAGTTTGGTGGCGGGCATTGCACATGAAATCAATACTCCTGTTGGGGTTGCGGTTACCGCCATTACCCATTTGCACCATCGCTTGGAGCATTCGAAACAGGATTTTCAGTCGGGTAAGCTGACGAAGCAAAGTTTGCAGCAGTTTTATTCTGATATGTTGGAAGGGGTAGAGATTGCGTTTCGCAATATTGAGCGGGCAGCAGAGCAAATCCGCAGTTTTAAAATGGTAGCTGTTGATCAAAGCAGTGAAGAAATGCGCCGCTTTGCGCTGAAAGACTACTTAGAGCAAATAGTTGTTTCGTTACGTCCACATTTAAAAAATACCCAACACCAAATCCAGTTAGAGATTGCCGAAGAGCTGATCGTTGAAAGCTATCCGGGCTATTTCTCGCAGATTTTTACCAATTTAATCATGAACTCGTTGATCCATGGTTTCCAAGGCGTTGCGCAAGGGCAGATTAAGGTGCAAGTTACCGTGCAAAACAATAACCTGCAGTTTGACTATTATGATGACGGTAAAGGGATAGCGGCATCGGTAAAGCCGAAAATTTTCGATCCCTTTGTCACCACCAACCGGCAGCAGGGCGGCAGCGGCTTGGGGACTTATATTTTATACAATATTGTTACGCAAGCCTTGCAAGGTCAGATCGTCTTGCTTGATGACATCCCAACAGGCGTGCATTTCCGGATTGTGTTACCCACAGAGGGTGCTGGTGGCAAGATCCAGATTCATTATGCTGCACATTGACATCCTCCCCACCCAACAAGGACGGGGCATTTTGCATAAATCGAGTTAATCACCCTAAATAGTTGCTAGGAGCAAACTCACTGAAACAGCGAATTTTCGCATCGGCAATGGCAAATTTGCTGTGCTGCCATTCGTGTTCCGCTGGAATTGCCACTACGGTCATACCGGCTGCTTTCGCCGCGGTCACACCGGCAAACGAATCCTCAAACACTAAACAGTGCTCCGGTTTAACGCCCAGCTTGCTGGCCGCCAGCAAGTAGATTTCTGGGTCAGGTTTGCCTTTGCTCACTAATTCGATATGACAACGTGTCTGGAAATACTCTGCAATACTGAGCCGTGCTAAGGTGGTGTCTAGCAAGACTTGCGGCGAGTTGGTTGCTACTGCAATTTTTAATTGTCGCGCTTTGATCTCGGCCAATAGCGCCAATAAGCCGGTTTTGGGTTCGCCGTGTGCCGCCACGCCACTCGCCACAAAATCGATAATCGCTTGATGTACTTGATCGGGTGTTGGCCCCGGCCATGGCTGATGTTGATACCAGTGCGCAATTACTGCGGCGGTGGTTAAGCCAGTACTTTGTAGTCGCGGAGGTTTGTTAAAGTCGACGCCCAACCCACCCAAAATATGTTGCTCAGCTTGATGCCATAAGGGTTCCGAGTCAATCAGTACGCCATCCATATCAAAAATAACCGCTTGAAACACCGTAATTCTCCAAAAAATTAACAGGGTTGTAGAAGATAAAGACCGGCTTTAAAGCCAACCCTTTTGCCGCGCAATGCGCGCGGCATCAATGCGGTTAGCCGCATTAAGTTTGCTAATGGCTTCCGACAGATAGTTACGGGCAGTACCTTCAGCAATATACAGCGCACTGGCAATCTCGCCAGTGCTTTTCCCTTCCGCTGCCAGTTTTAGCGCTTGCCGCTCTTTATCAGTTAACGGGTCCTGCTCACCCAGTGAATTAAGCAGCAGTTCGCTATCGACCACTTTCTTACCGGCCATTACCTGCTGCATGGCTTGCACTAACTGCTCTACCGGCGCATCTTTTAACAAAAAGCCGCCTACTCCGGCATCCATCGCCCGTTTAACATAACCGGCACGGCCAAAGGTGGTAATAATTACCACTTTAGTCGGGAGTTTTTGCTGCTGCACGTATTGGGCAAGTTCAATACCGCTGTGCCCTGGCATTTCAATATCGGTGAGCAGTAAATCAAATGGCTGTTGCTTGAGGAGTTTAAGCGCTACAGAGCCGTCGGCGGCTTCGGTTACGTGCATATCGGTTTCTAGGCGCAGCAAGGTGGCGAGAGCCGTTCGCACCATGGCTTGATCTTCGGCCAGTAAAATATTCATAGCAGCTCCTTTAATGCGCTTTTAGCGGTAAATCAATAATGGCGGTAAAGCCAGCGTCATGTTGTAGGGTTAGTTCAGCACCAATGGCCGAAAGCCGTTCCCGTAAGCCAGTTATGCCATTACCTTCAATAAAGGCGACTGCATCACCATTATCGGCTAACTCCACGTGTAAGTGTTTGCTAGTATGCGTAAAACTTAGCTGGCATCGATCACCTTTACTATGGCGCATCACATTAGTGACCAGCTCGGTCAGCGCTAGCACCAGTGTGGTTTCATAGCGGCTGTCGAGTTGCGGGATAGCACCACGTAATTCCGCTTGAAAACCGGCATCGCGCAGCCGTGATAACAGCTTGGCGACTTCGGCGGTTAACCCTTGATGCTTGTAGCCCGAGACACTTTGCCGCACCTGGCTTAAGGCATCACGAGCAATGGTGCTTAATTCGGTAAGTTGCTGCTGCGCGGCCGCTGGTTGCTGGCGTGCCAGCAGTTTTTCGGCTAAATCGGCTTTTAAAATGATACTGGATAGGGTGTGGCCTAAAATATCATGTAAATCTCGACCAATCCGCTCGCGTTCGACCATGGCGGCTAATTGCTTAATTTCATCAGCACTTTGTTGCTGACTTAAGCGTTTTAACATGGTTTGTTGTTCAACCCAGCCTAAGAAACTGACACCAAGTACAATAGGGAGCCCAATGTACAAAAATGAAGACCAGTGAATGGTCAGCATTGCCTCTAGTACGATCAATAATAGGACTAAGCCAAGCACTTTTGGCAGGTAATGTTTTAAAGGATTGGCATAACCGATAAAAAATCCCGCATAAGAAAACATGGCAATAGAACCAGGGTTGATTGGGGTGATCAGGCTAGCAATTGCAATAATACCTAGTGTCGGTTTATACATCTGCTGACGAGGACAGTTATAGGCCCAGAAGTAGCAATACAGAAACCCAATTAAAGCCAGCGCCATTAACAGGTATTGCCACCAGCTAAACTTAACCATAAATAGCGGGATAATATAGAACACCAGGTTAAACAAATACACCCAGCTCAGTTTCTTTTGCAGCTGATCATCTTGTGCTGTCATAGGCACCAATCCATTTTCACTCCGATGCTCTGCCAGTTCGCGATCCTATATAACACAACATAGCTGTTTATATTTATATGTCGTTTAAGCGGCAAAACGTAAAGGCGCAGTGTAGCGATTTTTTGCTCAAAAGCGAAAGTGACAAAGGTCATCTTTTCTGGTGGCGATTGTCACCGTCATTTGCTGACAAGCGTTACCTGTGCGCTGGTCGCCCCTCTCCTAAAATGCTCGTCATCAGCTTGCAATCCCAAGCTTAATGTAATCGACCTTACTGGAGCATCTTATGAACATGTCTAACACGTTAAAACTGAGCAAAACTTTCACAAAAATCACTGCCTGCGCCGTATTGCTGCAACTGGGTTTAACCAGCGCAACCATAAGCATGCCTAGCTTTGCCGCTGCCGCAGTAAGCGAACAGCAGCAATCTGCTTGCAACTGTTTTGAGGTGAGCGTAGTCGGCCAAGGCCCAGCCGTTTTACTGATCCCTGGTTTAGCCTCTTCCGCAGACGTCTGGCAAAGTACCGTTGATGCTTTAAAAGACCGCTACCAGCTGCATATCTTCACCTTAGCAGGGTTCGCTGGTGTTAACCCTCTTTCAGCCGAACAATGGGGTCAGAGCTATTTATTAACGCAACAGCAAGCCATTTTGGACTACATCGAACGTCAACAATTAACAAAACCCGTGGTGATCGGCCACTCGTTAGGCGGTTATCTGGCATTAGCGTTAGCAACCCGTGCGCCAGAGCAAATCGGTGGCGCGATTAATGTTGATGGCTTGCCAGCCTTAGGCGTACTGTTTGCAGAAAGTGCCGCACGTAACCAAGGCAATCAACAAGCCGCACCCGCCAGTTTTGATCCTATGTTGATGGCCAAAGGCATGGCGAATAACGAAAGTTGGCATAAACGCATTGTGAATGACATGTTCCGCTCAGATGGCATGACGTCAGGCCGTGTAATGGGCGAGCTAATGCAAGCCGATTTACGCCCCCAATTAGCTGAGCTGCGCGTGCCGGTGCTAACGTTGGGCGCCTTACAACATGGCGCGCCTTATAGCACAGCGCAAGAAGTCCAGGCTAACTATGAAAAGCAATTGGCGAATGCCCCAGCGCAGTACCACAGCTTTGCGTTTGCGGCGGATTCCAAGCACTTTATTATGGCTGATGCGCCAGCTTGGTTGAATCAACAGATTGGTCAGTTCCTGCAAGCTAACCTGACCTCTGGGGAGTAAGCATGATGAGCGCACTAACCGTTAGCAATCTTCATAAAGCTTATGCTGGAAATACGGTACTGGCTGGCGTAGATCTGACGCTGGCCGCTGGTGAGGTGCTGTGTGTGCTTGGCCCCAATGGGGCCGGTAAAACGACCTTAATTTCTACCTTGTTAGGGTTGGTTAAAGCGGATAGCGGCGAGATCCAGTTACTTGGTGAACAACAGCAAGGCGTCACGCGAAGCCAGGCCTTGCGTCAGCAGCTTGGCGTCATGATGCAAATCGGCAGTTTAAGCGCCAACCTCAGTGTATATGAGCAGTGCGATCTGTTTAGCAGTTACTATCCACAAGGTTACAGCGCGGCTGAGCTTATGCAGATAGCAGGGCTAGCAGCACATGCCAAGCAACGTTTTGGTCGCTTATCTGGTGGGCAGAAACAGCGTTTACTCTTCGCGTTAGCCTTGGCAGGCAAACCACGCTTAGTCTTTTTGGACGAGCCAACTCTGGGCATGGATGTCGAGGCTCGGCAAGGGCTCTGGCAACAGGTAACACAACTGAGGCAGCAAGGCGTTGCGGTGGTATTAACCACGCACTATCTGGAAGAAGCCGAGCAGTTAGCCGACAGCATTGCCGTACTGCATCAGGGGCAGATTGTCGCCAAAGGCAGTCCAAGCGAATTGAAAGCCTTGATGCAGTATAAAGTGGTGCGTTGTCACAGCCAGTTAACGGATGCAGAGCTGCTGGCGTTGCCAGCGGTATTAAAGCTTAACCGTGAGCAACAATGCATCACTTTACATAGCCGTCATGCTGAGCACACTGTGCGCGCGTTATTGCAGGCAGATCAGCAGGTTGCGGATTTAGAAGTGCGGCCAGTTGCCCTAGAGCAAGCTTTCTTACATCTTACCCAAAACGACAACACGCAACATCCTAGCACCCAACAACACTCTACTCAACAGGAGCAAGCCGCATGAGCAGCGTAATGATTTATCGCAAAGAAGCCTGGTACGATTTACTCAGTATCTTACGCACTCCCGGTTTTGTAATTCCCTCTTTGGCTTTTCCGGTGGTGTTTTATGTATTTTTTGGCGTGTTGTTTAATAGTGGTGGCGCCAGTGCCTATATGTTGGTGACCTACGGCTGCTTTGGCATTATGGGGCCAGCCATGTTTAATTTCGCCATGAACATTGCCAGTGACCGTGCCCATGGCTGGTTAACCTTAAAGCGTTTGTCGCCCATGCCCGTACCTGCCTATTTGCTGGCAAAATTTGCAACCGCGTTGGTATTTTCACTGGCAATTATTGTACTGCTGTTTAGCATTGCTGCGGTGTTTGCCGGTGTAAGGTTGGCGCTGACACAATGGGTCTTACTGGCAGTGGTGTTATTACTAGGCACCTTACCTTTTGCCTTAATTGGCCTGATTTTAGGCTTAACCTTGAGTGATAAAGCTGCCCCAGCAGTAGTGAACCTTGTGTACTTACCGATGGCCTTGTTATCGGGCTTATGGTTACCAATCAACATGTTACCTAGCTTACTGCAGCAAGCCAGCTGGATTTGGCCCAGCTACCATTTGTCGCAAGTAGGCTTAAAAGTGATTGGCATGGATCAAGGTTATGCACTGTGGTTGCACCTGCTCGCGCTTGCTATCAGCACTGTGCTGCTGGCTATCGTTGCTTGCTGGTCATTTAAGCGGCTTAGCCAAAGCCGGTGAAGATCATGTTCAGAATATTGGCTAAAAAGTAGTGGTATTTACCACTTTACGAACAGCTCTTTAAGCTATGATAATTTAAGATCATGATTTATATTGTATTTGTGTTAGGCATGTTTGTTGCTAATTAAGACGGAACATAAAATTTATAAGATACAAGGAAATCATCATGTGGAAAACAACCTTAGTGTTTATGGCGTTGTCGGTCAGTGCGGTACAAGCCACTGAATACTGTGCTTTTTCGTCGCAGCAGCAATTAACCTTGCAAGATGTCGCAAAGCTCAAATTAAGCATTGCGGCAGATCAGCTGCGTGTGACCGGCAGTGATCGTAGCGATATTCAGCTGCAGGCCACATTATGTGCGTCATCTCAGGATCGCTTAGATGAAATGCAAATAACCCATACTCAGCAAGCTGATAGCGCGGACATTACGTTATTGCCTAAGCAACGTAACAATAGTTTTAGTCGAAGTTTTTGGGGCGGGCGCAACGACAAATACAGTAAATTTGAGTTAGTGCTGCAGGTGCCACAGAGCCTGTTAGTAGAATTGGCGGTAGGCTCAGGTACAGCAGAGCTCTCGAATTTGCAGCAACTTAACTTACAACTCAGCTCGGGCGATGTTAACGCCAATGCCATTAAGGGCAATGTAGAAGCGACAATATCGAGCGGTACTTTTAAGTTAACCGAGGCTGGCGCAGTCAAATTAAATGCGCTTGCTTCAGGTGACGCCGTGTTAAAAAACATCGCGGATTTATATGTATACAGTGTTGGCTCCGGCGATCTAAAGGTATCGCAGATTAAAGGTGATACCCGCCTTGCCAGCATAGGCTCGGGTCGTGTCGAGCTTACCGAGCAGCAAGGTGACTTACATATCGCCAGTGTCGGCTCAGGCGATGCCATCATCAAACAGTTAAGCGGCAAGCTGATGATTGAACGTGTCGGTTCTGGCACAGTAAGCATTGCGGACGTGAAGGGCGATGTGCAATTGGGCGCTTTAGGTTCCGGCGACATCAGTGTTAAACAAGTCACTGGCGATCTTAGCCTAGCACACAAAGGCAGTGGCGATTTTCAATTTAACAATATCGACGGAAAGGTTTTGTTCAAGTGATGAAGATTAGTGGTTTTTAGGGAGTATCTGCTAGTAAAGCCGAAATGTTACTAGCAGAGTCTTCAAAAATTACTCAAGGTTATTGGCAATAATCGTCCGTTAGCTTTTTAGGTAAGATCATCTTAATTTATACTCAAAATCGGCTTCGGCTTCACTATCGTGAAATGGCGTTACTCGGGTTTTCTTGTTAAATAAGCTATTGACCAAAGAATTTGGAAAGACCTCGATACCATTATTAAAGTCTTCGACATTTTGGTTAAAAATGCGGATAGCAGCGCCGATATTTTCTTGCTGTTCGGCAATTTCACGCATTAAATTGTTAAAGATTTCTGAGGCTTTTAACTCTGGATAGGCTTCAACGGCAATAGTTAGACCTTGCAAAAGTTTTTGGGTGCTGCCTTCGACCTGTTGCAGGGCGGCGGTATCGATAGTGTTGGGTTGCAGCCGTGCTAAGCCAGAGCGCAGTTCGGCAATGCTACTTTGTAAGCCCATTTCATGTTGTTTAAATTGTTCGGTGACTTGCTCCAGGTGCGGGATCATTTTATTTTTTTGCCGCTCCTGGGTAATCACATTGGCCCAGCCGCGCTCTACCGCATTCATTCGGGTGATAATGCCGTTATAAATCATTACTACGACAACCAGTATTAAGGCGGCTAGCCCTAATAAGATAGCTAATTCCATTTTTAACTCCTTGTTATTATTTGCTTAAAAGTTGCTATCAGAATGCCGTAGCAATTGATGTACGGTATTTAATAGCTGTTGTAATTTGGGTAAGGCCGTGGGTTGCTCAATACTTTGCCGGAAAAGCGCCAGTTGGTCCAGTCCGTAAGCTGGCTGGCTATCTAACACGTTTTTATCTGCAAAACTGATACAAAGCTCGCCATTATCACTAAATGCCAGATTGAGCTGCTTTAAGACAGCGGCTTGCTCTTCCAGTGCAATGATAACGGCTGGCTTTAAAAAGCGAGCGGCTTGCATGGTGTCGGCTGCGCGGACCTGAAAAAGTTTATTAAAGCGGCCAGAATCACTGGTATAACGATCGCCTCTAATGCCTTCTGCTGCAAAGGCAGTAATAAACAAGTTTCGACAATACGCAAAAGGCAGCATTATGCCGTAGCGATCAAAATGATCGTACACCACACGGGTCGTCACTTGCCCCTTGTTATTGGTAGAGACTTCGGTGCGCCGGTTTACGTAATGAAAATGCCAATAATGATAAGAAAAGCTATGCTCGGAGCCAGTAAATTGGCCCTGAATAAGCTGTTTAAACTCACGTTTATAATTGCCGCGTTTGAATTCAGCAAATTGCTGCAGCCAGTGGCTGGTTGCCGGCCAATCGGTTTTTTTCAACAGGGTAAGCTGGTTATCTAGTAAGGCATTTTTCCAATAGAGTTGCTTGGTAAAAAGATTAAGTTGATGGATATGATGCAAGGCAATAAGCAGCGGGATGAGGCTAATCAATGCCATTACCGCTGCGATATAATACAGCAGAGTATCGGCATGCAGCTGATAGGTTAAAACGGCTACCAGTAGGCTTATCAGCAAACCGGCATTGCACAGTTGCCAGCGCTGTTTGTAGTGATAACGAATAGGCTGTGGCAAGAGTGCCAGCTTATCTAACAGCTGCAGTAGTTCAGCTTTATTGTCGATCTGAGACAGTTGCTGATTAAATTGCGCTATCGCCTCGGCTAAGACCTTGTTAGGGTTTGATGTCGCCATTGTCATCCATGCTTGCAAAAAATAATACCTTAACAGCATGTTTTAATTAGGCAATAGTAGCTAGTAATTTCTGTTATTTTTAATAAACACAAATAATAATTGTTATCATTTACATCTTGGTCAGGTATCATAGCGCCGCTTTTTAGCCTTTGTTCCCATATTCAGGAGAGAAAATGCGTAACATCTTAACCTTAAGCGCTTTAGCGGTGCTCAGCAGTCAGGCTGCAGCAGATCAAAAAGACACTGTGACTGAGAAGTCGCAGGATATTGAAGTGATGGTGGTGATAGGCAGTAAATTGGATAGTCCACAGCAAAACCTTGAAGTACCTCGCGCCTTAACCATTATTACCGATAAACATTTGCAGAACACTATGGCACAGGAGTTGTCAGATGTGCTGCGCCAAACCCCCAGTATTGCCACCACTGATAACAGTCGACCTTTAGCTGGGCAAATCAGTATCAGGGGCTTTGGCAATGAGCGCATTAATCTTACTGTAGATGGCGTGAATTATCAGCAGTATAGCGATGGCTCGCGTAAGAACAGCTATTTCAATCCGTTGGATATTGATCCGAGTATTGTGAAAGCCATCGAGGTAACCCGCGGTGCCGACGGTATTGCCCAAGGCAGCGGTGCTATTGGTGGGCAAATTCAGGTGGTAACTAAAGGTGGCTGGGATTATACCGATGATAAAGCTGGCGCAGGAGCTGTGCTAAGAACGGGTTATGGTGATGCCCCCGATTTACACCAATATGGCAGTAGTGCCTTTTATGCTACTGACGATTATGCTGTAGCCTTACATGCCAATCGCCGCCGTTTTGGCGAGATTAAACTTAATTTGCCCGATAAAGAAGGCGAGTTAAGAGGGCAAAGTTTACGGGTGAAAAACGACAGTCAAAGCGATGATTTACGCTTAAAAATCAATGTGAAAACAACATCAGGACAGCTGGTAAGCGATACCCAGCATACTAAATCTGAAATTACTGATTTGCCCTTTCGTAATGCCGATTCTTGGGCTGGTCAACCTTTAACTGAACAAGAACAAAGCAAGCGTTTTAGTCAGGCCTTGGGTTATCATTATCAAGGAAAAGCGGCCTGGCAAAATGTACAAAGCCGAGTTTATTATCAACGTTTTGAGCGTGAGCGTTTGCAACAGGGGCGTATTATTTTAGCGTCAAATACTTTCCCATTTCATAACTTGGATACCTTTGAAGATGAAAGTTTTGGCGGTTCCATTCAACAGCAACTGCAATATCAGTCAGGGCGTTTTTATGGCCTATTCACCAGCTTTGCCCAAGCGGATGAAAACCGCTTTGCTGATCGGATGCATGACTTTTTAACCAATAGTGCCGGTACGTATTATGGTAAAAGTCAGGGTACCAATCTGGCAGCAGGGATGCGGGCAGATCTAGATTGGTCAAGCTGGCTCAGTAGCGAAATGGGCCTGCGTTACGATAATTATCGTCGAAGTTCAGATAATTTTGCGCAATATGGTGAAAACAGTGATGCGGATTGGTCATCAAATCTAGGTGTCACCCTGAGGCCGACGCATTGGTTACGTTTATACAGCCGTTATAATGAAAGCTTCCGTGGCCCTAACTTACGTGAACTGTATAAATTAGACGAATGGCGCTGCCACCGACCAACCAAAATTTGTTATAGCGAGCCGCAGCCAGCTTTAAAAGCTGAAAATAGCCGTAATACCGAAGTAGGTATGGGATTAACCTTTAACGGCCTGGCCTATGCTGATCAGCTGATGTTAAAACTTAACTGGTTCGATACGCGAGTCGACAACTTTATTGATACTGCGCCTTTTATGTATAAAATCGTGGATGGCGAAAAAGTCTTTGCATCGCCCACCGAAGCAACGCATCGCGATTACTCTAGTCGGAATATTAGTGAGCTACGTTCTTTGGGGCTGGAGTTAGAGCTAACATACCGGCTTGGTACCTTTGAAGCCTTTGCAAACTATAGCCAAGTACGCATGGACATCAGCGGTGTGCCTAATTTCTTTTTGGGTACTATCGAACAGCGTCGCCAACCTTATGAAAGAGCCCCTCAGGATGTGATTAATCTAGGGTTACACTGGCAATTCGCTCCAGGTTTTAGTTTATCCACAGTATCGCGCTTTACTAAAGATATGCAGCGTTTACCACAGCTTTATCTGGATCGTAATCTGGATGGCAAAGGGTCACAGCTGCATAACATATATCTCGCTTATCAACCTGAGTTTGTGAAGTTACAAGGGTTGGTAGTGCGGGTTGGTATCGAGAATCTTACCGATAAAACCTATGCTATTTGGCCAGATCCGGAAAGTAAAACCATGCCGGGACGCAACTACAAGGTTAATCTGAGTTATAAGTTTTAAACAACCGCGGGCAGGATAACTGCCCGCAGTCTTTTTTGGCATAAGATCATTTATGCAGAATGTTACACTTACTAAGAACGGCGCAAAGCCCCGCAGCTTGCTGCGAGGGAGTATGTTACTTAAGCTTCTGCTCCAACACGCTTTAATTGCTGTTCTAATTCAATAATTTTGGCTTGTGCTTGGCGATTGGTAAAGGTTAAGCGCTCGATGGTTGAGCTGCTATTATCTTTAACAAACAACAGCTGCTCTTCCAATTTTTGGATTTGCTGGTGTAATTGCATTTTTTCAGCTTGAGCTTGTTCCTGCGCTTCGCGTAATTGCTTGGTTTCTTCCCGTTGCAGTTTGATCGTTTCCCGCTGGCGGGTTAAGTTGGCAGCCGTCACTTCACTTTGTTCTTTTAGCATCACATTCGCATCTTGCAAGTGTGCCATTTTGCTTTCAAATACCTGCAATTGGGCGCGCAATCTTTGTAACTCTTGCTCTTGCGCCGCAAATTCATGTTCTGAGCGCATTTCAGGTAATTTGGCACTAAGAGCAGCTAATTGATCTGTTTGGTTATTGATCTGCTCAGCCTGTTCGGCAATCAGATCCTGAGCATCGTTTAATTGCGCAATATACTGTGTTTGTGCTTGTTGTAAGCTCTGGATTTGCTGCTCTTGCTCAGAGTGTTCTACCTTAGCCTGCTGTAAAAGCGCCCGCTGTTGTTCTGCCTCTTCCTGTTCTTGTTGCAGTTTTTTCTGCTGCAGAATCAGGGCTTGCTCTGATTTCTGTAATTGCTGTTCGACTAAAGCAACCTGTTGCTTTTGGGTCGACAACTCTTGTTGCAGCTGCTCTATACGTTGCTCAAGTTGGGTGACATGCTCTGATTGTTTACTATCAGAAGAGGACTGTAATTCCTGATAAGCCAGCTGCAGATTGTCAAATTTCTGCGTCAGCATCTCAATTTGCTCGGCAGCCGCTCGGGCCACTTCATGTGATGAGGCTTTCTGTTGTTCCAGTTCGTAGGCGTGTTCTTTTAGCTGGTTTAGATCACTTTGCTGTTGGTTGAGCTGCTGCTGTAGCTCATTGAGCGCTTTCTGGCGTTGCGTTGCGAGTTTTTGTGCATCAGTAAATTGTTCATGTAGCTCAGCATTATCAGCATCTTGTTCCTGAATTTGTTGCCGTAATTGGGTTAACTGATACTGTAATTCCGCATATTGTGACTCCGTTCCGGCGTTAGGTTCAGCGCTAACAACATATAGGGGAGAAGGGGCGGTGTCGGTTGCTGTGCTGTCAGAGATATCTTCAGCTAAAAGGGTTGTATCGGTTGCTGTGCTGTCAGAGACATCTTCAGCTAAAAGGGTTGGGTCGGTTGCTGTGCTGTCGTGCGCATCCGTTACCGACATGTCTAGCTGCGCTGGCTCATCGCTAGTGTGAGTGGCTGTTATCTCAATCACCTCGTCAGCAGCTGCCGCAGCGGCTTGTTCGTTTTCATTTAACACGATGTCGAGCGGTTGATCTTCGGGCGAGTTTGGCTGCGCTGGCGGCTCAATAGCTTGAGAGTCTGCAACAAACGTTGATTCAGCTTGCTGCTCTGCCGGCTGCCGCTTACCGAGTGGCCAAAGCTTTGATAAAGAGCCAGGCATTTTTTCTGTTAAAGAAGACAAGGCACTAAGATTTAAGCTGGTTTTCACAGATTTGCTGTCTTCTGGCTGGGGGGGCTGGTAGTTATTTTTACTGCACCACTGATCAAACAGCACCATGACACTAGTACGACTGCCACCCAATATTTTAATCAGGCTCTCCAAAGTGATGGGTTGTCCGTCTTGGAGCAATTGTTCACAGGCTGTTTTTACATCATTATAATTTGCCATGTTTTTCACTGATTTTGCCAAAATAGGCTAACTAGGATACTTATTTTTTAACCAAACGTGAATAATGCTTTTAGGTAGGTTGCTTAAGTATCTTTTTTAGATTTATTTTTATTAAAATCATAAGTTTAAGCGTATTTGTTGCTATTTCAGAAAAGCCAGTTGTGTGCAGCTGTTTTTAAGCTGCATTGTTCGCAATATGTGCAGCAAGTTGCATACTGCAAGGTAGTAAGCTTGCTATGCTTAGCGATATCAAAAAAGGGAGGCCACCATGTTTTGCTATGAATATCTGCTCACGCCTTTGGGTTTACTAGAAATTGCTGCGTCTGAGCAGGGGCTGGTGGCTGTGACTTTTTGCGATAAGCCCCGCCAGCTTATAAAGCCACAGCGCATAACACAGCAAGCAAAACAGCAGCTGTTAGCTTATTTTAATCAAGAGCTTACGGTTTTTGATCTCCCCTTAGCCGCTGAAGGTACGGCATTTCAACAACAGGTTTGGCAGGCGTTAACCACAGTACCTTATGGTCAAACGGCCAGTTACGGTGATATTGCTAAAGCCATTAATAACCCTAAGGGGGTTCGGGCGGTAGGGTTGGCCAATGGCAAAAACCCCATTGCGATTATTGTGCCTTGCCACCGAATTATTGGCGCGAACGGTACCCTAACCGGTTATGCCGGCGGCTTAGATAAAAAGGCTTGGTTGCTGGCGCATGAGGGCGTGATGGGTATCAGAAAATAAGCTTTATGCTTTTGGTGAGCGGATGGCGAACTTAATCGCGGTATGGGCAGTCGTATAGGCATGACCTCACGCTTATATTGATTAAATATCCGACACAGAAGGACCTGAATATGAACAAAACGCCATTTTTACAACACTTTAGCCGATTTTTTAAAACTCACCGCCAATTACTGGTGCTTGTTTTGTTGATGTCGGTGTTTCGCAGTGCCATTGCCGATTGGTACTCGGTGCCTACAGGTTCAATGCAGCCGACCATCAATATTGGTGACCGGGTGACTGTCAATAAGATGGCTTACGATTTACGCCTACCCTTTACCCAGCTTTCTTTACTACGCACCGGAGAGCCTGCTCGAGGTGATATTTTAGTGTTTTCGTCTGAGGCTGCAGCTAATCGTTTGATTAAACGCGTAGTAGGCTTGCCAGGCGATACTGTTGCTATGCGTAACGAAGTATTAGTGATTAACGGCAAGCCATTGGCTTATCAGCAACTGAATGATGCAACGGTAACGATGTTCACTGAGCAATTAGGTACGTTGCAGCATCTGGTGCAATTGGATCACGCCCAACCTGCGCTGCTGGCAAACTTTGCGCCTATTACTATCCCAGAGGATTACTACTTAGTGTTAGGTGATAACCGTCGTCATAGCGCTGACTCGCGAGTGTATGGCCTAGTGCCGCGTCAGGAGCTATTGGGTAAAGCCACGCATGTGGCTTTTTCCATGGACTACGATAACTTTTATTTACCGCGCCGCGATCGTTTTGCGCAGTCACTTTACCCATAATCACTGCGTTAGCTGGCTTGTTTTGGGCTAAGTAATTGCTTAGCCACAATACGCAGAATTAAGGCGGCGAGTAACAAGGCTGCCGTCAATTCCAGCCAGCTTGGTAACACCGAGTGCTGATGTTGCATAGCGCCTTGCACAGAGATATCAAAGTAGTTCAATGCGACATCTAACAGCCAGCCAAAAAATACAGACATCACGATCACGCCAAATAAATAAGCCCCCAGCGCACGTTTGCCTAGCTCTTTATAGACCACACTGATAGTGGCAATATTGGTGGCAGGGCCAGCCTGCATAAACACCAGCGCCGCGCCTGGCGAGATCCCCATTAGCATTAATGCAGCAGCTATTGGGGTTGAAGCAGTCGCACAGACATACATAGGCACAGAAATCAGCACCATTAACAGCATCATCCAAATACTGCTGCCGTATTGCGCTAAGGCATCTATTGGCACTAGCGTTTGCACTAAGGCCGCAAAAAATAAACCAATTAATAGCCACAGGTAAAAGTCGCTTAATAGCTTGCCAGTGCTGTATGCCAGCCCAGCTTTGGCTTGCTGTAAAAAGCTGGGTTTGGTATTGGCCGCGGCTGCGGAGGTCTTGCTGGGGCAGCAGCTGGTTTTCGTGGTGGCAACCTCGGTCTCGGCTGGCACTTTACTCGGGCAGCACGCTGCTGCAACAGGCTCGACTGGTGTTGTTACAACGGCTTTACTGACGCAGCAGCTTTTGGTGGGTGCAGTCTCAGCTTTGGTATCGCTTGCTACGCGGGTATTGCTCACAGTATGTTCGGTTCTACCCACTAACAGGCCAGCAATAATAGCACTGCTAATCGCCGCAATAGGGCGCACTATGGCCATTAACGGACCCAGCAGCACATAAGATACCGAGATAGAATCCACGCCGGTTTCTGGCGTGGCACTTAAAAAGGCTACGGTAGCGCCTTTGCTCGCACCACCGCGGCGTAATTGCATGGCGGCAGGGATCACGCCACAGCTACACAAGGGTAAAGGCGCGCCAAATAACGCTCCTTTAACGACGGGTTTCACGCCATCGCCACCCAGTTGTTTTTGTAGCCAGTCCATCGGGATCCAGGTTTTCATTATGGCCGCAACGACTAATCCCACTAATAACCAAGGGGCGGATAGTACAAAGAGTTGCCAGAAATTTTCGATAAAACTTAACATGCTGCACACTCCGATTTGGGGCTATGTTGCTCGACCTGTACCAGCTGGCCTTGCTCTAAAGCGGTCAGGATTGAACATTCGGTGGCGCTGGCTGTACCACCACAACAGGCTTGGTCTAATAGTTCCAATGCCTGATAAAAGCGTTGTAATTCGGAAATCTGCTGGGCTATTTCGGCCATTTTATGCTGCACCTTGTCTTTGACATCGCTGCATTGCCATTGGCTTTTGTTATCTTCAATTTGTAGCAATTCGCGAATTTGTTGCAGGCTAAAGCCGACACTTTTGGCGCGTAAAATAAAGGCCAAGCGTTGACTGTCTGCCGCGCTGTATAAGCGATAACCGCCTTCCGATCGCGCACTGGGCGTTAATAACTGCTGCTTTTCATAAAAGCGGATGGTATCTACGCTAACGCCATGCTGTTTTACTAAGTCGCCAATTTTCATCTGGGTACTCCTCTATTACACCCAGTATAAACCCTAGTGCAAGCTCCAGAGTCAAGGGTTAAAAAAGATTTATCATAAAACTGGCAGTTTTAGGCAAGCTTGCTATCTTTAAAAGACAAATGCGACAATTGCTCAATGAAGCAGCATAGCGCTAGCTAAGGGGGTTAACGATGACAGTAAAACGAGTGATGTGTGTCGATGACTCGCCCATCATGTTATCCAAGTTAAAGCAGTTAATCGAAAACTTAGGTTACGAAGTGTGCGGTGTGCTGCAGTCTGGTCTAGATGCGCTAAAGCGTTATCCCGAGTTACAACCTGATGTCGTCACTATGGATATCACTATGCCGGGTATCGACGGTATTGAAACGGTTAAGCAGCTGAAGCAGCTAGATGCCGGTGTCAGGATTGTCATGGTCACCTCGCATGGTCAGGAAAATATGGTTTTACAAGCTTTGAAAGCTGGCGCTAAAGGTTATGTGATGAAACCTTTAGATGTGGAAAAGCTACGCGAGCATCTCGCAAAAGCACTCCAGTGAGGTAACTATGTCTGAAACGCCTTTAGCTGATGTCGCCTTAACTGACACCGTGTTTTTACCCTTACTCCACACAAGTTTTAAACCCTTACTGCATGCTGAGCAACAGTTTTCAGGGTTTACGGTGGTGCCTTCAATTAGCAGTACTCGCGATATTTGCGCCACTATTAGCTTAACAGGCCCACTCAGTATTATGGTGTTACTGGTGTTAGATCATGCTGCGGCATGGAAATTAATGCAGCACGAAATACAATCCTTAGGGCTAGAAGAAAATGATGACATGCTGGAAGCGGTATTAGGTGAAATAATCAATATCATTGGTGGTAATGCTACTGCCAAACTCGCTGTAGATGGGCAACATATTCATTTATCTTTGCCAATGGTGCTGCAGGCAGCCAAATTAAGGCCAGCGGGTCGGGTTTGCATTCAACAAAGCCAAGTTAATACCGATTTCGGGGTGGTTGAAGCTTACTGTGTGAGTCCGGCTAATCTTTGCTTTAGCTAATACCCTAAGGACATTATGCAAGTATTGACGAGCGTAGCAATGGAGTGTTTTTCAAGAGTCATACGCTTGTTATGGCTAACGTTAGTGTATGTAATTGCTGCCTATTTTTTATTAAATCGGCCCCTTGCGGCAGCGGTTATGCCTGAAACGGCAAAACCTACTATCGAGACGCTAGGCGAAGCAAAACTCTTGGTTTTGCAGGACCCCTCAGCGGCTTTAACGGTGGATAGCGTGTTACAGCAACACTATCCTGCCGACTTTACCCCTTTACAAGGCAGTTATCTTAGCGCTGGCTTTACCGATGCGGCAATTTGGCTAAAGCTATCCATGCCCACGGTCGAGCAACAAACAGCGCTTTGGCTAAGTTTAGGTAACCCACTACTGCAATATATTTCGCTTTATCGCGTCGATAATATGGCTAGCGGCCCTATCGCTACTTTGATACAGCGCGGTGGCGTGGCGGAGCCCGCTGTCTTACGTAAACTGATGGGCTCTACGCACTATTTTCCTATCACGCTCGAGCCAAACGATTCCGTTAATTATTTACTGCGCTTAAGCAGTTCGAGCAGTTTATCCTTACCTATTAGCCTGGTTACTCAGCAAGAAAAAGAGCAACGTTTACGCAATGAACACCTCTGGTTCGGCTTAGTGATTGGGTTATTGCTGTTATTAATCTTCTATAACCTACTGGTTGCCCTGCTTACGCGTTGCCGTGCCAACCTGATATATACCGGTTTTTTAACCTTTATTTTGACGTTATTTGCTGTTGTGTCTGGTTTAGGGGCAAGTTTTCTTTGGCCTAATCATGCATTAGCCTTTAAATGGTTAATTCCACTGTCGTTATCTTTAGTCAGCTTTTTTAGTTATCGTTTTGCTTTAGAGTATTTTCAGGGGCAAGCTCAGCAGGGCTTTACCACCGCCATTCGCTGGCTAGCGTGGGCGAGCTTGCTCTTACTGGCAACCATGTGGCTACTCAGTTACCCCACAGCAACCAAATTAGCTATGGCTAATGCCTTATTAATGGTGCTCGTGCTGTTGGTGTTCGCCATCAAATGTCGGCTGCAACATTTGCCGGGTGCCGATATTTTCCTGATAGGTCGGCTGTTTATCTTGGCTGGCGGCTTAGTACAGTTTTTCAAAACCATGGCGTTGATCCCTGCCTATTATTTGGTGGAATACATTTTGTTTGTGGGGGCCATTGCCGAAGGCATAGTGTTATCAATGGGCTTGGCATTAAAAGCTGCTTGGTCGGAACAACAGCGGCAGGCCGCTGAGCTGGCGCAATTAGCTGAAAAAAATGCTTCGCTAACCGCTATCGCCTCGTTAAACCAGCAACTGGAAAGCGAAGTTCAAGAACGCCGGCAAAGCGAACAGATACAGGCAACCTTATTTAAAATCAGCGAATTAGCGGCCGGTAACGAGGCGTTAGGGCCGTTTTTACGGCAGGTGCATCACGCTTTGAGTGAACTCTTGCTAGCCAAAAACTTTTTTGTTGCCTTGTATGATAAGGCCCAGCACACCATTCAATTCCCCTATATGGCGGACGAAAAAGGCCAAGATGTCCCCGATCCCAATGCTTACATTCCTGCTGATCAGCTAAAAGGCAGTTGGAGTATGTGGATTATTGAGCACGGCCAACCCTTATATGGTAACGCCGAGCAAATCACCGCTAAAAGTGGCTTAGCGCCGCGTTTTGGTAGTGTGGCCCAGTATTGGCTGGGCTTGCCGTTGTTTAATGAACAAGAAGCATTTAATGAACAACAGGTAGTTGGTGTACTTTGCCTGCAACTTTATGATCAGGGCATGAGTTACTCCGAAGAGGAGCGCCGCTTACTGGTATATGTATCGAGGCACATTTCGCAATCTCTGCAACGTAAGCAATACCGTCGACAGTTAGAGCAACAAGTCGCCGAACGAACTGAAGCTTACCGACAAAGTGTACAGCAAATAAAAACCTTATTAGATAATACTGGACAAGGCTTTTTAACTTTTGATCGAGAGCTGACTATTGCCCCTGATTACAGTAAAGCCTGCTTAACTATTTTCCAAACCACCGCCTTAACCGGCAAGGTGGTGACCTGGTTGGCCGCTGATGATGCGAAATTACAGGCGCTATATGAGGAAACCTTAGCCGAAGTATTTGATCCAGCACAAACTGCAGATATGGTCACGGTTTACTTAAGCCTGTTACCGCAAGAACGCCTGTTTTTTAATAAGCGTTATCAAATCGCTTATCGGAAAATTGCCACTGAGCAAATTATGGTGATCCTCAGTGACATTACCGAGCAAACAGCGTTACAACAGGCACTGCAGGCGCAGCAGCAACAAGCCAACTTTGTGGTGTATGCGTTATTACACCCCGAAGAAGTGAAGCAAACTTTACTCAGTTTTCAGCAATTAATGGCACGCTTACCCGAGCTCTGCCGCGAGCCTGATCACGACATGTTACAGATGATCTATCGGGAAATTCATACCTTTAAAAGCTTATTGGCGCAAATTTTATGTCCGCACTTACCCGCCTTGTTGCATGCGCTAGAAAGCGAGCTACAGCAACAGTTAGCCTTAACCAGTGCAACGCCAATATTGCAGCACCTTGACGAGACTTATCCCTTACAAGAACGCTTAGACGAGGTCTTTGCCTTACTCAAGCAGTGTTTAGGGGGCGATTATTTCTTGCAAGAACAGCGGGTCGTAGTACCCATGTCGTTGCTACAACAAATTGTCCCGACGTTGGCAGAAAGCCAGCCAGATCTTGCACTAGCATTACGGCAAATACAGTACAAACCTCTGGCACACTTACTGAGCGGACACTTTGCGACAGCCGAGCGGATTGCGTTAGAACAAGGCAAACAGTTAGCGCCAGTCCAGTACAGCGGTGCCGCAGTGCATTTAGATGCGCAGTACTATCAGCCGTTATTAGATACGCTGGTACACCTTTTCCGAAATGCCGTAGATCATGGCATTGAATCGCCTTGGCAGCGAGAAGAATGGGGTAAAACGGCCGAAGCCACTATTCGCTGCACAGGCACAGTGCAAGATCAAACACTGTATTTACAGATCAGTGATGATGGCCAAGGTTTAGTGCCCGCGCAAATTCGTCAACAAGCGCTAAACCGAGGGTTATTAACCGAGCAAGCCGAGTGCAGCGCGCATGAGCTGGCGCAGTATATTTTTAACGAGGGTTTTTCAACCAAAACCGACGTGACCACCCTATCTGGGCGCGGCATCGGGTTAGCCGCAGTGCGCCACGCCTGTGCGCGATATCAAGCCAGTATCAGTGTGTATAGCGAACCGGGCGAAGGCTGTCGGTTTGAGCTAATACTGCCGTTAGCCCCCGACAGCTATCTGCTGGCTTAGTCGTCTGCTAACAAGCAATGCTTGGTGTAGTCTTTAGCTTCATTCATGCTCCAGTCGCCTTTGGGTTTAGCATCCATGGCTTTGCACCATTTTTTTGAACCCACTTCAGGGGCGCAAGCTGTTAACAAAACCAATGCCGCTAAGGCGGTAATAAGCGTCTTTTTCATATGTTGTCCTGATTTTTGGCATCCGTGTGTCACATTGTGGCGCAAAAAATGCCGATAATCGAACGCTTTTTTATTGATACTGCAAATACCTAGCGCGCCAAAAACTCCAATACTGTCGCATTAATACAATAGCGGGTGCTGCCATTCGGGCCATCGTTAAAGGCTTTGCTCACCCAAACTAAAGTGGCCCAGCACCTTATAAAAATCAGCGGGTGCCATATAACCTTGCACACCCAGCATTTCTTTGCCGTTTTCTAAGAATAGTAGGGTAGGCGTTGCCCAGGTTGGCGAGTTGATTTGCAAGCCTGTTAACTGGTTTGCTCGGCGTAAGTGCAGCGGAATTTTCCCCTGATAGTCTTTTACTACATCGGCTTTAAATTTTTCGCAATAAGGGCAATCAGGCGCGTCTAACATCACAATATGTTTGCCTTGTAATATGGCACTGTTATCTATCTCTGCGGTTAGCACTGGCGCGCCAGAAAAACGCACACCGGTAGCATGATCTGGGCAATAGCCATTGGGGTTTTTCACCAAGTAATCTTGATGAAAGTCCTCGGCTGGATAAAAGGTTTTTAACGGCTGGATTTGCGTTTGAATTTGCCCAAAACCCGCTGCTGTTAGTAACGGTTGATAACGTGCCGTTACTGTCTTGGCACTCGCCGCTTGCTCAGCACTGCTGTAAAAAATCACCGAGCGGTACTGGGTGCCGATGTCGTTACCCTGTCGATTTTGCTGTGTGGGATCGTGCATTTCATAAAAGTGTTGCAGTAAGGTTTCAACGGAAACTCGTTGCGGCTCAAAGGTAATTTGCACCACTTCGGCATGATTGTTCGGGTTAAACTTATTGCGTGGGTGAGTGATATCGCGATAGCGTGGTTTAACCCCGTCGCCGCCAGCATAGCCAGACACTACATCGGTCACACCCTCGATAGCGGCAAAGCGTTTTTCTACACCCCAAAAGCAACCTGCGCCCACCACTAGGTTTTCGAGCTGCAGGCTAGCCTGAGGCAGGTTTTGATCAGTATTACTGGCTATTGCCAGCGAACTGCTGCTTGCAAAAAACAGCAGCATGCTGCTTAGGAATAATCGAGTTAATTGCCCCAAGCCCTTATTTGCTAAGTGTTGCTTGAACGGGTTATCGCGCGGCATTTTGTTTCTCCAACGGGTCTCTCCATATGGTTACGCACCGAGACACCACTCTAGACCACCTTGGCTATTAAGCTTAGCGTAGTTCTGTGCTTACGTATTAACCAATACGATCAAGTGCCGCAGTAAGCACAAAGGCGGTCGCCGCTATACAGGTATTTTCAGGCGCGCTTGCAAACTGTGTTGCCAGGGCGTGGTCGCTCGCCCGAGCAAGCGGCTAAGAGTCTTGCTGCTATCGGCTAAAGCGCCGATTGCCGCTTGCGCTTCGCTATCGGCCAGTACGGCAGCAAAAGCACCAGGCAAACCCAGTTCACACAGAAAGCTAGCGTATTCTGCTGGCGTAACATTATGATAGTGAACGCCTTTGCCGGTTAGTCGGCTAATTTCGGCCGCGTACTCGCTTAAGGTAAAGCCTGTATCACCGGCCAACTCATACACTTTACCCGCTTGCGGCTCGGTAGCGAGCAATACTGCCACGGCGGCATCAGCATAATCTTGGCGCGAAGCGGTATAAAATTTACCGTCGCCGGCGCAGCCCATCACTATACCGCTGGCAATGTGATCAGCCACACTTTGGGTATAGTTTTCGGTATACCAGCCATTTCTTAGGATCACCGCGGGGATGCCTGCGTCATGAATGGCTTGCTCGGTAGCCTTGTGCTCGGCGGCAAGCAGCATAGGATTACTATCTGCATGTAACACGCTGGTATAAGCCAATAACGCCACGCCTTGTTGCTTAGCGGCGTGAATCACTGCCTGATGTTGTGGCACGCGCTGACCCACCTCACTGCTGGAAATCAGCAACAACTTTTCTACACCGTGCAGTGCCGTTGCCAGTGTATCGGGTTGGTTATAATCGGCTTGGCGCACCGTTACGCCCAGTTCACTCAGCGCGGTGGCTTTGGTTACGTTTCTTACTAAGGCCACAATGTTGGCGGCAGCCGTGTGTTTTAGCAAACCCTGCACCACAAATTGGCCAAGTTGGCCGCTAGCACCTGTTATTGCAATCATATTCACTCCAAAACTAAGTAGATTTCAGGCGTAGTATCTGCCAAACTTTTTGTCATGATAAGCGGTGCAATGCCGTTTGCTCTGTTCTGGAAAACCGTACAATGGATTTTGCTAACTTAAAGTTATTGGCTGTCTTTGCCACCGTGGTAGAAAACGGCAGTTTTGCGGCGGCAGCACGGGCGCTAAATAGCAGCCGCTCGCGGATCAGTGAAACGGTCGCGCAGCTAGAAGCGGCCCTTGGGGTAAGGTTATTGCAGCGTTCTACCCGCAAACTGAGCTTAACGCAAGAGGGCGAACGGGTATTTGCCGAAGCCTGCAAACTGTCGCAGATTTTACACGACACCGAAGCGGCCATTTCCCCGCCCATGCCGTCTGGCCGCGTTACGCTTACGCTTGGTCATGACATTGCGCATTCGGTACTGTTACCGGTGCTGGCCGATTTTTATCAGGCCTATCCGCAGATACAACTGGATTTGCTGATCGATGACCATAAGCGCGATTTGATTGCAGAGCAAATTGATTTAGCGCTACGCATTGGCATTCCCAAAGACGATTCGCTGATTGCCAGAGTGCTACATAAAGAACAGGTGATTGTCTTTGCAAGCCCAAGTTATTTAGCGAAAGTCGGTGAGCCGCAAAACCTGAGCCAGCTCGCGGCCTGTAACTGGATCAGCTTAAAACAGGCCAGTGCAGATAATGTGCAGCGTTTTTTACAGCAAGGCCAGCTGGTTGAGGTAACGCCGAACACTGTTATTCGTTGTAACTCGCCATTGATGGTTAAAAAAATGGTGCAAGCCGGTTTGGGTGTCGGCGCGCTCTTACCCACCACAATACGAGATGAGCTTAAAAAGGGGGACTTGGTGCAAATTATGCCGTCATTAACCAGCGATCCCATCATTTTCGCGTTACTTTATCCTTCACGTCGGCAATTGCCGTTACGTACCCGCGTGGTAATTGATTATTTACTGGCAGCGAAATTGTTTTACTAGCGGCATCACTGGCTTAGCCAGAGCGATGCCGCATCAACACGCTGTTTAAAACACTTTATCGACAGTAACCCATAGTCAGTCGCAATTTGGTTATCGCGTTACTACAGCATGCTAGTATGCCTGCCAATTTAACAGTCATCGTCTGTGTTAAAGCGCCAGCAGAGTGCTAAACCAACTCAATAGGGATTTACCAATGCGGTTATGGGCTATATTAGCGGGATTAGCGGGGATCTTTTTTTGTACAGCCACTTATGCTGAGCAAAGCATTCCCACCTTTACTGACGCCACCATTAAGTTAGATGGTGTACCAGACGAAGCGGTGTGGCAGCAAGCCAAGCAGGTCGATATCAAATATATTACCCTGCCATCAGATAAAGGGCAGGTAAGCTACCGCACCACCGCCCGGGTTTTTGATGATGGTACTACTCTCTATATTGCTTTTACCGCAGAAGAACCTGATGCCGGCAGCGTGCGGGCGCAATATCGTAATCGCGATAAGCTGTGGAATGATGACTTTATTGGCGTAAAAATTGACCCTTACAACAATAAACAGCTCGCCTATCAGTTTTTTGTTAACCCCTTAGGCAGCGTGGCCGACAGTATTGAAAATGCGCTAACGGGCGACGAATCGATGGGCTGGGATGGCTTTTGGGATGCGGCAGGGCAGATTAACGCCAATGGCTATACTGTCGAAATCGCTATTCCTTTTCATGTAATGAATTTCCCGGCAACCGCGGGCGAAAAAACCTTTGCCATGGAGTTTCTGCGTTACCGGCAACGCGATCAGCGGGTGCGCGTCAGCAGCATTCCGATCAGCCATGCCAATAAATGCTGGGTGTGCCAACTGCAGCCTTATCAAGGATTTAGCCAAGCCCACAGCAGCCAACATCTGGTGGTCGCCCCCGCACTGGTGGCAGGGCATAGCCAGCAGCGTTCCAGCGCGCCGGATAGCCAATGGCAAAAAGCAAACGATGTTGCACTTAGCCTCGATCTGAAATGGGGGATTAGCCAAGATATTACCTTAAATGCCACGTTAAACCCCGATTTCTCACAGGTAGAAGCCGACGCGGCGCAGTTATCAATTAATAACCCTTTTACCTTGTTTTTTGACGAAAGTAGACCGTTTTTCACCGAAAATGCCGACTACTTTGCCAGCCCGTTAGATCTTGTTTATACCCGCAATATTGCTGCACCGAATGCCGGTGCAAAATTAACCGGCCGCTTAAACCAACACACCTTTGGTTTTTTCGCCACCGATGACGACAGCACCACGCTGTTGCTACCCGGTAATTTAGGCTCTAGCGTGCGCCAGTTGCAGCAAAAAAGCCAAAATGCGGCAGGGCGTTACAGCATTGCGCTAAGTGATCGGCTTACGCTCGGTACAGTGGCAACCTTGCGCCAGAGTGATGATTACCAAAACAACGTTGTGGGCATCGATAGCCATGTCAGACTCAGCGCCCAAGACACTCTTAGTGCGCAATGGCTATATAGCGCCACTCAAGATGATGAGGCGTTGATCGCCAGATTAACCGGCGAAGCGGCAGCGCGCTATCAAGATAATATGCGTCGCACAGATCAGGCGTATCGCTTACATTATGAACACACCCAAACTAACTGGCGCGTTTTTGGCCGTTATGATTACCGTGGCGAAAATTTCCGTGCCGATTTAGGCTTTTTACCCGAAACTGATTGGCAAAAACAGCTGTTTGGCGGTGAATACACCCACTTTATGGCCAGTGATCGTTGGTTAAACCGGATCCGCTTCTATAGCGATTGGGATATCACGCATAACAGTGCTGGCGAGCTCCTAGAGCGTGAACTCGAAGCCTTTGTAAACTTACACGGGCCGTTAGAAAGTCGTTTAGAACTGGGTCGTACAGAACGGCTGCGGGTAGGTCATCGGCTAGATACCAGCGTGCTAAGCATTACGGGCAATACCGACCGCTTTACCGAGCAAGAATGGAGCATATTTGGCAGTGTGCGGCCATCGGCTGCGCTATTTTTGAATAGCCGCTGGGTGGCTGGCGACGTGGTTGATCTTACCAATAACCGTTTATCCGACAATCAACGTTTTAATGCTACGGTTACTTATGCGTTAAACCGCCATGTGGAATTCAATGTCCGCTACAACCTCAATGCCATGCGCTACCAAGGTGCTGACGTCTTTACCGCGCACCTTACCGATTTTCGGTTAACCTATCAGTTTTCTAACCGCAGTGCACTTAGGCTGGCGCTTATTTACAACCAACTTAGCCGCAACTTAGCCAATTATCAGCCAGCATTTCAATCTCTGTTATCGGCTAAACAAAACTCCCTGGGTAGTCAGCTGCTGTATTCTTACCGCTATAACCCACAAACGGTGTTTTTTGCCGGTTACAGTGATAATGCAATTGAAAACGACGAAATAGACTCGCTTTGGCCCGTGCAGCGCAATGTGTTTATCAAATTTAGTTATGCGTGGTTGCCTTAAGCATTGAACTTAAATTTCTTCAGGATTCAGAAAAGTATTCATAAAACATATTTTTTGTTCAACTTAATTCAAGGGAACTTATGTTTTAGGTAAAATTTAAAAATGTTATTACTGTCTAGTCATGGTTAAGGTTATTTTCGATTCTTCTTCCTGAATTTCCATTTCAGTACTGGAAATTGATAGTATGTTTGCCGTATTTTTTTCGCCTTTTATGGGTTTAAAAGAGCCAAAAATTGCAGTTAATTCAGGTTGAAATGCCAGAAATTGTTCAGTAAATGTATCTGCAGGCGTTAACGACCCGCCCGAACTCGTTTCAACTAACCTACTCCCGTTATTATGTAAACTCCATTTACCCGTGTCTTTAATAAAGAACCGAAGTGGGATGTCGGAATTAGCCGATTTAATTCGAAAGATGAATTCACCTTCACCACTATATGTACCATTGTTGTGGTAATGTTGTGTTGCTTTTAGTGACACTTCCAGTCCAACATCACCATGCATAGGTGTTTCTAAAAGCGCATTTAAATCATCAGTATACATCGAAAAAGATTGATCCCAACTCCCATAGAACATTTCTTTTAATGGGGTATGGGCACATCCAGTTAGTAAAATCGAGAAAATGAGTAGGTGCAGGATATAGAGCAGTGGTTTAGTTTTTCTCATTTGCATAGTTCGCTTTTATAAATAAATCCGATAAATATTAACAATGAAACTAATAAAATAAGCTTTTCTGAGATGTTTTCCCAGCATAATTGCTGTGTCTCTAGCCAACGCGTGACGCCAGTTTTTATAGTAAGTCGTTTAGTTGTCACTTTTACCGACAAAAGTATATATACAACAATCTTAATATTAATAACCTCATAAGCTAAACGAGAACCTTGCGTGCAAAATTTGAAAAACACTGGGGGAGTCAGCTGTTGTATTCGTACCGCTATAACCCACAAACGGTGTTTTTTGCCGGTTACAGTGATAATGCAATTGAAAACGACGAAATAAACTCGCTTTGGCCCGTGCAGCGCAATGTGTTTATTAAATTTAGTTATGCGTGGTTGCCTTAGCGAGGGGCTAGCCTTTTTCAGGCTTACGAAACCCTCGGTTGATAAAAAACCACATGATGAATCCCCAACATACCCCGGCATAACGCGAGCAACTTGTTGTGAGTCGCAAGGGCCGAAGGCCCTGAATGACGCGGATTGTTATATTTTTTATACTGCAAATCTCTTGGCTACGTCGGCAACACGCTGACCCAGATATTGTGCCGTTACTAAATCGACTGCATTTAGTTCGCCATCTTTAGAGTGTGCAATTAAACCAGACTGAGCGCCAAGCCTGTTACGCCCTTCGGCATCACAATTACCTGGTATATCTAAACTTGCCCATAACATGCCATGTTGGTTTGCGAAAATTTGCATGTATTGAATGGTGTTTAACTGATCACCACTCAGATTTGAGCCAATGGTAAAACCACTAGCAATTTTATTAGACCACGCTTTCTCAGCCCAAAGATCACCCGTAGCATCCGCAAAAGCTTTGAATTGTGCCGATACACACCCCATAAATGTAGGTGAACCGAAAACCATTGCATCGACATCTTTTAGTTGTTCTATCAGAGCTGAATTTTTAAAACGCCCCTCAACAATATCTGTACCGACAATTTCAGCAAAAACAACATCAACCTCAGAGATCGAACGAGCGCCCGCAGCTACTGCTTCAGCAAGTTTTTTTGTTGTACCTGCTGCTGAATGAAAAATAATAGCGACCTTTACCACTTTACAATCCTTAAAAAATATAACGCCGAGTCAAGGAGTGAACAACACAATTACCCGCTCACCCATCGGTCCGCTCTAATGCGAAGTTAGGCCGATTTACGACGCGGAAACTTGGCAACTACTCGCAGCACAGCGGCGAGCATGAGCATCAGAAGTGATACCAATAACACAATACCCGTGAAATATTGCCACGTGTCACCGCGCCCGTTGGTGAAGTTAAGTGACAGATTGCCCGCAAGAACAATGGAAACAGGGAGCCATAAAACCGCGGCAGCAAGAACGACCTGCGAAAGCCTCCGCACCAGCCCTGTTGGTGGGCAGAGTGACAACGCAGCCCCGGCAATGCTACTAAGCGCCACGATAGTGGCGACAATAGCGCCTTGTTAGTGTTTTATAAGCCGCTCAATAATTAGGGTAAGTTCACTAACTACTAATTCAGGCTCGTCAAACTGCACAAAATGACCACTTATCTCTGTTAATACTGCCCGCCCTTGTGGGAAAGCTTCAGCCCATTGTTTCCATGTCTCACCCCACTTGACTACACCTTGATCACTAGCAAGCAAGTGCGGAGGATTGGGATTTTTTTTGATCGAGGCAATAACAGTAACAGGCATGTCTTTGATCTGTGGGTAGTTAGGTAAAGGTCTCTTGCTCCAAAAATCCAAGTAGTTATTTGACATGCCATTTTCCATATCAGCAAGCTTAACCGCAGCAATTTCCTTGTTAGCCTGCTCTAAATTAATCGCACGCATAATATCCACATCATGCTCCGAAGAGGGATCAAGCATCAGTAGTGCTTGTATTTGTGCAGGGTAAGCCACTGCAAAATCCCGAGCTACATTACCGCCATACGAATGAGCAATTAAAATGACAGGCTGCGTAATCCCTAAATTTAGTAAAAGGTTGCTGGCATACTCAGCATACTCGTCAGAAGTAAAATGACGCTTTATTTTAGTTGAATTGCCATTGCCTACCCTTGAGTAGCGAATAACTGTCGCTTTTTCAGCAATTTTATAGAAGACAGGATCCCAGTCAGATAGACCAGCACCGGCGCCACCTTCCAGCAGGACTATATACTCACCACTGCCAGCGATTTCATATTCCAGCTCAAAGTCCCCAACCTTTGAAAACTTCGGTTCTGCAACCACTGAAAAAGACAACACAAGGAACGATAACAAAATGAATTTCAAAAAAACTCCTTAAAACACTGACGCCCAAATTTAGCGCGGAAAGCCGCGCCGCGGGTTGACGTCGCAGCCAGCGTTTTTTGCTGGCAATTAAATTTGTTTGTTATGCGCCTTGCTCATAATTTCACTTAATACCATAATTAGGTATCTTTTGGTATTTGGAGGGCTGCACATGGCCAAGAACACAAGCATCACTCTTGGAGAACACTTTGAGGGCTTTATTGCAAGCCAGATCCAAAGTGGGCGTTACGGCTCAGCGAGTGAAGTCATTCGCTCAGCGCTACGCTTACTCGAAAACCAAGAAACCAAACTTAACTCTCTTCGTCAACTACTTGTCGAAGGCGAACAAAGCGGTGATGCAGAATATGACCTCGATAGCTTTATCAATGAACTTGATAGTGAAAACTCTCGATGAAGCCATTTAATCTCACCGTTGCTGCTAAAACCGATTTGCGAGATATCGCATTATTTACCCAGCGGCGCTGGGGAAAAGAGCAACGAAATATCTATTTAAAACAATTTGATGATTCATTTTGGCTTTTAGCAGAAAACCCTGACATCGGTAAAACATGCGATGAAATCAGAATCGGATATCGTAAATTCCCTCAAGGTAGCCACGTCATCTTTTATCAACAGATCGGCAGCCAACAAATTAAAATCATCCGTATTCTTCATAAAAGTATGGATGTTAATCCGATACTTGGCGAATAACGCTCGCCACACACGCGAGCAACTTGTTGCGGTTTGGCGTCCCAGCGGCCGCAGGCCGCGAGTGCTGCGCATTGTTATATGTTTGATAAATCATTGAATTTTTTGATGACGTAGAAAATCATAGCAACATTTACAGTACCCATGATTGCCAGAAGCTTAACTAAAATGCCAATTTCTGACGCTTGAGCATATACAAAACCTATTGCAAAAAATGACATGGCAACGAAGCAAAATGCCAAAACAACCAGCATTTTGAAATCCGATTTAGCATTCCGTGACTGAACCACATTTAGTTCGTTTGACATTAAACTAATACCTCTGAAAACACATAATGCGCGCCTAAACGGCGAGCAACTTGTTGCGAGTCAAGCGCCAAAGGCGCGTTGTGCTGGCGTTTGTTATGCCTGACTCGGAACATCTTGATATTTAGATTTTTCAATGATTAAAGGGACTTGCGATACGAACCACTCTTTTTCTTTGGCTCCAAACGTCGTTTTACGTCCATTTAACCTGTAGTGATAAACAATAGAACCTTGGTGTTCTTTTATCGTAAGTTGATGTTTTCCCATATCATCTACAACAACTAACTCGATCTGAGCACTTCGGGGTAAAAATAATAGTTCGGTTTCTTCAGCGTTAAAACGAATTTCTTCTTTTATAACACGAGAAGGGGCAGTGATATGTAAATAGAAGTTTTCTTCATCTACAGTATGGCGATGTCCTGGCCAAGTAATACATGCCGAAAGAGTAAGGCTTAGGCAAGCTAAAATAACTAGTCGAAATTTAAGAAATACTGACATTTGCTTTCCGTGCTTCATTGTTGTTGTTCCTGAGAGTGCCGATAATCTTCAGCCGGCATAACGCCCAAATTTAGCGCGGAAAACCGCGCAGCGGGTTGACGTCGCAGCCAGCGCTTTTTGCTGGCGATAATATTTTTTTGTTATGTGACGATTGCAAAAACAACCACCACTACTAAACAGATTAATAAAGCCCACGGAAACGGAGACGCCCACCAACTTAAGCTTTTTGAACTTTGAGCTTTGGCACTCTGTCGCCAATTCTCTTTTGTTTCCTCTGTTTGTTTGTACCTTTCTCTGAGTTGAGGTCCAGGGAAAAGAAATAATGTTATGCCAGAAAATATTGCATACCAACCCGGATTAAACTCATTAGGTGCGTAAAACAACCTGATGACGCCAAAGCTTATAAAAACACAACCAATTATAATTTCAGTCTTTGTTGGTAATTTCATCTTATCGAGTCACATAACGCTTATTCAACGGAACTTTAAACACTGATCTTTCCGTAATTGTAAATTTAATGCTGTTTACATTAACCAGAAACTTCAAGCTAGGCAACATTTTAAATGGAACAAATTTAACTTCCTCGAGGCAAAGACGGATTTATCCGTCTATCAAGGCTTGGCGGTTTAGGAGGTTTGCATGGCTATCTATACAGTCCTTTGCTAAGTCATTTTTCTTAAAAATGTCATTTTGGTAGGCCTTGGCCATTTATTCGTGGCGATTTTTCCTGCGTTGCGGCGGTTTATTCCTTAGCTTGGCAAAGTCTCTTTGCGGTTGCTGCGGCTGGTGCGGATACTAAGTACAACTTAAACACACCGCAGGAATGAACAATGAAAATCGAAAAAGAAATCAAACTATTACGTGGCGCTGTTATTGCTAGCTTAGCCTTGTCTGCCGTGATTCTAACAACCGGTATGAAAGCGAATAATGATGCCCGCTTTGAAACCTTATCGGTAGAGCGCCTAAATATTATTGAAGCCGATGGCACGGTAAAAATGTTGCTAACCAATACGGCGCGCTTTCCTACTACCGAGGAAGTTAACGGTAAGGTACTAAATGAAGATCGGAAAAAGCGCTCGGGTATGTTGTTCTTTAATGAAGAGGGGATGGAGGCCGGTGGCTTTATTTACGACGGCAGTAAGAACGCGCGTGGCCATAGTGCCGGTATGTCGCTGACCTTTGATAAATACGATGGCGATCAGGTTATGCAGCTGCTTACGGTGGATGAAAAGCGCGGTGACAGACGGGTGATTCGCTCTGGCTTGGCCTTTAATGATCGCCCTGAGTTTGAAACCCAAGATAAAGTACGGGAAATTATGCGGGAATTGGCGCAAATTACCGATAAAGCCGAGCGGAACAGAAAAATTGCCGAGTATGAGCAGCAAGGCTTAATTGGGGGGGCGCCGCGTATTTTGTTGGGTAAAACCGCCGAACAGAACAATGGGTTATTTTTGTTTGCCAAAGACGGCTCACCCCGTGCCATGTTTTATGTAGACGAGCACGACGAAGTGCAGTTACAGTTTATCAACAGTAAAGGCGAGGTGACGCACACTTGGTCTGGTTCGCAAAAACCCTAAGTGCCCTTGCATAGTCAGGCGCCCGCTGGCGCCTGATATTTTTTAAGGATAATAACTCATTATGTTGCAGCGTTTTCTGGCATATTTGCAGGTAGACCGCGCCTTTTTAGTGCTGGTGTTTTGCTTTAGCTACTTTTTAGTGATTAGCAACAGAGTAAAAGCCGGTATGGTGTCTTGGTACACCGTGACGCCCGAGGGGCCGCTAATGCAGTTTTTGGCGGCCTTGCTGATTTTTAGCGTGTTACGGTTTTGGCTAAATCGGCACCATGCTGCGCAGCAGCAGGCGCTAACATGGCGTCATTATGCCCGTATTTTACTGCTCGCCTTATTGTGTTATGTGTTATTTACCAATGGTATCGGCCTTTTAATTGCAGCGGCCTTTGGCAACATCAGCAAAAACTTTAACAGTGCTGTTTTATTGCAGGCCAATTTGGGGTACGTCGTGGATTTGGCGCTCTATGCGGGGATTTACTTGGCTTACCTACATATCCAGCAAGCGGCAGCCTATCGTCAACAATTGGCCGACTATAATGCGCAATTAGCTGAGTTAAAAATTCAGCAGTTACAGGCGCAGTTAAACCCCCATTTTGTGTTTAATTCGCTTAATACCTTAGATGAGTTGATTAGTGTCGATCCTAGCCAAGCGAGCCAATATTTACATGATTTTGCCGACTTATACCGCCTATCTTTGCAAAATAGCCAGCAGCAGGCTGTGCCGCTTGCGCAAGAGTTACGCTTTGCCCAGCACTACTTTCGCTTAATGCAATTACGGCTAAGTGAGCATTATCAACTCGAGATCGCGGTCGATCATCAAGCCGCAGTGGCATTTTTGCTGCCGCCTTTTACCTTGCAACTGTTACTCGAAAATGCACTAGTCCATAATCAGGCTTCTGCCGCAGCACCGTTGCTGATGCGCATTACACTGCAACAGCATCAGTTAGTGGTAAGCAACCCCTATCAACCCAAGCAAGGCGTTGTGAAGGGGAATGGTATTGCCTTAGCCAATTTGGCGAAACAGTTTTTGTTTTTAACCGGGCACAGTATTGAGATACAACAAACGGCCGAGCAGTTTAGCGTAAGCTTGCCGCTTATCTCTCAAGCCGATATGCCAAGCAGGATAGCGCACGATGTTTAAGGTTGTGATTATTGAAGATGAACCCTTGGCCCGCAGTAAGCTTAAGCGGCTGCTGCAGGAATTGCCGGATCAGATTAGTGTTGTGGCTGAACTGACTAGCGTGGCAGAGGTGTCGGCATGGTTGGCGGCAGGTCATAGCGCTGAGGTGATTTTTTCTGATATCGAATTAAGTGACGGTAATGTGTTTCAAAGCTATCAACAGTATACGCCGCCTTGCCCAGTGATCTTTATCACCGCCTATGACGACTTTATGCTAAAGGCCTTTGATAACTTTGGTATTGGTTATTTATTAAAGCCTTACAGCAGCGAAAAATTACAGCAAGCTTGGCAAAAATTTCGGCAGTTAAGCCGCCAACCGCAAGCCGAGCCGCTGTTAGTGGATCAGCTACAACAATTACTCCAATCCTTGCCAGCAGCTAAGCCAAACTATGTCAGCCGCATGGCGATTCGCCAGCAACAGCAAATCTATTTTTTGCAGGTTGAAGATATTGTCTATGTGCAAGCCGATGGTAGCTTATTGATGGCCTTTGATCGCCAGGGCAAACGGCATTATTTACCTTACAGCAGTTTGGCGGCGGTAGAGGCGGTGCTCGATCCTGCGCTGTTTTTTCGGATTAATCGCAGCGAAATTGTGCAAAGTCAGCATATTTTGCGCTTAGAGCGCTACTGCAAAAATACGCTAACGCTGTTTTTGGCCAATAATGTGCAATTAAAAACCAGCCAAAGCCGCACGAGCGAGTTTAATCGTTGGTTGGGGCTGTAGCGTGTAAGCGAGAAGGCCGAGGGATATTGCCAGCAAGCTAACGTAGCGGCTAGGTTGCTGGCAAGATATGGCGTTTTAAGCGTAAAGCGGGAGCTGGGTCCCGCGAGTGACGAGTCTTGCCAGTTATTCGATTTAGTTTGCTGCTTTAACCGCTCTGCGACGTAACAGCGCTAACGGTAATAATAACATCACTAACCAATGCATACTGCCTGAGCTAGAGTCTGAACCTTCATCAGGTGTGGTTGGCGGTGGCGCTGGCGGGGTAGTGTTAGCAATTGGCGATAAGCCTGCTGCGGTATTGGGGCGCGCATCTACCACCGTAATACTTTCAATCATCACAAAGTTTTCATCGGTAACAATTTTACCGGCATTGGCATCGGCTGTAGTGTAATTGCGTAATGGGATGCTGGTTGCGGCACCACCCATATTAAAGCGTTTTAGCTTAGCAATTTCGTCTAAAATTTCTAGCCCTTGCGCAGTAACCTGACCAAACACCGTAAAGCCACCATTTTGTGCATCGAGGCCTGAAGTGCCTTCGTGGTTATCTTTAATATTAAAAAACCATTGGTTAGTGGCGCTATCCGGTTGACCATCCAGTTTTGCCATAGCAATAGTGCCGCGACGGTTCGACCATTTTGGCTCATTCTTTACCGCAGGTAAGGCTGGGATAGCGCGCAGTGGCAATTGCCCGGTATAACGAAAGCCGCCACCTTGAATGACAAAGTTAGGTTCTAAACGGTGGATCACACTATTATTGTAACTTTCTGCTTCTACATACTTTAAAAAATTGGCGACAGTTTCTGGGGTGGTCTCGTCAAACAGGTTAACTTCAAAAGTGCCAAGCGAGGTTTTAATTTCAACAATAGTCGCTTGTACAGAAAGCGATAAACTTGCACCCAACAGGGCTAGCGCGCATAACAACGATTTTTGTGTTTTCATTCTTGTTTCCATCTAACATCAAGTCTGCTTTGGTTAAGCGAGGAGAATAACCCGCTTACCATACTTGTTTCAGCCTAAGATTTCCATTGAAAAGCGCTAAGCCGAGGCGATCTAGAGTCAAGGTTGCATTTAACTAAACGCTTTGGCTAGGTAACAAGGTGAAAACCAGACTCAGATATAGTAATGAAAATCACTTGCTTTCGCATTTGATAATCATTAGCATTCGCCTAATTTTTTTTGAGGGCGAACGATGAAACTTACCGCAACAACACTGGCGATACTCGCCATTCTACAAGGGGTGACGCTTAGTCAAACTGTTTTAGCAGAAGAAGCCAAGCCTACCGCAGAGCAGGATATTGAGCGCATTGAAGTGCGCGCTAAACCTGAGTCGTGGGGCATGTTGGATTATGCAGAGCAAAGTGCCGCGCGTGAAGTGCGGGATTTATTTGCAGGCATTACCGATATTTCGATTGGTGGCGGCGATCGGCAAGGGCGGCGCTTATTTTTGCGTGGCGCTGAAGGCTCCAATGTTAATATCTCGGTAGACGGTGCGCGCCAAGGCCCAAATTTATATAACCATCGTGGTGGTATGCTGGGGGTTGATCCGGCAATTTTAAAGCAAGTCAGCATTCATGCTGGCCCCGCGCGGGCGGAAGACGGTGCGGGCGCAATGGCGGGTAGTTTACAATTTACTACTAAAGATGCCCAAGACTTTATCGCCAGCAACGCGCAACTGGGTGGGTTTGTTCGGGCTGGTTATGCGTCGGCGCAACAGGCCAAAACCCTAAACTCCGCTTTAGCATTACAACATCAAGCGGGCTTTGGCGTATTGCTGTATGCCGGTGGTACCGATGCCGATGAGCAACGTATTGGCGGTGGCGATAAAGTGCCGTTTTCTGGTTATGATGATCGCAACTTGCTGGTTAAGTTTACCCATATTGGCGATCATACGGTGCGGTTAGGGCACGAGGTAAATCGCACCCGTGGGCTAAATTTCCAGCAACGTGGTGACTATCCTTACCAAGTACAACCGCCCATTCAAAACCGGCCGCCGCGTTTACAAACCCTGCAACGCGAGAGTACCAGCTTCGATTACCGTTTCCGCTCTGATCACGATTGGTTTAAACCGCAATTAGTGGCGTACCAGCAAAAAACCTCTTGGGAGTCATTGGATAATCTTAATGAAGCCTTTTACAGCCAAGGTCAGGGCATTACCCTAAAAAATACGCTATTGTTGTCAAGCCACGGCAAGCTGCTGTTAGGTATGGATTATTTATCTGAGCAAGGTGATGCGCAGGGTAACAACTTACCAACCAAGCAAAATGTGGTTGATTACGATAACCTTGGCGTGTTCTTGCAAACCGACTGGCAGCTGGCTGATTTATTACTCACTGCTGGGGTGCGCCGGGATGCCTATCAAACCGCCTATGGTGAAGATGAAGCCCGTGGTCATATCTGGTCGCCAAACGTGCAGGCGCAGTATCAGCTAGGTTCGCATTGGCAACTGTTTGCTGGTTATGGCACTAGCGGTCGTGGCTTTGGGACTTTGCCAGTGCATTTTGCCCGCAATATTCAGCCAGGCGTTGCCGCACCCGCCAAAGCAGAACGCGCACAACAACAAGAGCTCGGGCTGCGTTTAGCTGATCTGGCATTAGGGCAAGCCAGTTTGAATGCCGAAGTGGCGTATTTTCATAATACTCTACGCGACTTTATCATCTATACCCACGGCGGTACTGGTGGGCTGGGCAATAGACCGGTTACTGCACTTGCGAATCAGGCTGAGGTTATTCACTTTGAAGGCGTTAATGCCAAGCTGGCGTTAACTTGGCAAAACTGGTTTAGCGAGTTAAATGTCAATCATACCAGCACCCGTAACTTACCCGTTTTACCGCAACATAGTGCCAGAGCAGGCGCGTTATTGGGCGATAAAGCCCACTTGCGGTTGGGGCAACAGCTTACCCCGACTTGGCATTGGAGTTACCAGCTAACAGTACAGCAAGGTATTACGATTAACGAATTGGATCGTAAAGCCGGTTTTAGCACCCATGATCTCAATATCAACTGGCAAGCTATGCCAGATCTGGAGCTCACGCTGGCGCTACACAACCTCACCGACAAGCGTTATATCAGCCACAGCACCTTGCGGCAAAATGGTTTTGCCACCGAGGAGCCAGGGCGTGATCTGCGCCTCGCCGTTAGCTATCAGTTCTAACACATATTTCGCCGCCACTCCCCGCAGTGGCGGCGTGCGAGTTACCGCCCTTATTTAATTAGCATCGGGTAAGTAAACAGCGTTAAGTGCAGTAAATTAAGCCCAAAGTGCGCCAGTATAGCCACTTCAAGTCGGCCACTGCGCTGATAAGCCCAACCATAACCCAGGCTGGCAAGGGTAGCGACCAGCACATAGGCCCAGCCACCGGCAAAATGGGCAACGCCAAATAACACGCTCACTGTCACTATCGCCAGCCAAGCCGCCGTGGTTGTATGGATACCGCGCGCCGCTAAATGTTGCTGCAACGGGCGCTGTAATAGCCCCCGAAAAAAGGCTTCTTCGGCGACACAGGTCAGCAACAGGTTACAAAAAACAAACAGCAGTAGAAAATCAGGCCACTTGGGCGCTAACTTAATCAGCCCCAGCATGCTGGCTAGCGCTAACGCCAGTAACACTGTTACAGGCCAAGCTGGCCATAAGCCACGCCACAGGGTTTGCCAGTAGCTAACCACTACGCCATGTGCCGAGCGGCTAATAGCGAGCTGGGTTGGCCAAAGCGCTAATAACAAACAATAGCCCGCCCAGCCCTTATCAAAATTTGCATATAAGGTATAAGGGATCGCATCGGCGGTCAGTTGCTGTGCCGACAGCAGGAGCGGGTTTTGTATCCCCGGCCACCAATGTAACGCTGCCGTAAGAGCTAACAGCGCCAGTAGCAAGCTGCCAAGCGGTTTCCAGCTAGGCAGTGTTGGCAAATACCCTAGCCATAACGCCAAGCTGGCACCGACCACGCATAAGAGCAGCGTTGGCAAGCTAAGGATGGCCGCAAAAAATGCGCCTAGTAATGCCAGCGTAGCAAACAGTAGGGAGAACACTGGGATCCCCATCGCAACATTTAAACGCCGCAGTGGTAGGCTAAACAGCGCCAAGGCCAAGGCAGCAAAGGCCAATATCATCATAATAGGTGTACTAGTTGTTAAATTTTGTTTTATACAGCTGGCTGAAAGTCTGCGGCTAATTGGCTAAGTTGCTTTAGCTCAGTGGTTTTTTGCTGCACCTTACGTTGCAGCAGATAAATGCCTAGCGCCGACAGCGGTGAGATCACTAAACCGTAAAACAGCAGTAAGTTCGTGGCTATAGTGCATGGTTGCAAGGTATTACCTAGCCAAAGTAAGGCACTAAACAAGATCAGCGCGGCAAAAGACAACTGGTTAAATCGATAATACTGTAAGCCCAACTGACAACTACGTAAACGAAATTGCAGTAAACCGCTACTGCTCCAGTTGTCATAGGCGAGGATCGGCTTATGCACCCGCCAGCTAATATACAAGGTACTGAGTGCACCAAAAGTGAGAAAGCCTGCGGTAAGGTAGCCCAGCCAACCTTGCATATCCTTAAGAAAAACATAAGCCGCTATCATCATGACCAAAGCGCCTAACCATTCACCATACATAATAACGCGTTGCCGTTGTTGGCGCTGGCTAGCCTGGGTTAAATCTGCAGCGCTTGGCGCTAAGTCGTTTGGTGTTGCTTGTTGCTGCCAGCTTTTGGTTAGCGCGGCAAAGTCAAAGTTATCTGCCATCTTGCATTAACTCCATAAGTTCTGTTTTGGCGCGGTTTAAACGCACCCTTACCGCCCCTTGACTGATCTGCAGAATATCTGCGATCTCAGGAGCATCTAAATCTTCCATCGCCAACAACATAACTTGTCGATTCGCTGGCGATAATCGCCGTACCGCCTGCATTAACTGCTGGCTTTGTTGCTGTTCAGCTACCTCGGTAGAGGGGCAATTTTGCACAACATGCTGTTGATCTTCGTCCTCCAGTGTTTGCCATTGTTGGCGCTTGGCGCGAGCAATATGATCTACTGTGACGTTATGCACGATGCGAAATAAATAGGCCCGTGGCATTTCTGCTGCCTGAATGCGGGCAGCCGATTGATGTAATGCCAGAAAAATATCCTGCTTTAAATCTTGTCGCGCTGCCGGATCCGCTTCCGAGGCCATTAGGGTACGGCTAATGGCGCCCTGATTTTGCTGCCAAAGCTGCAGTAAAAACTGCTCTGGTGTGTCAGCGCTGTGTTTAAAAAATGTCAAAAAACCCTCGCTATGTTCTCTGTTGTTTTTGTTATAGCGCACACAAAACTATCCCTGTGTATCCCTGTGTTCTTGCGTTAAGTCTGCCGCCTTGGCCCAAGTGTTACATAAAAAAATAAAAAATATTGTGTAACAGTTTACAAAGTCGTCACGACTTCTTTAGCAAACACCCAGCAAGTCGAGGCACTTAAAGCGCAGCTCAGTTCGCTGAGTGCCGTTGAACGCTAACATTAAGCTTAACTCCAAAACTTACTTAAATAAGGATACAAAAATGGCAACACTAGAACAGTTTTTCTTACAAGTTATCCCTGCGTTCTATCAGGGCAATAGTAACGAGCTGATGTCATTCGGCATCTTCTTTGTCGCAATGTGGTTAATTGCCGTAGTCATTGACGCCACTGCCAAAAAAATTCAGCAAGAGGGTTAAGCCATGGACATGTTAAATCAATTTATCGCCACCTTTAGTAGCGCCTGGCAACAAGCCGATTGGGTTTTTCTGGTGCTATTTGGCCTGTTATTCTTTACTGTGTGGTTTTTACCCAGCTTGCTGGCGCTATTATTTAACCGCAGTCACCTTGGCAAAATTGCGCTGCTAAATGTACCAGCAGGTTTTTCGGTGATTGCCTGGGGCGCACTAATCGTTTGGGCCGTAACAGGTAAATTAGGCGACAAGCTCGCTGCAAAAGCTCGCTTAAAGCCAGTTGTGTGAAGTAGGTAAGAGACCATGCGTTGCGCCTGCATGGCTATTGCAGGTGCAGCAGCGTTGAGTTGGTTCACATCTTTTTTATCAAGCAACAGCAGATAACGCGAGTTAGCGTTTATTAACCTAAAGCCTACCCAGAAAATCTTTTTAGCAACTTTTTGTAAAATAACGGCTTTAAGCTTGCTTATCTTTTTTACAGTATGTATTTTGATTTCGGTGATTTTATCGACATACGACAGCAAGTTTAAAAGTATGTTGGCATTACTTAGTATTGTTGCTCTTTGCGTTAAGCTTATTTTTAAATAGGGTTTTCAGGAGCATTGTGTAACCTTCAGCAAGATCATAAAAATAATAACTGCCCAGCAAAGCAGTTCGCAAAGGAGTATGCGATGAAACAAACAATGATAGCTGCCACATTAATGCTGATTATTGGCTTAGCCCTTGGCTACTTTTTAGCGCCTAAAGTAAGCGAACCGCTCGAGCCCTTAGCTGCTTCTATGCCTGCAACAATATCAGCTGCTGTCTTACCCACAATGCCGGTAGTGGCTAAAAGCCCTGCGCAACTTGCTACAACGCCAACTGCACCAGTCGTTGAGACGTCCTCAGCCGCCGACGAAAAGGCTTTGCCGGCTTTCTTTGCGCCAGGCGAGCCTTTTGCACCGGCCAATTCTTATAGCGAGCTATTGCAACAACTTAGCTACGATGGGCAGCAACAGCTACAACAACTTAATAGCTCGCTGCTGGGGATGTTTGAATTTGACCATCCGCGTAAATACAAATACCTGTTGGAGCAAGGTATGCCAACACCGGAAGAGCTGGCGCTACTTTACAATACCCCGATGGACCAGCAGTTAGAGCAATTGGTTAGCATCTATCAAGCGCAAAGCCAGCGTGAGGCGTGGCAGCCAGAAGTACAGCAAGCCTATGAACGTCATGCTGCCTTATTGGCTAACCTAGCGATTGACGAGTTAATAAAGCAATATCGTTTCGACAACCCCGACTACCAACAAGGCGACAGTATGCCGGATTTTGGTGCAGAAGATTGGCCGCCTAACCTAAGTACGCTGCATCGCATGGCCATGGACCTTTACATTATCAATTCTAACTCACGTTTGGCCACTAATCGGCTTGCCATGTTTAAACTTGAGCAGCTGTTTACCCGCGGGGATAAAGTGGATTATGAAGTACTTAAAATAAAGGAACTGGCTGCCTTGGCACAAATCAGTAATCTTTTATATTCAGATAGTGTTTACGATACCTATGCCGCCCAGCGTAATTGGTCGGATGTTGAACGGAGCAAATTCGTTGTTATTGGTAATGCGATACTGCGTTAGAGTGAATGCGGTAAAGGTATAACGCCGTGTTGGAACAGTGGCTAAGAATATAAGCAACTGTTGGTGTCAGCATAAGGAGATGAAATGAAGCAAAGCCTACTCGTTGCTAGCTTAACGCTGGTTATTGGCTTAGCCCTTGGCTACTATTTTGCGCCTAAGGTAATTGGTCACTCAGCCACTCTGCAAAGTGCTGCGGCAGATAGTGTAAGCTTACCTCTTTGCCTACCGGATACTAGCCAAGAGAAACTTGCGACTGCAGAACCCCATTTGATATCTCAACCACCGTCTGCTGAAATTGAAAACGCACTTACTTTTTTTGCGCCTAGCAGAGAGCCCACTCCCGCAGTTTCGTATACCGCAATGTTAGAGCAGTTTAACTATGATGACCAGCAACGGTTTCAGCAGCTAAACCATGTATTAATGGGAATGTTTGAGTTTGACGAACCCAGAGCATATGCAATATTGCTGGCACAGGGCATGCCTACTGCTGAAGAGCTTCGCGTATTATTTGATAATCCGGTGAAGCAACAATGGCAAGAGTTAGCAAATAAATACAAAGACGAAAGAGCAAGCGGTTCTTGGACACCAGAAGCTAAACGCGCCTTTGACCGTCACAGCGCTTTGCTTGCAAATAGGGCTATTGACGAATTTTTAGCTGAATATCGCTATTACAATATTGAATATCAGGATGGACCTATTACCGACTTAGGCTCTGATCACTGGCCGACAGATCTAAAATCGCTTTATCAAGACGCGTTTTCACTTTATGTTGAAAATCATAGAAATAAGTTAGCAACCGCTTATATTGCTAATTTAAAGTTCGAAAAATTACTCACTTATGACAATACAAAGTTCAAAGAGCAGACTAATCAGCTTCGGCGATTAGTTCAGCTGGCGAAAATAAGCCAACTTATTGCTTCCGATAGTGTTTATAACCATTATGCGGCCAAACAACATTGGTCTGATACAGAGTTGTTAGAGTTTTTGGCTATAAGTGAAGCATTAGAGCGTTAATCGAGCTGTGCTTGTGTATGCCTTATGTAATTAATAAGCAAACTTTTGAAGGGAACTATTTCCCTAGCTAACCGATATGCAAAGGAGCATGCGATGAAACAAACAACAATAGTTGCCACATTAATGCTGATTATTGGCTTAGCCCTTGGCTACTACTTAGCGCCTAAGGTAAGCGAACCGCTCAAGCCTTTAGCTGCTTCTATGCCTGCAACAACATCAGCTGCTGTCTTACCAGCGGCTAAAAGCCCTGCGCAACTTGCCACAACGCCAACTGCACCAGTGGCAGAGACGTCCTCAGCCGTCGACGAAAAGGCTTTACCGGCTTTTTTTGCATCTGGCGAGCCTTTTGCACCCGCCAATTCCTATACCGAGCTATTGCAGCAACTTAGCTACGACGGGCAACAGCAGCTACAACAACTTAATAGCTCACTGCTGGGGATGTTTGAGTTTAACGACTCGCGTGATTATAGACGCTTGTTGGAGCAAGGGATGCCGACTCCTGCCGAGCTAGAGGTGCTATTTAACGTGCCTTTTCAGCAACAGGTAGAACAGATAAGGGAGAAATGGCAACGAGGTGATTCTTTGCCATTAGCGGAGCGACAAGTTTTTCAACGTCATGCAGCGCTGTTAGCCAATTTGGCTTATGATGAGCTGGAAAGGCAATACCATATTGAGAATCCTGATTACCAAGGTGGCAGAATGCCAGATTATGCTTCTGAAGATTGGCCGCCTGCCATTATGGAGTATTATGACATTGCAGATTCAGCTTATATTATGGCTGGCAGTTCTGATCTAGCGACAGCACGACTGGCAGCGCTTAAGCGATCGCGGCTTGTCGCAGGTCCTGACCAGCAGCGAGATCGTGATTGGCGCAAGGCAAATCAAATCGGTGCGCTGGCGCTTATCGGAACTCTGCTCAAGTCAGATACTATATATGAAACCTATGCCGCCCAGCAAGGTTGGACAGAAGCTGAATTTATCACTTATTCAGCTATTTCGGCAGCCTTACTCTACTGACATAGCGATTAGAGCAAGGGGTTATTGCCCAGTACTAAGCGCGCTGTAATAAAGACGCCACCTCCACCGAGCATACAAAATTGTGTTAATCGCAAAGTCTCATACTGTGAAATGTCTTTGGCCGACATACCATGTTATCTGGTGTGCCGGTACACACTGTGATAGTGGTCGTTTGTTTGCAGACTGGACGGTTACCCAAGCCATCACCAAAGTCACGGTCCAGTGGCAGGCTAATCTGCCCATCGGACAGAACATCAGAAGGTAAGCCTTGATCATAGTTATCCTGCTGCGTTTTTAACAGTTGTGCAAGACAGCTTTCTGGGGGCAGTTCCTGGATATTAATGCCATGTGGCGGTTCGCCTTGAGCCAAAAGCAAATTTACCATAACGCCATCAAAGCGAGATGTTCCAGGATGCAATGCGAACTCTAACTGAACTTTGTCAATACCACGTGTATCGGCTCGGCCCGCATAACTGACATGGTAATTGATTATATTATCCATATCTTCCGAGCAAAACCGGCCAAATAAGCTGCAGGATGAGCCCCCAAGAGCTCGCAATAAAACGGATTGCTCTGTCACGTCAAATGAAAAGTTACCACTCACTTCTGCACTGGCACTGGGTGATAATCCTCCTTTAACGATTAACTTGCTGCCTCCGGTAATACCAGTAAGCTCTAAGGACGTGACGTACTGGCGCCAACTATTTTGGCCAATCTCATTGGCAATGCCGGTGCGAAGAACATCCTGCAATCGCCCCCTGTTTTGCTTAGAGCTAAAAAGATGAGCGGCAGCAGAATTCTGGCAGTCAGCAGCGGAACTGGCCGGCGCTGCGTTAGCCTCAGCATAGTTAAATTGGCGGGCAGGTTGTTGATAGGTACCCAGCTCGCCGTTAATTGCCCACACGGCCTCGCGGATTTCACGATCAATTTCAAAGAAGCGGTTTACTATTTGCTGTTCGCCCCAGTTAAGCTCCAATTGCTGTTGTTGCCCCAGGTTATTAACATGCGACCGTTGTACTCGAAATTTATAGGCGGTTAGCGCTACTGGGTTGGCAACAATCAGCTCTTTCATCTCTGCGCTACAAACCGGTTGCTCGGTGAGGGTTGGATCACCACTGCACTGTATGGGAGGAGCTTTAGTCAAGGCTAACTCACGAGCACTTTGAAGATTACAAATATCACACACTGCGATGTCTATCTGGTAGCTAACATTTGTAGCCCACAAACTGCCGCTTAAAAACAAGCACAGTAAGAAAAGAATGTGTTTCATATTTATGCTTATTTATTTAAAAGGTTAAAATGAGGTTAGCGGGCTTAAATTGGCTTGTCAAACTTACATAACAAATAACAATTGTTAATGTAATGAGCAAAGAAGCATGTTTTGATACAGATCTTCACATTTAACCCGCCGGTACATCTCCATCCGTTGGCTCGCATCTTATTATTTATCAAGTCACAGCAAATAATGCTGAGTGCGAGCTAATGTCGCTCATCTACCACTGCCATAAATAATTCAAGAACTGCTGGTAGCATGCTGTTTTTTAAGAGCATCTCAGCATATTGCTTTCGACTGTGCGCGATTGGAATTGCCTGATGCAGCATAAAATTTTTAGGTAAGTAATTGAAGTTATTAAAGTATACATTGTTAATTGTTATCGCGTTCTGTGGCACTTTTACCGCTTGGGTTTACTACGTAACCTATCAGCCAAAACCTATAGAACCTGCGCTATTGCAGTGCTCGGCTGAAGCACCACTTTATGATGGCAAACAGCCTCTTAAAGTGATGGTGTATAACGTGCAATATTTCGCCGGTAAAGATTACGTGTTTTATTATGATTTACCCGATGCGGTTGGTCCAGATAAGCGGCCAAAACCAGAGTCGGTGCAACAAACGCTGGCGGGTATAGCGGCACTGATTGATGAGTGGCAACCGGATATCTTGTTATTGCAAGAAGTGGATAATGGCGCTGCCAGCACTGGCTATGCTGACCAAACCCAACAATTGTTAGCACAGTTACAAAAAGTCCAGTATCCCTGTAGTGCTGCCGCGTATTATTGGAAAGCTAAATTTGTGCCTGATCCCAATATTATGGGGGCGGTGGGGATGCAGTTGGTGACGCTATCGCGTTTTCAACTAGCTGATGCGATACGCATTAGCTTACCGCAGGTACCTTTAGACCCAATTACTCGGCAGTTTTATTTAAAACGGGCGATTTTGCAGGTCGAGCTGCCAACGGAAGCGGGCGGCACTATTACGGTGCTGAACACGCATTTAGATGCGTTTGTGCAAGGGTTTGATACCATGCAACAGCAAGTTGCGCGGGTGCATGATCTGCTGACAGAGCTTGATCAACAACAGCAGCCTTGGTTGATTGGTGGCGACTTTAACCTGCTGGCACCTGGACAATTTGCAGCCTTAGACAAGGTGCAACAAGGTTATTATGTGGCGCCAACCGAGCTTAGTGTTTTAACCGATCGCTGGTCCATGCTCCCCAGTTTAGAACAAATCAAGCGTTCGCCTGCGTCTTGGTTCACCCATTTTCCGAATGACCCGCGAGTGACTGGCCCAGATCGCACCATTGATTACTTATTTTATTCATCGCAGTGGTCGGTAAGCGAAGCCAAGGTGCTCAATGAAGGTGCTCCGCTGCAGCTGTCTGATCATTTTCCTATATGGGCAAAAATGCAGTTATCCCAATTCTGAATAGCAGATTGTTGCTAAAAAACTGACACTCGCGTTTTTTTCAACTACCCTAAGTATCCACACCAACTAATAGGGCGTTTTAGGGTAAGTTGTCTCTGTTGGTTGCGGGCTTTAAATTCGCAGAGCTGCGATGGCGTTCACCACCACTGGTGTAGCATGATGTTAAAAGCATTGGAGGCTTTTTATGATGCGATATCTGAGCTACCTTGTACTTTTATTGAGTGCCAGCAGCGCTTATGCGTCTCAGAAAGTTTACGCTATTGCTGAGTTACAAAGCAGCCCTCATCTCGCCTTGGTCAATTATGCGTTACAGGCTACGGAAGCCGAGTATGGCAAGGTGGAGTTAACCTTTGTCGAGCCAATGACCCAAGGCCGCGTTGAGCAATTGGTGAAAGCCGGTGAGGTATTGCAGCTTGCTGTTTTTGCCCCGAATCCTAGCCGAGAAACCAAGCTATTACCGGTGTATTTTCCGCTTAGTTTAGGCTTGTTGGGGTATCGTGTTTGTTTAATTACGCCTGAGCAACAAGCTAAATTTTCGGCTATTAATACCCTAGATGATTGGCGTAACGCCGATTTATTAATTGGTCAAGGCGCAAACTGGCCAGATGTGGATATTCTCAGAGCCAATAATCTGCTGGTGACTGTAAATCCCCTACCTTTTTTGCTGTTTGATATGCTAAAACAACAGCGATTTGATTGTTATGCGCGGAGCATTAATGAAGTTGCCTACGAGCTTAGCTTGCCTGAAGCGGCAGGTCTCGTTGCTGAAAAAAGCCTGCTTTTTTATTATCCGCAACCGGCAATGTTGTTTGTTGCACCAACCGAGCCTGCGTTAGCGGAGCGTTTACAAAAAGGCTTAGAACAGGCCTGGCAAACAGGTTTTATCCATGCCCATTTTGCCAAGCATTACGGCGCGGTAATCACCCAACTTGCTTGTGAGAGACGTCAAATACTGATGTTGGAAAACCCTTTGTTAACGGCAAAGGTGCAACAGCTTATGCAACAGTATGCGCCGGATCCCGCGCAATTACTTAATACTGCTTCGGCAAACTGCCCAGCACCCGCAAGCGCGATGCAATAAAAGTTTTGCTATTCTGTAGAGTAACGAGTAAATTTACTGATTATTTATACAGTTAAATTTGGGTTATGATTGTTTACATCGCAGAAAAACCTAGTGTAGGCCGCGCTGTCGCCGAAGTCTTACCCAAACCACATCAAAAAGGCGATGGCTTTATTAAAGTGGCCAACGGTGATGTGGTGACCTGGTGCATTGGCCACTTATTGGAACAGGCCGAGCCAGAGGCGTATGATCCTGCATATAAAAAATGGCGCAAAGATCATTTGCCGATTATTCCCGCTGAATGGAAACATCAGATCAAACGCGAAACCAGTAAGCAATACACTACGGTCAAAAAGCTGCTGAAAGAAGCCAGTGTTATCGTCAATATGGGCGATCCGGATCGGGTCGGGCAGCTGTTAGTCGATGAAGTGATTAACCATGCTGGAATTAGCAAAGCCAAACGCGAAGCGGCCAAACGCTGTTTAGTCAATGACATGAACCCTGCCGCCATCAAGAAAGCCTTAACTGATTTACGCCCCAATACCGATTTTATTCCGCTGGCTACCTCGGCTTTAGCGCGTGCCCGCGCGGATTGGTTGTATGGTATCAATATGACTCGGCTTTGTACCTTACTCGGTCAGGAAGTCGGTTATCAGGGCGTGTTATCCATTGGTCGCGTGCAAACGCCGGTATTAGGGTTGGTCGTGCAGCGCGACCAAGAGATTGCGCGTTTTATCGCTAAGCCGTTTTATGAGGTGTTTGTTACCTTAGAAACGGTGGGTAAACAGCGTTTTCAAGCCAAATGGCAACCCAGCGCGGCCTGTGAGCCTTATCAGGATGAAGAGGGGCGGGTACTGCTAAAAAAGTTAGCGGAAACCGTATTACAGAAGGTGGTTGGGCAAACCGGCCAAGTAAAAGCAGTGAAGCGTGAGCAAAAAAAGCAGTATGTGCCGCTACCCTATAGCCTATCGACACTGCAAATTGACGCTTCAAAACGCTTTAACCTAAATGCCCAAAAAACGCTGGATATCTGCCAGCAACTGTATGAGCGCCATAAGCTGATTACCTATCCCCGCTCCGACTGCCGTTATTTACCAACGGGGCATTATGCAGAGCGTAATGCCGTAACCAGTGCCATTCGCAAAACCGCAGTGGTGCTGGATAAAGCGGTGGCTGAAGCTGATTTAAGCCTAAAAAGCAAAGCTTGGAATGATAGCGAAGTTGGTGCCCACCATGCGATTATTCCTACCTCAACCAGTATGGATGCCAGCCGTTTAAGCCGTGAAGAGCTGCAAATTTATGAGTTAATCGCCAGGCAGTATTTAATGCAGTTTTATCCGCCCTTTGTTTACGCAGAGCATCAAATTGATAGCGAAGTGGCCGGTGGCCTGTTTATTGCCAAGCAAAAATCTGTGATTGCGCAAGGTTGGAAGGCGCTTATCACTTCAGTGAGAGCCGGTGATAAAAACAATGAACAAGATGCCGACTTTGCGCCTAATCCGCTACCCGATGTAAAGCAAGGTGATGTGCTGCACTGCGTTGATGGCCAGCTGGCTGAAAAGCAAACCAGCCCACCAAAACACTTCACCGATGCCACCTTACTAGCTGCTATGACCGGTATCGCCCGTTATGTAACCGACCCAGAAATCAAGAAAATACTGCGAGAAACCGATGGTTTGGGTACTGAAGCCACCCGTGCCGGCATTATCGAATTACTATTTAAACGGCAATTCCTCACCAAACAAGGCAAAGAAATTCGGGCAACGGAAATTGGTAAAAAGCTGATCAACAGTTTACCCGAACGCATGGTCGTGCCCGATATGACGGCACACTGGGAGGCGCAACTCGAAGCCATTTGCGAAAAACGGCTACGTTACAACGACTTTATGCTGCCGCTGGCGCAAGGTTTAAAAGCACTACTGGGTGAAGTGGATGCGCAAAAACAACACTTTGCAGGCTTAAACGGCCTTGGCAAAAATCCGTTTCAAAAACGCAAACGCCTTACAAAAAGGGGTCAGAGCTAATTTCCGTAGAATCAAAGTTTTTCCTAGCTATTTCAGTACTATAGAATTCTGCTGCAATAATTAGCTCTGACCCCTTTTTAAATCACCCAAAAGGGTTATAGCGGGGGGAGGTGATATGCAGCAAAACCTTGCTGTTCAAGGCTTGCAGCTTAAAGCATTAGCTTTACTTATCGAATGTGAAGCTTTGTCCTATGCTGTGCTTAGGTGCTGGCATCTAGGTTTGACAGTTGGCAGCGAGTGTTGTCTTTACTCGTCATCTGGCAAATATCGCCTACACTTAATTAGTGTCGTGTCAATTTAGACAGCCTGTTTTGAGATCCAACAAAGAGGATGCACAAATGATTTTGTTAGTGGGTGGTGAAAAAGGCGGTAGCGGCAAAAGTTGTTTGGCGCAAAATATTGCGGTTTATTTTTCCAGAGAGAAAAATGCGAATGTCATGTTGGTCGATTGCGATCCCCAGCGTACCACGTCTGATTGGGTGCAAGAGCGCCATATGAATCCTAATCTACCTTGGCTAAATTGCGTACAAATGTATGGCAAAATCCGCTACGAGTTAAAAAGTTTGGAAATGCATTACGATCTGGTGGTGGTAGATTGCGGCGGGCAAGACAGTGTCGCATTACGCTCAGCGATGGTGGTTGCTAGCCATGTGTTGTTTCCTCTTCGGCCAAAGCGCCGGGATTTAAAAACGCTGGAACATTTGGAAGATTTAGTCAGTGCGTGTAATGTGGTTAATCCAGAGATGATTGTCGGTTGTGTTTTAACGCAATGCCCCTCGTTGCCTAACCAAGCGAATCGTATTTTGGATGCCAAAGAGGTCTGTAAAAGTTTTAACTTGCGTGTGTTGGAAAATATTACCTATAGCCGTAATATTTATGATGATAGCGAAGAAAAAGGGTTATCGGTTATGGATGTGGATAACGACGGTAAAGCATCGTCTGAAATCCGATCTATTATTGAAGAGTTACTGTCGATGAAGGCGATACAAGAAGATGGCGCTAAGCGACCTGAAGAAAAAATCTTTGCCGTCCAATAAAGCAAACTTTAGTGTAGAAGCCTTTATTGATGATGCAAACAATTATGCCTTGGGGCTGCCGCAAATAGTCAGTTTACGGCCGCTACTGGCAGCGGAAGACGTAGATACAGCAAAGCTGCCGATGCGGCACGCGACCTTTACGCTAAGTGAAGAGGCGATTGCTGCCTTAGCAGAGCTAAGCGCCTTAACCGGTGAGTCTAAGTCGAAATTGATTCGTAAATTAATTTTGCGGGCGACCCAAGCTGTGCATATCGATTTAGCGCAGGTTGCCCCTCAAAAATCTACTGATTAACGGGTTAAAAACGCATAAGCGCTAAGGTAAGCCGTTTCCTGAAACGCTTTTAAACCGGTAGCTTTAAAATCTACCGGCAGTGGGTGGCGCTTAATTTGCTCTTTTAATGCGGTAGCCGACAACAGCGTTGTTGGGCAGTTATCAATCAGTTGCAGTGCCGCTTCTATTTTAAAGCCAACTGCCCCCCCTGCAAATTTACCTTTTTGCGGCCGTTCTTTAATGATCAGCTGCTCAATTTTGTAATCTTCAATCAGTTTACGCATGGCGAATTGAAACTTACGCATCTGCTCTGCATCATGATCTTGAGTCAGTACCAGCCTATTTTGCCGACAATCAGGCAGTGAAAATAACCCCTGATCTTTACTCATTAAGCAAAGAATGGCTTCGCTACCTTTAATTTCTATCCCGCATACGCGCATAAATAAATGTCCTGTTAAAAACCGTCTAAACGGTGAATATATTGCTCTACAATAGCGCAGCTTTTCTGCAAAGGTTCGCCGAAGAGGACCGGATCAAATTCTCTGTTAATACAATAACGTTGCCTAAATTGCGCTACGCTGGTTTTATCGGTAGCGATCCTAGCTAACAATTCTCGTTGGCTTTGACCTAATGTCTCCCCTAAGGCTTTAAGCTCTTGTTGTAGTGTCAGCAAATCCTGATTATCAGCTTGCCAGCTGGCAGGTAGCATCATGACCACTTGATCTACAACAGCATCTCTGTAGGGTTTAATTGGCTCTTTATCCGAAAACGTTAATAGCAACAGTATAATTAAGGCAAACCAAAAGAATTTTTTCATATTCTTCGCCTAGTGTGTTTTGCTGAAATAATAGCGCTCATTCTAACGGAATTCCGTTACTTTGGGCATCTTTTGAATATTAGAATTATTTTATATCAAAGAAATATGGGACAAGGCTGGTATACTATAAATCTCTGCACACCCCAGCCGACAAATGTATGCTTTGAGGAATTATGGTGGATAAGCAAAAAATCGATGTAAAAAATATTCCAGTAGAAGTGCAAATTCATCGCCCTGAAGGGAATACTGCTAAGAAATATGCCTCGCGTGATCGGATCTATGTACGAGCCGTCAAAGGGTTGCATCAGAGTTTACGCCGCAATATGGGCTTTGTTTTTATGGCCCTGTTCTTTGTGTTGCCTTGGCTACAGTATGAAGGTCATCAAGCCATTTTGTTTGATATCTTTGAGCAAAAATTCAATATTTTTGGCTTGACGTTGTGGCCACAGGATTTCACCTTACTGGCCTGGATCTTTATGATTGCGGCCTACGCACTGTTTTTTGTGACCACCTTTTACGGTCGGGTGTGGTGTGGTTATTTGTGTCCGCAAACCGTGTGGACCTTTATCTTTATGTGGTTTGAAGAAAAAATTCAGGGTACTCGCAACCAGCGCATGAAGCTGGATCAAGAGCCGATGAGTTTTAATAAGTTTTGGCGTAAGGCGCTAACTCACCTTTGCTGGCTGGCTTTTGCCCTGTTAACCGCCTTAATTTTTGTAGGTTATTTTACGCCAATTGGCCCGCTGTTTTTAGATTTCTTTACCTTGCAAGCCGGTTTTTGGGCAGTGCTGTTTGTGCTGATTTTCACTTTTTGTACCTATGGTAATGCCGGTTGGATGCGCGAAATTATGTGTACCCACATGTGTCCTTATGCGCGCTTTCAATCAGCGATGTTTGATAAAGATACCTATACTGTTACATATGATGAAAAACGCGGTGAAAACCGTGGCCCACGCAGCAAAAAAGACGCAAATTATAAAGAAAAAGGTTTGGGCGACTGTATAGATTGCAATCTGTGTGTGCATGTTTGCCCCACTGGGATCGATATTCGGAATGGCTTGCAATACGAATGTATCAACTGTGGTGCTTGTATTGATGCGTGCGACGACACAATGGAAAAAATGGGTTATCCGAAAGGCTTGATTAGCTATACCACCGAGCACACGCTGCAGGGGCGACCAGCGAAGGTGTTTCGGCCGAAGCTCATTGGTTACTTCTTGGTGCTAGTGATTGTCTGTATTGCGTTTGTGATTAACCTCTCCATCCGTAAACCGCTGGAGCTGGATATTATTCGCGATCGAGGCGCCTTATTCCGTGAAACGCCAGAGGGCCTGATCGAAAATACTTACACCTTGAGTATTATCAATAAGTCGCAGCAGGAAAAAACCTTTGTGTTATCAGCCACTGGTATCGACAAAGTAAACTGGTTAGGACCACAACAAGTTACCTTAGCTGGCGGTGAGAGTCGCAATGTGGTGATTAGTTTAGCCTTGGATCCCTACTATGCGACAAAGCCGGTGCTAGATTTAACCTTTAGCGTGCATGATGCCGCTAAGCCAGAGATGAGTGTATCCCAAGGTAATAAATTCTTTGCTGGTCGCTAACAGCATGCAGCGTTTTGATTTTTCAACGCTGCAGCCCGATTTAATTCTCGATGCGTTGCATCATTATGGCCTGGACGTTAGTTCAGGCCTTTTGGCGTTAAATAGCTATGAAAATCGGGTTTACCAATTTAGCGCTTATCGGGATGGTGGCAGCCAACCGCAAAAGCTGGTGGTGAAATTTTATCGGCCAGAGCGTTGGTCAGCGGCACAAATTATCGAAGAGCACCAATTTGCGTTTGAGCTGGTTGAAGCCGATATCCCGGTGGTGGCGCCATTGCTATTTGCCGGCCAGAGTTTGCTCGAGTATCAAGGTTTCTTGTTTACGGTTTTTCCCAGTCGCGGTGGTCGTACCCTAGAAATTGATAATGATGATCAGCTGGCATTGCTGGGACGTTTTCTGGGCAGAATGCATTTAATTGGTCAAAAAAAGCCTTTTATTGCTCGGCCTAGCCTTAGCATTGCCAGCCATTTACGAGATAGTCAGCAAGTGCTGGCCGATCTAGATTTAATTCCAGCGTATTTACGGCCAGCCTTTGATTCGGCCTTAACCCAAGTGATTGCTGAAGCCAGTCGCCAATATCAGCCTACTCGTCTAATCCGGCTGCATGGTGATTGTCATGCTGGGAATCTGTTTTATACTGGCGAAAGTCCGTTCTTTGTTGATTTGGATGATTGTCGAACAGGGCCTGCTATGCAGGATATTTGGATGATGCTCTCTGGTGATCGACAACAGCAACGCTTGACGTTAGAGCTGATGCTGGAAGAATATGAACAGTATTGCAGTTTTGATCTGGCTGAATTAAAACTGATCGAGCCACTGCGTGCCATGCGTATGGTGCATTACATGGCTTGGCTAGCGCGCCGTTGGCAAGATCAGGCGTTTGTGATGAACTTTCCTTGGTTTGCGACAGACAAATACTGGGAACAGCAGTGCTTGGCGTTAAAAGAGCAGCTGGCTTTGCTCCAGCAACCAGTGTTAAGTTTAACGCCTGACTATTAATGGTAATTTAAGCTGGCTAGTCGCAGATATACTGCGGATACTGTTTTAGGCAGGGTATAACGCATTTTCTAGCTTAAGAAAGACAGTTAAACAGAGGAAAATAAATGAATAAGTGGTTAGTAGCAGCTGCAGCTGCTCTGTTGTTACCGTTATCGGCTATGGCGAATAATTTTCAGCAAGGTAAGCATTACGATGTCATCGCTGAGCAGAAAACGGCAAAACCGGAAGTAAAAGAGTATTTCTCGTTTTATTGTGGGGGCTGCTTTGCATTTGAGCCTACTGCCCAAAAGTTAGCGCAGAATTTACCTGAGGGAGTCGAATTTAAGAAGTTTCATGTTGATTTTATTCGTGCCGCTGCGCCAGAAATTCAAAACGCCTTAGCGCGCGCTTTTGTGTCAGCAAAAACACTAGGTAAAGGTGATGAAATGGTCACGGCTATTTTTAACCAGATCCATAGAAGCCGAGTACCCTTTCGCTCAGAAGCCGATATTCGTAGTTTAGCCCTCATTAATGACATGTCTGCGGAGGAGTTTGACCGCGCCATGCGTAGTTTTTCGGTGCGCGGCATGGTTGGCCAAATGGCGAAAGAGCAGGAAGAGCTGAGTAACCGTAAGGTGCTAACGGGTGTGCCGATGCTGATAGTAAATGGTAAATACCGTATTAATAACAGCAGCTTGAATCAGCGTAATTTGCAAGAAGAATTACAAGAGTTAGTCGAATATTTGTTAGCAAAAGACTGAGTTTTTTAGCGTACCGCAGTTAGCGCTATAAAATTAAAAACCCCAGAGTGGCTAAGCCTATCTGGGGTTTTTTAATTATAGTATCTGTTAGTAGCGCTGAAGCCGCGAGATTATTCTGCGATTTCTACTGCGGTAGGCACGAGCTGATAAGCATCGGCATTACCTTCACCTTGCGGCCATACTTTGACTACGCCAGTGGCATATGCTGTTTTGCCTTTAGCTGTTAAAGGAAACACCATATCGCCATCCCGCACTTTAATGCGAAAGCGCGGTTCATTTTCAGCTGTCGCCAAGGTCATCCAGCAATGTTGCTTACTGCAAACACCCGTTACTTCGCCTACTACTGTGACCTGCTGCTCTAAATAAGTTGCAGGGGTAGCTAAAATACTGGCTACAGCGGTAACTTGTTGTTTATTTACGGCATCACCAAAGGTAACTGGCGCGGCAAAGGCACTACTGCTAGCCAGTAAAAGACTCAAAATTCCAGCGGTTAATTTCATCATTGTCACCATTAATAAGAGTAATACGCATTTACATCTTGCCATGTGGTTTATCATGGAAGCAAGCGCTATCTGAACAGTATCAGATCATTACGGCAACCAAGCAAACTGTTAAAGCGGCAGTGCTTGGTTGCCCTTGGTCAGCTTAACGGGCGCCTGGTTCAGCGAAGCGGGTCATCCAGTCTTTTACTTGGTTATACCAATAAATTGAATTATTCGGTTTTAAGATCCAGTGATTTTCGTCTGGGAAGTAAATCATCCGCGATTCTACACCACGACTTTGCAAGGTGCGGAATAACTCAAAACCCTGACCTACTGGCACGCGGTAGTCTAACTGACCGTGGATCACTAGCGTTGGAGTGTTAAAGTTACCGGCAAAGTAGTGTGGTGAAATGCTCTTATAGATCTCTGGATTATCCCAGTAATTGCCAAAGCGGGTGGAATGCACGGCAAAGTCAGCTGCCATTTGCGAATACATATTGTATACCGCCGCATGGATCAACAGCGCTTTAAACGGATGCTCTGTGCCTAATAAAATCGAGGTTAGGTAACCACCATAACTGGCACCACCTGCTACCATGCGATCGCTATCAATCCACGGTTGATTTTGGAACCAGGCGGTAGCCGCTTGAATATCGGCCAGAGGCTTAGTGCGCCAATCTGGGTTAATGGCATCGGCAAAGTCCTGCCCAAAACCGCTAGAACCATGGAAGTTTGGCCAAGCCGTCACATAACCCCAAGAAGCGAAAGTTTGCGCATTCCAACGATAGCTAAAGCTATCGGTAATGGCATTATGTGGGCCACCATGAATTAACAGGAATAGCGGATATTTCTTCGATTTATCAAAGCCTGCTGGGTAATGCACCCACATTTGAATATCGTTACCATCAGCACCTTTGTAAGTTACTGATTCATAGGTGCCAAGTTCTGTTTGCGCTAACAGTTCATTGTTAAAACTATCTAAACGACGGGTGTTGCCATTGCGAGCATCTACCGTGACTAAACGCGCTGGAAATAAAAAGCTTTCATTAGTCGTCACTAGCGTATTTTTGCCGGCTAATGCAGGGCGGCCAAAGCTGGTGTCTTTGGTGATAGCACGTTGTTTACCATTACGCGCGTCAATCTGGTACAAACGATTCGTGCCGGCATCGTCAATACTGGCGAAGAAACCACGGCTATCAGCACTCCAGATAAAGTTATTAACAGAGCGATCCCAGTTTGTGGTCAATTCACGGCTGGTTTTGCCAGCTAAGTCATACACCATTAAGCGGGCGGTATCGGCATAAAAGCCATGGATACGCTGGCGGCTAAAGGCTAAGCTTTTGCCATCTGGGCTAAAGGTTGGGTTGCTATCCGGTGCTTGGTTATCTGGGGTGATATTGTCCGCTTTATCGCTACCAATAGCCGCTAAGAAAATATCAATTTTCGGATCTACGGTATTGCTGGAACCATTAGCATTAAAGGCAATATAACGCTCTTGTGGGTGAATATCATAGCTGCTGGCGCCTTGGCTTGAGCGCGGTAATTCTAAACCCAGTGGCTGGGTAACTGGCTGTACCTCGCCACCCTTAGCGGCAATGCGAAACACATGCGCTTGGCGGTTTTCATCAATCCAGTGATCAAAGTGCGAATACGGTAACGCATTCCACTGCCAAGCCGACATCTTTTTATCTTTATTGGCTTTTAGCTGGGTAGCCATTTCTTCCCAGCTTTTACCTGGCCAAACCCGGCTGATAAAGTACAGGTGCTCGCCCACCCATTTAATGCCGTATACGCCGGTCGGCACTTCGGTTAAGCGCTGTGCTTCGCCCGGTGTGGTTAAAGGTAATAAATAAATCTGGCCAGCATCGTCTTTATGACGTTGGCTGATAAAGGCTAAGGTACTGCCATCAGGTGAAAAAGTGGCTTCGCTGGCGCGCATACCGTCAACAGTTAGAGGGCGCTGTTGTTTGCCATCGGCGCTAAACAACCATAAACGGGTATGGCCTTGATCGGCTTTCACATCAAAGCGGGTAACAGGGGCAACAATAAATTTGCCATCTGCTGAGGCAACCGGTGCGCCAATGCGCTCAAGTTGCCACATACGTTCAATACTTAAACTTTTGTCTTCTGCGTTGCTTGCATAAGCCAAAAATGGCAGCAATACAAACAACAGCAATAGCTGTAGTTTTTTCATTATAGAACTCCAAGTTGTTAGGGTGATTCGTAAGCTGTGTTGGATGTTAGCATAAAGTGGCATTTTGCTTCATAATTTTGCCGCAACCGATAGAGCACCTGTCGCTATTGTGGTGGCTTTGATGGCGTTATTTCGACTAAATCTAGGGTATTTAGGTACAAAGTGACAATTCAGGGCTACACTCATTGTTCAAAAAGGAATATACGATGATGAAAACTCGGCTACACACACTGATCTTAGCCAGCAGTTTTAGCGCTTTACTGCTGCTCCCTGCGCTTGCTAATACCAAGAACGTTCCCAATGCCATAGCGAGTGATCCCGCGGCTTTAGGCTGGATGCAAGGCGCACCACCACCAGTGGATAAACAAATCCGCTTTGATGATGGTAGTTATTTTCAATTTCCGCAAATGCGCTGGAGCGTCGCTAACTTTCGGCAGCTGATGCCAACCGTTAATGTAGCACGGGGTTTGGCGTCTGCTCAGCAGTTACCCACACAGCTTGATGCGGGTATAGACAAGCTGACTTTTTACCCCTTGGGGGCTGATCAGCCTATCAGTTGGCAGCAATCGCTGCTGGAAAATTATACCGACGGTATTGTCGTGCTGCACCGTGGCCAAATTATTTATGAGCGTTATTTTGGTGTGTTAAACGACATGGGCCAGCATGCGGCTATGTCGGTGACCAAAACCTTTACCGGCACCTTGGCGGCGATGCTGGTCGCTGAAGGTGTGTTAGATGCCAATGCTAGAGTGGATTCTTATGTACCAGAGTTAGCTAAGTCGGCTTTTGGTAGTGCCACGGTGCGCCAAGTTATGGATATGACCACTGGCATCCGCTTTAGTGAAGATTACAGCGATCCCAATGCTGAAGTGTGGGCGCATGCTAATGCCGGTAGCCCTTTACCAAAACCTAAAGATTATCAGGGGCCGCGCTCTTATTTTGAGTTTTTGCAAACCGTGCAGGCCGAGGGTGAACATGGCGAAGCTTTTCATTATCGTACGGCGAATACCGATGCACTTGGCTGGGTGCTAGCGCGGGTAACTGGGAAAAATGTGGCGCAGCTATTATCGGAGCGCATCTGGCAAAAGCTAGGGGTAGAGCAAGATGCCTATATGACAGTTGATTCAACCGGTACACCCTTTGCCGGTGGTGGTTTAAATTTGGGATTGCGTGATTTAGCCCGTTTCGGTGAATTAGTGCGCAATAACGGTGTTGCTAATGGCCAGCAAGTTATTCCGGCAAAAGCGATAGCTGATATCCGCCAAGGCGGCGACAAAGCTAATTTTGCGAAAGCAGGTTATTCGCTGTTACCCGGCTGGAGTTATCGCAATATGTGGTGGGTTACCCATAATCCGCAAGGTGCTTTTATGGCGCGTGGCGTACATGGCCAAACCTTATATATTAATCCTACTGCAGAATTAGTCATTGCTCGCTTTGCCAGCCATCCCACGGCCGGTAATACCGCGAATGACCCTATTTCCTTACCTGCTTGGCAGGCACTGGCGGATTATTTGTTAGCGCAAGACTAAAATGATTTATTGATGCAAGCATTTTGCGCCGTTATCCGTTGCTTGCAAAGGCTGACTGCGCAGGAGAAAATATTCTTGTTACGCTCTGGTGTTGTAATAAAGATAGCACTTTTAAGAGGTAGGCTTTTTAGCAGAGTGTTTAAGGGTATTTTGTATGAATTTAGCAGCACAATTACAGCAGCTTTCTGCTTTGTTGCAGCCGTTTCCCTTTGGTATTGGCGGCAGTTGCTTACTTTGGCAGCTGGGGCTAGAAGCACAGCCTGGTGATATCGATGTAGTATGCCGTGAAGAAGATTTCGACACTATTTGCCGGCTGTTAGCTCAGCACTATCAGCCAGAAGCCGTTACCCTGCATGCCGATTTTGTTACCCGCCACTTTGCTCGTTTTAGCCAAAGTGGTGCACGCGATATTGAACTGATGGCCGGCATTGCTGTATTGCAACAAGGTCAGCTAATTGAGTGGACCTTTCACCCTGAGCGCTGCTTTTGGCAAGACAACATGTGCTTTATGCCCGCCAGCGACTGGCTGGAACTGTATGGATTATTTAACCGCCCTAAGCGAGTCGAAACGCTAAAGCGGTATTTGGCAGAGTAGGCTTACTACACTTTTATGCGCACAAAAATGTAATTTTCAGCACTTTTTTGCGCATAAAAATGTCTAAACTACACACTTTTCTGCGCCATTTTTTGCGTAACTGGCGCTACCGGCAACAGGTGCGGCGTTTGTTATAGTGTTTCTGGCAAAGCGACCTGCTTAACGTTGATGTTCAGATAACTTGTTTGGTTTCAGTGTTAATTCAAAACCACATGCTTGCGCATATTTGGTCAGTGTGCTCCAACTTGGATTGGCATTACCCCTTTCTAAACGGCTGATATTGCTCTTTTGGGTGTGCATTATCTCAGCAAGTTGAGCCTGAGTAAGCCCTGCATCAGTTCGCATGGTAATGAGCTGATCAATAAGTTTGAATTCGCCTTCTAATTGCTCATACTCTGCTTTTACTTCCGGATTGGATAAGGCTCGCTGTTTTAACTGCTCTAAACTCATACCTGTTGCACCTCTTTTTGTCTCTGCCGGGCCAAAGCTAAATCGGCCGTTGGCGTCTTTTGCGACTTTTTAATAAAGGCATGTAAAACGTAAATATGTTTGCCTTGTAAATAGCAAAATAGTCCTCGTCCAATCCCTTCTTGTGCTTTTGCCCTAATCTCAAATAAACCACCTCCCATCGCTTCGGTGTGAGGTGGTCCGAGGTTTGCCCCGTGTTTTTCCATAAGCTCCAGTAATTTGATCATTCTGGCTTGGATCTTCGGCGGCATTGCTAGAATTTGCTCATCTACTCCATGATAAAAATCAATTTTCCAGTTCATGATTACTCGCTTGTTATCGTATATGATAACTGGTTGGGTGTGCTTTGTCTAATATTCAGACAAAAATTACCCCAACATCGGCTTTAAATATTTCCCCGTGTAAGACTTCTCACAGGCTGCAACTTGCTCTGGCGTACCCGCAATCAGGATCTCCCCGCCACCGCTGCCGCCCTCTGGGCCTAAATCTATTACCCAATCTGCGGTTTTTACCACGTCGAGGTTATGCTCAATCACCACTATGGTGTTGCCGTGATCGCGCAGCCGGTGCAGAACATTCAGCAGTTGTTGGATATCGTAAAAATGCAGGCCGGTGGTCGGCTCGTCCAGAATATACAGGGTTTTGCCGGTATCACGTTTACTGAGTTCGCGCGCCAGTTTTACCCGCTGCGCTTCACCGCCAGACAAGGTGGTAGCGGACTGCCCAAGCTTAATATAGCTTAGCCCTACATCCATAAGTGTTTGCACTTTGCGTTTAATAGCGGGGATGGCCTCAAAGAATTCCAGTGCATCTTCCACCGTCATATCCAACACTTCGTGAATATTTTTACCTTTGTATTTAATTTCCAGCGTTTCGCGGTTGTAGCGTTTGCCTTTACAAACATCGCAGGGTACGTACACGTCGGGTAAAAAGTGCATTTCGACCTTTAATACGCCATCGCCTTGACAAGCTTCGCAGCGCCCTCCCTTGACGTTAAAGCTAAAGCGGCCGACCTGATAACCGCGTGAGCGCGCTTCTTGGGTACCCGCAAACATTTCGCGCACGGCGGTAAAAATACCGGTATAGGTGGCGGCATTAGAACGTGGGGTGCGGCCAATCGGGCTTTGATCGATATCGATCACTTTATCAAAATGTTCCAGCCCTTTAATGGCTTTATGCGGTGCTGGATCGCTGCCTTCGCCTTTATTTAGCACCCGATGGGCAACGCGAAATAGCGTATCGTTGATCAGTGTAGATTTACCCGAGCCAGACACGCCCGTGATGCAGGTCATTACACCAAAAGGAATGGCCATATCAACATTTTTCAGGTTATTACCGGTAGCGCCTAATACTTCCAACCATTTATCGGTAAGGGGTGTGCGCGTTGCTGGCACGGCAATTTTGCGTGTACCGGCCATATATTGGCCAGTGAGTGATTCGGGTTCTGCCATAATTTGCTGCAGGCTGCCCTGAGCGACAATATGGCCACCATGCACACCGGCGCCGGGGCCAATATCGATAATATGGTCGGCCATGCGCACCGCGTCTTCATCATGCTCTACCACAATCACGGTATTACCCAGATCGCGCAGATGAGTCAGGGTGCCAAGCAAGCGATCATTATCGCGTTGATGCAAACCAATAGAGGGTTCATCCAGTACATACATTACGCCGACTAAGCCGGCACCAATTTGGCTGGCTAAGCGAATACGCTGCGCTTCGCCACCGGAGAGGGTTTCCGCACTGCGGGATAAGTTAAGATAATTCAGGCCAACATTCACCAAAAACTGCAGCCTGTCCTGAATTTCTTTTAGCACTTTTTCGGCAATTTTCGCGCGTTGGCCAGTCAGTTGTAATTGCTGGAAAAAGGCTAAGCAATCGCCAATGGCCAATTCGACCACTTGCGGTAAGTTGGTTTGACCAATAAACACATGCCGCGCTTCGGTGCGCAGGCGGGTGCCATGACAGCTGGGGCAAGGTTGGCTGGCCAAGTATTTGCTAAGCTCTTCCCGTACCGAATTGGATTCGGTTTCGCGATAGCGCCGCTCCATATTCGGTAAGATACCTTCAAACGGATGGCTGCGCTGCACAATATCGCCGCGATCATTTAAGTATTTAAAATCAATCACCTTAGTGCCACTGCCATATAAGATGGCGTCTTGGTGTTTTTTACTTAGGCTGCTGAAGGGTACGTCTAGCTGAAAATCGTAATGCTCCGACAGGGCTTTGAGCATTTGAAAATAATAAAAATTGCGTTTATCCCAACCGCGAATCGCGCCGCCGGCTAGGCTAAGTTCGTCACTGACAATGACTTTTTTCGGATCAAAGAATTGTTTTACGCCTAAGCCATCACAGCTAGGACAAGCACCAGCGGGGTTATTAAACGAGAACAGCCGCGGCTCCAACTCGGTCATCGAATAGCCGCAGGTTGGGCAGGCGTAGTTGGCCGAAAAAACTAATTCTTCCGCAGCAGGGTCGTCCATTAACGCCACGCGAGCCACGCCGCCAGAGAGTTGCAGCGCGGTTTCAAACGATTCGGCTAAGCGCAGTTTAATATCGTCCCGTACTTTAATCCGGTCGACCACCACTTCAATGGTATGTTTTTTCTGTAAATCGAGCTTTGGTGGGTCAGATAAATCCCAAATCTCGCCATCAATGCGTGCCCGCACATAGCCTTGTGCCGCTAAGCTTTCCAAGGTTTTTATGTGTTCGCCTTTGCGTTCTTGCACAACGGGCGCTAACACCATCAGCTTGGTGCCTTCTGGGAAGGCCGTGGCTTTATCCACCATTTCGCTAATGGTTTGTGCCGCCAGCGGTAAATCATGCTCTGGACAGCGTGGCTCGCCTACTCGAGCAAATAATAAGCGCAGATAATCGTAAATTTCGGTAATGGTACCAACGGTAGAGCGTGGATTATGCGAGGTGGATTTTTGCTCAATCGAAATGGCGGGCGATAAGCCTTCAATATGATCGACATCGGGTTTTTCCATCAAACTCAAAAACTGTCGGGCATAAGCAGAAAGCGACTCAACATAACGGCGTTGCCCCTCGGCATAAAGAGTATCAAAGGCCAGCGAGGATTTACCAGAGCCCGATAAACCAGTGATCACGATCAGTTTATCGCGTGGAATTTGCAGCGAAATATTTTTTAAGTTGTGGGTGCGTGCACCCCGAATATCAATTTTATCCATAACGGCTTCCGGTAACTGAGGGCTGGCGCTGTGCTGTACAAATATACACTATGTTGGGGTGTGATTGCCACACTGAATCCTCTAGCTTTTGTGCAGCAAAATTGGCGTGATGTATCTTATAAAAAAACGCCCGCTAGGTTGTCATGCCAAGATTACGTAACAATAGCGATTTTGGTCTGGCCGTGCGGCAAATACTTAGGTCTGCCGCTGGCAGCGGTTTTTGTGTTAAACTGCCAGTCTTGTTTAATCAACCCCTTGCTAGCATCGGAATGCATCAACTTAATTCTCTGGAAAAGCGTGCCGCCATAGCACTGGCATTGGTATTTTCTACCCGTATGCTCGGGCTTTTTATGTTATTGCCCGTTTTTGCGCTGTATGGCGAACAGTTGGCCGGTTTTTCGCCGCTCTGGATTGGCTTGGCGATTGGTGCCTATGGCTTAACCCAAGCTATGTTACAAATTCCTTTTGGTTGGCTGTCCGACAAAATTGGTCGGCATAAAGTTATGTTGTTGGGTTTGTCGTTGTTTGTGCTCGGCTCAGTCGTTGCGGCCTTGGCCGACAGTGTGTATATGGTCACACTGGGGCGGGTGTTACAGGGCGCAGGCGCCATTGCCGGTGCCATTTTAGCGCTGGCGGCAGATCTGACCCGTGAAGAGCAAAGACCCAAGGTGATGGCCATAATTGGCGCCAGTATTGGTTTATCTTTTGCGCTGGCCATGGTTGCCGGCCCTTTATTGGCAAAATGGGCGGGGCTGAGTGGTGTTTTCTGGTTTACTGCCGTGTTGGCCAGCTGTGCCATGTTAATTGTGGCCTTGTTAGTGCCGAAAAGTGTCAGCAAAGCCCCGATGGCTGAAACGCTGGCGTTGCCACAAAGCTTGGCAGCGATGCTAAAACATGGTCAGTTGTTGCGCTTGGATCTGGGGGTATTGCTGCTGCATTTAATGCTTACTGCGATGTTTGTGGCTTTGCCAGCCTTGCTGAGCCAGCAGCAATTAGCCGCCGAGCAACATTGGCAGGTTTATTTACCCGTGCTGCTGTTATCCTTTGTGTTTATGGTGCCGATGATGATTATTGCCATGCGGCGGCAGCAAGAAAAACGCTATTTTTTAATTAATGTTCTATTATTAGTTATAGCAATGTTAATTTGCTGGCAGGTGGCAACGCTGCCAGGGCTGGTTTTGGCACTGTTGGTGTTCTTTGTTGGCTTTAATTATCTAGAGGCCAGCTTGCCGGCGCTAGTGTCACGGGTGGCACCAGCCGGGCAACGTGGTAGTGCGATGGGTGTATTTTCTAGTAGCCAATTTTTTGGTGCCTTTTTAGGCGGCTTGCTAGGAGGGGTTATTGCACAGCATTATAGTTTTAGCGCGATATTTGCGGTACTAGCGCTAATTGGTTTAGTATGGTTAGCAATTGCGAGTACCATGCAGTTACCTGCCCGCGCCCAGCGTCTGTCGTTAGCCGTTGCGGTAAGCAGCGAGCAACAAGCCAGCCGTTTAGCTGCTAAGTTAGCCGCGCTGGCGGGGGTACAAGAGGTGACAATACTGTTGGCAGAACAACGTTGCTATTTAAAAGTTAGCGCACAGCAGTTTGAATTAGCGCAGGCTCAGTCTTTGGTTGCCGCTGGCAACCAGTAACATTTTTTGCAGGAGATATACGCATGGCGCGTGGAATTAATAAAGTAATCTTAGTTGGTAATCTGGGTGCCGATCCAGAAGTGCGTTATATGCCGCAAGGCGGTGCTGTTGCGAATATGACCATCGCTACTTCAGAAAGCTGGACCGACAAGGCTACCAACGAACGTAAAGAGCAAACCGAATGGCACCGTGTAGTCATTTATCAGCGTTTAGCAGAAATTGCCGGTGAGTATTTACGCAAAGGCTCGAAGGTCTATATTGAAGGTAAATTAAAAACCCGTAAGTGGACCGATAAAGACGGCATTGAGCGTTACACCACCGAGATCGTGGCAAATGAACTGCAAATGTTGGATGGCCGTGGTGAAGGCCAGCAAGGCGGTATGGGTGGTGGTATGGGCGGCGGTCAGCAAGGTGGTTATCAGCCGCGTGCGCCACAGCAAAATGCCCCACAGCAAGCTGCACCAGCCTATCAACAGGCGCCACAGCAAAATTATCAGCCGCCACAGCAAGGTGGTTATCAGAAACCTGCTCAGCCACAAGGCGGATATCAGCAGCCGGCGCAGTCACAACAGCGGCCGCCAATGGAACCACCAATCGATTTTGATGACGATATTCCATTCTAAAACTGGAATTTGCGCATTAAGACTGCCTATAAAAAAACCTCGCATTTTCGCGAGGTTTTTTTGTTTGTAAAATCGCCTTAGTCGCGGCTTACTGCTTCAGCGCTGATTAACGCTTAATCACAAAATCCGCAGGTGCGCGGCGAACCTTTTTCAGGTCGACTAACCAGTCGCCTGCTGCTTCGCGATAACCCAGTGGTAACAATAGCACCGACTTTAACCCCAGTTCTGCGAGGTTTAAAATCTTATCCACATGCTCTGGTTCAAAGCCTTCCATCGGGGTGGTATCGACCTGCTGTTCGGCAGCGGCAATTAGTGCTGAACCTAAGCCAATATAAGCTTGACGGGCTGCATGCTCAAAATTCTGTTCGGCTGGGCGCTGTGGATAATAGGCCAGTAACTTTTGCCGGTAGGCTTCCCAACCTTCGTTTTTAAAACCACGTTGCTCGTTGACTAAATCGAACATCATATTGATGCGCTCGGTGGTGTAATTATCCCAGGCAGCAAACACCAGTAGATGCGAGCAGTCAGTCACCTGTGATTGATTCCAAGCGACTTCGCGGATCTGCTGTTTAATCGCCGGATCAGTAATAACCAATACCTGATAAGGCTGTAAGCCGCTCGAGCTGGCGCTTAGGCGGATCGCTTCTAAAATAATCTCCAGCTTGTCGGCTGGTACTGTGGCATCGCTTTGCATTTTTTTGGTGGCATAGCGCCAATTTAGCAGTTCGAGTGTGTTTGACATCATGTGCTCCTTTGTCTGGTAAGTGTAACCAAAGTTGGTACGACCAGTCATAGTTTCAAGGGGCGCTTAAAAAATAAACGCTAAGTGGGCTGAGGTTTGTGTGCATCCTAAGACAATGTAGTGCAAGCCGAGCGTGCGCTTTGCCGCTGTAATACCGCGCTTTATCGAAAGCTTTGCCATCTTTACCAAATCTTGACGTAAGCAGCATTGAGCGATGGCTTACAGCCCTTTATAGTTGGCGCCAGCAAAGTAATTCCAATTGAGCAAATAATGATAGCTTGCTCGTTTAGATTCAGGACAAAAGGATAAAAGTAAAATGGCATGGCAGAAAAAAGCAGTATTGGCAGCAATTTCCCTAGCAGTAGTGGCGGCTGTCACCTATCATTTTTGGCCAAAAGCAGCCGCTCCAGCACCCACTGCACAACGCCCCATGAGTCCGTGGGCCATGCCGGTGCCAGTGAGAGTGATTACCGCGGCGCCAAGCGACTTACGGGTACAAGTTAAAGCGATCGGTACTGTGACACCACTCAATACCGTGGTGGTACAAAGCCGGGTCTCAGGCCCACTGCAAAAACTGCATTTTAATGAGGGCGATAAAGTTGAGCAGGGGCAATTACTCGCAGAAATCGATACCGCGGATTACCAAGTGCAGCTGGCACAGGCGCAAGGGCAGTTAGAGCAAAATCTCGCGCAACTGAAAAATGCTGAAGCCGATCTGGCGCTGTACAGCCGTTTACGGGAGCAGAGCTCAATTTCCGCGCAGCAATATAACAATCAAGTGGCGTTAGTTGAGCAACTAAAGGGCAGCTTAAAGAGTAACCAAGCGCAGCTAGATGCCGCCAAATTACAACTTTCCTATACCAAAATTTTTGCGCCGATCAGTGGCCGCTTAGGCTTACGTCGGGTTGATGCGGGTAACCTCATCCAAGCCAATAACAGTACGGGGTTAGTCACTATCACCCAAAGCTCACCGATCACAGTGGTGTTTGCCATTCCAGAAAGCCAGTTACAGCAGGTGAGAACCGCCTTTCGCTCAGGCGAGTCATTGACCGTGGAAGCGTGGGATCGGGCCGAGCGTGAGCTGCTGAGTGTCGGCGCCTTAACGACTTTGGATAATCAAATTGATGCTGCGACCGGTACCTTACGTCTAAAGGCTGAGTTTGCGAATGCGCAAGAAGAGCTGTTTCCTAACCAGTTTGTCAATGTGCGGCTTAACGTCGCGGTTAAACAAGATGTGGTAACCATTCCGCAGGATGCCGTGCAATATGGCTCGGCTGGGACCTATGTGTATGTGATTGAAAATAACAAAGCACAAATCCGTCAAGTGCAGCTAGGCGCGGTAGATAATGGTTTAGTGGCCATTTTAAGCGGGCTGGAAGCCGGTACCCAAGTGGCATTAGAGGGCTTAGATCGCTTAAGACCGGGTCGGGCGGTAGAAGTGATTGCTGACGAACCGGCAGCGGTTAACTAAGGAGCGGGTAATGAATATCTCCCAACCCTTTATTTTAAGGCCGGTTGCAACCTCGTTATTAATGCTGGCGCTATTGATTGCCGGCATTTTAAGTTGGCGGCAATTACCTGTGGCCGCCTTGCCGCAAGTTGATTACCCAATTATTCAAGTGTTTAGTTTTAACCCTGGAGCCAGCCCCGATATTATGGCGCGCACGGTCACTGCTCCGTTGGAGCGACGCCTCGGCCAGATCCCGGGTCTAAAGCAAATGACCTCCAATAGCTCTGCCGGTGCCTCAGTGATTACGTTGCAGTTTGCGCTAGTGGTTGATATGGGCGTGGCGGAACAAGAAGTTCAGGCGGCCATTAATACCGCGTCCTCACTGCTGCCCTCGGATATGCCGACTCCGCCTATTTATCGTAAGGTGAATCCGGCCGATGCGCCTATCCTGACGTTAGCCATTAGCTCGGACACGCTACGCTTACCGCAAGTCTATGATTTAGTTGATACTCGGATGGCACAAAAACTGGCGCAGTTGCCTGGGGTAGGGATGGTCAGTTTAGCCGGTGGTCAACGCCCAGCGATTCGGGTAAAAGCCAACCCCGGTGCTTTGGCGAATATGAATCTGAGCTTAGACAATTTACGAAGCGCCATTGCTGCTGCTAATACCAATCAGCCAAAGGGCAGTTTTGATGGGCCTTTTCGCTCCACGTTGTTGGATGCCAATGATCAAATTCGCGATATCGCAGAATATCAGGATTTAATTATTGCTTGGCGTGATAATGCACCGGTTAGGCTGCGCGATGTCGCTCGGGTGGAAGAAGGTGCTGAAGATCGCTTTTTAGCGGCTTGGGCCAATCAACAACCTGCAGTATTGCTGAATATTCAACGCCAGCCAGGCGCCAATGTGATCGAAGTGGCGGATCGGGTGCGTGAGCTGTTACCACAATTAACCGCCACCATGCCAGCTGCAGTTGATGTGACTATTTTGACCGACCGTACCCAAAGTATTCGCGCCTCGGTGCGTGATGTGCAAAAAGAGCTGGTATTTGCGATCTGTCTGGTTATTTTAGTTACCTTTGCCTTTTTAAAAACCATCCCTGCGACCATTATTCCTAGCTTGGCGGTGCCTCTATCCATAGTCGCAACCTTTGCCGTGATGCTTTGGCTCGACTTTTCGGTTAATAACTTAACGTTGATGGCGCTAACTATTGCGACTGGCTTTGTGGTCGACGATGCCATTGTTATGTTAGAAAACATTGCGCGGCACCGCGAGCAAGGGGCTTCACCGATGGCGGCGGCTTTAAAAGGGGCCAAAGAAATTGGTTTTACGCTGATTTCACTAACGGTATCGCTGATTGCAGTATTAATTCCATTGTTGTTTATGGCCGATGTGGTCGGCCGCTTATTCTATGAGTTTGCGGTCACGCTGGCGGTGGCAATTTCGATTTCATTGGTGGTGTCCCTAACCTTAACGCCGATGATGTGCGCGCGCATGCTTACGGCAATGCCGGCCCATGATAAACCGGATGATGTTATTACGCGGGTGATTAAGCGTTATGGCCTGATGTTGCAATGGGTATTGCGTCATCAACGCTTGGCCATGGCGACCATGGTCGGCACGATCGCCTTAACAGCTGGGCTCTATCTGGCGGTACCAAAAGGCTTTTTCCCGATCCAAGATAGTGGCGTGATCCAAGTAATCACCGAAGCGCCGCAGGATATTTCTTTCCAAGCAATGGCACAGCGGCAGCAGCAATTAGCGGCACAGCTATTAGCGCATCCCGAAGTAGTTAGTTTATCGTCTTTTATTGGCGTTGATGGTAGCAATAGCAGTATTAATAGCGGCCGTATTCTGATTAACCTAAAGCCGCATAATGCGCGCAGCCAAACGGCTGTCGAAATTATTCGTGAATTAGAGCAGCAGGTTGCCACTGTGCCCGGCATCAAAGGCTGGTTTCAACCGGTGCAAGAGCTCAGTATTGAAGATCGAGTCAGTCGCACCCAGTACCAGTTTACCTTAAGCACACCGGATTACGAGGTGTTGGGGCAATGGTTGCCAGAGTTAATGGCGGCCTTGGCCGAGCAACCCGCGTTATCAGAAGTAGCGCATGATCTGCAGGAGCAAGGTTTACAAGCCTATATCGATATTGATCGCAATGCGGCAGCGCGTTTAGGGCTTAGTGTGGCGCAGATCAGCTCAGTGCTGCAAAGTGCTTATAGTCAGCGGCAAATTTCGACCTTATTTACTCAATCAAATCAGTATCGGGTGGTGTTAGAGGTTGATCCCGAGCAAGTGCAGGGCATTGCGGCACTGGATAAGCTGTATTTAACCAGCAGTAGTGGCGCAACGGTGCCTTTATCAGCTGTGGCCACGGTCAGTCAGCGGCCAACGCGCTTGCTGATTAATCAGCAAGGGCAATTTCCAGCTGTGACGCTGTCGTTTAATCTGGCCGCAGGCTATTCGCTGGGCGAAGCGGTGGCGGCTATTGAGCAGGTGCAGCAACAATTGCAACTGCCGCCTGAAGTCGAGTTAACCTTCCAAGGCGCAGCCGAAGCCTTCCGCGCCTCGTTAAGCAATACCTTATGGCTGATTTTGGCAGCGGTTTTGACTATGTATATTGTACTGGGCATTTTATATGAGAGTTTAATTCATCCGCTAACCATTCTTTCTACCTTACCTTCGGCGACGGTAGGGGCTTTGCTGGCCTTATTGCTGACTCAGCAACCACTGGATTTGATCGCAGTCATTGGCATTGTGCTGTTGATTGGTTTGGTGAAGAAAAACGGCATTATGATGGTCGACTTTGCGTTGGATGCCCAGCGCAATCAAGGTATGACACCGGCCGATGCCATCTATCAGGCCGCCTTAATGCGTTTTCGACCGATTTTAATGACCACCTTAGCGGCCTTATTTGGCGCGATACCGTTAATGCTATCGACCGGCTCGGGAGCGGAGCTGCGTCAGCCGTTGGGTTTAGTAATGGTAGGCGGTTTACTGGTCAGTCAGGTGTTAACGCTATTTACCACGCCGGTGGTGTATTTATGGTTTGATAAATTAGTGAAAAAGCGTCCAGTATTAACGGACGAGGCGGCACTCGTATGAATCTTGCTCAGCCTTTTATACAGCGACCGGTAGCCAGTGGCCTGATTGCCACCGCCATTTTATTGCTGGGGTTATTAAGCTGGCGCTTATTGCCGGTATCGCCCTTACCGGCCATTGACTTTCCGATGATCGTGGTCAGTGCTAGCTTGCCAGGGGCTAGCCCAGAAAGTATGTCATCTACGGTAGCAACGCCCCTGGAACGCGCCTTGGGCAGTATTTCTGGGGTCCGCCGCATTAGCTCGTCTAGCAACCAAGGCTCAACCCAAATCCGCTTAGAATTTGAGTTAGATCGTAATGTCGATGATGCGGCGCGCGAAGTGCAAGCGGCCATCAATGCCGCCCGTGGCCAATTGCCCTCTGGGATGCCTGGGAATCCGGTCTATCGGAAGTTTAATCCATCGCAAGCGCCTATTATGGCCTTAGCGCTTAGTTCAGAACATTTAGCCGGTAGCGTGCTGTACGACAATGCCTCCACGGTGTTGGCGCAAAAACTGGCACAAATTACCGGGGTGGGCGAAGTCGAGGTAACAGGCTCGTCATTACCGGCAGTACGCATTCAATTGAATCCGGGGATGCTGGCTAATTACGGTGTGGCCTTAGATGAGGTGCGTACGGCCATTAGCAGTATTAATGCTTCTGTGCCACTAGGTGTGTTAGAAAGCGATACGCATCGTTGGCAAGTCGCCACCAGTGAAACCTTGCGTCGCGCGGCAGATTATCAAGATTTGATTATCAAATATAGCAATGGCGCCCCTATTCGCTTAGCGGATGTGGCCTTGGTGACGGATTCCACAGAAAACCGCTACAGCTCAGGCTTTCATAACGATAAAGATGCGGTGATCCTGATGATTAGCCGCCGCACTGGTGCCAATATTGTGGCGACCATTGATGCTATTTACGCACAATTACCGCTCTTACAAGCCTTAACCCCCGCTGGGGCTGATTTAGCCGTGGTGATGGACCGCAGCCCAGTTATTCGGGCCACGCTGACCGAAGCGCAGCTGAGTTTAGCCTTGGCTGTCGTCCTGGTAGTGTTAGTTGTGTGGGCCTTTTTAGGTAATTTCCGTAGTGCACTGATCCCCAGCGTCACCATCCCCGTGTCGTTAATTGGTGCCTTTAGTGTGATGTATTTACTGGGGTTTTCGCTCAATAATTTATCAGTAATGGCATTAATTGTGGCGGCAGGTTTGGTCGTCGATGATGCGATAGTGGTGGTAGAAAATATTCGGCGGCATTTAGAGCGCGGCCTAACACCCTTGCAGGCGGCACGTCAGGGCGTTGCAGAAGTCGGTTTTACGCTAGTGGCGATGAACTTAGCGCTGATTATGATTTTCTTGTCGATCTTGTTTATGGGCGGCTTAGTTGAGCGGTTGTTCCGTGAGTTTTCTATTACGCTGGTGGCAGCGATGGTGATTTCGTTACTGATTTCACTGACCCTAACCCCCAGTATGTCGGCGCTCATGCTGCGTAAACCCACTGCACAACATCGTGAGCAAGGTTTCTTTTGGCAACTGCAGCAGGGCTACCGGCGCAGTATTGATTTCTCGCTGCAGCATTATCGCTGGATCTTGGTGTTAATGGTGCTACTGTTTGGTGCCAGTGCCTGGTTGTACAGTAAGGTGCCTTCTGGTCTGCTGCCAGAGCAAGATACCGGCCAATTAAACGGCTTTGTTCGTGGTGACGATGGCGCCTCATATCAAATGATGGTGCCGAAAATCGAAGCTTTCCGGCAATATGTGCTGCAAGATCCGGCCGTTGCCGATCTTACCGGCTCGGCCGGCGGCAATACTGGAGTCAGTAATTCTTGGATGCGGGTGCGCTTAAAGCCGCTTGCCGAACGTCAAGTGTCGGCGCGTGAAGTAGTCGACCGATTACGCGCAAATGCGCCCAAGGTGCCAGGTGGCATTTTGTTTATGAATGTCGATCAGGATATTCGCTTATCCTCGCCTTTTGGTCGCAGCGATTACGAAGTACAGTTATTATCGGATGATCTCAGCCTCTTACGGCGCTGGGGTAAAGTGGTAGGCGAAAAGCTACAAGATTTACCTGAGCTAGTGGATGTTGATACACCAGGAGGCGAGGATGCGCAACAAATTGTGCTGAACATTGATCGCGAAGCTGCCCAGCGCTTAGGCGTAGATATGCGTACTGTGGCCAGTATGCTGAATAACTCGTTCTCGCAGCGTCAAGTTGCCACTTTGTACGATCAACAAAATCAGTACCGCATTGTGATGGAATTGCTACCGGGGTATACCGCACAGCCCGAGGTTTTACAGCAACTGCAAATTATCACTGCGGATGGCCGGCAGGTACCGCTAGCGACCATTGCCAGTTACCAATATGGGTTGGTTAATGACCGAGTGCAGCACGATGGCCAATTCGCGGCAGTGAATATTGGTTACGGTTTGGCACCTGATATCACTATGGAACAAGCGTCGGCGGCCATTGATCGCGCTATGGCTGAAATTATGTTACCTAGTGCGATTGTGGCGATCAGCGGTGAAAACCAGCGTAATGCGATGTTTGCTACCAGCGATCAAACCTGGCTGATTATTGCAGTCATCGTTGCGGTGTATTTGCTGTTAGGGGTGTTGTACGAGAGTTTGCTGCAGCCCATAACTATCTTGTCGACTTTACCTTGCGCTAGTTTAGGCGCCTTACTGGCATTATATTTAACTAAGACTGACTTTAACTTGATCGCTTTGTTGGGGCTGTTTTTATTAATCGGTATCGTGATGAAAAATGCCATTTTGCTGGTGGATTTTGCCTTAGCAGCAGAACGACAACAGGGTTTATCTGCCAAAGAAGCGGTGGCGTTGGCAGCACAACAACGCTTAAGGCCGATCCTGATGACCAATTTCGCTGCTTTACTGGGCGCTTTACCTCTGTTATTAGGTGTTGGTGAAGGCTCAGAGCTGCGTCAACCACTCGGTATTACGATTGTTGGCGGCTTATTGGTTAGTCAGTTATTAACCCTATACACCACGCCAGCGGTCTATTTGTTGGTGAGTAAAATCCGCTTTGCTAGCAAGACCGCTACTAAGCCAACCGTGCCGGCTTAGTGCATCTAATGCAGTCATGGACATTAGTAGCATCACCCCCAAGTGTGGGGTGATGCTATCTCGCAATATCGTCGTTAACGCTTAAGAACCTAGCCGATATTGACTATCAAGTTGACTAATACCCAGGCCACTTTTCTTGGTGACTCTCAGTTGGGTAGGGATACGCTCTTTCATCGCCTCGATATGGCTAATCACCCCAATCATTTTGCCCGACGCATTAAGGTTATCTAAGGCATTGAGCGCGACATCTAGCGTTTCGGTATCTAAGGTGCCAAAGCCTTCATCCAAAAACAGCGAGTCGATACTGGTTTTATGGCTTACGAGGTCGGAGAGCGCCAAAGCCAGCGCGAGACTGACTAAAAAGCTTTCACCACCCGATAAGGTTTTGGTATCGCGTTCGCTATCGCCTTGCCAGGTATCTAACACGCTGAGTGTTAGTGCCTCGGCTTCTTTGCGTTTTAGAAGATAACGGCCATGCAACCGGGCCAATTGTTTATTCGCTAAAAACACCAGATTGTCTAAGGTTAAGCCCTGTGCAAAGCGCCGGAATTTATCGCCAGTGGCCGAACCGATTAGCGCATGTAAATAGCTTAGATCATCATAGTGCTGTTGTTGCACCCTAATTTTTTCCAGCAAGCTTTGTTGCCGGCACATTTCCTGTTGTTGCTGTTGCAATTGCTGGCTAATTTGCCCTAATCGGCTGTGTAACTGCGCTTGTTCTTGCTGCAGCGTAGCGAGCTTAAGGTTGACTTGCTCCAAGCTGACAAACTGCCACTCTGCTGCTTGAGGCAGTTCTAGCATGGCTGAGTGTTGTTGTGCTGCCTGTTGCAGTAAAGAACGACGGCTTTCGAGCTGTTGATCGAGTTGTTGTTTTAATGCCTGTAACCGACTGCGTTCGGCTTCGGGTAACAATGCGGCACTAAAGGCGGCGGCATCGGCAAAAGGGCTATCGGCCAATTGCTGTTGCCAAGCTTGCTGTAATGTCGACGTGCTTTGCGTCAGTCGTTGTACTTGTTGTTGCAAGGTGGCAATGATCGCGGATAGCTCGCTGTCTGCGTGTTGTAATTGCTGATGTTGCTGTTGCTGTACAGTAAATTCCTGCTCTGCCGTGCTAAGAGCGCTTTGACTTTGTTGTCGTGCTTCGCTAATCAGGCGTGTCCCAAACAGCTGGTATCGCTGTTGTTGTTGTGCCAGCAGTTGCTGGTTAAGCGTGGCTAACTGCTGCTGTTGCTCGGATATTTGGGTAGCGCCCTGCTGTTGCTGTTGCTTTAATGCGGTGAGCTCAGTGTCTTTTACCAAGGCTTGTTGTTGCCATCGCTGAAGTTGCTGTTGATGTTGCTGGTAAAGTGCCACATCTTGCTGCTTTTGGTTGAGCCAAGTGGCTAAATCAGCTTGGGGTGTGGCATAACCTTGTGCTGTAATTTGTGCTAATAACGTTTGCTCAAGCTGCCGACACTGTTGTTGTAATTGCTGAACTTGGGCTTCAAGTTGAGTCTGTTGCTCTGTGGTACTTTGTTGTTGTTGTTGCAGCAGCTTTAGTTCATGTTGCAGCTTATCTAACTCGCGTTCAGCGTTTAGTTTCTCTTGCGCGGCTTGCTGAGCGGCCTTTTCTGCCTGTCGCAGCTGTTTTAGTTGTTCGGCTAGTGTATCCGCTTGCTGTTGCAATTGGGTATACAGGTCTGTTAAGGCCGACAGATCCGCGATGTCTGCTGAGCAATTTAATTGTGGAAGCAGTTGCTGCCACTGTGCGAGAGCCGTTGTTTGTTGTTGCGCTAAGCTTGCCAGTAACGCTGTGCTTTCGGCTAGCTGGTTATTAGTGCTATCCAGCGCTTCACGGCATTGTTGGCCTTGCTCGCTAGTTTGCTCTAGCAACAGGGTACAAGCTTGTCTACGTTGCAGTGTATCGGATAAATCTAGCGCTGCACCGTTAAGCAATGGATGCTTGGTCGCGCCACACAAAGGACAAGCCGTATCAGGTTGCAGTTGCTGCCGAAAATGCGCCAACTGCTCTTCTTGGCTTAGTAGCTGGTTTAGGTCTTTGAGTTGTTGTTGCAGGCTTTTATAGTGTTCTGCCAGCACCGTTCGCTGCTGGCTCAGTTGCTGCTGTTGTAGCTGTAATTGTTGCACCTCAGCGTGTAAGCGTTGCTGCGTTTGTGCGCGCTGTTGATAGTTTTCTTGTAAGGCTTGCGCCTGATGAAATAGCGGCCAGCACTGATTGAGCGTGTTAAGTTGTTGCTCCAATGTTGACTCATCAGCTTGCGCAGCCAATTGTTGCCAATGAAGTTGCAAACGGCTGCTGTTTTGCGCTTGCTGCTGCACCAGCTGTTGTTGCTGTTGCAGAGTACTCGCCTGTTGCTGATAGTTTTGCTGTTGTGTCTGCGCCTGTTGTTGCAGCTTGGCGAGTGTTTGGCGTGCCAGTTGGGTGTGATGCTGCTCTTTTGTTAGCTGGTTAAGTTGCTGACGCCAGCCGGTGAGTAAGGTTGCGGTCGAGGCATCGGCGTGATGCTGATCTAAATACTCTTGCTCAGTGGCGCATTGCTGGGCTAATTGCTGTAATTCGTTATGTAACTGTTGCTGTTGTTGCTGCTGCACGTCCGCTTGTTGCTGCAGCTGCTGCAGGCGTTGTTGCTGTTCAGTCTGCTGTTGTCGCAGGCTACTGATCTGCTGATCCAGTGGCAGTACTTGCTCTGTTAGCAAGGTGTCCAGTTGTTGCTGGCTATGGCGTTGTGCAGTGAGGTGCTCGGTTGCTGCGGCCAAGGCAGTGTGACTGATGCTTAGCTCGGCACTGAGTGCCTGCTTGCGCTGTTGCTGCTGCTCTAGCTCAAGCTGACGCTGTGTTAGCTCGTGCTGGCTATTTTGTAACAGGATCCAAGGCATCCGCAGTCGTTCAGCGGGTTCACTTTGCTGCAGGCGGCTGAACTCTGGCGCGGCAGCCGCATGTTGTTGCTGCGCTTGGGCAAAGTTTTCACTGGCAAGCTGTTGTTGTTGCTGTGCAGCGATCAAGTTTTGCCACCACCGACTATGCGCCTGGCTATCGTCTAATTGTTGTTGTAACAGCTGGTGTTGTTGCTGTAACTGCGCTTGCTCTTGCGTGAGCGCATCATGTTGCTCCTGAGTGAGTAATTGAAAACTACCGGCTTGGGCTTCTAGCTCGCGCAGCAGTTGTTTCGCCTCGGTAAATTGCTCATGTACTTTCTTGGAGATCACACCGTAAATCTCGGTGCCAGTGAGTTCTTCCAGTAGTTCGGCGCGATCGGCATCGTTAGCATTTAAAAAAGCCGCAAAATCGCCCTGTGACAGCAGCATGGATTTGGTAAATCGACCAAAATCTAAGCCGGTAATGTTTTCGATTTCTTCGGCTTTTTGCCGCACCTGATTGGCAATGACTTTGCCGTTTTCGACATAAGCCAGCTCAACATCTGCGGGTTGTAAATTACCTTCAGGGTTGCCCCGAGCGCGGCGCATACTCCAAAAGGCGCGATAGGCGGTGCCTTTTACCTCAAACTCCACTTCCGCTAAGCACTCGGCAGTTCCGCGGGTCATAATGTCATTGGCTGAGCTGGAGATGGCGCCTAAGCGTGGTGTTTGATGATACAGCGCTAAACAGATGGCATCGAGTAAGGTGGTTTTACCGGCGCCGGTTGGCCCGGTAATGGCAAAAAGGCCATTTTCAGCGAAGGGTGATTGGCGAAAATCAATTTTCCAGTCGCCTTTTAGCGAGTTAAGATTTTTTAAGCGCAGCGTGAGTATTCTCATGACTGTTGCCCCTGCGCCAGCTCAGACACTAATTGCGTAAAGTGCTGTTGGATACGGTTGCGTCTCGCCTCCGCAGTTTCATCTGTAAAATCTTCCATGGCTAACCTTTTGGCAAACACTTGCTCGGGAGTCAGTTCTGCTAAGGTTTGCTGCTGTTCACTGGTTAATGCTTGTCGTTTTGCATTTTTTAGCCGCTTTAACTGCAAAATATCGACATTGCTGCCTTCGACTAACTTTTGGATCCGTTGCTGTAAGTCAGGTAAAAAATCTTCGGTCATTACCTCCAAACACAGCCAAACCGTTTGCTCCGGGTAATTCGCTGCCACGGTGGGGATCGCTCGTGCCAGCTCAGCAAGATCACCCCGTAATACCTGCATAGGTTGAAATTGGGGTACCGCAAGGGTGCGGATGTGTTGGCGCTTTGCGCCAGTAAACTCAACTACTACCACCTGTTTTTCGGTATTAAGCTCATCAAAACTCAAGGGGATAGGCGAGCCGCTGTAGCGAATATGCTCCGTTTTGGCAACTTTTTGCGGTCGGTGAATATGGCCTAGCGCAATATAATCTGCCGGTGGAAAACCCTCAGCAGCAAAGCCGTCTAAGGTGCCGATATAAATCTCGCGCACACTTTCTGATTGACTGACCCCTAAGGCGGTTAAGTGGCCAGTGGTAATAATTGGCACCTCTAGTTGCTGTTGCTGCCGCAGTTCTAAGGCATAAGCATAGATCGCTTGATAATGCTGAGCTATGGCTTCACCCAGCGCCTGACGTTTCTCCAGCCCGCCTGTACCGGCGCTGCTTTGTAAGATGTCTTTGGCGCGAATAAAGGGCACGGCACAGACGATAGCGCCGATGGCGCCGCTGCGATCCGGTAACAGTATCACTTGCTCGGTCAAGGGTAGATCGGTGCTGGCGATCACATAGCTATTCAGGCAAGCTAAGAGTTGACGCGATTCATTTAACACCGCCACGGCATCATGATTTCCCCCCAAGACCACTAAGCGACATTGACGTTTTTGTAGCTCTACCACAAAGTGGTTATAGAGTTCCCGCGCATAGCTGGGCGGGGTACCGGTATCAAAAATATCGCCAGCGATAATCACGGCATCGATTTGCTCAGACTCGACTTGCTGCAATAGCCATTGCATAAAAGCTTGATGTTCGTTTTTGCGGGTTTTAGTAAAAAAACTCTGGCCCAGATGCCAGTCTGAGGTATGCAGCAGTTTCAAAATGCGATCCCTGTGTTGCCGGTATTACGGTTGTTGGCGGGCTGCCTGTTGTTGTAATAACTGACGAAACTCCTTTGCAGGCAGCGGCTTGCTGTAATAATACCCCTGATAGTAATCGCAGGCCATGTCTTTTAAGGTGGCGAGTTGGTTTGCGGTTTCTACCCCTTCTGCCAGTACCTCAAAACCTAAGGTATGACCCAGTTCAATAATGGCTTTACTGATTTGCCTGTCTTTTTCGTTTGAGGTTATACGATCAATAAAACGGCGATCAACTTTCAAAACATCGACGGGCAATTGTTGCAGATAGGCGAGGGAAGAATAACCTGTACCAAAGTCATCTATCGCCAGCCGGATCCCAATTGTTCTTAATTGCTGCATGGTATCAATGACTTGCTCCTTGTTTTGCATTAATGCCGTTTCGGTAACCTCTAATTCCAATAAGTGTGCGGGGAAATGGCTGGCTTGCAGCATTCTCGCTACCTGTTGCTGTAAATCACCCTTGCTAAATTGGTGCGAAGAGACGTTAACGGCGAGTCTGACAGCAGGCAATCCTTCCTCCAACCAAGTCTGTCCTTGATAACAGGCTTGTTTTAGAACAAGTTGGCCAATCGGATAAATTAACCCACATGCCTCTGCGATAGGAATAAACTTATCTGGTGCGATAAAACCTTGTGCCTGATCAAACCAGCGGATCAGTAGCTCAGCTCCGATAATCTGGTTAGTGCTTAGATCAATTTGCGGTTGATAGTAGCAAGTCAGTAATTCTTGTTGGATAGCTTGGCGTAATTTGCCTTCCAGCACTAGCCTTTCCCGCGCTAATTCGGTTAACTGATCAGTGTAGTAACAATAGGTGTTACGACCATCGGCTTTTGCCTTGTATAGCGCCGCATCTGCGCCTTGTAGCAAGGCCTCAACGTTATCGGTGTGTTGTGGGAACAGGCTGATACCAATAGAGGCAGAGCTACTCACTTCGATATCAAAATCCAGCACTAAGGGGTGCTGTAATGCTTTTAACAGATCCCGAGCAAAATGCGCGGCATCCTCTACATGTATTAAGTTTTCCAGCAAGATGGCAAATTCGTCTCCACCCAACCTGGCAAGAGTATGTTGTTGGCCACAACAAATTTGCAGTTTTTCCGCAATACGGTTAAGTAGTATATCGCCAACATTGTGGCCATAAGATTCATTGATGGTTTTAAAATTGTCTAAATCTAAAATCAAAACCGCCAGTTGCAGGTGCTGGGTCTGTGCTGCTGTAACTGCTTGCGCCAGTTTAGCCGCAAACAGATGGCGATTTGGTAAATGTGTTAAGGGGTCGTACTGGGCGAGAAAGGCCAGCTTAGCTTCTTGTTGTTTTTGCTCAGTTAAATCAATATCGATGCAATAAATCTGTGGTTTTTTATCGGGTAAGATAATTACCGCATGTGAGGAATAAACATTCACCAAGCTGCCATCTTTGCGTTTTAACGTTAACTCTTCGGCGGCTCTAGGTTCGCCAGAGCTTGCCATTAAGGTAATCGCCTCTTGTACCCCTTCACGCATATAATCTGGAATGATTAAATCTAACAAATTCTTACCGAGCGCTTCATGGCGGTTATACCCATAAATCAGCTCACTGCCTTTGTTCCAGTAAAGGGTTTTACCATCTTCGTTATAACCTTGTACTGAAATATTAGGCATATTATCGAGTAAAACTCGAAAACGTAGCTCACTTTCTTGTAATTGCTGTTGGGCCAAAGCAACCGCCGAGATATCTTGCACTACAGATAAAAACCGTGCCTGATTGTGTTTTGTGGTGGGCAGAATTGCGACCGATAATCTCGCCCAAATGACTTGACCATTTTTGTGTAAGTAACGTTTCTCAATGGTATATTGCTGGATTTCTCCCGCTAAGGCTTGTTGTAATAGGATTTCATCTTTGGCTAAATCCATTGGATGCGTGATATGTTGAAAGGTCATCTGTTTTAATTCAGCAGCACTGTAGCCTAAAATATTACAGAACTCTTGGTTCAGCTGAATAAAACGACCATCGGCACCAACATAAGCCATACCGGCTGCGGCTTGGGTAAAAGTGGCATCGAGCAGTTGCTCGGAGTCCGCTAATGAGGACGCAAAAAAGTACCGTTGTTTTAGTAAAACCCAAGCGATCAGCGCGGTAAGAATGACATAGGCAGAGCCTTTATAGGTTTGATAACGGGCTAGTTGCTCGGGATCTTTAATAATTGTCAGTAATAGCTGATCACTAAAGTGAATCCAAATTAAACCAAACACCAAGTAAATTGCTGCACCAAGTAGAGGATAAAAATTTCCTTTATCAAATGCTACTCTGCTCATACGGGATCCATTTTTATCCAATTACGAACGAATTCATGGAATAAGCATAGTTGATATTAAGTGTTTGTTTAAATTATGCATTAAAAAAGGGCCTAAATAGGCCCTTAAACACAGTAAAGCTTGCGGTCTACTATCAGAACGAATACACCAAGGTTAGAGAAGTTTGTGTATCGGTATTTTCTTTATTCGCTGTTACGTCAGAGTCATTTTGAATTAAAAACGCCGCTTTCATCTGCATAGCGCCATTGATTCGAGCACTTATAGCACTTTCAGCAATGGTTCGCGTATTATCACTGCTGTATTCCACGCTAATTTTTTGGGTAAAGTTGGCAGACTCGCTAATTACCCACTTAAAGGAAGCTGCGCCACGCGCTAATAGCCCATTTTCTTTTTCGGTGTTAGCACGTTCCGCAGTGTAATAACCCGGACCTATTTCAACATCGAGAAACTTATTTTCAGCATTTAGTAAGCGCGTACCATAACCCGCTGCTACCGTAGTATATTTGGTAAAAGCACCAAATTTGTCATCGGTATAAGAGCCTAACAGGAATAAATTATCAAACTCGGCGGTTAATTTATAGGCACCTTTTGCTGATACAAGATAACGCTCTGCCGATCGCTCACGGATTTTGTTACCTTCAGCATCTGTTTTTTCATCTTCTTTAAAAAAAGCACTCAGAATGTAATTATTACTCCATTGCGTTAATTCTTGCTTGGCATCGATTTTACCTGTTATGGAGGTACCTGAGGTGTTACCCGAAGTCGTAATAGCACCCAGCTCGGCTGAGGTTTGCCATGTTTTATTTTCATTTGCTTGTGCTTGACCGATAAATATCAAGCTAAGTGACGCAGCTATAGCGACTAACTTCATACTGACTCCTGTACATGTTTTTTGATATGAAGATCCATTTGTGGAAACGGGATACTGATACCATTGGCATCAAAGGCTAACTTAATTTTTTCTAAAGTATCCCAATACACATCCCAATAATCTTCTGTTTTGACCCAAGGTCGGACGATAATATTTACCGATGAATCTGCGAGTTCTGATAGTCGAATATTAGGTGCAGGTTCGGCGAGCACTCGCGGATCATTGCTAATTATCTCTTGCAGAATTGTTTTCGCTTTAAGTAAATCGGAGTCATAGCTAATACCCACCACTAAATCTACTCTACGCGTTGGTTCAGCGGAGAAATTGGTGATACTGGTCCCAGTGATTTGCGCATTGGGTACGATCACTCGTTTGTTATCAGGTGTTTTCATCGTTGTCTGAAAAATTTCGATTTTGTCTACGGTGCCAGTGATGCCTCCGGCGTCAATAAAGTCACCTGACTTGAAAGGGCGAAATAAAATAATTAACACACCAGACGCGAAATTCGACAGTGAACCTTGCAATGCCAAACCGACCGCTAGACCTGCAGCACCCAAGATGGCAATAAAAGACGTCGTTTGCACCCCTATTTGCGAGAGCGCCATCAATGCAGTGGCGATAATGAGAATGGCATACACAATACTGCATAAAAATGACACTACAGCTTTGTCGATGTTGCGAGATAACAAGCCTCGTTCAAGTAGTTTGGAGATGCTGCGGGCAATAATGCGGCCAATATAAAAAATGACAATGGCGATAATAAACTTAACTAGATAGCCAAGTAAAACCTGATGATTTTCCTGAAATAGTGTAGTTATTTGTTCCATTTTTCACTCCTGTGAAACGGTGTTTAAAAAGATCCTTGGGTTTATTAGTCCAAGGTCAAGATGCTGCTACAAAGGGTTGGAAATAGCGGCAACTTGGTCAAGCATAGCATTTTAAGCTTGGTCGATAAAATGACAGTTTGCCGCGTTGGTAAAAAAAGGCTTGGTGACTAGCCTGATTTTTGGTTAAAATAGACGACTAAAGTGGTGATTGTAGCTCAGTTGGTAGAGCCCCGGATTGTGATTCCGGTTGTCGTGGGTTCGAGCCCCATCAGTCACCCCACTTCTTCCCTAACGCCCTCGTTATTCCTTATAGCTAATCGACCCATTGCCCTTTTATTAAACTATTTTTATGCTGAACTGGCTCTGAATTAGCTATTGGCCGATGTTTCATCTAGGCATTAGACTTAATTACACAGACATTAAGGGCAATACTTTATGGACTTATCGCGATTACAGCTGCAGTTACAACAGCCACAGCTGTCGCCAGTGGAAAGCTGGAACCCGCCATTTTGTGGTGATTTACCTATATATATTGATGCAGATGGTCATTGGTATCATCAAGGTAGCAAGATTGCTCGTTTGCCGTTGGTTAAGTTATTTGCCAGTGTTTTGATCTGTCAGGGCGAGGATTATTTCTTACAAACACCTGTTGAAAAGGTGCGGATTCAGGTAGCGGATGTGCCTTTTCTGATTACGCAAAGCCAATGGTTAGCGGGCGCGGCAGGGCCCGAGTTATGGTTAACCACAAACTTAGGCGATACCGTGCTTTTGTCGATAGCCAATCCCTTGTCGTTGCAGTTATTTGCTGGGCAACAAGTACCTTATCTAAATCTATGGCGTGGCTTATCTGCTCGCCTGCATCGTAATGTCTATTATCAGTTAGTAGAACATGCTGAATTTGAGGAAAGCTGCTGTGATACTGATTCTTCAAGCACGAGTGCGGTGCTGCAACGTTGGAGTATCAATAGTGCAGGTCATCGCTTTGTTCTTGCTGAAGAAAGAGTGCCGGTTTGAGCGGCTTGTAAAAGATCGAACGACGTTTTTACACGAATTACCGCAATATCATTGCTCTGCTGCTTAATCAGGCTCATAGTTTGTATTCTACTCCCAGAGGAATATAACTATGATAAAAGCGTCTACCCTGGTGTTAGCGATGGGATTGTTCTCTCCAGTCGCTGCGATAGCCAATCCAATCTATATTCATGCCGGCAAGCTTATCACCGCTGAGGATAAACAAATCCTCAGCGCGCAAACTATTATTGTGGTGGATGATAAAATTACAGAAGTAAAGGCGGGGTATCATAATCCTAATACAACAGGCCAGGTTATTGATTTACGAAATCATACCGTTTTACCTGGCTTGATGGATATGCATACCCATTTTTCGACGCAAATCAGCGCAACGTCTTATGGTGAAGCGCAGCGTTTAAATGAAGCCGACTTTGCGTTACGCGGCGCGGTGTTTGCTGAAAAAACATTGATGGCAGGTTTTACCACTGTGCGTGAATTGGGCGATAGCCATCATATCAGCGTAGCTTTACGCAAGGCTATTGCCCAAGGCTATGTTAAAGGACCGCGGATCTATGCTGCTGGTAAGTCTTTAGCCACAACTGGCGGGCATGCCGATCCTACGAATGGCTTGGCTTATGCTCTACTGGGTGATCCTGGTCCAAAACAAGGTGTAATCAACGGTGCCGATGATGCGCGCAAAGCGGTGCGGCAACGCTATAAAGAGGGTGCAGATTTAATCAAAGTAACTGCGACCGGTGGCGTATTAAGTGTAGCCAAAAGTGGTATGAACCCGCAGTTTACTACTGAAGAGTTAGCAGCCATAGTCAGCACGGCGCGAGATTACGGCTTTAAAGTCGCGGTGCATGCCCATGGTAAAGAAGGGATGGAGCGAGCGATTAAAGCCGGCGTGGACTCTATTGAGCATGGGACCTTTATGGATAAGGAAACCATGGCGTTAATGAAGAAGCATGGAACTTACTATGTGCCAACCATTAGTGCGGGTAAGTGGGTACAAGATAAAGCGCAGATTGAGGGTTTTTTCCCCGATCTGGTGCGTCCTAAAGCTGCTGCCATCGGACCATTAATTCAGCAAACCTTTGCCAGAGCTTATGAAGCCGGCGTAAAGATTGCCTTTGGTACCGATGCCGGTGTTGGCGCGCATGGTGAAAATTGGCGTGAGTTCGTCTATATGACGGAAGCGGGCATGCCAGCCATGGCTGCTATTCAATCTGCAACGATTGAGGGGGCGAAGTTACTGGGTGTTGAGCAAGAATTTGGTTCCATTCGGGCGGGCAAAGTGGCTGATATTATTGCTGTGCCGGGAGATCCATTACAGGACATTAACGTGATGGGCCAAGTAAGTTTTGTGATGAAAGGCGGTAAAGTCTATAAACAATAGCGCTCAGACACGTTCAGCAGGCGTTAGGCCTGCTGAAAACGTTCAAGTAGCTTTTTCACGTCTAGCTGTATTAATTCGCGTAAATCAATTTCTGCTTGTTGACGCTGCTTATCCTGTTGTCGTGTCAGCTTTTTATCCTGATCTTTCCTAGCTTGGTGGGTAGGCATATTTTTCACCACCTGATACATTTGATATAACCCAGGATAGGTTTGAATCGCATCGGGCTTATTGTCTTGTGGCCAGTGGTCAAGCAAGACCCAAAGGCGTAATGCACCCTCAGAAAGTTCGCATTGTTGTTCTTGCATGGCACGGCTAATCAGCACAATGCTTTCTTGTAAATAGCGTTTCTTTTCGAGCACTTTCACTTGTTGTAACAGCTGCTCTTGTTGTTGACGTTCATTTTGCTGTTTTAACAGCCAAAGCAGTTTGCCAGCATAAAATGCGAGAGCTGCAATAATTGCCGCTCCCAGTAACAATGCTAATGCCCATAATATGGTCACACTTCGTCCTCATCGCCTAATAACGTCTTTCGCCAATCAGTACGTTCGAAACGTGCTAACGGATCCTCATCGTCATCCTGCGCTGCCTGATTTGCGTCAGAGCTTTCTGGATCAGCCAAACCCAATAAAGCTAACAGTTCAGTGAGGCGTGCCGTTTTGGTGTTGAAATACTTTGCATCTTTGCCTGTTAGGATCTCATCCCGCTCTACCCGCTCTAATAGCGCTTGTAACCGAGAGTCTGCTTCAATCTCAGCGAGTTCTGCTTCAGGTGTTATTGCAATAGGTCTAACCGCTTTTAATAATGCTTTGGGCTGTTGTGATAACAATAGCGCCGTATCTTGCTGTTCAGTAACTACCTCAGCACCCAACGGGATAGGCTTTTTGCTGCCAATACGTGGATCTTTATTGGCAGTTTGCTGCTTATTGCTATTTGCCGCTTTAGATTCTTGCATGCTATTGCGGTTACCGGACTTTAATCCCGCGCCTTTTTTCTTGGATTCATCCTTATGTTCCCGAACTTTACGGATCTCACTCGCTGGCAAGTGGCGCTGGCCATTATTGCCGGCATTACGGGATTTTTTTTGACGCGTCATAATAAATTTGCTACCAGTAAAAAAGGGCGCACATTTTAACCAGCTTTACGGAAAATCACCACATCATTTGTTGGAAAAGCCACTTGTAAATGATATTGCTGTGCCAGCCATTGAAAAGTCTGCATACTAAAAAAGCTAATATGCGTTGGGTCACGTTTATAATACCAGTTGGTAAAGGCTGCTGCGTCCGGATAGTATTTTGTCATTATCGCTAGCAGGCCTGTCGGTTTTAGCAGTTCTAGCCAAAGTTGCCATTCTCTGCTCGGATTCACAAAATGCTCTATTGCTTCGGTACAGCTAATAAAGTCATATTGTCGGGTGAGCACGTCGGGGTTATTCGCGAAAAAAGGATCCCAAACTTGCATTGCATGTCCGGCTTCTGACAGCATTTTGGCTAACAAAGGGCCAGGGCCACAGCCAAAATCTAAGCCTTGTTTGACTTCCTTGCCTAGTTCAGACAATAACGGATTAGCAAGTTTACTCAAAAACTGGCGGTAGCCAACATCGGCTACGTCGTTATTGTGTAATAAATAGTGCTGCCGTTCTGCTTCTGGTGACAATAAGTCTGCTCTTGCAACAAAAACCAAGCAACAGTGTTGGCATTGCCAATACAATCGTTGTTGGTCCTGACTAAAGATCGCGGTATGGGTGGTGTGGCAGAGAGGGCAAACCTCATTTGACATAATATTTCTTATTACAATGCTAAATTAAAAACAAAGGGCGATAAGATTAACTTATCGCCCTGTTTATTCGTGCCTAGAGGTCAACACTTCTCTCGATTTGCGTAATTCATCCTGATGCGCAGTCAACACCATGTTGCAAATTATCCGTATGTTATTAAACGCTTTCCCTGCAAAGATTTTTTTATTCGCGATCTTCCTGATACTTTGGTAATCATCCTTGTTTGGCTTTAGAGCCTGATACCTTCTGGGCATCTTAAAACACAGCGCACTTTACGTGCAGATAGCTTCCTTAACTCTGTTATCCATATTGTCGTGCCACCGAAGCGACAGGTTTAATTTACTCCGATATTTGCAGATGACAAGCCCGAACTGCAATAAAATTGTGACCAATATGCGACTTTAGTCTCGATTGCTATATAAATCATTTGTTTATAAAACATTCAGTGATCTAGAAAAGTTCAATAAAAAATGATTTTTGGCAAATGTCTCACAGCGTTTGTGAGATATTTCGCACAATAAAAAACCGGCTAGTTAGCCGGTTTCTGATTTTGCCTGTGTGGCAGGAATTAGTGTAAGCCACCTAAATACTGAGAAAGTACCCGGATGTCTTCATCGGTAAGTTTCTTCGCGACTTCACGCATCATGCCGTTCATATCATTGGCACGCGTACCCGCGCGGAATTCTTCAAGAGTGGTTTTTAGATATTCTGCATTTTGAAAGCCAATGCGTGGAAAACCAGCTAAGCTAGTGCCTGCGCCACGTGGACCATGACAGGCGATACAGGCTGCAATACCACGGTCAGCGTCGCCGCCACGGTAAAGCTTTTGACCGGCTTCAACCACATCTTCTGGTGTAGTGCCTGGCGACATACGTTGTGAAGCAAAGTAAGCTGCCAAATCTTTCATATCTTGATCAGACAATGCGGCAACCATACCATACATAATGGCGTTGGCGCGGCCTTGCTGACCACCTGTGGTCATACCTAATTTATAATCTGTCAGTTGTTTGTATAAATATTGAGCGTGTTGACCCGCCAGTTTAGGGTAGATTGACAGAGGGCTGTTACCATCAGGGCCATGACATGCAGCACAGGTCGCTGATTTTGCTTTGCCTGCTTCGGCGTCACCATCAAAAGCGTTAGCTGTACCGACTAAACCGAATAACAGCGTCAGAGGTAAAATGAGTTTTTTCATGTTTGATCCGTCTCAGTCCGCATTCAAAAGCCAGCAATCTGGCAACAATGAATTATATTTAAGGTGTTTTTTGTCTATTTTACACGAAACTGCCTAAAGTAAAATCCCATCCTTTAGTCAAATGCGTGGCAAATGCTTCTTCCGATCCTCCTGATCCGCTACAATAACACCAAATCAACTGCCGGAGCAGGCCGTGTCTTATACAAAATTTAATTATCAACAAGTCAGTTTTCTTACCAGCGCCCCCGATATTAAAGCTTTGCCAGCTGACGTGGGTATTGAAGTCGCCTTTGCAGGGCGTTCAAATGCCGGTAAGTCGAGCGCTTTAAATACGCTAACTCGTCAGAATAGTTTAGCAAGAATTAGTAAAACGCCAGGGCGAACGCAATTAATTAATACTTTTACGTTGGCTGAAAATAAAAGATTAATTGATTTACCTGGTTATGGTTTTGCCAAAGTGCCCCTCGCTGTAAAGGAAAAATGGCAGAAGTCGCTATCGGAATACTTAGAAAAGCGGCAGAGCCTAAAGGGTATAGTGGTTTTAATGGATATTCGTCATCCTTTAAAAGATTTAGATCAGCAGCTGATTTTTTGGGCCGTACAGAGTAATTTGCCTGTGTTAATTTTATTAACAAAGTCGGATAAGTTGGGGCCGGGTGCGCGCAATAAAATTGTACTGGAAGTGCGTGAAGCCGCTATGGCATTTATGGGTGATGTGCGGGTACAAGCTTTTAGCTCATTAAATAAATATGGCTTAGCTGAGTTTGAACAAGTGCTTGATGGATGGTTCAATAACAGCGCTGAGTAACACAACAGGCTGAAGCGGCTATCAAGCGCGGTGAGGGTAAGCCCGAAAAAAAACCGACCCTAAGTAGGGTCGGTCATAGCAATCGGGGAGAAGCTATATAAATCAAATCAACAGGGTGTCTTATTGCTAAGACATGGCTATTCTATCAGCAATAATTCATTGTTTAAAGTATTTACTCTAAAAAATAGAGTGAAAATTTCAATATGCCTTTTGGTTTTGCCAAAAAAAACGCCCCGCTGCAAGCAGCGGGGCGGCTAAATAAAGCCTACTTTCACGATATCAGTGGCATAAGCGCACCAATTGGAAAGATAGAATATCTTACCTCTGTACCCTACAGCTCAAATTTTAGCTATTTTCTGAGCGATTGCAAGGATTTTTTGTAATAAAACTACAAAAAGTGGCTTTTAAGCCACTCCTATGGGCTCTTATGTAGTTTTATTACTGCTATTTTGCTTAGTGCGCCTCATCCCAATTGCTACCATAGCCTGCTTCAGCTAACAATGGCACACTCAGTGTTGCAGCGCTGGCCATAATGGCTTTCAGTTCAGCACAAACACTCTCTACATCTGCTTGATTTACTTCAAACACCAGTTCATCGTGTACTTGCATGATCATTGTCACTTTATCGCTGGCGTGTTGCTCGATCCAAGCTTGCACTTTAATCATCGCTAGTTTAATGATGTCGGCTGCAGTGCCTTGCATCGGTGCATTTATCGCTGCGCGTTCAGCGGCTTTTTGCCTAGCCATATTACGGGTATTGATATCCGGTAAATACAAACGACGGCCAAATAAGGTTTCAACATAGCCTTGTTCATGCGCTTGTTTTCGGGTTCTTTCCATATAATTTAGTACGCCGGGGAAGCGTTCAAAGTAAAGATCGACATAATGCTGCGCTTCACTGCGCGCAATACCAAGCTGTTTGGCGAGTCCAAAGGCCGACATGCCATAAATTAAACCAAAGTTGACCGCTTTAGCTCGGCGGCGTTGCTCACTGCTAACCTCTTCCACCGCTACGCCAAACACTTCGGCTGCGGTTGCTTTATGCACATCCAGCCCTTTAGCAAACGCATCGAGCAGCGCCTTATCTGCTGAAAGATGCGCCATTATCCTTAGCTCAATTTGCGAATAGTCGATGGCCATAATCAGCTTGCCAGGTGGTGCGATAAAAGCTTGACGGATCCGGCGGCCTTCTTCGGTACGGATCGGAATGTTTTGCAAATTCGGTTCAGTAGAGCTCAAACGACCTGTTGCGGCAACGGCCTGATGATAAGAAGTATGCACTCGACCTGTTGCCGGGTTAACCATTTTCGGCAGTTTATCGGTGTAGGTAGAGCGTAATTTACTTAAACCACGATGTTCGGTGATCAGTTTCGGGAATTCATACTCTAGCGCAAGCTCAGCTAACACCTCTTCAGCCGTCGAGGGGGTACCGCTGGGGGTCTTTTTCAATACAGGTAATTGCATTTGCTCGAACAAAATTTCCTGTAACTGTTTTGGTGACGCTAAATTGAATTCCTTTCCTGCTGCGGCATAGGCTTGTAGCTCAAGTTCTTTGATTCGCAGACTCAGTTGCTCGCTTTGTTTTGCTAATAACTGGCTATCGATCAATACGCCATGGCGCTCTATCGTGGATAAGATAGTAATGAGCGGTAGTTCAATATCGGTGAGTACTTGTGCCAGTTTTTCGTCTTGAGACAACTGAGGCCAGAGCGTTTGATGTAGACGCAAGGTGACATCAGCATCTTCTGCCGCATATTCGGCTGCTTTTGCTAGCTCAATTTGATTGAAGGTAAGTTGTTTAGCGCCTTTGCCCGCCAGATCCTCAAAACTAATCGTATTATGCCCGAGATACTTTAATGCCAGACTATCCATATCGTGACGTCCAGCCGTAGAGTTCAGCACATAGGATTCCAGCATGGTATCAAAGCGCACACCCTGCAAGTTGATCTGATAGCGGGCTAACACGCTTTGATCATACTTCATATTCTGGCCAACTTTGGCCTTGTTGGGGTTTTCCAGCCAAGGTGTAAGTTTGCTTAGAACATGGCTGCGGTCCAGTTGTTCTGGGGCGCCAAGATAGTCATGGGCAACTGGCAGATACCAGGCTTTGCCTGCGGCAGTGGCAAAAGACAAGCCAACCAGTTCGGCTTGCATATAATCCAGACTGGTTGTTTCGGTATCAAAAGCGGTCAGCTCGGCTTGATCTAACTGCGCGAGTAGCGCTTGGAAATCGGCCTCAGTCAGCACAGTTTGGTACTGGCTACGATCAAGAATTTGCCGCACTTCCGCTATTGATGATTCGCTCTCAATACTTTGAACGGCTGCTGCCGGTGCGGCTTCGGTTACAGATTCATCTGTACTTAGCACCTCAGCCAGCCAGCGTTTGAATTCACATTCACGATACAGCTCGGCGAGTGATTGGCGATCTACCGGTTTAATCGTTAAATCGTCTAACTGGTAAGGTAAGGGCACATCGCATTTAATCGTCGCCAATTGGTAGGAGAGTAGCAGTTGTGCTTTATGTTCGGCTAATTTGGCTGGCATGGTTTTAGCGCCACGAAAGCTTAATGTCGCAACCTGATCAAGTTGTTGATAAATCTGCTCGATAGAGCCTAGGCCTTGTAATAAAGCGGCAGCAGTTTTTTCACCCACACCGGGTAGGCCTGGGATGTTATCTACCTTGTCACCCATTAATGCCAGATAATCGATAATTAATTCAGGACCTACGCCAAATTTTTCTTGTACCGATGTCGGATCGAGCAAGGTATTGGTCATGGTATTAATCAGCGTAACATGCTGATCAACTAACTGCGCCATGTCCTTATCACCGGTTGAAATAAGGGTGTGTCGGCCAGCCGCACTGGCCTGTCGCGCTAATGTACCAATTACATCATCTGCTTCAACGCCACTAATACAAAGCAAAGGTAAGCCCATCGCTGCAATAATTTTATGTAAAGGTGCGATTTGGCTACGCAGATCATCAGGCATCGGCGGTCGATGCGCTTTGTACTCGCTGTACATGTCATTGCGAAAGGTAGGGCCTTTGGCATCGAAAACGACAGCCATTTGTGTTGGCTTGTACTGTTTCAACAAGCTTTTTAGCATATTCACAACGCCATAAATAGCGCCGGTGGCCTCACCTTTGGAGTTTGTTAAGTGCGGCGGTGAGTGATAGGCACGAAATAAATATGAAGAACCGTCAACCAAAATTAACGGATTTGTCGGGATATAAACCATGATAATTGTTCCTGCAACGCTTTAACGAATAGCATGCCACAGCTGATAGGTTACAGCTAGCTGAACAAGGAGAGAAAACTGACGCGGTGGTGGGGGAAAGCTGTGGATAACTTTGTGCAAAACTAATAACTAAGTGCTACTCAATAATACATTGAATAGGTTGGTTGGTTTTTAAATGTTTGTTTTTAAAAGAGAAAAAGAGGTGACTGCAAGAGCTCTTATTCTTATTGTTTTTTATTTCTAATGTGGAAAACGCTTTATTGTCCTGCTAGCTATTCTGTGTGAAAACATAAAAATAATATCTAGCAGGTCGAACAGATTACCACATTACAAATTTTTGCCCAGTACAAATTTAAAAAATTTAAAAAATTTTTACTGCTGTATTTTTAGTTAAAATAGGTACGTGTGCAGTAAGTCGAACCACAAAAGTCAATTTCACCGGAAAGCTGCTGCAACAATAACCAACTGATCTTCCGTTTTTGTCCAGATGCAGGCTATAATGACATGAAAATTTCATGGCTTTCAGTACAGGATCGATAATATGAAAAAATTGACACTAGCAGTAGCACTGTTGCTGACCACTCTCGGCGTAAATGCCAGCGCTGACAAGGATGCTGACGCTATCGCCAAACGTATTGCGCCTGTTGGACAAGTGTATTTAGCGGGTGCAGCACCCGCTGTTGCGGCACAAGCTGCAGGTCCACGTACTGGTGAGCAGGTATATCAAACAGCATGTTTTGCTTGCCATGGTACCGGTGCGTTAGATGCGCCTAAGCCGCAGTCTGCAGATTGGCAGCCAAGAATAGCCCAAGGTTTTGATGTTATGCTTAAACACTCGATTGAGGGTATTCGCAATATGCCTGCAATGGGGACTTGTTCAACCTGTTCTGAAGACGAAATTGCCGCAGCAATTCGTTTTATGACAGACGGCGTTTAAACCTTATTGTATAAAAACACCGCGCTTGTCGCGGTGTTTTTGTTGAATAGCTAGCCCTCATTCAATTCGAAAAGCCATTTAATTCAATGTTTTTTCAGCTAACGCTTCCATGTGCATAAACTTTGTGCATAATAGTCCTTTAGAACTATTGCTCAGATTAGTGTTTTTATCGCAACGGAATAGCGGGATTGAATAATCAACAAACACTCCAACACCTCCTTAACCGAGCGTCAAGCAGAATAAGACGTTTGCTAATACTGCTTGAGCGCTATAAAGAAGCCTATACCATTCAGGGGGCTTTGTTACAACTATCCGAGCTTGCCAGTCATATAAGCGATATGGCTGATTTCTATCCTGCCATTCATAAGATGGTTTCAGAGCATTTGCACGCTGAAAATTTTTATGTGGTGTTATATGACAGTGCTACTGAGACATTCCGTCTGCAGTATTTTTCAGATGAAAAAGATCAACAGCTGATCAGAACTATTCCCAATAGTGCGTTTTCTCGTGGGCTTACTGGCTATGTTGCACGTCAGCAACAGCCATTGTTATGTGATGCTCAACAATTTCAAGATTTAGTGGCCTCGGGTGAAATTGAGGCTCAAGGCTCACCTTCAGCACACTGGATGGGCATTCCGCTATGGCGCTCAGGTAAGGTGATTGGTGTTATGGCAGTGCAATCCTATGATCACCAATTTGGCTATGATGAACAGGATCTTAAGTTATTTAGTAATATCGCGGCTCACACCGTAATCGCGTTAGATCGCGTGCGAAGTCGTGAACTCTTGGAAGCGACCGTTAAAGAGCGTACTGAGCAGTTATTACAAATTAACGACTCTTTGCAAAAAGAAATTAAAGAACGTAATCATGGCGAGCAATTGCAGGCTGCGCTTTACAAGATTTCTGAACTGACAGCCAGTAGTCAGGATATGCAAACCTTTTATAAAGCGATTCACACCGTGCTGTGTGGTTTGATGCCGGCGGAGAACTGTTATATTGCTTTGCTGGATGCTGAGCAGTCCAAGCTTACTTTCCCTTTTTACATCGATCAGTTTAGCCCCGCTGCTCGCGATAGACCTTTAGGTCGTGGTTTTACCGAATATGTGATTCGCCGTGCGGAAGCGAAATTAATTAATTCTGAGCAAGCCAATGCGTTAGCTGAACAAGGTGAGATCTGTCGCGGTTTAACCGGTTTAGAGCAATTTGGTAAGCTGTCAAACAGTTGGTTAGGTTCCCCTCTGAAAATTGAGCATAAAGTGATCGGAGTGATTGCCGTACAATCCTATGAAAGCGATTATCAATATTCAGAACAAGAGCTATCCATTATGCGCTTTGTATCACAGCATATTGCGGTGGCCATTCAGCGCAAGCTTGCGGCTGAAAAGCAGAAGCTGCACCAGGAAGAGCTGGAGCGTAAGGTATTTGAAAGTACTCGTGAATTACGCCAAACCAATTTATTTTTGCGTTTACAGGTGGAAGAGCGGAAGAAAGCGGAACAAAAGCTGTTTTACGATGCTAATCACGATGTATTAACCGGTTTGGCTAACCGACAAATGTTTCTGCAGCAACTCAAGCAACAGTTTGCGTTGAATAAACGCTTACCGCAATCTGGTATGGCACTGTTATTCCTTGATTTAGATCGGTTTAAACTAATCAACGACTCTTTAGGCCATCATATTGGCGATGCTTTTTTAATTGAAAGCAGTAAGCGTTTGCAAAGTGCCGTACGTGAACATGATGTGGCCGCACGCTTTGGTGGTGATGAATTTGTGGTAATGTTGCTTAATTTACAGTCTCAACTAGATGCAGAAGAGATAGCACAGCGTATTATTGATAAGTTTCGCCAGCCGTATCTGTTAGATAGCCATACCGTACAATCGGGTGTCAGTATTGGCATCGCGCCTTATCATGCTGAATATCATCACGCCGACGCGATGTTACGTGATGCCGATGCTGCCATGTACCACGCTAAAGCCTTGGGGCGAGGCCGTTACGTGGTATTTGAACCCAGTATGCGCGATCAAATGCTAAAAGCTTTAAATGCCGATTAGTTTTACGTTCAGGCTAGGTCTTATTTAACATTTGTCTTAGTCTGGCAATATTTGCCAAGCCAGTTTGTTGGCGTTGCTCTTCGGTTTTCGGTTGATTGGGCTTTTGCCATTCTAAATCATCTTGCGGCAGTTCAGTTAAAAAGCGACTTGGCTCCGGCCGAATAACTTCGCCAAACTGGCGGCGCTCTCGGGCATACGTAAAAATGAGCTCCCGCTGTGCCCGAGTAATGCCTACGTAAGCTAAACGACGTTCTTCTTCCACATTATCTTCGTCTATGCTGGTTTGATGCGGCAAAATGCCTTCTTCCATCCCCACCATAAACACAAACGGAAATTCTAAGCCCTTAGACGCATGTAAGGTTAATAGCTGCACTTGATCGGCATTATCTTCCTGCTCTTGCCGTTCTAACATATCGCGTAAACAAAGTTTACTCACCACCTCTGCTAACGGTAATGCCGGCTCATCGTCTTTACCCTCCAGCATCTCAGTGATCCAGCGATATAATTCATTGACGTTTTTCAACGCCATTTCAGCCGCTTTGGGGCTAGGACTGGTTTCAAACAGCCAGGCTTCGTAATGACTTTGCCGGATTAAATCACGAATGGCTTCTGTCGGCTCAGCTCGCAGTGCATTCTCGGCCAATTGGGCTATCCACTGTGCGAATTGCTGCACCGCCTGCAAACCTCTGGCAGGTAAGTGGTTGGCGAGCTCTGGATGGCAGCAAGCAGCAAATAAGCTGATATGTAGCTGATTGGCTAAGTTACCCACTTTCTCTAAGGTAGCATGGCCAATTTCGCGGCGAGGCACATTGATGATCCGTAGTAAGGCGTTATCGTCGTCCTGATTTACCAACAAGCGCAAATAGGCCATGATATCTTTAATTTCGCTGCGGGAAAAAAACGAGGTGCCACCGGAAATCCGATAGGGGATGCGGTTTGTCATCAAGGATTTTTCAAATACCCGGGATTGATGATTACCACGATATAAGATGGCATAGTCACGATAATGGCTACGATTAGTAAAGCGATGCGAGATAATTTCGGCTACCACTTTTTCTGCTTCGTCTTCTTCGTGTTTACAAGGCAAAACTTTAAGCGGTACACCGTAGCCATTCACACTAAACAGTTTTTTTTCAAACTCGTGAGGGTTATTGGCAATTAAAATATTGGCGGCTTTTAAAATGCGTTCGGCCGAACGGTAATTTTGTTCCAGTTTGATCACGTTAAGCTCGGGAAAATCTTTTTTCAGCAATACCAAGTTTTGTGGCCGAGCGCCACGCCAAGAATAAATCGATTGGTCGTCGTCGCCGACTACCGTAAAACGACGCCGCTCGCCAACTAGCCATTTCACTAATTCATACTGGCTGGTATTGGTATCTTGATACTCATCCACCAGTAAATAGCGGATTTTATGCTGCCAGCGTTCCCGCGTTTCCGGATTATGTTGAAACAACAAGGTAGGCAGCATAATCAGATCGTCAAAATCAAACGCATTACAGGCTTTAAGCATATTGCTGTACTGTTGATAATAGTTGGCAAGGCTTATGCTGTCGGCATCTTGTGCCTGCTGTAAGGCTAAGGCTGGCAGTGTAAGATCATTTTTCCAGCTGGAGATTTTGCTTTGTAGGGCTTTAAGTAAGTCTTTATCGCCGTTGTAGTCGTTTTCCGTGAGTTGCTTTAGCAGCCCCATACTATCTTGATCATCGAATAAGCTAAAGTTAGCTTTATACCCTAGCTGGCGGTATTCTTTTTTTAGAATATCTAGCCCTAAGGTGTGGAAGGTCGATATTGTTAGGCCGCGAGTGGCTGTTTTTGGTAACTGCGCATTTATTCGTTCGCGCATTTCGCGTGCGGCTTTATTGGTGAAGGTGACAGCGGCGATATGTCGTGCTGGCATTTCGCATTGCTGAATCAGATAAGCAATTTTATTAATAATCACCCGCGTTTTACCGCTACCGGCACCTGCCAGCACGAGGCATGGTCCGGAGATAAACTTTACTGCTGCGTCTTGCTGGGGATTTAATTTCATGCACTCACCTTTACACTTGGGCGGGTATTGTAACGAAATTTAGCATCAAATAGCATTGGCGATTGCAGATTTGGGAGTAGAATAGGGTTAAGTTATCAGTTTAAGCTTATAGCACCTTTAGGTGCTCGAGGAGAGTAAGATGATCGATCCGAAGAAAATTGAAGAAATTGCCAAACAAATTGGCAATGCCATTCCGCCACAAGTGAGGCAATTTGCGGATGACGTTGAAGCTAAAGTAAAGCAAGTATTACAAGCTAAACTGGCGGATTTAGATTTTGTTAGTCGTGAGGAGTTTGATGTGCAGCGTCAGGTGTTGTTACGTACTCGCGAGAAAGTGGAACAGATGGAGCAACAACTTGCGGCATTAATGGCAGAAAAAACCGCAGACGATACCAAGATCCAGTCATTTGAGGCAACTGGGTTACCTTCGTCAGATCAACAATAATACTACCCCCACCTAGTTATAACAGACTGGGTGGGGGTCTAACGTCATAGGTTGTTAGCTTTTATGCTGCGCAACCTTCAATATTTCGGTTAACCCGGCAACGGCACCACCAATGTTCGCCAGCTCTGCAGGCACGATCATGGTGTTGTTGGTTTTAGCAAGGTTACCAAATTCTTTAACGTACTGTTCGGCAACGCGCAAACTAACCGCTTCTTGTCCACCGGGCTGATTAATGGCTTCAGCGATCTCGCGAATACCTTGTGCTGTTGCGACTGCGATCAGTTCAATTTCGCGCGCGCGGCCTTCCGCTTCGTTAATCTGCCGCATCTTGTCACCTTCAGACAGGTTAATCACTTCCTGCTTTTGGCCTTCAGACACATTGATCATCGCTTGCCGCTCTCCCTCAGACTTCGCAATGGCTGCACGACGCTCACGCTCAGCACGCATTTGCTGTTCTAGCGCATCTTTAATACTGAGAGGTAATTCAATATCGGCAATTTCATAACGTAATACTTTTACACCCCATGGCGATGCTGCTTCATCTAAAGCTTTAACCACTTCTTCGTTAATTTTTGCCCGCTCTTCAAAGGTTTTATCTAAATCGGTTTGACCAATCACCGAGCGCATGGTGGTTTGTGCCAATTGCGCGGCGGCATAGCGATAATTGTTAATACCATAACTGGCTTTATGTGGGTCAATTACCTGAATATACAAAATACCGTCAATCCCTACCTGAATGTTGTCTTTAGTGACACAGGTTTGGCGTTGCACATCAATGACTTCTTCTTTTAAGGTATGGATATAGGCCACTTTGTCGATAAATGGGATCAAAATATGAAAACCAGAATCTAGGGTGCGAGAGTATTTACCAAGTCGTTCAATGACATAATTACTTCGTTGCGGAACGACGCGAGCTGATTTGAAAATAGTAATAACAACGGCTAATGCAAAACCGAACGTTAAAATGGTTTGAATATCCAATGTTTCCATCTTGAGTCCCTCTATGGTTAATTATTTTGCTGTATTTCACGGCTAACAACTAACAGGATGCCTTGATTAGCCGAAACGTGAGCCACTTCGCCGGCTTTAAGATCATCGTTAGATTGCGCATCCCATTGCACGCCATTCAGTAACACTCGGCCTTGTCCCTGCTGAAAATCAGTGAGCACGGTAACTCTATCACCAATATCTTGGCGCAGGGTGCTGGGGTGCTCGTTGCTGTCAGCCGTATAACCGACAAACCAACTCTTAAAGCGCCCACGAGCAGTAAAGAGTAACACTAGGCTGATCACGCCAAACACCGAGTACTGTGCGCTAGCGGATTCAATTAAGCCTAAGTGCAATAATATGCCGACGATAATCGCTGCTATCCCCAGAAACACGGCAACGATGCTGGTTGCCAGTAATTCGGTTAAAATCAGCACAATACCGACGATGATCCAAATCATTGCTATGCTCAAACAATACCTCCACTTTTCTTTAAGCCAATGTGGCTAGTTTAGCGATAATGCTCAATGTGAGTAACTATTGATTTACAAAAAATGTAAGCAAATGTAACTACTGGCCTGCTAAGTACGAGTCTAGAATTTGCAAAAAACTTAGCACGGTTTCAACAACTTGATGATAAAAAGCCACATCGACTTTATCGGCGGTATCTCGCGGTGTATGGTAATCATCATGGTCGGCCACACCAAAGTACATAAAAGGCACTCCCTGTTGATGGAACACACCATGGTCTGAGCTTAGCGTCCAATCCTGCGTATTACCAGCCAGATACCAAGGACGATCATGTGCAGGTAACAGTTTTACTGCGCTTTGTGGTTGCAACTGATCTATGAGCGGTAATAGCCAAGGGTGGTGGTAAGTGCCTACTGCGAATAACAGTTGGTGGGTATCGCGGCTTAGCATATCAATGTTGATATTAAAGGCCAGCTGCTCAGGCTGCAATAAACCGGTGCGGAAGAGCGCTACTGCACCTTGTAAACCTTTTTCTTCACTATCCAACGCTACAAATAAGATAGGGTGTTGTAAGGGATTTTGCTTGAAATAGCGTGCCAGTTCCAACATTGCCGCCACGCCAGAAGCGTTATCATCGGCGCCATAAAAAATGGTATCGCCATGCATCCCCAAATGATCATAATGTGCAGTAAGTATTAAAGGCTTTAAGCCGGGTACTGTACCAGGTAGCAATCCAAGCACATTCGCGGCATTGTCAACGCCTGGAATAGTCGGATTTCTGCCTCTTAACCAACGACTGAAAGAAAAATGTTCTTTCACACTATAAGGGTGGAAAAACCCTTCTGTGCCTGCCGGTGTTAAGCCAATATCAGCAAATTGCGCGGCAATCCACTCTCTGGCAGCAATACCGCCAGGTGTGCCGGGGGCTCGACCTTGGCGTTCAGCAGCGGCTAGCCAATGTAAGTCAGCCATCAATTGTTCGCTATTTATGCGCTCTAAGCTCGCGGGGGCAACCTGAGTAGGCGTGATAAGTTTGATACGCTCGGCTTCTAATGCGGTTAGCTGTTCAAGCCACATAGGTTTTAGTACAACATAACTTAAGGTTATGACAACCAAAATTATTAGGCTGGCGATATAGCGCTTTTTCTTTAAAAACATCATTTTTCCTTCACAGTTCCCTAAACATACACACTGTGGATTAGTGTATTGCCAATCACGCCTTCTGCTAGATGCGTGTAAATGCTAGAAGATGATAAACTAACGATTGCCGAAGGGGTAATTGGTAACCGCCGTTGTGGCTTTACTATAACAGGTTCAAAAAATCACAATCTATGTTTACAGAGTATTTATTTGTGTACGGTACTTTGCGCCGTGCGGCACAGCATCCTATGCACCTAAGCATGCTGCGCTTTGCTGAGTTTATGGCTGATGGGCATGTGACTGGACAACTCTACAGTGTTGGATCCTATCCTGCATTAATTCTGAAAACACCTAGCTTTAAGGTTAAAGGTGAACTGTTCAGAGTGCTGGATGCTGATAAACTATGGTCGTTACTTGATCAATATGAAGGTATTGGCCAAGGTTTTGCAGAGCCTTACGAATACCGTAAAGCTCAGGTTAGCGTTACCACAGTGGAGGGTGAGCATTATTTAGCTACGACCTATCTGTACAATAGGGACGTGACAGATTTAAGGTTACTACCGCATGGTGATTTTTTAGCTGACAGCTAAACTGCTTATTGCGCTGCAACAATTTTAATTTCAATGCGCCAATGCGGATCGGCCAGTTTTGCAGCAACAGTAGTGCGCGCGGGTGCTTTACCTGCGGGCAACCAAGCATCCCATACCTGATTCATGGCAGCATAGTCGGCTAAGTCTGCTAGAAAAATAGTCGCGTCTACCAGTTTTCCTTTATCACTAAAACAGCGCTCTAAAAGAGTCTCTACTTGCCTTAGTACGTTTTCAGTTTGTGTTTTAATATCCGAAGCTGGAGTATCGGGAACCATACCCGCACAAAAAATTAAGCCATTCACAATGACCGCTTCTGAATATCGGCCAGTTGTATCAACGCGTTGTAAACTCATAAGCACCTCCGTCAACTATTTTTAGTTTAGCAGTTGCTGTTGGTAAATAGCAAAATGCAATCGAACCGAGTTTTAATTACTTATTGGAATAAAGAAGAGAGATCCATTCTTTTACCTATCACCATATGGATGGCTAAAATGCAGCGAATATATTATTGCAGGATATCTTATGCTTTTATCTTCACTTGTGGCGCAGGCCAGTCCGCTTTCGGAACAGCAGGTTGCGCAATTGCAGGGCTTAGTTAGTCAGCTTAATCCTATTCAGCAAGCTTGGGTCAGCGGTTATTTGGCCGCCAGTGCGCAGCTAGCGGGACAAAACATTAGCGCGGCCCCTGCTGCGGTTGTCGCCCCTGCAGCTACCTTAACCATTTTATTTGGTTCGCAAACCGGTAATGCTAAGCATGTCGCACAAGATATTGGTGATGCAGCTAGCGCTAAAGGCTTTACCGTTAAAGTGCAAGATTTAGCAGAGTACAAAGCGACCAATTTAAAAAATGAACGCTATTTGGTGATTGTCACCTCGACGTATGGTGAAGGTGAGCCGCCAGAAAATGCCATCAGCTTTTATAACTATTTGTTTAGTAAAAAAGCCCCGCAATTACCCGAGTTACGCTATGCCGTGTTGGGCCTTGGCGATACCAGTTACGAGTTCTTCTGCAAAACGGCGCAAGATTTTGATCAGCGTTTGGCCGAGTTAGGCGCTAAAGCGGTAATTGCGCGTGCTGATCTGGATGTAGACTATGCCGCTGCCGCGGCAACTTGGCAGCAAAACCTGATTACGACGTTAGAGCCTGAGTTTGCTAAAGCGCCGGCCGCTTCAGCAGAAGTAATTACTTGGCCAGGTGCAACCCAAACGGCCGCTGCAGTAAGCGTCTACAACAAACAGCAACCTTTTACTGCTGAGTTATATACCAATCAGAAAATTACTGGCCGTGACTCCAGCAAAGACGTAAGGCATATTGAGATCTCGTTGGCCGGTTCAGGGTTAACCTATCAACCCGGTGATGCGCTCGGTGTCTATTTTAGTAACGATCCAGCTTTAGTGCGCGAGCTGTTACTATTAACGGGAATTGCCGGTGATACGCCAGTAGATGTTGCCGGCCAAAAATTCACCGTCACGCAGGCATTAACGGACGAATTAGAGTTAACGCAATCTTACCCGGCTTTTGTCGACAAATACGCCAAAGCGAGTAATAACGCAAGCTTACTCAGCTTGTTAGCCGATAAAGTTGCGCTGCGCGCTTATCTGGCCGATCGGCAAATTATCGATATTGTGCGCGAGCATCCGGCGCTAATCAGTGCCCAGCAGCTGATCGATGCGCTGCGTAAGCAACAGCCACGCTTGTATTCTATTGCGTCGTCGCAAGCTGAAGTGGCAGACGAAGTGCATTTAACCGTGGGTGTAGTGCGTTACGATGCCTTTGGTAAGCCGCACTTAGGGGGTGCTTCTGGCTTCTTAGCCGAGCGTATAGCCGCAGGTGGCAGCATTAAGGTCTTTGTTGAGAGCAACAATAATTTCCGTCTGCCAGAAAATGATGACACTCCAATACTAATGATTGGCCCAGGCACCGGTATAGCGCCATTCCGCGCTTTTTTACAAGAGCGTGATGCACGCGCAGCCAGTGGTAAAAACTGGTTGTTTTTTGGTAACCCGCACTTTACCCAAGATTTCCTGTATCAGGTAGAGCTGCAAAATTACTTAAAACAAGGCTTACTCACTAAGTTAGATGTGGCCTTTAGCCGCGATACCGCCGAAAAAGTCTATGTACAGCATAAATTATTAAAACAGGCTGCTGAGGTATGGCAATGGTTAGAGCAGGGCGCACACCTGTATATTTGTGGTGATGGCGCACGCATGGCCAAAGATGTCCATCAGGCACTGTTAACCATTATTCAGCAGCAAGGCGGCAAAGATGAAAAAGCTGCCCAACAGTATTTAGATCAGTTACGTATAGCTAAGCGCTATCAGAAGGATGTGTATTAATGAGCCAGTATCCAATTAATCCTGATTTTGTGGCGCAGGGCAAACTGTCGGATAACGAACGTTTAAAAGCTGAAAGCGAACATTTACGGGGCACTATTACCACAGATCTCAAAGATGAGATCACCGGTGGCTTTACCGGCGATAACTTTATGATGATCCGCTTTCATGGCATGTACCAGCAAGATGACCGCGATATTCGGGCGGAGCGTGCGGCGCAAAAATTAGAGCCGCTGCACAATGTGATGCTGCGTGCTCGGATGCCTGGTGGCATTATTACCCCGGCGCAATGGCTGGCTATTGATAAGTTTGCTGGCGAGCAAACTATGTATGGCAGTATTCGCTTAACTACCCGACAAACTTTTCAGTTTCATGGGGTGTTAAAACCGAATATCAAACCTATGCACCAGTTTTTACATCAGATTGGTATCGATTCGATTGCTACCGCTGGGGATGTGAACCGGAATGTGCTTTGTACTTCTAACCCGGTGGAAAGTGCGCTGCATCAAGAGGCCTATCAGTGGGCTATTAAAATCAGTGAGCATTTATTGCCGAAAACCCGCGCCTATGCCGAGATTTGGTTAGATGAAGAGAAAGTCGAAACCACAGAAACCGAGCCGGTACTGGGTGATACCTATTTACCGCGTAAGTTTAAAACCACGGTAGTAATCCCGCCACATAATGATGTCGATGTGCATGCGAACGATTTAAACTTTGTGGCTATTGCCGAAGACGGCAAACTGATTGGCTTTAACGTACTGGTGGGTGGCGGTTTAGCCATGACCTTTGGCGATACCTCTACCTATCCGCGCCGTGCCGAAGAACTGGGCTTTATTAGCCTAGAACATGTGCTGAAGGTGGCTGAGCATGTAGTGACAGTGCAGCGTGATTATGGTGATCGGGTAAATCGCAAAAATGCCAAAACTAAATATACTATTGATCGCATAGGCGTTGATAATTTCCGCAGCGAAGTGGAAAAGCGCGTCGGTGTGGCCTTTGAGCCGGTAAAACCTTACGAGTTTACTAGCCGTGGCGATCGTTTTGGTTGGGCAGAAGGCATTGATGGCAAACATCATCTCACTTTATTTATTGAAAATGGTCGGGTGCTGGATTTCCCGGGTAAGCCGCTTAAAACCGGTTTGGCCGAAATTGCCAAAATCCATCAGGGCGATTTACGGATGACAGCGAATCAAAACCTGATTATTGCTGGTGTGCCAACAGCGCAAAAAGCGCACATTGAGCAGTTAGCCCGGCAATATGGCTTGTTGGATGAGACCCATAGCGAGCAGCGGAAAAACTCGATGGCTTGTGTGTCTTTCCCAACCTGTCCACTCGCCATGGCCGAAGCCGAGCGCTATCTGCCTGAGCTGGTGACCAAAATTGAAGCTTTGCTAAGCAAAAACGGTGTGGATGATGATCATATCGTGCTGCGTGTTACCGGCTGCCCGAATGGTTGCGGCCGAGCCATGTTAGCTGAAGTGGGCTTAGTGGGGCGCGCACCGGGTAAATACAATGTGTATTTAGGCGGTAATAAAGTAGGTACCCGCATTCCAAAGCTATTCCTTGATAATGTGGCCGAGCCGGAAATTTTAAGCCAGCTTGATACGCTAATTGGCCGTTGGGCAAATGAGCGCGAGACAGGCGAGTGTTTTGGTGATTTTGTGGTGCGAGTGGGCATAGTTGCTGAAGTCAAAGTATCCAAAACTGATTTTCATGCTTAAGTAGTTATGGTTCTGTGGCGGTAAGTAACCGGGTGAGGGAAGTAAATATGAATGTTGTAGCTGAAGATTACCGCATGATTTTGCAACAGGATAGCGCCACCCAACAGCAGTGGCTGGATGAGATAAATCAGCTGTTAACCCCGCTCAGTGCCAACGAGCGGGTGCGTTGGGCGCTGGGACATTTACCAGCGAGTCCTATGCTCAGCTCTAGCTTTGGCATTCAGGCCGCAGTAATGCTGCATCTGGTCACGCAGCAGCAAGCGGATCTGCCGGTAGTGCTAACGGATACTGGCTATTTATTCCCAGAAACTTATCAGTTTATTGATCAGTTGACCGAGCGGCTTGGGTTGAATTTGCAAGTCTATCGCGCGGCACTTAGCCCACAGTGGCAAGAGGCGCGTTATGGTCAATTATGGTTAACGGCTGAGGGCACCAAGCAATATAACCAGCTAAACAAAGTGGAACCCATGCAGCGTGCTTTATATGAACTAAATGTCGGCACTTGGTTTACTGGGCTACGCCGAAGCCAAAGCAGCACCCGTGCCAATAAAGCTATTGTTGAAATCAGCCGTGGCGTGGTAAAGGTGCAGCCGATTATCGACTGGAGCAGTAAAGATGTGTTTTATTATTTAAAAGAACACAACCTGCCCTACCATCCATTGTGGGAGCAAGGCTATTTATCGGTCGGTGATACCCATTCTACCGTGAAATTTGAACCTGGGATGAGCGAAGAAGATACACGTTTTAATGGCTTTGGTCGCGAATGTGGCTTGCATATTGATGGTGATGGTATCTAACCAGTAACCGCCACCTGAGAACCGATTATCAGATCTGAATAAACGTAGTATTTTTTTGCAGAAACTAACACAATGTCCAAAAATCGGCCATAGTAATTAGAAATAATAACAATAGGCCGTTTAGCTTATATGAAGTGGTTTTGCGCTATCCTTTTTGGTTTGATGTGTTTTGGGAGCAAGGCTGAGTCGTTGGTCATGTATACCGAGCATTTCCCGCCTTATAGTTTTGAACAAGATAATAAAATTACTGGGTTAAATGCCGAACTGGTTCGACGCAGTTGCGAGTTAGCTAACATTACCTGTGATTTTCAATTATTGCCTTGGCTAAGAGCTTTTGATGCTGCACAAAAAGATCCTCAGGCTGGATTGTTCTCGACATCTCGCAACCCACAGCGTGAAGAACTCTTTCAATGGATAGGCCCCTTAGCACATTCAAATGCGCATATGTACTGGTTAAAATCCCGTTCTGATGTTGCTCCGCGTTCGTTAGAAGAAGCCAAAAAGTTTATTGTCGGGGTTGCTCGTGGCGATGTTTATGAGATCTACTTACAAGATCAAGGCTTTGAAGTGGATGTAAACTTATTACGTTTTAATAGCAAAGCAGATGCCGTATTACCTTTCTTGCACGGTAAATTGGATTTATTAATTGCCTCTGAACTCATCTTGCCCGTCTGGTTGGCTGAACATCAACACAGCGTTACAGCGGTAGAGGCAGTAGTCAATCTATCAGAAATCGGACATAACTATTTAGCATTAAATAAACAGATTTCCCCTGAGATCCGACAGCGTTTACAAGCCGCTTTAGACGAATTACATAAAAATGGCGAATTTACGCAATTATCCCAACAGTTTCTTACGCCAGCGCAATAATCCCGACACATAAATCTCAGAAAATCATCCACTCCCATTGAAATATGCTGTGATTGCCCTAATTTCAAAGGCAACCAAAACGAACTTTTATGCTGATTACTGGTCTTTTGGGGCGCTTCAGCGTATAAACTAATCGTAAGATTTATCAATTAAAGCGATTAGGATGATTTGTTTTATTCGTTTTAAAAATACTACAGGTCTGGGTAAACTGGCCTCAGTTGAAACACAACATGTTTTATTAACCCAAAGGAGCAAGACAATGTCTTCTATTATCAATACCAAAATCAAGCCGTTCAAAGCTACTGCATACCATGATGGTAAATTCGTTCCTGTAACGGATCAGGACTTACTGGGCAAATGGTCTGTTGTTTGCTTCTACCCAGCTGACTTCACGTTTGTATGTCCTACAGAACTGGGCGACCTAGCTGATTTTTATGCTAAGTTCCAAGAGATTGGTGTAGAAGTATACTCAGTATCAACTGACACGCACTTCACTCACAAAGCGTGGCACGATGCGTCTGAGACCATCAAGAAAATCAACTACCCAATGATTGCTGACCCAACGGGCGCTATTACTCGCAACTTTGGTGTGATGATTGAAGAAGAAGGTTTAGCATTACGCGGTACTTTCGTAATCAACCCAGAAGGCGTAATCAAAGTTTGTGAAATCCACGACTTAGGTATCGGCCGTTCAGCTGCTGAGTTGTTCCGTAAAGTACAAGCGGCTCAGTATGTAGCTAACCACGATGGCGAAGTATGTCCAGCTAAATGGACTCCAGGCGAAGCGACTTTAGCACCGTCTTTAGACTTAGTTGGTAAAATCTAATTTTGCGAAAACATGCAGGCAACTGCAGTGTGATTAGCTAGTTACAGCCTCTTCGTGAAGCTGTAACCCAGCTTCACACTGCCAAACGTAAGTTTGGTTTCTGGCCGGCGCCAATGCCGGCCTGATCCCCCCTGCTTTGCTGCTATGCGAAAACCCGAATTTTTGAGGAAGAAAGCGTTATGTTAGATACTAACCTGAAGCAACAATTAAAAACTTATCTGCAGAACCTGAAAACCGAGGTTGAGCTGGTGGTATCTTTAGACGAGAGCGCCAAAGCAACCGAAGTAAATCAGTTGGCAAATGATATTGCCGAATTATCGAATTTAGTGACTCTGCGTCGTGATGACAGTGTTGCAGAGCGAAAGCCTGCTATGTTAGTGCGCTCAGTTGCGAAAAATACCCATATTACTTTTGCCGGTGTACCACTAGGCCACGAGTTTACTTCTTTAGTACTGGCCTTACTGCATTCAGGTGGTCACCCCATCAAAGTAGAAGCGGATCTGATTGAGCAGATCAAAAACATTAGCGGTAGCTTTAAGTTTGAGACCTATGTGTCATTAAGCTGCCAGACTTGCCCAGAAGTAGTGCAAGCATTGAATATTATGTCGGCCATTAACCCAAACATTACTAACGTGATGATTGATGGCGCTATGTTCCAAGACGAAGTTGCCGCGAAAAACATTATGGCGGTACCGTCGGTTTATCTAAATGGCGAGTTGTTCTCACAAGGTGCCATCACCTTAGAGAAAATTATCCAAAAAATTGATGTCAACGCCGAGAAACGTCAGGCTGAAGCACTAAAAAATAAAGCTGACTTTGATGTGTTAGTCGTCGGTGGTGGCCCAGCAGGTGCCGCAGCCTCTATTTACTCAGCCCGTAAAGGTTTAAACACCGGTATTGTGGCAGAGCGTTTTGGCGGTCAAGTAGCTGATACCGTAGGTATTGAAAACTTTATTTCAGTGCAATACACCGAAGGTCCTAAGTTGGTTGCTGGCTTAGAAGCTCATGTACGTGAATATAACGTTGATATTATGAATAACCAGCGTGCCGTTAAGCTAAGCAAAACCGATAAGGTGGAGTTAGAGCTGGCGAATGGTGCGGTGTTAAAAAGTAAAACAGTGATTTTAAGCCCTGGTGCGCGCTGGCGCGAAATGAACGTACCCGGCGAGCAGGAATACCGTGGTAAAGGTGTGGCGTATTGTCCACACTGCGATGGCCCGCTGTTTAAAGGCAAAAAAGTTGCGGTTATTGGTGGCGGTAACTCCGGTATCGAAGCTGCGATTGACCTAGCTGGTATTGTTGAACATGTAACTGTGCTGGAATTTGCTGCTGAGCTGCGTGCCGATGCAGTACTGGTGAAAAAAGCCAACTCGATGGGTAATATCACCATTATCACTGAAGCGCAGACGACTGAAGTGACCGGTGATGGTACGCGCGTTAACGGTATTAATTATACCGATCGCAAAACGGGTGAAGCCAAACGTATTGAGCTAGCTGGGATCTTTGTACAAATTGGTTTAGTGCCGAATACCGAGTGGTTACGTGGTGCGGTAGAGTTGTCTCCTCGTGGCGAAATTATTGTTGACGAGCGCGGTCAAACTTCAGTACCTGGTGTGTTTGCTGCTGGTGATGCAACCACTGCCCCATACAAGCAAATTATTATTGCCATGGGCGCGGGTGCCAATGCTTCACTAGGGGCTTTTGACTACTTGATCCGTCAATAAGCCTTGTTGTTCTGCAGGTTAACAGCGCACTGCGGTTAGCCTGAGCGTTACCCCTTCATAGCGTGGGATACTCTCTCATCCCTGTTGGCGGCATCTTTGGATGCCGCCTTTTTTATATCTGGGTATAAATAATTAGGTTTTTGATAGCCTTTAGTTATAACTGAGCATCATTTGCTATTTCCGCATTTTACATAAGCTAGTTAAGCTAACACCCTATTGATGTTGTTTTGCTTGGAGCCACCGGCTGTGCAGTATTTACCCCTGTTCGTTAAACTCACTGATAAACCCGTGCTGATTGTGGGTGGTGGCAGTGTGGCGCTGCGTAAAGCTGGCACTTTGCTTAGTGCTGGCGCTAAGCTTAGCGTGATTTCTCCCGAGTTTGCACCGGAGTTTTTAGCCTGGCAAGCCGAAGGCAAAGCTGAGTTACTGCAAGGCTACTTTGAACCCCACTTGCTGGACGGTAAGTTGTTGGTGATTGCTGCCACCGATAATGACGACGTGAATGCCGCTGTGTTTGAGGCGGCTACGGCGCGTAATATGCTGGTGAATACGGTAGATGATCAGCCTAAATGCGGTTTTATCTTCCCGTCGATTATCGATCGCAGCCCAATTTTAATTGCGATTTCCAGTTTTGGTACTGCGCCTGTGCTGGCACGTCGCCTGCGTGAAAAGTTAGAAACCTTATTACCACAGCATCTTGGGCCTTTAGCAGAATTAGTCGGTCGTTTTCGGGATAAAGTAAAAGCCAAGTTTCAAGGCTTTGCCGCGCGGCGACAATTTTGGGAGCGGGTGTTTGACTCTGAGGTTGTGCGGGAGTTAGAAGCGAATCGCCCTGCTGCTGCCGAACAACGATTAGCCGATTTATTAGAAACCCAACCGGCTCGTGAAGGCGAGGTGTGGATTGTCGGTGCTGGCCCTGGTGATCCAGAGCTATTAACCTTAAAAGCGCTGCAGCTGATGCAACAGGCCGATGTAGTGGTTTATGATTATCTGGTGTCGCCACAAATTATGGAGCTAGTGCGCCGCGATGCCGAGCGGATTTGCGTCGGTAAAAAAGCCGGCGCGCATTCTATGCCGCAGCAAGATACCAATGCGCTCTTGGTGCAATTGGCTAAGGCAGGGAAAAAAGTCTGTCGTTTAAAAGGCGGCGATCCTTTTATCTTTGGCCGTGGCGGCGAAGAAATTGAAGCGCTGTTACCAGAACAGATTCCGTTTCAGGTGGTACCAGGTATTACCGCAGCCGCCGGCTGTGCTGCCTATGCGGGTATTCCGTTAACGCATCGCGATCATGCACAAAGTGTGCAGTTTGTAACGGGGCATTGTCGAAAAGCTGGTGATGAACCAGACTGGCATAGTATGAGCCGGCCCAATCAAACACTGGTGATCTATATGGGGATTATCAAAGCGGCAGATATTCAGCAGCAGCTGTTAGCGGCCGGACGTGCAGCCGACACACCGTTAGCCATTATTGAAAACGGTACCCGTCGCGAGCAACGCGTGGTTACCGGCACCTTAGCCGAACTTGCCTTGCTGGTAGCACAACAGCAAGTGGTTTCGCCAGCGTTATTGGTGATTGGCGAAGTGGTAAGTTTACAGTCTAAGTTACATTGGTATGGACAACGCCCCAAAGCTGCGGTGTTTGCCCAGCCATTAACCAATCTGGCCTAAGTGCCTTTAATGTCACCTGTACTGGAACGAGTTTAGCCGCTAAGCTAGCAAAGAATCATTAGGTAAAGACCATGAACCAAGCGCCTACAAATAACCATATAAAATGGCAAAGCTATCAAATTGACGCAGCAAAGCGTGCCGCAATCAAAGGTCATCAAAGTACCGTATTATGGTTTACTGGCTTAAGTGGCTCGGGTAAATCCACGGTGGCCAATGCCTTGGAACAAGCCTTAGTGGCGAAAGGTATCCATACCTATTTGCTCGATGGCGATAATGTACGTCATGGTTTATGTGCCGACTTAGGCTTCAGCGAAGCCGATCGTACCGAAAACTTACGACGGGTGGGTGCAGTCGCAGGGCTGATGGTCGATGCTGGACTTTTGGTGCTAAGCGCCTTTATCTCGCCCTATCGCAGCCAGCGCGAGTTGGTTAAAAGCCTAGTTCCGTCAGGCAAGTTTTTAGAAATCCATATCGCAACGCCGCTAGAGGTCTGTGAGCAGCGTGATGTAAAAGGTTTATACAAAAAGGCGCGCGCCGGCGAAATTCGCCAGTTTACCGGCATTTCCGATCCTTACGAAGCACCCTTGGCACCGGATCTAGTACTTAATACCGCCGAAAGCACGCTGGAGCAAAGCGTTGAGCAGTTGCTAGCGTTATTGGTAGATAAAGGTGTGATATGCAATTTTTAAACAGTATAATTGAAATTGCCGAACAAGCAGGCCAAGCTATTTTGGATGTTTATCAGCAAGATAGCAGTAACTTTAATATTACCGACAAAGCGGATGCTTCGCCACTGACTGCGGCAGATCTAGCCGCTCATCAATTGATTGTTAAAGCCTTAACCGCACTCACTCCAGATACGCCCATTTTATCGGAAGAAGCAGCCGATATTAGCTGGGCAATAAGACAACATTGGCAACGCTATTGGTTGGTCGACCCCTTAGATGGCACCAAAGAGTTTATAAAGCGTAATGGCGAGTTTACCGTCAATATTGCCTTAATTGAGCACGGCGAGCCGATCCTTGGCGTAGTGCATGCCCCAGTGCTGGGTAAAACGTACTTTGCAGCAAAAGGGCAGGGCGCCTATTTAAAAACTGCCGCAGAGATAAAGCCGATTCAGGTAAGTCCTACGCCAGAGGTGGTAAGAGTGGTTGGCAGTCGAAGTCATCCAAGCCCAGATCTCGCTGACTATCTTACACGCTTTCCACAACACGAAATGGTACCGGTGGGCAGTTCGCTCAAATTTTGTTTGGTAGCGGAGGGGGCTGCCGATATTTATCCACGTTTTGGCCCAACGATGCAATGGGATACTGGCGCGGGTCATATCGTAGCAACAGAAGCGGGTGCTAGCGTACGTTTTGAAGGGCTGGCACAAGCTGTTTATCAACGGGAAAGCTTATTAAACCCATACTTTGTGGTTTCGGCTATTGATGCGTAACCCCCTCTCTCTCTGAATTGCCAATGACTGTGGGACTAAACGCAAAAGTTAGTTACACTACCAGTCTGTAGCGTGTGTTGTTGTGTTTTGGGTATACCTATGCGCAGCGTAAAAACACTTAGTAAACCTCAACACAGCCTCATAACCATAGGTGACTTATGCGTTTAGATAAATTTATATGTGATTGCACCGGCCTAACTCGTTCGCAAGCCGGTAAAAGTGTGCGCCAAGGGTTAGTAACGATCAATGGCGAGCTGGTTAAACAAGCCGCGCGCCAAGTTGCAGACTCGGATACCGTAATGCTGGATGGTACTGAACTTAAGCTCATTGGTTTACGCTATTTTATGCTGCATAAACCTGCGGGTTTTTTATGTGCCAATGATGATCCTGAGCATCAGACCGTGTTCACCTTATTAGACGAGCCTTTAGTTGAACGTTTACACACCGTGGGGCGGCTGGATCTCGATACAACGGGTTTGCTACTGATTACCGATGATGGTCAATGGTCGCATCGTCTTTCCTCACCTAAGCATCATGTCGCCAAAACCTATCGCGTTTGGACCGCTGATCCTATTCCTACTGAAGCTATCAGTCAGTTTGCTGAGGGGATTATGCTGCGCGGCGAAAAAGACCCTACCAAACCGGCCGAGCTTGAAATTGTGGGCGAACAAGAAGCGTTGCTAACGATTCATGAAGGGCGCTATCACCAAGTAAAACGGATGTTTGCGGCTATAGGAAATAAAGTTGAGCAATTACACCGTGAGCGAATTGGAGGCTTGCAACTGCCTGAAGATTTGGCAGAAGGAGAATATAGGATATTAGCCCCAAGCGAGCTAAAAGCACTTATTAATTAGTGAGCAATAATAAATTAAACTATTTTTCATTATCGTTGCAAAAAATTGTTGACGAATAACCTGTTGCTGGATTAGTTTCCCATCGCGGGAATTACGCACAAATAAAATGGAGATGGAAAAATGAAAGTAGCGTTATTAGCAGCAGCGTCAGTGTTAACCTTTTCAATGGTTACAGCTCCAGCTGTGCATGCACAACAAAAAGTAAACCCATGGAAGCAATGTGGTATTGGCGCAATGATTTTTGACGATAATGGCACTGCGGCTGCGCTGTCGAATGTGATCTGGGACTTAGGTACAACAGCTGTATCTTCAAATGTCAGCTCACAAGATTCTTGTAATGGTTTAAAAGTTGCTGCTGCTGAATTTATTAATAGCACTATCACAAACATTGAAGAAGAAACTGTTATTGGTGAAGGCCAGCATTTAACGGCAATGTTAAACTTAATGGGTTGTGAAGCCTCAGCGCATTCTGCAATTATTGAGGAAGTACGTGCTGATTTAGACGTTACAATCACTGATAACTCAAGCAAAGCACAAGCTTATTATTTACAGCTAGATAATACTATTTCTAGCAAATTTGCAGCTCAGTGTCAGATTATCTAACTTATTGCTTTTAATTAAAAACCCGCATTATTGCGGGTTTTTTTAATTGGATTACTGCTGAGTTTCGTATGAAGTTTATTTTTATAGTCAGTCTTTTTGCTATTGTTTTTCCAGTTTTGGCTAATGCTAATTATTACCATAATAAGCAAGCTGACATAGCAAAACTCGCTACAGATCCTTATTGGCTAACCTTATTACATAAGGAAAATCCTGAGGCGCGGAGTGAAATTATCGATCCCGATTTTTTTTTATCAGGCTCTGATGATTCTTATTCCGAACTCGTCGCTACATTGAACGCGTTAACTTCTCCTGTCGGTGTCGATGAGAACGAGCATGCACAGTGTCGGTTTATTGCACGTTCAAAATGGCTTCAACAACAGTTACCACAGTTGTCCACTTTGCTGCCCGAAGTGCAATGCACATTATTCAATAGTTGGAGCGATCAACAGCAAATTGAATCAGTTAGCGCAATTTTTGCCAGTGGTTACTTGGGTAATCCAGCGTCTTTTTATGGTCATATTCTATTAAAATTCAACAGTTCGGCTGAAAAGCGTGGGTTATTACAACAGCAAAATATCAATTTTGGCGCTGCTGTACCTAACAATGAAAACCCGTTGATTTATATTTTAAAAGGCTTAACGGGTGGCTATAACGCGGTTTTCTCTTACGGTGATTTCTATCGAAATACGCAAACCTATGGCGAAAGTGAACTGCGTGATCTTTGGGAATATAAGTTGGCACTTACTCCAAGTGAAGTGCAGCAATTGCTTTTTCATGCATGGGAGTTAATTGGTCGCGATTATGTTTATTATTTTTTGAAAGAAAATTGTGCTTTTCGTATGGCAGAGTTACTAGAGCTGGTTGTTAAACAATCGCTAATCAGTAAGGGACAGCCCTATGCAATGCCAATCAGTGTTTTTCATCGGTTAGCGGAAATTGAGCATCATGGCCAGCCATTAGTTGCAGAAATTATCCAACACCCTTCTCGACAAAAGCGCCTAGTTGAAGGATATAAACAAGCAACTAGAAATATTCAGCAGGCGGTTTCTGCCGTTATTGCTAATAATTACAATCTAGAGATAAGCGATTTTCAAAGTCTGGATAATGCAGATCAAAGCCAAGTGCTCGAAATTCTTTTCGATTATTTGGCGTTTTTAAAGATTTCAGATGATTCAATTCAGCTTATGCAGTACAAGAATAAATTGCTAAGAGCTCGTTTAGCTTTACCTAGTGGTAAACCTAAGCAACTGATACTTGATGATCGGCCGCCACACTTAAGTACTTACCCATCTTTATTTCAGATTTCTTGGGTTGATACAGCCTATAGCCCTGCTTTGGAGCTACGTTTTCGAGCAACCTATTATGATTTTTTAACGGCGAACCGAGATAAAGCGTTATTTTCAGCGTTATCGATGTTCGATATGCATCTTCGTTTGCAAGACAGTAGTTTACAGTTATATCGTTTTGATTTGCTTAATATTGAAAATATGAATCTATCACAAACTGGTTTGCCAGAAGATGGCGGCTTGGCTTGGAAGGTGAACTTTGGTTATGCACCTCAGGATTTAAGATGTAGGCATTGTGAAACCGTGCAACTGTCAGGTGGTTTGGGTAAGGCTTGGCAGCTAGAACATGGCGTTATTTATGCTATGCAAGACGGACGAGTGCATCAGAATCGCCAAGGCGTCGGTTTGTTATCAGCCGATAGCAGGATAGGTACAGTTTTTGATTTTAATTCCTATTGGCGCATGCAGTTAGAGTTAGGTTATCGCAGTTATTTTGATGCTGATGCAAAGAGTTTTTCTTGGTATCGGGTACAACAGAGATTTGGGAATAGTCGACATTGGGATATGCGAATGTCTATAGAGCAACTAAGGAGCACAGAACTGCGATTTGCCTTTAGTTATTACTGGTAGAGCGGCATGAATAAAATCTTTGTACCTTTTAATTTTTAAGATTACTTGCTTAAATTTATTATAAATTTTTATTTTTTGCGCAGAGGTTTTGTTTAGTTTACAACATTTTCATATGTTAGAAGAGTTCCAGCGAGGAAGACCCTTCGGTTGGTACTTCTATTTTTTGTTGCTTTTGTGTTAGGCGAGCCCGTCGCTGTTTTAATAACCCTAAAATTTGAGCGCGCTCACTGGCAGGTTTTTGATGCCAGTTAAAGCGTTCCTCGCGTGAGCGCAGGCAACCGAGACAATAACCGCGATTGTTGCTCTGGCATACCCCGATACACGGGTTGGCAATGTCAAAAAGCTCGAGTTGATCCATAAATGTTGTTGTTGCTGTGCAAAGTTGGTACAGAGTTTACTGCGATAGCTTTTACTGTAGTTTTTTCTAGCAACTTGTACAAATTTTAATTATTTTCACTTAAAAAGCGATTTTTAGAAAAAAGCGGTTGACTAGAGACTGATAGACGTCTATTAATAGAGCATCTTAATTTGAGTAATCAAATTTTATCCAATTAACCGTAAGAGTTAGTGAGTAACTATAAATGCGTTTAGCCTCTGTTCTAAACATTATTGTCCTCGTAGTCGTGGTGATTATTAATCTCCGCGGGGGCGGTGTATTGGAACGATAAAGCGCATTAAGTCGACTTCCAGCAAAACCCCCGCTCCGCAAGGACCGGGGGTTTTCTCGTTTTTAGGCTACTGAAAAACCAAGAACGAGTAGATAAATAGCAAAAAACACAACATAGGCAAGAGGTTACAAATGAATGGCGCAGAATTGGTATTAAAGGTATTACAGCAGCAAGGGGTAGACACCATCTTTGGTTACCCTGGCGGCGCTATTATGCCAATTTACGATGCCATCTATCACAGTACCGTCAAACACTATCTATGTCGGCATGAGCAAGGCGGTGCTTTCTCTGCTATCGGCTATGCCCGTGCCTCTGGCAAAGTTGGCGTATGTTTGGCAACCTCGGGCCCAGGCGCGACTAACCTGATTACTTCACTGGCTGATGCGTTATTAGACTCGGTGCCCTTAGTGGCGATTACCGGTCAGGTTTCACAGGCGGTGATGGGCAGCGATGCCTTTCAGGAAGTGGATGTATTGGGGCTAAGCTTAAGTGTGACCAAACACAGTTTTATGGTTAAGGATGTCTACGAACTGGCGAAAATTTTACAGGAAGCCTTCCGTTTAGCGAGAAGTGGTCGTCCAGGCCCAGTACTTGTTGATATCCCCAAAGACGTGCAATTAGCTGAGGTTGCTGCATTAGAGTGGACGGAATATCCGCTGCCCCGTTTAACTACATCGCTGGCAAATGCTGCCAAAGCCAGACAGTTGATCGCTGCGGCGAAAAAGCCTATCGCTTATATTGGCGGTGGCGTGCATATGGCCGGTGCCTTACCGCAATTACAGCAATTCTTAGCGGAAAGCCCCATGCCATCTGTTACGACTTTAAAAGGTAATGGTTCGGTGGCGCGGGCTAACCCACACTATTTAGGCATGTTGGGTATGCATGGTACACAAGCGGCTAATCTTGCAGTACAGCAGTGCGATTTATTGATTTGTTTAGGTGCTCGCTTTGATGACCGCGTGACCGGTAATTTAGCTAAATTTGCGCCACATGCCAAAGTGATTCATGTGGATATCGACCCAGCCGAGATCAACAAAGTTCGTTTTGCCGATTGTGCTCTTGTTGGCGATATGCAGCAAATCCTGCCGGCGATGGGTGCACCCACACAGTGTGATGAGTGGATAGCACATTGCTTGCAGTTAAAGCAGCAGCATGGCTGGCGCTACGATCATCCTGGTGAGCGTATTTTCGCGCCTTTAATGTTAAAGCAGTTAAGCGACCGCATGCCTGATAATAGCGTGGTGTGCTGTGATGTAGGCCAGCACCAAATGTGGGTTGCGCAACATATGCGTTTTAATAGCCCGCGTAATCATTTATCCAGCGGCGGTTTAGGCACCATGGGCTTTGGTTTGCCCGCCGCCATCGGTGCGAAGTTAGCCCGGCCACAAGATACCGTTATTGCCGTCAGTGGCGATGGCTCCTTTATGATGAATGTGCAGGAGCTGGGGACCATTAAACGTTTTCGCTTACCGGTAAAAATTGTGATTGTGGATAACCAGCGTTTAGGCATGGTGAAGCAATGGCAACAGCTATTTTTTAATGAACGCTACAGTGAAACCGATTTATCGGATAACCCAGATTTTGTGGCATTAGCTGCTGCTTTTGCTATACCCGGCCACACCATAACCCGCAAAGATGAAGTAGAAAGTGCCTTGGATGCTATGTTTACCTGGCCAGGTCCTTACTTACTGCATGTAAGAATTGATGAAAAAGACAACGTCTGGCCATTAGTACCGCCAGGTGCCGCGAATGAAGATATGTTGACGGAGACTAACTAATGCAGCATACCCTAACCATCACCACCAGTAACGAAGCCAGCGTAGTTGAACGTTTATTACAGGTTACCCGCTATCGTGGTTACCAGCTTGCCGGCTTAGAGTTAACGCCGTTAACCGATCGCGCCGGCATGCAAATTACGCTGAAAGTACACAGTGACAAACCGATTAGTTTGCTCACCAATCAATTAGTGAAACTTTATGATGTGCAGCAGTTGCAGTTAGCCACTGCGGATGTCGCGGTGTTAAGCGCCTAACAAATTTTATAATAGTAAACAGGACCAATATCATGCCTAAGTTAAGATCCGCAACCGTTACCGAAGGCCGCAATATGGCCGGTGCTAGAGCCCTGTGGCGCGCTACGGGCGTAAAAGATACCGATTTCGGTAAGCCAATCGTCGCTGTCGTAAACTCTTTTGTGGAGTTTGTACCGGGCCATGTGCATTTAAGGGATCTCGGTAAGCTCGTCGCAGGTAGTATTGTCGAAGCCGGTGGTATCGCCAAAGAATTTAATACCATAGCGGTGGATGATGGTATTGCGATGGGGCATGGAGGCATGTTGTATAGCCTGCCATCACGCGAGGTTATTGCTGATTCTGTGGAATATATGATTAATGCGCATTGTGCTGATGCCATGGTCTGTATCTCGAATTGCGACAAAATTACTCCAGGCATGTTAATGGCTGCAATGCGCTTAAACATTCCTGTGATCTTTGTTTCTGGTGGGCCGATGGAAGCCGGTAAAACCAAACTGTCCGACCAAATTATTAAGCTTGATTTAGTCGATGCCATGGTATCCGCAGCTGATCCTAAAGTGAGTGACGAGCAAAGTGAACAGATCGAAAAAAGTGCCTGCCCGACCTGTGGTAGCTGTTCGGGCATGTTCACTGCCAACTCCATGAACTGTTTGGTGGAAGCCCTAGGCTTAGGGCAACCGGGCAATGGCTCTTTATTGGCCACCCATGCCGATCGTAAAGAGCTGTTTGTGCAAGCGGGTTTCCGGATTATGGAGCTGTGTAACCGTTGGTACAAAGACAACGATGCCAGTGCTTTACCGAGAAATATTGGCAATAAAATCGCCTTTGAAAACGCCATGATGCTAGATATTGCTATGGGTGGCTCAACCAACACCGTACTGCATTTATTGGCGGCAGCGATTGAAGCGGAAGTCGACTTTACGATGGCGGATATTGATCGCTTATCGCGCATTGTGCCGCATTTAAGTAAGGTCGCGCCTTCTACCCAAAAATACCATATGGAAGATGTGCATCGTGCCGGTGGCGTAATCGGTATTTTGGCCGAGCTTAACCGTGCCGGTTTGTTAAACCCGAATACTCCTCACGTTGCGGGTAAATCGCTGGCAGAAGTGTTGGAAAAATGGGATATCAAAACCACTACCGATGAGAAAGTACGGCAGTTTTATATGGCTGGGCCAGCAGGGATCCGCACGACCCAAGCCTTTTCACAAAATTGTCGTTATCCCTCTTTAGATGACGATCGGGCTGAAGGTTGTATCCGTGATAAAGCCAATGCTTACTCGCAAGATGGCGGCCTAGCGGTGTTATTCGGTAACTTAGCGCCAAATGGCTGTATCGTCAAAACGGCAGGTGTAGAACCAGAAAATTTGGTGTTTAGCGGTCGTGCGCGTATTTTTGAAAGTCAGGATGATGCGGTATCGGCTATTTTAGGTGGTCAGGTGGTAGCGGGCGACGCGGTCATCATCCGTTACGAAGGTCCGAAAGGTGGCCCAGGCATGCAAGAAATGCTGTATCCCACCAGTTACTTAAAATCGATGGGCTTAGGCAAAGCCTGTGCTTTGATTACCGATGGCCGCTTCTCCGGTGGCACTTCTGGCCTGTCGATTGGTCACGTTTCCCCAGAAGCCGCCAGTGGTGGCACTATCGCCTTAATTGCCGAAGGCGATCGGATTGAGATTGATATTCCAAATCGCAAAATTGCCGTGGCAGTTAGCGATGAAGAGCTGGCTGTGCGTCGTGCAGCGATGCAAGCGAAAGGCACCAAAGCCTGGAAGCCTGAGAACCGGCAGCGGGTGGTGAGTACGGCGTTAAAGGCCTATGCGCTGCTGGCGAGTAGTGCGGATAAAGGTGCGGTAAGAGATGTGTCGAAGCTTGAAAGCTGAACCATCAGATGAGGCTGGTGTTGGCTCTGACAGGTAACAACACGCGGGGACGCCGTGAATATGTCCCTATAGTCTCCTGTCCGGCATCCATGCCGGACACGCCCCGCTTAGCTGTTACCTGTCGTCGCTTGAGACTTCAGTGTATCCGATGGCACAAGCAACAAGATGAATGAAGTAGTGGAGTAATAATGAATAACCTGGCAATAGCACAAACAGCACAAAGCGATACTGAGGTCATGCAGCAGTATCTGCGGGAAATTTTGCTGTCGCCGGTGTATCAGGCCGCGGTGGAAACGCCGCTGGATGAGATGCTAAAGCTGAGCAAGCGGCTGGGACATCAGGTACTGTTAAAGCGCGAAGATAAGCAACCGGTCTATTCATTTAAACTGCGCGGTGCTTTTCATAAGCTGCATAAAGTGAAATTACAAAGCCCAAATGCCAGCGTGGTATGTGCGTCGGCGGGTAATCATGCGCAGGGTGTGGCGCTGTCGGCCAGTAAACTCGGTTTACATGCCACTATTGTTATGCCGATAACCACACCAGAGATCAAAGTTGCCGCGGTGCGGGCTTTGGGGGGCAATGTGGTGTTGCATGGTACAGCTTTTGATGAAGCTAACAGTTTCGCCATTAATAAAGCAAAAACCGAAGGTGCGATTTATATTCCGCCTTTTGATGATGCCGATGTGATTGCTGGGCAAGGTACGGTGGCGAAAGAGCTATTAAGCCAACATAATCAGCTCGATGCGGTGTTTATTCCGGTCGGCGGCGGTGGTTTAATGGCTGGCATGGCGGTGTACATTAAAGCCATTCAACCGCATGTTAAAGTCATTGGCGTTGAGCCAGAAGATGCTGCCTGCTTAAAAGCGGCCATGGCCGCCGGTGAGCCGGTCACGTTGGAGCGGGTGGGGCTATTTGCCGATGGCGTGGCGGTAAAGCGGATCGGTACAGAGAATTTTAACTTAGCGAAACGTTTTTGCGATGAAGTGGTGACCGTCAGCAGTGATGAAATCTGTGCTGCTATCAAAGATATTTTTGATGATCTACGCGCGGTTGCCGAGCCGGCAGGTGCCTTAGCCTTGGCAGGGTTAAAAAAATATAGCCAGCGTCTAAACAACAGTACTTTACCTAAGCCGCAGCAGTATGCTGCTGTGTTAAGTGGCGCGAATTTAAACTTTGATACGCTGCGTTATGTGTCGGAGCGCTGCGAGTTGGGTGAGAAAAAAGAAGCGGTTTTTGCAGTAACGATTCCTGAAGAAAAAGGCAGTTTCCGGCGGTTCTGCCAGACATTAGGTGGCCGAGCTATTACTGAGTTTAACTACCGCTATGCTAGCGATCGTAAAGCCCATATTTTTGTCGGAATTAAACTGCGGCATGGTCAGCAAGAGCTCGATACCGTGACTAAGCTGTTAAGTGATGCTGGTTATGCTTATCAAGATTTGTCGGATGACGAACTTGCCAAACTGCATGTACGACATATGGTCGGCGGTATGCCACCGCGTGAATTACAAGAGCAAGTGTACCAGTTTAATTTTCCAGAATACCCTGGGGCTTTAATGAATTTTTTAAACACCTTAGGCGAACACTGGAATATTACCTTGTTTCACTATCGTAACCACGGTGCTGCCACTGGCGATGTACTGGCAGGCTTTGAGGTTGCTAACCATCATGATATTGCAACTTACTTGGATAGGTTAGGCTATCAGTACCAGCAAGTCAGCCATAACCGCAGCTACCAGACGTTTTTAACTGCGGGTTAGTCTGTTGTCTGCCGCATCTGCTTGATTAAGCTTGGCGGTGCGGCTGCGGCTGCGGCTTTGATGGTTGGCTAGGAACTTATGTCACTTGCGGCAGTCTTAGTTTGTAGTTAGTCTTTGTAGGTTTTTTACACAGGAGAAGATAGATGAGTAAACAAGCGGCAACCGAGCATGGCCGCGGGGAAATTCGCGATAATGCATTAAAAGCTTTAGTCACCAGCAAGTTGTTTCAACCGCGAGTGGTAAAAGCGAAAAAGGGCAAAGGCTCCTACAACCGCAAAGGGCGTAATTCAAAAGATTACGCCCTTGTTGTTTTAAGTGGCGCTGACAGCAAATGGTTGCCATAGCGTTATTTTTTAGCAGATTTCCCGCCTACTACTTGCTGTCTTGCCAGCGCATTTTTAAAAAAACGTTAAGTTCGCCCTTAAAAAACCATAAATGGCTTGTGACAATAGTTACAAAAATACTATATTGCGATCCTATCGCTTAACATTACAAGGGATCTGCAATGAAAAAATGGGTTTTAGCAATTTTATTAAGTTGTAACGCGGCACAGGCAGATATGCTGGAAGCGCTGAAAGCTTATGAAAATAAAGATTACTTACAAGCGCAGCAGCATTTTAGTAATTTATTACCCTTGGGAAATGAAATTGCCGCTTTTAATCTAGGCGCAATGGCCTTCCAAGGTGAGGGGCAGGAAAAAGATCTCAGTGAGGCAATAGCTTATTTTATGTTAGCTATTGAACTCAAACACCCGCAAGCCAAAGCATTATTACCTAAGTTGGTTGATTCCGCTTCGGCGCAACAATTAGAGCTGGCTTATCAACGTTTTGAAGCGTTAAAGCAACAGGTGGTGATTAGCGGCTCGGACTTACAGCAATCTTATGACCTCAATATGCCTGAACCCATCAAGCGTGTTCCGCCTGAATACCCACTCAGCGCAGCTAAAAAAGGTCAGTTTGGTTACGTTGCTTTACGGTTTTTAGTGGATGAAGACGGCAAGGTTACGGCCATCGATACCATAGATGCTTATCCTAAAAATGTGTTTGAGCGTTCTGCAGTGAGAGCGGTAAAAAATTGGCGCTATGAGCCAAGTGAGCAGAAGCATCTAATGCAAGTACGATTAGACTATTCTTTGGAGGGCGGTGTTAAGGTTACTGCTGTTGAAGATGCCGTGACTAAACTTAATTTGTGGCCCTATGCCGTGGCCGGCTCGCCGCAACATCAGTTAGCTCTTGGCATGCTGTTGTCTTTAGTGGAAATACAAAGTGGTAATAGCTATCGGTTTAATGGCGAATTACCTGTCAGTGATGATGCAGATTTTTCTATTTTTGAAAGTCGCGCAAAGATAAAAGCCGATTTTGACGATTTCTGGGGTGTTGCTGAAGTAACAGTGGCGAAAGACGGCACTATCCTTGAGCAAATTAAGGGGGATTTTGATGCGCGCAGTGTTACTAAAAATTTAGTGGGCTTAAAGCTAAGTGGTAAAATTGAAGCAGATAAATATCGATTAGTTCGGCGCAGCGACTCGAATAACAAACGCATTTATGTCTCGCCATTAATAGAAACCTCTTTTGCGATGTCTGGTCGTTATTGGTGGGAGCAAGCTGCTAAAAATGGCAGTCTTGAAGCGCAACGCATTATGGCTGCCTATGATAAAGAATGGGAACATTACTTACTTAGTCAGCAAGATGCCCAAGTGTTAGCCTGGACTGGCACTCGATTGATACTGGAGGGGCAGCGTGAGCGTGGTTTACAGTTATTAGAACAAGCGATCGCAAAAAACTATAAACCGGCAGCAGAGATGAAGCAGCAATTTATGTAGTTTATAGCCTTGCTTGCACAACTTTTTCTGACAACGTTACTCTCTTAAATAACACCGCGATAGTCAATTTTTAGTTATCGCGGTGGCTTTCCGCAGCAAAGTATTTTTGTTGTAACTGTTGCTGCTGTCCACTGTCTAGCAATGTTTGCCAAGCTGTTGCAAGTTTTTCCTGACTGAATTGATGTACGCTTTGTTTACTAAAAGCAAAAAATACTGGGTTTTCATAAAGTGTAAATAAAGCCTTATGTCGTTCGGGATCTAAAGTATTGTTAAGGTAAAGCTGTTGCAGATTAAGTTGATCCTCTAGCATATATTGCACCCGCCCACTTAAAAACAACGCGAGTTTTTGCTGATTAATAGTGACAAAAATAAGCCGCTCGCGAAAACCGTTTTGTGTCTGAAGCGCTTCCTCAAAGGCTTTACCATAATAAATGCCCTGCATAACGGCGATCAGATTGTGGCCATTTACTAAATCGGCCAATGCGGTTTTCAATGGTGCTGGTCTTAGATTGGTTACCAGCATGACCTGTTCTTGTTGATGCGGCCCAATAAAATAGGCAAACTCTGCGCGTTGTTCGTTGTAAGACACATTGCTCATCGCGTCTAATTCCCCTGCTGCCAGCAACTGCATAGAGCGGCCCCACGGTGTTTCTAAAAACTGGCTGGTACAGCCCAGTTCGGTTGCGAGTGCTTGAAAAAGCTCAATGTTATAGCCTGTCCAGTTACCGTCGGCATCTTTGATAAAACGGGGCGGGAAATGTTGTGCCTGCATAGTGAGCTCGCAGGCATTAAGCAAAGTGCTAAAACCAAGCAGCCAACAGGCGGTAAGTAAGTATTTCGGCAAGTTAGTCACCCAATATTTTGTGTGTTCTCAGTTAGGTTTAACTGATGCTGTGCTAACCATGAATTAAGCTTAGCTGCCTGCTGAGTACCAATAAGCAAAGTATGTCCAGTTTTAAATTTCACTCGTAAGCCTTGGTTGCCAATGACATTATAGCAGCGGTAGCTTTTATTGCCTCTGATACCCCAGCCACCAAAATCTGCAATGGGTGAATAGGCGACAACGTTTACAGATTGAATATCTTGCCATTTATGGATTCGCCAAGTTCTAAAAAAAGGTAAAAAGCGTACCTTTAACGTTTCATAGTTAAGATGGAGTTGTAAACTTGAAAAATGCAGAGTTGCTAATAAGGATAGCATTAGCAAACTCAACAAAAGCAGTAACAGATCAGGCGCGGGTTTGTTGCCAAAGGGTTGTTGTGTAATAAATTGTTGCCAACAGCCAAACACTAATAACAAGCAAATGGCGAAGCAAAGCCAGTAACCCCATGTATAACGGAAGCTTTGCTGCTCTTGATATGATTGGTTCAGCATCAATAACCCCTAACAAAAGCAATATGTTAAAATACCTTATCAAAGAATAAGCTAAAGGTTAAATGATGATTTGGCAAGTGATTGTCGCTTCTGCAAATCCGGCAAAAATCCGGGCGGTAGAACAATGTTTTCAGGTTAACTTCCCCGAGCAAGCTATCAGGGTCAGCGGCATCAGCGTTCCCTCTGGCGTAGCGGATCAACCTCTGACTAGCGAAGAAACCTATGCTGGCGCAAAGAATCGGTTAATGGCATTAAAGCAGCAAGCTAGCGCAGATTTTTATGTCGCCATTGAAGCGGGTTTAGATGGTGATATGACCTTTGCTTGGATGCTGATTGAACATCAAGCTCAGTTGGGGAAGGCGCGTTCGGCCAGTTTAATGTTACCCAAGGCTGCACTGCAAGCCTTAGAGCAAGGGCAGGAGCTGGGAGATGTGATGGATGAGTTATTTGGCACCCAAAATATTAAACAAGCGGGAGGTGCGATAGGCTTGTTAACCCATAACCGTCTTAGTCGCAGCGGTGTGTATCAACAAGCGTTGACGCTGGCATTGATCCCATTCTTAAACCCTGAGTGGTTTTAACACTGGCGTGACGAAATCAGCAGACGCAAACGAGATGCTCGCTTGTGCCTGCTTGGTTGCGGGTAGTCGTGACGTTAACAACGATGCCTTCACCCTATCAAGCTCAGCCTAAGGCTTAAACCGCTGTGTGTAAGCTTACTGCAATATTACCGCGCGTGGCATTCGAATATGGGCAGACCTGATGCGCAGCAGCAACCAGTTGTTCTGCTTGCTCTGCGGGTAAACCCGGTAGATTAACAAATAAATCCACATCTAACCCAAAGCCACCTTCGATTTTACCAATACCGACTTCGGCACGAATGGTCGTATCGGCAGGGAGACTTTGCTTACTTTGACCCGCCACAAATTTTAATGCGCCAATAAAGCAGGCGGCATAACCGGCAGCGAAAAGTTGCTCTGGGTTAGTGGCATCGCCTTTACCACCTAGTGCTTTAGGCGCTGCCAGTTTAGTGTGTAGTAGACCATCATCTGATTGCGCTTGCCCATCACGACCACCTGTCGCGGTCACTACAGCTTTGTACAGTATATCCATCTTGACACCCCTTTAAGGTTAACGTTAATTACCCGAGCATATTATCCGTAATTAATCTTGCGTGCAAGATTATTATGCGAAAGATTATTGTGCGTCAATTGCATGCTTTCGTTATAATGTGTCAGCATTTTTTTACTCACCTTGGGAACTCTTGCTGATGACAGCTAAAACCTTGCCGTTACCACAACAGGTTTGTTTTGCGCTTTATAGCGCTAATAATGCCATGATGCGCTTATATCGTCCTTTGTTACAGCCATTTGATCTAACTTATCCACAGTACGTGGTGCTGCTGGCGCTCTGGCAGCAAGATAATATCAGTCTGGGGCAGCTTGGTGCGGTTACGTTGTTTGATTCTGGTACCTTAACGCCGTTAGTAAAGAAGTTGGAGCAAAAGGGCTGGCTAAAGCGAGTTAGCGATAACACTGATGAACGTGTTAAAAAGGTATTATTAACAGCGGAAGGTAAGCATTTAGAAGCTGAAGTCGCTAGCGTTATGCCTGCTTTGCGCTGTCAGGTGGCAATGCCAGATACTCAGCTGCTAGCGTTACGTGAACAAGCGCAGCAGTTGCTGCAGCAGTTACAGCAACTGGAGGCGTGTCGCTAGGTGTTAGCTGATCACATTCAGATATATTTTGTTACATCTGTAAGGTTTTCAATAACAGCCCTAACTGGTTTAATCGAAAGGTTAATTTTTAGCTTAGGAGCTTGTTTTGAAATATTCTGCCCTTTCCTTGGCCTTGCTGGTTGCACTGGGTATAGCCGGTTGCACTGGCCAGCCACAAACAACTTTGCCCGCTGGTATTAAGCTAGTTACGACCAAATCCCAACAAGATAATGAAATTAGTCTGCCATATAAAAAATACCAACTCGACAATGGCCTAACAGTAATTATCCATGAAGATCACTCAGATCCTTTAGTGCATGTTGATGTGACCTATCATGTCGGCTCAGCACGCGAAGAGCTCGGTAAATCCGGTTTTGCGCATTTTTTTGAACATATGATGTTTCAAGGCTCAGACAATGTCGGCCCTGAAATGCATTTTAAATATGTTACTGAAGCCGGTGGTACTTTAAACGGCACCACTAATAGCGATAGAACTAACTATTTCCAAACGGTGCCCGTTAATCAGTTAGAGAAAATGCTGTGGTTAGAATCGGATCGGATGGGCTATTTCCTAGATTCGGTAACACAGGAAAAGTTTGATATTCAGTTATCTACTGTTAAGAACGAACGTGGGCAGCGTGTGGATAACCAGCCTTATGGTCGGTATTGGGAGCAGCTGGCGCAAGCATTGTATCCTTATGGCCATCCGTATTCCTGGCCAGTAATTGGTCATATGGATGATTTAAACCGCGCTACCATGCCTGATCTGAAACAGTTTTTCTTACGTTGGTACGGCCCCAATAATGCGACTTTAACTATTGGCGGTGCGGTAAAAGCGGAAGAAGTATTACCCATGGTGCAAAAGTACTTCGGCACCATTCCGGCAGGGCCAGCGGTTGAAAAAATGGCGAAAGCTCCGGCACAGCTGACAGCTGATCGATATGTTTCGATGGAAGACAATGTGCATTTGCCGCTGGTAAGTATGACTTTCCCAACGGTTTATGCTGGTCATGCCGATGAAGCAGCGTTAAATATTCTGGCGGATATCTTGGGTAATGGTAATAACTCTTTGCTTTACCAAAGCTTGGTGCGGCCGCAGATTGCGGTAAATGCCTCTGCTGGGCATCGCTGTATGGAGCTGGCTTGTACTTTTAGTATGAGTGCGCTGCCACATCCTGCCTCTGGTAAAAATTTAGCCGAGATTGAACAATTGTTACGGCAAAACTTACAGCAAGTGGCGGAACGCGGGGTAAAACCAGAAGATATCGCGCGTGCTAAGGCGCGTATTGAAGCCCGAAGTATCTTTGGTTTACAAAGTGTCGCCGGTAAGGTCAGCCAGTTAGCTTATAACGAAACCTTCTTTGGAGAGCCTGATCGTATCGCCACCGTGTTAGCTGCCTTTGATGCGGTAACGGCTGAAGATGTGATGCGGGTTTATCAGCAGTATGTCCTGAATAAACCTGCTGTGATCAACAGTGTGGTGCCACGTGGTAAGCGTGACTTGATTGCGGCAGCAGATAATTTCACGCCTCAACAGTTTGATCCAGCTACTGCGAGCGAGTCAGAGCCATTACCTATGCGCTATGCTGCGCAAACTTTTGATCGTACTGTTGTTCCTACCGCGGGTGCTAATCCGGCTATTTTATTACCCGATACTTGGACCACTCAGCTTGCTAACGGCGTACAGGTTTTAGCCTCCATTAGTGATGAAACCCCAACCACGGCTATTTTACTGCGCATCCCAGCGGGCAGCTTTCATAACTCGGTGGATCAAGTCGGTTTAGCTGCGATGATGGCGTCTTTGCTGAATGAAAGTACAGAAAATTACAGTACCGAGCAAATGAGTATGGCGCTCGAGCTATTGGGTAGTTCTGTATCTTTTAGTGTTTCAGACAATGAACTAAATGTGTTTATTAGCAGCTTAAGCCGTAACTTGCCGCAAACTTTGGAATTAGTACAAGAAAAACTGTTACGTCCGGCTTTTAAAGCAGAAGATTTTAATCGCCTTAAGCAGCAACGTTTGCAGTCCTTAGCGCAAGCACAAAAAAATGCGGGCTTTTTGGCGGATCAGGCGGTGCGTAATCTGATGTTTGGTGACACTATCGCCGGTCAACCGGGCATGGGTACTGAGCAAAGTTTACAGGCCATGACCTTAGAGCAGGTGCAGGCGTTTTATCAAGCTTATGTGAAACCAGAAGGTGCGCAATTAGTGGCCGTGTCTGACTTACCCCAATCGCAATTGCAGCCGTTATTAGCGCAATTGGCGCCGCAGTGGCAGGGGAAGGCGCCTGCACTTAAACTGGATTTACCGGCACCTAAGGTACAAGCCGGTGCTATCTATCTGGTGCATAAAGATCAATCTCCACAGTCAGAAATTCGCATTGTGCGCCGCGCTATACCTCGCGATCTAACGGGCGACTTTTACCGTGCCGGTTTAATGAATTTCGCGCTGGGTGGTAATTTTAACAGCCGCATTAACCTTAATCTGCGCGAAGATAAAGGTTATACCTATGGCGCGCGCAGTGGTTTTGGCGGTGATCAGCACGTTGGGCTTTTTACGGCCAGTGCGGCGGTTCGAGCTGATGTGACCCGCGAGTCCATCGAGGAGTTCTTAAAAGAGCTTAATAATTATCAGCAAAACGGTATGACTACAGATGAGCTGAATTTTATGCGCAGCGCGGTAAATCAGTCTGAAGCCTTGCGTTATGAAACACCCAATGCCAAGTTAGGCTTTATGGCGCAAATGCTGGAATTTAAGGTAGGGCCGGAATTTACCCGTGAGCGTAATCAAATTTTACAGCAAGCTTCGCTGCAGCAACTGAATGCCTTGGCTAGCCAGTATTTGTCACCAGCAGAGATGGTAATTGTGGTCGTGGGTGAGGCCGACAAGCTTAAACCGGAGCTAGCCAAGCTAAACTTGCCGATTATTGATCTCGCCTTGTAATGCAAGGTGCTAATGTAATGCGCTAGGTAAGGTTATCTCTCCTTACCCTTTTGTTAACCCCAAACGTTGTCAGGTTTGGGGTTTTCTTTCTGGTTCTCGCAGGTGTCAATTTTTAAACTATAGGTACTTTAGATAAAACGCTGTACATAAGAGCAGGAGGCGCTGATCTGATAGCCTTGAGCATTGGCCCAGGCCAACCCATGTTTTACCAACTCAGCGGCCAAGCCTTTGCCTCGGAATTCCGGTGGCACAAAGGTATGGTTAAAGTCGATCTGCTTTCCTTGCAACTGATAGGTCAACAAGGCGCTAGCGCCATCTTGGGATAATACAAAACGTTGTGTAGCGGCTTGATGCTCAATCACGGCGCTACTCATACTGCTTCATCCAACCAAGGCGTCGCTGGCAGTAAAGCCAGATGCGCGATATAGCGCTCTAAATTAAAGCTTTGCTGTTGCTCAACCACTGCAAACATTTCTGGTGCCAGCGCGCACGCCATCAGCTCTAATGCCGCTTCGCGGCTATGCCCGGTCATGCGCAAGCGCATCAAGGTTGCCGTCACTTCTTTTGGATAATTATCGGCAAGCTGATTTTCTAATACTTCAATCAGCGTGTCCTGATCGGTTAACTCATTTTCTTGCATGATTTAGGCCTCGAATAAATATAACAGCAACAGATTCTTTGGATGCAACGCCAGTTTGCTTAGGCTAAGCTAGCGCACAGGAAATAACAACAATCAAGATGGGTTATGCAGCAAATTCTTACAGCTTGGCGTGGCCGTATGCAGGCCTTGGGCCCCGGCATTTTAATGGCAACGGCGGCGATTGGTGGTTCGCACTTGGTGGCGTCTACGCAAGCAGGTGCGTTATTTGGCTGGCAATTGCTGTGGTTAATTTTGTTGGTGAATATTTTAAAGTATCCGTTTTTCCGCTTTGGGGTGCAGTACACCTTAGAGCATAACGAGTCGTTGATAGAAGGGTATCAGCGTAAAGGCAAAGGCTATTTTTACTGTTTTGTGGGACTGAATCTGGTCGCGGCAGTGGTGAATACCGCTGGGGTACTGATCCTAACCGCGGCCTTACTGCAACATGCTTTACCCTGGGGTTTATCAATCACCGTATTATGCTGGCTTATTTTAGCGGTATGCCTGTTGATTTTGCTGTTAGGACACTATCAGGCGCTAGATAAGGTCGCTAAGCTGATTATGCTGTTACTGACCGTGACAACAGTGACGGCGGCGATTATTGCCGCCAGTAACGGCGCAAATGCCCCGGCAGACTTTGTTGGCCAGTCACCTTGGCAATTGGCGATGTTAGGCTTCTTGGTAGCGTTGATGGGCTGGATGCCCGCGCCCATCGAAATTTCTGCGATTAGCTCGCTTTGGCTAAAAGCCAAACAACATCGACAGCCTGTTACGCGGCAGCAAGGTTTGTTTGACTTCAATTTAGGCTACTGGGTTACCGCTGCATTAGCGCTGGTGTTTGTGTCTTTGGGTGCGCTGGTGCAATACGGAAGTGAGCAGCCCATTGCTTTAGCGGGTGCGGCTTTTGCCCAGCAGTTGGTGCAAATGTATGGCAGTACTATTGGCGAATGGGCCAAGCCACTCGTGTCCTTAATTGCCTTTTTGTGTATGTTTGGTACCACCATTACCGTACTAGACGGTTATGCTCGATCGTTAAATGAATCTGGACGCTTATTGGGCTGGTATGCGCCAGATAATCGCGTGAGTTTACCTAGTTGGTTAGTCTTACAGGCATTAAGCGGCATGGCGGTGATTTTGTTCTTTCGCTCGGCGCTTGGCCCCATGCTCACCTTTGCCATGACCTTGGCATTTTTAACCACTCCGGTTTTTGCATGGCTAAATTTTAGTTTGATGCGCGGTCAAGCACAGCCAAAGCTCTCCAGAGCGTTAACCTGGCTCAGTTGGCTTGGCTTAAGTTATTTACTGGGTTTTGCTATGCTGTTTTTGGTTTGGTATCTGGGATGGCTGAGTTAATAGCGTATAGCTAAACGGCGACCGCAGTCGCCGTTTCTAAACTATTAATTGGCCAACGTTTTATCGCCACGGGAAATACCCGACACACCACTGCGCACGACTTCTAAAATAGGTGTGCCAGTGAGTGCTTGAATAAAAGCATCCAATTTATCGCTGGTGCCGACTAATTGCACGGTATAGGTACTGGCAGACACATCGACAATTTGCCCGCGGAAAATATCGGCACAGCGTTTGACTTCGTCGCGTTGCTCGCCCACCGCTTTCACCTTAACCAGCATCAGTTCACGTTCAATATGCGCGGATTCGCTTAAATCAGTGAGTTTGACCACTTCAATCAGTTTATGTAATTGCTTGGTAATTTGCTCAATAACCTGATCATTACCATGGGTCACTAAGGTTAAACGGGATAGCGTGGCATCTTCGGTTGGCGCAACCGTTAACGAATCAATGTTATAACCGCGCTGTGCAAATAAGCCCACTAAGCGCGCCAAAGCACCGGATTCGTTTTCTAACAAAACAGAAATAATATGTCGCATGCTTAGGTCCTCTCTGTTTTGCTTAAGAACATTTCATTAATAGCGCCGCCCGGAATTTGCATGGGGTAAACGTGCTCTTTCGGATCAATATGAATATCCAAGAACACCAATTGATCTTTATGCTCAATAAAGGCACGCTCTAAGGCGGGTTGTAGCTCTGCTGCGGTGGTTACGCGAATACCAATATGACCATAGGCTTCGGCCAGTTTGATAAAGTCGGGTAACGAGTCCATATAAGAGCTGGCATAACGTGATTCATAATTCATATCTTGCCATTGTTTTACCATGCCAAGATAACCGTTATTCAGGTTAATAATTTTTACGCCAAGACCGTATTGTTTACAGGTCGACAGCTCCTGAATATTCATTTGAATGGAGCCTTCACCGGTGACGCAGACCACATCGGCATCGGGGAAATTCAGTTTTACGCCCATGGCAGCGGGTAAACCAAAGCCCATGGTGCCAAGGCCACCCGAGTTAATCCAGCGATTGGGTTTATTAAACTTATAGTATTGAGCGGCAAACATCTGATGTTGGCCTACATCGCTACAGACAAAAGCATCACCTTTAGTGATTTTGCTAACTTGCTCAATTACATATTGCGGTTTTAATAGCGGTGCTTCGGTGTCGTAACGACCGCCATGTACCTCACGCCATTCATTAATTTGCTGCCACCACTTTTCCAATGCTGCGGCATCCAGTTTTTTCTTCTTCTGCTTTAGGATGTCTAACATTTCATTTAACACCGGTTTCACTAAACCGACGATCGGAATATGCGCATTAATGGTTTTGGAAATGCTCGCAGGGTCGATATCAATATGGATAATGGTCGCATCAGGGCAGAATTTTTTCGTATTGTTGGTTACCCGATCGTCAAAGCGCGCGCCCACCGCCAAAATCAGATCGGCGCCATGCATGGTTTGATTCGCCTCGAAGCTACCATGCATTCCTAGCATACCGATAAATTGTTTATCGCCAGCAGGGTAAGCGCCCAAGCCCATTAGGGTGTTAGTAACGGGTAAGTTTAAATGCTGTGCTAGCTCGGTTAGCTCTGCTGAAGCGCCGCCCATAATCACGCCGCCACCGGCATAGAGAATAGGTTTTTTTGCGGCTAGCAAAGCCGTTACGGCTTTTTTAATCTGCCCGCTATGGCCTTTAAGCTTGGGCTGATAAGAGCGTAATTTCACTTCATCTGGATAATGGTAAGGAAACTTTTGGCTCGGAATGGTCATGTCTTTGGGAATATCTAATACCACCGGGCCGGGTCTACCGCTTTGGGCGATATAAAAGGCTTTTTTGATCAGATAAGGAATATCTTCCGGCCGACGGACCGACATATTGTGTTTAACGATAGGGCGGGAGATACCAAGCATATCGGTTTCTTGGAAGGCATCCTCACCAATTAAGTGGCTCATCACCTGACCGGTCAGCACCACCATTGGGATAGAATCCATATAGGCAGTGGCAATGCCGGTAACGGCATTAGTGGCACCTGGACCAGAGGTGACGAGGACGACGCCCGCTTTACCGGTTGCACGTGCATAGGCATCAGCCATATGCGTGGCAGCTTGTTCGTGGCGCACTAAGACGTGCTTCACTTTATTTTGCTGAAAAAGGGCGTCATAGATATGTAATACCGCGCCACCGGGATAGCCGTAAAGGTACTCAACCCCTTCATCGGCCAGCGCGCGGATAATCATCGCAGCGCCCGATAACATCTCGGCTTGTTTCGATTGGCTTGTCATAGTGTAGTCTCATCGTTTGCTAGGCTAAAAAGCATTTTGTGGCTGAAAAATGCCAACAAAAAAACACAAGCTACCGTTATGGTGGCTTGCTATGCTACGTGGACTGTGGTCTGCAGAGTGGATTTATCTCCATCTTCTGGGCGCTGTATTTATATATGTATGTTGCTCTAATGGCTTTTTTGGTGCGCAAGCTTAATTTACGGCAACCGCTAGCGAAAGTCGATGCCTTTTTCTGGTTTTTAGCCATCTGCACCGCTTTATAAATGGCTGACGTGCCACCATAGTACAAAACATTGCAAACATGATTAATGGAACACCGATATATGTTCAATCCTATTGTTGATGTGAGTTTAATGAATGCGCGCGAGGTATTGGAGCGCTCCCAGCAGCAGCTCGTACTGTTTCAATTCTGGTCAGCGCGCAGTGCTGCTTGCCAGCAATTGTCCCCCGTGCTTGAAAAAATTGTACAGCAATACCCGCAGCAACTTTGTCTCGCCAAAGTGAATTGTGATACTGAACAAGACTTGGCTATGCAATTTGGTGTGCAATCCATTCCAACCGTGATGATGATTAAAGACGGTCGGCCGGTCGATGGTTTTGCCGGCGTGGAAACGGAACAGCAGATCCTACAACGGTTATCAGCCTACCTGCCAAAGCCAGAAGATGCACTGATTGCTAAAGCGCAGCCATTGTTAGCTGCGGAGCAATTCGCTGAAGCTTATCCGTTGCTAGCAGAGGCTCTGGCTTTAGCGCCAGAGCGTGCCGATATAAAACTATGGTTAGCCGATACGGCGATCAGTCTGGGACAGCTGACTCAGGCCGAGAAATTATTAGCAGAAATAAAGCTAGCCGATCAAGATGGGTTATTTAAATCTGTGCAAGCCAAACTAGAATTGGCGCAACAAGCGAGTAATACCCCTGAAATCCAAGCGCTAGAGGCGAAATTGGCTGCCGCACCAGAAGATAAGCTGTTAAAAGAGCAGTTAGCCGTGCAATATCAAGCGGTTCTGCGTTCAGAAGAAGCATTGGCATTGCTGCTGCAAATCTTGCAACAGGATTTGAATTTTGGGCAAAGTAAAAAATTATACTTGGATATTTTAGCGGCCTTACCTAAAGGCGATGCGTTGGCCAGTCAATATCGGCGTCGTTTATACGCCTTGTTGTACTAAGCCAACCCGATGACGGGTATTGCCAATAATAGCCAGATGCTCAGTGGCGCAGCCATACCGCCGCTTTTTGCGCAGCTGGCTGCTTTCCTGCAAAAATATCGCGCTTATTGGCAGCTGCCTCCGATGACCTGTCAGCAGCTGCCTTGGCATGCCGCTTTGCATGACGTTCTAATACGCTTAAATCTGGCTGAATTGGCAGCAATTGATCAGTCTCCTCAGTTACAACAGCAGTATTTTGGTGCGTTTTTCCCCGAGTTGGCCAGTTTGCCATCATTTTGGTTGGCGGCGCCGGCTAAGACTGACATGGCTGCGGCCCCCTTTTGGTTAACCAATGGCATTCATGGCCGTAAATTGGCTCAGATCCAGCAATTTTGTCAGTTTACGCCTGTTAGTCATTTGCCAGTGTTAGAGTGGTGTGCTGGTAAAGGCCATTTAGGACGTTTATATGCGGCAGCCAGCGCGCGTCAAGTCACCAGTGTGGAATGGCAGCCAGCCTTATGTGAGGAGGGGCAACAGTTAGCGACACGGTTCCAGCTACCCCAGCAGTTTGTGCAGGCGGATGTGTTTAGTGCTGCAGCCCAAAAGCTGGTGCAGCCAGAACAGCAGGTGTTGGCGTTACATGCCTGTGGTCAGTTGCATCTGCGATTATTAGCATTGGCCACCCAAGCCGGTACGGCAGCATTACAACTCGCGCCTTGCTGTTATCATCTGATCCCAGACGAGCATTATCAGCCCATATCCCTGCAAGCTCAGCAAACAAATTTGGCATTAAGTCGGCAGGATTTGAAGTTGGCGGTACAAGGGCAGGTGACGGGCGGCGAACGTATTGCGCGTTTACGACAGACTGAAGTGACTTGGCGCTTAGCTTATGATGAGCTGCAACAGCGTGTTACTGGGCTGCGTCAGTATCAACCCTTACCGTCGTTAGCGAAGCACTGGTTTAGTGGTACCTTTGCCGATTTTATCTCGCATGCCGCGGCATTACAGCAGCTGCAGCTCCCCAAGCCACTCGATTATACCGAACTGTTAGCCGCTGGTGCCGAGCGCTATCTGTTACTGCAACGTATCGATGCGATTCGCCATCTATTTCGCCGCCCGCTGGAGCTGTATTTAGTGCTAGACCGTGCGATGTTTCTCCAAGAGCAGGGCTATCAAGTACAGCTATTTGCTTTTTGTGATTATTCGCTCACGCCACGAAATTTATGTTTGCAGGCGAAAAAACTTCACGCAAACAACTGATAAGTGTGTTGGCGTAGAAGCTTATGAAACAGAACGCCATCAAAGTATCTTTACGCTTCCTGATTACGTTCAGTATTTGCTCTAAAGTATTGGCAAACGCTAATTAAGCTTTTCTGTAAAGACTATGCTATGTTGAATACATCGCAAGAGATGTTTACAGGTGTACTAATGCAGGATGAGTTGTTTCAGTTTGCTGCAGAATCTGAAGAACCTATTGTTAAGAAGCTTGATTTACCGCCTTTAAAGTTATTGATTGTAGACGATGATCATGACGTACATAGCGTAACAGAGCTGCTGCTGCGGGATCTGACCTTTGATGGCTATCGTTTGCACTTACTGCATGCTTATAACAGCGCTGAAGCTTTCGCAATCCTGCAGCAAGATGCTGATATTGCTATCTTATTACTAGACGTGGTCATGGAGTCCGATGATGCCGGTTTACGTTTAGTGAAACGTGTTCGAGAAACCTTACATCGCAAAAAGCTACGTATAATTCTTCGTACTGGCCAGCCTGGTTATGCTCCTGAACTTGAAACTATTTCGAATTTCGATATTAACGACTACAAAACTAAAACCGAATTAACACGGGAGCGTTTATTTACCTGTTTGATGGCGGCAGCCAGAAGTTATCTGCAGCTAGCACAATTGGAGCAGCTGGCCTATGAGGATCAATTAACCGGGTTACATAATCGGAATGGGTTATTAAAGGCCATGGAAATTGCAGTAGCGGCTGGACAAAAGCATACTTTGTTACTGCTGGATCTTGATCATTTCTCCATGCTAAATGACAGCTTTGGTAATGAACAAGCCGATGCCTTCCTGCAAGGTGTGGCGCAACGTTTAAAAGTCGTCCCTTCATCGATAACCGCAGCAAGGTTAGCTGCGGATAAATTTGCCTTACTAAGCGAAGCACCAATGAGTTTAAGTGAGCAGCTCTGTCGGGATACGCTGTCTAAAGATACCTTAACCATTAATAACATTACTCAAGATGTCAGTTTTTGTCTTGGTGTGGCCACGACACATGCCGAGGTTTCGTCTTCAGAAACACTATCGCATGCTTATATGGCGTTAAAGCGGGCGAAGAATGCCGGTATTGGCCAAACCGTTATTTTTAACGATGCTATGGTTGAGGCATTACGAGAGCGGGTAGGGCTAATATCCTCGTTAAATAAAGGTTTGCAGCATGACCAGCTGTATTTGGTTTATCAACCGCAGTTTAATCTTAAGACGAAACAGATTATTGGCGTTGAAGCCTTAGCGCGTTGGGTGGATGACAGTGGCCGTCACGTGTCACCTGCAGTCTTTATTGAATTGGCAGAGCAAGCCGGTTTAATTAGTCGCTTAGGACAAATTGTGCTGAACAAAGCACTAAAAGATTGTGGCGAATTATGCCGTGCCATACCCGGCTTTCGGGTTGCAGTGAATGTATCCTCCATGCAATTTAAACAACCTGACTTTTTACAGCAGGTCTTTTCTGCTTTATCTGATGTGAATTTTAATGCTGCGCAGTTAGAAATTGAATTGACCGAATCTGCTGCGATGGATTTTTCGGCTGATACGGAGGAAAAGTTGCGCCAACTCAGGGCGGCAGGTATTTCGTTGGCAATTGATGATTTTGGTACGGGTTTTTCTTCGCTGGCTTATCTAGAAAAGCTACAGGCGAATTGTTTGAAAATTGATAAGAGCTTTGTCGATAAAATTACTGAATCGGATTCCGGCTTGCGCATCGTGCAAACAATTTTAGCCTTAGGGCAGCGCTTAAAAATGCGTGTGTTGGCAGAGGGAATAGAGTACGAGAACCAGCTACAAGGATTAGTAGCCATGGGGTGTGATGAAGGTCAAGGCTATCTCATGGCAAAACCCATGATGTTAAACAACCTATTGGAATGGCCTCCAATCAAAGCTCAATTGCAATCAGCTGAAAGGTAGTTAAATGGCTGGGCGTTTAAAGCGTAATTTAATTTTCTCAACAGTATTCCTGTTCGTGTCCTTTGGCAGTATCTTGTTGCTGGCAATTTATATTTTGCAACAAGCAAGCCTGCAAAGCGCTAAAGATGCATGGGCCCAAGCACAAAGTTCAATAGAGTTTCAGTTGTTCTTAAACGCTGAAACTATCCACGATAATATCCAAAACCATATTCAACGAGCAATTGAAACGCCGGAATTATTGGCCTTAATGGCCAGCAAAACGGTGGAGAAGTCTGAGCAGCTCTCGCGTAACCAACTTAAAACATTGGTAGCAGAAGCCTTGCGGGCGAATCCGGTTGCAAATTCAGCTTATATGCATTTTGAACCTGATGCTTATGATAAGCAAGATAGCCAGAATCTTGCAGATAGTGCGCATAGCTCAGATCAGGGTACCTTAGAAATCTATTGGGTGAGGCAGCCAGACGGTTTGCAGTTTTATCCTATAGCAGATCCTGATTTTAAGTATCGGCGGCAACTTGATGCCTTTGGTCAGCGCGAAGCAGAGTGGTATCTCTGCCCACTTAACACGCGCCAGCGATGTCTGACCAATCCTTTTTGGTGGCAATTGGAAGATGGTCTTAGCGTTCAGCTTATTTCTGTGACTTTACCTATTCTCGTAAATGAGCAGTTTCTTGGCGTTGCCGGTGTTGATCTGAATATGCCAGATTTTAATCACAGTATTACCGAATTTATTCGACCCCTTTACGGTGGCAATGTGCGGTTTTTTTTGGTGTCGGATGATGGCAGGTTACTCGCCTCAAATGATTATCCAGGGCGTAGCGGTGAGTCTTTGGCGAGCGTTGATCCTGTTATGGCGGCATTGATAGCAGATCCTAAACAGCGCCTAGTGTCGATTGCTGGACAAGAGCAGCTGGTTGAGCGATTACAAATTGATGTGCTCAATAAGCAATGGCAAATGCTGCTGTTGATCCCGCAACAGGTTTTATTAAATGAGTTTACTCAAGCCCGTTCCGATTTTACGACGCTAAGTATGCGCAATATGGCCATCCTGATTATTAGTTCGGCGATCCTTATTTTAATTACCATGGTGATCGCATTCAAATATCAACATCAGCGAGAGCGGCTATTAAATCAAAGCCAAACTGAATTAGAGCTAATTTTGCGCGCAGCGCCCACTCCTATTTCAGTTGAGCAACTAAACCAAGATGGTTTTCAATTACATAAAGTAAATCAAGCTTGGCTAGAGACCTTTGGCTTTGAAGATAAAGCCAGTGCGATTGCCGCCTTTGCTGAGTGTCGTTTATGGAGTTCAGTTACTGATAAAGCCCGCCTGATGCAACAAGTGCAACAAGATGGTCAGGTTTTGGCGTTTGGTGTTTGGTTAAAGGCTGCAGATAACAAGGAGTTTCTGGCAGAAGTTTCGGCAACGCTGGTGAATACTGAGACAGAGCCCTTACTGGTAACGGTATATGATGATATGACAGATCATTATGCTCTACAAAGCCAGTTGATGGCACTCAATGATAAGTTAGAGCAGCGCGTATTAGTGCGCACTGAAGAGTTACAGGCAACGATATCGACGTTAGAAAAAACACAGCAAGAACTTATCCAGTCTGAAAAGCTGGCGGCTTTAGGCAATATGGTGGCCGGTATTGCGCATGAGTTAAATACCCCTGTGGGGAATGCCGTCATGGCGGCATCACGACTTCGAGCTGACTATCAAACGTTAACGGCCAAAATGAGCTCGGGGTTAACTAAAAAAGACTTTGAACACTTTCTGGAGCAAGGTAAAGACAGTACCAACATTCTTGATCGAAACTTACTGCGAGCCGCTGAGATTATTCGTAGCTTTAAGCAAGTGGCGGTAGATCAAACCTCATTACAGCGACGCCAAAGTTACTTGCATGAGATTCTGGATGACGTTCTGGTAATGTTGCAGCCAAGTATTCGAAAAAGCGGGCATAAGGTGTCCTTGCAAGGGACGACAGAGCCTATCTTATTGGATACTTACCCTGGCCCGCTAGAGCAAGTTCTTATTAATTTGATTCAAAATGCCTTGTTGCATGCCTTTGATAAACCGGCAGGGCAAGTGCTTATTACTGTCAGCCAACAAGACCCTTGGGTGATTTTAAGTGTGGCAGATAATGGTAAAGGTATTCCGATTGCAATGCAGTCGAAAATATTTGAACCCTTTTTTACTACACGCTTAGGCCAAGGTGGCTCAGGCCTTGGCCTAAGCCTAGTTCACAATATGGTGACAGGCATTCTTAAAGGGCAACTTCGTGTAGAGAGTATGCCTGGTGAAGGTAGTCGTTTTTGGGTGACAATCCCGCGCGTTATACCAGAAAGTTAGTTTTCACAATGCTGCTCCATGGTTAACACAGGCTTGCACTGTTGTTGGTAGTATTGGCTAATATAAGCATCTTTCAGCTGCCAGCGTTGATTAAGCCATTGTTGGAAACGTTCTCGAAACACCGCATCATTAAAATAATCCCCGATCACTTGTTCGTTGACTGCTAGCACTTCAGCGTGAATCACCACCTTAGTTAAGCGTCCCATTAGCATATCTAAGGCGATATGTCCTTGGTTTTCTGGGTAAATTAGGGTGATGTCTAAAATAGCATTGAATTGTTCACCCATACTAGCCAGTGTAAAGGCAATGCCCCCTGCTTTGGGAGGTAATAAGTGCGTAAAAGGGCTATGGCGTTGCTGTTGTTTTGCTTTAGTGCAGCGGCTACCTTCGACGAAGTTAATAATGGTGGTCGGTGTATGCCGAAATTTTTCACACGACTTACGGGTAGTTTCAATATCTTTGCCTTTTAAGTGTGGTTTTTTGGCGAGGGTCGCCGCACTGTAGCGCTTCATATAAGGCATATCGAGTGCCCAACAGCCAGTTCCTAAAAAGGGAATCCATTTCAACTGATCTTTTAAGAAAAACTTAGGTTCGGGGATCAGTGGATAGGCTAAAGCACTCACTACAGGAATATCCACCCAGCTTTTATGGTTAGCAATCAGCAGATACCAGCTGTCTTTATCGAGTGTTTTGGTGCCACTGATTTGCCAGTCAACATCATTGAAAAGGTTAATTAGAAAAGTATTTACTGCAGTCCAGCCGCGATAGCAGCGCCGACAGATAAGTGCTATCAGACGATGAACTGCCGCAAATGGTAGGAGGAGTTTTAAAATTCCCAAGGGGGTAACTAATAACCCCCAAAATGCTAAATTTAATGCAAATAAACTAAAACTGAGAGGTAATAGTAAAAAACCGGGCAAAAAGTTTAACATTTTGGGTAGCTCCTTTACTGAGAGACTTTTTTCTCAAGCAGGGCAAGCTGTTGGTCTTTTTCAACCCACAGTTGATTGAGCCACTGCTGAAAGCGCTCGCGATAAACTTGGTCGTGATAGTCACCAATTAGTTCTTTACCTATTGGTAACACTTTTATATTGACTGTTATAGCATGAACCTTGCCTGAAATGTAATCCCAGAAAGAGGGAATTCCTTGCGGATAGTGGATCGTCACATCAAGTAGTTTATGTAACTGTTCGCCCATAGTGCCCAGAACAAAGGCGGTACCACCGGCTTTTGGTTTTAACAAGTAGCTAAAAGGCGATTGTTGTTTATCGTGTTTAGCTGGCGTAAAACGGGTGCCTTCCACAAAATTCATTATCGACACCGGCTTAAAGCGAAATTTCTCACAGGCTTTACGGGTTGTTTCAATATCTTTGCCTTGCAGTTCAGGGCGCTTTTTTAACAGTTGCTTGCTATAACGCTTCATAAACGGAAAGTCTAAGGCCCACCAAGCTAAGCCCATAAAGGGTACATACAGCAGTTCTTTTTTCAGGAAGAATTTAATAAAAGGAATTTTACGATTAAAGATATTTTGCAAAATCAGAATATCTGCCCAAGATTGATGATTAGCCACAATCAGATACCAATCTTTTCGCGATAAGCTTTCTAAGCCTTCTACTCGCCATTTTATGGAGGTAAAAATGCGCGTGGTCAAATTATTTAGGCTAATCCAAGCGACGGCTATGGCATCCACTAAATAACTCATCCAGCCTTGCCAGCGTTTGATGGGCAGTAGCTTTAATACCGCCAATAGCATAAGAGGGATAAACCAGAATAACGTATTCAGAATATATAATACAAAGGATAAAACGCCCTTTAGTGGGCTGGGTAACCATCGTAGCATAAGCACTTATCTCATATTCAGGTGTTAAATCACCACAAAATAATGGAGGTGTTAGTGATAACACCTCCGATCAGTGCTTATTTTAGCTTAATCTTCGAAATAGGTATAACCATAAACGCCGGCTTTTAACTCATCCAGCAGTTCATCTTTACGGTCGTTTTCCATCTCTAGTTTTGCTAACTGTTTGGTATAAGAGGCAATCAGTTTCTTAGCATCAAACTGTACATAACGTAATACATCTGCCACGGTATCGCCTTTGATGATATTAGTCAGTTTATAGCCACCGTCTTCGGTTAGTTCTACATGCACCGAATCGGTATCACCAAACAGGTTATGTAAGTCACCCAAGATTTCCTGGTAAGCGCCAACCATAAACATACCTAACAGATACTGTTTATCTTCTTGGTATTCCGGTAACGGCAAGCTTGACTCGATACCATTACCATCGGCATAGCTTTTCAACATGCCATCAGAGTCACAGGTAATATCCTGAATAATGGCGCGGTGCTCTAGCGATTCATTCATCCGCTCCAGTGGCATCACTGGGAACAGCTGATCGATACCCCAGGCATCTGGCATAGACTGGAATAACGAGAAGTTAACAAAGAGTTTATCAGCCAGTTTTTCATTTAACTCATCGTGAATCGCACGGTGAGAGCGGGCTGATAAATCTAGGTTAGCGCGCACTTTATTGATGGTTGCAAAGTAAATTTGCTCCAGCAGTGACCAATCTTTCAGCGTAAGTAAGCCGTGAACATATTGAGCATGCGCATCCGTGAAATAATGAATGGCATCATGATACGCTTCTACCGCAGAGCGTGGCGTCACGTTCTGGTAAGCTTCCCATAAGCCTAAAATCACGGTAGGTGAGTCTTCGCTAGGTTCGGGTAAGTTCACTAAGCCAGGTGCGCGCTCAATATCAATAGCATCTGTTACCAGTACCGCATGGTGTGCAGTCATCGCGCGGCCCGATTCGGTAATGATATTCGGATGTGGCAGATCATACTCGTCACAGACTTCTTTTAAGCCATTAACCACGTTACGAGCATATTCCATCATGGTGTAGTTCATGGAACAAGCCGAACGTGATTTCGAGCCTTCATAGTCCACACCTAAGCCACCGCCCACGTCAACCGTGGTAATTGGCACGCCTAGGGTGCGTAATTCGGCATAATGACGAGCACATTCGCGGATCGCATTGTGAATATCGCGAATATTGGCAATTTGCGAGCCGATATGGAAATGCACTAACTGTAACAAGTCCAGTTTATTGGCTGCGCGCAGAATCTCAATGGCTTGCAATACTTGAGTGGCGGTTAAACCAAATTTGCCTTTTTCGCCGCCCGTGTTTTGCCATTTGCCTTTACCTACCGAGTTTAAGCGGATACGGATACCGATGCGCGGTGCTGCACCTAGGTTATCAATTTCACGGATCAGGGTTTTCAGTTCAGACAGTTTTTCAACCACCACATACACGGTATGGCCCATCATTTGGCCAATAGTGGCTAAGCGCAGGAACTCGCTGTCTTTATAGCCGTTACAAACGATTTGCAGCGGTTGCTCTGTCACCCCTAGGATGGCCATTAATTCTGGCTTACTGCCCGCCTCTAGACCCACTTTGCCGCTGTCATGGCTAATTAAGCGTTTTACTACCGAAAATTGCTGGTTTACTTTAATGGGGTAAACCGCGGTGTATTGGCCTTGATATTCTTTTTCAGCTTTAGCGCGCTGGAACGAGGTAATTAAGGTATCTACACGGTGTTGTAGAATATCGGTAAAGCGCACCAATACCGGCAGCGTTAAGCCTTCTTCTTTAAAGCGTTGCGTCAGCTCAGGGAAGCTGATGCCTGCTTTTTTATGATCCTGATCGGGATAGGCGATTAAATCACCATTCTTATTTACATCAAAATAGCCTTCACTCCAGACCGCCACGTTATAAATGGAACGTGCTTTCTCAAAACCCCAATCAGACATGGTATTTCCTCAAAAAATTTAACTGCTATAGTTTAAAGCCTATAGCGTTTTGGTGCAGCAAAATTGCCAAAATATTTGTATGTGGCCGCTAAGGCAGGCAAAATACCGAGCTTATACGTTACTGGGGGTAAAAATGTCAGTATTTGATGACAAAAAGTGGCTTACCGAAGTGTTTGCCGATAGTGGTAGTGTGTTTGGCTTAGCCATTACTAAAAAACTGGATGAAGTGCAGTCGCCTTTTCAAAAAATTGCCATGTATGAAACCACGCATTTTGGCAATTTAATGGTAATTGATGACGTTATCATGCTAAGCAGCCGTGATAACTTTTTATATCATGAAATGCTGAGCCATCCGGTGCTGTTTACCCACCCTAACCCGAAAAATGTCGTCATTATTGGCGGTGGCGATTGCGGTACTTTACGTGAGGTATTAAAGCATCCTGGCGTAGAAACAGTGACGCAAATTGATATCGATGAGCAAGTTACGCGGATGGCGGAAAAGTATTTCCCAGAGCTTTGTGCGTCGAACAATGATCCGCGCGCAACCTTAAAGTTTGAAGATGGCATTAAATTTATGCGTGAAGCCTTACCTGGCTCCATTGATGTGATTATTGTTGACTCAACCGATCCTATCGGTCCGGGTGAAGGTTTATTTAACCGTGCTTTTTACGCCAGCTGTGTTGCGGCTTTAGCGACTGACGGCATTTTAGTGCAACAGAGTGAATCACCACTGATTCATATGCCACTGTTAACAGCCATGCGCCAAGCCATGAGTGATGCCGGTTTTGCTAGCTTACAAACGTTGAATTTTCCACAGATGGTCTATCCATCGGGCTGGTGGACCTGTACTTTAGCCAAGAAAACCGGAGATTTTGCCGGGTTCCGTGAGGCGGATGCGGCAGCTGCGCCTTTTGACACCGAGTATTACAATGTTGAGGTGCATAAAGCGGCAGGCGCCTTACCGAACTTTGTGCAGAAAGCCTTTGCCCAAACGAGGTAAGCGTTTTAGCCTCGCAAACATAACGCCCAGCAAGTCTGGGCGTTTTTATAGTAGCATCAGGTTATTGCCGTTAGCTTACTCTACTACAGGTTCGATATGCACTTCTACGCGTCGATTCAGTGCGCGATTGGCTTCAGAGTTGTTAGGAAATGCTGGCCGATCAGGGCCATAACCTACCGTCTCTAAACGCACCGGCTGCACGCCCTGCGCAAGTAAGTAGCTCTGCACCGATTCAGCGCGGGCGCGAGATAGATTCATGTTAAGGTTGTAGGGACCGGTATTATCGGTATGGCCCGCAATAACGACCATGGTTTGTGGATAGTCACGCAGTACGCGGGCGATATCATTTAGCGCAGGGTATAAGCTTGGGCGCAGTTCGGACCGATTAATGTCAAAGGTCAGTTGTGCCGGAATATCGAGAATCAGCTTATCACCTTGTCGCTCGACGCCGACACCCGAACCTTTCAATTCCTCGCGCAGCGCTTTTTCTTGTTTATCCATATAGCTGCCAACCGCCGCACCGGCGATAGCACCGACCGCCGCACCGATCACTAAACGTTTATTTTTGTGATTGCCCGTTGCTTTGCCAGCAAGGGCACCGGCAACAGCACCAATAGCGGCGCCGCGGGTGGTATTTTGGTTATCTGTTGTGGCACAGCCCGCTAATACCAAGCTGGCTGACATCATGCACACCACTGTGGCTTTTACTTTCATTGCCGACTCTCCGTAGCAAATAGATATTAATAAGCACTAGCTTATCGTTAGAGACTGAATCATCGCTGAATTCAATTTGGTGCTTTTGTGTCAAATAGAAATAGACATATAGACTGCCAAACTTTAAGCTGGATGGGTTAACTTTAGGCTAGGATACAGCAAATGGCAGTGTGTGGTTGGAAACGTATCGTATTAAAAGTGGGAAGCGCGTTAATTGCGCCTAGTGCTGAGGGCTGCTCTACCCGTTATTTGTTATCTATCGCCCGTTTTATTGCCGAATGTCGGGCGGTAGGCACCGAGGTTGTACTTGTCTCTTCGGGCAGTGTTGCTGCAGGTCGCAATGCTATTGGCTATAAACAACTCCCTTTACCTATTAATATTAAACAAGCGATGGCGGCAGTTGGGCAAAGCCGCATGATGGCGTGTTGGGCGCAATTATTTGATTTTGATTGTGCGCAAATTTTGCTGACGCATGATGACTTAAAAGATCGCCGACGTTATTTAAATATTGATAACACCCTCCGTACCTTATTAGCCAATCAGGTCTTACCTATTGTTAATGAAAACGATACCGTGGCCACAGCCGAGCTAAAAGTCGGCGATAACGATAATTTAGCCGCGATGGTGGCGATAGTGGCAGATGCAGATGCGTTGCTGATTTGCTCTGATATTGATGGGCTATACACCGCCAACCCCAGAACTACACCGGACGCGCAGCTCATTCCACAGGTAGCAACCATTACCGCTGAGATTTATGCCATGGCCGGCGGTAGCCATCATGCCATAGGCACTGGCGGTATGACGACGAAAATTCAGGCCGCGGATAAAGCCACTGCAGCCGGTATTGATACACTGATTATTAACGGCCAAAAAGCAGCAACTTTTGATGCGTTACTTGCTGATCGCCCGGTGGGCACCCTATTTCAACGTCAACAAGAACGACTTAGTGCGAAAAAGCATTGGCTGAGACACAACTTAAAGCCGCGTGGCGCCATCGTGATCGACGCGGGAGCCGAGCAAGCGCTGCAGGATCGTGGTGCCTCATTGCTACCCTCCGGTATTTTGTCAACAGCAGGGCAATTTGAAAAAGGCGACGCCATTTTACTTAAAAATCAACAGGGCAAGGATTTAGCTCAGGGCATTAGTCAGTACAGTGCGCTTGAGCTCGGGAAAATTGCTGGGGCGAAAAGCCAACAAATTGCCAGTATATTGGGATATTGCCCGAGTGAAGTAGCGGTGCATCGCGACGACCTTGTATTATTCAATGATCCTAAGATTTAGTGAGTATTTGCCTGCACTGGTGCAGGCTTAGTCATAGGATTGTCTTTTTAGCAGTGCTAAAATTCTGCCTCTTATTTGTATCCTGTCATAACCCGGAGCTGTACTTTGACTTTTCTGCATAACCTTTCCGTGAAACAACAACTGATTTTATCGCTAGTCGTTGCCACCTTGTTAGCTACCACGCTAATGGGCGCTTTATCTTATCAACAAGCCCGCAATGTAGTGGTAGAGCGGATGCTTCATCATGAAATGCCGGCACTGGTAAAAGAAGTGGGGCAAACCCTTGATACACAAATTTTGCAAATGACTACCATTACCCAGCAGTTGGCGGAGAATCCTTATATTTTAGATTGGGCTGACAAAGGTTTTGCGGCCAGTGGTGAGCCAATGTTACTTGCGCAAGTGCGAGCGGTGCAGCGCCAGCTGAATTTAGATGCGGCGTCTTGGGCTGATCGGCAAACCGGCCGTTATTGGAATCAAGAAGGTTTTTTGCGAGAGTTAAACTCGAGAGAAGATGGCTGGTTTTTTGCGTTCCGAGATTCTGGTCAAGCCACCAATGTCAGCCTATTTACAGAAGCCGATGGCCAGGTACGGATGTTTGTCAATTATCAACAGCTGCATGGCCGAGGGTTGTCTGGCATAGCGGTATCCTTGCAGCAGCTGGTAAATTACCTTAATTCCGTGCGTATCGCCGATTCTGGTTTAGTGTACTTAATTGATCAGCAAGGTAAGATAATTTTACACGCTGATCGCACCCTCTTGGGTAAGGCATTAGCCGATCTTGTGGGGAGTAGCGCCAGCCAGCAGTTACAGCAAAGCGGCTTAACGAGCTTAGTAAACGATCAGGTTTTATTAGTCAGTACGCCTGTCCCCAGCTCTGGCTGGAAAGTGGTGGCGGAAGTGCCAGTAGCTGAGGTGATAGCGCCAGTTAATCGTATCCGTAATCAAGTGCTGTTAAGCGGATTCTTATTAACCTTATTTGCCGCTTTGGCGGCATGGTTTGTGGCGCAGCGTTTAACGCGGCAGCTGCATAACGTGGCGTATTCTCTGCAGGATATTGGTCAAGGGCAGGGCGATTTGCGGCAACAGTTACCTGCCAGTGGTGCGCAAGAAATCCAGCAAATCAGTTTGGGCTTTAATAGCTTTGTGTCGAATATTCGACAGTTAGTGGTTGAGGTAAAGCAGCAAAATGCGTTACTACTCTCGTCTGCCTCGGTGGTATCCAGCAATGCGGCGACTAACCAAGAATTAGCAGCCGAGCAACGCGAGCGGTTAAGTCGAATTGCGACCGCCATTGAACAGTTGGGCGCAACCATTGCGGCAGTGGCCAATAATGCGCAAATTGCCGCTGAAGCGGCGCGAACTACCCGAGGTCATGCAGATGAAGGCCTGGCCGTGATTGCCCAGACCAATAGCAGTATCGGTGAGCTGAGCAAAGAAGTGGAAAATATTGCCAGTGTAGTAAGTACTTTGGCCAATAATAGCGATCGTATTGCCGATATTCTTAACGTGATTCGCGGTATTTCTGAGCAAACCAACTTATTGGCGCTGAATGCGGCAATTGAAGCCGCGCGTGCAGGTGAACAAGGTCGAGGCTTTGCGGTGGTGGCGGATGAAGTCAGACAGTTAGCCCAGCGAGCAGCACAATCAACGCAGCAAATTCAGCAAATGATTGAGCAATTATCCAGTCAATCACGACATGCCGTACAAGCGTCGCATGCTGGCCAAGAGCGGGCGCGGCAAGGGGTGGTATCGATGGCCGCCGCCAGTGAAGCCTTAGGCAGAATTGTTCAAGGCATCCGTCAGCTCGATCAGTTAAATCAGGATGTGGCCAGAGCCACAGATGAGCAAGCTGCCGTGGTACAGGATATCAGCCACAGTGTTCATACCAGTAATGATTTGATTGACGAGAGTGCTGCTGCGGCCGCTAAGTTAGCGAGCTTTAGCGCTGAATTACGTCAGCTTTCTAGTGCCTTGCAAAGTTTGACGTCGCGCTTTATTACCTAAAGCGCGAAGCTGAGAGGTTGACGATTATAGATCCAGCGCCAAAATTTTAGAGCGGCGCTGGTAGTTATAAAGCTGCTTTTTCTGTGCAGGTAAGTCTTCTACCGTAACCAGCTCAAAGCCTTGTTCTAAAAACCAATGAATGCTGCGAGTAGTTAAGGCAAACAACCGATCGTAGCGGCGCTGTCTTGCTTGCTGAATCACACTGCGTAGCAACGTTGTGCCGCGATCGGCATCTCGATAATCTGGATGTACTGCTAAACAAGCAAACTCACCCACATTGTCCTCTGGAAACGGATATAACGCTGCGCAGCCAATTACCAAACCATCCCGCTCAATCAGCGTAAAATAATCAATTTCCATTTCCAACTGTTCACGCGAGCGACGCACGAGTAAGCCTTGCTGCTCTAAAGGTCGGATTAAATCCAAAATACCGCCAATGTCGCTGATTACTGCGCGGCGCAGTTTTTCAGCCGATTCCGTCACCACCTGAGTCCCGATACCATCGCGCGAGAACAATTCTTGTAATAAGGAGCCATCTTCGCTGTAGCTCACTAAGTGACAGCGCGGTACACCGGAGCGACAGGCTGTGACCGCAGCTCTTAAAAAGGCCACAGTACCAACACAGGAATCGTCTTGTAGTTCAAGGCTGTGCATAATTTCTTCTGCTCGGTTTGGCATTAGTTCTGCAGTGATCTCACCATTGTCGCCAGCAATACCGCCCACTTCGTTAAAACCAATCATTTTATCGGCTTTAAGACGAATCGCGACCTGAGTAGCAATTTCCTCCGCAGTGAGATTAAAGCTTTCGCCGGTAACTGAGGCGGCAATAGGACCCATTAACACTATGCCGTTGTTATCGAGCTGCCGTCGGATCCCCGCGGTATCGATGCGTCTTACCCGACCACTGTGAAAATAATCAATACCCTCATCCACACCTAAAGGTTGGGCAATCACAAAGTTACCGCTGACCACGTTAATTTGAGCACCTTGCATGGGGGTATTGCTTAAGCTCATCGAGAGGCGCGCCGTAATATCCAGCTGCAAAGCGCCTGCCACTTGTTTGATCAGTTTAAAAGAATCATCGTCAGTCACCCGAACGCGGTTATGATACTGCGGCTCTAAACCGGCCTGTGTTAGCGCTTGATTAATCTGTGGTCTAGCACCGTAAACCAGCACCACCTTTATACCTAAGCTATTAAGCAGAGCTATGTCATTAATAATACTGCGAATACCCGGTTGCATAATGGCTTCGCCGCCTAACATGATGACGAAGGTTTTACCGCGGTGGGCATTCACATAGGGGGCAGACTGGCGGAAACCGCTGACAAGTTCAGTAGTACGCACGGGTAATAACAATCCTCGAAGTGAAATTGACAATAATACTGGCAGTCATTATGACATAACGCCAGCGTTGACATAGGCTGACATAAAGATTTAATGTGCGAGAATATAGCACACTTTGTGGTTTTATATCCACAAAGTGTGCATATTTATTCTTTTCTGTTGCGGTAGGTCGAGGTTTGCTACAGCGCTTTTTGCATATAATTGTTAATCAACAATTATATGCGGCAAGAAGCGCGAGCTATCTTTTGTGATCAAACTATTATCTTCTCGAATACCAATACCAGCGGCTAAGTCGCCAACGACCCAACTGCCTATTAAAGTGAAACTATCACCGAAGCGAGGTAAAGGCGCAAACGCCTGCCGAATATAGCCCGCATCATCATAAGGACCTGGTTGGAATAAGCGTTCACCTTGCGGCGTGATCAGTTCCACATTAGCGCCTTCCCGCGAGAATAATGGTTTACGTACCCAGCCTGCGCTAAGGGGCTGCTTACCGTCATCAAAGAAGGCCGGTAATAAGTTAGGGTGGCCTTGATGTTTTTGCCACAGCAACGGCAAAATCCCTTTGTTTGATAATAAAATCTTCCAAAGTGGCTCAACAAAGCGAGTATTGGAGCTAATTAGCGTATTAGCAAACTCTTCTTGCAGCATAAACTCCCAAGGATAAAGCTTAAACAAGCCTTCAATTGGGAAGCCTGCTAAGTCAACCAATTGCCCCTCAATGTCCCCCAACTGCTCTAGTTGAATATAGCGACTATCCAAGCCGGCTTGCAAAGCAATATCCATTAAGTAATCGACAGTGCCTTTATCTTCCTGACTATCGGTAACACTGCTAAAGTAAAACGGTTGCGGCAAGGGTAACTGCGCAAAAGCTTGCTCTAGTTTATCTTGCAGAGAGTTAAATTGATCAGCGCCTGCGGGCAGTACGCCACGCATCTGCTGATCTTCGAGCCAGACCCATTGAAAGAATCCTGTTTCATATAGTGAGGTGGGGGTATCGTAATTTAGCTCCAGTAATTTGGCTGGGCCTTTACCATCGTAAGCGAAATCCATCCTGCCATATAAATGCGGCTCGCCGTTATCCCAGCTATAACGCACCGCATCCCAAAAAGCTTCTGGGATCCCTAATTGCGTGAGCTTTTCTTCACTTTGTAAGATATCGGGCACTAAATCCAGCGCCATTTGATGCAGTTGCTCAGTTGGTGTTTCTAGATCGTCTTCAATTTGTGCCAAACTAAACTGATAGTAAGCCGATTCATCCCAATACGGCTCATTATCAATAGTATGAAACTGAAAGCCTACGCTTTCGGCAAAAGCTTGCCAACCTGGACGCGGCGCTATGGGCACTTTTTTCATTGCTTAGCCACCCATAGAGGTTTGGCGAGGCGCTGCCGCTGCGCGCTGTTGCGCTTGAGCGCCAAAGCCACCGCGCCGCGCCATAGTGGCCGGTTTAGGCTGTACGGCTGACGGACGGATCTGCGTTGGGCCAGATTGGGCGGCCACTGGCGTATTAGTCGCCGTGCGGAATGTACGTTGATCATCGCGCGATTTATACAACGGCTGATTCGGTACCGTATTGCGACTACCGGCACTGGCTGCTGCAGCGCTTTGTTGTTGCTGTTGCGGTGCCGCCATCCCACCACCACGGTTTAACATTTGCCCAGCTAAAAAGCCCATCATCATCGGCATAAAGAAACTGCCTGACGCTTGTTGCTGTTGGCCTGGTGCAGTTTCACACTGGCCAACACCAAAATCGGCTTCACATTCTTGTTTGTTGGCATAACGTGGTGCGACTTGTGGGTGCAGCGCTTGTGCTTCGGCAAAAGCGGCCTGACATTCGGCAGGTGGGTTGTAAAAGGCTGCACATTCATCCGGAGTACTAAAAACTTGAACTTCAGCCGTTTTTTCTGTGCCACAGCCATTCAGAATCAGTGTTGCGGCGGGGACCATAAAAATCAGCGCTGCCTTACGGCTACGTTTAAAGGTTTTCTGTTGCATAGTCTGCTCCTTAATAACTCATACAGGCTGCGTTGAGCATGCCAACACTAATAGAACAACCAGCTGAAAAAATACCGGCCGCCAGATCACCTTGCGTTATACGCTGGGGTAATTGTTTTAAGGCTAATTGGCTGATATAAAAAGTAAGTACTTGCACTACGGTGGCGACCAAGCCCCAAATAGCACAGTCAAGTAAAGACAGTGAGTGCGTAATAGCACTTGCTAGTGGGATAGCGAAGCCAATTAGTGCGCCTACAAAGGCTAAAGCGGCAGCGGGATTATTTGCACGAATTAAACCAAACTCATCATGCGGCGTAACCCAACTGTAAAGGCGGACAAATACCAAGACAGAAACAACTGCTAAGGCAAAATACGCCAAAAATGCAGGTAAACCAGCTAACGAGCTTAACGCTGTATCTAACATAGTAAGATCCTTTTAAATTAAATGAAGCCATGATCCTGCGGAAATTTTACACCTATTTCAAGTAAAACCGTCTTGCTTTAACTATTAATTGGCGTTTATCGCATGGCGCTGGGTTAATATCCTGTTTGTTGGACAGCAAGTAGTGGCTTTTTTTACACTCAAATAAAACACGGTGATGTTCTCTCACAACTTTCCAAGGAACTGCAATGAAAAAACCAACATTAGTTGCATTGAGTATCGCGCTTGCGCTGGGTCTTGCTGGCTGTAGTAGTAAACCGACTAACGAAACTGCAGCACCAGTTACTCAAGCTGCAGAGCAACAAGCAGGCTTTGCGCTGAAAAACTTTGATAAAACGGTTGCGCCACAACAAGATTTTTTTCGTTTCGTAAATGGTAATTGGCTTGGTAGTACAGACATCCCTGCAGATAAAGTGCGTTGGGGGAGTTTTGATGAGCTGCGTGAAAGCGCAGAGCAACAGGTACTGTCGATTATCCGTGAATTTGCTGCAGGAGAACATGCTAAAAACTCAGATGCACAAAAAATTGCTGATTTGTACAAATCCTTTTTAAATGAGCAATTAATCAATGTCTTAGGCACAAACCCTATTCGTGGTGAGTTGGCGCGTATTCAGCAAGTACGAAATCATCAAGACCTCGCCGTTTTATGGGGTGAGTTACAAGCTTATCGTTTTGGCACGCCGATAGCGGTCTTTGTTGGTCAGGACCAGCGGCAATCAGATCAATATATCACGGGTGCTAGCCAAGGTGGTTTAGGTTTACCTGATCGTGATTATTATTTGAAAGATGACGAGCGCTCCCTCCAGCTATTAGCGCAGTACACCGATTTTATTGCTACTTTGTGGCGCTTAGCAGGCTTAGAGAATCCTGAACAAGCCGCAGCAGATGTGGTTGCCTTAGAAAAGCAATTAGCGGCTATGCAGTGGAGCCGAATCCAGAATAGAGATCGAAACGCGACTTACAATAAACTCAGTATTGCTGAATTAACCCAATTAGCACCAGGCTTTGACTGGGGCGCCTTTTTGCAAGCCGCTGAGCTAGGCAAGGTTAATGAGTTAGTGGTACGTCAGCCGAGTTATTTTACTGCTTTTGCTAAACTGCAGGCCGAGGTGCCGGTTGCGCAATGGCAGACGTTTTTAACCTTTCACTTACTACGCGCCAGTGCCCCAAACCTTAGCGAGCCCTTTGCTAATGCCAGTTTTGAGTTTTATGGCAAAACTTTAAGTGGCCAGCAAGAGCAGCGTAGCCGCGAAAAGCGTGCCGTTAGCTTAGTGGATGGTAGCTTGGGCTTTATGGTGGGCAAAGAATATGTAGCGCGGCATTTTAAACCTGAAGCTAAAGCGCGTATGGATGAGATGATTGAAAATCTGCGCGCGGCCTTCAAAGAAGCCATAGATGAATTGGAATGGATGAGTGCTGAAACCAAGGTTGAAGCACAGGCAAAACTTGCGAAGTTCAACACCAAAATTGGTTATCCAGACGTCTGGCGCGACTACGACTGTTTGACTATTGATGCCAATGATTTAATGGGCAATTTACGTCGCAGCAGCCAGTGTGAATATCAGCGCATGGTGAATCGATTAGGTCAGCCGGTCAATCGCGATGAGTGGGGCATGACACCACAAACGGTCAATGCTTACTACAACTCAACCATGAATGAAATTGTGTTTCCAGCAGCCATTCTGCAACCACCTTTCTTTAATGTCGACGCAGATGACGCCGTGAACTATGGTGCTATTGGTGGTGTCATTGGCCACGAATTCACTCATGGTTTTGATGATCAGGGCCGCCGTTCAGATGGTAACGGTAATCTACGTGACTGGTGGACACCGGAAGATGAACGGCAATTCCGCGAGCGGGCGCAGCGAATGATTGATCAGTACAACGCCTTTAACCCTATTGATAACCTGCATTTACAGGGCGCTTTAGGCTTAGGTGAGAATATTGCCGATTTAGGCGGCTTAACTGTAGCCTTCCGCGCATACCAAAATGCCATTAAGGATAAGCCGCAGCAAACTATCGCAGGCTTTACCCCTGAGCAGCGCTTTTTTATCGGTTGGGCACAGGTATGGCGCATTAAATTCCGGGATGAGGCACTGCGCCAGCAAGTGATCACAGGCCCGCATTCACCCGGCATGTACCGTGTGTTAGGCGTATTATCCAATATGCCAGAGTTTTACGAGGCCTTTGAGGTACAACCGGGCGATGGCATGTATCGTGAAGAAGATGTTCGGGTGAAAATCTGGTAATCTGCAATCAATAATGTAACAGGGAAGCATAAAATGAAAAAGATACTTAGTACCCTACTACTGGGCGCCATGCTATGTCAGGCCAGTGTGGTGCTAGCTACTGCAGTTGACATCGGTTATCAGCAACCTGCTGCTGAAATCGTGGCAATCGTGGATGCCGCACCTACGCCAGGCGCCAGTTTAAGCCCCAACGGTTTGCTGATGTTAAATACTGGCTTTCCGGCTTTACCTAGTATTGCTGATTTAGCCGCACCAGAATATCGCTTAGCCGGAGTGCGGTTTAATCCCGCCAATACCGGGCCCACGCAACCGCGTTATATTGCCACTATGCAGCTATTGGATATCGCTAGCCAGCAAAGTCGCAGTATTAGCGGTCTGCCAAAACAGTTAAAAGCAGTTAACTTGACGTGGTCGCCGGACAGCCGATATTTAGCGTTTGTGCAGTTAGAGGATAATGAAGCGCAGTTATGGCGAGTCGATATTGAAAAAGCTCGTGCTAGTCGCTGGGGCAAAGTGGCGGTTAACGCTATTTGGGGCGGCGGTTTGCAATGGGCTGCCGATAGTAAAGCCTTATATGCCTTAACCGTTCCGGCCAAACGGGGTGCCGAGCCTGTTGCAAGTAAAGTACCAACAGGGCCGGTGATTACAGAAGCGCGTGGTCGCACCGCGCCTGCCAGAACTTACCAAGATTTATTAAAAAATAAACATGATGAAGCGCTGTTTAGCCATTATTTCACCAGTCAACTGGTAAAAATTGGCCTAAACAATAAAATAAAGACTTTGGGCGCCCCGCAAGTATTTCGTAGTGTAGAGATCTCGCCCGATAACAACTTTATTCTTGCTAGCCGCATCGAGCAGCCCTTTTCCTATGCCGTGCCGGTATCCCGTTTTGCTTACACCAGTGAAGTGTGGGACAACAAAGGCAAGTTACAGTATCAAGTGGTACAACAACCGGTAGCCGATAACCTACCTATTGCTTTTGATGCCGTGAGCACGGGGCGTCGCGATATTGGCTGGCGGCCAGATCAGGCTGCTACCTTGTATTGGGCTGAAGCGGCAGACGGCGGCGACCCAGCGAATAAAGTGGCAATCCGTGATCAGTTGTTCCAATTAGCTGCACCCTTTACCGCTGAGCCTACCAAGTTATTAGATCTTAGCTTCCGTTTTAGCTACCTGTTAGGTGCAGCGGATGGCAGCCTAATGGTATGGGAACGTTGGTGGCAGGACCGTAATGAAAAAGTCTGGTATTTGGCAAATGGTACTACACCAAAGGTGATGTGGGAGCGTTCCTCTGAAGACCGTTACAACGATCCGGGTACACCCTTATTAACCACGGCAGCCAATGGTCAGCGTTTATTGCGTATCGAAGACGGTGCAATTTACTTAACTGCCGTAGGTGCATCGCCGGAGGGTAATAGACCTTTTATTGATAAGCGGCAACTAGCAACAGGCGAAACACAGCGGTTATGGCGTTCAGAAGCGCCGTTCTATGAGTATCCCATTACGCTACTGCCATCTGGTCAGTTATTAACGCAGCGCGAATCGGCCGATTTACCACCAGATTTCTATTTACGGAATTTACAAAATGGTGAACTGACTGCATTGACGCAGACGCCGCACCCAATGCCACATACCCAAGGCATTAGTCGCGAGCTGATTAATTACCAACGCGCGGATGGTATTCCGATGTCAGCCACGTTATTACTGCCAGCGGGCTATGATAAAGCGCGTGATGGTGCCTTACCGACCATTGTCTGGGCTTATCCGCGTGAATTCCGCAGTGCGGCAGCTGCAGGGCAGGTGTCGGATTCGCTCTACCGCTTTAACCGTATTAGTTACTGGAACCCACAGTTTTTGGCTACCCAAGGCTATGCGGTGTTTGATAATGCCACTATGCCCATTGTCGGCGAAGGCGAGAAAGAGCCCAACGATACTTTTGTTGAGCAACTCGTGCTTAATGCCGAAGCGGTGATTGCTGCGGGTGTTGCGTTAGGAGTGACTGATTCGAAGCGCGTTGCTGTTGGAGGGCATTCTTATGGTGCCTTTATGACGGCTAACCTGCTGGCGCATACTAACTTATTTAAAGCTGGTATTGCCCGCAGTGGTGCTTACAATCGCACGCTGACACCTTTCGGTTTCCAGCGCGAGCAGCGCACTCTTTGGGATGATCCTGAGCTGTATGCGCGAATGTCACCGTTTTTCCATGCTGAGAAAATTAAAACGCCCTTGCTGTTGATCCACGGTACTGATGATAACAACTCTGGCACCTTCCCAATGCAAAGCGAACGCTTATATCAAGCGATTAAAGGCAATGGTGGTACCACCCGTTTAGTGATGTTACCTTTGGAATCACATGGCTATCGTGCTCGTGAGTCGGTGCTGCATATGCTGTGGGAAACCGTAAACTGGCTGGATGAGTTTGTGAAAAACGCTCAAACGGAATAACGACTATTGCGTCAACTTTCTTTACCAAGCCGGCAGAGACTTGTCGGCTTTTTCCTCTAAAGTATCCAGCTCAGCTTGTTTAATCGCTTTAATTGAACGGTTGAGTTGTTCAATAATCTGTTGTGGCATCTGTTTATTACAGGCTAACCAGAGTTCAAACAGGGTCTCACTGGTCGCCACTGGAAAAAGTTGTAAGCCTTTTTTTGCGGCGATATATGGGCCGCCTACCGAGCCAGCTAACCATAGATCGATTCTGCCAAGTTGAAGCATCGACAGGTTAGTGGGGATTTCTGCCACGCGTTCAACTCTTAAGCCTTGCTGCGCAACATAGTCAGTGTAAGCATCTTCGGTTTGGCCGCCAATGACGAAATCTTTGGCTGCTGCTAAGGCGTAAAAGGGCAAGACTTCAGGATTTAACGAAAACAATTGCACATACTCGCGGCTTAAAGGCCCAATCCATTGATAGATTTCCTCACGCTCAGCCGTTCTGACGGCAGAATAAAAACAACTATACTGCTCTGCTTGAGTTAAACGCTGGGCTCGACCCCAAGGGATCACCAAGAAATGCCCCTGCAACTCGCTTTGTATCAGTGCTTGCCGAATCAGTTTGGTATTAAGACCTATAACTGCTTGGCCAGAAGTATAATTCCAAGGCGGATACTCTTCGGTATACAAATTGATAAGTTGGTTTACTGCTGCGCTTGCCAAACTAGATGTGAGTAGCATAACAGCAAACACCGTCAGTATTTTTGACACTACATTACCTAAATACTTGTCGTACTGATTTATAAGATTAGCTTAATGCCTGCTGCTTAGCCATTTTGTCGCTAATTAGACAGATTTGGTAGAAAAAGGTGGGATGCAGCTTTGTAAAGCTACGCGATAAAAATATGCCGCCTAGGCCAGCTAAGGCGGCATTTACTCTAGAGCTCGTTTTAATTATTTCCGAGCTTGTTTCATCTCTTGCATTAGTTTAATAACAGCCGGCTCAGTTAAAATTGTTGCTATATCCTGCGGTAATTTACGCTGCCAGTTAGCATATTCAGTGCTGGTGCCCGGAATATTCACCGGCGTATCCAGTAGCACTAAATCTTCTAACTGATAGGCAAATAAACGGGCCGGCGTTGCTGCTGTATAAAGATGACAAGCGCGCACTAAGGTCGCCGCATCGGGTTCTGTAATGTCCAGTTGCTGCTGTAAAATGGCTTTTTCATCGGCGCGTAGCTGATGCAAATTATCGGCGACCGCACGGCTTGGGAATAAATCCAGTTGATGCCGTAAGGCGAGATCGCCTTCTTGCCAAAAGCCGACTAAGGTTGGCATATCATGGGTAGTTACGGTGGCTAAGGCCTGCGGTGGATAAGTTTGATCTCGATGCTGATAACTCCCTACCTTTTGTTCAAGCATAAAGACGCGGTATGACAGCACTTGATACTGCTGCATTAACTCGCTGATTTCAGCTGGCACTGTCCCTAAATCTTCACCGATCACCACACAATGATTACGCTGGCTTTCCAGTGCTAGGATTGCAAATAGCTCTGCGGCAGGCATCCGTAAATAGCAGCCAGCAGTGGCATCAGCGCCGAGCGGGCAGCACCAAAGCCGTAATAATGCCATTACATGATCGAGCCGTAATGCTCCCGCAAAGCGCATATTGGCTCGAATCAGTTCAATAAATGGCTGATAAGCTTTTTGCCGTAGAGTTACAGGGTTATAGGCTAATAAGCCCCAGTTTTGGCCTTTGGGGGCCATAATATCTGGTGGTGCACCTACGCTCAGATCAAGCAAAAAGTCTTCCGGTGCAGCCCAGCTTTCGGCACTGCTGCGGCTAGTACCGACTGCCACATCGCAATATAAGCCAATTGCCATTCCTTGCTTACGGCACTCGGCTTTTACCTCGGCCAATTGTTGTTGAGCGAGCCATTGCAAATAGCACTGTTGGTTAATTTTTTCAGCATGTTGCTTGGCGAATTCCAGCACTGCAGGGCTATTGGGGTTTTGATATTCCGCAGGAAAGTGCTGCCATGCTGCCATGGTATGATCTTGCCAAAATAGCGTACCTTGTAACACCTTAAACAGCACAACCTGTTGTAAGCTGGTGCCACCTTGTTCAACAAATTGCTGAAAGGCCTTTGCGCGTGCTGTTTGCTGGGCGATGTCATGCTGCAAAAAGTGTTGGTATAACAACGGCGCTACTTGCGACTTTAGCTTGGCAACTGCAGGATAATCTACATTCACCGCCGCTCGGCAAGCGGCTAATTGCTGCTGAAAGGCGTCAGATGCGACCAACTGCTGCGCTGCAGTACATGCTTGGAACTCCGGCGTGGTATCCAACGCAACATATAAAGTGTTGAGCCATAATCGGCTATTGGGGCTATATGGGCTACAATCTTGCGGCAGTAGCGGATACAAAGCATGTAAAGGGTTTAAACCAATAAAGTCATTACCTTGCACGGCCAAAGGCGCTACCATGGTCTTCAGATCTGCAAAATCTCCCATGCCCCAGTTACGGTCTGAGCGAATGGCATACAGCTGAATAGCTGGGCCCATGGTTTTATGTAATACCGCGCTATCATGCAATTGGAAACAGCGAGTCGGGCTAATAATCAAGCGTTGTTGTAACACCTGCGTGCCTGAGCGTAGTTGCAGTTGATGGTAACCAAGGGGTAATTGCAGCGGGATTTCAAGCTGAAAAGCCAGCATGTTATCTGTTGCTAATGAGTATTGCTCGACGATATCTTTTGGTTGCAGTAAGAACTCGCCTTGAAAGCGTTCGCCGCTCTCTGTCGTAATATGCCAAGACCACTGACTACTTGCACTGGCAGCCGATAGTTGCAGACGAACGCTTAGGAGCTCGCCTTCGGTGCAAACAGTAACGGCAGCTAAACCCACTTGCCAAGCCTGTTGTTGTAACTGAGCAATATGGGCCGCTATAGTTTGCTCGGTACTTAAGTCAAACCCCATCGCCGTTAAAATAGCTTGTTGTACCGGCAGCGAAATGTGCTCAGTATGGCCATTGGCATGCACATAGCTGTCTTGCAAACCCGCCAAGCTGGCAAGCTGTTTAAGTTGTTCCATAGACCACCTGCTGTATGGGCTAGACTATTAACTAACCCGCTATTGTTTCGGTTGGAGCTAAACCCAGACAAGCATAAACAGCCTGCAACAAATAGGAAACAGGCTGCATACGTATGCAATTTTTCTGTTTCAGCTCAGCCGGCAGTTTATTTATGACAACGCTGTTTAGTCAGTTTTGGGTTTAAAGCGCTATTCGCACAACGATAGTGCAGTTTGGGCAGTGTTTGCACCCTGTTTGTGCGTGAATTGGGTTATGAATACGTATTCATATTGAGCTTATGCCCGAATAAGTTTAATAAATGAGCATGGCGAAACCGAAGCTGAGAACTTTCAGCAAGGCTTACGGATTTTGCAGTAGCAAAACAACAACAGACCGGGGTAGACAAGGTGATGAATAAATTTAAACTTAGCATGCTGACTTTAGCCATAGCGGCAGCCAGTTCCAGTTCACTGGCATTGGCGCAAGCTGTCGCTGAGACCGAAACGAAAGCGGATGAAGAAGCCGTTGAAGTGATTTCCGTACGTGGCTTTCGTCGCAGCCTACAGGAATCTCAGAACCTAAAAATGTTTAATAGTTCCTTTGTAGAAGCTATTTCTGCAGAAGATATAGGTAAATTACCTGATTCTAGTATTGCCGAGTCTTTAGCTCGTCTTCCCGGTTTAGCGGCTCAGCGTTTAGATGGTCGTGCCAGCCGTATCACCATTCGCGGTTTTGGTGAAAATGAGAGCTCTACGACGTTTAATGGTCGTGAACAAGTTTCCATTAATGATAATCGTGGCGTAGAGTTTGACCTCTATCCGTCAGAAATTATGAGTCAGGTCGTGGTGTATAAAACGCCAGATGCCAAGCTTGAAGCTGAAGGTATTGCCGGTGTTATCGATCTTAGAACGGCCAGCCCATTAGCTCGTGGCGAGAGAGTGCTACAGGTTAATGGACAGTATGAACGTACCGGTTTTGATAAACTGAACCCAGATGGCAATAACGCTGGCGCTCGCGGCACTTTTGCCTACATTGACCAGTTTGCAGATAACACCATAGGTGTGGCGCTGGCCGTAACCACTATGACTTCACCCAACCAAGAAAAACGTTGGAATGCGTGGGGTTATGATGGCGCGCAGCAAGCAGTAGATTGGGGTGCTGGCATTAATGCTAATGGTTTTGAGTTGAGTAATGACTTTGTTATTTTAGGCGGGGCTAAACCTTTTGCTCGTTCTTCAACGCTAGAGCGTGATTCAGTCATGGCAGTTGTAGAGTATGCCCCTAATGACAAATTAAAGTTAGTTGCTGATGCCCTTTATGTAGATTTCTCTGATGAGAAAATCTTACGCGGTATTGAAGTGCCTGGTATTTGGGCTGGCGGTACCACTACCATCAACAAAATTGAAAATGGTATTGTGACAGAGGGGACGATCAGAAATCAGGCCGTTGTGCGTAACGACTATGAAGTGCGTGATGCTGAATTAAAAGCCTTTGGTTTTAATGCTAAATATGAATTAACCGATTATATCAGCTTGGATTTTGATGTCAGTCGGTCCACCGTTAAACGCCAGATTTGGAGTATGGAAAACTACTCTGGTACAGGTCGCGGCGAAGGCGTAGGAGCCTACGACAATATCGATTATGTGCTAAATGCGGATGGTACGGGTGCGACGTTCTCGCCAACACTGAATTATGCTGATTGGAATTTGATTTTACTCGGTGCGCCACTTAACTGGGGCTGTAAAGTCGATGTGCCTTGTGATGCACAAGACGGTTTTATCAATGCACCAGAAATTGATGGTGACTTGACAACTTTACGCCTTGCGGCAACCCAAGCGTTGGAAAACGCTGGGCCGTTCAGCAGCTTAGAATATGGTATATCTCATAAAGATCGCTCTAAAACCAAACGCTCAGAAGGCTATTACTTAACCCTGAAATCTTATCCAGATGCGTTAGCCCCTGTGCCTGAGCAATACCGGATTGGCGTGACTGATCTGAGCTTCTTGGGCTTTGGCAATATGATTGCTTACGATTCTCGTGCTTTGGTTCGCGATGGTTTCTATTTTGGCATTCCTGAAAGCCGTGCGGATGGTGGTGGTCATAAAACCCGTTCTTGGACGGTGAATGAGCAGGTTATGGCTATCTTCACTCAGGCCAATATTGACGCTGAAGTTATGGATAAAGCTTTAACTGGTAATGTGGGTTTACGTTATGTGAAAACAAAACAAGATTCACAAGGTTTTGGTAGTTTCGTGGTTGATCAGTTAGTGCAAACCGTACCAACGGATGTTTCACATGACTTTGGTATTTTGTTACCAAGCTTAAACCTTAAGTTAGCCTTAGATGAACAACAAAGTGTCCGCTTTGGTGCAGCAAAAACCATGTCTCGTCCGCGTATGGACGATATGAACGCATCTATGAATATTTCATATAATGCTAATGCCACTACTGCCGAGGCTTGGAGTGTCGGTGGGGGTAACCCTACGCTTGAGCCAAAAACCGCCATTGGTTTTGATTTAGGCTATGAAAATTACTTCCATTCAGAAGGGTACTATGCAGTAACGGTTTTCCACAAAGAGCTGAAAGACTGGATCTTTGATGGTTCAACGCGTTTTGAGTTTGATAACATTACCGCACCTGATGGTTCTGAACCCGTGAATAGACTGGCCGTGTCAAACAGTAAAGTAAATGGCGGCTCAGGCAGTTTATCGGGTTTAGAATTATCGGCCTCAATTCCACTGAGTATTTTACATGACAGTCTGGAAGGGTTCGGTATTTTTGCTAGCCATACCAAGATAACCTCTGATATTAAAGATCAAAATGGCAATGATTTTGAACTGCCAGGTCTGTCAGATAAGATCCAAACCTTCACCTTCTATTATGATCGCGACGGTTTCTCTGCCCGTGCTTCTATGCGTAAGCGTTCAGCCTTCAAAGGCGATATCTACAATATCGGTTTTGCAACCGCACAGGTTGATATCGATGGCGAGACTATTTGGGATGCACAGTTAGGCTATGACTTTGGTGCGGCGGGTTTCACCCAGTTAGATGGCTTAAGTGTATTCTTACAAGGTCAGAACTTAAGTAATCAGCCGTTTACTACCCGTCATGGTAGCGGTGCTGTGCGTGACTTCCAAGACTATGGTAGAACCTATTTGCTGGGTTTCTCATACAAGTTCTAAGGTAAACGCATTGGTCTAATTTAAGCCCCTAAGATATGCTTTGTCTTAGGGGTTTTTTTATGGTGAGTAAGATGTCAGAACAACAAGCAATAAAGCAGGTAGTGATTGTTGGTGGCGGTACAGCTGGCTGGATTAGTGCTGCGCTGTTGGTCAAAATGCTCGGAAAATCACTCAATATCCTCTTGGTAGAATCGGAAGAAATTGGCATTGTTGGTGTGGGTGAAGCCACGATACCGCCAGTGATTCATTTTAATGAGGGCTTAGGGTTAGATGAAGCAACCTTTTTAAAAGAAACCCAAGGCAGCATTAAGCTCGGGATCCAATTTGAAAACTGGGGGCAGCAAGGTGATAGCTATATGCATGCTTTTGGTAATTTTGGCAAAGATTATCCTTTCTGCACCTTTCATCATTTTTGGTTAAAAGCCAAGCAACAAGGCTTAACTCAAGATTTTTGGGATTACTCCTTCAATTATCAGGCCGCTAAACACAATAAATTCAGCAAAATTGATACTATCCCACAGGTGAATTTACCTGGCTTAGTTTATGCCTACCATTTTGATGCATCCTTATACGCGAAGTTCTTACGTAAACATTGTGAGGCCATGGGTGTCAAACGTATCGAAGGCAAAATTACCCACGTAGCCACCAGCGAAAGTAATGGCTATGTCAGCGCGCTAACCTTGGCGGATGGTCAGGTAATAAGCGGCGATTTATTTATTGATTGTAGCGGTATGCACGGTTTATTGATCGAACAAACCTTAAATACCGGCTACGAAGATTGGAGCCATTGGTTGCCTTGTGATCGCGCTTGGGCGGTGCCAACGGAAAGTGTCAAGCCGATAGTGCCCTATACCCGATCTATTGCACATCAAGCCGGCTGGCAGTGGCGGATCCCGTTACAACATCGAACAGGCAATGGCTTGGTATTCTCAAGTAAGTATTGGTCCGAGGAGGCGGCAAAAGCGCATTTACTGGCGAATTTAGATGCGCCGGCGCTTGCTGAACCGCGTTTGATAAAATTCCGCACTGGGCGACGTATCAAGCAATGGCACCGCAATGTGGTCAGTATCGGTTTATCCAGTGGCTTTTTGGAGCCGCTAGAGTCGACCAGTATCCACCTAATTCAATCTGGTATTATTCGTTTAGTAAAAAACTTTCCGCATCAAGGCATTAAGTCAGAAGAGGTTGCAGAGTTTAATCGGCAATCGCAGCTGGAGTTTGAACATATCCGCGATTTTATTATCTTGCACTATAAATTAACGCAGCGTACCGATTCTAAATTCTGGCGCGATTGCCAACAAATGGATGTGCCAGAGCGCTTGCTGCAGAAAATTGCCCTCTTTAAAGCCACAGGCAAGGTGTATCGCGAGCAGGATGAGTTATTTTCACCCATTGCTTGGATCCAAGTGATGCTGGGGCAGGGCTTACAGCCAGAGGATTATCATCCGATCGTGAATGCCCTGACTGACACGCAATTAAGCGAATTACTAGATTATTTAAAAACGATTTTTTCCGCCACGGCTACAAAGTTACCGCTGCACCAGCAGTTCTTACAGGATTTTTGTAAAGCAGAGTCTTGATCATAAAGCGCTAAGCGGCAGTTAATTCTGCCGCCGTTCAGCGCTTTGCCATAAATTTTGATTTTCAGCGACACTAAAAAAATTATCAGCTTGCCAGCAGTGTGGCAGTAATTTCCGATCAAACAATGCATCACCATCTTGATATAACACATTGAGTAATTCTCTTAGTCGCCTTTCTGGCAGCGTTTTAAGACGATCTCGGGCAGGTTTAAAATATAAGTTCAGTTCGGCACTGAGCGTAATATCATAACCGGTATTGCGGTATTGCTGATTTCGACTGACTACACGGCAGCGCGGTTGTTCAGGTTTCTCAGGATAAAGGCTATTTACAACCGCAAATTCATATTTTGGTTGGGGTTTGCTGTCATCTCCCAAAGGTGTATAGACGATGCCATAACCTTGGGGAAAGATCCCTTGCATTCTAAAAATGCGGTCAACCAGTCGACCATCATATTCAGCGCGCCTGACAGCTTCGCGCAGTAACAAAGGCGCCTTTGGTAACGCTTCATAGTTATAACGGTTACGGCCTGGCAAAATCACAGAGGTGTAGGCTTGCGGCACTTTAAATAAACTGCCAAGTAGTGTGTGAGGCGGCGCTTTTATAAAGCGTTCCAGCAAAGTCATCAGTTTTAATTGTTGTTGTTGATGTTGCTCGCGTTCATCTTTGCTATTACCTCGGTATGGCAACACGCCAAGACCGGTACTCAAAAAATTTAGGCTACCTTGTTGACTGAAAGCGAGATATTGCACCCTCTCCTCTGGGCTTAACGCGCGGTCGGTGGTGTTGGTGTGGTCGTGTTTCGCTAGGATAGCTTGCGCATCTAAATGCAACTGCCCCAAATGTTGAATAACGCAGGCCATTACCAAGGGTAACTGTAACTGCTGGCGATAAGGGCAATTATCAGGCTCGGCAGGATTACGCTGTTGATACCAGTTTTGCCACTCTGGTTCTTTGATAATCTGTTGTTGCAATAAATCGTCTAACAGTCGAAGTGTTAATAGCGCGCGATAACAGGGTTTATAGGCAAATTCGAGTAACGCGGTTTTGCGTTTTTTACTCAGTGCGGTCAATAACAGGCTGCCAAATAAGCGGGAACTTAGGGTCAAGGTTTCAGATTGCTGGATACCATCACTGAGTTGTAATAAATTTTCTGCCAGTTGCCTAAGTGCGCTCCAGCGTTGTAGCCGTAATTTTTCATCGGCATACTGTAAGTCCGTAAAAATAGCTCGGGTTTTCTTCAACACATCTGGTTTTTGTGGTGCTTTCTGCGCTAGCAACCAATCTTGTTCTGCTAGATGCAGAGCATGTTGTTGCTCTTGTTGTAGGCGAAAAAATGCTTCTGCCAGCACATAGTAGCAAGATTGTTGTGGGTGATAAAACTGCGCTAGCAATTGTTCTATATGCCGCAAAAACACCGTTTGTTTGCTAACAGCAACACTCAAGAAAAGCTCCATGAACATTTATCGTTTCTTTGGTACAAAATACCATTCCTTGCGAACGCTGCAAAGCGAGAATCCGTAATGTTTAGTCTTTCAATCAATTTCTATAAGAATTATTGCAGCGATATGCAGCCGTGAGCGGTTTACTTGCGCGTGTTTTACTTTGCTCTGGCGATTCTGTAGCGAATTTCTCGTATTTTAGCAGGGTTTCAGGTAGACTGCGCGCCCTTCATACAGAAGGGCACTGCAGCTGCGGGCAGAGATTTTCGCAGCAACCATTGCGGGAATACGCATGCTATTTACAGATTTACCGCTGTCGGCCGAACTATTAAAGGCCGTGGCAGAGAAAGGCTACACCACACCTTCACCTATTCAACAACAAGCAATCCCTGCTGTGTTGGCCGGCCGTGATTTAATGGCTGCCGCCCAAACCGGTACCGGTAAAACCGCCGGCTTCACACTGCCTTTGCTACAACTGTTAGCCGAAGGTAAGCAACAGGGGCGCAAGGTGCAACCTAATCAGGTGCGGGCGTTAATTTTAACGCCTACCCGTGAGCTAGCCGCACAAGTTGCCGAAAGTGTCGAGTTGTACGGTAAATATTTACCGCTTCGCAGTGCTTTAGTTTTTGGTGGCGTAAAAATTAACCCACAAATGATGGCGCTGCGCAAAGGCACCGACATTCTGATTGCCACCCCAGGCCGGTTAATGGATTTATACCAGCAAAACGCCGTGCGCTTTAACCAGCTCGAAGTCTTGGTGCTGGACGAAGCCGATCGCATGTTAGATATGGGCTTTATCCGCGATATTAAGAAAATATTGGCACTATTGCCGCCAAAACGCCAGAACCTGTTGTTTTCGGCTACTTTTTCCGAAGAAATTCGCGCCTTGGCCAAAGGCTTGCTAAACGATCCTTTGGAAGTGACGGTCACCCCACCAAATAGTACAGTTGAGCGCATTGAGCAGTGGCTTTACCCAGTAGACAAAGCGCAGAAAGCGAATTTACTGATCCAGCAAATTAAGCAACACAATTGGCAGCAAGTGTTGGTATTTACCAAAACTAAGCATGGTGCCAATAAGCTTACGTTGTTATTGGAAAAAGCCGGCATTTCAGCCATGGCTATTCACGGTAACAAGAGCCAGAATGCCCGTACCAAAGCCTTAGCCGAGTTTAAAGCGGGTGCTGTGCGGGTGCTGGTAGCAACGGATATTGCTGCACGTGGCTTAGATATTCAGCAATTACCGCAAGTCGTTAACTTTGAGTTGCCGAATGTGGCCGAAGACTATGTACACCGGATTGGTCGCACTGGTCGGGCTGGCGCTGCGGGCTTAGCCATCTCTTTAGTTTGCTCGGAAGAGATGAAAGAGCTAAAAGGCATTGAGCGTTTAATTAAACAAGCCATTCCGCGTCAAGTTATCGCTAGCTTTGCGCCTGTGCAGCCTTTACCCGAGACTGCGGCTAATCCGAAGCCATTGCCGCCAAAAAAACCGAAAAAGCCAAGAAGCTTTCGACCAAAAGCAGCTAATACCCCAGTCTAATGGTGTTTAGGCCACAGATATTTACTGTGGCCTCTTGTTTGTTTGTTCGGAATGCCTATACTCGAATTTAAGTGCAGTTTTAGGTTGTCCACTATGTATGGTTATGTTGCCCGTCAGCCTATTTTCAACAGTCACCGCGAAACCATAGGATATGAGCTATTGTTTCGTGATGGCGAAGCGAACGCCTTTCCTAATATTAATGATGACGAAGCTACCTCTAAGTTGCTGTTACAGCAGCATTTAATGTTAGGCGTCGAGAAGATCACCGCAAATAAACTCGCCTTTATTAATTTTTCAGAAGAAACACTGTTGCATCATTTCCCCACGTCGATTAAACCTGAGAGTATGGTGATTGAAGTGCTGGAAACGGTTCCTGCGTCTGACGAGCTTTTGCACACGCTGAAAACATTAAAAAGCAAAGGTTATCAATTAGCGCTAGATGATCATGATTTTGATGAAAAATGGGACGCGTTTTTACCCTACATCACCTACTTAAAAATAGATATTCAGCAATTTAATTTGATGCAGATTTCCCGCTATTTACGGCGAATTGCACAATATTCGCTAATTTTACTGGCCGAACGCGTGGAAACCGCAGAGCAGTTTGAGCAACTCAAGCTACTGGGTTTCAGTTTATTTCAGGGTTATTTCTTTGCTAAACCTGAGATGCTGAAACATAAACAAATTGGTGGTAATAAAGCGAATTTGCTGGCATTGATGGCAGAGGCGTCTGCAGAAAAGTTAAACTTTGATCAACTTGCCAATATTTGCCAATTAGATTTGGGGTTATCTTATAAGTTACTGCGTTTTATCAATCAAGCAGGTAGTAATTTAACCAAACCTATTAGCTCATTAAAGCATGCCATGGTGTACATGGGTGAGACAGAATTAAAGAAATTTATAGCTCTGCTGGCGCTGGCCAATCTGCAAGGCAATACTGCCAATGAACTTATTATGCAGTCTTTGGTGAGAGCCAAGTTTTGTGATGCCTTAGCACAGCATCTTGGATTACCGACTAACCCGCCTAGTGCGTTTTTAACCGGTTTATTTTCTAATGTGCACCTAATTGTGGAGCAATCACAAGCTGAGTTATTAGCACTGTTGCCTTTACTCCCTGCGGTGAAACAGGCTTTGCTGGAACGAGTTGGGCCGCTTGGTCATTGTCTTAAGTTAACAGAAGCCTTTGAGCAAGCTGATTGGCTGGCGACCGATCAGTTATCGGCTTCCTTCTCCGACGACCTTGAACTAGCTCGTCTCTATTTAAACGCAGTGAGCTGGGCTGAGCAAACACTGGCTGGTAAGTCATAGCGACTATTTTAGTCTTTTCCTTACTGGCATAGCGTTGTCTCTTTAACCCTATCCAACTTGATTTTACTGCCTAGTAAACAAACTAAACACCTCTTGTCAGCTCTTGAGCGGTTGCATACGTATGCACCAAAAAAAGGCATCACCTTTGGCGCGAACTGCGGTAACGTAGCAAGCATGCGCAATTTGACAAGGTGATCGTCATGAAAAAAACTATAATGCCATTATCCGCCGCTGCATTAACGGTATTGGTTGCGTGTGGACCAGCTCCCACACCTGAGGTGGCTCAACCGCCCGCAACACCGCCAACTACGACGGCAAACATCGAAGAGGTTGCCGGCAAAGCCGTTGTTTACCAAGTATTTACTCGGCTTTTTGGTAATAAACAAACCACCAATACGCCTTGGGGGACGCTGGAAGAAAACGGCGTGGGTAAATTTAGTGATTTTACCGATGAGGCCCTGCAGGGCATCAAGGCGCTGGGCACCACCCATATCTGGTATACCGGGGTGCCGCACCATGCGCTGATCCGTGATTACACCGCCTATGGCATAAGCAATGATGATCCTGACGTGGTAAAAGGCCGCGCCGGTTCACCTTACGCCGTGAAAGACTACTACAGCGTAAATCCAGATTTAGCCGATGATCCGGCTAAACGGCTGGAAGAGTTTCAGGCTTTAATCGCCCGCACTCATCAGCATGGTATGAAAGTCCTGATCGATATCGTGCCTAACCATGTAGCGCGCCGTTATGAATCGCTGGCCAAGCCAGAGGGTGTGCGCGATTTTGGTGCGGATGACGATACCAGTATGGAATATGCCCGCGACAATAATTTTTACTATATCCCTGGCTCCGCCTTTCAAGTGCCGGCCTGGCCTGCGGATTATCAGGTGCTGGGTGGTGCTGTGCATCCCTTAGCCGATAGTCAGTTTGCAGAAAACCCAGCCAAATGGACGGGTAATGGTTCACGTGCCGCCCAGCCCGCCTTTGACGACTGGTATGAAACCGTCAAAATTAACTTTGGTGTGCGCCCAGACGGCAGTTACGACTTCGACACCTTACCGGCGGAGTACGCAGAAAAGGATTGGCAAGCCCATTATCAATTCTGGCAGGGCAAAAATGTGCCAAATACGTGGCTAAAGTTCCGTGATATTACCCTGTACTGGACAGCCATGGGCGTCGATGGCTTCCGCTACGACATGGCCGAAATGGTCCCTGTGGAATTCTGGAGCTATTTAAACGCCCATATCAAGCACGCCAACCCCAATGCCTTCTTACTGGCCGAGGTGTATCAACCGCATTTATACCGCGACTATATCAAGCTAGGCTTAATGGACTACCTGTATGATAAGGTTGAGTTTTACGATAGCTTAAAACTGGTGATGCAAGGCAAGGGGCCTACCTCTGAGTTAGTGGCCATTCAACAGCGGATGGCTGATATCGAGCATCATATGCTGCATTTTTTAGAAAACCATGACGAGCAGCGAATTGCCAGTCCGGAGTTTGCCGGTGATGCTCGTAAAGGTATGCCGGCGATGGTGGTGTCAGCATTAATCAGTACCTCACCTACCATGTTGTACTTTGCTCAGGATGTCGGTGAACCCGCAGCAGCGGATGCCGGCTTTGGTAAAGCCAGCCGCACCAGCATTTTTGACTATTGGGGCGTACCACATCATCAGCGTTGGATGAACGGTGGCAAGTTTGATGGTGGCGCGCTAAGCCCAGCCGAGCGTGAACTGCGGCAGTTTTATGAAACCTTAATGCAATTTAGTGCCAAGGCACCCGCTTTAAATGGTGCTTATCAGGAACTGCATACGGTTAATCTGGCTGCAGGTACCGCCTACTCGGAGCAGCAATTGGCGTTTGCCCGCTATGTTGAGCAGCAGCAGTTGGTGGTCGTTAGCCATTTTAATCCCGAGCAAACAGTCGCCTTTAACCTGCAACTGCCGGCAACGCTCATCGCAGCATGGCAATTGTCAGACGGTACTTATCAGCTGCAAGATCAATTAACCGGCGAACGCCAGCAGCTTCAGGTCAGTGGCGGTATTGGGCAGATCCCAGTACAACTGGCGCCGCTTGGCTCGGTTGTCTATCAATTGCTGCGCTAAGGAGCTGCTATGCCGTACTTGCTATCGCGTTTGCTGCATCTACTGCTGCTAGTTGGGGTATTGCTTAGCAGCAATCTGGCAGCACAACATTACCAAAGCCACCTGCTTACTCCGCAAGGGCTTGTGATCACAACCGATCAGGGCCAAGTCAGTATCGAGTTTTATAACCCGCACAGTGTCGCCGTTTGGTATCAACCGGCAGGGCAGCCGCAGCAAGCCTCGCTGATTATCGGCGCACCGGCCAAGCCGGTGGCGCTGCAGCTGGCAAGAACCGAGCAGCAGTTGACCTTGTTCAGCCCTGAGTTGCAACTCGTCATTAATAAAAATCCATTTAGTATTGCCTTTTACCGCGATGGCCAGCTGTTAACCCAAGATCAGGCGGGATTAATTCAAACAGCAGGTCAACTTGGCTTTGACTTTAGTTTAGCCGAGCAAGAAAAACTGGCCGGTGCAGGGCAACGGGTGCTGGGGATGGATCGGCGTGGTCATAAGCTGCCGCTGTATAACAAGGCGCACTATGGCTACAGTACACAATCGAACCAAATGTACTTTAGTCTAGCCGGTGTGCTGTCAGACAAAAACTATATGTTGTTGTTCGATAATGGTGCCACCGGTGAATTGGATCTGGGGCATACCCAGCCCGACCGACTAAGCTTCCGTGCTCAAGGTGGTCGCAGTAGCTATTTGCTGGTTGCTGCCGCTACGACACCAGAATTGATTCAGCAGTATCTGGCAGTAAGTGGTAAACCGCCGTTACCGGCACGCTGGACACTGGGTAATTATGCCTCACGTTTTGGTTATCGTACCGAAGCCGAAGCGCGGGCGGTGGTACAAAAATTCCGTGATTTAAAGCTGCCGTTAGATGCCATCGTGCTTGACCTGTACTGGTTTGGGCCGGATATTCAAGGCCATATGGGCAATTTGGACTGGGATCGGCAGGCATTCCCCAACCCTGAGCAAATGCTGGCTGATTTTGCGGCCGATGGCGTTAAGACCATTTTGATCACCGAACCTTTTATTCTGACGACCTCGACGCGTTGGAATGAAGCTGTGGCGGCGGGCGCTATTGCGCAGGGGCCGGATGGCCAGCCGAAAACCTTTGATTTTTATTTTGGTAACACCGGGTTATTAGATGTGTTTAGCCCTAAAGCCAGTGCTTGGTTTTGGGATATTAACCGTAAGCTATTACAACAAGGCGTAGCGGGGATCTGGGGCGATTTAGGCGAGCCTGAAGTGCATCCGGCTGATACCTTGCACGATGTGCCAGGTTTGGGCTTATTACCGGCTGATGCGGTACACAATGCCTATGGCCATCGCTGGGCTGAGTTAGTTTATCAGGGTTTTCGTGCTGATTTTCCCGAGCAGCGCCCCTTTATTATGATGCGTGCTGGTAACTTAGGCTCGCAGCGCTTTGGCATGGTGCCTTGGACGGGTGATGTCGATCGTAGTTGGGGTGGGCTGAAGCCGCAGGTTGAACTAGCGCTGCAAATGGGCTTATTTGGCTTTGGTTGGATCCACTCCGATTTAGGTGGCTTTGCCGGTGGCGAAGTGTTTGATCCTGAACTCTATACCCGCTGGATGCAATTTGGCGTATTTCAGCCAGTGTACCGACCGCATGCCCAAGAGCATATTGCACCTGAACCGATATTTCATGGTCAGGAGGTGGTAGACACGCTACGTCCTTGGCTGAATTTACGTTACCAGCTGCTGCCATATAACTACACCCTGGCATACCAGCATCATCAAACCGGCATGCCCTTAATGCGGCCGTTATTTTTCCTTGATGAGCAAAACGTGGCATTACGTGATGAAGCCAATAGTTATTTATGGGGCGATGCCTTTTTAGTCGCACCAGTGACTGAACCAGGCGTAGCCAGCTGGCCAGTTAATCTGCCGCAAGGCGTGTGGTTTGACTTTTTCAGCGGTGAGCGGCTGGAAGGCGGGCAGGAAGTACAGCGCCCAGTGACGCTCGACACCATTCCGGTGCTGGTAAAAGCCGGCAGCTTTATTCCAATGACCGAGACTTTGCAGCGGACGACGGATTATCAGGGCAAGGCGTTAACGCTGCACTATTATGCCGATCAGAGTGTTACTACCAGCCAGTACAGCCTGTTTGAAGATGATGGTGTTACAGTCGATTCTATTGCCAAAGGCCAATTCGAGTTACTGCATTTCGCCGCGAACAGGGAACATAAACAGCTGTCGATTCATTTTAGCCGTGAGGGCGGCGATTATCAGAACCGGCCAGCCAGTCGAGATCTGACGTTGGTGCTACACAACCAACGCGGGAAAGCGCAGCGCATTATGCTAGATGGGCGCTATATTCCGATCGTACCGCAACCGCAGCGTTTTGCGCGTGGCCAGTATGTGGCCTGGTACGACAAAGCCCAGCAGCAATTAAAAATTAAGTTACCGCTAACAGCAGAGACTAAACAGCTGACTCTAGACTATTAAACAGCAACCTAAACCAGCAATGCTTAGCGGCAGCCTAACAAGCTGCCGCTAAGCACGACAGCGTATGAATGCGGAGATCCGTATGACAACAAAAACAGTCAAACATCAGCCGACATGGCTCAGGCGTTTTCTATTTAGCGTGCTGCTTTGCAGCCAACTTTTTAGTCAAGCAGTAAAGGCAGAAGAGGCAGAAGAGGATAACCCCGTTAGCTTACCAGAGGTGAGTGTGGGTAAACTGCTGCGTTTACCTACTCTGACGTCCGCCTTTGTACCCAGCCGACCCATTGATGTTTGGTTACCAGCAGGCTATCCAGCAGCGGGCCCTTATGCGGTGCTTTATATGCATGATGGTCAGGTGTTATTTGATCCCAAACAAAGCTGGAATGGCCAAAGCTGGCAGGTCGCGGAAACAGCGCAACAGTTACAGCAGCAGGGGCAAGTGCGGCCCTTTATTGTGGTCGGCATTCATAATATCGGCGCGGCTCGGCACAGCGAGTATTTCCCACAAAAACCCTTTTTAAGCCTACCCGAGACAGAGCGGCAAGCACTGTATCAGTTAGAACGGGCACCGGGCGTTACCCTTTTTGCCGAGCCCGTATACAGCGACAAGTACTTACGTTTTTTGGTTACTGAGTTAAAACCTTACGTAGATCAAAACTTTGCTACTGATCCAAGCCGTAGCGCTACCTTTATTATGGGCTCTAGTATGGGTGGCTTAATTTCTTGGTATGCGCAAACTGAATATCCAGAGGTGTTTATGGGGGCAGCAGCGCTGTCTACGCATTGGCCAGGCACATGGACGCTGGACAATAATCCTATTCCACAGGCTTTTCTCAACTATTTGTCGGAGCACCTGCCACCGCCTGGCCAACATCGCTGGTATTTTGATCATGGCGATCAAACGCTAGATGCGTTGTATCCAGCATTACAGCAAAAGGTGGATCACTTATTCCGTGCCAAAGGCTTTCAGGCGCCGGAGTGGCACAGTGCCTTTTTCCCTGGGACAGATCACAGTGAAACAGCTTGGGCCGCGCGACTGGCTACACCCTTAGGTGTTTTACTGGCCACACCAACTGAGGAGTAATCGTAATGCGACGTTTAGCCTTATTATTTGTAACACTGTGCCTTAGTTTTAACGCTTATGCTGGCACGATTCAGCGAGTTGAACCGCATAACTGGTGGGTTGGTATGCAGCATCCCACGGTTGAACTGATGCTCTATGGCGATAAGCTCGCTGAGCTAACCCCTAAGCTAGACTATCGTGGTGTGAGCATCAGTGCAGTACATCGCACCGATAACCCGAATTATCTGTTTGTTGAGCTGACACTGTCTGCTGACGCGGTGGCGGGCACCTTGGCGCTGCAATTGTTTCAGGGCTACCAGCTCGTACAGCAATGGGATTATCCGATACTCTCACGCAGTGCGGGTTCGGCACAACGACAGGGTTTTGCGCCCAGCGATGCCATTTATCTAATTACGCCCGATCGTTTTGTTAATGGTGACCCAAGCAATGACAACCTAGCCGACATGCTGGAGCGGGCGAACCGACAAGATGACAATGGTCGGCATGGCGGTGATCTAGCCGGTATGCTTAAGGCGTTACCCTATTTGCAGCAACTGGGTATTACGGCGGTGTGGCCCACCCCACTCACTGAAAATAATCAGCCTGCCTTTTCTTACCATGGTTATTCTGCCACCGATTTTTATCGAGTCGATCCGCGCTTTGGCAGTAATGCAGAATTTCGTGATTTTGTTGTAGCAGCCAACAAGCTGGGAATTAAGGTGATTCAGGATATTATCGTTAACCATATTGGCAGTAATCATTGGTGGATGCAGGACTTGCCGGCTAAAGACTGGCTAAACTTCCCCAGCGGCGATGGCAAGGGCAACTTTGTGCCAACCAACCATAACCGCAGCACCATTCAGGACCCTTATGCGGCCGACATTGATCGTACAGTTTTTACTGATGGTTGGTTTGTCGACACCATGCCGGATCTTAATCAGCGTAACCCCAGATTAGCAACCTATCTTATTCAGAATAGTATCTGGTGGGTGGAGTATGCCGGGCTGTCGGGTATTCGCGAAGATACCTATTCTTATGCCGATAAAGCCTTTTTAAGCGAGTGGGGCCGGCGCATTATGCAGGAATATCCCAACTTTAATATTGTGGGTGAAGAGTGGAGCCCGAATCCGCTAATTGTGTCCTACTGGCAGGCGGGCAAGCAAAATAAAGATGGTTATGTGTCTTATACCCCTTCGATGTTAGATTTTCCGCTATACGATGCCTTGTTAAAAGCGCTGGTTGAGCCAGAAAACTGGAATGGCGGCTGGATCCGACTGTATGAAATGCTCAGTAATGACCATATTTACGCCAACCCCTTTAATCTGGTGATCTTTGAAGGTAACCATGACACTGCCCGTTTATTTTCAGTGCTGGGTGAAGATCAAGACCTATTTCGGATGGCGCTAAGCTATCTGTTTACCATGCGCGGTATTCCGCAACTGTTTTATGGCACTGAGCTGGCCATGACCAGTCCACCGCATCGTGATGATGGCAAGGTGCGAGCCGATTTCCCCGGCGGTTGGGCAGGGGATAAGGTAAATGCCTTTACTGGCGCAGGGTTATCGGATACCCAGCGCATGGCACAGCAACTGGTCAGCCAATTACTAAATTGGCGCAAAACCGCAACGGCCATTCATCAGGGCAAACTGCTGCACTTTGCCCCAGATCGCGGTACCTATACCTATTTTCGCTATAACGACCAGCAAACCGTGATGGTAGTGATGAATAAGCAACACGACGCCGTTACGCTGGATTTAAGTCGGTTTCGGCAGGTATTACCCGCCGGTAAAACTGCCTTAGAGGTGCTAAGTGGCGAAAAGATGCAACTGGATACTCAGCTTAGCGTACCTGCTCGCGGTGTCTTAGTCTTGGATATTCGTTAAGCCACTCTTGAACGCAGCAAAATAGAGTGTTGTTGATGGTGAGATTAAGATGAAGCAAGTCACGCCGTTTGGCGTGGCTTGCTATGTGAGCTCTGGCAACTGAAACTGGTTTATACTCAGTTCGCAATCGAGGATTTACAGCGCTAGCTTTCGTAAATTAAGGGGGCACAAGCGAGAGATTGTGCTTGCGTTCTTATCCAGAAAAATTACACCACCGACAGCAGCATTTTTAAACTGAGCAAGATCAGCAATACGGCAAACACCTTTTTTAACACTGCCACCGGCAATTTATGGGCGAGTTTGGCGCCAACTGGGGCTGAGAGAAAACTGGCAGCAGACATCAATAACACGCCAGGCAAGTACACCATACCCACCGCGAACGGTAAGTCTAATCCTGGTTGGCTTTGTAGCAAATAGCCTAGCGCTCCGGCGAGTGAAATGGGTAAGCCCACGGCCGCAGAAGTGCCGATCGCATTTTTTAAGGCAATACCTCGCCAGCTTAAATAGGGCACGGTGAGTGAGCCACCGCCAATAGACACCAACGCCGAGACCACACCAATGCCGCCACCGACGCTGGTCAATTCCGCTTTAGCGATGGTTTTGGCGCTGACTTCTGCGGCTTTTTTCGGTCTTAACATATTCAGCGCCACATAGCCCATAAACAGCGCAAAGAAAATGGCCAGATGCTGAGCACTAATTTGGGCGGCAATAAAGGTAGCGGCAAAAGTACCGACAATGACTCCGGGCGTCATGGCTTTGACTATAGGCCAAAGCACGCCACCACGGGCATGGTGCGCGCGCATGCTGGAAATAGAGGTCATTACAATCGCCGCCATCGAGGTGCCTAAGGCTAAATGCACCACATGCTCGGTTGTTAAACCCATTGCTAGGAAGATGCTGGTGAGCATTGGGACCATAATACCGCCACCGCCAATGCCTAATAGCCCTGCCATAAAGCCAGCAAACAGCCCCAAGGCTAAAAATGCCAGTATCCATTCAATTGCCATAACTTGCTTTATTCCTAATCACTTGCTAAAGAAGGTACAAGATAACAAAAATTTTGTTTTTAACTAATCACTTTCATAGTACGAACACTATAAAGCAGCACAAGCTAATTACTGTGGTTTCACTGAGATAGTTAAAAGATAACGGCTATTTTGCCAAATACTGAGCAAAAACTTTAGGGTTGCCATTTTATTCTTCGTTTTAAGGAGCGAAATAATGCGATTTCGACTAACAATGTTATTAGCTGGGTTATTGACTGCCCAAATCACTCTTCCTGTATCAGCTTGTACCCGAGCGGTTTATAAGGGACCAGAGCAAACGATCATTACCGCTCGCTCAATGGATTGGAAAGATGAGATCCCAGCGAATTTATGGTTATTTCCCAGAGGAATGCAGCGCCAAGGAGAAGTTGGCCCCAACTCGGTACGCTGGACTTCGAAGTATGGCAGCGTAGTAGCGAGTTCTTTTGATATTGCCAGTGCAGATGGTATGAACGAAAAAGGTTTAGTAGCGAATTTACTTTGGCTGGTCGAGTCGCGCTACCCTGAATACGATGGCCGGCAACCAGGGTTAAGTATTGCTGCTTGGGTACAATATATGTTGGATAACTTTGCAACAGTAGCGGAAGCAGTTGCTGTGATGCAAAATGAGCCCTTTGTCATTGTTTCGGCTGATATTCCTGGCACCAGTAAATTTGCGACATTACATTTAGCGATTTCAGACGCCACCGGTGACAACGCCGTGTTTGAATATATTGATGGGAAATTAGTGATTCACCATAGTAGAGATTATACGGTAATGACTAATTCCCCCATTTTTGAGAAACAACTGGCAATAAATGAATATTGGCGTGAAATTGGTGGCACGACCATGTTACCAGGCACCAATAGAGCGGCAGATCGTTTTGTTCGAGCTTCTTTTTACTTAAGTGCCATTCCGCAAACCAGTGATCCACAATTGGCCGTGGCAAGTGTATTTAGTGTTATCCGTAATGCTTCTGTGCCTTTTGGTATTTCTTCTGAGGCCGAACCGAATATCTCTTCTACTCGTTGGCGCACAGTGTCAGATCAAAAACGTTTAACCTACTATTTTGAAACCGCACTCACGCCTAACACCTTTTGGGTTGATATCCGTAAAGCAGATTTTACTGCAGGGCAGCCTGTTCTTAAGCTACCTTTAGCACAAAATCAGACTTATGCTGGTGATGCTTTGGCGTACTTTAAGCCAGCCGAACCCTTTGTATTTGCTGGGTTATAATGATGGCGATAACGAGTTTGGTATTTAACAGATAGCGTTTTTTCCTGAGTTAGCTGGCACGAATTTGTTGGTGTATTAGGCGTGTTTAGTTATATCTTGCTGTAACGGCTGCTCAGGAAGCAACTGCTGATAAAGATGCCGACAAAAGCGCCATGCCACATAACTGCATACCGCAGTCGCTATCACCAGTTCAACATAAGCAATCTTGTGTATTAACGAGGCCAGTTCAAGCCACTGCCACTGTTGCAACAGCGCCGTGACCTTAAATAAGGCAGTAGCACCAATCACCAGCGGAAAGGTTAAGGCCGCAAAGGCAGGGCTAAAAGGTAAACGCAGTAGCCTTGGCAATAGCCCGTAAATCAGTGTTGTCATTAATAACGCCAGCACTAATAAACCAAGTACTAGGGCAGGGGCTGGTGTGCTACTGAAACTTAAATAGCCGGTAAGGCATAAGCTGGCGGGCGCGGCTAATACCGCTAAACTAGGTTGCGCTGCGGTTGGCAAGCTGCCGGCAAACAGCAGCCGATACAGCATAACGGGTAACATCAGCACATACATGGCTAAGCCAAACCAAAACAGTAAGCTGGGCAAAAAATGGCTGCTGGGTAAGGGGCTGGTAACTACCGCAGTCACGATGCCAATGGGTGGCACAAACCAGCCGGGAATTAAGTGGTCGAACTGCCAATGGCGCAGGCGCTGCCATACAAAACCGCTTAATAAGCCCAGATGCAGTAATACGGCTAAACACCATAGCGGCAGAGCCAGCGAGTGAGGTAAGGCGGCTGCAACTAGCATTAACGCCATGGCGGCCGTGGGTAACACACTGCCTACAATAGGATGCGCCAGATCTTGCTTGAAGAGCGATGGGTTTTTGTAAAATTTTAGCAGCAATAGGCTAAGAAAACAGAGCGCCAGTAACGCAGCGACTATCTGCAACCTGCCATGCAGTTGCAGGCTGTTATCCCAACACCAGCCCAAGCTGGCGAGCCCTAACGCCAATGCCGCCATAGGGGTAGGGATCTTTTGGCTAAAATGGTGTAAGGCATTCGACATAATAGTAGCTCCTAGTAACAACGGTTCTAGCATAACGCTACTGCTTGCTTTAGGATATCTGAACGTTCTTAACTCATTGTTAGGTAAAACCGAACATGATCAGCATTAAGAAACTGCAAGTCTTTAGTAGCATTGCGCGGCATGGCAACCTGACTGCCGCGGCAGCAGAGCTGTATTTAAGTAAAGCCGCAGTATCACAGGCGTTGAGCGAACTGGAACAGCAGCTTGCCGCCCCGCTATTTGATCGGGTGCATCCGCGTTTAAAGCTAAATGCGCAGGGTAAGCTGTTACAACCTCTGGCTGATGAAGTGCTAAGCCGTGTAATGGATATTGAGCAGCTGTTTCAGCAGCAGCAATTGCAAGGTCAATTAGGTGTCGGCGCAAGCCAAACCATTGGTAACTACTTACTCCCTGCCTTGCTGACCTCGGTGGCGCCGGGACAAGTGCGGGTGAGTATTGAAAATACCTATAGCCTTTGCCAACAACTGCTGCAATTTGAGCTAGATTTAGCCTTAATTGAAGGCGATAACCCTTTTGCCGAGTTAGCGGTAACCCCTTGGCTACAAGATGAAATGATTTTAGTGGCACCGCCGCAGCATCCGCTTGCCAAAGTCGCGGTGCTGGATTACTGCATGTTGGAGCAGCAAGCTTGGGTGCTGCGCGAAATGCACTCGGGCAGCCGTAGCCAGTTTAATCAGTTATTAGCGCCTAAGCTAACGAAGATCGGGCCAATTACAGAGCTAACTGCCTTAGAGGCCATTATGGCGGCAGTCGAAGCGGGGCTGGGCTTAACCTTTATCTCCAGCCATGCCGCGGCCAGCAGACTAGCGCAAGGACGACTGGTGCGGCTTACCTTACCCGACATTTTCACGCGGCAGCTGAGTTTAGTGTGGCATAAACAGAAATACCATTCGGCTTTAGCACGCGCTTTTATTCAACGCTGTCAGCAGTATTACCGCTAAGGTGAGTGACATAACTGCGGCAGTGGAGCAGGGTGCCTACGGCGGCTGAATACGTATTCATCTTGTCCTTGCCCCAAAATAGCGGTATCTAACACTCTGACAGGTGTCTTTGCGAGTTTTTGGTGCAATAGCGCCAAAGGCACGACAACAATAATAACGTGGTTAATTGAGATAATAACTATGCAAACTAAGCCAAACCTCAGTTTCTGGCAGATTTGGAATATGTGCTTTGGGTTTTTTGGTATTCAGTTTGGCTTTGCCCTGCAAAATGGCAATGTCAGTCGAATTTTCCAAACCCTTGGCGCTGATATGGAGCAAATTCCCATCCTTTGGATTGCCGCACCGCTTACCGGTTTGCTGGTGCAACCCATTATTGGGCATTTTAGTGATAAAACCTGGACCAAGTTGGGGCGTCGCCGGCCGTTTTTCTTATATGGGGCTTTAGCCACCACCGCCGCCTTGGTGATTATGCCAAACTCGCCTACCTTGTGGATCGCCGCCGGTATGCTGTGGATTTTAGATGCGGCAATTAATGTAACCATGGAGCCGTTTCGCGCCTTTGTTGGTGACAATTTAAATAAACAACAGCGGCCCACTGGCTTTGCAATGCAGTCATTTTTTATTGGCGTCGGTGCCGTAGTGGCTTCCGCTTTGCCGTGGATTATGACCAACTGGTTTGGTGTTTCGAATACGGCTGCCGAAGGCATGATCCCTGATTCCGTGGTGTATTCGTTTTATGCGGGCGGTGTGGTGCTGTTTTTAGCGGTCGGCTGGACCATTATCTCCAGTAAAGAATACAGCCCAGAGCAATTAGCCGCCTTTGATGCCGCTGAGCAAGCGGAAAATCCGGGGGCGGAGCTGGCCACACCGGCAGAGAATTATTGGCGCAGCGGCGCAGCGGCGGTGGTGATCGGCGTAGCGGCTTTTGCTGCAGTGGCGGTTTGGCAACTGGATAAACAACTGTTTTTATTAGGTGCCTTAATTGCGGCTTTTGGTGTATTGCAATGGCTGGCCAGCTGGTTTAAACAGCAGCAAAACCGCAATATGCTGGTGCAGCTCACCGACGATTTATTTACCATGCCCAAAACCATGCGTCAGTTGGCCGTGGTACAGTTTTTCTCTTGGTTTCCGTTATTCGCCATGTGGATCTACACCACGGCTGCCGTCACCAGTTACCACTATGGCACCACCGACACTACATCGACTGCTTACAATGATGGCGCAGATTGGGTAGGGGTGTTATTTGCGGTATATAACGGTTTTGCGGCTATTGCTGCGCTGTTAATCCCGTTATTAGTGAAAGCCACCAGCACCCAAAAAGCCCACTGCATTAACCTGTTATTTGGCGCTGTGGGGTTATTTTCATTTTTCCTGATTAAAGATCCGAGCTTATTGTGGTTACCGATGATCGCGATCGGTATTGCTTGGGCATCCATTTTATCACTGCCTTATGCCTTGTTATCTAACTGCTTGCCTGCCAATAAAATGGGCGTGTATATGGGCATTTTTAATATTTTTATTGTGTTACCTCAACTGCTGGCTGCGGCCATTTTGGGTAGCTTGGTGGGTTATCTGTTCCAAGGGCAGGCAATTTATGCACTGGCCATTGGTGGCGTTAGTTATGTGATTGCCGCACTTTGTGTGTTGCGAGTAAAAACTGAGACCGTAAAGGGATAAATAGATGCTGAGAACTTCTTTAACCGCGCTGGCCATTGCGCTGGCGCTAAGCGCCTGTAAACCGGCGCCACAGCAAACTGCAGCCACGCCAGAACCGGTGGTTGCCGCAACCGCAAGCCAGCCTGCAGCAGCTGCGCCTTGGTGGGATGACGCAGTATTTTACCAAATTTGGCCACGTAGCTTTTACGATACCACTGGCGATGGCCACGGTGATTTTAATGGCATGACGGCGAAGCTGCCGTATTTACAGGAACTGGGTATTAACGCCATTTGGTTAACGCCGATGTTTGAAGCCCCCTCTTACCATGGCTACGACTTTACCGAGTTTTATCAGGTGGAAAGCGACTACGGCAGTATGGCCGAGTTTGAAGCCTTTATTCAGGCTGCGGATGCCAAAGGCATTAAAGTCATTCTAGATTTAGTGATTAACCACATTTCGCGTGAGCATGAGTGGTTTCGTAAATCGGCCGAAGGCATCGCGCCTTATAACGATTACTTTGTTTGGCGCAAAGACTTACCGGCCAAAGGCGAAGGTTGGGGCCATGCTTGGGCCGAGAATGATCAGCCGGATGCTGTCTGGCACTTTGATGAGCGCCGTGGCGAGTATTATTACGCAGCCTTTGGTGCTACCCAGCCAGATTTAAATTTAGAGCATCCGGATGTGATTGCCGAGATGAAAAAAATGGCCAAATTTTGGCTAGATAAGGGTGTAGCCGGGTTTCGCTTAGATGCAGTGCGTTTTGTGATTGAGCGCGGCCCACAAGGGCAGGCCGACTTGGCTGAAACCATTGATTACTGGCGCGACTTTAATGCCTTTGTTAAAAGCGTTAACCCAGAGGCCTACTTAGTGGGTGAAGCTTGGGTGGACTTGCCCATTGCGGCCAAATATTGGGGCAATGGCGCGGGGTTGGATCAAGGCTTTGATTTTGAAGTCGGCTATAAAATTATTGGTCAGTTACAGCAAAATGCTGGCAAAGACGCCCAGTTCGGTACTATTAGTGGCACCCAAAGCGGTGAGTTGCACCCACTGCAGGAAAACCTGCAACGTCGGTTAGATTCATCGGCACCACTGGCGTTCTTTACCCCGTTTTTAACAAACCATGATCAGGAGCGGGTGCCGTTTCAGTTAAGCGGTGATCGCGCGACCGTGCTACAAAAATCCAAACTGGCTGCGGCCATGCTGTTTAGCTCGCCGGGTACCAAATATATTTATTATGGTGAAGAAATTGGCTTAACACAGGCGCAAAGTGGCCACGATGTGTATAAGCGCGCACCAATGCTGTGGAACACCGAAGCACAGGCCGGCTTTACCTCGGCCGCACTAAGCTGGGTAGAGCAAGCAGAGCAGTTTACCGTACAGTTTGACAACTGGTGGCCGGGCTTCTTACAGCAGCAGTTAAGCACCGGTGGTAATACGGTAGCAGAGCAACAAGCACAGCCAGACTCCTTGTGGCGGCTGTATCAGTTTTTAATTGCCCAGAAAAAACAGCGGCCTGAGCTAAAACTGGCTGGCAGCTATCAGGTATCTGAACCTGCCGCGGGCTTATTACAAATTGATCGCGAGCTCAACGGTAGCCATACCCGCTTTGTACTCAACCTAAGCGAACAGCCGATGGAAATAAGCACTGCGCTAGATCCTAAGCTAAGCAGCAGTTGGGGCTTTGATCTTAACGCCAGCCAGCTGGCGCCCTATGGGTTAGTGGTACTGCAAAGCCAGAACTAATCATCCTGTTTTACAAAAACCCACAAGGCAATACTGCCTTGTGGGTTTTTTATTGCTGTGTAAAAGTTGCAACTCAGCAGAGTGCTTGGGTTAGCTTAGGTCGTCTTGAAAATTCGTTTAAGATTATGTTTTGGCGCTAATATTAGTAAATATTTAATTATATAAAATTATCAATATGCTAATAAAATGCCTTGTTCGTTACATCTTGATGAACTAAGGTTATGCAATCTACTAGTGCATTGATGCTAAAGTGAGTTAGGTTATGAGTCTAAGAAAACGCTTTTCGTTTTTAATTTTATTAGTCACATCGATCATTAGTTGTAACGCATACGCCAATCAATCTGGAGCTTTAGAGGCCTATGCGTGTAAAGATTGCTCTCTGGAGCAAGCTGAAGCCCTCGCTAGACTTCTAGCGCCAATCAACTCTTGTGATATTTGGGAAAAGGGTCCTGAAGCAACGTTTTGTGAACCTGTGTCAAAAGAAGTGTTTATTTTGTCACATGAGACGAAAGACGTATTCAAGTTCAATGTTACAACAACTATTAACTCTCAAAATACTCCGACTATTAGTGTATGGAATATGCCAGTCTTGGCGTTCGAATTAGATCTTAGTCATGATTATTTTACTCTTTATGCAGAATTAGAAAATGCCGTTATTGCAGCTCAAGACAAATTAATGATGATTCAACCAAGCGAAGTCAGTACACACTCAAATTTCGCGTATCATTCTATGGGTTCTGTAACACAAGATAGTTGCGAGAACCACCCAACGCATTTTTTTAAGAGCGTATCCAATCAAAGGGCAATCATCAGTGAGCTAGTAGGACATGTAGCGTCAGAAATTGGAAATTCAACTTGGGCTGAATTTACCTATGAAAGATTCGTTGGCGGCGGTTCGATTGGGCTTTCAAAAGGTTCAGGCAGTATCGGAGTAAGCTTACAGTTTCATCAAAACAATATGGCCATAACAAAAAAATACGGGCCCGGTAATTATCTTAGCTTCCAGGTGTTTGCTTTGACGAATGTAGCAACCTCTAACTCGTTGATGCTCGACCTAAGATTAAACAAGAGCTTTTCTAAAATCGATGGTGTTCCTCTGGCAACCTTATTTGCTAATAAGGTAGATTTAACAGATACAGTGATGTCAAATTGCTGGCGAGAATTTTTAAAAGAAGAAAGTGAGCCAGTGTCAACCCCACCTGGCAATGGTGGTGGTAGTGGAACCATAGATGATCCATTTCTAAGTGGTGGCTCACATGACGCTGGTTCTTATTGTGTAATTCGTAGAAGCGTAACAACATGTTCAACTGACAGAGACGGTGATACTCGCTGTGTGAAGTCTACTGTAAGTTGGACGGATTTTTGTGACCTGTTTTGATTGAACGAACTCAAATATTTAGCTAAATATATCAACGCCTTTGACTACCATCTTGTGCGCTGCATTATCACCTTAAACGAATATGTGAAGCAACTCGCTGTCTAACTTAATGCCAGTCAAATTATGTTTGAAGTGGCTTAGTCATTTCAGCCATATCGTCATAGCTAAGCAATTGATGCGCTTAGAAATCATCTTGATATTGTTGATTCCGCTCTTTTACCTCGTTTTAGCTAAAGGCTTACGCTGCCGGCAATGTTAGGTTGATCACCGTGCCTTGGCCTAAGCTGGACTCTACTTGGATCTGGCTTTGATGTTTGTTCAACAGCTGAAGTACCATGGGTAAGCCCATGCCGGTGCCTTTTCCTACGTCTTGTGTAGAGAAAAAGGGGTTAAAGATTTGCTGTTGCGTTGCGTGATCCATGCCGCAGCCATTGTCGGCGAGCGTTAATAATACTTTACCGTCGCTCAGTGAACTTCTAAGGGTGATCTGGGTGGGGCGATGCTGCACTTTTTGACAAGCTTGATTGGCATTCATTAACAAGTTAACTAAAACGGCACTAAATTCGTGCGGCGTAAACATAATTTTATGAGCTGGATTGACATCTATGGATAGGCCGACGGCGCCTAGTTCAGCGTTAAGCATTATTGCCGCGAGTTCACACGCTTGGTGTAATTCGACATGCTGTATCTCACAGCTGCCTGTTTTACTAAAAAACAGTAAGCTTTTAACTATGTCTCTGATCCTTAAGCCGCCTTGTTCGATTTCTTGTAACAACTCTGGTAAATCGCTAGTTATATACTCCAGCTCCGCGTTGGCTTGTTGGTTAGCCAATAAGCGTTGGCAGTAATGCGTAAGTGTTTGCACATTACTTAGCATAAACGCTAAGGGGTTATTAATTTCATGCGCTAAGCCGGCGGCTAAGGTGCCAAGGGTACTGAGTTTTTCTTGCTGCAATAAGAATTGCTGCTGTTGGGTAATTTGCGTGAGTTGTTGTTCTAACAGCTGATTTTTTTCATAAAGCTGGCGGCTGCTATCTTCAAGCAGCTGTTCAACTTCACGGCGGGCTTTTTTTTCGCGTAAATAAGCCTGATAGTAAGGATTGTCTGTGTCAGACATCTTGTCGCTCAATCACTAATTCGCAATGAGTCGCGCCTTGATGCATACACTGATCGTGTTGAATGTGAATAGTGTGTTGATAATACTCGGCTGCACCATACAGCAAACCTTCAGCACATAGGCATAGTTTGCGAGGTGATTGGTAAATCATTTTAATTTGGGTATCTGATAGCTGTTCGCAACGAATAGTGGGTAAGGCCGGATCGACATAGAGTTTGTTGACTTCAACATGGATAACATTATGAATACCCATTACCAGCTCATTAAAGTTGGCAAAGCGCTGCACCACATCGATATGTCGCTCTGCTAAACCTTGAAACAAATAATGGCCAAAAGCTCTTACCACATCCGCGAGCGGCAGGTTTAAGGTATTGGCAACGGCAGCAGCCAAGGCAAACAGTTCGCTATCGTCATAGTTTTTGGCCGATACATACACTCTGCCTGGGGGAGCATGTTCGGTAAGTAGGGTGTTCCAAGCGGCCATGCCGAGTTTTTCAATGACCATTTCTTCTAACACATTAAAGATCATACCTTTCATATTCAACCTCAGAACAAAATGAATTAGGTAACAACAATAAAGCAGCTAAATGTGTGGCTAGATACGCGATATCGATAAGCTTAGCAGAGGTTTTCGCAAATGCGCTAAGCATTGGCAGAAAATGGGCAATGCAGCGTTGGCATGGCAATAAGCCGGTGTTATATCACGACTAAAAGCGCATAGCTGTTATGCACTTATGGGTCTAGACTAATTTTTATTCTGTTAAATTTGCTGAGGCCGCTGTGTCACATCGCGCCCATCTGTTTTCGTTACGACTTTGTCACGCCCTACGTGAAAGTTTAGCCGAGGGCTATAACCGGCAAAAGTTGCTAAAAGACTTACTGGCTGGGGTCACGGTCGGCATTATTGCCATTCCACTGGCGATGGCCTTGGCTATCGCCTCGGGAGTCCCCCCAGAATACGGGCTATATACCGCCATTATCGCTGGTTTTGTGATTGCCTTGACCGGCGGCTCACGTTTTAGTATCTCCGGCCCTACAGCAGCCTTTGTGGTGATTCTTTACCCTATTGCCTTAAAGTATGGCTTAAGTGGCTTGTTGCTGGCATCGGTATTGGCAGGGGTGATGTTAGTGGCGATGGCGCTGTTGCGATTAGGGCGCTTAATCGAGTATATCCCTGAGTCGGTCACCCTTGGTTTTACCTCAGGTATCGCCATTGTCATTGTGATTTTGCAAATCAAGGATTTCTTTGGCTTGCCACTGGATAGCTTGCCGGAGCATGTTGGCGATAAAATTTGGGTGCTTGGCCAGCAATTGCCTCAGTTTGCTTGGCCAAGCTTGTTGGTTGCGTCGGTAACCTTGCTCGTAATGCTTGGCTGGCGGCGATTAAATACGGCCATTCCGCCACATCTGCCAGCACTGTTTGTCGGCACCTTATTGGGGTTGTTGTTATTACAATTCGGCGCTGACTTACCCACTGTTGGCTCGCGCTTTAGTTATCTGACACCAGACGGCTCCGCGGCCAGTGGTGTTCCACCTTATCTGCCTTATTTTGATTGGCCTTGGCAAAGGCCTGGCCCTAATGGTGAACCGTTAAGTTTTAGTTGGCAGCTGGCAAAAGATTTACTCGCTGCCGCCTTTGCAATAGCAATGCTCGGCGCCATTGAGTCACTGCTTTGTGCGGTGGTGTTGGATAACGCCAGTGGCCGACGTCACAGTGCTAATAGCGAATTATTGGGGCAGGGCATCGGTAATATTATTACGCCATTCTTTGGCGGTATTACTGCTACTGCGGCATTAGCACGCTCATCTGCGAATTTTAAAGCCGGAGCACAGACGCCTTTGGCGGCGATGATCCACGCCTTGGTTGTTTTGCTGGGGCTAGTGCTGTTGGCACCGCTATTGGCTTATTTGCCGATGGCTGCCTTAGCGGCTTTGTTGGTGATGGTGGCATGGGGCATGAGCGAAGCGCCGCAAGCTTGGCATTTAGTAAAAACAGCGCCCCGTGGCGATGTACTGGTCTTTTTAGTTTGTCTGTTTTTAACAGTGGTGTTTGATATGGTGATTGCGGTCACGGCAGGGATTTTGTTAGCCACGCTATTATTTATGAAAGATATCGCCGCCATGACCAAAGTGACAGATATCAGCAGTAATCGTAAACAAGTTGAGCAAGCTTTACCTGAGGGTTGGAAAGTGCTCAAAATTAGCGGCCCACTCTTTTTTGCCGCAGCCGATCGGATTTTTGCCGAAGTCGCCCAACTTAGCCAGCAACAGCGCGGCTTAGTATTATATATGGATGGCGTGCCTTTACTGGATGCCGGTGGTTTGGCCGCCTTGGATAAATTACTACACCGTTGCAAAAAACATGAAGTAGAGCTCCTGATCGCAGATGTACAGTTTCAGCCACTGAAAACGCTGGCGAAGGCGGGTATCAAGCCAGAGCCTGGGCGTTTAACCTTTTTCCCAACTCTGCGCGAAGCTCTAGAATACCTGGCGCGTTATTAGGGCGGCGCTGCACCGCAAGATTGGCGAATGACCAGTTTAGGTTCAATGAGATTATCGGTGATCGGTTGATTATTGATCAGCTTAAGTAGGTTGTTGACTAATAGCTCACCCGCTTTACTGGTATCTTGCTGAATGGTGGTGAGGCCGGGTGAGGCAAACGAGGCCGCTGGGATATCATCAAAGCCCATCACAGCGATCTGTTCAGGGACTTGCATGCCGCGACGTTTTAAACAGCGCATCACGCCAATGGCAATCAGATCGCTGGCGCAGAAAATAGCATCTACCATAGCGCCACTGTCCAATAGCGTTGCGGTGGCTTGATCACCTGCGCTTTCTGTTGAGATGGCATCCACATGTGGCACCTGTTGTGGGGTGATGTTCGCTTTGGCTAAGGCATCAATAAAGCCTTGATAGCGCGCGCTAAACTCAGGGCTGCCTTCTGAAGCATTTCCCACAAAGGCAAAATGGCGATGCCCCGTGTTAAGTAAATGTTCGCCCGCCAGATAGCCACCCTGCCAATTGTTGCTACGAATGGTAAATTCGGGATGACCGAGCACTTCCGCGCCCCAGCACACAAAATGAGTTTGTTGGGCCAATAGCTTGGTCAACTTTTCTTCGTAATCAACGTAGTCGCCGTAGCCAAGTAAAATAATGCCATCGGCTTTTTTACTGTCTTCATAATCGGCATGCCAATCATCGCTAAGCTGCTGAAACGAAACTAGCAAATCTTGGCCACTTTTCGCGCAAGCTCGGGTAATGCTGCCTAGCATCGACAAGAAGAATGGGTTGATTAGCGATTCATCGGTAGTCGGGTCTTCAAATAGCAATAAAGCCAGTGTACTGCTGCGTTGTTTTCGCAAATTACTGGCATTCTTATCCACTTTATAATTGAGTTGCCTAGCAATGGCTTGCACCTTATCACGGGTTTCTTTATTGACTTGCGGGCTATCCCGTAAGGCACGTGATACGGTCGATTGCGACACGCCTGCTAGATAAGCAATATCAAAAGAGGTGGCTTTTTCTTTCATAAACTCGCTAATTTTTGCTAACAATCAATTGCTTTGTCTCAGCCAGCCAAACCGGCCGCACTGTTAGTGTCTTACTGCTTATAGCCCAAGATTATTTAAAAAGTCATCGTCAACCATATCAACAGCGTCAGCTGCGCTATCTTGTTGCGCTTGCTGGTGTTTGGCTTCAGCCAAAATATCATCTGGATTGTCTTGCTCAGGCACATCAAAATCTTGCAGCTTAATAAACTCGGTTTTATCCATCGCCAGTTCCATATAAAAAATATTATGGTCTGGTGTATTAAAGGTTACGCGTCTGGCTTGGGGTTGGTCTAACTGGGTATTAATTAAAATTTGTACCTGCTTATTAATCGCCATCATTTTTGGTTGGCTTTGATTAATCGAGGTCTGTAATTGCAAGCGAACCTGACCGGTAAAGTCTCCGACGATCTGATTCATCAACTCCCCCATCACATTACCCACTTCATCAGAAGTATGAAAGGATGCTAATTCAGACTCTGGCATGCCCATACTCAGTAAATAGCGGCGGTAAATCTCCATGGCAGCAGGGGCGGTAAAGTTAATAATCACTAAGCCAGAAAAACCGCCATCAAATAACACAAAACAGCCTAAATCTGGTCGTAAGCAAGTTTTTTGGATTTTTTGTACCATTTTAGAATTGTTTACGCCAGGGTTGCCCGCAGCGGCTAATACTTTCTCAACAGAGCGGCAAAGAGTTAATAAGATATCGTCAGTCGTTACAGTAATCGTTTTTTTCATAATAGGGTCCGCTAGAGCAGCAAGTTGTAATACATTTTATTCTGACATGTTTTTACCGCAGTTCAGGCTTTTTTACCATCTTCGCGCGGGAAAATTCTTAATTAGTTTATGGTATACTACATTTGTTCCTATTTTTCTGCATTTTATCCACCTCGGAGACCACTGCATGACCTCAACTAGTTCGCCATCCTTCAGGATGATCATGCTGTTGGCTGCCGTAATTGCTATTACGCCTTTGGCCATTGATATGTATTTGCCGGCGATGCAGGTGATGGTCACAGATCTCAACACTACTACCGCGCTGGTGCAGCAATCGCTCAGTATTTATTTAGCCGCTTATGCCTTTGGTATGCTGCTCTTTGGCCCTTTAGCGGATATGTTCGGGCGTCGGCCCTTAGCTTTGCTGGGGCTTAGCGGCTTTATGCTCAGCAGTATTATGTTGAGCTTAGTTAGCAGTATAGAATGGTTTTTAGTCTGGCGCGCTGCGCAAGCCTTTTTAGGTGCGGCGGCAACCGTGGTTATTCCTGGTATTGTGAGGCATTTGTATCAGCAACATACTGCCAAGGGGATGTCCTATGTCTCGATGATTATGATGTTAGCGCCGCTGATTGCGCCGGCCTTGGGTAGCTTGGTGATGTACGTGACGCATTGGCAGATTATTTTTGATGTGTTAGCAGTTTATGCCTTTGTGATGCTGCTACTCGGTTGGCGTTATCTGCCGGAGATCCCACGGGCTGAGCATGCCAAAACTCCTGCCTTTTTTCATGGCTATCGTAAGGTATTTGCGAATAAAGCCGCTTGGCCAGCAATTGCCACCTCGATGTTTGCGTCTTTTAGTTTTTTTACGTTTTTAACCGCAGTGTCTTTTGTTTATATCAGTTATTTTGCGGTGAGCGAGCAGCTGTTTGCACTGCTGTTTGCGTTAAATGTATCGTCATTAATGCTGGCCAATTTTATTAACAGCCGTTTAGTGACTCGGCTTGGGCCGCAGCGCATGCTCAATATAGGCTTGCTGTTAGCACTGAGTTCAGCCAGTCTACTTAGTCTGTTTAACTATATGGAGCTGGGCTTATGGTATACCGTCTGTAGCATAGCACCATTGATGGCCAGCTTAGGCTTAGTCGCCACCAATGCCGACGCAATGATTTTAATGCGTTTTCCTGAACATACCGGCACCGCGACCGCGGTGATTGGCACCTTACGCTTTGGTATTGGCGCTTTGGCAGGGCCCTTGCTCGGGCTGTTTTATACCGGTACCGCCTTGCCGTTTTCATTGCTAATGCTAGCGGGAACGCTGTTGATCTTAATGTCGCAGCTTAGCCAGCGCTATAGTAGCGCTGCGCATTCGGCTACTTAGATTTCATTAGTACTTAGATTTTACAGGCGCCACCGCTGCACTCGTCGTCATCGTCACCAAATTGTGGCGCGATGGCGGCTTGCTCAACGGCTGCTTGTTGCTCCGCTACAGAATTTTCAGCAGCGGCAAAGTCGAGGTGGTCTAAATCTAGGTCAAAATCTGACATGGTCTGGCTCCGTGGGTTGAGAAAAGTAAAACGGCTATAGTCTAGCAAAGCCGCCGCAGTGACAACAGCCAATACTCCGTTAAAAAACGGCTTGGCCAATTTCTAACAGACGGCTTCCCTGTTATCATAGCGGGACTTTACTGCAGCTTCGCTATACTCCTCGTGTTGCAAAATGCACCGGTGTTGTCTGCGTTTGTGAACCCCGCGCACTTAGTAATACTCAGTGCTTGCGAATTCATGACCTTGCCACCTAGTTGCATCTTGCAATCCATTGAGCATATGCGTAAAACGTCTTTAGCTTATCGTTTTTTGATCTCGGAGCCTGATATGACCAGCTTAACCCTGCAAACCCCTGATGATTGGCATCTGCATTTTCGTGATGGCGATATGCTGTTAGAAACCGTGCCAGCCACGGCAAGAGTGTTTCGTCGTGCTATTGTCATGCCAAACTTAGTGCCGCCGGTCACAACGGCTGAGCAAGCGGTGGCTTATCGTGAGCGTATTTTAGCGGCGCGCCCTGCAGGCAGTGAGTTTTATCCATTGGTAACCTTGTATCTCACCGATAAAACCACCAAAGCCGATATTTTAGCCGCAAAAGCGGTCGGCGTGGTGGCAGCAAAATTATATCCTGCTGGCGCAACAACCAATTCTAGCTCGGGCGTGGCCACTTTAGATGCGCTGTATCCGGTGTTTGAAGCCATGGCAGAAGCCGGTATGTTGTTACTGATCCATGGGGAAGTAACTGATCATGACATCGATATTTTTGATCGGGAAAAGGTATTTATTGACCGCTATTTACAGCATATCGTCGCGCGTTTGCCGCAATTAAAAGTGGTTTTTGAGCACATTACCACGGCTGATGCGGCCAGTTTTGTGGCCTCGGCATCCAGTAATGTGGCGGCTACTATTACCCCGCAACATTTATTGTTAAACCGAAATGATTTATTGGTCGGTGGCGTACGTCCGCATAACTACTGCCTACCTGTACTTAAGCGCCGTACCCATCAGGAAGCCTTGCGCGCAGCGGTGGCCAGTGGATCGAGTAAGTTTTTCTTAGGCACCGATTCTGCGCCGCATGAAAGACACCGTAAAGAATCGGCCTGTGGCTGTGCCGGCTGTTATAGCGCGCACAGTGCCATTGAATTGTATGCGCAAGTGTTTGATGAATTAGGCTGCCTAGAAAAGCTAGAAGGCTTTGCAAGCCACTATGGCGCTGATTTCTATGGTTTACCTCGTAACAGCGGCACCATTACCTTGGTAAAAGATAGCTGGCAGGTGCCAGGCGAAATCACTTTACCCAACGGTGAGCCAATAGTACCGTTTTTTGCCGGTCAAACCCTAAGCTGGCGCTTAGTTTAAGCTTACTGCTTAGTATGCCGCCGACCTAGGCGGCATACTAAGTCCCCACGTTTTAACAAGTCCCTAAGCCTCACTGTTTTAAATAGTGAATCAGCCGTTCTAAAGCTCGATAACTGATAGCCTCTAACAGATGCGCGCGGCTAATCTGCTCGCTTTGCTGTAAATCGGCAATAGTGCGCGCCACTTTCAGTAGCTTATGAAAGGTGCGGGCCGAAAGCTTCAGCCGTTGCAGAGTATCCTCTAAAAATTGGCTATCGCTGCTGGTAAGTTGGCAATGTTGAGTCAGTTCGCGCCCACTTAGGCGAGCATTGGCTTTACCCTGCCGCACTAATTGCCGTTCACGGGCTGCGATAACGCGCTGTCTGACTTGCTCACTGCTTTCCTCTGTCGTTTGACTGCTGAGGGTGCCAGCGGGCAGCAAAGGCACTTCAATTTGTAACTCTATACGCTCTAAAAAAGGCCCTGACAGCCGATTCAGGTAACGCAAAATTTGTTCATGGCTGGCGCGGCCATCTTCATGATGACCTGTGGGGCTGGGGTTTAATGCGGCAACTAACTGAAACTGCGCTGGAAATTCAGCTTGGCGTGCCGCGCGAGACACGTGAATATACGAAGTTTCTAGTGGTTCACGTAATACATCTAACACCTTCCGCGGGAATTCGGTTAGTTCATCTAAAAACAACACACCGTGATGCGCCAAAGAAATCTCACCGGGGCGGGGTACTGAGCCACCTCCAACCAGCGCCACTGCAGATGCCGTATGATGCGGTGCCCGATAAGGACGTTGTCGCCAATTTTGCTGATCACGAGGCTGGCCAGCAATCGAGTATAGTGCGGCAGTCGCTAAGGCTTCTTGTTCAGATAATGGCGGTAAAATACCGGCCAAACGCTGCGCTAACATCGATTTACCGGTGCCTGCGGGGCCAAACATCAGCATATTATGCTCTCCAGCGGCGGCAATTTCTAACACCCTTTTCGCTTGCTGCTGGCCTTTTACATCGGCTAAATCGGCCTGCGGTAAGCTAGGTTGGGCAGGCAGGGGAGGAATAGCGGGTAAGGCTTGTTGCGCCAGCAAAAAACTGTGTACTTGCAGTAAATGCGTTGCGCCATGCACTCGCGCATCAGGGATTAAACAGGCTTGTTGCGCATTTGGCATCGGTAAAATGGCGGCGCGTCCGGCATCGCGGCAAGCAATGGCCAGAGGGATCTCTCCTAAGATCGGCCTGATTTCGCCAGATAGCGCCAGTTCGCCGCAAAATTCATAGTGTTCGCTACAGTGTTCTGGCAGTTGCCCAGAGGCAACTATAATGCCGATAGCAATGGCGAGATCAAAGCGACCGCCTTCTTTCGGTAAGTCGGCAGGGGCGAGGTTGATGGTTATGCGTTTATCTGGAAAGGTAAAACCGCTATTGAGCAAAGCACTACGTACCCGATCTTTGGCTTCTTTCACCGAGGTTTCCGGTAAACCCACCAGCTGAAAAGCCGGCAGGCCATTACTCAGATGCACCTCAACTGTCACCAAAGGTGCCGCCAGTGCGAAGCGAGCGCGACTATAAATAATGGCAAGCGACATAGCAATTCCCTGCAATGATGGATGCAATAAGTTTATTTTATTGTTAATTAATTGCAAGTTTTGTGACTATTAAATGCAAGCTGCTCCGAACAGTTGAAAATCGCGTATTTTAACGGCACAAGGCTTTGGTCTGCCGGCGCTTTGCGGTAGCATAGCCGTTTGGCTGTAGCGTGCTGTGGTATTGCTAATAGCAAGCTGATTGTAATGCAAAGTAAAGAGAGCCTAGTAAGTTGACAGAGCACACCGACGTTGAGCGTTCCACCTTATTCCCGCTAAGTGAAGCAAACCTGCTGCAGTGGTTTGATCCGGCTACTGTGCACCGTGCTCGTGCCTATTTACAAGCAGGCAAAGTGTTAAAGCTGGAGTATAACGATGATCTTAGTCAGATCAGTGCTCAGGTGTGGGGAGCCGGTTTTGCACCTTACCGCCAGAAGTTGTCGCTAAACCAGTTTGATGGCAAGTGGCAGTTACAAGACAGCTGCAGTTGCCCGGTTGGCGGACGTTGTAAGCATGTGCTGGCGGTATTACTTAAGCTAAAACGGGATTATGCACAACAACAACAGCGACTACGTCAGCTGCCTTTGCTGCAGTTAGACAATTGGTTTGCCGAAGTCGAGCAACAACAGCAACAACCTGAAACCACTGAATCGGAAGATACAGTGCTGTATTTGCTAAGCTACGGCCAAGCGGGTTTACAGCTTTATCCCAGACGCGTTAAACGCTTGAAAAAGGGTGGCTACAGCAAAGGACAGCCGTTAGGTAAATATGATCTGATTAGCCCGCAACCGCCTTCTTGGTTGGATGAAGAAGATTATCGATTGCTCACCGTTTTTCGCTCGCATAATAGCCATGAGCAACATGTGCTCGAAGCGCGTTGGGGTTACGAATTACTGCAGGAGCTTTTGGCTACCGGCCGCTGTTTCTTTGGTGAAGCACGTTATGACGTCAGCTGGCAAGCGCGTCGACCGTTAACATTGCAATGGCAACAGCAAGAGCAAAATCAGCGACTGGGTTGGCAAATTGCGGAAGATGAAGCCAATTGTTTGGTGTTTACCGAGCCGCCTTGTTTTATTAATACCGACCACTATGAGCTTGGCTTGGTTGATACGCCGCTCAGTGGTCGAGAGTTGAAACTGCTGGCAAAAATGCCGCCTATTCCTGCAAGTCAGTTGGCAATGCGTTTTGGTCGATTACAGCAGCTATTTAAGCAAGTCAGTTTGCCGGTGCCAGCAGGGATTGCCGTGCAGCAAGTTGCGGTAAAGCCGACTCCAGTGTTAGCACTGCAAATGCGGGTGCAGCAAGCCAATATGCCAGCACGCCCCACCGCGCTGCTGTATTTTGATTACGCTGGTCAGCGTTTGCCGTTAAATTTGAGCGAAGCACAAACGGAAGTGATTTTGCCGGAACAAAGCCTGTTTATTAAACGGCAACGCGCTACCGAAACGGCGGCGCTTGAGCAATTAATTGCGTTGGGGCTGGTAGCGTGTGCTTTGCCCGCACCGGCACATAATTTAAGTGCTTACAGCATTGGTGATGGCCCGGATAATCCAGAATTATGGCAGCCGCTGCTGGATGCCTTAGACGATTTACGCCAGCAAGGCTGGCAGATTGAACAAGCCAGTGATTTTAATTTGCAAATTTTAGAGGCGACCCCTTACTTGCAGGTGCAAGATGGCAAACAAAGTGGCTTTGAACTTGGCATTCAGGTGGATATTAATGGTCAGCAAGTGCCATTACTGCCGTTGATTAGCCAATGGCTAAGGCAATATGGCTTGCCTAGTGCTGGCCAAACCATCTGGTTAAGTTTGCCGCAGGGTAACTTAGCCTTGCCGATGGAATTGATTCAGCCGTTAATTGATACCATTGTTGAGCTGCTAAACCTGCAAAAATCACCCCTTACGCTGGAATTGCCAGATTACAAAGCCGCTATTTTGCCACCACCGGGTGCGGCAGAGATCCAGTATTTAAATGCCAATCGCCTATCACGGTTAAGTGAGCAATTACATAACTTTCAGGGCATTACCGATGTCGCCTTACCTGAGGGGTTGAATGCCGTGCTGCGCAGTTATCAGCAGCAAGGCTTAAATTGGTTGGTATTTTTACGCAGCTTTGGCTTAGGCGGGATCTTAGCCGACGATATGGGATTGGGGAAAACCTTACAAACGCTGGGTTTTATTTTGCATGAAAAACAGCAAGGACGTTTAACGCAACCGGCGTTAATTGTCTGTCCAACCTCGTTGCTAGGTAACTGGCAAAATGAAGCGGCGCGTTTTACGCCGGACTTAGCCGTACTGCAAGTGTATGGTGCGAAACGCCGCCCCTTATTTGAACAGCTGGCTGATTATGATGTGATTGTCACCAGTTATCCGTTGCTGGTTCGAGATTTACCATTATATCGGCAGCGCCCTTTTAGTTTAGTGGTGTTGGACGAAGCGCAGCATATTAAAAATGCCGGTAGCCAAGCCGCGCAAAGCGTGCGGGCGTTAAAGCGCGAGTTTAGCTTGGCCTTATCAGGTACGCCGCTGGAAAATCATTTAGGCGAGCTAAAATCCTTATTTGATTTTGTGTTACCCGGACTCCTTGGAACCGAAGCGCATTTTACCCAGGTTTACCGTAAACCTATTGAGAAACACGGCGATTTGGAGCGGGCGAATCATTTAAAACAAAAAATCGCGCCTTTTATGCTACGCCGCACTAAGCGCCAAGTGGCAGCAGAGTTACCGGATAAAACTGAAATAGTACAATTACTAGAATTAGAAGCCGATCAGCGCAATTTATACGAAAGTATCCGCTTGATTATGGAAACGAAGGTACGTGAGTTGTTTATCCGTAAGGGCGTTGCAGCCAGTCATATCGAATTTCTGGATGCCTTGTTAAAGTTGCGGCAAGCCTGTTGCGATGCGCGGCTCGTCCCCATAGAGCAAGCGCAAAGTGTGCGACATAACGCCAAGCTCAGTTGGCTTCGAGAAAACTTGCCTGAAATGATAGAAGAAGGGCGCAGAGTGTTACTCTTTAGTCAATTCACCAGTATGTTGCATTTGATTGAGCAAGAATTAGATTTTCTGGGGATTAGCTATAGCAAACTAACCGGGCAAACCAAGCAACGGCAACAGCAAATTGATGCTTTCCAAAACGGTGAAACCGAGGTCTTCCTTATCAGCCTTAAAGCCGGTGGCACAGGCTTAAATTTAACCGCGGCAGATACGGTGATTCATTATGATCCTTGGTGGAACCCTGCAGCAGAAAATCAGGCAACCGACCGTGCCCATCGTATTGGCCAAGACAAAGCGGTATTTGTGTATAAACTGATTGCTCGCAATACGGTAGAAGAAAAAGTGCAGCAGTTACAGCAGCATAAACAAGGCCTTGCGGATCAAATGCTGGGCAGTGGCAAAGGCCAGCTCTGGCAAGGCAATGCTGAAGACTTGTTATCGCTGTTTGCGATGGAATAACGGCGAGCGTTATTCCTGTTTAGGTTTGGGGGCAGGTAATAACGCGTAAAAAGCGGCCAGCAGCTCAATATCCGCCTCAGTTAAACCGCGCGCTTGAGGGCTCATTAGCGCATTTTTGCGAGTGCCATCGCGATACTCGCGCAGTGCCTGCGCCAACTGTTCGGCTGGCTGCCCAGCTAAGCTTGGATAGAGCGCTTGGCGAGAAATACCCTGTGGGCCATGACATGCCGCGCAGCTGCGCGCGCGCTGGCTACCTTGTTGCAGCAACTGTTGTTGTTCTGGGCTATATTGCATCTGCCCAATACTGGGTGAGTCCGCTCTGTCACAACCCACAAGCAGTATCGTTGTTAGACCTATTAGCAGCAGCCTTAAGTAAACTCTTTGCATTATGCGTTCTCGCTGTGTTGTTCGATATCGTTACGGTAATTGATGACCCCTAGTAGTGCGACATACTGGCTCGCACACGGTCAAAATCACGCTGTAAAATAATAATAGCGGCAGTTAATTCGGCATGGCGTAACTTTGCTTGGCCCAAGTTTTCATTATGTGCAGCGAGTTTGTCACGGACATTGACTCTTTGCTCACGACTCAAGCCATCAGCAACGAGTTGTTCATTGAGTTGCTTAATGTCTTTTTCGTGTTCATCTATGTAACGGCCAAGCTTTCTTTGCTCTGAGCGGGCATTATCTACGCGGCTTCTCGCTTCATAAACCAACTGCCCATCACGATACCCTGACATAAAGGCTGCTTCTAAATCTGCAGGACAACTATTTTGATAGGTATTATTTTGCATGCCTTGTCTGAAACCATTTTGAGCCGTACAAAATTGTGCTGCGCCCTCAGTATGGCCTTGGCGATAGGCGTTGAGATCTGGGGTAACGCCATGCTCGGCACAATCCTGTCGATATTGACTAATCTGACTTTGATTTCTGCCTTTGACACCATCTTCAAAGCCTAGGGTACGCCAGTCAGCATTTAAGCAATCTGCCCGATCTAAGGTTGCACAGCCAAACAGGGTGAGCAATGTGCTAGCAGCAAGGATATAAGTAATGTTTCGCATGGTTAACCCTTTTTATTATAAGGAGGGGCAATATACCGACAGATAAATCACAGCTTGGTTAGCCTCTTTTGTTTGAAAGCTAATGTAATGCATCAAGGCTATTCAAGCCAGTAGATTAGAATCTTACATTGTTTACTGGAGGCTTTTCTAACGAAAGTGTTTAAAGCATAGCAAGATGATTTAGCGCAACTAGGCCTAGTTTGCTTTGTTTGTTTCATGCTGTATGCTTGAGGCAACACAATAAGGCAGTTGTCGTATTTTGTTGTGGTCAGCAGTAAAACGGTGCGAATAAACCTTAGCTGCTGCAAGTTTAACCTTAAGTAACAGGTGAATGTCGTTGCAAATTATTCGTGACCCGCTTGAATCTCCCGCCGTTATCGCATTACTAGAAGAGCATCTGGCGGATATGTACGCCACTTCACCACCTGAGAGCGTGCATGCTTTGGATGTCAGCAAATTAAAAGCGGCTGATGTACATTTTTGGACCGCTTGGCAGGATGATGTGTTGCTTGGTTGTGCTGCCTTAAAGCAACATAATGCCACTATGGGTGAGATCAAATCGATGCGCAGTGCTACCACTGCCAGAGGCAAAGGCGTGGGGCGTGCGTTATTACAGCATGTTGAGCAGGCTGCTGCTAAGCTGGGTATTACGCAGCTATATTTAGAAACCGGCTCGATGGACTTTTTTCTACCGGCGCGTCGCCTATATGAAAGTGCAGGATTTGTGCATTGCGGCCCTTTTGCCGATTACACCGAAGATCCATTAAGCACCTATATGCACAAAGATCTTATCGCAGCAGAGGATGTCACTGAGCCGGTTACTCGACAATTACAGGCCTATAATGCCAAAGACTTAGCCGCTTTTGTGCGTTGTTATCATCCTGAGGTGCAGGTATTTCGGATGCCGGAGACGACCCCTGCATTACAAGGGCTTGTCGCTTTTAGTCAGTTTTATGCGCAAGAACGTTTTAACTTGCCTGCTTTACAAGCCAGAGTGCTGTCACGTATGGTGGTTGGGAATAAGGTGATTGAACATGAGCAGGTGAGTGGCATTACGGCAGAGCCTTCTGAGGTTGCTGTGGTTTATGAAGTTAAGCAAGGGTTAATTACTCAGGTTTGGTTTTATCCGGCTATCTAATCTGATGAGGGCGTATTTATCGTGCTGAAAACCGGCTTAGGCAAAGTACTGTTGGTGCTAGGAATCGTCTTGTTGTGGGGGCAATCTCTGCTGTTGCAAGCTGAAGAACCTGAGCTTGCTCTGCCGCAGTCAATCGAAATTAGTACGGGCGAATGGCCGCCTTTTTTGGGCGAAGATTTGCCAGAGCAAGGGGTGATAGCACGTTTAATTCGCGACATCTTTGCGCAGGAAAATATCAGCGTGCAATTTACCTTTCTACCTTGGAATAGGGCGATGCACGATACCTTAAATGGTAAATATGCGGCCACGGCGATTTGGATGTTTCAAGACGATCGTGCCAAAAACTTCTTATATAGCCAAGCCGTGCTGGATGAAAAATTTGTCTTTTTTCATTTAAAAAGCTCACCTTTTTACTGGCAAGAATTAACCGATTTACAAGGGATGTTGGTTGGTGGCGTAAGTGGTTACAGCTATGGTCCAGAATTTGATACCGCAGTGAAAAACTTCATCATAGGTCTTGACAGTGTGGGTAGCGGTGAGCAAAATTTTCGACGGTTAGCGCTGGGTAGAGTGGATGTGGTGGCCGAAGAAATTAGTGTCGGCTATCATATGTTGCGTCAGCGATTACCTGATATTGCGGATCTAATTACCCATCATCCGCAACCGTTGTTAATCAATCAGAGTTTTTTATTATTTCCCAAAGCACAGCCACAAAGTGCAGCCCTCAATGAACTATTTAACCGTACCTTAGCAGATTTCAGAGTAACGGGTCGTTATGATAGCTACTTTGAGAGTTTAACTACTGCGGATATTGGTACCTTTTATTTATCCAACTAAGCTTGACTACTGACTTATAACCGCAATACTTAACATACTTTATAAACTTTCCTCGCATTTTTTGTAGCGTCAGGCCTCTTACTTAATGTAACCCTAAGGAGGGTCTATTTAAGATGCACTTTACTACTGTAAAAAACGACAAGCGTGAGTAGTTCCTGGAGCCGTGCAGTTCGGTATATTGCAATTTTAGTCTTGTTAACCTATGGGGCTTTTCCTGTTCCAGCCAGCACAGACGCTAGCTTAACGTTACCGACCTATATTGAAGTAAGTGCAGGTGAGTGGCCGCCTTTTCTGGGAGCTGACTTACCACAGCAAGGCGTTGTAGCGCGCATCATCCGAGATATTTTTGCCGAAGCTGGGATTGCAGTGCGATTTACCTTTCTGCCATGGGCGAGAGCTATGCATGATGCAAAAAGTGGCAAATATGATGCAGCAGCCGTGTGGTTATTGACCGAAGATCGCCGTATAACCTTTCTTTATAGCGAGGCTGTGCTCAGCGAGCAGCATGTGTTGTTTTTTCGCAAAAGTCAGCCGTTATTTTGGCAAAGTTTTACTGATCTGCAAGGTTTGCTGATCGGTGGCTTGCAAGGCTTTAGCTATGGTGCAGAGTTTGATCGCGCTGTCGAAACAGGGCTGATTCAGTTGGACCGCGTGGCCAGTACCGAACAAAATTTCCAGCGTTTGGCGCGAGGTCGCCTTGATGCAATGGTTGAAGAAGTCAGTGTAGGTTATCACTTAATGCGGAACTTACCCGAGATATCGGACCAAATTAGCCACTATCCCAGAGCCATCTTAATTACCGAAAGTTTTTTGTTGTTCCCTAAAGCAAATCCGCAAAGTGAAACATTAAATAAGCTGTTTAATCAGCGATTACAAGAGTTTAGAGCGAGCGGTCGTTATGATAGTTATTTTGATACCCTGACTACCGCTGATTCGGGCGCTTTATACCAACCTACTGAGCCTTAGTGTTGTTGGCAGTCGCTGCTTGCCGAGGTCTTCGCCATTTTTGCTAAATAGCATAACGAGCGACCATAAATCTTCATAAAACTGCCATTATTGCGGCTGTCGATTACGCTATGCTGTGTTAACTTACGTGTTGCAATGTCGAGGTCGGATGGCTCAGCAGGCACAATTGCAGGATCTGTTACCAGAGTTGGCGCAACTGCAGCAAATACTCGCCACGGCACCAGCAGAGCTGCATACTGAAGTGCTCTGTACTGTGCCGCATGCTTGCGGGCCCTTGCCGGTTTATGCGCTGCGTTTGGGCAATCCGCAACCTACTTTACCGGCTATAGCACTTATCGGTGGCGTGCATGGGTTGGAACGCATCGGCACTCAGGTGATTTTGGCTTACCTACAAACCTTGTTGCAGCGGCTGCCTTGGGATCGTTGTTTACAGCATACGCTTGCGCATTGCTGTATTTATGTTGTTCCCCTGTTAAACCCCGCGGGTATGGCGAATGGCTGGCGTTCTAATGGTAACCATGTTGATCTGATGCGAAACGCCCCGCAAGATTGCACTGAAGGTGCTGCCTGGCTGGTCGGTGGGCATCGTTTCGGTACAGTGTTGCCTTGGTATCGGGGTAAGCCTGGTGTCATGGAAGCAGAAAGCCAAGCCTTGGTGAGTTTTATCCGCCGTGAGTTGTTGGCTCGCCCCTGTTCGCTAGTTCTGGATTGCCATTCCGGTTTTGGTCGCACCGATCGCTTATGGTTTCCTTATGCAAAAAGCCGTCGTCAGCCGATGGCGCATCTGGCAGAAATGTACCGCTTACGTCAGCTGCTGTTGGATACTTATCCGCATCAGAACTATATCTTTGAACCCCAATCCCAGCATTATTTATGTCATGGTGATTTATGGGATTATTTGTACGATATGGCATTAAGCGAAAACAGCTTGCTGCTCCCCTTAACGCTGGAAATGGGCTCGTGGAACTGGGTACGCAAAAACCCCTTTCAGTTATTATCGAGCTTAGGCATGTTTCATCCGATTAAGCCACACAGGGTAAAGCGGGTATTACGCAGTCATCTGATCCTGATTAACTTTTTAATTAATGCAACGTTGTCTTATCAACAGTGGTTACCCGTACCACAGCGCGAGCAACTTAAGGCTGAGGCAATCTCGCTATGGTATTAACTAACGAGCAATCTTTGTCAGATCACACGCCACTGCTTCTGCTACGTGGTTTAACCCGTGAGCAGCGGCATTGGGGGGAATTTGTGCCAATACTCGCGGAGAAACTGCCTAATCCGTTGTTATGTTTTGATTTTGCCGGGGCCGGCGAGCTGTATCAGCAGCGCTCACCAACCACGATCAGCGGCCTGCGCCAATCTGTGCGTAGCCAATGGCAACAGCATAAATCTGCACAAAAGTCCGCACGGGTGCACCTGGTGGCGTTGTCATTAGGGGGGATGCTGGCGATCGATTGGGCATTGGCATATCCTGACGAAGTCGCCTCCGTTACCTTAATTAACTCAAGCGCCCGTCCGTTAGCACCCTTTTATCAACGGCTGCGCTGGCAGCAGTATCCGGCAATTGCCAGCTTGTTTTGGTTATCGGCTGCCAGTCGTGAGCAACGTATTTTGCAACTAACCAGTGCCCGCGCTTACCAAAACCCTGCTATCGTCGCTAACTGGCAGCGCTGGCAACAGCAACAGCCGGTATCCATGGCAAATGCGCTACGTCAGCTACTGGCTGCCAGCCGTTTTAAGTTACTGCAGCCGCTGCCATGCCCAACGCTGGTGCTTAGCAGCAAAGCTGACAAATTGGTCAATCCACAATGCTCCGTTGCCTTAGCAAACTTTTTACAGGCGCCACATCAGCAGCATCCTTGGGCTGGTCATGACATCGCACTGGACGATCCTCATTGGCTGGCGGCACAAATTGCAGACTTTGTTGCTTAATCTGGTTAAATCTCGTTGGTTTCGATGCATCGCAAAGTATCCTGAGCATACGCTCATCCCACTTAACAGAGCTCGGTACACGCTAGCATTTATCAATTATTGAAATAGTGTCGATTTTCACTATGAGCGAAAAGCAGTCGTCCAAATCAGACGCTCACGTAAAAAACGAATCTCTGCTTTGCCTTATTTGCGGACATTCGATTTTTCTTGAACCCAGCGCTGTCCTTATGCTTGCCTCAAATCACTTTCACTCACGGCTTTATAGCAAAAGCATCTACTTCATTATTTTTGGGTGAACAAACTTTTACTGATTAGTGGCGAGCTGCGTTTCGCTTTATCCATTGTATCGCTATTTCTAAGGGCTCTGGTTTGTAGGTATCATGCCCCAATTCGGGGGATAGCGTATATTCAAACGGCTTACCTTGGGCTTTGAGTCCATTAAGTTGTTCCATACACATTTTGACGGGAATCTGTATATCCTGTTCGCCAAAAAGCCAAAGCCCTGGTATCGATAAAGCACTCAATGAGTCTTTCGGATCTGTCGCCTCAAATTGATATCTATCGGGAGCATTTTGTATGTGGGCACGTACGTCATCTTCTATGTGATTGTCCCAAAAGTCTTTTCTTCCATTGGTATAGAACTGAAATCTGAGTTGTTCCAAAGTCGTAATAGTGGGACTGCTAAATAGAACCATAAACTTAATTGATGGATTTTTAAGTGCCGCAATCGGAATTATCCAGCCCGCTTGACTCGCGCCAACAAGACCAATAGGTAATTCCTTACCATATTGGCTGATGAGGTTTACTGCTGCGTTGGCGTCTTTTGCCAACAAAGTTAAGTTATCAACACTAATATTGTTTGTTCCTGCCTGAGGTCCAGCGTAAACGCCGCCGGACTTACCAACCCCGCGTTTGTCATAGGTCAACACTAATAAATCATTCTTTGCCAATAATTCGGCTAAATTTGCCATGCGTGGAACAGGATCTGAGCCGTGCACTAAAACGATTGCAGCTTTAGGATGTTTAGGAATATAAAGGCTTCCTGCTAATTGAACACCTTCGCTCTCAAACTCGATCTCCTTAACGACAGTTAGGTCTTTTGGATTAGGATTTGTTTCTTGGAGACTCTGTATGCGACTATCGCTGTTTGTTGTACAACCTGAAAAAAAAAAGACTAACAGAAATAAACAGGCGAGGTTTCTCATTATTTTTCCTTAGTGATGTTAAATTCAAATCTGACACTGCAATGTCAATGCCAAATTAAAACTCATTAATTTCAATAAGTTAAATAAGCTCGCAGATGCTGAAAATTTATGCTCACCATTAATTGGAGTTTTCTACCACTTTTTGACGCCTTTGCCTATAAATCATCTTAAATCTGTAATTGCGTGAACGCTGGTAAATGAAATGGCGATGATAATTCAACTAAAAAGCTCTATTTAGAGCATCACGCCCTTTACATAGAGTTTGTTCTATATTGAGTTCAATTTACGTTGGACAAAATATCGGGGAAAGAACATTATGGTTGGTTATTTGTTTATTCATGCAATGCCCTTTTTGAAACATTTTGAAAAAGCGATGAGGTCTCGAAATTTTCGAGAGCCCTCAGATCAGTTTGTCGGTAAACGTCCGCTTTCAGTGAAAAGCGCCGATTTAATCAAATTTCAGTGAATTTCCGCTTTTGGCACATTGTGACGATCTTGATTATGAGCGAGGAGCAGTCGTTCAGATCAGAAGCTCACTAGAAAAACGAATCTTTGTTTTGCCTTACCTTACAAGCTTCCACTCGATTTTGCATGAACCCTACGTATTGCCAAAGGCATCGAATGCCAACTTGCCCTGTGTTTTTCTATCTGGTTTTATCCTCATGAATTTATTCAGTAAGCCAGTGTCTCTAATCCTTTGTGCGCCACTAAATTCAGCAGCTTCAATGACGTACCCTTCGGACTTTTGGCACCTTGCTCCCAGGCCCGAACTGTAGATGGGCTGGTATTTAAATAAGCCGCAAACACTGCTTGGCTTACTCTTGCCTGCTCCCGAATGGCTTTGATACGCGCGGCATCATAGTGTTCAACTTCAGGCAGGCATAAAGCATCGAATTCATGCATGGTTTGCACGTCCATCACGCCTGCCGCAGTCAGACCTTTTGCGGTCTCATGCATCACTTCTAAAATACTGTTACTCATCATGTCTTACCTCGATAAACTCACCGGCATTTAACACCACTTTTAACTGCGCTGGCGTGTAACCCAGCACTTGTTTAGCCATTGCCTTTAACGCTTTTAGCTCTTTAGCGCTGATATTGTCTTGCTGATTTTTCGTAAAGCCATACATAAAAAAAGCTTTGTCATCTAACTTAAACGCCAGCAAGGTCCGGGCTCCACCACTTTTTCCCTGTCCTTGCAGCGCGACACGCTTTTTCATTACATGCCCACCTAAGTCAGCGTCAATCAGCCCGTTTACCATTTCCTTAACTGCAGCAGATAAATCTTGGTCGGTTAAGTCTTCTTTGTCGGCCCATTTACCGAACCATTTTGATTTATAGACTTGCATGACGTCCTCGTATTATTACATAACTATACCACCTGGTGGCATAGTTTGCATCTTTGCTTTCGTCGCGATTATCTAGAAAGTCCACTTTTAGTGAAAAGCGCCAATGTAATCAAATTTCAGTGAGTTTCTGCTTCTGGCACACGGCCGATCTTCGCTTTAAGTGAAAAACAGTATATGCCAAGCTCAATCTAACTACTGCGCCTCCCCCCGTTGGAGTGAGCCGATGAAAAATGGCGATTTGAGGTTTTAAGAAAACGGGTGTTTGAGCGGTTCGACGCTAGCGAATCGCGAGTTACGTTTTCGCCTCAAATCGATATTTTTCAGCGGGCTTTCGAGCGGAATCGGGTTGCCTTTTCTTTGGATACTTTCTTTTGGCAAGGCAAAAGAAAGTATCTCGCCAAAGGCGAAATCTTTGAATTGATTGGACCTACCACGGTTATTGCTGTCCATGAAGTCGCATGCACGCTTAGTGATATGAGCAGAAGTAAAGGAGTAAGATACCGTAATGCTCAACCCTCTGTGTTAAACCTCTCACATAGTCATGCAGTAACCACGTAACGATCTATGTCAGCGCGACAGGTATCAATAGCATACCTTGCATCTGTTGCTGGCGCAGGCCTTGAAGTTGATGGCAGATAAGCTGCTGATAGGGTGCAAAGGCTGGATTGACTGCCAGCGCTAATAAGCCTTGCTGATATTTTAGCTGCTTATCCTCCAGCATCGCTGGGCTGGCGCTTTGTTGCAATTGGCTAAACTCAGGTAACAGCATGGCATTGCAGCCTAAACTATGGGCAATAGCGAAACCGGCTAAATCAGCATCGCCAAAATACAGGCTGGGTTTAGCGGTTTGCTGCCAGACATGACACAAGCCGGCACAACCGCTGCTGTATTGGGTATCGCCGCGATACATGATCAACAGCTGCGAGTAGGGCAGTGCTAACTGAAAGCGCTCCAGCTGATAAAAGCAATCCAGATTTTCCACGATAAGTAAGGCGTCATAAGCGCTGAGTGCAATCTGCTGCCAATCGACATCGGTAATGCGAATAGCGGGTAGGCCTTGGCATGGCAAAGCATTATTCAGTCTAACTAATACTCTTTGCTGGCGCGGGCTGGGGCCAAGGCTTTTTAGCTCTTGCTGACTATTAAGAGCATTATCTAAGCGACTTTGCTGCTGAGTGGCATCTTGAAAACAGGCCTGCTGTAATTGCCGCTGTGTGGCGGCAATGGCTTGTAGCAGTGGCAGATTAAAACGAAATTGTGGTAATTGCAGGCTGTTAGCGGGCACTAACTCATGCTCTAGGCACCAGCGCAGCAGCTCTTGTACCGCTTTACCGCTGGTTTTTACCCGCTCGCTACCATTGGTGTTTAGCCGCTGTTGCAGTTGCTGCAAGTAGCGTAGCGCCTGTGCACTCAGCGGCGGGTAATGCATTAGGCTGCCTGTAAACTAATGCTAATATCACGAATCAGCAGCAAGCTATTAAAATCACTGGCGGGCGCTTCTTCGCGCAGCATGGTAAACATGGCTTTTTCATCAACCGGCAGGGCTTGGTATTCGGCGATAATCTGATAGAGCCAAATTTCGCTATCCCATGTCAGTGCTTGCTGCTCTAGATAGCTTAGCGCACTGAGTTTACCGCCCTGATCAATCACCCGCAGGTAGAAGTTCTCGACATCGGTTTTCAGGGCCTGTTGGCGTGCTGCAATTTCTTCGTCCTGCAGTAGCTCGCTAAAGCTGGCGCTTTGCGTATCTGGCAGCTGAATAGGTTGGTGGCGCGGTAACGCCCGCACTAACTCAGCCAATACCTGACGATCACTGGCTTTATCCAATGCTATCGCCGCCTGTGGCACTATTGCCGCAGCCTGATTAAATAGCTGGGGTACTTCACTGCGATTCGGATAATCGGCCGGTTGGTATTTCGGGTGCTGGCGTAAAAAAGCCGCCATATTGGCAATTAACAGGGAGCGCGATTGTTGCTGGCGGAATTTGGCGAGCAGCTCCACTAGCCGCTTTTGCACTTCTAATAAGCTGCTATGGTGCGAGCTGAGCTGGCTTTGTAGCTGGCTTACCAGCAACTTACGCAGATGGTTATTACCTTCAGAGAGCTCGATTAACTCGGTAAAGTCGAGTAAATCCAAGCCATCTAGCAAGCGGCGTAATTGCTTTTGCGCCCGTTCGTTTTCCCGAATTTTATCATCAAGGCTGCTAACAAAACCAAAGTCGCTATTCAGCCGGTGCCAGAGGCTGTCGATGGCCTCTTCAAACTGGCCACTTAAATCATGCACATGCTCTGTTAGGCGTTGCAGCTGTAGCTCGGCTACGCTGTAATCGCCTTTATACTGGGCATCACGATAGGCTTGTACCCGGTTACGAATTTGCTCCAGCTTTTCGGCCACGTCAGCATTAATCTGCCGGCGGTTTTCATCGGCCACCATACTGGCAATCAGCTCGCTGACTAACGGGCGCAGCGCCAAAGGCTGTTGTTCGTCTGGCCGCCATAAAATACGGGCAGCAATCAGTTTTTTTAACGCCCCTTCGCTAAAGGCGCTTTCATCAATAAAGCCATCTAAATAGCCTTGCATCAGCTGCTTATGATGCTTACCTAATAACGCTAAGCGTTCGGCACCAATGCTAAACAGGTTAGAGGCGGTAGTGGCAGAATCTAACGGTGCCATTAGAGCAGTGTCTCCTGCGTCGGGGTATCCTCAACCGGCAGATGTTCTTCATCACGAATAAAACGAATCAGATCAATTAAATAATCAACTTTACCGGTAACGATGTAGTACTGGCGCTCGGCATGGGGTTGCAGCAAATAACCGTGCTCTTTTAAGCGGCGGAAAATTTGCTTTACTTGGCTATCGAGCTGCTCACTTTGGCTATTAAAAAAGCGATCGCTAGCCAACTGACTTAGTCTCTGGCGCAAGCTTTGGTTATCTTCGGTGCGTAGCACAAATTCCTGCAGCTTAATGGTATCGCCAGCGGTTAAGGCGCTATCGCGGCCCATAGTTTCCTGCACCAGCTGCAACCATTCCAGCAAGGGCAATAAGGATTGTACTGTTAGGGCAAACTGGCTACTAAGTTGCTCGCGGGCGTCTTTATTCAGTTCGTGATAACCCAAAAAGAACACGCTGTGATCATCATTACTGACTAACCGCCGATTCAGCGGCCGCAGATAATGGTTAATATCCTGCTGGGTTTGCTCCAAACTTAAATGCCGGTAGGCATCTTCGTCGGTGATCTTACAAATAAAATCACCGGCCAGCAGGCGCTCGAGTAAAGGTCCGTGTTGTAACATTAGCTTGCCTCCTGCTGTTTCTGGGCTAAGCGCTCGGCTAAGCGACTGACTTTAGGTTGAATGCGTTTGAGCTGGCGCTTGGTAGGATCTTGCTGGCTGGGCTCAATTAAATAGCGATGCTGGAACAGCATTAACACATCTGACTCTGGGTTCGGGAAGGCACCGACAATCACAATCTGATTGCTGCTACAGGCCGTAAACAGCTTTTCCACGTTGTGATAGGCGAGGGTGCCAATTTCATCGATGGGCCAGTGAATAGTCACCTTGGCGTCGCCACGCAGTAAGCGGGTAAAGGCCAGTAAGTACTTACATAAAATCAGGTAAGCCATACCGTGGCTGGACGATTCCAGCAACTGGCGATCGTTTTTAATCACTAGCTCTGAGCCGCCTTCGCTTAAATGCAGCTCTAAGCGCAGCAGCGATTCAATAGTGTATTGCTCATCGGCGCGCAATAATTCGACCACATCGGCCAGCGCATTCAGGTATTGCTCTGAGGGCAGGGCTTTACCCGAAGCGCCCCAATCATCATACAGCTTGGCGAAATGCTTAAGCGGCTGCCAAAAGCCCAGCTCATCGATAGTGGATAAGATGCGTACTTCCGATTTGCTAATGCCTTCCAGCACTAAGTCGTCGGCCACCGCTTCACTTAAACGGCGGCTTTGCAGCGCAATACGGCGGTTAATATCGCTAAAGACCGTAAAGAATTTCTTCAGATCGCCGCCGATATTCTCGCCCATTTCCAGCAATTGTTGCTGTTGACCTTTTAAGATCTCCAGCAGGTTTTGCAAAATCGGCAGTTGCTGGCGTTTACCGGCGTAGTCTGGCAGCTTGCGTTTTTCGTGCTCTAACCGATCTAAAAACTCGGGGCCGGCATCTTTACTCAGCCCGCTTTCAAATTGCTCTAACGCCAGTTTGAGGGCGCTATCCAGTTTACTACGCTGCTCTAAGGCTTCGTTGGCACGGGATAGCCGTTCAATGCTATCGGCCGAGCTTTGCAAGGTGGCAGGGGTAACGCTGGCCAGATGTAACTCGAGCAGTTTGGCGAGCACCGGTTTTAATTGCAGTAGCAATTGTTCGGCTTGGGTCATTAGCTCTTGCTGCTGACGTTTTTGCTCTTCCAGTTTTTTCTGCTGGTTGCTGTAATCGGTTTTTAATTGCTCCAGCGCCTGCTTAATGCTGCGTTGCTGTTGCTTCAGTTCGGTTTCCTGTGCCAGCAATTGTGGTCGCAGTTGTTGCCAGTCCAGCGAGATAAACTTCTGCCAGGCCGTCAGTTCGTCTTGGCGGTTTTCGGTGGCTTTAATCTCGGTTTTTAACTGATCTTGCTTCTGTTTTAACTCAGTTAAACGCCGTGGATCAATGCCTTTGGCCGACAGCTCTTCGTTAAAGGCTTGCTGCAGTTCTTTAATTTGGTTTTTATTGTCTTCGCGTTTGTGTTCTAACTGGCGCTCCAACTCATCAATTTGCTCATCAAAAACCTGTAGCTCCGCCTGCCAGTCGGTTTTTAGCTCCATTTTCTGGTTATTGTGATCGTCTTTTAACGCCTGCAAATCTTGCTGTTGCTGCTGTTTAAGCTTTTCCAGCTGCTGTTGCTGGCTGCTCAGTTCACTGCGCACGCTGCTCTGGCGCTGTTTAATTAGCTCGCGTTGCTGTGCCTGTAAGCGGTTACGCGCATCGCGGGCATACTCAATATTTTGCTCCGACTGGGTAAACTGCCACTCGGCTTGTTCTACCTGCGCCCGAATCAGCTCGGCTTGTTCAAAACGTTCTTTTAACAGCTTTTCTGCCTGGGCTTTGTTGGTGGTTGTTTGCTGTAATTGTTGCTCGGCAGCATGAATACGATGGCGAATCGCCGCTTCATCTTGCGCATAGTCCGGTGTATCAATGGCGCTAAGCTCTAGCGTTAACCCATAGACACTGTTGGTCAGATCTAACAGCTGGGGATGTAAATCCTGCCGCTCTAGTAAGCGCTCGTCTAGCACCTTGCCCAGCTTTTGCTCCCAGCCATTGTAGTGCAGGCGTAAATAGTGCCGTAGACTGCCTTGCTCAGGCGTAAGCTGGCGATGTAATTGCTGTAACTGTTGTTCGGCACTGTGTAAGGCTTTGCGGCTTTGCTCTAACTGTTGGTCGGCTTGCTCGCGCGCTTGCCGCGCTTGTTGATACTGCTGCTGCAATTGTTGTAACTGCCGCGCTTGTTGCTGCGCTTGTTGCTGCGCTTGCTCTAAACGCAGCTCTGCCGCGCGCAGCTCGTCATGTTCGGCCTCTGTTAGCGGCGAGCTGGTGAGCTGACTTTGCAATACCGCAATAGCGCTGCTTAGTTGCGTCAGTTGCTCTGAAAATTGCTGCTGCGCTTGCTGCAGGCGGCTTTGAAAGGCTTGCTCTAATAACGCCAGTTTGCCGTCTTGCTGCTCGCGGGTGGCGTCTTTTTGTTGCTGTAATTGCCGTGCTTTGGCGCGGTGTTGCTCGCTTAAGCGGTTAAAGGCTTCGGCCAGTTTGGCTTTGCGCTGTTCTAGCTGGCGCTCTAAATCGCCATGTTGCTCTACCATCAGTTGGTACTGTTCCAACACTTCCTGCAAGGTTTCACGCCACAGTGGTAAGGCATCGGTATCGCGCTGCAGTTTCGGCATATCTTTGGCGTCATAGTCGTCAAAGCGTTGCTGCAGTTGATCTAAGCGCGCGCTGGTTTCGTGTAAATCGGCTTCGGCTTTACTGAGTTTGCCATTTTGCTCTAATTGCTGGGCGTTATACTGCTCTTTTAACGCCAGTAACTGACCTCGCAAGGTATTGACCTGTTGTTCTGCATCGGCTTTTTTCAGTTTTTGACTCTGTTCGTCTTGTTGCAGCAAGGGTAGTAAGGCGGCCAATTGCGCTTCGGCGCCATCTAATTGCAGGGCCAATTGCTTTAAACGCTCAAAATCTTGCTGCAATTTATCCAGCCGCATCGACTGGCGCATCTGCTGGATCCACTCCCGCGCCTTGGTGTTTTTCACTTTAGTGGTGGGCAAGGTAACGCCATCTTCTTCAAAAATGGCGGCCAGCATAGCTTTAAGGGTGTCCATTTTGCCTTCTTTGGCATGGACGGCACTGACCAGCTTTTCAATATGCCGCAGTTTATGGCCGCTGCTGACTAAACTAAAGGTCGCGGCTAAGCGGCGTAGTTTGACGCTATCGGCATTATTGCCACGTAATGCGGCGGCATCGTTTTGAATAATACTACGGTATTCGCTGGTGGCACTGACTTTGGCAGAGACTTGCACATCGGGGCGGGCACGCATTGCCGCAGCCCAATCGCTATAGCTTAGGGCTTTTACGCCTTCACTACTTTGCGTTAAGTAAAAATCGCTTTGATAAGGCGCCGCCACAAAGCGGTAATCCACGCCACCTTCGCTCTTGCGCGTCAGCACGACCTGACAGACGTCACCGCCTTCGCGCTGGTATTCGTAAATGAGGTAGCTGTTGGAAAACGGCAGATAAAATTCATCGAATTTCTTACGCGTTTTCGGCACGACGCGGTTGGGCTGTTCGCCATAAAATACAGGCACTAAACGTTGTAAGGTGGTTTTGCCCGAGGCATTGGTACCACAAATATTGGTATGCTGATCCAGCTGTAGTTCGACCACACCCGGTAGGTGGGTATGTATCAGCACAATACGGAGTAATTGAGACATAGCGCATCCTGTCGGCGGCGCTTAGGGTAGCGCCGCTATCTTCGATTTTCTGGGCTTATTATCCATGGAATGACTAAAAATGCCAGTTGCAAATTCAGGCTCAGCAACTGGCAGCGTCGTAGAAGGCACTCGCTTATTGGTGGGAATTCGCTTCAGGTGTCTGATAGGGCTCTGGGCGTTTACTTAATCGCCGCCACAGCCATTCCACAGGCCCTTGCTGGAAATAGCGGGTGTAGAGTTGACTAAATAGCAGTTGGGCGCCAATCATTATTATAGCTATGCTGAGCAGCTGCAACCTATCTAAGGTCGCGAACCACTCTGGTTTGATGACTCGGAATAGCAGCACCATTACTAGCGTTTGGCTTAAGTAAAGGGTCAGCGCTAAGCGGCCACAGGGGGCCAGCCATTGCTGTAGCCAAGGTGAGTGCCGGAATTTAATCAACAGGCTGGCAAAGCTTAATGCCATCATCACCTCAGCGATATAAGCCCAAGGCAGTATGCCATTTAGCGTTAGCATATAGTGGCTTAGGCTATCTAACCAGACGACAGTACAACTGAGAAGTAGGCTACCGCAAAACAGCAAGGCGGTTTGCTTAGTGCTATAACCTAGTTCAAACCAATGGGTTTTATAAAGCGCAATACCTAGCAGCATGAGCGCTACGGTATACCATAAAATACCCAACACAAAAGCCAGCGCCATCAATGCACTTAACTTAAGATTTTCGATGACTTGCGGTAAGTAAGGTCCCGTCCAAATAGCGATTTGTTGCGCTATAAGTTCGGTATTGGCAAGCTCCACATCTCTAGCGACAGCAGAGAATAAATACATTAAGCTGATTAAAATAGGGAAAATCATCCCAATGCAGAAAAAACGGATAGCTTTGCGCCAGAGCTCGGCGGCAGCAAGTTGAAAATAACCACGTTTTAACACAAAAAGCCCTGTTAACGCATACCAGAGTAGGATATCGCCAAACCAAATTAGCCAACCGTGAATGCCCCCTAATAGCAGCAGCCAATATAAGCGGCGCTTGAGATAGTCAGCACCGTACTTTTCTGCAATTAAATATAAGCCTACACCAAATAAAATACTGAACAGCGTGATAAAACGGCCTTTAATAAACAAGGTTTGCAGATTGTAAAGCAGGGTATCTGTTGCACTTGGCGAGACTTCTGACCAGCGTAAGCTATGCGCATAATCGGGTGGGAAGGCAAAAGCGAAGATATTCATAAGCAATAATGCCAATACGGCTAGGCCACGGATCATATCCAGTTGTTGCATCCGCTGCATTTTTACTCCTTATCAAATAGTGAAATTTTGTTATTTTGCAGCAATATTAACACACAGTTAACGCAAGCCAAGTGCTTTATCAGCAGCGGCTTTGAATATTAGCGAACGGCCTTAGTCAGATCAGGTTAACGCTGCGTTTTGGGATAACAGCGTTGAGTTATCATTGCTCCAGAGAGCGATATGTAGCGCTTAGTGAATGATGGGGCCTTTACACAACAGCCACTTCAATAGTACCGCCGCTACTATTTTGCAGTTGCTCTATAAAGCGCTCACTGTTTTCTATTGGCAGCAACACACTGAGCATCACCGCTTGCTGATAGGTCACCGCGACGAGCTCACCGGCATGTTGTACCAGTAATTGGCGGATCCGCGCCTCCCATGCAAAGTCAGCTCTTAGGTGCAATGCAATCTTCGGGCTTATTGTCGTCAGCTGTGCCAGCTGCGAGGCTTGTGATACTGCGGCCGAATAAGCCCGCACTAAGCCGCCTGCGCCTAGTTTTACCCCGCCAAAATAGCGCACAACTACAGCCAAGCTATTGCCCAGCCCACGTTCGGTTAACACATGCAGCATAGGTTTTCCGGCAGTGCCATTTGGCTCACCATCATCACTAAAAGCTTGAGTTTGCGGTTGCCGGGTATTGCCAATAATATAGGCCCAGCAAACATGGGCGGCATCTTTATAACGCTCGCGATAATGCTGCACCCAGTGCATCGCCTGTTCGCGATCCGTTACCGGCTGCAAAAAGGTTAAAAACTCACTGTTTTTTTCAGTCAGGCTATGCTCGATCGGTGCGGAAAGCACGGTGTAGGAACTCATACCAGCGCCACTTTACATAAAGGGCGCTTAGTATAGCGAAAAAGCGCTCTGGCTGTCTTGGTAGAGCGGTTAATTGCTTGATAGTGAGTTGTGTGGTTTTCTCTTAAGTTAGCATGCCGGTCAGTTTGGCTGGATCTAATAACTGCGCCAGTTCTTCGCGGCTAAGATCAGTTTGCTCGACGGCCACTTCTAAAATAGGCCGTTGTTGCTGATAAGCCAGCTTGGCGATCGCTGCGGCTTTGTCATAACCAATTCGGCTATTCAGTGCAGTGACTAAAATAGGGTTTTGCGCCAAGCTTTTCGCAATATTTTGCTCGTTTACCGTAAAGCTGTTAATGGCCTGATTCGCTAAAGCCAGACAGCTACCACTGAGTAAGCTGATGGCTTGCAGCAGATTATCGGCGACTAAGGGCAGCATCACATTTAGCTCAAAATTCCCCGATTGCGCGGCAATACTTATAGTGGTGTCGCAGCCAAACACTTGAGCGCAGGCCATAGCCACCGCCTCTGGAATAACAGGGTTTACCTTGCCCGGCATAATCGACGAGCCGGGCTGAAGTGCAGCTAAACTAATTTCCGCTAAGCCCGATAAGGGGCCAGAGTTCATCCATCGTAAGTCATTGGCCATCTTTAATAGCGCTGCGGCGAGCGTTTTTAAACTACCCGAGAGGGCTAAAGCGCCATCTTGTGAGCTTAGATTAAAGAAAAAATCTTTGCTGGGGCTTAGCGTTAAACCGGTCTGAACACTAAGTTGGGTGGCAAAGCGTTGGGCAAATTCGGAATGGGCGTTAATACCCGTGCCCACCGCAGTGCCACCCTGCGCTAACTGGCTAAGTAAGGGAATTTGTTGGCTGACTTGCGTTTGGGCATGTTGGAGTTGGCTATGCCAGCCGCCGATCACCTGCGCAAAAGTGACTGGCATCGCATCCATTAAATGGGTGCGACCGGTTTTTACAATATGACCAATTGCCGCAGATTTAGCGCTAAGCGCTTGTTGTAGTGTCGTTAATGCTGGCAGGAGTTGCTGCTCTAATGCCAGTAAGCTGCTCAATTGAATAGCGGTTGGGATAGTATCGTTACTGCTTTGGCCCAAGTTAACATGATCATTGGGATGTACTTTATGCCCACTGAGTTTAGTGGCTAAGGTGGCCAGCACTTCATTCACATTCATATTACTGCTGGTGCCAGAGCCGGTTTGATACACACTTACCGGAAACTGGCTAAGATCTGGCGTGTTTAATAGCTGCTCTGCCGCCTGCGTAATGGCTTTTGCCTCTGCGGCTGGCAATAGGTGCAAATTGGCATTGGTTAGCGCAGCGGCTTTTTTTATTTGCAGTAAGGCTTGAATAAATCCTAGCGGCATGGGTTTATCGCTAATTTGGAAATTCTGCACTGCGCGCTGCGTTTGCGCCTGATACAAAGCATCGGTGGGTACCTGTAGCTCACCCATGGAATCACGTTCGATACGATAGCGCATACTTACTCCTGGCAGTAAAAAATTTGATTTAAGCTAGCCTGCAGCGCAAGTTGCTGTTGCTGACCATGGCGTTGCTGCTGGTAAAGTTGATTAAGTGCTAACATCGGGCGATAGAGTTGATCTAAACAACAACGGTAAATCAGCACTTCCCCCTTATGAAACATCGCGGCTTTGGCGAGATTAAACAGCCCTTGGCGCAAACACCATTCTTGTAAGAGTAGATTATTAGCTTGCGCTAATTGTGCTGCTAAGCGGCAACAACTTGCAGTATAGTCGGCCACTAAACGTGGATAGTGTTGATTAGCATCGTAGGGTGAAAGTAGCTGCTTTTCCAAACGAAATAGCGTGGGCCAAAGTGTTGCTGTTTTGATCATAAAGCCTCCCTTGACATTATGCTAATGATAATAATTATCATTAGCATAATGTCAAGGGTTCTTTGATGCATAAAATAACACATATCACTCTGCTGGATGCTTAGACGAAAAAAAACCGGCAGTTGTGCTGCCGGTTTTCGTCAGTTCGAAACAGCGGAATTAGAAGTTAACGACTAATTCAGCTGAACAAACTTGTGTGCCTTCTAAGCATAGTTTATATGTGGCTGTGGCTGCTGTTGATCTGAAACGATCACGGTAGCGGTTGCCTGATACAGTATCTACTAAGGCGCCGTCACGGTATACGTCTACAGCTTGTCCAACATCGTTCATTCTTAAATCAACAATGGTTGAACCTGTTCTGGCGCGAGTTGCACGCGATAGACTCAGGTTGAAATCAACACTTACATCTGCAACAGACACCACTTGTGTGCTAGTGTTGCTTAAACCGCTTTCGTCTGTAACCGTTAGGGATACACTGTAATCACCAGACTCAGCAAAAGCGTGTGTTGGATTTTGTGCAGTAGAAGAGTTGCCGTCGCCAAAGCTCCAATTCCAAGCAACAATGCTATTATCTTGATCAGTTGAGGCATCAGTAAAGTTTGCTGTTAAACCAGACACGCTGTAGCTAAATGCAGCGACTGGTGCAACCGGATCAACAGGTGTGCCGTCATCATTCAATGCGGTTAGGTTTAAACTCCAGCTATTTAGCGTACCCGTATCTGCACCTGCATTATCCGATACAAACAGTACCCAATCACCACTCATCTCTTCGCTATTAAAGGTTGCAATTGGGAAGTTGCCGATCAGATTTTGAGCGTTGCTTCCTGTACGGTTATGTAAAGTGTGCTGAGTGCCTGTTGGCGAGGTTAACCGCACAATTAAATCACCACGCCAAGTATGCGTGATATTTAAATCAACTGAGGCATTAAAGATAGTACCTTCATCAGGCACTGAAATAGTGCTAGTGATACCAGCTGGCGTGTTGTCTGGAATCGCAACAGGTGTGTCGTTGGTATAACTATAGTCCTCTAAGAAGGCTGGGGTAATGGTTAAGTTAGCCGTAATATTACGCTCAAGCTCGCCAGAAGCATCGTTGGCAGTAATAGTGATGCTGTAATCACCCCACTGCGTTGCTGTATCAGTATCTACCGTCAACACGACTTGATCGCCAGGCAGAGCGCTGTTTGCTGATAAGCTCACACCATCAAGTGCTGGTGACGCATCTACAGCTAAATTAACAACTTGCATCCAGTCGGCAACGCTGTTGATATCAAGCGTAAAGGTTGCCGTTTCACCAGCCACAATACCTTGGCTGCGTGGCGTTAAGCTTAAACGGTAACCTGGAGCTGGGTCTGCTTCTGCTAGGGCATTGACTAAGTTTAAGCGTTTGCCTGAAACGGTTTTACCGTCTAGTGATGCCAAGCTATCGCCACTTTCCATTAGAATGGCTTTCATTTCTAATGGGGAGATATCTGGGTTAACAGACCATAATAAAGCAGCAGCTCCAGCAACATGAGGTGAGGCCATGGATGTGCCAGAATAAGCGGCATAGTCGTTATTTGGGATGGTTGACAGGATAGCAGAACCTGGAGCACCTAAATCAACAGTGGTTAAACCAAAGTTAGAAGCACCACGAGTAAAGACAGACAGGTTGTCGTTACGATCGGTTGAGGCAACAGAAACGATAACATCTAGGTCATATGCAGCAGGGTACATTGGGTTTACGTCTGCGTCTTGACCAGCATTACCCGCTGCAGCAATAAACAGAATACCCGCGTCACCGCCAGATTGAATGGCAGCTCTTAGTGTTTCAGAGAAGCCGCCGCCGCCCCAAGAGTTGTTAGTCGCTTTAATATCAACTCCATGGTTAACTTTCAGGTTGGTGTAGTAATCAATACATTCTATAGCGCCAGCAGTAGAGCCGCCGTTAGGCCCTAGGAAAGAACAAGGTAATAAGGTTACATTCCAGCTTACACCTACAACACCAGTACCATTGTCACCTGCCGCGCCAATGGTTCCTGCGACGTGCGTACCATGAGTATCGGTATCCATTGGATCACGGCTTGAATTTAATGCTGAATAACCAAACTGATGACCAGGTAAACTGCCACTATTTTCCCAGCGGTTAGCGATAAGATCTGGGTGGTTATAATCCATACCGGTGTCGATAACACCAATGATTACATTGTTGTCACCTGTTGTAGTACCCCAAGCTTCAAGCGCTTTAATATCTGCACCAGCCAGACCACCTGCTTGGCCAGTGTTATGCAGACCCCATAAATCGCCAAACCGAGGATCGTTGGGAGGTGTTACAGCCGCACGAGTGCTTTGAACCAGATAATTTGGCTCAGCGACTTCAATAGCAGGATTGCGTGCTAACTGTTTCATAACGAAATCTTTGTTAACACCCTTTGGAACGCGAATTTTGGCAATACGGCCATCGGCAACATGTTTGAATGCAAGGTCACGACCTTGTGCATCTAGTTGACGTAAGCTTGCGCCAGTACGGCGAATAACCGTTTCACGCTGCTGCTTAGTCACACCTGGCTTGAACATAACCATAATAGAATCATCTGCAGCTGGCGCATGATTTTTAGCGAATGCTGTTCCACTAATTAGTGCGGTACCCACAGCTAGGGCAATGAGAGATTTTTTAATCATTAAATACACCTGTTTGTTAATTTTATTGTTTGCGTTTGGTGCTAACAACATGCACAACTTGATATTTAACATAAATCTTGGTGTGAAAGCGCAGTCACTATATATATAGGCCGAAAGAGCTAGTCCTTGGGTAGGGGGAGATGCTAATGAAAATCTATAAGGTGCTGATTATATGTGCTATATGTTTTTTTGATGTTAATGGCTTAATTTATTAAATAGCCCTTTATTCCGATTGTCAGCCGTTTTTAAAACATTAGTCTTGGTCGTCGACTAGTAAAAACGGAGTAGGGAATGCGGAATATGTCTTTCAGTTACTGTAAGTGGTTTTTAGTGTTAATCACGCTAATCTGCAGTATCTCTACATCTAACGCAAATGAAGTTTCTGTTTCACTGGCTCAACTATTGGAACGCAATGGCTCAGCAAATGCGCTGTTGCTTTTACAGCGCGGTAACGAAAATAGTGCAGACGTTATGCAGTTGGGTGCTGCCAATGTTGCTGAGTTAATGCAAATTGGCATGCTAAATGATGTTTCGCTTCGCCAGAACGGGCTCAGCAATGAAGCCAGTATTCGTCAGATTGGCAATGCTAACAGTGCAAATATTTCACAGTTAGGGAATGGTAACTTAATAACGCTAGAACAATGGGGTGGACAGAGTTTTGAGCTAACCCAAATCGGCAATGGTGTTGCCTTGTCTATTGTTCAATATTAATTAAATCGAAAAAAGGATCCAAATATGTTCAAGTTCACATCACGTAAAACGCTTTTAGCTTTATCTGTAGCTGCTTGTATTTCAGGTCAGGCCCTTGCTAATGATAGCGCTCTTGTTGTGCAGACCAACACGGGTAACGAAGAAAACTTAGTACAGTTAGTTCAGACCGGTTCGGCAAGCTCTAACAACCTGATTCTTGCGCAACAGGTAGGTACAGGTAATACCAAAAATATCGTTCAAAGTGGTAGTAACAATTTACTAAATGCCATTGCTGTTGGTGCTATGAACACTGCTGAACTATCACAGAGTGGTGCATCCAACGAATTAGTTGTTGATGTTGAGGGCGATGATAATACCATTAGTATCGAACAGGATGGCGACGCTAACTGGACAACAGCTGAATTTGAGGGTGATGCAAATCTTTTTACCAGTATTCAAACTGGTAGCGATAATCAGTCAGGCGTAAGAACTGGTGCAGGTAATAACAACACTGTTGATATTGAACAAGATGGTAGCGGTAACGTAGGGGGTATTGTTGGTTTTGCTGGGAATGACAATGATATTGCAATCCAACAGTTTGGATCTGCTAACCTTTTTATTGCTTCACGCTTCTCTGGAAATAACAACGAAGTAAATGTTTTTCAAGACGGAAGAGCAAATGATTTTCGTCCTAACCCGGTAAGCGGTGATGATAATGTGGTATTTATTGACCAACGTGGTGATGCTAACTTAATTCAGGCGCCTATTGGTATCCAAGGTAATAATAATGTCTACGACTTTATGCAAAATGGCGAAACTAACTCTATCTTATTTGGCACTATCGGTGATAACCATGAGTCAACGATTGCCCAAACTGGCAATAACAATGAAGCTGAGCTCGTTCTGATTGGTGATAATAATGCTGGCACTATTGATACCGTTGGCAACAGTAACTACGCAGGTATTGGTTTTAATGGCAATGCTAATACGGGTCGTATTAATCAGGATGGCGACAGTAACTCCGCTTTGATGGATGTGGCGGGTAATCGCAATTTATTCACTATTAATCAGAATGGTAATGAGAATGAAACAATTGTGACAGGTGCTGGTGTTAGCGAGAACAGCGTTGATGTTACACAGCGTAATGGTGATCTGAACTTAGTTGATATCTTGCTTGCTGGCAGCGGTAACGATGTCTCTATATTACAACTTGGCAACCAGAACTGGGTTGGTGGCAATGGTTCTGAATCATTTCAAGTAGCAGGTAGTAACGGTACGGTATTAATCAGCCAGCAAGGCAATGATAATATGGTACTGGGTGCACAAAGCGGCATCGACAACGTGTTGCAAGTGATACAAGTTGGTTCTTTTAATACTGCCATTGTTAACCAGAATGCACCTCAGTAAGCATTATTGTCTTAACGCTTGACGAGATATTTAGGTCAGTGTTATTTAATCATTATTAATAATGAAAAAGAACAGAGCGGTGTAAGCCGCTCTGCTAATTATGAAAAACGGATTTTTAGCCTTTATACTATTTTTTTGTCTCACCCCTGCCAAAGCTGATATTGAACTTAGCGGTATTGTGCTGGATCGGACAATTTCACGCTTTGGCAAAGATTTTGTTTTTTACTTTTCCTCCTACTGGCGAGAAGTACCTGCTACTGATGGTTCTACCATTGTGGTGTATGAACAGATTTATCCGCAAGCCGGTACCTTTCTTTGGGTAGAATTAGATCAGCGCAGGATATACCAGAATTATTTTGGTCGCCGACAAAATGATGTAAAGCAAATGGCAGAGCAAGCGATCTTAGTTGCCGTTGATGAGCTAGTAAAAATAAAAACAGAGGAGTGGTTCGGTGCTGAAACGGGCTTTTAAATCAAAATTTTTTTCCAGAAGTGTCATTTTCACTTCTGCTGTGTTGCTTAGCGGTCAATCCCTGGCGACTGAATTGGTATACACCCCAATTAACCCTAGTTTTGGCGGAAATCCACTTAATGGTAATTTCTTACTGCAAAAAGCACAAAGTCAAAATGCGAACTCAGCGGAAAGACCTACTTTGTCTTTTGTTGATCGGTTTCGTGAATCTTTGGAACGTAACATCATCAATTCATTGACACGACGCATTGCCGATGGCGAAGTGGTTGAAGGGGTTTATGAAACGGGTGAATATATCATTGAAGTTAATCAGGATACAGATGGCAGTGTACTAGTAACCGTTACAAATCAAGATAATGGCGATGTTACCGTTATCCGTATTCCTGTGATCCCGAGGTAGCTATGCGTTTTATTGTCGTATTTTTAATGAGCTTGCTAACTACAAGTTGTGCCTTCGTACCCAAACCGACCCTTAATGTCACTGATGCCGAAGTCAATCCGCCGTCTGCAGCAATGCAAAGCTTAGTTTCTGAGAAGAAGCCGAGGAATGCCATCCCCGTTTCTGTTTATGCTTTTCGTGACCAGACTGGTCAATATAAACCACAAGCGAATGTGTCTAGCTTTTCTACTGCGGTTACGCAAGGCGCGACCTCAATTTTAACCCAGACCTTACTTGAGAGCGGTTGGTTTTCGCCATTAGAGCGTGAAGGTTTGCAAAATTTACTCACTGAACGTCGTATTTACACCTCAAATAAAAATGCGCCAGAGTTACCGCCAATGAAAGAAGCGCGTTTGTTGTTAGAAGGCGGGGTAATCGGTTACGAAACTAACCTGACAACGGGTGGTATTGGTGCTGAATATTTTGGTATAGGTGCTTCTGAGCTTTACCGCGAAGATCAGGTAACAGTATATTTGCGCGCTGTTGATGTGTTTACTGGCCAAGTATTGCTATCTGTTTCGACAACTAAAAAGGTTTTTTCACAGGAATTACGAGCGGGCTTGTTCCGTTTTGTTTCGCTAAATCGTTTAGTTGAAGCTGAAACCGGTTATACCACCAATGAACCTGTGATGTTTTCAGTAAAACAAGCGATTGAACTGGCCGTACTCGAATTGGTTGAGCAAGGCGTCGCAAAAGGCTTCTGGAGACCAGAAACCTAAGCGTGATAAGTTTGAGGACTAACGGCATCCATCTGAGTTATTTTTAATAACTCAATTCTATTCCGAGATTGTGTTTTGCGTAAAATCGTCGATATATGTGCTTTTACAGTATGAGTACTGATATTAAGCTGGTCGGCGATTTCTTTATTTCTAGCGCCTTCTGCAATCAGTTTAGTAATGCGTTTTTCTTGCTTGGTGAGCAGCAAAAACTTTTCTGAAGTGATCAGGCATTCCTCACTCTCTTCTGGCGCTAAGGTTCTATCCACAAAGCTTGAAAGTTCATTTCTCGAGTAATACAACTGTCCTTTCATCATATTGCTCAAGGCGGAAAGTACACGATCTAGTTGTTCGTCACGATAAATGATACCCCTAAGCCCTGTGTTGATTGCTAAAGACGTATCTATGGTGCCGCGTTCAGCATTGAACAAGAATACTGAGCCACACTTTTTTACCGCTTGTAGCAAGTTATTAAAACTACTCTTGCCAGAGATGACACTTTTTACCTGAATCCCAATCAACGTATTACTTGGGATGCTTTGTTGTGCTTGAAACTCACTTGCAGACAGTTGCGATACATTGATGTTCAATGACTTAGCTAAGAATACCAGATTACAATTGTTGTTATTATCGGACAAAATATACAGTTGGTTATAGGGCTTCACTACATTTTTCTCCACTGCCAAACTAACGCAGCATTCTTTTAAGACTTTGTATATCAAATTGTAAAAAGGTTAGCAATTTATATTTTGTATATGTCTTATTTGTCTTGTTTGTAGTGAGGGTAAAGGTTTTGGCCTGATTCTTATCTAAGTTGCAGGCGAGCAAATATACAAAGAGAGGAGGGCTCCGCTTACGTTTATTAAGCAGAGCCAATAGCCGCATTTAAGCTTATGCAAGGACATAACTGATATGTTGATAAAATCGTACCAGCAAATCTTGCCGATCGCCGGGTATTTCTAATTGCCGAGCAAAACTGCGCAGTGCTTCTTCTACCTGATTCATAAAGCGGCCATAGCCAAACTCAGTATTATCATCTTGGTCGGCGACGATAATAAAGTGTGCGCTTTCAACCAGCTTATCGGCTTGCCAAAAACTTAGCAGCTGTGATTCTAAGCAGTCCGGGTTAAAGCTAATTTTTTGGAGCTCGCGGTTATTTTCGATTTTATCCCACTTGCTATTGCGCACGATAGGGGTTAAACCATTCGCCACTATGGCCAATTTATCGAGCTTTTTACCGGCACAGGCCGCGGTAAAGCGTTGTTCTAATTGTTGATACAGCAAGCTAAAATCAGTGGCACCATCCACTAAGAAATGCTGCTTTAAACTGCGAGTGAGCGGCAACGTTACGGTGACATAGGTAATTTCACTGTGCTCTGCAGGTAGCGCACATTGTCTGGCTTGATAGCGTGGGTATAAACCACGTAATTTATAGCCGTAGGTTTCTTTATAGCCTTTTGATTTAGCGAATAAATCATAAGAAAGTTGTTGGTGATCACGTAGCTTAATCAGTGGTTTCCCTGGTAATTGCTGCTGCCATGCCGTTAACAGCTGCACAACTTTTTGATGAAAAACAGCAGCTTGTGCACGAAGCTCATCACCTGTCGCTAAGAACACCACGCGCAGTTTGCGTGCTTGATAGCCTGGGGTGGTAAAGAGGCCTTGGCCTTCATGATACTTAGGGTTATAAAAGAACAAGATTTGCTTTTCAGTTTGCAGGGTATAGGCTTCTTCATGAAAGCGTACTATGGGTAACTTGTCATTGGCAATCAACTGTACATTGCGCAATGCAAATTGCTCCATTAACGCAAACAGCTGTTGAGCAAGTTGTTGATAACAGTCTGCAGCAGAAGCAAAACCGGCATATAAGGTTTCGTCTGTTTTAATTTCAGCTAATAAATACTGGTTGGAACGGGCATTCGTAGGCAGATAAACGCGATGTGGATTGTGACTAGCCATAAAACCTCCTTAACAAGTTATTGACGAGCAGTGTACTCACAAGCTACTCGTCATTTATTGTTCTGGATTAAAGTTTTGGCCGATCTGCGATGACTATGGCTCGTTCAGTTCTTGGTGATGTTTGCCGAATACCGGCACAGTAATATGCCATTTAATTGCGGCTAACCGCAGCAGTAATAACCCTAGCATGCCTGCAAGCATGGCATAAATTTGCGGTACGGCTAATGCGAGCAAGCCTGTATAAATAATACCGCCAAAAATACAGGTTACCGCATAGAGTTCGCCCCTAAACACCATGGGGATTTCTCGACATAACACGTCACGGATCATGCCGCCACAAACGCCACTCATAGTGCCAAGTAAAATCGCCACCATACTGGAGGTACCATGATCTAAAGCTTTTTGCGTACCCATAATGACAAATAACGCCAAGCCAAAAGCATCAGCAATTTGCAGCGTATTATTGGGGATAGTTAAACGATTGCGTACTAATAAAATTGTGGCAATAGCTGCAATAAAAATGGCATAAAAATACGTGTTGTTATTCATCCAAATAACAGGAACGTCAAGAATCAAGTCACGTAGCGTACCGCCTCCAATGGCCGTCACGCTGGCGAGCACGATAACACCAAAACCATCCATATGATTTCGCCACGCAGCTAAGGTGCCAGAAATTGCAAAAACAGCGATACCGGCTAAATCAAACCAATGAATATATTCCATCATCTGCGGCAATTTTCCGATAAAAATAAACGTTAGTTACTGGTTGGCACAATAGCATTTAAACACGAAACGGCATACTGGCAGCCTGAAAAATTCCTCTGTCGGTTAGACTTGGTTTGGTTGGATAAAATAAGGGCAGAGGATAATTTCAGGTTTTTGTATTTACAGGGAACTGTTATGCTTGAAAACTTTCAGAGCTATATTGGTAAAGACTTAAGTTCATTTTTTAAGTTTAGGTATAGCCCATCGATTTTACATTTAGGTTTTTTATGCAGAAGAAAGTCATATTGGGTGGGATTGCCGCCTTTGTACTGCTGGTTGTTGTCGGTATTTATCATTATGTCAATGTTAAAGCAAAAGCAGTATTGGCAGAGCAAATAGCGGTGATAAATGCTTCTTATGCTGAGATGGCTAGCGCAGGGCTGATGCCGGCTGTAGCACTCAGCTATGCAGAAATTACCGCAAATTATTGGCAAGATGATTATCAGATCTCTGATTTAGCGATAAATGTGGCAGGCTTGGGAGCGATTCTAGATGTTGCTTCTATTAGAGTAAAAGGCTTTAAACCTGGTACTTTAGCTGACAAAGGTGAAGTGTGGATAGACGGTGTGCAGTTGGCGCAAGGTATGCGCATCTTACTTCCCGCAGCCTTAGCCGATTTGACCAAAAACTTAAGTCTTAGCACCCAGTATCGATACCAGTATCAGTCCGATAGCGGTCAGCTTCATCTACAGCAAGTATTGTCTTTAGGTGAGCAATTTACATTTAACTATGCCTTCACTTTACAGCAAATGCAGCCATTATGGCAGTTTGCGCAAAACCTGACAGCAATGGATGCGCAAACACAACAGACCTTTAGCCAGTCGACAGATTATCAGTCGCAGTTGCGTGATGCCTTTGCCCAAGGTCAGTTGCAACAGGGCGACATCGTGCTAAGTAATCAAGGTTTTTTACAGGCCTTGCACAGCGCCTTGGCCGCAACACCACAAACGCTAGAGCTGAGTAATCTAAAGCTGCAGCTGGAGCATTATCTTAGTCAGCAAACCACAATGCCTGCAGAAATATTAGACGCGTTACAGGTGTTTTTGGCCGATCCTCGTTATTTAAAAGTGAGTTTTCAACTGACTGAATCGTTAACCTTTGCGCAATTGCAAGATGACAGTGTGATGGCGCAGTGGCAAACGCCTGAGCAGTTGATTCAGTTGACCAACCTACAGTTAACTGTAAATCCCTAGACTTTTTACCAAAAGCGAAGCGGAGATAGCGCGTGTTGTATTTGGACAGTGGTCAAACCCTGCAGCTACTGCAGATAAGTGATACGCACTTATCTGAGCAAGCTGATGCGCATTTGCTTGGAATCAATACCCAGCAAAGCTTGCAGGCTGTACTCGCTATGATGGCCGCAGAACAGCATGATCCTGCCGCGATCTTGGTGACTGGCGATTTATCGCAAGATGATAGTCTCGCTTCTTATTGTTATTTACAGCAAGCGCTAACCCGTTTTACTTGCCCAGCTTTTTGGCTTAATGGTAACCATGATAACGCGGCAGCGATGCAACAGGTTGCTGCTAATACGCCAGCGTTACAACAGGTGGTGCGCTCGACGTATTGGCAAGTGATTTTGCTTAACTCGCAAGTAGAAGGCGCGGTATTGGGTTATTTGGATGCGATGCAGTTACAACTGCTTGACCAGGCATTACAGCAGCGGCCGGACTTACACACCTTAATCTGCTTGCATCATCATCCTGTGCCGATGGGGAGTGCTTGGATCGACAATATCGGCTTACAGAATGCCGATGCGCTTACTGCCGTGATTGCATCTTACCCGCAGGTGCGCGCCGTGCTGTGGGGGCATGTGCATCAAGAGAGTGATCGCAGCATTAATGGGGTGCGCTATTTATCCTCACCTTCGACCTGTGTGCAGTTTTTACCGTGCTCGGCCGATTTTGCCGTCGATCAGCTAGCGCCGGGTTATCGATGGCTGAATTTGCACGCCGATGGCAGTATCGACACCGGCGTGAGTCGCGTCGCCGCCGGCGTTTTTACTGCCGATTTGGCGGCAGGTGGTTACTAGCCCAGCCAAGGCATCGCAGCTTTGCGTTTGGCTTCATAGGCCGCAATTTGCGGTGCGAGTTGCTCGCTGGAGCCGATAAAATCTAAGCCGGATAATAAGCGCTGCTTTATATCTGCGTCGATATTAAAACCCAAAGCCCCATTATTGCCGAACATAATTTCCTGATTGGCTAAATCGATTTGCCAGTGTTGTGGCCCTTGCGCGCAGCGGTTAAACAGCATCTCGATATTGGTTTTGCTTAGTTGAATTAACAACATGCCGTTGTTCACGCTGTTGTTAAAGAAAATATCGGCAAAGCTTTCGGCAATAATCACCTGAAAACCATACTGTTGTAAGGCCCAGGGTGCATGCTCGCGGCTGGAGCCGCAACCAAAGTTAGCGCGGGTGAGTAAAATAGACGCACCTTGATACTGCGGGAAATTCAGCACAAAGTCTGGATTCGGGCTGCCATCGGCTAAATAACGCCAATCATAAAACAGCGCTTCAGCAAAACCGTCACGGCTGACCGAGGTTAAAAACTGCTTGGGAATGATTTGGTCGGTATCCACATTGTTTTTATCCAATGGGCAAATTAACCCTGAAGTGAAAATGCTGCTCATGCCCAGTCTCCTTTGGCGATATTAACAAATTTACCAGCAATGGCTGCGGCAGCCGCCATGGCAGGGCTGACTAAGTGCGTGCGAGCACCACGGCCCTGTCGGCCTTCAAAGTTACGGTTACTGGTAGAAGCACAGCGTTCTTCTGCGGCCACGCGATCATCATTCATGCCCAAGCACATGGAGCAACCGGGCTCACGCCATTCAAAGCCAGCGTTTTTAAAGATATCAGCCAAGCCTTCGGCTTCAGCCTGACGTTTTACGATACCTGAACCGGGTACCACTAAGGCCCGTACGCCAGCAGCGACTTTTTTATTGCCCACTACGCTGGCAGCCGCGCGTAAATCTTCAATCCGGCTATTCGTACAGCTACCAATAAACACCACATCGACTTTGCAATCGGTTAATTTCTGACCTGCGGTTAAGCCCATATACTGCAGCGCGCGCTCGGCGGCATGGCGTTTGGTTTCATCGCTAAAGCTTTCTGGCGCTGGCACCGGCGTATCCACGGCAATCACTTGCTCTGGGCTGGTGCCCCAAGTGACTTGTGGTGCAATAGTGCTGGCATCAATCACCACGGTTTTATCAAACACCGCATCGTGGTCAGAGTGCAGGCTTTGCCAATAGCTTACCGCGGCCGGCCAATGCTCGGCGCTGGGTGCATGGGCTTTACCCTGCAAATAGGCAAAGGTGGTTTCATCTGGAGCAATTAAACCGGCCTTAGCACCCATTTCAATGCTCATATTGCACAGCGTCATGCGGCTTTCCATACTTAAAGCACGTATGGTTTCGCCACAAAACTCGGCCACATAGCCATTACCGCCAGCGGTGCCCAGCTCGCCAATCACCGCCATAATCACATCTTTAGCCGTTACATGCGGTGATAGCTCGCCATTAATCTCTACCTTTAAGGTTTTGGCTTGCTGTTGCGGCAGGGTTTGCGTGGCCAGTACATGTTCAACTTCTGAGGTGCCGATACCAAAAGCCAGGGCACCAAAGGCACCATGGGTAGAGGTATGCGAATCGCCGCAGACGATAATCATGCCTGGTTGGGTTAAGCCTTGCTCTGGGCCAATCACATGCACTATGCCCTGATCGGGGTGGGTTAAATCTAAAATTGGGATCTGACTCTCAGCACAGTTTTCTGCCAGCGCTTCTAATTGCTTACGTGAGGTTTCACCAGCGGCATCTAAGCTGCGGCGTTGGGTCGAAACGTTATGATCCATGGTGGCGAAAGTCAGATCAGTGCGGCGTACTTTACGGCCAGCTAAGCGTAAGCCGGAAAAGGCTTGCGGTGACGTTACTTCATGAATTAAATGCCGGTCGACATACAATAAATCGGTGCTGGGGTTTAACTTACCGACTACATGGCTTTGGTAGATTTTCTGGTATAAGGTCTGGCCCATTTAATTGCTCTCCTGACGTAAGGTTGCCACTATGGCGGCGCCAACGGCAGCAGTGCCGTAAGTTGATTTCGGGTTAATGTCACGGGTAACAATATGCTGCTCTAGGCAGTGCTGCACCGCTTGTTCGATGGCTTGCGCTGCCGCTTCTTCGCCAAAGCTGTAGCGCAGCATTAAGGCGGCACTTAAAATTTGTGCGATAGGGTTCGCTATGCCTTTACCGGCGATATCCGGGGCACTGCCACCGGCCGGCTCATATAAACCGAAACCGCTGCCGTTTAAGCTGGCAGAAGGCAGTAAGCCCAACGAGCCGGCAATGGCGGCAATTTCATCTGATAAAATATCGCCAAATAAGTTATCGCATAGCAACACATCAAATTGCTGCGGGCTACGAATTAGCTGCATGGCGGCATTGTCGATATACATATGTTCTAGCGCCACATCTGGGAATTCTTTGGCAATCTGCTCAACGGTTTCGCGCCATAAAATACTGGTTTGCAGCACGTTGGCTTTATCAATAGAGGTGACTTTTTTACTGCGCTTTTGCGCCGCAGTAAAGGCTACCCGGGCAATACGGCTAATTTCGGCTACGCTGTAGCGCTGGGTATCAAAGGCTGCGTCTTCACTGCGGCCTTTTTCACCAAAATAAATCCCACCAGTTAGCTCGCGTACGCACAGTACGTCCATACCTAAGCTACTTACCCGTGGGTGTAATGGCGATAAATCGGCAAAGGCAGGGTAAATTTGGCCTGGGCGCAAGTTACAAAACAAATCAAAGGTTTTGCGCAAAGGTAATAAAGAACCGCGCTCAGGTTGCTTATCCGGTGCTAAGCCAGTCCACTTCGGGCCGCCAACCGAGCCAAATAAAATGGCATCGCTTTGTTTGCAAAGCGCTAAGGTTTCAGCAGGTAAAGGCTCGCCGGTGGCATCCAGAGCCGCGCCGCCAACCAGTGCTGGCGTTAGGGTTAAACCAAACTGAAACTTGTCGGCCACCACTTCTAATACTTTGATGGCTTCGGCCATCACTTCTGGGCCTATGCCATCACCGGCTAATACCGCTACGTTATAATGCTTTGTCATTGTTCACCTGCTGCTTTTTTAATTTGGTTATCACCGTTACGGGCTTGTTTATGAGCGCTAATGGTTTGCGCACGTTGGATCATATTCAGCACATGCACATAGGCCAGTACCGAGGCGCGCACGATATCGGTGGCTAGGCCAGCACCATGGAAACGGCGGCCTTCGTGCTCGGCAATAATATCTACCTGCCCTAAGGCATCTTCGCCGCTGCCTTTGGCTTGTAGGTTAAAGTCGACCATCCGAATGTTTAACTTGCTGATGCGCTGAATCGCCTGAAAAGCCGCTTCAACTGGGCCATTGCCGGTGCAAGCCTCGGTAAAAACGGTACCGCCGCAATTTAAGCCGATGGTGGCGCTGGCCACATGGCCGGTATGGGTGGCCGAGCTTAAAAACTCCAGCTTGTAGTACTCATCCTGTTCTTGCAGGTTCTGGAAGAAGACTAAGGCTTCTAAATCATAATCAAACACTCGACCTTTTTGATCGGCCAGCGCCACAAAGCTTTTATACACCGCTTCTAAATCGTAATCGTCTTTGGTGTAACCCAACTCGGCTAAACGATGCTGAATAACATGGCGACCCGAGCGTGAGGTGAGGTTTAATTCGTTCTGACGAATACCCACCTGCTCGGGTGACATAATTTCATAGGTATTTTGTGCTTTTAACACGCCGTCTTGGTGAATGCCGGAGCTATGGGCAAAGGCATTTTCGCCAACTACCGCTTTATTTGGCTGGATTGGCATATTACAAATTTGGCTAACCAAGTGGCTGCTGCGGTAAATCTCAGTGGTTTTGATATCGGTGTAAAGTGGCGCCAACACATCTTTGCGGGTGTTGATAATCATTGCCACTTCTTCCAGTGAGCAGTTACCTGCACGCTCGCCAATGCCATTGACAGTACATTCAATTTGCCGGGCACCGGCCTGAATGGCGCTGATGCTATTGGCCACCGCTAAGCCTAAATCGTTATGGCAGTGCACACTTAAGCGGGCTTTATCTATATTCGGCACTTTGTTGCGTAAGGTGCTAATAATGGCCGCAAATTCATTTGGAATGGTATAGCCCACGGTATCTGGAATATTGATGGTGGTGGCACCGGCAGCAATGGCGCGCTCAACGATCCAGCACAAATCATCAATAGGTGTTCGGCCGGCATCTTCACAGGAAAACTCAATATCGTCGGTATAGCGGCTGGCTAGTTTAATAGCCGCAACCGCTTGGTCGGAGGCTTCCGCTAGGGTTTTGCGTAATTTGTACTGTAAATGCAATGGCGAGGTGGCAATAAAGGTGTGAATACGGCGGCGTTCGGCATCTTTTAAGGCTTCGCCACAGGCTTCGATATCGGCACTGACCGCGCGAGCTAAGCCACAAATAATCGGGCCTTTGACTTCGCGGGCGATGCGCTGTACTGAGTCAAAGTCACCGGGGCTAGACACCGGAAAACCGACTTCCATTACATCAACATTTAAGCGAGCTATGGCATGCGCCAGTTGGATTTTTTGCTTTTGGCTTAAGCTAGCGCGTAGCGCCTGCTCGCCGTCTCGCAAAGTGGTATCAAAAATCCAGATTTTATTATCAGCACTCATTACGCGTTCCTTTTCCAGTTATCTTTGGCGTACTACATGCCGGGACCAACAAAAAACCCCGGCCTTGGGCACGGGGTTTTTTGTTTATCGGTAGTGGGATTTCACCAATAAGCACGACCCCGCGCAGCGCAGAGGAGCACGAGGAGGAGGCTATTTAAGCGAATCATTACCGAAGAAGTCATTTACTGCCTGTGTAAGTTAGTTGCAGAACGCCATTAGTAATAGCATGGTTATTTTTCAAGCGCAACAGTATAGATGGCTAAATGGATAAAAAAATTAAAAAAACAGCGGTATCATATTCGCTTTAACATACCGCCTAGCATCTTGCACATGCTTGGTTAGTAAGCATGAGTTTGTTTAAACCAAGAAATATAACTGCTCTGACAGCTTGATTCCCATTCAATACGCCCAATATAGGGTGCTGTTCTTCAGGGTTAATATTTTTACAGGGTGATAAGAAGTATGGAAAAATATTTTGAGCGTCTGATGTATGCCACTCGCTGGATCATGGCACCGATTTATCTTGGGTTAAGTTTTTGTTTATTGGCGCTTGGTGTAAAGTTTTTTCAGGAGGTTTATAACTTTGTGCCCATGCTATTTAGCATGAAAGAAGTCGAATTAATCTTAATCACTCTAAGCTTAATCGACATTGCCTTGGTGGGTGGCCTAATAGTGATGGTGATGTTTTCGGGATATGAGAACTTTGTTTCAAAGCTCGATTTACATGGCCATGATGACAAATTGGGCTGGTTAGGGAAGCTTGATTCGAACTCACTAAAGAACAAAGTTGCTGCTTCGATTGTCGCGATTTCGTCTATTCACTTGTTAAAAGTGTTTATGAATACCGAATCGATCCCTAATGACAAGATTATGTGGTACTTACTGATTCATATCACTTTTGTATTATCAGCCTTTGCTATGGGGTATTTAGATAAGATTTTGCGTGAAAAACCAGCAGATAAACCTATTGTAGTAGAAGATGTTAAGAAATAGCTTGCAATAGTGCATTAGCTTTATTAAGATGCGCGCCGTTCTGCTAGTGCTTTTGCACCCAAGATGCCCGGGTGGTGAAATCGGTAGACACAAGGGATTTAAAATCCCTCGGGGGAAACCCCGTGCCGGTTCAAGTCCGGCCCCGGGCACCATTTAAATTTGAATTTGCTACAGGCAATTCAAATAGAACACACCAGACGCAAGCAATTGCAAATGCGAGTTTAGCTCAGCTGGTAGAGCGCGACCTTGCCAAGGTCGAGGTCACGAGTTCGAACCTCGTAACTCGCTCCAAATTCCGAAAAAGCCGCTTTTAACAGCGGCTTTTTTTATACCCGAATACCGATAAGATGGATTCAGTTTTTTACTCTCTAAATTAATTTAGAAAAATTTCTTGTAATTGTATTCATAATTGCTTTACCCCTTCCGGCCAATTTTATCGAAAGATGCATAGAAAACTCCCTACTCAGCGTGTAGCGATGTCGCGGAGTTATTCACATGTTGATTTTGCTTTAATTAAAATTTCTGCTATTAAATTAGAACGCATTTTTTTTACTTATCGTCTTTAATAAAAGCAGTGGAAAGGGTCTAGGAAGCTGCAGTGCCGCTCATTCCAGCATAGAAGCAATTTACATGGGGGTAATATGGGTATATGGAATTGGGGCAAATCTTCTCATCAAGCTGAAAATTCTTCTTTCGAACAATATCGTAAACATGCTGAAGAGCCGCGGTTTACTCAAGTTGTTTTTGCTAGCTTAAAATCACCTGTAGTATTAACAGATTTAAACTATCGCATCACTTATGCGAATGATGCCGCACGAAGTATGTTTCAGTCTTTGCAAGAACTGCTTCTGAAACAAAATCCGCAGTCTGTTGTTTTCAATCATATTGGCGAAGCACTCAGTCGCTTCTTTCCTGTGGAATTACCACAAAATTTATCCAGCAAAGTGGCTGGTGAATCACGTATGGTTAGCGTGGCGCAAAAAGTCTATAAGTTACAAATAGCGCCTTTTTATGCTGAAAGCGGTGATGCGATAGGCTACTTGGTTGAATGTAATGAAACCTCAGAGGCGCTGACTGATCACGGTATTCATCAGGCCATCTTGGCACAAAAGCCTGTGCTTGAGCTTGACCCCTCGGGAAATATTATCAGTTGCAATGCAAAGTTTACCGAGCTGACCCGCTATGCCGAGCAAGATCTGCAGGGCAAGGCCTATCATTGCTTTTTCACGGAATCTTTTCAACAGCAAGCAGCGCAAAAAGCATTTTGGCAAGGATTGATAAAAGAAAAATACGCGAGTTATGAATGTCAATGTACCTCTAAGCTAAATCAGCAACTATGGTTTATGCTGGATTTTATGCCGATCAAAGATGAAGAACATCGTGTCAGCAAAGTGGTACTGCAGTTAACGGATATCACTAAAGATAAGCTTGCAAAAATTAACAGTGAAGGGCAGCTTACCGCAATTGGTCTGACTCAAGCGGTAATTGAATTTACGTTAGACGGTACTATCCTAACCGCAAATCCAAACTTTCTTGCCACTGTCGGTTATTCATTGGAGGAGATTCAAGGCAAACATCACCGGATGTTTGTGGATGACGTCTACAATCTCAGTGAGGAATATCGCGATTTTTGGCAAAACCTGAAAGCGGGTAAGTTTTTTACGGGAGAGTACCGCCGAATTGGCAAAGGTGGCAAAGAGATTTGGATCCAAGCTAGCTATAACCCGATTTTTGATAGTAACGGCAAGCCTTTTAAAGTGGTGAAGTACGCTACAAACATTACTGGCAGAAAGATAGTTGTAAATGAAATTAAGCGGGTGATGATGGAGCTAAGTAATGGCAACCTCACCGCGCAAATTGAACAGCAATTTGATGGCGAATTTAGTGAGTTAGGTGAGGCAATTACCGGGTTTATAAATCAATTGCAGCATACTATTGGGGATATTAACCTTGCTGTTGAAACAATAAATGTTGCTTCAACCGAGATTTCGCAAGGGAATACAGACTTATCAAGTCGCACGGAACAACAAGCCTCCAGCTTAGAAGAAACCGCTTCTAGTATGGAAGAGCTGACGAGTACGGTTCGTCAAAATGCTGAAAATGCCAAACAGGCTAATAGCCTAGCGGGTAAAGCAACCGATGTTGCTTTGGAAGGTGGCAATCTGATTGATCAAGTCGTCGTCACCATGGCGTCGATTAATGAATCGGCACAAAAGATTTCCGATATCATTGGTGTTATTGATGGAATTGCATTTCAAACCAATATATTGGCACTCAATGCGGCTGTTGAGGCGGCTCGCGCTGGAGAGCAAGGCCGAGGTTTTGCGGTGGTTGCTTCCGAAGTGCGAATGCTTGCGCAGCGTTCGGCGAATGCGGCAAAAGATATCAAAGGCTTAATTTCTGAGTCTGTCACCAAAATCAACAGTTGTAATTCGTTGGTGACCAAGTCTGGCAATACCATGCAAGAAATTGTTCGCTCAATTAAGCGCGTTAATGACATTATGTCGGAAATTGCGGCAGCTTCTGCTGAGCAATCTGCGGGTTTAGATGAAGTGAGTAAAGCAGTTGTGCAAATGGATGAAATGACGCAACAAAATGCTGCCTTAGTGGAAGAGGCCGCTGCTGCTGCCGAAAGCTTACTGGTGCAAGCTGAGCAACTTGCCAAAAATATTGCCCATTTTAATCTTGGTTTAAATACTAATAGAACGATAGATGTTGCCGTTACTAAAACAGAGTATGCCATAGGTCGTAAACCGATGATTTCATCTAATCTATTGGCAAATAAAACCAAAGACAATTTTGCAGTTAAAGCTATTGCGAAAAAACGCTCATAATCTAGTCAACGTCGAGCGCTTTAGCGATATACAGTAACCTGCTAGCAACACTTACCATGTGATGCTTTTTGTGGAAGTTGTAATACAGGTCATTTGTTATGCTGTGTTGGTTGTTAACGGGTGGCCAGTACATCACAGCTTGAATGAGATGAAGCGTAAACGAAGTGCTTGAAGCCACACTCTCGTAGTAGCGTTTTAAGCACATCTGCTTGGCTCCAACGATCATTTACCTCGTAAAACACTGCCTTGGTGTTATGTAGTAAGCCAGATGTAACTAACGCATCGAAAACCACTTTTTCATGCCCCTCTACGTCCACTTTAATAATAAGCTCTGCAGCAGAAGTGATTAACTCTTGAAGTGTGTTTGGGCCAATGGTCGAGATGGTTTCTGTAAAACGAAACCAACGCGGCAACTTACGCATAGTTGCTGCGCCGCTATGCCATGGTTTTTTACTGATTTCAGTACGACCTGTTTCTAGAGAAACGGCAGCCTGAATAGCCTGTACCTTATCGGTCACCTGATTAGCGTTAAGGTTAGCAGTTAACAGTGAAAATGTACTGGCAACGGGTTCGAAGGCATACACTTTAGAGCAGAGTTTATTCTGAGCGGCAAGAATAGCATAGAGCCCCTGATTGGCGCCAATATCAACAAACGTAAAATGGGTGCTTTGGTCCTCTAAATAGTTCACCAATAAGCTATCGTAAGCGCCACTTTTACAAAAATGAAAGGTCGCATCTAACCAATTTCGTCTGAGCAAAATACCATAATAAGAGCGAACAAAGCCTGTGGGAGCTTTAGCAGCAGGAGGATTCAGCCTAGGCTCGTCTAGCTTTTGACATGGGGTTGTTTCAAAAAAACCTTTAAATTCCGACATAGCCATTCCTTATACAAACCTAAGTAAGCTAGCGCCATAGTGTGACAATTTAACTACACTCCTTTAAAAAGGGGTCAGAGCTAATTAATACTTGATCACATCATTGTGTGAATTTTATGTGCTTATCTTGTTTCGTTGCTATTGTCATTGCTTCTTTTTCATTCATAGTAAATACATCTAGTTGGACTACAATGCTATAGATAGTTAATAAGTATTCGAAGCTAGTGGCACAGGCCACAAACAAGGAAAGATAAATATGAAAATGCGGCACATTTTTTTGTTAGGTAGCCTGCTATTAGTGGCCTTACAGTTTGCCGGCTGTGGCAAAGCGCCAGAACCTGCTGATGATCTTGATACCGTTTCTCGACCCGCGATGATTCTTACCATTGATGCGCAAGCCGTATCCAGTGCACATTACAGTGGCACCTTGCGCGCCGCACAGCGTGCTGAGCTGGCTTTTAAACGTGCGGGCAAGCTGGCTAGCATGCCAGTGCAAGAAGGCGAGCAGGTGCAAGCACAACAGATATTAGCGACACTAGATGATACGGAACTGACTATTGCCTTGAATTCCGCACGAGCTGAATTTAAACAAGCTCAGGCTGATTTTGAGCGCGGCAGTAAAATCTTTGAGTCTACTCAGGCTATTTCCAAAAGTGATCTGGAAAAATTGAGTGTAAAGCGCGATTTAGCAGAAAACAAAGTTAGTCAGGCAGAGCAAGATTTAGCGAATGCCAGCCTAAGAGCGCCTTTTGCCGGTGTGATTGCGCAAAAAATGGTGAGTAACTTTAGTAATGTGCAAGCGAATCAAGCTATTTATGTATTACATAATCCAACCGACTTAGAAATGGTGATTCATGTTCCAGCCAAACGCTTTTTAGAACCGCAACGCGGTCGTTTTGCGATAGCCGAAATCGATGGTTTGCCCGGGCAACGCTTTAATTTGACCTTTCGTTATTATGCGTCTGCAGCCGATCCGGTTGCACAAACTTATCAGGTGGTACTTGGGGTCGACGATCCTTCAGGCGCAAATTTATTGCCGGGTATGACGGCCAAAGTGTATCCGCTATTACAGGAAACGGGGCAAGCACAGACGATTTTTGTGCCGGTGGATGCAGTATTGCCCTCGAATACCGGTAGCCAGTTTGTCTGGCTGGTGAATGCAGAGAACAAGGTTGAACCAAGAACGGTTAAGGTAGGGAATTTGCAAGGTAATCAGATCGCAATCCTAGAAGGCTTGACTAGCGGGGAGCGCATTGTGGTTGCCGGTCTGCAAGCATTAACGGCGGGAATGACTGTGCATGCTATGCCGGTAGTGGAGTAAGCCTTATGGATATTGCACGTTATTCTATCGCCAAAAGAACCAGCCTTTGGGTCATTATCTTATTGATATTATTTGGTGGTTATTTTAGTTATCAGCATTTGGGGCGTTTTGAAGATCCCGAATTTATTATTCGCCAAGCTGTTATTAGCACCCCTTATCCAGGTGCCACTGCCAAAGAAGTTGCCGATCAGGTCACCGATGTGATTGAGGCGGCGGTGCAATCTCTGCAGGAAGTCAAACAGATAAAATCGGTTTCCAAGCAGGGGATGTCCGAGGTCACGGTAGAAATTCAATTAGCCTTTGCTCGCAACAAAAGTGAATTGGATCAAGTGTGGGACAAGCTCAGGCGTAAAATTAACGATGCCCAGCGACAACTACCTAAGGGGGCTGGGCCGATAATAGTGAACGACGACTTTGCGGATGTATATGCACTCTTTTATGCGGTGACCGGTAAAGGTTACTCCGACAAGCAATTATTTGATTATGTTGATTTTTTAAGTAAAGAACTGGCGCTGGTCGAAGGGGTAGCGAAAACGGCCATTATTGCCAATCCCCAAGAAGAAATCTATCTGGAGTTTTCCGCTGAGCAGCTGGCAACGCTGGGGTTAAACATAGAGCAAGTGCTTGCAGTGGTACAAAAACAAAATCTGGTTACTGTTGCTGGCGATATTACAGCAGGCAGCATGCGTTTGCCGGTGATGCCCAGCCAAGCACTAGATAGTGTAACAGCGCTAAAAAACCTGCCATTAGGGATCGGCAATACTGGAAAAACCCTGTTATTGCAAGATGTGGCAACGGTGGTACGTGGCTATAAAACACCGATGAATTTTATGATGCGCTATAACGGTGAGCCTGCCATTGGCTTAGGTGTATCGAATATCAGCGGTGGTAACGTAGTGAACATGGGGGATGCGGTAAAAGCCCGTTTAGCAGAGCTTGAAAATCAGCGACCTGTAGGAATGGAGTTGCATGCAATCTCCATGCAATCTGACTCGGTTAAAGCCTCTGTCGCCAGTTTTGTCGATAATCTGATTGCGGCTGTGGTGATTGTGTTTTTGGTGTTGCTGTTTTTTATGGGCCTGCGTTCAGGTTTTATTATTGGTTTTGTGTTGTTACTGACCGTTGCCGCTACGCTGATTATCATGTTGATTGATGATATTGCCATGCAGCGTATTTCGCTGGGGGCCTTGATTATCGCGCTGGGGATGCTGGTGGATAATGCCATCGTGGTCACTGACGGTGTGTTAGTAAAATTACAACAAGGTGAGCCGCGTGAGCAAGCCATCAGTGACGTGGTAAATGCCACTATTTGGCCGTTACTGGGCGGCACCTTGGTGGGCATTCTTGCCTTCAGTGCCATCGGGTTATCACCTAGTGACATGGGCGAATACGCTGGCTCACTGTTTTGGGTGATCTTGTATTCTATGCTATTAAGTTGGATTTTTGCGGTGACGGTTACCCCGTTGTTATGTCATCAGTTCCTACAAGTTAAACCGACAGCCGAGCCGATGCGCGAGAGTAAAGTATTAAAGGCTTACCGCCAACTACTTGGCTGGGTGCTGACCCATCGCTCACTTACGGCAATCGGCTTAATTTCCTTGTTAGCTATTGCGATTTTTTGTACCCGTTTTGTGCCGCCGGGTTTTATGCCAGAATCACAAAGAGCACAATTTGTGGTGGATATTTATCTGCCACAAGGCACCGATATTGTTAGCACAGAACGCATGGTGAGCCAGATTGGCGCTGAGGTTGCGCAAGAGCCCACAGTCACAGCGATTACCGCCTTTACCGGCGGCGGTGGCTTACGCTTTATGTTGAGTTATTCACCAGAAGCTAGAAATACGGCTTATGGACAATTACTGATTGATGTAGCCGATTATCGAGAGATTGATAACTTGGTTGAGCAACTGCAACAACAGCTGACCGTCAATTATCCGGATGCTGCCATTAAAGTATGGAAATTTATGTTGGGGCGGGGCGGCGGTAAAAAAATTGAGGCCGGCTTTAGTGGCCCAGATCCCGTTGTACTTCGGCAATTAGCGGAAGAGGCCAAAGCAATTATGGCAGCTAACAAGCAACTGATTGCAGTGCAGGATGATTGGCGGCAACAAGTACCCGTGTTGGTACCGCAATATAATCAAACCCGTTTGCAGCAGTTAGGGCTGACTCCGATTGAGATCAATCAAACCCTAACGCGCTTGCTCACTGGTTCGGTGGTTGGCACTTATATGGAAGGGGATGATGCTATACCCATCGTAGTAAGAGCGCCAGAGCGCGAGCGGCTTGCCGAAAAAGCCATTGAGAGCGTATTAGTTTACAGCCCGCTCAGTCAAAGCAGTATTCCGTTTGGCGAGCTGGTATCTACAATGAATGTGCAATGGCAAGATGCTATGTTAAGACGGATTAACCGGCAACCAACCATTCTGGTGCAAGCGGATCCCGCGCCAGGAGTGCTAACAGCGGATGTATTTGCACAAATACGCACCGAGATTGAAGCTATGCCGCTGCCGCCAGGCTATCGCTTAACCTGGTATGGCGAATACAAAGCGTCGAATGATGCGAATGCCGGCCTAGCAGCTTCGGCACCTTTTGGCTTTGCTGCCATGATTTTAGCGGTGGTCTTTATGTTTAATGCCATTCGCCAGCCGCTGGTCATTTGGCTAACGGTGCCTCTGGCGTTAATTGGAGTAGTGATTGGTTTGGTTATGTTTAATACGCCCTTTGAATTTATGGCTATTCTGGGCTTTCTGAGCCTAATCGGTATGATGGTGAAAAATGCCATTGTGTTGGTTGACCAAGCCGACCAAGAGATCCGAAATGGTAGCGCACCGCTAACGGGCTTAATTCAAGCGTCTGTCAGTCGTGCTCGCCCGGTAGTATTAGGTGCGCTAACGACCATTTTGGGCGTCGCGCCTTTGTTTACCGATCCATTCTTTAAAAGTATGGCAGTAACTATTATGTTTGGTTTGTTGTTCGCGACCTTACTCACTTTGCTGGTGATCCCGCTATTATATGCGGTGTTTTTCAGGATAACTGCAACAGTCGGTGAGACCGGTCGTTCATGACTGACATACTCGCAGAAGGCCGAAGCAACTGGCCTTCCTGCGGGGAGATAGAGAGTAAGCTTGCGAGTGTTAGCCTGCTTTTGGAGCAATATGTAGCTCAAAGGCCGTACCAACACAATTAATGGCCGCCGCTAAAATAATACCGGTAAACAGGATACCTAATAAGGCAATCAATATGGCGAGAATACGTGAGAGCTTACGCTGTGGTTTTATATCACCATAGCCCACTGTAGTGGCGGTAATACAGGCCCAATACACGCCATCGAAGCGCGGCCATTGCTCTAATCGAGCAACAATTTGCCCAAGTGCCATAATCAAGGTGATAAAAATCAGTAATAGTGGCATTAATAGTACTAGCGCTATTGCAAACAGACTCAAAAATGAAAGGGTAAAAGCCATGATTTATCACTTTTGTCATGATGTTTCGTGCCAGTATAAGCATGATGTTTAAAAAGGTTAAAATGAATTATTGTTTTACTCCTATAAAAATACTCTTGTTATTATCGATGTGTGTTTACGCGTTATCTGGCTGCGCGAGTTTCGATTATCCGGCACCGCTCGTTGAGCGTACCGATAGTGTGATTGCACAGGAATTGTCTGAGGTGTCGCAAAGCATCACCTCGCCGGTGCATTTACTCGGGCAGGGTGACGAGGCCTTGTTAGCTCGCTTGGCTATGATTTCACATGCGCGGTATAGCATCGATATACAAGTCTATATTTTTAAAGCAGACCGCTCTGGTGCAACAATATTAGCCGCGCTGTTGCAGGCTGCCGAGCGAGGTGTAAAGGTTCGTTTATTGTTGGACGACTTTGGTACTGGCCAGCAAGATCAGCGTTTTGCCAGCCTAAATAGCCACCCGAATATCACAGTGAAGCTGTTTAACCCCAGCCAGCTAAGGCAATTACCGTTAACATCGATACTATTTGATTTCTCGTTAAAGTCTCGACGCATGCATAACAAATTAATGATCAGTGATCAGCAATTTGCCATTTTGGGTGGCCGGAATATTGGTGATATGTACTTTGATAGCGCCACAACGGCAAATTTTCATGATTTGGATATCATTTTAAGCGACAAGGCCGCCCAGCCTTTAACTCGGAGTTTTGAGTTATATTGGCAGCATCCTTTGGCAGTGGCGATGGCCGATATCAATACAGCTAAAAATGCTGCGGGCTGGCAAGCCTTAGCAGCTGAGTTGGCTGCCACCAAGCCATCAAGTGCTGAGTTGGCTGCTATAGCCAGCTATTATCAGCTTACCTTAGCCCCTTTATCGACTGCAGCGGCGGTTACCACACATATTGTCGTTGATCATCCCGATAAGTTACTGCATGACGCCAACAAGACGACGGCGCATCTGGTACCTGTGATGCAGCAAATTTTGCAAGATGTACAACACAGTGCTTTGATTGTTTCCCCCTACTTTGTACCAAATACAACGTTGTATCATCAGCTTAGCCAGTGGGTGGCAGCAGGGGCGGAAGTGGAAGTGCTGACAAACTCTTTGGCCGCTACCGATGTCATGGCTGTACATGCGGGGTATGCGCCATGGCGGGAGCGCTTATTGAGTGCGGGGATTCAGCTTTGGGAGTTCAAACCAGATCCTGCGCAAAAACAGCCGTCGCATAGCATATTAGGGTCATCGCGAGCTTCTTTACACGCCAAAACCTTTGTATTTGATCAACGTTACGTCTTTATTGGCTCCCTGAATCTTGATCCGCGTTCAGTCAATCTGAATACCGAATTAGGGATTATTCTGGATGCGCCATCGTTGGCACAAGCCATTACGACTGGCATAAAACAGCAACTGAAAAGCACGGCCTATCAACTTAGCTATACAGCTGACGCCAAGCAATGCCAGCTGCAGTGGCTAGAATGGGATCCCGAGGCGGATCAGGTAAAGCAGCACTATTGCCATGATCCACAGGTAAAAAGCTGGCAGAGATGGTTTACTGAGTTTTTATCACTCTTACCAATTCAAAACCAACTTTAGTAAAAAGGGGTCAGAGCTAATTTTATAGTCGAGCGGTATTATTGGACATGTTCTTGAAATATCTCATGTTGTAACAATTGGTCTCTACTTAAATGTTATGCACGGCCAGTGCTTTTGTTGCAATCTGTGAGGGGTATCGCTACTCTCTTTATACCCTCGTTATTTTAGGTGTGAGCGAGGCTCTACCTAGGTAATTAAGGGTAAATGGCAATGGCCAGATTTGTGCATATCATATATCAGTTGATTTTCTACACCTTACTAAGTTTTAGCTTCCTCTTGCCATACACTTATTCAGCCAGTCTTGATAATTTACAACAACTTGCCATTCCACCCGTGACTCGTTATGCCCCAACACTTGACGTTTATCCGCGTCATCATGCCATTGCTCAAGATTCGAAAGGTTATCTTTATGTGGGCAATACCGAAGGCTTATTGATTTTTAACGGTGAAACTTGGCAATACCTAAAACTACCTAATGGGAAATTAGTTAGAAGTTTAGGTGCTGGCCCCGGGCAGCGGATCTATGTGGGCGGTTATGATGATTTTGGCTATACCGAGCCAGATGAAAACGGCCGTATCATTTATCATTCTTTAGCTGCGGATTTTCAGCAAATCCGAGCCTCAGGTTTTGCTGATATATGGGATCTATTGGTCACGGAAAGTGCAGTCTATTTTCGCGCTGTTCAGGATTTATTTCGTTACGATTTGGCTACGGGTAACACCACATTATGGCAACATGAAGCACGTTTTGGCGCTATGGTGGAGGATGATAATCAGGTTTATGTGCAATTTCGAGGCGAGGGAGTAAAGCGTTATCAGGAGGGTGATTTTGTACCATATCTGGTCGAGCCTGCGCTGCAGCAACAAATTTACCGTTTTATTCGGATTGATTCACAACACTGGTTGGCTAATCGGCGAGATGGCGTTTGGCTTGAAATAAAGCACAATCAGGCACAGCCTATTGTATTGGACCAGCTGCCCGCGAGTAGTGAGTTTTTTGATATTAGCCTGCTGCAACCGGGCGTGATAGCGCTGGCAGGTAAGGATGGCGCTATTTATATTCTAGAATGGTCGACTGGCAAGGTGAGCCGTTTTGAAATTAGCCATGATGTGTTACTTGCTGTAAATAAGGCACAACAAGGTGGAATCTTAGCATTAAGTAATCAGCATATCATGCATTTAGTATGGCCATCGCAATGGCAATCCATCGATGCCCGCTATGGTTTGCGCGGCAATATCTATGACATCGCGTATTGGCAAGAACAATGGTATTTAATGGGTTCCGCCGGCGCCTTTACTTTACCTTCAGTAATGCCGCAAGGTGGCTTTAACAAGTTAAATTGGACCCATCACGAAGCTTGGGATTTGCTTCCTTTAAATGATCAGCAGGCCTTATTCGCCGACTCTTATAGTTTATTTTTAGTTGAAGAGCAGCAGGCCTTAGCGATTAGCCATAATGCATTCTATCCTAGGAAGTTAATTCCTTCCGAGTTCCATCCCAAGTCGATTCTAGTTGCTACCGAGCTTGGAATGGCCATTTTACGAGTACCAACGCCCGTGCAGGAAGCTAAAATTGTTCTGGATTGGCCCGCATTGGGGACTTTAGTCAATAGTATTGTAGAAATGTCTGCTGGGGACCTATGGTTGGGAACTGCAACCCGAGGGGTTGTGCGTTTAAGGCTTAATCCCGAATATAGCCAAATACTGCAAATTGACTATATTGATGCTGGCTATGGTATTGCTTATGGTGAGAAGGGAGAGGCGCAGTTAGCGAAAATCGATGAACAACTTATTGTAAGTACAGCACAAGGCTTATACCAGTATAACGGAAAGGACTTTGTGCTTTGGGATTCACCTTTAGCTAGGCTTCGCCTTCCGGGGCAAGTATTAACAATGTCTCAGAATGCGGACAAAGAAACCTGGGCCTATAGCCATAATCGTCTTTATCATAAAGCGGCAGATAGTTGGCAAGAGATTAATACTATGGGTGTGGGGGCTGGGCCACTTAATACGCATTTTTTAGCCAGTACACCATGGATTTTTGGTGGCAATAGCACCCTATTTTTATTCCAACCGCAAACAGTGGCAGCTTTACAGCCTGCCTATAATATTGTGTTGCAACGGGTAAAAACAGGGCTAGAAGGTCAATTACAAGCAGCAGTGCTGCAACGTGATACGCCATTAGTGGTACCAACAGAACATTATGTGATGTTTGATTTTACCTTGCCGGGTTTATATCCTGCTGATACCACAGTTTACAGAGCGCGATTGGCGGGTTTTGAAGAACAGTTCAGCGATTGGAATCGCTCTAGGCAAATTAGCTATTATCAACTTAACCCTGGTCATTATCAGTTTGAAGCACAGGCACGCGATCATTTAGGCCGAGTTTCAGCCATTACCCCTTTCCAGATAATTGTGCCTCAGCCATGGTATCTAACTTGGCCAGCTCGGTTATTTTGGTTGTTGGTCATGCTTGGCTTATTGTGGCTGCTTATGCGTTATTTAGTTAGGCTGAGGACACAGGTGCTGTATAAAGATCGGCAGCGTTTGAGAAAGATGGTAGATGAGCATACCCGTGAGTTGGCCAAAGCGAATCGTAAGCTTGAGTCGATTGCAAATATGGATGGTTTAACTGGAATTGCGAACCGCCGTCGTTTAGATAGCTATCTGCAGCAAGCGGCCACAGCTTGTCAGCAGCAAAACCGTTCTTTGGCACTATTATTAATCGATGTTGATTATTTTAAACAGTTCAATGACAAATTTGGTCATATCAAAGGCGATGAAGTGTTGCAAATTGTTGCTGCAGTTTTAGGTAATAGTTTGCGTCGCAGCGAGGACTTGCTTGCTCGGTATGGCGGCGAAGAGTTTACCGTTATACTGCCAGGCGCTGACGAAGAGATTGCCTTACAGGTTGCTGAGCAAATGCGACAACAAGTAAAGCAAAGTTCAGCAGGCGTTACCATCTCTATTGGTATAGCCTGCACTACCGTTGGCGCGGCTATTGATCCGCAACGCCTGTTACAGCAAGCCGACAAAGCGCTATATCAAGCAAAAGCTGCTGGCCGCAACGGCGTAATGTTATTTAAGACAGAGCGCGCAATTAATGATAAAGACGAGTAACTTACCGGATTAACCGACATATCGCTTTAGCTTAAAAACTCGCTCCGCGTGATCGCTTCGGTTTTGAACACGCCGCCTAAAGCTGTGGTAGTGGTACTAGAGTTAACATCCATTACCCCACGCGATTTAACACAATAATGCACAGCGTTAATCGACACCGCTACGTTTTCAGTCGCCAACAAGGTTTGTAGCGCGACTAATATTTGCTGGGTTAAGCGTTCTTGTACCTGCGGGCGCTGGGCAAAAAAGCGCACGATTCTATTAATTTTTGATAAGCCGATGATACGTTTGGCAGGAATATAGGCTACCGTAGCAAAACCATCGATAGTAACAAAATGATGCTCACAAGTGCTGTTAAAGCTGATATCTTTTACTTTAACCATTTCATCAACTTGCATCTTATTTTCAATTAACGCAATTTTCGGAAAGTTACGATAATCTAAACCGCCGAATACTTCATCCACATACATTTTAGCAATACGATGTGGCGTTTCTTGCAAGCTGTCATCTTGTAGGTCTAACCCAAGAGTGCTGACCACTTCTGTCATCAATTGACGAATTTTCTGGTATTTTTCTTCGCGTGATAGCCCATTTTGCACCATCGGCGTTTCCAGCCCTTTGGCTATTAAGGCATTTCGTACTATTTCTGCTTCATTTAACAACATAAAAGAATCCTAACATCGGTGTTGGAATTATTTTTCCAAAAAAGCCTGCTCAATCACATAATCGCCTTGCTGGCGCGAGGTGGCTTTTCGAAACCCTTTAGCATCGAGGATGGCCATGGTGTCATCTAACATGGCTTGGTTACCACATAACATAAATCTGTCGCGACTCGGGCACAGTGGCGGTAAGCCCAGCGCTTCTGTAAAAACGCTAGAAGTGAGCAGCGAAGTAATACGTTGCTGATGTAACGGTTGGCGGAAAGGCTCGCGCGTGACCGTAGGGTAATACAACAGCTTTTCTTTCACCCAGTCGCCAAAAAATTCATTCTCAGGCAGTTGTTCGCAAATAACCTGCTGATAAGCCAGCTCTGATACATAACGTACGCCATGTACCAAGATGATTTTCTCAAATTTTTCGTAGATTGCCGGATCTTTAATAATGCTAAGAAAGGGGGCTAACCCTGTGCCCGTTGCCAACAAATATAAATGCTTGCCAGGGATTAAATAGCCTGCTACCAGTGTACCGGTGGCTCGGGTTGAGAGTGTCAATTCATCACCGACCTGAATATGTTGTAAGCGCGAGGTCAGGGCACCATCAGGGACTTTAATGCTAAAAAACTCTAGTTCGTCTTCATAATTGGCACTGGCGATACTGTAAGCGCGTAATAACGGCTTGCTGTCGATCTCTAAACCCATCATCACAAATTGACCATTTTCAAAGGTATAGGAAGGGCTGCGAGTGGTTTTAATGCTAAATAAGGTGTCATTCCAATGATGGACATGAGTCACCGTTTCTTTAATGGTATTACGCATACAACACCTTAATTTGCAGTAAAAGGCGGCTTAGCCTGAGCTTAAGCACCAAGGCCGCTATACTATAATAACCTAGTATTTTACTCAAGTATAAAGTTGACTGTTTTACTAGGATATTAATCTCGCAATGCGACAACCAGCCGCATCGATTGTCTCATGATACCTAATTAGTATGCTTACCTTGCCTTGGCTAGAAACGCTAGGGTGTTTGATTTACTGCATGATTTGTACTGTATTTTTAATAGACAGTTGTAGAGGTATCTAATATTCTGAGTGGGTAAATTTGTGATTGGAGTGACCCTATGGTTTCAGGTGGTGATGAACTACTTGTGTTTACTGATGACGAACCGGTAGCCACCGTGCCCGCTTTACCCGAATGGCATATTCTGATTGTAGATGATGAGCCTGATGTGCATGCTGCTACGAAAATTGCGCTGCGCGGCTTAGAACTTGAAGGCCGTAGCCTGACTTTTAGCCATGCTTATAGCGCGGCAGAAGCGCTTACTTTGTTGCAGCAGCATGCTCACTTCGCAATTGCCCTAATCGATGTGGTGATGGAAACCGAAGATGCTGGCTTACAACTGGTTAGAACAATTCGTGACACTTTAAAAAACAGTATGTTGCGTATTATTTTGCGTACTGGGCAACCGGGATATGCCCCTGAAATAGAGACCATTCGTCAATACGACATCAATGACTATAAAACGAAAACGGAGTTAACCCGTGTTCGGTTATTTACCAGTGTTACCATCGCTATTCGCTCTTACGCCCAATTACAGCAGTTAGAAAGTAGTCGGCAGGGATTGGAGCAAATTCTGCTAGCGAGTCGTGAATTAGGTAAACCTGCAGGCCTGAAATTGTTTGCGGCGGGCTTGGTTACACAACTGTGTGCTTTATTAAAAGTAAAAGAAGAGTGTTTGGTGTGTGCTGCCATGCAACATACGCAAGCGACCCCCTTTATTTTGGCGGCGGCGGGGAGTTACACACCTTGGATGGGCTTACCACTGCAGCAATTACCCGATGTCACGATCCGAGAGAAATTAACCCAGACGCTGGTGCAACGACAGCATCAGTTTGAGCAGGGAATTACCGTTTATTTTCAAGGTGCAAATGAACAAGCGCTAGCTGCCTTTGTGGATGTCGCCTCGCCCTTGGATGAGGTGAGTCGGCGTTTATTAGCGGTATTTTGTCAGAATATTTCTATCGCTTTTGAAAATCTGCAGCTTTATTTATCAATCAATGAACTGGCATTCTTTGATAGCGCAGTACAATTACCGAATCGACATGCTTTTATCGCCTCTTTGAATCAGCGTAAAGCCGACGATAATGTGGTGGCACTTATTGATCTTGATAACTTTTCTTATATTAATAACGTGCTAGATGACAGCTTTGGTGACCAAGTATTACAGGCCGTTGCAAGTCGGTTAACCGAGCTATTTCATGATATTGCCTGTGTCGCCAGAGTTGGCGGTGATTTATTTGCATTACATGGAAGTGCCGTATCCGTTTCTGAGGCGCGTATTGCCAGCGTTTTTGCTGAACCTTTTGTGACGGCTCAGGGAGAGCCCTTAAGGTTAGCGGCTACCACGGGCTTAATTAAACTAGAAGATACCCAGCAGCAAGGTATCCAAATTTTAAAAAATGTGGGTATTGCCCTTAAACAAGCTAAATATTTTAGTCGAGGCCAAGCGCAATGGTATGAAGCAGCCTTTGCTGAGGCGGCCAGAGAGCGCATGACCTTGTTAAGCCGCTTGCGTACGGCATTTTCCGCTGAGCGCTTACATCTGAATTTCCAACCTTTTATCAACTTAGCCAGCGGAGATATCGTTGGCGCGGAATGCTTATTACGATGGAAAACCGAGGATGGACACTTTGTTCCGCCGGATAAATTTATTCCGCTGGCTGAAAAATCCGGTTTAATGGTGGCTTTAGGTGAGTGGGTGCTTCGCAGTGCTTTGCGCTGGCGTGCCAGTTTAAAAGGGGTGGTGCCTGAGCATTTTCGGGTTGCGATTAATGTCTCACAAACACAATTTAATGAGCCGGATTTTGTCGCCAAGGTATTACAAACGATGGCAGAGCATCATTTAACCGGCCAGCAAATTGAAGTCGAGTTAACGGAGTCGATTGCTGTTGGCAATATTAAACTAATTGCTGAACGCATTAATCAACTGCGCGCACAGCAGATCAGTGTGGCAATTGATGACTTTGGCACCGGCTATTCTTCTTTAAGTTTATTGCAGCAACTAAAGTTCGATAGATTGAAAATTGATCGGGCCTTTGTAAGTGGTGAGCAGTCGGGTAGTGAGAGTCTAGGTATTGTGAAAACCATTTTGGCCTTAGCACAGCATTTACAGGTTTGCACTATTGCCGAGGGAATAGAAAGTGCTAGCCAGCAACAACTGTTGGCCTCATTAGGATGTGAAGAAGGGCAAGGTTACTACTTTAGTAAGCCACTAGATGAAAACGCTTTTTATCAGTTTATTACTGCGGCTAGGGTAAACCAGAATGGACATTGAACTGAGCCATTACCAATCTCTAGTCAATAATATCCCTGGGATAAGTTATCGCTGTTTGTTCGATGAGCAATGGACCATGCTCTTTATTAGCACTCATGTGGATTATATTACGGGCTATACCGCCGCAGAGTTATTACATAATAATGATATTTCTTATGCCGATTTAATAATTGCTGAAGATAATTGTAGAGTGGGGAAGGCAGTCGCTGCAGCAATCGCAAATCACCTACCTTGGACTGTGGAATATCGCGTTAGGCATAAACAGGGGCATATTCGATGGGCTTCTGAGCGTGGGCAGGCTGTATATGATGAACAAGGCCAAGTTAAATTCTTAGACGGCTTTATTTTAGATATTACCGCTGAAAAATTAGCTAAACAGGAGATGGCACGTCTTGCGGTGCTGGTGCGCAATAGTAGCGAAGCGATGTTTTTATTGCAGGACGGTAAATTTATAGATTGTAATGCCGCTGCCTTAGCGCTGTTTGGTTACAGTAAAGATGATTTGTTAAAGAATCATCCTGCTACTCTATCACCTGTTACTCAAGCAAATGGCAAGGATTCTATTACACTGGGTGCGCATTATATTGCACTTGCTGCTAAAGGTGAGCCGCAGAAATTTGAATGGGTGCATCAAACCCGCTCTGGCCTTTTATTTGATGCCGAAGTGACACTGAATCGCTTTATTGAAGAGGATGACATTATTGTCTTTGGGATTGTGCGTGATATCTCAGAACAAAAGCAGCGACAGCGACAAATTCAAGAGTTGAATGTAAAGTTAGAGCAGCGTGTAGCTGAACGAACTGCTGAATTACAACAAGCGCTGGAACACTTAAAACAAACGCAACATGAGTTACTACAGAGCGAGAAATTAGCCTCATTAGGTGCCTTAGTGGCAGGTATAGCGCATGAGCTGAATACGCCCTTAGGCAATGCGGTTACGGTAACCAGTAGCTTATTTGATGCCAAACAACAATTTTCAAGTCAACTCGCGGCGGGCTTGACCCGTAAAGCCTTGGATACTTTTTTAGCTGAAATAGCGGAAGGCTACGAGATTATAGAACGTAATCTGAGTCGTGCGGCAGAGCTTATTGGCAGGTTTAAGCAACTGGCCGTGGATCAAACCAGCTATCAACGTCGCTCTTTTGTGTTGGATGAGATTGTACAGGAAGTGTTGATGGCAATGCGCCCCGTGTTAAAGCGCAGTGCTGTTACCATTACCCAAGAGATAGACCCTACTTTGATCATGGACAGCTACCCCGGGCCTTTAGGGCAAATTCTGATGAATTTAATCAATAATGCCATGATCCACGCCTTTGAACCTGAGCAAGCTGGCATTATAGCGCTTAAGGCTAGTCGTACAGCCGCACATTTACAGTTGGTGGTGCAGGATAATGGTTGCGGTATTGCACCTGCGGCATTAACCCGTATTTTTGACCCTTTTTATACCACCAAGCTGGGTAAGGGCGGATCAGGTTTGGGATTACATATCGTCCACACCTTGATCACGGGTATTTTAGAGGGCAGTATCGATGTGGTAAGCCTGCCAGGCACTGGTACAAGCTTTACCATCACGCTGCCATTGAATGTGACCGAGAAAATGCCAATCTAAGTACTGTGCAGTCACCTTGCTATTTCTCCGCGCCAGTCAAGGCGGCGGAGAAAGTGTACAAGTTCGATTTAGGAATAGGATTTGAACTTAGCAGCATCAATAATGGCCCATAAGTGGGCGATAGCGGCAATAATAGCGGGAATAATAAGCCAAAATAAGGCATAGCCTACCGCACAAGTCAGAAAAAATAGAATAGCAGCCAGTATCCGACCTTGTACTAATTGACCTAAACCAGGAATAAACACATTACACAAAGCAGCAATAACATTACCACCTGATCCTTGACCTGACATAGCACACTCCTTCAATTGAGATAGTTTTTTATAAAAATTATTGTTTTAAGGTCGCTACAAACTGCTCGCTTTGTTTGATCGCCTTGTTCATATCGACAATCAGTTTGTTGATATCTTTTTGGATAGCCGTAAATTCACCTTTTAACGCCCCAATCGCATTCGCATTTAAGTTATGTTTTAAATATAAGGTGTTATCTTGCAAAGAGGACAGAACAGGTTGCATACTTTTCTCGGCGCGACGCATGGTATTGAGCAGGCTTTGATATTGGCGTTGTGTTGCTGCTAATTTGCTCGCGCTTTCGCGTTTTAAGCGATCATTGGTGTATAAATCCAGTTCATCTTGCCATTCGTTAAACAGGGCAGTGGCCACCGCATCAATACTGTTGATACGTGCGCTCACCTCCTCTGCGGCTTTGCGACAGGCCTGAAACTCCTGATCGGTGGTTTGATACATGCGTTGCAAGTCACCGCCATCAAAATTAATTAACTGGCTGAGTTGCTCTAGGGCTGAGGTAAATTGTTGCTGCGCGTCCTGTTGCGATTGTTGTGCCGCCTCCACCCGATCTACCAAAATATCGCGTTTATGTACGCCCACTTTTTCCATTGCGGAGTAATAGGCACTTTGGCAAGCGGTTAACGTTAGCAAAAGTGGCAATAATATCCATAGATAGCGCATAAAGAATGTCCTCTAGAAAACTTATCTGATAATAACCAGTAAATGCCAAGAGGACAAATCTAAAGTTGTAACAGTCTTTTAGCGCTTAAGCTAGATTCAAGCCATTAAGCAGGCTAACACATGCTAAGCAAGTGTTAGCTGAGCGTGTTATTGAAGTTCGATAGTATAGACGCTGGTAGTGCCACTCACTTCGTTACCCACTATTAACAACGGTTGGCCGTTAGGAGCGTGTTTAGCAGGAACAAAGAATAACCCTTCAGGTCCTAAATCACCGGTATTGCTCAAGTTCAGAGCGGGATCGGCTTCATCCCAAAAATTACGGGTATTCAGATAATCATGAAACAGTGGTTCACTTGGATTGGTAATATCAAATACCATAACACCGCCCATACGCTCTAAGCCCAAAAACAAGAAGTGTTTATTCCCAATTTTGCCTACCACTAACCCTTCTGGTTCTGGCCCTTTGTTATCGCTGCGATTATCAAAAGTATCACCCTCTTCGTGGTTACTATTAAACCAATCACGGCAAGCGATATCGCGATTTGTCCCTAGCTTGCACTCAGCACTGGCAAGATACTGTTCAATATAGTCACCTGATTCAAATACCAGTGACATATCGGTGGTATCCCAAATTGCGAAAGAACGCGCACCATAGGCATAAAGTGCATCGTACATCAAACGATCACCGGTTTCGCCCGCAGCGGGCAAAGTACCATCTGCTTTGTACAATATAGGTGAACCATCAGCATTGGTTTGGTAACCCATGGTCCAAGTGACATTTAAGCGACCTAACTGCTCATCTTCACGACAATCGTTAGGATTGCCCGCTGTCGCACCACAGTATGCAAACACCTGAGGATTTAAGAGTGCACCTGCAGCTAAAGTGCGTAAATGTGCCGGTAAATCATCGCCACAGCGACGATCAAAGCCACTGCGATGCACTAAGTGTTTTACGCGGATTTCTTCGACAAAGCCTTTGCTGGTATCGCCATTACAGGGACTCGTGCCTGCGGTACCAAAATACTCTGGAGTATCTTCTCCCCAGGCTCTAGCGTCCCCTTCATTAGCGGTGACTAAGTAGGTTTTCCCAGCCACACGATAAGAGGCAATAGCATCTGGATGATAGATACCCTTGACACCAGGCCACTGCGCAATAGCAATGCCGTTATCACTATCACTCACATCTAAACCATTACCGGCTGCACCATGGTCTTTAAAACCTAGCGGAAGAACCTGCGAGATAGTGGCGGTTTCAAGATTAATCGCAGCAACGGCATTGTTTTCTTGCAGTATCGCCCAGGCGGTTTTGCTATCTGCAGCGACCGCGATATATTCCGGCTCCAGATCTTGAGCAACTGTAGCATTGGGTCCAAAAATACGAACTCCGGCAGTCATTAAGCTGGCTTTTTGCTCATTAAAAGCGCTAAAAGTGGCCGTTTTGACTTTTGATTGGTCAATAGCCGCTAAATTACTGATATCGATAATGCTAATTGAGCCCTCAGGATCAACCTGATAATCGTCACTTGGCTCGCCTTCATTAGCCACTAACAACATTTTGCCATCCGGAGTAAATACCAGCATGTCAGGTAAGGCGCCCACCTGAACATGAGCGATTTTGCTTAAATCGTTCACGTTGTAGAGTGCGACAAACCCTGTATCGGTTTTATTCGCTGCTGCAATCGCAATTGCAACAATGTTTTGGTAAATGGCAACACTGTTTACGACAGCGCCAGAAGCAATGTCCGTGACCGCAATGCTGGATGTTTTTACCGGCATAGCAGGGTTACTCATATCTAGTACATCTAACTCACCTTTATGCGCATTAACCACAAAGGCTTGCTTGGTTGCCGGGTCAAAGGTCACAATTTCAGCGGCGCTTTCGCCAAAAATGCCGCTTTCGTAGCGGCCAGTAAGAGAAAGACTGATAGTCGATGGTGTGATTTCGGCGGCGGCTTGGTTACAAAGTAAAGATGTTTGCTGTACTTCAGCATCGTCTAGTTGGCCATTACGATTAGTATCTAAGCCAGTTTCTAATTTTACACCACCCACATCGCACTCACGATTTAATGCAATTGGAACTTGTCGTACTAAGGTATTTAAGCCTGCCGCGCCATCAGAGCCAGCAGCACCCGTTACACCATCTTTACCGTCATCACCATTACAGGCACTTAATAACAACGTTGTTGCCGAAACACATAACAACGTAGCCAAACGGGTCTTTTTAAAGCGCATTACTTATCTCCATGATGTTTTTTTGAACAACACATCCTAGAGCGCAAAAATGACAGTGGTGTGACGACTAAAACTAAGCTATTAGGCTAGTGCCAACGTCCTTCTTCTTCTTTGGGATGAAAGCGGATATCGCTGCCATCCACACAAAGCTGGATAACCTCTGCCGGTGAGCCGTCTGGATTGAGCCTAACTAGGCCAATGCCAGCAGCATTAAGTAAGCGTTCTCCCGCATCTGCGGTCTCAGGTTTGTGGGGGATCACTTGCATCCGCCGCCGTCGGGTAAACCAGTTCAGGGGTGATCTTGGCGAATATAGCCAGCGATTTAATCGATCAAAAATATCCAATAAGCGTTTGGGAAATTGGTTTTTGATACCGCTGCTGGTGATTTGCCAAACATGTGGGCCTGACGAGCGGCCCCTTAATCGCACCTCATAGACAAAAGAGTAATGTACATCACCAGATAAAATCACAAAGTGTTTGGGGGTTTTCGGATGGCGAAACATATTCATCAGAGTATAAGCTGTGCCGCGATGCGCCATCCAGTTTTCGGCGTCAACCAGTAACGGTTTACCAAGCCAAGTAAAGATCCTTTGGGTGGCTTCAATCAGCTTCACGCCAAAGATCGGGGCGGCAGAAACCAGGACAACCGCCTCTAACCCTAGCAGCTTTTGCTGTAATGCCGTCAGACTTTCCCAATCCATTAAGCCCGAGGGGTTGTTAAGATGTTGTTCACTACGCCAGCGTTGTGTACGGGTATCGAGAACAAGGAGTGGTGGTTGCGTTGGCCACTGGTATTGCCACTGATCAAAACATAACAGTTGATCCAACAAGGTGTCGTAATCGGTACTGCCAGGTTTTACCAGTTGCTGTTGGATACTTCTCATTAAGGCCGAATCAAACTGTTCAGGCGCATTGCCCCAGCCTTGGCATAACAGATAACCCAGTAACGCATTACCAATGATCCTTTTCGAAAAGGGGTGTTGATAAGCGGCCAGCTCCCAAGCTGCGGTAAGATTCCAATCATCAGTCACATCATGATCATCAAATATCATGGCCGTAGGTAGGTGGGCTAATACACGGCGAACTTTTGGTAAGGTGTTGGCAAAGCTATCGATCGTGGCGGCTTGTCGGTTGTAGCTGTCTTGTTGTTCTGGCGTGAAGTGCGCGGGCGCTTCTCGTCGTCCAGCAGCGGCGATCTGTTGCCAACCTACAGGTGACCAGACTAATAAATACATCCCTAGTATTTCTGCCAAACTAATCAGATGATTATGGGCATTGTCAGAGGTGAAAATGGGCTTCTTGGCACCAGCAAAGACATTACTGAGCATGGTGCTACTGACGGGATCATCGGGTAATAAGTGTTCCCGTTGTTGATAGTAGTTACTCGCTTGATGCAAAGCATTTGCGCTGGTTAACTTAATACAGGGTAAGACTTCGTCGGTCATCGCGAGGTGCGGAATTAATTGGTGAATGGCCTGCAGCATCGGCGTAGCCACATCATCGGTATAAATCTGATCGCCACTGAGCATCAGCAATGCTGGCCAAGTATTGGGTTCTGTACTGGCAAGTAATTGTTCAACACGCAAAAGGCCATCTTGAGAAGGGTGGTGCGGTTTACGACAAGAACCATGCAGTAATTGTGTTAGCCTAGGTTGCAGCACGAAGAATGGATAATCATGTCCTGCAAAAGCGAGATCGGGAGCCCACTCTTGCCAGCTAGTATTATTTAACGTTAGATCATAATAAATAATTTCTTGAAAAGGCAAAGTAACATCAAGTTTGATATCCAGCAGTTGTAGATAGAAATTCTCGCCAACTTTTATTTGCTGATGACCATCCTGTAAGCGGCTAGCAGGCACACTATAAACCCGAGTTGTCCCTGCAAATAAGTGGATTTCCGCTGTGATTGCTGTGGATGTTGCTAACCAGATTGTGATTTGATTAGGTAGCATACGTCTTAAAATGGGGCCAGCCCAAACGGTGGGTGATGTCATAGTGAGTCGCCTTAAAGTGTGCCATGCACCATATAAGATTTAGTCTTTGTAAAGCTTACTGGTTTTGATGAATAAAAGATTAAAATATCATTAAAAGATTTTCGGGCTGATCTGTTTACCTTTGTTAATGGTAATATGAATGAATCTCATCTTCATTAACTATCAGAGGTCGCTTTAAATGCAAAAACATAAAATCGCTGCCGCAGTGTCCTTGGTTTTATTCTCAATGGCTGCGCAAGCACAATCAGCTAACCCTAATTCAGAGTCAGTTGAAGTGCTGGAAGTTCGTGGCGAAGCAAAACAGCGAGTAACGACATTACCTGACTTACAAGATGGTATGTTGCTTGCGGGTAAAAAAGCGTCAGTGGTCGATTTAACCGAGCAGCCAACCTTAGTTGAACCAAACTTAAGAACTATGTTTGCCACTTTGCCAGGTTTATTTGTTTCAGAGCAAAAAACGCCCAGCTTTTATAATGTTAACTATCGTGGTTTAGGCGATCCGCATGAATCTGAATTTGTAGCCTTTTATCAAGATAATGTACCACTGGCTGCCAACCTGTTTGGTTATGCCACCATGTACTATATGCCAGGTGGCCAGCGTATTGAGCGGGTTGAGTTTATTCGCGGTGGCTCAGGCTTACTTTACGGCCCGCAAATCGGCCCAGTAGTCAATTTTGTTACCCGTGGCCCCTCTGCACAAGCAGAAACCCGCATCGTTACAGAGCATGCTGTGGGTAGCGATTCTATGTACAGTACCTACAATGAAGCGCGTTGGTCACAAGGCAACACCGGTTTTATGGCCTCATTTGATCATCGTCGTGCCGATGGTCCACGTAATAACGAAGATTTTGATGTCAGCTCCGGCTATTTAGGACTAAGTTACGAAGGGTTTAAAGATATCAAAATCGGCGCCAATTTAGATGTGTATAGCTCAGACTCAGGTGAAGCAGGCCGTTTAACCTCGGCTGAGTTTGCGAACAATCGTGATCTGGTTAAGACGCCGTTTAACCGCGTTAAAATTGACCAAACGCTAGCAAGCTTAACTTACGAGCAGCAGTTAGATGCAGCGTCCAGCGTTAACGGAAAAATCTGGTATCTAGCGATGGATCGTTTTAGCCGTCGTTCAGGCGCCTTTGTTCCGCCTGCAAATCCACCTTCTTCGACAACGGTTGACGAGCAGCAATTCCGTAACCTAGGTTACGATCTGCGTTATAGCTTAGCGTGGGGTGAAAATAATATTTTAACGGCAGGTACATCTGGCTTTAGTGGCGACAGTCCTCGTACGCAGCACCGCAATAGTGATTTGACCTCTGACGCTCAAAATGCAGCTGACCTTCGTTTTGAGCAAGACCGTGTTACCACCTATACCGCACTGTTTGTCGAAAACCTGTTCCGCTTTGGTAACTTTAGCTTAGCACCGGCTGTACGCTATGAGCGTCTGAATTATGATATGGTTGAAGTGGTGAAAAGCGCCAGTTTAAACCGTGACGCCATTGATTTGGATCGGACCTTTAATGAGCTGTTATTTGGTTTAGGCGCAGGCTTGAAGCTGTCTGATACTGCTGAAGTCTATGCCAATATTTCAGAATCTTACCGGCCACAACGCTTTGATGATTTAATCAATCCAACGTCTGAGTTGGCAGGTTCTAATGATCCGTCAGTATCGAAAGCGATGAACTATGAATTAGGTTATCGTAGCCAAGTTACCGAGCAATTTGCTTTGGATATCAGTCTGTTCCGTATTGATTTCAAAGATAAAATTGAGCAAATTCAAATTAATATCACCGATATTGAGCGGGTAAACAGTGGTGATTCACGTCATCAGGGTGTTGAGTTAAGTCTGCAGTATGCTTTTGAATTATCGCCTGGCCATAATCTAACTGCCTTCGCGAACGGCTCTTGGTTAGATGCAGAAATCACTAGCAGTACAAACACTAGCCTGGTGGGTAATAAAGTCTCTTTTGCACCAGATTACTTGGTACGTACCGGGCTTAACTATGCAAGTAATGGCTTGACTGCTGCGCTTAGCCTGACGCTGGTTGGCGATCAGTACTGGCAAGATTCTAATCTGCCTCGTGGCACCGGTGCGGCAACTATTGATGCCAAGATCCCATCTTATCAAGTAGTTGATTTTAGCACCGAGTATGAGTTATCGGCACAGTGGGCGCTATATGCCGGTATCAACAATCTGCTAGATGAAAACTATTACAGCCGCGTTAGAACTGATGGTATTGAGCCTGCACCTGAGCGTACAGCTTATTTCGGTTTTAGATTCACGCTGTAATCGATCAACACTGATCTTAGCAGTTTTATACTTTATTAATAACCCCGGTTTCACCGGGGTTATTTTTTTGAGTTCACCAACGTTAGCGTCTACATCTAAGCAGCATGAAAAACTGAACTTGGAACAAGCTATTGCGTCGAAGAAATCAAACTTATTAGAGGCTTCGTATGCGTATTTTATTGGTTGAAGACCACCCGTCTCTGGCTGAATCGCTGATCAGCGCGTTAGAAAAAGCCGGTTTTACCCTAGATCATGCGAGTAGGCTGGCTCAGGCAAAGCAATTTCTAGCCCAAACCGAATATGACTTATTGATCCTAGATCGTGGTTTACCGGATGGTGATGGCTTGAGTGTTTTATTGGCCAAAGGGGTTGCAGGTACTACACCGGTGATTATGCTCACGGCTAAAGATCAGTTGGATGACCGAATTCGCGGTTTGGATGCCGGCGCTGATGATTATATTGTCAAACCGGTAGAAATGTCAGAATTGATTGCGCGTTGTCGAGCCGTCTTACGTCGTCCCGGTGAACGCAGTGCCGCAGCGTTAAGTTTTGCAGATTTACACTTTGATTTGAATACGCGCGCGGTGACGGTTGCCCAGCAGCCCTTACTGCTAAGCCGGCGCGAACTCAGTTTATTGGAGTCGTTAATGCGTGCGGCTGGTCGGGTGGCTACTCGGCAGGTATTGGAGCAGGCAATCTATAACTATAGTGATGAGGTTGGTCCCAATGCGCTGGAGGCGGCAGTATCCCGCTTACGCAAAGCCTTAGTCGGTTCAGGCTGTACTATTGTCACAATTCGCGGGGTGGGTTGGATGTTAGTTGAACAGGAGGCGCACTGATGGCGGCTACGCAATCATTAGCCAGTATTTTAACCCGCAAACTGGCTTGGATCGCATTTATCGTATTATTGGTTAATGCGGGCGCTGTGGCATTTTACTATGGGTCTAACCGCGCTGAGCTGGAACAGGAAGTGATCGCGGAGCAAATGGTCCAATTAACGTTGGCGTTAGATCCGCAGCAGTTGCAGATTGCCGCAACGGCCAGACAGTTATATCGCGACTATCCAAACGATTATGCTTTTGCATTACTGGATAGCGAGGGGGTGATTCGGGATAGCGAGAATCTGGATTTGATTCCTGGCCAAGCGCTAAAAACCGGCACCTTTGCCCAGGATTGGGTCACTCGTTTAACCCTAACCACCCATCCTTTACTGGTGGCATCTAATAAGGTACAGCTACCCGAGCAGGCATTTCGTTTGGTCTTTGTGATGGCTGATGATCCTGCCACCTTGCTACATGGCGCCTTGTTAGCCGAATTTATGCAGCATATTTGGCTACCGGTACTGCCAATTGCGTTAATTCTGATTGCTGCCAATGCTTTTATTTTACGCCGTATAATTCAGCCGGTAACACTTGCTGCACATTGGGCGAGATCGGTGGAACCGGGCTGTGCAGTACCGCCCGTACCGGAGAGTCGTTATCCAACAGAAATTGAAGATTTGATGCAAGCCACTCAGCGCGCCTTGGAGCGACTTAACCGTGCTCTTGCCGCGGAAAAGCGCCGCACCGCAGAAGTGGCTCACGCCTTACGCACGCCGGTGGCGGTGCTGGTTGCCAGAATGGATGCGTTACCCGCTAGTGAAGCCACCGAACGCTTGCGTCAAGACTTAGCACAGCTTTCTCGTATGGTATCTCAATTATTAGCTTGTGCCCGAGCCGAAGCGTTAACCGCAAAGATTGAACAGCCTGCGGAGCTGAATCAGATAGCGACAGAGGTGATCGCGACTATTGCACCTTTTGCGTATCAGCGAGGCGTCACGCTGGCGCTTAACCCTGCAGCGAGGGCGATATGGGTTAAAGCAGATGCTGCTGCTGTTACGCTGGCACTGACCAATTTGGTGGAAAATGCGATTTTACATGCTGCGCGTGGAACGGTTGAGATTCATGTTGGGCCTGAGCCTTGGATCCGGGTTCAAGATGAAGGCGCGGGGCTGTCAGCCGAAGCCTTGGCGCATTTATTTGAACCCTATTGGCGTAGTGCTGATGCGCCAGCAGGTGGTGCTGGGTTAGGGATGGCGATTGTTGATCGGATTCAGCAAACCTTTGGCGGCAGCATTGAAGCATTGAACCGATCGTCAGGGGGGGCAGAATTTATTTTGAAATATCGTCAATAAAGTTTTTGTCGTCAGGTTGTTGTCAGCTTCATCTTTTACACTGTTTCTCAAGCTGGATAGCCAGTAACACGAGGAGACGAAGATGAAAGAGGTAGAGAAAATCGATTTGGCACAAACCGGTAGCTGGTTAGCGCAAGAAGTTGAAATTCGCGTTGCCCGCAAATGGTTAGTCTTAGCCGGCGTGATGGCTTTAGTGCTGCTTATGCTGGCCTTTGATTAATTCACACCGTATTACTAGACTGACGAGAAGAGGTTTATGATGAAAAGGTTTTTTTTGAGTGTTGCCTTGCTATGTGGTTTAGCTGCACCGGCAATCGCCACAACCATTACGCCCTTAAATGAAGTGAAGCGCGGTTCTATGGTCACCGTATCGGGTACGGTGGAACGTATTTTGGATAAAGATGAGTTTCGTTTAGCGGATGAGACCGGTTCAATTCGTGTTTACGTTGGACCGAACTGGGTGCCTGCTCAACCTGGTGATAGTATTACCGTATCAGGATTTGTTGATGATGGTATCGGGCCTTTGGAGCTCTATGCTCGGGTAATGACGATGGCCGATGGTAGTAAAGTCGAGTTTTCTCACCGCTACGATTAAGTTGTAATGTAAGATAAACCAGCTTGTCACCCAAGCTGGTTTAGTTGTTTTTTTACAACCCGAACCTCTAAATCTGTTAGTATCCCTCTGACCAGTTTGCCATTGTGCGCTGCACCCTCTATGCTGGCGCACAAAATCTACTGAGGTGCTAATGGATATTTTACTAACGGTTGCGGATTACTTTATTGCGGGCTTGCAAAAGCCAACGCTGGCGTTTCTACTTGGCGGTATGTTAATTGCGGCACTGGGTAGTCGCCTTACCATTCCAGAGCCTGTCTACAAATTTATTGTTATCGTCTTGCTGCTAAAAATTGGCTTGCAAGGCGGCATGGAAATCCGCAATGCCAACCTAGCTGCACTGCTACTGCCTGCCTTTTTTGCCGTCTTAATCGGTGTGTTAATTGTGCTGTTAGGTAAATACACCTTGGCAAAATTGCCTGGTGTGAAAGAAACCGATGCCTTGGCCACCGCCGGTTTGTTTGGTGCGGTTTCTGCCTCAACCTTTGCCGCTGCGATGCTGCATTTAGATGATATTGGCATGGAGTACGAAGCTTGGGTATCGGCACTCTACCCCTTTATGGACATACCAGCCTTAATACTGGCAATAGTGTTAGGTCGCTTAGCCAGTGATAGGCAGCAAGCGACGGCCGAGGCTACGGCGGACAAACCCCAAAAATCAGGCCGTAAGCCTATCTCAATTAAAGAAATTATTATTGATAGCTTACAAGGCTCGGCGCTTACTGCGTTATTATTAGGGTTGTTAATTGGCTTATTCGCTAAACCGGAACCGGTATATGCCTCTTTTTACGAACCGGTGTTCCGCGGTTTCTTATCAATTCTAATGCTGATTATGGGTATTGAAGCATGGCAGCGTTTAAGCGAACTGCGCCGAGTAGCGCATTGGTATGTTGTCTATGCGATTGCCGCGCCTATCGTGCACGGTGCTATTGGCTTCGGCTTGGGCTATTTGGCGCATCATCTGACTGGGTTTAGTGCGGGGGGGACAGTACTGTTGGCGGTGATGGCGGCGTCAAGTTCGGATATTTCAGGCCCTCCGACACTGAGAGCGGGGATCCCAAAGGCAAATCCTTCTTCTTATATTGGTTCTTCAACCAGTATTGGTACTCCGATAGCAATTGCCGTCTGTATTCCATTATTCACCGAATTAGCGAAAGTCGTGTTTTAAGGCGCGGGAGTCCATTATGAAATATCAGGCTTATCAAATAAATATTATTGCCGAAAAAGTGTTAGAGGAAGATTTAATCGCTTTATTGGAAGAGGCGGGTGCCAAGGGCTACAGTATTTTCGAAGCTGGCGGCAATAGCTCCTTACATCTGCATCCGGCGCAGCATGCTTCAATTATCGATGCTTTACATCTGATGAAAATTGAGGTCATTGTGAAAGATCCGCAAAAAGCTGAACAGATTGCTGAGCAGATCACTCAGGAGTTTTTTGACACCCAGCCTGGCATTGTTAGCCTAAGTGAAGTGTGGATTTTCCGACCACAAAAGTTTTAGGCAACATAGCGCGATGTTTAAAAGTCGGCTTTTCCGCATCTGGTTTTTTACTGCCTTACTGGTATGGTGCGGGTTATTCTGGCATGTTAGCTCTTGGTCTTTTCTGGAGACGCACTGGTATTACCCTGCGATAATGGTGCTGGGCGCTTTTGTGGCCGGCTCCACCCCAGAGGGCGGCGGCGCAGTCGCCTTTCCTATTCTCAATATCTTTTTGCAGATTGATCGCACCATGGCGCGCGATTTTAGCCTGATGATTCAAAGTATCGGCATGACCAGTGCCTCTATTTATATTTTGTCGACGGCCGGCAACGTCAGGCAATATTTGCCCCTGCTTTGGATGTTCCCGCTGTGTTTTGTCGGTTTTCTGCTGGGGATGCAGTTTTTGCAGCAGTTGCCGCTCTATCTAATACAAGCCTTATTTTTAAGCCTGATCACCGCCTTTGCGTTGGTGTATAGCTTGGCGCAGCATCGTGGCTGTCAAGACAGTTTACGCACACCTAAGCCCATGGAATATCCGCTACTGCTACTGGTGTTACTGGCCGGTGGGGCTTGTGCCAGCTTATTTGGTACTGGCGCGGACATTATTTTGTATACCTTACTGGTGACGCTGTTTCGGCTAAAAGAAAAACTGGCTACCCATTTTGCCATTATGCTGATGGCCGCCATCAGTATTGCGGGTTTTGTGTATCGTGGTCTAGTGGAATCGACGTTGACGCACTATCAACTACAAACCTGGCTGTCTGCTTATCCGGTGGTGTTATTGATGGCACCCTTAGGTGCCTTGGTGCTGAGTCGGGTGAATAAAGAGTGGATGCTCAGGGGCATTGCGGGGTTAAATCTGGCGCAGTTGGCTTACTTTTTACTGTATAACAGCAGCCCACAAAAATGGCTGTGGGCTGCGGTCTTTATGGTGCTGCTTACCAGCTTTTTTTACCTTGGGTTAAAGCGCTTAGCCTTACAAAAACAGGCCTAGCGCGGTAACTCGTCACTTAGTAATACTTTAAGCCATCGGCTTTACCGCGAAATGCATAATAGGCCACTGCGGTATAAGCCGCGATGATCGGGATCACCACCACGGCGCCAAAAAAGATAATGGTCAACGATTCTTGCGAACTCGCCGCTTCATACAAGGTGAGCTGGTTCGGTACCACAAAGGGGTAGAAGCTGAGTGCTAAGCCGATAAAGCTACAGATAAAGATCACTTTGCAGATAAAAAACGGCAACCAAGCCCCGCGATCATCTGGCAAAGGTAAACGGCGCAGTGCCAGATACCCTAAGGCAAACATAGCAAAACACAGCAGTGGAATGGCGGCAAAAAAGTAAGCCAGCGGCGGCTCTGTCCATACCTGATACACATTGGCATTAATCATGGGATTGATGGTGCTGACAGCCAGAATACCGGCAAAGGTAAAGACACCGGCCTTTTTACACTGACGAATCGCGTGTCGTTGTAATTCACCACTGGTTTTACCAATTAGCCAAGCATTGCCAATCATGGCATAGGCTGCGGTAACGCACAGACCGCTAAAGCAAGCAAACAAAATGCTGCTCGCGGTATATTCCAGTCCCATCACATAGATGCCTAACATAAAGCCTTGGCTAAAGGTCGCGAGTATCGAACCAAACTTAAAAGTCCAGTCCCAGCGGATTTTGCGCTGCGGCTTCACCTTGGCCCGAAAGTCAAAAGCCACGCCACGCAAAATCAGCCCAAACAACAGCATGGTGGCAGGTAGATAGAGCGCATGCAGAATGGCGCTATGCGCCACTGGAAAGGCAACCAATAATAATCCCACGGCTAACACCAACCAGGTTTCATTGGCATCCCAAAACGGACCAATAGAGGCGATACCCGTATCACGCCAGGCTTCGTTCGCCATAGGCAGGGTAATTCCCACCCCCAGATCATAGCCATCTAGGATGGCATAGAGTAACACTGCGAGTGCGGTCAGCGCGGCAAACACCAGTGCTAAATTCTCAGCGGTTAACCAACTCATTGTTCACCTCCTGCGCTGACCAACGGGGCTTTTTGCTCGGGTAAGCCGGGTAATGACAAATCATACTCTTCTACGTCGATGGCGCGATCAGCCAACCAGAATAGGGTTTTGACATAAGCGATTAGCAACACCACATAAAGCGCTAGATACATAATCAGCGTTAGGGCAACTTGTTCACTGGCCACCGTGGTCACCGCATCTCGCGTTTTCAGCACGCCATAAATTAAATAGGGTTGGCGGCCGATTTCGGTGACATACCAACCGGCTAAGGTCGCGATCCAGCCAGAGAATGACATGCCAATCAGCACCTTGTATTGGAGTTTGCTTAGCTCGCCAGTGCGGTATAGGCGGATACTGCACCACCAAGCAACCCCTAGCATCAAAATACCGATACCAACCATGACCCGAAAGCTGTAAAACACTGGGGCCACGGGCGGATGTGCGTCAGGGAAATCACTGATCCCTTGCAGTTCGCCATCTAAGTCATGCGTTAGAATTAAACTGGCTAACTTGGGTATTTCTAACGCAAAGCGGTTAGTTTGCGTCTCTGCATCTGGAATAGCAAATAACACCAGCGGTGCACCACGCTCGGTATGCCAGATACCTTCCATCGCTGCAATTTTTTGCGGTTGATGTTCCAGCGTGTTTAAACCATGTAAATCGCCAACAAAAGCCTGAGTGGGAGCCAACAGTGCCGCACTAAATAACGCCGTTTTTAAGGTGAGGCGTGGTGCTTTTTTATTGTCGCCACGGTACAAACGGTAGGCCGAGATCCCCGCCACCAAAAAGCAAACGGTTAAGGCAGAGGCCAGCATCATATGCGTAAAGCGGTATGGGAAAGACGGATTGAAGATAATCGCCAGCCAGTCGGTTGCATGGGCCACGCCATCGCGCATTTCAAAGCCCACCGGTGTTTGCATCCACGAATTTAGCACCAGGATCCAGAACGCCGACATGGTAGTGCCGATGGCGACCAACAAGGTGGCGAGGGTATGCAACCAGCGCGGCACCTTATGAAAACCAAATAGCATAATGCCGAGCATGGTGGCTTCGAGGAAAAAGGCGGTCAGAATTTCGTAGGCCAACAATGGGCCAGCAATATTGCCGACGGTCTCCATAAAGCCGGGCCAATTGGTACCAAATTGGAACGACATGGTAATGCCGCTAACTACGCCGAGTGCAAAGGTTAAGGCAAACACCTTGACCCAAAAGCGATACGCGCGCATCCATACCGGATGCTGTGACAAATCAAAACGGATTTTAAAGTACACCAATAGCCAGCCAAGGGCGATGGTGATGGTCGGAAACAAGATATGAAAACTAATATTTGCAGCAAACTGGATGCGCGAGAGTAACAGCGTATCTAACATGGCAACCTCACTACAGCTGATTAAACAAGGCGAAATGCGCTAAGCTTCTTTCGCCGGATCTTTTTTACCTAAAAACTTATCCGTAAACTCTAAAACCTTGCCGACACCCGAACCTAACTTCATTAAGGTATTCAGCTTTTCAGGCGACAAGGACTGCAGGCTTTGCGTCCATTCTGTGATGTTCTCTAACAGATCATGAATTTCGGCGATGCGTTGCTGGGCATAGACTTCCTGCGGGTTAGCCGCCTCGTCCATCATAATGTCGCGTAGCAAGCTCAGTGTTGGGTCCATTTCACGTTTACGCCGTTCTTCAAATACCCGGTTGGCCATATCCCAGATGCTGCCGCGGGTATGATAAAACTCGCGCCGCTCACCGGGTTTATGCTGTACTTGCACCAACTGCCAGCTGCCAAGTTCCTTTAATCCCATACTGACGTTACCGCGCGAGATCCCAAGCAAGTCACCAATTTCATTGGCGCACAAGGCATCTTCACTGATTACCAGTAAGGCATAGATTTGGCCGACGGTTCGGTTAAAGCCCCAGCGACTGCCCATTTCACCAAAGTGATAGACGAACGATTCGATCATCGGTGTCATTTGCATAAGCTTTTCCTTATTGAACTTTCAGAAATTTCTGAAAGTATGATACGCAAAAAGCTTGATCCAGATCAATCTTTCTGCTGCAGAATTAATCTTTACTTAATGTCACGCAGGCGCTTAACCCAAGGCTAAGCGTTCGTTTGAGCGCTCAGCCACGCCATAGATGAGTCCTCTTTAACTACAGTAACACCTTGTTATTATTGCCCTTGTCCCAATGTAAAACCGATAGCGCCGTCAAAGGTGCAGCGGTTGTCGGTTTTAAGAACATCAATGCCACAGCTTGTCAGTTTGAGTAGCACCTCTCGCATGTCATGCGGCATAATTGCCCATCACACTGGGGCGTAAAACGAGGGGATAACCTGTTAACATAGCGCCTTTGCCAAGCACCGTGGTAATACTTGGGTGCCATTTAGTTGATAATAGGAACACACCAGATGACAACAGCCGCGTTATTAACGCTGCATCATAAAGGGCAGCAGATTGCGCCCGCGTTGACCAGTGTAGGGGTTGAACTGGTGACGACAGCAGCGTTCGATACTGATAGCTTAGGCACCTTTGCAGGCGAGCACGAGCGCACACTCAGTCCAGTGGCTTGCGCCCGCGCTAAAGCGCAGCAAGCGATAGCCCTTACCGGTTGCGTTATTGGCTTGGGTAGCGAAGGCAGTTTTGGCGGCGGCCCTATGCCGGGATTGTTGAATTGGGATGAAGAATTACTGCTGTGGTTAGATAGTCGAACGGGCCAAGAAATTGTGGCCGTCGCGGCGGGGCCCATTCCGCTTAGTGCCCTGAGCAGTCGCGATCCGGCAGCCTTTGCTGCGCATATCAGTCGACAAGATCCGGCCCAAGGTTGGATTTTGCGTTATCAGGGTGGCCTCGTGAAAGGATTAATAGGGTATAATGCGCTGCAGCAAGCGTGGCAAGAGGCCAAGTTACTGCAAAGTGACGGTCAATTAGCCGAAGAGGTGCAGCTAGAGCCGGATTTTCGGGCGCATTTATGTCCCGTACGCCAGCAGTATATTCAACAGGCGGCTGAGCAGTTAGCCGAGCGTTTGGCTGCACATTGTCCTCGTTGTCAAACACCAGATTTTTGGCGTAAACAGGTTGAACGCGGCTTGCCTTGCGAAGCCTGTCATGCACCGACAACGCAGGTAAAATACTATATTAAAAGCTGCAGTGCCTGTGGTCATACCGAGCAAGAGGCTGCGGCAACGGCTTATGCCTCTGCCGCGCATTGTGCCTATTGCAACCCCTAACGTCGGCGTAAGGAGCCTATTTTGTCTGAAACCTTAAGATTAGATGCCACTAACAGCGAGCAGGTCGAGCAGGCTGCGCAGTTGTTATTACAAGGCAAGCTGGTCGCCGTGCCGACGGAAACGGTTTATGGTTTAGCGGCCGATGCCAGTCAACCGGCTGCGGTGCAGCAAATCTTTGTAGCCAAAGGGCGTCCGGCCGATCATCCGCTGATTGTACATCTTGCGGATGCCAAGGCGATGCAGGATTGGGCTAAAAATATTCCGGCGGTGGCGTGGCAACTTGCCGAGGCATTTTGGCCAGGCCCGTTAACCTTGTTAGTCGCCAAGGCGGATCATGTTAGTCCTGTCGTCACCGGCGGTTTAGACAGTATTGGCCTTCGGGTGCCGGCGCATCCAGTGCTATTAAAACTCCTGCAGCAACATCAATTAGCCGTAGCGGCCCCTTCGGCTAATCGTTATAAAAAACTTAGCCCAACCAGTGCTGAGCAGGTATTGCATGGCTTAGCCGGGCGCATTGAGGCGGTACTCGATGGCGGCGATTGTCAGTTTGGTTTGGAATCGACCATTGTCAGTGTGCTGGGTGATACCGTAGAAATTTTACGCGCCGGCCCAATCAGTCAAGCTGATTTAGAAGAGGTACTCGGGTGCGAAGTTCGACACCCACAACAGCATCAGGTCAAAGTAGCGGGCAATGTTAAAGCCCATTATCAACCGAATACCCCGTTGCAGTGTTTGCCTTATGCGGAGTTAGTGCAGTATTTACAGGCAGATACGACGGCCAAGATTGCGGTATTGCATCGCCAGGCTTTACCGCCGGCACTGCAACATTTTAGCCATCACCAATTGCCGGCCGATGCTCACGCCTTTGGCCAGCAGTTATACCGTAGCTTATTTGCTGCCGATCAGACCGGTGCTGAGCTGATTTTACTGGAAATGCCGCCACACAGTGCTGAGTGGGCCGCCGTGCAAGAACGTTTAGCCCGCGCGGTGCATCAATAAGCCGCGTTATCCCGTCCTTAGGTGACTCGCGGTAAATCGCTCCAGCGCGTGGTGTACTGCGGTGATAACATGTCGCGCTTCATGGCCCAGGCTTGCTGCATGCCTTGGCTGGCAAACCATACCTTGCCTTTACCAGACTGATTAAGCTGATCTAGCGTTGTCATCAGCTTGCTGTTATAAGCGGGCGGTGGGGTTTCACCGAGCGTTTCTGCTGTAAACAGCGACGGTTGATAAACGCCTTCTGTATAAAAATCAGACAACATTACGCCCGCTTTAGCATAGCGATAACCTTCGCACCAAATCGCCTCTAACAGGTTTTTTGCTAAGCTTAAAAACACCCGCGTATCCGCACTGGGGCAAGGTAAGGCTTGGCTAATACTATTGGCATAAAAGGGATCGCGTTGTTTGTCGCTAAAGGGGCTGGTGCGTAAAAACACCGAAAGCTGCTTTGCTTGCTGTTGTTCTTGGCGTAACTTTTGACAAGCGCGGGCGACATAGTCGCTAATGGCTTCTTGCATCTGCGTTTTACAGGTAATGCGCTCGCCAAAGGAGCGAGAGCTGACAATTTCTTTTTTCGGCGGCGCAACCTGTTCCAGTGCTAAACACGATTGACCATTCAGCTCTTGCACAATGCGCGATACCACCACCGAAAACTGTTGGCGAATAAACGCGGGGTTGGCATCGGCTAGCTCTAAGGCGGTGTTAATGCCCAGTTTGAGTAAGCGGACGCTCAGCTTACTGCCAATCCCCCAGACTTCACTCACGGGCAATAAGGCGAGCAGTTTTCGTTGCCGGTCACGATCTGATAAATCCACAACGCCTGCCGTTTGTGGCCATTTTTTCGCGGCATAATTGGCCAATTTCGCCAGCGTTTTGGTCGGAGCTATCCCCACGCAAACGTTGATGCCTTGGTATTGCAAAATACTGTGGCGGATCTGCTGGCCAAAGGTGGGTAAAGACACACAAGCGGCAAGGCCAGAGAGATCCAAAAAGGCTTCGTCAATCGAATACACTTCAACCGCAGGCGCTAATTGCTCTAAGGTGGTCATCACACGCGCCGACATATCGGCATACAGCGCATAGTTTGAAGAAAAAGCCACGACTTCACCGCGTTCTAACTGCTGGCGGATCTGAAACGCCGGCACACCCATTTTAATGCCTAGCGCTTTGGCCTCTTTCGAGCGCGCCACCACACAGCCATCGTTATTCGAAAGCACCACCACGGCTTTATGCCGTAGATCGGGCCGAAACAGTTTTTCGCAGCTGGCGTAAAAATTATTACAGTCGACCAGCGCAAAACAGGAATCTTGGCGCTTCATCGTTGTAAATTCCGGATCACGCTGCTCACCACACCAAAGACTTCAAATTCATCTGTTTCGCGAATGGTGATTAGCGGGAACGCCGGATTATGTGGGCGCAGTTGCAACTGTGGTTTGAGCTGGAGCTCTTTTACGGTAAATTCTTGATTTAAAAACGCCACAACAATATCGCCATGCTTGGCTTGTAAGGCGCGATCGACCACCAAAATATCCTCATGATAAATGCCCGCATTTTTCATGGATTCGCCACTGACCTTCACAAAAAACGTCGCGCTCGGATGGCGGATACAAAGTTGATTTAAATCGAGTGTACGTTCGACATAATCTTGTGCTGGTGACGGGAAACCAGCCGCAATAGGGTGGCTGTACAAAGGTAGCAACAGTGTCTTGCCTAAGGTGGCTTGACCTAAGATCTGCGTAGTCATACCAAACTCCTTATGCTGTATTTAAATACAGTATAATCGTTAAGCGCCGCAGAGTGCTAGTGTTAAACAGAAAAAAGCTTCAGATGTTATTCAGCATGATGCGTGTATCATTGCCTGTTGGCGGTGTGAGCAGCACCAGAACGGTGGTATTCAGCCAACGTTTGACGCATTGGTTAAATTTAACTTGCATAAAAGGCAATAGTGAATTACCTTGTGCGCAAGATAAGTTCTTACAGGTATGCATCATAATGCGATATATAGCGTTAGTGGCCGTGCCGGCAGTGTTAACTGCGGCATTTCTTTATACGGCAAGCGACAGTCGACAGACGGTCAGCGCACAAGATTTTATTAATTTACAGCAAGGGAGTAGCGTGCAGCAGGGGTTTCGTCGCGCACACGCGAAAGGCTTTTGTGTGTATGGACGCTTTGAAGCGTCGGGAGAGTTAGCGGCTTATTCGCGTGCGAGCTTATTTCAAGCGGGCAGCTATCCTTTTATCGGCCGCTTTTCGGTGGCGGGTAGTAATCCGACTGCGCCAGATTTAAAAGCGCCGGTGCGTAGCTTAGCCTTGACGATTTTACCCAATACCGCGGAACAATGGCGCACGGCGATGAATACACCGCCGGTGTTAGCGGTCGGCACCCCCGAGAAGTTTTATCAACAGTTAGCCGCTTTGCAAAACAACAGCATTGGCGAGTTTTTTGCTGCGAACCCTGAAACTGCAGCCTTTCGACAGTGGCGTGCCAGCTATCAACCTACGCAAAGTTATGCCACGGAACAGTACCATAGCATCCATGCCTTTTATTTAGTCGATAGCCAAGGACAACAGCAAGCGGCACGCTGGGCAATAGTACCCAAGGCGGTGGCGGGTAATACCACTTTAGATGACAGCGCCGACAATGCCTTAGAGCAAGAGTTTTTATCGCGGCTAAAGCAAGCGCCGGTAGAGTTTGATTTGGTCTTTACACTGGCAACCGAGAAGGATAATCCACAAGATCCGACGGTGCTATGGCCAGAGACAAACCCACAAATTCAGGCGGGCATTATTCAAATTACCCTTGCCAGTAAACAGGAAAATGGCCTCTGTAATGCCATTAATTTCGACCCCTTAGTGTTACCCGATGGCCTCTTACCCAGTGCTGATCCGATTTTGCGCGCCAGAGCGGCGGCTTATGCTGAATCACACCGGCGTCGAGCGCGTGAGGTGTTAATGGAAACGGTAGTAGGTGACAAACATGAATAATGTGCAGATGTATCCCCTTGCCATGCGGGTTATGCATTGGTTAATGGCGGCACTGATTTTGTCGTTACTCTTTGTTGGGTTAAGCATGGTAACCAGCTTAGGGGCTTGGCAATACACGCTACTTAATTGGCATAAAACAGCGGGGTTAATCGCGGCGCTGGCGCTGATCGTGCGGCTTGGTATTCGGCTGATGTCAACCAAACCCGCGCTGCCTAGCAGCATGCCGAAGTTACAATACTATGCTGCTAAATTAACGCATTGGGCATTTTATCTGCTGCTTGGGTGCATGCCGCTGACTGGCTACTTGATGCAAAATGCCGCGGGGCGACCTGTAATGCTGTTTGGACAAGCTTTACCGCAACTGATCAGTACTGATTTAGCTTGGTACGGTCTGTTTCGAGAGCTACATGCTTGGTTAAGTGTGCTACTGATGGCACTGATTATCCTGCATATCACCGCTGCGCTATATCATGGCTTAATTAAGCGTGATGGTGTGCTGAAAAGTATGCTGAAATAATTAGTATGCTGAAATAATTACTGAGGCCGCTAGCAGAAGCTAAATGCTTGGCAGGTTGCCAAGTTTTCAAGCCCACATCACTGCAATAGCGGCCAGTACTATAAGTGCTAGGCCGCCATGATCGGTTTTTTGCAGTTTTTCTTTAAAGAAAAACACCGAGATCAGTAGCATAAATAGCACTTCAATTTGCCCTAAGGTTTTTACTAAGGCAACAGACTCTAAGCTCATGGCCGTAAACCAGCCGATGGAGCCAATACAACTGGTGACACTGACCAGCAGGGTAAGTTTAGGGCGTTGCCATAATGCAACTAAGGTGTGGCGATCACGCCAGGCTAAGTAAGTGATCAGCAAGAGGCTTTGCAGTAAGATCACGATTAGCAACACCCAAGCAGCGCCATGCGGAAAGGGCAAGCCTAACACTAGACTGGCTTGGCGCACCCATAGCGAGGTCAGTGCAAACGCTAGGCCGCTGCTTAAGCCAAGCAACATAACCGGCCATGAGAGTTGCCGTAAGCTGGCGCCACTTAACAAAAATACCGCGGCTGCGCCCAACAACACACCACACCAGCCTAACCAGCTTAAGGATTCACTAAAAAAAGCCACGCCAAGCACTGCGGCCAAAATGGCTTCACTTTTCGCTAAACCGGCACCAATAGCATAATTGCGCCATTTAAACAGTTTTACCATTAAGGCGGTGGCCAGTATTTGTGCCAAGGCAGCGCCAACAATAAACAGTGCGAATTTACTGTTAAATTGCGGCATAGCAACCGGTTGCCAAGAGTACAACCCGGTTAAATACAAGGCAGCTAATGGCGAAGCCCAGATAAAACGGGCTAAGGTAACGCCCGTGACACTGACGTCTTTACTCAGTTGTTTTTGAAAGGCATTGCGCCAAGCCTGCATAAAAGCAGCGAGTAAGGTAAAGGGGATCCACAGCACGGCGCCAGCACTCATAAGACGTAAAGATGGCTATGCTAACAGCGTTATCCTTGGCTGGCAAAGTACTTGATCACTATTGAAGGCAAATGCAGGTGTGTCTTTGGTGTTAAGCCTGCCATTATGGCAGGCTTAGTCGCAGCATTCAGTATTCGTAATAATGTTGTATGCGACGCCTTGACAGGTCATTTGCAGGGTATGTTTTAATACCCTGCTGCTAGTGCCGCCCTCTTACAGGGTAAAACGATACTGATATTGTGCTAGTGGCTTAAGGTTGCCATTTTGATAGGTATCTACGACCACAGTGCCATCGGCATGAACATGAAATACGCGGTACATCGGTGTGTGTTGGCTTTCATCAGGAATTTTTGTGCGCTCCAAAGCGGGGATATGTAAGTAATGTACGCCGTTTAGTTCAAGAGAATGTTTTACACGCGGCATATCCATATGTAAATCACCAGAGATCACCGCTCGTACGTTAGGTTGGTTCACCACTTCAGTCACAAAACCCGGGTGGCTGATGCCTTTATCAGGGCGCTCTTGGTATACCCCTTGTTGCGCACCATGCACCACTAACAGCACCGGCTTTGGTGCTAAGCGTGCCACTTCTTGTTTTAACCAGTTAATACCGCTATCGTTAAAATCACGACCTAAATCCGGTGAGGCTAATATCAGTGCTACCTGATCAAATTCCAGCGTGTAGCGAATACTATCAATAGTGGTTTTGCCTTGGTTCCATTTATTGGCAAAGGTTAAAAACCGTTCAGGTGTGCTGTTATATTCTTCATTGCCCATAATGGGATAAAACGGCAGTTGCAGAGCCTGTAACACTGGGGTAACGTTTTCGTATTGTAAAAGAGTGCCCTTGTGCGCAAGATCACCGACACCCAGCACAAACTGCAAGTTTAGCTGCGCTGTTAACTGGTTTACGTCGGCAACGGCCTGCGCCACATGTGGAAACTCCGCTTTCGGTTTCGGTTCTGCATCGCCCAGTACGGCAAAACTGATACTGGGAATCGATGCTTCAGAAGCGTTAGCCGTATTACAAACAGCGATAAAGAGAAAGCTGGTACTCAGCAAGATTTTTGATAATAACTTCATGATATTTCCTTTTGATAACACGTTAAAAAGAGGTTTGCGTAAGGGCTTTGGCGCTACTTGGTAGCATGCCGGTCCAGCGTTTAAAGGCACGCCGAAAATTATGTTCATCTGAGTAACCCAGCTGCTCGGCGAGTTGCCGGTTAGAGACGTTGCCTTGCAGTAGTAACAAATAGGCTTTGTCACGGCGGACTTCATCGGTTATCGCAGCAAAATGGGTATTGTGTTGTTGTAATACACGTTTTAAAGAGCTGCAGCTTAAGCCTAGGTGGCTTGCCGCCTCTTCGATACCTAACTGTTTGGGCAAAGTACGATCAATGTGGCGTTGTAAACACTCTAACAGGCCACGTTGCGCGGGTAACCTTTGATTGAGTTGATAGCAAGCCCGCCGGAACTGCGCAAACTGACTTGGGTTGCGCTCTGCAAAAGGTTGATGCCACCAGGCTAAGGGGATCAAAATGGCATCAAACTGCTGATTAAAACTGACTTGGCATTGCCAGTGAGCGTGAAAGAGCTGTGTATTAGCTGGCGCGGCTTGCTGTAATGCAACGTGCAACTGGCTACTATCAGCCAGCTGCTGCCTGATCAGTTTTACGATAAATGAAATAGCAAAGATACTAATAAAATGCTGTTGATTGCCAAGTGCGATAGCAGGTTTAACAATGAGCATCAGTTTGTTGTCTATGTATTGCAGCTTAGGGTAAAGCGCTGGCAGGAGCTGATGTCGGAAATACAGTAATTGCTTAAGACTTTGCGCCAAATCCTCTGCCGCAATCAGGCTTTGACATAACGCAATATTACGTTGATTTAATAAGCTATCTGCTAACAGAAAGGGTAGCTCAGGACTTTGTAACTGTTGGCAATGACTCAGCAGTTTTAACCAGTCGCGATGGTGGCAGCGGCTGTGCGGTGCCATTAAATCTTGTTCAAAAATACTGGTGCCATTGAGTAGCTTATGCAGTTGGCCACCACGTCGCTGCGCCAGTTGCAGCAGTGCCGTTGCGCCGTTTGTCAGCAACAAGTTTTTATCCGTAAAGCTAAAGTTCGTGGTCATCATTAATACCTAAGATGGCAGTACTATCCAAGGTGCTGGTTTGGCTTTACAGGCCTTTAGCATCTCTTCGGTTTGTTGCAGCGCCTGGCTTGCGGTTAATTTAGAGACCTCATTCACCACGATATCAATATGCAGATTGTGTTCGAGGTGATTAAGCTTAGAAAGATGTCGCTGCATATGCTTAGCTAGGATTCTGGCTTGCGGCAGACCGGTGTCAGCTAACAGAATAACAAAGCGATCCCCCACGTAGCGGCATAAGACATCTGAAGCGCGTAATTGACTGGAGCATAGCTCTGCTAGCTTAATAAGGTAATCATCGCCAGCAGCCACACCGTGTTGACGATTAAAAGCGGAAAACTTCTCAATATTGAGCATCAACAAGCATAGTGGCCGTTTTTCAGCACGATGCAATTCCAGATCGCGTTCTAGCACAGCATACAAATAATCAACCGCATACAGTTTTGTCAGGGGATCAAGTAAGCGATGATCCCTTAGCAGCAGTTCTCGGCCCTGTAACTGCCGGTTTATCACACGCTGCTCTCGATGCCATCCTACTAAGCCGTAAGTGAGTGCCAACATGCCAACAGGTGCTGGCAAAGACTCCAACCAGCTCATCGTTCTGATATGGGCAGGATAGCGGATAAACTCATCTAAAAAATCCAGAAAAAAGGAGCAGACTAAGAGCAAGCTACCGTAATACAGCCATTCAGTGACTCTACCCGCCGGCCTGCTACTAATAATTAAGGTGAGCCACAAGCTAGCCACTAACAACACCACGCCTTCGCCAAATACATCAAACCAGTCAATTTCCGCTGGGTTTTTCGGTATGCCTAAGGTTAAGGCAAGCATTAAGCCCGCACAAAGTAAGGGCAAAGGCAGGCTAATTTTCACTAAATGTTGTCGCCACATTGTTATGTGCACCATCGAAAACGTTCAACAAGCTTTTGCAGCTAAACCGCGGCAATAGCGAAAGAGAGCACAGTGTGAAAAAGCTGTATGACAAAACGATGACAGTGTGCAGATTAACCACTTATCTGCTGGGCTTTGCTGACCCGGGTCATTTCAGCTCAAGCTAAATAAGCATTGTCGCTTTTTTGTCATATTCAGGCGGCACAGTAATACGCCACAACGAACGCATTTCATTAAATAGGGCTTACTGAGTTATGACTGCTTTATATCGACCAACCTTTACTAAAAGTGTATTAGCTGCGGCTATTACTCTAGCGTGTTTAGCGCCGACAACATTACTGGCACAAGGTGTAGATGTACCTTTAAATGTTGCGGTAACTGTAATAGATGGGCAAGGGATCCGCGGCCAACTAAGCGATGACCGTAACGTATTGTTGCAGGGCGCAAAGGTAAGGGTGATTGATAGTAATCGTGAAACCAGCACAGATAGTCAGGGCCGCTTTCGTTTTGATAATTTAGCGCCAGGCAGTTATCAGCTTGAGATTCGCTACCTGGGTTATGCACCAAAAACGGTTGCTGTGGCTGTTACCGCAGAGCAAGGCGCTGAGTTAACATTACGTTTTGCTAGCGATCAAGTTGAAGTGCTGCATATTGTCGGTAGCCGTGATGCCCAGTCTCGGGCCTTAAATATTCAGCGCGCTTCTGATAATTTAAAGTCGGTAGTGTCTTCTGACTATCTGGGGCGTTTCCCAGATGATAACGTGGCCGAAGCCATGCAGCGTTTAGTGGGTGCCTCCATTCAGCGCGATCAGGGTGAAGGTAAGTATGTTAACGTCCGTGGCGCACCGTTAGAATTTACTAACGTTACCATTGATGGTGTGAACGTGCCTTCACCAGACAGCAGCACCCGCGCAGTCGATTTAGATACCATCCCCTCCGATATCATTTCCATTCTGGAGCTAACCAAAGCCATTACCCCAGAAATGGATGCCGATGCGATTGCCGGTAATATCAATATTATTACCCAAGGCGCGCTGGATGCCAAAGGCCGCATTTTACGTGGCAAAATTTCTGGTGGTAAAAACGAAAAAGGCAGCGGTGATGCTTATAAAGCCAGCCTAACCTTTGGCAATAAATTTGGTGATAACGAAAACGCCGGTTTTATCTTTTCAGCCAAACACAGTGAAACCAATCGGGTTACCGACAACGTTGAACATAGCTGGATGGAGTTAGATAATGGCAATTTCGTGCCTGAAGTAACAGAGTTTAAAGACTATGAACTAAAACGGATCCGCAGTGGTTTAAGTGGTCGCTTTGATTTCAGGCTTGACGACAATAAACATCTTTACTTGTCGCATAACTACTCCCGTTTTGAAGATAACGAATATCGCGATACGTTGCTGGTAGAGTGGGAGCGACATACTGCTGATTCTAATCAGCAACAGGGTATTGCCGGCCGCGCAACCTTTGAAAAAGAGCTGCGTCACCGTACCTTTGTCAACACCATTAATACTTCTGTGCTGGGTGGTCGTTTTATTATGGACACCTACACTGCTGATTTTCAGGCATCCTATGCCTCAGGCAAACAAACCTATCCAAACCGTGACTATTTAATTTACCGTGAGCGCAGCAGACCACGGGTTGCCTATGATTTCAGCAATCCTGATTTGCCAACGTATCAGGTATTAAATTCTGCAGGTGGTGTGATTCGTACTGATTTTAACTTTGCCCCGGCAGATATGAACTGGCGCCGTTATGAACGTCGTACCGGTGGTGCCGAAGAAACCGAGCAGGCGTACTCATTTAATATCACCCGACCAGGTCAGTGGGGACAAGCGTATTCTGAGTTGAAGTTTGGTGCTAAAGCCCGCTTAAAAGATAAATCGAATGATGAAAATCGTTTTCGTAACAGTGTAGGGACAAACGCGCCGAGCTATGCTGAGGTCATTATTGACAAGCAATCCTTACCTTTCGACGGTTTTTACAATAATGGTCCTAAGCTGCGCCGTGATTTCGTGTCGGTTTATCGTGATATATTTGAAAATGCGGATTTTCAAGATCGTGGCGCCTCTTCAATTACGGCTGATTATAAGGCCAGTGAAGATATTCTTTCGGCTTATGTACAAAACAAGCTGGAATGGGATAGCACCACGCTGTTGTTTGGCGCACGGATAGAGCAGACCAAAAACGCGGGTGAAGCCTTTGAGTATGATTTAGATACTGATAGTGCCACCTTAGTGGATGCCAGTAAAAGCTATACTAAGTTTTTTCCAAGCGTGCATTTACGGAAGGAGCTGGAAAACGGCTTGATTATCAAAGCGGCATACAGCACGGGGTTAAGACGGCCTAACTTTGAAGATTTAGTACCTTATTTTATTATTGAAGATCGTGAATCAGGTAGTGGTTCTGTCGAAATCGGTAATATTAACTTAAAACCGACGTACGCTCATAACCTGGATCTCACCGGTGAGTTTTATATCGCGCCAGCCGGCTTAATCTCTGCTGGGGTGTTTTATAAAAAGTTATCTGATCCGATCTTTAAAGCCCGTAGTGAGTTTGTTGGTGGCGAATTTGACGGTTTTAATATGGTGCGGCCAGAAAACGGTAACAGCGGTTATCTATATGGCGTAGAGTTAAACTGGCAACAATCGTTAAACTTTTTACCAGGTGCGCTTGGCGGTTTGGGTTTTATTGCGAACTATACCCATACCAAGTCTGAAGCAGACTTACCTTTTGGCATCGGCAAAACCGAACTAAATGGCACCAGTCGTCATACCTTTAACTTGGCGTTGCAGTATGACATTGCTAAATTCAGTACTCAGTTAGCCTATAACTACCGTTCTGAATATATCGATGCTTTTGATACCTCCAATCCTGCACTTAACCTGTACTGGGATGGCAGAGGCACCTTGGATTACACGGCCAGCTACAAGCTAACGAAAAACCTTTCTGTGTTCTTAGAAGCTACGAACCTGACGGATAGTAAAGGTATTCGTTATCAGGGAGAACGAAGCCGAGTCTATGAGCATGAGCAATTTGGTCGTGCCTGGCAGTTAGGTGTGAGTGGTAAGTTTTAACTAGCACTTAATGTCAATATGCCGGAGCTAGGGCTCCGGCTTTACTTTGTGCGCATACTATTGAAAACCTTAAAGCGCCTTATCTATTTCACCTCATTTTTATAAGAGTAAGCGATGAAGAAGCTCCCATTAACCTTGTTAGGTGTGTTACTGCTAACCAGCTGTAGCAAAGCTATCGATCCTATAACAGCAAACCCGCAGACTGCTGCAGAGTTACATCTGGCCAGTAAAACACCTTATCAACCTCAGCAATCTTGGCAACAATATAGCCAAGCACCAGCCGGATTTAATGCCGTGATGGTACAGCATGTAGCTCGGCATGGTTCTCGGTTGTTATCCAGTGCCGGTGATGATGATTTAGCCTTACAGCTATGGCGTCAAGCAAAGCAGCTAAATGCCTTAACTCCCTTAGGCGAGCAATTAGGCCCAGTGCTAGAGCAGCTTTATCAGGTTCATCAGCAGATTGGTTATGGCAGCATTTCTGGTTTAGGTGTAATTGAACATCAAAAAATGGCTGAACGAATGTTGGCCAGACACCCGCAATTGTTCAGCGACGCCATACAGAAACAGCAGCGTTTCGCTGTTTTGCATTCGGGCCGCAAACGCGCTGCACAAAGTGCGGATGCGTTTGTACAACAACTACAACAGTTACAGCCAGCCTTGCAGCCATTAATTGACGAGGCCAGAGCGGATGTGCATACCTTATACTTTAACGAAGCTGAGGGGAGCGAAAGTTATGAGGAGTATAAGGACAATGATCCTCGATTACTGAAGGTTATGCAGCAGCTAACGGAGCAACCTAAAACCGGACAAATGGCTGAAGCAATGTTAGCGCGCTTATTTACTGGCGAATTTATTGCCAAGCTGGCTCGGGGGGAGTTTAGTTTTACCCTGAGCGATGATGATGATGAAGTAAAAAACCCAACTGATGCGGCTATGTTGTTATACAGCTTATATATTATCAGCAGTAATATGACTGCTGAGGGGGATTGGCAATTTCAGCGTTTTGTTCTGCCTGAGCATGCGGCTTGGTTTGCCGAGTTGGACGATGCCGACTCCTTTTACGGTCGAGGTCCTGCCTTTGCCGGTGAGGATATTACCTACCGCTTAGCGCGCAACTTGGTTGCAGATATGATCGAACGTGCTACCTCACCAGAAAATTATGTGGCGACTTTGCGTTTTAGTCATGCTCAGGCGTTAATGCCATTAGCCGCTTACTTAGGTATTAAGGATGCAAGTGAACCATTACCAGAGGGAACTGCTTACAGTTATCAAAATAGCCCTTGGCGCAGCGCCTTAGTGTCGCCAATGGCGGCAAATGTGCAATGGGATATTTATCAAAACGAACAGGGTGTTAAGCTAGTGCGTATGTTACATCAAGAAAAAGAAACCTTGTTTAGCACCAGCTGTAAGCCCTATCAGGGGTATTTTTATCTACTCACTGAGCTACAACGCTGTTTATTGCCCTAGGGAAAATATGAGGCTGGTTACTGGCTGAATTCATGAAAGTGCCACTGATATGTCACAAAATTTTCATCAGTTGGCGGTATTATGTATCCAGTAGCGGTTTTCCCTACTCCCTGGATGTTTACCACTTTGGTTAAGTTGGGGGGCTTTCCCCCAACGATTTTCTCGCAAACCTTAAACGGGTTTTTACTACAACACTCAGTCTACTTTATTGCTATGGCTTGCGGTTAATCCGCCTGTGTTAGCGCGTGCCTTTTGTTCTCATCTGCTGTTTCTAACGCCTGCAGAATCTGTTGTATTTCGTCTTCAGTTAACAGTACGTCTTTTAAATGCGACGTTATAGCAGCTTGGTTACAACCGGTTTCTTTTAAGCGGTAAGCAAAATTCTTATGCACGTTAAACACAAATGGAGAGGTCATATTACACCGATGTACGAGAGTTTTATGTGGTGATTAATTTGTATAAAAAATGAGCTGATGTCAATCTAAAATTGCGGGGTTGTGTAAGTAAAGAATGTTTCGGCGCGAGCTAACGCAGCAACGCCTAGTGAAAGAATTTTTCGTAATGATTGCAATCGCTGCAAGCTAAGCCTAAGTTTAATGCAACTGCTGTAATAAGTGCTGCTATGAGTACGGAACAACTTTATACTTTTGCTATGGTGCAACTTACGCTGGTGCTGTTATTGGCATCGACGCGTTTGCAGCCGCTAACTGACAGTGGGCACGGTTTACGCTATTTTAAACTGGCCTTAGCCTGTGATGTCTTAGGCTGGTTTTGCTATTTATGGCCACAACAGCCCTATCTTTTGCTAGCCTCAAGTACTGCTGCCGCCTTTAATATTTGGTTACTTCTGCTCTATGCTTTTTGTCGGGTGGGCCGGTCTTTTCCTTGGTTCTGGATTGTGCCTGCCGCGTTATTGCAAGCATTACTGTATAACACTTTCTCAGAAACGGCGTCCTTGCATCTCATGACCCTCACCACTGCAATGGTGGCGCTGCCTTCAGCGTGGTTATTTTGCAGAGTTAAGGTGAACCCAAGTGTTTCCGACAAAGTGTATGCGCTGGTGATGCTGTGCTGGTTTTTGGTTTGCTTAGTACGTTCGATTATTGTCGAAATCAATCCTGAGTTAATCCTCTCTGGCTATTTAGTCTCGCAGTTACTCTGGCCAGGGATTACTGCGGCCTATGCTATTTTTGCGATTACTGGTTATCTGGAGGAAACCCAGTACAGGTTAAGAGAGGATGCCATGCTAGATCCGCTTACTGGGTTACTAAATCGTCGAGGCTTGTTGCATCGGGTGCAAGGTTATTTGGCTTATATGCAACGAATGCAGCAAAGCGCGGCGGTGTTGTTATTGGATTTGGACCATTTTAAGCGAGTGAATGATCACTATGGGCACGAGTGTGGCGATCAAGTGTTAATTCGAACTGCACAGCTATTGCGGCAACTCCTAAGACAAGGTGATTTAGTTGCCCGTTGGGGCGGTGAAGAATTTCTGATCATTCTACCCAATACCGATCAGGCGATGGCTGAGGATATTGCCAACCGTATCTGCACTGAACTACTACACCAAGATTGGCAAGATCTTGGATTAGCACAACTCACCACCAGTATTGGCGGCGCATTCATTCCACCGGGTGAACTGTTAGAACACGCCTTACGACAAGCCGATACGGCGCTTTATCAAGCCAAAGCACAAGGCCGCAACCAATACGTTATCCAACCGACTCCGGTACCGGCCTGACCAGTTTATCCACAGCTTATGCAACCGTCCCCGGTACCGGCCTGACCTCAGAGGTCGGTCCGGTACCGGAGACGGGGGAGATTTGTGGATAAGTTAGCGCAGGGCGCCGGCGTGCGCTGCGCCGCGGAAGACAGCGTTGATGTAAAGCAAGTGCATGCCGTCGACGTAGGCGCGGAAGTTAGGTTCTTGCGTAAAAGCGATCACTTGACCGCGACCATGCGCTTGCACCATTACTAAGGGTTTATGGGCAATTTGCTCACGATTTTCTTCCCAAACAAAACCACCAGCGAGCAAGTCTTTTGGCCCAGCGAAATTAACTACATTGCGACCATCATTAATGCGCAGTGGTTGGTAAATCTGGTTGCCGACATAAAGGCTGCGTAGCGTTGGTGCTATGCCAGCGGTGAGCCAATGGTTTGGATCGACCTTGGCATTAGCAATAAAACCCGGTACCCAAGCTGGATCGGCTTGATAAGGCTTTAACATCGCCTCGAATTCGCTGTACTCAGCTAAAACCTTGCCAGGAACGCGGCTTTCTTTGGCTAGCTTTTCTTGTTCGCTAACCTGAAACTCTTGTTTACTGGCTAATAAGGGGGCATCACCGTCTAGCAGCCAGCTGGTGGCGTTGCCTAAAGTAATTAACACACCGCCACGTTGCACAAATTGTCGCAAGTTTTGTTGGCCGCTACTGCCTAAAGCCTGCTGGTAACCGCCGCGAGCAGTAGCGGGTAAAATCAGCACCTGATAACGGCTTAAATCGGCATTACGCAATTGCGCTGGGCGAATCGCGGTAACGGGGTAATTAATACCGCGCTCTAACACAAAACGGGCACTGCCAGCACTCAATGGATTAGTCGGTTCATCCCATAGCATGGCAATATTGACTGCCGGTACCGCAGGTACATTGAAAGAACCAAAATTTGGCCCTTCAGTCACCCAGCTGCTGTCTAAACCTTCAACTAAAGCCCCGCTTTGTTTGGCAAATGCAGTGACCTTAGCGGTTAAATCGGCAGGGTTATCGGCACGGCTTAACACTAGTGTGCCTGCCGGATACTGCTTACCATTTTGATGGGTAAAAGGGAGATCGCTACTGCGTAAACTTAACCCTTGCTGCAAGGCTGCACTTAAAAAACGCGCTGCCGCCATATCACCCCAAGGCACCACAAAGCCATATTTAGCCTCTGGATTAGTGACGCTACCCGCAATGAGGGTCTCTGGTCCCACAGGTGTACTCGCCACTTTCGGTGCTTGATTACAGCTTTGCATCTCTAGGTTATACATCAGTGGTAAGGACCACGCCGTTACATCATAAATTTGATCTGGCAGGTTATTAGCCCGACGCTGTTCTTGTTTAGCGATAAAGGCCTTATCCATCGGCACCGTATCATCGAGCAGGGTGCGCATTAAATGGTAACTGGGTTGATTAGTGCGAATAACATAACTGCCAGCCTGATACTGCTTGCCACAGGCGCGAAAGGCCTCTTGCGCTTGCTCTACAGCAATACCATGCTGAGTGAGCACACCCATCAGCTTTTGATGGCCAGCGCGATCGCGCTCGGCAGCAAACAGATAACTACGAATACCGTCTTTTTCGCCTTGGTTGCTAGCGCGCACCCGATACTGATAAAAGTTTTGCAGCAACTCAGTAGCATTATTACTGGCGCTCTCTAAGGTGGCTTTAAAGGCGACGAAGTTACGCTGAATACCATCGGCAAAGGTTAAAATATTGCCATCTTGCATGCGGTAATGATGGCCGCGAGCAGAAGCCATCTCATAGGTCATTGACACGCTGCCATAGTACAGCGGCCAGCTGGCGCCATAGCCTGGGTAAAACGCATCAAAAATTTCGCGGGTAAAATAATGATAGCCAAGTTGATCAAACCACTTGGCATTGTTCTGGCCCACCGTATTTAACACGGCGCGTTGATTCGCTTGAATATGTGGGTTATACGGCTCGGCTTCTGGGCTAAAGTAATAGCCCATATCGCCACCCATCTCATGCGAATCAACAAAAATTAGCGGATACATTTGCTGCAGTGCTTTAACCCGTGCTGCGGTTTCTGGCTGTGTTAACGAAATCCAATCACGGTTCATATCGAATAAATAATGATTGGTGCGGCCATTAGGCCAAGGCTCGTTTTGCTCGGCCGATAAACGATCCGGCGAATGCTCAAGCCCAACCGTCGCGTAATAACGGCTAACAAAGCGGTGATGGCCATCGGGGTTTTGCAAAGGATCGATATACACCAGTGTATTGCTTAAAATTTGCGTGGTTAAGGCGCTTTGGTCAGCCAATAAATGATAGGCCAGCGCCATGGCCGCATCGGCTGGGCTAATTTCGTTACCGTGTAAGCTACTGGCAATCCACACGCTGGCCGGTAAGCTAGCAATTAATTGCTTGGCTTCCGGTGCACTTAACGCGGCAGGGTTCGCTAATTGGCGCATGCCCGCTTCAATTTCGCCAAGTTTACTGATATTGCTGGCACTACCAAGTACCGCATAAAACAGCGGTCGCCCCTGCCAGCTTTTGCCATAAGGCACCAACTTAATACGGTCTGGATAGCGCTGCGCCAGTTGCTCAAAAAAACGCGAAATATCGGCCGGTTCAGAAATGCGCTCACCAAAATTATGCCCCAGCAGCTGGCTAACAGGCGCAACGTCTGCTCGGTATTGACTATCGGGAAAGTAAGGAACTGCCTGATTCGAAAAAGCTTGCCATGGCAGGATAGCAATGCCGGCAACAAAGGCGGCTAAAGGAGCAATGCGCATAAAACCCTCATACATTATTGTTTTCTTCACCATAAGTGCAAGCTTAATTAAGCACAAGAGGTAGACTATATTTTGCGACCAATGCCCAGACTTAGCTGTTTAATCGCTATAGTTAAAATAGCAAAGCATGCTATGTAAAAAGGTTGTGTTAACGCTTGAATACAAAATATACTTAAGCAGTTACTTAACCGAGCCTGCCTATGAAAACCTGTACCTTGCACTTTAGTGATCCTACCGCCATTGATGAGCAGGTTTTCGCTGCGCTACCTTCTAATCGGCCTCTACTGGTGCAAGCTTATATCAGTGAGGAGCCACACGTTTGGATCTCGCCTCTACAACAAGTTTTACAGCGCTGTTTACCACAGGCGCTATTGGCAGGGATGACTAGCTATGGCCAAATTGAGCATGATGTGATTAAACAGCAAGGCATGACTTTGTTTGTGACTGAATTTGCACACAGTTATTGCCGCCAAGCATTATTAGCCGCTGACGCCGACGAGCAACAAATCCAAGCGGCGCTAAAGGAGTTACTCCAAGACGATACCAAGGTCTTACTGGTGCATTCGTCAGATTTGCAAAGCCGACATGCCAACTTATTATCGTTAATTAGCCAAATAGCACCCAATGTAGTGGTTGCTGGTGCTGTGGCTCAACCTGCAGGCGCAGCACTTTACTCCTGCGTGTTTAATCAACAGCACATACACGACAATGGCTTTTTGCTGACCAGCTTACAGGGGCAGCACTTAGTCGCTCGCTCGGTAATAAAGCAAAACTGGTTTGCGATTGGTAAACAACTTAAAGTCAGTGCTGCCGACGATTATCTGGTGCAAACCATCGATGATCAAAGTGTGGTTGAGTTATATAAGCACTACCTTGGCGCTGAGGTTGCGCATCACTTACCTGCGGCGTCTTCTATGTTTCCATTATTGTTTGATGATGGCGACCATCAAACCACCGCCTTTGTTATCAAAACTCTGGAAGATGGCTCAGCTCTGTTTAATTGTAAAATTGCTATCGGCCAGCAGGTGCGGCTGGCTTTTGCCAATATGAATTCATTGCTCGACAACAGTTATTTAAATCAGATTGGCCCCTTCGCAGCAGAGCAGGTTTTTGTGTTCTCTTGCTGCGTCCGATTAGACTTATTAAAAGACAGCATTTTAGAAGAGATCGCGCCATTATCCGCAAAATTACCGGTATCAGGCGTATTTGGTTTTGGTGAAATGGGTATGGATGCCAGTGGCAGAGCTGGGTTATTTAGCCATAGTATGTCGTTGCTGTTTTTGGGTGAACAGCACAATACGCTTGCCTTTGCGGTGGCTGAACCAGAACAGATTGAGCCGGCACGGCAAGGCTTTGAACTCACCACCAAAGAATTAATCAGTATTTACAGCAATCTTACCCGTGCCTTAATGCAAGACTTAAAAGAAAGTAATGCTAGCCTAATGCAACTTACCTTAACTGATCATCTGACCGGTATTGCTAATCGTAGCCTGCTAGATAGCGAACTGCGTAAGTTGCGCCAGTTATACCAACGCTATCAGCGCCCTTTAAGCATTTTGCTTTTTGACCTCGACCATTTTAAAAAGGTAAACGATACCTTTGGTCACTTAAATGGCGATAAAGTCTTGATTGCTATGGCCGACACCCTAAAACAACAAGTAAGAGAAACCGATATTGCTGGGCGCTGGGGGGGGGAAGAATTTCTAGTGATTTGCCCTGATACTCCTGAACAAGAAGCTTATCTGTTGGCAGAGCGTTTACGGCAAGCCATAGCCAGCCTGCGGATTACTAGTCATGAAGGCCTTATTAAGGTGACCACCAGCATTGGCGTGGCCGCCTTAAGTGGCCAAATGAACGTAGACGAATTGTTACGGCAAGCCGATATTCACTTGTATCAAGCCAAAACGCAAGGGCGCAACCGCGTGGTGTAACCGTGGCGAGGAAAATAGACCATCAGGTTGGGCAGAACAGCAGCACCAAAAGTGCGAACTAATTACCCAGCGAAAAATCGATAAGCATCTATACTGAAACACAAATCCTAATTAGAAATAGGACCTCAGTAGCGCAGTATGAAAAGTGCTAACTATCATTTTAAAACACCTGCGGAGCTAGTAAGCCCTAATTTTACCGCCAACATGAGTGCCAACCTGTTGCTGCAAGTGTACTTGTGCGATGAGCCCACAGCATGGCAGTTACCGCTACAAAAGTGTTTAGCCGAGTACTTTCCAAATGCCACTGTGGTTGGCATCACCAGTTATGGCCAATTCGCCGGTATCAGTGTGCAGCAAAGTGGCTTATCGCTGCAGCTAACCGAATTTAGTCAAACCCATTTAGTCTCTCAGCGGATCCCTGCTACCGCCTCACATGCCGAAAAACATGCCTTAGTCAGCGCGATACTGCAAGCCGATACCAAAGTGATTCTGCTTTACAGTACTAACCTGTTACATAACCATCAAGATCTGCTACCCCTAATAAACCAGTTAAGGCCTGATATTCTGGTGGTTGGGGGTATTGCTGTGCCACAAGGCGATGAGTTATCCGCTTACCTATTACAGCAAGGCACTTGGCATAGCCATAGCACTTTATTGTTGGCAATAACTAACGCGCAGCTACAAGCCAAAGTGGTTACTAAACAAAATTGGTTTGCGGTGGGTAAGCCTTTTATCATTAACCAAGCCAGCCAGTTTGTGGTTAACACCATAGATGGCGTTAGCGTGCAAGCCCTTTACCAACGCTATCTGGGACCTTTGGCGAAACAGCATTTAGTGGCCGCTTCTTCGTTGTTTCCGCTAATTTTTGACGATGGCATTCATCAAACCTCAGCGTTTGTGGTAAAAGCTTTGCCAGATGGCAGTGCTATTTTTAACCGCGCTATGTGCTCAGGGCAACAGGTACGTTTATCTTTTGCCGAAATCAATAACGTCTTGAATAATGATTATCTGGCGCAGCAAACGGCCTTGCCGGCAGAGCAAGTGATGGTATTTTCTTGTGGTGGCCGGGTTGAGCTACTTAAAGACAGCATAGTGCAAGAATTAGCGCCCTTACAGCAGCAAGCGCCTACCGCTGGCTGCTTTGCCTTTGGCGAAATAGCCACCAACGCAACGGGATTAAGCAGTTTACATACACATAGCATGGTGATGTTGTTTTTAGCTGAAAATAATCAAACGCTGCAATTTAGTGAAGTTACTACGATAGAGGAAGAGTCAGAGGATTTTAATCTTTCGGCCAATGCTTTGATGCGTATCTACAGTAATTTAACCCGAGCCCTAATGGCCGATCTCACCGCGATTAACCAGTCATTACAAGCCCAGTCTTTACACGATCATCTTACTGGCATTGGTAACCGCAGTTATTTAGATAACGCTTTAGCACATGAATATCAACGCTATCGCCGTTATCAGGAACCCTTCAGTATTTTATTGCTGGACATCGATTATTTTAAACGGGTGAACGACAACTATGGGCATTTGCAAGGTGACCAAGTATTAAAAGCGGTTGCTACCTGCTTAGCAAATGCCATCCGAACTAGCGATCTGTTAGGCCGTTGGGGAGGCGAAGAATTTTTAATTTTATGCCCAAATACCTCCGCCAGTGCCGCAAGTATCTTTGCCGAACGCATCCGCCAAGCCATCGCCACCCTGAAAATTCCCACCCTAGCCGGCCACCTGAGAGTCACTATCAGCATTGGGGTAGCCGAAAGCCAACCGAAAATGACGATAGATGAATTGCTACAATTAGCGGATCAGCGGTTATACCAAGCGAAGATGCAGGGGCGAAATAGGGTGGTGTAAAGGTTGCTGTTACTAGAAATTACTGTTAAAAGAGTAACCTATAAACAAGAAAACCACGTTAAGCCATGAGTAAGACGATTCTCTATTATCATCAACAAGCTGCTCTACTCGCCGCTCAGTATAATGCGCTGGCATTTGAGCACGTGCATGCGAGTTGGCAGTCATATTGGCCCAGAGATCAGCTGGTATTAGATATTGGTGCCGGAAGTGGTCGAGACGCATCTTGGCTCGCTGCACATGGTTGTCAGGTAATAGCGGTTGAGCCAGCAGCAGCTTTATTAAAGCTTGGCCAAGTTAAAACGGCTGAGCAACAGTTACAGACTGTGCAATGGCTGGCGGATACCTTGCCAGAGCTAAAAGCGTGTTATGAGTTGAATCTGCAATTTAACTGTATTCTATTAAGTGCGGTGTGGATGCACATTTTACCTTCTGATCGTGTCAGAGCCTTTCGTAAAATGGCAAATTTACTTGCTCCAGGTGGGCGGTTAATTATTAGTTTGCGCTTTGGCGACTTTAGCGACGAACGTGTTGCCTATGCTGTCAGCGTGGATGAGATTGCGCAATTGGCGCAGCAATTTGGCTTGGTATTAAAGTGTGTTAGCCCACTTACTGCGGATAGCGGTGGTCGTGCGGGGATTAGTTGGCAAACCTTAGTGTTAGAACTGCCAGATGATGGCAGTGGCAGCTTAAGTAAAGTTCGGCATATTGTGGTGAATGATAGTAAATCGTCAACCTATAAGCTGGCTTTACTGCGAACTTTAGTGCGAATTGCCGATGCACACCCAGGCGCGGTGCTCGATAAACAAGATGGTAAAGTGGCGATTTCGCTGGGTTTAGTCGCCCTATATTGGATCCGTTTGTTTAAACGTTTGGTCGATAATGGCATTCAGCAAAATGCCGATCCTGCCAAAGGGTTAGGCTTTGTTACTGCACAAGGATGGGACTTACTGCAGCACCTCACTGCAGATGATTTTGCCATTGGTAATTTTTATAGCGGGCAAGAGGCAATAGCGCTGCAGCAATTAATCTCTGACACCTTAAAGACCATTAAGAGCGGTCCTGTCACCTATATTTGGCAAGGTCATAAGGAAAACCGCCTATTTGATATGCAGCGCACCACGATTAAGCGCTCCGATAACGTGCTAGTAGATAAAACCTTTCTGGATAGCTTTGGTAGTTTTATTCTCAGCGAAGACATGTGGAACTGTTTTCGCCAATATGGCTGCTGGATTGAGCCACTTTTACTGCAGCAATGGATTGCTGAAATGCAAAAATATGAGCTAAATGTGCAGCGGCAGCTTACTCTGGAAACCTATCACAATCACTTACGCTGGTTTGAACGGCAGCATGATACGGCTAAAGTAAGAAAAAAAGTAGAGCAGCTAAAAGCTACTGGCGTTTCGGTATGTAGCGTCTGGAGTGGTAATAAACTGTATCATTACGATATTGATCATTGTCTGCCGTTTAGCTATTGGCCTAATAATGATTTATGGAATTTATTGCCCGCAAGTAGCCAAGAGAATCGCGTAAAACGTGACAGGCTGCCCACCCAAACACGTTTAGCCAAAGCGCAGCCGTTAATTACCGATTGGTGGCAGCAAGCTTGGCAAACTGAGCAAGAACAGCAGCGTTTTTTCACAGAGGCTGCTTTGTCACTACCGAATCTAAGCTTAGGTTGTCGTGATTTTGATGAAATCTTTCATGCCTTACAATTACAAGTTGTTGGGGTAAAGCATCGTATGCAAGTCGCGGAATGGTAGCTAAGAGCGAATCGCGGACGAACAAAATGTTGGTGATGGTCAGTAATTATGTCCGCTTTAACCGCAAAACCGGACATGTTGCCCTGTTTATTTAAAAATGAAATTAACGATCTATAGGGCTAATTATCCCTAATTTAGTTTCAACATCGACAACAATAAGCAGTTAAAGTGGTTTATCACAAGCCGACGCCAAACAGCAGCACGGCTGCATGAGCGTTGTAACACAAATTTATTCCTTGCTCACAAATACTATCTGCGCTATTTTTTGTACTTTAATTTGTACAAGAAAGGGTTCGGTATGAGTCGTATTCACCTTGACCAAGATATTCAGCCTTTATCTGAATTTCGTGCTGGTGTTGCATCATTTATAAAACAAATCAATGAGACACGCCGACCATTGCTTATTACACAACGAGGTAAAGGTGTAGCAGTTGTTCTTGACGTTGCAGAGTATGAAGCAATGCAAGAAAAAATTGAGTTACTTGAAGAAATTCGTACTGCAGAAGCTCAATTATCTGCAGGTTTTGGTGTATCAAATGAAGATGCTCGCTCCCAAATATTGGGACGCATGAGTAAATGAAAGTAATTTGGTCACCTTTAGCTTTACAAAAACTAGGTGATGCCGCAGAGTTTATTGCTTTGGATAACCCGTCAGCAGCAAAAAAATGGGTAAATGAAGTTTTTGATAAAACGGATTTGCTTGGAGCAATGCCAGAAATGGGGCGAATGGTTCCAGAAATGCCACACACCAACTACCGAGAAATTATTTTTGGCCATTACCGCATAATTTACAGCTTGAGTCATGAGATACGCGTTCTTACGGTACGAAACTGTCGTCAGTTGCTTAGGCAAAATGCTCTATGAGACTGTGTTAACACATGTCTCAAGAAGGACCGCCAACGGGCTTTCGAACGGAATTGGGTTGCTTAAGGACTATGTCAGGTTCTCGCTTTGCTGGCCACCAAATAGTAAGTTACGCCTAGGGCGAGGACGACAACGCCGATAGCAAAGACATATTCGGCGGCAATGGTAGTAAAATCGAGCACAATCACTTTACGGGCTATGGCCATTAATGCCGTGGCGATAACCAGCTTTACGTGAATCACATCATCGCGCAGGTACAAAGTGATATTTGCGAATATTTCAATGGCAATCAGTACCGCGAGGAAGGATGCGAATACCGCAAAAATATCATTAAGCTCCAGTAAAAAGTGCGGGGGGCTAGCCAATTTTTCGTATAGCACCAACCCCACATCTAGGATACATAGAATAATCACCAGCACCATCATGACAGCCAGTAGTCGAATACAGTGACCAATAACCCCATTCAATTTAGCAATTAACTTGTCACTCTCATGTGGCCTAAGGTGATTGTCTGCTTGTTGCTGTTCTTGCATTGACGCTATTCCCGTTTTGGCATCTTGCAAGGATTATACTAAGTAACGCTTTTGTTACTTTTGTTCTAGCGCAAAGAATAGTCTGATCACTGTGGCAACCATCAGTCGAGGATTAAATGGCTCACCAGCTTACTATCGTGACTTAAGTTGTCATGTAAGGGGCAGCGGTGGCAGACTTCGTCTAAAAACTGGGCTTTTTGCTCTTCGCTGAGGTCGGCATCGATTTTGGCGTTAATGCGAATTTCGGTAAAACCTACTCGATCCTCGCTGGGTTTGCCCATTAAGCCTGCAGGGTTGTAGTCGCCTTCCACGGTAATTTGCATGCCGTGTAGCGCAATTTTTTGCTGAAACGCCACAATGCGGCCAATGGTGCCAATACAGCCACCTACGGCAAATAACAGCATTTGCAACGGTGTCGGTCCAGTACCGGTGCCTTTGGCTGTAGTAGGTTGGTCGATAGATACGGTATGCCCATCAATATTGGCTTGAATCGCAAAGCCGTCGGCCATAGTGGCATTTACACTTACAGTTTTTAGATTGCTCATAACATGGCTCCTTTAATTAGGTTTAGCTAATTTAAAGGAGCTTACACCTGTACGTACTGCGCTAGATCAAGTTTTTAGCGGCCAGACTAAGAAAAGATGCTATAAAACAATCTTACGCAAGATAAGGTGTTATCAATGCTATCGTCATAATTTTTTTGCATTTTTCAGCTAGACTGAGTTAAGACGTTTAAAAATCTATCTGTGGGCTAGGTATTGTTATGCATCGATTGTCGGTGGTATTAGTTTTGGTTGCAGGCGCGCTTTTTGCTCAGGCGGTGAGTGCAAAAGACGATTTTACCTACTCGGGTTTTGGCTCGCTGGTTGGCGGCACAGTGTTACAAGGGGATGGTTACTGGGCACGTTTGCCTGAAGCCGCTGGGCAGTATGATACCGATTTAGATTTGCAAACGGAGTCTCGCTTAGGTTTACAACTTCGTTATCAAGTCACTTCGCAGCTAAGCCTTACCAGTCAGGTATTGTTGCGCGGCATAAACGATTTTAGTCCTCGTTTAGAGTGGCTTTATTCGTCTTACGCTGTTACACCCAATCTGAGTCTGAGTCTTGGCAAGATGCGTTTACCGGTTTATCACTATTCCGATGTTATGGATGTAGGGATAGCCTATCCTTGGTTAAGAGTTCCTACCGATGCCTATTCGTTGGCGGTCACTAATTTTCAAGGTGTACGTTTACAGCAAAACTTGGATTTTGGGTTTGCTACCTCAAAGGTACAGCTTTATTCCGGGCAACAAGATACGCAACCTAATAAATTACTCACCACTATCGAACAATATAAAACCGAGCAGCTTTATAGCCCGACAGGGGATTATCTGGGGGTGCGTCCTATTCGCACCACTAAAGATTATCGAGATTTTTTCGGGGTTGTAGTGGATACCAGCATAAGCCATTTTGATTTGCGGGTGAGTTATTTGACTGGTCGAGAACGCTTTACCCTTTTTCCAGAGCAAGACAGTGTTGACTCGCCGCTAGGCGGCGAGTGGACTGACACTGAATTTCTAGATATTTCATTTTCAACCGAGTTAGACGCGCTTTTTTTTATTGTGGAGTGGAATCGTTATAAAAATATTTACCGTTCTTGGTTTAGTTCTGTGGTTTACCAATATGCTAAATTTTCGCCTTATTTGTATTATTCGCGCTTTGAGGGGGTAAGAACGGAACTGGGTAACCCACAGCGTTTAGACGATAAATATTTTTCGATTGGTCTGGGGTTAGCTTACAATATCAAACCTAATTTGGTTTTAAAGTTTGAACTCACTGAGTTTAACGATCTTGGCGATGCGCCTGTCTTTATAGACAAAGATCGAGATGGAAAGACAGATGCCAGAGCCTTGGCATTCTCGCTCGACTTTTCATTTTAAAGAGGCGTTATGTACAAGTTCTTGATTTTTGCAGTCTTGTGTTTGTTAAGTCAACCCGCCTTTTCAGCATATGTTGTTATTGTTAACCAACAAAACACCGCATCGATCACTATTGACGATGTTAAAAAAATATACTCCGGTAAAATGGCTTCCTTTCCTGATGGCACCTTAGCAAAACCCATTATGTTGACGGACAAAGATCCCGCTCGAAAGGTGTTTTTAGATAAAGTGCTGCAGATGAACGAAAATAGGTTTGTTGCTATTTGGGCGAAACTGTTATTTACCGGCAATGGTATACCGCCAATTGAATTACAATCGACAGAGCAAGTATTGCAACTCGTTTATTCAGATAGGTATGCGATAGGGTTTATTCACAAAACACAGTTGAATTCTAGTGTAAAGGTCGTTGCGGAATTCAGATAGCGAGCGGCTAGCAAAAAACAGGCATGGTAGAGTACCATGCCAAGTAGACAAAACTAACAGACAGGGCGAACCATAAGTTCAATGCCATTATTGCCGTGTAAGATGATCTTTTTGTGCCATAAGCATGACATTTTTATGAAATAGAATCGAGATTGCGCTATTTGTCTATGAAGAATTTAAGCGGTTCTGGTTTGGCGTAATGAAACCCTTGGCCATAGTGAATACCAAGCGCTTGTATAATATCGGATGTTTCATGGTCAGAGACGAATTCTGCTACTGTTTTTTTACCAAGGCTAGTCACAATCTCATGGATGGCTTTGACCATGGCTAAATCGGCTTTATCTTGAGCAATGTGTTTGACAAATACACCATCAATTTTCACATAATCAACTGGTAAGTTTTTGAGATAACTAAAAGAACACATGCCTGAACCAAAATCATCAAGTGCAAAGAAACAGCCTAAATGCCGTAATTTTGTAATGAAACTGCTGGCAACCGCTAAGTTGGCCACAACGCTGGTTTCTGTGATCTCAAAGCAGATTTTTTCTGGTGAGATGTTATGTAATTTTAAGCCATCGATAATATGAGCTAGCAAGTCTGTATCCCCGACGCTTTGACCAGAGAGGTTGATCGAGCAGCGGTTAAGTTGAGCCTGATGGGTGGGGTTCGCTGCTAAAAACAGCAAGGTATGATCAAACACCCAACGGTCAATTTCTAACATCAGCCCGAAGCGCTCAGCAACGGGGATAAAGATCGCTGGACTAATTGGCTGACCTTGGTGATCTTTTAGGCGTAACAAAACTTCGTAATATAAGCCTTCCGCTGCGTTCAGCGGTTGGATCAGTTGAAAATAAAGCTCGAATAGATTGTCTTTTATGGCTTTGCGTAATAGTTCAGAAATGGATAATTCGTTACTGATCTGATTTAAATCTAGCATGTCGCCTAAAGAGCCAATATGAAAGCGGTTGCTGCCTTTCGATTTTGCGGTATAGCAAAAAAAGTCAGCTGCTTGAACAAGCGTTTGGGTGTCCACTTGACCGGCTTTAAAAGAAATCGCACCAATACTCGCGCCTATTGAAAATACCTTGTCTTCCCAGGTAAAGCGAATATCACCGATAGCGCGGATCAACGTGGTTAAACGTTGCTTTACGATGTTGGGGTCCACCTCGCGCATAATGAGCGTAAACTCATCCCCGCCAACACGAGCGAGAATATCGTCTTTTTGCGCGGATAGGCTGAGAATACTCGCCACCGATTTAAGCAGCTTATCGCCAGCATGGTGGCCGCAGGAATCGTTAACGGCTTTAAATTTATCCAGATCGATATAACAAAATGTCGCCTCAATATCCTGCAATTTCGCTAACAAACGATTAAAGGCATAGCGATTGTAAAGACCAGTTAGTTGATCATGATCTGCTTGATAATTAATTTTAGTTTGAAATTGTATTTCGCTGGTAATATCTCTGGCGATACCTTCAATGCTAATAATATCGCTATGACTATTTTTAATATTTTTTTCTTGGAACTCGATGATTTTTAGCGTGGCATTTTTGCATTCAACTTGCATTAGATAGCGCTTTGAAGACGTCGAGTGTTTAAAGCTCTCCGAAATATCTAAAACTCCGTACTCATAAGGTTTAGAGAAAACAGTAAAATATTCCTTAAATTCACTTTGGGTATAGCCTGTCACTTTAAGCACGCTTTCGCTTAAAAAGTTAAAATGGCCGCTTAACGTTTTAGAATAAAAAAAGCTGTTTTCGATATTTTCAATCAGTCTTTGATATTTTTTGTCACTGAGCTTTTGTTTATTTTTATTTTTTCTGGCGATATGAGCTAAATAGGCGATAGCGACGGATACGATAAAACTTATTAACAGGAAGAATCCTCGCCATTCTTTGCTAGCAAGTGAAGACCAAATGGTTAACTGCCAGCTTCGGCCTGCAAAATTGATATTGCCGCTTACCGTTAGAGGTAAAAAATTAAGGGAGGTGCGATAAGTGAGAAAATCATTTTGGTCTCTCAATGCATAGGCTAAATTTTGGACATCAAGATCAATTAAAAAGGCACCTAAAATCTTTGGTAATTCAAACTCTGCAATGAGGAATGAGCTGGTATTGGCGGTTTTGCTGTATATTACTAACCAAAGTTCAGTGCTATCAGGTAGGTAGTATCCTTTTGTTAGGGTAGTAATAGCAGGTTTCGCTGTTTGATATTCTCTTTCCATGCTGGCTGTATCAAAAGGCGGCGAGTCAGAATAAATCGAGCCGGAAGTTGACCAAATGACTTGGTTTTGATTATCTATCAATGAGATTTCACCAATACCGGGCAGGGCGTTTAGTAGAATCTGCGCTAGCTGAAGTTGCGCTTGCTGATCATCTTGATAGACACCATCAATGCTCTGGCGAAGTTGGGTTAATGCTCTTAATCGATCTGCAGAAAAGACTTCTAGATTACTCGTCAGTTGTTGTGTAATGGTGTTTAATCTTGAAACACTGGCTTTTTCATCGATAGCTTCGATGTAAGTCCAAAGCCAATAGAATGCCATAAAAACAATAAAAAAAAGGACGTACGGCATGACTGCTCTGAGTTTTGACATTGAATGCCTATCTAACCAATTAACGTCCTTGCATTTATAAACAATAAGATATCAACTGATTTACGTCACACCAACGCTTACTTGATTGGCTTTGTGAAGTTGAGCTGAACCTTCGCTACAATTTAATTTAGAAAGAATAGCGGTGATTTCACTATCTTCAAGCCAAACTTGCTGTAGATGTGCGACAATCAACTCTGTTGCCACGCCTTGTTGTTTCATATTTTCTGCAGTTCGGGTATGAACCGAGAGTACGTAATGACATGTCATCTTGCAATTTCTCTCATCTCAGACATAAAGTAATCGACATTTTTGCTACAGACAATTTGTCATGTAAATTTCATAAAGCACAGCTAACCATGGATATATGAAATAAATATTACAGTAACCGGTTTAGAGCTTAGATACTTATCATAAAAGTACAAATTTTCAGCAATTACTTTAGACAGGACTGCATACGACAGTATTGCTTTAGATTATGTTTTAGCGGTAGCGCGTTTAAAAAAAACTCGACCAAGCAAAGAATACGCTCCAACCCCCATCACGATCGGTAAGCGGGCTTTGGCTGATGCTGCTATCGTACCAATGATGCTCCAGTCCAAGTCGGGTTAAGCCGCCAAAGAGCGGGTTACTTACCGCTACACCCGCATGATAATTAAAAGCTGAGCCTGCATGATAAGCTGAGCGGAAGGTGTTGGCTTCGTTTGGACGCACGCCATAGTAGTAGTCAACTAAGTTGCTGTTGGCATAGCTAATGCCTACTTTGGGTTCTAATAGCACAGGACCGATACGCCAGTTGTAGGCTAACGACAACTTAGTCTCTTGGCCTTTGGCATTTCCCAGCAAATCTAGCATGGTATCGGCTTCTACTACCCAGTTATGCTGGCGCCATTGCACCCCGAGACCACCCTCTAGCGAGTTTTTGCGCTCTGCCATACCGATAAATATGTCGCTATCGCGCTCATCAAAACCGGCAAAGCGTGGTGCAAGTTTGGCACTGAACCTAACAGGACCTTGCTCGAAAAATGTGTAGCTGACAAAAGGGCCATATACCGATAATTTTTCGCCGCGATAGCCCAGCAAGGGCAGCGGGATCACACGGCGTTTGTAGCCTTGATAAATTTCCTGATTGATGCCTACGCCAAGCCCATACAAAAAACCTTGTGGGGCTTGTTGCGCGTGTACGCTATTGCTAAACAAAAAACTTGCACTACAAAAAGCAGTAACAGCGAGAGTGAGGTGACGTGTTATTTTGAGCATTGACAAGCCTTAGTAATAAAAATAGGGTAAGTTAAGTCGATACTGCTACAGTGGAGTACTGATTTGCAGTTGAATGCGATCAGTTGGTTTAGTGTGATATTAAAAAAAGTGTTCAATTGACTGCCGCTATTCACATTAGTAGATTATGCTTAAAAAACAATAACAACACGAAGGAATGATCTATGCGCGAACTTATTGCTAAGGCAAGCAATTTACCCTCAGTGCCAAAAGTTTTGCAGGAGCTTATGGCTGGGTTTGAAAGTAATAGTGTGAATGGTGAGCGACTTGCAGCGTTACTGGCAAATGATCTCGCTATTACGGCCAAGGTGTTACGCCTAGCTAATTCAGCCAAATTCGGTGGTAACCGCAAGATTGGCTCAGTAAAAGATGCCGTACTGGTACTCGGGACTGATACTTTACGTACCTTGGTACTTTCCTTAAGTTTATCCGGTAGTTTTAAGCCGATCCCCGGTTTTGATTTAAATGCTTATTGGCGTTACTCCTTCCGCATGGCTAACCGCTGTAAATATATGGCTAAGTTACTGCCAGGCGTCGATGCCGAAATGGCCTATACCTGTGGGTTATTACATGGTATTGGCGAGTATCTTATCCATATTGTTAAACCGGAGCAGGCAACGCTGATTGAGCAGGAAGTGGCACTGGGGAATCGACGTCGTGAAACTGAGATGAAGCATCTGGGTTTTGATTTTACCCAAGCGGGCGCTGAACTCGCGCGTTTTTGGCATTTCCCCGAAGCCATTGCTTTAGCGATTGAACATCAATATACCCCAGTTTATAACGGCAAACTTGATCCCTATGCCGCCTTGATTATGTTTGGTCGTTACTTGCTTGAGCATGAAAATGCAGTAAAAGAGGGCCGTCACGAACTCTTCCCAGTAAAACTGGCGCATGCGTTACAGTTAAAATTAGAAGATACCTATAAATATATTGCAGAAATGCCCGACTTAGATGCTGGTATTGATGAGATGCTAAGTTAAACAAAGAGGGGCTTCTGTATGCTAAGTTATCTGCAACAACAACGTCTGACGTTGCAACTGGGTAATATGTTACCCGCTGCTAAGTCGTTATTAGTGTTAGCGGGGCAGACCGAACTGGCACACAGATTGACCCCAAACCCCACGACGGTTGAACTGTTAACTGTTATTGAACAAGCCTATCAAGACGGTTATGAGCAGCATGCCTCTACCGAATTTGAGTTACAGGGTATCGCCTTTGCAGGTTATGGCGATCCTTTATTGCACCTTGATCGGTTAGCCGAGGTCTTGCCGGCGTTTAAAGCGCAGCGCCATGGGGTACCGGTAACCTTGGTGACTTATGGTTTAGTAGCTGCTGCGCAGCAAGCCGAATTATGCCAACAGTTAGTTGAGCTGGGTGTGGAAAAGCTGGAGATTTTTTTACCCGCCACTAATCCGCCCGCTTATCAGCAAATCGTAGCTTCGCAACAATACGGTTTTAGCGAGGTTTGTCAATTTATTCATGCCGCCGCCGAGGCGGGTTTACTGGTAACTTGCTTTGCCTATGCCCCCGTAAAACATGCCGCTGAACTACGCGCGTGAGCTAGGCTCGCGCGAGTTTCTCATCGCGGATGCGTATTTATAGCATATTCTAAAGTAGCTCTTAGCGACCTATTCGCTGCGCTAAACAAGCAGTAATTTGTAACTGAACTTTTATTGACTATGAGAATAAATCTCATTATCATTGCTATTTTTTTTAAGGAGTAGCTATGCGTCATTTTAAGTTAACAGCGATGAGTTTGGCTTTTTTGTCTTGCGGTATGGCTATTGCTGATGCTCCAACCAGTAACGCAGCCAAGGTTGAGTCTGAACCTGAAGCTAAAGAATATGTCGAAACGATTGAAGTGCTTGGGCGTTTTACCGGTAAAAACTTTTCTGAGTATAGTTATTCTGCTACGAAAGTTGCTGCTGATATCTTGGATATTCCGCAGTCAATTAGCGCCGTTACTAAAGAAGTAATTAAAGATCAAGCCATCATGCGGCTAAATGATATTGCGCCATTTGTCAGTGGTGTGAACGAGTTTTCTGTCTACAACGATATTACTATCCGTGGTTTCCGTAACTCTGACGATCGACGCGTTAATGGTATGCGCACCTATAACGACTTTTGGTCACAATCGGTGATCTCACATGTCGAACGTGTAGAAGTCATCAAGGGTCCTGCATCCGCTATCTTTGGTGCTGCAAGCCCTGGTGGTACCGTGAATATCGTCACGAAAAAACCTTTAGCGGAGCGTCGTAATGAATTAAGTGCACGCTATGGCAGCTATAACGACCGCTATATCGCTTTAGATACAACAGGACCTGCTACTGCCGATGCGACCTTGCTGTATCGCTTTAACTTAGGCTATGAAGATGCTGATTCTTTCCGAGATCAAATCTTTAATGAAAGTCTGTTGGCCTCACCAAGTGTGACTTGGATTGTAAGCGATAAAACCAAAGTAAATGTTGAGCTGGTGTATAGCGATACCCAAGGGATCTTAGATCGTGGCCAACCCAATGTGCGAAATGCTGCTTCGCTAGGACTTGTGCCGATTAAGGTTGCGGTGACACAACCTGGCGATATTATGGATACTGAATCATTAACAACGAGTGTTGCTATTGATCATCAGCTCATCGATGGCTGGACTGTAGTTGCCAACTATATGCATCAGGATTATGACCAGAGGTTGGTGGAGCATCGAATCCGCAACTATGTTACTGGTTCAGACTCGGTGATTAACTTGCTCTATGTTGATCGTGATGAATCGGCTAGTGTAGATAATATGTCTGCCTATCTTAATGGTACCTTCCAACTTGCAGGAATCAGTCACAACCTAGTAGTAGGTATCGATTATGTCGATCGCTCATACCATTCAGCACAAGTACGAGCCAATAACGTAGCCACGTTCGATATTTTACAGCCCGAATATCGACCTCGTGATCCTGCAAGTTATGCGCTAATTACAGATGCCCCCTGGGGTGGTGACTTTAAAAGTACCGGTTACTATTTACAGAATCAGATGGATTTAGGAGATTGGTCTGTTTTAGCAAGTATACGCAGTGAGCAATACGACATTGTTGATTCTGATGGCTTTGGTGCTAAGGATAATGCTTTGCTGCCAAGAGTGGGCGTAATTTATCGATTATCTGAAGATTCAAGTCTTTATGCGACGTGGTTGACCGGTTTCGAACCACAAGATTTGTTCTCGAACAACCCACAAAGTGGCGGGCCTTTTGATCCTCAGGACAGTGAGTTAAAAGAATTTGGGTTCAAAACCAAGCAATTTGATGACAAGGTGTTATTGACGATCTCTGCCTACGAAATCACTAAAAATAATATTATTTTATACGATGATGTCGCCACTGAAGCCGCCAATGATGGGTTTGATAAATATCGGCAGCGTGGGCAAGAGCGTGCTCGCGGGATTGAATTTGAACTAAGTGGTCAATTAAGCGAGCAGCTACAAATAGTCGCAAATTATGCTTTTAATCGCGCCAAGATTACCGAAGACACCAATCCCACATTGGTCGGAAAAGCCAAAGAGGGCGCACCAAAACATAGCGCTACCTTATGGGCAAAGTATCGTTTTACCGATATCTGGTCAGCAGGTGCTGGAATGACCTATGTTGGTGAGCGGACGACTTTTGAAGAAGCACTGTTATTACCTTCTTACCGCTTGTTTAATGCCGCGTTGTATTATAAAGCGGCAAATTGGGATGCCGCGTTACAAGTACGGAATATTACTGACGAAGTGCATTGGACAGGTGGTTATAATTTTGGCCGAATCTTCCCTGGAGATCCGCGCTCAGCTAGTCTCACCTTTAGTTACCGTTTCTAAGGTGCTTTAAACGCACTTACCATTCGTTGTAAGTGCGTTGTTATAAGTATTAAAGGTCAAACTATGACGGCTAAACAATGGTTCAATTTGCATAGTTTAACGGGTGTCTGGACCGGTTTACTGCTTTTTGTGATCTGTTGGAGTGGTGCATTTGCCACTCTGTCACATGAACTGGATTGGTTAACTAATCCTGCCATCCGTGCGCAAAGCACCGCGAGTCCGCAGATATCTTTAGCCGAGGCTTATGAAATTGTGGCGAGTCGCAGAAAAGAAGATCAGATTGCGTTTGCTCGTGTACCGCTGCAATCAGGCTTTAACTATGATGTGGTAGTGGAAACGCCTCAAGGTCAATGGCGACATATTTATGTTGATCCGGTCTCTGGCGATATCGTTGGAGACAGTAGCTATTTCAATATTCAACGCTTTTTCCGAGATTTTCATCGCGCGCTATTTGGAGCAGTTAACCGTACCTTTGCAGCTTACTTGGTTTTCTTGCTCGCAATACCCTTGCTAATTTCCACGCTGACTGCGTTGTATGTTTATCGCAGCTGGTGGACTAAGTTTTTCACTTTAAGCTGGGGGGCACAACGACGCGCCAATATGGCTAGTCTTCATAAGGTGATTGGGGTATGGAGTTTATGGTTTGCTTTGCTTATAGCCTTAACCAGCGTTTGGTATTTATATGAAGCGTTTCGTAGCCATGCCATAGATGGCAAAGTGACTTTGGTAGGGCATGGTGATTATGCTGTAAGGGCATTACCTGAATTAGCCCCTTCGTCTACAGCAAGTTTGCCACTTGCAACCTTGATACAGCTTGCGCAAAAAGCAAGACCTGATTTGGCGATAACCACGATAAGTTTCGCAAATGAGTATTTAGAAGTGCATGGGCAAGATAAGCATCTACTGGTACGAGATCGCGCTAACAAGGTGTATTTAAACCCCGTTACTGGTCAAGTGATATATGATCAAAACGTAACAGATCTATCATTATATTGGCGGTTATCTGATACGGCAGATCCACTCCACTTTGGCGATTTTGGTGGTTTAATCAGTAAGGTTATTTGGTTTGTCTTTGGCTTACTATTGTCATTTATGGCATTGTCTGGCAGCTACATGTACCTTAAAAGAGTTCAGAGTAGGCGGCAGCAGTTAAGTTTTCGCCGCACGTTAATTTTTGCGACCTTTGTCAGCATTATTATGATCGTGGCCAGTATTTTTGCTGGTTACAATGCTATGTTGCAACATGGTGTTGCTGGCAATTTGCCTGACTTGCCGAAGGCCACAGGCTATTTCTTAGTGGGGTGGGTATTGGTTACCTCGGCTATTGTGAGTTTCTGGTTTTATAAGATACTAAATTTAATATATGCAAGGCGTCAATCAGCGTAGCCTAAGTTTAGCGTCAAACACCTTGTGTTGTGACGATTGATGCTTTCCAATTTCATTGAATGGCGGATTGCTGAATTATATAGAGTCCTCTACTGCATTAGTATTATTTGATTTAACGCAAGTTAGTGTGAAAAAAAATCAAGCTATAAATTTATAACTTTATGATTTTAATTGTTTTAATAAGTAAAAATCGGCTGGTGCAATTTTTATACTCTTGACTGACGTACTGCTAAAGTTCACTATAACCATGATTTAAGTGTGGTTATTTTGAAGTGGCACTTTTCTGTCAGCAAGAGGCTTCATGCAAAAAAAATTACTGGTTACGCAATCTAAGCCGTTAGTTTTACAGCTTAAAGGGTGGGGTTAATGATGTTGCTGACTCACCAAGACGAGCTTAAACAGTTACTTAATAAGTTTTCCGCTAATGTTCCCGGTTTCTTTTTTCAGCTGCACCTTGCCGCTACAGGGCGTTATAACTTATTAATGTTATCGGATAACGCCGCTCAGGCGTTAGGTTTGCCAGTGCAGGAGCAAGCTAAGCAGGCACTAGCTAGAGTTCACGCCGATGATCAAACCGCTTTACAGCAGAGCTTTGCACATTCGGCCAAACATGGTGTGCCCTGGCGTTTACAATTTCGTTATCAGCACCCAGCGGGGCAGTATTGCTGGTTTGAGGGGCATGCTACGCCAAGTTTCTATCAAGAAAATAGTCTGTTATGGCATGGTTATATCAACGATATTACCGCCATGAAACAGCATGAGTTAGCGTTAGCGGAATATGCCAGTCAGCATCGGGAGATTGTTGATAATATTCTGGATGCCATTATCACCATCGATCAATCCGGGCTTATTGCGACCTTTAGTCAGGCGGCGACTAAGATCTTTGGTTATCAAGCGGCCGAGGTTGTTGGCAAAAATATCTCAATTCTAATGCCTGAGCCTGATCGCAGTGCGCATGATCGCTATATGCAACGTTACCATGCGACAGGTGAGCCACGGGTGATTGGCACCAGTCGTGAGACTTATGCACAGCACAAAAATGGCCGGATATTTCCAATAGAGTTAAGGATTGCCCGTATTGAGCAAGCCGAAAGTTATAAATTTATTGGTATGATCCGAGATTTATCGGAGCGTAAGCGCGCGGAATTATTGATTGAACAGTTGGCGTTCTACGATCCTTTAACACAGTTGCCCAACCGGCGCTTGTTAAAACAACGCTTATCTCAAGCTTTAGATAGCTGTAAACAGCATTTAAATCAAGGTGCTGTTCTGTATATTGATTTAGATAATTTTAAACATTTAAACGACTCCTTAGGACACGGTACTGGCGATCAATTATTACGGCAGGTGGCAACGCGTTTAGAACAAAATGTTCGACAGGTGGATACGGTAGCTCGACTTGGCGGCGATGAATTTATTATATTGCTCTCTCATCTTTCTGCGGATCTGCCTGCAGCGATTCAACAAGCCAAGGCCATCGCCGAAAAGATCCGTTTTGTTTTAAATCAGCCCTTTACCCTAACGGATTTACGTTATGTGAGTAGTCCGAGTATTGGCATTACCTTGTTTTCAAATGCTAATAATTCGATTGATGAGTTATTGCAGCAAGCTGATTTAGCCATGTATCAAGCGAAAGCGGCTGGCAAAAATCAAATATGTTTATTTGATGTCTCCATGCAGGAACGGGCTTCAAGCAGAACGCAGTTAGAAAGTGCTTTACGCCAAGCTATTAGTAAACAGCAGTTGCAGCTCTATTTTCAGGGGTTACATGATCAGCAGGGGAGCTTAATCGGCGCAGAAGTCCTGTTACGTTGGTTTCATCCTGAGCTAGGTGCTATTAATCCTGCGGTATTTATTCCGATTGCTGAAGACAGTGGATTAATTAGTGAAATCGGTAGTTGGGTGTTAGAGCAAGCATGTCAGCAGCTGGCATTATGGCATGAACAGATGCCGGAGTTGCAATTGAAATTGTCGATTAACATCAGTGCCCGCCAGTTTCATCACGACGGCTTTTTACCGCAGGTCATTAGTACCTTAATGCGTTACCGTAAGCTATGTCATGCTTTGCAGTTTGAGTTGACCGAGAGTATTTTAGTATCGCGCGTCGCAGAGGTGGTGACCAAAATGCATAAGCTGCAATATTATGGGGTCACTTTTGCATTGGATGATTTTGGTACGGGCTATTCGTCGCTAAGTTATTTAAAGCGTTTGCCTTTAGCCTTGCTGAAAATTGATCGTAGCTTTATCCATGATCTGCTGCATGATCCTAATGATGCGGCTATTGCCAGTACCATTATTGCACTATCGAAAGCATTGGGGCTTGAAGTGATCGCCGAGGGGGTGGAAACCCAAGCTCAGCGTGATGCTTTAGCCGAGTTGGGGTGTTTTCTGTATCAAGGGTTTTATTTTAGTAAGCCATTGGCAGCTGATGATTTTATCCAACAACATTGTCGTGCTTTGCTTACGTAAACTATTTTTAGATTAGGTTTTCAGCACGACCGTATTACGCCCGGCTTTTTTCGCAGCATACAAGGCTTCGTCTGCTCGTTTTAAGAGTTGCAGTGGTGTTTCGTCCTTTTGCTTAATACAGCAGCCTAAACTTATCGTAATATTTACAGTCTGTTCGGCACGGCTTTGGCCGCGCAGGTGTTTGCCTGTGTCTGTCTCATTGGGGCGATCGCTGTTACGGATCACCAAGGGATACTCGGCAACCGCCAGCCTAACTTCTTCCAGTTTTTCCGCTAATACCGCAGTATTGTTGTGCCCAAACACCAAGGTAAATTCTTCTCCACCATAGCGATAAGCACTCAGGCCTTTGATTTTACTTAAAATACTGCCTAGTAATTTTAACACCTGATCGCCCACATCATGGCCATAGGTATCGTTAAACTTTTTAAAGTGGTCCACATCCAGCATACAGACTGCGCTTTTTCGGCCTAAGCGGTTCAAATGCGCCATCAGTGCGCGGCGTTGCGGTAGTTGCGTTAGCTCATCAATATAAGCTAAATGCAGCATCTGAAAGGCAAGGGTGAGTAAAATCGCTAAGGATGCCGCGACCACATTCCAGCCAGACAGAGCGGGGGAATCGCTAAACGCCAAGCTGGCAAGGGTGGCTAACCAGACAGCAAATTGCCCCCACAAAGCGGGATGCGGTGGTTTTAAATTAATGGCAATCAACCAAATGCCGGCGATGATGGCGTAAAACCACGCATGCAGCCCAGTGAGAGATGCGCTGCCAACTAAGGGTTGCCAGACGACAGCAGGGAGTTGCGCTTGCAGTAACCATTGATCTAGCGGTAAGGCAATTCCCAACAATATAAGCGCAGGGCCAGTGAGCAGCAGCAACAGTCCCTTAGGTTTCGTGAGTAACGGTTTGGGGCTTAATGCCAGCAGCAACATAATCACTGATACCAGTAATGGCATCGCGACATTGGCGGTATGAGGATCTGCGCTATCTGGCAGCTGGGCAAGCTGATATTGCAGGGCCGCATAACAGCTAGCTAATAAGGTGAGCCAATAAATCCAGTCGGTTTGTCGCATCAGCAGCGCCAATAATGCCAGCGCTGCGAGTGCCAGATAGGTAGTTTCCGGAAAAGGCAGTAAGGAAAAGAGAGGATGTTCAGGTACAAAGCACGCAGCAGCAATCAGTAAAAAAACAGGAGACAGAATAATCAGTGGCACATTGACCTCAATTGGCTGCAGTCTGGGTAAAAAGTGTTTTATCTGGGTGCAGAATAGAGGAACAGCTTGAGCCAAGCAAGTCTTTGCCTTTCTCTGCGATTTTTGACTTGGCAGCAACGGCTGGCATGATGCATTCCCTGTAGGGGGCTGCTAAGATGGGGGTGTTTCTTTATTAAGCCAATATGGCAGGGATCGCAGTGAGCCAATTACTCCCATCTGTTTACAAGATAAACTTTACCACCCTCAACCTTTGGCGCTGGTATTGTGTACTAATCGGCTTAGCCTGGTTGTCTGGCTGTGCGATGGTGTCGGTCTCCAATGTCGATAGTCGTGACTTTGTAAAACAGCGGCGAGGCGATGTGTTAACCACCGGTGAGCTAAGCCAATACAGTTTGGTGGTATTACAAATTCTCGGTCAAGAGCCCGGCGCCTGTGAAAGTCGTGCTGCAGAATGTGCGGAGATGCTGCATACTGCCATTGGCTTAAATACGCCTCAGCGTTTATCCGCCATGTCAGAGCTTTGGATGTACCATGCGTTAGCGCTGGGTAAAAGACCACTCCAAGGCGGGGGCGATGAAATTAATGCCTATCTGATGAGCGCCCGTTATGCCTATGCCTATTTATTTTTCTCCGGTGTGGCCCCAACGCAACGGGTGTTTGAAGATCGGCAAACTCAGGTTAGAGACTACTATAATTTTGCCGTGCAGCAAGTAGCCGTGCTGTTATTTGAACAACAGCAGCAGGTGCAACAGCAAGACGGCCGTTACCAGATTGCCAATTGGCAGATCGAGACGCATTTTCAACATCAGCGTTATCACCCAGAGCGGCTGCCTTCCCAGTTATTACCTGCTGCGGCTATGTCGTTTAATGGTATCCGAAATCAATTCCGCCGAGATGGTTTAGGGGCAGAGCTGGTGGCAGTAGCCGCTACGCCTGCGGATAATGATGCTGTGTATAGCATGTTACCAACCCCCGTAGTGACTGCCTTGCTAGCCTTTAATGCGAATACCTTAGCGGAGCTGCTACAGAGTCAGAGTGTGACCTTAGCGTTATTAGACCCGTTACAGCAAGCCGCGTTTCAAAGCAGTGTGGCACAGGTGCCGTTAGCGGCTAATTTTACCGCCGGTTACGGCTTATGGTTAGCTCGCTCTGATTTCTCGCGGCAAGCATTGCGTAATTTGATGGGCTCGGCCAGTGCTTTACAAACGCCTCATATTTTTATGTTGCAGCCTTATGATCCTAACCGCAAAATTATTTTGATGTTACATGGCATTGCCAGTAGCCCAGAAGCCTGGGTTAATACTGCGAATGAAGTATTGGGTGATGCGGCGCTTCGTGAGCGTTATCAAATTTGGCAGTTGTATTATCCGACCAACCTGCCGCTGATTATTAATTTACAAAGCATAAGAGAAACGGTGTTAGCCACCTTGCAAGCGGTCGATCCTGACGGTACCCATGCTGCCTCGGATGATATGGTGATTATCGGCCACAGTATGGGAGGGCTGTTAGCCCGTTTATTGGTCTCGGAAGATGATGGCACTTTTTTAGATCGTTTGAGCGAGTTATTGCAATTAGATCCAAAACGCAAAAGACGCTTAGCCGAGCGTTTTAGTGCAGAGTTAAGCATCCATAGTTTACCAGGGGTGACACGCGCGGTGTTTATTGCCGCACCGCATCGTGGCACTGATGTTGCCGATTATCGCTTAGCGCGCTGGCTGGCGGGCTTGATTACGCTGCCCGTTAAGGTGCTGGAGAAGGTGCATCAATTTACCGAAGTAGTGCTAGATCCTGAGCAAGAGATTGCGCCACCCAAAGTGCGCTTTACCAGCATTGATAACCTAAGCGAACATGACAGCTTTATTCGTGCCGCTATTGCGTTACCGATTTACCCTAAAGTGAAATACCATTCGATTATTGGGGTCGAGAATCCGCAGGCTCCCGTGGTCAAACAATCGGATGGTGTTGTACCCTATTTAAGTGCGCATTTAGAGGGTGCTGAATCGGAAATGGTGATTCGCTCATGCCATAGTGTGCAGGAAACATCTGCTGCTATTTTGGAGTTACGCCGGATTCTTTATCAGCACCTCACTGAACTGCCTTAAGCAGGTAACCTGACAAGCTTGCGACAGATCAAGGCAGCGACGCTTTAAGCATTTTATACTGCGCGCCAGATTAGGTGCAGGTAAGGGTAACAAATGCAAAAGCTGAGTTGGGATGCGGCCTTAGTGGCTAAGTACAATATTAATGGGCCACGTTATACCTCTTATCCTACCGCCTTGGCGCTGCAAAGTGGGTTCGAGCATGCCGCTATTGCCCATGCCTTAGCCGAGGCGGGTTCTGAGTTAAGTTTATATTTACACATCCCTTTTTGTCATAAGCTATGTTATTACTGCGGTTGCAATAAAATGGTGACACGCCAGCAGCACAAAGCCGATGCTTATTTAGATGCACTGGCGCAAGAAATGGCCATGTATCACCCCCTACTACAACAAAAAACGATTAATCTGGTGCATTTAGGCGGCGGCACTCCTACCTTTTTAACAGAGGCGCAATTAACCCGGTTGATGGCATTATTGCGCCAGTATTTTACGTTGTTACCCACCGCTGAGCTGAGTATCGAAATTGACCCACGTAGTTGTAGTGACGAAAAGCTAAGGCACTTGAAACAGCTGGGCTTTAACCGAGTGAGTTTTGGCGTGCAAGATTTAGACGAGAAGGTGCAAATTGCCATTAATCGTGTGCAAGATACGGCCTTGATTCGACATCAGGTAACACTTTGCCGTGAACTCGGGTTTAGTTCGGTGAATTTAGATTTAATCTATGGCTTACCTTATCAACATGCGGCGAGTTTTGCAGAGACTGTGGCGGAAATTATCCGGCTAGATCCTGATCGTATTTCACTATTTAGTTATGCACATTTACCCGAACGTTTTGCCGCGCAGCGCAAAATTCCAGAGAGTAGCTTACCCAAGGCGCCAGAAAAGCTGGCATTAATGCAGCTGGCGATTAACCAGTTTGTGGCCGCCGGCTACCAATTTATTGGTATGGACCATTTTGCAAAACCCACCGATGCGCTTGCCACGGCGCAACAAGCCGGTAAATTGCAGCGTAATTTTCAGGGGTACACCACCGCGGGGCAGGATGCACTGCTTGGGTTAGGTGTCTCTAGCATCAGCCAAGTGCAAGGCGTGTTGTGGCAAAACAGTAAGGAGGTTGCAGACTATAGCACGGCCTTGGCAAAGGGGCATTTACCGGTAGAGCGTAGTTTTACACTTAATGCCGATGATCGGCTACGGGCAGCCTTAATCAGCCAACTGATTTGTCACTTTACGTTAGATATAGCAGGCTTTAGTGAACAGTGGCAGTTAGCCGAGTTTTGGCAGTACTTCGCAACGTCCTTTGCGCAACTGCAACCCTTTATTGAAGATGGTTTGGTCGAGGTAGATGCGTATAAGCTGCAGGTAACCGAACGTGGCCGACTCTGGGTACGCAGTATTTGTGCTTGTTTTGATGCTTACCTGCAGCAAGGGCAACAACGTTATTCCAAGGTCGTGTAACACGATAGTAAACGCCAGCGACTAGAGCGCCGCTGGCGTTAAGGTACCTTACTTTTGCAGTAAGTGTTGTTATAAACCCGCCAAAAAGTCTCCAGCAACGCATTCTGTTGCGCTGGATCAAAAGATTAATGTGGCAATTCCTTAAAATTGCCCGCTTTAATTTAGGCGTATTTAGGTGTTGGGCTGCTTGCCTTGGCGCTGCAAACCACACTGCTATGAGTAATATTATGTACAAACCCGAATTACTTTCCCCTGCGGGCAGTTTAAAAGCCATGCGGCTTGCTTTTGCGTATGGCGCAGATGCGGTGTACGCCGGTCAGCCCCGATATAGCTTAAGGGTGCGCAATAATGAGTTTGACTTAGCGGCGCTAGCAACTGGCATTAATGAAGCGCATGCTTTGGGTAAGCGTTTTTATGTGGTGGTGAATATTGCCCCGCATAACAGTAAGCTGACAACCTTTGTGCAGGACATGGCGCCGGTGGTAGCGTTACAGCCGGATGCCTTTATTGTGTCCGATCCTGGGGTGGTATTTTTACTGCGGCAGCATTTTCCTGAGGTAGCGCTGCACCTATCGGTACAGGCGAATACCGTCAATTGGGCAGCGGTTAAGTTTTGGCAAAGTCAGGGCGTGGAGCGGGTGATTTTATCGCGTGAATTGTCGGTAGAAGAAATTGCCGAGATCCGCCGCGAAGTGCCTGCCATGGAGTTAGAAGTTTTTGTGCATGGCGCCTTATGTATGGCCTATTCGGGCCGCTGTTTATTATCTGGCTATATCAACAAACGCGATCCGAATCAGGGCACCTGCACCAATGCCTGTCGTTGGCCTTATCAAGTGCATGCGGCCACAGAAGATGAGGTCGGGCAGTTTAAACCCATCAGTACACCGGCGTTAATTGAAGAGCAGGGGCGTCCGGGTGAATTAATGAGTATTGATGAAGATCTGCATGGCACCTACATTCTTAATTCTAAAGATTTACGTGCGGTAGAGCATGTCCCAGCGTTAACCGCCATGGGGGTTCATTCGCTGAAAATTGAGGGGAGAACCAAGTCACCTTATTATGTAGCGCGCACAGCGCAAGTGTATCGGCAGGCGATAGATGATGCGGCTGCAGGTAAAGCCTTTGATGCCACTTTATTACAAGAGCTTGAAGGTATGGCAAACCGTGGCTTTACCGAAGGGTTTTTACGTCGGCATAAACCCCAAGAAACACAAAACTATGCCACCAGCCATAGTATTGGCGAGCAATTATTGGTCGGCGAGTTTATTGGCGAGCAAGATAGTGAAGGCTTTGCCTTGCTAGAGGTTAAAAACCAGTTTGCTGTGGGGGATAACTTAGTCTTGATGTCACCTAGCGGTAATTTCAACTTTACCTTGCAGGCACTGCGCGATAAGCAAGATAACGCTTTGGTGCTGGCACCGGGTGCCTGTTATCAGTTGAGAGTGCTGCTACCGAAAACCATGTCGTTACACTTTGCCATGCTATTAAAGCAGCTACCGGCGGTAAGTGCAGCAGATGTGTTAGCCAAAGAAGTTAAGCTCGATGCCTGCGCTAATTGAGATCAGCTGTATAAATTGTGATATGTGCGTTCCAGAGTGCCCGAACGAGGCCATTAGCATGGGCGCACGCCATTATGAAGTTGACCCCGTACTTTGTACGGAGTGCCTTGGCTACTATGACAAGCCCACCTGTATCGAGGTCTGCCCAATTGACTGTGTGATCTTAGTAGCCGAAGGCCTTGATGAATATAGCGCTTAGCGCCCCTGTTCGTGATCTATCGCCTGTTGGATGGTGCGATAAAGCGCTTGCCGCTGTGCCACCCAGTCGCGATGCGAGGCCACTGGCCAATTGCCATTAACGGCAATGACTAAGTTTCTGGCCGGATCGATAAAGATCCCTTGACCAAAAATGCCACGGCCTTGGAAGCTGCCATCGCCTTTAATCCACCACTGGTAACCATAAGCAAACTCTGCAAGGTTAGTGTTAACCTGGGCGGTAGTGGCTTTACTAAACCAATCCGCCGGGACGATGCTTTCGCCATTGACCTTGGCACCATTCAAAATAAACTGGCCAAAACGCGCAAAATCACGCGTGCTTGCTTGAATACAACATCCGCTGATCTCATGGCCGGTTGGGCCTAACACCCAACTCGCATCGTGTTCAGCCCCTAGCTTTGACCAAATCTTCTCAGACAGGTAACTGGCTAAGGGCTGCTGAGTGGCGCGGCTGACCAATAAACCAATCAGATTGGTTTCGCCGGTGCTGTACCAGTAGGTCGTGCCTGGCGGATGGGCGCGGGCGAGGGTACGCATATAACTGGCGGTTACATCCATGCCAGGTTCTGGCTGATGAAAATTAAACTTAGAGACGTCTGAGTTTGGATCAGCGTAGTCTTCGTTCCATTGGATACCTGAGGTCATGGTTAACAGTTGGGCGATGGTGACATCATCATAATTGCTGCCTTGCATCTCGGTAATATACTGACTAACTGGATCGTCCAAACTACTAATAAAACCGTCTTTCAGGGCGGCGCCAACCAGGGTGGAGGTAAAAGATTTCGCCACCGAAAAACTAGTCCATTTATCCTCAGCGCTAAAGTCTAGCCCATAGCGCTCTAAGCGTACTTCGCCATTTTGTAAGACCACTAAGCCAGCAATCCGTTGAGTCTGCATTGCCTCATCCAGCCAAGATGCGTCGAGCGTCAAGGGTTGGCCCTGCGGCAGTGCGACACTGCTGTCAGCTGCTTTAATAGTGGCTTTTGGCAACATATCGAGTTGGTCAATTAAGCGAAAACCGGCATCGCGTTGCTCCGTACTCCAAAACAGCACATTTTCATCTTTGGGTGGGTTTAGGATCAGCACCCGAAGATGTTTATCAAGGCTAAACCAGCCAATCAGCGCGGCAATCAGGATGACGCTGGCAATAATAAGTAACCACTTTTTCATAGGTAAATCCGAGAAACCCTGTTTCAACTAAAACTAACGTAGCGTTAGACTACTTTGCAATGGGTTTTATTGGCAATAGCGCGCAGCTGATTATGTTGGTCAGTTATGATTATCTGCCGCGAAAACTTTATGAAATGAGCGAAGCGAAGTCGCGGGGGTGTTCACCTAGCAGAAACTACAATTCAACGTTATTCAAGTGAACTCACTTGATAGCATACAGTCGTGTATGTATATTGGAGGTCCAACAGCTGAAGGCTATCTGACTAGGGTAAACCGTGTTTGATGACTTTTATTGCGTTGGATCTTTTGTACCTTTGCCAGTCTAATGCTGCCGCGTTAGACTGGTTTTTTTATGCCTTGCAACATCACATCAACAAAGGCGGCTGCTTTGGTTAAATCACAACAATCGGGCTGCAATAAATGCTTTCGGATCAAACCGCCAAGATAGGCATGAATGGCGCAAGCAGTAAGCTCAGGATCGATATTATCTTGCAGCAAGCCCTGTACTTTGGCACGTTGTAGGGCGCGGCTTATAACTGCCATGGCAGCACGATCGAGTTCTTCTTGCTTAGACACGGCTGGGTTAAGTTCGTCCATATATTCACAGCGATGGAAGATAATGGATAAGACTCGGTGCAGTCGCTCGCTATTGGCAATAAGCAGTAAAGAGCGGATCAGATGATCTCTGAGTTGCGCCAGTGGATCGCCTTGCGGTTGTTCATCTAATTCACTAAGCATTTGCTGAAAAGGTAAGCGAATCCGCTCTAGCATAGCGCTAAATAGGGCTGATTTATTTTCAAAATGCCAATAAATTGCACCACGCGTCAATCCGGCAGCGCAGGCAATTTTTTCTAGTGTGGTACGGGAAACACCATGCTGATAAAACATTTCCTCAGCGGCGTCGAGTAGCTGTTCGCGGGTGGCTTCTGCTTCAAGTTTTGTTTTACGTGCCATAACTTCTTATTATTTAATCGCTTCTAACCTAAGTCTAGCATGCTATACGGATAGCAACGATTACGCAAACAAAGCTATTAATTAACAAAAAGACCGCAGTTGCGGCCATTTTGTTAATAGGTTTGGCTTGAATTAGCTAGGTACGAAACTGTTTACTATAACTTTGTAATTGCTGTGCCATCACACTGAGTTCAGCAGAGGTGCTATCTGCTTGTTCCGAACGTTGTTTGGTTTGCAAGGTTAGGTTGTTTACTTTTAATAGATTTTTGTCCATCTCTTGTACAACTACGCTTTGCTCTTCGGTTGCACTGGCGATTTGCATGGTCATATCGGCAATAGCGGTAACCGATTGCATGATTTCAGTTAGGGCTTGTTCGGCATTATCTGCAAGCTCTACGCCTTGATTCGCTCGACTTACCCCTGAATCCATGGTGTGCACGGCTGTCGCCGCGCTTTGTTGCAGCCGTTCAATTAACGCTTTGATCTCGGTAGTGGATTTTTGTGTCCGAGCAGCCAAGGTTCTTACTTCGTCAGCGACTACCGCAAAACCTCGACCTTGTTCACCTGCGCGAGCCGCTTCAATCGCCGCATTCAGTGCTAATAAGTTCGTTTGTTCGGCAATGCTTTGAATAGTGTCTAAAATGGTACCGATATTCAAACTTTCTTGTTTTACCGTTTGAATCGTATTGGAAGCTTGTGTGACTTCTTTGGCAATCTCGCCAATAGCATTAATGACTTTTTGTACAATTAACTGTCCATGTTCAGCCTGCTGTTCTGAATGACTGGTCGCCTCAGAGGTATTTTGCGCATGCTTCGCAACCTCCCCAATCGTTGCGGCCATTTGGTTCATGGCGGTAGCCAGTTGATCGACCTCTGCGGCCTGTCGTTGCAGGTCGGCATCTGTTGCGGCGGTAATGTCAGAGACTTGAATAGCATGGCTGGCAACATGATCAGCGCTTTGGCTTAAATTTCTGATGAGTTGCTGTAACTGCTGTTGCATTTGATTAAATGCCTGTGCAGCAAGACCTATTTCATCTCGATTGGTAATCACTAACGCTTTGCCTGATAAATCTCCTGCGGCAATTTGTGTTGTGCGTTCGGTAAGGAGTTTCATCGGTTCGGCAATCACTTTACGTAATAGCCAAGCAAATCCTAAAGCCGCAAGGATGGATAACACCATGGCTGACCAAACAATAAAACTCGCCAGCGTGTTGGTTTTTTCTGCTGCAGATAAGACTAAACGTCTTTCTTCTTCTAAAGCCATTCTGGCCTGTGTTAGCTGCTGTCTAAGCGTTGCTAGAACGGGTAAGGTGGTTTGCTGATAAAGCGTCAAGGCTGTTGAGTGTTCTACCTGAACTATTTGTTTAGCGCTGGCATGAAGCTCACTATGGGGCTGCTCCATGGCGATGATGGCTTGTTGCAATGTTGGCGAGCTATTTTGGAACAATTCACTTTTGGTAAATTCATAGTACCACTTACCAAAAGCACACTGTGTATGATCTAACTGTCCGTTAAAAGGGGTGTTAAACAGCAAGCTATTGGACAATTGATTGACCCAGACTAAATGATCAATTTCCCGCTCTAATTGCAAAATAGCGGTGGTGCGTTTTTGATTCGCCGCCGCTCTAGCCTGATCCATGGTACTTTGTGCCAGTTCCACAATAAAGGCAACCAACAGCATTAATAGTGCTAAGCTGCTGAAACTGAGTGTCAGTTTCTTGCCAACTGAAAAGGGTGGTTTAGTAACAATGCTAGCTTGAGAGTTGACTTGCATAAAGGGTTAACCTTGTTATGAGCTGAGTGATGTGTTGAAGGTGCTCAGTTAGAACACTTACAGTATGTCATGCAGTTAAATTTAATCATATTATACTTAAGACTAAAATGATTTAGCTTGTGTTAAAACAAGTTTCTAGCTGCTATGCCGTTGCGCTTATTCAGTCGCTGTTAAAGCGTACAGGGTTAATCTATGCTTTACTCACCAAGCACTAGGCTAGGTGACACGATCTTTCATTAAGCGATAAGCAGGAGCAAACTATGTTTTTAGGAAAAAAACGGCAAGCCGAAGCGAAGCCATCTCGCGCTGAGCAAACAGCGTTGTTTAAACTGCTGCCACTTGCGGTATGCGGTGGCTTACTAATCTCTGCATGTTCTCCCGCGCCCGAGTCAGTCACTGTGGCGGCAACGGAGTCCAGTACCTTACCTTTGGCTGATACTAGCCAAAATGCGTTGGATTGGGACGGGGTTTATCATGGGGTGTTACCTTGTGCCAGTTGCGAAGGTATCGACACACGCTTAACCCTGCACCAAGATGGACGCTATCAACTGGTTTCGGTGTATTTAGGCAAAGCGCCAGATAATCGTTTTGAACAAGTCGGTAACTTTCATTGGGATGCACAAGGTCGAACCATCCAACTGGATGCTACCAATGCAGATCCTATTTACTTCCGCGTAGAAGAAAACGGTTTGCGTCAGCTAGATTCGAGTCGTGAGCTGATTACGGGGCCTTTAGCAGAGCAGTATCGTTTAGCCAAGCAAGCTACTCCCGAGCAGCCCGAAGCGGCTGAGATTGCCGGCTTCACTGGCATTGATTGGCACTTAACTGAGTTGTTAGGCGATACCCTCGCTGAAAATAGTGGGGCCTTTGTGCATTTTGCTGCGGATGGTCGCGTTTATGGTAACGCTGGTTGTAATCAGTTTTCTGGTAGTTGGGGGTTAGCACAGCATCGGTTACGCTTAGGACAGATGGCGGTGACGATGCGCGCTTGTCCAGAGCCGCAAATGCAATTAGAGCAGCAATTTTTAGCACAACTGGCGCTGGCAGATAATTACAGTTTAGGGGAGCAAACCTTAAGTTTAAATAAAGCGCGCATGGCGCCGTTGGCAAGGTTCAGCATTAAAAAATAATGGTCGCGCCCTGAGCAATCGCCATGCTCAGGGCGTTGTTGCTGGCACATAATCAGGGTAAAGCAGATAAGGTAGCCGTTGTTGCCGAAAACGCTCTAAATCAGCTTGCCAGCTTTGTCTCATAGCGGCTTCACTAAACCCCAATTCAAGCTGCTTGCGAAAGGTGTCTGTGCCTGCCAATTTGTCTAAAAAGTCTGGCGCAGTGAAGATATCGCGGGCGTTATGCCGAAACAACTGCTGCCATTTCATTAAATACCCTAAAGTTAAACCGCCGGCCTTAACGTGTCGTAAATCCTCACCATGCACTTGTTGGTTCATTAAGGGGGGATTTAACGCTGCGCCCGGCGTACTTACCGGCATAAAGTTAAAATCAGCTAAAGCGAACTTATCAAAACCAATCACTTGGAATGGGAAAGGCGTGCCGCGACCAATACTTAAAGGCGTGGCTTCAAAAAAGCCTAGCGAGGGGTACAGCTTGACCGCTTGTTGATTGGGTAAATTCGGACTAGGTGGCACCGGCAAGTCATAGGGCTGTTCCCGTCGATAATTCGCGACGGGGATCACGGTTAAGGCAAGTTGATTGGCGTTTTCGATCCAGCCTTCGCCTTTAATCATTAACGCCAGTTCGCCCACGGTCATGCCATGCAGTAGCGGAATAGGATGCATGCCAACAAAAGATTGAAATGCCAGATCCAGAACTGGACCATCGACATAAGCCCCATTGGGATTAGGCCGATCTAAGATCAGCATCGGCACTGAAAACTCTGCGGCGGCCGCCATCATATAATGCATAGAGCTAATGTAGGTGTAAAAACGTACCCCGACATCTTGGATATCAAAGATCACCAGATCTAGCTGTTGCATTTGTGCCGCGCTAGGCTTTTTGCTAGCGCCATACATAGACAAAATCGGGATGCCGGTTTGTTCATCTATTTGATGGTCTACTTTCGCGCCGGCATCATGATTACCGCGGAAGCCATGCTCAGGCGCAAAAATGGCTGTGACTTTCACATTATGTTTAAGTAACACATCAACTAAATGCTGATCGCCAATTCGCGAGGTTTGGTTAACTAACAAGCCAACGCGTTTATCGGTAAGTAACGGCAGATATTTTTCAAGTTGCTCAGCACCCGTTCGCAAGCTTGGCGCGGGTTCTGCAGCAGCAAGACTAAACACTAAGCTGCAAACCAAAAACCACAGGTATTTCATCGTAAAGCCTCCAATGCTCGACTCACAAAACCTTGCTGTTGTTGTAACTGTTGCTCACAGTCAGTGATCGATTGACCGCTTAACAGATGCAATATGGCAAGTTTAGCGCGCATTTTGCTTTGTTCCAAGGCGACCTGTGCGGTGGCGAGATCACAGTCTGTAGCTTGCATAACAATACGCACCGCCCGCGCCACCAATTTTTCGTTACTCGCGTGTAAATCGACCATCAGGTTTTGATAGACCTTACCACTGCGCACCATGGCTGCGGTGCTTAGCATATTCAGGATCATTTTTTGCGCTGTGCCGGCTTTCATGCGCGTTGAGCCTGTGAGCACTTCGGGGCCCACATCGGCACAAATGGCAATATCGGCGTGATGTAACACTGGGGTATCAGCGTTACAACTAATACCGACTGTGGTCACCCCTTGTGTTTTGGCATAGGCAAGGGCACCCAGTACATAAGGCGTGCGACCACTGGCGGCGATCCCCACCACAAGATCCCGATGGTCTAATTGTATATTCTGTAAATCAGCAGCGCCCAGCGCGGCATTATCTTCCGCGCCCTCAACTGCTTTAAACATAGCGTTGTTGCCGCCTGCGATTAACCCAACAACCTGCGAACTGGGCACACTAAAAGTTGGCGGACATTCAACCGCATCTAAGATACCCAAACGGCCACTGGTGCCCGCGCCTAGATAGATCAAACGCCCGCCGGCGGCAAAGGCGCTGACAATATGCTCAACTGCCACCGCGATAGCCGGCAAGGCACTGTTTAAACGGCTAGCGATATGTTGATCGGCTTGATTGATCAACTGCACCAGCTCTAAGGTGGTTAGCCTATCCAGCTGCTGACTGGCGGGGTTACGTGCTTCGGTAGACAGGCTCGCCAGTTGTTGCACAAGCTGTTCGGTATTCATGGTGCCACTCGTTTTAACGCTGAACTCTGTGCCAGTTTTGCTGCCAGTACCAAACCACCTGCAAGTGCATCACCTTTGGCGGTCTGTAACTGCGATTGCAGAGCGGGGTCTAATAAGCTTAAGCAGGCTTCTGCTAGCCCTCCCATTAACACCAAGGGCAAGGGTTGCTGATTCAGGCAACATAACGCCAGTTCAGAAATCGCTTTGGCTTGTTGCGCTTGCAGCTGTTTCGCGGCGGGTTCATCGAACTGGTAAACCAAAGGCGCGAGCGCGGCATAGTCAGCCGGTTTAGCCTGTTTTAGCCAAGGTAAGATAGCATCGCTATCCTTACCACAATGTTGACTTACCGCTTGAAACAGTGGGCTAAGTGGCGTTTGCCAATCCATTTGCCAAAGTAGCTGGCGCACCAATTGTTGGCCTAGCCAAGCACCGCCACCTTCATCACCAATATTAAAGCCCCAGCCACCTACTTGTTGCTCTTGCCCATTGGGCAGCAAGCGCATCGCCACAGAACCGGTGCCAACAGCTACTACAGCAACAGGGCTACCTAAGTTAGCGCCATACAGTGACGTCTGCGCATCGGTGGTCAGTTGCCAAGCGGCAAAGGGCAAGCCTAGTACCTGGCTAAAATCATGATGTAATTTTGGATTGCTGGCGCCTGCCAAACCCAGTACCGCAGTGACTTGCTGGCTAGTGATCCCCGCCTGTTGGCATAATTCAATGCATAAGCCTCGGACGTTTTGCACTGCAGCCGTAAAGTCATTCGTTAGTTGCGCAGGCCCCGCCGCGCCTTGCCAGCGTTTGCCTGTGGTTTGGCAATATAATAAGCCAAGTGTTTTGGTGCCACCGCCATCAATGGCTAACAAATATTGCATAAAGCCTCCTGTGGCCTGTTAACTGCCCACTTTGTCAGAAGCAAAAACAGTTGCAAACTGCTGTTTGTTTTATCCGCTAAAGGCGATAACACTTTCACATATCGAGTATTAAGCGAAAAGCAAGCGTTTGGAATCATATCAGTAAAAACTGAATCGTTAGAGTTACACGCAGTAAAACATAAGTTTATCTGGGGTTAAAGAGCAAAAGGTAGATTTGTCTTGAACTTTATTGATGGCCAACGGCAGCGATAAAACGAGTGGTGACTCTTACTTACAGCATATTCGCGTCGGCAAGGCTTGTCTCTAAGGTAGCGCCGCTGGTAAAGTGCTGACTGGTAACAGACTTACTCGCCATAAGGTGCTGTAATGGCAATGTCGCAACATCGCTTTTTTCGGTTTTTCATTTTAACTTTTTTTTCTTCCCTCGCTTTTTGGAGTGCTATGGATACGCAAGCTGCTGCTCGAAAGCCCAGTGTTGATGTTCGTCAGATGCTCGGACAAAAACTGATGCTAGATTTACGCTACTATTGTGAGCAGCCGGTCGCACCAGGCCATTGTCGCACCCCTATGACCTCGTTACCGCCAGAGCTGGCGCAATTGCTAACGGATTATCAGATAGGCGGCGTAATTTTGTTTGCCGAAAATGTGCAACAAACCGCACAAATTATCCAGCTAACCCAGCAATTACAGGCAGTTGCTGCTGCGCAGGGTCATGGCTTGCCGATGTTTATTGGTATCGACCAAGAAGGTGGCCGGGTTGCTCGCTTACCTCGGCAACAATCGACTTCTTTTAGCGGCAATATGGCGATTGGTGCAACCTATGCTGCACATGGCACGGCATTTGCGACGTCGGTTGGCGAGATCTTGGCGAAAGAATTAGTTAGTTTAGGCATTAATGTTAATTTTGCGCCCACGGTGGATGTGAATGTGAATCCACAGAATCCGGTGATTAATGTGCGCTCTTTTGGTGAAGATCCACTGCGAGTTGCCACGCTAGGGGCTGCTATGACCTCGGCTATGCAGCAACAAGGACTTTTAGTTTCGTTAAAACACTTCCCGGGACATGGTGATACACATGTCGACAGCCATCATGGCTTGCCGCGGGTAGACCATAGCGTTGAGCAAATTGCACAAACTGATCTGCTGCCTTTTGCCGAGATTATTCAGCAGGCTGCACCGGCGATGATCATGACAGCCCATATTCAATTCCCAGCCCTAGATAGCTCGGTGTTTGTGAATAAAAACGGTGAAGAAATGCTGAAACCCGCGACTCTATCGCGGAAAATATTGCAGGGTGTGTTACGTGAACAGCTGAATTACCAAGGGCTGATAGTTACCGATGCTTTAGATATGGCCGGTATCAGCCAGTTTTTTACGGTACCGCAAGCGGTAGTAGAGACCTTTGCAGCGGGTGCTGATATCGCCTTGATGCCGGTAAAGCTGCAAAGCCCTGCTGAGCTAAAACAATTAAGCTTGCTATTGACTGAGTTAAGCGCGGCGGTTGCCAGTGGTAAGCTAGACTTAACCGAGCTAAGTGCCTCGTATCAGCGCATTGTGCAGGCGAAACAGCAGCTGGCTAACTTGCCCAAGCCGGAACTTCCTCGCGCGTTGGCGACCTTGGCGGCGCCTGCGCATCGTGCTGTTGAACTGGCTTTAGCCCGCGCTGCGGTGACGGTCGTCAGCGGTGCTGAGCGCTTGCCGTTGCAGCTCAATGGCAAAAAAACCGTGTTACTGATGCCTGACACCAGTAAAGGCACGGTGTTACGTCATTATTTACAGCAGCTCGCCCCCGGCAGTGGCGAGCTGACCTTGATTAGCTTACAGCGCTTAAACCTTGATGCCGCCAAACAGCAGATTGCCGCAGCCGATCAGGTGATCGCGGCCTTTATTTCGCCGATGCAATCTTTGGTTGAAATGGGCGGTATGGATGACCTCGCTGGTCAAACGAATATGGCCGACGCTTATGCCAAGCAACAACAGTATTTTTATCAATTGTTGCAATATGGTGCGGCCTTGAAAAAAGATCAGACCTTTATCAGTTTACGCTCGCCCTATGAAATAAGCCTGTATGCACCTTTGGTACAACGCAGTTTAGCCACTTATGCCTATCACAACTGGCAGCAAGCAGACGGCGAATTAGTTAGCCCAGTCTATCAAGCGCTGGCTGAAGTGTTATTAGGCAAGCGTACAGCAACCGGGCAGTTACCTGTTACTTTAGTGCCGCTGTCTGCAGCGCAAAGTCGGCATTAATGTTAGGGATTAGCGCGCATTGCCGTGGGATTTTAGCGCAGCAGCCAGCTGGTCGCTGGCTGGCGTTGGATATCTTGCGTGGTTTAGCCATTATGGCCATGATCTTGGTGAATAACCCTGGCAGCTGGCAGTATGTTTATGCCCCCTTACGCCATGCCGAGTGGCATGGTTGGACACCCACTGATCTGATTTTCCCCGCTTTTATTGTGATGGTGGGGATTGCACTGCCGCTCAGTTTAGCTGCTAACACTGGTTTGAATCGTGCAGCGCTGCTGCGAAAAGGCGCTATTCGTGCGTTAAAGCTGTATGCGCTAGGCTTATTCTTGGCGCTGTTTTATTACAACTTTCGTGATCCCGCTTATAGTTACATTGAGCAAAAACTTATGACAGTGCGCTGGTCAGGTGTACTGCAACGCATTGGTATTGTGTACTTTTTTACCTTGCTTATCGTGTTATTTACCAGCACACGTGGCCGACTCTTTTGGCTGTTTGGGCTCTGTGTCGTGTATTTGGTAATAATGCAGCTTATGCCTTACAGCGATGCACAAGGGCAGCGTTTTGTGGGGCTGTGGGAGCATGGCAATAATTTTGCCGCTTGGTTAGATCATCAGGTATTAGGGGCTAGCCATGTCTATTTCCGCGATGCGACACCCTTTGCCTTTGATCCTGAAGGGATCTTAAGCACCTTACCGGCTATAGCCAGTTGTTTAAGCGGGGTGTTAATCGCGCAATTACTGCAAAGCGAGCGGCCTTTGGCGTTTAAAATTCGCATCCTGTTATTGGCTGGGGTGGCGGCCGTCTGGATCGCCGAGTTGATGCATCCGCTGTTACCCATCAATAAACTGTTATGGACGCCCAGCTTTGTCTTATTAAGTAGCGGTTATACCGCGCTGCTGCTGGCGGCGACCTTGTGGTTAACGGCTGTAAAAGGTTACCGGTTATGGGGTGCGCCCTTGGTGGTGTTTGGGGTGAATGCCATCTTATTTTTTATGTTAGCTGGCCTTGCCGCGCGAGTGTTAGCCATGATCCCCGTTGCTCAGACTACCTTGGGCAATTGGTTGTTTTTAAATGTGTTTCAGCCAGTGCTGGGTAACTATAATGGCTCTTTGGGCTTTGCGTTGATGTTTTTAGTCTTGTCGTATGGCGTTATGCTGCTGTGTTATCGGCGTGGTTTTATTTTTAAAGTGTAAATACAGCCAAGCGGCTTAAAAAGTGCTGGCCATGTTGCGACAGCAACCAGATCAGCAAAATACTGTTCGCTAAAACCACCAGCCAAAATTCGCGCTGAAATAAGGGTTTACTGCGCTTGTGCGCCAATTTCTTTTGAGCAAATAAGGCACCAGGCCAGCCACCAATTAAGCTAAACATTTGTAAGCTTTCTTCAGGCAGGCGCTGCACTTGACGGGCAATAGCGGCATTTTTATCGGCTTCGTACAGCCAATAGGTAAATAAACTGGCTTCTAGATACAGAATGGGCAGTAAATACGGCAAAGAGCCAAACAGCAAGGCAATAATCACCAGCATTAAAAATCCGGCGCGAAAGTACAACGCGACTGCTTGGGTATAATTAAGATCCACATTGTTGTGTAAGGTCGTCGTGCTAAGACGTTGTGACTCAGGGGCGTTTACAAAACGTAGTGCAGTTGCAATAGTTCGCCCTTGTTTATCCGTTCCCTTGGCAAAAGTGAGAGTGTCACCTTCCTGCGGTCTGAGCTTCTGCTTAGTTTGTGTATCAGGCTGCAAATCGCGAATATGAAAAAACAGCTTTTCAGCCGTTTGGTCGCAGATCAGAAAGCCAAAGCCTTTCCGATCTTGCCAAAATACTACTTTACCGGTTAAAGGCATCTGCTACACCTTAGCCACCCAAGCAAAGCGAGGGGCCTAATGCTAGAAGATAACCTTAGCATGTGCTTACTCCTGAATGCGGAGGCGCATTGAGAGATCTATGGCCTGCACATGCTTAGTTAAGGCGCCACTAGAAATAAAATCCACGCCGGTGCTGGCTAGCTCGGTTAAGCGCTCGCTAGTGATATTGCCAGAAACTTCCAGTTTCGCTCTGCCAGCATTGATACTGACCGCCTGTTGGATATCGGCAAAACTAAAGTTATCCAGCATAATAATATCGGCTTGCGCCGTCAGTGCTTCTGCCAGTTCTTGCAGGTGCTCCACTTCCACTTCGACGGGCTTGCCTGGGAAATTCAGCCGCGCTTGTTTTACCGCTGCTGTAATTGAGCCTGCCGCGGCAATATGGTTTTCTTTAATTAAAAATGCGTCGAATAAACCAAAGCGATGATTCAGTCCGCCACCGCAACTTACCGCATATTTTTGGGCAAATCTCAGGCCCGGTAGTGTTTTGCGCGTGTCGAGTAACCGCGTAGCACTCCCCGCCAAAAAACTAACATAGTGTGCAGTGGTGGTGGCCGTACCGCTTAATAATTGCAAAAAGTTAAGCGCGCTGCGCTCACCGGTCAGTAAAGTACGAGCCGGGCCGCTCAGGGTACATAACAGGCTATTTGCCGCGACATGTTGGCCGTCAGCAACCTGCCACTCGATACGCACCGTATCCCCAAGCTGCTTAAACACTTCGTCAACAAAGGCCGTACCACATAGCACGCAATCTTCACGCGTAATAATGGTGGCCGTGGCGACTTGTTCGGCGGGGATCAGCGAAGCGGTAATATCGCCTTGCCCAATAGATTGCATGCCTAAGTCTTCGGCTAGGGCGGCAGCAACGGCACGCTGCAGTTCTGCAGCCAGTAACGGGTGTAATGTCGGTGTGGATACGCTAGTCATAGTCAGATAAGTTGAATTAATGTGAGTTGATTACCTTGTTGTCGGAATTCTAACTGCTTTAAGGCGCTCATACCTAGTAAAATCTCAGTACCAGCCAAATTAGGCACAATACTCGCGGGGACATTGTTGAGGGTGATCAAACCTAGTTTCAGTTCAGAAATTTCGCTGCGCCAAGCCGTCGTTACGCCATTGGCGGTAGAGACTCGAATCGGCTGACCTTTAATTAAGCCTAACTTGCTGGCGGCGGCTTCAGACAGGGCAACCGTGGTGGCGCCCGTATCTAGTAAAAAATCTACCGGCTGACCATTGATTAAGGCTACCCCCAAATAATGCCCAGCGCGATTGCGGGTTAGTTCGGTGGTAATGGTATTGCCGCTAACGCTGCTTAGTAAGCGTTGATTGGGATTTTGCTGTTCACTTAAGTAATCGGAAAAAAACCAAAACAGGCCGCCACCGACCAGTAACCAAGTGATTAAGGTAAATATTTTACCAAAGGAAGAACTGACGTCTGGCGCTTGCATAAATTTAATCCTGCATTGACAATAGCAGCACAGCTTAATTAGGCCGTAGCAAAAGGCAAAAATCTGCATGAGTCTGCCGATACCTTCTACACTTACGTTAACTCAGCGTGCTTCGGCTCACTGTGATGATAGACCTCAGGGTGAGCCAATAAGTTTATTGGTTATTCACAATATTAGCCTGCCGGCAGGCCATTTTACTAGCGATCCGCAGACCAGTTACATTGATGCGCTATTTTGCGGTACTCTGAACACCAATGAGCATCCCTCTTTTGCTGATTTAGCTGGCGTGAGAGTGTCGGCGCACTGTGTGATTTGGCGTAACGGGCAAATTTTTCAATATGTACCTTTTGCTAAACGTGCTTGGCATGCTGGCGTTAGCAGTTTTGCTGGGCGTGAGCGTTGTAATGATTTTTCTATTGGTATTGAGTTAGAAGGGACGGATCAGATCCCTTATACTGAACCGCAGTATCATAGTTTACTGGCCCTGAGCCGGTATCTGATGCAGCAATATCCGGCGATTACCCTGGATCGGGTTGTCGGACATTGTGATATTGCGCCAGGTCGAAAAACCGACCCTGGCGTGGTTTTTGATTGGCCGCGCTTTAAACAAGCGCTAAAGGAGAACAAGGCATGACCTTAATCAGTATGTTACTGGCATTAATAATTGAACGACTTGCCGTGCGCAGCGACGCTTGGCAAGCACGTCCTTATTGTCAGGCATATCTAAACCTTACTGCTCGCTCAGGTATGAGCAAATTGGCCGAGCATCCGCTTGGCCGTTATTTATGGATAATGCTACCGGGCTTATTGGTTGCCTTATGTTTGCTGTTATTAGATAGCCGACTGATTACGCTGATAGTGAATACGCTGGTGTTATTAGTGGGTATTGGCTGTTGGCACTATCGCCAGCTGTATAAACAATACTTAAATGCGCTAGATCGCAGTGACGACGAAGCGGCCTATTTAGCCATGCAGCAAATTCGTACCGACAGTCGTAGCACTGTTGACGATTCTAATGGCTTATTATTGGTATGGCTAAACTTCCGTTACTATGCGGCAGTGGTTTTCTGGTTTTTACTATTGGGCGTATTTGGTGTCATCACTTATGCTTTACTGCGCCATTTAAATGAGCAAACCGCGCTTACAGCGGAAACAGCAACGGCTCAAGCTGATCCGCTGGCACAGAGCACTGCTGCTGAAGCTATCATCATCGATGAGGCTGAGGTCGCGATCATTGTAGAAACTGAGATAGTTGAAGATATTGCGACCAGTTCAGATGCCGCTGCGACCGCTGCGCCAGTCGCTGGCCAAAGCAAAGATGCGGTACATTATTTATTGCATTGGGCCGACTTTTTCCCAGCTCGGCTATTTGGCTTAGGCTTTGCGTTGGTTGGGTATTTCTCGCGGGCTTCTAACGCCTTATTGGGCTACTTTCTTGACGTTACCGCTAACAATCAGCAAGTTGTTACCGATGTGGCTAAAGCAGCAGAACCTATTCTGGAGTCGCCGCAGCAAAACAGCGATGATACCAGCGCCATGGTTCAGCTAGCCAAACGCAATATGCTGTTCTTTTTAGCCTTTACGGCTATTTTAACGCTAAGCGGCTGGTTAAGTTAAAGCCGAATAAAACCCAAAGGTGTCTCTAAAGCGATCTCTTTCCCATACTAAGTGATTCGCAATGCAGAACCTTTGGGTTAGTCTAAATAAGGTAGTAGCATTTTGTCGGATACTTGCAACCTGGCTAGTTAGTCAAACCGATGCGCCGCAACATCTCAATTAATTCAGCTTCTCTACCATCTTTTGGCCAGCCAATTATAGAACCTTGTAATCGCCCATCCAGATAAAAATAGAAGGTCGGTGAGCCCCAATTATCTATTTCTGGCCAATTCTGTGCTAGATACACTTCAGCAATATTATTGTCTGTTTCTGGCTTTATGCCTGCGGAGGCAATTCGAGTACTATATTGTTGGAACAATTTTGCCAGTTCCGGCGTGTTGTTTAGAAATTGTTCAAACTGTCGAGAGAAATGACACCCGCTTCTAGTCACCATTAGAATTTGCGGCCCAGGTTGAAACATAAAGTTATGCCAGTGGCGCTGTCCATTCTGATAAAGGAAAATTGGCCTGCCTGGGCTATCTTGAATGGCTTCCGGTAATGTCGGTAAGATATTATTAGTTAGATTATACTGTTTTTTTAGTTGTTCAGCCCAAATGGTATCCCGAGCGAGAATAGCGATGGTCAGCAAATTTTCTGCTAGTACTCTGCTATCGTCATTAAGAATCCAAGGATATCGCTTTGCGGCCTCGTAAGCCCGCAGTTCCTTTTTTTCATATAAAAGCGCTATCAGATAGTTGCTCAGACTCACTTGATCGGACTGCTGATGAATAATGCTCGCTTGTTTTAAATAACAGCGTTCAAAATGGGCGCGCGTTCTGGCTTGCTGATTCCGCAGAATATTCCCATTGCTATGGTCTTCATTAATTTGACGATATTGCGCGAGCAACTCTTTTGCATTATTACTGCAAGGTGCAGCATCTAAGGCAGCTATTTGAGTGGTTAAAGCAAAGAATATGGCAATCATTTTGATCCTTAACAAGCGACAACTTCTGGAGATATTGTCGCTTGTATCATGTTATTTACAGTGAGCAGGGCTACAAATGTAACCATGATACTCTTCAACATAGTTTTTCTAGGCTATTTCAAATAACTTTTGCTCCAGGGTTTGGCCTTTGGTGAGGCTACGGTAGTTGCAGCCATGTTGAGCTAAGGTTTGCAGTAGTAAAATATCAAAGTTGCTGGCGTGTTCGGCATGCAGGCTAAACACCAGCTGTTTTCTTTGAGGTTGTTTAATGCTGTGCACTGCGGTTAATTGTTGTAGCTGTTGCAGCAATACCGGCGAGATCTCTTGCTCTAGCTGCAAGGTAAGATACTGGGTATTTTGCCCCTGCTGTGGCGTATTGCTACTGCTCTGCAATATGCCTTTATCTAAAAATAGCACCTTATTACACAGCTGCTCTAGCTCAAAAATATTATGCGAGCTAATTAAGAAACTGCACTCGCCGCTTAATTGGCTAATCAGTTGGCGAATGGCTAAGGCATTCGCAGGATCTAAACCGGCAGTGGGTTCATCTAACAACACCAGCTGTGGCTGGCCAATAAAGGCTTGCGCTATAGCTGCGCGTTTGCGCATACCATGGCTTAACATCGCCGCCTTATGTTTGGCTACCGTTGCCAAATCAACCAAGGTTAGTACGCGCATCGCTTCGTCGGTAGCGGCTTTAGCCGTTAAGCCTTGTAACCGACCGTAAAACTGCAGTTGTTCAAGAATGCTAAAGCTTGGATCAAACTGCGCATCTTGTGGCAGGGCGCCCACTTTACCAAAAAGTGCGGCACTGCCAGCTGGCTGACCAAGAATTGTCACACTGCCACTGTCAGCAGCTAAATAGCCACATAAAATACTAAATAAGGTGGTTTTGCCTGCGCCATTTGGGCCAATTAAGGCCGCGGTATCGCCTAGCTCTAGGCTAAAGTCCAGCTGTTGTAATACGGCTTTACGACCAAAGTGCTTGCTTAGTTGTTGACAGCGAATTAGCGAACTCATAATGCTCTCCGTTTTAAAATGCCATAAGCAACCAGCAACAAAACCAGCGTTTGTAGCAAAGGTAGGGTAGCAAATTGCAGGGTTTGCCAGCCTTGTACGGTGGCAAGTTTGGCAACCTGCGCGCCTAAAAGGTAGCTATGGACAAAGGCGAGCGACGGTACAGCGCTGGTCAGCCAACTTAACAACGCTGCGCCAACACCTAGACTCACAATGGCGAGCGTTATCGCCAATTTGGTATTGGCCGCTAAGGCGGAAAATACACTCATCAAGGCGGTAAAGGGCAGTAAAATCAAGAGCAAGTTTAGCCAAATCACCAGCGCGCTTTCTAGAATCGCCCAACTTAGGCCCTTGTTGTTCCATGCCAAGATCGCCAAGGTTGCTATTAAGCTGAGTAAAATTAAGCTGCTCTGTACCAGCATTTGCCCAGCAAAACGTCCTAGCAACATGGCAAGCCGGCTGGTGCGTAAACTTAAAAAGCGTAAGGTGCCACGCTCTTTATCACTACACAGTTGGTTGGCGGTGAAAAAAATACAAAAAATCGGCAGCATAAATAAGCTTAGTAGCCAATACAACGTGAGTTCGGGGGTGGGCCAGTTGCCAAGGTGCTGCAAAATATTGCTGCCTAAAACGCGAACTTGGGTATTCGTACTCATTAGCGAATTGACTAATTTGGTAGCTGGTAAAATAAGCGAGTAGAGGATCAGGCACCAAATAACCGCTGTGGCGGCCAACGTCATCAAACCACTACGGGTTTGGCACAGTCGGCGTAGTTCAAATAGGGCGAACAGGGCGGTATGGTTTAGCACTAAACCAAGCTGAGGCATCGGCGAATCCTTTCATTACAGTAAGATAATGACAGATGTTACCTGAGAGCCAGTTAATTGACTAGCCTGTGATGATTAGCACTGGGCGCTGCGGTAGCACGCGGTAAGCTGACGAGAAAATGCTGTGTGAGTTTTATTTTGCATAATGGTCAGACCAATTTATTTCACTATTGAAACGCTGGTCATTAATTGAGTAATAACTCTAATTTTTAACGGTTGCCAGACTCAAAAAAATCTGCTTTATTTACATCTTGCGCAGAAAATGCTAGCCTGCTGTCCAAATTTTTAAAATTGGTAAGACCAATTTACCGAAGTGGTAAAGTAAGGATTGTACTGACCCCTATGGCAGACTTAAAAATAAAGCCCGCAAAGCTGTCTGATCAAATTGTTGCTCAGCTAGAGCACTTGCTATTGGAAGGTAGTTTTCAGCCTGGGCAAAAGTTGCCATCGGAGCGCGAGCTGGCCGAACGCTTTGCGGTATCGCGGCCGTCATTGCGCGAAGCGATTCAAAAATTAGAGGCCAAGGGGCTGGTGACGCGTCGCCAAGGTGGTGGCACCTATGTTTGCGATAATTTGCTTAAGGATTTAACCGATCCGCTTTTTACCCTCATGGCGCAGTACCCTGATTCGCAGTTCGACTTTTTAGAATTTCGCCATGCGCTAGAAGGCATTTGTGCCTACTACGCAGCCTTGCGTGGTACTGAAGCCGACCATAAAAAAATTAAAACCTATTACGAAGAAATTTGTTTAAACCAACAATTACAAGATGCCGAAGCGGAAGCCAAAGCTGTTAGCCAGTTTTATTTGGCGGTAGCCGAAGCCTCGCATAATGTGGTGTTGTTACATTTGGTTAGAAGCTTAACGCCACTAACCGAACAAAATATCCGTTTAAATTTAGCTGCGTTGCAGGAACGTGACGGTATTGCTGATAAGCTCAATGAGCATCGGCGGCGGCTAATGCAAGCGGTCATTAGCCGAGAGCCAGAGCTAGCCCGTCAAGCCAGTAATGGTCACTTAGCCTTTATAGAAGAAGCCTTGCTGGAAGTGAGCAAAGAACGATCGCGCATTGAGCGCTCGCTTCGTCGTTCACAGCAGGCATAATATTTTTGCAGCACGCCGGGGGCGTGATTAACCAAAGGAAACCTCGATATGTCTGAAGTCAGTAAGGTTGACATCGACGCTTTAGAAACCAAAGAGTGGCTGGAAGCGTTGGAGTCGGTGGTGCGTACCGAAGGGGTAGAGCGGGCGCAATTTTTGCTTGAGCAAGTGCTAGAGCAAGCTCGGTTAGATGGCGTTGATATGCCAACCGGCGTGACCACCAACTACATCAATACCATTCCACCACAGCAAGAACCGGCTTACCCAGGTGATGTTAACTTGGAACGACGTATCCGTTCGGTGATCCGCTGGAACGCTATTATGATCGTGCTGCGTGGCTCGAAAAAAGATTTGGAATTAGGTGGCCATATGGCGTCGTTCCAATCGTCAGCCGCCTTCTATGAAACCTGTTTTAACCACTTCTTCCGTGCGCCGAATGCCAAAGATGGCGGCGACTTAGTGTACTACCAAGGCCATATTTCACCGGGTATTTATGCCCGTGCCTTTGTGGAAGGGCGCTTAACGGCGGCACAGTTAGATAATTTCCGTCAGGAAGTGGATGGCACCGGTATTTCTAGCTACCCACACCCGAAATTAATGCCCGAGTTTTGGCAGTTCCCCACCGTATCTATGGGTTTAGGCCCGATTACGGCGATTTATCAGGCGCGTTTCTTAAAGTATTTAAATGGCCGTGGTTTAAAAGATACCACCGAGCAGCGCGTTTACGCCTTCTTAGGCGATGGTGAGATGGACGAGCCGGAATCACGCGGTGCCATCAGCTTTGCTGCTCGTGAAAAACTGGGCAACCTGTGCTTCCTTGTTAACTGTAACTTACAGCGCTTAGACGGCCCAGTAATGGGTAACGGTAAGATTATTCAAGAGCTGGAAGGCTTATTCCGTGGTGCTGGCTGGAACGTGATTAAAGTGGTATGGGGCCGTGGTTGGGACAAGCTGCTGGCTAAAGACACCACCGGCAAGCTGTTACAGCTGATGAACGAAACGCTGGATGGTGATTACCAAACCTATAAAGCTAACGATGGCGCTTATGTACGTAAGCATTTCTTCGGTCGTTACCCAGAAACTGCAGCTTTAGTTGCGGATATGACTGACGAAGAAATCTTCGCCTTAAAACGCGGTGGTCATGAGCCATCAAAACTGTTTGCGGCCTTTAAAGCGGCGCAAAACTGCACCGACAAGCCAACGGTTATTTTAGCCAAAACCGTAAAAGGTTATGGCATGGGCGATGCGGCAGAAGGTAAAAACATTGCGCACCAGGTGAAGAAAATGGACCTGACGCATGTAAAACAACTGCGTACCCGTTTAGGTTTAGAAGACTACATTAGCGAAGAGCAAGTAGCCGACTTACCGTACATTAAGCTGCCAGAAGGCTCGCCAGAGCTGAAATACCTGCACGATCGGCGTCAGGCATTACATGGCTACACACCAGTGCGTTTGCCAAACTTTAGCGAAACGCTAACCCTGCCAGAGTTGTCAGCTTTTGATTCGTTATTAGAAGAGCAAAAGCGCGAAATCTCTACCACTTTAGCCTATGTGCGTGCCTTAAATATCTTGTTAAAAGACAAGCATATTGGTCAGCGCATTGTGCCGATCATTGCTGACGAAGCCCGTACCTTTGGTATGGAAGGTTTATTCCGTCAGATCGGTATCTATAACCCAAGCGGTCAAAACTACACGCCAGAAGATCGCTCTGTGGTGTCGTACTACAAAGAAGATACAGCGGGTCAGGTACTGCAAGAGGGGATTAACGAGTTAGGTGCTATGTCGTCTTGGGTTGCTGCGGCCACCTCGTACAGCACCAACGATTTACCGATGATCCCGTTCTACATTTACTACTCGATGTTTGGTTTCCAACGCGTCGGTGATATGGCGTGGTTGGCTGGCGATCAGCAAGCACGTGGTTTCTTATTAGGTGCTACAGCCGGCCGGACTACGCTAAACGGCGAAGGCTTACAGCACGAAGATGGTCATAGCCATATTCTGGCTGGCACAGTACCGAACTGTATCTCTTACGATCCAACCTACGCTTACGAGCTCGCCGTCATTATGCAAGACGGTATTCGTCGTATGTACGGTCCAGCGCAGGAAAATATTTACTACTACATTACCGTGATGAACGAAAGTTACCATCACCCAGCGATGCCGCAAGGCGCCGAAGAAGGCATTCGGAAAGGGATCTACAAGCTGGAGTCGTTTAACGGTGGTCGCGGTAAAGTGCAGTTATTAGGTTCTGGCACCATTTTAAATGAAGTGCGTAAAGCCGCTGATATTCTAAGCAAAGACTACGATGTGGCGTCAGACGTGTACTCGGTAACCTCGTTTAACGAGTTAGCGCGTGATGGTCAGGATTGCGAGCGTTTTAATATGCTGCATCCAGAAGCGGCTGAGAAGGTGCCTTTTGTGTCGCAAGTGTTAAACAAAGCGCCGGCGATTGCTGCCACCGACTATATGAAAAACTACGCTGAGCAAATTCGTGCCTTCGTGCCGGGCAATGCTTATAAAGTGTTGGGTACTGATGGTTTTGGTCGTTCTGACAGCCGCGAAAACCTGCGCCGTCACTTTGAAGTGAATGCCGGTTATATCGTAGTGGCTGCACTGAATGAGTTAGCCAAGCAGGGCGAGTTGAAGAAAGCGGTAGTGGCCGAAGCCATTAAGAAATTTGGCATCGACGCCGACAAAATCAACCCGCTGTACGCATAAGAGGATTGGTCATGACGATTGAAATTCAAGTACCAGACATTGGTGCCGATGAGGTAGAAGTTACCGAAATTCTGGTCAAGGTCGGCGATGTGGTTGCCGCTGATCAGTCGCTATTAAGCGTAGAAGGTGACAAAGCTTCTATGGAAGTACCGGCCGCGGTAGCAGGCACGGTAAAAGAAATTAAAGTGAGCGTGGGCGATAAAGTCAAAACGGGCAGCCTGATTATGGTGTTTGCCGCTGCAGACGCTAAGCCCGCCGCTGCAGCTGAAGTAACGCCAGCGCCTGCTAAAGCAGAGGCCCCTGCTGCTGCACCAGTCGCTGCCGAGCTAAAAGAGGTTGCTGTACCAGATATCGGTGGTGATGAAGTGGAAGTCACTGAGATTATGGTCAAGGTAGGCGATACCGTTAGCGCTGATCAGTCACTGCTTAGCGTTGAAGGCGATAAAGCCTCGATGGAAGTACCTGCGCCGTTCGCGGGTGTGGTGAAAGAGATCAAAGTACAAACCGGCAGCAAAGTAAAAACCGGCAGCCTGATTATGGTGTTTGAGGTTGCAGGCTCGGCACCAGCCGCCGCTAGCGCACCTGTCGCAGCACCAGCAGCACCAGCGGCTGCAGCGAGCACCGAGCAAAAAGAGGTCGCAGTACCGGATATTGGCGGTGATGAAGTGGAAGTCACCGAGATTATGGTCAAAGTAGGCGATACGGTTGCTGCTGATCAATCGCTACTGAGTGTTGAAGGCGATAAAGCCTCAATGGAAGTGCCTGCACCGTTCGCCGGTGTGGTAAAAGACATCAAAGTACAAACCGGTAGCAAGGTAAAAACCGGTAGCTTGATTATGGTGTTTGAAGTAGCCGGTTCTGCCAAAGCCGCCGCATCTGCTGCTGCGCCAGCAGCTACCAGTGCACCAGCAGCTGCCAGTGCGCCTGCTAGCACGCCAGCGGCTGCAACAGCGTCAGCACCTGCTCCGGCTCAAGCGGATGGCTTTGTAGAAAACAGCGCCTATGCTCACGCTTCGCCAGTGATTCGCCGCTTAGCACGCGAATTTGGCATTAATCTGGCCAAGGTGAAAGGCTCGGGCCGTAAGGGTCGTGTGGTCAAAGAAGACGTACAAAACTACGTGAAACAGTTAGTGAAGCAAGTGGAAAGCGGCGCAGCTCCGGCGGCAGGCGCAACCACTGGCGGCAATAATATGGGCTTTGACTTACTGGCGTGGCCAAAGGTCGACTTTGCTAAGTTTGGCGAAGTAGAAACCAAAGCCTTGTCGCGTATTCAAAAGCTGTCGGGTGCTAACTTGCATCGGAACTGGGTACGTATTCCGCATGTTACGCAATTTGACGAAGCCGATATCACCGGCTTGGAAGACTTCCGCAAAGAGCAAAATGCGCTGGCCGATAAGAAGAAAATGGGCGTTAAATACACCCCATTGGTCTTTATTATGAAAGCCGTAGCGAAAGCGTTGGAAGAATTCCCTACTTTCAACAGTTCTTTGTCGGAAGATGGCGCCAGCTTGATCCTGAAAAAGTACGTGCATCTAGGCATTGCGGTAGATACGCCAAATGGCCTAGTGGTGCCGGTAGTTAAAGATGTGAACAAGAAAGGCATTATCGAGCTGTCGCGCGAGCTGCAGGATATTTCGGTAAAAGCGCGGGAAGGTAAATTAACGGCCAGCGATATGCAGGGCGGCTGCTTTACCATCTCTAGCCTGGGTGGCATTGGCGGTACTGCCTTTACGCCTATCGTTAACGCGCCAGAAGTGGCCATTTTGGGTGTCTCGAAATCGGAGATTAAACCAAAATGGAACGGCAAAGACTTTGAACCTAAGTTAATGCTACCCTTATCGGTATCGTACGACCATAGGGTAATTGACGGCGCACTGGCGGCACGCTTTACTGCCACCTTAGCCAGTTACCTGGCCGATATTCGGCAAATTATTATGTAATGGCTACCGGCAGGCGAAATTATCTGTCCTGCCGGTAAAAATTGGCGACAATAGTCGGCACCAATGTTAAAATTCTGCCACTTTTTTCGCCTGATAGCTTCGATCCGTAATGCTATGGATTTTAAAGTGCTGCGAGGCGGCGAGCATTCGCACTGTTATGAGCTTAGTGCCGATTAGTGAGCTAAGTGATTGACCGCAGAGCATCGCCAAGCCGTATGCGCTTTAAAGACCACGGATAAGCTATCAGTACCCTGACCCGAAGCTAAAAGGTATTAGAATGAGCAACGATATCAAAACTCAAGTAGTTGTAGTGGGCGCAGGCCCTGGTGGTTATTCTGCAGCGTTCCGTGCCGCAGATTTAGGCTTAGAAGTTACCTTAGTTGAAGCGCGCAGCACCTTAGGTGGCGTTTGCTTAAACGTAGGCTGTATCCCATCAAAAGCCCTATTACACGTTGCCAAAGTCATTGACGATGCCCGCGAAATGGCCTCACACGGTGTGACCTTTGGTGCACCACAAATCGATTTAGATAAAATTCGCGAGTGGAAAGACAAAGTGGTTGGTCAATTAACCAACGGCTTAGGCGGCATGGCCAAAATGCGTAAAGTGAAAGTAGTAAACGGTTTCGGTAAATTTACTGGCCCGAATACCTTACAGGTTGGCGATACCACCATCACTTTTGAACAAGCCATCATCGCTGCTGGTTCTGAGCCAGTAGCCCTGCCGTTTATTCCAAAAAATGATCCACGCGTTATCGACTCTACTGGCGCTTTAGAATTAAAAGATATTCCTGGCGAAATGCTGGTATTAGGTGGCGGTATTATCGGTCTGGAAATGGGTACTGTGTACCGTGCCCTAGGTTCTAAAGTATCAGTAGTAGAATTTGCTGATCAGTTAGTACCAGCAGCCGATGCCGATATCGTGAAAGCCTACACCAAGTTCAACAGCAAACACTTTAACATTATGCTGTCTACTAAGGTAACTGCAGTTGAAGCGAAAGACGACGGTTTATACGTGACGTTTGAAGGCAAAAACGCGCCAGCTAACCCAGTACGTTACGACAAGATCTTAGTTGCTGTTGGCCGTAAGCCAAACGGTAACCTGTTAGACGCGGCTAAAGCGGGCGTAAACGTGGATGAGCGTGGCTTTATCAATGTTGATAAGCAACTGCGCACCAACGTTGGCCATATCTATGCAATCGGTGACGTGATTGGTCAGCCAATGTTAGCGCACAAAGCCGTTCATGAAGGCCACGTTGCCGCTGAAGTGATCTCTGGCTTAAAGCACTTCTTCGATCCACGCTGCATCCCATCAGTAGCCTATACCGATCCAGAAATGGCGTGGACTGGCGTAACCGAGAAAGAAGCGAAAGAGCAAGGCTTAAAGTACGAAACTGCCACCTTCCCATGGGCAGCGTCTGGCCGTGCTATCGCCTCAGCCCGTACTGAAGGTTTCACTAAGTTAATTTTCGACAAAGACACGCACCGCATCATTGGTGGCGCTATTGTTGGTATTAACGCCGGCGAAATGCTGGGCGAAATCTGCTTAGCGGTAGAAATGGGTGCTGACGCTGAAGATATCGCGTTAACCATCCACGCTCACCCAACGCTAAACGAGTCTATCGGCTTAGCGGCAGAGATCTACGAAGGGTCAATTACCGACCTACCAAATCCAAAAGCGAAGAAGAAGTAATTTTTCTGAGTTGATTGAAAAAAAGGCCGCGAATGCGGCCTTTGTTGTTAATGATACCAATCTAATTACATCTGACTCCAAGATCCAATAGCAAGGGCATTACTCGAATAGATGGCGTGTTGCTGCCATTTGCTGGTGGAGTATTCGCAGGACAAAGAGATTACCATCAGTACTCCGGTAGAAAATAGCATGGTGTTGATGATCATGCCGCCGGATATTCTTGCCAATCTCTTCACTGGCGATGCCAATAAAGGGATGTTCGCTAAGTAACGTTAATACCTTTTCCAAAGCTTGCGTATAAGCATCAGCCTGACTGACACCAAAATTGAGCAGGGTGTACTCGTAAATAGCGGCAAAGTCTTCAGCGGCAAGCCGCGAAAGTTTATACATTGTGCTTTTGTTTTACCTGATCGGCAATTTGGCTTAGCGTTAAATCACTTATTCCGCTTTGCTCGCCTGCCGCCACAGCCTGTCGTAACGCGACCAGTTGTTTTTCCTGACGTTCCAGCAACCTAAGTGCCGAGCGCACTACTTCACTGGTGGAACCATACCGACCTGTGGCAATTAATTCGCTAATAAAATCGTCCAATTGTGCGCCAATTGTCACACTGGTTGTTCTAGCCATTAGTCGCTCCTGTATGATTAATTAACACAAATTGTAGCCCAATTAGCCGGAAAGTGCTCCGAAAGTTATTAGCTGGCGCAGTAAAGTTTGGCAGAAGTTGTTACCATAGCCACAGGTAATAACTGCATTTAATGCTGGAGCTTAAAGATGGATTTAGACGACGCACAAGACTGGGCTTGGTGTGACAGCCAGTTTGCGGCCATTGAAACTTACGTAAAAACCCAGCAAATCCCGCATGGCGTGATTTGCGACTGGCCGGAATGGTATACCGCACCTTATGTTGGGTTATGGGCAGTCGAAGACCCAGAAGATCCGGGCTTTGTCGGACACTGGATTCTGGCTGGCGATAGCACCGGTGTGCAACCTCAAGCCGTGCCGTTTGATCACCTGAGCGCCACCGATTTACCTGAACCCCGGGATGCGATGGCCGCCTTTGCGCGTAAATGGACCACGCTCGCCGCAGCCGCCAATAAAGGGACAGCTTGGCAAGGCAGCCCAGAGCTTAGCGGCGATTTGGCCACGCAGGCGAAACAACTTAGCCGTCAGGCGCAGTTGCTGGCAATGTGGGCGGCTGATGATGAGTTGTGGGATCTGGATTAAGCTGATGAAATCTTGGATCCTGTCGATACTGCTGGCAGTAAGTCTCTTTCTGGGGATTAGCTGGTATAAAGAGCGCGGCTTGTTAGCGCAAGCGAGTGTAGCACCGGCCTTTATCGCGGTAACGCTAGAAGGCGAGTTATTTCGTTCCGCCCAGTTATTTGGTAAGGGAATAGCAGCGCAGCAATTACCAGATCAGCAAGTGCATGGCCAAAAAACCTTACTGTATTTTTTTGCGCCTTGGTGCGGTATTTGCCGGCTGAGTATGCCCAACCTCAAATACCTAGAAGTCGATAACGAAGACCTCGTAGTTTACGCCGTTGCGCTGCAATATGATTCAGCCGAACAGGTAAGTGAGTTTATTGCTGATTTAGACTTGCAGGTGCCGGTATTGCTGGGCAATCAACAAATGGCGGCAGATTTTCAAATTCAGGGTTTTCCTACTTATTATGTCATTGATGCAGAGGGAAATATTAGCGCGAAGTCGCTAGGCTATAGCACGGCGCTGGGGCTTTGGTTGCGCAGCCGTTAGTCGCTGCTGGAACAGCGGTGATTTGTTCAGGAATTTAATATTATTTAAAAGGCTAGTGCGGTCTTACGCAAGAGAAAAACAGTTAATCAAGGATGAAAGATGCGGGTTATGTTAAGTGTGATTTTGCTGTTGTTAGTGTTGTTGTCAAACACTACTTCCGCCCAGCAGCAGTATACCGAGGCAACGTGTTTACTGTTGCAGCAGCAAATAGATCGTTTTGCGGCGCAGCCAGAAAGTCGGTATTATCGGCAAGCTCAGCGGGATTTTAACCAGCATTGCCAAAACCCCATAGCGGCACCTGCTAAGCCGTTGGTGTTAAGCAATGTGCCGCCTAAAACGATTGCGCCTTCTCCGGTAGCTAGCTCAACCACCGAGCCTGTAGTTTTAGCCGCCACGCCTGAAAACACTGCCGCGGTCCCATTTAAGCTTGATATGGGCGCTATGATGTTTAGCTTGTTTCAGCCTTATATTCCTTACATCGTTATTTTCCTGCTGGCGTTAATATTATTTCGCCTGGTCTTTTGGCTGTTGTTTGCTAATCAGGCGCAGTTTTTGGGCGCTATGGCTGAACGGCAATTACACCGTGTGTTGTTAAAGCGGTTGCCAGAAGGTTATCAGCACTATCGTAATCTGGTCTTGCAGACGGCGCAGGGCGATTTAACCGAGATTGATCATCTGGTACTGAGCCGTTTTGGTATTTTTGTGGTGGAAGTAAAAAACTACCGGGGGTGGATCTTCGGCAGTGAGCAGCAGGACTATTGGACAGTTCAGCATTTTCGGCGTAAACACCGTTTTCAGAGTCCTTTACGGCAAAATCATAAGCATACTGAGGCTGTAAAGTTTGCCCTGGGGTTAACTTTGCAAGAAAGCACACAAGTGCATTCGGTGGTGGCTTTTAGTGAGCGGGCAGAACTAAAAACAGTATTACCTCCCAACGTATGTTTTATTCAGCAAGTACCAGATTTTATCCAACAACTTACCCAGCCATGTTTTAGTGATGATCAACTGCGCCAGTTTACTGCCAAACTCAATCTTACTGCCTCCGCGCAATCTGCTATGCGCAAAGCCCATAAACAACAGATTACCGGACCGCAGCGCTAGCGGGGGACAATAGTGTTGTAAAGGCACTGCATCTCTGTAATGATTAGTGGGTGCTAACTTAAAAAAGGATTTTTATGAAAAAGTTTCTATTGCTGTTGCTGGTCGTAGCTGGCATTTACCATTTTCAGGGTAGCAATATAAGCAATGCCTTGGATGAAGGCTTTCAAAATGTTGTAGCCGAGCAAAGCGAGAGCCTGCAACCTCGTCTATCCGCTCAGCAGCTTGAGTTACAAAAAACGCTAGTACGGATCCGTAATAACGGCCCCTTTCCATACGATCGTGATGGTATTACTTTTCATAACCGAGAACGTTTGTTGCCGATTAAGCACAGCGGTTATTACCGGGAATATACTGTAGATACACCTAGCCTTTCTCATCGTGGCCCTAGGCGTGTGGTAACGGGAGGAAATCCACCTGATGTTTTTTATTATACCGAAGATCATTACAAATCTTTTCGGCAAATTAGCGGTGTACCATGAATTTGCTTAGCATAAACAGCCGTATCACCTTGCTAGGTGCTGTTGCTCCTGCTGATGTTATTAGCTTAACTGCTAACAGCAGTGTTAACCGCGAGAGCATTTTAAACAGCTTGCAAACTTCATTTCAGTTTCCTGACTATTTTGGTGGCAACTTTGATGCGGCCTATGATCTGTTGCTGGATCAAGTGGATACGTTAAAACAAGCAACGGTTTGGCGTTTTTCCATTGATAGCAAGGCTGCTGTTGACGAACAGGCGTTGGCGTGTTGGCAGCAACTTATGGAAGATCTCATAGATTATGCAAGTGTTAAAGGAATAGAACTTGACGTTGAGCTGTATATTAAGTCTTGCTGATTATTTATTTGCTTTTTTGTTATTTTTTGTTAATATTTTGCTGTTTCAACGCTAAGCTATAATTGAGGCCAAGGAAGACGATATGCATTTCTTTAGTACAAACAAACTTATCGATAAATTTAATAACAACCAGCATTCACAAAGTGAGAGTGTGAAATATTTGGTAGCTCTAATGCTGCTTATTTCTATAGCACAGTACGCAATATCCCTCTGTCCTTCTCCTGAACTGTCCAGTGATGACAAGCTTTATTTATTGGTTGAATTCTTAATAGTGATGTTCTGTACGGTTTTTGGCGTCTACCTATGCTATAAAAAAAGTGAACAAGTTGCATCTGGTGGGTTTTTAGAGAGGTTCATCTGTTTAGCCCTACCCGCTTCTGTGCAGGCTTTCATATTGATAATCATTTTAATATTACTTAGTACTGTTGCGCTAACCGTGATGATTGGTGATGACTCTTACTTTATGGAGAGCCATCTGTTTTTGCTTGCCTTTGTGCTGATCTATGAAATCATTTTTTACCGTATCATTTACAATGCAATCTGTAAGCTGTCTTTAAAGCCGTTGGAAGAAGTTAGTATCCCTAAGTAACCACAGTTATGGGCTTGCCTTGCATATATTATTACAAGAACAACAGGTCTTTTCTATTTACACCCGCACCAGCTCTACTGATGAGCATGTTGCCATGTTGCCTATGCTAACGAAAGGTTTTGTAGATGCAATAATTGAGTAATCGTCAATGCTTGCTCAAAATAATGATGAGATAGTGCATTTCAATTTTAGCGAAACGGAGCCTGTGCAGCTAATTCATTTTGCGTTCTTAAATACCCTGAAATGCGCCAATTAATGCCACTGATTTAATTGGCGTTTACTGCTAGCATTGGTTATGGTAGTTCATTATTAAACCTATCATCGACTAAAAGAGCCTCTTTACTGATGCATTACTTATCCAAACTCAGTGTAGTATTTTTACCCTTAAGCTTACAGGTATCCGCAGTCGCCCAACCAGAGCCTGCCTTTGCTCAGTTTTTTCAACAATTAAGCCTACAGTGCGGTAAAGCTTATCCAGGTAAACTAACCTTGGAGCCGCCAGGCGATGCTATGCTAACCGGTACTGAATTGTTAATTGTGCATTTTCGCGAATGTAGCGAAACGCAATTAAAAGTGCCTTTTCATATAGAGTTGGAAGCAAGCCAAGAGTGGAATCGTTCTCGGACGTGGATTTTTACCAAGCATGCAGATAGGCTGGAGCTGCGCCATGATCATCGTACTAAAGCAGGTACTGATGACAAGGTCACCATGTATGGTGGTTTTTCGTATGGTGAAGGCACCGTTATTCGGCATGACTTTCAGTCGGTAGAGAGAACCGCTGAGTCTGGCTTTTATCGAGGCTGGCGCATTGAAATTGAACCCGGTGTGCGTTATACCTATGGCACGGTGCGTGGTGAGGAATGGAGCTGGCGCATTGATTTTGATTTAAGCCAGCCTCTCACTGAAATACCCCCCGCACCTTGGGGGCATTCGCCTTAAGCTAATAAGGATTTTTGCGTTGAGTCTTGCCGTGGCGCCCTTAGCTTGTTAGCATTTAGTATCACTATTTCAAGGATGACTTATGCGCTACGGGTTTCTTGCTTTATCATACATCTTACTGGCGTCACCATCGGTTTACAGCCAACAGCAATATACCGAGTCAGCCTGTATTTTATTGCAGCACCAAGTTAAACGCTTTAGTCATGACTTACATAGTAAAGTGTATCGAGAAAGTAAGTATCAGCTTGATACCTATTGTCGTAATCCTATCCCCACACCATTAGACGTAGCAAACTTTGTACCTGATAATCAAATAAGAACCGTAAGACCTTTTACGCCTCCGCCAGCGCCAACGTTGAGAGAAATGCTTGCTGCAGAAGTAAGCACCGTTGAGGCTGAGACACCTCTGCCTCCCATGCAGCAACCCGCTGCGGCTGCAGCAACCTCAGAAACGGATATAACATCAACTTTATTTGATAGTAAGCTAAAATTATTTACTGTTCCGTTAGTTTTGTTATTTGGTTTTATTGTGCTTCGTGGTCTTATCCGTAGGCTTTTTTAATCACCAAAGGTTGAATTACGATCGCTATGTTGTAAGCGGTCAATCACAATCATTAACGCTAATAACTGTTCAGTCCATTCTGGTTTGAAGATATCAACAGCGTAGGTATCTGACCAGCTAAACCATTTCTTGGAGACGCTCGCAATCAGCTGGCCTTGTTGGCGAATGTCATACTCATGCTGCCAGAAATTGCCTTTCATCTCCAGTTGCCCAAATGGCGTTTTTACCAAAAACCGGCTGCTTAAAAAGGCCCAAAAGCGTTTACGCACCAGCCATTCACTGCCATCGTTATTAACGATGCGACAAGCCGGCATGATCGACAGGTATTTGCGGCGAATTTTTAGTAATGGCAGGCCTGCAGCATTGGATAACGTTTGGCTACTGCTAAAACTGAATATTTTACCCTTGACCAAATATGCGGCTCGACCCCGTTCATCTTCAATAGTAAAGCTGTCTGTTAGGCTAAGTAATTTTTGTTTAATCAAATATTTCATCAAAGGTTCTCGCATGTAGTGAATTGGCTAAGCTTGTCGCGTAAAAAATCAAATAACACTCTAACTCTAGCAGCAACTGGGCCACGCTGGGGCCGATACAACGATAATGGCCATGGGGTTGGCTCTAACTGCGGCAATAATCTGACCAGTTCGCCTTGCTGTACTTTAGGCGCAGCCATAAAGTCAGCAACTTGCGCAAGTCCTAAGCCTGCGCAAACCGCCGCTAATTCTTGTTCGGCATCATTAACCAGAAAGCGCACTTTTCTTGGCTGATACGTTACCGCGTCTTTAAAAAACCACATCCACGGCTTGCCTGTTGCAGGATCAAGCATGCTGACCTGTTGCTGCGTAGCCAAATCCGCCAAGCTGCTGGGTGCGCCATGGCGTTTCAGGTAGTCTGGGTTGGCAACCAACCATAAGGCGACTTGTGACAACGATACTGCCACAAAGCTTTGATCGCGCAATAAACCCGCTCGAATGCCTAAATCAATTTGTTCATCCACCACAGCGCTATGTTGGTCTGATAAACGTAAATCCAGCCGAATGGCAGGGTATTGCTGCGCAAATTGCAGTAACACAGGCATTAACACGCTGCGCATCGCAGCAGGTGCCGTTAACCTTACCACACCGCTATGGCCATCGCGCAGTTGTCTTGGGCTTAGCAACTGCTCCAGTTGCCCAAGCTGTTGTTGGCAGTCGAGATAAAACTGTTGGCCAAATTCGGTCAGTCTGGTTTGCCGCGTGTTGCGATGAAACAACAGCTCGCCAGTCATTTGCTCTAACTGCTGAATGGCCCGCGTCACGGCTTGAGGTGAAATGGCCAGTTTGCTGGCAGTCGCCTTAAAGTGCGCTAACTCGGCCGCTGTACAGAAGATCCGCATTAACGCTAAAGCATCACGCATGGATTATTCCTTAAAATGGAATTCTAAAGTACGGATTGTTCCATTTTTGTGTGGGTTTTTCTAGCCTATACTGATGAAAGTTTAGTTATCGAACTGGAGAGTGAAGATGTCAAATAATGATGCTATTGCAGGAAAAGTGATTTTAATTACCGGTGCCAGTAGTGGCTTAGGTGAGAGCAGCGCGCGCTTATTGGCTAGCCGTGGCGCTAAACTGGTATTAGTGGCGCGGCGTGCTGAGCGCTTAGCGCAATTAGTAGCCGAAATCAGCGCCGCGGGTGGTGCTGCGGTGTACCAGGTCGCTGATGTGACTAAGCCAAGCGATTTGCAGGCCGCGGTAGCTTTGGCGATCAGCAGCTTTGGTCGTTTAGATGTGATGGTCAATAATGCCGGTTTAATGGCGATTGCCCCTATGTCTGAGCTGCGCGTTGCCGAGTGGGATCAGATGATCGATATCAACATCAAAGGGGTGTTGTATGGTATCGCCGCCGCGTTACCGGTGTTTCAACAACAAAACAGCGGCCATTTTATAAATGTCTCTTCTGTTGCCGGGATCAAAGTCTTTAGTCCGGGTGGCACGGTATATAGCGGAACTAAGTTTGCGGTACGTGCCATTAGCGAGGGGTTACGGCATGAAGTTGGCGGCGCTATTCGCACGACCACGATTTTACCTGGCGCGGTTGCCTCGGAGTTAAAGCATGGCAGTAAGCACAGTGCCAGTGCCGAGTATGTGCAAGCATTTTATCAACAAAATGAAATTCCAGCCGATTCAGTCGCGCGGGCCATTGCGTATGCGGTAGAGCAACCTGCGGATGTGGATATCAATGAGATTGTGCTAAGACCAACGGTGCAAGAGTTTTAAATAAAACAACGGGCGAAGTTACTTCGCCCGTTTTCGTTCTCTAGCAAGGTTACAGATCTTATTACTTGTAAAATGCTTCAACTGTGCCTTTGGCGGTCATCAGTAGTGGCTGGCCGCGGCGATCCAGTGCTTTAGCCGAGGCAATTTTTACCCAACCTTCGCTTATACAATATTCTTCCACATCAAAGCGCTCTTTGCCGTTAAGTTTAATGCCTACTTCATGTTCAAAAATCGCAGCATTATAAAATTTACTGCGTGGGTTTACGGATAAGCGATCGGGTAGTGCTGGCCGAGTGGTTTGGTCGTTCATAGTTTAGATCTTTGGTTAAAAAGAACATCATTGTAGGTAAAGCCATGGCGCGGCTCAAGCTTAACGACGAAACAGCGGCATTATTTTTGCTAAAAAGTGTTTGTGGTGTGCGAGTAGCCGATTTTGATACAGAGTAGCGGGGGAAACCGCTACTCTGTCTTTAACAATAGTGTGTTATGGATTGTAACTCACTGTTAAGGTAACGCCACTGAAGCTGCTGTATGCCCGAATACTGACATGCCAAACATCAGCTGCAGGATTGCTAAAATTGCAGCTCTCGGTATTACCTTGTAGGTAAGGGCGGCAATCGAACGTAGTGGTGGTTGGTCTAGCACCACGACGAACATGCAGATCCGCATCACCGGTACCGCCACTGATACTCGCGGTAAAGGTACGCATACCTGCTGGAACTGTTACGGTGTAGTGTAACCATCGGCTGGTACGGGCACTCAAGTTAGTTGCGGTGCTGGTATTACCGGCATTTCCGCCTCCGTCCGAATTGCCGAGTGCTGCTAATACAGCGGCATTGGCATCTACGATACCGGTACCACAGCCACTGCAGCTGGCTGGGAAACTACGCACGGTAGTTTTAAGAATTGTTTCAATTTCATCTGGCGTTGCTGAAGGTTTCGCTTGTTTTATCAAGGCTGCCACCCCGGCAACATGCGGAGCTGCCATTGAAGTGCCTTGGCTATAACCGTAGCTGTCGTTAGCGGGCGTTGTGCTACCGCTGTTATAGGTAGAAAGTACGCCATTAGGATCGTTGGCGGAGGTCATTTGACCACCGGGCGCTGCAACATCAATGCTTGTACCAAAATTAGAGTAGCTCGCTCGGCCGCCTTGACGGTTTGTGGCAGCGACATTGATTACGCCAGTACAATTTCCTGGGTTAAAGTTATTGGCGTTGGCATTACTGTTACCGGCAGCGACAACAATGGCTGCACCACGGCTACGTGCTTGATTTATTGCGTTTTGTGTGGTTACTGAACAGCTACCGCCGCCGCCTAAACTCATATTAATAACACTGGCTGGGTTGGGGTTAGCTGGTACACCGCTAACGGTTCCGCCAGCCGCCCAGATAATGCCATCAGCAATATCTGAGGTATAACCACCACATTTGCCTAATACGCGCACAGGAACGATTTTGGCGTTATAAGCAACACCTGCTACACCCGAATTATTATTAGATACTGCTGCGATGGTGCCCGCTACATGGGTACCATGCCAGCTAGAGGAACGAAAAGAGGTCGGTTGGCCGTTACCGCACTCACCAGCATTCGTCCAATCACCAGGATCTCTGGCATCATTGTCACGACCATTACCGTCATTACCGATAAAAGCATCCGAGATCATATCGTAACCTGGTAATAGGTTGGCATTTAAATCAACATGTGGGCGGAAGCCGGTATCTAGTACTGCTACAACTACGCCTTGTCCTGTTGCTCTATCCCAAGCAGCTGGCGCTCTAATACCCCCGGTATTTTCATAATAATGCCATTGATTACTGTAAAGTGTATCGTTGGGCGTCAGCGTGGGGTGTAACAGTCTGTCTTCTTCAACAAACTCGACCTCGTCATCCATGGCTAGTGTGCTTAACAGTTCAGCGGTTTCTTTGGTTGAGAGATGGTGATCAACGCTAAAAACGGCGTGTTGAGCAAGGGCGGTTTCTCGGACGAATTTTACAGGTTTGCCCGCATGCTGGCTTAAACGTTGGGCTTTAGTACTTAATCGCTCTGCCCGTCTTTGCTTGGCGATACTTGCTGGCAGGGTTTGAGTGAGATTGGCGGTTGGGCTTTCTTTATATTTGATAATTACTCTAGTGACTGGGCCATCTTGGTAGTTGTTGTTATCTGTAGCAAGGGCCGCTGGCACAAGCAGAGTGGTAGGTATACAAAGCAAGGCTATTGCATGTAATTTGAAATATTTATTTGGCATAAACACACCTTTTTTTATTGTGGTGGATTCCCTGGGATGATGACTACTTGCTATAACACCACAGCAACATCATCTGTATGTTGTATGACAAAGTTGTAGTGATTGTAAATTAGAAAAATCAGTAGTAAGAAACTGCTTGCAACGATTATCGGTACTGTTTTTCTGAAAAAGGTTTTTTTAAAAATTACTGTTTTAGCGCATACGAAGCTAAGAGGCGGAAAATCTGGCTTGTTGCTTAATTAGTACAAAGTTCTTTATAGCGTTTTGTTATTAGTAATAACGAATGGGTTTAAAAGGTTAACGGCTTTACGCATGCTAAAGCATTAACCTTTATAGTATTTTATGACTAGATGTTTAAAAATAGGGTGAGGTACTGCTTAGCCAAAGTGGCAAAAACAGAGTTTATTATCATCGGCATCACGTACATAAGCACCATAAAATTGTCCAGGAATGCGCTGGCCTGGTGCACCTTCGCAGCGGGCGCCTAATGCAATCGCTTTATGATACAGCTTATCTACCGCCTCTTTAGAGCCTGGCGCAAGAGATACCATATTACCATTGCCAGGTTGCGCGGGTTCTTTATTAAAAGGCACGCATACCGCGAGCATAGGTTGCGCCATGCTTTTACCAAAAAAGGTAATTCTATCCATATCTAACAGCTTTTTTGCGCCTAGCTCACTGAGCAGCTCGCTATAAAATGCTTTGGCAGCAGTAAAATCATTAACGCCTAATGTGACATAACTAATCATGTTAACTCCTAAAAGGTAGATTTCGAATTGTTAGCGCATGCTAAGGTAAACTAGGTTACTAGGTACAGACTTGCTTAATACGTAAAGCGCTTTAGTTTGGAGCTTCTATTTTATTGAGATGCAACCACGCTAATTTAAAGATTGTCTCAGCCGAGCTTTTGCCAACTCTGACCAAATGGCTGCTCTTTCCTGCTCGTTTAATAACGCAGATTGTTGACTAAAAACCATAAATATAGCTTGTTGGTAAAATGCCGGGCTTAATTGCCTTATTTGATTTGCATTAGGATGATTGCGAAGTTGTAACTCAGCAATTTCTTTGGCTAGTACATAACCATCTAATCTATTGTTGATCACCAAATCCAAACCAGCGCCAATAGAAGAGTCTAAGGATTGTAAAACGCCAAGCTCAGCTAGGAGTTGCTCAGTGACGTAGCCACTGGGTGTAGCCACTCCATGTTTGACATGATGAAAGGTTTTTCCATCCCATGTCAAAGCGCTATTGCTGGCACTGTAAACATAATAATCTAACATCGTTATGCGTTTATTGTCGTCTGGCGCATTGTTTTGATAAGGATAATAGAATTGTTGGCTTCGCTCTGCTGTCCAGCCAATGCCAATTACCGCATCAAGCTCACCTTTGATGGTTGCCGCAAGGCAGCGGCGCCATGGTAACTGGTGGAGTTCGTATGGTTGCTGGAGTGTTTCTAGTGCCTCTAATACGACGGCAAGATACACACCAAAAGCCGCTTCATAGCCAGCGCGATAGCTAAGTAAATCAGAGGTATCTTCCGGGGATTCATAACAAATCTTTAGCGGGGAATGCGCATAGGATGCTGTAGTTAACAGCAGCAATAAGCTTAGCAAAGGTGTGGCAAGCTTCATTGTTAAAGATTTGGTTGGCTGAAAGACTGCTTTAATGGTAACACTAAGTTTTAGGCTGTAAAGCGCTGTTTAGCGATCCTGAAACAAATTTTGCCAACTGCGCGGTTAATCCTAGTTTAATCAGAGAGGTTTTCTGCTCTACGGTTTACTAAAAGGATAAAGCAATCGCTATGCATTAAAATAGCGCTTTGACTCTGCGACAGTCTCTGGCAGACTTCCAGAAGTCTTTTAAGTTTAGGTTAGGAATGGCGCAATGAAACGAGATACCCGATTAATTCATGCAGGCCGCAGTAAAAAATGGACTGGCAGTGCGGTCAATCCGCCTGTGGTTCGCGCCTCTACTATTGTGTTTGATACTATGGCTGAATTAAAAGCAGCCACCCAGCAACGTGGTAACCGCGTGCCTTTTTATGGCCGTCGCGGTACAGCAACGCATTTTGCTTTTCAAGAAGCGATGTGTGAGCTGGAAGGTGGGGTCGGTTGTGCACTTTATCCTTGTGGTGCGGCAGCCATTAGTGGCGCCTTGTTGGCCTTTTTAAAACAAGGCGATCATCTATTGATGGTCGATACAGCTTACGAGCCCACGCGCAGTTTATGTAATAAATTACTGGCAGGGTTAGGTATAGAAACCACCTATTACGATCCTATGATCGGGGCGGGTATTGCTGCTTTAATTAAGTCCAATACGCGAGTGATCTTCTTAGAGTCGCCTGGCTCGCTGACGATGGAAGTGCAAGATATTCCGGCCATTTGCCAAGTCGCAAAACAACACAATATTATTACGATACTAGATAATACTTGGGCCTCGCCTATTTTATGCCGTCCTTTTGAGCTTGGCGTGGATATCTCAATTCAAGCCGCAACCAAGTACATTATTGGCCATTCTGATGTGATGCTGGGTACTGCAACGGCCAATGAGCAATGCTGGCCACAACTGCGTGAACAAAGTTATCTACTGGGCTATTGTGCCTCTGCTGATGACGTTTATGCCGCCAGTCGCGGTTTGCGTACGTTAGGCGTTAGGTTAAAGCAACATGAGCAAAATGCATTAATGATAGCTAACTGGCTGGCGCAGCGGCCAGAAGTCGCTGCTATTCGGCATCCTGCTTTTGCCGATAATCCAGGACATGCGTTTTTTAAACGAGATTTTTCCGGTAGCAATGGTCTCTTTTCATTTGTACTAAAGCAGGGATCAGCCGCTCAAGTACAAGCTTTTATTGAAGGTATGCAGCATTTTAAGATGGGCTTTTCTTGGGGAGGCTATGAAAGCCTTATTACAGCGACTCTGAATGTGCAAGCGCTACGCTCAGCCACCACCTGGCCTTTCAGCGGACCTCTGTTGCGGTTACATATAGGTTTGGAAGATCCCGAGGATCTGATTGCCGATCTAGAATTGGCTTTTACCCGCTTCGCGACTGTCTAAAATTTATTCATACTTATGCAGATTTTAAACTGTTTCCACATAGTTTGAAATCTGCTTCCAGCCTGCTTAATTCATAGCCAGCTTGTTCGTACCTTAAACAAATACTGAATGAATATTCATCAAACAGTGTTTTTTAAGCAACTTCCGCTAGCAGTTTTGCTGATAATCCATACAATGCCGGCCCTCTGAAGGTTTTTAATTTTGCTGTCACCATGATAGCGAAATGATCTTGGCCGGTTTTCGGCTGTTTTTATCAGGAGTTACTATGTCTGTACGTTCTTCCTCTGCGGTTTTAGGCCGCTTGAGTATGGTTGCTGTTGCCGTAGCCGCGGCCAGTCCGGTAGCAGTAATGGCACAAACAACGGAAGCTGCGCCAGAGCGAATTCAGGTTACGGGTTCGCGTATTTTACGGGAAGGTGCTATTGCTCCATCACCGGTGACGGTCATTTCAGGCCGCGATTTAGTTGAAACCGGCGCCATGAATATTGGTGAAGTGTTAAAAGAGCTTCCTTCGTTGGCGGCGACTTACACCTTAGCCAATGCTGGACGCTCTATTGGTACTGCCGGTATCAGTTTGCTGGATTTACGTGGTATGGGTTCTGCTCGTACTTTAGTGTTGGTTGACGGTCGTCGTCATGTATCAAGCAGCGCAGGTTCAGCGTCAGTTGATACCAACAGTATTCCTACTGCTTGGTTAGATTCTGTTGAAATTATTACGGGTGGTGCTTCTGCAGTATACGGTGCGGATGCGGTAACGGGTGTTGTTAATTTCCGTCTGAAAAAAGATATCCAAGGTTTTGATTTAGTGGTTAGCAAAGGTTTTGCTGATGATAATCCTTATGAAAACCACAAAGCCTTACTTTCGTTTGGTACCGATTTCGCTGCTGGCCGGGGTAATTTTGCCGTTGCTGCTGAGTTTTCTGGCCAAAATGGCATGAACGCAACTGAGCGCAGTTTAACACGCACCCCTTTTATGGCCGTTGCGAACCCGGCTAATAAAGATTCTCGTGGTCCAGATGGTGTAACCATACATGACGGTGTTGCCGATAGAATTACTGTGGCAAATGCCGGTTGGTACGACAGCTCAACAGGTGGTAACTTCAAGTTAAACGGTGACTGGTACATCTTTGATCAAGATGGCAGCGTGCGTTTGCAAGAGCTGGGTACTACTTACGGTAACATTGAGCATTGCAGTAATTGTGAGTTTTTAAATTTACGTGAGTATCAGGACTTACAACCAGGGTTTAATCGGCAAAACCTCAACATGAAAGCAAACTTCGATGTGACCGACGGCATCAACTTGTTTGCAGAAGCAAAGTATGCGCGTAGCAAAGGCAGCAGCGAAGGTCAGCCGTCATTTTTCGAATACCGCAGTGCCATTGCTATTCAACGTGATAATGCTTATCTAGATGACAGCTTAGCTGCGTTAATGGATGCCAATGGCTTAACCTCAATTCGTATTCACCGTTTCCAAAAAGATGCGGGACGCCGTTTTGAAGAAAACACGCGTACCACGTCACGTTTTGTGGCGGGAGCCCAAGGTGAACTTTCTGCGGATTGGGGCTTTGAGACTTACCTGACGCATGGCGAAACGCTCTTAGAGCAAGTGAACTACAATAACTTAATGCGTACCAACTTTGCTCAGTCGGTAGATGCAATTAAAGATGCGAACGGTAATATTGTGTGCCGTGATGCCACTGCTCGTGCCAATGGCTGTGCTCCTACGAGCTTATTTGGTGATAATGCCATCAATCAAGCGGCCCGCGACTGGTTTAATACCACGTCTTACAGCAGCAGTAAGATTGTGCAGCAGGTTGCGAACGCCAGCGTTAACAACAGTGCTTTGTTTGAATTACCTGCAGGCATGGTTGGCTTCTCAGCGGGTGTGGAATACCGTAAAGAAGAAAGTGAATCTATTCCTGATCGCTTTGCTGCCACTGGCGCAACATTCTTAAATGCCTTGCAATATGAGCGCGGTGACTTCAGCGTAAGAGAAGCGTTTACCGAGATTTCATTACCGCTAATAGCGGATTTACCTTTCATCCAAGATTTAGTGTTTGATGCCGCTGTACGTTATGCGGATTACAGCACTATTGGCGAAGCCACAAGCTGGAAAACCGGTTTAGATTGGAGCGTTAATGGTGAGCTACGCGTTCGGGCAACTTACTCTGAAGCCTTACGTGCGCCGAACATTGGTGAATTATTTGGACCACAAAACCAAACCTTCTTTAGCGTCACCGATCCTTGTGCTACCACCGAGCGGCAGAGCAAATCGCGTGTAGATAATTGCGCGGCAATCGGCATTGCTCCAGATCTCGTCTTGAACAATCCACCTTCTACGGTTGAAGGTCTAAATGGTGGCAATCCAGACTTACGTGCTGAGGAATCTGAAAGTTATACCATTGGTTTTGTTTACCAGCCTGATTTTATCAGTGGCTTAAGCATGACGGTTGATTACTGGTCGATTGAAATTAACGACGCTATTGCTTCTATTTCAGCGCAAAACATTCTGAATCGTTGTGTAGACTCAGTTAATGGTCCAAATATGCAGTTCTGTAATTTGGTGCAACGAAACCCAGAAAACCAGACCATACGTTTAATTACGTCTGTAGTGCAAAACGTAGCATCGCAAACTGCAAGCGGCGTAGACTTTGAATTTGGTTACGATTTTGATGCCTTAAATGGTCGTTTCAATACGAAATTAATTGGTACTTGGTTAGAGTCACGCAAAACCTTCTCATTCCAAGACTTTCCGTCAGAGTTTATTGAAAATGCGGGTGTTGCTGGTGATGCAACATGGCAAGCCAACTTAAGCGTAAACTATCGTTATGACGCTTGGACGGCAGGCTTCAAAACCCGTTATATTGATGCGGTATCACTCTTTACTGAGCAGTCTCTGGCGATAAACCCAGATCCAAGTGATATTATGAGCTACGGCAGTTATTTCGTCACAGATGTTCGCTTTGGTTATGACTTTGCTAGCGGCGTTAAAGTTGCTATCGGTATGGATAACGTATTTGATCGCGATTTACCTGGCGTAACAACAGGAACTACTGCAGCAACGGGCTTGTATAACAATATTGGTCGTTTCTACTACACCAGTTTGTCATACGCTTTCTAAGCTTGTTGTTAAACAGATGACTCAAAAAGCCCGAACACGTTTCGGGCTTTTTTATCTTCTCGGAATGTTAAAATGTTTTTTCAATATTTAAATTAGCAGACTGATTTGAGTTCTGTGCCGTGTATTTGTAAGTCAGCGTGATAACTTTTTACACAATTTCGCCCTTGTTGTTTTGCCAGATATAATGCTTGATCTGCTTGTTGCAATAAGACTTGCCATTGTTCAGTATTGCTAGTGCTTGCCAAACCGATGCTCACCGTAATAGTTAGAGAGTCAATTGCGGTAATAGGTCGCTGCGCAACAGTTTCGCGAATTCTATTGGCAATACTTGTTGCATTAAGTTCATTGGTATTGGGTAAACAGATTAAAAACTCTTCACCACCATAGCGAAATAACACATCATAATCCCGTGATAATTCATTGATTATTTTTGCAACATGCTTGATGACCGCGTCGCCAGTGGTATGGCCTAAGTTATCGTTTACTTGTTTAAAGTGATCAATATCCAGCAGCAAAAAACTGGTTGGTAGTTTTTCTCTTGCTGCTCTATGTAGCTCTGCCGTTAAGCGAAGATCAAGTGAGCGCCTATTTAATAAGCCCGTTAGTGCATCACGCTCAGAAAGTTGAATTAACGCTTGGCGTTGTTGGCTATGGCTGAGCATAATCATGCAGCCAAAGATCAGAATGACAAAGGCGGTGAGATTAAAAAAGATCACGCTTTGTATCATTGCGTGATTATGATCAGGCAGCAACTGTTGGGAGTAAAGCGCGTTGTAGCTTAAGCGAAATAACAGCTGCAGAATGTTAAAACTAAAAATGGCGATAAAAGCCAGATACACTTTGCCTAGAACATGATTTTTAAAGCGCCATAGCATGCTGATACACCAGAGATTAAGTAAGATCACCGCAGGTATGATGATGAGCATCCGAAACAGCAGCTGCTCTTGGGCAAGTTCGGAAAAATGCAGTAGGAAAGCTGCGATGGGGATTAAAAGCAAACCATTCCGCTTGCCGGGTAACTGCAGATGCCGGTGTATACCTGCGGCCAGAGCAACATTGGTACTCAGGTTAAGTACATTAGATAGTGCCGGTTGTAACCAATAGGGTAGGTGGTAACCCGCATAAATTAGCGCCGTAAGGGATGAATTAAGAAAAAAGCAACAACCTGCTAGCATAAAATAGCGCTGATAACGAAACTGGCGCTCGGCTTTATTTTGCAAAGTCAGTACCGTTGTTACCACAACAGCTATAAAGGCATTAATAACCGTAAGGGTAAATACATCCATAAACGCGTTTAAGCCTCTGGCAACAAGTGGCGTAAATGTAACACAATACGCATATATCAGACAATTAAACCAACATGAATAGCCTGATTTTCGTCTGGTTTAAAACGATTTTTCATAAATACCCTTTGGCTTTAATATTTAAAATGTTCAATGTTAAAGCTTGAAAATAACTATAAATCAAAGAGATGATATGCATCCACATATTGAGAAACTGTATCAAACGGCAGCGAAAGCTGAACGCACCATTATCGGTTTAATGAGCGGCACCTCGCTAGACGGTTTAGACATTGCATTGTGTAAAATTCGGGGTGCGGGTTTACAGACAGAGCTGAAGGTTGAGCATTTTTGTACCCTGCCTTACTCGGCTGATTTTCAAGCACGGGTGCGAGCGGTATTTTCAAAACGCGAGGTGGATTTGCAAACACTCACCTTGCTTAACCCGTGGATTGCTAAGGTACATGGTCAGTTGATTAACCAGTGTTTAGCCGAGTGGCAGATCGCCGCTACTGACATTGATGTGATTGCCAGTCATGGTCAGACCGTATTTCATTGTCCGTTACGTCAGCATCAAGATCCACAATGGGGAAATGCGACCTTGCAGCTTGGCGATGGTGATCATCTAGCGGTAACCACTGGCATTACCACGATCAGTGATTTTCGGCAAAAGCATATTGCTGCAGGGGGTGAGGGCGCGCCTTTAGCAGTGTATGGCGATTATCTCCTGTTTAGTTCAGCAACAGAAAATCGCATTATGTTGAATATTGGCGGTATTGCTAATTTAACCTGGTTACCGCAAAGCCGCGATGCCAATGCCGTGTTTAGCACCGATATCGGCCCTGGTAATACCTTAATGGATGCTTATATTCGGCAGGTGCAACCTGGTCAGTACTTTGACGAGGGCGCGCAGTTAGCCTTACAAGGTCAAGTCTCGCTGAGTTTGCTTAGTGCCTTACAGCAAGATCCATTTTTTAGCCTTAGCTTTCCAAAAACTACGGGGCCGGAAGTGTTTAACTTGGCTTATTTGCAACGCGCGCAACACGCCAGTGGTACGCTATTATTGACCGCAGCTGATGTGATGGCCACCTTAAATGCCTTTACTGCCACTATGATTGCGCAAGCGATTAAAAACAGCTGCGCAGCTGAAAGAGCCGTGGTGTATGCCAGTGGTGGCGGCATTCATAATCCGCTCTTAATGCAGCAATTACGCCAGCAGCTGCCGCAGTGTCGGATCACCACCACTGCCGAGCTGAACATTAACCCTGACGCCAAAGAAGCTGTATTATTTGCCTTACTTGCGAATGAGTGTTTGGTCGGAGGCCAGCAACGCTTTAGTAACGCTAGAGAGGGGATCCCGAGCGTTACTATGGGGAAGGTCAGTTTTGCAGATTGAAATTAGGTGTTAATACCTTGCGTATCTAGTGCTTTTTTATCTCGATACGACCGCTTACGGTGTTGATTTCAATATTGCCGCTGCCATTACCGGCGCTATAGGTCAGACTTGACGCGGGACCATATTTAGCGCGATTAGGTTTATCGTTAGTTAACGTATTTTTGATACTGCCCCCCGCTGACGTTTTTAATGCAACTTGAGCATCCAGCTGCGCTGGTAAAGCTAGTTCGAATTTGCCACTGACCGAGCTGCCTTTGATAGTCGGTGCTACTTGGTTATGTAAATCCAGTTCAATATCACCATTTACACTAGATAAGGCGACTTGCTGAGTGCCATTTAACACCAAGTCAACCTCACCATTAACGACTGTGACCATAAGCTCGGTGGGGTTGCTCTCCAGTTCAATACTGCCATTGATTGATTCTACTGATATGCGCCCTTCGGAGGTTTTGTCGTCAATTTCACCATTCACTGTTTTAAGAGTGATTTGTCCTTGTAATGCCTCGCTGTCAATTTTGCCGTTTACCGTACTTAACGTAACACTATTTGTTAAACGAAGCGCGTTAATATCACCATTGACGGTGTTAATTAGGCTACTACCTTGGATACCGCTGGCAGTTACATTCACATTGACACCGCTAAATTCAATATTGCTGCCAACAGGCACGGTAATCACTAAAGCTGAACCATTACTTTTACTCTGATCACTTTCAATAAGCTGCTTGGGCATTTTTACACTAAACTTTGTAAAACCCTTCGCTGAGTCTAGTGTGAAACCTTCGGCTTGTTCATCCAACTTTCCAGACACCCGGAATTGATTATCTGATGCCGCTTTAATTTCTACGCTGCCCCGTTGTACATCCAAGCTGATTTTTTCATTAGCACTGACAGCTCTGACTTCATCAATACTTTGCTGGCTAGTAGCAAAGACCCATGTGCTGATGAGTAATAAAGCGAGTGTAGAACCTAATATTTGTATTTTCATCATCATTTCCTTAAGGTTGTAGAGAGACGTTGGGTAGCTCAGTGAGATTACTAAGGTAATCAAGTTGTTGTTGATACAGCGTGAGTAATTTTTGCTGTAAAAAGCTATCCTCTGGATACAGACGCAGCACCAAATGCACTTGATTAATTGCATCTTGCCAAATGCTAAGCTGCCATTGCCAATCTCCATAAGCGGTATTGACGGCAGTCATTGCCGCTAAGCGTTGCTGCAGCTGTTGTTGATACTGCTGCTCTAATTGCGCCAAGTGGATAACTGGCTCAGGATTAAACGACTGCCAAAATAGCACCGCTACAATTAGGCTAGCGGCTACTGCACTGAGCCACAGCCGGGCGCGTTTTGATGGCGGCTTGCTTAGCTGTTGCGTTATTTCAGGCCAAAGATCACGCTCGGGTGTAATTTCCGCGGGTAATTTGGTTAGCAGGCTATCAAGGTCATTCTGCTGCATTTAACCACTCCTGTAACAATTGTCTGGCGCGATGGTACTGTGCTTTACTGCTACCTTCGGCAATTTGTAATAGCTTGGCAATTTCTTGGTGTTGATAACCTTCAATGGCAAAGAGCACAAAAACTGCTCTGGCTTGCTTGGGCAACTTTAAGATCAATTTGTCTAAAAGCTGAAGTTCTTGGGCTGGCTCTGCAATGAGATCCAGATCAGCTTCATCCAGTAATCGGGCAAATTTATCTTGCCGCCAACTATCAATCGCCGTATTAACGGCTATGCGATGCAACCAGGTTGAAAATTGGCTATCAGCGCGAAAATGCGGTAACTGCTGCCATATTTGCACAAAGGTCTCCTGTGTCGCCTCTTCTGCCTTAGCGCGAGTTGCTAATAGACGCAAACAGATCGCGTAGACGCGAGCGGAGTATTGCTTGTATAGCTGTTCATATGCTGTTTGATCTCCCGCAATCACCTGCTGAATCAAAACGTTTTCGTGTCGTTGCATGGTTAAGTCTGTTTTGGCACATGATGGGTTAGTCGTCGTGTCAGCTTAAAAGGTTTAAATAGGTTTAAATATTTTTTTTCGATACTACCTAGGGGTTTTTTGGTAATAAAATTACATTTTTGACTAAGTTTTATGACGGCATTATCACGACAAGAATAAGGGTTTATTATTAATTTAATATAATTCAGAATCTTAAAAATAAAATTGTTACAGTTGAAATTTATTAATCTGTATGGTGATTTCTTCTCGTTTGTAAGAACAAGTTCATTGTTGTAATTTTATTACGTGGCCAGCAATGAGTGGCCACCCAAAATCATTTTGCAGGAGAGAACAGACATGACTATTTCAACTCGTAAACTTGTTACCAGCTTGGCGGTGGTATTGTTGTCGTCAAGTCCTTTGCTCGCTTCTGCTGCGAGCACGGGCTATAAAATGGCGTTAATTGAGGATGCGCCCGGTGCTGCTTTTATTAAAGCCGGACAATTTGCAGAAGCGATTGCGCAGGTTCAAGCAGAAGACGCTGATAAAAGTGAACCTTTTTATCGTCAAGTCAGTTTGTGTGTTGCCTACAGCAGCACCGCAGACTTTACCTTAGCGGCGACAGCCTGTGGTGATGCGGTTCAACTGGCTGCCAATTTACAGGCAATCCCGCGCTCAGCCAAACGTGAAATGCGCGCCTTAGCATTAAATAACCGTGGTGTGATGCACTTAATGGCGGGTGATAAAGTAGCAGCGTTACAAGACTTTATCCAAGCAGTGCGTATCGATAACTCAGAGCTGACTTTGGCTAACCTTGAGCGCTTAACGGTGAGCATCAATGGTGTAGAAGTACAGGAAATTGCTTTGCAGGCTGCAGAGTAATCGCAAAGGAACTTGCGTTAAAGCCCAGCGTTATGCTGGGCTTTTCGTTATGGCAAGTCGTTAAAGCAAATAGCTACTGCCATCTTTAGCGGTAAAGCTTTTATCGCCTCGGCTACGACAACTGACTTGACGGCCTGAGACTAAGCTAAACCAGCTGCACTCTGGCTCAGTCGTTTGCAGCTGAATATCATCAATGCCTGCAGGATCTTTGCTACCCTGTAAGCCGCCTTTATTCAATATTAGTTCAACATGGCGTCCTTGATTTTGCAGTAACAGTGCTTCAGGCGTTTCACGATGACCAATTAAGCCAATAAACTGGCTTGGATCAGCTAAACCACTGGTGCTGCCGTCATGAAAGAACGCCAAAAGTTGTTGATAATAGACGACATAGCTTGCAACCGCTTGGTGTGAGCCGCGGGCAAGCGGGAAGGTTTTATCCAGAAAGCCTTTTGAATAGTCCATAATTTGTTTTACATGGCTCTCATTCAGTTGGGTAATCATCTGCATTTCATGTTGAATATGCAGTGGTTGTGGATTTGCTAATGTCGTCATTTCTTTTTCCTCATCAGGTACGCTATCTTTGCCTCAGACAAGGCTGTATGGGTGCAGTGGCGTGTAGCTTCAGTGCTCGTGCCATCTCATCTTTTGCTTCGCAGAAATTTTCTACTGCCGTTTTCGCGATAGCTTTTGCTATTGCTTGAAAACTAGTCTAGATTAATTTTACTGATAATTTCACAATAAAAATTTTACAGTGTGAATTTTACAAAATGAAAATTAATAAAAGCCTAATTCGTAAGTCACATTTTCTGGGTACTAAGATTAGAAATCTTAGAAAACGTAATAACTTAACTATCGAAGATTTATCGACTCGTTGTGTAAGGTTAAATCCAGAAGCTGCGCCTTCGGTGTCTTATTTATCGATGATCGAGCGCGGTAAGCGGGTGCCGAGTATCGATATGTTAGAAGTGATCGCACAGGTTTTTCAAAAAGATCTGGAGTGGTTTTTAGATGCGGAAGCGGAAGAACAAGATTTAGTTTTACCCAAAAACAGTAAAGGCGGGCTGCATGGCATGCCGCTCGAACCGGCGTTTTTATTTAATACCGACATTCTACAAATTGCGATACCAGAATTATTGGCACAAACGGGCACCAGTGGCCGGCAATTTGCACAACTGTTGATTCGAGCGCATCAAGAGCATCATCAAAATCATTTCCCAGAATTGGAGCGCGCTGCAGAGGAGGTAGGCTTAAAGCGTTTACCCTTATCGGTGGCAGATTTATTGCAAATTGTCGAGCAGCTAGGCCTAAGTATTCGTTGGTATGAAGAAGCGCCAAAAGAAATTTTGGATGAACTTGGTGTCAGATCGCAAAATATTGGCACCTCCTATTTTACGCCACCCAGAACCTTGTATCTTAACAAGATCCTGCAGCAATGGCCTACGCGCTTAAAGTATGAGTTGGCGGTGCATATTGGTCATGCCGTATTGCATAACAAGGATGGTGTGAAAAGCTCGATGGCGGTGGGTGGAGCACTGGATGAAGGGAATAGTGACAGTGTTAGCATGGCACCGCAGGATATTCTACATGCTTGGCGTGACTTTGAATCGAGCTTTTTCGCGGGCGCTTTACTCTGCCCCAAGCAAGCCTTTCGACAATTATTAGAAAGACGTGGTTATGAAATTGCTAGCCATCTGCAGGCCGAGGTTTCGGCGTCGGTGGCCATGCGTCGTATGACCGCGGTTTCACCTTACCCACACTGGCATTATTTTGATGCCTACAGTCCGGGTAAGTTAAAAGCGGTCTATCGCGGTAATGGTATTCCGTTACCTTGGGGCAATATGCGGCAAGTAACCGACCCTTGTCAGCACTGGGCGGTATTTCGGATGTTTGATGTCAAAGAGACGGGCAGTTCAGCACAGCTTTCGTTGTTAGATGTTAACGGTGAGCCCCGTATTTACTGTTGTGAATCGACCAAGGTGCAAGATTTAGCCGGTAATAATCATGTGTTGTGTGCCGGTATTGATTTAAATCCGGCTATTGCCGCGCAAGGTATTGATGCCGCCAGTTTAGCCTTAGAAATGAAAGCCCGTTGCATTCAGTATGGGGGCGCGGCGAGTGTGCCGCAGAGTATTCAAAGCACTTTGAAGCGCGTTGCTAATATTCTTAATATCAATTGGGTGAGTCGCAGTATGACGAAACCGGCACAACTTATTTGTGCCAGAGGTGGGCGTTGCCCAAGATCGCCCAGCTGTTATAAATGTGAACAGCTTGACTCAAATTGATTTTTTCTTTTGGCTTTAGCGGATAAAGGTTAATATTAGCGAAAATTAATTAATTTCAAATGATTTTGAGCTGCCACTGAGGGGTATTTTGTTAGTAAAATATAACCCATTTGGGTAGTATTGGCTTGTCGAATACTGCCAAACTGCTTTATGCTGTGAATACACTATAGGTCTAGTTGTTTGAAAAAGAACAGTATCATGTTCTTAATTAAGGCCAAAATAATGCTTGAACGTTTTAAACGCTTTTTTATGGTCACGGAAGCCCACCTGAATTCTGCCTCAATGCCAACGGTTAGGCAAAGTGCTCTTCGAATTCTGTTATCTATCGGTTTGCTACTGATTTTAGGTATTCTGCTGCATAGCGCAGGGCAGGATGCGATAAATCTGCATTTTCATCTGGCTATTACTCTAGCGTTTTGTGGCTTCATTGGTGCAGCGTTATTTTTTTCTAATAAATATCAATTTTTTAGCAGTGTATTGTTGATGTTCACTGTTTTTGCTGCTGGTGTAGCGATATCGATTTTTGTACAGCATCCCGATTTGGCGCGTCTCGGGGTGATTTTTGTGTATACGGCTCCTTTAATTAGTCTGCTGTTTTTCCCTCCGTGGGTGACCTTTGGCTTGGTTGTGTTTAATTTGCTGCCATTCTATTTGTTGATGAATCGTAGCTCATACGATTTTTTCGCAATAACCCTCATGGATTTACCTCATACCCATGAATATCTACATAGTCTATTATTTTTGTTTTTTAACGTTTGTATACCACTGGCTATTTTAAGGGTTCTAGCCACATTAAAACGCAATGCAACAGCTTTAGCTGCGGTTAATCATCAACTCAGTTGTAGTCATCAACTCTACGAAGACATGTTTGAGAATACGCAAATTGCTACTTTATTAATAAACAAAGAGGGCGAACTGTTAAAATTAAATCATAAAGCTTGTGATTTATTGGGGATAGCACAGGCTAACGCAGAAAAGTTAAGCGAATTATTAACGCCTGCAGCGGAAGACGTCGATGCTATTGCTCAGTTTGCCGCACCCTTTGAGGGGTTGCATCCTGTTGAATGCTATTGCTTAAAGCGACCTGGTAGTGTGGTGTTGTTGACGAAAATTGGCCAAACAGAAAGCGAGCATTTGATTTTGCAGCTGGAAGATCTATCGACATTACGGGCACTGCATCAGCGTTTAGAGCACAAAGAGCAAGAGCATAAAATTCTGCAAGCCTATGACTTGCTCACCTCATTACCCAATGCTTTATTATTTAATCGCCTGATAAACAAACGCTTACAGCGTCAAGCGACAGGCGTTATGGCGATTATTCGCTTATGCAATATCAAATCGTTTAATCAACAACACGGTTATAATGCCGGCGATGAGCTTTTGAAATGCTTTGCACATCGTGCTCGAGAAGCGCTGTCTGGCAGGGTGCAGTTGGCAAGATTGCGTGGTGTAAAATTTATTGCTTGGGGTGGATTAGCGAGCTCCAAAGAGAGTGCTAATGATTTCGGGCAGGCATTGCTTGCAACATTACCCAAGCAATTGGTAATGGGTAATCAAGCTGTCATGCTCAGTTATGAACTCGGGCTAACGATTACAGAGGGCGTCGCGACCAGTTCAGAGCAATATATCGAGCAGTGTGAGTCAGCCTTAGAGTTTGCTGAGCATTATCATCAACCTATTGCTTTTTATACTGCGGCTGCGATTGCAGAGCGAGAGGCGGAGAATCAGCTGTTGGCCGAGTTAAAACAAGCCCTGCAACAGCAGCAGCTGGTATTGTGGTTGCAACCAAAGGTTGCAGCGCAAGGCCAAATAGAAAGTTTTGAAGCCTTATTGCGCTGGGAAAAGCAGCCTGGGCTGTTTATTCCACCAGATAAAATTGTCATGCTAGCGGAAAAGTACGGCTTTTTAGTCCAGTTATCTAGCTTTGTGTTAAAGCAAGCAACAACATTATTGTTGTACTGGGCAAAACATAAGGTGCCTTTTAAATTGTCCATCAATTTAGCCGGCCCCGATATTATGGACGCACTATTCTTTGCTGAACTGGTGTCTTTAGCTACCCATCAGCCAGAACTGGTGGAAAAGCTAGAAATTGAATTAACAGAGACCAGTATTATCAGCAAGCCACAACAGATGTTTGAAAAACTCACGGTATTGAAGAAACTCGGTTTCGACATTGCCATTGATGATTTTGGTACTGGCCAAGCCTCCTTGAGTTTATTAGCAAAACTGCCAGCGAGTACTTTAAAATTAGATCGTAGTTTTTTACATGGTTTTCCAGAAGATCGATTACAGTTAAAAGTGCTACAGGCCACCATTCAATTAGCAAAATCGCTTAATCTTAAATTAATTGTGGAAGGTGTTGAGACCGAATTACAGCAAAAGTTGTTAATTCGCTTAGGCTGTGAGCATATGCAAGGATTCTTATTTGCCAAGCCGGCAGCCATCGAAAGCTGGCACCAGCATAGTGTATTTTCACCCTATTTTGCCGACAAGCAAACCGCAAAGGGGTTGGCGGTTGAAAAACGACAAGCTCACTAAGTTGGTAATCTAGCGTTACTGCTATGTTTTGATATTGCTAGGCAAACAGTCTGCGGCATTCTATGCTCTTTAGACCAGAGCGGCTCTACAGCCATATTTTCGTGGGGGAATGATGAACGAACGCGTCCAGTCTAAAACCATTACGCCAGAGAGCACAGAAGTTGCAGAGCGCTTAAGTGCCAGCCAGCAAGCAAAAGCCGTCGCCATTGAGAATATTATCGCGGCAAAGGCCACAGGTGATATGCATATATTGTCCGAGCATTTGTTAGCGATGTTAGATGGCTTGTCGCCAGATGATTTAGTGCAACTCAGTAAAGCGTTAAACAAAGGTGAATCTGCGCAAGTAGAAAAACGCCGAGTCAGAGCGGATCAGCAATTAACAGCCGATTGGCGCGACGGTGGCTATCCTTATAAAAATCGCTTGAGTCGTAAAGCGTATGAGCAGCAAAAATATCATCTGCAAGTTGAGTTATTAAAACTGCAGCGCTGGCTAAAAGAGACAGGACAACGGGTAGTGATCTTGTTCGAAGGGCGTGATGCCGCCGGTAAAGGCGGTACTATCAAACGGTTTATGGAACACTTAAATCCACGTGGTGCCAGAGTGGTCGCGTTGGAGAAGCCTAGCGCAGACGAGCAAGGCCAATGGTACTTTCAGCGCTATGTTGCCCAATTACCCACCAAAGGTGAAATATTGTTATTCGATCGTTCTTGGTACAACCGCGCCGGCGTAGAGCGAGTAATGGGATTTTGTAGTGATGAGGAGTATCAAGAATTTCTATTACAGGTGCCCGAGTTTGAGAAACATCTGGTCCGAAGTGGCATTCATCTGATCAAACTGTGGTTCTCGGTGAGTCAGGAAGAGCAGCGTCGGCGCTTTACAGAACGAGAAGCTCACCCGTTAAAGCAATGGAAACTGAGCCCAATTGACTTGGCTTCTTTAGATAAGTGGGATGCTTATACGCAGGCCAAAGAGCATATGTTTGCGTGTACGGATACCAGTTACGCCCCTTGGACAGTGATAAAATCTGATTGTAAAAAACGCGCACGGTTAAATGCTATGCGCTATGTTTTGCAGCGCTTACCTTACAATAATAAAGATCCAGAAGTGGTGCTTGCGCCAGACCCGTTGCTCGTTGGTCGAGCAAGCATTATCTTTGAAGTCGGCGAGCATAATCTTGCTTCTGATTAAATGGATAACTGAGAATGGCTTTAAACAATCTGGTTATACGAGGTATGCGCTGCAGCAAATACCTTGTTACAACTTTACACTCGCCCGCATTTGGCAAGGCTTTACGAAGCGCGTAATATCGCTGTTACAAACACCAAGTCTTTATAGGAAATAATAATGAAAAAAATGACCTTAGTAGCCTCTGCCGTGGCGATAGCGCTTAGCTTATCGGCCTGCAGTAAGCCTGAAACCAGCACGGAAAATCAGGTGCAAACCCAAGCCGAGTCTGCCCAAGCTGCCGTTTTAGTGTCGGGCATTGATAAACAATACTTTGATAGCAATGTAGCCTTTGGCCAAGATTTCTTTTTAGCCGTTAACGGCAAATGGTTAGCCGAAACAGAGATCCCAGCTGATAAAGCCACTTTTGGCTCTTTCCATATTTTGGCCGATCGTTCGCAACAAGCTGTTAAAGACATTATTGATGAAGTCGCTGCGCGTACTGATCTTGTTGCTGGCTCAGATGAACAGAAGCTGGGCAGCTTTTATAACAGCTTTATGGATGAAGCGACTATTGAACAAAAAGGCTTAACTCCGCTAGCACCACAACTTGAAGCAATTGCTGGCTTAACGGATAAAACACAGCTGGCGGTCTTGTTTGCTCGTTTGCAACGTGATGGCGTAGCCATTCCCTTTGGCTGGTTTGTGAATAATGACGCGAAAAACTCTACTGAATACGCGGTCTATCTTGGACAGGGCGGCTTAGGCTTACCTGATCGTGATTATTACTTTAAAGATGACGAAGCGTCGTTAAACATTATTGCCCAGTACAAAGTGTACTTAGCAGATATGTTTACGTTAGCTGGTCATGCCGATGCGCAAGCGGCCGCAGAACGGGTTTATAACCTTGAAAAAGCCTTAGCAGAACATCACTGGACTCGCCTTGATAGTCGTAATGCAGACAAAACCTATAACAAAATCAGTGCGGCAGAACTCAATACTTTGCTGGGTGATTTCGATTGGACAGCCTTCGCTACTGGGGTGAAGTTAGATCAAGTTACTGACGTGATTGTTAGACAGCCAAGCTACTTTTCAGGTTTTGCCCAAGTATTGGCGGCGACAGATTTAGCCAGTTGGCAGGATTATTTAACCAGCAAAACCATTAACAGCTATGCCGATAAACTGAGCAGTAATTTTGCGGATCGCCGTTTTGCTTTCTATGGCACAACCTTAAGCGGGATTCAGGAACAACAGCCGCGTTGGAAACGTGCCGTTGATGCTTCTGATCAAGTGTTAGGTGAGTTGACAGGTAAGTTGTATGTTGAACGGCACTTTAGCCCAGCGGCCAAAGCCCGGATGGAAGAGTTAGTCGCTAATCTAATAAAAGCATACGAGCTGTCTATCAAAGAACTTGAGTGGATGGGCGAGGAAACAAAAGTTGCCGCTTTAGAAAAGCTCGGTAAGTTTACCACCAAAATTGGTTATCCAGATCAATGGAAAGATTATTCAGCACTCGAGATTAAAGCCGATGATTTAGTGGGTAACTTCGTTCGCGCGAGCCACTGGGCTTATGATGATATGGTGAGCAAGTTAGGCAAGCCGATCAACAAAGGTGAGTGGTTTATGACCCCGCAAACCGTCAATGCTTACTATAACCCGGTAAACAATGAAATCGTGTTCCCTGCCGCTATTTTACAACCGCCTTTCTTTAACATGGCAGCGGATGATGCGGTTAACTATGGCGGTATCGGTGCGGTGATCGGCCACGAAATTGGTCATGGGTTTGATGATCAAGGTGCGAAATACGATGGCGATGGTAATTTACGCAACTGGTGGACCGAGCAAGATAAAGCCAAGTTCCAAGCGCGTGGCGCGAAATTGATTGGTCAGTACAATCGGTTTGAGCCTTTACCGGGCGTTAATGTTAATGGTGCGGTAGCCCTTGGCGAAAATATTGGTGACTTAGGCGGCATGACGGTGGCATTACGCGCCTATCAATTATCTTTAGCCGGTAAAGAGGCGCCAGTACTGGATGGCTTTACTGGAGAGCAACGTTTCTTTATTAGTTGGGCCCAAATTTGGCGTACCAAGTTCCGTGAAGAAGCGTTACGCCGACAGTTAAGTACTGGACCGCACTCACCTGCACAATATCGAGTGCTAGGTGTACTGCCAAATATTCCAGAGTTTTACACGGCATTTGATATCAAAGAAGGTGATGCTATGTATTTACCGCCTGAACAGCGCGTAAAAATTTGGTAAGCATTGACTGATGCTAGTACAGCAAGCAAATAAGCGGTATTTCTGCTAAACTACGGCTGCAGCGTAAATTTTTCGTTGCAGCCTTTTTATTTGCATTGGTCAGACCACTATAAATATAAATATGATGTCTGGCTGTTTGTATTCAGCAAACTTATAACCACTATAAGCAGGTCAGTTATTAAGCGCATAGGCTTTTAACCAGAACTTTCTTATAATTAGCCACATTCATTCACCAGAATGACGTTGCAGTGACCAGACTGCAAGCAACGACCGAGAGGACATTACTGTGCTACAAGAATATCGTGAACACGTGGCAGAACGCGCCACCCAGGGTATCCCGGCCAAACCCTTAAATGCCGAGCAAGTTGCTGCCTTAGTTGAGCTGCTAAAAAACCCACCTAAAGGTGAAGAAGAGACAATCCTCGATCTGTTAGTCAATCGGGTTCCGCCAGGTGTAGACGAAGCCGCTTATGTAAAAGCCGGTTTTTTAACCGCCTTAGCTAATGGCGAAGCCTCTAGCCCACTGATCAGCCCAGAATATGCTACTGAATTGTTAGGCACCATGATGGGTGGCTATAACATTCAGCCGTTAATCAGCTTGTTAGATAACGAGAAGTTGGCGCCGATTGCTGCCAAAGCGTTGTCACATACTTTATTGATCTTCGATGCTTTCCATGATGTGACAGAGAAAGCGGAAGCGGGTAACGTCTTTGCCAAACAAGTATTGCAAAGCTGGGCCGATGCTGAGTGGTTTGAAGCCAAGCCTGCTTTAGCTGAAAAAATTACGGTTACCGTATTTAAAGTATCTGGCGAAACCAATACCGATGACTTATCGCCAGCACCAGATGCCTGGTCACGCCCTGATATCCCTCTGCATGCCTTAGCGATGCTGAAAAACAGCCGTGAAGGTATTCACCCAGACCAGCCAGGTTCTGTCGGCCCGATCAAGCAATTAGAGGCGCTGAAAGAAAAAGGCTTCCCACTGGCCTATGTAGGCGATGTGGTAGGTACAGGTTCATCGCGTAAATCTGCCACTAACTCAGTATTATGGTTTATGGGTGACGATATCCCATTCGTACCTAATAAGCGTGGTGGTGGCTTTGTTTTAGGCGGCAAAATTGCCCCAATCTTCTTTAACACTATGGAAGATTCTGGTGCCTTACCGATCGAAGTTGACGTAAGCAAGCTGGAAATGGGTGATGTGATTGACATCCTGCCATTCGAAGGCAAGGTAGTGCGTCACGGTACAGGCGAAGTATTAGCTGAGTTTAGCTTAGCGACTGACGTCTTAATCGACGAAGTGCGCGCAGGTGGTCGTATTCCATTGATTATCGGCCGTGGTTTAACCGACCGTGCTCGTGAATTTTTAGGTTTAAGTGCTTCTGACAAATTCCGTCGCCCACAAGCTAAAGCCGATACCGGCAAAGGTTTTACGCTGGCGCAGAAAATGGTGGGTAAAGCCTGTGGCGTGAAAGGTGTTCGTCCAGGTACTTACTGTGAACCGAAGATGACCACTGTGGGTTCGCAAGATACTACTGGCCCAATGACACGTGACGAATTAAAAGACTTAGCCTGTTTAGGCTTCTCTGCTGATTTAACCATGCAGTCTTTCTGTCACACTGCCGCTTATCCGAAGCCAGTGGATGTGAACACGCACCACACCCTGCCAGATTTTATTATGAACCGTGGCGGTGTATCACTGCGTCCGGGCGATGGTATTATCCATAGCTGGTTAAACCGTATGTTATTACCTGATACGGTAGGTACCGGTGGTGACTCACATACGCGTTTCCCTATTGGTATTTCGTTCCCAGCCGGTTCTGGCTTAGTCGCCTTTGCGGCGGCGACTGGCGTTATGCCACTGGATATGCCTGAGTCAGTGTTAGTGCGCTTTAAAGGCGAAATGCAGCCAGGTATTACCCTGCGTGACTTAGTGCATGCGATTCCTTATGTTGCTATCCAGAAAGGTTTACTGACGGTGGATAAGAAAGGCAAGAAGAACATCTTCTCTGGCCGTATTCTAGAAATCGAAGGTTTACCAAACTTAACGGTTGAGCAAGCCTTCGAGCTTTCTGATGCGTCTGCTGAGCGCTCTGCTGCTGGCTGTACTATCAAGCTATCAGAAGCGTCAATTGCCGAATATCTGCAATCTAACATTGTGATGTTAAAGTGGATGATTGCCGAAGGTTACGGTGATGTGCGCACTATTGAGCGTCGTATTAACGCGATGCAAGCTTGGTTGAACGATCCTAAGCTGATGGAAGCCGATGCCGATGCTGAATATACAGAAGTGATCGAAATCGATCTGGCGGACATTAAAGAGCCAGTGCTATGTGCACCAAATGATCCGGATGATGCTCGTTTATTGTCTAGCGTAGCGGGCGATAAGATCGACGAAGTGTTCATCGGCTCTTGTATGACCAACATCGGTCACTTCCGTGCCGCGGGTAAATTACTGGATAAGTTTAAAGGCCAGTTGCCAACACGTCTGTGGATTGCGCCACCGACTAAGATGGATCAGGCACAGCTGACTGAAGAAGGTTACTACGGTATTTACGGCAAAGTGGGTGCTCGCACCGAGATGCCAGGTTGTTCACTCTGTATGGGTAACCAAGCACGAGTTGCTGAGAATTCAACGGTAGTATCAACGTCTACTCGTAACTTCCCGAACCGTTTAGGTCAGGGAGCTAATGTCTATCTGGCATCAGCAGAACTAGCTGCGGTGGCTTCTATCACAGGCAAGCTGCCAACGGTAGCTGAGTATATGGAATATGCGAAGCAGATCGATGCGACAGCAGCCGATACTTATCGCTACCTGAACTTCCATCAGATGCCGCAGTACACTAAAAAAGCGGATAATGTGATTATTCAGCAAGCAGTCTAAGCCGATTAATCCTGAAAAACGCCTGCCTTGTGCAGGCGTTTTTATTTATACTTTTTTACCTGTTTTAGTGAAAAAGCCGCGCCCTGTTAAGGCGAGTAGAATTTAAATATAGGTGTAGCGGTCTTTACCGTTGCTGTTTTGGACCACGTTAAGTTGCGGAGTCACCGGTGGAGTATGATTTTATTTATGACCGCGATAATCGTCGTTATCGGTTAGCTTTACCTTCAGAACAGGCTGCGTTGCAGCAGTTCCTTACAGGGGAGTTCGAGCTGACGAAAGCCAGCTATCAACCACTGATTACTGAGCTCAGCGCATTAGCGCCTTATCAAGATTGGCAGTATTTTGGGCGTGAATACAGCCTGTTAGTGCAGCGACAAGAGGTGCGGATCTGTCATAACACCTTATTGTCGAACGAGCAATTTCACCTCCCAGAGCTACTTGAAGATGCGGATTTACAACTCGACGAGCACTTACTGGAAAGTGAATGTGGCTTAGCAGATTTGCTGTTACTACTGCACGCTTGGCAAGATTTTTTGGCGAAGTAGCTTGCACTGCCTGAGTGAAAAACGCACCACTATGGTGCGTTTTTTTTCGCCAAGATAAAGGGTTTTTATTTAAGTTGTTGAAATTTAATATAAATAAATGTTGGCACAAGGTTTTCTTGTAAAAGTGAGTGATTACTAAAATTACTCGATAAGGAAAACCATCATGAAGCTTGTTTGTGCCATCATCAAGCCGTTCAAACTGGATGATGTTCGTGAAGCCATTGCGGACATTGGGATAGAAGGTTTAACGGTAACAGAAGTAAAAGGCTTTGGCCGGCAAAAAGGCCACACCGAGTTGTATCGTGGAGCAGAGTATCAGGTTGATTTTCTGCCGAAAGTGAAACTGGAAATCGCTACGCAGGATGATCAGGTGGAGCGCTTATTAGAAGCCATCCAAAAAGCGGCATACACCGGCCGGATTGGCGATGGCAAGATCTTTGTTTATGACCTCGAACAGGCTGTCCGGATCCGTACCGGCGAAACCGACGCAGAAGCGCTTTAAGGAGTTATTAGCATGCAAGAGCAAATTTATCACTTACAATATGCCATGGATACCTTCTACTTTTTAATGTGTGGTGTCCTCGTCATGTGGATGGCTGCCGGTTTTTCAATGCTAGAAGCAGGCTTGGTGCGCGCCAAAAACACCACGGAGATTTTGACTAAAAACGTCGCCCTATACTCCATTGCCTGCATTATGTATTTAGTCTGTGGTTATGCGTTTATGTATGGCGGCGAGTTTTTCCTAAGTGGCATCGGTGCTGTGGATGTTGACGCTACCTTAACCAGTTTCGCTGATCGTGAAGATGGCTTTACCGGGGCAGCGGTTTATTCAGGCGCATCTGATTTCTTCTTCCAAGTGGTCTTTGTGGCGACCGCAATGTCTATCGTTTCTGGTGCTGTAGCTGAACGTATGAAGCTGTGGGCCTTTTTAGCGTTCGCTGTAGTAATGACGGGCTTTATTTATCCAGTTCATGGGTCTTGGACTTGGGGTGCTGAAGGGATGTTCGGTATTAATCTGGATGATCAGTTTGGTTTTTCTGATTTCGCAGGTTCAGGTATCGTGCATATGGCGGGTGCTGCGGCAGCGTTAGCAGGCGTGTTATTACTGGGTGCGCGTAAAGGGAAGTATAGTAAAGACGGTAAAGTTAATGCAATTCCTGGTGCGAACATGCCACTGGCAACCTTAGGTACCTTGGTACTGTGGATGGGCTGGTTTGGTTTTAATGGTGGTTCAGTATTAAAACTGGGTGATATCAGTAACGCTAACGCTGTCGCTGTGGTCTTTTTAAACACCAATGCGGCTGCCGCTGCTGGCGCTATTGCTGCTTTAGCCTTGTCAGTGTTCTTATTCCGCAAAGCTGACTTAACGATGGCGTTAAACGGCGCTCTGGCAGGGTTGGTTGCCATCACTGCGGAGCCTTCTACACCATCGGCCTTACAAGCGACCTTATTCGGTGCTCTAGGTGGCGTGTTAGTGGTTGTCTCTATTATCGCTTTAGACAAAATTAAGATTGATGATCCCGTGGGTGCTATTTCTGTACACGGTGTAGTCGGTTTCTTTGGTCTGATGATAGTGCCATTTAGTAAAGAAGGTGCGACTTTCGTTGGCCAGTTAATTGGTGCTGTTGCAATCTTTGCTTGGGTATTTATTGCTAGCTTGGCGGTGTGGTACCTGCTGAAATTAGTAATGGGCATTCGTGTCAGCGAAGAAGCTGAATATGAAGGTGTTGACGCTTCAGAGTGTGGCATTGAAGCCTATCCTGAGTTTGTTGCCTCAGTAAAGTAAGCAGCCTGGAGAGTGTCGGTGGCGCTCTCCGGGAGCCAGTGATGGCCGCCAGTATCAGTACTGCAACGGCTGGCCAACACTAAACCTTGTTCCACCAAACGTCTATCCTTGTCCTTTGTCTTATTCTGACGCCCCATGACTCAGTGTTATGGGGTTTTTTTATGCCTAATACAAAAATACCCTAATGCCGGTGCAGAATGAGATTGAATAGCATGAGTAAGGTGGCACAAATTCAGTGTGCCATTACAGTTGCGCTTGTAACGGAAATAAAATAACTAAGGTAGGTAGTACGAACAGAAAAAAGAAGCGGGCCGCATACTGCGCGGCCACCTTGAGAAGGCATCATCCTTTGCACCTGCAATCCTTGGCAGAAATCCCTAAAGCATAACTTCTTGTCATACTTTCCTTCCGTGCATTAGGTCCTTTTAATCAGCTTCATGCCAAAACATTCATCCATAAATATGTTCATCCCTTTCAGCGTCCAGCTGTAACCCTTTCCTTGCGTATTAACGGCTCCTGCCAACACTCCTTGTTAAACCTCCTTGTTGCGAATATTTCGCTGCATCCAGCAACAGAGCACGCCTTGTGCTGCTAAGGTGCTTACTTGCACCATCCTATTACGCGGCCATCCTCGGCGCTCCTTGTAAACTCTAGCGTCCTGTAGAGTCATCTTCAGCTTGAAGGTGTCCGTTAGCTATCCATAACTGTATCTATCCCAGACCAGTAAGCGTGCTCCTGCAGCTTTGCGTTTCCTTGCAGTATCTGAAACCCTTTCAGACATCAAAACGTTGTGCTGTTTTGATGTGGTAATTATGCACGTATAAATCTGCTTTAGGGGGCAATTTCTGCAATCATACGCTGTGTCATAAGATTGCAAGAAAGCGACTTCGTCTATTAAATTTATAAATAACAATGCCTTAAGATTTTTGCTGCTAGCGTTGCTACTTCAAAGTTGCGTTATTACTACCTGATTTGTGAGATATATCTCACACGTTAATAGGGGATTAAGCTTATGCTGATTTAGCGGTATACTCAGCATAAATAAAATAAGAATAAGGTAAGGCATGGCTCGCGAACAATTAGGTATTTGTGCAGAAGCAAACTTGCATGGCAGTTACCTGCTGTGTACTGTCCTAGATGGCCAAGAAGCCGTGATGCGTTATAAACTTGCAAGAATACTACAGTTGGTTGAGCGACTATCAGAACATTTCTCTGAAGCCATGTTGACGGCTGTGGTAGGCATTAGTCATCATTACTGGGATAACTTATATCCATGGCAAAGGCCTGCAAATTTTCAGACTTGGCCTGATTTGTCTTCAGAGCATGTGTCGGTCAGTTTTACGATGGCCGATCTGTTAATTCAGGTTCGCTCTGATCGACAGGATGTGAATTACATCGCATTACAGCAGATTTATCAGCTGATTCATGGGCATGTTGAAGTTTTAGATCAGTTATCTGGCTTTCGCTATTTAGACGGTAGGCAATTGACAGGCTTTGTCGATGCACCGCTCAACCCCAGAGGACCGTTAAAAAGAAAGGTCGCATTAATTGATGCGAAAGTGTGCCCTATCTTTGCCGGCGGCAGTTATGTCTTTTTTTACCGCTGGTTACTAGACCACAAAGTCTGGTCACAATTAAGTACTCAGCAACAAGAAGCGATCATGGGTTATGCCAAGTTAGACGCTAAACCAGGGTTAGCAAGCGGCCATGAACATAGTCATCTTGGCTGTTGGGAAGCGGCACACGCTGAAGGCGGGTTAATCTTACAACAAAACATGGCTTATGCAACTTTACAACTGCAGGGTGCGATATCGTTGAATTTTACTGCTGACAGTAGCGCGTTAACTACCTATTGGCAGCAGCGCTTTGCAGTGCATGCTGACAGGATAGCGGATCCCCTTCTGGATTTTTGTCAGTTAGATCTTGCGGCTGCTTTTTTTGTCCCGTCATTGAGTTTTTTAGAAGCGGCAGCTCGAGGAGACTTCCGTGCCCCCTAGACCTTTTCAAATAATTCAGTCACTTTTTGCAGGGTGAAATTGATATTTTTTACACTGATCGGGGCGATGAAAATAGTGTCGTCACCGGCAATAGTGCCTAAAACGCCCTCTGCTTTGCCTACTGAATCAAGTAAGCGAGCAATTAACTGGGCAGCACCAGGGCTAGTGCGGATAATAATCATCACATCGTTATGTTCGATATCGAGCACTAATTGACGCAGTGGGCTTTTCGTGGTCGGTACGCCGAGCTCAGGTGGCAGGGTATACACCATCTCTTGACGCGCATTACGGGTTCGCACTGCACCGTACTTGCTGAGCATTCTTGACACTTTGGATTGGCTGACATTATCAAAGCCTTCATTTTTAAGAGCATCAACAATTTCACCTTGTGAAGCAAAGCTTTCTGTTTTTAATAGCGCTTTAAATGCATTGATTAAAGCTTCTTGACGGCTTTGTTTTGTCATGATGGTTTGTTCAACGTTGAGTTAAGTGCAGTGATACTAACAAATTTAACGCCACAATGCAGTGGCTGAGTTAAAATTGCTTGGCAAAATTCAAAGCGTTATTTTGCTGCGCTTGAAACGAGTTTTTATATAGACTTTAGGCGAAGATATTTGTAATTTGTGCGCTATTTCAGTATTGTTGGCGCGGTTATTCTGAACTGTAAAATTGGAGAGAATCATGAAAGTTGCCGTTTTAGGTGCTGCCGGTGGTATTGGTCAGGCACTGTCATTGTTACTGAAGTTAGATTTACCTGCCGGCACAGACTTAGCCTTGTATGATCTGGCTCCTGTTACTCCAGGTGTGGCTGTAGATTTAAGCCATATTCCAACTGCCGTTAAAGTAACTGGCTATGGTAAAGAAGATTTAAACAAAGCCTTAGTGGGTGCTGATATTGTGATGATCCCTGCTGGTATGCCACGCAAGCCAGGTATGGATCGCTCAGATTTATTTAACATTAATGCCGGTGTTGTTAAAACCTTAGCGGAAGCTATTGTTGAACAGTGTCCAACAGCTTTAGTGGGTATTATCACTAACCCAGTAAACACCACTGTTGCCATTGCCGCTGAAGTCTTCAAGAAAGCTGGCACTTATGATCCACGCCGTTTATTTGGTGTAACAACCTTAGACGTGATTCGTGCCGAGACCTTCGTTGCAGAGTTAAAAGGTAAAAATCCAGCTGATATCACAGTGCCAGTGATTGGCGGTCATAGCGGTACGACTATTCTGCCTTTATTATCGCAAGTGGCGGGTGTTAGCTTTACGGATGAAGAAGTGGCTGCATTAACGGTACGTATCCAAAACGCGGGTACGGAAGTGGTTGAAGCTAAGGCCGGTGGCGGATCAGCTACACTTTCTATGGGGCAAGCTGCAGCACGTTTCTGTATCTCTTTAATTAAAGGTTTACAGGGCGAAGCTGTTACCGAATATGCCTATGTTGAAGGTGCCGGTGAGCATGCTCGCTTCTTTGCACAGCCATTAGTGCTAGGTAAAAATGGTGTAGAGCAACTGCTGCCAATCGGTACCTTAAGTGCTTTTGAAGAAAAAGCGATGAACGATATGCTGGGTACCTTAAAAGCGGATATCACGCTTGGCGAAGAGTTTGTAAACAAAAACTAAGTTTGCCTAGTGTTAAAAAAGGCGCTTAATGCGCCTTTTTTATTTGTAGTGCGAGCTTAAGTAAGCCACTAAAGTGCTTAGTGGCTTCAAGATTTAGTGGCTGCGAGATAGAGCAATATCTGCAAGTGCAACTAACGCTGTCTTGTAGTCTGAAGCGGGAAGCAATAACAAAGCTTGTTTCGCTTTTATCGCTTCTTGCTGGGCAATTTCTCGCGTATAGGTAAAAGCACCGGTTTCTTGCAAGGCAGCCATAATCTCTGTTAAATGCTGCATGCCATTGCCTTCCGTAATGGCTGCTCTAATTAACTGTTGCTGTGCTGGCGAGCCCATTTTCAGTGCATGAATAAGCGGTAAAGTTGGTTTGCCTTCTGCTAGGTCATCACCGATATTCTTGCCCAGTTCAGTGGCATCAGCCTGATAATCCAGTACATCATCAATTAACTGAAACGCGGTACCCAAATGCATACCATAAGCTTTCATAGCGTGTTCCATTTCCGCGCTTTGTCCGGAAATCACTGCCGCCAGCTGAGTCGCCGCTTCAAATAATTTAGCCGTTTTACAGTAGATGACCTGCATATAACTTTCTTCAGTCGTTTCAGGATCATTCACATTCATTAGCTGTAATACTTCGCCTTCAGCAATAATGTTGGTTGCATCGGCGAGTACTTGCATAACACGCATATTGTCTAGTTTAACCATCATTTGAAATGAGCGGCTATACAAGAAATCGCCAACCAGCACACTCGCTTGGTTGCCAAATAGCGCATTAGCGGTTTCTTTACCGCGTCTTAGCGTCGATTCATCTACCACATCATCATGTAATAACGTAGAGGTGTGAATAAATTCAATAATCGCGGCGATACTAAGATGCTGTTCTCCTTGATAGCCCAAGGCTCGAGCTGCAAGCACCGCTAACAAAGGACGCAAACGCTTGCCGCCACTATTGACGATATAAATGCCAAGTTGGTTAACAAGCGCCACATCGGAGCTTAGCTGAGAAAATATCTGCTGGTTTACGGCGGTCATATCGGCTGCCGAGAGCCGCTGTATTTCATCTAGCGTCATCTGCTTACTACTGCTTAAGTACCTGAATGGAAGTAATTCTACACTATAGAAGCGGTTGGCTAAAATGAAATCTAGATCCTTTTGTTGACCAAGTGATCTTTTTAATAATTGTACTTGCGGCTGTGGGGGAAATTGCGTACAATTCGCGCCCTGTGAATTGAATTAACACGCCCCTTAAATTTAAAAGCGTTGGCGTGCTTTGTACGGAGTTAACTATGTACGCGGTTTTCCAAAGTGGTGGCAAACAGCACCGTGTGACGGAAGGTCAAACTCTTCGTCTAGAAAAACTAGACTTAGAAACCGGCGCAACAATCGAATTTATCCCGTTGATGATCGCTAATGGCGAAGAAATCAACATCGGCGCCCCTTTAATCGAAGGTGGTAAGGTAGTAGCGGAAGTGGTCACTCATGGCCGTGGCGATAAGATTAAAATCGTCAAATTCCGTCGTCGTAAGCATTCACGTAAACAGCAGGGCCACCGCCAGTGGTTCACTGAAGTGAAAATTACCAGCATCAGCGCGTAACAGGAGTATCGACACATGGCAAGTAAGAAAGGTGTAGGTAGCACTCGTAACGGTCGCGATTCAGAAGCTAAACGCTTAGGTGTTAAGCGCTTTGGTGGTGAGTCAGTTTTAGCCGGTAACATCATTGTGCGTCAACGTGGTACTAAATTCCACGCTGGTAACAACGTGGGTATGGGCAAAGACCACACATTATTCGCTTTAACTGAAGGTAAAGTTCAGTTTGAAGTGAAAGGCGAGCACAATCGTAAATATGTAAGCATCGTTAGCGAATAAGCTGATAGGCTTCAGAAAAACCCCGCCCTGTGCGGGGTTTTTTTATAAATTTTCCCCACTGTCTGACATGCGTTATACTAGTGATAAAGCAGAGTCTAGTCAGTTCATAGTTAATCAGGACGCACCTCATGAAGTTTGTTGATGAAGCGATAATTCGCGTTGAAGCCGGTGACGGCGGTAATGGTATTATCAGTTTTTTACGGGAAAAATTTATTTCCAAGGGCGGTCCCAATGGCGGTGATGGCGGGGACGGTGGAGATGTATACCTACAGGCAGATGAAAATCTTAATACGCTTGTCGATTATCAATTTGAAAAATACCACAAAGCTGAACGCGGCGAAAATGGCGGCAGTGTAAATTGTACCGGTAAACGTGGTTTAGATTTAGTGTTGCGCGTACCAGTGGGCACCCGTGCTGTTGACGTTGACACCGACGAAGTGATTGGCGATTTAACCGCACACGGTAAAAAGCTGATGGTGGCCAAGGGCGGATGGCATGGTTTAGGTAATGCGCGTTTTGCTACCAGTACCAACCGTACACCGCGCAAAAAAACCAACGGTACGCCCGGTGAGATCCGTAATTTACGTTTAGAGTTACTGCTTTTAGCTGACGTTGGCTTATTAGGTTTACCTAATGCCGGTAAATCGACGCTGATTCGTGCTGTGTCAGCGGCTAAGCCCAAAGTAGCAGATTATCCTTTCACAACGTTAGTGCCTAACTTAGGTGTAGTTCGGGTAGAGTCGCACCGTTCTTTTGTGATTGCCGATATTCCAGGGTTAATTGAAGGTGCCGCTGAAGGTGCGGGTTTAGGTATTCAGTTTTTAAAACATTTAGAGCGCTGCCGTTTACTGCTGCACGTTATTGATGTATTACCTGCTGATGGTTCTGATCCGGCGGAAAATGCGCAGACCATTATTCAAGAACTGCATAAATACAGCACCAAGCTAGCGGCCAAACCCCGTTGGTTAGTCTTTAACAAAATGGATTTAGTGCTGGAAGAAGAGCTGGATGAGATTGTGCAACTGGTGACAGAAGCGCTTAACTGGGAAGGACCCGTATTTAAAATTTCAGCGGCGTCACGCGAAAACACAGAGCGCTTGTCAAAAGAAATCTTAAACTACATTGAGCAATTACCAGCAGAAGAAGCTGCTGAACAAATTGCTGATCCTGTTACCTTTAAATGGGATGATTATCATGAAGAAGCTACAGCGCTAGATGATGATCTGGATGATGATGACGATTTTGACGAAGACGATTATGACGTTGAAGTTATTTATCAGCGTTAAGGTCACCTTATGCAAATAGCCATGATCGCTGCAATGGCCGCTAACCGAGTTATCGGCTTGGATAACAAGATGCCCTGGCATCTCCCGGCCGATTTAAAGCACTTTAAAGCGGTCACCTTGGGTAAGCCTGTGATTATGGGTCGAAAGACCTATGAATCAATAGGGCGCCCGCTACCAGGTCGGCGTAATATTATTATTAGCCGCCAAGCTGCGCCTGCAGACAGTCCTGTCGAGTGGGTAAATAGCATTGAACAGGCCTTAGCGTTAGTGGCTGATGTACCTGAGGTGATGATTGTGGGTGGCGCGGAGATTTACCAGCAGTGCTTACCCTTAGCTAACCGACTCTATTTAACCGAAATTGAGCTGGACGTTGCCGGAGATGCTTGTTTCCCTGATTATCATGCAGTAGGGCCTTGGCAAGAAATTGCACACGAAGCGCACCCAGCAAGTCCTGACAATCCATTAGGTTATCGTTTTCTTACCTTAGAGCGGCAGTAATAGCTGCTGCTCATTTTGAAACCTGACCCTGTTTTGAGTATCGTAAAAACTTCTCGAAACTGTTGATGGTAGTGGCCCTTGCTAAACAAGGGTTACGGCAATTATTAACGCTTTAAGCAATTTTCAACGCGATAAAAAAGGCCAGCAAATAGCTGGCCTTGTGCTTTTTACTCTAGGTTATACCTTGAACTGATCGACAGAGCGACGTAATTCATCTGCCAGTTTTGCAACTTCATGGCTAGATTCAGAGGTTTGCTCTGCACCTGAAGCCGTTTGTTCCGCAATGGCCACAATGGATTCTAAAAGATTACTGATCTCAGCGGATACTTGGTTTTGTTCTTTTGCGGCAGTAGAGATCTGCTCACTCATATCATGAGCTAAATGCACCGCATGTTGAATGGAATCCAGTGCGGCGGTAGCCACTTCGGTTTTCACCACACATTCTTCCGCTTGTTTTTTACCTTTGTTCATGGCTTCTACAGCGGCGTGCGCGCCGGTTTGTAGCGCTTGAATCATCGCCTGAATCTCTTGGGTAGACGCTTGCGTTTTACTGGCTAACGAGCGAACTTCATCGGCGACTACCGCAAAACCACGGCCCTGTTCACCTGCGCGTGCCGCTTCAATGGCAGCGTTAAGCGCCAGTAGATTGGTTTGTTCAGCGATACCACGAATAACATCTAAGATACTGCCGATAGAGGCGCTGTCTTGATGCAGTTTATTAATGACGATAGAGGCTTGCTCCACTTCTCGCGACAGTTGAATAATAGTGGCTTTATTTTCTGCCGAGATCCCTTTAACACGCTCTGCTTCTTTGTCAGCATTTTTAATTTCGGCCAGTGCATCATTCGAGCTTTGCAGGACACCGTGCGAAGTACTACTCATTTCGGTGGTGGCAGTGGCGGCTTGCGTTACTTGTGATTTTTGTTCACGGATAGCTTGGGTAGTTTGCATAGTAATAGCAGAGGTTTCTTCAGATGCCGCAGCTAACTGGGTAGAGCGTGAAATCACCCCTTGGATTAGCGTCTGCAAGTTTTGGCTAACTTTATTGATATTGCGAGCAAGCTCACCAAACTCATCTTGGCTGTTGGCTTCTAACTGTTGGGTAAGATCTCCCGAAGCCACCACACCTAGCATCAGATTGATTTTATTTAATGGTTTAACAATGGCCCGGACTGTACCAAAAGCGATAAAGATAGCAATACCTACTGCCAAAGGCATCATGATAAGAATGCCGGTTAAGGCACCGCTAACGCGATCATTGCTTAATTGCTGAATTGTTTCAGCCGCTTGGGTAGTCTGTGCTAATAGTTGGTCTAAATGCGTTAGGGCCAAGCTCGTCTGCTCATCAGCTTGTTGTAATAAGCTGTTTGCTCTGGCTTTACCCTGCAGCAGTTGTGCCTTCAAAGCAGGGATACCTTGGTTACCATTGAGTTTACTGGCGACTGCTGCCATTTTCTCTGCTAAGTCAGTGGCAATGCTAACGGAATTAGCTTCCTCAACCATAACATTTAATTGGCTATTTAAATCTTGTAAGCGGAAAGCAATGTCATTACTAATAGTAGCGGCAGTGTTGTCATTTGTAGTGCGATTAAGATCAACCAAGGCGCTAATTAGGCTATTTATACCCGTTTCCATTTGTGCAGCCGCCGCATAGGCTTTTGGAAAACGCGTTCTAACGTTGTTAAGATCTGAAAAGTCGAGCAAAAGCGAAGCCATGTCATCAGCAGTTTCTTCCAATTCAGACAGTAACGCATCAATAGTATTCTGTGAGGTAAGGTTATTGGTCAGTTGTTGGAATAATTGATTAGATAATGGAATAAAGACATCATAGGTGGTGTTAACTTGCTGTGCGGAAGTACGTAATACCGTATCCCCTTGCACGGCTTGAATTAGTTTGTCGGCAGCCTCACGATAAGCGTTTTGTTCTTTGCTAAACTGTTGTTGTAAGGTATTTATTTGTTGCTGCGTTTCTGCACTATGCGCCTGTAAGCTGATTTTGCTCATTAAAACAAATTCGCTTTTCATGATGGCGCTGTTTTCAAGAGCGGGTATTGAGACATTATTAACTTCTGCAGTGGACTCGCTAATACTGTTTAATTGTGAAAAAGCGGTGGCGCCAATAATGATTAGTAGTAAAGAGATAATGGCAAAGCCACCAATCACTCTTAACTTAACGGTTAACTTCATAATAACTCCAAAAGATGATGGCACTTGCAAAACAAGTCACTAGTATAATGCTTTTGTCTTACAAAAAAAGCGAGATGCTTATTGTTTTTCTTTAGGCAACGACACTGAATCGCTGCTGAGTTTCAATGCAATAGGCTGTTAAGCTATTGCCCCAGACACAACCTGTATCAAGCGCATGAATACCTGCGACAGGGCTATAACCATTAAGTGCAGCCCAATGGCCAAAAAAAATGGTTGGGTGCGTTTTATTGCGCCAAAACTCATACCAAGGTATCAACTCAGCCTGTTCCAAAATACCAGATTTGGTAACTAACTCAAGCGAACCATCTGCGAAACAAAAGCGCATGCGGGTGCAGGCATTGATCGTGAAACGCCAGCGTTCTTCTGCAGTTTTTGCATCCTGCCAGCGAGTTGGGGTATTGCCATACATCACTGCCGCTAATTTCTGTGGATTGGTTTGTAACAGCGCACTTACTTCAGCGGTGGCTGCCAATGCCGTGTTTAAACTCCACTCTGGCGCAATACCCGCATGCACCATTAGAAAAGTCTGATCGGTACTTTGTTGAATTAACGGTTGTTGACATAACCAGTGGATTAACTCGGGTAAATTTGCGGCATTTTGCAGTGGTGCTAAGTTATCTGCAGCCTTAATTTTACTGTAGCCATAATAACTGGCAATAAAATTAAGATCATGATTGCCCAACACCACCCTAGCGTTGTCGCCCAAGCTTTTCACAAACTCTAAGCAGGCTAAGGAGTCTGGCCCTCTGGCGATTAAATCACCACAAAACCAGAGCTTATCAAGTGCTGGCTGGTATTGGATATACTGCAATAAGCGTGTTAAGGGTTCAAAACAGCCTTGCAAATCGCCAATAACATAGGTTGCCATCAGTTAAGGATATTTGGCATAGCGAGGCGGAATAACGGGATCGCTGTACGAAAGGGTTGTTTATCTTTATCAATCATTTCATAGTAGCCTTGCATACTGCCAAGTGGTGTTTCTAAGACTGCACCGCTGGTATAACTATAGGTTTCACCTGGCGCTAAACAGGGTTGGACACCTATTACGCCGTCACCCTGAACTTCTGTTTGTTTGCCGTTACCATCGGTGATTTGCCAGTAACGACTTAACAATTGCACTTGTTGATCACTGTGGTTGGTAATGTTCACGCAATAGGCAAACACATAACGCTGCTCAGAGGGCTCAGATTGGGCGCCGAGATAAAAACTATCAACAGAGACGCTCACTTGTTGCTCAATGCTCATTTTCAACTTCCTGACTTGCTAACCATTGTGCGATTTTCACAAAATCTGCCACAGGTAACTGCTCTGGACGTAATGTTGGATCAATACCCAAAGCAGCGATTTGCTCTGCTGTAGCAAAGTTACTAAAACAATTACGAAGCGTTTTACGTCTTTGATTAAAGGCTTCTAAACAGACCCTATTTAAGAACGCGGGGTCAACCGCAGCGCGTTGCGCTTTTGGATAGGGGATCAAGCGCACTACAGCCGAGTCAACTTTTGGCGCAGGCTTAAAGGCACCAGGGCCAACTTGAACCACAGGCAGCGCTTGACAGTAAAATTGTGTCATGACGCTAAGCCGACCAAAGGCTTTGCTGCCGTGCACAGCGGTCATGCGATCAACCACTTCTTTTTGCAGCATAAAATGCATATTTTCGATACTGTCTGCAAATTCAAATAAATGAAATAGCAAAGGTGTGGATATATTATAAGGTAGATTACCAAACACCTTTAGTTTTTGGCCAGGTTGCACTAACTGCGTAAAATCAAACTTCATGGCATCAGCCTGAAAGATTTGGAGTTTGTCTGCTAGTTGTGGATGCTGTTGTAGGCGTTCTGCTAAGTCACGATCTAACTCAACAACCGTTAACTTACCTGCAGCTTCTACCACAGGCTCAGTTAAGGCGCCTAAACCAGGGCCTATTTCTACCAAGCAATCTGTTGGTTTTGGTGCTATAGCTTTAACAATTCGACCTATAACATGTGGGTCATGTAAGAAGTTTTGTCCAAAGCGTTTTCTGGCACGGTGGCCTTGATGTACATTATCAGTCATTGCGTCTTAGTTCTTTGAGCTAGTTGAATGGCTTGATTGACGGCATGAAACAAGCTGCCAGGATCGGCTTTACCTGTGGCAGCGAGATCAAGTGCTGTACCATGGTCAACAGAAGTGCGGATGAGCGGTAAGCCTAAGCTAATATTTACCGAACGACCAAAGCCTTTATATTTTAACACAGGTAAGCCTTGGTCATGGTACATAGCGAGTACTGCATCGGCTTCATTGAGATATTTTGGCTGAAACAAGGTATCTGCTGGCAGCGGTCCTACCAAATTAATGCCTATGCTGCGTAACTCTTCCAATGTTGGACTGATCACATCCAGTTCTTCACGCCCTAAATGGCCGTCCTCACCGGCATGAGGATTTAAACCACACACATAAATCTTAGGATTTTTAATACCAAATTTTTGTTTAAGGTCTTGATCTAAAATGCTGATAACTTTTGTTAGCCGCTCGCGAGTGATCGCTTTTGCAACATACGCTAAAGGTATATGTGTTGTCGCTAAGGCAACACGCAACCCTTCAGTGGCCAGCATCATAACAACATAAGGTGTATTAGATTGCTGCGCAAAAAACTCGGTATGGCCACTAAAAGGGATCCCAGCGCGATTAATGATGCCCTTATGCACAGGCCCGGTGACGATAGCCGCGACCTCAGCCTTGAGCACCATCTCACCCGCAGCATGCAAGGTATCTACAACATACCGGCCATTTGCTGCGTTCAAAACGCCTGCTTCTACTGTTTCTGCTAGCGGGAAATCTAGTATCGTCAGAGTCCCTGCGGATTGTGGTATAGCGGGACGTTCGGGCTGATAGGTTAGCAACTCTATCGATAAGCCTAATTGCTTAGCACGCTGTTGCATTAACTGGCTATTAGCGCAAACCACTAATTCAACTGGCCAATCTTGTTTAGCGAGGGCGAGAACCAAGTCTGGCCCAATCCCTGCTGGCTCGCCTGGGGTAATAGCAATACGCAGCGTCATTAATTGTCTGCCAATACTTCAATGTAAGCATCGTCGCGTAACTCACGCATAAAGCTCGCTGACTCTTCATTGTAGCGACGATTAAATATCATGCGGTAAACTTGTTCGCGTTTTTTATCTGCAGTGGCATCGACAGTATGACGATCCAGCAATTGTACAATATGCCAGCCATGCTCGGTACGGAACGGTTCACTAAGTTCATTCACTGTTAGGCGATTTAAGGTATCACGGAAAGCGGGGACATACACATCTGCTTCATTCCAACCTAATTCACCCCCCCTCAACTTTGAGCCAGGGTCTTCAGAGTGTTGCTTGGCAAGTTCGGCAAAATCGGCTGTACCGGCTTTTAAGTCCGCGACCATCTGCGTTAGCATCGTTTGAGCACGCTCCTCACTGAGAATGATGGATGGCTTGATAAGAATATGGCGTGCATTGACTTCAGTTAACTCGGCAACGTTGTCGCCACGAATATCAAAAATGGTCAGGATATGGAAGCCTGCGCCTGAGCGTAACGGACCAACTAAGTCACCTTTTTTACGTCCGCGGATGCCTTCAGCAAACAGGGTTGGCATTTCATTAATATTCATCCAGTCAAGCTCGCCACCCTCTAAGGCATTTGCGCCACTAGAAGAGGCAATCGCAATACGTCTAAAATCGCTACCATTGTTTAATAGCGACATCACTTGATCTGCTCGTTCGCGAGATTCGTTAACTTGTTCTGTTGTGGCTTGGCTTGGAATGGCAATCAAAATATGGCCTAGTTTGTATTGCTCACTACTGGCCCCTTGCTCTTCCATTACTTTTAATAAGTTTTCAACTTCTTGCGGGCTGATATAAATTCTACGTTGCACATTGGCGCGCATTACCTCATTGGTAATAATTTCTTCACGTACCTTTTCGCGAAAGCGCTCATAGTTGCCTTCTTCATTAATCACCCGCTGCCGAAATTGTTCCAGCGTTAAGTTTTCACTTTGTGCGATATTGCGAATTGTTTCATCTAGTTGGGCATCACTAATTTGCAGACCCATACGTTGTGCCATTTGCGTTTGTAAATTGGCGATAATTAAGCGTTCAATGGCCTGAGTGCGTAGCGCTTGATCAGACGGCAAAGTTTGTCCTTGTGCTTGGGCATTGCGTTTTACTCTATTAACGATGTCATCTACATCGCTCTGTAAGATCACACCGTTATCGACAATAGCCGCCACTCTGTCAATTTCGCGCTCTGCGGCTGACAAGGTTAGGCTTGAAAAACCAAGCACAATCATACAAATAAATTGTTGTAACTTCATAAGTTCCTACATTAATTAGTTAGTAAATATGGGCGTCGATAACTGAATATACCGTTCGACAACATATCTGAAACACCAAATCCGGCTTTATCTCCAAACCCTTTAAAGACGAACTGTAAACTAAACCCACTATCCAGACGGGCCAACTGATTCAGGTTATCAATAGCGACTTCAAAATCAGCCCGCACTTGCCTTCTTGCCACAAAGCGCACTGCCCAGCAGCAAGATTCGTATTGCAGCCCCACATTGGCATCTATCATACGATGATTTGTAATATCTCGATAGTAACTGCCGATAAGTTGCCAGTTTTGCTGCAAAGGAATGGCGCCGATCACCCCGAGTTGTTGTATTTCAACTCCTGAGACAGCTCGAGTATATCTATGGTTCAATTGCAATAAGGTATTCTCATCACCGCGATAGTCAATGCTGGCATTACTTTTAATCAACTGTTTGCTATCAATATCATATTGCAAGGCGCTGCTAACATACCAGCGTCGGTACCAATGCCAAACCATTTCAGAGGCAAGCATAGATTCAGTGGAGGTGAGATCCTGAGTTAGAAGATCGTCAGTGAACTCTGGCTCTTTTAAAAAGAATATCTGCCCCAAGCTAAAGCGAAACAACTCATTTTCGGTATTATCATAAAAACGTGTGGTCCAACCGACGGTAAACTGATTCGCTTCGTTTATTCTATCTAATCCTGAAAAGCGATTTTGCCTAAATAAACCATAGTAGTCGTCTTGCAAGCGAGTTGTATCATAAAGTCCAATTTCGCTTTGATCGCGATAGGGTATATATAAATACTGTACTTGCGGTTCAAAAGTCTGTAAGGCCTGCTCGCCAAACCAGTCATATTCTCGCTCTAAGTTTAAGCGTGCATGCAGGCGGAACTTAGGCAAAATTCGGCTAATTTCTGCTTGTTCGTCAGTTAGTTCACTTAAGCTTTGTTGTTTGTAATAGGAGTAAAGTAAACTACTTTCAGCGGTTAGCTCAAAAGCGGGTGTGATAAAAGGCAGTCGTAATGTTGGTTCAAGGTGTATGCGGTTGGCAGAGGTATAAAACGCCTGATCATTTCGAAAATGTGCAAACTGACTATACCAACTTGCTTGGAGCCTATTGCCCAGTGTAACAGGCTTAGCCGAAGCAAGACTGAGTTGAGGGACAGCTTGATATGCCTGAGTATAATTCCCAAGAATCTCAAAACCTTGTATTTTGAGCTTTGAGTTTATATGTTCGCCAAAATAACTGAGGCCGGCTTCTCGGTATAGCTGAGTATCACTTTGATTGTTGTAATCAGAACCCAGCTCAGTAAGATACGCATCATCACTAACACCCGTGAAATCAACGTAACCACGCCAACGAGGGTTAAAATCAGAGCGATGGCTTAGGTGTCCCAAATAACGTTTACCAAAATCTGCAGGTTTATCACTATCATTATGCAAATATTCCAGCTGCAGTGTGCCTTGATGTTGTTCTGTCAGGTAGCGAAACTGTGATTTCAGCTGCGTACCTCTTTTACTCATATAGCGTGGTGATAACGTTAGGTCATAATTTTCAGCGAGATTGATATAGTAGGGCACTTCAACCTCTAACCCAAGCCGTTGTGAACTGCCAACTTGGGGGATCAGCACGCCCGTTTTGCGCTGTTCACTTACAGGAAAGGTTAAGTAAGGTAAATAAAATACTGGGATATCTTTGATTTTAAATACCGCATGATAAGCCTCGCCCCAGCCAGAATTGGCGGCGATGCTAATTTGCTCGGCATGCAAACCCCAGCTATTGTCTTGCTCAGGGCAGGTAGTAAATAGCGCTTGATCTAAACGAAGTGTTTGTGCAGAAGCGGTGAGGGCAACCGCTTCTCCCCTGCCTGCTTGAGCGACAAATTGATATTTTGCCTGCCCCAAGGTGGCGGTATTGTTTGCTAAGTTGGCTTTAAAAAAATCACTGCTAACGTATAGCTCGTTGCTAAAATATTCAATGCCACCTTCTGCGACTAAATCTTGTTGTTCTGGAGTATAACGCGCATTAGGGGCTTGTAAAAAAGTATCTTTATGTGAAATTTGGACTTGCCCAGAGAACACTGCCGATTTGTTGCCTTCAAGTGCAACATAGTCTGATAAGATACGTACACGTTGATCGCTAGTATCCAGACCCTGTAACGCTTGCGGCAGAGCCATAGGTTGATAACAGGTCTGAATAGGGGGTTGGTCAGCCCGAACTTGCATTGAGGCCATTGCTGCCCAGACTAACCCTGTTAAACTCAAACCTCGTTTCATGCCATCTTACTCATATTTTATTAGATACTACTGCATTATTCGCTGAGCCGGATTGGTATGATAAATCAATTTTAGAATTCGTGCTAATCCGATATAGTGCTGAGCATAACCTTAGCGAATTGTTGAGCTTAACAAAGCAAATTTTGTATACGTGGAGAATCTTAGGTGTGGGGTAAAATTCTTGGAGCCTTATTTGGGTTAGCATTATTTAAGCTACCAGGTTTACTCTTGGGGGTATTAATTGGCCATTATTGCGATCAGTGGTTTAAACAAAGATTAGGCCATTGGGAAGGCATCCAAAGTATTTTTGGGCAAGATGATGAGCAGGCGTTGTTTATGTACAGCAGCTTTGCTGCTATGGGACACATTGCTAAAGCAAAAGGCGTGGTGACTAAAGCGCATATTGAACAAGCCAGTCACTTTATGCAGCAATTAGGGTTAACTGTACAGCAAAAAAAAGAAGCTCAGGCGGCTTTTCGAGATGGCAAGGCCATCAACTTTCCTTTTCAATCGCAAATTCATGAGTTTTATCGACGCTATAAAAAACGGCCAGATGTGTTACAGCTTTTTTTGGAAATACAAATCAGTATAGCGTGTGTGGAAGGGCAGATTGAGCAGGAGCAATATCAGTTGTTATTACAGGTGGCTAATGAGCTTAATATCTCTAAAAGTAGCCTAGAACAATTATTACTGGCTTACCAAGCTCAATCGCGTTTTCAGCAAAATCGAGGAAATGCTCAAGATCAAACAAAATCTGTGGCGGCGGCATACCAAGTGTTAGGTTGCGTACCCGAGATGTCCGATGTTGAGTTAAAACGCGCATATCGAAAGTTAATGGCGCAGCATCATCCGGATAAACTGATGGCTCAAGGCGTGCCAGCGGCAATGCTTGATGTTGCAAAAAGACGCACACAAGATATCCAAGCGGCTTACGAACTAGTAAAGCAGCAGCGGGCTAAAAGCCAGTAGTATTTAACCATCCTATTATTTCTTTTAACAACCATTGCTGATTGGGTTGATTGAGATAAGCCTCGCTTAAAAAGCGCTGTCGGTATAGGGGGTTTTTTTGTAAGCGGGCAGCTACCAGTCGTTGCTCAGAGGTGCGAATGGCATAGGGATGATCTTGGGCGGTAATCAGATCGAGTAAAGGCTGAGGTGTAACAGCTAAATGTTTTACCATTTGCATGTTTTGCTGATAATCAGGTAAATAGGCGCCTAAATTTATCAACGCTTGTGGGCTTGCTGCCAAGTTCTCTGCTATCAATATGTTGATTAATGCCGCTATTTCGCCTTGCGCGATTATCACCACGGGTGCCTGTAATTGAGCTTGTTGATTAAGCAGTTGCCAACGTGCCATCAACTGATTCTTTTGTTGTTGTATTTTTTGCTCTGAATTATTGGAGTCTGAACTGGTGTGCATAACGGCATCCGGTGCTGGCATGATCAACAAATGCCAACCCAAGTTGGGAAGGTGTAAGCGCAGAGTGTTAAGCAGTTTAGGGCTTAAAGCATGTTGTTGCTGATCGGGGAAAATGACAACGGTCCCTTTAGCATTTGCACGCGCACTCTCTTCCCGTAAAAACTGCAAAGAGAGTTCAGCAGACTCGAGTTGTTTAACATTCATCTCGGGAAGTTGACGCTGTAAGTCTGACCAATTTGTACTGGCGATAGCCTGATTAAACAATAGATATAGTAGTACTACTGAACTGAAAGCCTTAGCCATGGCTGTTCCCCACTGGAGCCTTATGTAAGCTGCTAAGGTTATCGGCGGCAGTGCAAGGTTCTTAAGCTATTATTGCGGACTGACTAAATGCTCAGTAAACGTATAGAGGACTTTGTTATCCAAGCTGAACTTAATATAGTTGCCACGATGTTCAAGCAACTGTACTAAGTGAGAAGGTTGCAAAATAAAACAGTACTTAGTCGCTTTAAATTCCACCAGTGCTTTAGCCATTTCCCGTAAGTGATCATTGGCTGCTAAACGTTGCGTCTCTTGCTCATCATTGCAAACATGTGCTGAATGTTGCAGTTGAATAACGTTTTCAGCAGGTGACGCCGGTTCATTATTAGCAAATACAATTGCAGGTATAACAGAAAGGGTACAGGCACTGATTAGACGAAGACTACATAAATTCATTTAATTGATCCCAAAGCTTTAACTGCAAACTAAAATTAGCAGCGATTATGCAGTGGGGCAATAGCAATTTGCAAGAAAAGTGTCGTAATGTAGAAATAACAAAGCCGCTTTATAAGCGGCTTTGTGCTAAGAGGTTACTGCGAATTAACGCAATACAGGCTCTTTGATTTTAGCTGTTACTTTAGCTTCAATACGCTGGTTAGCCGCATGAGCTTCACGGGTATTACCCTGAACGCGTGGGCGAGTTACACCAAAACCTTGTGAGGTGATACGTGAGCTATCAATACCTTGTGCTGTTAATAAATCAGCAATAGCTTTAGCACGACGCTCAGATAAACGCATGTTGTATTCTGCTCTACCAACATTAGAAGCATGACCTTCAATGAACACAACAGCTTCAGGGAAGCGTTTCATAAAGGCGGCTAATTGATTGACTTCGGTACGACCTTCAGCAGAAACAACCGCTGAGTCAAACGCAAAACGAACTTCAATATCTACATCACCAACACGATCCATCTTTTCGGTATAAACCGTACAACCTTGCGCATCAACTTTATGTGCAGCAGGTGTATTTGGACATTTATCTTGGGTATCTACTACGCCATCAGCATCTGAATCAACAACGACTGGAGCCGGCGCTGGCGCTGGGGCCGGTGCTGGAGTAGGGGCTGGTGCAGAGGTTGCGCCAAAGACATAAGTTACACCGGCTTTGATGCTAGCATCATTCCATCTGCCTTTGTTTAGGCTACGGAAGCGGTTACCTTCGATGAACAACGCTGTGCTTTCATTGAAGAAATGACGATAACCAACACCGATATTCAGGGCATCAGAAGAGATCTTTTGATCAAAGTGTTTCCAACCACCTACTAAGTAGATGTTAGAGTTGGCTAAATGGTACATCGCATCAATACCATAGCGATCGCCATCAACGTCACCAGTATTGGTTAATGTATCAAAGCTTTGACGTGCGTATTCTGCACGAACACCCCAAGTTGGATTGATACGATAACCGATATCAAAACCAAAACCGGTCGCATTATCAAGATTGCCCCAACGAGCTGACTCAGCTTTACGCACGTCATTCCAGTAGCCTTCGCCAAAGATTGAGCCAAAAACTTTGCCTTCAAGTTCTTGCGCAGAAGGGGCGCTAGCAAAAGCTTGCACACTTAAAAGTGGTAATGTAGCTAAAACTGCTATTGCGGTTGCTTTAAGTTTCATCCGTTTCTCCTTAGATTCATCCAACGTAGCAAACTGGCATAGTTTACCATATTGTTAGCGCGTAATATAAATTTTACAGCAATTTTTAGTGATTATTTTTAAACCAGTCTATAGTAGCTTGTTTAAATGAATGTTGTGTTAATAAAGCGATTCGATGGTTTAAAAAGGGCACAATGCTGCAAATTTTTGCAAAACCCCAGTACTTGGGTGCTGTAATTCTAGGCTCACCGCGTGTAACTGCAGACGAGCTACCTCACTGCTTACCATTTTTGCATAAAATTTATCGCCAAGAATCGGATGACCGATAAATTGCAAATGGACTCTTAACTGGTGCGAGCGCCCCGTTACTGGCTCTAGCTGCAAACGAGTTTCATGCTCGCCTCTGGCCAAAACCTTAAAGTTGGTCAGTGAAGGTTTGCCATGTTGGTAACAGACTTTTTGTTTAGGCCGGTTAGGCCAATCACAAATGAGGGGTAAATCGATACTACCACTATCGGCCTTTACCTGGCCTGCAACTCTAGCATGATAAATCTTAGCGGTTTGCCGCAATTGGAATTGGTGATTTAAATGGCGCTGTGCCACTTTGTTCAGTGCCATCACCATCACCCCCGATGTTGCCATATCTAGCCGATGCACTATGGCGGCATTAGGCCAAACCCGCTGCACGCGATATTGCACGCTGTCGAAGTGCTCAGTTGCCTTACCGGGTACTGATAGCAAACCGCTAGGTTTATTCAGCACGACAATATCCTCGTCCTGATACAAGATATCCAAATAAGGTGACTGAGGTGGCTGATAATCTAGTAGCATGGATTAATCGTGGCTAACAATAATGACACGGATTGCATCCAATTTTAAGCGCGCTTTTTGTAAGTACTCATCCAGTTGCTGACGCTGCTCATATAAATGCTGAATTTCTTCTTCGCGTACTAAGGGGTTTACCTGACGCAATGTTTCAAGTCGCTCAATATCTGCAGTTAAAGCGTGCTGCATTTGTTGTTGCGCCTGTTGCACTATGCTGTTTAGCTGAACGGAAGCAAGTTGTTCAGCACCTGCCAACAGCGGATGAATAAAACTTTGTAAGGCATTCACCAATTTGGTGGCCGTTTGCCTTCCCACCGGTTTTAGCTGGCGATTAAAGTTCTCAAAAGGCACTTTGGCTGCAAGATCTTTACCTGTTTTATCAAGTAATAAGCGCAGGGGCGTTTGGGGTAAGTAACGGCCTAATTGCAGGGCCACGGGTGCGGTAGCTTCTGCAATATAAATAAGCTCAACAAAAAAGCTACCGACAGGTAGGGCCTTATTCGGTAGTAAGGCTACTGAGCTGTTACCTAGTTGATCATTGGTCAGAATATCAAGGGTGCCTGTCACCATCGGATGATCCCAGCTTAAAAATTGGATATCTTCTTCTGCTAAGGCGGTGGCGCGATCAAAGGTGACTGTTGTACCTTCATCATCCAAGCCAGGATAATTCATTTGTAATTGTTCTGAAGGGCGCAAAATAATACTGGTATCTGAGCGGTCTTCCTGCGCGACGCCCAATAAATCCCAAGCTTTAAACATCAACATCGGCAGCTTAACGTCTGCATCGATACTACTTATCGCCTGGCACAATTGCTGTGCTTTATTACCGCCACTGGAATTCAGCTCTAGCAGTTGATCTCGGCCTTGCTCCAGTTGTTGTTGTAGCTGTTGTTGCAAGGCAGCACATTCGCTGATCAATAACTGGCTTTGCTCAGTGTCACCTTGATAATCGGCCAGTAAGTTTTCTAGCTGTGCTCTTTGCTGTTCAAAAATCAACCGGCCAGTTTGGCAAGTACGGGCAAAAGCATTTAGACCATCTTGGTACCAATTGACTAAGAGTTGCTGGGCGCTATTGCCAAAATAAGGAATGTGGATTTGGATATCTTGCTGCTGACCAATACGATCCAAGCGGCCGATACGTTGTTCTAACAAATCAGGGTTTAAAGGTAAATCAAACAGAACTAGATGATTGGCAAATTGAAAGTTACGGCCTTCACTGCCAATTTCAGAACACAACAGCACTTGGGCGCTGTATTCTTCTTGCGCAAAATAGGCTGCTGCTTTATCACGCTCTAGAATACTCATACCCTCGTGGAAGACCGCTGCGCGTATCCCTTCGCTGACTCTTAGTGCTTCTTCTAGGGCGAGTGCTGTAGTGGCTTTGGCACAGATCACTAAGAACTTAGCGCGCTTATGGGCTTTTAATTGTTCTAGTAGATAAGTTACACGTGGATCAAATTGCCACCACTGGCTCTTATCACCTTCAAAGGCCTGAAAGATTTGCTCCGGAAAGAGGTTGGCGTGAATACGGGCTACCAGTGGGGCATCTTTATTAAGTGAGCGCTCAACTTTTAACGCATTCTGATACTGCTCAGGCATGCTCAGCGGCACTGGCAGCGGCTTACGCACCGGAAAACCTTGGATGTTACTGCGGCTGTTCCGAAATAGAATACGACCTGTACCATGCCGATCCAGTAATTTTTGTAACAGTGTTTCGTAATGGCTAGGTTGCAGCGCTGTGCCCTCTGCAAACTGCGCTAATAAAAGTTGACTCTCGGTATCGGTCAGTAATTGTTTTAGCTTGGCAGTATCAGCACTGTCCAGAGGTTTGTCAGCCAGTAAATGACGCGCTAGCTCAGCAATGTGTTGATAGTCCTGCTCTTGTTGCTGGAATTGCTCATAATCATAGAAGCGCTCTGGATCTAACAGGCGTAAGCGCGCAAAGTGACTGTGATGCCCCAGCTGATCTGGAGTTGCCGTAAGTAAAATTAACCCCGCGGTATCCTGTGCGAGAGTTTCTATGCGTTGATACTCAACACTAGGCTTTTCTGGATGCCAATGTAAATGATGTGCTTCATCCACCACCAACAGATCCCAGTGACTGCTCACGGCTTGTTCATGCCAAGATTTTTTCTTGGCTAAAAACTCCATACTACAGAGCACTAATTGCTCGGTATCAAAAGGATTATCTGCATCTAACTGAGCTTGTTGGCAGCGTTCTTCATCAAAAATAGCAAATTTAAGGTTAAAACGTCTGAGCATTTCAACCAACCATTGGTGCTGTAATGTCTCTGGTACTACTATCAATATCCGACTCGCTAGCCCAGTTAACAGCTGCTGGTGGATGATCAAACCGGCTTCAATGGTCTTACCCAAACCTACTTCATCTGCCAGTAGGACGCGCGGTGCATGACGTTTAGCGACATCGCTGGCAATGTGTAATTGATGCGGAATTAAACTGACTCTGCCGCCAACGAGGCCGCGAAGTGGACTTTGCTGCAGTTTTTGTTGCTGCATCCAACTTTGATAGCGCAGCGGGAAGTGTTCAAAGCGATCGATCTGACCGGCAAATAAACGATCTTGAGGTTTATTAAAACTTAAGAAATGATCTAAAAAGGTCTCTCTTAACACCACTTCTTCACCCGTGTCTAAACGGATACCGTGGTAACTTAATAGTTGCTGCTGTTCTGTTATCTTCTGCACTAATAGGGTAAAGCCTTCGGCACTTTTTACCTCATCCCCAATATTGAAACTTACTCGGGTCAAGGGTGCTTCTTGCTGAGAGTAAAGCCGGGTTTCTCCGCTGGCCGGAAACAATATGGTAATCATGCGGCCTTCTTGCGCAATCACAGTGCCTAAGCCTAAATCTGATTCTGTGTCGCTGATCCAGCGTTGTCCCAATGCGAAATTCATTCTAAACCCTAACAGTCGAAAAACGGGGCGTCATGGTACAGCGAATTCGATTTTGTTGCACCCGTCTCAGTGGGGTTTTTCTTATTCGTTTAGGCCTAGTTGTCATTTTACTGTCATCCTCCAGCGGCAAGGTATGAAATGGAGTTACCGAAAACTGTCATTTTAGTGTAGCAGTCTGTCAAAGTTGCACTAAGCTGAAGATAGCTACTTTTTTGCCAGCCGAAACTAAAAGGAGTGCGTATGGCGCGTAAAAAGTTGAAAGAGAAAAAAATCTACGTCCTTGATACCAATATTCTGCTACATGAACCCTTTGCTTTTCTGAATTTTCAAGAACATGACGTTGTTATCCCCATGACGGTATTGGAGGAGCTTGATCACATCAAAGATCGCAATAAAGACGTCAGCCGTGATGCTAGAGTGGCGATTCGCGCCTTAGAAGATGTGCTTAAGGATGCCTCTCCAGAGCAAATGTTGCATGGTGTAGCCTTACCTGCACCGCAAGATGAACGGCCTGGTGGGCATATTTTTATCATCAATGACCATCATTTAAAAGACGAAATACCCGGTTTACCAGGTGGCGAAAATGATCATCTGATTATTAATACGGCCTTGTACTTACAGCGGGAAAAAAGTCCGTTAAAAGTTATTTTAGTCACCAAAGATATCAATATGCGGCTCAAAGCCAAGGGCGCTGGCTTAAAATTAGTGGAAGATTACCGCACCGATCAGTTAATTGACGATGTGCGTTTTTTATACAAAGGTTATTACAAATTTCCGGGTGAGTTCTGGTCTTTAGTGGGAGACTGTCGCAGTGAAAACGAAGGGCGCGAGACAGTACATTATATTAGCCGTAAAGTCCTGCCAAATGCTTATCTGAATGAATATCTGGTAGATGAAGCAGAGAGCTTTGTTGGCAAGGTCGTCGGAATAATGGATACCGAGTTGAAGATCGTTGATTTTGGTTTTGAGCGATTAATGCACCGGCGAGCTTGGGGGATTCATCCTAAAAATATTTATCAAGCAATGGCATTACAAGCCTTGCTCGATCCAGACATGGATTTAGTGATCCTAACCGGGCCTGCTGGCTGCGGTAAAACCTTAATCGCCTTAGCGGCTGCCTTGGAGCTGGTTATCGAGAAAGGGTTTTATGATAAGGTCATTGTAACGCGTAACACGCCAGAAATTGCCGAATCGATCGGGTTTTTACCGGGTTCTGAAGAGGAGAAAATGGCACCTTGGTTAGCGGCGATCACCGATTCGTTAGAAGTGCTGCATAAGACTGACGAGCACCCGCATGCGAGTGTCAATTACATTATGGAGAAAGCTAATATTCAGTTTAAGTCGGTTAATTTTATGCGTGGCCGCAGCATCCAAAATGCCATTGTTATTTTAGATGAATGCCAAAATCTGAGTGCAGCGCAGTTAAAAACCATTATTACCCGCTGTGGTGAGGGTACTAAGCTAATTTGCTCTGGTAATCTTTCACAGATAGACAGCAATTACCTAACCGCCGTGACCTCTGGTTTAACTTATATTGTTGAGCGATTTAAAAATTTTGAAGGCAGTACCACCATAAACCTTAATGGTGTAGTGCGCAGTCGCTTAGCGTCGTTTGCCGAAGCGAATCTTTAATAGGCAGGTCGATGCTAAAGCTTGAGGAATTCAACCTGCTTTTTTGTTAAGATCGTTACACTTATCTGCTAGATGCTACCGGCTGTTGCCGGTAGCTAAGAGTGATTTATGAAACTTTCTCGCCAATTACAGGTTACTGCCCCCGTTGCTGCCATCGATTTTTTAGCCTCTGCGGTACCAGAGTTATCGAAAGGCCGATTAAAAGATGCGATGAGCAAAGGCGCAGTGCAATTACAAACTAAGCCGGTGAAACGCTTAAGGCGCTCTCAGCAAATGCTAAAAGCAGGTGATTGTCTTACCCTGCACTACGATGCCGATATTTTACAGCGGCAAACAGTTCCTGCCATCTTATTGCAGGATGAAAAAAGTTACAGCCTGTGGTTTAAACCTGCAGGGATGTTATCGCAAGGCAATGAATGGGGTGATCATTTAAGCTTACTGCGCTTTGCCGAGCAATATTTTACCCCATTAAGAACAGTTTTTTTGTTACATCGGCTGGATCGTGAAGCCAGTGGTTTAGTGCTATTGGCACATACAAAACAAGCCGCTGCAGCGTTAAGTAAGCTGATTGCCAGTCAGCAGATTGATAAAGTTTACCAGATTAGGGTAAAAGGCCAGCTCTCCAGCGAGCTGCAACAGCAGGGCCGTATTTGTTTACCACTGGATGCCAAGCCATGCGAAAGTCGTTTTGTCGTGCAAGCCTATGATACAGAGACCGATACGAGTTTGCTTAAGGTACAGTTAATTACCGGGCGAAAGCATCAAATCCGGCGGCATTTTGCAGCCATCGATCATCCGGTTTTGGGCGATCCGCAATATGGCAAAAATAATAAGCATGCTGCTGGTTTAGCCTTGCAAGCGGTAGCGTTAAGTTTTAATTGTCCGTTACGTCGGCGTATGCAGCGTTTTGAATTACCTGCAGAGTTATTATTGGCAAAGCCCTGATTCGAGACAGGGCTGAATCTAGGCTGCGTTAATCAGTTATTGCCAAGGGGTGTTCGTTAACATAGATGATTAACTCCGTTAGGCGAAGTGCGTTTAGCATATCGGAACGTAAATCCTCTGCTTGCCACTCGCATGGGCGAGGATGTAAAGCAGAGAACCGTAGATGCCACTGCATGCTTTCGGGAGATTGCTGTTCTGTTAAATACCAAGCATAGCCAATGGCATCTTGCAGTGCGGTTATATCATCTTTATGCCAGTTATTGCCCAGTAATTCTTGTAACGGCAATTCGGCAGTCAGAATGGCGGCTTCTATTTCAAATTGCGTTAACTGCTGCTGCAGCAAGTGAATAACACTGTCTAAACTGGTTGCTTGTTCTGTGGTCTGTGCGGTAGGCAAGGCCAGCCAGAGCATGTCATTATCGATAAATATCGCTTTAAACGCGCTAGTATCCAGTTTATGTTCCAGCGCTTTTATGTGTTTAGCTAGAACGTTATGACCAAATTGGCGTGAAAGTAGGCCATAGTTACGGGGTGTTAACACCCATAACGTCATATCTTGTTGCGTACTGAGTACTTTGACCTTGTCTTGAAATTGCTGCCATTGTTTTGGTGTAGTTTCCTGCACCGAAGGAACGGTTATGCTGACTTTGCGACGGTATAGTTGCCAGATAATAAAACTGAAAAAGAACATAAATACCAGAGCAGCTTGCAGCAGAACTTGCCGAGATTGCGCTGTTTGCAGTGCCGCTTGTAATTCACTGGTAACAGTATCTTGTTGTTCGGTTTCACTGACCTGACTTAATCCGTCTTTTAAAGCCAGCATATTGTCTTTAATCTGACTGGTCAGTTCTTGCTGGTTTAATTCTGTGATAACGGTTTGAAATTGATAAGCAGTTTGCCAGTCGCCTGCAGCGGCTGCCAGCATCGCAGCATTAGTAAAATAGCGTATCTTTAGAAAAGTTGCTGCAGCGTCGATATCCGTACTGACTGCAGTATTAAACGCCGCCGCTTCATCGTAACGTTTTTGTTCAATCATTAACTGGACTAAAGCAAGGGCGGTTTCTGTAGCCATACCGCGCGAGTTAATTTGCCTAAAACCTTGTAAGGCTTTTTGATAGTTTTCTTCTGACAGGCGATAATCTTGGCGTAGCATGGCTACTCGTCCCAGGCTGTAGTATGCCGTTGCCGTGCGGGAGATATTTTGCTGCGCTTTCGCAATATCTATAGCTTCTTGCAGTAACGCTTCCGCTTTTTCTATCTGTCGAGGTTCTTCTAGATAACTTTCAGCCATATAAACTAAGACTGCGCTGTAGTTAGCCATGCGATTCAACGCGCTATAACGTTCAGCCGCTGCTGTAAAATGTTCCAAGGCGTCTGTATGTTGCTCAAGTTTGCGGTGTGCCATACCCAACCGAAAATGAATAGAAGCTAGCTCCTCTTCATCTTGCAGTTGGCTCGCCAACAACAAGGCCTGCTGCAAGTAAGAAAAGGCTAATTGATACTGATTATTTTGCAGGGTAATGCGACCGTTTAAAATCAGAGCATGCAGCTGTCTGGCATCATTGTTAATTTTTTGCGCCAAAGCTAAGCTGCGCTGGGCATAAGTCAAAGCGGTTTTCAAATCACCTTGCAAATTGTAAGCAGAGGCAAAGCTACTGAGCACATCAGTCAGTAAAATCTTGGCTGCCGGTTCTTCTAATGCAGTGAGGTGCTGTTCTGCTTGCAGCAGTTGTTGAATGGCGAGTTCGGCATTTTGATAGTAAATGCCATAAATTTGCGCTTTTTTAAATAAGCTCAATGCCAATAAATAGGGGGTTTGTGCCACGCTTTCCGCTTTTTGTGTGGCATCTAAGGCGGCTTCACGATTCCCTAACGTCTGGTAAGCTTGTGCAATAACCAAATAATCTGCAGTGGTTAACTGATGCGGCGGTTGACCTTGTAAGGTATTGATCGTTTGCTCGGCCAGATGACTATCGCGAGCAACGTCGAGTAGCCTAGCGGACAGATCGCTTGCAACTACCGGCATGCTGCTCAGTAAAAAACTCAGTTGGAACACAGTAAAAATAAATACACTGATAAAACGCATATTGTCGCTCTTAATATTAATGGCAGCTGTACTTCCCTACAGCCGACTTAGACCAAGCTAAAAGATCCTATCAGTTGGCAAGATAATTTTTTATATTGTCGACAATTTTTTCGACCATTCTGGTTCTTGCTTCGTTACTGGCCCATCCAATATGAGGCGTAATCAACAAGTTAGATAAGTTGCAGTTTATCAAGCAGTCATCCACACTGGGTGGTTCCTCCGCTAAAACGTCAAGCCCCGCCGCTTTGAGCTGGCCTTGCTGTAAGGCGTTAAGTAAAGCTTGTGCATCGATCAGCCCCCCTCGCGCCGTGTTGATCAGTATAGCGCTCGACTTTAACCAGCTAAGCCGTTCCGTATTGAATAAATGTTGGGTATCCCTTGTAAGTGGACAGTGTAATGACACGACATCCGCAACCTTTAATGCTTCGCAAAAGCCCATTCTGCCGGGTCTTACGTGTGTAGCATCGGGTCTTTCTGCTATCACAACCGTCATGCCAAAGGCCACGGCTAAGCGAGCCGTAGCCTGACCTAAGGCACCATAACCAACAATGGTCATGGTTTTTCCTGACAGTTCCATTACAGGATAGTCGAGTAAGCAAAAACTGTTACTTTTAGCCCATCGCCCGGTCTTTACGGCTTGTTGATAAGGCAGTAGCTGATTTGTCAGCGATAGTAACAGTGCAAAGACATGCTGAGGGACAGCTGTTTCCGCATAGTTTTGCACGTTTTTAACAAAAATACCTGCTTCTTCTGCCGCGGCAAGATCAACATTATCTGTACCCGTGGCCGAAATCATAATGGCTTTTAAGCGAGGTAATTGCTTCATTAGATTGGCGTCAATTACACACTTGTTGACGATGGCAATATCAGCATGCTGTAAGCGAGCTAACCGATCCTCAGGGGCTGTATAATCATACAATTGCAGCTTGCACGCTGCTTGCTGTAGCGGGCTGAGATCGGCATCTCCCAAAGTGGCAGCATCTAAAAAAACCAGATTAGTCGGCATAAATGGTCATCTGTACTAAGAAGCTGCAAAGCAGCGATAAGTCAAAATCATAGTTTTAACACAGCTTATATCAAAAAGCAGCAATTCTTATTCCGCTAGAGATTATGTTAATTGCTAAAATAATGTGTTACACATTTGCAAGCAAAGCACATTTATAGTTTGTCAGACAAATGCTAAGGTAGCGCAAAGAAAAAAGGAGTGATAGATGCAGATTGTTGTCGAGGAAATTGAGAAATCTTATGCCACCGTTGTAGCGGTCAGTAAGGTGAGTTTTACCATTACCCCCGGTGAGATTTTTGCTTTGCTTGGTCCAAATGGTGCTGGTAAATCCTCTATTATCCGCATGCTGGTGGGGATGACCCGCCCAGATAGCGGAACTATTACCGTGCAGCATTTAGCGCAAGAATATGATCATGTGCCAAGACGTTTTTTAGGCTATCTGCCTGAAGACAGAGGCTTATATCCAGACAAAAGTGTTGAAAAAAACCTGCTATATCTTGCTCAACTGCACGGCTTATCTAAAGGTGAGGCTGAAGTCGAAATGCGCCATTGGCTGGAGATTTTTGAGCTAAGCGATCGACGTAAGGAAGATTTGAAACAACTGTCTAAAGGTAACCAGCAAAAAGTGCAACTTATTGCTGCGGTCATGCATAAACCGGCCTTAGTGATTTTAGATGAGCCTTTCTCAGGCTTAGATCCGATTAATCAGGAAAAAGTCGTCAGCTTTTTAAAAACATTGCGTGAAAAAGGCATGACCGTCATTCTTAGCGCCCACCAAATGGCGATGGTAGAAAAGTTAGCCGATCGCATGCTTTTAATGGCCAAAGGGCAAGTGGTGCTGGCCGGTACCTTGGCTGAAATTCGGCGACAGGCGCAACCTAAACCGGAAGTTGTGATTGAAACAGAGCAGGCGGTGAGTCCTGAGCAGTTGGCCTTACTCTTCCCCGATTTAACGATCAATCAACATACGGCTACTCGTTTTAGTCTTTACTTGCCAACGGCTAGCGAGTTATCTGCCTGTTTGCAACAGTTACTCAGTCAGCTTAATGTGCAAAGTGTTTCTATGCAAAGTCCAGATTTACACCAGTTATATTTAGCAGCGATGGCAGCACATGCGCAACAGGAGGTGCAACCATGATCTCACGGCAAAGTATCATAGTCGCAAAGTGGGAGTTTTTACGCTTTTTTAAATGGAAGCAACAGCTTATCTCGTATTTATTGATGTTGGGTATTATGGGCGCCGTGTTTGCTTGGAGCTATTTTGTTGATGAGAGTCGCGCGGAGTACCGTATTGCTGTGCCTGCCCATTATACCTTGAGCAATACCGATCAATTCCAATTTCAGCGCCCCACCGTCACCTTAGAGGAACAGCTTAATCAGTTACGCCATAGCGAGACTTGGCATGCGGTTGTTACCGAAGAGGCCGAGCAAGTGGTGATTCACACTGCTGCGGGTAAAAAGTGGCAGCAATTGCTTGAACAAGAGTTACAGCAGTATTTTCGGCAGCAGTACGGCATAGCGCAAGGGCTGACCGCTGAGCAGTTGGCAAAACTCTCCACGCCGGTAACCCTTGAAATGCGCTATCTGGATGACAATTATAAAGGAAGTGATCGGCCAGAGAAGGGCATCGCGTTAGCGGTGCTTTTTATGCTGTTGATCGGGCTAAGCACCGCCTTTGGGCAACTGTTAATGAGCATCACTGGCGAGAAGCAGCAACGGGTAACCGAGCAACTCTATGCCATAGTCACGCCTCAGCAATGGATTGATGGCAAGGTATTAGGGCACAGTTTAAGCGCGATGAAAGCCATGTTTACCACCAGCTTGGTAATGTTATTGGGTATTGTTGTCGCGGTGCTGTTTCTTGCCGATGAGCCTTTGCAGCTGGAGTGGATCAACTGGGGGGTGATTGCGTGGTTAGTCCCTTTTGCCTTGTTAGGGGTATTGTTATGTGCCTGTTTTATGGCGGCAGTAGCAGCCTCTATAGATGATCCAAATACCAGCGGTAAGGGCGCGGTAATGATGATCACTTGGCTACCGTTGCTGTTCACTTATTTGGTGATAGATAGCCCAACGGGTTGGGCGATGACTCTGCTCAGCTGGTTGCCCGTGACCTCCTTTGCCGCTATGCCGGTAAGGCTGGCGATGGTTGAGCTGGCTTGGTGGCAGCCTTTACTGTCTTTAGTGTTGCTGATCGCTACCTTGTACTGGATGCGCCGTGTCGCTGGTCGGGTTTTTTTGCGTGGTATGCAGATGTACGGGAAAGAGCCAAGCTGGGCTGATATTATGCGCTGGGCCTTGAGTAGTAAAACTGACTAGGCAAGTAGTTTAAGACGAAAATTTGAACTATTCAGGTTAGGCTCAGCCTGATATGGCATAATGCAATAACGCAGGGCAGCAACGGCTTGCTCTGGTTCTGTCGCTGGTACAAACAGTACCAGCACTTTTGAAGAGGTAGTTATGTTCGATTCATCCTTCCGTCAACAAGCATCGGCCTGGCAACGGCAATTTCAGCTGCGCCAGCAAGGTAGCTTTTTACAGCGGTTACTGGCTTGGTTGGTACTGGGCGTGATGCTGCTGGTTGGAGCCTTTATCTTACTCTTTGCATTAGTACTTAGTTGGATCCTCATTCCTATTATGTTGTACCGGCATCGACAGCGTATTCGGCGCTTTCGCGAGCAGGCGCAAGCATACCAGCAGCAATCCACAGCGGCAGGTGGTACAGTAATTGAAGGTGAAATACTGCATAAAGAAGAAAGCGAGCGACGTTAAATCGTGACGACGCAGCTTAAGCTGGCTTATTGGCCAGCTTACTCTTGATAAAGTCACTATGGCGAATAAACAGTAGTTCCGCCACATTACGTAACATCGCTTCTTCATTCGGATCCAGGGTGCCATCGGCATAGGCGACTTGCCAAAGTTGATCCAATACCTCTAAACGTTCACTTTCACTGAGTATCTTGAGTTTTGAGGTATAGGCTTGCAGGCTGGTGGCATCCAAAGCCAAGTTTAACGCATCTTGAAACACTGGCTCTGCGTCAGTGTGAGTTAAACCATACTCTTTTATTAAATAATCTAAAACTAATTGATGCTCTTGCTCAGCGCTATCAAAATCCGCATCGGCCAGTTGCAGCATCAACACGACCGCCATAAATTGAGCTTCGCTGAGCTGATGGCGTTGCCAAGGCTGTGCAGCTGAGCCGGCGGCTTGCCAGTCACTACTAGCCTTTTCCAGCAGATTTTTCAGAAAATTAAACATCACTATTTCCTTTTACATTATGATTTCTATGCTGCTAGCTTATATGCAGGACGGCTAGGCAGCAGATACTTGATTTAACTCTGACCTTGCCCCACTAAAACAGTTCGCCTATACGCTGTCGGAGCCGACTTTTGCCGCTACTCATTTTAACTATACTAACTCTATTGATTATTGGTTTTGTGCTGGGGCAACCCTATTGGCGCCGATGGCAGCGCAAACGTATTCAAGCGCGGCCTTTTCCTGAATCTTGGCGGCGCATTCTGAAACAGCGTATGCCTTACTTTCGGGCCTTACCAGCCGATTTGCAGTTACAGCTAAAAAAACATATCCAAGTCTTTATTGCTGAAAAAGCCTTTATTGGCTGTGACGGCTTAACGGTTACCGATGAAATGCGAGTGACCATTGCTGCTCAGGCTTGCTTACTGTTGCTTAATCGCCAAGATTATTATTATCCAAAATTACAGCAAATTTTACTGTATCCTGCCGCTTTTATTGTTGCTGGACAGACGCCAGACGCTGCGGGGGTTATGCACGAACAGCGTCGCGTGTTATCGGGAGAATCTTGGGGACAAGGTAAGGTTATTTTAAGCTGGGCTGATACGGTGCAGGGCGCTGCGAATCCCGCCGATGGCCGTAATGTGGTTATTCACGAATTTGCGCACCAGTTGGATCAAGAAAAAGGGCTGGCGACCGGCGTCCCACTGTTAGAGCGAAGCAGTGATTACCAACGTTGGTCTGGCGTAATGGCCGCCGAGTTTAATACCTTACAGCAACAGGCGGCGTTGGGGGCGTCTAGTTTATTTGATTACTACGGCGCGACCAATCCGGCCGAGTTTTTTGCCGTGATCAGTGAAGTTTTCTTTGAACAACCGCAGCAACTGGCGCAATTACACCCTGCTTTATATCAGTTATTAAGTCATTTTTATCGCTTAAACCCGCTTAGTTGGCGATAAAAAGTGATCTAGCCGCCACTTTGCGGCATACTCAGCAGCTTAACAAGAACAATTCTTATTTGGCGAAGGATGCATTATGCGAAGTTGGATAATAGGTGCTTGCTTGACTGTCTTAGTCTCATTGACGGCAAAAGCACAAGAGATGGTACCTGTTAGCGTCGTTCTGCCGCAAGAGCGCGGCTTAGCTGAACAATTAACGCTAAGTGGCAGTCTGACAGCCTTGCATAATGCGAACTTATCGACTCGGACTGCCGGCTTAGTGGCAGAGTTGCTGGTAGATGCTGGAACGACCGTGGTCGCAGGCCAACCCTTGTTAAAGCTAGATGCCACTTTAGCGGAGCATGAACTGGCACAACAGCGCGCTGCCGTTTATGCCGCTGAAGTACTGCAAACGGAACGTCTGCGTTTAGTAACTGAAGCCGAGCGCCTTACCGCACAACAGTTGTTCCCGCAAACCGAGCTCGCTTTACGCCGCGCCGCGTTAGCGGAAGCGCAAGCTGGGTTGCAACAAGCGCAAGCAAGCTTGATGCAACAGCAAGAAATCGTAGCCAGACATACCTTAACTGCCCCTTTTAATGGCGTGATAGCTGAGCGAAATACCGACGTTGGGGAATGGCTGGCTTTGGGCTCACCTGTGATGCAGCTAGTCAGTTTAACGCCGCTGTTACTTGATATTCGTGTACCACAAGAGTATTACGCGGCGCTAAGTCATTTGCGGCAAATTGAGGTCACCGCTGATCTGCTGCCTAGCGCCAAACTTAGCGCGCGCCTGTTGGCTACCGTACCTGTTGGGGATAGCAATGCTCGCAGTTTTTTGGTCAGGTTAGAGGTGGGTGATGAACAGCATACTTTATTACCCGGCACCTCTGCCACCGCCACCTTATTTTTCGAACGAGATGATGTAAACGTCTTAGTGGTGCCGCCAGATGCATTGTTGCGACATCCTGACGGCAATTTTAGCGTGTTTGTGATACGCGACAATCTCGCTTATCGGCAGAATGTGACGGTGGGGCGCAGTAGCGAGCAAGGCATAGAAATCTTGGCAGGCTTAGCCAAGTCATTGCCGGTGGTCGTGCGCGGCAATGAAACCTTACGCGATGGTCAAACAGTTCGTATCGTGGATAGCATTCGCCCTGTAGGAGCGCCATAAATGCTGGAAGCGGGAATTCGTCGTGGCACCATTTTAACCGTTACCGTATTAATGCTCTGTGTGCTGGGTATCGTTGCTGCTTTACGGATCCCTGTGCAGATGATCCCTGATTTGGAGGTTCGTACTATCAGCGTGGTGACGGGGTGGCCAGGTGCTACGCCGCAGGATGTGGAAAAAGAAATCTTAATTGAGCAAGAGCGTTACTTGAGAACCTTGCCCAATTTAAAGCGCATGGTGTCACGTGCCAGCACTGGCTCGGCCAATATTGAATTAGAGTTTCCTTTCGGTGTAGATGTAAACGAAGCACTTATTCGTGTCAGCAATGCGCTAAGTCAAGTCTCGTCTTATCCTGAAAATGTGGATCAGCCAAGGCTATTTAGTAGTTCTTTTTCAAATAATGCCTTTATGTTTTTCCGGCTGATGCCATTAAGTGGTAACCCACTGCAATTAGATATGGATATGTTGCGGGACTATGCCGAAGACTTTGTGCGCCCGCAGATGGAGCGAGTAACCGGTGTCTCTGAAGTCGGAGTGGGTGGCGGTGCTGAGCGACAAATTCAAATATTAGTCGATCCTGCCAAGCTAGCACAGCGTGGTATTAGTTTAACGCAAGTTCGCAATGCCATTCGCGCACGGAATCGAGACAGCTCAGCTGGCGATATTGATAGCGGGAAACGACGTTATTTGCTGCGGATGGTTGGGCGCTTTGAGCACTTGGATGATCTGGAAAATTTAATTTTAACGCAGCAAGGCGATAATCAGGTAAGACTGAAAGATGTTGCAACCTTGGTTCTTGATCACTTTGAAGTCAGAGATTTAGCCTTTGCCGATGGTGAACAAACCTTAAGCCTTTCAATCAGGCGTGAGCCAGGCTCTAACGTCATCACTATTAAAGAAGAGATGCTAGAGGTGGTGGCACAAATTAACCGTGACATGTTAGCACCTAATGGCTTACAGCTGACTTTAATTAGTGACGATGTGCGCTATGTGCAGGATTCCATCGCGAATGTGTGGACGAATTTAGCGTTAGGCGCTGCCTTAGCCACCTTTGTTATGTACTTATTTTTACGCTCGGGCAATGCCACGCTAGTGGGCGTGATCGGGGTACCGATTTGTACCATTGCGGCTTTTATCGGTTTGCTAGCTTTTGGCCGTACCATTAATGTGATTTCGCTGGCTGGTATTGCCTTTGCCATTGGTATGACGTTGGACAATACCATTGTGGTGCTGGAGAGTATTCAACAAGCTCGGCAGCGTGGTTTAGATCGAATTGAAGCTGCGATAAAAGGCGTACGCGATGTTTGGCCGGCGGTATTGGCCTCAACCTTAACGACAGTTCTGGTGTTTGCGCCGATTCTGTTTATCGAACAAGAGGCGGGACAATTATACTCTGATATTGCGATTGCCATAGCGGCGGCCATTATCGCTTCAATGTTAGTGGCCGTGTTTGTAGTTCCTGCGGCTATTGCCCGTTTAGGCTTTAATAAAACCTTGGTGATGGCTGCAGATTCTGCCGTGCAGCCAAGGGGTAAGTTATTGGGTTGGGTTGGGAGTTTGCTACAAAATGCCAATCGCCGCCTAGCGGTGATCGTTGGCACTCTGGTTATCACCTTAGGTGCGGCGTGGTATCTGCTTCCTCCTGCCGAGTATTTACCCGAAGGCGAAGAGCCAAAGGCCTTTTCATCTATGATTGCACCACCGGGTTATAATTTATCAGAGATGGCGCTGATCGCCGAAGAAATTAGGCATTTCCTTACTGCACAAGTTAATGCCGATCCTGCTTTGTTCGACCAAGGACAAATCGCCATGCCGCCCTTAAAATATTATTCTCTCAGTGTCTCGGTGGGGCGTATTCGGGTGTTAAGTGAGCCGGTGCGAACTCAAGATATTGGCGCTATGATGGATGCCATGACCAGCTTGTTCCGGCAATATCCGGGGATGAGGGCTTTTTCTTCTCGTGGCTCTATTATCAGCAGTAACGATGGTGGTACTCGAGCTGTCGCTTTGGACATCTCTGGACCCGATTTAGCCAGTCTCTATGCTGCAGCCGATGCAGCTTATGTCGCTGCGGGTCAATTATTCGAGCGGCCGCAGTTAAGTTCTGAGCCCTCTTCTTTATCGCTGGATCAGCCTCTGGTAGAGATCCGGCCCAATTGGCAGCGTTTAGCCGAGTTGAATTTTTCTGCAGCAGACTTTGGGTTTGCGGTAGCGGCTCTCAGTGATGGTGCCTTTGTTGATGAGTTCTTTTTAGCGGATGACAAAGTTGATATTTTCCTATTTAGCCAAGCTGGCGCACAGCAAAGTTTAGCGCAGTTAGCGCAAACACCGGTATTAACCCCCAACGGTGCGGTGTTACCGCTGAGTAGCTTAGCCAGTTTGGTTGAGGTGGCAGACAGTGATACGTTAAGACGCGTAGATGGGCGTCGTACCGTGACCTTGTATATCATCCCGCCGCGCTCTGTGGCGCTGGAAACTGCTGTAGAAAAAGTCCGACAAGAACTAGTGCCGCAGTTACAGCGCGATGGTCTTGTTGCCAATAATGTTAATTTCGATATATCTGGGGCTTCCGATCAGTTAGACGCGACTAAAGCCGCTTTAGGTAGCAACTTCGCAGTGGCAATCGTCCTGATTTATCTGTTATTGGTAGCGATCTTTAGTCACTGGGGGTATCCACTGTTTATCTTAGCCACAGTCCCGTTAGGATTAGCCGGCGCCTTGGTTGGTTTAGTGACGGTAAATGGCCTAAGCAGTGTGCTAGGAAGCGTTGGGTTAGGTGGGTTTCATCAGCCATTTGATATGATCACCATGCTGGGTTTTTTGATTTTGCTGGGTACCGTAGTAAATAACCCTATCCTGATTGTCGATCAAACCCGGCATTATTTAAACAATGGCCAAATAAGTGTGGTGGATGCGGTATTACAAGCCGTCGCCACCAGACTTAAGCCCATCTTAATGTCAACCGCGACCACTGTTTTTGGTTTGGCGCCATTGGTGTTTTTACCTGGCGAAGGGACGGAGTTATATCGTGGTGTGGGTATTATTGTGCTTTGCGGCTTACTCTTTTCCACAATAATCAGTTTAACTTTTCTCCCGGCTTTATTGGTTACGGTACTGCATCGGAGAAAAATAGCATCTTAACCAGTTGCGCTAAAAGTAATAAAGCGACCAGAGGTACGATAAAGCGGCTTAGTTTCGCAGTGTGTGCCTCATCTCTGCTACCAAATTTCTCGGCCAGCATGACCATGACAAAAAGTGCCACAAACAGCACGACTAAAATCAGCAGTAAGTTGGACATGGTAAATTCCATTGCAAGGTTTAGCTAAGCTTACCTTGTTTGTTAAATGGTTTCAAAAGCTGGCGAGACAACTGTGTCTTAATATTGCGGCATGTTATGCTAGCGCCAGTTAAAACCATCATTTAAGTCATAAGGGTAATTTATGTTATTAGCGGTAACCGCACTCATTGCGGGCTTAGCACTTCTGGTGTGGAGTGCCGATCGTTTTGTGGATGGGGCAGCTGCCACGGCAAAATATGCCGGGATGCCGCCCTTGTTAATTGGTATGCTGATTGTCGGTTTTGGTACTTCCGCACCAGAAATGGTGGTATCCGCGATGGCCGCCAGTGAGGGTAATCCGGCGTTAGCACTGGGTAATGCTTATGGCTCCAATATTACTAATATCGCGTTAATTTTAGGTCTGGTCGCGTTACTAAGTCCGATTGCGGTGGATTCGCAAGTACTGCGCAAAGAGCTGCCGATTTTGATGTTAGTCACCTTGTTTGCGGGCTGGTTGTTATTTGATCATCAGCTTACCCGTTTTGATGCGTGGTGTTTATTGGGCGTTTTTTTCCTCTTAATGGCATGGTCAGTCTGGCAAGGCATGCGTAATCCGCAAGATGCTTTAGCGTCAGAGATGAACGATGAGCTTGCAAGCAGTTCTCAGATGACGTTACGCCAAGCCATCATGTGGTTACTAGTTGGGCTAGTGCTATTAGTGGTTGCTTCTCGGATGTTGGTTTACGGTGCGGTTTTTATTGCGCAGAGTTTGGGAGTAAGCGATCTGGTAATTGGTTTAACTGTGGTGGCTATTGGTACTTCTTTACCTGAACTTGCCTCATCATTAGTGGCAATCAAAAAAGGTGAGCATGATATTGCCTTGGGTAATGTGATTGGTTCTAACCTATTTAATACTTTGGCCGTTGTCGGTATAGCGGCGGCCATCCAACCTATGGCAGTGGATCCGGTGTTATTAACGCGTGACTGGACTTTAGTCGCGTTATTGACGGCTGCATTGTTCGTGATGGGATATGGCTATAAAAGACAAGGTCGAATTAATCGACTAGAAGGGCTGCTCTTGCTGACCGTGTTTGTCGGTTACACCGGTTACTTAGTCAGTACCGTTATCGCTTAAACCTAATCTGGAATAAATGGCTGATCCACGCAAAGAACTCGACAGTGGTTACTACCTGCAGCACTTTAACGAGTTGCTGCAGTTTGTAGCCTTACACTATCAAGGGGTATTAACGGAAGAAAGTCAGGCTTATTTAGCCGACTTTACCGCGCTGGATCGGCCTTGTCAGCAATTACTGGTGCGCATGCTTAATCGCAAAGGTACGGTGTTTGCTGATGTGGAACTCGCTTATACTGAAATTGGCGCAGTCCAGCCGTTATTGCAGCTCTTAGAACAAGCTGGTTTTATTGCGCCGTTAAGGACTGCCGATTTAGCCGATTTTTGGCTGCGCGTAACCAAAGATACCCTCTGGCAATTACTACAACTGGCGCAAGCTGAGTTGCCAGCAGCCATCGCCGTGAAAAAAAGCCAAACAAAACCCTTATTATTAGGTGCAGCGCTACGCTTGCCTGTCGACTGGCTGGCGTTGATTGCTAAGTTACCGCAGCACTATGTATCTTTGCAGCGGTTAGATGCCCTGCATTACCTTTATTTTCTGTATTTTGGCCGGGTTGAGCCTAATCTTTCGCTCTTTACGTTACGCGATTTAGGTATTCGCCAAACCGGTCAATTTAAACAGCAATTTACCCCGCGTTTTACCGAGCCGGCTCAGGCATTACTCGCTTACCAGTTAGCCAAAGCGAAACCGGCTATTATCGAGCTTGGCAAAGCGCTAAAAAAACAACCCGATAACGCCGAATCTTTGCTAAGCCAATGGCTTACGGAGGTGGCAAAGTGGCCACTACCTGCGGACAATGCCTTATTGCTAAAACGCAGCGAACGCAGTTATCAGCTGGGTAAACTGGCTGAGCAGTATCAGCTTACTGATTTTGCTATTGCCTTTTATCAGCAAAGTAATGCCTTTCCAGCCAGTGAGCGTTTGGTCCGCTTGTATGCTCAACAGGGGCGAGCCTCGGGCGATCAAACGCAGTGCCGACAGTATTTACAGCAATTATTAGCGGATCCGAGCTGCGACGAAGAATGGCTATTTGCCGACGATTTTTACCGGCGTAAGTTTGCTGATGACAGCAGTGACGCTAAATCAGGCGTTAAATCAGCAGCGCGGCGCCGCTCACAGTTAACCCAGCTACTGCACGAGGCGCCGCAGGTTGGGGTAGACGAGTTGTATTTGGGCAAAGCCGAGCAGGGCTTAATGGCGCATTACACCGCGCAGGGCTATAGGGTATTTCACGCTGAGAATAACCTCTGGCTGGCGCTATTTGCGCTGTGGTTCTGGCATGAATTATTCGAGCATCACGACAGCACCCTGCATAACCCCTTCGAACGCCAGCCGCGTAACTTAGCCAGCGGTGATTTTTATCAACAGTTCAAAAATGAGATAGAGCAAAAGCTTACGCAGTTGGCTACACCAAGCGCAATCTCTACTTTGCTAAGTGCGTTAACCGCGCATTATGGTAAAGCGAATAACTTGTTTTTTTGGCATGTCGATTTGGCGGAGCAACTACTGCCGCTGGTGCAATATGCGCCACGAGTAAATAGTGAGAGCGGGCTTGTTCCCATCTTACGCGCTATGGCGCAGGATTTTAACCGCCATAGCAGTGGTTATCCGGATCTGATGTTAATCAAAGATCAGCAACTGCAATTTATCGAAGTAAAAGCACCAGGCGATAAAATACAGCGCCACCAGCTGGCACGGCTATTGGCATTACAGAATGCGGGCTTTAACGCGCGGATTGAAAAGCTGCAGTGGATAGTGGATCCCAACCGGCTTTATGTGGTGCTGGATGTGGAAACCACGGGTGGTAAAGCCGGTACCGATCGGATTACCGAAATAGGTGCAGTCAAAGTGCAAGGCGGTGAGGTGCTAGATACCTTTAACACTCTGATAAACCCTGAGCGGCCTATCCCGTCTTTTATCAGCCGCTTAACCGGTATTAGTAACACCATGGTAGTCGATGCGCCCAAGTTTGCCGACATCGCCACACAGCTAGCTGAGTTTTTACAAGGCGCGGTATTTGTTGCCCATAACGCTAAATTCGATTACGGTTTTATCCGCGCCGAGTTTAGCCGTTGTGATATCCCTTTTGATATGCCGCAGCTCTGTACGGTTGTGAATATGCGCCGCTATTATCCAGGGTTGGCATCTTATAGCTTGGGTAAGTTGTGTGAAGCGCTTGAGATTAAACTGACCAATCACCACCGTGCACTGGCCGATGCCACGGCAACAGTAGAATTATTAAAATTAATTAATGCCAAACGCTGCGCCATTGTTACGATATAAAACAGTTAAGTAGGCGCGCGTGAAAAGCGACTTTTCCATGCGCATCATGGCACATTGAAGCAAGCATAAAGGTTGCTGTTGGCGTGAGACTAAATGCCGTTTCGGCTGCAATGATTAAGAGTTCAGCATGATGTTAAACAAAATTTACGACAAGCTACCGACCTTGGTGCGCTATTGGCTAAGTATTTTAGTGCATGCCTTTCGGCATTGGTTGGGTAGCCAAGCTTTTATCTATGCCGCTGCGCTGGCCTTTTTCACGGTATTTTCGATAGCGCCAATTTTAGTTGTGGTGGTCGCTTTGGTCGGGTTAGTGATGGGCGAGCGAGCAGTGCAAGGTGAGCTATTTGCGCAGCTTGAGGGAACCTTGGGAGCAGAAGCTGCTGGAGTCGTGCAGACAGCTGTGGTCAATTCGCAAATAGATCAGAGCGGCATCATGCCAGCGCTGGTTGGTATTATTGCCACTATTCTCGGCGCCACCACGGTATTTGCGCAAATGCAGCAATCGCTAAACCAAATTTGGGATGTGGCACCCCGTCCTTCACGTAATAATCTTTGGGCGTTACTGAAAAGCCGTTTATTGTCACTTACGATTATTTTGGCGATTGGTTTTATTTTGATGGTCTCTTTACTGTTATCGGTGGCCTTGCGCAGTGTTATGACCTTTGCTGAAGAGTGGCTACCCGTTCCAGCTTGGACCATGGTCGGTATGGAAGTAGTGATTTCATTGCTGGTTATCACCTTTTTGTTTGCCGCTATGTTTAAGATCTTGCCAGATGTTTTATTAACGTGGCGTGATGTGTTACTGGGTGCTTTTATTACTGCGCTGCTCTTTACGGTGGGTCGTTCTTTTATTTCAATGTACCTAGCCTATACTGCCACCGCTTCAGCTTACGGCGCTGCCGGCTCGCTGGCACTGTTGCTACTCTGGGTGAATTATTCATCAATGATTCTGCTATTTGGTGCCGCCTTTACGCGAGCCCATTTAGAGGGGCGAGGTAAACCGATTCGCCCAAAGAATACTGCGGTCTGTGTCCATCGGCAGTTAATTGAAGAAAGTGCACCGGATTAAGCCTAGGGTGAAACGAAACAGTTTACTTAGCTAACCTTGCGAAAATAATCCCTTTTACTACACTTTTATTTTTTAAATAAAAGGATGCTAAATAGTGATTAAAAAGTTAATTTATATCTTGTTGATTTGCTGCAGTCAGTTAGCCGCTGCGAGCAAACCTGAGCTGGTATTGGCCAACGTTTATAGTGCTGATATTGAAGTAGAGCAGTATTGGGTTAGCGAAAAGTTAGATGGAGTGCGGGCTTACTGGGATGGCAAGCAGTTAATAACCCGAGGGGGGAATGTGATTGCCGCACCCGCTTGGTTTGTCGCGGACTTTCCAACACAAGCTTTAGACGGTGAGCTTTGGTTAGCTCGCAATAAATTTGCTGAAACGTTAAGTATTGTCAGTAAGCACCAACCCATTGACAGTGAATGGCAAAATATTCGCTATTATGTGTTTGAACTGCCAGATGCGGTAGGTACTTTTACAGCGCGTGTCCGCGCTATGCAAACTTTAGTAGCACAGCAAAACAGCCCCTATCTAAAAAAAGTTCCGCAATTTCGACTCGCTAACCAAGAAGCGCTTTTCACTAAGCTACAGGCGCTTGAGCAACAAGGTGCTGAAGGGCTTATGCTACATCATCAAGACTCTTTGTATCATACGGGACGCAGTCAGGCGCTATTAAAGCTAAAAAGCTATCAAGATAGTGAAGCTACAGTAATTGGTTATCGACCGGGAAAAGGTAAATACCAGGGAATGGTTGGCGCTTTAATCGTCAGAACAGCCGATGGTAGAGAATTTGCCATCGGCAGTGGCTTAACTGATTTATTACGGCAAAATCCGCCAGCCCAGGGGACTGTAGTGACCTATAGATATAATGGTTACACTAATAATGGTATCCCCCGTTTTGCGCGCTTTTTACGGGTACGGGAACACTTTTAAGTGAGTGTTTGCGCTCCAGTGCTCCGGTTTAGCCATAAGGCCTTAATGCGATCAAAGGGCGTAAGTACGATGGCATTGCCCAGCAGCACCAGCGCGAAGCCGCTAAAGGTATAGCTGGTCCAGTGAAAATCCTCAAACAAGGTGCTCAATACAACGGCGACCAGTGGGAATAACACTATGGTATAGCTGGCTTTTTCTGGGCCAATTTGTTTCAGTAGAGCAAAGTAACTGGCAAAGGCGATCACTGAGCCAAACACGGCTAAATACAGCAGGGAGATGATATAAGTCGGTTCGGTACTAAAGTTAAAGCTATGGCCCTTGAACAACGCCGCGGCCAGCAATACCAGACTGCCATACAACATGCCCCAGGCATTAACCTGCATTATCGGCATATTTTCTTGCGAGTTACGTACACTGACCATATTGCCGAAGGATGCCGACAAAGCACCGGATAAGATCAGTAATAAGCCGAGTAAGCTGGTATTGGTAAAATCGATGCCATCCAAATCCGGCCAAAATAGCACCACTATGCCAGCAATGCCTAGTAAAGCGCCAAAATAGATACGTTTGGCTACCGGTTTACCAAAGAAGAGGCGTGTATTAATAATATTCATCAGCAACATGGTGGTAAAGGCAATCGCTGTCATGGCCGAGGTTAGGTACTGCTGTGCTTGATAAATAAACAGAAAGTTTATGGCAAAATTCAGGCTGGCTAACAGCAGAATAAAGCCATGCTGGCGCAGCGTAAAATGCATATCCAGTTTGCGCCACCAGCAAAAGAGCCACATTAACGCTGCCGCTATGGCAAAGCGGTACAGCAAGGATACTTCTATAGCGACTTCGCCCAGCTGAAACTCAATGGCAAACCAAGTAGAACCCCAAATTAACACGGTAACCAAATACAACAGGATATTTTTCATAGCAGATTAGGTCGTTCTTAGCGTGGGCAGTAAATAGGGTAGCGATAATAAAGCCTTGTTGGCGGATTAGACAGTAGCTAAGAAAAAAATAGCTGCATGGCAACTATTTGTTACCCCTGTAGTATAGCTTTTACACTTTGCGACCAGTTTCCAACCGCCTGCTGTGGCGGGGCTCTGCGCGTTGCGTTAGCTATGATAAACTCCATAAAAATGACCTAAGTTGTAATCAGGAGTTATTGTGACCGCTATTTCCAGTTTATATCCGCAGCCGTTGTGGCAATGGTTTGCGCAAATTTGTGCTATTCCACATCCGTCTAAACATGAGCAAGCCTTAAGTCAGCATATTCAAGCTTGGGCGCGCGATAAAGGCTTAACGGTACTGGAAGATAAAGTGGGTAATTTGATTATCAAAAAACCGGCTACAGCGGGCATGGAAAATCGTAAAACCGTGGTTATTCAAGCGCACTTAGATATGGTGCCGCAGAAAAACGCGGACAAACAACATGATTTTACTAAAGATCCTATTGAGGCCTATGTCGACGGTGATTGGGTAACCGCTAAGGGCACCACCTTAGGCGCGGACAACGGCATTGGTATGGCGTCTGCATTGGCTATCTTGGGTAGCAATGAGATAAAACACGGCCCACTGGAAGTGTTATTAACGGTTGACGAAGAAGCTGGCATGACCGGTGCTTTTGCCTTAGAAGCTGGCATGCTAGAAGCCGAGATCCTGATTAATACCGACTCAGAGCAAGAAGGCGAGATCTATATGGGCTGCGCCGGCGGTGTTGATGCGGAATTTACCGTCCCTGTGCAATGGCAGCCGCTGCCTGCTGGGCATCAGGCTTACCGTTTAACTATCAGTGGTTTAAAAGGTGGCCATTCAGGTGTAAATATTCATTTAGGCCGCGGTAATGCCAACAAGCTGTTAGCGCGTTTCTTGGTGGAACAGGCCAGCGAACTGGATTTTAAAGTCAGTGAAATTGCCGGTGGTTCGCTACGCAATGCCATTCCGCGTGAAGCCGAAGTGGTGATTACCCTGGCTGCCGATAAAAGAGCGTTGCTGGAAGAGAAAGCGGCAGCATATCAAGCGTTATTGCAGCAAGAACTCTCAGCGACTGAGCCCGCGTTAAAGCTGGCTGTCACCGAAACCATTTTACCAGCACAGGTGATGAGCACTGAGTCGCAGCAGTGTTTGCTTAATCTGATTAACGTATGTCCGAATGGTGTAATGCGGATGAGTGATGATATTGCTGGTGTGGTTGAAACCTCGCTGAATTTGGGAGTGATCACCACTCAGGGCGACAGCGTGCAGGTACTTTGCTTAATTCGCTCGTTAATTGATTCTGGCCGTGAGCAGATAGAGTCGATGCTCGCCTCGTTAGCGGCGTTGGCGCAAGTGAACGTGAAGTTTAGCGGTGCTTATCCTGGTTGGAAACCCGATCCGAGCTCACCGGTTATGGCGATTGTTAAAGATACCTATCAGGATATCTATAACAAAGAGCCAGTGATTATGGTGATCCATGCCGGTTTAGAATGTGGTTTGTTTAAAAAGCCTTATCCTGAGATGGATATGGTATCGATAGGCCCAACCATCCGTTATCCGCATGGTCCGGATGAGATGGTGAATATTGAAACTGTGGGCCAATATTGGCAGCTGTTATTGGCCGTGTTAGAACGCATTCCTGAAAAAGCCTGATTAAGGCATTGTTAGGCGACTAAAGTCAGCAGGCTTTAGCTTGTTAGCAAAACGCCGGTTAATGCCGGCGTTTGTATTTAAGCCCAAGGTTCACATTGCCGTGTGTGGTTGTTACTTAGCGCGGTGAATTATTCACACACACTTAGCCAAATCAATTTATCTACCGCAATCCCAATACGTTCGGCTTCCGCTAAATAAGGCGCACACTCTGCTTGGGTAAGTTGTGGCTTGCGGGCTAGCAGCCAAGCATATTTTAGGTTAGGGCCAATCACCAAGGCGATTTGGTAATCGTCATCTAATTTGGCAATATTATAGCCACCATAAAAAGGCCCGAAAAAGGACACCTTTAAGCGGCCAGTATTGCTATCGCCAACAAAATACGCCTTGCCCTCGGCGGTTTTCCAGCGTTCTTTTGCTGCTTCATAGCCTTTATTCAGCACCGCTACACCGCCATCTTCTCGTATACTGTATTCTGCTGTTACCTGCGTTAAGCCACGTTCAAAGGAGTGATCTAGCCGAGCGATTTCATGCCAAGTGCCAAGATAACGCGGCAGTTCAAAGGGCGTTACGGGGGTTACTTTGTCGGGTATGTTGGTACAGCCATGCAGCAGCAACGCAGCGCATAACAGCAGGCAAGTAGTAAAAAAACGCATAAAAATTCCTTACTTCAGCAATCGATTTGGCCAGTGTATACGTTAAAACAAACAATTAGTTTGATAGGACGTCTATTATGGAAAAAAATGTGTTAGGTGCAGCCTTAACCGCCTGTTGCTTCTCGCCTAAGACCGGTTATTTTCGGGATGGTTACTGTCGCACGTCCAGCGTGGATACCGGCAGTCATGTGTTATGCGCAGCGATTACCGAGGATTTTTTACACTACACCCTAAAGCGCGGTAATGATTTGATTACCCCTAGACCAGAATGGGATTTTCCTGGGTTAAAAGCCGGCGATTTTTGGTGTTTATGCGCAGTTCGTTGGTTAGAGGCCGAGCAAGCTGGCGTAGCGCCTTTACTCAAATTATCTGCCTGCCATGAACGCGCACTCAGTTTTGCCCCTTTATCGTTACTTCAAGCTTACGCTATTGCCGAGGAATAAGGCTTTATGACAGATTTTACCGACGAACAACGCTCACGCATTATTGAAATGGCTTGGGAAGATCGTACTCCGTTTGAAGCTATTGAGCGGCTGTTTGGTTTAAATGAAAGTGCCGTCATTAAACTAATGCGCGCTGAGCTGAAAGCCAGTAGCTTTCGATTATGGCGGGCTAGAGTCAGTGGGCGTAAAACCAAGCATTTAAAATTGCGTAATCCTGACATTGATCGGGCCTATTGCCCAACCCAATATAAGCGTTAAAGGCAGGGTAACTCAAGCCGCTATAGCTTTCTCAACGCAGTGGAACATGCTTAAATAGGCTGACTAATCAGAGGACGCCCCATGTTGCCACTGCAAGATCCAACACTGCTTAAAACCGCTTCTTACCTTAATGGCGCTTGGGCTAGCTCAGCAGCAGACACCTTTGCGGTACATAACCCCGCTGATCAAACGGTGCTTTGTGATGTTTCTGCTGCCACCGTTGTTCAGGCAGCACAGGCCGTAGAGGCTGCGGCAGCAGCACAACCCTTATGGGCGAAATTAACCGCTGCCGAACGCGCTGAGAGACTATTACGCTGGCAGCAGCTATTTAGCCAGCATGAGGCAGATTTAGCCTTAATTCTGACTTTGGAGCAAGGCAAACCGCTAGCGGAAGCCCGTGCAGAGATCCGTTATGGTGCTTCTTATCTGCAATGGTTTGCTGCAGAAGCAGAGCGTCTGTATGGCAGCATTATTCCCGCCCCTGCAGCGGATAAACGAATCTTAGTGCAGCGCCAGCCAGTAGGCGTGGTGACAGCGATTACACCATGGAACTTCCCTAATGCTATGTTAATGCGCAAAGCTGCCGCCGCTTTAGCTGCGGGCTGCAGCTTTGTGGTAAAGGCCGCAGCGCAAACGCCGCTATCGGCTTTAGCCTGCGCTGAGTTAGCGCAGCGGGCCGGCATTCCCGCTGGGGTCTTTAATGTATTGGTCGGAACCGATGCACAAGGTATTGGCGAGGTATTAACCCAGCATCCGAAGGTGAACAAATTTAGTTTTACCGGCTCTACTGCGGTGGGCAAGCAGCTGCTAAAACAATGTGCCGACGGAGTTAAGCGCGTTTCCATGGAGCTGGTGTTACCAACAATGCAAAACTGATCCACTTCAACAATTGAAATCTGATCCACTTGTTTTCACTATAGTGCCTTTCGGGGGCACTTTGATCACAAAAGAAGAACTTATGAAAATTCAGATTTTGCATCAGCAAGGCCTTTCGCAGCGGGCAATCGCTAAACAATTAGGTATTTCACGCAATACCGTTAAGCGTTACCTGCGAGCCAAAATGGATACTCCTGTTTACTCTGCTCGTGAAAAAGGCCGCTCATTACTCGACCCTTTCAAGTCCTTTTTACACTCACGTATCGCACAAGCGAAACCAGTACACCTGTCGGGTGAAGTCCTGTTTCGTGAGCTCAAAGAACTCGGTTATAGCGGCAGTTTATCGTTGTTACGCCAGTACTTATTCCAATACCGTGGCAAGCCTACCCCTGAGCCTGTAGTGCGGTTTGAAACGGAAGTGGGTAAGCAAATGCAGGTCGATTGGGGGCAGATGCGTGGTGGCAAAGCCCCCATCCATGCCTTTATCGCGGTATTAGGGTATAGCCGGGCAATGATGGTGGTCTTCACCGATAATATGCGTTACGACACGCTGGAACAGTGCCACCGCCTCACGTTTGATTACTTCCAGGGTATCCCACGTGAGGTATGGTACGACAATATGAAAACGGTCGTGGTTGAGCGCGATGCTTATGGCGAAGGTGCGCATAAGCTTAATCAGGCCTTTTACCAGTTTGCTAAGAGCATGGGTTTTATCCCCAAACTGTGTCATACCTACCGGCCACAAACGAAAGGCAAAGTAGAACGTATGGTGCGTTATGTACGTGATAACTTCTTTCGCCCTCTGAATACCAAGTTAATGACGTTGGGCCAGATATTGGATATCAATACCGCTAATGAACAGGTTGCCTTATGGCTGGATACGGTGGCACATCAACGCATTCATGACACCACCAAACAGAAGCCTGCAGAGCGGTTAGTAGAAGAACGTAAGGTGCTGCAAACATTGCCCCCTCGGCTGTTAGCAGTTGCGCCATCCTTGCCTGATAACAGTCCACTCCCTTCGTTAAGCAGGCTAAGCCAGCAACCACTGCACCATGATTTAAGTGTGTATGACCAATTGATGGAGGTCATATGAACTTACAATTATCACGACTTAGCGAATTAGCTACTGCGTTACAGTTACCGGGTATTGATGCGAATGCCTGTGATTTAGCCCAGCAAGCAGCAAAAGAAGAATGGGATTATCTCACCTTCCTTGAGCAGGCGCTTCAATGTGAAAAGCGTTCACGCCATCAGCGAAAGCAGCACATGTTTACCCGTATGGCGGGGTTCCCAGCAGTAAAAACCTTGGAGGAGTTTGATTACGCCTTCGCGACTGGCGTGCCTAAAAGGCAAGTTGCAGAATTAGCGTCGTTGTCATTTATTGAGCGACAGGAAAATGTGGTGATGCTAGGCCATCAGGTGTGGGTAAAACGCATATTGCCGTTGCACTGGGTTATAAAGCGGTGCAGGCTGGGATAAAAACCCGCTTTATCAGCGCATCAGACTTAATTCTGCAACTGGCCACAGCACAACGCCAAGATAACTATAAGCAAGTGATGCAGCGTTCAGTTGTCGCACCAAGGCTTCTAATCATTGATGAAATAGGCTATCTCCCCTTTAGTGCGCATGAAGCAAAGTTATTGTTTGATGTGATTGCAAAACGGTATGAAAAAGGCTCGGTTATCTTAACCAGCAACCTGCCATTCGGTCAGTGGGGACAGGTCTTTGCAAACGATACCGCGCTAACTTCTGCAATGCTAGATCGGGTTTTACACCACTCGCATATCTTACAAATTAAAGGAGAAAGTTATCGTATTAAAGAAAAGAAACAAGCTGGATTAATGGATAAAACTAAAGAGTAGTGGATCACTTTTAAATTGTTGGGGTGGATCACTATTGGATTGTTGTTGACAGCTGGGCGGTAATGCGCCCTTTATCGTCTTTGCTGATGCCGATTTAGATGCGGCAGTAACGGGCTTACTCGCCGCCAAATTTCGCAATAGCGGCCAAACCTGTGTTTGTGCTAATCGTGTTTTGGTCGAGCAAAGCGTGCTGGCGCCATTTTTAGCCAAACTGTTACCTGCCGTGGCAGCTTTAAAAGTGGGAGTTGGCACTGCGTTAGGCACACAACTTGGGCCTTTGATTTCAGAAAAGGCGCTCACCAAGGTCGAGCAGCTGGTTGCGGACGCGCTGGCGAAGGGCGCTAAGCTCGAATTCGGTGGGCAACGCCTGGCTGAGCATGCCTTGTTTTATTTGCCAACGGTACTCACGGCGGTGACGCCCGCAATGGCTTTGGTACAACAAGAGATCTTTGGTCCCGTGTTACCCATTATGACGTTTAGTACTGAAGATGAAGCGATTTCGTTAGCCAATGCCACGGACTATGGCTTAGCCGGTTACTTTTATACCCGAGATCTGGCCAGGTGTTTTCGGGTCGCGCAGGCGTTGCAATTTGGCATGCTGGGGATTAATGAGGGCATTATTTCGAATGCGGCCGCGCCTTTTGGCGGCATTAAGCAATCAGGCTATGGCCGCGAGGGCTCACAGTACGGATTAGAAGATTATACTGATCTGAAATATTTATGTATTGCAGGACTTTAAACGGTATTTAGCTTAAGAAAACGCCGGCGTTTGCCGGCGTTTTAGCTTTGGGCTTATTTGCTGTGATGCTTTAACTCGCGAGCCTACTCCGCGTCTTTGCGATAGCGCTTAAACCAAGCTAACGCATGCTCAATCTTCGCAATCATCCAAGACGGTCTGTTAGTTACGCCATGGTAGGCATCAGGTACTCGCACCATCGCAGTATCAATTTGCCGTAGTTTCAATGCCTGATAATACTGCTCGGTTTCGGCCATCGGTGTACGGCGATCCTTTTCACCAGTAAACAGCAAGACCGGGGTGCTAACATTGCCCACTAAAGAGAGCGGTGAGCGTTGCCAGTAGTGCGCTTGGTGCTCCCACGGATTACCGGGAAACTGATTTTGAATTTGCCCGACATAACTATCGGCAGCCAGCACTTTTGACGTCCAGTTAACCACCGGATTGGTGGCCGCTGCAGCGTTGAATCGATCGGTTAAGCCTACGGCATATAAGCTGCCGATACCACCGGCTGAGCCACCGGCAATAAATAAATTGTTCGGATCAATAAAGCCTTTGGCCAGCATCGCATCTACGCCCGACATATGATCCTGAAAATCATATTCCGAGGCATAGTTATAGTGCAGCAACATGGCAAAACGCTCGCCATAGCTGGTGCTACCGCGATAGTTGTTATACAGCACCACATAGCCTTCAGCGGCATAGCGCTGCAATTCTGCCGCAAACTGCGGGCCATAGGCTAAATGCGGGCCACCATGGATCTCCAAAATCAGTGGGTATTTCTTAGCGGGGTCAAAATTGGGCGGGGTAATATACCAGGCATGAATTTCTTCGTTACCGGCTTTAGAGGTATAACGCAGTTCGTGCACTTCCCCTAGGGTACGTTGGGCTAGCAAGCCACTGTTAAGTTCTGTCAGGGTGCGGCTACGTTTATTCGCAAACACCGCAACCTCGGCGGGGCGTTGGCTGCTGCCTTGGGTATAAGCCAAGGTGCCATTTTGCGCCACACTATACATACCGCTAAGATAAGGGCGACCAAGCGAGGTACCGCCTAAATCGGCAACCAGATCTTGCCGGCGATCGCGCGTGCTAATTTGCGCAACTTTGGTAAGTCCCTGATCAGCATATTGAAATACCAAAGTGCTGTTGTTCACCCAGCTAGGGCTCTCGACGCTACGATCTAAATCAGCGGCTAAAGGGGTGATCTTGCTGGAACTCAGTTCCAACAACTTGAGCTTGCTATTGCTATAGGAGACAGCAGCCGAGCTTTGATAGGTAAAAGCCAGTGTTTTGCCATCGGGTGACAAGGTCGGGGCACTTTCTTCACCATCCAGACTGGTCAGTTGCGTTAATTGCTGACCATTAATCGTCACTTTATACAGATCGGCCTGACGGCTGTGGTATTCCCAATCAGCATTGCGGTTAGCCGAAAATATCAACGCCGTATTATCATTTGTCCAAACTAAAGGTCCGCGGTGCGAGTAAGGGCCGTCGGTCAATTGCTGTTCAACCCCGCCTGCTGCGGGCACGACAAATACTTGATTATAAGCTGAGCGCAATACACCTCTGCCATCGGCCTGATAGTACGTTCGTTCAACAATAATTGGGCTGGCAGACCAGTTAGCACCCGCCGGTTTTTTCGGTTGGTAAACGCTTTTGGCAAAGTCTGTAATCGGCGCAGCGACTTCGGCGGTAAAGGCGATGTGCTGACCATCTGGCGACCAACTGATTTGGGCTGGGCGTAATTGGGTTTGACTAATGGCAGCAGTTTTTTGTTCTTTTAACCAATGCACATGGATTTGCGAGCTACCATCGCGGTCAGAGATAAAAGCAATACGATTATTATCGCTGGCCCAGCGCGGCTGACTGTAGCTAAATTTATCGGCAAATAATGGGTAATGCTGACCACTGGCCACCTCCAACAGCCATAAGCTGCTCTGCGTGCGGTCGGTCATAATATCGTTTTGATTGCGAACATAAACGATATAGTTGCCATCCGGGGAGATTTGCACATCATTGGCAAACGCCAGTTTAAAAATATCTTCGGCTTGTAACGGTGTGCTGGCTGGCGCAGCAAGCAGTAAGGGGCTAACGCTAAGCATGGCAGCTAGCGCACTTTTCGCAAGAAACTTCATAAGGCCTCATCGATTTAATGAATATAGCCATAACATAACCTGTTGTGACAACAACACAAGTGATGATCCGCCAAAGCGAATGATTTTTAGGATATTTGCAGCTAGCAGCAGCTGGCGATACTGCCGCTTATTTTAACGCAGCCAGCAGCAAGGCTGCACTTAGCGAGGAATACCAGCTTATATAGGCTATCACCTAGAGTAAAAACGCCCCCTGAACAGGAGGCGCTGAAGAAAGGAAGTGCGTTACCAGTAACTCAAGCGCACTTAGCCATCACTGCGGATAGTTGCAATAAGTGCTTGTAACACCTCATCCGCTTGCTCCTTAGCAATTTGGCAGGTGCCGGCATTTAAGTGACCACCGCCGCCATATTTTAAACACAGCTCGCCTACATTGGTCTTCGAACTGCGATTGGTAATCGATTTGCCGATCGCAAACACCACATTTTGCTGCTTTAAGCCCCACATTTTATGGATAGAAATATTGCAATCTGGGAACATCGCGTAGATGACGAAACGATTAGTGGCATAAATGGTTTCTTCAGCCGTCAGATCTAACACCACTAAATTGCCCATTACGGTGCTGCAGCGGGCAATTTGCGCTTTAGCCAGCTCGTTATGCTCATGATAAAGCGCCACACGCTCTGCCACATCTTCCATGGCTAAAATCTGCGTGATGGAATGATCTTTACAAGCATCAATTAATTTCATCATTAACTGATAGTTCGAAATTTTAAAATCACGGAAACGGCCAAGGCCAGTACGCGCATCCATAATAAAATTCAGGAGCACCCAATCTGTTGGGTTTAAAATTTCATCTTTAGAAAACTGCGCCGAGTCGCCTTTATCAACCGCATCCATCATATCGCTAGAGATAGTGGGGAATTTTGCCTGACCACCATAATAGTCATAAACCACGCGAGCGGCTGAAGGCGCATTAGCATCAATGATATGGTTTTTAATGTCGGCGTTATTACGAACAGTTTCACTTAGGTGATGATCAAATGCCAGATGACAACCGGCAACATAAGGCAGGTTGGTGGTGATATCGTTATCGGTAATAGCAATTTTGCCATCCTGCATATCTTTAGGATGAACAAATAAAATATCGTCAATTAAATCGAGGTCTTTTAATAATACGGCGCACACTAGCCCATCAAAGTCGCTACGTGTGACAAGTCTAAACTTTTGCTTGCTCATAACGGTTCCACTGTTTGTTTATTATTCTGTATCGAGTGTAACAGCTAAATAAAATTTTTAAATGACGTTTTTGGGATATTACGTTAAACATAACTTAGTAGGGTAAGGTTGTTAACTGCAATATGCAGAACTGCATACACAATAGCTTATTCCTGTTGCCACATGGCAGTTATTTAAGAGGTTGCAGTAAAAAGCAGCGTTTGATAACAATAAAGTTAAGTTAGCATACAAGGGCACGACAGAAGGCGCGACAGCATTGCCAATATCTCTGTAACTATATGAATTTAAAGGTTTTTTATAGGTAGGTGGTGGCCCCAGCTGGACTCGAACCAGCGACCGATCGATTATGAGTCGAGCGCTCTAACCAACTGAGCTATGGGGCCATTTTGAACTAACTTTTTAAGTGCAGTGTTTGCGCGTCTCTGATTATCGGCTTTAAGCTCGGCAGAGATAAGTAACGGCCAGCAGTATATGAATTTTTTTGTGCTTTGTCATCTGGCAACTGACATTCGCTGCTATCAACTGCTTATATTTTATGCTGAATTAACAAAAAGGCGCCAAGTTGGCGCCTTTAGTGTCGTAGAGAAGCGACTTACTCGTCTAAGAAGCTTTTTAATACTTCTGAGCGTGAAGGATGGCGTAGCTTACGAAGTGCTTTCGCTTCGATTTGCCGGATCCGCTCGCGCGTTACATCAAATTGCTTACCTACTTCTTCTAGCGTATGGTCGGTATTCATATCGATACCAAAACGCATCCGTAGCACTTTTGCTTCACGAGCGGTTAGGCCAGCTAACACTTCGTTGGTAGCAAATTTCAAGCTTTCCATCGTCGCCGAATCAAGTGGCGATTCGCCGCCCGAGTCTTCGATAAAATCGCCTAAATGCGAATCTTCGTCATCACCAATAGGGGTTTCCATCGAGATGGGCTCTTTGGCAATTTTCAGCACCTTACGGATTTTATCTTCAGGCATTTGCATGCGTTCTGATAATTCTTCTGGCGAGGGTTCGCGCCCCATTTCTTGCAGCATTTGCCGTGAAATACGATTTAACTTGTTGATGGTTTCAATCATATGCACTGGAATACGGATGGTCCGCGCTTGATCTGCAATAGAGCGGGTAATCGCCTGACGGATCCACCAAGTTGCATAGGTCGAAAACTTATAACCACGACGGTATTCAAATTTATCTACCGCTTTCATCAAGCCGATATTACCTTCCTGAATTAAATCCAAGAACTGTAAGCCACGGTTGGTGTACTTTTTGGCGATAGAGATAACCAAACGTAAGTTAGCTTCAACCATTTCTTTTTTGGCGCGACGGGCTTTGGCTTCACCAATCGACATCCGGCGGTTGATATCTTTAATTTTAAAGATACTCAGGCCAGTTTCTTCTTCTACTTTTTTCAGTTTTTCGATACTGCGAACCAGCTCTTCCTGCATTTCTTGCAATTTTGCAGAATACGGCTTGTTGGCGGCAATTTCAGCAGATAACCATGCAGTCGACGTTTCAAAACCAGTAAAGGCTTTCACAAAGTTTTTCTTCGGCATTTTGGCGTATTCGACGCAATGCTTCATGACGAGGCGTTCTTGCACACGAACCCGGTCCATCATCTCGCGCATGTTCTTGACCAAGCGATCGAATTGCTTGGGAACCAGGCGGAAACAGCGGAAAACTTCGCTTAACTTTTCAATTTCTTCCTTGGTAGTGGCATGCTCACGACCATTTTGTACGATAGAGTTACGCGTTGTTTCATATTGGTTGCGCAGCTCGGTAAACTTAATACGGGCTAATTCTGGATCTGGGCCGGTATCGCCATCATCACTGTCCGCATCGCTGTCTTCGTCACTGTCATCATCAGTATCAGGGGTATCTGCTTGATGTTCTTCAGGTAAGTCAGAGCCTATATTGCTGCCCATGATCGGCGCTTCATCAATCTCGTTTGGATCGATAAAAGCAGAAACGATGTCACTCAAGCGCATTTCTTCTGCTTCGTACTTATCCCATTGTTCCAACAGATAAGTAATGGCTTCTGGGTACTCTGCGACCGAGGTTTGCACCTGATTGATGCCGTCTTCAATACGCTTGGCAATGTCAATTTCGCCTTCACGGGTCAGTAATTCAACTGTACCCATTTCACGCATATACATCCGAACGGGATCGGTAGTGCGGCCTAATTCTTTGTCCACACTGACTAAAGCCTGAGCGGCTTCTTCTGCGGCATCCTCATCGGCTGCAGCATCAGACATAATCAGATCATCGGCATCAGGTGCGGTTTCGAACACCTGTATACCCATATCGTTGATCATTCGAATAATATCTTCGATCTGATCTGAGTCGATAATATCTTGTGGAAGGTGATCGTTCACTTCAGCAAAGGTCAAATACCCTTGCTCTTTACCCTTAAGGATCAGGAGTTTTAACTGCGACTGAGGACTTTGCTCCATAGAGACTTATCTTCCACCAAAGTTGTTAATCTAAAAATGCGAACTAGTGATTATAGCAAAGCGCGGCTTTTCTAGCCAGCTGCAGTTAACTCACTGGACGCGGTTTTTTGCTTTTTAACGCTTTAAGCAACAAAACGTACTCTTGTTGCTCAATTTGTGTAAGTTGTTTTAGCTTATCTTTACGTTCTAATGCTTCCAAGCGCTGTTGCAAATAAAGATCCTCGATAGAATGGAAAGTATCGAGGAAATCTTGGCTAAGCTGTTCTGGTTCAATTTGATGTTCCCAAGTTGCTAACTTTAATAGGATGGCATGCTCTGGTAAATCTCGCCAGTATTCGAGCAACTGCGCTGTGGTTTGCTCTGGTTTTTCCAGTAAATGGCGTTGTACAGCCAGTAACAAGCCAATGCCTGGAATATTTGCTTCGGCTAATTCCGGTGCATAAGGCATAATTTTCGCCAGTGCAGGATATTGAATCAACAGCGCAATCGCTCGGCGCATGGGGGTGATTTTTAATGCTGAGCTGGCGACTTTGTTCGTTGCTTTACTCTGGTTTACTTTTAGGCGCTGTGTTTTGCGCCCTAATAAATTGTCGAGTTTTTCTGTTAACAACTCTTTATAAAAATTGCCCGGGATTAATTTAATCAGGTCAGCCCCTTTATTGGCCAACGCGGATTTACCAGCATCGGTATTCGCATCAAATTCTGCCAGCAAATGCTCGAATAAATACTGACTGAGTGGTTTGGCGTGATCTAAGCGCTGTAAAAATGCGGCTTTCCCTTCTTTTTGCACCAAAGAGTCTGGATCTTCACCGTCTGGCAAAAACACAAAGTTAAGCTCAACCCCATCTTTTAATTGCGGTAATGCACTTTGTAAAGCACGCCATGCGGCATCACGACCAGCACGGTCGCCATCGTAACAACAAATAACCTGTGGTGCGTACCGAAACAACGTATGCATATGATCTGACGTTGTGGCGGTACCTAAGCAGGCTACGGCAAATTTAATATCATGTTCGGCTAAAGCCACCACGTCCATATAGCCTTCAACGACCAAGAGACGGCTTAAGTGTCCTGGCTGTTGCCGCACTTCATATAAACCATAAAGTTCGCGGCCCTTATGAAATAAACGGGTTTCCGGCGAGTTAAGGTACTTTGGTTGGCCATCACCCAACACGCGGCCGCCAAAGGCGATGACTCTGCCGCGTTTATCGCGGATAGGAAACATCAGGCGATCGCGAAAGAAATCAAACTCACGGCCATTCTCATTGCGGCTGATCAGTTTTAAGTCGTATAACTGATCGCGAAGCAATTTACTATTGGTGCTCGATAGCGCTTTTAGCAAAGCATCCCAGCTTTCTGGGGCATAACCTAATTGAAAATCGGCAATCGTTTGGGCACTGAGCCCGCGTTTGGTTAAGTACTGTTGTACTTCAGCGGCTTTAGCATGTTGCTGCAATTGGCGTTGATAAAAATCAGCCGCTTGCTGCATTAACTGATAGTCATCGGCTTGAGGTGCAGGCCTGTTACTCGTTGGGCCTTTTTCACGTGGGACTTCTAAGTGTAAATCTTTTGCAAGCTCTTCAATCGCTTCTACAAATTCTAACTGCTCAAACTCCATCATAAAGGTGATGGCGTTGCCATGTGCGCCACAGCCAAAACAATGATAAAACTGTTTATCCGGGCTTACGGTAAAAGAAGGACTTTTTTCGTTATGGAATGGGCAACAGGCAGTATAGTTTCGAGCACCGGCTTTTTTCAGCGGTACACGTTTGTCAATCAGCTCTACGATGTCCGTTCGCGCAAGCAGATCATCGATAAATTGACGGGGGATTTGTCCTGCCACACTTGTCCTTTTTATTTAGGCTTCAGAAAAAGACAAACCGTGTTACGAGAACACGGTGTGCAGATAAAGCATCTTTTTGGGTAAGCAAACTAGACACGTAGTTTTGCTTTTGCTGTTAAGGCAGTAACCCTATGCCGGTATCTTAAGTCTGTGAATTAGTACAGACGGATACGACGTGCATTTTCGCGAGAAAGCTTTTTAGCATGGCGTTTTACCGCTGCTGCTTTCTTACGCTTACGAATCCAAGTTGGTTTTTCATAGAACTCTTTAGCGCGAACGTCAGCTAATACGCCGGCTTTTTCGCATGAGCGCTTGAAACGACGTAAAGCTACGTCAAAGGGTTCGTTTTCTTTTACTTTAACTACAGGCATTAAATTCTCACCTCAGGCCAAAACTGGTTATCGTTAACCAATACGATTAAAAATGGTGCGGTATTTTACGCAAAAAGCACCACCAAAGTAAAGCGCTTAAGTGATCTTAAATCAGATCCTCTGGCTATGGGGTGTGCAAGCCGCTACAATGCGCGTTTTCAGGGCGGCTATGATAACGAAAAATCGTATTGTGTGCTGCTTTTTTAGCAATTATTTGCAGAGCAACCACATAACACTGCGATAAGACGCGCAGCAGAGGCTTAAATAATGCGAGTTTTAGGTATCGAAACCTCATGTGATGAAACCGGAATTGCCATTTATGATGGTAACAAGGGCTTGTTAAGCCATGTGCTCTATAGCCAAATCCCCATTCATGCCGATTATGGTGGTGTAGTTCCTGAGTTGGCGTCTCGCGATCATGTGCGTAAAACCTTGCCTTTGATCAAGCAAGCCCTTGCTGAAGCAGGCCTAACGGCAAAAGAGATTGATGGTGTCGCTTATACCGCAGGGCCAGGACTAGCCGGTGCTTTGTTAGTTGGCGCTACCATAGGTCGCAGCCTGGCTTTTGCTTGGCAAAAGCCGGCGTTAGCGGTGCATCATATGGAAGGGCATTTATTAGCCCCGATGTTAGAAGAAGATGCGCCTGCGTTCCCATTTTTGGCCTTGTTAGTCTCTGGCGGTCATACCCAATTGGTGGGCGTTGAGGGTATTGGTCAATATACCCTGTTAGGCGAATCTATTGACGATGCAGCAGGGGAAGCCTTTGATAAAACCGCCAAATTAATGGGGCTTGATTACCCTGGTGGCCCTTTATTAGCCAAGCTGGCGCTTCAGGGGAATGCTGATAAATATGCTTTCCCAAGGCCAATGACTGACCGCCCCGGCTTAGATTTTAGTTTTAGTGGTTTAAAAACGGCGGCCTCGCTAGTGATCCAGCAAGAAGGTAACTCGGCGCAGGTACAGGCTGACATTGCCGCGTCGTTTCAACAGGCAGTGGTCGATACCTTGTTAATTAAGTGCCGGCGCGCGTTAAAGCAGACTGGCTACAAGCGCTTAGTGATTGCCGGTGGCGTAAGCGCTAACGAGTCGCTGCGTGAGCAGTTAGCGCAAATGATGAGCGCCTTGGGCGGTAAAGTGTATTATCCGCGCAAAGAATTTTGTACCGACAATGGTGCTATGATTGCCTTTGCGGGCTACCAGCGTTTAAAAGCAGGGCAACAACAGGATCTGACTATTGGTGTAACACCACGCTGGCCGTTAGCTTTGTTACCTGCAGTTTAAAGCGACTAAGGTACTTCGCGCGGCTGCAAGGCCTCTGTTCTTTCACTTAGCGGGTTATTCCTTAACCCGTTTCGACTTATCCCAAATTTTGCTTTCTTGACGCCGATAGAGCCTAAGAATATTTTCCCGGTGGCGCACGATGATCAGGATGCTAAGCATACAAACGGGAAGGGTATAAAGAGGTTTAATCCACCAAGTGAAAAGCGGAGCTAGGGCAACGGTAAGCAATGCGCCTAACGAAGAGTAGCCAGTGAGTAATACCACCACTAACCAAGTGCCTATGAGTAAGCCTGCGAGATCTAAGCCTATCGGCATCATCGCGCCAAAAGCCGTTGCTACTGCTTTGCCGCCTTTAAAACCAAAAAATATTGGATAAATATGGCCTAAACAGGCGCAGATAGCGATAGCCCCCAGCCAAAGTGGTTCTATTTTTAAAAAATAAGAGCCCCAAACTGGGATAGTCCCTTTGAGAATATCAAATAGCAGCACCATTATCGCCGGCAACTTGCCGCCTAAACGCAGCACATTGGTGGTGCCTGGGTTTCCTGAGCCATGAAAGCGCGGATCGGGTAAACGAAATAGCTGGCAAACTAAAACCGCAGAGGAAATTGACCCAAGCAAGTAGGCAATAACCATCATTATCAGGATCAGTAAGGTCATTCCGTGGTTCCTCAACACCCATTTTTGCGCTACTATTGCAGCAGAATCATTCGAGCAGCAAAATAATGTTTATATTACGTTTTGCCAACCCGCTCAGCCTACCTGAAACGAAAAATAACGCAATGCGGATTTAACTTCATGGACATCGTTTTTATCAAGCAGTTACAAGTTGATACCGTTATTGGGGTATACGACTGGGAAAAAACTATCAAACAGCGCTTGCTGTTAGATATCAGTCTGACAACGGATTTGCGTGCAGCTGCGCGCAGCGATGATATCCGCTTAACACTGGACTATGCCGTGATTAGTGAAAAGGTGATTAGCTTGATTACAGTGCAACCTATTGAACTGATTGAAACTGTGGCTGAGCGTGTAGCCGAGATGCTGTTAAAGGAATTTGCGACCTCGCAGGTGGAGATTCGGGTGTGTAAGCCTGGTGCTGTGGCGCAGGCGGCAACGGTTGGCGTACAAATCACCCGTTTTGCGCCTGGAGTGTCTGGTTGATGGTGCCAGTATTTATTAGTGTGGGTTCTAATATTAATCGTGAATATAATGTGCGAGGCGGTGTTAAAATGTTAGCCGAGCATTTTGGTGCCCTTACGCTGTCATCGGTTTATGAAAGTGATGCGGTCGGATTTTGTGGTGATCCTTTTTATAATCTGGTGGTGGGTGTCGAAACCACACTGTCTATTGCTGAGTGTGTACAACTTCTTAAACAGATTGAAGATCAATATGGTCGTATCCGCGGAGCAGAAAAATTTTCTGGAAGAACGCTGGATTTAGATTTACTCAGTTATGATCAGCAAGTGTGTGATACGCCTGTGCAGTTGCCTCGGGGCGAGATCACCGAAAATGCTTTTGTGCTGTGGCCCTTAGCTGAAATTGCCCCTAGCGTGGTTCATCCGCTTACCGGGCAAAGTTACGCAGCATTGTGGCAGTCTTATGATAAAATCCAAAAAATTTGGCCTATCGACTTTACATGGAGTGAGTAATCTTGAGTACTATTGAAGTGATTATCCTGTCTATTATTCAGGGTATTACCGAGTTTTTACCTATTTCATCTTCTGCCCACCTTATTTTGCCTTCGGCCATTTTTGGTTGGGCAGATCAGGGTATTGCGTTTGATGTCGCCGTGCACGTCGGAACCTTGCTTGCGGTAATGATCTACTTTCGACAGGATATCAGTGCTCTGACGCTTGGCTGGTGTAAAAGCTTGGCAGGGCAGCACAGTACAGAGAGTAAACTGGCATGGTGGGTGATTTTAGCGACGATCCCAGCTGGACTAGCAGGGTTATTCGCCGCAGATCTGATCGAAACCTTTTTACGTTCTCCTTGGGTGATTGCCGTAACCACCATTGTTTTTGGCTTATTACTGTGGGTGGCGGATGCTACCGCTAAGCAATTGGTCAAGATGGAACAAATGGGCTGGCAACAAGCATTAATCATTGGTATCGCGCAGGCTTTCGCCTTAATTCCAGGGACCTCTCGCTCGGGTATTACTATGACAGCAGCGATGTTAATAGGGTTAGATAAACTGAGTGCAGCACGTTTTTCTTTCTTACTGTCTATCCCAATTATTGTACTAAGTGGTGGCTATCAAGCCACAAAGCTGCTGAGCGAGCCAACACAGTATGATATTGCCGGTATTTTACTTGGCGTTTTACTGTCTTTTATCAGTGCTTATATCTGTATTCATTATTTTCTGAAGATTATCAGCCGGATGGGTATGTTACCTTTCGTGATTTATCGGCTGTTATTAGGCGTGGGCTTAATACTCTTTTTGAGTTTCTCAGGCAGCTAACCTGAAAGACCTGCAAGGGTTTATCCCTTGCAGGCGACTGCTCAGCACCAAACTATATTTATCTAAATTGCATCTTTTTTAGCCAAAGTAATGGCCTGTTGTCGCGCATGTTGCAGGGCGTCTTTTAATGCCGGCCCAGTTATGCCTGAGGCTATCAGTGTTTTAGCTTGCACGGTTAACGCGGCTGCTGCCAGTGTTGTTAAATAACGGGCTTGCGGATAGGCTGCAGTTTCAAAGCCAGTACGCCCACGCAAATCTGCGGTACAGCACAGCAAAATAGCCTCTAATCTTTCAGGTTTACGCCATAAATCGATCGCATTAAAAAACTTCAAGACGGTACTGGCTTTTAGTTCTTGTGCGCGATGGATTAACTGATGATGTTCACACACCAGCAAGGCCAGTTCGCGACAATGATTCGGCACCCGTAAGCGATCACAAAGCTGATTAATCAAGGGTAAACCTGTATGTTCATGGCCGTGATGGGCGGGCAGCAGGGCTTTTGGCGTTACGCCTTTACCCAAATCATGCACTAAGCTGGCAAAGCGAACCTCAAGTTTATCCGACAGCTTTGCCGCCTGCGCCAATACCAGTAACGTATGCACCCCCGTGTCGATTTCGGGATGCCATTTTTCCGGTTGTGGCACGCCCCATAAATTGGCGAGCTCTGGCATGAGCGCGCTTAAGGCACCACATTGGTGTAATAACGCAAAGTAAGCGGCGGGGCTTTGGCTAGTAAGTGCTTTGGCGGTCTCGACCCAAACGCGCTCTGGGCTAAGCGTGTTGAGTTCACCGCTAACACTGAGTTGCTGCATCAGCGCGAAGGTTTCAGCCGCCACTTGAAACCCCAAATGGGCATAGCGGGCATAAAAGCGAGCCACCCGCAGTACGCGCAGGGGATCTTCGACAAAGGCCTCAGACACATGGCGTAACTGCTTTTGAGCAAGATCTTGCTGACCGCCATAGGGATCAATCAGCGTACCATCCGCCGCTTTGGCGATAGCATTAATAGTGAGATCGCGCCTGGCTAAATCTTGTTCCAGGGTGACATCGGCAGCCGCATAGACGCTAAAGCCGGTATAACCGCTACCGCTTTTGCGCTCAGTACGGGCCAGTGCATACTCTTCTTTGGTTTGTGGATGTAAAAAAACTGGGAAGTCTTTACCCACTTGTTGATAGCCTTGCGCCAACATCTGCGTTGGGCTAGCACCCACCACCACCCAATCTTTTTCGTGAAACGGGTAGCCCAACAGTTCATCGCGAACAGCGCCGCCTACAAGATATATCTGCACATGCTTTCCTGATTGCGTATTTTTTGTCATTATACCCTTCTTGCCATAAATTGCAGTGCTAAGACAAAGGATAGCGATGTACACCGGATTTTTTGGTTTAACCAGCCCGCCATTTTCGATAGCGCCAAACCCTGACTTTATGTATCTAAGCCCGCGGCATACTGAAGCCTTAGCGCATTTACGTTATGGCTTAGGCGATGCAGGCGGCTTTGTGTTACTCACGGGGGAAGTGGGTACTGGCAAAACCACCGTATCGCGCACCTTATTACAAGAATTGGATGAGCAGACAGAAGTGGCTTTTATTCTTAATCCTACGCTATCCGAGTTAGAATTACTGGCTGCCATTTGTGATGAGTTAAAAATCCGCTATAAAAAAACCGATGCAAGTTTAAAATTACTGAGCGATAAAATTACCCAACGCTTACAAAAAAATCATCAAGCGGCTAAGAAAACCATTCTGATTATTGATGAAGCACAACATTTACAGCCTGCCGTGTTAGAGCAACTGCGTTTGTTAACCAATCTTGAAACCAATACCAAAAAATTATTACAGGTGATCTTAATTGGTCAGCCAGAGTTGCAGCAATTATTGCAACGTAACGATTTACGTCAGCTCGCGCAGCGTATTACTGCGCGGTATCATTTGCTGCCACTTAATTATGCTGAAGTGCAGCACTATGTGCGCTTTCGGTTACAGGTAGCTGGGTGTCAACGTCCAGTGTTTAGTGATAAAGCGGTTAAAAAGCTGTTTGAGCTAAGTGGTGGTATTCCTCGCTTAGTTAATTTGCTGGCTGATCGTGCGCTGTTAGCCGCTTATGGATTACAGCAGCCACTTGTTGCCGCCTCCGAGGTCCAAAGAGCGGCAGCAGAAATTTTGCCTGCCACGTCAAAGCCGACGCAAAAGTCTTTGCCAATCTGGTTATGGCCGGTACTGGCACTGTTCGGTATACTGTTAGGCCTATTATTGGCGTTACAAGTTATGCCTTTACTTCGCGGAGACTAATCAATTATGTCCATTTTGATGGATGCGTTAAAACAGCAACAGCAACAGCAACAGCCCAGCCTGCCGCCGCCAGCCGTTTCCTCGTTTTGGCGCAATCTGGCTTTAGTGTTGGCATTAATCTTAGCTATTGGTGCGGGCTTTTTAGCGGGGTATTTATTTTTACCTCACCAGAGTACTGCACCAGTCGCCACTGTAGCAGTAGAGACGGAACCGCCGCCAGCAGCCCTGCCGGTTGAAATTGCCAGCTTATTAGCGACTACTAACAGTCCCGACGCTGTCACGACGACAGAATCCCCCGTTCCTGCTGAGCCTGTGGTGGAAGTGTTACCTGCTACGCCTACGGTCGTGACGGTAACAACCAATACCGCCCGAGCCGAGCCCGAAGCTGAAATCCCCGCAGAGCTACGAGAGCGCTTTGCCAGTGCCTTGGCGCAAAGTGCTGAAAGTACCACTGTTCCCAGAAGTACCTTAACAACTCATAGTGCTCCAGCGCTGGATATTGGCAGTCTGGATGCTACCTTACAGCGTCAGTTGCCCAGACTGAAATTTGAAGCGCATGTCTTTGCCACGCAACCTGCTCAGCGCTGGGTCAAGGTGAATGGTAAATCGCTACAAGAAGGACAATGGATCACGGCTGATGTAAGGTTAAGAGAAATTACGCCACAATATGTCTTACTTGAATATGGTCAGCAGTTATTTAGTATGCGCGCTTTAAGTGAGTGGTAGGGCTGTGATCTTAATTTGATTTATCTTTTGTATGCATCTAAACAAAAGCCCACATTGCTGTGGGCTTTTTACTGGTCGACTGTCAGCGTTTAGCGCAGCTAAAACTGCAAGCTAACGGGTTATCGCCTTTACCCAATATTATCCGCCATGGTCATTAGCGAGGCATTGCCCCCTGCCGCGGTCGTATTGATCGTAATGGTTTTTTCTGTCACTAAACGATGTAACATCCGTTCATCCGCAGGAGCGGTGATTAACGGCAGGATAGCGCCTTCACGTGCCGCCACCAGTTCGCCAGCTAAAGGTTTTAACGCGCTACTGACTTCTATTATTGCGCCAGATAAATCATGGTGCGCTAATAACGTGGTTAAGCAATCTAAGCGGATTACCGCAAGTAACTGCGGTGGCATGCCGGACGCAACGAGCGCTTTGATGCAAGCTTCAGCCTCGGCTAAATCCGCTTCTTCTACCGCGGTTACAATGGCATTACCAGCTGCAAGCGCTGTAATGATACTTAACAGCCAGTGGCTAAAGCTGCTGGTGTCATCGCGTAATAACGCTAAGGTTCCGCGAGGTTCCAACGTCAAGGTATTTAATTCACCTGTTGGTCCAGGCAAGGTAACTGGGCGTTGTAACTCTGCTTCTACACGTTGTAACTTTGCTCTGGCCGTGATCAACACATGCTCTAAGTCAGGCTCTTGTTTACTCACCACTTTATTGGCGGCTAACGAGGCTAAGAACTGTCTTAACACTGATGTTCGCTGATTAATCGGGGTATTAGCCCATTTTTGTTGAGCAAGCAAAGCTGCAGGCAGCACATTCGCTACCGCGCTGCTGGTTGTTTCAGCCAATAGTTTTGCTTTTTTGCTTTCATCTAACGGCGGGCAAGAGACACTCAGATTATCCTTCACCAAACGCTCAAGGTATAAAGGTCCACCGGCTTTTGGCCCTGTCCCTGATAAACCACGACCACCAAAAGGTTGTACACCCACTACAGCGCCAATCATATTGCGGTTTACGTAGATATTACCGGCTTTAATTTCGCGTGTTACTTTGTGAGTAAACTGCTCGATGCGACTGTGTACACCCATCGTTAGGCCATAGCCAGTGGCATTAATTTGGGCAATCACATTTTCAATTTCTTCTGCTTTAAAGCGGATAATGTGCACAACTGGCCCAAACACCTCACGTTCAAGTACCGTAAGGTCTCTAATTTCAAACAAGTGTGGAGCAAAGAAGAAATGCTCGCCTTGCTGCGGGATAGCGCAGGCATAGTGCAGTGTGGCTTTGTCTTTCAGATATTGCACGTGCTTTGTTAAGCTAGCATGGGCTTTAGCATCAATAACGGGGCCGAGATCGGTGCTTAACCAGGCTGGATCACCAACATGTAGCTCGGCCATCGCGCCTTTAAGCATCGTAATAATTTTATCAGCGACATCTTCCTGCAGGAAAAGTACGCGTAAAGCAGAACAGCGTTGGCCGGCACTTTGGAAACCAGAAGAAATCACATCATCTACCACTTGCTCAGGCAGAGCGGTCGAGTCGACGATCATACAGTTCTGGCCACCGGTTTCAGCGATAAGCGGCACAGGTTCGCCACCACGTTCAGCAAGTTTACGGGCGATCCAGCAACCTGTTTCTGTCGAGCCTGTAAACATGACGCCCTGAATACGTAAATCAGGCACGATATACTCACCGACCTGACTGCCACGAGCAATAACTAACTGTACAACATGCTCAGGCATGCCACAGTCGGCTAATAGCTCAACGGTGCGGATTGCGATCAAACTGGTTTGTTCCGCTGGTTTAGCCACGACGGTATTACCTGCCACCATTGCGGCAGCCACTTGACCAATAAAAATCGCCAGTGGGAAGTTCCATGGGCTGATACACAAAAAGATGCCTCTAGCCTGATGCGGGCCTGCAAACTTTTGCTCTGCTTGATCCGCGTAATAGCGGCAGAAATCAATAGCTTCGCGTACTTCAGCAACGGCATCGGCTAACACTTTTCCTGCCTCTTTTACGCACAAGGTGAGTAGCTCGTCGCGATGTTGTTCCATGGCGTCGCCAAGACGGCGCAGGATAGCCGCTCTTTCACTTACTGGTGTAGCTGACCAGCTGGGGAAAGCTTGCTCAGCATTACTGAGTAATTGCTGCATCTTGTGTTGATCGGCATGCTCTAAGTAGCCAATGACTTCGGTTAAATCTGCTGGGTTAACAACAGGTGCAGCACCGTCCGGTATAGTTTGTTGCGTGAGCGCTTGAGCAAAGTGCGTCATGCTTGCTTTCAAAGGTGTAATATCATTGATATTGGTTAAATCTAAGCCTTTAGAGTTTAGCCTGCTACTGCCATATAAGTTGGCTGGCAGCGGGATTGAAGCATTACGCTTTTTCGACCAGCTTTTTACCACTTCCACCGGATCGGCCAGTAACGATTCGACAGGGATACTTTCATCGATAATATTGTTGACAAAAGAGCTATTGGCACCGTTTTCTAGCAGACGACGCACCAAATAGGCTAATAAATCCGAATGCTCTCCGACTGGCGCATAAATACGGCAAGGGATCTTTTCGTTGGCAACGACCAGATCATATAAAGCATCACCCATACCGTGCAAACGCTGGAATTCAAAACCTGTTAAGTCACCGGCCATTTCAATAATAGTGGCAACTGTATAGGCATTATGCGTCGCAAATTGCGGGTAAATGCTGTCACGGTAACTGAGCAATTTTTTAGCACAGGCTTGGTAAGACACATCGGTAGAGGGTTTACGGCTAAATACGGGGAAATCGTCCAAGCCTTCTACTTGAGACAGTTTAATTTCAGTATCCCAATAGGCGCCTTTAACCAAACGCACCATCATTTTTCGGCCGACTTTCACTGTTAGATCGCGAAGCCATTCAATAACATGGATGCCACGTTTCTGATAAGCCTGCACGGCTAAACCAAAGCCTTCCCAGCCGTTTAAATCAGGATCGCTAAACACAGTACCGATAACGTCCAAGGACATATCCAACCGATCGGCTTCTTCAGCATCGACGGTAAAGCCAATATTGTAAGATTTTGCGGCTAAAGCGAGTTCTTTCAGTCGTGGGACAAGCTCTTGGTGCACGCGATCTAAATGAGTGAATTCATAGCGAGGATGAATAGCCGATAATTTCACTGAAATACCTGGACTTTTTATCGGACCGCGACCATTAGCGGCTTTACCAATAGCGTGAATCGCTGCCATATAGGCCGCAAAATAGCGATCGGCATCTGCCATAGTACGAGCGCCTTCACCCAGCATATCGTAAGAGTAACTAAAGCCTTTTGCTTCCATTTCAGTGGCACGGGTCAGGGCTTTATCTATGGTGGTGCCTAATACAAACTGTGATCCCATGATTTGCATGGCATATCTTACTGCTTGGCGGATCACCGGCTCACCTAAACGGCCACAAGTGCGTTTTAGTAAACCAAATTGTTGTTTCTTCTGATCATCAGAATAATTGACTAGCTTGCCGGTTAATAAGAGACCCCAACTCGACATGTTCACAAATACCGAGCTACTATTGCCTAGGTGTGAGCTCCAATCGCCCTGTGACAATTTATCACGAATTAAGCGGTCGGCCGTGGTGGTATCTGGCACACGCAATAAGGCCTCGGCAAGACACATCAACACCAAACCTTCTTCTGTGGACAACGAAAACTCGTTTAAGAGTGCATCAACACCACCTTTACCAACTTGCGCCTGACGGATATATAACACCAATTGCCGTGCTCTTTCCCATGCACGGCTGCGAGTTTTCGCATCGACCTCAGCTAGAGGTAGCAGAAAATCTAATACCTGATCTTCATCGGCACGGTAGTGATCGCGGATAGTTTGACGAATAGGGTCGGTAGTGACCAATGAACCATTAAACAGCATAAAAATGTATCCTGAAATTAGGCTTGAATTTACTGCGGCATTTTAGTGAAAAGGCCGCAGAATAGGGTGGTTATTTTTCTAATTTAACCGTATATAATCGGGTGCATAGTCCCTTTAACACGAAAAAATACTGCCATGAACCAAAGTGTAAAAGCTAAAGCATTAGACCGAATTGATATCAGTATTCTTGATGCACTGCAAAAAGAAGGGCGAATCGCCAATGTGGACTTAGCAAAAAAGGTGAATTTAAGTGCTAGCCCTTGTATTGATCGGGTCAAGCGCCTAGAAAAAGAAGGGTTTATCGAAGGTTATGGCGCCAGACTAAACAGCAGTAAGCTAGGTTATGGCACCGCGGCTTTTATTCAAGTAACACTGGATAGAACCACCAGCGATGTGTTTGATAAATTTCGTGAAGCGGTAGTAATGATCCCTCAGGTAGCAGAGTGTCATATGGTCGCGGGCGGCTTTGATTATTTACTTAAATTGCGCCTACCTAATATGGAGGCATATCGTGGCATTTTGGCGCAAATTGTTGATTTGCCGGGGGTAGCTCAGACCCATACTTATGTGGTGATTGAGCAAGTAAAAAATGATCGCGGGCTACCGTTAAAACTGCATGCTGATGCCAGTACCCCGCCAAACTAAAAATAACTTTACATCCAGCGCTCGCTATTGCGGCGTTGCGGGATCAATTTGGGGAGAAGCAAACCAAACAGCAAGCCAAATAGCAATATTGCTCCCCCTAAGACCATGGGTTGCTGCCAGAAACTGGCTTGCGTTTCGCTGATCTCTGTCGATAAACGTTCATTTTGGCGTTTAGATTGTGTTAACTCTTCTTGAATTTTGTCACGCTCTTGACTAAGTAAGTTTAAATCAGCTTGGTATTGGTTATTGGCTTGTTCTAGCTCGAGTATTTTAGCATTTTGCTCTGTAAGGGTAGTTTGTAACAAGCTCAGTTGTGCTCTTAAGCCCGGGGTAAAAGTTAGATGTTCTTTAGGTAACCAAGCTGTTTTATTCGTATCGTACTGAATTTGCGCATAATCATTTTCTTCATTGAGCCTTATTACCTCTGTGCCTGCCGCTAAAGTGCCGACGATTCGGAATTGATTACCTGGACCAGAATGTAAATATACTACTAATGCATCATTGATATAAGCTGACGTCTGTTCGGTTTGGCTGTGTGCTGGTATGAAAAACACTAAAAGACTAAGCAAAAATAACCGGCGAACAGAGCTGCGAAATAAGCTAAACATAGGTATCCTGAGATTTAATTTGAAAACACGCTCTAAAACTATATCAGCGATAATAGGGAGTTGTGTGGCAATTGACAAGGGGTAATCCCCAAGCTTGAGGAAACGAGATGAGCACTGAGCTGGAATTAAAGTATTTAATCGGAGCCGCAGATGCGGCTTTATTATCTGAGTTATTGCAGCTGTACGCAAAGCCTGCAGCCAGTGTCACGCACCCCTTGTTGAATGCTTACTTCGATACGGCAGATAATTGGTTTCGACGCCACGATATGGGGTTACGCACTCGCCAGAAAAACGGATGTTTTGAGCAAACCATTAAGCTGGCAGGGCAACAGCACGGCGCTTTGCAAATTCGTCCGGAATATAATGTTGAGTGTGCTGGCGTCACGCCTTTATTAGCCGATTTTCCTGATCATATTTGGCCTGAAGCTACCGATGTTGCGCAATTGCAACCGCAATTAATCGAATTGTTTCGCACCGATTTCCAGCGGCAAAGTTGGCAACTCCAACTCCCCAACGCCAAATTAGAAGTGGTGTATGATAATGGTGAGGTACGGGCTGGCGAGCGTCGTCAGGCTATTTCTGAAGTGGAAATTGAGCTGCTAGGAGGTGAACCTGTTGCACTCTTTGATTTGGCTGCGTTTTTGTTACAAAGCATTCCCATGCGCACAGGCTGGTTAAGCAAAGCTGCAAGAGGATATCAGCTTTATCAGCAAACAACGACCGCTCGACCTAATCCCCTTACTTTATCAGACTCCACCGTCTTGAGTCATTTACAGCGCCTGCAGCAGTGGGAAAGTTGTTACTTGCAGGAATTTGACTCTGAGTTACTGCTAAGTGTTGAGCAAGAGATACACGCTTTAGCCAAAGCGCTGACCGATGAAGGTCAACAGTTATTAGCCAGTGATGCTAGAGCCATGGCGCGACGTCTGGCAGATGAGGGCGGCTTAGTTTTTAATAGCAAAGCCTACCAACTACTCTTATTAAAAATTTCCAAGTGGTTGCTTAAAATAGTTTAAAGGACACCTTATGACAGACTCTTTGGTAAACGCCACGTTTTGGCCTGCGCAATATAGCCACTTAGCGAACGGTCTTAATGACGAAGCACAGCAACAACTTCGTCGGCTGTTGCAAGCGAGTAGTTTTATCGGCCGGACTTTGCAACAGCAGCCTGAGTTAATCACCACTCTCTGCGATGCTAAGGCGCTCCAAGCCTATCTGGCCAATGGCTTTTATGATCCGTTACGGGCCATACCTGATGCAAATGAGGCTCAGGCTTTTTCACTACTCAGGCGTTATCGAAATGCGGGATTAGTGACGATATTGGCTGCAGATATTTTGGGTTTACAGAGTATTCGCCAAAGCTTAGCTGCAGTATCTTGGTTAGCTGACGTCTTAATCAATAGTGCCTATCAATGGGCATATCAGCAACAAGTCGCCGTGAATGGCACGCCACTGGATGATCAGGGCCAGCCGATGCCACTGTTGATTCTTGGTATGGGGAAGTTGGGTGGCGCTGAGCTTAATTTCTCTTCGGACATCGATTTGATTTTTACTTATCCGCATAAAGGTGAAACCGTAGGCGGGCGAAAAACAGTAGAGCACCACCAGTTTTTTACTAAAGTAGGCCAGAAAGTAATTGCCGCTCTGCATCAGGTGACTGCCGATGGCTTTTGCTACCGTGTTGATATGCGCTTGCGCCCTTTTGGTGATAGTGGTCCCTTAGTACTAAGTTTTGCTGCTTTTGAAGATTATTATCAGGAGCAAGGCCGTGAGTGGGAGCGTTACGCCATGCTAAAAGCCCGGGTAATTAACGCGCAAACAAGGCATGCCGTTGAACTACAAGCATTACTAAAACCTTTTATTTATCGTCGATATATCGATTTTTCAGCGATTGAGTCGCTGCGCCGGATGAAGCAATTAATTGAACAGGAAAATCGCCGGCGTAATCGGTTCGATAACATTAAATTGGGCGCCGGCGGTATTCGCGAAGTCGAGTTTATTGTGCAAACGCTGCAGTTAATTCGAGGTGGCCGCATTCCCCAGCTGCAGCAGCCTGCTATTTTAAAGGCACTACCTGAATTGGTCGCTCAAGGCTTACTGAGTAATGTACAAGGTGAGCAATTACTACAAGACTATTTATGGCTAAGGCAAGTTGAACAGGCTTTACAAGGGATTGATGATAAACAAACGCAAACTCTGCCAGCCGATGAGCAAACCCAACAGCAGCTATTGGCGAGCTTAGGTAAACCAAGTTGGCCAGTGTTGCAGCTGGAGATTGCACAAGCCATGCAGCGTATTCATCAGCAATTTAAGTTAGTGATTGAGCCTGAAGAAAATATCGAACCGCAAGAGTTGAGTTTAGGCAAACTCTTATGGGATAGCGAGCTGCCGCCGACTGAACTCGCAGAACATATCGATTGGTTAGCGGCTGACGAAGCACAAGAGTTGATCATGCAGTTGTCACAGTTTAAGCAAGATTGTCAGCGTCGCTCGGTGGGGCCGCGTGGGCGCGAGTATCTGGCTAAATTACTGCCACAACTATTGCATTATTTACAGCAACAGCAGGCCGGCGCCACAGTTCTAAAGCGTATTCTTGGTGTATTTAAACAAATTGTCACCCGTACGGCTTATTTAGAACTCTTGTTTGAAAATCCGCCGGCATTGCAACAACTCGCCTTATTATGCTCACAAAGTGGTTGGTTGGCGGAGCAATTAGCCCGTTACCCTATGCTATTGGATGAGCTAATCGATCCAGCGCAACTCTATCAAGTGGCCACTATCGAAGATTATCGGGATCGTTTACGACTTTACTTGTTACGGGTCCCTGACGATGATTTAGAACTGCTGATGGAAACCTTAAGGCAGTTTAAACAAGCGCAGCAATTACGCATTGCCGCTGCTGATATTAGTGGTGTTCTGCCTTTGATGAAAGTCAGTGACCATCTTACATGGCTAGCCGAAGTGTTGGTTGAACAGCTGGTCAATTTGGCGTGGCAGCAAATGACGGCGCGTTATGGCCTGCCTGCTGGGGCTACAGACCAAGATAAAGGTTTTGCCGTGATTGGCTATGGTAAATTAGGTGGTATTGAGCTGGGTTATGGCTCTGATTTAGATTTAGTGTTTGTGCATCAATGTCAAAGTCAGGCCGCCACTGCAGGGGAGCGCAGTATTGACTCGATGCAGTTTTACTTGAAGCTGGTGCAGCGGATCTTGCATTTAAGTGCGACCAAAACCAATAGTGGTGTCTTGTATGAGATTGATACTCGGTTAAGGCCGTCGGGGAATTCGGGGCTATTAGCCATTCATATTGATACTTATCAGCAATATTTGGCACAAGAGGCTTGGACGTGGGAGCATCAGGCGCTGGTTAGAGCCAGAATGATCGTGGGCTCAACCGATTTATTGACGAAGTTTGCGACAATTCGACAGCAGATCTTAACGCTGCCTCGTGACGCTGCGCAACTAAAAGCCGATGTAAAACAGATGCGCGAAAAGTTACGCCAACATCATGGTGTTAAGCAAGACGATGTTAAGCATAGTAGTGGCGGCATAGTGGATTTAGAGTTTTTAAGTCAGTACTTGGTTTTAGCCTATGGTGAGAAGCATCCCGAGTTATATCAATACACCGATAATATTCGAATTTTAGACGCGGCGGCGGCCACCGGACTCTTAACGGCGACACAAGCGCAATCTTTAGCCGAGGCTTATCAGTTGCTACGTGGCGTCGGTCATCGACAAACGTTAGCACCCGCCACTATTGTGACCGATGCGCGTTTAGAGGCATATCGCCAACAGATTCATCTAGCTTGGCAGTGCTGGTTTGAAGAGGACAAGTAGCGTTAGTTTAACTGCGTTCTCGAGCGGAAGGACCTGTTGCTTTACAGTGCTGCTGTAAGTAAGGGTCCTCTAAATCGGTAATGACCAATGCACGGGACTTTGGGCAGAAATAACCATAAACAGGCCTGATAAAATCAGGTGAGACGGTTACTGCCATTTGTTGTAACGTCTCGATCATATTGCCATTAGTTTCAAAGAACTGTTTTACCACATAATCACGGGGTAAGGTCCAAAATAATTGCATATCTTCCTGTTGCGCATACTGTTGCAGGCTTTGTTGCAAAGTGCTGCCGGCTTGAAAGCGTCGGCGGGTGACTTCGCCACGCCAATTGTTACTCGCAGGGCTAACCTGCTGTTCACGTCGACGTAATTGCGGCACTAATTCATCACTGCTATCGCGCAGTTTACGCACAAAATCACTTTTACTTTCTTGCTGCAAACTATTGCGAAAATTTGCATAAAATCGGCTAAAACCATCGGCTGCGGCGTTGGGTTTTTCGGGATTGATCAGGAAATCAGGTTTCACAATTAATAAATACATAGCTAGGGCAAGTACCATTATCAGTATCAGTTTAATCAATAGCTTCATGGTCTTTCCTCCTAGTAAAGTGAGGGTTCATCAGGGGTTGGGCGTGTTTTAAAGCGTCGGTGCAACCACATATACTGCTCTGGGTGGTTTAACACCGCTTGCTCTACCCATTGGTTTACCCGCAGGACATCGGCTTTATCATCGCCACTTGGAAATGCTGTGAAAGGCGGCAAAATTTCTACCTGATAGCCTTGATAATTGGGTAAACGCGACGTGTAAATAGGTATAACGACACAATTTGCCGCTTTAGCAAACAGTAGTGTACCTGTGGTGGTTGCGGTTTCAGCTACAGCAAAAAAAGGCACAAATTCAGCACGATTACGACCATAATCCTGATCTGGCAAATAAAAACACACTTCTTGTTCATTTAAAGCTTGGATGAGCCCCTTTACATCTCTTTTGCCAATCATGTATTTGTTGCTACGGATCCGGCCGCGATACTGTAAATAATCCAGTAAAGGATTGTTATTGGGGCGATAAAATCCCACGCTAGGATGGGTAAGCCCTATTACTCGGCCTGCTGCCTCTAGGTGCAAAAAATGCCCCGCTAGCAGTAACACCCCTTTGCCTTGGGCAATGGCCTGCTGTAAATATTCATAGCCTTTTAGATGCGCCAACCGTTTTACGCGCCAGTTGGGCCACCACCAAGCAATCACCGTTTCGAACATGGCTTTGCCTGTTTCCTCAGCGTTTTGCCATACTAATTTTTCGCGTTCGGCGATAGATTTTTCCGGAAAGCATAACTCAAGGTTGCGGCGCGCGACTTTCTGACGTGACTTCATAAGTTTGAATAATAATATGCCTAGCTTGCTGCCAAACCACATCAGTAGTCGATAGGGCAGCCAACTGATTAGATACATTAAGGCAACGCCCAGCCAGAGTAACCAGTATTGAGGCAACAAAAAGCGCCAGCTAAATTGCGGTGAATTAACCACTTTACAGAGAACCTCTAAAACAAAACCTAGGGTATTGTAACGAAAAAACGCGTTGAAGAAAGAGATAACTGGTCAGCGCTTGCGGAGAAAGGTATACCGCAGCAGCGGTATACCTTTATTTTGGTTAGTTAGTTAAAGCGTTATTGATGGCTAACAAATCTTGTTCTGATAAGTTGCCTGCTGCTTGTTTTAGCTGTAACTGCGCTAAAATATAATCATAGCGTGCTCCAGATAGGTTACGCTGGGCATCAAACAAGTTGCGAGTGCTTAACAGGACATCAACAATAGTACGAGTACCCACTTCAAAACCGGCTTCAGTGGCCTGTAAGGCGCTTTGCGCAGAAATAACCGCTTGTTCTAAAGCGCGGATTTGCGACATTTGTGAGTTAACATTGTTAAATGAGCTACGGATTTGCCTAACCACAGAACGGTGGCTTTGTTCTAACGCTTGGCTGACTTCTACATAATTGGCTTGCGCTACCCGAACATTAGCTTCAATGCCACCGCCACTGTAAATTGGCACGGCTAAGGTTAAACCCAGCGAGCTAGTATCTGCGCGATCTACTCCTGACACTTTGGTCACGCCAACAGAAGCGTTAGCAGTTAAAGTTGGCAAATGACCTGCTTTGGCTAAATCGATATCTAGCGCAGACACATCTAAAGCTATGCGTTGCGCTTTGAGAGTGAGGTTATTTTGTTCAGCAATACTCACCCAATCCGTAGCAGCTTCTGGCGTTGGCCGTGAAGTAGAAAATTTATCGGTATTGAGTTGCGCAACCTGTTCATGATATTGACCTGTGATTTCTCGCAGTGCTTCACGAGCGTTTTCCAGCTGATTTTCACTATTAATTTCTCGAGCGACCACGCTGTCAAATTGCGCTTGCGCTTCATGTACATCGGTAATGGCAGTTAGGCCAACCGCAAAACGCTGTTTAGTCTGTTCTAATTGCCGTTCAACCGAACGCTTTTCTGCAGCGACAAAGGTTAAGTTGTCATTCGCTTTTAATACATCGAAGTAGGCGTTGGTTACACGCAAAATTAATGATTGCAATTCCGCGTCGTAAACGGTTTGGTTTTGCAAGGCGACTTTCTCTGCACGAGATAAATTTTGCCAGTTTGTCCAGCTAAATACTGACTGCCGCGCTTGTAACGTTGCACCAACAGCATTGTCGCTACTAAAACGCAGATTTTCGCGTGTACTTCTGCCGGCTTCGATATCTAAGCTAATCGTTGGTAATAAGCTAGCTTTAGAGACGTCAATTCTGGCTGCCGCCGCATCGCGAGTAGCGGCAGCGCGCTGCACAACAGGGTCCTTTTGGGTAGCAAGTTGATATACGGTTTTCAGATCTTCAGCACTTAAATTAAGGCTGAATAAGCTTAAAGACGAAAGCACTAAGGTGCTGATTAAGGTTTTTTTCATGCTAATGATCCTGGCTTTATAAGGAAAGTGCCCAAATGATAACCTGTTAAAGTAAACTAGGTAACGTTTAAACCGTAAAGTTACCCCGAAGAGTGTAACAAAATGTGAGGGCGCTGATGTCGCAATTCAAGCTAAACCATTATCCATCTTTTCACGCAACGGATCTGGAGATCCTCGACAAAACCACGGTTTTTCAAGGTTTCTTTCGGATCGAGCGTTGGCAGCTTAAGCATAAATTATTTGCAGGGGGCTGGAGTGCACCTGTTACAAGAGAAATTTTTGAGCGAGGCCAAGCGGTGGCAGTGCTACCTTACAATCCGATAACAGACGAAGTCGTCCTAGTTGAGCAGTTTCGGGTGGGCGTAGTTGAGCATGGTCGTAGTCCGTGGTTACTTGAAGTGATTGCCGGAATGATTGAGCATGACCAACACCCTGAAGAGACTGCTATTCGTGAAGCTGAAGAGGAAGCGGGTTTGCACTTAACTGAGCTCTGGCCTATGTTAAGCTACTATTCGAGCCCTGGTGGCAGTACTGAAAAAATCAGTTTGTTTTTAGGTCGATTAACACAGCCGGTAAGCAACGGGATCTTTGGTTTAGCAACAGAACATGAGGATATCAAAATGCATGTCATGCCAAGAAAAATAGCTATGCAATTGTTGGCACAGCAGCAAATAGATAATGCCGCCACCGTTATTGCATTACAATGGTTGGCGCTTAACCTAGAGCAGGTGCAACAGCGCTGGGTAACTGACCTTGCTTAAAGCGCCTTATGCACCTAAAGTCACCGACTTTCTGAGCCTGTGCGAGCGAAATTATGCCGCTTTGCGCCGCTTATTGCCGCAGCAACTAGAGGTAGGTCAGCACGTTTTTATCAAGCTTGCTGAGCAAGATGTCTATGTTGTTAGCATGCTAGCGGTTGCCCCTTTTACAACTCGGATTCAAATTGAACTGAAGAGCGGACGACAACGTTTCTTTCAACCGAGTTTTGATGTGCAGCTTTATCATGATGCGCGCTTGGCAGAGGTGGTTCGTGTACAACATCAATGGCGCTTTGCGGCGCTCTATCCTTATCCAAATAAAACGATGTCGCAGCCAGATGAAAAACGGCAAATTAATCTCTTGCTAAAAGATTGGTTAAATTTATGCTCGCGTCATGGCTATCAGGTTACTCATGCGTAGTCAGGTTATTTGAATAAGCATCTTATAATTTTATCAACATCTAATTTGTGATAAAACAGTGTTTTATCTGCTGATATCGGTGCAGGGAATTTCGCCAGGAAGTAAAAATGATCCCAACGAATCGCCTTAAGCTAGGTGAGTTTATACTTTGTCCAGTAAACCAACATCTTGAATATGCTGAGCAGCATATTCCGTTAGAGCCCAAAGTGTATGAAGTACTTTGTTATCTTCTGACTCAGCCACAGCGTTACGTTAGTTTAGAAGAGTTACATCAAAACGTGTGGCAGGGGCGAGTGGTAAGTGATACCGCAGTTCGACGTACGATCAGTAAATTACGCGCGGCCTTGGGAGATCAAGGAGAGGTGCCTCGTTATATTCAGTCCGCTGCTAAGCGCGGCTATCGTTGGCTGCCTCCTATAGAATCTGCTGATCAGTATGAGCCAAAAGCAAATAGCACTGCTGAGCTGGAGCCGGAAATTGCTTCCGATATGGGTTCTGCAAGCATAGAGGTTCACAATGCTGCTAAGGTTGAAGTCAAATCCATGTTTAATCGGTCCATGGCTGCAAACCTGAAAAGGTTCACAAAACCCGTGACGTTCTTCATAGGTGCTTTGTGTAGTGGTTTACTCGTGTTTGCTTACTGGTTTTTTGCCGCAACGCCCCAGCCACAATGGTCAACGCTTGAGCCACTTTCGCTTATTAACGGTGAAAAGCTTAGCATGGCGGTTAGCCCAGATCAGCGTTTCTTAGTTTTTAGTTCAAATGCGGTTAATCATTATGGCCAAGAGCTGTATTGGTATAACTTGCAGAGTCAGGAATTGAAACAGCTCACTTCAGGTGATAATCAGATCATGCGTGCCACCTTTTCTGCAGATGGTAAGCATTTGTTTTATCATAACTTTGACAGCGGCGTCTATCAGCTTGTTCAACGCCCGATCAGTGAGCAAGGTGAGTTTACCGCTGAAGGAAAAGTATTACTCGATAATTATGTATCGATGTTACAAATTTGGGCGCATCCCGATAACGAATCTTTATTTCTGAATCTGGGTGATGCGACGCAAATCAATATTCAGCGGCTGCATTTACCAACAGCGACCTTAACTCCTGTCACCAGTTCTGTGGCAGCGGGAGTGCAAGATAGCATTTTTACTGTGCAGACGGCGACACAGCGCTTGGCATTTCAGCGTTTTTTCCCTGGTCAAGGTAGTTCTCTGATTGTTCAAGATATGCAAAGTGGTAAGATCTTAATGCAGTTGTTATATGGTAAACGTATCTTTGACATGCATTGGGTTACTGAGCACGAGTTGTTGATTGTTGATGAGGAAGCCCTATTACGTTTTAATCTTCAGACGCAACAAACTCAGCTTCTACAGCATAATTCGCTAAAGGGTAATTCATTTGCCCATGGACTAACCCGCGCCTTAGTGCCCCTTAAAGATAATCAATGGTTACAATTTCGGCATGAAGGAGATGTTGGCCGTATGATTCATCAGCAAGGTGAAGTGGGCTCATTAGCTGGTCGAACCTATTTGCATACTGCGGAACACACCCGAGCTGTGTTTTTTGGTCAGGAATCCCAAGCCTACTTCTTATACAATTTCACCGACGGTAAACAAAGCTTGTGGTTACAACACGCTGATGGGAAGCTGCAACCCTTAATAGAAATTCAGCACAGTAACTTGGTCTTTCAACAACAGCATAGCGATGGCCGTCATTTATTGCTGCTGCTTGATGGCAAACCGACTCTCTTTGATTTAACACACCAAAAGTTACTTCCATTGAATGTGGCGGGTAATAAATGGCTTTCTGCTCGATTTAGCTATGATGGCCTTGGCATTATTATGACGTCACGACAAAATAATGAATACCAAAGTTGGTTGTATCATCTAGATAGCGGTCTGAGCGAAAAACTGTATGCCGGCTATCAGTTATTGATACCCTATAAAGCAGATAGTTATCTGGCGGTACATCCTGATTCCCGTTTTTTGTTATTAAATGGTGAGCAAGTGACAGAGTTACCTATTAGATACTCACCGCCTTACCCAGGTAGTGTGCATGTAAGAGGCGATCTATTATTTTGGGCCGAAACAGATTTAAAAAATACAACCTTGTTCCGCTTTAATCTTGCCACCTCGGCTTTGACGCAATGGCAACAAGATCGCAGAAAGATGCTGCAAACTTTTGATATATCGCCCGATGGATCTCGATGGTTAGTGCGTCATCTCGGACAATTTGACACTAAAGTGTATCGGGTTACGACTGAAGTCCATTAGATCCTTAAGCCAAAGGGGTTGGTTATTAGTGAGTTATAACCAATTCCGTTTTTTATCGCAGCTTTGTTATCGTCAATCACCCCTGTTATGGCAGATGCTATGAGTTTATCAAGTGGGTGATTGGCTGATGGTTAGCTCTACGTCTGATGTCAGGCTTTAAGCGATTTGGAGCTTAGTTTTAGCCGCTAGCCTATCACTAGTCGCTTTGTTTTGAGCTAGAATAGTCGCGCTGTTTGATTTGTAACCAAAGAAGGCACTAATGCAAGAAGTTGTTTATTTACATGGTTTTGCCAGTTCCAGTCGTTCAGAAAAAGCGGTGTTAACACAGCAGTATTTCCAAAACCTGCCCGAGGTTAAATTTCGTGCATTGGATTTACCTTACACGCCAAATGAAGCTATGTCGGCACTGGATGCACAGTTAACCGTGCCGCCGAGCGCCATTATTGGCAGTTCTTTAGGCGGCTTTTTGGCTACCGTGTTGGCGGAGCGCTTTGGTTGCCGAGCCTGTTTAATTAATCCCGCGGTAGCACCGCATAAGGTCTTAGCACAGCACCTAGGCACCTATGAACATCCCGTGTTACAGCAGCGTTATCAGGTTGAATTAGCACATATGTCGCAACTAGAGAGGTTAATGCCACACACTTTACGCGATGCCAGCCAATATTTAGTGCTTTTGCAAACGGGTGATGAGGTGTTAGATTATCAACAAGCTGTAGCTTATTATCAGGGTGCTAAGGTGCAAGTGGTGCAAGGCGGTGATCATAGCTTTGTTGGCTATCAGCACTATCTGCCGCAAATTGCCCAATTTTGTCTGCAAGCATAACAGGAAGCAAAAAACATCATATGACAGAACAACTTTACAATGCCGAATCTATAGAGGTGTTGACCGGTTTGGAACCGGTACAGCGTCGTCCCGGGATGTATACCGATACTACTCGTCCAAATCACTTAGCGCAGGAAGTTATTGATAATAGCGTTGATGAAGCCTTAGCTGGTCATGCTGATCTGGTGCAAGTGATTTTACATGATGATCACTCTATCGAAGTCATTGATAACGGCCGTGGTATGCCGGTGGATATTCATCCTGAAGAAGGGGTATCTGGCGTTGAGCTGATCATGTGTCGTTTGCATGCCGGTGGTAAATTCTCCAACAAAAACTATCAATTTTCAGGTGGTTTGCACGGCGTCGGCATCTCGGTGGTCAATGCGTTATCAAGTCGAGTAGACGTCAGTATTCGTCGTGATGGTCAGGTGTATGAAATTGCTTTTGAGCACGGTAATAAGGTCAGTGAACTGGCAGTAACGGGTACCGTGGGTAAACGGAATACCGGTACTCGCGTCCGTTTCTGGCCAACCCCTTCCTATTTTGATTCGCCAAAATTTTCGGTGAGTCGCTTGCTGCATGTGTTAAAAGCCAAAGCAGTATTATGTCCGGGACTGACCGTTAAGTTTGACGATAAGGTTAATCAACAACAGTATCAATGGTGCTACGAAGCGGGCATTAAAGATTACCTAGCAGAAGCCGTACAGCAGTTAATCGCTATACCAGAGCAACCCTTTGTCGGGCAATTTTCCGCGACCACCGAAGCGGTAGAGTGGGCATTGCTCTGGTTGCCTGAGGGGGGCGAGCTGGTCACCGAAAGCTACGTTAATCTTATTCCGACCGCACAAGGTGGCACTCACGTGAATGGCTTGCGTCAGGGCTTGCTGGAAGCGATGCGTGACTTTTGTGAGTTTCGTAACTTATTACCGCGTGGTATTAAACTGTCGCCAGAGGATATCTGGGATCGCTGTGCCTATGTGCTCTCACTAAAAATGCAGGATCCTCAGTTTGCAGGACAAACCAAAGAGCGTTTGTCGTCGCGGCAATCTGCGGCTTTTGTCACAGGTATTGTCAAAGATGCCTTTAGTTTATGGTTAAACGAGCATACCGATATTGCGCTGGCGCTGGCAGATTTTTGTATCAACAATGCTCAGAAACGTTTAAAAGCTGCCAAAAAGATCATTCGTAAGAAAGTGACCTCAGGGCCCGCCTTACCTGGCAAACTAGCCGATTGCTCCGCTCAGGATTTAGCGCGAACAGAGCTGTTTTTAGTTGAAGGTGATTCTGCAGGCGGTTCTGCCAAGCAAGCGCGGGATCGAGAGTTCCAGGCGGTGATGCCACTACGCGGTAAAATCCTCAACACCTGGGAAGTGGAATCGGGGCAAATTTTAGCGTCACAAGAAGTTCACGATATCTCGGTCGCCATTGGTATTGATCCTGACTCTGTCGATTTATCTGCATTACGTTATGGCAAAATTTGTATTCTGGCCGATGCCGATTCTGATGGTTTACATATTGCCACCTTATTGTGTGCACTTTTTATGCGACATTTCCGCCATCTGGTTGAACAGGGCCACGTTTATGTTGCTATGCCACCGCTTTACCGCATTGATATTGGTAAGGATGTGTATTATGCGCTTGATGAAGAAGAAAAAAATGGTATTCTCGACCGCATAGAAGCCGAGAAAAAACGCGGTAAAGTTAATGTACAACGCTTCAAAGGCTTGGGTGAAATGAACCCATTGCAACTGCGTGAGACAACCATGGATCCCAATACCCGACGTTTGGTGCAGTTAACTATTGATGACTCGGCACAAACCATGGAGCTAATGGATATGTTGTTGGCCAAAAAACGGGCCACGGATCGCCGGGATTGGTTAGAGTTGAAAGGTGACCGTGCCATTATCGCTTAATGGGTATAAGTGCCGATATCATGACAGAGGAGCGATGCGTGAAAACAGTATTTATCATCTTGTTGCTGCTCGCTGTCTTTACTAGCTCGGCAGCAGAGACTGAAGCTACGCCTGAGTGGTTAGTGCAGGTTGCGGCAAAAAAACACCAAGCACCAGAGCAAATGCTCAGTATCTTGGAAGCGAATCAGGCGGAATTTGCTAACTTAACGGCTGAGCAGCAAGCATTTTGGCTGAATCAACAGGCGGCAGTATTAAGCTACCTTGGCCGCTATCAAGAACAACAAAACGCCGCACTACAAGGCTTAAACTTGTTAGGTGATAGCAGTGTTTCCCTTAAAGCTGAACTGATGTTTGAGTTAGGTTATGCTCGGGAAATGCAATTAGCGTTATCGGAAGCCTTAAGTTGGTATCAGCAGGGCTTAGCTTTAGCAAAAGACTTGGCTGAGGAAAAGCTGCAAGTCAGAGGGATGATTAATATTGCCGCTATCGACTCGATGCAAGATCGTGATCAACAAGCCTTACAAACGCTGAAGCAAGCCTACAGCAAAGCAAAAGTACTTAATGATAAGGAAGTCTTAGCCGAAGTGAATGCCCAGTTGGGCTTAATGTATTCGGCGCTAAGTTTTGAACAGGAAGCCCAAGAGTTCTTAGAGCAAGCACTCGCACTGTATGCGGAACTTGGCTGGCAAAAAAATCATGTCACGGTATTGTATAATCTGGCCAGAAATTATAGTTATTTGGAAAATTTTGAGCGAGCCTTACAAAGCTATGAGTCTATGCTGCAATCGGCATTAAAGGAGCAAGATGTTTTAAATCTGTACTATGCCTATAGTGGTTTAGCGATTACCAGTAATGAGATGGGGCGGCCACAAGTGGCGCTAAACTATATGCAAAAAGCTGAAGAATATCTCGATGTCATTCAGTCAGATTATTATTTAGCGGGCCATCATTACGAAAAAGCTTTGATTTACCAAGCATTACAACAAAATACCCAAGCCATGCAACAGCTACTGTTAGCAGAAGAACATTATGAAAAGCTCGAAGATAAAGAGTCTGGCAATATGCTGTTGGCGCTACATTTGCTTAAAGCTGAGTTATTGGCTGAGCAGGGACAATACGAGCGCGCTTATCAGCAACTTTTTCAGTTTGTTTATGGTTTTCAACAATTCCGTGATAAAGAAAATGAGCTGGCTCTAGCAAAAACACGGATGGCTTTTGAAGCTGAGCGTGATGTTGCTAGGCAAAGTTTACTTGAGCAAGAGTACCAGCTAAAAGCATTACAACTGGCGGAAATTGCTCATCAAAAACAAATTCAATGGATGTGGATGGCGATGCTGGTCGTGTTGGGGGTAATCCTCATTGCGACACTGTTATTACTTCGGAGCAGCAAACGTAACCAGGCCCGCTCATCCACCACGCTTTAACAGGAACAGGCATGACAGAGACTGTACTTTTAGCTGATGGCACCGAACAGCTGCCATTGCGGCGTTTTACCGAAGACGCTTATTTAAACTACTCGATGTACGTAATTATGGATCGGGCCTTGCCTCACATAGGGGATGGCTTAAAGCCCGTGCAGCGGCGTATTGTTTATGCTATGTCAGAGTTGGGCTTGTCACATCTAGCAAAATATAAAAAATCGGCTCGTACCGTGGGGGATGTACTCGGTAAATTCCATCCGCATGGCGATTCTGCGTGTTATGAAGCGATGGTGCTAATGGCACAACCTTTTTCTTATCGGTATCCCTTAGTTGATGGTCAGGGTAACTGGGGCGCGCCAGACGATCCTAAATCCTTCGCGGCTATGCGTTATACCGAAGCTAAGCTATCGCGTTTTAGCGAAGTTTTGTTATCAGAGCTGGGTTCTGGCACAACCGATTGGGTGCCCAATTTTGACGGTACCTTAGAAGAACCTAAGGTACTACCCGCTCGCTTACCACATATCTTATTAAATGGTATCACCGGTATTGCTGTAGGTATGGCGACTGATATTCCGCCGCATAATGTGCGTGAAGTGGTGAATGCCTGTGCTGTGCTGTTAGATAATCCGCAAGCAAATATGGCCGAGGTAATGCAGCATGTTAAAGGCCCGGATTATCCCACCGATGCAGAGATTATTTCGTCAGCCGCCGAGATCGCCGCCATTTACAGCACGGGCCGTGGCAGTATCAAAATGCGCGCTATTTACCAGCAAGAAGATGGCGATGTGGTGATTACTGCCTTACCGCATCAGACCTCGGGTGCCAAGATCCTGGAGCAAATTGCCGCGCAGATGCAAGCCAAAAAACTGCCGATGGTCAGTGATTTACGCGATGAATCGGATCATGAAAATCCGACACGCATTGTTATCGTGCCGCGCTCTAATCGGATTGATGTTGAGCAGCTGATGCAGCATTTATTCGCCACCACGGATCTGGAAAGAAGCTATCGGGTCAATTTAAATATCCTAGGGATGGATCATCGGCCAAGGGTGCGAAACTTGTTGGAAATTCTCACCGAGTGGTTGAGTTTCCGGCGTGATACGGTGCGACGTCGTTTGCAGTATCGTTTAGATAAAGTCTTGGATCGCTTACACGTATTGGCGGGTTTGTTGATTGCATTTTTGAATATCGACGATGTGATCCGCATTATTCGAACCTATGATGAGCCAAAGCCTGAGTTAGTGGCCTTTTTCGGTATAACCGAGCGGCAAGCAGAAGCGATTTTAGAATTAAAACTGCGTCATTTAGCCAAGTTAGAAGAAACGAAAATTCGTGCCGAGCAAGATGAGCTCAGTAAAGAGCGTGATAAGTTACAAGCTATTTTGGGATCGGAGAAAAAACTGACAAAACTGATCCGCGACGAATTGCTAGCGGATGCGCAAAAATATGGTGATGATCGCCGCAGTCCTATCGTCCAGCGGGAAGAAGCTAAGGCACTGACTGAAAAAGAGCTGTTACCCAGCGAAGCCGTCACGGTTGTCTTGTCAGAAAAAGGCTGGGTACGCTGTGCTAAAGGGCATGATGTGGACGGTAACGCTTTAAGCTATAAAGCAGGCGATGCCTTTAAAGCCTTAGCCAAAGGTCGCTCTAATCAGCAGGCGGTGTTTATTGACTCTTCAGGCCGTAGTTTTGCCACCGAAGCGCATGAGCTACCGTCGGCACGGGGGCAAGGCGAGCCATTGAGCGGACGCTTTACCATCGTTGCCGGTGAGACGATTGAGCATGTGTTAATTGCTGACGAAAAACAAACCTTACTGCTCGCCACGGATGCTGGCTATGGCTTTGTGGCAGAATTTAATGATTTACTTAGTCGAAATAAAGCCGGTAAAGCAGTACTAAGTTTACCGGTAGGCGCTAAAGTATTACCGCCGGTGACCGTTGCCTCGCCAGAAACAGATTTATTGCTGTGTATTTCTAACGAAGGGCGTATGTTAATGTTCCCCGTTGCCGAGTTACCTAAGCTCAGTAAAGGTAAAGGCAATAAACTGATGTCAATTCCGTCGGCGCGCGCAGCCAGTCGAGAAGAATATGTCTGTTTATTGGCGGTGGTGCCGGCGGACGGCAGTGTCACCTTGGTGGCTGGTAAGCGTAAACTGAATCTGAAAATGACCGATTTACAGCATTATCAAGGTGAACGTGGCCGTCGTGGCAATAAATTACCGCGTGGTTTGCAGCGCATTGACGAAATTATTGTGAATGGTCAGAGTGATCAAACCAGCCAACCGACGGAATAGCGTTATACTCGCCTCCTGACTATGTTAAGGCTGTCCATTTGGGACTATACTGCGGCGCTTTGTGTTGTATGAACAGCGTCGCGGTGTTGTAAGCTGTTAAGGGGCGAGTAGTGGTTGCGGTTGTACGTTTACTTTTATTAGTGTTATTTTTTTTATTAAGCACAATAGCTGGCTTAATTGTTTGTATCTTCAGACCTTTTCACCCCAATAATGTGGCCTTATTCGGCAAGTGGTATGGTGCGGTATCGAAGATCTTAGGGATCACTGTTGAAATCCGACGCGACCCCGCAATTCAAGTTGGCGAACCTTATGTTTTTATCGCTAACCATCAAAATAGCTTAGATCTGTTTACGCTCAGTGGTTCAGTATTACCGCGAACTGTTACTATCGGTAAGAAGAGTTTAAAGTTTATCCCTTTTTTTGGTCAACTCTATTGGCTAAGCGGCAATATCTTAATCGATCGCAATGATAAAGCTAAAGCCCTCAATACTATGCAAGCTGCGGCTGAGCGCATTGCGCAGCAGAAAATGTCGGTATGGATGTTCCCCGAAGGTACCCGAAGTTACGGCCGAGGCTTATTGCCATTCAAAATGGGCGCTTTTCATATTGCCCTAGAGGCAAATGTGCCACTTATTCCGGTTTGTATGAGTACAACCCATCAGCAGTTTAAGCTAAATCGTTGGCGCAATGGCAAAGTGATTATTCAGATGTTAGCGCCAGTCGTTTTAACTAAAGACGATAATTTACGCCAATTTGCTAAAAATATGCACCAACAGATGGCGGCACAAATTCAGCAGCTTGATGCCGAGCTTGGTAACGACTACACTTCGCAGCAAATACAGCCAACAGAGTAACATTATGGAAAACTGGAAAGAATTTACTGAAGAAACCATTGCCGCCTTAATGGAAGATGGCAGCGATCCTGATGCACTGTATACCATTGAGCATCACTTTTATGATAAAGACTTTAACAAGCTGGAAAAGCTTGCAGTCGAGTTGTTCAAACTCGGTTATGAAGTGACTGACGCTGAAGAAGTGGAATTTGAAGATGGCGACAGTGCTTGGGTATTTGATGCTATTTGTGAGCAATCGCTAGATGGCGCGGCTATTACTGCTGATGCGATCAAGTTAGAAGCCTTAGCGCAAAAACATCAGGTAGAATATGATGGCTGGGGCACTTACTTTGAAGGCGATGAAGACGGCGTGGAATGGGAAGATGACGATACGGAAGAGTAATTCTCTACTCTGACGTTTTCTTGTTTTGCTATTTTGTTATGCAAATGGCAGCCGCTAAACTATATTGTATGGATACAAAATCAGCAATGAGCGGTTGCCTGCATGAAGCAGTTATTATTTCTTTTTCTGCTGAGTACTAGTTCAGCGGTATATGCTGAAACCAATGTTCAAGCTACTTTAGATGAAGCGGAAGACTATTTAGTCGTTAATCCTGCTCGGACTCTTAATTTATTAACCCCCTTGGTTTTGTCGGATGACGTCCCTGATGCGCTAAAGTTGCGTCGGTATATTCTGATCAGTCGGGCGGCGGTACTGACTAATCGCTTAGATGAACTGATTCAAGCCGTTGAGGCCACCTTTCGCTATACCGAAGATCCCTTCTTTCAACAGTCCTTAACGCCAATTAGTAGTGGTTTAGGGATCTGGTTGCGACGAAATCAGTATCTTGCTGAAGCGAGGCTCAGTTTTCAATGTGCTATGCAGCATGCTGCTACGGATCGGCAAAAACTTACCTTACTAAATAGTCTAGGTTTAGTCGCTCGACAGCTGAACGATTTTGACGAGGCAACGGCTATTTTTGAACAGCTTTTAGTGTTAGCTGAGCAGCATCAGCAACCCCAGCTAGTCGCTATGGCCTATAACAATTTGGGTTTGCTTGCCTTTGATCAGGCCCAATTTGCTGCGGCCGAACCCTTATTTCGTCAATCTTTAAAACAATACCAAAAGTTGAATCACCGTTCGGGCAAAATTTCTGCTGGGATTAATCTGTTATTTGTTTTTCTGATGCAAAACGAACGGATTAACTTTGAACGGTTGTTTAGCCCGACGCAAACCCTGACCACACACTTTCCGAACGAAGCTAAGCAAGCTCTTTTACTGTGGTTGGAGTTACGTTTCCAGCAGCGGCAAGGGAATTTATTGACCGAGATACAGAAAAAAGCGTTGGTGGCAGCCTTTGCAAAGTTAGAAGATCGCAAAGTGCAACAGCATGTGTTGCAGTATTTAGCTCCCTTGATGGGGCTAAATACCGCAGACTTGATCCCAATTAGTCAACCAGAAAAGCGTTTTCAACGCCCTTGGTTTGAGTATATTGAGAGTTGCGCGCTGTTTAATGCCACGCAGGCTAAAGAAGCTTAACGTCAACGTTTTGCTTTAACGCTAACACTAGCCAGCGCCCAGTCGATTCAGCAAACGATCTTTAAGTTGATCTTGCAAATTACCCATCTTGGCCCCTAATAAACTTTCTAGCTGCGCTTCTATCGCTTTACCTTCGCTTTCTTGCTGCTGTAACAGGCTTAGCCATGCTTGCTGTGCCCCAAGTTGCTCTGTTAAACGGCTATCTAAATCTGCACGCAGCTGCGTTTGGAGCTGGGCTATTTTTTGTTTTGCTTCGCCGAGCAGGGCATCTCCGAGCATCCGATCTAACGCAGAGCGCACGGTAACTTGTGGATTGGAAATGACCCCTTCGGCCAACACATCAAAGGGGATTTGGCTTTGTTGATTGAGTAGGTTGACTAAGGGATCAAGGTAGCGATTACCTGTTTGCGCAAAGTTAGCATTTTTTAACAGCACCTTGGCTTGCTGTTTTAGCTGGTCATCCGTCAGTTTAAGCGAACCGTTGGCACTTAATAATCCTGCTAATAAGGTCAGCGCATTTTGCTCGCCACCTAAGGTTACCTGTTCCAACGCCATACCCTCTAACTGCCAGCTGAGGTTAGTTATCATCTGGTCGAGAATGGCAAAATCGCCATTTAACTGCAAGGTGTTAAGCTTAGGTAAGCCTTTAACATCTAACTTAAAGCGTGTCGCCACGTTATTAATCAGCTGATGCTGCGTGGTGATATCTTGCATGGTGATCGTACTTTCGGTTCCGGCCAGCAATAAATGCAATTTAGCATTTTTCACCCAAAAGTCAGGATAAGGCTGATTGGGATCCAGCGGTTTCGCTGGTGCTGGTTCGCCTGCTTGTTGCAGATAAGGTTTGGCGAGTTGATAAAGCGCTTCGAGCTTTTGAATTTCCTTAGCCCAAATATCACCCAACAAAATTTGAAAAATAGGGGCGAGACCACCCTCTTGAATATTGGCTAATTGTTGCAGTTGTTGCCAATCTTGCTCTGCTGCTTGACGCACGGCTTGAACCGCCGCAGTTAAACTGTCGCGACTCTGCGTTAAGCTTTGCTGCATGGCGCGCAGTTGATCCCATTCTGCTTTAACCTGTTGTTGTAATGCATTGAACTGTTGGGTTTTCGCCGCTAAATCAGCCGCATCTGTTATGCGGCTTTCTGTTAGTGCTTTAATGTTAGTTTGTAATTCTGCTAGCTTAGTGGCATCAGGTAATTGCTGGCGGAGTTGCTGCAATTGTTGTTGCTGAGTCAGAGCGAGTTGTTTTAATTTTTCACCTTGCTGCACTGTTTGCAGATTGGCTCTTGCCATGATGTCTGCTGCCGTGGGTAGCTCTACTTGCAATAAGCTGGCAAGATCTAAGGCGTTATCATTGGCAACGGGGGGGCGATACACCTTACCCGGTTGTTGTCTGGCGCTACCGTAAGCCAGTTCGGTAATCTCTAACTCTTCAACGATATAATAGCCTTTTAACGCGGGCCAAGGATCTACTTTGGCATAAGCCTTTGCAAAGCTTAGGCTGTTAAATGCCGGTTTCGCAGGGTCGGTGAGTTGTACGCCGCTAATTTGCAATGAGACCGGCATTAAGCGCAATGACACACGATCCACATTGACCTCTGCGCCAGTCACGGTTTCTAGCTCGCTAATCAGTACATTTTTGATCAGGGTATTAGCAAGCAACCAGCCAATCAGCAAGAGCGTAATTAAGCTAACAGGCAAGATCCAAAGTAGTTTCTTCATCAGAATATCCTTATTAAAAGTCATTGAGAGACAAGGTATAACCTAATTAGTTTAAAGCAAAATGACCAAGCATACAGGTTTTAGCTTTTTTTAATTGCGTTTTTGAGCGATTGCGACCAATTACAGCTGGTTGCGGTGAAACTGCATGTCAGCAAAGGCAGGAGTGTTTATGCTATCCCTAGTTAAGGAAAGCGAGAGGTGTTATGCGCGTTTTTAGTGTCGTGTTAAGTCTATTCTTAGTGGGGTGTAAACCGGCGCCAGAGCCTGAGCAAATGGTACAGCGCGATCCGGCCTGGTTAGATGCCCGCAGTGCGCAGCAGGCGCTTGCAGCAAAAGAACTCACTAGCGAACAACTCGTCAGGCATTATCTGCAACAAATTGCCGAGCATAATACCCAAGGACATCAGTTGCGCGCGATTACTGATATTAATCACGCAGCTATTGCGCAAGCCCAGCAACTTGACAAAGAAAGAGCAGCTGGGCAGCTGCGCTCTTCGTTACACGGTTTACCTGTGGTACTAAAAGCTAATATTGCTACTGCCGATGCAATGCCTACTACAGCAGGTGCCTTAGCTTTAAAAGGACATTTAACGCCTAGCGATGCGCAATTAGTGGCACAGTTACGCGCCGCTGGCGCGGTGATTTTAGCCAAAACCAATTTATCGGAGTGGGCTAATTTTCGGGGGGAAAACTCAGCCAGTGGTTGGTCGGCGCTTGGCGGGCAAACGCGTAATCCGCATCTGTTAAGCCATACCCCTTGTGGTTCTAGCTCGGGCTCTGCCGTGGCCGTCGCGGCCGATCTGGCGTTATTGGCAGTAGGCACGGAAACCGATGGCTCTATTATGTGTCCGGCAGCCATTAACGGTATTGTCGGGATTAAGCCAACCCGTGGCGCGGTGTCTGGTGAAGGTATTATCCCGATTGCCAGCGCGCAAGATATTGCTGGGCCAATGGCCAGACGCGTCTATGATGCTGCACTGTTATTAGAGGCCATGTTAACGCCTGCCGCACGACAGCAAATTCCGGCTTCATTAACGGCTGCTGCGTTACAGCCAGCGAACAGTGGCAAAGTATTATTAGTCCGGGCTTTTGATGAGCGTGAGCCAGCGTTTGTCGACATTCTAGATAAAACCGCTCTATTGCTGCGTGCCGCCGGTATTGAGGTGATTGAAAGCAGCGACTGGTCGCTGCCGTCGGCCTTATACCAAGCGGAGTTTCAGGTGTTGTTGTATGAGTTTGCACGGGAGTTGCCGCAGTGGCTAACTGCGTATGAAGTGCCTGCAAGCGTCAATACCTTGCAAAAGATTATTGCTTTTAATCAGGCCCGAGGGCAGGAAGCCTTAGGTTTTTTTGGTCAAGAATATTTAGAGCAAGCTGCCGCCATTGACTTGGTAGAGGCACAAGCAGACTATCAGCAAGCGCTGCAACAAAGCCGCGCCCTGGCAGAAACCGCACTTAACGCTTATTTGCAACACGGCTTTAGCGCGATTATTTTGCCTTCTTATGGCCCGGCTTGGCCTATTGATCATATTAATGGCGATCGCTTTAATTTTGGTACTTCAACCGCAGCGGCCGTGGCGGGATATCCTTCGATTACCTTGCCAGGAGGCGTTAAAGATCACTTACCGTTAGGGTTAAGTGTGGTAGGTTTACCTTGGTCAGAGCCGGAGTTGTTACGCTACGCTGCTTTGCTAGAGCAGCAATTGGCGGCGTATCAGCGTCCACGTTTTGTGGCTGCGGCTGAATAACAAAAGCTAAAATGCAGCTTGACTCTAGTGTAAGGCAAGAGTGCATAATAGCGGGTGATGTTGGGGAATAAGAGCAACCGCATGTTAAGCACCTTGGTACAACGCCAAAGAATCTGGATTATGCCGCTGTTAATCAGCATGGCATTTTCTTGGTGCTTTATGCTGTGTCAAAATCTAGCGCAGGCAAGTACTCACTTACCCAGCGATAGCGCTTTGCCGCAACAAGTTCTGGTTACGCCTCCCTGCCATAGCCAGTTCGTCGAGATTACTGCCGAATCAAACACCGCTGAGTCAAATACCGCTACACTGAGCAGTGCACCTTGCAGTGGTTGTGAGCATCAGGCGGCTGCGGCTGCTGAGAGCGTTACTCTCGTTTTGGTTGCTGTATTAATCAGCTGGCTAGGTTTGACAGTATATGACCTGCCGGCCACGACTATTCCTGCCATTGCTTTAGCAACACCGCCTCCGCGCACAGCCGTTCCGTTATATTTAGGAAAAAACCTGCTGTTAATTTAAGCCTTTACTTCACTCTATTGGGTCCGGCAATGCTGCCGGTGTATTGAGTTTTAGTAAAGGTTTTAATGTTATGCGAAATGTTGCTGTTAGTCATATTGCTCGGTCTTATTCGGTTGTGCGGCATTGGTGTGTCAGCCCGCCGCAGAATAGGTTAGCCTTAGTGTGTAGCCTGATGTTACCGCTACTAGCCACTGCCCCTGCTTTAGCGCAGCAGCATGGTCATAGTCATCCGCAGCCACACCAGCCTGTTGCGACAAATAGCCTACAAGCCGATCCTTTAGCGGCGTTACAACCACAGCCGCAATTTACCTGCTCCATGCATCCACAAATCCGTTTTAGCGATCCGCATGAGCGCTGCCCAATCTGTGGCATGGCGCTGATCCCCGTCGCAGTTGAAGATAATCAAAGCGGCAGCGCGGCGCAGGTCGAATTACGCTTAAGCCCCAGCGCCGCCGCCTTATTGCAAACTGCTGTGCTGCCAGTACGGCAGGCTGCCAGCACCCAGCGTATCAGCTTACCCGGTACCTTAGTGGCCGATCAAAGCCGAGTCCAAACCATCAGCGCCTGGACCAGTGGCCGTATTGAACAGGCCTATGTTAACCGCACGGCGCAGCAGGTGCAGGCGGGGGAGCCGATGCTGGAAATTTTTAGCCCGGAGCTAATTGTGATCCAGCAGGAGCTGCTGCAAGCCAAGCAGTTATCGGCGCGTAGCAGTTTGCCAGCAGGCTCGACCTTAGATGGCGCGCGGCGGCGCTTACGTTTACTTGGCGTACCGGCCGTGCAAATTGAGCAGATCCTGCAGCGTGAACAGTTACAGGATACAGTCACGCTCAGCGCACCGGTCAGCGGCATCGTTACCGAAAAATTTGTGAATCAAGGCGCTTATGTCAGTACCGGTCAGCCACTCTTTACCGTACTGGCGCTGGATCAGCTATGGTTGGAGTTAGCGGCTTTTGAATCCCAATTGCCGTTACTTAAAGTCGGGCAGCAGGTAGAGATCAGTGTCAAAGCCTTGCCGGGCGAAATGCTAACTGGCCGTATTGAGCTGATTGAACCTGAGCTATATATCGCCAATCGCACTGCCAAAGTGCGGGTGTTACTTGCCAATCCTGATGGCAGATTAAAACCAGGTATGCTGGCGCAAGCCACTATTCAGGCGGAGCTAGCCGAGAGCTTGTTAGTGCCAGCTTCTGCGGTACTGTTTACTGGCAAGCAGTCACTGGTGTATGTGCAGCCAGATCCGGCAGCGCCGCGCTATGAACCAAGGCTGGTCGAGCTTGGGCTGCGCTTAGGTGAAGAGTATCAGCTGTTATCCGGTGTGCAGGTCGGTGAGTTAGTGGTCACTCAGGGCGCCTTTCGGCTCGATAGCGAACTGCAAATCCGCGGCCTGCCCAGTATGTTAAATCCGTCCGCCGCAGCGGGCGATAGCGCCCACTCAGTACATAACCATAGTATGGATGTGACGGCTTCATCGCAACCATCTCAGGCAGCAGTCAGCACCGCTGCCGTTATGCCAAGCCCGGATGGTTTTGTGGTCCCCGCAGCCGCACAACATGAGTTGCTGGAGGCTTATCACCACGCTTACGAGGCCTTGGTGGCTGATGATTTAGCTAGCTGGCAGCAGGCGACCTTGGCTATGCAGCAAGCGGTGGCGGCAATTGATTGGCCAGCGCGTTTTCCTAGGGTGCTAAGTGCCTTAAATGCGGGAGCGGAGGAGATTGAAGCAGTGTCAGAGCTGACAGAGGCGCGTGCCTTGTTTTACCGGCATAACCTTGGCCTACTGCGTTTTGCTGAGTTGGGGGTGCTGGCTGACGGCTGGTACGAGGCCTATTGCCCAATGGCACGAGATGGTGCAGGTGCCAGTTGGCTTCAGCGCGATGCAGTGCTGCGTAACCCCTATTTTGGTGCCGTGATGCTGCGCTGCGGCGATATGGTGCGCCGTTTTGGGGCGGAGGAATAAAGCATGACTGCACCCTTGCCACCTGAAGCAGGCCAAACAGCAAGTCAGCAAGGCTTTGGCCGTTTTATCGCGCTGTTATTAGAGCAAAAACTGCTGGTGTTTGTTACCTGCATCATCCTACTGGTTATTGGGATCGGCGTCGCGCCCTTTGGCTGGCAGCATCAGCTGCCATTAAAGCCGGTAGCAGTGGATGCCATACCGAATTTAGGCGAAAACCAGCAAATTGTGTTTGCCGATTGGCCGGGGCGCTCACCGCAGGATGTGGAAGATCAGCTGACCTATCCGCTCAGTAGCGCCTTGATGGGCGTGCCAGGGGTAAAAGATGTGCGCTCCTTGTCGATGTTTGGCTTTAGCAGCATAGCGCTGATCTTTGAAGAGGATATCGAGTTTTACTGGGCCAGATCGCGCATTCTGGAAAAGCTGGCCAGCTTACCAGCGGATACCTTACCGCCCGGTGTACAACCGGCGCTGGGGCCGGATGCCACCGGCCTTGGGCAAATTTTCTGGTATACGCTGCAAGGGCAGGATCCGCAGGGAAAACCTGCTGGCGGCTGGCGCTTAGATGAACTGCGCAGCATTCAAGACTGGTATTTACGCAGTGGTTTGCTTACAGCCGAAGGCATTAGTGAAGTGGCTGCGATCGGCGGCTATCAGCGGGAATATCAGGTCGAAGTCAATGCGAACTTGCTGCGTCTTTATAATGTGACAATGGAGCAGGTCACTGCCGCGGTAATGGCGGCTAACCTAGACGTTAGCGCCGGCAGCCGAGAGCTCAATGGTGTCGAATATCTGATCCGCGGCCAAGGTTTTGTTAAGCAGCTGGCAGATTTGGAACAGGCGGTCGTTAGGCTGGGGCCGGACAATGTACCGATTCGGGTGCAGGATGTGGCTAAGGTCAACTTTGGCCCAGCTGCGCGCCGTGGTGCGCTAGATGTCGCTGGCGCCGAAGCGGTGGGGGCGGTGGTTACCGTGCGCGAGGGCTATAACCCCAGACAAGCCATTAGCAATATCAAAACGCGGATCAGTGAGCTGCAGGCCGGTTTACCAGCCAAAGCCGTGATTAATTGGGCGGATACCAGCGTAGCGCAAGTCAGCGACTTTGCCGCTTTACAGCAATTGCCAATGCCCAGCGCACAGTTTACTGAGCAAAACGATAGCGTACAGCTCGCTTGGCGCAACTGGTTACAACAACATCCAGCGCAGCATTGGCCTGACTGGTTAACACTAAGCAAGATCGAATTAGTCCCGTTCTATGATCGTTCGATATTGATTGATGAAACGGTCGCCACCCTTGAATCCACGCTGGCGTTACAGATCTTACTGACCAGCTTGGTTGTGCTCGCAGTACTGTGGCAGTTTAGAGCGGCACTGGCAGTGAGTTTAATGCTGCCCGTAACCGTGTTGGTTAGCTTTATCTTGATGCGTTACTTTGAGGTAGAAGCCAATATTGTCGCCCTAGCTGGGATTGCCATTGCCATTGGCACCATTGTCGATCTGGGCATTATTTTTACCGAGAATGTGTTGCAGCAACGGCAAACTGCGCAGCAGCAGGGCCTACGTTTTAATGCGGCTTCGGCGATCCAGCAAGCCGGGCTTGAGCTGGGGCCTGCGTTACTGACCGCCATCAGTACAACCGTGATTAGCTTTTTGCCAGTGTTTGCCATGACGGGTGCCGAAGGTAAATTATTCGGCCCGCTGGCCTATACCAAAACCTTTGTGCTGTTAGCCGCAGTGCTGCTGGCGGTAACCTTGCTGCCAGTGGTGTTGTATTGGCTTTTCGCGGCAAAGCCTGCGCAGCTTCGGACGCGGTTGGCGCAAAAATGTCGCTTACTATTCCCAGCAGGCCTGCCAGCATTACCCGCGTTGCTGCTACGCAGAGCGCATGGCGTGTGCGTATTGTTAGCGCTAGTAAGCCTACTGATTTGGCTTGCGCAACTTTGGCTACCGCTAGGGCCAAGCGCGGGTTTTTGGCATAACTTGCTGGTTGTTAGCAGCATATTGTTGGTGGTGCTGGCGGCGTTCTGGTGTTTTTGGCGGCTGTATTTACCGCTGCTACGCTTATGTCTGCGTTTTAAGGGGCTATTTTTACTCTTGCCAGTGCTGGTGGTGCTAACCGGCCTGTCAATTTGGTTAGGCGCAGCAAAAGTGCTGCCAGGGCTAAGTCATAACAGTCAGCTGGCGCAGCGTTTTCCGGGGTTAAGCCGCGAGTTTATGCCCGCCTTGGATGAAGGCGCTTTTTTACTGATGCCAACCATGATGCCGCATGCCGCGATCAGTGAAGCGCTAAGTATCTTACAACAGCAGGATCTGGCGATTGCTGCGATCCCAGAAGTGAAAACGGTGGTCGGGAAAATTGGCCGGGCTGACAGTGCGCTGGATCCAGCGCCGTTATCGATGATTGAAACCCTGATCCAGTATCACAGCGAATATAAAACCGATGCCCAGGGTAAGCGGCTGTATTTTAGCTATGATCGACAAACCGACAGCTTTGTTCGCGATAGCAATGGCGAGCTAATCATTGACCCACGCGGTCGGCCCTACCGACAATGGCGTGAGCATATCAAAAGCCCGGATGATATCTGGCAGGAAATTGTGCAAGCGGCGCAGTTGCCCGGTGTCACCTCGGCACCTAAGCTACAGCCGATAGAAACCCGGTTACTGATGCTGCAAACCGGCATGCGCGCAGCAATGGGCATAAAGTTGCAGGCGCCAGATTTAGCCACGCTAGAGCAAATGGCGCTGGCATTTGAGGCAGCACTGCGCGCTGCACCAGCCATTTCGCCACTCAGCGTTAACGCCGAGCGGGTGGTGGGCCAGCCGTATTTAATTGTCACGCCCAATCGGCAGCAAATTGCCCGGCATGGCCTAAGTATGCAACAGGTGCAGCAAAGCTTAAGTACTGCCCTGGCTGGGATGGATGCTGGCCGCACCGTCGAGGGGCGCGAGCGTTATCCGATTCGGGTGCGTTATCAACGTGAACAGCGCGATAGCTTGGAGGCGATAGCCGAAGTACTGGTGGCGACGCCCGCCGGCTATAGTGTGCCGTTAATTGAACTGGCAGAGATCCGCTACCAGCGCGGCCCACAGATGATCCGCTCGGAAAACAGCTTTTTAACCGCCTACATTACCTTTGGCGCAGCGCGTGGTATTGCCGATGTCGAAGCGGTCGCGCAGGTAGAGGCTTATTTGCAGCAACTGTTGAGTACCAGTGAGCTAACATTGCCGGCCGGCGTCAGTTATCAGTTTGCTGGCAGTTACCAGCAACAGCAAAGTGCCGCTGCGACACTAAGCTGGTTGGTGCCGCTGGCGCTGACCTTGGTGTTTATGTTGCTGTATTTACAGTTTAAGCAGGTCAGTACCGCGCTGATGATTTTCAGCAGCATTGCCATTGCCTGGGCGGGCGGTTTTATCGCGCTGGATGCGTTCGCACAACCGGGCTTTTTAAACAGCCAGTGGTTTGGCGCTAATTTGCGGGAGCTGTTTAATCTGCAAAGCTATAACCTCAGTATCGCGGTCTGGGTCGGGTTTTTAGCCTTATTCGGTATTGCTGTCGACGATGGCATTGTGATGGCGACTTACCTTAAGCAGCAATTTGCTGCCCGGCCAGCAAGCAGCCGTGCTGAAGTGCGCGAGTTAGTGTGTGCAGCGGCAGCCAAACGCATTCGCCCCTGTTTAATGACGTCTGCCACTACGATATTGGCACTATTACCGGTACTTAGCGCCACAGGCCGCGGTGCAGACTTAATGATCCCAATGGCGATACCCACACTTGGCGGTATGCTGTTTGTGTTACTAAGTGTCTTTATGGTGCCGGTGCTGTACGCCGCTCGGGAGGAGTGGCGCTTGCGTCATTGAAAAAGCTGTAACTAGCAGGTTAACAAGATTCGCCGCTGTTACCGCCACCTAACAGCGGTTAAGTCCGTTACGTTTACTTTTTGCCTGTTTACTTTTTAGCTAATGCTGCAATATTAGCAAGATCCTGCTGGTTTTTTCAGCAAACAGTTTTTAATGATTTTACTTCTTTGTTTTTTACGCTAAGGCTAAGTGTTTGAATTTATTACCCCCCCCCCAGAGATAATCTCATTTTAGGTATATGTTTATAACTAAATAGAATATAACAATGTATTGTATTCACAAAAATGAGCATGTAGGTTACAACTCATTGTTAAGTTTGTTTCTTTGTAAACACAATAGAAGTTAGAGGTTGTTGTGGCAGAACATGGATTGTTTCGCGCGAATGCTGTTAAGCAGCAAAGCGCCCGTTTAGATGGGGACGTCATTATCGCCCAGCCCCTCAGCAGTACTTTGCTGACGGTCATATTAGTGGGCGTGGTGCTGGCACTTGTTACCTTTTTAAGCCTTGCCTCGTTTAACCGCAAAGAAACTGTCACCGGCTATCTAAAACCTGATATGGGTTTAGCAAAAGTCATGTCGCCGCGCTCGGGCGTTATTCAACAGGTGTTTATTGAAGATGGCCAGCAAGTGCAGGCCGGTGAGCGGCTGGCACTGCTGCGGATGCCCGACCAACTGGCGATGGGCGATAGCCTTTCCAGCACCTTACGACAAGGTATTGAGCAACAAATTGCTTTGGTGAGCCAGCGCCGCAAGCAAGTGATTACCCAATTTAACCAGCAAGCCAGTGAATACCAAAGCCGCTTACGTCTTAGCCAGAATTTATTGCAAGACTTACAGGCGCAGCAGCAATTATTACAAGAGAGACTGGCGTTGCACCTAAAGCGGCAGCAAGATTTTAGCGCCTTGCAGCAACGCGGTGCCATTTCTGCTACCGAGTTACAGCAACAACAAGAGCTAGTATTAAACCTGCGCCAGCAGCTGGCCGAACTGAATGCCAGTGCGCAAAACCAAAAAGCCCAGTTTGCGCAATTAGAAGGCTTAATTGAACGCTTACCCGGCGAGCAACAGCAACAACTTACCCTAGTAGATAGCGAGCTATCACGGCTATCGCAGCAATATACCGAGCTTAGCGCCCGTGGTGAAATGCTCATTACCGCCCCCATTAGCGGCCGTGTGACCAATCTGGTGGCCGAAACCGGCGCTAACGTACGGGCCGAGTTGCCGCTACTGACCATTATGCCCGATAACGCACAGCTACAAGCCATTTTACTGGTGCCTACCCGTGCCTATGGCTTTGTGCAGCCAGGCCAGCGTACCCGTTTACGTTTTGATGCCTTTCCGTATCAACGCTTTGGCTTATATGAAGGGGAAGTAATAAAAACGGCGCAGGCAATCGTGCTTCCGGGAGAAGTCGATATGCCTGTCGCCGTACAGGAGCCAGTGTACCGAGTACAGGTTGCACTGGGCCAACAAGTAATCCGCGCTTATGGCACAACAGTCCCGCTCCAATCGGGCATGCTGTTAAGCGCAGATATCGTGCTGGAACAACGCAGCTTAATTAGCTGGCTGTTTGAGCCGATTTTAAGCCTGCAAGGGCGGTTATAACGCTCGGTATCGAGCAAACCTTAAACTTAAAATCATCTCAAGGAGAGATATTATGCAAGAATTAACATTTGAGCAAGTTGAAGAAGTGAGTGGGGGTAAGTCGGCTGGTTCGGTTGCTAAAGCTGCTGGGAAGGTACTTGTGCGTGTAGGACATCCTGCTGCAGTAGCACTTGGCGTTGTGTTGATTGTTGGTGGAATAGCAGCTGGTTACATGGAAGCACATGAATCCGAACAATAAGGAAGAGTTTACAAATGAAACTACTTACAGAAGAAGAAATACTATTTGTTTCTGGTGGTGCAAAAAGCAGTGAAACTCAGACTGGGAAAAATTGGGCTGATGTAGCCTCGGAGACCCTTGATAAAGCTTGGGAAGGTCTCAAAGCTATCGGAGCGCTAATTCACGAATTCGTCTGTGACGAACACTAACTTATATTGTTTCCAGGGGGCATTGCTCCCTGTTTTCTTCGAGGAATATATGGATTCAGAAAAATCTTATCTAAGAGTGGCTAAGAAGCTTGGTTACTTCTTTTTGGTCATCCTTCTATTAGTTGCTGTTGCAGGCATCTATCAAGGTTATATGGAGGCGCATAATGATATGAAAACGTCTAAATTCGAAGATGCTTTGGAAAGTTGAAACTTTGAATATTTCCTCTTCGGTGCGATTAATATTTCCCCAGAATCGCATCGTTTGGTCATCGAAGTGCAGGTATAAAATTGAAAAAGGCAATATCGTAAGATTTATATATTGTTAGATGATGCGCCTCGCTGCACTGGAGTCGGATGTGTAGTTAGAGGAAGTTCATTTTGGTTGATATTCCTACAGAATCTTAGCCTGTATTACTTAATTGGCGTTCTGAAAACAAGGGTATTAATCACGTTACTGAATAAGTTACTTTATATTCGGAATAAAAACTTATTGGAGAATCACTTTTAGCTGTGAAGGTGGTTATTTCACTCAAGCAGCTCAAATGTAGAAATGTATCAGACGATATTCCAAGCATCAGGATAAAGTTGTACTAGAAAATGAAAGACCAATTCAATTAAAGCTATAGGCAGATATTGATAAAATCTCAATATTGGGGTAAGCAGAATCCACCTCCAATGAAGGTGGATTCTGTTATTTATGAAACTAAAAATGTTTGGTTTAGAAGCAATTTATGATCTACCAATCCGAAGCCGCTGAGTGCGGTCTAGCCTGCATCGCTATGGTCGCCAATCACCATGGTCATCAGCTTGACTTAAACACCTTACGCAATCGTTATAGCGTGTCGCTTAAAGGGGCTAACCTGCAACAGCTAATGCAGCTGGCAAATCAGTTGGGCTTAACACCGCGCGCCTTAAAACTGGATTTAGCCGATTTAAAAAATCTGCGCACTCCCTGTATTTTGCATTGGGAGATGAACCACTTTGTGGTGCTAAAAAAAGTGCATCGCAATGGCATTACCATTCTAGACCCGGCGTTAGGTGAACGGCGGGTTAGCTTAGCGGATGTCGATAAAGCCTTTACCGGTGTTGCGCTGGAGCTAACACCCAGTACTGAATTTAAAAAAATCGATGAGCGGGTACGCTTAGGCTTAACCGCCTTCTGGTGTAAGGTGCAAGGCCTTGTCCCGTCGCTGACTAAGCTATTTATTTTATCGTTATTACTGCAAGTCTTTGTCTTAGCTGCGCCTTACTATACGCAGTTAGTGGTCGATGAAGTGCTTATCAGCCAGGATAAACCCTTATTGGTTGTGTTGGCATTGGGCTTTGGCTTACTTATGCTGCTGCAGGTGCTGACGCAAACGCTGCGTGGTTGGGTGGTGCTGCATTTAGGCTCGGTGATGAGCGTACAAATGGCCGCTAATTTAATGCGTCATTTAGTGCACCTACCGCTCAGCTTTTTTGAAAAACGCCATATGGGTGATGTGGTATCGCGTTTTGGCTCACTGAACTCGGTACGCGAGTTACTGACCAATAGCCTGGTTGAGGGCGTGATTGATGGCATTATGGCCATTACCGTGCTGGTGATGATGTACCTGTACAGCCCGCAGCTAAGCCTGGTGGTGGGTATTGCAGTATTTCTATATGGCTTATTGCGCTGGGCATTATACCGGCCGCTGCATCAACTTACCGAAGCCAGTATTGTCGCCTCCGCCAAAGAGCAAAGTAACTTTATGGAAACGGTGCGCGGCATGCAGAGTATTAAGCTGTTTGGCTTGCAAACCCAGCGCTTAAATATCTGGCAAAACCGTTTTGCCGATGCGGTTAATCAGAATTACCGGCTCGGTAAATGGCAAATCTCTTACGGCACTATTAATCAGCTGCTGTTTGGTATTGAGAATATTCTGGTGGTGTATCTGGCCGCCTTAACAGTCATGACCGGCGAGATGTCGGTTGGGATGTTATTTGCTTTTATGGCTTATAAAAATCAGTTTACCAACCGCACAGCCGCGCTAATTGATAAAGTAGTAGAAATTAAAATGACTCGGCTGCATTTAGACCGCTTAGCCGATATCGCGCTTACCGAGAAAGAAGATGAGGGCAGTGTCAGCGATAGCCGCGCGCTAAGCGGCCAGTTAAGTTTAACAGCAGTTCGTTTTCGTTATGCCAGCAATGACCCACTGCTGTTTAACGATTTAACCCTCAACGTTAAAGCCGGTGAGAATATCGCCATTATCGGCCCGTCCGGCACCGGCAAAACCAGCCTAATGAAAATTATGCTGGGGTTATTACCGGCTGAAAGTGGCAAAGTGGAGGTAGATGGTATTGATATCCACCACCTTGGCCTACGCCATTACCGCAGCCAAATCGCCGCCGTAATGCAGGATGACCAGCTAATGTCAGGCACTTTAGCGGAGAATATCAGCTTTTTTGACCCGCAGCTCGATATGCAGCGAGTAGTTGAAGCGGCACAACTGGCGGGTATTCATCAAGATATCTCGACCATGCAAATGGGGTACAACTCCTTGGTCGGTGATATGGGCAGTTCACTCTCCGGCGGCCAAAAGCAGCGGGTATTGTTAGCCAGAGCGCTGTATCGTAAACCAAAAATCTTATTTATGGATGAAGCTACCAGCCATTTGGATGTGCAGCTGGAGCATTATGTGAATCAGGCGATTAAGCAGCTTAAAATGACCCGCATTGTGATTGCCCATCGCCCAGAGACGATTTTAAATGCCGAACGTATTTTGCAATTATACCAAGGGCAGTTACAGGATATTACCGCAGCCTATAAAGCGCAGTTTGGTATAGACACAGCAACGGAAAGTTAAAGCAGCGCAGGCTATCGTGCTTCCCGGTGAAGTCGATATGCCTTCGCCTTACAGGAGCCAGTGTACCGGGTACAGGTAGCACTGGATCTGCAACACATCCGCGCTTATGGCAACACAGTCCCGCTGCAATCGGGCATGCTGTTAAGCGCAGATATCGTGCTGGAACAACGCAGCATGCTTTTATAAAAAAGAAGCAGCTGGTTGTTTGAGCCGATTTTAAGCCTGCAAGGGCGGATATAGCTCTGACACAGAGCAAACCTTTAAACTTAAATGCGTCTCAAGGAGAGATAATATGCAAGAACTAAACTGGGAGCAAGTTGCTGAAGTCAATGGTGGAACAGCAACTTGTACGACTAGTGGTGGCGTTACGACTTGTACATGTCCTGCAGGTGAAAAGCCGAAATCTTTGGATACTGGTGGCGCAACAATCATTCAATGTGTAAAAGAATAGAAGGTTAATACTATGATTGAATTAAAAATTGAACAAACTTTTGACGTTTCTGGTGGCAGCGATGCGCCAGCTCCTCGCTGTACACCGGTCGTAGGTGGGAATCATTGTACTTGCCCGGCTGGCTATAAAACCGAGTCGTCTAAAAATGCAGATGGTAATGTTGAAATAAAGTGTGTGCCAAAATAAAACTCATAAACTAAATGGGTTATATGAGTCAAATGGGTAGGTCTAGATTAACTACCCATTAATTAAGATTAGCATGTTTATTTTTCAACTTGTGGTTAATTTATTAAAAGTTAATTACTCAAAACTTATACAAAGTGGTTTCTAAGGTCAACAAAGGTCGGAGTTCAAATGAACATCAGTAAGGTTGTAAGTTTATTATTTGCCATAGCATCCTTTTACAGTGTAGGGAAGTGTCAAGAGCCACTTGAAATCGTAAAAATCTGTGAGTCAACAGAAGATATCCTTCTTGATGAAGCATCAAATACTGTTTGTTTTAATGGGCTTATCGATCATAGTACGCCATCCTTGGTTAAGGCCTTACCGATTGACCGAAAGCGGCCGTTACGCGTGGTAGCCAATAGCGATGGCGGTATTGTTAATCCATCAATCGATATTGCCGAATACCTTGGCAAGTACGATATTTACGTTAGTCGGCATTGTATATCTGCTTGTTCTCAATTTTTGTTTATGCAGGCTGAGAATAAGTATGTTGTTCATGATGGTGTTGTTGCTATTCATGGAGGTCCTGTACCGGTAAAAGATATTATTGATTTAGATTTTACTGATGAGGTTAAAATTAACTTGATCCGGGAAAACCTTCGATTTGAACAGTTTTACCATGAACGTAATATCAATATGGATATTCTCATCAATCCACCAAAGCATTTACACGAGCGGCTTGCCGCAGGAGAGATTGTTTTCTGGATGCCTGAAAAATCTGAGTTTGAACGGAATGGGGTACAAAATATTCACTACTGCAATAGTAAGTTTGGTAAATAGTAATGTTTCATAAAGAAAGTTATTGGCATTCAGTATCTAAGTTAATAAATAATGATTTACCAATCCGAAGCCGCTGAGTGCGGTCTAGCCTGCATCGCTATGGTCGCTAATCACCATGGTCATCAGCTGGACTTAACTACCCTACGCAATCGCTATAGTGTGTCGCTGAAGGGTGCTAACCTGCAACAACTCATGCAGCTGGCAAATCAGTTGGGCTTAACGCCGCGTGCCTTAAAGCTGGATTTAGCCGATTTAAAAAATCTGCGCACTCCCTGTATTTTGCATTGGGAGATGAACCACTTTGTGGTGCTAAAAAAGGTGCATCGTAAGGGTATTACTATTCTTGACCCCGCTATGGGTGAAAGGCGGGTTAGCTTAGCCGATGTGGATAAGGCCTTTACCGGCGTGGCGCTGGAATTAACGCCCAGTACGGAATTTAAAAAAATCGACGAGCGCGTGCGCCTAGGCTTAACCGCTTTCTGGTGTAAGGTGCAAGGCTTAGTGCCGTCGCTGACTAAGCTATTTATTTTATCGTTATTACTGCAAGTCTTTGTATTAGCAGCGCCTTACTATACGCAGTTAGTGGTCGATGAAGTGCTCATCAGCCAGGATAAACCCTTATTGGTTGTGTTGGCTTTAGGCTTTGGCTTACTTATGCTGCTGCAGGTACTCACGCAAACCCTGCGTGGTTGGGTGGTGCTGCATTTGGGCTCGGTGATGAGCGTGCAAATGGCCGCCAATTTAATGCGCCATTTAGTACACCTACCGCTAAGCTTTTTTGAAAAACGCCATATGGGTGATGTGGTATCGCGTTTTGGCTCACTTAATGCTGTGCGCGAGTTACTGACCAATAGCCTGGTTGAAGGCGTGATTGACGGCATTATGGCCATTACCGTGCTGATTATGATGTATCTCTATAGCCCGCAGTTAAGCCTGGTGGTTGGCATAGCCGTATTACTCTATGGCCTGTTACGCTGGGCATTATACCGCCCACTTCACCAACTTACCGAAGCCAGTATCGTCGCATCGGCGAAAGAGCAGAGTAATTTTATGGAAACCGTGCGCGGCATGCAGAGTATTAAGCTATTTGGCTTGCAAACCCAACGCTTAAATATCTGGCAGAACCGTTTTGCCGATGCGGTTAATCAGAATTACCGGCTGGGCAAATGGCAAATCTCTTACGGCACTATTAATCAGCTACTGTTCGGTATTGAGAATATTCTGGTGGTGTATCTGGCCGCCTTAACAGTAATGACTGGCGAGATGTCAGTCGGGATGTTATTTGCTTTTATGGCATATAAAAATCAGTTTACCAACCGCACCGCCGCGCTAATTGATAAAGTAGTAGAAATTAAAATGACCCGGCTGCATTTAGACCGCTTAGCCGATATTGCGCTTACCGAGAAAGAAGATGAAGGCAGTGCCAGCGATAGCCGCGCGCTTAGTGGCCAGTTAAGTTTAACAGCAATACGTTTTCGTTATGCCAGCAATGACCTACTGCTATTTAATGACTTAACCCTAAACGTGCAAGCCGGTGAGAATATCGCCATTATCGGCCCATCTGGCACCGGTAAAACCAGCCTAATGAAAATTATGCTGGGGTTATTACCGGCTGAAAGTGGCAAAGTGGAGGTAGATGGTATTGATATCCGCCACCTTGGCCTACGCAATTACCGCAGCCAAATCGCCGCCGTAATGCAGGATGACCAGCTAATGTCGGGCACCTTAGCGGAGAATATTAGCTTTTTTGACCCGCAATTGGATATGCAGCGAGTGGTTGAAGCGGCGCAGCTAGCGGGTATTCATCAAGATATTTCTACTATGCAAATGGGCTATAACTCCTTGGTCGGTGATATGGGCAGCTCACTCTCTGGCGGCCAAAAGCAGCGGGTATTGTTAGCCAGAGCGCTATATCGTAAACCGAAAATCTTATTTATGGATGAAGCTACCAGCCATTTGGATGTGCAGCTGGAGCATTATGTGAATCAGGCAATTAAGCAACTAAAAATGACCCGCATAGTGATTGCCCATCGCCCAGAGACGATTTTAAACGCCGAGCGGATTATGCAGCTGCAGCAAGGGCAGTTACAGGATATTACCGAAGCCTATAAAGCGCAGTTTGGTATAGATACAGCAACTGAAGGTTAAAGCAGCGCAGCATGCTTTTATAAACAAAGAGTCGCTGGTTGTTTGATCCGATTTAAAGCCTGCAAGGACGGTTATAGTCCTGCAGGCTTTAAACGTAGAATGATTGAGGAAGTTATGGAATCAGAAAAATCTTATCTTAGGGTAGCTAGAAAGCTAGGTTACTTATTTTTGATCATTTTTTTATTAATTGTTGTTGGAGGTATCTACCAAGGCTTTATAGAGGCTCACAATAGCAGTCAAACACCTGTTATAGAAAGTAATTAGCGTTTCTAATACTATCTCTTTACAAGTTATTGGTATTCGCAGGAGGCATTATGAAAAAGTTTCTAGGTATTGTAGCTCTTATTTTTATTGCATTAAGTATTTTGTTTTGTGTGTTTCAGGCTTTGGCTAATTGGAACTGTGAGCTTGGTATCGCTGCTGTGTCTCCTTTTGGCTATCAATGCAAGTAGTTAGTTAAAGACTTTAAAATAAGCGGGCTTAGCCATTCTGGACCTGTTAGTTACTGTTGAAATAGAACGCATGACTGTGAAATGTAAATATTTTTAGTTTTTTAACTGTGAGAAACTTCGGTATTTTGTATCAACTTACAAGAAGCAAATGTGGAGGCTAAATGTTTTGGTTAGGAATCCTTGCAATTATAGTAATTACACTGCATGCGACATTACTTTCCGGTGACGTAAGTATTTTCGTGGATGCACCCTCTATTCTGTGGGTTGTGCTAATGACAATAAGTATGGTGATTGCTTCTACCTCATTTAAACGGGTTAGGCAGGCTTTTTCTATATTGTTAGGTAATGATAATACGTGGGACGATGTTCAGTATCGCCAAGCAATACAGGTCTTTTTTGTATTTGGTCGCTCTGCTGTAATGGCTGGGCTTTTTTTATCGTTGATTGGGTTGATAGCTTTAGCAAACCACCTTGCATCGTTGGATGCGATGGGTAGTGGTTTTGTAATAGCTTGCTTGCCAATTTTCTATGGTCTTTTTGTAAAGTTACTAGGGATGATTGCTGAAGAAAAGGTGCAGTCGTTATTAGTTGAACGTTTGGTGAACTAAAGGCAATAAACTTGTCGCCTTACAGGAGCCAGTGTGCCGAGTTCAAGTGGCACTGACTGAACAATAGATCCGAGTTTATGGCAACACAGTCCCGCGGCAATCTGGCATGCTGCTAAGCGCAGATATTGTGCTGGAGCAACACAGCATGCTTTTATAAACAAAGAGTAGCCGGTTGTTTGAGCCGATTTTAAGCCTACAAGGGCGGTTATAGTCCTGCAGGTCTCATCCTGACTTAAAACGTCTCAAGGAAAGTTAATATGCAAGAGTTAACATTTGAGCAAGTTGAAGTAGTAAGTGGTGGTTTGAATTTATTTGAAAACCCAACCGTTGCAAGATTTGATTCAGCTGACAAAAATTCAACTGGTGGAGATAATGATGGGCCAACATTTTGGGGTGAGATTGGTGCTGGTTTTGGCGCTGCAGTTGCAAGTATTGGTAAAGGTATTGAAAATGTAAGTCAAGCTATTAGTGATACCACTAGCTCAATTAAAAATTGGGTAGATTCGAGAAACATTGAGCGTATGTGTAAAAGTGGAGCAGTTGATTCTGTAGAAATAGACGGCATGACAGTGAAATGTAAGTAATATTATTTTTTGAACTGTTATAGGTGCATTCAAAATGAAACGATTGCACCTACATCAGTAATTTATATTATATTAGGTAGTAGAGATTAATATGTGGTTTTATATAAAGCCTTTCTTATTGTTTTTCTTGCTTATTCTTTTTGTGGCCGCATCTCCTGCAATCGTAGTTAATTCATCATGTTTTTTGTTATGTGAGAAAGGACCTTTGGTTCTTGAGCTAGCAAATAAACTTTCTATAGCAGTTGGAATGGTTTTAGCAGTATTTTTGTTCTCAGGATTCAAATTTACTAAGGTTAAGATTAATTTTGCTTTGCACAATGCTGGATTCCAGCATTACTTCAAATATTTTCTACTATTAGTTGGTCTATACATTTTTTTTACTGCTTTAATAACACTATACGGGCTAATTTTTTCAGGAAGTGAGCAAGCGCTTTCAATCGACAGAGCAGAGTCCCGTTACGATGGGGTTGGAAATTTTTACTTATATATTGTTATGACGGTTTTTATAGTTCCGATTGTTGAGGAACTAATGTTTAGAGGCTACTTTCAGACTAAATTAATTTCAGTTTTTCGAAATGCACAAGTCAGATATGTAATTGTCTCATTGTTTTTCACGTTAATGCATTTTAGTGTTAGCTTTTATACGCTTGCGAAGATTTTTTCTTTTTCTATACTCGTTTGTTGGGTGAGAGAGCACAGTAATTCGGTATACCCCGCTATATTGCTTCATATGATTTTCAACGCAATTGGTCTGATAGCGCTCACGTATATCACTTGAACTGGGGAATAGGTATTCAACTACAGACATAAAAGGTAATGAATGATCCTTCAATCCGAAGCCGCTGAATGTGGTTTAGCCTGTGTGGCCATGGTGGCAAATCAATATGGCCATCAGCTGGACTTAACCACCTTACGTAATCGCTATAGCGTATCGCTTAAAGGCACTACGCTGCAGGGCGGTTATAGCGTTATATTTCTAACGTTTTCATAGGCTCTAATTATTGGAAACTAAAAGATATGAAGTTAATAGTCTTAATACTATTTGTTTTAACTTTAGGCTTAGGGGCTGTCTTTGTAGTAAAAAAAATCCTTGGGCTAAAACTACTTGACCCATTTCCAAATTATGATCGTGATTGGAAAAACATTTTAGCAGCAGTTTCGCCCGTCCTTCTTTGGTGTATAACCATATCATTAAGCTACTTCATCTATTCTTTAATTTTGCTTTAGAAATTGATCCTTCAATCCGAAGCCTTAGAATGTGGTTTAGCCTGTGTGGCCATGGTGGCGAATCAGTATGGCTATCAGCTAAACTTAACCACCTTACGTAATCACTATAGCGTATTGCTTAAAGGCTCTATATGAAAAAGTTTCTGGGATGATTACCATAGTACCGGAGTTTTATTCCTGACAAGTAGAATGGCGCTTATGCTGATTATGGCAAATAAAAAGGCCGCAAAATGCGGCCTGTCTGTTAACACTGAGATTAGCTATGATAGCTAATATGCTGATGGAAGCGGACGGTTAAATCATCGCGTTCTGGCTGCAGGTTGACGGCTTTGGCAAAGCGGCGCAGCGCGCTTTCTACTTCGTTCATAAAGCGGCCGTAGCCCATATCGGTTTGATCCTCTGGCGTAGCAAAGATCACCAGTTGCATCATCTCTACTAGCTTATCGCCTGGCAGGTCACGGATAATTTGCCCTTGTTCGCTGCTGGGATCAAAGCCAATCATTTGCAGCTCTTTGCCATAGCTACTTTTATCGTATTGGCTGTTGCGAACCAGCGGTAGCAAGCCATTTGCCAATACCGCTAAGTGCTGCAGATCCTCTTGTTGGCAAGCACTCACAAAGTGTTCGGCCACATGTTGATACAGCGGTAAATAAGGCGCGGTTTGTTGCAAGTCTAGCGTGACTTGCTCTTTTAGCCGCCGGCTTAACGGCAAATTGACAATCACATAAGTTAAGGCGCTGTGTGCCGGTAGCTCACATTGCCGTGCTTTGTAGCGGGCATCAATTGAGCGCAGTTTGAAGCCGTAGCTTTCTTTACTGCCCTTCGCTTTGGCAAATAAATCATAGGTCAGATGTTGGTGATCCCGAACTTTGATCGGTAAATCGGGTAAAGCTAAGCGATTTTTGAATTCAGTGAGTAACGCGGTAACTTGCTGATGGAAGTTCGCCGCGTTAGAACGGAGTGGTTGTTCGGTGGCGAGAAACAGTAACGAAATCTTTCGCTCTCTAACTCTGCCATCAAAAAAGCTGTGATGCGCTTCATGGTAGCTGGGGTTATAAAAAAATAGGATCTTTTCGGCCGTCTGCAGCACATAGGCTTCTTGGTGAAAACGCACGACCGGCGTTTTACCATTGGCAATAAAATGCACATTTCGCAGGCCAAACTGATCGGTTAATTCAAACAGTCGTTGGGCTAAGTTTTGGTATAACGCTTGGTAAGGTGTCTCGGCATGGGTGGCAGGAAAGCGTGCTACCAATTCATCGGTAAGGACAAACTCGGCCAGTAGATATTGATTATCACGGGCTGTCGCGGGTAAATAAACTTTATGTTGCGAACTCAAGGGCATAACCTAACTCCTGTACAGACTATAATTGCAGCAAGTGTAACAAAAAGACTGAGGCAAAGGCTATTTTGTACAAAATATATAAATAGCAATAATGCGTGAATACTGCCGCGACCTGATTATCTTAACCGCGCGCCAGCAGAAATTTGCTAGAATAAGCACTTCACCCCAGCTTGCTAATGGAAATGCTATGTCTGTTACTTTGTTAATCGATTATTGGTTAATTGCGATCACCGCCCTGTTTGTGGTGGTAAACCCGCTGACAACCGCTTTTATCTTTGTCTCGTTACTGCCTAACGCCACCGCGATCCAACGCAAACGCGCGGCAAAGCGTTCTACCCTTGTTTCGGCCAGTATTTTTTTAGTGTTTGGTTTATTGGGCAGCTTTATTTTTAAAGTTTTTGGTATCACGTTGGAAGCGTTTCGCATAGCGGGTGGCTTAATTTTATTTGGTATTGCTATGAGCATGATGCAAAAGGGCCTTGATGATGGCGAAGAGGCCACCGGCAAAGAGCCACATCCAGATGGCAAACTGGCTAAAGATGTTTCAGTGATCCCGCTGGCGATCCCCTTTATTGCCGGCCCCGGTGCCATTGCTACGGTGATGATTCTGACCAGTGAAGCGCAATCGCTCGCTCACTTTGTAACGGTATTATTGGCGATAGCAATTACCACTTTTTCTTGTTACTTGGCGATGGTGTATGCACATGTCTTAGTGCGTTATGTGGGCGAAACTGGTAAAGAAATTATGACGCGGTTGTTTGGCTTAATTTTGTCTGTAATCGCCGTGCAGTTTGTGATTAATGGTGTGTTGGATGTGTACCGCAGTTTATAACAGCTAGATATTTAGGTCGACACGACTAAGAAAACGGGGCGCTTAGCGCCCCGTTGTTTTTCTAAGATAAAGCCTTAGGCAATAACAATAAAACCAATAAAGGCTAACAGCGCTGCAAGGAAGGCATAAGGGAACTGTGTTAACGCATGGCTCATTAAGCTACAGCCAGAACCTTGAGCTGCTAACACAGTAGAATCACTGTAGAAACAAGCCTGACTACCAAAAGAGCTAGCCGATAACAAAGCCCCAATCACTAACGGAATATTAGCATCTACCGCAACAGCTAATGGCATTACGATAGGGATCGACACCGCGAAAATTCCCCAGCTAGAGCCGGTGACAAAGGCCAAAATTGCCATAGCAACAAAGACTACTGCTGGTAGCATCTGAGCTGTCATATAGGGTGCGAGGTTCTCAATCACATACATCGGTAAGCCGAGTTGATCACACACATCCTTAAATACAAAGGCGGCGATAACGGTACAAATTGCGGGCAGCATAGTTTTAAAACCATGCATCATCAGCTCCATCATGTCTGTAAAGGGCATTAAGCGTTGTGCCATATACATCGGGATGGTGATAATAAAGGTCAAAATTAAGGCCGGCCAAATTTCTGCATCAAACCAAATGGTAAAACCAATTAGCATTAACATCGGCAGTAAGAAATTGTATAACTTGCCACCTTTTTTATCGGCGGCGTCAAATTCTTCTTCAAAAGCTTCAACGGCAAAATCATCGCTGGTATGTGTATGCGTAGAAGCAATTTCAGCCGGCGCATCGCTAATAAAGCTCGCTTGCTGAGCGGCCAGTTCCGCTTTTTTCATGGGGCCAAATAACGGTACTATGCCCAAAATCACCAAAGGCACCATAATCAGGGCTAACCAAGCATACAGCATATAAGGGATAGCAGAGATATAGGTGATAATACCGTTGGGATCGCTTTCTGGCGCTATGCCATTGGCTACCAATAAGCCACCAAAGAAAATGGCCCACGTCGAAATTGGCACCAGCACACACATGGGGGCAGCGGTAGAGTCCACCACATAAGCCAGCATTTCGCGTGAGACTTTGTATTTGTCGGTAATGCGCTTCATGGTTTCACCGACGGTAAGCGCATTTAAGTAATCATCGATAAAGATAATTAAGCCTAAAAAGTAGGTCATAAAGAGTGACGGCTTGCGGCCACTGGCATATTGCTGCGCCATCCGACCAAAGGCGAAGGCACCACCGGTATGCACTAACAGCGCAATTAGGGCACCAAAGCCACCACATACTAGGATTAACCAGCCAATGGTTTCATCTTGCATTACCCGAACTGAGGTTTCGCCTAAATTAAATAGTGCCTCTTTGGGTGAGCCGAGTAGCAGTAAACCTGATGCCGCACCTAGCACTAAGGCTAAGATCGGGCGTTTTAGCCAAATAGCAAATAACAGTACTACAACGGGTGGAATTAAACTGATAATGGAAGGTGATACAGCGGCCGCTTCGGCCGCCGCAGCAACAGGCTCGGCCAAACTCCCTAAGGTTTCATCTGCTGACATGGTTTTTATTCTCGTATAAAAGTCCGGTGTTCCGGAAAAAAGTTAACGTAACCGTTGCAGCAGATAGGACAACTCAACGGTGCTCAATCCTGTCTTAACAAGTGACTATGCATCTGAAAATTATGCATAAGCAGTCAGTGCAGGGGTGGTCTGATGTTTAGTCAAACAAACGGTTGCATCATAGCAAAAAATGGTTTTTGCACAATTGGAATCTTTGACCTTGAGGTGAAAGAAAAGCCAGTCTGTATGCACGCAGACTGGCTTTGTTTAGTTCAACTTAAGCTTTGTATTACAGCGCGGCGATTTCCGCGTGTTGTGCTTGTAGCTTGGCAACGGCCTGCTCCAGCTCAGCTTGCTTGGCGCGCTCTTTTTCCAATACCGCTTCCGGTGCTTTTGCCACAAATCCCTCATTACTGAGTTTACCGGCAACTCGCGCTAACTCTTGCTGGGTTTTTTCCAGTTGTTTGGTAATGCGGCTTAGCTCAGCCTCTTTATCAATTAAGCCAGCCATCGGGATTAATAGATCCATACTGCCAATTAACTGAGTAGCACTGGCCGGTGCTTTGGCATCTGCCGCTAACACCTCTAATGTTTCCAGTTTCGCCATTACCATTAGGAAGTTACGGTTTTCGGCTAAACGGCGAGTTTCTTCGGCATTGAGATTACGCAATAGCACATTTAATGGCTTGCTTGGCGCAATATTCATCTCACCGCGTACGTTACGAATTGCGGTGATCACTGCTTTTAGCCACTCTAAATCGGCAAGAGCGGTTTCATCTACTAGCTCGCTTTGATACTCAGGATAAGCGGCCAGCATAATGCTCTCGCCAGTAATACCTGCTAACGGTTTTACCGACTGCCAGATACTTTCTGTCATATAAGGCATTATCGGGTGCATTAAGCGCAGTAAGCTTTCCAGTACGGTAATCAGGGTATGACGAGTACCGCGCTGCTCAGCCTCACTACCTTTAAACAATACCGGCTTGGTCAGCTCTAAGTACCAATCGCAGAACTGGTTCCAAGTAAACTCGTACAGTGCAGTTGCTGCTAGGTCAAAGCGATAGGTATCCAGGTAATGCCGTACTTGTTTTACCGTTTGCTGGTACTGGGCAAAAATCCATTTATCGGCCAGTGACAGCACCTTATCGTCACTGCCAAAGCCGCAATCTTTTTCTTCTGTGTTCATCAGCACATAGCGGCTGGCATTCCACAGCTTGTTACAGAAATTGCGATAGCCTTCTAAGCGCTTCATATCCCAGTTAATATCACGGCCGGTTGAAGCCAGTGCGGCGAGGGTAAAGCGCACGGCATCGGTACCGCTGCTGGGGATCCCTTCTGGGAACTGCTTGGTGGTGCGATCGGCAATTTGCTTGGCTAATTGCGGTTGCATCATATTGCTGGTACGTTTGGCCAGGAGGTCTTCTAGGCTAATGCCATCGATCATATCCAGCGGATCGATCACATTACCTTTTGACTTAGACATCTTATCGCCGTTCTCATCGCGAATAAGGCCAGTGACATACACGGTTTTAAAGGGGACCTGTGGTTTACCATCGGCATCTTTAATAAAGTGCATGGTCATCATGATCATTCGGGCAACCCAGAAGAAGATGATGTCAAAGCCAGTGACTAACACATCCGTCGGGTGGAAGTTTTTCAAATCTTCCGTTTCTTCTGGCCAGCCTAAGGTGGAGAAGGTCCAAAGTGCCGAGCTAAACCAGGTATCTAGTACATCGTTATCCTGGCTTAGCGTTACCGTGTCGGCCAAGGCGTATTTAGCGCGCACTTCGGCTTCGTTACGACCCACATAGACCTTGCCGTCTGCGTCGTACCAGGCTGGAATACGGTGGCCCCACCATAATTGACGCGAGATACACCAATCTTGAATATCGCGCATCCAACTGTAGTACATATTTTCGTACTGCTTAGGCACAAATTGAATATCACCATTTTCTACCGCTTCAGTAGCGGTTTTGGCCAGTGGCGCGACCCGCACATACCATTGATCGGTCAGCATTGGCTCAATCACCACACCGCTACGATCGCCAAAGGGCAGGGTATTATTAATCTCTTCAATATTTTCCAGCAAACCTGCCGCATCAAAGGCAGCCACGATGGCTTTACGCGCTTCGTAGCGATCCAGCCCTTGATACTCCTGCGGGATAGCTGCGGTTAAGCTGCTATTGAGCTCACCGTTGGTAAAGAAGCATTCGCCTTCGCTGCGCACAGTCGCATCGGGCGTCAGCACGTTGATCATCGGTAATTGATGACGCTTGCCTACTTCGTAGTCGTTAAAATCGTGCGCTGGGGTAATTTTTACGCAGCCGCTGCCTTTTTCCATATCGGCATGTTCATCGGCGATAATCGGAATACGACGATTAACCAGCGGTAGCAAGATTTCTTTGCCGATTAAGGCTTGATAGCGCTCATCCGCGGGGTTTACCGCTACCGCAGTATCACCAAGCATGGTTTCTGGGCGGGTTGTTGCCACTACCAGATAGTTCTTGCCATCGGCAGTCAGCACGCCATCGGCTAAGGGATAGCGCAGATGCCAGAATTTGCCTTTTTGATCTTTGTTTTCAACTTCCAGATCGGAAATGGCTGTATGCAGCTTGGGATCCCAGTTTACCAAGCGCTTGCCACGATAAATTAAGTCGTCTTCATACAAGCGCACAAACACTTCCTGCACGGCATTCGACAGACCTTCATCCATGGTAAAGCGTTCACGATCCCAGTCTACTGAGTTGCCTAAACGGCGCATTTGCTCGGTGATGGTGCCGCCAGATTCGGCTTTCCACTCCCAAATTTTTTCAATAAAGGCATCGCGGCCGAGCTCATGCCGACCCGGTAAACCTTCTTGCGCCAGTTTGCGTTCAACTACCATTTGGGTGGCAATACCGGCGTGATCGGTACCGACTTGCCATAAGGCATTTTTGCCTTGCATCCGCTGATAGCGAGTTAGCGCATCCATAATGGTTTGTTGGAAAGCATGACCCATATGTAAGCTGCCCGTGACATTTGGCGGTGGGATCATAATGCAGTAGTTATTACCGGGGCGGTTGTCGCCATTCGGTTTAAAGTAGCCTTTGCTTTCCCAGGCTTGATACATGGCCTGTTCGATTTCGCTGGGGTTGAAGGTTTTTTCCATCAGAGACACCTGTAAATTCAGCCGATTGTCACGGTTTCGGGGGTGATACCGGCTTGACGATATTGCTTATAACGTTCCCGCGCCTGAGCTTTTAGCGTCGGCTCTGCCGGAACAAATTCGATGACACTGGCAAAACGCCGAGCAAAGTCTGGCATATTGTCAGTGAGATTTATTAATACTTGGCGGCTTTGGCGAGGCAGTTGCCAGCCAATTTCTATCGGTGCGCCGCGCGCTGGGCCTTCGCCTGTTAGGTTATGTGGCACAAAGCTGTCTGGCTCAAATTGCCACAGTAGCTCGTCTATCAGCTCAGCCTGTTGCTGGTCGCCAGTATAAACAAACACTCGTTGTTTTTCGCGGTACAAATTGGCGCATAGCTGGCAAGCAAAAGCAAAATGAGCTGGCGCACGCGACAGCTCATTGTTAGGCTCAGCCAGGGCAGAGCTAATGTCGCTAGCTGAGCCTGCTGGCTCGGCTAGTACATAAAAGGTTACACGCATTAATGATCCTGGTTATGCCCAGTACGGTTAATCAAGAACTGTGTTAACAGCGCTACTGGCCGTCCGGTTGAGCCTTTATCTTTACCGCCGCTACGCCAAGCCGTACCGGCAATATCTAGGTGCGCCCAGTTATATTTGCGAGTAAAGCGTGATAAGAAGCAAGCTGCGGTGATGGTGCCAGCCGCACGGCCACCTAAGTTGCTAAAGTCAGCAAAGGGGCTTTCTAGCTGATCTTGATAATCATCCCACAGCGGTAAACGCCAAGCTCTATCGCCACTTTGCTCAGAAGCATTCAGAATTTCATGCGCTAGCGGGTTGTGGTTACTCAGTAAGCCAGAGGCATGTTTACCTAAAGCGATCACACAGGCACCGGTTAAGGTGGCGACATCAATCACCAACTCAGGATCAAAGCGCTCAACATAGGTCAAGGCATCACATAATACTAAACGGCCTTCGGCGTCTGTATTCAGGACTTCTACCGTTTGGCCCGACATGGTGGTTAAAATATCACCTGGGCGGTACGCGTTAGCGTCTGGCATATTCTCCGCAGCAGCTAACACTGCGATAATATTTACGGGTAATTGTAAATTAATTACCGAATGCATAGTGCCCAGAACAGAGGCCGCACCACACATATCAAATTTCATTTCGTCCATACCATCGCCCGGCTTTAAGCTAATACCGCCAGAGTCAAAGGTGAGGCCTTTACCCACTAGTACCACGGGGGCGCTATCATCATTCGCGCCTTGGTATTTAATCACCGACATGGTTGGTTGGTTAACTGAACCACGACCTACTGCCAAGTAAGAATTCATGCCAAGAGCGCTCATCTCTGGCACACCCAGCACTTCAACACTGACTTTGTCAGATAAGCTGGTTAAGGCTTTGGCTTGCTCAGCTAAATAAGTTGGAGTACAGATATTCGGTGGCATATTGCCCACGTCTTTACATTGCTTCACGCCGGCAGCGATGGCCAAGCCATGCTCTACCGCGCGCTCACCAATCGTTAGATCGCGACGGGTCGGTACGTTAAACACAATTTTACGCAGTGGCCGGCGCGTTTCATCTTTTTTGCTTTTTAGCTTGTCGAAAACGTACAGGCAATCTTGGGTGGTCTCTACCGCATGCCGCACTTTCCAGTAGGTATCACGACCCTTTACGTGCAGCTCAGATAAAAAGCATACGGCTTCCATTGAGCCGGTTTCGTTTAGGGTGCTAATGGTTTTCGCAATGATTTGGCGATACTGACGCTCGTCTAATTCACGCTCTTTGCCACAACCTACCAACAACACGCGCTCGCTTAGTACATTCGGGACATGGTGTAACAGCAGCATTTGGCCGGGTTTACCTTCCAGATCACCACGGCGTAATAAGTTGCTGATATAACCTTCACTGATTTTGTCCAGTTGCTCTGCTACTGCGGAAAGACGACGTGGTTCATACACGCCCACAACGATACAGGCGCTGCGTTGTTTTTCCGGACTTCCGCTCTTTACGCTGAACTCCATGCTTACTCCTGATTCTAAGAGACTGTGCTACTATTGGCGAAATAGGTATATTCCGGCCGGTAGCTGAAAATTAGTAGGGCAATTTTACCGTGATTTGTTAAAAAAGCTCGGATTTTTCGCTGCTTTGCCCGATAATAAAAGGTGAAAATAACAAGTTTACTGAAAAATCACCAGCTTTCTAGTAAAAAGACAGGTTTTTAGGGGGCCTTTTGATTATTTTTCGTTATCTGATTGGTGAAGTGTTTCGTGCCCAGTTAGCTGTCTTTCTGATATTGACGACAATTATTATTAGCCAGCGCTTTGTAAAAATTCTGGCTGATGCCTCGGAAGGTGAAATTCCGGGGCAAATAGTAATGAGTATTGTCGCGTTAAAACTGCCGCAGTTGGCGGTGATTATCCTGCCGCTCAGTGCTTTTTTAGGCATTCTAGTGGCTTATGGCCGGTTTTATGCCGACAGCGAAATGACCGTACTGCATGCCACTGGGGTTAGCGAATGGTATGTTACTCGTTTGACGCTTTTGCTCTCTATCATCATGGCCTTGTTGGCGGGGGCGGTAACCTTATATTTTAGCCCTTGGGCTAGTGAACGTGAGAATCAATTACTGGAAAGAGCGGAGTCTGATGCAGGATTGTTTTCGTTGGTGCCAGGCCGTTTTCAACATACCTCGAATGAAAAAGCTGTAATATTTGTACAAGAAGTCAGTCGTTCCGGTGGTCAATTGTCTAAAGTTTTTGTCGCCCAAAGCACAGGACAAGAGGGTATGGCAGGTCATGCCATTGTCTATGCTAAAGGGGGTGCTGTAGCAGAGGATCCGCAAACGGGTGCTCAGATGTTACAGCTGATCGAAGGACGGCGTTACGCGGGGGATGGCGAATCACCTGCTTATGAGATCACCGAGTTTGGTCGTTATGATATGCAAATTCGCGAACAGCAGGTTGAGCAACGGCGACGCAAACTGGGCAGTTTAAGTACCGCAGAGTTATTGCAAGATAACAGCGCTGAGGCGAATGCCGAGTGGCACTGGCGTATCGCCATCCCCTTGTCTATCCCTATTTTAACGCTTATCGCCGTTCCCTTAGCCAGAGTGAATCCGCGTCAGGGCAAATTTGGCCGTTTATTACCGGCCTTATTATTGTATTTGGGCTATTACGCCTTACTGATTATTGCGCGCTCCGCGTTAGAAGATGGCAAAGTGCCAGCCGCTTGGGGCATGTGGTGGTTACATTTATCAGGTTTGCTGGTGGGGACTGTATTGATTTTAAGAAACCGTGCCATGGCGCAAAAGTTTCGTGCTTGGTTAGCGGGGCGTTGATATGTTAAAAATTCTTGATGTCTATATTGGCCGCACCATTTTATCGACCAGCGCCATGACCTTGGCTGTACTGGTGGCGCTGTCTTCGATGTTTCGTTTTATTGACCAAATGCGTTCTATTGGCCGCGGTTACTACGATATGGTGCATGCCGCGCTCTTTACTTTATACAGTGTACCCGGTGATATAGTGCTGTTTTTTCCCATGGCCGCTTTGATTGGCGGCTTGATTGGTTTGGGAATCTTAGCCAGCAGTAGTGAACTGGTGGTGATGCAAGCGGCGGGGTTATCGCGTTTAAATATTATCAATTCGGTAATGAAGTCGGCAGTATTAATGGTATTGGTGATGATGGCTGTGGCAGAGTGGGGCGCGCCTGTCAGTGACCGTGCAGCACGCGAATTGCGGATTAAAGCCATTTCGGATGGTAATGTGTTTGCAGCCAGACAAGGCGTTTGGGCGAAAGATGGCGACCGCTTTGTGAATATCAAAGAAGTAGATGATTTAGGCAACCTAAAAGACGTTACTATTTATCATTTTGATCAAGCGTTAGCGCTAACACAGGTAACTCGGGCCAGTGCTGCGCAATATATTGATAATGCTTGGCAGCTGCAGCAAGTCACAGAGCTGCAATTTGGTGAAACGCAAATCACACCAACGCAATATGCAAGTTTGGTGTGGCGCTCAAGCTTAACTCCAGATAAGTTAAGCGTGGTCAGTATTAAACCAGAGATGTTATCGCTGCAGGGACTGAATGAATATATCAGTTACTTAAGAGAAAACAGCCAAGAAGCGAGCCGTTATGAATTAGCGTTTTGGCGTAAAGTTTTACAACCTTTGACCTTGGCAGCTATGTTGCTGTTGGCCTTATCCTTTATTTTTGGGCCCTTGCGCAGCGTAACTATGGCAGCAAGAGTGTTATTGGGCATTTTAACTGGCTTTGGCTTTTATATGAGCAACGAAGTGTTTGGCCCCTTAGCCTTGGTTTATCAGCTACCGCCGTTAGCCGGTGCCGCCTTACCCAGTGTGTTATTTATTGGCATCTCGCTCTTTTTGATGCGTCGTAAAATATAAGGCATGATTTAGCCAGTTGCCCAGCTTATAACTAACACTGCTGGGCAGCGCTGTCGGCTTTTAACGCGCGGTTTTATGTAAATTAAGGGCTTTGCTTTGTTCTTTGCTGATTACCACCATTTGGGTATTCGTTAATTGATCTTGCAGTGCCAAGCCTTTACCCCAACGTAGCCATAGCCAAAAATTGCCTAAGCCCCCTAACGCTAACAAAGCTCGGCCAATGGCTTGGCCAAAACTGATGGGTTTACCTTCTGCGTTAACCAGTAATAAACGCCACGCCCGCATCCCCAAGGTTTGCCCAGCTTTGCACCAAAAATAACTGTAGAACCCCAAAATAACGATCACGTAATAGCCAAAATGCAGCCAGCGCCGCCAGCTGGTATTGAGGTACTCAGCAACATCGGTATAACCCTGTAACGACACCAGCGAAGTCCAAACGAGGATCTGCACAAACAGCATTGCTACCCCTGCCGCCAGCATAATGATCGCGCAAAGAATTAAGACATCATAAATAATCGCGGATAAGCGCCTAGCAAAACCGGCGCGGGGAGCATCTTGATACATAGTTTATTTCCAGCAAAATTTGCTGCTAAGTTTAGCATGCCGCAATCGTAGCACCAACAGCTGTAGTTGTTGGTAGACTCGCTGCTTGCAAGTCACTAACTGTCGTAATTTTAAGCAGTTGCGCTTGAGATGCCGTAAAAGCGTAACAAAGCACTTGCACAGTCTGCGCTGCATCGTATAATGCAGGCGTTTACCTCATAATATCCCTCAGTGCCTGGGTGGCGAAATCGGTAGACGCAGCGGATTCAAAATCCGCCGGGGGAAACTCCGTGTCGGTTCGAGTCCGACCCTAGGCACCAAAAAATACCGCTCAGCTTTTGATATCTAAGCCAATTTTCGAAATCGTTGTCTCTAAACCTTATTAAACCTATACAAGCTAATTGCATTATTTTCCTGTTCTTAAGTTAGGGTTACACCTTGCATGCATTCTGCTAAGCTAGTGTTTAGCACAGTCAATTATCGCTGAGGTGTTATGTGCAGCAATCGAGTTTCAGGTTAACCGGCTTTAGTCTTCGTTTGGCATTAAGCGTCGTTGTCTTTATCTTCTTTTTGATCAGTTTTTTTGTTTATGTCGAAGCAGAGCGGGCGATCGATAAAGCACATAATACTAGGTTGCAATCCTTTCTGTTAGCCGATGAGTTACGACAATCTTCTGATGATCTTACGCGTATGGTACGCACCTATGCGGTAACGGGGGATGTGCGTTATCGACAGCATTTTGATGAAATTTTTGCGATTCGTAATGGCGTAGCGCCTCGTCCTGAAAACTATCATTTTATTTATTGGGATTTGGTCGATGCCTCGGATCATCGGCCACGGCCTTTTGCTGCGCCGCAAGCTTTGCTTGAGCGGATGCGCCATGTGGGCTTTACTGAAATTGAATTGTCGCAGTTAGTCTCCGCCAAACAAGCTTCTGATGAATTGGCTGCTATTGAACAGGATGCGATGAAATTGGTTGCGACGGGTGATCCCATGTTGCGTGCCAGCGCTTTAACGCTATTACATGATGCTGCTTATCACCAAGCTAAAGCCGGTATCATGCAGCCGATAGATCAGTTATATAGCATGATGGATGCGCGTACTAAAGTGGCCGTTGACAAGGCGGAACAGCAAGCTGAGCGACTTCGCTGGGTGTTTATTGTACTTGGCTTAATGTTAGCTTTTTTATTATGGCAGTTAAAAAAGCGCGAGTTAGCCATTTTAGGTGCGCCAGTCACAGAGGTTTATCAGCATATTACCGCTTTGGGGCAAGGCGATTTCTCGCAAAAAATTAATGTTACTGCAGCTAAAACCCATACCATTTTGGGCTGGTTGGCAGAAACACAACGCCGCCTAGCGCAATTAGATCATAGTCGACAGTTATCACAACAGCGTTTAGAGCACTTGGCTCATTATGATGCATTAACCGGTTTACCCAATCGACTCTTACTCAATGATCGTTTACAGCAAGCTATGCAATTGGCCAAGCAATCAGGCAAGTTACTCGCCGTAGCCTTTGTTGATCTGGATGGGTTTAAGGTGATTAATGATCGTTTTGGTCATGAGTTTGGTGATCAGGTGTTAAAAGCTATAAGCCAGCGCTTATCCGCCTGTTTGGATGAAAATACCTTATTGGCCAGAACCAATGGTGATGAGTTTGTTTTTTTAATCACAGATATCACGCAGCAGTCCGATTGTCAGCCGAGGCTTGCCTTAGCGCTCCAACATTTAGCCAGTCCATTTACTGTGCTTGGCAATAGCGTGCAGCTTTCGGCAAGTATTGGCGTGAGTTTTTATCCGCAAATTATCGATATTGCTTCGGAGCAATTACTGCGGCAAGCCGATCAGGCAATGTATGGTGCGAAGCAAACCGGTAAAAACCGCTATTACTTTTTTGATGTGGAAGCCGAGCACTATACGCGGGGCATCAGTAAAAAATTAGATGAAATTAGGGCTGCTTTAGCCCGTTCCGAGTTTGTGCTGTTTTACCAACCGAAGGTGAATTTACAAACGGGAGAGTGCATTGGCGTAGAGGCGTTAATTCGTTGGCAACATCCGCAACAGGGTTTGTTGGCGCCAGGACAATTTTTACCGCTTATTGAGCAGCATGAGCTAGGGGTGCTGTTAGGTCAGTGGGTTATTGCAGAGGCATTTCGGCAATATACTTTGTGGTATCAACAAGGTATTGAAATGCCTATTTCTGTTAATATTGCGGCTAACCATTTGCAGCAAGCCGATTTCGCCGAGCAATTAGCACAAATCTGTGCCGAGTTCCCCAATGTGCCCGCCTCGATGCTGGAATTGGAGATCGTAGAAACCAGCGCACTACAAGATATTGACTATATTTTAGGTACTATGAAAGCCTGTGCTGCTCTGGGGGCTAGCTTTTCGCTGGATGACTTTGGTACCGGTTACTCCTCACTTTCTTATCTAAAACGGTTACCTATTAGTACCTTAAAGCTTGATCAAAGCTTTGTCAGAGATATTTTAACCGATCCGGATGATTTAGCGATTTTGCAAGGGGTCAGTCGCCTTGCTGAAGCCTTTGAACTGGCGACCATTGCTGAGGGCGTAGAAAGTGCTGAACATATGCAGAAGTTGTTAGATATTGGTTATTTGTATGGACAAGGCTATGGTATTGCCAGGCCTATGCCAGCAGCCGCTTTGCCAGCATGGCTAGCTGCTAAAGGATTAGTCCGCACTTAGGTAGCGCAAATGCCCTAAAAAGCTGCGAGCTACTGGGCCTAAGGTCTCGGCATCATTAAAATTGAGGTAAAAGGTATAAGTGCGATTCGCACCGCGAGGTAATAACAAGGGCAATAGCTCGCCATTATCGAGGTAAGGTTGCACGGCATGGCGCGGCAACCAAGCAAAGCCAAGGTTTTTTCGAATTAACTCTATCGAGGTTGCGATATGGCTCACCGTCCAGCGTTGCTCAGAGCCCAACCAGCCTACATCTTTTTTTTGTTGTAAGCCTGAATCTCTTAACACAATTTGCCGGCAATGTTTTAATTCCTCCAGCGCTAACTCGCGTCTTGGCTGAGTGAGTGGGTGCTGTGCACCTGCTACCGCGACAAATTCGATCTGGCAAATATCTTCACTCAGGTTATCTGGCAGGGTAAAAGGTGAAATAGCAATTTCGGCTTTGCCTTGCTCAAGTAATTCATTGGCGCCGGATAAAATCGTTTCTAACAGTTCAATGCGGATCAGTGGGTATTCAGCCGATACCGCAGCCAGCGTTTGATACAAGATATCGCGCGGGAAAGCTTCATCTACGGCGATAGCTAACTTAGACTCTACGCCTGCCTGTAAATTTAAGGCCACATTTTCCATGCGTTCGGCTTCGGCCAGTAAAAAGTTAATCCGCCTGAGTAATTGCTCGCCGGCAGCGGTAAGTTGCGTTTTGCGGCCCTCTACTTGGAGGAGTGTTACGCCCAGCATTTCTTCTAGTTTATGTACGGCGTGATGCACGCTAGACTGGCTTTTATATACCACCTCGGCGGCCTGATGAAAGCCACCGTGCTCTGCCACCGCTTTAAACATCCGCCATTGTTCGAGTGTTGAACGTGCCATAAACTGATTCCTTGGAAAATTAACTGCTGGCAAGCAAGGCGGTAAGGCCATGCTATGCCAGGTAAGACTCACTATAAAAAAATCTTAAACTTTTTGGCTGATTAAGGCATCGACTGATACTTTGCCAGCACCGCTAAATAGCAAAGAGAGACTGGCTGCAAATAACGCTAAACCAAATTCGTAGCCATTGTTACTCATAAAAAGGCCATTTTGAATGTGCACACTGAAAATAGCGACTAGCATTGCAAAGGCTAAAGCTACTGCCGCTGGACGGGTTAATACCCCTAAGACTAAGGCTAACCCGCCAAAAAACTCTGCTGCTCCTGCTAAAAACGCCATCAGGATACCAGGTGTTAGGCCAATGCTGTCCATCCAAGCCCCTGTGCCCGCTAAGCCGTAACCGCCAAACCACCCAAAGAGTTTTTGCGCACCGTGTGCAGCGAAAATAATACCTACTGGGATGCGTAGGGCTAAGGCGCCCCAACCTGCAGAAGTGGTCGTCAGTTGTTTTAATAAAAGTGTTGCTTTGTTCATTGCTATTTCCTCTAACGTAAGATTGTGTGTGAGACTGCCGTTATCGACAGGGGGTGTTGTCGATAGCGCTACTATAGAGGGGCTGAATGTTTTTATAAATTGGATATAATTTTACATTAAGTTCTAATTTTTAGAACTTGCAAAGGCGGGCCTAGATGAGAGCTTGCAACCTAACATTTCGGCAAAATCATTCTAGAGTGTCTTACTTATCTGTGCCGATGCTTAACCAGCCTAGTCAGATAAGTAAGACTTATTACCTTGTTATAAATAGCTAAGCCAAGGTTTCTTCTGGGTATGCTTATAACGGCTAAACCATCGGGTGGGCCAATATAGCGCTACCGCCAATGCAATACTTATCAGCCAGATAGTACTGATATGGTCAACGCCATATAAATGGCCATGATTGGCTCCGAAGTACCAGATCGCGATGCTGTAAAGCACCAGTAATACATACAAATGTAAAATGTAGAAGAACATTGGCACTGAGCCGAACACCACTAAGATTTGACTGAACTTGTTTTGCCATTGTTCCATCCAGCGCAATAGAAAACACATGGTGCCCAGTGTCACTAATAAGAAGTGCAAGGAAGCGGGATACTTGGTGAAGTTTAAAAAAGACATAGCACTTTGCAGCAGTGTTGCCTGAGATTGCCACGGCAGGGTTTCACCATAAATATTAAAGCCTCGCAGCACTAGTAACAGCCCTAACGCGAAAACGCCGCCCCACAATAACATCGTGCGTCTTTGCTCTGGATCTTGCTTGGCAGCATACAGAGGTCCGGCGTAGTAACCGAGTAAAATCACCCCAAACCAAGGTAGGGCTGGGTAGCTGAGCTTAATGGTGAGGCTATCTGTTTGCAGTAAAATATTGCGATCATGCAGTATGGTCCACACACTATAGCCCCATTCATCGGGTGTAAACGTAATGGGCGTTAAGGCGTTATGCCCAAAGACCAGCGCTAACCCGACCAGCAGTTGCCAACGTCTTGGTAAATGTAACAAGGCCGCCAGTGCTAGCATGCTAAGGCCAATCACCCAAATCACCTGCAGCCAGATAGTCTGGTAGCTGCCCATCCAAGAGAAGGTGATTAAGGTAAATTCCAACGCGATCAGGAATAAGCCACGCTTTACTAAAAACGTGCTGGCAGAGCGGGGAGTGCCGTTGGCAGGATGAGCGTAAAGCCAAGCCGATAGCCCGGTGAGAAACACAAAGATCGGCGCACAAAAGTGTGCTGCAAAACGACTAAAAAACAGCGCAGGATCCGTAGTGCTGGCATCCATCGGATCGCTCACTTGCATATGCAAAAAGAAGCGCTCCCGCACGTGATCAAGTAGCATGATGAGGATCACCAGTCCACGCAACATGTCGATAGACTGGATCCGTTGTGTTATTTGCTTATTCATAACTTAGAAATTGTACCGAATAGCCAGTTTGGCATTGACTGGCTCACCAGGAACCGTCCATAACCTATTGTAAGAGTTATGCACATAGTGTTTGTCAAAGATATTATCGATATTCAGTTGTGCTTGCAGTTGGTTAGTCAGATCAATATGCATAAAGACGGAGAACAAACTTACCGCTGCCAATTGATAGCTAGGATCAACCGAGTCGCCTAACCGGCTACCGATATACCGGGCTTTTAGGCCAAACTTGCTGGCTTTACCGGCTAAAACGGTTTCAGTAGTTAATACTGCAGTGCCTTGATGACGCGGCACATTGACTAAACGGCTACCTGACGGCACTAAAGAGCCCCAATCCGCATTGATCACTTCGCCAACGGTTTTAGTGTCCATCACCGCATAGGATAAATCTAAATACAGGTTATCGGTCAGATGGCGGTGCAGTTCAAATTCGATCCCCCGACTCTGTGCCCGCCCTAAGGTGGCCTGAAAGCCCACATTAATCGGATCTGAAGTCAGGATATTAGATTTTTCTGCCGAGAATAGCGATAAGGTGCCTTGAGTGCTGCCTGCGCTGTATTTGGCGCCAATCTCAACTGATTCACTTTCTTCTGGCGCAAAGGGGTTACGATTAAAATCAGTGCCACTTAGCGGAATAAAGCCTTCAGAATAGCTACTATAAAAGGTAAGCGCATCATTATATTCATAGACTAAACCCAGACGCGGGCTGACTTTGCTATCCAGTTGTTTACTAAAACTATTGGCCAATTGTTCCGTAATTTGTAAACGGTAGCGATCTAAACGTACGCCCATTGATAAGTGCCAACGCGCGGCAAGCTGAATTTGATCTTGTACAAAAACGCCAAAGCCCCACTGCTCTTCGTCATTGATATAAAGTGGCGTAGGAGCCGGTGCGGTGCCGCCATAGACAGGGTTAAAAATATCTAAACTGTAGCTACCTGCTGGACCTCGATAACGACCTAATAAGGTGTATAGGCTGTATTCGTAAGCGTCTGCCCCTACTAACAGGTGATGTGTTTTGCCAAACAGTGTCAGATTGCCACTGATCTCGGCACGGATCGATAAATCATCCGATTGATAATCACGATTCCGACGCTGCCGAGTCAGGGTACGGCCATCACGATATAGCGTTTGCCTGCCGCCAGCCAGCTCTGCATCGGAAGAGTTGCCTTTTAACGAGGATTCGCGGTAACTCAAACCCGCCAGTAATGACCAATTATTGGCTAAGGTGGATTCAAGGCTCAGTTGATGACCGGTGGCGTCGATTACCGTGGCGCCATCGCTGGGCTCACCTAAATAACGCGAACGCGGTAAGGTTTTTAAATCATTATTCAGCACCACATAGCCACGATCGAAGAGTTGTTCTTGTTTAAGATATTCAAATTCATACAACAGCGCCGTATTATCAGATAAGGCGTAACGCACCGAAGGCGTAAACACGGTTTTATCGGTAAATACAAAATCCCGAAAGCTATCGTATTGTTGTACCGCACCATTTAGACGTACTGCCAGTTGCTCGTTCAGCCCAGTGGTGTAATCACCTTCGAGACGGTATTGATCAAAGCTGCCGGCAGACACTTGGACATAGCCTTCTGTGTCATGCTGTGGCTTTTTGGTCACGATGTTAACTGTACCGCCGGGTTCAGAGCGACCAAATAGTGCTGAACCTGGGCCTTTCATAATTTCAATATACTCAACATTGACTAAATCGCGGTTGCCACTAAAGCCACGGCCAGCATTAAAACCATTGACCAAGTAGCCAGAAGGCATATTTTCGTTACCCGGAAAGCCCCGTATGGAAAAGCTATCCCACAGGCCGCCACCATTATTTTGTCGGGCAATACTGCCTGCCAAATCTAGCGCATCCTGAAAGCGGGTAATGCCATTATCTCGCAGCATTTCTAAATGCAGGCTTTCCACGGCTTGCGCCTGTAAGCGCAAGGGCACATCACCACGGTAAGCTTGTTTATAGTTAACGCTAATATGCTCGATATCACTAGCCGTGTTGTTAGCTGCCGCCATGGCAACAAGTGGAGTTAAGCTGGCAGTAATGGCCAGTGACAGCAAACAATAGCGTTTTAAAGCAAACATTGAGGCCTCAGTTTAAGACAGTACAGCGGAATAAGATTTGTTATAACATATCACATAAAGCAGAAAGAGATAAGTGGCTAGCAGCAAGTGACTGGCCACTTAATAAGAAAAGTGCAGATCATGCCAAGTGCAGAGCGCCTAAGCGGGTAATTCAAACCATAATGCATTGACGGCAGTGTCGTGGCTCTGCAACTTAAGGGCCTGCAAGCCAGTCAGTTTTACTCCATCACCAGCGCTAAGGTGATGGTTATTTAAGCTTAACTCGCCGGCAATTAGGTGCAAATAATAAGCTTTGTTAGCAGCTAACGGCATGGCTAACGCTGCTTGTTGTGCCAAGATGAGCTGCGCTACAGCGGCGTTTTGCTTAATCTGCAAGGTACCATCGCGACCATCCGGGGTAATTACCCAGTTCAGCCCAGGAGCTTGGCTAAAAGCTTTTTGCTGATAACTGGGCTCGGTATCTTTGCTATTGGGTTCAATCCAGATTTGTAAAAACTTTAAATCGGCTGTTTTGCTTGCATTGTACTCACTGTGGTAAATGCCTTTACCAGCACTCATCAGCTGAAACTCGCCGGCAGGTAACAATTGCTCATGCCCCGCGGAGTCTTTATGTGCCATAGTCCCCGCCAAGACATAACTTATAATTTCCATATTGCGATGGCCATGGGTGCTAAAACCAGCGCCGGGCGCGACTTGATCATCATTAAGGACGCGCAATACTGAAAAACCCATCTGCTGCGGATTGTAATAATCACCAAAAGAAAAAGTATGTTGGCTTTGCAGCCAGCCAAAATGCGCTCTGCCACGTTCATTTGCTCGAATAATGTCTAACATCTTGACCTCCTAGTTGCTAAAGATCATCGGTTGTTAAAGGCAACCCGCTGATGTTGCCTAGTGTAGAGTTTATATTTGGCAGATAAAATCGAATTAAATATGATGATATGTTCGATTTTATCAAGCAAAGTAGCTGCGCTGGTTTGGCATAGTCTTTTGCGTTATTCTGCATTTGTGCAGGTAATATCCTTAGTAACTACCAAGACAGGTATTACTGCAAATGCGTTTGCAGAGATAGGCTGAAGTGAGTTGCAAAATTAGCTGTTTCAACGCCAAAAGTGGAGATCAGCCAGAATATGGAGGCTGCACGTTGCAGACAGGAGTTACGATGAAAGTGAAACATTGGCAAAATACTTGGCAACGAGCCCGAGATTTTACAGTGGCCTACTGGCAGCGTTGCCAGCAAGATCAAATCTCGGTGATTGGCGGCTATCTTACCTATATTTCGTTATTGTCCTTGGTGCCTTTAGTTACTGTCATGTTTGCCATGCTCAGTGCCTTTCCGATGTTTGCCGAGTTTCAAGGGCATATAGAGGCTTTTGTTTACGCAAATGTCATTCCGTCTCGCGGTGACGAAATTCAAGCTTATTTAACACGATTTATAGCCAATACCGGCAGCATGACTGCGCTGGGGATCTTAGCGTTAGTGTTTGTAGCCTTATTACTCATTCATAATATTGACAAAACGCTTAATAAAATCTGGCGTATTACTAGCCGACCACGCTTAATAATTTCGTTTTCCATTTATTGGATGATCCTGACCTTAGGGCCTATCTTGTTTGGGCTTTCCATTGGCGTTACATCTTATTTAGTGCGATTAAGTAGCTTAGCTGATGACTATACGCCGGGGTTTTCAACCTTGGTACTGAGCATCGTGCCTTATGCGATGTCGCTCGCGGCGTTTTTTATTTTATATTTAGTGGTGCCCAATACCAAAGTCAGAGTAAGCCATGCGCTATGGGGCGCGTTATTGGCCACCCTGTTCTTTGAATTGTCTAAGCGTGGCTTCGCTTTATATGTAACGCATATTCCTACCTATCAAACGATCTATGGCGCCTTAGCCTTATTACCTATTTTATTTGTCTGGGTACATTTATCCTGGATGGTCGTATTATTGGGAGCTGAACTGACTGCGTTGTTGCAAGAGCGAGCAGGAGATAAGGTGTTACTAACAGAATCTGAAGTGATGGCGATGAATCAAGAGCCGCTCGCTGCGACAACCACATTAGAAGTCAATCCTATTACAGATAACCAAGAGTCTTTACCTCGATGAAAGCATTAATTCAACGCGTTAGCCATGCGCAAGTGGTGGTGGCAGGCGAAATCATTGGCGCCATTGATCAGGGTTTACTGGTGCTATTAGGGGTAGAAGCGGGGGATACCGAGCAAGACTGTAAAAAACTGGCCGAAAAAGTAGTGCGTTATCGCGTGTTTAGTGATGAGCAAGGCAAAATGAATTTAAATGTGCAGCAAGCGGGTGGCAGTTTATTGGTGGTTTCGCAATTTACCTTGGCTGCCGATACGCGCTCAGGTTTGCGTCCCAGCTTTACGCCAGCTGCCGCACCTGCCATAGCCAAAGCCTACTATGAGCAATTTTGTCAGTATTGCCAGACGCTGGGGTTAACCGTTGCCACAGGGCGTTTTGCAGCCGATATGCAAGTCAGTTTAACCAATGCTGGCCCTGTTACTTTTATGCTGGAGAGTCGCTAATGTCAAAAGGGCTAGTGTTAAAAAATCCCGCAACGGCTGCAGAGTGGCATGCGTATTATCAGCTACGATGGCAAGTGTTGCGTGCGCCCTGGCAGCAGCCGCTGGGTTCAGAGCAAGATGCCTTAGAAGCTGATAGTTATCATTTGATGCTAGTGACTCAGCGTGGCGAGACTGTGGCAGTAGGCCGATTACATCGTATTGATGCGGATAACGCCCAAGTTCGCTATATGGCGGTAGCTGAAGCCTGGCAAGGGCAAGGGGCTGGCGCAAAGATTTTACAGGGGTTAGAGCAGCAGGCGATTCAGCTTGGCTGCAAACAGGTGCGATTAAATGCACGTGAAACGGCGCTAACGTTTTATCATAAACAAGGTTACCAAGTGCTGGCACCGGCGCCTGAGCTGTTTGGTATTGCGCATCAGCAAATGCAAAAAGCCTTAATGCTGGCAGGTACAGCGCAGCAGTGGCAGGCGTGGTGCACAAGTTTACAAGCAACTTGGCACAGTACTATTCCGTTAAGTGCGTTTATGCAGCTTAACATCGCAGAGTTTGATGGCTATCAATTAGTGTGTGAAGTGCCTATGGCGCCCAATTTAAATCTGCATAACACGCTATTTGCCGGCAGTATTTATACTTTGGCCACTCTGACGGGGTGGGGGTTATTATACCTACAGTTAACCAGCTTAGGCTTGCAGGGTAAGCAGGTATTGGCGGATGCTTCCATCCGTTACTTCAAGCCTATTACTTGCTCGCCGCGAGCAATTAGCCGCTTGGCAGAGGTGCGGGGAGATTTAACCCCGTTGGCACAAGGTCGCAAAGTACAGCAGCATATTACTGTCTCGCTCTACAGTGAGGGTGAGCTTTGTGCTGAATTTTGCGGTCGCTATGCGGTATTGCCGGAGTAAATTGATGTCTAAAAAAGTCGTTATTGTAGGTTGTGGTTGGTTGGGGCAGCAGCTGGCACAGCCATTAAGTTTGGCCGGGTGGCAGGTTTTTGGCAGCCGCCGCACTCTTGCTGCTGCGCAAAACCTCGCTAAGCCTATTACGGGAATCTCGCTGGCTTTGCCCGATATTGAGCTTAGCGCAGAACTACGGGCGTTATTTTCTGATGCTTGGGTAATTTGCACCATTCCGCCGGGGCTTCGTTCTGGCAATAGTGCGAGCGAGTATTTGCCTAGCTTAGCTGCGCTGGCAGCGCTCTGCCAAGATGTGGGTATTAAAGGGGGAATTCATATCAGTTCTACCGGTGTGTATCAGGGCTTAGCAGGCGCAGTCAGTGAAACAGCCGAGCTAGTGTTAACCTTGCCTCGCGTGGCGCTTTTAGCGCAAGGTGAGCAAATACTACGTCAGAGTGGACCTTGGCTGACCTTGCGTTTAGCCGGGTTAATGGGGCCAGGTCGTCATCCGGGGCGTTTTGTGCAAGGTAAAACCATTAGTGGCGCTGAGCAGCCGGTGAATATGGTGCACAGTGCGGATGTTGCTGCAGCGCTCTTAACCCTGTTCAAACAATGGCCACTTCCTAAATCTTGCTACAACCTTAGTTCACCGGCGCGGATAAGCAAAACGGATTTTTATCAGGCTGCTTGTCAGCGACTTGGTGTGGCAGAATCTGTCAGCTTTACCGCTGAAAGTGCTGAACCTGCCCGCCGGGTTATGTCAGACGCATTTTGCCAAGACACGAGTTTTGAGTATTTATATCATGATGCTCGACAAGCGTTAGTGGCTTGTGAGCCTTAGATCTTAAATTGAGCAGCAGCGGTTTGCAGCTGCTCAGCCAGTTGGGCCACTTCATCACTGTATTGCAGCGTTTGTTCTGCTTGATTGGCACTGGCTTGCGCCAGACCAACCATTTGATGCATCCGATCATTTATGGCTTGCCCTAGTTGCAGCTGATTGCTACTGGCTTGATTCACTGCCGTGCTGATGTTTAAGGTTGCTGAAATAACCTGAGTGACTTGGGTCAAGGCTTGTACTAATTCTGTCATTGTTAAGACACAATCTTCAGCATCGGTTTTACCGGCTAACACCGCCGTAACGGCTTGCTTACTTTGCTGCTGTAAATGTTCAATCATTTGCCGAATTTCACTGGTCGCTTGCTGCGTTCGACCTGCCAACGAGCGCACCTCGTCTGCCACTACCGCAAAGCCACGACCTTGCTCACCGGCTCGCGCTGCTTCAATGGCGGCATTCAAAGCCAGTAAGTTGGTTTGCTCAGCAATAGCACTTATCGTGGTAAGGATGCCACCAATATTCGTGGATTCATCGTTCACTTTTGTCATCAGATTACTGGTGCTGATTAATTGCTGCGCGAGTTTATTAATTCTATTGTTATTATCATCAGCTAGCTGGCTAATTTGCTGGCTTTGCTGTAACGCTTGTTGCATCGCATGACCGGCTTCGGCTGCCTGCGAAGCGACGGTTTCAGTGTTATGTGCCAGTTGTTCAGTGATCTGGTCGACGCCGCTAATTTGTTCTTGTTGCAAATGCAGTGATTGGTTAATTTCACTCACGGCCTGTGTCGAGCGACCAGAGGTGCTGCTCAAGGCTGCGGCATTTTGCTGGATATTGGTTAAGAGACTACTCAAGGCGTTGATCAGGCTATTTACTTTAGCTGATAAAGCCCCGAATTCGTCAGCTTGCTTTATCTCTAGCTTACGGGTCAGATCGCCTTTGGCAATGTAACCGAGGATATGGTTGATACCCGCCAGAGGTTTGAGCATAGCGTTAATAGTAAAGTAGGCGGTTGCAGCAGCGAGCACCACTAAAATAAACATAATTAGCCAAGTTCGGTTACTGCCCGCATTTAAAGCGCTTGCTGCTTGTTGCTGTAAATTAACAAACTGCTTATCGGCAGCTGCCACGACCAGGCCAAGTTCTGTTAACGCTAATTCAACTTCCTGCTCTGCGGTATTCAGTGCGTTGCGCGTTTGTTGTAATTGACCGAGTTGCTGTTGTTTGATTGCCACAACATTATCTGCGCTTTCTAATCGATCTAGTAGCTGTTGCCATTGATCCTCAAAGCTTTGCCACAGACCGTTAGTATTGATACCTTGTGTGAGTTGCGCCAAGTAGTCCACATTAACCTGCATGTCACTTAGCGTAAAATTGATATTGTCTTTATTTCTTTCAAATTGTGCGACTTCGTTGTAGCCAGCAATTTCCTGTAAGGTATTCACTAAACCGACTAACTGGCCATCTAACCGTGCTGCGGTGCCAGCAATGACTTCTGCTGCTTGCGCGTTCCGGGGTAGTTCTATTTCACTTAATTCAATTAACGCGGCGCCAGCTTCATCTAACAGGCTCGCCAGAGCAGATACTTCAGTGCTGAGTTGATCTTCATAGCGTAAACTTTGCAATCTGGCCGTAAACATTTGCTCAGTTGCTTGCATCGATTTATTGGCAGCCTCAGTCGCATTTTGGAGATTTTTTTGTAAATTACTGCCGGCACTTAACTGTTGGAAGTTATTAAGTAGCTGATTAAATTGTTGTCGTTGTTGTAGAAAGTCAGTTTGATAACGTTCAATCGTTGTCTGTTGCTCTGCAGTAAAGCCTGCTGCTGTTAGTCGGGCTAGTTGCAGCAGTTGAATTTGCGCCAAATTACTTTGTTGCTGTGCGGGCACCGCTAACTCATTCACTTGATTATTCGCACTGGTGATACTGCGGAAACTATTTAAGGCGGAGATACTGGCAATTAACAATAAGAGTGTAATAAAGCTAAAGCCAATAATAACTTTATGTGCAACGGTCAACTTCATATGCTAAACCCCTGTCAGATCTATTTTTAGTATAGTTATGTTTTACGGATCTGGTGAAGAATTTACCTTATCAGGTTTTAAATGACTGGTCTAGCCAGTTTTGAAAAGTAAAAAACCTATCTCGCTGAACGAGATAGGTTTTCATTAGGTCTAACTAAAGTAGTTAGAAACTACTTAATAATCCTGCAGGGAGAATAGTATTAAGTGTGCCCTCACGGATTATGGCCGCGCTTTGCTCTATATCTGGACCAAAGTAACGATCTTGGTCATAAAAGGCGACTTGAGTGCGTAACAAGGTTTTGGCCTGCTCAATAGCCGGCGTGCTTTTTAATGGCGCACGGAAATCTAAGCCTTGTGCCGCTGCCAGATATTCTACCGCCAATACGCCGGTAGTGTTTTCAGCCATATCGGCTAAGCGCCGTGCGGCAAAGGTGGCCATGGAAACATGATCTTCCTGATTGGCCGAAGTTGGTAAACTGTCGACAGAAGCAGGGTGGGCTAAGGATTTATTTTCTGATGCCAGGGCCGCTGCGGTAACTTGCGCAATCATAAAGCCACTGTTAACGCCGCCATTTGGCACTAAAAATGCCGGTAGCTTGCTTAAGCTGGCATCGATAAGCAGTGCCATGCGTCGCTCGGATATAGCACCAATTTCGGCAATGGCTAAGGCTAGGTTGTCTGCTGCCATGGCGACTGGCTCAGCATGGAAATTACCACCAGAGAGAATATCACCGTCGTCGGCAAAGACTAGCGGGTTGTCGGTTACGCCATTGGCTTCCACTTCCAACACGCCGGCAGCATGACGGATTTGGGTTAAACAGGCGCCCATGACTTGTGGCTGGCAGCGCAGTGAGTAAGGATCTTGGACTTTTTCACAGTCTTTATGCGATTGGCCAACTTCGGAATCCGCGCCGAGCAAATGCCGATAAATGGCAGCAGCATCGATTTGTCCTTGCTGGCCGCGCGCAAGGTGAATCCTCGGGTCAAACGGCGCGCGACTACCAAGGGCGGCTTCTACGCTCATGGCACCAATAACGGAGCCGGCAGCAAACACATCTTCGGCGCGGAATAGGCCTTCGAGTGCTAATGCCGTTGAAGCCTGAGTACCGTTTAATAGGGCTAAACCTTCTTTAGCTGCGAGCGTCAGTGGCTGTAAGCCCACGAGTTCGAAGGCTTCTTTGGCATCGTAAATTTGGCCTTTATAGCAAATTTCCCCTTCGCCAATCAGTGGTAACACCATATGTGCTAAGGGCGCTAAATCGCCAGAAGCACCGACTGAGCCTTTTTCTGGGATGCAGGGGTAAAGCTCAGCATTGACCATATCGATCAGCAGTTGGATCACGCTTAAGCGAATACCTGAAAAACCGCGGGCTAAGGAGTTAATTTTTAACACCATCATTAAACGCACTGTGCTATCGGCCATAAACTGGCCAAAGCCTGCGGCATGCGATAGGACGATAGAGCGTTGCAGTAATTCCAGCTCTTCATGTTTGATCCGGGTATTGGCCAGTAAGCCAAAACCCGTATTGATGCCATAAACCACTTTGTTTTGTTTTAAAATATCGGCCACGCATGCCGCAGATTTTTCAATTGCTGGCAGGGCGCTGTCATCTAAGGTTAGGATTACCGCACCTTGTTTTACAGCACGTAATTGTGCCAGCGTCAGCTTACCTGGCGTTAAATGTAAGGCATATGTCATAGTTTTTCTCACTTAGCAGTGCGGTTAATCATAGGTAAGTCAAGGCCTTGCTCTTCGGCGCAATCTACCGCAATGGCGTAGCCAGCATCGGCATGGCGCATTACGCCAGTGCCTGGATCGTTCCACAGCACCCGGCCTAAACGGGCGGCAGCTTGCTCGGTACCATCCGCTAAAATCACCACGCCACTGTGTTGACTATAGCCCATACCGACACCACCACCGTGATGCAGTGAGACCCAAGTGGCACCGCCAGCGGTATTCAGTAGCGCATTGAGTAATGGCCAGTCTGATACGGCATCTGAGCCATCTAGCATGGCTTCGGTTTCACGGTTTGGACTAGCAACTGAGCCTGAATCCAAATGATCGCGACCAATCACCACCGGTGCAGACAGCTCACCGTTTTTCACCATTTCATTAAAGGCCAGCGCAATACGAGCGCGATCTTTTAAACCAATCCAGCAGATCCGCGCCGGTAAACCTTGGAACTGAATGCGTTCACGCGCCATATCCAGCCAGTTATGCAGGTGTGGATCATTTGGGATCAGCTCTTTTACTTTAGCATCGGTTTTATAGATATCTTCTGGATCGCCAGATAAAGCGACCCAACGGAACGGGCCTATGCCTTGGCAGAATAATGGGCGGATATAGGCTGGTACAAAGCCAGGGAAATCAAAGGCATTTGCTACACCGACATCTTTGGCCATCTGGCGGATATTATTGCCATAATCTGTCGCGACGGCACCGCGTTGCTGCATGGTCAAAATGGCTTTTACTTGCACCGCCATGGCGTCTTTCGCGGCAGCAACGACAGCGTTTTCATCTTCTGTCCGCTTAGCTTTGGCTTGCGCCATGGTCCAACCTTGGGGTAAATAGCCATTAAGGGGATCATGGGCAGAGGTTTGATCGGTTACCACATCCGGGGTAATACCACGGGCGACTAATTCGCTAAACACATCAGCGGCATTTGCTAACAAACCAATAGAGGTGGGTTTGCCGCTGGCTTTGGCCTGTTCTAACATGGCTAAGGCTTCATCTAGCGAGTAGGCTTTTTGATCTAAATATCGGGTTTTTAAGCGAAAATCGATACGACTTTCATCTACTTCACAGGCTAGCATATGGAAACCGGCCATAGTGGCAGCTAATGGCTGCGCGCCGCCCATACCACCTAAGCCACCGGTTAAAATCCATTTGCCGTTGGCAACACCATTAAAATGCTGTTTAGCAATGGCTACAAAGGTTTCGTAAGTACCTTGCACTATGCCTTGGGTACCAATGTAGATCCAAGAACCCGCCGTCATCTGGCCATACATCATCAGGCCTTTGCGATCCAGCTCGTTAAAGTGCTGCCAGTTGGCCCAAGCGGGGACCAAGTTTGAGTTAGCAATCAGTACTCTAGGTGCATCGGGATGGGTTGGGAAAACGCCAACCGGTTTACCGCTTTGGACCAATAAAGTTTGGTTATCTTCTAAACGATCCAGTACTTCGACAATTTTATCAAAGCAGGCCCAGTTACGGGCGGCGCGGCCAATACCACCATACACCACCAAGGCTTGTGGGTGTTCAGCCACTTCGGGATCTAAGTTATTCATTAGCATGCGCTTGGCTGCTTCGGTTTGCCAGCTTTTAGCGGTAATTTGGTTACCGCGGGCGGCGCGGATCACGCGGCTTTCATCAATACGATTATCGTTCATTGCAACCTCAGTTAACGTGGTAGAGCAAAATTAAGGTGTCCTCCCAGTCGATACCGACTGCCGGGAGAGGTTAAATAGGCTAGGCTGACCGCACCATCACGACTAAAAGTTCGCCGTGTTAAACGTAGGCAAGGTTCAGGTTTTTTTAATGCCAAATGTTGGCAAGTAAAGTCGTCTGGCCAAATCGCTTCCACAATATGTTCGGCTTCAGTGAGCGGGGCGATTTCACTTAAATACAAATGCGGAGTAATTTCTTGAAAATCTTGCTTTGTGTATAAAGGCACTTGTTTTGGGTTAACGTAACGAGCTTCTAATTGCAGCGGCAAACTATCAGAAAAATGCACAATCAACGAAAAATACACCGGATCATTACGCTTTAACCCCAGTGCCGTGGCAACGATGGTTGGGCAGGGTAGCTCGGTAAGCTGAATAAGTTTTGCGCCATAGGCATGACCGCCACTTTGTACCTCATCGGCAATATTACGAATTTCCAGCAAGGACGATTGTGACTTTAAGGCGGCGACAAAACTGCCCACGCCCTGAGTACGATACAAGATCCCTTGCTCAGTAAGTTCTTGTAAGGCGCGGCGTGCCGTCATCCGGCTGACCGAGAATTGTTCGGCTAGCTCATTTTCAGAAGGTACTCGGCTATGTTCCGGCCAGGCACCGCTTTCAATCTGGCGCAGCATAAACTCTTTGATTTCGGCAAATTTGGCCATGCAATACCTACTGTGCTGTTCGGATAAAGGCGAATTCGTTTTTTAAAAATAGCGGATTTTGGTTGTATATACAAGTTTTTCGGTTAGACTATTTTACATACACTGCGACAGTTGGATTTTGGGAGCCTGAGATGATTGAATTTGATGCAGTTTGGATAAATGCTAACCTGGCCACGATGAATAAGAGCACAGAGCCTTATGGTGCCATTATCGATGGCGCCATAGCGGTTAAAGATGGCTTGATTGCTTATGCTGGCCCAAAAGCTGGCTTACCGGCTTTTGATGTGCTGAGTACGCCACTTTATGATGTAGCAGGGCAGTGGGTGTTACCTGGTTTAATCGATTGTCATACCCATTTAGTGTATGCCGGCAATCGTGCGAATGAATTTGAAATGCGCTTGCAAGGCGCGACCTATCAAGAGATTGCTGCAGCCGGTGGCGGTATTGCCAGCACGGTACGGGCGACGCGCGAAGCTAGCCACGAAAGCTTATTTAAATTAGCCAAAGATCGCTTACACGCGTTACAAAATGAAGGCGTGACCACGGTCGAGATCAAGTCAGGCTATGGCTTAGATTTAGCCTCAGAGCAAAAAATGCTAGAAGTTGCGGCCTTGTTAGACGAGCATCATCCGATCAGTATTCAGAAAACCTTTTTAGGCGCTCATGCGCTGCCTGCTGAATATAAAGATAATGCCGATGCTTATATTGAACAGGTGTGTCAGATGCTCCCAGCGTTGCAGCAGCAAGGGCTAGTCGATGCGGTAGATGTGTTTTGTGAAGGGATCGGTTTTAGTGTGGCGCAAAGTCGCAAAGTGTTTGCGGCTGCCAAAGCCTTAGGCTTGCCGGTAAAAGCCCATGCTGAGCAACTGTCAAATTTAGGCGGCAGTGCCTTGGTGGCAGAGTTCTCCGGCTTGTCGGCCGATCATATTGAGTTTTTAGATGAAGCCGGTGTTGCGGCTATGGCAAAGGCTGGTACCGTCGCGGTTTTACTGCCAGGTGCTTATTACTTTTTGCGGGAAACTCAGCTACCGCCGATTGCTTTACTACGGCAGTATCAGGTGCCAATGGCGATTGCTAGCGATCTGAATCCGGGCACTTCGCCATTGTGCTCATTGCAACTGATGTTAAATATGGCTTGTACCTTGTTTCGCTTAACCCCAGAAGAAGCCTTGCTTGGTGTAACGCGCCATGCCGCCAAGGCCTTGGGATTAAATGACCGTGGCGTTTTGGCTGCCGGCATGCGCGCTGACTTTGGCTGTTATGCCATTAGCCAGCCCGCCGAATTATGCTATCAATTTGGCGTCAAGCCACTGCGCCAGTTGGTGATTGGCGGTAACATCTGCCGTTTGAGTTAGCTGCTCTAAGTACATTTAGCGTGGCCAATACTGCAATTACACCTCTTATCAGCTGCAATAACCGCAAGTTTTTAGCTTTCGGTTATTGCAGTAAGGCGTTAAGTGTTAGTGACAGCCTTTTGCGTGTAAAAAAGCTTGTACCAACTGACTTAACACTTGGCCGCAATGATTTATGCCAGCAGCAAGCCCAGCTGGATGCTGGGCAGGGGCGGCTTCGGCAAGATGCAAGTAGGCAGTATTGGGCAGTTTAGCCAATTGATACACCGCTTGCTCTGCTTCGGCAACACTAATACCGCTATAATTTAATGCGCTGGCTGGCATGGCGGTAATGCAATCGGTATCCAACTCTAACGCCAGTGGTATGTTGGCAGTTAATAGTTTATCTAAGGCCCAGTCTATTGCTTGTTGCCAACTGAGGCTTTGTTCCACAAAAATTTGTTGGTAGCTTACATACTCAGCATTTGCTTGTTGTAAGGCTGCCAAGCTAGCGGCATTGTTTTTTTGTTGATGCAAGCCTAACACTAAGTAATGGTTTAATAAGCCTTGCGCTTTGGCATAGCTAAAACCATTACCACTATGCCTACCTTCCAGTGCACGAAAATCCGCATGGGGATCAAGATTAATACAATTTATCTTTTGGCCTTTACTGTGGCTAAGTGCTTGCAGAAGCGGGAGGGCATTGTTGTGGCCACCACCAATGATAATAGGAATAAGCCCTACGGCTAAAATAGGTTGTACTGCCGCCAGTACGCGTTGGTCTAATTGCGCACAGAGCGCGCGCAATTGCTCAAGCGCGTTTGGAGTGTTGTTGGTAATACTGACACTTTGTTGTTGCAAATCAGCACAAGCAACTTCACCCAACAGCATAATTTTGCTGGCATCTAATAATTCGTTGCTTTGTAAATTAAGAAATTTACCTAAAAATGCTGACCAACCTTGCTCAGCACCAGCCAGCCCACAGTTAGCCCTAGGCCCGAGATCTTCTGGAATACCGAGCAAGACATAACGCCCGCCAGCCGCGAGAAAAGTGTCTAAGTTTTGTTGTAATGATAATGCAGGCTGGCATAAATAAATGGTTTGACCAAGGCGAATTTCGCCATCGCGACTTTGAAAAAAGGCGCCTAATTGCGCCTTGGTTAAAAACTGTATTGCTGACATTGGTTATTCGATATCCAGCGCTTCAGGCGAGAGAATAATGCCGGTTGTGTCGGCATAAAGATGATCGCCGGGTAAAAAAGTGACACCCGCAAAATTAACCGGCACATCGGTTTCGCCAAAGCCACTGTCATCCGCGCCAATGGGGATAGCGTTGACCGCTTGGATGCCAATATCAAAATCTTCTAATTCATCTAGGTTACGCACGCTACCGTAACAAACAATGCCTTCCCAACCATTAGTTGCGGCTAGTGAGGCGAGTTCAGCATCAATCAAGGCGCGGCGGGCTGAGCCACCACCATCAATCAGTAACACCTTACCCACACCATTGTCGGCCAGCATTTGCCTTACCAAGCCATTATCTTCAAAACATTTTACGGTATGGATTATTCCGCCAAAGGAGCGACGACCACCATAATTTGCAAAAATAGGTTCGACCACGTCAACCTGATCCGCATAAAGATCGCATAACTCTGAGGTATTGTATTCCATCTTGTACTCCGCACCGTAATTAGGGATGGCAACAGTATAACTTGCGATGACGTAAGCTCAAGCGGAACTTGAGTTCTTCGGCACTATTAGTTGAGATCGCCGGTTTTTTTAAAGAAGAGGGCTGTCATTTTTTCGTCATTAAGTTTTTTTAGGATAGGTTGAGATTTCGCACTATAGGGCCGCTGCTATGCTGCTAAAACGTCTGGAATATTGGGATCATGCCTTTTTTTGCCGTTTGTTTGCCCGAAGTTCATCGCAAGTTATGGCTCGGGGCAGTTATTGGCTTTCTAAAAGTGCTGATGGCCCTTTATATGTTTTACTCGTCTTGCTGCTTTTTCTGTTTGAAGTGGCACAAGCTTGGCAGGTAACTCGGTTATTATTGGTGGCTTTTGCTATAGAGCTGCCTTTATATCTGTTACTGAAAAATAGTATTAAACGTGCCAGACCCCAGCAAGCAGTAAGCTTACCTCGGATTGTGGCGCATATTATCCCTTCTGATACGTTCAGCTTGCCGTCGGGGCATACTGCAGCCGCCTTTGTAGTGGTCACTAGTTTAAGTTTAATTTATCCGGCGCTGTTATTGCCGTTGCTGTTGTGGGGGGCTTTAGTGGGATTGTCCCGCGTCATGCTGGGCGTGCATTTTCCACTCGATATTCTGGCTGGCATGTTACTGGGTGTGTTATCAAGCTTAACAGCCGCCAGTTGGTTAGAAATTTGGTAATAGGGTATCGTTATGGCAGAGTCTTGATGGCAATACGTGGTTCTCTGCTGGCATTTGCCAGTTTGAGCTGTTGCAAATATTGCTGCCATAGGAGTGGCTGTTTGGCTGCTAGCTGTTGCAAATACGCAAAGCTATATAGCCCCGTATTATGGCCATCATCAAATACCAGCTTTATTGCATAATGCCCTATTGGAATAATGCTGCTGATGGCAACATCACGCTTATTGGCGACCAAGCTGGGCTTGCCATGGCCGCGAACTTCTGCGGACGGCGAATGCACCCGCAGAAATTCAGCGCTTAAACTGCTGCAGCTACCGTCGCTGTAGATTAAATCTAACAAGCGACGACGTTGATGATAATGCAGTTTGCTAAGGCTAACAGTCATTACAGAATAAACCGGCTAAGATCTTCATCTTGTACCAAGCTACCTAAATGTTGCTCAACATAGGCGCCATCAATGCTGATTTGTTGCCCCGCATGGTCGGCTGCATCATAAGAAATCTCTTCCAACAAGCGTTCCATCACCGTGTATAAACGTCTGGCACCGATATTCTCAGTGGTTTCGTTGACTTGAAACGCTGCTGCCGCGATACGTTTTATCCCATCTTCAGTAAACTGTATTTGCACGCCTTCCGTCGCTAACATCGCCCGAGCTTGCTCAGTTAATGAGGCTTTCGGCTCTGTTAGGATACGCTCAAAGTCAGCAGCACTTAAGGCTTCTAATTCTACTCGAATTGGCAAGCGCCCTTGCAGTTCTGGCACTAAATCAGAAGGCTTGCTCATCTGGAAAGCGCCAGAGGCGATAAACAGAATATGATCGGTTTTGACCATGCCATGTTTAGTATTAACAGTGCAACCTTCAATCAATGGCAGTAGATCGCGCTGCACACCTTCACGAGAAACATCAGGACCACTGGTCTCGCCACGTTTACAAATTTTATCGATTTCATCTAAAAATACGATGCCATTTTGTTCAACTGCCTCTAAAGCTTCCGCTTTCAATTCTTCTGGGTTGACCAGTCGGGCGGCTTCTTCTTCAATCAGCTGTTTAAAAGCATCTTTGATTTTTAACTTACGTTTTTTCTTTTTTTCGCTACCCAAGCTTTGAAACATACTTTGCAGTTGCGAGGTCATTTCTTCCATACCTGGTGGGGCCATAATTTCCACACCAATAGGTCCTTGTGCTAGCTCTAGTTCGATTTCTTTATCGTCTAGCTGGCCTTCACGCAGCTTTTTGCGAAAAATTTGTCGGGTGTTGGAATCAGTACTGCTTTTCTCTGTTTCACCCCAAGCATCTTTAGGTTTAGGCAGTAACGCATCCAAAATTCGTTCTTCAGCTGCTTCTTCAGCACGAAAACGATTTTTAGCGATGGCTTGTTCACGGAACATTTTAACGGCGCTATCGGTAAGGTCGCGGATAATACTTTCGACTTCTTTACCCACATAGCCCACTTCGGTAAATTTGGTGGCTTCTACCTTGATAAAGGGCGCATTGGCTAATTTTGCTAAGCGTCGAGCGATCTCGGTTTTACCTACGCCAGTTGGGCCTATCATTAAAATATTCTTGGGCGTCACTTCTTGGCGTAACGCGGGATCTAATTGCATACGGCGCCAACGATTACGTAAGGCAATGGCGACGGCTTTTTTGGCTTTATTCTGGCCAATGATGTGGCGATCCAGCTCGTGGACAATTTCTCTTGGCGTCATATCAGACATAGATTACCTGCTTATAATTCTTCAATAGTCTGGTGGTGATTGGTATAAACGCAAATATCACCGGCAATTTTCAGGCTTTTTTCCACGATATCACGGGCACTCAGCTCAGTATTTTGTAATAACGCAGTGGCGGCAGACTGTGCAAAAGGACCGCCGCTACCAATCGCGATCAGATCATGCTCTGGTTGAATCACATCACCATTTCCGGTAATGATTAAAGAAGTATTGGCGTCGGCTACAGCCAGTAACGCTTCCAGCTTACGCAGCATACGATCGGTGCGCCAATCTTTGGCTAGCTCTACCGCAGCACGCATAAGGTGACCTTGATGCATCTCGAGTTTTGCTTCAAACCGTTCGAATAAGGTGAAAGCGTCGGCAGTACCACCAGCGAAACCTGCGAGAACTTTATTATGATAAAGACGACGGACTTTACGGGCGTTACCTTTCATCACGGTATTACCCAAAGAAACCTGGCCATCACCGCCAATAGCAACATGACCATTGCGGCGCACAGATACGATAGTTGTCATTTAAAAATGCCCTATGGCGAATTAACCTAGGGCATAAATAGGGGTGAGATATTTGCTTTTCAAGTCCAGTTGCGAACCTGACAGGTATTAATACCCATCTGACGTAGCTTGTTCATATCGACAGTGGCTGCACGGCGCGATTCATAAGGACCAAGAATCACTCTGAACCACACGCCATTGCTACCTTCTGTTCTGCGCACATCGGCAGTAATGCCGGCGAAAGCAATTTGTGCTTTCATCGCCTCTGCTTGTGATTGCTGGCGGAAAGAGCCGCATTGCAATTGCGCTGGACCGCTGCGCCGTTGCTCGGTCACTTCTACAGTAATTTCTTTATTTTCAAGCTCTTCAATATATTGATAAGGCTCAGCAACGGGTTTGGGTGGCAGTTCATCTTTAGGCTTGGTTTGCACAGGCGTAGGTTGAGCAATCACCGCTTCGCTATTCACCGGAGTTTGTTGCCGTAAAAACCATAAACCATAAATAAATATTGCTAAGGTCACACACGTTAGGGCGATCAACAGCCAAGGCTTAGACTGTGAAGTCTTATTGCTATTGCTACGACGTGTTCTTTGGTTAGGCTTACCCTTATTGGCCGGTTTCGGGCGACTGGCGCGCACATAATCTTTTTGTGGCATAACGACTGTCTAAATTCCTACTTAATACGTTTATCGCTTAGGGCCTTGATATTCTACGCGGTTCAACAAAAAAATGAAAATACGTTATCTAGAGCGTGTTGACCTTAGCTGATTAGATTCTGTTCGTCTGGCGTGGTTAACTCAAATCTAGCGCGTCGATATCCAGTTGCCATTTAATTTTTCGGCTTAGCGGCCAGCGCGTTAATTCGGGTAGCAGCTGTTGTATCGCGTGATGCAATGCCGTTCGTTGCCGACTATAAAGATGTAACTGCCAGCGATATTTGCCTGCTTTACGTTCTAGAGGTGACAGCAAGGGGCCCATCAATTGTAGTGTGGGATCTGGTCTTAGAGCATCGGCAATAGCTTGCAGCCATTGTTGGCAAAGTTCGCTTTGTAACGCTTCGGCACGAAACAGCGCTAAGTGCTGGTAAGGTGGCAAAGCCGTTTGCTGCCTTTCCAGTAAGGCGCTGCGGGCAAAAGAAGCATAACCATTCTGAATAATATCTTGTAATAAAGCATGCTCTGGATGCTGGGTTTGTAACAGCACTTTACCCTTATCATGACCTCGGCCAGCCCTTCCTGCGACTTGTGTTAATAATTGTCCAAGCTGTTCAGGTGCGCGAAAATCAGCACTGTATAAGGCGCCATCGACATCGACAATAACGACCAAGGTGACAAAGGGGAAGTGATGGCCTTTTGCCAGCATTTGCGTGCCAAGGATTAAACGGGCACCTGCTTGATTGATATCTTCAAGTAACGCCCCTAAAGCGCCTTTGCGGCGGGTGCTATCACGATCGAGTCTGGTCACAGGGGTGTTGGGAAATAACTGCTGTAAATGCTCTTCTAATTGCTCTGTACCCTGACCTACTGGGGCGAGACGTGAGCTGCCGCAATGGCCGCATTGTTTAGGAATGGGTCTGCTGGCGCCACAATGATGACATAGCAGCTGTTTGCTATGTTTATGATACGTTGTAAAAGCGCTACAGCGCCGGCACTCCGTTAGCCAGCCGCATTCTTGGCAGCTTAGCGCTGGCGCAAAACCGCGGCGATTTAAAAACAGCATCACCTGTTTACCCAGGCTGAGTTGTTGACGAATTTGCCTGATACTACTGTCGGCCAACCCGAATTGCAGTTGCTGTTGTTTTAAATTGATTAGCTCAAATGCAGGCATGGCTTGGCCACCCGCCCGATTGTTTAGCAGCAAATGACTGAAACGACCTTGCTGGGCATTATAAAGTGATTCTAAACTGGGTGTGGCGGTGCCAAGTAATATCGGGCAATTTTCTAGCGCTGCGCGTTTAATCGCTAAGTCGCGAGCATGATAGCGAAAGCCCTCTTGTTGTTTTAGCGATAAATCATGCTCTTCATCAATGATGATTAGGCTTAGCTTTTTAAAGGGTAAAAATAACGCTGAGCGAGTACCAATAACAATAGCTGCACTGCCACTGGCGGCATTCAGCCAACAATTGAGCCGCTCGCCATCACTTAAATTAGAATGCCAAGCAAGCACGGGAACGTTAAAGCGTTGAGTAAATCGTTGCAGTGTTTGCGGCGTTAACCCTATTTCTGGTAATAGCAATAAAACCTGCTCACCACGTTCCAATAAAGGGGCAATACACTGTAAATAGACTTCGGTCTTGCCTGAGCCCGTCACACCCTCTAATAAGAATGTCCGAAAACGTCCCTGAGCTTGTTGCACGGCTGTAACCGCCAGCGCTTGGTCCACTGTGAGCTGTAATGCGGATTGGGCTAAACCTTGGAAAAGGTAAGGTTGCCGCGGTAACGGGATGCGTTCAACCAAAGCTTTATCCAGTAAGGCTTTTAAAGCAGTTCGCGAGTGTTGAGAAAGTAGTGCTGTTTCATTCAACATGCCTTGTTGTAGACTTTGCCATAACGCAAGTTGCTTGGCTGAGCGTTTAAAATCCACGGCACTACAGGCATGTCCGCTTGTCGTTAAACGGTAGCCCGTCAATGCATAAGCTGAGAGTTCTCGTCCTTCGCGGAGCAGCGCGGGTAACGCTGCCGTTAGTACCTCTCCCAAAGGGTGATGATAATAGTCAGCCGCAAAGCTGAGTAACTGTCTAAGCCGTTCAGATAATACAGGCTGGTATTCTATCACCGCGCTTACTGGTTTGAGTTGGGATAGTTCATAGGGGCTATCTGGATTAAATTGCCAGACCACGCCGATCAATTCGCGTTTACCAAAAGGCACTCGAACCCGACAGCCTTGGCTAACCTGAATATCATCTGGCAGCAGATAATCAAAATGCTGACGAAGCGGCAGGGGTAAAGCAACACGAATAACAGGCACAACAGTTTCCAGAACAGATGCAAAGAGACATCAGTTTAAGTAACCGCCAGCGCCTTGCCAAGTAAAAGAAAAAATCCGGCTTTTTTAAGTTCGACAATTGCAACTTGATTGGCTATCCATTAAACTACGCGCCCTAAATTAACTGTAATTTCGTATGGTGTTTGGCATCAAAGATATGACCAAATAGCGATACGGCCCAATGAGGTAACCCATGAAACCAGGTATTCACCCAGAATATAAAGAAATTACTGCTACTTGTACTTGCGGTAATTCATTCAAAACGCGTTCAGCAATGTGTAAAGACATTCACTTAGACGTGTGTTCTGCTTGCCACCCATTTTACACAGGCAAACAGAAAGTGTTAGACGTAGGTGGTCGTGTTGATCGCTTCAAAAAGCGTTTCTCTGTTTTGGGCAACCGTTAATCGTTGTCGGAACATAAAAAAACCGGAGCTGAGCCTCCGGTTTTTTTTATTCATCTAATGGGAAGTTGCTATAAATGTGAATGCTTTGGGTGTTTTCAGGTTTTCGGTTGGTAAATTTAAATAGAAACAGTTCTGCATTATCAAGTAAATATTGGGCATCAAATATATGTTGTTGGGCTAAAAAACCGTAGCCTAACCAATGGGCCATTAGATTTATCGCCATAGGATCGCGTTTCTTTAATCCTAAATTCAAATAGCGTAATGCTTGCCCAGTATTTTGTTCTACCCCTTCACCAAAAGCGTAAGCTAATGCGATATGTGCTGCTGCGTCACTGCGTTCTGCACGTGCGGCTCTAACAGATCGTCTTAACGCTGTAATCAGCTCCGAGTGGTCATTGCTGAGTTTTGGCAACGGCTCATGAATAACGGCGATAGCGTGCATTGGCAAAAGCAGCGAGCAAATAATAAAGCCAATAGTGAATATAATATTACGTGAATAAGCCATTATTAATATTACATAGTTAATTACTGGTAAATGACATGTATTGTAGTTGGTTTTTTTAAGCTGGCAAGTTTCACTTAGATTTTTTGTAAATTTTTGTGATGTTATGTTGATTATTCGACAGGTGTGGACCTTGCTTGTCTGGGCACTCGTTATAATTAGCGATAAATAGCCGTCTGTAGATATTGGTGTCTGCGTACTTTCTTGATATAACAGTATCTGAATAATACTAAAGTCGTAATAGCATTAATAATACTGCTGGTACGTCCAGCTCGATTTTGGTGTTTTTCCAGAACAGAGCTCATTAGAATGAGCCGCCTCTCGGTTTGCAGTATAACAAAAACCATGCAACCGCAGTTTGTACCTGCTTACTTTACTCAGGAAGAATAGAATGTCAGATTTCAGAGAACAAGCCCTACGATACCATGCTGAACCCCGCCCAGGGAAAATCAGTATAGAAATTAGTAAACCCGCCGAAACAGTAACTGATCTTGCTTTAGCTTACAGTCCCGGTGTTGCTGAGCCCGTGCGTGAAATTGCCGCCGATGTTGATAATATCTACAAGTATACTGGCAAAGGCAATCTCGTTGCAGTGATCTCAAACGGTACGGCTATCCTGGGGTTAGGTAACCTTGGTCATATGGCATCTAAGCCTGTGATGGAAGGTAAAGCTTTACTCTTTAAACGCTTTGCTAATTTAGACTCGATTGATATCGAAGTATCGACGACAGATACTGCGGAATTTATAAATACCGTAGCAAACATAGCAGATACTTTTGGTGGCATTAATTTAGAAGATATTAAAGCGCCTGAATGTTTCGAAATAGAAAAAGCCTTAATAAAGCGCTGTAATATTCCAGTTTTTCACGACGATCAGCATGGTACGGCGATTGTTACTGCAGCGGGTATGTTAAACGCTTTAGAGATTCAGGGTAAAGATATTCGCAAAGCCATCATCGTTTGTATGGGGGCCGGTGCTGCAGCTATCGCGTGTATGGAATTACTGATTAAGTGTGGTGCCATGCGTGAACACATTTATATGCTAGATACTAAAGGTGTTATTCATACTCGTCGCGAAGACTTAAATCAGTATAAGCAGTTATTTGCGAATAATACCGATAAGAGAACTTTGGAAGATGCTTTAACTGGCGCAGATGTGTTTGTGGGTGTGTCAGGCCCTGATGTTTTACCCCCTGCACTCGTTAAATTAATGGCTGATAATCCGGTTATCTTTGCTTGTTCTAATCCTGATCCGGAAATTAAACCTGAGTTAGCTCATGCGGTTCGCGATGATTTGATTATGGCGACAGGTCGTTCTGATTACCCTAATCAGGTGAATAATGTATTGTGTTTTCCGTTTATTTTTCGTGGCGCTTTAGACGTTCGTGCCAGCGAAATTAATGATGAAATGAAATTAGCTGCGGTTCAGGCCATTCGTGCTATAGCTAAGGAACCCGTGCCTGAAGTGGTACTGGCAGCAGCAAAAGTCAAAGCATTAACTTTTGGTAAGTCTTACATTATTCCAAAACCGATGGATCCGCGTTTACTTCCAAGAGTTGCGCGAGCTGTGGCGGAAGCTGCAGTGGCTTCTGGCGTCGCAAGGATTACCATGCCAGAAGGCTATTTTCAACACTAACGTTTTTAACGCTAAGAAAAACCGCCATTTGGCGGTTTTTTTATTCTTCGTCGCTTTCGGCTTCAATAATAACGGGGATGGGTTTACCCATGCTAGTTAAAATCTGCCGAACTTCCGTTGGAATTTGGTGTGGGTTATCTTTACGTAAGTCTTCATCGGCAGGCAGGGGCTGGCCGGTAAAAGCATGTAAAAACGCTTCGCACAGTAATTCGCTATTGGTGGCGTGCCGCAGGTTATTCACCTGACGACGAGTACGCTCATCCGTTAGCACTTTTAATACGTTCAGCGGAATCGACACGGTGATCTTTTTAACTTGTTCTGATTTTTTGCCGTGTTCCGCGTAGGGGTGAATATATTCACCGTTCCACTTAGCCATATGGGTCCCTTGTTATTGGTCGAGAAAAGTTTGCTCGCGCAAATGCGGAATTTTACTGTTTTATGCGAGACAGTCAAACACTGTGCACTAAATAAACATTATAGACGGCTAAATGGTTTGACATCCAGCTTAAACCGATTATAATTTTAGCCATCTAAACATCTATATGGATTCAACATGGCTAGACGTCATCCTGCTACTATTGCTGCTCGTGCTGGCATTGCCGAAGATACCGCGTACGGTGCTGTTACACCACCCATTTACTTAACTTCAACCTATGAGCTTGAGGCTTTTCGTCAGCCGGGACCTTATGATTATTCTCGTTCAAATAATCCAACCCGTGATGTGTTAGCAGAGGCGTTAGCTGAGTTAGAGGGTGGAGCTAAAGCGATCGTAACTAATACCGGGATGTCGGCATGTTTACTCGCACTACAATTGTTAAAACCGACAGATACCCTAGTGTTTCCTCATGATTGTTATGGCGGCAGTTATCGGCTTTTTATCAATCTGGCGCAGCGCAAACAGGCTTTTCATATTCAGATTGTGAATTTCCAACAGCCTGATTGGGCGGAGCAAGTTCAAGCTGCCTCGCCTGCGATGATTTGGCTGGAAACCCCCAGTAACCCCTTGTTACAGGTGACGGATATTCAAGCGGTGTGTCAACTAGCCGAAAAGTTGCAAGCGAAGGTTGTGGTTGATAACACCTTTTTATCCCCCGTATTGCAGCAGCCTCTGTTACTTGGCGCTGATCTTGTGGTGCATTCCACCACGAAATACATCAATGGCCATAGTGATATCATCGGTGGTGCGCTGATCGCTAAAGATGCCGCGATTGGCGATGAGTTAAAATGGTGGGGAAATTGTCTTGGCTTGACTGGCGGGGCCTTGGATGCGTATCTCACCTTACGCGGCTTGAGAACCCTAAGCCCGCGGATCCGATTGCAAGAAGCCAATACCGTTGCCGTTGTCGATTTTTTGGCTGCTCATCCTTTAGTTAAAAAGGTTTATTACCCGGGCTTACCAGCACATCCAGGTCATGCTATTGCTAAATCGCAACAACATGGCTTTGGTGCTATGTGCAGCTTTGAGCTAAACGCCGAGCCTGACTATCTGCATGATTTTTTTGCGGCATTACAGTATTTCACCTTGGCCCAATCGCTGGGGGGGACTGAAAGTTTAATTTGTCATCCGGCAACCATGACGCATGCCTCTATGGATGCAGCTGCTCAAGCACGCGCAGGTATTAGTGCGACTTTGGTGCGGTTATCTGTGGGTATAGAGGATATTAGCGATTTAATAGCTGATTTAGAGCATGCATTAGAACAAGTTGCCCTGCGACTCACCGTTTGATTTAGGATTTTTTATGACATCGAATCTTGCTTTTGTTTCGCAGCAAGCCGCTAAGCTGCCTGTGTTATCTGTGGTTGTTGCCGGTACTGGTAATGTTGGCACAGAATTTATAAGTTTATTTCAGCGTCAGCAACAACGTTTGGCAAGTCGCGTCAATTTGCAGCTTGCCGGTGTATTTAATTCTCGAAAAGCATTACTAGCCCCAGGAATTGATGCTACTGAATGGCAACATAGTTTTGCGAATGCTGATCATTATCAGCCAGCAGATTTACTGGCCTATTTGGCAAAGTTACCCGCACCGAAAGTGTTAATCGATATTACGCCCAGTCAAGCTTTTGCCCGCCAGTATCCTGCTTTTATCGCGGCGGGTTGCCATATTATTAGTGCGAATAAACAAGGTGTCACATTACCTGGACCAGAGTATCAAGGTATTCTGTCTGCTTTAGAACAGCAGCATTTAAACTGGTTTAGCAATACGACGGTGGGGGCTGGTATACCGGTACAAAGAGTGCTGCAAGAGTTACAGCAAAGTGGCGATCATATTTTACAAATTAGTGGCGTATTTTCAGGGACTTTATCTTGGTTGTTATGCAGTTATGATGGTAGCAAGCCTTTTTCTGAATTTGTGCTAGAGGCGCAGTCACTCGGCTATACGGAACCCGATCCACGTGATGATTTATCAGGTAAAGATGTACAACGTAAATTGTTAGTATTAGCGAGAGAGTTAACACTCCCCTTGGAACTAACCGACATAACACTAGAGCCGTTACTACCGGCAGGTACCGAGCTTGGCTCTTGGGATGATTTTTGGCAGAACAGAGCGATTTTAGATCAGTTCATCTTAGCAAGGTATCAGCAAGCCACTGCCGAAAATAAAGTGTTGCGTTATGCTGCAACTCTCAACTTGCAACATGCACAAGTGCAAGCTGCAGTGAAATTAGTGGCAGTCTCAAAAAGTGATCCTCTGGCTGCTTTGGCTCCCTGTGACAATATGTTTGTGATTGAGTCGCACTGGTATCAGCAGAATCCATTGGTATTAAAAGGACCAGGGGCTGGACGGCAGGTCACGGCTGGTGGTTTACATGCCGATCTGGCGGTGCTTGCGCATCATGTCGAGCTCCGGTCAGTGGTTAGGTAAATACTTGAAAAGGTTATTAAGAGCAAACTAATGCAGCGCCGCTTGGCAAAGCGGCTAATTTTCAGGTAGTCTTAGTTTAGAATTAGCTTAGCAACTTGCTACTAACCGGAACTGCTGAATGCCTTTGTTGTATTTGCGTTATTTATGCTTAGCTCTAGCTTGTTGGTGTTTATTGTTGATCCCAACAGTCTCACTTGGGCTATCTAACGCCAACACTGCAGTACCTTCTTTAGAGAATTACTTTAAAGAAAGCCTTAATACCCGTCATGGTTTACCTCACAATACGATCAATGCATTAGCGCAAACTGCCGATGGTTACCTGTGGTTTGGTACTTGGGAAGGTGTTGCCCGATATAATGGTCGGGAATTCCGAATTTTTGATCGCAGTCCTGAAACTGGTTTACCTGATGTTGGTGTCAGAACATTTCATCTAGATCGGCATGGTAGCCTTTGGATCGGCGGTTCCCGCGGCGGCTTGGTGCGGGTTAGTGCCGGGCAATGGCAGGCTTTTGAACCGCTTGGAGTGCTGATTAATCGTCTGTTACTTGATTCTCAAGAACGATTATGGATAGCCACTGAAGGTAATGGGCTCTTTATGCAAGACCAAGCGGGTCAGCGTATCCATTATTTACGGCAGCAGGGTTTACCGTCAGAACAAGTTCATAGCTTAATTGAAGATCAGCAAGGTCGTATTTGGGTTGGGACCTCAGATGGTTTAGTTTATCTTGATGAGCAGCTGAATATCCAAGCCGTTGCGCCGGAGGCATATAATAATGTTCCGGTATTTGCATTAGCCATTAATGAAAAAGACCAGTTGCTGGTTGGCACTGAACGGGGCTTATTTCTTTCTAGCTCGCTTGAAGATAAGCCTATTACGCTGCTAGCTAATGTACCTATTTCTGCGCTATTGTTTGAAAATAACGATGTGCTGTGGATCGGCACTATTGACCGTGGTTTGTTCCGGCAACATGCAGGTGTTACGGAAGAGCTAACAATCCAACAAGGCTTACCTAACAACCGTATCTTAGCGTTATTGCTTGATGCGGAGAAAAATTTATGGGTAGGGACAAATGGTGGGGTGTTCCGGCTAAGGGATGCGCCCTTCAGCACTTTTACCACAGCACATGGCCTTGCAGATAACTACGTTCGCTCGGTGTTATCGCATTCTGATGGTTGTATGTATATTGGTACTAGTCGAGGTTTAAACCGCTACTGTGCTGGCAAGATAGACACTGTTGATTTAAGTCCGGTTAGTGTTGGCCAGTCTGTATTAAGTTTAGCGGAAGGCCCCGAGCAAAGCCTCTGGGTCGGCACTTATGCTGATGGTTTGATTGAGCTAAAACAGGGCAATATTACGCGTCATTTTAATGCTGATAAGGGATTGCTAGCAAATGAAGTCAGGTCAGTGTTGCCATTAACGGATGGTACAGTTTGGGTTGGCACCGCATTGGGCGCTAGTCGGATTGATACCAAAGGCATCGTCAGCTATGGAAAGGCTGACGGTTTACCTAGCCCTTTTGTGATGGCCTTGTATCAAAGTCAGGCGGGTGACATCTTTATCGGTACTGGTGCTGGGGTTGCCATCTATAGTGACAATGTTTTCCAAGTACTAGATTTTTCGACTTTAGATAATGCCGACTATGCTTTTGGTTTTACTGAAGATAGTACTGCAGACATCCTGTGGATGACCACGGATAGGGGCTTGGTTGCTTACGATTTAACCTCAGGCCGCATGAGTATGATTGGGCGGGCGCAAGGCATGCCCTTTGATAAATTGTTTCAACTGGTGTTAGACCAGCATGGCTATTTTTGGATTAGTAGTAATAGAGGTGTGTTACGAATAAACCGAGCAGATGCCTTAGATGTTATTTCAGGTAAAAGACAGCAGGTTTCCTATGAATTATTTGGCGAAAGTGATGGTATGGCAAGCTCTCAGGCGAATGGTGGCTCAGCTAAAGCGGCAGCGCTGCATTATGATGGTTCTGTTTGGGTGGCCACGTCGATTGGGGTGAGTCGAGTACAACCTTTGCGTTTGCAGCAGTTTGCAAAATTGCTGCCACCAGTGGTGATTGAAAACTTAGTAGTAGATGGTGTCAAACAACGCCTTGCCGATCTACAGCCATTACCTGCAGGCACTAATCGTGTTGAAATTCATTATGCTGGCTTAGGCTATATTATGTCTGAGCGCATTCAATATCGAACTTTGCTGGAAGGGTTTGATCAGGATTGGGTACTTAGAACGATTTACACTGCCGCTGAGTACACCAATCTGCCTCCAGGCAATTATCGTTTTAGGGTAACTGCTGCCTATCCGGGGGGCAGTTGGAGTCAGAATGAAGCGCAGTTATCCTTTGAAATCCAGCCGTACTTATGGCAGCGTGGTTGGTTTCAATTACTGATTTTGTTCGCTTTAGTTGCGGCAATTTTTATGCTGGTTCGTTGGCGCTTAAGCAGCTTAAAACGGAATGAAATACGCTTACTAAAATTAGTCTCTGAACAAACGTTGGAGTTGCAAATACTGGCCAAGCAGGATGCCTTAACCGGATTAGCAAATCGCCGCGCTTTTGATGAAGTTCTGCAAAATGAATATCAACGCGCGCATCGTTCAAACTCTTCACTCTGCTTAGCCTTGTTAGATGTCGATCATTTTAAACAAGTGAACGATAAGCTTTCTCATGCTATGGGCGATGAGGTGTTAAAGCGAATTGCGACTTTGCTCAAACAACAAAGTCGTAGTGTTGACTTGGTTGCCCGATGGGGTGGAGAAGAGTTTGTTATATTATTTCCAGACACCAGCTTGGCAGCTGCAGCAGAAGTCTGCGAGCGATTAAGAGAAAAACTTGAAAAATGTGACTTTAGTGAGCTATCAGCTGATTTGAGTATGACCATCAGTATTGGCTTAACCTCAAATGCCAAGCTGGAATTGGCGCAAATGTTGCTCAGTGCGGATCATGCTCTATATCGAGCTAAACGCGAAGGCCGAAATCGAGTCATCATTTCCGATCATTTTTTGGATAATAATTCATAAAAACAGCATAATAATTCTTGATTGTGCATGCCCTTCGTTCTACACTAGCCCTCGATTTGTGCTATAACTGTTAGCCTATTTTTTATTGTGAAGAGTGGTTCATGTCAGTCGATCATCAAGATACTAAAATTCGCAGCGCCGTCTTAGGTGCTGCAGGTTACAGCGGTGCCGAGCTGTGTGCCTTACTTGCGGCTAATCCTTATTTTGAGCTGAGTTATGCCTTTGCCTCTGCTGGGCGTGTCGCTGAGCCTTTCGCAAATTTATATCCTAGATTTCAACAGCAAATCGATATTCTGGTTGAGCCTTGGTCAGATACATTAATCGAGAGCTTAGCGATCGATGTGGCCTTTTTGGCCTTACCGCACGAAGCCAGTGAAGAAATTGCCCCTAAGCTACTAGCGAAAGGCATAAAGGTGTTCGATTTATCCGGTGCCTTTCGTTTAAAACAGCCCGAGCTCTATCCACAATATTATGGCTATGCCCATCAGCATCCAGAGCTGTTAGAGCAAGCCGTTTATTCACTCATGGAATGGCAAACTGGCCCGTTGGGTGATTTAGTTTCAGTGCCGGGTTGTTATCCCACTGCCTGTTCTCTGGCGTTATTACCAGTGTTAAAAGCCAATTTAGTCGCAGATGATTGTATTCCGGTTATTAGTGCTACCAGTGGTGTATCTGGCGCTGGTCGTAAAGCGAGTTTAACGACCTCATTTTGTGAAGTGGGTTTGAATGCTTATGGCTTTTTTAAACACCGCCATCGTCCGGAAATTGAACAAAACTTGGGTCGTAAGGTGGTATTCACGCCACATCTAGGCAATTTTAAACGCGGTATTTTAGCAACCTGTGTGGTGAATTTAAAAGCAGGGGTAACGCCTGAGCAAGTTAATGCAGTCTTTGCTGAGGCTTATCAACATAAGCCGCTCATTCGGTTTAGCAGCAAATCGCCGAATGTCGCCGACGTGGCTGGTACGCCATTCTGTGATCTTTACTGGCAGCAAGATGGTGAACAATTAGTGATTATGTCGGCCATTGATAATTTATTAAAAGGTGCCGCTGCCCAAGCAATGCAGGCCGCCAATGTCAGATTCGCTAAGCCGGAAACCGCCGGGTTATTACCAGGAGCTTTAGTATGAAGCCGGTCGTGCTGAAAATGGGCGGTCGTTTATTACAGGATCGCAATGCACTGGATGCCTTACTGGCGGTATGTGCCAGTATTAAACAGCGAAGACCCGTTATTCTGGTGCATGGTGGTGGCGATCAGGTTGATCAATGGCTGGCGAAATTTGGCTTTACTACCGAAAAAATTGATGGTCAGCGCGTGTCGCCTGCCGAGCAAATGCCGGTGATTACCGGTGCCTTAGATGGTGCGGTAAACGCAGAAATGGTGAGTCGCGCCATGTTACAGGGCTTAAAACCGGTGGGCTTAAACCTCTCTGCCGGTAATGCGTGCCAGTTTACGGTTAATACCCAGCTGGGCGCTGTAGGTATTGCTAAGCCGGCTGATGCGACCTTACTTAATGTGCTCCTCGCTGAGGGCTTTACCCCCGTGTTTAGCTCTATTGGTATTGGTAGCGAAGGGCAATTATTAAATGTTAATGCTGATTTAGCCGCTGCTGCGATTTGCCAATTAGTCAAAGGCCAGTTGGTATTACTGACCGATGTGCCGGGAATTTTGGATGGCAATATGCAGCTTATTCCTGAGCTTTCGACGGAGCATGCCGCACAGTTAGTGGCGCAAGGCGTAATTAAAGGCGGTATGAAAGTTAAGTTAGATGCTGCCTTAGACACTGCTGCTGCGCTAAAGAGTAATATCGTAGTCGCGGGTTGGCAGAACCCAGACGATCTGATGAATCTGATGCAGGACAAGCCCGTGGGCACCTGTATTTTGTACTAACCGATGCGCCAAAGGCGCTTTAGCAATAAGGATACCGCTTAGCGGATAACGCGTGTTTTATGAGTAAACTAACCCAGCTGCTATGTTTAGCTGAACTGGATCAAGCACAATTGTCAGAGCTATTGGATCTGGCAATTAAGATCAAACAAAGTCCACAAGATTATCAAACCGCCTTAAAAGGGCGCAGCATAGCGCTGTTGTTTGAGAAGCCTTCATTGCGAACCCGCGTCAGTTTTGATGTCGGTATTAACAAACTTGGTGGTCATAGCGTTTACCTTGATTTGCAAAACGGTGCTATGGGCGTGCGTGAGTCAGTGGAAGATTTTGGTAGCAATCTGGCGTGCTGGACCGATGCCATCGTGGCGCGGGTTTACTCTCAAAAAACCTTAGTGCAATTATCGCTAAGTAGTAAAAAGCCGGTGATTAATGCCTTAAGCGATCTTTATCATCCTTGCCAAGCCTTAGCCGATTTATTAACGCTAAAAGAGCAATACGATGATTTAAGCAAGGTGCATTTGGCCTTTGTCGGCGATGGTAATAATGTCTGTCATTCTTTAATGCTAGGTGCGGCCATTATGGGGATGGATTTAACGGTGATCACGCCACAAGGTTTTGGCCCAGATGCGCATGTGCTGCTAAAAGCACAGGAAATGGCGCGGCAAAGTGGTGCTAAATTAACCTTAAGTCAGCATGTGTCTTCTGCTGCGGGTGCTGATGCTATCTATACCGATACGTGGTTATCGATGGGTACCCGAGCCGATCCGGCATTAATTGAGCAGTTGTTTAGTCCTTATCAAATCAACACTGCAGTAATGCAGCGTTTAGCCGTAAAACATTTTATGCATTGTTTGCCGGCACATCGCGGTCAGGAAGTAACCAGCGAAGTGCTAGACAGTGAGTACTCTTTGGTATTGCAGCAAGCCGAAAACCGGATGCATGCACAAAATGCCGTTTTAGTCAGTTTATTTAGTTGAGGTTGTGATGAGCGCGAGTAACATTAAAAAAGTCGTATTGGCCTATTCAGGTGGTTTAGATACCTCGGCTATCGTGCCTTGGTTAAAAGATAACTATAACTGTGAAGTTATCGCCTTTGTAGCCAATGTGGGGCAAGGCGATGAAGAGCTGGCCGGCGTAGAAGAAAAAGCCATTAAATCGGGCGCCAGCAGCTGTTATGTAGTTGACCTGCGCGAAGAGCTGGTGAATGAAGTGATCTTCCCAACATTGAAAACCGGTGCCGTATATGAAGGCCAATACCTGTTAGGTACTTCTATGGCGCGCCCGGTGATTGCCCGTGCTCAGGTCAAATTAGCCTTAGAACTGGGCGCGGATGCGCTTTGTCATGGCTGCACCGGTAAAGGTAACGATCAAGTGCGTTTTGAAGGTGCCTTTGCGGCGCTGGCGCCACAGTTAAAAGTGATTGCGCCTTGGCGTGAGTGGGAATTTAATTCTCGCCAATCACTGTTAGATTATTTAGCCGAAAAGCAAATTCCTACTACGGCTTCCGCGACCAAGATTTACAGCCGTGATGCTAATCTTTGGCATATTTCGCACGAAGGCGGCGAAATTGAAAATCCATGGAATGAGCCATCAGAGCAGATCTGGATGTGGACTAAATCGCCAGAGCAAGCGCCGGATCAAGCGGCCTATGTTGAGCTAAGCTTCGCGGCAGGTGAGCTGACCAAAATTAATGGTCAGGCGTTGGGTGGTGTTGCTGCCATTGAACTGTTAAACGAAATTGGTTCAGAGCACGGTATTGGTCGTATTGATATTGTGGAAAACCGGTTAGTTGGCATGAAATCTCGCGGCTGTTATGAAACCCCGGGCGGCACCATTTTACTGGCGGCATTAAAAGGCTTAGAAGCCTTAGTTTATGATCGTACCTCGCTGAAATACCGTGAAGAAGTCGGCCAAGAGTTTGCCCAGTTGGTCTACGATGGTCGCTGGTTTACGCCACTCAAAGACGCCTTACTGGCGGCAGCAACGTCACTGGCACAACAACTGACCGGTGATGTAGTGATTAAGCTATACAAAGGTAATGTGACCGTAGCAAAACGCCGTTCGCCCAATAGCCTGTATTCAGAGGCCTTTGCTACCTTTGAAGGTGACGAAGTGTACAACCAGAAAGATGCCGAAGGCTTTATCCGTTTATACAGTTTGGCCAGCCGCATCCGTGCCTTACACGCGAACAAGGATTAAGCATTATGGCGATGTGGGGAGGTCGCTTCACGGAAGCAACATTGGCAGAGTTTCGCGATTTTAACGATTCGCTAAGCTTTGACTATCAGTTAGCCTTGCAAGATATCGAGGCATCCAGAGCTTGGACTGCCGGCTTATTGCAAGCGGGTATTATCAACCAGTCAGAAGCGCAACAGTTGGATACAGGCTTAGCCGACTTAGCGGTTGCGATTGCAGCGGATCCCAAGTTACCGCTACAAACGCAGGAAGAGGATATCCATAGCTGGGTGGAAGCCCAGCTTACAGCTAAGTTAGGTGATGTGGCGAAAAAGCTGCATACGGGTCGTAGCCGCAACGATTTAGTGGCAACGGATCTGCGGTTATGGACGCGTTTAAATGCAGGGCAGGTACGCCAGTCGTTGTTAGCGGCCATTAAAGCCTTGTTGGTATTTGCTGACCGTGCAGAAACGGCGGTGATGCCAGGCTTTACCCACTTGCAGCGGGCACAGCCGGTATTGGTTGCACACTGGGCTTTGGCCTATGTGGAAATGTTTAAGCGTGATTTGGGGCGGCTTGATGATGCGGTCGTGCGCTTAGATAGCTGTCCCTTAGGTTGTGGTGCTCTGGCGGGTACAGGCGTGGCGATGGATCGGCATACCTTAGCACAGCGCTTAGGTTTTGCGGTGCCGGCAGCCAATAGCCTAGATGCGGTATCGGATCGTGATTATGTGGTCGAGTTATCAGCTGCGGCCAGTTTGTGTATGACCCACTTATCGCGTTTATCTGAAGATGTGATTTTCTTCTGCTCAGGCGAAGCCGGTTTCTTTAAACTGGGTGATGCCATCAGCAGTGGCTCATCTTTAATGCCACAAAAGAAAAACCCAGATGTGTTTGAGCTATTACGTGGCAAAACCGGTCGGGTGCTGGGCCATTTGGTCGCCATTATTCATGTGATCAAAGGCTTACCTTTAGCGTACAACAAAGATATGCAGGAAGATAAGCAAGGCTTTTTTGATCTGATGGCGACCTGGCAGCAATCGTTATTGGTACTTGCCACAGTGTTACCGCATCTCAGTGTTAATACTGCGCAGTGCCGCCGTGCAGCCGAGCTGGGGTATAGTAATGCCACTGATTTGGCTGACTATCTGGTGGATAAAGGCATTCCATTTCGCGATGCCCATGAGCTATCAGGTGCCTTAGTGTTAAAAGCTTCAGCGGCAAAGGTAGCATTAGAAGCCTTACCCTTAGCCGAAATGCAGCAAGTATGCTCGTTAATTGCAGCAGATGTGTTTGCGGCTTTAACCATTGAAGCGGGTTTAGCGAAGCGCGCGGCTTTTGGTGGCACGTCGCCAGAGCAGGTGTTAAAAGCGTTAAAAGAAAATCAGCTATGGTTTGATAGTTTGATAGTTTGATAGTTTGATAGTTTGATAGTTTGATAGTTTGATAGCGCAATTCAGAAATTTAAAAAACCGGCAATGCCGGTTTTTTAAATTAAGACAGGGCTATGTTTTGCTATAACAATTTCTGCTCAAAATAACTCATCAAGCTCAGCGGCTTTCTCAGGTTTTTCTTCACCAAATTGGACGAGCGGCAGGCTACCCGCTGCATATTGCGTTGGTTCGCTACCCAGTTTAAAAAACTCAAATGCGCTTGTATAATCATTGCGCCGACTTAATAAACCAGAGGCCAAATCAATTCTAACCGACGAAATTCCTATGGGTGGAGTGAGTGTTTGCTCTGGGTAAGACGGCAACACATCCCGCATAAAACTCAGCCAAGCAGGTAAAGCTGTCCGAGCTCCAGCCTCTGTTCCCGAGCTTTGATCTCGTCCTAAATTAGCATTCCAAGTAGCCCTACCTAAACTACGATTTGCATCATCAAAACCGACCCAGCTAGTAACCACCAGTTGTGGCGTAAAGCCAGAGAACCACGTATCTTTTGAATCATTAGTAGTACCGGTTTTACCTGCAATATCTCTGCGACCTAAGCTCTGCGCTTTCCAAGCGGTGCCATTCCAGCCGGTGCCTTGTTGCCAGTTACCGCCTCCCCAAATACTACTTTTTAAGGCATCGGCAATTAAGAAGGCATTCTGAGCACTGATCACTCTTGGTGCTGCAGTAATAGCATGCTCAACCACAGTGTTTTCATCGAGTAACGCTGCATGCTGGTTGTCATTGTGAGTCTTGCTAGGTTGGCAATCATCACAGGCAACAACCTGCTTATGTGCATAAATTAACTGATTGTCAGCATTAAAAACCTTTTCAATTAAATAAGGTTGCACTAAAAAACCACCGTTAGCAAACACCGCATAGCCCGTTGCCACTTCTAAGGGGGTTGAGGAAGCAGAACCTAAAGCCAAGGTTTCATTACGGGGCAGATCTGTAGCAGCAAAACCAAATTTTTGCAGATGTTCAATACCCGCATCAATGCCTACCGCACGCAAGAGTCTGATTGAAACAACGTTTTTTGATTTTGCTAAAGCTTCACGAATACGGATAGGGCCATCATACACCGCTGGTGAGTTTTTAGGACGCCAAGCGATACCTGCATTGCTATCCCATTGATGTATAGGCGCATCATTTATGATACTTGCTAGTGTATAACCTTGCTCTAACGCGGCAGAGTAAATAAAGGGCTTAATGTTCGATCCTACTTGCCTTTTAGCTTGAATGACACGATTAAATTGACTTTGAGCAAAACTAAAGCCGCCGACTAAGGCTCTGATAGCACCGTTTTGAGGATCTAAAGCGATAAGAGCACTGCTGACAGCAGGCACCTGACTTAAACGCCAAGCCTTATCTTGTTGGCGCACGAGAATGTGCATGCCTGGGGCGAGTATCGCTGCGGCGGTTTTCGGTGCTGCGCCTTGCCGTTCATCATTAATAAAGCTACGCGCCCATTTAAGGCCTTCCCAGTCGATTGTGACTGATTGGCCCCCTTTTAGCATCACATCAACGCTTTGTTGTGCGACATGCGTTACTACTGCAGGGATAAGGTCTTCAATTGCTGACTGTCGATTTAAATACTGTTGTAATTCTTCTGCATCAAGGCGACCTGTTTCGGTAAATTCGGCTGTCTCTGCATCCTTGGCTAATAACGTCGCTTGCCAAGCGCGTGCCACTGGGCCGCGGTAACCATGGCGTTCATCGTAATCATAGACGTTTTGCTGCAGCGCACGCAGCGCGGCAGCCTGTTGCTGGCTAGTGACTGTGGTATAGACTCTGAATCCATCAGAATACGCGACTTCTTCACCAAATAGGTCAACCATTTGCTGGCGAGCCATCTCAGCAATATAAGGGGCTGAAGCAGTAATTTGAGCGCCATGCAAACGACTGGTAATAGGTGCAGCAATAGCTTGTTCGTAAGTGGCTTGGTCAATAGCTCCGGTATCTAACATTCTGCCAAGGACGACATTTCGTCTTGCTCGCGCATTACTTGCTGAACGAACAGGATTTAGAATGGAAGGGGCTTTAGGTAGGCCAGCAATAATCGCCATTTCATCAACGCTAAGTTCATGTACTGTTTTACCAAAATAGACTTGAGCAGCTGCACCTACACCAAAAGCACGTTGGCCAAGTTCAATTTTATTCAGGTAAAGCTCTAAGATCTCGTCTTTAGTTAATAGCTGTTCGATATGAATTGCGAGGAAAATTTCTTTTATTTTACGGATAAGTTTCTTTTCCCTTGTCAGGAAAAAATTGCGTGCTAACTGTTGTGTTATGGTACTAGCACCTTGGCTTAATTCCCCTGACGTAGCTACGACAGACGCTGCGCGCATAATACCGATAATATCAATCCCTGGATGGTCATAAAAGCGCGTATCTTCGATGGCTAAAAAGGCTTGGATCAGTAAAGGTGGCATTTCATCCAGTTTAAGAGGAATGCGGCGTTGCTCGCCAAACTGAGAAATTAATTCACCATCCGCAGTAAAAATTTGCATTGGTGTTTGTAGACGAACGTCTTTTAACGTCGAAACATCGGGCAATTGATTTTTAAGTAAAAAATAAGTTGCAAAAATAGCAACTAAACTTAACAAGAAGCCGGATGTTAAAACAATTAAAATTTTTTTAAACCAAGACACCATATGACCCCAATTTTTCACTCCCAATTCTGCAATTGTGCTGCTAGTATATATTTATTGGACTGAGATTAAACGTTTTTTGTTGTTAAACTTAGCGTTAGAACTAAGCTTGATCAATTAAAAGTGTTTAAACAATTAAGTGATTACAGGAAGCCATGATAAAAAGCCTGTTCAGCAAAAAATCACCCGTAATGGTTGGAATCGACATCGGCTCTCACTCCGTTAAAGCTGTGCTATTAAGCATACAAGACGGCTATTATAAAGTTGAAGCTTTTGCCATAGAACCTATGGCCAAGGGCGCCATGACTGATCGTGAAATACAGGATATTGAAGCGGTTGGTGTAGTTCTAACCAAAATCCGTAAAAAGATTCCACGCTCCGTTAAATTTGCCGCTGCTGCCATATCCGGTTCTACCGTTATCAGTAAAGTCATTTTTATGGATGTGTCCTTAACTGATGCTGAACTAGAAAGTCAGATTGAGGTTGAAGCAGATACGCTAATTCCTTATCCGTTAAACGAAGTTAGTCTTGATTTTGAAAAATTAGATGTTAACGAATCTGACCCTTCAAAAGTGAATGTGCTTTTAAGTGCAGCGAGAACAGAAACTATTGAAAGCAGGGTGGCTGCCTTGGCCAGTGCTGACTTTACCGCTAAAGTTGTTGATGTAGAAAGTTATGCGTTAAGTCGAGCTGCCGAGCTTTGTTTGGGGCAGCTCCCCGCAGATGCAGCTAACAAAGTCGTTGCCTTGGTTGATATTGGCGCCACTATGACTTTATTAAGTATTGTAGAAGGCGGTAAAACGCTTTACACGCGTGATCAGGTATTTGGTGGTGAACAATACACTCGCAGCATCTTGTCATATTATAACAAAACCTATGAAGAAGCCGAGTTAGCCAAAGTCTCTGGTGATTTGCCGCCCAATTATACCTTTGAAGTGCTGGCACCGTTTCAAACGATGTTATTACAGCAAATCCGCCGCGGTATACAAATGTATTTAACCAGCAGTGGTAAGGATGCCATAGATTACCTAATTGTGTCAGGTGGCTCAGGGATGATTGAGGGTATTGATAAATTGCTAATTGATGAGCTTGGTATCCACACTGTTATTGCGAATCCATTTAGCAGCATGGAAATGGCACCCGCTATAGAGCGTGAGGCAATAGAGAAGTTTGCCCCGCAGTTAATGGTGGCCAGTGGTTTAGCACTAAGGAGTTTTTCGCCATGGCATATATAAATTTATTACCTTGGCGTGATGCGGCTCGCAAAGAGCAACAAAAAAATTATGTGATGGTGTTAGCTTTAACGGCTTTGAGTAGTTTTTTACTCTTTTTCATCATAAATCAGGTTTACAATGCACGTTTAGATGGTCAAGCTAAACGTAATCAATACTTAGAAAGTGAAATTTCAATTTTAGATCAACGTATTGCGGAGATCCGGAATCTAACCGAAACCAAACGCAGTTTGCAGCAGCGCATGAATTTGATTGAACAGTTACAAGGCAGTCGTAACTTAGGTACGCAAATTATGACTGAGATCGCAGAAATAGTACCAAACGGTGTTTATTTAACGCTGTTAGAGAAAAAAGGCTCCTCATTATTACTGGTGGGTAAAAGTGAGTCCAATAATCGATTATCTAATATGCTACGTGAGGCAGAGCAGTCAGAGTTACTCACTGAGCCGTATTTGGAGTTTATCGAAGCCGGACGTGAGCGTTCAAGTTTATTGAGTGATTTTAAAATGCACTTAAAAATAAGTGGTTATGAAGCACTTGAACAAGCAGCTGCGACTGGTAACGGTGCTACTCAAGGAGGACGATAGTGAGCTTTAATCTTAAATCTGCAGATTTTGATGTCAATGACCTCGACCTTGAAAACATGGGTTCTTGGCCTTTAGTGGTCAAGATTATTTTTGCGCTAATTGTTGCTATTCTGGTTTCTGTTCTAAGTTACTATCTTTTGATCGACAGCAAAATCGATCAGCTTCAGGCTGCCACAGCAAAAGAAACCGAATTACGGCAGCTATACCAAAGACGTTATGCGGCAGCAGTAAATTTAGAAGCCTACCGTGAACAAATGAACGAAATGGAAAAAACCTTTTCGTTTTTGTTAAAGCAGCTGCCAACTACCCATGAAACCCCCGGCTTACTGGATGATATTACCTACGTAGGAACCACTAGCGGTCTTACTTTTACTAGAATAAATTGGGAACCAGAGGTAGAGCAGGACTTTTATACCGAACTGCCTATTCGGATTAACGTGATTGGCAATTACCATCAGTTTGGGAATTTTGTCAGTGAAGTTGCTAAACTTCCCCGAATAGTTAGCTTACACGACTTTACTATAGAAGCTGACAAGGATGACCGCCTGCGTTTTAATGTTGTTGCAAAAACTTATCGTTATAAGGAAACAACGAAATGAGAGCTTTGTTAGTTGCTTTCTTTTCTTTGCTGTTGTTAAGCGGCTGCTTTGATAGTGTAGAAGATATTCAAGCTTACATGGATGATGTAAAAGCGAATACCAGACAACGCATCGAGCCGTTGCCGCAAGCAAAGGAGTTTACTCATATTGAATATACTGCAGCGAATGAGCGCAGTCCTTTTGTTGCGCCAACACCCGAAGCGATTCAGGACCGCTTTTTACAACAACAAGACTGCTTACACCCTGATCCTGATAGACGCAAAGAGCTACTTGAGCGATTCGCTCTTGATAACTTAAAAATGCGTGGCACATTAGGCGGTAGCAACAAGCTTTGGGCATTGGTTGAATCAGCGGATAATGTGGTGCATAGAGTATCTACAGGTAATTACATGGGGTTGTTTCATGGTAAGATTCTTAATGTACAACCTACTTATATCGATTTACTAGAATTAATCCCTGACGGTTCAGGATGCTGGATAGAACGAAACACAAGAGTCCAGATGTTCGAAGCTGCAGCAGCAGGCAACTAGGTACGTGAGTATATTATGGATAAATTAGCTAGAATCAAAAATGCAGGACGTAAATTTAGCCCTTTGTGGCTTTTAGCCTGTTTGTTAATCACTTTGCCTGTTACAGCCTCTCCTTTGCTGTATGAGGTTCGTTATAATCCTTTGTTAAATGGTGAAACTGAAATTGAGTTCATCTTTGACGAGCCGCTGGCTAATACGCCTGAAGTTACTTTGCTTAATTCCCCTGCTAGGCTAAGTGTGAGCTTTGCAGCAGCTGAGTTAGAGCCTCGATTAGCTAACGTAGCGATTGATAGCGCAGGTATTACTCAAATCCGCTCGATGCTTACAGAGCAAGGAGTGACCTCCGTCATTGGTATGGAGTCATTAAAGGTATACCGGACGCGGATGAGTGAGAATATTTTTGCAATCCATTTGGCGGATACGCCACAGGTCACTCGCCCTGGTACAGTTTCTGAGATTAACCCAAGCTTTATCAATCAATTACAAGCTATTGATTTTCGACGCGGTGATAAAGGCGATGGTCGGGTTTTAGTGTTTTTAAAAGAAAGTTCTGCCGCCATTGACGTGCAGGAGAGGCTGGGCAAATTAGAAATTGAATTTCACAACACCAGTATTCCTGATGAGCTTTTATATGAATTAGATGTGCTGGATTTCGCCACTGTTGTTAAAACTATCGAAACCTTCAGAGAGGGTAGCTCAACGCGCTTAGTCATAGATGCAACTGAGCAATTTACTTATAGTTATCAGCAGGTTGATAATATTTTCACGTTAACTATGCAGAAAGAAGCGGTTAATCGTGGCCTTGGAGCAAAGAAAGAGTATCAAGGCCAGCCTATTTCTCTTAACTTCCAAGATATTCCAATTCGAACCGTGTTACAGATTATTGCTGATCACAATGGCTTTAACTTGGTCACCAGCGATTCTGTCAGTGGTAATGTGACCTTAAGACTGGATGGCATTCCTTGGGATCAAGCGTTGGATATCGTATTGCGGGTGAAGGGGCTTGATCGCCGCATGGAAGGCAATATCCTGATGGTGGCACCAACTGAAGAACTCGCTTCTCGGGAAGCCCGTGAATTAGAGGCAAGGCAGCAAGTTGAGCAGTTGGAACCGCTTTTCTCTGACTTTCTGCAAATCAATTACGCTAAAGCGGCTGATCTAGCGGGCTTATTATCAAATAAAGAAGCCACCTTGTTGTCAGCACGGGGTAGCGTGGTCGTAGATGAGCGCACCAATACGATTTTAATTAAAGATACTGCCCGTATTATTGAAAATGTCCGAAGCTTAATTCAGCGTTTAGATATCCCGGTACGCCAAGTATTAATTGAATCACGTATCGTTACTGTGAACGATAATGTCACTGATGAGCTAGGTATCCGTTGGGGATTAAGCGATCAGCAAAGCAGTAGTGGGGGGAATCGCGGTGTTTCTGGTAATTCTAGTGGGGCAAACTCTATTTCTACAGGTAATTTGCCTACCTTAGACGATCGTTGGAACGTTAACTTACCGGTGTCTAACCCTGCTGGCAGTATTGCCTTTCATGTTGCGCGTTTAGCGGATGGTACTTTACTAGACCTTGAATTATCAGCGTTGGAACAAGAAAATAAAGGTGAAGTAATTGCTAGCCCACGCATTACGACTTCTAATCAAAAAGAAGCCCGTATTGAGCAAGGTGTTGAAATTCCTTATGTTCAAGCTGCTTCGAGTGGTGCAACCACGGTAGAGTTTAAGAAAGCGGTCTTAAGTCTTACGGTTACCCCACAAATCACCCCAGATAATAAAATTATTCTTGATTTAGTTATCACGCAAAATACTCGTGGTGAAACGGTGCAAACGCCTACAGGTCCTGCTACGGCTATTGATACTCAGCAAATTATGACGCAGGTATTGGCCGATAATGGTGAAACCATCGTGCTTGGTGGTATCTACCAACAGCAGATTGTCTCAACGGTTAGTAAAGTGCCTTTGCTAGGTGATATACCTTACCTAGGTGTAATGTTCCGTAACAAGCGTGAGCTTAACGAGAAGAGTGAGTTGTTAATCTTTGTAACACCTCGTATTTTGACGGAAGGCCAGTAACACATTCACCGTGCAGCAGTGTTACACTGCTGCACTCGCTGACAGGTAAATCAGAATTAACTTGCCAATGAAAGGCTATTCCTGACATAATTCAGCGCTTCAATTTTTCGTGGGAGCCTAACGGTCCTTGAATTCAACTTTTCTTTGAGTTAGCTGATTTAGCAATACGACATATGGCAGAAAAACGTAATATCTTCCTAGTGGGTCCTATGGGTGCGGGTAAAAGCACAATTGGCCGCCATTTAGCAGACATGCTGCATCTTGAATTTTATGATTCTGATCAGGAAATTGAACGCCGTACTGGCGCAGATATTGCCTGGGTTTTCGATTTGGAGGGTGAGGAAGGATTCCGTGTGCGTGAAGAAAACGTCATTCAGGATTTAACTGAGCTTCAAGGTATAGTACTGGCTACCGGCGGTGGTTCAGTGTTAAGCAAAGAAACGCGCAATCGCTTATCTGCAAGAGGTATAGTTGTCTATTTGGAAACGCCTATTGAAAAGCAGGTAGCTAGAACACAGCGTGATAAAAAGCGGCCTTTACTGCAAACTGAAGAAGAACCGAAAGAGGTGCTTGAGCGGTTAGCTGCTGAGCGAAATCCACTTTATACTGAGATTGCTGACTTCACAGTGCGTACTGACGATCAAAGTGCGCGCGCAGTCGCCAATCAAATAATCGAACAACTTGGTTTCTAAACATCGATCTTAACTAACAGGGAGAGCTGCTAATGCAAAAAGTTGAGGTACAACTTGGCGAACGCAGCTACCCTATCAATATTACCCATGAGTTTACCAGTTTACTGCCTGAGTTAGCTGCAGCGGCTCAGGTAGTGATCATTTCCAATTCAGTAGTAGCAGAGCATTACTTACAATCTGTTATCAGCTTGTTTGAACAACAGCCGCTACATTTTTTATTACCTGATGGCGAAGCCCATAAAACCTTAGCGTCGTTTGAGCAGGTTTTATCTTTTTTACTCGAACAGAGAATGTCCCGTGATCTGGTGTTAGTTGCTTTGGGTGGGGGCGTTATCGGCGATCTCACCGGTTTTGTGGCTGCCTGCTACCAACGTGGTGTAAGATTTGTACAGATACCCACGACTTTGTTATCACAAGTAGATTCCTCGGTTGGCGGTAAAACTGCAGTGAATCATCCACTTGGTAAGAATATGATCGGTGCCTTTAAGCAACCTGAACAAGTTGTGATCAATACTGCGGTGTTACAGACTTTACCGCAGCGTGAGTTTGCGGCGGGCATGGCTGAAGTTATAAAATACGGCTTACTCGGTGATAGACAATTTATTGATTGGCTGTTGCAGCATGCCGAGGCTATACGCCAACATGATGCCAGTATCTTAGCCCAGATGATTCGGCATTGTTGCCAGATGAAAGCGGATATTGTCAGTCGTGACGAGACAGAGCAAGGCGAAAGAGCCTTGCTGAATCTTGGTCATACCTTTGGCCATGCAATCGAGGCCTTTATGGGCTATGGCACCTGGTTGCACGGTGAGGCTGTTGCTGCAGGAATGATGATGGCGGCTAAACTGGCGCACAGTCGTGGTTGGTTAACGGCCGCAGAGGTCGAGGTTTGCTCGACATTATTAATGGCGTTCGATTTACCTATTGCTCCACCGCCGACAATGTCTATTCATGATTTTCTGCCTTATATGAAAGCAGATAAAAAAGTGAAAGCTGGTAAAATGCGTTTTGTGTTACCCACCGCTCTGGGTAAAAGCAGTGTTGTCGCAGATGTCACTGAGAGCGAGCTACTGCAAGTTTTTGCCTGATGAAAATCCGAGGCCTACAACAGCAATTGGCCAACTCTACTTATCTGCTGCCTTCGCAGCGTGATTTATTGTCACGTTTGTTGTTTCAATTGGCTTTTAATGACTTTACTCGACTTGCCATCTTTGGCCCTGAAGGCAGTGGCAAAAGCACCTTAGCGTTGACCCTTGCCGAGTTATTCTCTGAGTGCGAAGAAGTCCCCGTCAATGTTGCGCTGTTGCAAGCCCCTATTGCCATTGACCAGCTGGTGGCCCAACTTGGGCAGCAATGGTTTGCCGATGCGCATCTAGTCACTACGGAGCTTGAGCGTAAACTTGCCCAGGAATCATCTTCGACGGAATGGATTTTAATTATTGATAACCCAGAGCAATTAACAACAGAGCAGCATAGTTGGTTGGCTAGTTTAGCCGTTAGAACCTTTATGTTTACAAGTTCGGCACAACAGGATGTGCAGTTAAATTTAGCTATTCCAGCCCTAACATTGGCTGATTGTGAACACTTATTACAAGCTGAAAAACTTAATCCTTTGTTGCTGGCCGAGCGGTTTGCGAATTGTCAGGGGAGTTTATATCAGGTACTTGCCAAGAATGTTGTTTATTCTAAAGAGTCTGAACGAAAAACAGCCGAAAAACTCCCCTTATTACCGGTGGCGATAGGCGTGATGTTAGTGGTGCTAGTGTTGGCCTTTATGCTGCAAGAGCAGGTTGCCACGCCTGAATTAGTCCGCGCTGAGCCGGTTTCTATATTGCCAGATCAAGCTCAGGACAGTGTGCCTCAAGTTGAACAGCATACCCAGTCTGAATTAGAGCCTGTTTTGACTGACATTACTGAGTTACCTGAGTTTCCTGAAGTAGACAAGCAAGTTGCGTTAGTACCTGAAAATGCGGTTGTCATGGATGAGCCTCAAGCGCCTGGTGTTTCGGCTATTAGTGCTGCTGAAAAGAGTACGAGTAATAACAGTGAGATTGCTGCAGCTAACGCTTCGACGGCAGCGTCTGAAAGTATTTTGCCAGTGCCTTCAGCAACGATTGATAGCACAGAAGAGCGCGCAGCGATCTATGATCATACAGCGTTACTAGCGGCGTCCTCTAGAGACCTAGTGGTACAACTTGCCGTTTTATCAACTGAAAATGCGTTAAATCTATTTAGGCAAAATTATCCGCAATTAGCCATTTTGGTGTATCAAAGAAGTTGGCAGGGTAAAGCGCAATGGATTATTGTGAGCACACCTTTTACCAATTCCATTCTGGCCAAACAATATATTGAGAAGTTACCAAAGTCTCTCAATTCGAGTGGACCTTTCATCAAAACGGTTGGTGCGGTACAACAGGAAATACAAGCCTGGCAACGTTTAAAACTGGCTAAGACCAATCAGGGTAATTAAGTGGTACAAAAGAAAAGTCGGGCCTTTTTAAAATGGGCTGGCGGCAAATATAATCTTGTCGCACAGTTACAACAGCACCTACCAGAAGCTGATTGCCTGGTTGAGCCCTTTGTTGGTGCTGGATCGGTATTTTTAAATACGCATTATCCCAAATATCAGTTAAATGATATCAATGCTGACTTAATAGACTTATACAAAATTATTCAGCATCAGCCAGAAAGTTATATCGCCGATGCGAAAACACTCTTTACTGCTAGTGCAAATCAACGCAGCAGTTATTTAGCCTTTAGACAGGAATTTAATGCTGCAACAGATCCTTATCAGCGGGCATTATTATTTTTGTATTTGAATCGGCATGGTTATAACGGCCTATGCCGGTATAATTTATCTGGAAAATTTAATGTTCCCTTCGGAAGTTATAAAAAGCCCTATTTTCCGGAAGCTGAGCTTTATTTCTTTGCAGAAAAATCGCAGCAGGCCGAGTTTTTTTGTTGTTCCTATCAACAGATGTTTCAACAGTTACAACCTAATTACGTTGTCTATTGCGATCCTCCTTATGTGCCTTTAAGTAAAACTGCCAGTTTTACCAGCTACGCAAGGCAAGGCTTTACGCTTGATGATCAAGCTCAACTAGCTATCTTGGCTGAACAGTCGCAAGCAGCAGGAACCAGTGTCTTGATCAGTAATCACGATACCACTTGGACGCGTAAAATTTATCATCAAGCAGAATTGCACACGATAGAGGTCGCGCGTTCAATTAGTCAGAAAGGCCAAAGCAGAGGTAAAGTTGCTGAAATATTCGCGCTCTATCTGGCAACAAAGCGCTGATGCTAAAAACGTGTTCAGGATTAACTGAGTACGAGTGATACGATTAATATAAGAATACCGATAAAAACTAGGGCGAATACTAAGGCTGTCACGATATAAGGCAAAGCACTAGTACTTTGAAAGTCTTTGAGACGCTGTTGCTCTGATTGCACACCAATAAAAGCACCTAGTACGGCTTTGGCAATTTGCAATAGTGATGCTTTGTGACCACTCATCAGCAAAAGAGTTAGTTTTTGCTGCTAGTTGGCAGCAAACGAGTTACCAGTTCTAAAAAGTCGACGAAATGAAATTGCGCCGAACGGCTATCGCCAGAGAGCCAGCTACCCCAGCTACGTTGTAAAGCCGTACAGTTCTCAGTTTCTGAGCTGACGCAGTGTTGGCTGCTCTCCATCTGCCAAACAGCAAAAGCTAACAATACGCCGGCTGTACAAAGCAGAGGTTTGCCAGTTTTGTTAAGTTTCATGTTAATTCCTGTTAACGTGTTGCTTGGCGATGATGATAGTACATAATGTCACCAGACACAAGCTGATTATATATTAAGCGTTGTGTCTGGCGTGGAGGAATTACATTATAGTGTTGCTACTCGCTTAAAACCCCTTAGAAACGCCAAAAATAACGCGGCTATCACAAAGCGTACATTCTTTAATATCAGTATCGATATAAGCCAGTGATAAGCCTAAACCTAATACTTCTGTGCTCAGTGTAACGCCATAGTCTAAATAACTGGCTGAGCTATCATCGCTAAATTCGTTCTGACCGATATGAAAATCTACACTAAGTTGTTCGGTTAGGGCCAAGCTGTAGCCGGCGTAGATATAATAATAGGTACCCGTATTGGCGTAAAAATCATCACTATAATTTAAACCTAGTGTGATATCTTTATAAGATACCGAGCCATAGAGTTCCCAAAAATTTGAACCGGCAATTTCTGTATTGGGATAGCCATAACGCATGATGCCCACATCGGCAGACCAGTCTTCTGCGATATCACCGCTCCAACCAAATAACACATCTAATTCAAGCGTACCTTGACCACCAAAATCCACGCTTGAGCCCCAAACCGACAAGTAAAACCCAGAGTCACCCGCTAAAGTTAAACCACCTTGAATGGCTGCTGCTTCATCAGTCTGAGAAATACCACGGAACGCATAATCAGAAACAAAGGTCAGATCACCGCTGACTTCTACAGCCTCAGCTTTAGAACTTAAGGCGCTTAAGGTAAAGAGTAAACTGCTACAAGTTACAACTGAGAGTGTTTTTGCTAATTTCATTTTTTATGCTTCCCCTTAGATTAGTTTCGATGTAACTATTTCCAAGATATGTGCCAGTAAGTTATTTTTAATAAAAACATAGCTTTAAGTTTATTTCCGTCTTGTGACAATGACTGCGGTGCAACTTGATGGTGCAATTTTGCCTGTTTTCTGTGCAGTCGTGTGACTGCAGGCAGGTGCATTTTAGATAAGAATTCAGTACAGTTTGCTTTTTCAAGGAGATGCCCATGCAACCTTATTTAATTGCTCCCTCAATTTTATCGGCTGATTTCGCGCGTTTAGGTGAGGATGTCAGCAAAGTCCTCGCAGCAGGTGCTGATGTGGTGCACTTCGATGTGATGGATAACCACTATGTGCCTAACTTAACGATTGGCCCCATGGTATGTCAGGCCCTCAGAAATTATGGTATTACTGCGCCCATTGATGTGCACTTGATGGTTGAACCGGTAGATGCGTTAGTACCGCAATTTGCTAAAGCCGGCGCCAGTATTATTACATTTCACCCGGAAGCGTCTAAGCATGTTGATCGCACGCTACAGCTAATTAAAGAGCAAGGCTGTCAGGCTGGGTTAGTCTTTAATCCTGCAACACCATTAACCTACTTGGATTATGTACTGGATAAGATTGATGTAGTGCTACTGATGTCGGTAAATCCAGGCTTTGGTGGCCAAAAGTTTATTCCTGCGACCTTGGACAAGTTAGCACAAGCTAAAGCCATGATTAAACAAAGTGGTTTACCCATTCGTTTGGAAATAGATGGCGGTGTAACGGTCGATAATATTGCAGAAATTGCAGCGGCTGGGGCGGATATGTTTGTTGCAGGCTCCGCTATTTTCAATAGTGCTGATTATGCGCAAACCATAGCTGCTATGCGCGCCAATTTAGCGAAAGTCAGCAACTAGCGGCTTTTTGCTGCGTTTCAGCTGGTAACAGGTATAATGTTCGCAAAGTATTTTGTAACTGCAACAGGATTTGATACAGCATGAGTAGTAAACCCATTGTACTTAGTGGCGCTCAGCCGTCTGGACAACTGACAATTGGTAATTATCTTGGTGCTTTGCGCCAATGGGATCAAATGCAAGACGACTATAATTGTCTTTATTGTATTGTTGATTTGCATGCTATTACGGTGCGTCAGGAGCCAGAAGCCCTACGAAGCGCTTCTTTGGATAGTTTGGCGCTTTACTTGGCATGTGGTATCGATCCGCAGCGTTCAGCCGTTTTTATGCAATCACATGTGCCAGAGCACAGTCAGCTGGCCTGGGTGCTAAATTGCTATACGCAATTTGGTGAGCTTGGCCGCATGACCCAATTTAAAGACAAATCAGAGCGTCATAACAATAATGTGAATGCTGGCTTATTCACTTACCCCGTGTTAATGGCGGCAGATATTCTGCTTTATCAAGCCAATCAGGTCCCAGTTGGTCATGATCAAAAACAACACTTGGAGCTTGCTAGGGATGTTGCAGCGCGCTTTAACGCCTTACATGGTGAAGTCTTTACCATTCCAGAACCTTTTATTCCTCAGGTGGCTGCTCGGGTCATGAGTTTGCAAGAGCCTACCAAGAAAATGTCAAAATCGGATGATAATCCTTGGAATTTTGTTGGCTTGCTTGAAGATCCGAAAGTGATCAGTAAAAAATTCAAAAAAGCAATGACGGATTCTGAAGATCCGCCGCGGGTTTATTTTGATCAAGACAACAAGCCTGGCGTAGCCAACCTATTGAATATTTTAAGTGGTGTCACAGGTAAGACGGTTGATGGCTTGGTGGCAGAGTACGAAGGCAAAATGTATGGCCATCTGAAAACCGATGTAGCCGATGCGGTGATTAGCTTGCTTGAGCCTGTGCAGCTTAAATTCAAAGAAATCCGTGCTGATCAATCGTTAATGCAACAGGTTATGCGGGCCGGAGCGCTTAAAGCGCGTGAGCATGCTGCTGTGACGCTAGCTAAGGTTAATCAGGCAGTTGGTTTTGTTGCGCCTTAACGTTAGGCGCTTTATCGGGGCATCATAATGCTGTTGATGATCGATAATTACGACTCTTTTACTTGGAATCTGGTGCAATACTTTGCTGAACTAGGTCAGCAAGTTATGGTAAAGCGTAATGACGAATTGACGCTCACGCAAATCACGCAACTGGCACCTAAGTATCTGGTGATTTCACCAGGACCGGGTACACCCGATGAAGCGGGCATTAGCTTGGCCGCTATCGCGGCTTTTGCTGGCAAGCTGCCGATTCTGGGCGTTTGTTTGGGGCACCAAGCGATAGCGCAAGTTCTTGGCGCAAAAGTGGTCAGAGCTAGGCAGGTTATGCATGGTAAAAACTCTGATATCGTGCACCAAAACCAGTCTGTGTTTAAAGGGCTGCCTTCACCCCTAAGTGTGACACGTTATCACTCGCTAGTGGTGGACGCGACAACCTTACCTAAGCAGGTGGTCATCACGGCGAAAACGGCGCCAGAGTCTGACGGCTGGCAAGATATTATGGGGCTTGCTGTACCTGAAATGCAGCTGCATGGCGTGCAATTTCACCCCGAAGCCATCCTGACTGAATGTGGTCAGACCATGTTGGCGAATTTTTTAGCGTTGACTGAATAAGCTTTTTAGTTTTTGCCCTCTTTCATTGCCAGCTCAGACTTGCTCTGAACTGGCAGCCGATCGATTACCCTAACACTTTCCTTATTTGCGGCTATCTATGCATTTATGTTGCAAATCTATCTGCAGCCCTTGCTATTTGTGGCTTTGCGCTGCTTTGCAACACAAGACATAGTGATTTAAATCTGCAATAATGCGTATTAATGACCACAAGCGTGGTAATGCATTACCCTACTACCAGCAATAAGAGGATAGAACAACATGACTGCTGAAACTCAGGTAACCAGAGCGCTGTTTGATGAAGTAATGGTACCTAATTATGCCCCTGCTCAATTAATCCCTGTAAAAGGTCAGGGATCTCGGGTTTGGGATCAAGAAGGTCGCGAATATATTGATTTTGCTGGTGGTATTGCAGTAAGTAGTTTAGGACATTGCCACCCTGCTTTAGTTAATGCTTTGAAAGCCCAAGCGGATAAGCTTTGGCATTTAAGTAACGTTCTGACTAATGAGCCAGCGTTACGTTTAGCCAAAAAACTGGTCGATCAGACGTTTGCTGATAAAGTGTATTTTTGTAACTCTGGCGCCGAAGCGAATGAAGCTGCTTTTAAATTGGCACGTCGTTGGGCGTTAGATACGCATGGCGAACACAAGAATGAAATTATTTCTTTTGCCAAAAGCTTCCATGGTCGTACCTTTTTCACTGTAACGGTGGGTGGCCAAGCCTCTTACTCCGATGGCTTTGGACCTAAGCCAGGTGCCGTATTACACGCTGAATATAATAATTTAGACAGTGTTAAAGCAATTATTTCCGATAAAACTTGCGCCATTGTGGTTGAGCCAATTCAAGGTGAAGGCGGCATTATTCCGGGTGATTATGCTTTTTTACAAGGCTTAAGAACCCTATGTGATGAACACAATGCTTTGTTAGTATTTGATGAAGTGCAAACGGGCGTTGGTCGTACTGGCAAGCTATACGATTACATGAACAGCGGTGTTACGCCGGATATTTTAACGTCAGCGAAATCTTTAGGCGGCGGTTTCCCAGTGGGCGCTATGCTGACCACAACTGCCATTGCTGCTCATCTGAAGGTAGGAACACACGGCAGTACTTATGGTGGTAATCCACTGGCTTGTGCTGTTGCTGAGGCAGCGATTGATACAATCAATACGCCAGAAGTGCTTAATGGTGTTCTGAAAAATGAGCAAGTTTTTAGAGAGTGCTTGCAAGAGATTAACGCGCAATATCAGGTGTTCAAAGAAGTACGTGGTAAGGGGATGCTGTTAGGTGCAGTGCTTAACGACACCTATAAAGGCCGTTCACGTGAGTTTTTCTTAGCGGCTGCAGACCATGGCTTATTTGCACTCGTTGCGGGTGTTGATGTGGTTCGTTTTGCGCCCTCTTTGGTTATTACCGAAGAAGAGATCCGTGAAGGGATGAAACGTTTTGCCGCGGCTGTAAAACAAGTCGTTGCCAGTTAATCATTTGCCACAAAGGCGGCGCTAAGACCGTAGGCAGGGGGTAGCTAACACTACCCCGTTATCATAAGAAATGAAGCAAGCAGGAAACTGCAAAATATAAAGCAAAAATGGAGTAAGCGACCATGATGGTAATTCGCCCGATTTGCGCGAGTGATTACCCGGCGCTGTATCAAATGGCAGTAGAGTCAGGACATGGCTTTACTTCCTTGCCGGTCAACGAAGAGCTGCTGATGCGAAAAATCAGCCGTTCTGAAGTTTCATTTAGTAAAGTAACCCAGACCCCAGGCGATGAAGGTTATTTATTTGTTCTGGAAGATACCACCACGGGGCAGGTCTGCGGCACCAGTGCACTCGAGGCGGCCGTCGGGTTGGATGATGCTTTTTATCACTATCATTTAGGAAAGGTGGTACACAGTTCACGATCGCTTGGCGTTTATAAAACGGTCGATATTCTCACTTTGTGCAACGATTATACTGGAGTTAGTGAACTCTGTACCTTGTTCTTGCGACCGCCATTTCGGCAGAAATTTAATGGTCGTTTGTTATCGAAAATGCGTTTCTTATTTCTGGCAGAATTTGCCGAGCGGTTTTCCGACAAAGTCATTGCCGAGTTAAGAGGCGTCTCAGATGTGCAAGGTAACTCACCTTTTTGGCAATGGTTGCAAGAGCATTTCTTTTCAGTCGACTTTCCCACCGCAGACTACTTAACGGGGATTGGCCAAAAGGTCTTTATTGCCGAGTTAATGCCGAAATACCCTATTTATGTCAGCTTACTCAGCGAGGCGGCGCAACAGGTTATTGGTAAAGTGCATGAACAAACCCGTCCTGCTCTGGCTTTGCTGGAATCAGAAGGTTTTTCTTGTCGTGGTTATGTCGATATTTTTGATGGCGGTCCAACCGTTGAGGCGCGGACTTCACACATTAGAACCATTCGTGAGAGCAAACGTTTGCGAGTTAAGATTGGTCAAGTGTCTGAATCAGCAGAGCCTTATTTGATTAGCAACACTAAGCTGCCTGACTTTAGAGCAAGTTGGGCTGATCTCGCACCTGAGGCGCACAGTGATGAAATCACTCTAAGTGCTGCCTTGGCAACCGTACTGCAAGTGAGTGCCGGTGACTGGGTGCGAATAAGCAAAATTTAAAATAGGAGTTACAGATGAGCCAAGCAGTACAGTTTATTAATGGTCAATGGCTGGCAGGTGAAGGTCAACTCTTTCACTCTATTGATCCGGCAAAGAATCAAACAGTATGGCAAGGTCAGGCGGCAAGTGCCGCACAAGTCGCTTTGGCTATCGCCGCGGCTCGGCAAGCCCAATTAAGCTGGGCGTATTTAAGTTTTGCTGAGCGGGTTGCACACGTTAAACGTTTTGCTGAACAGCTAAATAACCACAAAGAACAATTAGCCCAGTGCATTGCTGAAGATACTGGTAAAGCCTTATGGGAAAGCCGGACGGAAGTCGCGGCTATGGTGGGTAAAATTGATATTTCCGTGCGCGCTTATGAAGAGCGAACTGGCGAAAAAGAAAACCCGATGCCACAGGGTCGTGCTTTTTTAAGACACAAGCCGCATGGTGTTGTCGCTGTGTTTGGCCCTTATAACTTCCCAGGTCACTTGCCAAATGGCCACATTGTTCCTGCTTTGTTAGCGGGGAACACAGTGGTGTTTAAACCTTCAGAGTTAACCCCTAAGGTTGCCGAGTTCACCATCAAACTGTGGCAGCAAGCGGGTATTCCTGCTGGCGTCATCAATTTGGTGCAAGGGGAGGTTGAGACAGGTAAAGCGCTAGCCAGTCATGATGGTATTGATGGCTTATTTTTCACAGGTAGCTCGCGCACCGGACATTACTTGCATCAGCAATTTGCGGGCCGGCCGGAAAAAATTCTAGCGCTGGAAATGGGGGGCAATAACCCGCTATTAGTTAAAGATGTGGCGAATATTGATGCGGCGGTACACGATATCATTCAATCCGCGTTTATTACCTCTGGGCAGCGTTGTACCTGTGCTCGCAAGCTATATTTGCCAGCAGATGCTGCGGGTGATGCCATTCTGGCCCGGTTACTTGAGGTAAGTCGTCAAATTCAAGTGGGCGAATATGATGCTGAGCCACAGCCGTTTATGGGGTCGATGATTTCAGTGGCAGCCGCTAAAGGGATGTTAGCAGCACAGCAGCAACTTATCGATTTAGGCGCAAAGGTATTACTTGAGCTTACTCAACCTTATGCTGATAAAGCGATAGTCACCCCCGGGATCCTTGACTGCTCTGAAGTAACAGATTTCCCAGATGAAGAACATTTTGGGCCTTTATTAAAAGTGTTTCGTTTTACTGATTTTGATGCTGCCATTGCCGCTGCTAACAACACCAGTTTTGGTTTGTCAGCAGGTTTACTGAGTGACAGCCATGAGTTATATCAGCACTTTTACAAACATATCCGTGCGGGTATTGTTAATTGGAACCGACCTATTACGGGTGCCAGTTCAGCCGCACCTTTTGGTGGCATAGGTAAAAGTGGTAATCATCGTGCTAGTGCCTATTATGCGGCAGATTACTGTGCTTATCCGGTTGCTTCGGTTGAGTTAGATCAGGTTGTGATGCCTGAGCAACTATCACCAGGATTACGGTTCTAAAAAATCGGCGCTGCGGCGCCGATTTGTTTTCGTACAAATATTTTGCTTAAATAACGTATGTTTGCCTATTACTGATGTAAGCTGTTAGTAGCTAGCAGCATTTTCACTTATGCAGGTATTTTATGGTTATCGATAAGCCCGGTTACGAACATCTGATCCAGTTTCTTACAGAACATTTGGCCTTATTTACCGCAACAGGACCTGCAACTGCCGATGCGAAAACAATAGGTGCTTTGTTAGAAGAAAAAATTGCAGAGCAAATTATTACTTTATGTCGGCAACATTCAGAATTAGAAGTGAATCATCGTTCACTGATTATTCGCGAAATTGACGGTATTATGTATGACTTTCAGGAAATCCTATCATCCGTGCTGGATAAGCCCGCAACTGAACATCAGCAAGAGCTCATCACAGAAATCTCATTATTGATCAAAAATTTATTTGATACGGCTATTGCTGCCTTGTTCGATTAATCCCTCAATCTCGTATGGGCTTTATGTTAAACTTGCCGATTTTACTGGTCTCTTGTAGGAGTTTTACGTAAAATACCCAGCCTTATTTTTAAGCTAGGAACTCATAGTGGAAGCGAAAGTAAGTTGGGCAAAAGACTTAACCTTTATTGGTTATTCTGGCAGTGGTCATGCTGTAGTTTTCGATGCAAATCGTGAAACCAATAACGCCCCTACGCCAATGGAAATGCTGTTAATGTCGGCGGGTGCCTGTTCCTCTGTTGATGTGGTGGGTATTTTGCAAAAAGCGCGTCAGCATATCTTAGGATGTGAAGTCGAATTATCTGCCGAACGCGCTGAAAGCGTGCCAAAGGTCTTTACTAAAGTGCATTTACACTTTGTGGTAACAGGTACTGGCTTAAGTGAAAAACAAGTAGAGCGTGCGGTAAATCTGTCTGCTGAGAAATATTGCTCAGTTTCCATTATGTTATCTCAGAGCGTTAAGGTAACGCATTCCTTCAGCATTAAAGAAGCTGAATGAGTTTAGTGTCTGCTGGTCGGGCTGAAAGTTAACTGCGGCGTGATAGTGCGTCGTTAGCGGAGAGCAAAGAAATTGGTTAAGCCTTTTGAAAAACTGAAACTACACGGGTTTAATAATCTGACTAAAAGTTTAAGTTTTAGCATTTATGATATTTGTTATGCTAAAACCGAACAACATCGTCAGGAATACATTGAGTACATTGACGAACAATATAACGCTGATCGTCTTACCGATATTCTGACCGAGGTAGTGGATATCATTGGTGCCAATGTGCTGAATATTGCCCGTCAGGATTATGATCCACAAGGTGCAAGTGTAACGATTTTAGTCAGCGAAGAACCTGTATTGGTTGATCCGGATAACACCGAAAATCCAGGACCGCTACCCGAAGCTGTTGTTGCGCATTTGGATAAAAGTCATATTTGTGTTCATACCTATCCAGAGGTACATCCACATGATGGGATCTGTACCTTCCGTGCTGATATTGAAGTATCAACCTGTGGCATTATTTCACCGTTAAAGGCACTTAATTTTTTGATTCATAGTTTTGAATCTGATGTAGTCACTATCGACTATCGCGTGCGAGGTTTTACCCGCGACATTAGTGGTACTAAACACTATATCGATCATCCCATTACCTCTATTCAGAACTTTATGGATGACGATACGAAGAAAGCGTTTCAGATGATTGATGTAAATGTCTATCAAGAAAACTTATTCCATACCAAAATGATGCTTAAAGAGGGTGATTTAAATAATTATCTTTTTGGCATGGGAGCTGAGTCCATGACAGCAGAAGAGCAAAAAACGATTAGTAAAAAGGTGTTCCGTGAAATCCGTGAAATCTTTTATGGCCGTAACTTGCCGGAAATAAAATAAACACTATGTTTTCTAAAAAGGCCTGATATCAGGCCTTTTTTACAAGGGCTTTAAGGTGCAGCACGTCGTGCTTGTTGTCGTTTATGCATTAAGGCTTCGATCAACGGCGTTAAGATCAATTCCATCGCCAAGCCCATTTTGCCGCCAGGCACTACCAATGTATTTACCCGAGACATAAAAGATCCATCAATCATCTGTAAATAATAGGGAAAGTCAACATGCTTGATTCCCCGAAAACGGATCACGACAAAGCTTTCATCTAATGAAGGAATATCTTTAGCACTAAAAGGATTGGAGGTGTCGACAGTAGGTACGCGCTGAAAGTTGATATGAGTACGAGAAAATTGCGGCGTAATGTGATTAAAGTAATCTTCCATACTCCGAACTATGCTGGCTTGTACTGCCTCACGACTGTGTCCGCGTTCTGAAGTATCCCGAATAATTTTTTGGATCCATTCCAAGTTCACAATAGGCACCATCCCAATTAGCAAGTCTACGTGTTGTGCCACGTTGTGCTGCTCGGTCACTGCGCCACCATGTAAGCCTTCATAAAACAGTAAATCAGTATTAGGGCGTAAATCTTGCCAAGGCGTAAAAGTCCCTGGTAGTTGATTATAGGGTACCGCTTCATCAAAGGTATGCAAATAATGTCTTATTCTACCCGTACCTGTTGCTGCATAACTGGCAAAAAAATTCTCTAAGGTGCCAAAATCGTTTGCTTCTGGTCCAAAATAACTGATGTAGCGTCCTTCTTCTTTCGCTTTACGAATGGCGAGATCCATCTCTGGACGACTAAAACGATGAAAGCAATCCCCTTCGACAAAAGCTGCATCGATACCCAAGGTGCGGAAGATATGTTTAAAGGCATTACTTGTTGTGGTAGTGCCGGCACCGGATGAGCCTGTTACAGCGATAATAGGATTTTGATGAGACATAAGGGCTGCCTTTATGTTGAGATAAGCTTACCATATCGGAAATTCTCACATTGACGCAACTATTATCCCAATACAGAGTTGATCCGAATCTTACTGTTCGAGTAAAACTAAAATGGATACATTACTTTAACGGAGAAAAGTATGTCAGATCTTTTGCTGACACTGTTTATTGCAGTATTGCTACCTTATTTAGCCAAGCTTCCTTTAGTTGTTGCTATGCATCGTGCCGGCGGTTACGACAACCACTACCCAAGACGTCAGCAAGCGAGCCTGACTGATTTTGGCCAGCGCTGTAATGCAGCACACTACAATAGTTTTGAAGCCTTACTCGTGTTTGCCACGGCTTGCATTTTCGTTATTGCGGTAGGTACCGTTAGTCAAGCAATGTTGGTTGCGAGTTGGACTTTTATTGTTTGTCGTCTTGGCTATTTGGTTTGTTATTGGCTCGATTGGGCTACAGCACGCAGTTTGATTTGGCTAGGCTCGATGGCAGCAGCCATCAGCATAATGCTAATGGCGCTGCAACAACTGAATTAAAAAGCAAATGTAGCGATGATCGGATCATGGTCCGATGAACGATAGGGTGTTGCCACATTCAAAAGTGGCAATAGACTAGCAGGTTTAAAGCGTAAGCTATAATCCAGAATAACAGGTTCATCAGCATTGATAGGCCAATGTATCAATTCACTCAGTTTCTCTGCGAGTTTTGGACTGGCTAACATGTGGTCTAAAGAACCTGATCTGCCTCGAAATACAAAGGAATAGGAATCTACCTTGCCGTCAGTCAAGTAGTGCCAACCTTGTTGTTCAAAGTAACGGATAGGATCTTCCATTCTATAGGCATTAAAATCTCCCACAATAACGCTATGTTCAGTGTTTATTCCCGTTGGCAGGGTTTGTAGCCACTGTTGTAATGCCATAGCAGCTTCAACCCGAGCCTGATTCCAACAGGCTTGACCATCACCCTGATCTTTTTGTATTGCATAGTCAACCGCGCCACTACGGGGACAGCCACCTTTAGATTTGAAGTGATTCACAGCAAAAGTAAACTCAGTACCGGAAGAGATATGACGGAAACTTTGCGCCATTGGGGGGCGATGTAAGCGTGTAAAAGGTGCATCTGTTTTGGTGGCTGCCTTACCAATAGCGCTAACCCGATTACTGCGATAAAAAATACCTACCTTGATGGCATCACTGCCTGGTGTTTCGGCAGTGATCACCATTTGATAAGGCTCGGGACTTTGCTCGTTCAACGCGGCCAATAAGGTCGCGATAGCGCCATTGTTATCGTAGCCATTATTCTCTAGCTCCAGTAAGCCAATAATATCAGCATCCATTGCCAGGAGTGCTTGAACCAACTTGGCTTGCTGTAATGTTAATTCTTCTGGTGTTCTCGCTCCACGCCGTGTTGGAAAAGGTTTGTCTTGACCATGTCCGTTAAAAAAGTTGAGTACATTGTAGCTAGCAATCCGTAGCTCATTTGCTGCCGTGCTGGCAGGCTTCGCTGGGCGCAGGTTTACACTGACGAAATGCGGTTGCGTGGTAGGCAGTAAACGATAGCCTCGCTCATCTTGGTGGACAATGCCGGCAACTTGTAAAACTTGATCACCTACCCGTAAGCTGCTTTCTGCCGTCAAACCGGTAGTTGGGTAGGGTAGAGGGTCTGGGTTCTGTTGCCAAAGACCATCATCTAGTAGGATGGCTTGTCGCTCTTGTTGTTCTGCTAATTGCCTGGCTTGGCTGCCTGGTGCAACGATTTGCGTTGGCACCATTAGTCGAGTATTCGCTATTAGTATTTCGCCATAACGCCCAAGCTGATAGGTATCTGCTACTACTAGCGGCTGTTCGAAACGAATCCACATGCCCTCATAAGCCTCCCAGCTTAAATTAGCTTCTAAAGGCAGGTTGACAGTTTGTGGGCTGAGGGTTTTGTTGCCACAGAGACTCAATACTTGCGCATCAATGATACTGGTTAGTTGATCAACTTCAGCGACTGTACCAGATACAACTAAAATCTGCCCTCGTTCATATTGCATAGGGTCGGCAACGACTACAAAGATTCCCTCTGCAGTGGCAGGATCGCTATCCGATGATAGACTTTGCAACATTAAACCAGATAGGGGCCCATCAGGGTATACTTGGTTCAGTACGACACCTTGCAAGGTCACTTGTTGACCAAGATAGTTGCTTATTTCTGCACTCCCTTGAATTTGGGCAATGGTGTGGGAGCTTTGCTCGCAGTTGGCTGGCGCTTGCTGACAAGCGGTTAAGAGCATTAGAGTGAGTATTAATACTAAAGTACGCATAGTTTTTCCGATAACAGTTAAATTAGGTAAAGGGCAAGGCTAAAAAAAGGTGCCGTGGCACCTTTATATGCAAAATTAAGCCATGTGCTTTATGGCTGTTGTTCCCTTGCTATAGCTCGGTAACCAATATCTGTTCGGTAGTAAACCTGATCCCAGCTGATTTGTGAGACTAACTGATAAGCAGCTTGCTGTGCCGCTGTAACGTTGTCCCCCAAAGCAGTGGCGCAAAGTACTCGACCGCCATTGGTTACTACCGTCTCACCATTAAGCTCCGTCCCAGCATGAAAGACTTTTGATCCTGGCGCAGCAGGCGTATCCAATCCATGAATCGTTAAACCTTTGGCATAGGCATCAGGATAGCCGCCTGCAGCCATAACTACACCTACTGCGGCTTGAGGCGTAAAATGAATCTCGGTTTGATCGAGTTTTCCATTTACCGCATTTTGGCAAAGCAGCACTAAGTCTGATTCCAGTCGCAACATAATAGGCTGCGTTTCTGGATCGCCAAACCGACAATTAAACTCAAGTACTTTAGCCGAGCCATCGGGAGCAATCATTAAGCCTGCATATAAAAAGCCGGTGTAGACATTACCTTCAGCTGCCATGCCCTTTACGGTTGGATAAATAACGTTATCCATAACCCACTGGTGCACCTGCGGTGTTACTACTGGGGCGGGAGAATAAGCACCCATGCCACCGGTATTAGGTCCTTTATCAGCATTATCACGCGCTTTGTGATCTTGCGAAGAGGCAAACGCTAAGGCATTAACACCATCAACCATTACAATGAAAGAGGCTTCCTCACCAACCAGAAATTCTTCGATCACAACACGACTACCGGCATTGCCAAATTTGTTGCCAGCTAACATATCGTCAATGGCAGCAAAGGCTTCCGCTTCTGTTTGCGCAATAATGACGCCTTTACCTGCGGCTAAACCATCAGCTTTAATAACGATAGGAGTACCAAGACGTTTTACATAGTCTTTTGCTGGTGCAATTTCGGTAAAGTTTTGATAAGCGGCAGTAGGGATCTTGTGTCGTGCTAAAAAATCCTTAGCAAAGGCTTTTGAACTTTCTAACTGTGCAGCCGCCTGTGTTGGGCCAAAAATTGCTAAGCCTGCAGCGCGAAATTTATCGACAACGCCTTTAGCTAAAGGGGCTTCTGGACCAACAATGGTTAAGTCCAATTGTTGCTCAATGGCAAAAGCCAACAGCGCATCTACATCATCCGCGGCTATAGCAACATTGTGTAAAGCTGACTCTCGCGCTGTACCGGCATTCCCTGGTGCGACAAAGACCTGAGTGACTAGTGGTGATTGTGCCGCCTTCCAAGCTAAAGCATGTTCGCGGCCACCGCCACCTATTACCATTACTTTCATCAGTTGTTCCGTTCAGTTGGTTAGTTTAAAGGTTTACGAAATTTTAAAGTCATGCGGTCGCTCTCACCGATGGCGAGATACTTTTCTCTATCTTGCTCCCCTAAACGCAGGCTAGGGGGCAGAGTCCAAACACCAGACGGATGATCAGCAGTATCTTTCGGATTAGCGTTAATCTCGCTGCTACTTTCAAAAGTAAAACTGGCTTTTTCTGCCAGTTTGATGGTCAAACTTTGTGGCATATAGCCCGAACGGCTCCAGTCACTGCTTAATTTCGCTTCTGGGAGTCGATGTTCAACTATACCAAGCACACCCCCCGGCTTTAATGCAGTATAAAAGTGACTGAACGCGGTTAACAAGGCGTCTTCGCCACCCGCCATATACCAATTATGTAAGTTACGGAAAGTTAGCACCACATCTGCAGAACCTGCAGGTGCAATGCTAATGCCTGGCGTTGGTGCAAATTCAGTGACTTGTACTTTACTGTACTGCGGATTAGCAGCAAGTTTTTCCATAAATGCGGCTCTGCTACGCTGTCCAAAACCAGTGGCTGTTGCTGGAAAATGTGCGGCATAGTAAAGGCCGTCAGCTGCTAGCATAGGGGCTAATATCTCGGTATACCAGCCCGCTCCCGGCGAAATCTCAACGACGGTGCTTTGTGGCGTCACTTCAAAGAAATTTAGCGTTGCTACAGGGTTACGGTATTGATCTCGTTGAGTAAATTCGGCTGTGCGTAATGGATTGTTAACGGCTTGCTCTAGGGCAGTATTGGCAGTTGCTGTTGTACTAACTAATAAAGCGGTCAGGGTGAAAATACGGCTGAATCGAAACATAGTAGGTAACTCCTTGCAAAGGGTGCGGCTAGTTTAGCAAAGCAAGCAACGAATTGCAGCGCCTTTTATCGCCTGTTCATTGTACTATCTTTGGCTTTTTGGGTGGCTAGACTGCTAAATTTCGATCTACAATGCCGTAGCCTTATGATAGAATGTCGCAATTTTTTAGCTTGGGTTAAACCATGTCAGAGCAGACAAATCGCTTAGAACAGATCAAAGTAGTGCTGGTGGGCACTACTCATACCGGTAATATTGGATCCGTTGCCAGAGCAATGAAAACCATGGGCTTGTCACAGTTGTGCTTGGTTGCGCCTAAAACTGAGCCTGATGGTCAGGCCTATGCCTTATCTGCAGGTGCCAGTGATATTCTCGCTAAGGCAAAGGTTTACGATAATTTAGCTCAGGCGGTTGCTGATTGTGCCTTAGTTGTTGGCAGTAGTGCGCGCTCGCGTACAATGCGTTGGCCGATGCTCACGCCTCGAGAATGTGGTTTTAAAGCTTTGCAAGAAGCGGAGCAAGCGCCAGTCGCTTTGGTATTCGGCCGTGAAAGTAGTGGTTTGACGAATGAAGAACTACAAATGTGCCAATATCACGTTTGTATTGATGCTAATCCTGAATATACTTCCTTGAATTTAGCGATGGCAGTACAAATTCTTTGTTATGAAGTGCGCATGGCTGCCCTCATCTCACAAGAGGAATCTGCCGTTCAGGTAGGTGATCCCACCGTTTATCCCAGCGCACAACAAATGGAAAACTTCTACCAGCATTTGGAAGAAGCCCTGAGTCATACCGGATTTATTATTAAGCAGCACCCCGGTGTGGTGATGACTAAGTTAAAACGGTTGTTTACCCGAGCCCGCCCTGATGATGTCGAATACAATATTTTGCGTGGTATTTTGACCTCAATGCAGCGTCTAGAAAAAGTTGACCAAAAGTCGACGAAAAAGTAATTGCAGTTAAGGAGCCTTAGCATGTTCTCAGGCATCAAAGAAGATATTCAAAGTGTATTTGACCGAGATCCTGCCGCCCGCAGTGCATTTGAAGTCCTCACCACTTATCCGGGACTTCATGCAATCTGGTTGCATCGAGTCAGTCATCGATTATGGCGAGCGGAATGGCGTTGGTTGGCACGTTGGTTAAGTACGCTTGGTCGCTGGTTAACCGGAGTCGAGATTCATCCAGGTGCAAAAATCGGCCGGCGTTTTTTCATTGATCATGGCATGGGTGTCGTCATTGGAGAAACGGCTGAAATTGGCGATGATTGTACGCTTTACCACGGGGTGACTTTAGGGGGTACCAGCTGGAATCCAGGCAAGCGACATCCTACATTGGAAAACGGCGTGGTGATAGGTGCCGGTGCTAAGGTGTTAGGGCCGTTAAATGTGGGTCAAAATGCCCGAATTGGTTCTAATGCGGTTGTGGTGAAGAATGTACCTGCTGGCGCTACTGTGGTCGGTATTCCCGGTCGAGTGGTTGCTAAGGCGAATGCCGATGTTTCAGAACAGCGACAAAATTTGGCTAAAAAGTATGGTTTCGATGCCTATGCGGTGTCTGCGGACAACCCAGATCCTGTTGCCAATGCCATTGGCAGCTTGCTAGATCATATTCATATTCTTGATAACAAAGTGGCAGAGCTTTGTCACAGCGTAAATTCTTTAGGAGGGAACGTCTGTGATCAAGTTCCCACCGTAAACATAAATGAAGTTGATTTTCGTGATGCGGAGCAGCGTGCAGCAGAGCAGCGTCGCAAAGAGGTGGATGAGTTCGATCCCGCTATTTAGTAGGCGAATACCTGACTATTTTACTAGGCTTAATACTTGACTAAAATAGTCAGGAATGTACAATAGGCCGTATTCTGGAAAGGAGCCTATTATGCGATTAACCTCCAAAGGCCGTTATGCGGTAACTGCGATGCTCGATGTGGCGCTACATGCTGTTCAGGGCCCTGTGCCTTTGGCTGACATATCTGAACGGCAAGGTATTTCGTTGTCCTATCTGGAACAATTATTTGCCCGGTTACGTAAGCAAGGTTTGGTTAGCAGTGTCCGCGGACCAGGTGGCGGTTACCAGCTAGGTCTGGCAGCGTCAGATATCTCTATTTCAGCCGTTATTGCGGCAGTAGATGAATCGGTAGATGCTACCCGCTGTCAGGGTAAATCAGATTGCCATGGCGGGATGCGCTGTCTTACTCATACCTTATGGAGCAATCTGAGTCATCGCATTGAAGATTTTCTCACCAATATCTCATTAGAAGAGTTGGTAAAGCAGGAAGAAGTACGGCAAACCGCCCTGCAACAAAGCCGTAAAATCAAAAATCCCGCAACTGATATCGAAGTCAGCTGCCAGCTGTAAGTGCAATACGGAGCCAATAATGAAGCTACCAATATATTTAGACTATGCTGCAACAACCCCGGTTGATCCGCGGGTTGCGGAAAAAATGATGGAGTTTTTGACCATGGATGGCCAATTTGGCAACCCTGCGTCGCGTTCGCATCGTTTTGGTTGGCAGGCCGAAGAAGCGGTAGAAATTGCTCGTAGCCAAATTGCCGAATTAGTTAACGCTGATCCGCGTGAAATTGTTTTTACGTCTGGTGCAACTGAATCAAACAATCTTGCGATTAAAGGTGCTGCTGAATTTTATCACAAAAAAGGCAAACATCTGATCACCATCAAAACCGAACACAAAGCGGTGCTGGATACTATGCGTCAGCTAGAGCGTGAAGGGTTTGAGGTTACTTATCTTGACGTGGAAGCTAATGGCTTGGTCGATTTAACCAAGTTAGAACAAGCCATGCGTCCAGATACCACCGTGGTTAGCATCATGTTTGTTAATAACGAAATTGGTGTGGTGCAAGATATTGCTGCGATTGGTGAGTTATGCCGCAGCAAAGGCATTATTTTTCACGTAGATGCAGCACAGGCTACCGGTAAAGTAGCGATTGATCTGCAAACATTAAAAGTCGACCTGATGTCTTTTTCTGGTCATAAAACCTATGGTCCCAAAGGTGTTGGTGCGTTATTTGTACGTCGTAAGCCGCGGATCCGTTTAGAAGCGCAAACACACGGCGGTGGTCATGAACGTGGTATGCGTTCAGGCACGTTAGCGACGCACCAAATTGTCGCCATGGGCGAGTCTTTCCGTATCGCTAAAGAAGAAATGGCTGCTGAACATGCGCGGATCACCGTGTTACGCGATCGTCTGTGGAACGGTATCAAAGATATTGAGCAAGTCTTTTTAAATGGTGATGCAAAGCAGCGCGTGCCTGGTATCACTAATGTCAGTTTTAACTACGTTGAAGGTGAGTCACTGATTATGGCGTTAAAAGATATCGCCGTTTCATCAGGTTCAGCTTGTACCTCTGCCAGTTTAGAGCCGTCTTATGTACTTCGTGCTTTAGGCCTGTCAGATGAGTTAGCGCACAGTTCAATCCGTTTTAGTATCGGCCGTTTTACGACTGAAGAGCAGGTTGACCATACGATTAAAATTGTACACGAAGCGATTAGTAAGCTTCGTGCGATGTCACCCCTTTGGGATATGTACAAAGACGGTATAGATTTAAACACTGTGGCCTGGGTGGCGCACTAAGTTCAGGCGCTATCGCCACTAAAGAGGTAACTATCATGGCATACAGCAATAAAGTTATTGATCACTACGAAAATCCACGCAATGTAGGTTCTTTTGCGAAAGACGACCCGAGCGTAGCAACCGGTATGGTCGGTGCACCTGCTTGCGGTGACGTAATGAAGTTGCAAATTAAAGTCAATGAACAAGGCATTATCGAAGATGCTAAGTTTAAAACCTATGGTTGCGGCAGTGCTATCGCATCAAGCTCGCTAGTGACAGAATGGGTTAAAGGCAAAACGTTAGACGAAGCTCAGCAAATCAAAAATACGGATATTGCCCAAGAGTTAGCCTTGCCACCGGTGAAAATCCACTGTTCAATTTTAGCTGAAGATGCGATTAAAGCCGCTATTGCTGATTATAAACAGAAGCAAGGGAGCTAATGCCAGATGGCCATTTCGATGACAACGGCAGCGGCCGAGCGGGTAAGAAGTTTTCTGCAAAACCGCGGCAAGGGAGTTGGATTGCGGGTTGGTGTAAAAACCACTGGCTGCTCTGGCCTTGCTTATGTGTTGGAATTTGTCGATGAATTAAACGATGATGATCAAATCTTTGAAGATCAAGGTTTGAAATTAATCGTAGATGGCAAAAGTCTGGTTTATATCGATGGCACACAGTTAGATTTTGTAAAAGAAGGCTTAAATGAAGGCTTTCAATTTAGCAATCCTAACGTAAATGGCGAATGCGGCTGTGGCGAAAGCTTTACTGTCTAAGGCAGGCTCTGAGGTAGTATGAATTACTTTCAGCTGTTTGATTTGCCAGAACAATTTGCGCTAGATTTAACCGAGCTAGGTTCGCGTTATCTGGCGCTACAAAAACGCTTTCACCCAGATAATTTTGCCGCTGCCTCAGAGCGCGACCGGTTGTTATCTGTACAACAAACTGCCAATATAAATGATGCTTATCACAGCCTGAAACAACCCTTGTTGCGGGCTGAGCATTTACTTGCGTTACGTGGTTTAAAAATCAGTAATGAACAGCGTAGTTTTACTGAGCCGGCTTTTCTCATGCAACAAATGGCGTTACGTGAGCAACTTGCTGATGTACATGAGCAAGATGATCCTGAGCAGGCAATTGCAGATATTGAGCACTATCTGTCAACACAACGCAAATTATTACAAAACCAACTAAATGAAGCGCTCTCTGCACGTACTGCTGAGCACGACCAACTGGCTGCAGAACTGGTACGTAAATTAAAATTTTTCTATAAACTGCAGCACGAGCTGGAGTTAATTGAACAGCAATTACAAGACTAATTTCACTATGGCGTTACTTCAAATCGCAGAGCCGGGCCAAAGCGCGGCACCGCATCAACATAGACTCGCTGCCGGCATCGATCTTGGCACGACGAATTCATTGGTTGCCACCGTTCGCAGCGGCGAAGCAAAAACCCTAAGCAATGCGTTAGGGGAGGACATGGTGCCCTCGGTTGTTCGTTATACCAGCACTGGTGTTCAAGTCGGTAGCGCAGCACAAGCCGCGGCGGTAGAAGATGCTGAAAATACCATAGTCTCGGTTAAGCGATTGATGGGCAAAGGCTACCAAGAGACACTGGCCCTTGCTAAGGAATTACCTTACCGCTTTGTAGAGCAAGCTAGCTTGGTTGCTATTGACACAGTCCAAGGGGTTAAAAACCCGGTGGAAGTCTCTGCGGAAATTTTAGCCACCTTGGCCAATACGGCCAGCGAAACCTTAGGTGGCGAGTTAAATGGCGTAGTGATTACCGTTCCTGCTTATTTTGATGATGCTCAGCGCCAAGCAACAAAAGATGCCGCGAAGTTAGCTGGCTTAACCGTACTGCGTTTATTAAATGAACCTACGGCGGCTGCTTTAGCCTATGGTTTAGATTCTGGTCAAGAAGGTATTATTGCCGTTTACGATTTAGGTGGTGGTACTTTCGATATTTCGATTTTACGTCTGCGTCGTGGCGTGTTTGAAGTCTTAGCCACTGGGGGCGATTCTGCGCTAGGTGGTGATGATTTCGATCAGGCTTTAGTGACATTACTGCAACAGCGCAGTGGCCAGCAAAGCTTATCGGCAAGTGCCCGTCGCTTGTATCAGCAGCAAGCGCGCGCTATTAAAGAACGTCTGACTGACGCTGAAGAAACGCGATACGAATTTACGGCAGAAGATACCCTAGTCAGTGGCGTGATAAGTCGGAGTGAATTCTCTGAGTTGATTACATCGCTGGTTAAGCAAACTATTCGCGCTTGTCGACAAACCTTGCGCGATGCCGACTTAACCATCGACGATGTTTTAAAAGTCGTTATGGTGGGTGGCTCAACACGCGTACCCTTAGTACGACAGTTAGTGGCAGAGTTTTTTGCGACAGAGCCTTTGACTTCTATCGACCCTGATAAAGTGGTTGCACTTGGTGCGGCTATTCAGGCGAATGTGCTGGTGGGTAATAAAGCGGAACATGAAACTTTATTGTTAGATGTTATCCCGCTCTCCTTGGGTATTGAAACCATGGGCGGTTTGACTGAAAAAATTATTCCACGTAACACGGTTATTCCGGTTGCCCGCGCTCAGGAGTTTACCACTTTTAAAGATGGTCAAACGGCTATGGCCATTCATGTGGTACAAGGTGAGCGCGAATTAGTCGAGGATTGTCGCTCACTGGCGCGTTTTGAATTACGTGGTATTCCGCCCATGCCTGCGGGCGGAGCCCATATTCGAGTGACTTTTCAGGTTGATGCCGACGGCTTACTCAGTGTCAGTGCGGAAGAAAAGTCTACAGGGGTGCAAGCCAGTATTCAGGTAAAACCTTCATATGGTTTAAGTGATGAGCAAGTCGCTGCCATGATCAGCGGGTCGATGCAACATGCCCGGCAGGATATGCAGCTGCGCTTATTGCGAGAGCAGCAGGTAGAAGCTGAGCGGGTGTTAGAGGCAGTAACGGCGGCACTTGCTGCGGATGCCGCCTTACTAAACGAGGCTGAACTTACTGAAATTCGCCAATCACTCAGTGTACTTAATACCGTAAAACAACAAGATGATACGGCTGCTATTAAAGCCGCTATTGAACATACTAATCAGTTAACAGATGAGTTTGCTTCGCGGCGGATGGATAAGTCCATTCGTTTGGCGTTGCAAGGTCATAAGGTCGATGAGGTTTAAATCATGCCACAAATAGTCTTTTTACCCCATGCAGAATTGTGTCCGGAAGGGGCAGCTTTGGAAGCAAAAAGTGGCGAAACCGTGCTAGACGTGGCATTACGTAATGGCATTGCAATAGAACATGCTTGTGAGAAATCCTGCGCCTGTACTACTTGCCATGTCATTGTACGTGAGGGCTTCTATTCGTTAAATGAAAGCGACGAGCTAGAAGAGGATATGCTAGATAAAGCCTGGGGTTTAGAACCTGAATCGCGTTTAGGCTGTCAGGCTCGGATTGCTGATGAAGATTTGGTGGTCGAAATTCCAAAATATACGGTCAATATGGTCAGTGAAGGCCATTAGGTTTTTTGCAAATTTTAGCGTATAATTTGCCGCCCAAATTTTTAACTCTTTAAATTTACAGGAGCCTGACATGGCCTTAGAACGTACTTTTTCAATTATCAAGCCTGATGCTGTAGCAAAAAACCTGATCGGTGCTATCTACAGCCGTTTCGAAGCTGCAGGTTTACGTATTGTTGCTGCCAAAATGGTGCACTTAAGCCGTGAACAGGCAGAAGGCTTCTACGCTGAACACAAAGAGCGTCCTTTCTTCAACGCCTTAGTGTCTTTCATGACATCTGGCCCTGTTGTTGTTCAGGTGTTAGAAGGTGAAGATGCAGTACGTAAAAATCGTGAAATCATGGGTGCAACTAACCCGAAAGATGCCTTAGCGGGTACTTTACGTGCTGATTTCGCTGACAGCATTGATGAGAATGCCGTGCACGGTTCAGATGCTGCTGCTTCTGCTGCGCGTGAAATCGCCTACTTCTTCACTGATGCAGAGCTGTGCAGCCGCACACGTTAATTTGCAACTGACAGTGTAACGACTAAGGGGGCAATAGCCCCCTTCTTTACATCCGTGCAGTTGTATTACAAGCGGTCGTCATTTTGACTGCTATAGTTGGTTATTGATATTGGTTAGTTGGAGTATATGGGAATGAGCAGTTCCACCGTGTTAGTTAATTTACTGGATCTGACCCGTACACAGATGCAGGAGTTTTTCGTCAGTCTGGGCGAAAAGCCATTCCGTGCCGATCAGGTGATGAAGTGGATTTACCACTACTGTGTCGATGATTTCGACAAGATGACGAATATCAATAAAAAATTACGTGAATTATTAAAAAGTCGCTGTGAGATTAAAGCGCCTGTTATAGCGACTCGCCAAGATAGTGCTGATGGCACTATTAAATTTGTTATGGCGTTAGCGGGCGGTCAGGAAGTTGAAACCGTGTGGATCCCAGAAAAAGATCGCCGCACCCTTTGCGTCTCTTCGCAGGTAGGTTGTGCACTAGATTGCTCATTCTGCTCTACTGCACAACAAGGTTTTAACCGTAACCTTAGCGTCTCAGAGATTATTGGTCAGGTATGGCGTGTGTCACAAATTATCGGTAGTTTTGGTGATACTGGCGAAAAGCCAGTAACCAACGTAGTAATGATGGGGATGGGCGAGCCGCTACTTAATCTCAACAACGTTGTACCAGCGATGGAACTGATGATGGAAGACTTTGGCTTTGGTTTATCCAAGCGTCGGGTGACATTAAGTACTTCAGGCGTAGTACCTGCATTGGATCTGTTACGCGAAAAAATAGATGTGGCCTTGGCAATCTCTTTACATGCGCCAAATAATGCTCTTCGGGATGAGTTAGTGCCAGTAAACAAAAAATACCCAATGGAAGAGTTTTTGGCCGCATCGCGTCGCTACATTGAGCATTCGAAAGCGAATGATAAAGTCACGGTTGAGTATGTGATGCTTGAAGGGATCAATGATAGCATGGAGCAAGCCCACGAATTAGCTAAGGCATTGAAAGATACGCCTGCTAAGGTTAATCTAATACCATTTAATCCTTACCCTGGTTCGCCTTATAAACGTTCCAGTAATTCACGGATTGATCGCTTTAACAAGGTCTTACAAGAATACGGTTTTACTGTTATGGTACGTAAGACGCGCGGTGATGATATTGATGCCGCTTGCGGGCAATTAGTGGGTGATGTTATTGACCGCACTAAAAGATTAATTAAAAAGCAGCAAAAGGGTGAGGCCATCACAGTTAAAATGCTGCAATAACCGAATGGAAGGCCAGTGGTAATGCAGAGATTTCCTGTTTTCACCGCACTGACAGCGACACTTATCCTCTCTGGCTGTGTGTCAGAGAGTACTTATGTGGCGAATGACCGTCAAGTTACGCAGCGAAATGTAGATAATACAGAAGCCGCGAGAACACGCATTTCGCTTGGCTTAAATTACCTAACGCGTGGTGATACAACGCAGGCGTTATTTAATCTTGAACGCGCCAGAAGTATGGCGCCTAATTTACCTGAGGTGTATAACGCTTTAGCGTTTTATTACCAGACAGTGGGTGAGCATGCGCAGGCGGAAAACGCCTACAAAGAAGCCATAGCTAAAGATGCTAATAATGCCGATGCTTACAACAATTATGGCGCTTTTCTTTGTCAAATAGAGCGGTTTGAGGATGCTGAGCGTTTGTTACTCTCTGCGATCGCTAAGCCAGGTTATATTCGGGTTGCTGAAAGTTATGAAAATCTTGCTTTGTGTATGTTAGAGCAAGATAGTTTTGACGCGGCACGCTCTTATTTGAGCTCTTCCATCAGTCATAATGGCACTCGGGTGAGCTCACTGATCAATAGTGCTTCCGTTAACTATGCGATGGGAAATCTAGTCGAAGCTAAAACCGATCTGTCTCGGCTTCAACGCTTAGGTCGTGTCTCTGCGCGCAGTACCTTATTAAGTTTTTTGGTGGCCGAAAAACAGGGGGATGTCCCCACCATGCGCCATGCCGAGCAGTTGTTGCTGTCGCTTTATATTGATAGTGATGAAGCGCGTTTATTATTGCAGCAGCGCCTACAGGAAAGCGAGTTCGAACAGTTAAGAGAGCGTTATAAGTTGCATCTGCTTGCTAATCTACGTCCAACCTTTGCCAGCTCCGGCGAAGTAGCTGTTGCGCCTGCCGCCCGCACTGTGACTGAGCCAGTTAACAATCCGCAGTTGCGAGTTAGACGTAAGTTTCCTGAAAGTGAAGTTGCCGCTTTGCCTGCTACTAATGCGCCCGTCGTGGAAGCGGTTTCTGAACTCACCGCTGCACCCGTTGCGAAAGTAATTTCAGAAGTCGCAGATATACCCGTTGCGGAAGTATTAACTGAAGTAACGAATGAACCAAATGTTACCTTAGCAACTAACCATACTTCTGCACCCTTATCTCCTGTTACAGCTAAAGATTCTACAGAAGTGGCTGACGGAGAAGTTCCCTATCATGTAGTTGTTGAAGGGGAGTCATTACACCATATTTCATTGGCTCATAATATCTTACTGACTCGATTACAAGAGTGGAATAAATTAACACCTGAATCACGTTTAAGGATAGGGCAGCGCGTTTGGTTAGGGCCGAATAATGCACCACCAGAGCATCAGGCACCTGCAGTGCGGTTAGCCAATGTGCAGCCTGTGGATGAGTTTTATCATCAGGTAGCTGAAGGTGATACGATGTTTGCCATTTCGTATCGTTATAATATTCGTTTAGATCGGTTTATGGCTTGGAATCAGCTGACTGAAAACAGTGTGCTGGAAATTGGTCAAAGACTTTATATCGTAGATCCGGCATCAATTAATCATGAGTAATAATGAACAAGCTCCCCCGACTGAGTTGGCTGAGTTAAGCGTTGGCCAGATACTGCAGCAAGAGCGTGCACGGCGCAGCTTTACTCTGCAGTTCGTTGCTAAACAACTAAATTTAAAAGTAGAAGTGCTGCAAAGTCTCGAGGCTGACCAACCCGATAAAAGCATTTTGCCGACTTTTATGCGTGGTTATGTCAGATCCTATGCGCGCTTTCTAAAATTACCAGAGCAACAGCTTTTAACTCGGTTTGAGCAGGCGCATAAGGTACAAAGTAGCCCTGTAAAGGTTATGAAAACCTTTTCTAACCGGCAAGCCAAGCAGCAAACAGAAGCGCGTTTTATGTGGCTGACCTATGTTATTGCGGCTATTTTACTGGCTTCCTTTGCTATTTGGTTGTGGCAAGGTGCCCGTGATTTTACCGGTTTTGCAGATAATCAACTTCAATCAGATACGCTCATTGTTGAAGAGACCAATCTGCCGTTACAAGACAACATATTGCAAACTGAATCTGCAAATAATGTCGAAAATGCACCTGTTAATGAAACGGCTACTGACATTACACCTGTTGCAGAGGTGCCTGTTGAGACTGACATTACCCAACCCGTCGATGCGGCAGCTGCAATGATTGAACCAGCACTTCCTGTTGCTTCGCTAGAACCCCCGTTGCAAAGCAGTGTGTTAGAACAGAATGACGCTGACTTAGATCGCCTGAAAATGACCTTTAGTGACAACTGTTGGATTGACGTCTTGGATAGTAAGGGTGAACGTATTGCTTTTGGTACCAAACAAGGAGGCTATGTAATGGAGCTTAATGCGCAAGGTCCTTTTACTATTACCTTAGGTAATCCTGGTGTGGTGAGCATTGAAATCAATGGACAGCTATTTGATATGTCACGTTTTCCAGGTGGCCGTGTCGCAAAATTTACTTTGGCAGGACAAGACGAATAATGTTTGCAGAAAATCCCATTAAACGCCGCAAGTGTACTCAAATTAAGGTCGGGAATGTGTTAGTTGGGGGGGATGCACCTATTGCCGTGCAATCTATGACCAATACCCTTACCACCGATGTTGCGGCAACCGTTGCACAAATTAACGCTATTGCTGCAGCTGGCGCTGATATTGTTAGGGTATCGGTACCGACTATGGATGCAGCAGAGGCGTTTAAATTAATCAAGCAACAATCACCCGTGCCCTTAGTGGCTGATATTCATTTTGATTATCGCATTGCCTTAAAAGTAGCGGAATATGGCGTAGATTGCTTAAGGATTAATCCAGGTAATATTGGTCGCGAAGATCGTATACGCGCGGTAGTCGATGCGGCAAAAGATTACAATATCCCAATCCGTATTGGGGTAAACGGCGGTTCTTTGGAAGCAGACATCCAAGAGAAGTATGGCGAGCCGACGCCAGAAGCCTTAGTTGAATCAGCCATGCGGCATGTTGATATTTTGGATCGACTGAATTTCGATCAGTTTAAAGTCAGTGTCAAAGCGTCAGATGTGTTTTTAGCAGTCGGAGCATACCGGTTGTTAGCAAAGCAAATTAATCAGCCGTTACATTTGGGTATTACCGAAGCCGGAGGTGCTAGATCTGGCGCGGTAAAATCTGCTATTGGTTTGGGGATGTTGTTAGCTGAGGGAATTGGCGACACCATTAGAATCTCACTGGCTGCCGATCCGGTAGAAGAAGTTAAGGTTGCCTTTGATATCCTTAAATCCCTGCGTATTCGTGCTCGCGGTATCAATTTTATTGCTTGTCCAAGTTGTTCGCGGCAAGAGTTTGATGTGATTAAAACCATGAATGAATTGGAACAACGGTTAGAAGATATTGTCGATCCTTTAACTGTTTCCGTGATTGGCTGTGTGGTAAATGGTCCCGGAGAGGCTCTAATTTCGGATTTAGGTGTGGCAGGCGCTAACCGGAAAAGTGGTTTTTATATTAACGGTGAGCGGCAGCGGCTGCGCCTTGATAATGGACAAATTGCCGAGCAGTTAGAGCAACAAGTTCGACTCTATTTACAACAGCGTATTGCAGTAAAACAGCTATAAAGTAGGAAAATTGAAGTATCTTGTGGCCGTTACGTATATAATCAGTGGCATTTTGCATGGTTGTTTAAGTAATACCCTGCGTTAAAAGTTAAACCCAAACGGAAGAATTATTTTGTCTAAACAAATTCAGGCAATTCGTGGTATGAACGATTGTCTGCCTCAGGATTCAGCCCTGTGGCAATATGTAGAGCAGGTGCTGCGTGATACGGTAGCAAGCTATGGCTACAGTGAAATTCGTTTTCCCATCGTCGAAATGACCGAGCTTTTTAAACGGTCTATTGGTGAAGTCACCGATATTGTTGAAAAAGAAATGTACACCTTTACCGACCGGAACGGTGACAGCTTAACCCTTCGTCCAGAAGGAACTGCTTGCTGTGTCAGAGCCGGTAACGAGCACGGTTTACTGTACAATCAAGAACAGCGTTTATGGTACACGGGGCCGATGTTTCGGCACGAGCGCCCGCAAAAAGGCCGCTATCGTCAATTTCATCAATTTGGTCTCGAAGCCTTTGGCATTGCTACGGCAGATATTGATGCTGAAGTGATTATTCTTAGCGCACGTCTCTGGCAAAAGCTGGGGTTAACGCCCTATGTTAAGTTAGAACTGAATTCTTTAGGTTCAAATGAAGCCCGCGCGGCTTATCGTGATACGTTAATTGCGTATCTTGAGCAGCATAAAGCCTTGCTAGATGAAGATAGCTTAAGACGTTTATACAGTAATCCACTACGGGTGTTGGATAGCAAGAATCCTGCTATGGCAGAGATGCTGGCCGCGGCACCTAAGTTAGCGGAACATTTAGATGCCGAATCGGCTTTGCATTTTGCTCAATTACAGCAGCGTTTAACAGCTGCTGGTATTGAGTTCACGCTTAATCCACGCTTGGTGCGTGGCCTAGACTACTATAACCGTACCGTATTTGAATGGGTGACGACTGAGCTGGGTTCGCAGGGCACAGTTTGCGCGGGTGGTCGTTACGATGGTTTAGTCGAGCAGTTAGGGGGTAAAGCCACCCCTGCGGTCGGCTTTGCTCTGGGTTTAGAGCGTCTGATTCTGTTACTGCAAACGTTAAACTTAACGCCAGTGTTGCCGGCAACAGCAGATATTTATCTGATGGCTGTAGGCGAGTCTGCGGAACTTGCAGCGATAAGTGTTGCCGAAAGGCTGCGTAGTGACTTACCCACTAAACGTGTTATCTTGCACTGTGGTGGTGGTAATCTTAAAAAACAATTTAAAAAAGCGGATAAATCAGGCGCAGAGCTGGCACTGATTTTAGGTGAAGAAGAACTGGCTAACGGCGAAGTTACCCTAAAATGGTTGCGTCAGGACAAGCCACAACAAACCCTTAAGTTGAGTGAATTGGCTCAACATCTGGCCTAAAAGAATAACGGAGTAGTTAGGTGGAAATTTACACAAGTGAAGAGCAACAGGTTGAAGCCATTAAACGATTTTGGAATCAATATGGTAAAGCGATTTTAGGCGGTGTAGTTATTGGTTTAGCTTCGCTGTATGGTTGGCGTTATTATCAGGCAGAGCAGCGGGCCAGTGCGGAGGCTTTGTCGAATAGTTATGTACAATTAATTGAACAGCAAGGTAATGATGCTGAATGGTTAGCCCAAGCGCAACGTTTTATTGGTGAGCAAGGTAGCAGCAATTACGCCATATTTGCCGCATTATTATCAGCAAAAGAAGCCGTTAATGCTGGCGATTTAGCGTCTGCCAGCAATCACCTCAATTGGGCGCAGCAGAACAGTAAGGATGTCAATATTAAAGCCATTGCCCAGATTCGCTTGGCCAGAGTGCAGCGTGAGCTGGGAGAGCTTGCGGCAGCGCTAGCAACCATTAATCAATCAATGCCTGAGAGTTTTGCTACACAACAAGCCGAACTGAAAGGTGATATTTTGCAAGCGAGTGGTGATTTACCGGCAGCGAAGGCCGCTTATCAGCAGGCTTTAGCGCAAGCTGGCAGCAATACTCAATTATTGCAAATTAAATTGGATGAGCTGGCGCACATCTCTGCTGCGAATTAAGGGGCTGGCATGAAATTATCCATTAAAAATGCAGCCTTGGCTTTAATCGCCTTGACCTTGGTGGCATGCTCCAACAAAGAAAAGTTAGAACTGCCTGAGGTGGAAAATCGGATTAGCCCGAAGAAAGTATGGGATATTCAGGTTGGTAACGGTATTCAACATTATGAATCTGGTTTAAAGCCGTTGTTATTCAACGATAAAGTCTATATGGCAAGTCGTGAAGGTATTGTACTAGCAGCGGAGATCCAGACTGGCAAGCGCCTTTGGACCTTTGATTTACGAACAGATAATACCCTTTCAACTTGGGAACGCTTAAGCCAAAATTGGTCTACCAAGAATGCCCGTATTGCAGGTGGTATTAGCCAAGGTTTTGGCAATATCTATTTTGGCACTGAGAATGGCGACGTAGTTGCCCTCAATGCTGAAACGGGTGAATTAGTGTGGCGTAGCCAAGTCCCTGGCGAAGTGTTATCCAGCCCAGCTGTCGGCAGTGGCTTTGTGGTAGTTCAGTTAGGCTCGGGTAATTTGATTGCCCTGAATCCAGATAATGGAGAAGAACGTTGGGTTTTTGAAACCGAGCAGCCTCCCCTGACTATTCGTGGCGTAAGTGAGCCGGTCATTGATAGTGGTGGTGTGATTTATGGTGGCGCTAACGGTCGTGTAGGAGTGTTGGTGGTTGACCGGGGCTTTCAAGCTTGGGAAGAAGCTATTGCTACACCTAAAGGCAGTACCGACTTGTCGCGTTTAGTCGATGTAGATGCTAAGCCAATTGTGATTGCTGGAACTATTTATGCTATTGCTTATAACGGTGAGTTATTTGCTCTAGATTTACGCAGTGGTCAGCAGTTATGGAAAAGCGACTATGCCAGTTTCCGTAGTATGGCGGTGTCTGGTAATGTTTTATATTTAGTTGATTCTGTAGGTCGTATCTATGCGGTAGACCGTCGTAATGGCTCTGAATTGTGGAGTCAAACCGGCTTACATCGGCACTTTTTAACTGGGCCTACGGTATACAAAGACTACTTAGTTATTGGTGATAATAAGGGCAATTTACACTGGTTGGATCGTAGCTCTGGTGAATTTGTGGCTCGGCAAAGCTTCGATGGTTCAGGATTTTTCCGTGAAGCTGTTGCAAATAATGATGTGTTAGTGATCACAACCCGTGATGGTGAGCTAACCTTATTACAAACGCCTTAAACTGCGTTTTACACTATTAAGCAGAGAACAGGCCTTTAAAGAGAAGGCCTGTTTTCTTATTTTAGAGGCTGACAAAAATGTTACCTGTAGTTGCCCTGGTAGGGCGTGCCAATGTTGGCAAATCAACGTTATTTAATCGTTTAACCCGTACTCGGGACGCCTTAGTCGCCGATTTTCCGGGGTTAACTCGCGATCGCAAATATGGCTCAGTAAACTTTGAAGGAATGGAGTTTATTGTGGTCGATACTGGTGGTATTGACGGCAATGAACAAGGTATCGAAGTGGAAATGGCCGAGCAATCGTTAAAGGCCATCGACGAAGCCGATGTCGTGTTATTTATGGTAGATGCCCGTGCCGGCTCTACTGTTGGCGATCAAGCCATCGCTGAGCACATTCGCCGTGTACGCAAGCCCGTTTTTCTGGTAGCGAATAAAACCGATGGCTTAGATGCGGATACTGCCGTGGCCGATTTTTATAGCTTGGGTATTGGCGAAGTCTATCCGATTGCTGCTGCGCATGGTCGCGGTGTCTCCTCGTTATTACAGCACGCACTGTTACCCTTTTTACAAGCCAAACAAGATGCGGCATTAGCGGATGGCGAAGCCCTACCTGAGCTTGATCTGACGTCGGTTAGCGAAGAAGAGGCCGATGCTGAAGCGGCGCGTTTGCGCTCAGAGCATATTAAATTGGCTATTGTTGGCCGGCCTAATGTCGGTAAGTCAACGCTAACTAACCGTATTTTAGGTGAAGAGCGGGTCGTGGTCTTCGATATGCCAGGCACCACCCGCGATTCGGTGTATATCCCCATGAAACGCAATGAGCGTGACTATACGCTGATTGATACCGCTGGGGTGCGTCGTCGTGGCAAAATCGACGATATGGTAGAAAAGTTCTCGGTGGTTAAAACCTTGCAAGCCATTGAAGATGCCAACGTCGTTATTTTGGTAGTCGATGCGCGCCAAGGTATTTCAGATCAAGATTTAAGTATTTTAGGCTTTGTTCTGAATGCAGGACGCTCACTGGTACTGGCTGTTAATAAATGGGATGGCCTGAATGATAGTGTAAAAGATGAGATTAAACGCGAGCTGGATCGCCGTTTAGGTTTTATCGACTTTGCCCGCTTGCACTTTATCTCGGCCTTACACGGCTCTGGTGTGGGTAATTTATTTGAATCAGTAGAAGAAGCCTTTGATTCTGCGACTAAGCGAGTAAGCACTTCATTATTAACGCGTATTATGAAAATGGCGCAGGAAGATCACCAACCGCCAATGGTTGCGGGGCGTCGCGTTAAACTGAAATATGCGCATGCCGGTGGTTATAATCCACCGATCGTGGTGATACATGGTAATCAGGTAAAAGATTTACCTGATTCCTACAAACGCTACCTGATGAACTACTATCGTAAAGCATTACAAATGATGGGTACGCCGATTCGTATTGAATTCCGTGAAGGAGAAAACCCCTTCACTCCAACCAAAAAGAATACGGAAACGGCACTGCAAAAATATAAGCGTGAACGCTTGTTAAAAGCACGGCAAAATTTAGCGCAAAAGACTAAGAGTAAGGATTAACAGATGAATTTCCGTTTTCCGGTTATTGTTATTGACGAAGACTTTCGTTCAGAGAACATTTCAGGCTCAGGTATCCGTGATCTGGCTGAAGCTATCGGTAGCCATGGCTTTGAGGTGATTGGTTATACCAGCTATGTCGATTTAACCGCCTTTGCCCAGCAAGCCAGCCGTGCTTCATGCTTTATTTTATCCATCGATGATGAAGAATTTGGCGGCGGTACCGACGCCGAAGTAAATATTGCTCTGCTTGAATTGCGTGCTTTTGTGAAAGAAGTGCGTAAGCGCAATGCCGATATTCCGATTTTCTTGTATGGAGAAACTCGTACTAGCCGCCATATACCGAACGATATATTGCGCGAGCTACACGGCTTTATTCATATGTTTGAAGATACGCCTGAGTTTGTGGCACGGCATATTATCCGTGAAGCCCGTAAATATTTAGATGCCTTAGCGCCGCCGTTTTTTAATGCGCTAATGGATTATGCGCAAGACAGCTCTTATTCTTGGCATTGCCCTGGGCACTCAGGTGGTGTGGCGTTCTTAAAAAGCCCAGTTGGCCAAATGTTTCACCAATTTTTTGGTGAAAATATGTTGCGAGCCGATGTCTGTAACTCGGTGGATGAATTAGGCCAATTGCTGGATCACACTGGGCCGGTAGCGGAAAGCGAAGCCAATGCGGCACGCATTTTTAATGCCGATCACTTATTTTTCGTGACTAACGGCACCTCAACCTCGAATAAGATGGTCTGGCACTCAGTGGTCGCGCCGGGCGATATCGTGGTCGTAGATCGTAACTGCCATAAATCGATTTTACACTCCATTATCATGACTGGCGCTATTCCGGTGTTTTTAATGCCAACCCGTAATCATTTTGGCATTATCGGCCCTATTCCAAAAAGCGAGTTCTCGCCAGAAGCCATCGCTAAGAAAATTGAGGCTAATCCGTTTGCTCGCAATGCGAAAAATAAGAAGCCGCGTATTTTAACTATTACGCAAAGTACCTATGACGGTATTTTGTATAACGTGGAAGAAATTAAGCAAGAGCTCGGCTCTACTATTGATACACTGCATTTTGATGAAGCTTGGTTGCCGCATGCCAGCTTTCATGAGTTTTATCATAATATGCATGCCATAGGTAAAGACCGGCCGCGTTCAGAAGATACCTTGGTGTTTGCTACCCAGTCGACGCATAAGCTGTTAGCGGGGTTATCGCAGGCATCGCAAATTTTGGTACAAAATGCCGAGAAACGTAGTTTAGATACGCATCGTTTTAACGAGTCGTATTTAATGCACAGCTCCACCAGTCCGCAATATGCCATTATCGCCAGCTGTGATGTGGCAGCGGCGATGATGGAGCCGCCAGGCGGCACGGCGCTGGTAGAAGAAAGCTTATTAGAAGCCATCGATTTTCGCCGAGCGATGCGTAAAGTCGACGCCGAATTTGGCGATGATGATTGGTGGTTTAAAGTCTGGGGTCCAGATTTACTGCCAGAAGAGGGCATAGGTAAACGCGAGAAGTGGGTACTGCATGCCAGCGACAGTTGGCATGGTTTTGGGGAAATTGAATCGGGCTTTAATATGCTCGATCCGATTAAAGCCACCATTATCACTCCAGGTATGAACCTGCATGGTCAGTTTGATGAAACTGGTATCCCAGCGGCCATTGTCAGTAAATATTTGGCTGAGCACGGTATTATCATTGAAAAAACCGGCCTCTATTCGTTCTTTATTATGTTTACTATTGGTATTACCAAAGGGCGTTGGAACTCAATGGTAACCGAGTTACAGCAATTTAAAGACGACTACGATCAAAACCTGCCAATGTGGCGGGTAATGCCAGAGTTTGCGGCTAAGAATAAGCGCTATGAAAAAGTCGGCCTGCGCGATCTGTGTCAGCGGATTCACAATATGTATCGCAAGTACGATGTGGCCAAAGTGACCACCGAAATGTACTTATCGCATATTGATACTGCCATGACGCCAGCCGATGCTTGGGCGAAGATGGCACACCGCGAGATTGAACGCGTATCCATTGATGACATCGAAGGTCGTGTTACCGCCATGCTGGTTACACCTTACCCACCAGGTATTCCACTAATGGTGCCGGGCGAGCGCTTTAACAAAACCATTATCAATTACCTGAAATTTACCCGTGATTTTAACGGTGAGTTCCCAGGTTTTGAAACCGATGTACACGGTTTAGTGCGCGAAACGGTGGACGGTGAAGTGAAGTATTTTATTGATGTGGTGCTAGAGTAGTATTAAAGACGAACTGTGGCAGCATGCCTCAGTTCGTCTATCCTTTAGTGCAGTTACAAGAACTGCCCTTTACAAAGTTGTTGCTGACAAGGATGAGATAGCTGCTTTGAATACACACCTACAAAGTAATAAAGCCCAAGCTCAAGCTCGAGCAAAGCAAATTCAAGCCTTTCGTGCTGAACAGCGAATGCTTGCCGAGCAGGGCTTACTCAACTTACCCTCAGAGACAGTATCGAGCATAAACCGCTACCACGATGCGTTACTGCAGCAGCTGCATCAGCAACAAGATATTGACCTTACCGAGCAAGCAAGCCATGTATCCTTAGGGATGCAAATCGTATCCTGCTTGGGTGCTTTAGCATTAGCAGCAAGTTTGTTCTTCTTGTTTTATCAATATTGGGGATTATTCACCACCCCGTTGCAAGTCAGTATTTTAGTGCTAGCGCCGCTGCTGACTTTAGTTTTGGCTGTCTGGTTTTGTCGTTGGGATCGCAGTGGCTATTATGCCAAACTGGCCGCTTTGGTTTCATTTATGGCCTGGGTTTTAAATATTGTGATGTTAGGTAATATTTTTAATCTCAGTCAGTCACCGAATGCCTTTGGCCTCTTTGCGCTTTATGGCTTTTTGTTAGCCTATTTGCTGCACGTACGTTTATTGCTGGCGGCCGCTATGCTGTGCAGCTATATCTTTATTAGCGCTAAGGTCAGTCATTGGCTTGGCGATTACTGGCTTACGGCTTGGGAATATCCCGAATATTATCTGTTAGTGAGCTTACTGTTCTTTTTGTTACCCTTAAAAATTAACCAACAGCGTTACGACGGCTTTACCACGGTGTATCAGCAAATTGCTGCCGTAGTATTTTTCATCGCGGTATTAATCTTAGCGAATTGGGGCGCGGTCAGTTATCTGCCTTGGGCGGATGTGTGGATAGAAGGTAGCTACCAAGTTGTAGGTTTTAGCTGCAGTGCTTTACTCATTTGGTATGGAATGCGCCAGCGCCAAGCAGGGCTAATGCTTACTGCGAATATCTTTTTCGTCTTATTTTTATGCAGTAAATTTGTCGATTGGTGGTGGGATTGGCTACCCAAATACCTGTTTTTCTTGTTACTCGGCTTAACCGCCATTCTGGCCTTAATGGTGTTTAACCGTTTACGTTCATCGCAACAAAAGGATGTTGAGCATGGCTAGGGTATTATCAAAGAAGCTGCTTTGGCTCGCTATTGCGACAGTCATACTGGTTAACACTGTTATACTTGCGCAGGTGCTGCTTAATCGTAGCAGTGTGACGTACCAACTTACCTTAAGTGAGCGCGAATTAAAGCCACCTTACCACTACGGCTTTAACAAAGAAAACTCAGGGCTACAGCTTACATTACAGTGGTCAACACCGCTGCTTGCCAGCCAAGACGAATGGCAATTTTTATCTTCCCACCCGCAGCGCAGTTTAAGTCTTAGTCAAATGCACTATGCCAGTTTTGGTTTTGCGCCTTGTGATGACGACATTCGACGTCAACGGACATCCGCATGGGTGTTAGTCGAATTTGCTGGGCCTCATTTTAGGCAGCATATGCTGGCGGCTGAGCAAAGCCATGCCATGATTAGCGCAGACATCATGGCAAGTAAAAAGACGTTGCGTGCGCCAGCCAGTCCACAGCACGAAGTTGAAACCTTACAGCAGTTAACTGACAAACAAGCGCGAGCTGATAAATTATTGCGTGAGGTTCAAGCCGGTTTTACCCGTTTATTGGTGATTGATGCGGCAGCTAGCGCTGATTTATTACAACAGCGCATTGCTAAGTCAACAGCGCAGAATAAGGATACGTTATTGATTTTACCCGCAGAGGTGCAGCCGAGTTATCATGCTTGTCACGATCCAAGCTCAAATCAAGACCGCATGATTTATATAAATCGCTTAGCCACATCCCGAATTCATGTTCCCAAATCGTTCGCAGAGCAGCTACCGCCTCAGTTGGAAAATGGCGAACAACCTCACTTTATGGCCACGCTGCACTATGGCAAGTTTTTTATACCATGGCTCAATCAGCTGCAGTTAACCCCTGTGGCAACGAGCAGCGAAGGTTAACTTGCTGATTATTTTACACAAGCCATAGTTGTGCTTGTTTGATTCACGACTGTATCAATGAGTGTTGCTACTTCTGCATTGCTAATATTCTGTAGCAGCGTGTTCATCACTTGTTCAGCGGTAGTTTGTGAAGAGACCTCTACTAAACAAGCATAGGCATTCGCGACTTTGGCTTTAACCGCCTCGACCTCGGTAAGATTGGTTAAATCAACTTGTAAGGCTTGATTTATACTTTCTGTAAGCTGTGCGGCCAGCTCAGGTGATTGTTTTAAAAGATCCAGATTAATACCATTTATATCAATGGTTTCCAGTTTGGTCTGTAAGGTCTCTACTTTCTGATTAGCCGTTTCCTGCGCTTTGTCAATCATCTGATTGGCACTATCGCAAGCGGTTAACGCCATTAAACAAGTTAGCGTTATCAGTGTTGTTTTCATATTGTTTGTACGCATTTAGTTGAAGCACCTTGTTAAACCGTTATGTTATAGCCTCTTGGAGTCTGTATTTCCCAAAAAGTTTGCTGCCTAGTGATAAATTAACGAAATTTTCGCATCAGTTGAGTGCTTACATTACTTTTGCCTGTTGCCTTACGCCGTGTAAATAGTCTCGTTGCCACTTAAAATACGTTATACTTTAACGGTCTTTTTTAGTAGTTGAAGGTGTTCATGCGTTTTTTAGTCGTGCTGCTCGTGTTTGGATGTTTACAAGTACAGGCTTCGGAAAACCTGAGCGATCATGAACAATTCTGTGAAACAATGCAGGAGACGAGTTGTGAGCATTATTTACAGCAGCAATTAGCTGCTTTACCTGCTCATAGCGCGAATTGGTATCGAGTCCAAGGTTTTTACCTAGATTATCTTTATGATAAACATCAGTTTGAAGAATTAAAAACTCAGGTCGAATCTATCTTGCCTCAACCTAATCTGCCTGAGGTATTAAAAGTGCAATTGTACTTTTATTACGCCAAGGTTCTGTTTTATTTTGAGCAACCTGAAGCAGCTAAGCATTACGCCGGACTAGCGCAACATGTGCTACAAGAGGTTTATGATAGCTTTGGTAATCCATTACGTTTGGTTGAGCTGGCAAACCTCTATTACACGCTCAATGAGTTAAATGAAGCGGAAAAGTTACTTCGATTTACCCAGTCGCATTATCTGAAAAGTCGCGATCCACTTTTTTTATTTGAGTTAGCCAGTAATTTGGCATTAATCCATCATAGTCGGCAAGATTTGCAGGGAGCAGCCCAGTTTAGAGAAGAAGCCCTACTTGCTGCGCAACAGTTGGGGCATGCGGGTAAACTCATAGTGGCTATGGGGAATCTGGCCAGAACTTATCAACTGCTTGGACAATTTGCACAGGCACAGCGCTTGTACGAAGCGTCTTTAACTTACACTTCCGCGCCTGAGTACAGTAAGCAGCATAGCATTTATCTATTACGACTTGCAGAATTAGGAATGCAGCAGCACCAGCTAGATCTAGCAAAGCAGTATTTAGCTCAAGTTAAACCCGAGCAATTAGCAGCAGGGCACTTAACTCTTTTTAAGCAATTAGCCGCCCAGCTCGGTGGTATATAGACCTATAGCAACGTTGAGTAGCGCCAGTTTGATAGTATTAGCCTGTGTTGAGAATCTTGCGCCTAGCTCACTTTCAGAAAGCAGTCTCAGGCAATTTGTAATTGATTGAGCACTATCCGCTATAGTTTTGCGAGTATTTGCTCACTGAATTGTGCTCTTAATAATGCTTCATAAGCAGCGCATCTTGCCAGCAAGGTTTCATGTGATCCGCAGTCGATAATGTTACCCTCTTCTAGCACCGCAATTTTATCGGCGCGTAATATCGTGGAAAAGCGATGTGCAATGACAATACAAGTGCGACCAAGTATCAAATTATCTAGTGCGATATTTACTTGCTGCTCGGTGTGGCTATCTAGGCTGGAAGTCGCTTCATCGAGTAGTAAAATCGCAGGGTTACGTAAAAACATTCTGGCAATCGCAATTCTTTGCCGTTCTCCGCCAGATAAATTACCGCCTTGCTCCGAAAGTATCGTTTCTAAGCCCATAGGTAAACGTTCAACAAAATCAAGGGCGTTAGCGTTACGTAATGCTTGTGTTAGTTGTGCGTCAGTAATGCCATGTTCAAGTCCATAATGAAGATTGTCACGGATAGTACCTGGCATCACTGGGGAATTTTGGGATACATAGGCAATACTTTTACGCCATGCTTCTAGTGGGTAATGCTGGATAGGGATAGCGTTATAGTAAATTCCACCGGCTGAGGGCTGATAAAACCGCTCTATAAGTGCAAGTAAGGTAGACTTGCCACTGCCACTTTTACCCACCAATGCCAACGTTTCTCCCGGTGCGATCGTTAAATTAAAATGCTCGAGAACCCGCCTTGGCTGTTCGGGATAGGCAAAGCTTAAATTTCGGCATTCCAAGCCAGCAACTTGCTCAGGCAAGGCCGCTACAGCATGTTCAGTTGCTTGCTGCTCCTCTACTTCTTTTAGAATAGTGCTGATATAGGCTGAAGCGCCTTTTGCGGTTTGTAGCTCAGAGAAAAAACCACTAATTTGTGCCATAGGTGCAGCAACATTGAAAATATAAAGAATAAACGCAGTAAGTACACCAATGCTCAGATCACCAATGGCCACCCGATAGCCACCGTAGATTAGAATAGTTAAAAACGCGATGCTTATGGCTATATCAATAATTTCTTCAAAAATAATCCTGAGTTTATCCAGCTTTAATGCTTGTTCGCGTAAGGTTTGCACTACCGTCCTGCAACGCTTTCGCTCTGCTTTTTCTGCGGTAAAAATTTTGACCATTTTTATTTCACTAAAGATTTGCGTCAAAATTCCGCTTAAATTGGCTGTCTGCTGTTGGTAATCTGTTGCGATACTTTCCATTTTCATCACGGCTGGCGCAGCAATAACAAAAGCGATAATCAACGTTGCCAACAGCGTCAGCGTTAGTTGCACATCTAGCCACAGTAAGATGATCACCGAGCCAAGGAGCAATAAGATGCCATTAATTAAATTACTAATATGCTCTGTTGCTAAATCTGAAATCGACTCACAATCATTTAAGATACGACTGACTTGATCCCCAGTATCACGCGTATCGAAAAATGAAACAGGCAACGTTAACAACTTATCTATTAGAGTTAGACGCAGTGTTGTCGATACACCATGTCCAAGTTTAGCAATCAAGATCCTTGCCGCTACATTACATAATGCGGCAAGAAATAATACTAATACCAGTGAACCCGCAAGCAATGCCACAGGTTGGTCGGTACCCAGCCGATCAATTAACTGCTGGGTAAGAATAGGAAAGCCTAGGGAGGCTAGCACTGTTAGCATGACGAGAATAGTGGCAAAGATAAGTGTTCGAACTGGCACTTTTCCCAAGCGAATCAATGCCCATAGCTGATAATAAGACTGTTTCATGCTAAATCCTTATCAAAACGGTTGTGTCGGAAATATCCGTTAATTATCAGCGATCTCGACACTGCCACATGCTCTGCGTTTATCGTAGAGGTACTCAGGGTCTTGGCAGAAGTCCAGCCATTGACGCTTGCCTAAGTATAAATTGCGCATTAATTGGCCAATATCCATTGGCTCGTAGTCTTGGGCGATTTTGTATTCGATACGTAGTACTTGTGAGCGCGGTAAAGTATTGGCTGGAAATAATGGTTGTAGGTAGTGAAAGTCAATAAAACGAACTTTTTTAGCATGGAACTGCTGCAAATGTGCTTGATACCATGGTGTGGCATCATGATGAAAGCGGTATATATAGCGATAATAACCGCCCTCATCCAAGATAAATGCATAATCTTTTAGGGTTAGAGCAAAACGCTGACGTTCCGTGGTTGACTCGCCAAAGAGACCGCCTCGGCGAGTAAAGCGGATTTCAGCTTCTGCCTGCTGCGCCACCTCGCCCAGCTTTGCTTTGGTTAATAAATGAATCTCCCAATTCTGGATATCAGTTGTAATCATTTCTATAGTCATATAAGGCTGACGAATAAAAGCGGGATAGGCTTGTCTCATTGCAGCAGGTTTAGCTTGCCATAGCGTCTTTCCTGTATTCACGGCAGCTTTATTGATACTGCTACACCCGCTTATAAAAAGTAACAGTACCAGAATGCCTCCTAAGCTGAACTTCGTTTTCCCTTGCATAGTTCCCTCCAACATGTTCGACCAGATGTGACCAGGTATCGTGGCTATTCTAAAAATATTGGCACTGAGTGAGATCTTAAAGTGAAGTGAATACCTAAGGTAAGTGATGTTATGTAACAGAGTGTTAAGTTGTTACAATGTTACATTAATGCTACGGTTAGCCGCTGGTTCAGTGATTATAAAATCAATAAGTTGAGATTGAGTGTTTACGTAAAAATCGTAAATGGACATTCTAGATTTTTTTCACTGCACAATAGCGTTATTTTTCTGAAAGAGAGGTGACCACTGCACTAAATTTACCATCAGCAAGTTGCGTGCTTACCAGATCACCAATAGCTAACCCCGAGGTACTGGTTAAGGCTTGTTGCTTGGCATCAAAACTAATGCTGTAACCTCGTGCCAGTGTTGCCAGCGGGCTGACAAGGTTAAGCTGCGCAGTAAGCCGATTAAACTGCTGCCGTGCCGTATTAAGCTGTTGCAGTTGGGCTTGTTGTAAACGTTTAGCGAGGTGCGCCAGTTGTTGCTGTTGCTGTGTTAAACGCTGTATTGGCGACGCCTGCTGTAAACGTTGCTGTAAATAACTGTGCTGGCGTTTGGCTTGTTGCAGTTGTTGTTGCATCTGGCGTTGCAAGCGTAGCTGTAACTCATCCAACCGCTGCTGTTGTTGCTCTAAGCGCCGCTGAGGATGTAATTGCTGCAAGCGTTGTTGTAATTGCGTTACTCTTGGTGCTAAGCGTTGTAAATACAGGCGCTGCGCGCGCGTTAAGCGGCTAGCTAATTGTTGTAATGTTAAAAAATGTTGGCTTTGATCGGGGGAGACCAGCTCTGCTGCGGCCGAAGGCGTAGCGGCTCGCACATCAGCAACAAAGTCGGTTAGGGCAAAATCAATTTCATGACCAACCGCGCTGACCGTGGGAATAGGACTGGCGGCAATGGCGCGCGCCAATTGCTCATCATTAAAACACCACAGATCTTCAATTGAGCCACCACCACGACCAATAATCAGTACATCCACTTCGTTACGCTGGATGGCGATACTTAACATAGTGCGTAACTGCTGTGCCGCGGTGTCGCCTTGTACTTGGCAGGGATAAATAATCAGCTCAATGCCAGGGGCGCGCCGCGCCATAACGGTAATAATATCGCGCACGGCAGCACCGGTTGGCGAGGTAATAACCCCAACCCGTCTTGGATTAGCGGGTAGTGGTTTTTTCCGCTCCTGCGCAAAGAGCCCTTCGGCGGCCAGTTTGGCTTTCAACTGCTCGAATTGTTGCTTGAGTAACCCCGTACCGGCGGGCTCGATAAAATCAGCCAGCAGCTGATATTCACCTCGTGGCTCATAGACGCTAATACGGGCACGAATCATAACTTGCTGGCCATTTTGTGGCCGAATTAGCGCATTACGATTCGCCTGCTTAAACATGGCAACTTTTACCTGCGCGGCCTGATCTTTTAAGCTGAAATACCAATGGCCCGAGGCGGCAGCGACAAAGTTCGATACTTCACCCACCAGCCAGAGTTGTTGAAACTGTAACTCGAGTGTTAAGCGCACTTCGCTATTTAAGCGGGATACAGTATAAATATCGGGGTTTTGCATAGCCTACTCAGGTTGAATACTTAAACAGTTGATAAGGGCAGTGTACGTTATTCTGGCCTGTGCTGACAAAAAGAAAAAACCGTTTGTTCTATCGCCAGATTTCCGCTAAAATTGCACCGCAACATTCCCTATCTTTTCATCCACACAGCGAGATTGTTGCAATGCTTAGGATCATTAAAGAAGCCCTTACCTTTGACGATGTGTTATTGGTGCCGGCGCACTCTTCCGTGCTACCCCATACTGCGGACTTACGCACAAAATTAACCAACACAATCACGCTTAACATTCCTATGGTCTCCGCTTCTATGGATACCGTAACGGAAGCGCGCTTGGCTATTGCTTTAGCGCAAGAAGGTGGTATTGGTTTTATTCATAAAAATATGACCATTGAAGAACAAGCCGCCAACGTGCGTAAAGTAAAAAAATATGAAAGTGGTGTGGTTTCTGATCCTGTTACTGCTTCGGCCGAAATGACGGTGCGTGATGTACAAGCTCTGGCCCAGCAACATGGCTTCTCTGGCTTTCCGGTATTAGACAAGCAAGGCGATCTGGTCGGTATTGTTACCGGCCGCGATATGAGCTTTGAAGCTAACCTGCAAGCGAAGGTTACCGAAGTGATGACACCACGCGAAAAGCTGGTGACAGTAAACGAAAACGCGCCGCGTGAAGATGCCTTAAAGTTGATGCATAAGCATCGCATTGAAAAAGTCTTAGTCGTGGACGATAGCTTTAAATTAAAAGGCTTGATCACCGTTCGCGATTACTACAAAGCCGCCAGCAAGCCTAATGCTTGTAAAGACGAGTTAGGTCGTTTACGCGTCGGTGCTGCGGTGGGCGTAGGCCCTGGCACGGATGAGCGTATTGCGGCACTAGTGGAAGCTGGCGTGGATATTCTGCTGATTGATACTTCGCATGGCCACTCACAAGGTGTTATTGACCGTGTGAAACAAACCCGTGCCCAGTACCCTGATTTACAAATTGTCGCTGGTAACGTAGCAACGGCTGAAGGCGCCAAGGCGTTGGCTGAAGCCGGTGCTAATGCGGTAAAAGTGGGCATTGGTCCAGGTTCTATTTGTACTACCCGGATTGTTACCGGTTGTGGTGTACCACAAATTACCGCTATCTCTGATGCTGTTGAAGGCGTTAAAGGTACCGATGTGTGCATTATTGCCGATGGCGGTATCCGTTTCTCTGGTGATGTGGCTAAAGCCTTAGTCGCTGGCGCGCACTGTGTGATGGTCGGTTCTATGTTTGCCGGTACGGAAGAAGCGCCGGGTGAAGTAGAGTTATATCAGGGCCGTTACTATAAGTCTTACCGTGGTATGGGCTCGTTAGGTGCTATGGCACAGCGTAATGGTTCATCAGATCGTTATTTCCAGGGCAGCAACAACGCGGAAAAATTGGTACCTGAAGGTATCGAAGGCCGTGTGGCTTATAAAGGCCCGATTGAAAATATTATCCATCAGCAAATGGGCGGTTTACGCTCAGCCATGGGCTTAACCGGTTCTGCAGATATCGAAACCTTAAGAACCAAGCCGCAGTTTGTTAAAGTTACCGCTGCCGGCATGGGCGAGTCGCATGTGCACGATGTGCAAATTACCAAAGAAGCACCCAACTATCGGTTAGGTTAACCGCTTTCGGCTTTCAGGGCTGGCTTATGGCCAGCCCGCTTACTTTGTAAAGGTTAGTATGAACAAAAATATCCATCATCATCGCATTTTAATCCTCGACTTTGGTTCGCAATACACCCAGCTTATCGCCCGCCGTGTGCGCGAAATTGGCGTGTACTGTGAGCTTTGGGCTTGGGATGTCACCGAAGCGCAAATTCGTGAGTTTAACCCAACCGGTATTATTTTATCGGGCGGCCCAGAGAGTGTGCATGAAGCCAATTCCCCGCGTGCGCCGCAGTATGTATTTGAAGCCGGTGTGCCGGTATTAGGCATTTGCTATGGTATGCAAACCATGGCCGAGCAGCTGGGTGGTAAGGTGCAAGGCTCGGATATGCGCGAGTTTGGTTATGCCCAGGTTGAAGTGATAGCCAAAAACGATCTGTTTGCCAAAATTGAAGATCATATTGGTAGTAATGGTAACGCCTTGTTAGATGTTTGGATGAGCCATGGCGATAAAGTGGTACAAATTCCGGAAGGCTTTGTCACCTGTGCCAGTACACCGACTTGCCCGCATGCTGGTATGGTGGATGAAGCGCGCCAATTCTATGGTGTACAGTTCCACCCCGAAGTAACGCATACCCGTCAGGGTTTGCGGATGTTGGAGCATTTTGTAGCTGATATCTGTGGTTGCGACAAGCTATGGACACCGGCTTCGATTATTGAAGACGCGGTTATTCGCTTAAAGCAGCAAATTGGTGATGATCAGGTTATTTTAGGTTTATCCGGTGGTGTGGATAGCTCTGTTGTAGCCATGCTGTTACACCGCGCTATTGGTAAAAACTTGACCTGTGTGTTCGTCGATAATGGCCTGTTACGCTTAAACGAAGGCAAGCAGGTGATGGATATGTTTGGCGATCACTTTGGCCTTAATATCATCAAGATTGATGCTGAGCAGCGTTTCCTCGATGCGCTAGCCGGTGAAAATGAGCCAGAAGCCAAGCGCAAAATTATTGGCCGGGTCTTTGTCGAAGTGTTCGACGAAGAATCGCAAAAACTGGAAAATGCGAAATGGTTAGCACAGGGCACCATTTATCCGGATGTGATTGAGTCTGCAGGCTCAGCTACCGGTAAAGCCCATGTGATTAAATCGCACCATAACGTAGGTGGTTTACCGGCACATATGAAGCTGGGTTTAGTTGAACCACTGCGTGAGCTGTTTAAAGACGAAGTGCGCAAGGTCGGCCTAGAGTTAGGCCTGCCGTACGATATGCTGTTCCGTCATCCGTTCCCTGGCCCAGGCCTTGGTGTGCGGGTACTGGGCGAAATCAAAAAGGAATATTGCGATATTCTGCGCCGTGCCGATGCCATCTTTATCGAAGAGCTGCATAAAGCCGATCTGTACAATAAAGTTAGCCAAGCCTTTGCGGTATTCCTGCCAGTAAAATCGGTAGGTGTGATGGGCGATGCCCGTAAGTACGATTGGGTAGTCTCACTGCGCGCGGTAGAAACTGTTGATTTTATGACGGCCCATTGGGCGCACTTGCCATATGAGTTATTGGGTAAGGTGTCGAATCGGATTATTAACGAAATCAATGGTATTTCACGAGTGGTGTACGATATTTCAGGTAAGCCGCCAGCCACTATCGAGTGGGAATAATTTTGACGTCGTCTTTGCTGCTGTAGCGGCATTGCCTTCTGCTTTTACCCCGGTCACATACTTTATGTATGCTCCCGGGGCTAAAAACCTCGGCGGCTTTGCTACAACAGCAAAGTCTTAGTCAAAATGCCCGCTAAGTATAAGGCGTTGTCTTTGTCACTGTAGCGGCATTGTCATCGCCGCTCACCCCGGTCAGCCCCTTTTTAGTTCGCGAGCAATGTATTACTCTATACTGCTTGCTGTTAATTTTCTGTATTTGATAAAACCTGATGAATTCTAAGCCGATATTATGCTTGCTAAAACACTGCCCAGAACATATTCCAGCAATTGCCAAGTGGCACTATCAGGAATGGGGGGCGCTCTTTCCGGAGAAAAGCGCGGCTGATTTTGCCAGCGATTTGGCGGCTACTTTAAATGACGCTGAGTTGCCAATAAGTTGGGTGCTGCTGTTAGAACAGCAAGTGGTAGGAACGGCGTCGATTTTATTGCAAGATATGCAAACCAACCGTGATTTATCGCCCTGGCTGGCCAATATTTATTTGGCACCTGCGGCGCGAGGCAAAGGTTTAGGTAAATGGCTGGTGTTACAAGTAATGCAGCAAGCGCAACAGCTAGGCTTAACCAAGCTGTACTTATTTACGGAAGATAAGCCTGAGTTTTATCAGCAACTCGGTTGGCAGCCGTTACAGCAGGAGCTTTACGAAGGCAAGCGGGTCACCGTTATGCATTGGCAGGCAAAATGCAGCAAATAGTATAGGGCGAGAATGATGCTAATAAAAAGCCGCAGTACAGATTGCGGCTATTTGCGATGTGAAGTGCGATGTAACTCAGTGCTTACTTCTTAGCTTTTTTCGCTAGCTTTTTCGCGGCTAACTTACCTGGCTTTTTCACCTTTTTAGTCACTTTAGCTTCTTTATTTTTCGGACGTAAGCCTTCAATCACTCGGCGTTTTAATGGTTGCTCGGTATAGCGCTCAATTTTGCCAACCACGGCCATATCGTGTGCTTCGACTAATGAAATAGCCGTACCTTTTTTACCGGCGCGACCAGTGCGACCAATACGGTGTACATAGACATCAGCAGTGCGCGGCATATCATAGTTAATGACATGGCTGATATCGTCGATATCTAAACCCCGCGCAGCGACATCGGTCGCGACTAAAATGCGTACCTGATTATTTGTAAAACGCGCTAACGCCAGCAAACGCTTATCTTGTGGCATCTCACCTTGCAGCCAGCAGCTGCGGATGCCAGCGGTTTCTAGTTGACCGGTTAGCGTGGCTAAACGCTCGCGGGTTTTGACAAACACTATGGCTTTGGTCACTTCAGGTTGCTGTAATAAATGCACTAAAAGTGCCAATTTATGGTTAGCATCGTCTGCCAGATGGCACCATTGAATAATTTTGGCTTTTTCTTTGCGCGAGGGCTGGGCTTCTACCCGCTCAGGTTCTTTTAGCACATTAGCCGCAAAGCGCTCCAGCGAGGCGCCTTCCAAGGTGGCTGAAAATAAGAAGGTTTGGCGACGGCGTTTCGCCTCTAACACAATGCGGTTCATCTCACCAACAAAGCCCATATCTAACATGCGATCGGCTTCATCTAAGATGAGCAATTCGACTTCGTCAGCTTGAAAACTTTCTTCATCCAAATATTCAATTAAGCGCCCAGGTGTGGCGACTAAGATATCGTTATTTTTCTCTAACGTATCTTTATGGCTACCATAGTTAATACCGCCAGTAATTAGGCCGACATTTAAGGTTGTAAACTGACTAAACTGTTTGAACTCGTCATAAACCTGATAGGCCAGCTCGCGAGTAGGGGTCATGATCAGTACCCGAGCAAAGCCGGGATCGCGGCGGGGGAAATCCAGCAAATACTGGATAGCCGGTAACACAAATGCCAGTGTTTTACCGGTGCCGGTTGGCGCACTGGCCAGCAAGTCACGACCTTCCAGTGCTATGGGGATCGCCAATTGTTGGATCTGGGTTGGCTGATCAAAACCCGCCACTTCCAGTGCCCGGTTTAGGGCGTCATCCAGTTGAAACTCGGTAAAAGACATGGGTGTTACCTCAAGTTAAGCGTTTACCTTATGACTTTAAGCCTGACTGCGGTTAAACTGGCAGCGGAGGGCTTATGTCAGCAGGTTTTCAATGTAAACAATTCTATATTGCGCATCAGCATTGTGCGATGAAAGTCGGCACTGATGCACTGTTATTGGGAGCTTGGGCTCAGCTTCCCGCTCATGGCGCTATTTTAGATATAGGCGCTGGTAGCGGCATTATTAGTTTAATGCTGGCGCAGCGCAGTCAGGGCACTTTAGCGATTAATGCGGTAGAACTCGATAACGCCGCAGCGACGCAAGCAACAGACAATGTCCGGCATAGCCCCTGGCCTACAGCCATCAGGGTAATAAAGGACGATATTCTAACCTATCAGACCCCGCAACGTTATGCTTTAATTGTGTCTAACCCACCTTTTTTTCAGGATGCGTTAGCGAGCCAAGAGATTAAACGACACCAAGCGCGTCATACCGATAGCTTACCTTTTCGCGCTTTGTTAGAAAAAGCGGCCAGTTTACTAACCGCAGAAGGCGTCTTTAGTTTGATCTTGCCCGCCGTGAGTCAGGCGGCGTTTTCCAAAGCCGCCATCGCCAGTGGTTGGTCTTGTCAGCGGCTTTGCGCTGTACAAAGTAAAGCAGAAAAACCGGTTAGCCGCTATTTGCAAAGCTGGTCACTTGCGAATGTGAACAACCAAGCAGAGATGGCATTGCAACAGGCCGACAGTTTGTTAATACATGATGCCAATGGTCACTACTCAGAGCAGTACCGCACAATATTAAAAGACTTTTATTTAAAATTTTAGTAAAAACAAACCGCGTTAACCTTAGCTCACCATAACTCGGTGTTAATCAAGGATGCAACTTAACTGTCAGCAGCAACAGTTAGGGGTTATTCAGCCGAGTCCTCAAGCAATACGCTAATTTCGCCAAGAATTTGCTCAATCCACTGCGCTAACCGCTCATCGGTTTGCTCATATTGGTTTTACTTTTTACTTTTTACTTTTTTGTTGGCTTGGAGATATGCCAAAGCGTTGTTTGTACAAAGTTGCAAATTGCGCTGCAGAATAAAAGCCGAAGTTAGCTGCAATTTCAGTAATAGAATCATTTTCATTTGCTTTTATCAATCGCTGTTGAGCCATAAGTAAACGTTGCTCTTTTATCCACTGAAGAGGTGACAATTGCGTGTGTTTGCTGAACAGAAGTTGTAGTGTGCGGCCAGACATGAAAGAAATGGACTCTAGTTCTGTTAATGTAATATTTCTGTGTAAATTAGCAAAAATATAATCTTTAACTCGCTTTATAGTTTGTTCATGGTGTCTTTTATGTGACTCATCTGTTACTAATAAATCTGGGAACATCCAAATAGCTGCCATTCTATAAAGGTGGTCATCTAGACCAGAAAATTCAAGTAACTTTGTGTTGAAAGAGTAGAGATCGATTTGTTTAACTAAGCCCTTGAAAACATCTACAAAGTCAATGTTGTTATGTTGCAAAGTTAGTTCTATAGGATTTGCAAGTCTTTCCGTTAAGTCAAATGCTTTACCTCGCATGAGATTAAGGATATTTTGCAGACGTTGATGATTTATATCCATAATTAAGACTGAACGGTTTCCTGAATAGCCAATACGCTCACCTGGCGGAGCATATAGTCCAACATTATTTACCCCCCAATGTATTTTTTTGCCATTAACTATAGAAGTACTTTGTTCGCCAGCCGTAGGCAAAAAAATCGCAGAAGAATAATCAGAGTGAACTTTAGTAAAAATACGTGAATTAGATACGGAAGATATTTTTACTGTATTTACTAAAGCGCTGGCTGAGTAACTATAAAACTCTTTAACGTCGTCAAGAGATTCATATACCCCTCTCCATCCCATTGTTGATGAAACTTGTTCTTGCATTTGAAAGTAGCTTCGATGGAGTTGCGCTGTATTAAGCCCAAACTCTGGTAAAAGTTCGTGTTCATTCATTGCTCTTGCTCCGTAAAATCAAAATCTATTCGTATTCACTTTAGTTCATGTTGAAAAAATTATTTTATTAAACATGACGAAAAATTCGTTTTGGCATAAATGCATTTTCGCTTATATGAAAGCGATTTTCGCAGATAAAAACTAGACTCACCTCATTACAGAACTGAGACTTTTAAGACTTATGGGTCATATGAGACATTCTATGCGAGGTTGCAGTTCTAGTCATGTTTTTATTTATCTGAAGGAAGCCAGCCTATGAATCATATCTACCGTCTAATTTGGGACCCCGTTCAGCAACAGGTTGTTGTAGCCAGTGAAAAAGCCAAGGCGCGGGGTAAAAAAGGCCGTGTTGTAGGCGCGGTGATGGCAGCGGGCTTGATGAGCCAGGGTGCTTGGGCGTCCTCGGTTGCTGCGTTTGACCCGGTACAGGCGGGTATGACGGGCGTGGCACCACAGCGGGTTGCGATGGCGGTATCCAGTGCGCTACCTGCTACTACGTTGCCACAAAACGGAACAGTAACAGTTGGTGAGATTACGATAAATAGCGCTGGCAATGTGATGAACATTGAGCAGGCAACCCAGCGGGGTGCGATTAACTGGCATAGTTTCAGTGTAGGCAGTGATGCTACTGTCAACTTTTTGCAGCCGAACAGCAGTGCCATCACACTAAACCGGGTAGTAGGCCATGAAAGCAGTGTGATAGACGGTGCTATTAATGCCAATGGTCAGGTCTGGATTTTAAACAGTCATGGCGTGTTATTTAACCGCGATGCCCAGGTTAATGTCGGTAGCCTGATAGCGACCACGCTGGAGATGAATGATGCCGACTTTGCTGCTGGCAGTACAACCTTTGCTGCGGGTTCAGGTCGTGGAAGCATTATCAATTTAGGTACTTTACAGGCTGCTGATGCAGGCTACATTGCGCTACTGGGGCAGCAAGTTGCCAATGAGGGCATCATTCATGCTCGGCTTGGCACTGCGATGCTGGCGGCGGCAGATAAGTTAACGCTGAATTTTAACGGTGACTCTCTGGTGGGTGTCACTATTGAGCGAGGAACCCTGCAGGCATTGGTCGAAAACAAACAGGCGATTATTGCTGACGGGGGACTGGTTACTCTGACTGCAAAAGGTCTGGACGAGGTGATGCGCACAGTGGTGAATAACAGCGGTGAAATCCGTGCTCAGACCATTCAAAACAAAGAGGGGCGGATTTTTCTGCTGGGCGGCATGGAGAACGACCGCATTGAAGTGGCGGGCAAGTTAGATGCCAGTGCACCGGACGGTGGCAATGGTGGTTTTATTGAGACCTCAGCGGCGAATGTGCAGATTAAAGAAGGTTTAACTGTTACCACCAAAGCGGAAAGCGGTGAGACGGGTGAGTGGTTAATCGACCCAACGGATATTTATATAGTCAGTGGGGCAAATGATGCTAACCAATTAATCGGCGGTACCAACCCCAATAGTGGTGATCCTGACTCCAGTAATATTCACAATGAGACCATCAATACTGCATTGGCGTCAACCAATGTCACCATCACAACAGCCTCAAACGGTTCTGGCGCTGGTGATATTTATGTTAACGCAGATATTACATGGGTTAGTGAGAATACTTTAACCCTCTCAGCAGATAGAAATATATATATAAACGCAATAATCGATCTAAGTAATCCACAAGGACTTGGCGGTGGTATTTCACTTTATTATGGTCAAGGTGATGTCGCAGAAAATAATACAGCGAGCTATAACTTTGGATTAACAAACTCGGGATTTTCAGGAAAAATTAATTTACCATCAAACGGATTATTTACAACAAAGCTGGGGAGCGATGGAAGTGTAACTTATTATTCTGTAATAACTTCCTTAGGTTTAGCTGAAGACTTTAGTGGATTCCCTGCAGAACCTACACTTCAATGGATGGCAAATCAAGTTGCACTGGATATGAATTTTGTACTAGGTGCTGATATTGATGCCTCAGACACAGCAAACTGGAATAGTGGTGAGGGCTGGACGCCAATAGGTAACGATACAAATAAATTTACAGGTAAATTTGATGGGTTAGGTCATACTATTTCAGGATTAACTGTCAATCGAGGGGAAGCTGATTATCAAGGATTCTTTGGATTTACAGATGGTGCGATAGTACAAAATATTGGTACAAAGGATGGAAGTATTACTGGGCTAGGTGCAGTTGGTGGTATCGTTGGATGGAGTGAGAACTCAAATATTAATAACATCTACAATACAGGAACTGTTACTGGTCTTGGTGCCTCTATTGGAGGAGTTATTGGTCGACTTCACAGTGGCATAATAGTAAATGGTTATTCAACAGGTTTAGTTACAGGTAACGGGGATGTTGGAGGCTTTGCTGGTTATGTTGAGGGTGAACTTCATAGTGTATTTGCAAGTGGTAATGTTAATGGTGGCGGTACTGATAGAGTTGGTGGTTTAGTTGGCTACTTAGTTGGTAGTGATAATACAACGGGTATTTCTAACGCTTATTCAACAGGTAATGTAAGTGGTCATGATTATGTGGGGGGGTTTGTAGGCCAGATATATGGTCGTAAAGTATCAAATTCTTATTCAGTGGGAGTAGTTTCAGGCTCGGCTAATGGGACAGTGGGTGGATTTGCTGGAACTATAAGTTCCGGGAATTTAGCTAGTCCAGCAGTAATAGAAAACTCATTTTGGAACAGTGAAACAGCTGGCCAGCCATCTGGAGTAATTGAAACTTCTGTTGGATCTACAATTTCTTTAAATGCTGGAACTACTGCAGGGATGAAACTCAAAGCGAGTTATATCACATCTCCGCCTTGGGATCTTACTGGTGAAGATGGTGTTTATCCCACACTTACTTTTGGTTCGGGGGTCAATGGTGCCTTCATTTGGCAGATGTCATCATCTATAACGCAACTTTTATTCACTCTTTCTCCTTTAACAGGTACTTATGTTTATAAAGGTTCAGCTTTCGAATTATCAGACCTTTGGTCGGCTGAATCGATCTTTGGCTCACAATATAGCTCATGGATTGCAGGACAAGATTATCAATTTATTTACAACAACGAAACCGTAACTGGATTCACTAATGCGGGTATTTTTAGCAATATTAGTATTGACATCCTAAAAGATGGTTACATTGTCGCTTCTAGTGGAAACACTAATGGTTCCTTAACGATTGATCCAAAAGCACTGACGTTATCAGCATCCAAAATTTATGACGGCAATGTTAATTTAACAGGGGCACACATTACATTCGGTGGATTGGTGGGGAGTGAAACGCTCACTTACACTGGTGCAACGGCGAATAGCAAAAATGTTGCGGATAATGCCACCAACTACATTACAGCCATTACTTTGGTAGATGGCACAGGTGTGAATGCAGGCCTAGCAAGCAATTACCAACTACCAACGCTTAATCTTGCAAATGCTCCTGTAGCGATTTCTCCAAAAGGCGTAATGGTGAATGCAGCTGTCGGAGATACCAAAGTCTATGACGGTACCACTGTTGCAACAATAAGCGGTGCGATGATTGTTGGCATGATGCCAGGCGATCACATTACCGTAAACACGGGGACATTTGCCGATGCTAATGCTGGTACTAAAGCTGTTACTCCAATTCTAAGTGGAGACGATGCTGGCAACTACTTCATTTCATTTATGCCGCCAGTTATTGGAACAATTACACCAAGAACACTCACCCTCAATGGTGCAGATAATTGGTTATTTGCTTTTGACAAAGACTATGACGGACTGACCTCAACAGATGCCACGATTTTGTTTGGTACGGGTATGGCGTCTTTGGGAGGGTTAGTTGGCAATGAAACTGTCAATGTCACTGCTGCGGGTGAGTTTGCCGATAAGAATGCAGGTGACAATAAAGATGTCACGGTAAGCTTCATACTCGCAGATGGCACAAATGGTGGCTTGGCGAGTAACTACGACTTAGCGGATATTATTAAGCAAGCCACCATTTATAAAAAGTACATTACGGTTACTGGGGACTTTACCGCGAATAACAAAACCTATGATGGAACCAGGGATGCGACGTTCGCTACCAATAGCTTGATATTGGATGGCTTAGCAGAGGGTGAGGCAATTACCTTATCTGGACTAGGGCTTGAGTTTGCTGACGCCAACGCAGGAACGGGTAAAACGGTTAACTTGATTGGTGGGGAAATCGCTTCAACTGAGACAGGGGATGCGGATAACTATGTCTTCACATTGGGTGAAGTGCCAGCGACTACTACAGCGGATATCCTGAAAAAAACACTCACCCTCAATGGTGCAGATAATTGGTTATTTGCTTTTGACAAAGACTATGACGGACTGACCTCAACAGATGCCACGATTTTGTTTGGTACGGGTATGGCGTCTTTGGGAGGGTTAGTTGGCAATGAAACTGTCAATGTCACTGCTGCGGGTGAGTTTGCCGATAAGAATGCAGGTGACAATAAAGATGTCACGGTAAGCTTCATACTCGCAGATGGCACAAATGGTGGCTTGGCGAGTAACTACGACTTAGCGGATATTATTAAGCAAGCCACCATTTATAAAAAGTACATTACGGTTACTGGGGACTTTACCGCGAATAACAAAACCTATGATGGAACCAGGGATGCGACGTTCGCTACCAATAGCTTGATATTGGATGGCTTAGCAGAGGGTGAGGCAATTACCTTATCTGGACTAGGGCTTGAGTTTGCTGACGCCAACGCAGGAACGGGTAAAACGGTTAACTTGATTGGTGGGGAAATCGCTTCAACTGAGACAGGGGATGCGGATAACTATGTCTTCACATTGGGTGAAGTGCCTGCAACTACAACAGCGGAGATCTTCAAAAAAGCTCTAACTATTTCAGGTTCAAGCGCTGATGATAAACACTATGATGGCAATACAACGGCAGCCGTCAATACGGGTGGTCTTAGCGGCATGTTGGAAGGCGATACCGTAGCGGTGACTGCGACGGGGGCCTTTGACAATGCTAATGCGGGTACCGGCAAGTCCGTGACGGTGACTTACTCCTTGGATAACCCAAACTACACGCTGGCGGATGAAACGCTGCTGGCAGATATTCTGGCGAAGGCGCTGAGTATCAGTGGCTCTGTGGTGAGCAATAAAACCTATGACGGCACGACAACGGCGTCAGTGACAGCCGGTGCGGTCAGCGGCATGTTGGAAGGCGATACCGTAGCGGTGACTGCGACGGGGGCCTTTGACAATGCTAATGCGGGTACTGGCAAGTCCGTAACGGTGACCTACACCTTGGATAACCCAAACTACACGCTGGCGGATGAAACGCTGCTGGCAGATATTCTGGCGAAGGCGCTGAGTATCAGTGGCTCTGTGGTGAGCAATAAAACCTATGACGGCACGACAACGGCGTCAGTGACAGCCGGTGCGGTCAGCGGCATGTTGGAAGGCGATACCGTAGCGGTGACTGCGACGGGGGCCTTTGGCAATGCTAATGCGGGTACCGGCAAGTCCGTGACGGTGACTTACTCCTTGGATAACCCAAACTACACGCTGGCGGATGAAACGCTGCTGGCAGATATTCTGGCGAAGGCGCTGAGTATCAGTGGCTCTGTGGTGAGCAATAAAACCTATGACGGCACGACAACGGCGTCAGTGACAGCCGGTGCGGTCAGCGGCATGTTGGAAGGCGATACCGTAGCGGTGACTGCGACGGGGGCCTTTGACAATGCTAATGCGGGTACTGGCAAGTCCGTAACGGTGACCTACACCTTGGATAACCCGAGCTACACGCTGGCGGATGAGGTTTTACTGGCGGATATTTTACGCCGTAGCCTGAGTATTGTCGGCACTCAGGTGCAAGATAAGGTATTTGATGGCTCGACCTTAGCACAGGTGATACTGGGGCAACTGCAAGGTCTGGTGGGTGATGAAACCTTAGTGGTGAGTGCAACTGGTACCTTTGACTCGGCAGCGCCAGGCAGCCGTACCGCGACGGTAGATTACAACCTTGCTGATGGTACTAATGGCGGTTTGGCTGCGAACTATGAGTTAGCGGCACAAATGGGACTAACTGCGACGATTAACCCGGCGACGCTTCCAACGCCCGTGGTGAATTTACTGGCTACTACTATTGGTCGTGAGAGCCTGCAACTGCAAGGCGCCACCTCAATCGTTAACCGTGGGGCTGAGGCCCAGCTATTTAGTGGTGAGCGACTGACAGCGGTCATCACCTTGCCAGTAGCTTTGGCTGAAGCCTTTGGCGAGGGTAATGCTCAAATGGTCTCAATGACGAATGGTGATGAAGCAACACTGGTGTTATCGCTTAATGAAGCGGAGTCATTGCTGTTTGGTGAGTCTGGAGGTGCGGAGGATGAGGAAGAGCGCGAAATCCGGGTACCGGTCAGCCGTAACTCTCTGGCACAGATTGTTAATGGGGGTGTCAGGCTACCAGAGGGTGTACAACAAAAAATCTTCTTGGTAAAGGGTAACCCACAATGACGCGCACTGAGCAGAAGAAGGATAAGAATATGCAGTTTGATTTAGTAAAGACATGGCGTGGTGCGATCTCGTTAACCGGCGTCTGGATGACGACGGCGGTGATGGCACAGAGCACGGTGCCACAGGTGGGGGATGTGATGCGTGAGGTGCCGGCAAAACCGCAGATTGAGCGGCCGAAAGCGGTGCTACCTCAGGTGGGGACAGAGCTGGCGCCGCCGATGCAGAGCTTGCCGGATGGCGGCGAGCGGGTGCAGGTTAGCACCTTTCGGATAGAGGGCAATCGCGAGATAGCCGTTGCAGAGCTGGAGGCGCTGGCCAACCGTCATGCGGGTAAAGCGATGACGCTGGCTGAGCTGGAAGCGGTGGCAACCGAGCTGACCCGTTACTACCGTACCCGCGGCTACTTTGTTGCCAGGGTTTATATTCCGGCGCAAGAGGTGGTGAATGATGTCATCGTGCTGCGGGCGGTTGAGGGCAATTATGGTCGTTTTATCTTGGAGAACCGCTCGTTGGTGCGGGATGGCATCGTGCAAGCCATGCTGGATGATGTGAAAAAATATGACATTGTCTCGCTGGATACGTTAGAGCGTGCGATGCTGATTATTAATGACACACCCGGTGTGCAGGTTGTCAGGGCGGATGTGATGCCGGGTGAGGCAGTCGGTACGTCAGATTTTGCGGTAGGTACTGTGGCGCTACCGGAGCATCAGGGCTATGTGTTGTTGGATAACTATGGCTCCAAGGCGACAGGCCGTGAGCGTCTTAGCGTAAACTGGGATTGGAACTCGCCGACTGGCAGTGGTGACCGTTTGTCGATAACCGGGTTGACCTCACTTAACGGGGATTTGTTAAACGGGCGGGCCGGGTATTCGACGGTATTAAGTGCCAGCGGCTGGCGGGGTGAGGCGGCGTTATCCCGCACCAATTATACGCTGGGCAGTCGGTTTGCGGCCTTGGATGCAGAAGGCGTTGCTACGGGTTTTGACTTGGGTGTGAGTTATCCTATCCGGCGCATCCGGGCGCAGACTATCGCCTTTAGCGCAGGCTATGCGATGCGAAATCTGAAGGATGAAGTAAAGGCTTTTGCTACCGAGACCCGCAAGCGCTCTCAGGTGCTCAGCGCCGGACTTAGCCTGCGGGATGAGGCCTACTTGTGGGGGCTGGATGGCTTAACAGAGGCCGATATTCGTTTGGGGCATGGTGATTTAACTATCCGTGATGCGCTATCGCTGGAGTTTGACCAATCGCCGTTGGGGCCAGATACGGAAGGGCGTTTTACCAAAGTTAATGTTAGCCTGAGTCGCTTAAGTTTATTACCGGATAGTTTTCGTTTACGGACCAGCATGCGCCACCAAAGCAGTTTTGGGGGTAAGAACCTGGATGGCAGCGAGCGTTTGGGGATAAGTGGCGTAGGCTCGGTGTCGGCTTACCCTTACAGCGAGGCGTCAGGTACAGATGCGAGCTTGCTGAGTGTAGAATTGAGCCGTCCGTTTGCGGGTAGTGAGCAATTGCAGCATGAGTGGAGTTTATTTGCGCAGACGGGGCAGGCGCGGGCAGTGAAGTCGGAGTCATATCAGAAGTTATCGGGCGTAGGTGTGGGTTGGAGCGGCCGCTATGGTCAGGGCTTGCTGCTAAGGGCTCAGGTTGCCCGTCAGTTATCGGGTGAGTCGGTCAGTGAGCCGGGGGATAAAACCCGCATCTGGCTGCAAGCGGGCTATATTTTTTAACAACGCGTACCGGCGGGCGACGACAGTCGCCCGTGTATTCTCAACATCGTGGTATTAAATCACGAATCTATTTCAGAAATTTCCAGCAAAATTTGCTCTACCCACTGCGCTAACCGCTCATCGGTTTGCTCATATTGGTTTTCATCGTCCAGCGCCAGGCCATAAAACCATTCGTTATCTGGGGTAACGGCTTTAGAAGCAATAAAGTCATAGCCTTGATTCGGCCAAAAACCGACGCGCTTAATATTTTGCTCGGCTAATTCATGGTGCAGCATACCTAAGGCGTCTTGAAACCATTCGGCATAGCCAATCTGATCACCCATGCCATACAGTGCCACTATTTTACCGGTAAGATCGACTTGGTTAATCTCCGGCCAGTGCGCTTCCCAATCTTCTTGAATTTCACCAAAATCCCAGGTGGATAAGCCTAAGATCAGAATATCGTAGTCAACCATTGCTGCAAGTGGGGTGTCTTTTAAGTTATGCAAAGCAACCAGTTCAGGGCCAATTAGCGCTTGAATTTTTTCTGCCACCATTTCGGTATAGCAGGTGGTTGAACCGTAAAATAAGCCAATCTTCATTAAGTACTACACCTAAAATTGCATAACGCTATTTTATACCCAAACGGGGGGAAGATGCGAGCTTAGTGCTTAGTGACGCTCTTGCTATGTTGCTGAGTGGAAGGCTGTACTGACGGCGAAGAAAGCGTGCGAAACCTGTTCCTTGTTACGTAATTCCGTTATGATACGGGCCTGTGTATTTGAAAAGTCTGCTATGCGTACTACTGCTACTATCGAGCTCTCCGCCAACACTTTGGGGGTAATTCAACAGTTTCTGGATCAGCTGTATTTAGAGCAAGATGCCAGCCCGCATACCTTAAGTGCTTATGGTACCGATCTGAAGCATTTCGCGCGTTATATGCAACTAAGGCAACAATCGCTATTTATGGTAGAGGCGAATGATATTAACGCTTATTTGGCCGAACGGGTGGATCAGGGCTTTAACCCACGTAGTACGTCCCGTTTGTTAAGCAGTTTGCGCCGTTTTTATGGCTATTGGCATCAACAGGGTGAACTATCCAGTAATCCGGTAGTGCATTTACTTAACCCGAAAATTGGCAGTAGCCTACCGAAAACCTTGTCAGAAGCCGATGTCGATGCCTTACTTGCAGCGCCGGACTTAACGGATACCATTCAATTTCGTGATAAAGCCATGCTAGAACTGCTGTATGCCACGGGGCTGCGGGTGACGGAGTTAGTTAGCTTAAGCATGCAGCAACTCTATATTAATCAGGGCGTAGTGCGCGTGCTGGGTAAGGGCCGCAAAGAGCGCTTAGTGCCGATGGGGGAAGAGGCGCAATATTGGTTAAGTCGTTATCTGCAAGAGATTCGGCCTATGCTGTTGGGCACGGCCCAAGATGTGGTGTTTCCCAGTAATCGCCAGCAAGCGATGACGCGGCAAACCTTCTGGCATCGAATAAAATTTTATGCCAAAGTAGCGGGCATTCAGGCAACCTTGTCACCACATACGGTACGGCATGCCTTTGCTACGCATTTACTTAATCATGGTGCAGATTTACGCGTTGTGCAGCTGTTATTAGGGCATAGCGATTTATCAACAACTCAAATTTATACGCATGTGGCGCAAGCGCGACTGCAACAACTGCATCAACAACATCATCCGCGAGGTTAGCGTGGAGACAGGAAATCGTATGAAATTTGCTTTAAAAACCCTGAGCGCTGTATTACTTAGCGCAAGTTTACCGCTAGTCGCTTCTGCCAATGAGCAAAAAATTAATGACGCCATGGCTCAAGTTGGCTTAACCGTGCAGCAGATCAGCCCCTCGCCAATGGCGGGTGTCTCGCAAGTGGTTACCGATCGTGGCTTGTTTTTTATGTCGGCAGATGGCCGCTATTTAATTGCCGGTAATATTCTGGATTTAGAAAGCTGGCAAGAAGTGCGAGGCCAGCAAGTACCGGCCAATTTAAAAGATCAGGTGATGGCGCCCATTATCGTCGAAAAACTAGCACAACAAAAAGACAGCGTCATTGAGTACAAAGCGCCAAACGAAAAGTATGTGGTGCATGTGTTTACTGATCCCAGCTGTGGTTACTGTCGCAAACTGCATTCTGAAATGAAAGACTATTTAGCGGCTGGCATTACCGTGCGTTATTTAGCGTATCCGCGGGCTGGCGTGGCTTCAGAAACCGGCCTGCAAATGCAGCATATTTGGTGTGCGAAAAATCAGCGTAATGCCATGGATAACGCTAAAGACGTTAAAAAAGTTGATAAAGCCATGTGCCAAAACCCGGTGGCAAGCCATTATGAGTTAGGCCAGTTTTTTGGTGTGTCAGGTACGCCAGCAGTGATTTTGCCTGATGGCCAACTGATACCTGGTTATATGCCAGTGGCGGCCATGATTGAGCAGTTAGGTGCTAAATAAGGAGTTAATGCGTTGTTGCTAAAACAGATTAGTCGTAGATCTATACCCGAGTCAATATTGGAGTTAGATCCTGCCTTGCACCCTATTTTACGTCGTTTGTATCTTAGTCGGGGTGTGCGCAGTAGCGACGAGCTGCAACGCACCGCAGCGGCACTGTTACCCTTCCAACAATTAAAGGGCATCACCGCGGCGGCAGAACTGTTAGTCACCGCGTTACACCAGCAGCAACGTATTGTGATTGTCGGCGACTTTGATGCCGATGGCGCCACCAGTACCGCGGTATTAATGAGTGGTTTAAAAGCCTTTGGGTATAAATACCTTGAATATATGGTGCCCAACCGCTTTGAATATGGCTATGGTTTAACGCCCGAGCTGGCTGAAATTGTCGTGGCGCAGGGCGCTGAGCTGATAATTACGGTGGATAACGGTATTTCTGCCATTGAAGGCGTGGCTTTAGCCAAAAAAGCTGGGGTTAAAGTGTTGGTCACTGACCATCATTTACCCGGTGCCGAGCTCCCAGCTGCCGATGCCATTGTTAATCCTAATCAACCAGGTTGCAACTTCCCCAGTAAAGCCTTGGCGGGTGTCGGTGTAGCGTTTTATCTGCTACTGGCACTGCGGGCAACCTTGCGCGAGCAAGGTTATTTTCAACAGCATAATTTAAGCGAGCCCAATGTTGCCGAACTGCTAGATTTGGTGGCACTGGGCACGGTAGCTGATTTGGTGCCGCTGGATAGCAATAACCGTATTTTAGTGCATCAGGGCTTAATGCGGATTCGTGCTGGCAAATGCCGCCCCGGTATTCAGGCGCTAATTGATGTGGCTAACCGTCATGCGGCTAAACTGACCGCCAGTGATTTTGGTTTTGCGCTGGGACCGCGTTTAAATGCTGCGGGTCGCTTAGATGATATGGCATTGGGCATAAGCTGCTTGCTGGCGCCAAACTTAGGATTAGCGCGCCAATATGCGGCAGAGCTGGATGCCTTAAACGCCGAACGGCGCAGCATAGAACAGAGTATGCAGGTTGAAGCCCAAGCCTTTTTAAGTCAGTTATCCTTTGATGGTAGCAGCCTACCAGAATGCCTGTGTTTATACCGAGCCGACTGGCATCAGGGGGTAATTGGTATTTTAGCCGGGCGCATTAAAGAACAGTTTCATCGGCCGACTATTGCCTTTGCGCAGGGCGATAATGGCGAGCTTAAAGGCTCAGCCCGCTCGATACCTGGCCTGCATATGCGTGATTTACTGGAAGAAATTGCCAGCCAATACCCGGGCTTAATTAAAAAATTCGGTGGCCATGCCATGGCCGCTGGGCTTACCATCGCTGAAGAAAAGCTAGATACCTTTAAAGTGGCACTGGGGTTAACAGCAAAAAAATACCTGACGGCAGAGCAGCTAGAAGCCATTATTTTTAGTGATGGCGAGTTGGATCATAACTGCTTTGAACTGGATTTTGTGCAACTGCTGCAAAATGCGGGGCCTTGGGGCCAAGCCTTCCCTGAACCGGTGTTTGATGGCGAGTTTAAGCTACTCAATCAAAAAATGCTGGCCGATCGCCATTTAAAGCTAATGCTACAAGGGCCCGGCGGTAAGCTGGTGGATGCCATCTGGTTTAATGCCGACAACAAAGCCTGGCCCAATGTAAATATCCAAAAAGTGCGTATTGCCTATCAGCTGGATATTAATGAATACCGCGAACAGCAAAATCTGCAGCTGATTGTGCGGCATATGGAGGCCTTGGCATAAACCTAGCAAGCGTCCTTTTTTTGGATGCTGTGGCGTTTAGGTTAAACAGCTGCCATTAGTGCCGTGTTTTTAGGCCATGTCGCTATTGCTTTTGCTCATAGATAAGATAGAAATTTCTGTGCAATAACTGCCCTTAGCGGCAGTTTTTTTGTTATAATCCGCGCCAATTTTTTGTGTTGCATTACAGGTCAGCCACAGCATGTTTGAAGTAAATCCGGTTTATAACAGTATTAAAGATCTGACTGAACGCACTAATGTGCTTCGGGGGTATCTTTGACTACGATGGCAAAAAAGAGCGTTTAGAAGAAGTTTCCCGCGAACTGGAAGACTCTGCCATTTGGAATACTCCGGATAAAGCCCAGGCACTGGGTAAAGAGCGCTCGGCGCTAGAGCAAGTGGTTGGTACCATCGACAAGCTGGATCAAGGTTTAGAAGACGTTGCTGGTCTACTGGAGTTGGCGATAGAAGCTGAAGACGAAGACACCTTTGAAGAAGCCAAAGCCGAATTAGCCGAGTTAGAAAAGCAATTAGGCTTGCTAGAATTTCGCCGCATGTTCTCGGGCAAAAATGATCAAAATGACTGTTATCTGGATATTCAGGCTGGCTCGGGCGGTACCGAGGCACAAGACTGGGCCAGCATGCTGATGCGGATGTATCTGCGCTGGGGTGAAGATAAAGGCTTTAAGCCAGAGCTGTATGAAGTGACCGACGGTGATGTGGCCGGTATTAAAGGCTGTACCATTAAATTTACCGGCGAATATGCTTATGGCTGGTTACGCACCGAAACCGGTGTCCATCGCTTAGTGCGCAAAAGCCCGTTTGACTCAGGTAATCGCCGTCATACCTCTTTTGCTTCGGTATTTGTCTCGCCAGAAATTGACGACGATATCGAAATTGAGATTAACCCAGCGGATTTACGCATTGATACTTACCGTGCCTCGGGCGCTGGTGGTCAGCACGTAAACCGGACGGATTCAGCGGTACGGATCACCCACTTACCGACCAATATCGTGGTGCAGTGTCAGAACGATCGCTCGCAACATAAAAACCGCGATAATGCCTATAAGCAACTACGCGCTAAGCTGTACGAGTTTGAACTGCAAAAGCAAAATGCCGAAAAGCAAGCACTGGAAGACACCAAGTCAGATATCGGCTGGGGCAGTCAAATTCGCTCTTATGTATTAGACGATTCGCGCATTAAAGATTTACGCACTGGTATCGAAACCCGCAATACGCAAGCGGTACTGGATGGTAATTTAGATAAATTTATCGAAGCTAGCTTAAAAGCCGGCCTGTAATTTTAAACTTAGTTAATTAAACACTCACTCAGGAATCAAAAAATGTCTGAACAGCATAACCAACATGAAGAAATTCAAGATGTTAACAAACTGATTGCTGAGCGAAAACAGAAGCTTGCCGCGATTCGCGAGCAGGGTGTGGCCTTTCCGAATGATTTTCGTCGCGAGCATATCTCTGATGAAATTCATGCTAAATACGATGCGCTAAGCAAAGAAGAGCTAGAAGCCAACAAAGTGGAAGTTAGCCTGGGCGGCCGTATTATGACGCGCCGTATTATGGGTAAAGCCAGCTTTTGTACCCTGCAAGATATGGGCGGTAAATTTCAGGTTTATGTGGCGCGCGACAGCTTGCCAGAAGGCTTGTACAACGAGCAGTTTAAAAAGTGGGACTTAGGCGATATCGTTGGTGTAAAAGGCTATTTATTTAAAACGCAAACCGGTGAGTTAACGGTATGGGCGACTGAACTGCGCTTATTAACCAAAGCCTTACGCCCGCTGCCAGACAAATTCCACGGTTTAACCGATAACGAAGCGCGTTACCGCCAGCGTTATTTAGATCTGATCTCTAACGAGCAATCGCGTAAAACCTTTTTAGTGCGCAGCAAAACCGTGGCTTATATCCGCCGCTTTTTTAACGAGCACGGCTTTTTAGAAGTCGAAACGCCGATGCTGCAAGCGATCCCAGGCGGTGCTTCAGCCCGGCCGTTTGAAACCCACCACAATGCATTGGATATGCAAATGTTCCTGCGTATTGCGCCAGAGCTGTACTTAAAACGCTTAGTGGTTGGTGGGTTTGAAAAGGTGTTTGAGCTTAACCGTAACTTCCGGAATGAAGGGGTCTCAACCCGCCATAACCCAGAATTTACTATGCTGGAATTTTACTGGGCCTATGCTGACTATAACGACTTAATGGATTTAACTGAAAAGTTATTCCGTGGTTTGGCGTTGGATGTACTGGGCAGCACTGAAGTACCCTATCAAGGCGAAGTGTTTGACTTTGGCAAGCCGTTTGCGCGGATGTCGGTGACTGAATCCATTCTGCATTACAATCCAGAGCTGACTATTGAGCAATTAAATAGCCGTGAAGCTGTGGCGGCACTGGCAAAATCATTAGGGATTGAAGTAAAAGATAACTATGGTCATGGCCGTATTTTAATGGAAGTATTTGATGAGCTGGTCGAAACCAAGCTGCGTCATCCCACTTTTATTACTGAATACCCAGCCGAAGTATCACCACTGGCCCGTCGTAACGACGATAACCCAGAAATCACCGACCGCTTTGAATTCTTTATCGGCGGCCGTGAACTGGGTAACGGCTTTAGCGAGCTAAACGATGCCGAAGATCAGGCCGAGCGTTTCCGCGAGCAAGTCGCGCAAAAGGATGCCGGTGATGATGAAGCCATGTTCTATGACGAAGACTTTGTTACCGCACTGGAGCACGGTTTACCGCCAACTGCAGGCCAAGGTATCGGTATCGACCGCTTAGTGATGTTGCTGGCTGATGCTGCCTCCATCCGCGATGTGATCCTGTTCCCGCATATGCGTTTACATAACGATAAGTAATACTGTCATCACTCCGGTACGCCCGCCGTACCGGAGTTGCTCCTGCGATATTCAAAAACAATCCACAACACCAGTCGCTTCTGAGTTACTTTTGCATTATCAAGTAATGCATCTGTTCAAGCCGTTAACCGCAGAAAATACAGTAATAACACCCTCATGTATCTTTTTTCAGGTACTTAACGCAGTAAAGTCGTGGCTGTGACGGGTTGCTGTCACCGTCGGATCGTTACCAAAATCATTCGCTGGTGGTAGGATAGCCAATAGGTTAACTAGAAGGATTTGTTATGTTTATCAACAGTGCTCGGCTACGTGAACTCAGAACCGCTCGTCAATGGTCACAAGAGCAATTGGCTAAGCTCAGTGGCCTTAATCTACGCACCATTCAGCGCCTCGAAGCGGGGGCAAAGATTTCAACTGAATCTCTGCGTGCGTTAGCTGCAGTATTTGAAGTACCGGCAGACAGTTTGCTGCTTGGCGAGATCACACCCAGCCAGCAAGCGATGTTTGCGATAAGAGAAGAAATACTCCGTAGCTTGGAGTTTTCCGGTGTGACCAAGCGTTATGACTTCTGGTGGTTTGCGCTGGCGATATTGATGCTGCTTACACTGGCGTCTTTACTTACTGAAGCCTTAGGGCCCCTGCCATTGCAGCTCACATCGCTTTTGCTATTACTGCCTTGGATTGCGGCCTGTACCCGCCGCCTGCGAGATGCTGGGTTAAATCCATGGTGGCAGTTAATCAGCTTAGCGCCTGTAGCGGGTATTTTGGTTCTGTGCTATTTGTTAACTTATCCAACTAAAATGGCAGAGCCAACTGACACGACGCTCGGCAAAACCAGCCCGTAATCGTAATAAGCCAAATAGCACGAGTACTCTACGACTTCGGTATGCTCGCTTGGGTATAGGCCTCAGTTCCCCAAAGTGGTACTGTCGATAAACCATGTTTAAAGCTGCCCGAGGTTTCTTTGGTGGCGTAAGACAAATACATCAAAGTTTGATTTTGCGCATCGTAAATACGGCGGATTTTCATGCTTTTGAAAAACACACTTTTCGATTTAGTAAACAGCACTTCACCGTTTTTGCTTTTATCTATTTGAGCAATCATCTCGGCGGTTATCGGGCCGGTTTGCCGGCAAGCGATGGCGCTGTCTGAAGGATCGGCGAAATCTAAGTTAGCCTCAATGCTAGAAACATGACAGGTGACGCCAGTAACAATAGGATCAGTAAAAGCATCCAGTTTAATATCTTTAGTGGTGAAAAGCCCCAATGACACATCACCCACTTCATTTTTATTACAGCCGGTCAGTGCTAGTAATAATAAAACGCAACCCACTATGCGCATCTTTGACTCCCTCTGAGTAATTTTCTGGTGGCTACCAGTTTAGTCGTGCGTGGCAATAATAGCGCAATGCGTGGCCTTGCTGATAGGTGATTTTGGCAGAAATGGTTTCTCGGTTTGGCTAAACAGCTGTAATGCAACAACGATACCTATTTTTAGCTGTAACAGACTGTAATTACTTATCTTTTTAAATAAATTTCGCCAGAAATAATCAGGGGAAGCAAAAAATCATTTTTTAATTGATATCGCCCCTTGTTTTTATACTGTGTGCCAACTAGTATATTTAGCTGTGTGGTGCACAGTATGCGCTGCACAGTATTGGGAGCAAAAAATGACGCAATCGCAACTGGATAAAATTCGCCTTGAGCTGCGCCGCGGGGTGTTGGTGTTGGCGGTGCTGGCGTCGCTGAAGGAAGCGCATTATGGCTACTCGCTGCGCAAACAGCTAAACGACAACGGCATTGAGATTGATGAAGGTACTTTATATCCGTTGGTCCGCCGCTTGGCTGAGCAAGGGATACTGGACAGTGAATGGCAGCAAGGTGAAGGGCGAGAGCGGCGTTACTATCAGCTCTCAGCCAGTGGACATACTTTGCTGGTGCAGTTAACTGAAGAATGGCAACAACTTAATGGTGCACTGAGTAACTTACTGGGTGTAACACCAGAGGAGACAGCGTAATGGATCTCGTTACACGTTATATCGCTGCGGTGCAGCGTGAGTTACCAGAAAATAAGCGCGATGAAATTGGCCGTGAGCTGAATGCTAATATTCGGGATCAGCTGGACGCGTTGGCCGAGCAAAAGGGCGAGTTAACTGAGGATGATATGGTGGCGGTACTGCTTCAACTGGGGTCTCCTCGCGATGTTGCTGAGCAATTTGTACCTCCGCAGCCGTTAATTAGCCTAAGCTATATGCCGGTGTATCGCTATACCTTGTATATGGTACTGGGGATCCTGTTTGTGCTGCAAATTATTGCCAGCACCAGCACTTGGTTACATAGTCAGTTTGGTTTATTGCTATATCTAAAAAGTCTCGCCAGTGGCTTTATCGGTGATGCCTGTCTGGCATTTACTGCAATTACCTTAACTTACATGTTGGTATCGCGGGATGCCAATACTGCAGTTACAGCCACGCCGAGCTGGCATCCACGGCAGTTACCTGGGGTGGGGCCTGGCTGGCAGCATATCTCCATGCAAAATATTTTCACTGATTTAGGCACCTATGCTTTTTTGCTGGTGGTGATCTGGTATCCATTAGCGCTGACACCTGAGCAGTTAGCCGCCTTACCGATGCGTATCACTGATGCAACTTGGCAGTTTCTGGTGTGGAGTACTCCGGTATTACTGGCTGGTATTGTGCTAAATATTGGGCAACTAAAGCAGCGCTTTTGGAGTCGTAAAATGCTTGTTGCCAATATAACGTTAAACGGCGCACTCCTTTTTATATTGTTATATCTTGCGTTTAGTGGCCCAATCTTTATCGTTAAAACTGAGGTATGGCCTTATATATTCAGTACAGAGTCGCTGCACCGCAGTGTACTTTTAGGGCTGTATATTACGGCTTGTTTTCCACTTTACGAGTTATGGCGAGATTGTCGTCGGCTAAAACACTTTGGTTAATCTTTGTTAGAGGCTCACTTGCGGTAAGCCTCTTCAGTTTATTAATTCAGGGCAATTAGTACTGACGGCTGCGTTTATTATCCCGCACTAGCCACCAAATTAGGTAGCCAACCAATAATACTGGGGCCAGAGTCACTAAAAAGGTGATCGCAATACCTAAAATTGCCCCAACTAAGCCAACGGCTAGCGCAAATATCCCTGCAATAATCGCGAAGATAGTAGGTAAGCAGTAAATACCGACAATAACTAATAAAACGATAACGAGTGTTCTGTTCATATTAAGATCCTTTTTTGGCAAGTAAGTTAAGTTGCTAGAGTATAATCAATTGGCATGCCAATATTTTAATTATATTAAATCAATGACTTATAGTTTAGTTGTTGCTTTGTAAGGCAATGGCATTTTAGCTTTTAGTCAAAAAAACTAAAAAGTGGTGAAAATGTTAGAGTTTACTTGCTGCGTGATAACACTTTAGAAGATGGGGTTGTAGTAAAATGGCATACCGTAAAAAAACAAAAGGGCGGAGAGCCGCCCTTTAGCTGAAAATACGCTTTAACTTAAAGCTTATTAATTTGTTCTTTTAGCTGATAAGACTTATCGGTAACGATGCTTTCTAAGGTACCAACACGGTCCTTGAGTTTGGCGATTTCTGCTTGCAGTGCTTCGATATCGGCTTTACCTGCTTTCGTTTTAGTTTTCATATGCACTTCATAAGCCGAGTAGGCTAAGCCGCCAATAATGGCAATTGCTGCAATTTCAAAAGGTCCCATGGTCATCTCCTTAATGGTTTTTATGGTTTATAGCAAGTGCAGTGCCATTATTGTAAGGTATTGATTAAAAATAAATTAACTTCGCTACGATAACTGCACTTAGTGCAAAATACAAAAAATTAGTCAGCTTTTGCCTAGTCTAGTGGTAAAATTAACCAACGAAAGTGAATTTTTGTAAGGCTTTATGTCAGACGAACAGTGGATGCGCCACGCCTTAATGCTAGCTCAACGCGCCGAGCAACTTGGCGAAGTGCCCGTTGGTGCTGTGCTAGTGAAGGATCAACAGATCATTGCGGAAGGGTGGAATCAAATGATTCACCTGAACGATCCTTCCGCGCATGCCGAAATGCAGGCCATTCGCCAAGCTGGCCTGCGACTGGCTAACTATCGTCTGTTAGATTGCACGCTTTATGTCACTTTAGAGCCCTGCACCATGTGTGCCGGTGTACTTGTGCATAGTCGCATCAAACGTTTAGTGTTTGGTGCCAGCGATTACAAAACAGGCGCAGCCGGTTCAGTGCTCGATGTCGTGCGTTTTGACAAGTTTAATCACCAACTTGAAGTCACATCAGGGGTATTAGCTGAGGAGTGTGCCGGCATGCTTTCAGCGTTTTTTCAACGCCGTAGAGCGGAGAAAAAACAGCTTAAACAGCAGGGGCTTCCAGCAGATGTTGAAAATAAGCAATAAAACTGCGGCGGCGATGATGCACCTTTTTAACTTGTAAATTGCGCTTAATACGGCGGCGGCTAGAAGCCACATCCAGTAAGCGACGCCGGCGTTTAAGTGCCGGTTTTTTCCGTTTTAGCATTACAACTCCTTAACGTCTTGGTATTAGCAGGATAATAGGGCTGCAAAGGCCGAACTACAAGATGGTAGTATGAATTTATTATGAAACTGCCGTTACAGTCTCTTTACGGTTGTGACGTTTCTGAAGTCAATGGTTCGACTAACTGTTCGATTAATTTCTGCCGTTGTTGCTCTAATCTGAGTTCTAATTGTTGCCGCTCATCAACCGCCACCAAAGTGTCGTAATAACGCCGAATATTCTCCACATACATAGCGGCTTCATCACCGCGAGCAAAACCAAAGCGCGTGTGCTGATAAACCGATCTTTTGCGCAGTAAAGGTAAGCGTTGCTTTACCTCTAACCATTTATCCGGATCCGCGCCGTCGCGTTGTGTTAAACGCCTAGCATCTTCGACGTGTCCCCAGCCGATATTATATGAGGCTAAGGCAAACCATAGCCGATCTGGCATCGGAATGCGCTCAGGGATGCGCCTTAGCAATAGCTGTAAATAACGGCTGCCGCCATCAATGCTTTCTTCCGGATCTAAGCGGCTTTCTACACCCATTTGTTTGGCCGTCGGCAGCGTTAACATCATCAGCCCTCGGACCCCTGTGGGGCTGCGTGCTTTCGGATCCCAATGCGATTCTTGATAACTCAGAGCAGCTAATAGGCGCCAATCCAACTCTGCGGCATATTCGATAAACCAGTTTTTATACTTTGGTAACACCTGATCAATGGCCTGAATAAATTTCACGGTATCGACATAGTCAAATTGTTCAATATGCCCAAAGTAACGATCCTCTAGCGTCACTAAATCACCGTTTTGATAAACATGGCCAAAATATTCAATAAGCACGCTATACAGGCTATCATCTTGATTTTTGCGTAATAACCAGCCCACCGGTAAATTCTCATTCACCGTAAAAGCAATTCTTAATTGTGGAAAAAAGCGTCTATTTACTGCCAGTTGATGCGAGTCGGTAAGTGTGTAAGTAATACTGCCTTCCACCACTTTTTGTAAAATTTCATCGGCATCCAATTCTGTTGCTTCGCTAAATGGAATGGTCAGCGTTTCGTCTTGTAGGTTAGCCAAGGTTTCGGCATGGCTGCTATGCGCCATCACAATCACTGGCTGGTCGAGATCTGTGAGATCGGAGAGTTGTTGTGGTCGTTTACTACCTTGCCGATAAACCAGCACTTCGTTGATCCAGCGATAAGCCGGAGCGGCGCGAAAACGCGCCATCCGTGACGGTGTCAGGGTTAAGCCACCTGCAATAAAGTCAACTTGCCCAGTCGCTAATTTTTCTTGTAGCTCCTCTAAATCAAAGCTAGGCGCTAAACTCAGCTCTACCCCTAACCGATCTGCCAAAGCTCTTGCCAGCTCATATTCAAAACCGGTTGGCCCATCTACCCCAATATAATAGCTGGTAGGACCATGCAAAATGCCAACACGCAAAGTATTACGCTGGTAGATCTCAGTTAGTTGGCTAGCTTGCTCCGGCGCAGCTGGGGCGCAGGATAACAGCAAGTAACAACTACAAAGTATTAACAGCATTCTGAGCATAAATGGCGTCCGAAAAAATTTACCGTGCCAGTTATAACAAACTTCTTGCACTCAGTCAGGTTTTTCGCATATCACTTAGCGCGAATTTTCTTTATAATATGCCGCCTTTTAAGGTTCCACTGTCGTTCAACCAACGGAAATAAGCCTATGTTGATCCTGCGTGGTGCGCCTGCACTGTCCGAATTTAGAATTCAAAAATTACTAGACCTTTGTGCCCAGCAAAATTTGCCTGTTAGCGGTATTTACGCTGAATTTATGCACTTTGCTGATTTAGCTGCGCCGTTAAGCGCTGAGCAGCATGCTACTTTGGAAAAGCTGTTGACCTATGGTCCTTCCATTGCCAGCCATCAGCCTGTAGGCCAGTTAATATTGGTAACACCACGCCCTGGCACTATTTCGCCTTGGTCATCTAAGGCGACAGATATCGCCCGTAATTGTAATCTAGCGCAGGTGAAACGCTTGGAGCGCGGTATTGCTTATTACCTGACTGCAGAGGCGTTAAATGCGTCACAATTCGCTCAGGTAAGCGCGTTATTACATGATCGCATGATGGAAGCGGTTTTTGCTGAGCTAACACAAGCTCAAGCCTTGTTTGCTCAGGCTGCACCGGGTGAACTGAGTTCGGTGGATATTCTGGGCGGTGGCCGCGAAGCCTTAGCCAAAGCTAACGTAGAGTTAGGTTTAGCCCTTGCTGACGATGAAATTGATTATCTGGTTACCAATTTTCAGCAGCTTGGCCGTAACCCGAACGACATTGAGCTCTATATGTTTGCTCAGGCCAACTCAGAGCATTGCCGTCACAAAATTTTTAACGCTGATTGGACTATCGATGGCGTAAAACAGCCGAAATCGCTGTTTAAAATGATTAAAAACACCTTTGAGCAAACACCAGATTACGTATTATCTGCTTATAAAGATAACGCTGCGGTGATGGTCGGATCGGAAGCCGGACGTTTCTTCCCCACACCCGAAGGTAAAGATTACCAGTATCACCACGAACCGATTCATATTTTGATGAAGGTCGAAACGCATAACCATCCAACCGCAATTTCACCTTACCCGGGTGCAGCTACTGGCTCAGGCGGCGAAATTCGTGATGAAGGCGCCACCGGTGTCGGCTCTAAGCCTAAAGCCGGTTTGGTTGGTTTCTCGGTATCAAACTTACGTATTCCAGGTTTTGAACAGCCATGGGAAACCGACTTTGGTAAGCCAGCACGTATTGTCACGGCACTGGACATTATGCTGGAAGGGCCACTGGGTGGCGCGGCCTTTAACAATGAATTTGGTCGTCCAGCCATTAACGGCTATTTCCGTACTTATGAAGAAAAAGTCACCAGCCATAATGGTGAAGAAGTGCGTGGTTACCATAAGCCGATAATGATTGCTGGTGGTTTGGGGAATATTCGTGAAGATCATGTGCAAAAAGGCGATTTACCCGTTGGTGCCAAGTTAGTGGTATTAGGCGGCCCAGCGATGAATATCGGCTTGGGCGGCGGTGCGGCTTCGTCGATGGCCTCGGGTCAATCGGCAGAAGATTTAGACTTTGCCTCAGTACAACGTGAAAACCCAGAAATTGAACGCCGTTGTCAGGAAGTGATCGATCGCTGCTGGCAGCTGGGTAAAGATAACCCTATCGTGTTTATTCACGACGTCGGTGCCGGTGGTTTATCTAATGCCTTCCCAGAGTTAGTGAATGACGGTGGTGTTGGTGGTAAGTTTGAACTGCGCAATGTACCTAACGATGAGCCAGGTATGTCGCCATTGCAAATTTGGTGTAACGAGTCGCAAGAGCGCTATGTTATGGCCATTCCTGCCGACAAAATGCCAGTGTTTGAGCAAATTTGTAAGCGTGAACGCGCCCCTTATGCCGTTGTGGGTGAAGCTACTGCTGAGCAGCATTTAACCTTAAGTGACAGCTATTTTGGTAATACGCCCATTGATTTGCCACTGAATGTGTTGCTGGGTAAAGCACCAAAAATGCATCGTGATGTTCAGAGCCTGCAAGTACAGGGTAAGCCACTGGATCGCAGTGCTATTACCATTGCCGATGCGGCCGAGCGCTTATTGCGCTTACCGACCATTGCAGAAAAAACCTTCTTAGTGACCATTGGCGATCGTACCGTAACCGGTTTAGTGGCGCGCGATCAAATGGTCGGCCCTTGGCAGGTGCCGGTGGCAAACTGTGGTGTTACTGCAGCCAGTTACGATACTTATCATGGTGAAGCCATGGCGATGGGCGAACGTACGCCAGTTGCGTTGTTAGATTTTGCGGCTTCTGCACGTTTAGCCGTAGCCGAAGCTATTACCAATATTGCCGCGACCGATATTGGCGATTTAAACCGCATTAAGCTTTCCGCAAACTGGATGGCTGCAGCCGGCCACCCAGGTGAAGATGCCGGTTTATATGCCGCAGTAAAAGCCGTAGGCGAAGAGCTGTGTCCGGCGCTTAACGTCACTATTCCAGTGGGTAAAGACTCGATGTCGATGAAAACCCGCTGGCAGCAAGATGGCGAAGAAAAAGCGGTTACCTCACCGATGTCTTTGGTGATCACTGCTTTTGCCCGTATTGAAGATATCCGTAAAACCGTAACACCGCAGCTGCGCACCGACAAAGGCGAAACCGCCTTACTGTTGGTGGATTTAGGCCAAGGTGCTAACCGTTTAGGCGGCTCTTGTTTAGCGCAGGTGTATAAGCAGTTAGGCGATAAAGCAGCGGATTTAGAGAGCCCAGAGCTATTAATTAACTTCTTTAATGCCATGCAGCAATTAACCCGCGAGCAAAAATTGCTGGCATACCATGATCGCTCAGATGGCGGCTTGTTCGTTACCTTAGCGGAAATGGCGTTTGCCGGTAAAGCCGGTTTTACAGCAGATATTAGTGCCTTAGGTGAAGATGCGTTAGCAGCGCTGTATAGTGAAGAGCTAGGTGCAGTAGTGCAGGTAGCACAAGCGGATGTGGCCTATGTGCAGCAGGTGTTAGCGGCGCATCAGTTAGCGGCAGTAAGCCATGTAATTGGTAGCGTAAATAACAGCGATACGTTTGCAATCACCCAGCATGGTAAGCCAGTGTTTAGCGATAGCCGCACCCGTTTACGTTTAATCTGGGCGGAAACTACTTATCAGATGCAGGCGCTACGTGATAACCCAGCTGGCGCTAAGCAAGAGTTTGACGCTAAAGCCGATCAGCAAGATCCGGGCTTAAATGTTAAACTGAGCTTTGATCAAAATGCCGATATCGCCGCGCCCTTTATTTTAAAAGGTGCTGCACCTAAGGTCGCTATCCTGCGTGAGCAGGGCGTTAACTCACAGCATGAAATGGCTGCTGCCTTTAACCGTGCAGGCTTTACCGCTATTGACGTGCATATGAGCGATATCCTAGCCGGCCGAGTAAAACTCAGCGACTTTAACGGCTTAGCCGCGTGTGGCGGTTTCTCTTACGGTGATGTTTTAGGCGCCGGTGAAGGCTGGGCAAAGTCGATTCTGTTTAACGAGCAGGCGCGCCAAGAGTTCCAACGCTTCTTTGAACGGCAATCAACCTTTGCCTTAGGCGTTTGTAATGGTTGTCAGATGATGTCGAATCTGAAGAGCCTGATCCCAGGTGCCGAATTATGGCCGCACTTTGTACGTAATAAATCAGAGCGTTTTGAAGCGCGTTTTAGCTTAGTTGAAGTGCAGCAAAGCCCGTCGCTATTCTTTAGCGGTATGGCCGGTTCACGGATGCCTATCGCTGTTTCACACGGTGAAGGTCATGCTGAGTTTGCCAATGCGGCAGCCTTTGCCGCGGCTAATAGCAGCGGCACCATCGCGATGCGCTTTGTCGATAACTATGGTCAAGTGACTGAGCAGTACCCTGCGAACCCGAATGGTTCACCGGCAGGGATCACGGCGCTGACCACCACCGATGGCCGTGTCAGTATTATGATGCCGCACCCAGAGCGGGTCTTCCGCACTGTGGCGAACTCCTGGCATCCAGATGAATGGCAAGAAGATAGCCCATGGCTGCGGATGTTCCGCAATGCCAGAGTATGGCTAGGCTAGTTATAGCGCAAGCTTGATAAAAACCTGCTACGGCAGGTTTTTTTATGGTTGTTTAGCCATATCTTGTTGTTTCGTAATATATTGCTGTTGCACTTGGTTACGGCCTTGTTCTTTCGCGCGATATAACAAGCTATCGGCTAATTGCATTAACTCGCTGGAGCTATAGTGCGCTGCAGGATAGGGAATGGTGACGACACCCAGTGAGGCAGTAACCACACCGAATGGCGATTGACTGTGCGGATGCGCTTGGGCAAATAACTGCTGCGGGATGCTCAGCAGCGTTGGGGGTTGCTCACTGGAATGCTGCTCTACCAGTATAAACTCCTCGCCGCCAAAACGGACTACCAGCACATTGGGGTCTTGTGATAACAAACGCGAAATGTGCACTAAAATCAAATCGCCATCCAAATGCCCATAATGATCGTTGTAGCGTTTAAAAAAATCGATATCCAGTAAGCCGAGCGATAACTGTTGGTCGGGAGTTAATGATTGTAGTTTTTGCTGTAGTCGCTGTTCAAAGCTACGGCGGTTAAACAATCCAGTCAGTTGATCCGTTTCTGCTTTTTGCGTTTCTAGCCGCACCGCCTTAAACTGGCTTCGTAACAGGATATCAAGTTGGCGTTGCCAGCTAGCACAGAGCAAAATAGTAATGCTTAAGTAAAACACGCTCCAACCAGTATCAGTTGCCGTGCAATATTTTAGAAAAGCCAAACAGGCTAGTAACAGCAGCCACAGTAGAATTTTTTGCTGCACATTAAAAATGGGGATGGCAGTTAAGGCAATCGCAACGACCATAGGCCCACCTTCACCTAACTTGCCAAAGTACTGTGCTGCTGCGTAAAAAGTAACATTAAGCAACACAATAACTAAGGCACAGAGCGCGAGCCAGCTTTGGGTATATGTGGCAGCGGACAGCTTAAAAGAACACGGCAGAAAGATCAGTAACAGCAGCACAATACCTAGTCGGGTCAGATTATTTAGACTAAACCAGTTATCTCCCAGTGACATATCTATTAGATTAAACAACACCAGCAAGACAACACAGAGCAGTACTAGCCTTTGCATAGTGTTTTTAGTGCTTTGCACGATGTAATGGCGAAAGGCCACTTCACTCGTGGCATCTAAATAATAATGTGACGGGAAAAGGTGTGTTAAAAAAGACATAACTCACTATGCTTGCTGTTTTATAACAAGCATAGCAGTAATTAGGCTATTACATTAAGCCTTTTAAAAAAGCGACGACACTACGCCCCAAAGCACTTAATGCATAACCGCCTTCCAGCATAGCAACAACACGACCTTGGCAATGTTTATCGGCTAACACTTTAAGCTCAGTGGCTATCCACTGATAGTCGTCTTCGCGCAGCATAAAATGCGCCATCTCATCTTCAGCATGGCCATCAAAACCGGCCGAAATCAAAATCAGCTCTGGCGCAAAGTTATCTATTGCCGGTAACCAATGTTGCTGCACTTGCTCCCGCCACGCGGTGCTTTTACAGCCACCGGCTAAGGGTAAGTTGATAATATGCTCGTTACTGCTGTCCGCCCCGGTATAAGGGTAAAGCGGGTGCTCAAATGACGAGCAAAATAACACCCGTGGTTCATGTTGAAAAATATCTTCGGTGCCATTGCCGTGGTGCACATCAAAATCGATAATCGCCACCCGCTGTAAGCCGTAGTGATTTAACGCATGCTCAGCGGCTACTGCGATATTGTTGATTAAGCAAAAACCCATGGCCTGCTCGCGCGTGGCATGATGTCCTGGTGGCCTTATGGCACAAAAGGCTTGCTGGTTAGCGCCTGACATTACCTTAGCAACGGCATTAATACCGCTGCCAGCAGCATGTAAGGCGGCATTCAGGCTTTTTGGACCCATTACGGTATCCGGATCGAGCCAGATATGGCCCTCGGTGGGGGCTTTGGCAAACAATTCATCCACATAACGCTTGCCATGGGCTAAATACAAATCTTCGCGGCTAGCTGGGCTGGCATCCAGCTGCATCACCACGTATTCCATGCCTGAGCGGATCAATTGATCATTGATGGCAGATAAGCGTTCTGGGCATTCCGGGTGGTCCACGCCATTTTCATGATAATAACAGCTAGGATGACTGAAAATGGTAATGGGCATCAGTTCTCTCCTGCTGCAGTTAAATCTAATTTTAAATAGGCTTCGGAGGGATCATCGCTTTTTAAGCGAACAAAGCCCGCATTTTCAAATACTTTAAGCATAGGTTTATTTTCTGCACGGACATAGGCTTGCATGGAAGCCAGCCCGCGACTTTTTGCCACACTGATCATTTCTGCCAGCAGGCGCTTGGCCATGCCTTTACCTTGAAACTTTTCTCGGGTAACAAAGGCGACTTCGCAGCTATTTTGGCTTTCAATCAGGTAATAACGGCCAACGGCTTGGATTTCGACCACAGAGCCTTTTTGTTTCACGATACACAGGGCTAAATCTTTTGATTGATCGACACTCACCAAAGTACAGGATTTTTCTCGGCTCATTTGTGTCGGCACCGAGTTATAGCGCATTTGCAGGGTTTCTTTGGTATGCGAGTAGAAAAACTCTTGTAAACGCCGCTCGTCCGAGGGGTTAAGCGGGCGTAGATCAAAGCAATCACTGCCTACTTTTAACTCTTTAAAGCCCACAGGCCCCAGCTCAGGCACCTCAACGGGGGTTTGTACCTGATAATGCGGCACCCAGTAGTTTTTGCGTACTTCGGCCAATAATTGATTGCGAAACTTGGGGTGTGCCACTCGAATTAATTCTAAGGCGCGCTCGCGGATACTTTTACCGCGCAACGAGGCTACACCAAATTCAGTAACCACATAATGCACATGCGCGCGGGTCGTTACCACACCAGCGCCTTCGCGAATATGCGGCACGATGCGCGAGATCGTACCATTTTTTGCCGTTGAGGGCAGGGCAATAATCGGCTTACCGCCATTGCTCATCGAGGCACCTCGGCTAAAATCGACTTGACCGCCCACCCCGCTATAAAACTGATGACCAATGGAGTCGGAGACTACTTGCCCGGTTAAATCCACTTCAATGGCGCTATTGATCGACACCATCCGTTCATTGCGGGCTATATTCGCCGGTGAATTCACATATTCACTGGGGTAAAAACCAATATGCGGGTTCTGATGCACAAAATCATAGAGCGGTTTGGTGCCAATACAAAAACTGGTGACGCTTTTGCCAGGATGAAAGGTTTTGCGTTTGTTATTAATGACACCTTTTTTTATCAGCTCTAATACGCCATCGGTTAACAGTTCGGTATGTAAGCCCAAGTCTTTGTGATTACTTAAATAACGGGTGACCGCAGCACAAATCTTCCCTACACCAACTTGTATCGTAGCACCATCTTCGATCAGTAAGGAAACATATTGACCAATGCGTTCAGTACGCGCATCAAGCTCAGGCTGCTGGACTTCGGGCAAGGGTTGTTCCGCATAAAAGAAAGCATCAATTTCATCTTTATGAATAAAAGATTGACCATAAGTGACGGGCATCGAAGGGTTGACTTGGGCAATGACGATTTTAGCGGCACGTGCGGCAGCGGCAATGACATCCACGGCTACGCCTAAAGAGTGATAACCATGCTCATCTGCAGGGCTTACCATAATCAAAGCCGCATCCAAGGGTAAGACGCCATCGGTAAATAGAGCGGGGATATCTGTCATAAAGCAGGGTGTGTAATCAGCTCGGCCTTCGGCTACCGCCTCGCGAATAGTATTGCCACCGATAAAGAAGGTATTTACTTTAAAAAGATGCTGATATTCGGGTCTGGCCCATTTGTTATCCGACAGGGTGACCAGTTGCACGATTTCGATATCATGTAAACTCTTGGCATTCGCAATCAAGTCATCAATCAGCTTGGTCGGCACACTGGCATGAGAGCCGATAAAGATTCTATTGCCGGATTTGAGTAATTGTTGCCAATTTAATTTCGAGAGCGGACTTGGCATAACAGCTCCATGTTGTCTGGCGCACTTGCCGAAGCTAAGTTCGATAGTAGGCTATCTGAAGCATTAGCACAGAACAGTCAAAAATCTACGCTTACTTTAATCGATAACCGTTAATGAAAACAGCCCCGACTTTGGTCGGGGCTGTAAGCAAATACCCTAAATATCATTTAGTTTAGGATTGAAGCTGTATTACAGTGTCCAGCGCAGACCAATCATCGCCACTACCGGATCAATGGCAACATCTAAGCTTTGTACTGTGTTGCCGTTCACCCGAACATGCGCCTTAGTATCGATATCGATTTTACTTACCATTACATGGATACCCAAGTTATCAGAAAACTTGTAGTTCACACCGGCTTGAGCCGCTAAACCCCAAGAGTTTTTCAGTTTGATGGTAACGGGATCGTTTGCTGCGGCTGCACCTAAGGCAACTAAAGTAGTTTTTAGCTGCTGATCGGCTTCAGTATTAAAGAAATTGGTATAGTTAACCCCTAAACCAACGAAAGGCTGAATATTGCTATTACCTAAGTCGAAGTAATACTGCGCTAATAGCGTTGGTGGTAAATGCTTAGTTTTACCCACTTTTAAGCCGTCAATACTACCTGAACCGGTGATATCATGCGTAAATGGGGTGGCTGCAATTAACTGTACGCCCCAGTTTTTCGTGAGTTTATAATCAAAAGTTAAACCGACTTGGGTGTTGCTGTTGACAGAAACACCCGTTGAACCAGCTGGTAAACCTGCAACGCTTTCAACGACGTCTAAGTTAGTGCTGCTATCTTTTGGCATCACGCTGATGGCGCCAACGTTGACAGAGAATTCAGCCATTGCTGGTGCAGCTAATAAACCTAAGCCCAGAGTTACAGCGGTTAACATTGTTTTCATTTTACTCTCCCATTAGATAAGTAAGGCTATTCTGCGCTTATTTGCCTGCAAAACTTTGGGCTAGATCAAGAAAGCCCACGGCAAAGTGGGCTTTTAGTGGCGAGATTTGTTCTGTATCAATAAATTGTCAGGTCGCTAGCACAACTTTGCTAGACGTAATGCTTACTTCGTGGCTCAGTCTAAATAGCGTGCTCTTTTGTGGGCTTTAATCTGGTGGATATCGACCAGCACTAAGCCATCAATACAATCAGCAAAGTCAGGATCGGTACCAAAGGCTAAAAATTTAACCCCACCTGGCTCACACAATTCACTGTACTGTTTATATAGGGTTGGAATGCTCACGCCCATGTTCGCCAACAAGTGTTTTAGCTGCACAAAGTCTTCGGCATAGTTGTTACCACTAAAATTAGCCTGCAGTGCATGCAGAACAGTGGGTGGCAAATCATAGGGACTATTAGAAATAGCAGTATGTTGATCATCATTAAAGTAAAGGGTGTAAAAATACACCATAAGATCACGCGCAGCTTTGGGATAAGTGTTCGATAAGCTTACGCCACCAAATAAATAACGTACTTGCGGGTTTTGCCGTAAGTATGCTCCTATGCCATACCAGAGATAATCTAAGCTGCGCTTGCCCCAGTAACGCGGCTGCACAAAGCTGCGTCCCAGCTCAAGTCCTTGCGCTAGATAAGGCTGCATTTTATCGCTAAATTGAAACAGCGATGCGGTGTAAAGTCCCTCTTTGCCATGCTCAGCCAAGATTTTCGCGGTATCGGCTAACCGATAAGCGCCCACAATTTCTAAATCCTCTTTATCCCAAAGGATTAAGTGTTGGTAATGGCTATCAAAGCGATCGATATCACGACGTAAGCCACTGCCTTCGCCAACGGCGCGAAATGATAGCTCTCGTAATCGGCCAATCTCGCGCATAATGGCGGAACTTTGTTGATGCTGATACAAATAAATCAGTTTACCATCTGCGGTTTCGCCTAACAGCTGGCAGCTTTCAATCGCCTTTTTGAGAATTTTTCGATCTTCAGGGTGGGCAATGGCACTTTGCGTTTTAAATAAGGCTGGTTTGTCTTTTGCTAAGCGATACAGATGTTTTTTAAATAACTTAACTTTAGCGGGTAGCTCTAAAGCTAAATTACTGAAACTATCGTAAGGAATTTGCTCGCCAATACGCATGCTAATGGTTTTTTGTTTTTGCTTAAACATTTCTTTAACCAATAGCATGGTCGCCAGCGGCTTATACAGCATAGAGGCACTGTAAAACCACACCGAATTGCGGCCATCAATATGCACCGGCAAAATAGGCGCATTGGCTTGCGTGGCAAAACGTAAGAAACCACTGTGCCATTTACCATCGCGAATACCATTGGGTTTTAAGCGAGAAACTTCGCCTGCCGGAAATAACACTAAGGCACCCTCTGCCGCTAAATGTGCTTGAATAGCATCTAGCCGTCGCCGCTCGGTGCCACCTTGCATGTTGTTTACCGGCAGTAATAAGTTATGTAAGGGCTTGATAGCCATTAATAGTTGGTTAGCGAGTACCTTTACATCGGGCCTAATATCACTCACCAGTTTCAATAGTGCCAAGCCGTCTAATGAACCAATAGGGTGGTTAGCAATAATAACTACGCGACCAGAAGAGGGGATCCGCTCTAATTCGTTATCGCGCACTGCATAGCGAAAGTTAAAATAATCGAGGACTTGCTCTACAAATTCTAAGCCCTGTAAGTGGGGATAGCGTTTGGTAAAGGCCTGAAACTCCTCTTCATGCAATAGGTAGCTCAACATGCCTTTAACAGGGCCGTACAGCCAAGGCTTTTGCGTGACGTTAGGTAATTGCTGTTGAATCATTTGTTCGACATTTAGCATAAAGGGTGCTCCCGACACTGTTACCAGCGCTAAGGCTAATCAGCGTGTATGACACTGCGGTGGCGGTTTTATGGCTTTTTTTTGAATCTGCTGTGCCAGTCGTGTTGCACTAACCGAATATGCTAAAGTAATGAGCTTACCGCTATTGCTAAGGAGCTAAAGTGGCTATTGCACTGATTATTCCAGATAGAAAGCTAGACGATTTACAACAACGTTTACAGCAGGCGTTGCCTGATACACCGATAGAGATTTGGCCGCAGTTAAGTGATCCGGCAAAAATTACCTTTGCCGTATTATGGAAGCAACCGCCCGCTGTTGTCGCACAGCTGCCTGCATTGCGTGCTTTACAAAGCTTTGGTGCTGGCGTAGATGGCATTTTAGCGGATAGCACCTTACCGCGTTTACCATTAGCCCGTATTGTCGATCCCGCGCTCACGGCAGCCATGTTGCAGTATTTAAGCGGCATTGAAAGTTATTATCGTCTGCGTTTGGATTTTTTTCGTGACAACCAGCAGCAGCACCTTTGGCAACCGCGTAGCCCCCGTAAGCTAAAAACACTATGTGTCTTGGGGTTAGGCGAGCTAGGTGCCGCAACTGCGCGCTATTTTCAGCAACAAGGCTACACCGTCAATGGCTGGTCTCGCACCCCAAAAGATGTGCCTAGTGTGCATTGCTTTGCCGGTACGGTGCAGTTAGCGCCGGCCTTGGCAGAAGCTGACTTAGTCATTTGTTTACTGCCGCTGACTCCGCAAACCGAGAACCTACTTAATGCCAACGTCTTCGCCATGATGCAGCCAGGCGCTATTTTTATTAACGTGGCGCGCGGTGCCATTGTTGATGATCAGGCACTGATTGCAGCACTGGATAGTGGGCAGCTACAAGCTGCTTGTTTAGATGTGTTTCGACAAGAGCCTTTACCTGCAGAGCATGTTTTTTGGTCGCATCCAGCAATTTTGATTACGCCTCATACGTCAGCCGTGACTCGTGTGGACACTGTTGTGGCACAAATTGCCGAAAATTATCGGCGTAGTCATCAAGGCTTACCTTTACTGAACCAAGTCGACTTAAACCAAGGTTATTAATCGCTAAGTGCTGGTTAAAAATACAGCTGTTGTAACTTGGTGATATCTTTATTACACTGAATTTGCTAATAAACTTACACGATTATTAGCGGTTTCTAATAACAATAATAATATTGCTTGAGGTTGGTTTATGAGTAAAGCGTCCAGTCGTGGGTTTGGCTTTACCACACTAGCAATTGCTGTGCTGGTGATGGCATTGTCAGCCTTCTTTATCAAGGCTGAAGCAGTAACCTGGTTACTGTAATAAAATAAGGGCTGTATGTTGCAGCCCTTATTTGTTTAATCGCTTGTAGCACTTTGATGGTATGCATTATTTTTTGGTATGCCGCTCTCGATTCTCGCGTTTTTGTTCAGCATTCTTTTGTAATAACACATAGGTTGCACTGTAACTACCGTGCTGACGTTGCGCAGTATGTGCTGCTAGGACTTCAGCAAAGCTGGGTAACCACTTGAACACATAGCTGCGTAAAATGGCGGGATGAGGTTTGCTGTTGCGCCCCATACCATGTTGAATCAGTAAGGTTCTCACACCACGTTGGTGACAGTCGCTGATAAACTGCTGCAACTGGCTGCGAGCTTCTTGTAAGGTTTTACCAAGCAGATTAAGGGTAGCATCGCATTGATACTTACCTAATCGAAGATTACGATAAACGCCTTGTTGCACACCATCCTTACAGTAAGCAAAGACATCGTCTGGTTTCACCAGTTCAACGTACTCCATGCTTAAATAATGCGGATCATATTCCATTTCTTGTTCAGCCGCTTTACGTCTGGCTTGTTGCGCTAACGTCGGGCTAAATTCACCACTTTGTTGTAAAACGGCATCTTGTGCTAAAGGTTTAACATCAGCCATTTCTTGCAGAAACAACTCAAACTCATCATGTTGCATGCTTTACTCCAACACAAACTACTTATGGTCTAGTATAGCCTGCTAAGTGTTTTGGAAAAAGTCGCTTAATCAGCTTGCGGGCTGAGTTTGCTTGCGGTGAGTTCGCTTTCTTTAGCAGTAGCCTGAGCTTTTTTCTTGGCGCTGGCAAACCGGATTAAATAATAGGCGTTGATTAACAGTACCAATAGGTTAGAAATAACGCCTTGTGGTATAGCAATGTGGCTGTAATAAACAAAAAGCAGGCTACAACCTATTAATGTGGCTAATCTTAACCAAAACACATCTTTAATGAAAAAAGCGCCAATACAAATGGTCAGGCCAACCCAGCTAATAATGTCGTAGATCAGATTTTCCATGTTATTGCTCCCAGTAAGGATGTTTAATTGTGCGCATTATGAGCAGTGTTGAGTGTTTGCTCAACTGAGGAATATTGCGGATTTAGTATTAGATTTTTTAATGATTGAAACGTGATTGTCATCTTGCACCTAGTCCAGAGAACTTTCTATGCGAATAAGCGCTCTCTTGGCGATTTTTTCTGAACAATATGGTGGGTGCATGCTCTAAACGACCTTGTCTGGATCTAATCCAGAACTTTGTTACATTTAGCGGCTTTGCCTGCACATTCAGTCGAAAAGCTGCTAATATTAGTTTTGTCCATCATTTTACACTTAGTGTCCGATCTGCTGGTGAGAGAGTGCCAGTGTTCGAATATCGTTAGCTCGGGGATAGTCAACAAGGAGGTGCTTCAAGGATGCAAGCTAACCAATTTCAGTCAATGGAGCTCAAATCCAGTAGCAAGTTAAACGCGTTAATTGTCGATGATACTGTCGCGGTTCGATTGTATTTGAAACGAATTTTGCAGGAGCTTGGTGTGCAGCAGGTATTTGAAGCCTCTGATGGGGTGCATGCTGAGGCGATATTCCTGCAACAGCAGCCGCAGTTAGTGTTTCTAGATATTCAGTTACCCGATGTAAATGGTCAGGTGTTATTGGAAAAATTTCGACGTCGTGACCAGCATTCCCATATTTTTATGATTTCAGCTTACTCCAGTGTTGATAACTTGAAAGCGGCGGTTGCCGGTGGTGCAGAGGCTTTTGTAGTAAAGCCGTTTACGGCAGAACGGATTTCTAATTTGGTGCAACCATTATTGTAATTGATGGTCATAACGAGTCGAACACGCTTATTTCGCAGTGCTTCGAACTTATTTTCATTCTAGTAGACGGTGTGAGAACATGAATTTAGAGGATATGCTGAAAAACTCGGCAGAGGCAGTTAAATTACTTAAAGCGGTTTCCAATGAGCGGCGCTTATTGATTTTATGTCATTTACTCGACGGCGAAATGTCTGTTGGTGAGATTAATGATAAATTGGATTTAAGCCAATCCGCATTATCTCAACACTTGGCGTTGTTACGTCGGCATAAACTGGTTAAAACTCGTAAAGAAGCACAAACGGTATTTTATCAACTAAACAGCTCACAAGCTGAAGCTTTAATAGCCTTGCTACATAAACTGTATTGTCAAGAGTAAGCGGTTTAAATCTCATGCTCTGTTTGCCTTAAGGGTTGAACAGAGTAGAGCGCATAGTTAAGTTGTCAGCACTCTGCATTGCCAAAAAGACCAACAAAAAAGCCAGCATAAGCTGGCTTTTTTGTTTGACACTGTCAATTAAGCAGTTTTTAACGCTTTTACATGGGCGTTTAAACGTGACTTATGACGAGCTGCTTTGTTCTTATGGATCAGACCTTTGGCCGCCATACGATCAATAACAGGTACCATTTTGTTGAATGCTTCCTGAGAAGCAACTGCGTCAGCAGTTAACACTGCTGCGTAGGTTTTCTTGATGAAAGTACGCATCATAGAACGTTGACTGGCGTTTTGCTGACGACGTTTTTCTGATTGTATTGCGCGCTTCTTAGCAGACTTAATGTTAGCCAAGGTAACACTCCTAAAAACTAAAACCGGACTCTTTAAAGGCCGCATAATATGCCTATTTACTGTGCCATTGTCAAATGCTTTCCGCGAAAAGGCGAGGAATTAAATTGGTCTTACTACTGGTAATTGGCTGGCTTAACGGGTGAAAATAGCAATACAACCATTTAAGGAGTTGGGCGTGTCTGGAAAATTATTAAAATCGGGACTGATTGTTAGCTTTATGACACTGATTTCACGCGTGTTAGGTTTAGTTCGTGACGTGGTGGTGGCTAACTTTGTCGGTGCAGGTGCCGCAGCGGATGTGTTCTTTTTTGCCAATCGTATTCCTAACTTCTTACGCCGCTTATTTGCTGAAGGGGCTTTCTCACAGGCTTTTGTGCCTGTGCTTAGTGAAGTAAAAGCCAAGCATGGTGACGATGCGGTTCGTGAGCTCGTTGCTAAAGTTGCCGGGACCTTAGGGGTGATTGTTACCCTAGTGACTTTATTTGGGGTTATTGCTTCGCCTTTATTGGCGTTGTTATTTGGTATGGGCTGGTTTATTGAATGGTTAAATGACGGGCCAGATGCGCATAAGTTTGAAATGGCCAGCTTGATGCTAAAAATCACTTTCCCGTATCTATGGTTTATTTCTCTTGTGGCTTTTAGTGGCGCCATTTTAAATACCTACAACAAGTTTGCCGTGGCGGCCTTTACCCCGGTGTTTTTAAATATCGCCATTATTAGTTGTGCACTGTTTTTAGCACCCACTTTAACAGAGCCAGCTTTGGCTTTGGCGTGGGGCGTTTTCATTGGTGGTGCCATACAATTAGTGTTTCAACTGCCTTTTTTGGCAAAAGCCGGTTTATTGGTTATGCCGCGCTGGGGCTGGCGTGATGAGAACGTCACGAAAATTCGCACGCTCATGTTACCTGCGCTCTTTGGTGTTTCGGTTAGTCAAATTAATTTACTGCTTGATACCGTTATTGCTTCATTTTTACTGACAGGGGCTGTCAGTTGGCTTTATTACTCTGATCGCTTAATTGAATTTCCGTTGGGACTCTTTGGTATCGCCATTGCGACGGTGATTTTGCCAAATTTATCCCGCCACCATGCCTCTGAGGATGCTAATCGCTTTGCTTACACCTTAGATTGGGCACTGCGTTTTGTCGCCATGTTTGGATTACCGGCCATGTTAGCGCTGATGGTATTGGCGCAACCTATTATCACGGTGCTATTTATGCGCGGTGAGTTTACCCAGCAAGATGTACTGATGGTATCCTATAGCTTGATTGCCTATGCCTGCGGGCTGTTAAGTTATATGCTGATCAAGGTGTTAGCCCCTGGGTTTTATGCCAGACAAGATATTAAAACGCCAGTGCGTATCGGTATTATTGCCATGGTCGCGAATATGGTATTTAACTTAATGTTAGCCCCTTTTCTCAGCTATGTTGGTTTGGCGTTAGCAACAGCGTTGTCGGCAAGCTTAAATGCTTTTCTGCTGTATCGTGGTCTACAGCGAAGTGGTGTCTATCAATTAAGTAAGCGCACTGCAATTTTTTTGGCGAAATTAGCCTTGGCGAGTGCTGTGATGGCGGCTGTGTTGTATTATTTTAATCCCGTTTTGGCCGTCTGGACAGAACTGAGTTTATGGCAACAAATTGGGCAATTGAGTGTGCTCTGTGCAGGTGCTGTGGTGGGGTATTTTGGCTTATTGCTCCTTTTCGGGATCCGTCTTGCCGATTTTAAGCCAAAAACTATTGCTGAAAGCAAGGGATGAACGGGGTATAATGACGGGTTTATAAGCACTAATCAGTAAATTTAAGGCAGGCATGGAGTTAATTCGCGGTATCCATAATATATTACCTCGGCATCAAGGCTGTGTGCTGACTATTGGTAATTTTGATGGCGTGCATTTAGGGCATCAAGCTGTGTTAGCGCAAGTTAAGCACTTAGCACAATTAAAACAGCTGCCTTCATGTGTGATGGTGTTTGAGCCACAACCGTTGGAATTGTTTTCGGGTAGTATGGCGCCTGCCAGAATTAGTCGCTTTCGCGAAAAATATCAAGCGCTAGCGGCGTTGGGGATTGATCGACTGCTGTGTGTCGGCTTTAATCGCGCTTTTGCAGCGCAAGAGCCTGATCAGTTTGTGCAAGAGTTATTACTGAAAAAACTGGGGGTGCAGCATCTGATTGTCGGTGATGATTTCCAGTTTGGTAAAAATCGTAGTGGTAATTTTGCTGTGCTTGAGCAAGCCGCTAACCAATTTGGTTTTGGCTTAAACAGTACCTCTAGTTTAAAACTAGGTGAACAACGGGTCAGCAGTACACTGATTCGTCAGGCATTGGAACAAGACCAGCTGGCTTTGGTCGAAACGATGCTAGGCCGGCCTTTTGCATTGACGGGGCGGGTCAGACATGGCCGTAAATTAGGGCGTGATTTAGGCTTTCCTACCGCCAATGTCTGGCTATATCGGCGTAAACTGCCTGTATCGGGCGTCTATGCCATTAGTGCGCGAACCCTGTACGGTGAATTTCAAGGCGTGGCCAATATTGGCAATCGGCCGACGGTGCAGGGGGTTCGCGAACAACTTGAAGCACATTTATTCAATTTTAACAAAGATTTATATGGTACTCAGATCGAGGTTGTGCTGCGGCACAAGCTAAGAGCAGAACAGCGCTTTGCCAGTCTGGATGCCTTAAAACAGCAAATCGCTGCCGATGCCGCAGCGGCCAAACAGTATTTTAGTCAGCAGCCTGAGCTGCTGAACACACTCACTTAATGGAATCAAAACGGATGAGCGATTACAAGCATACCCTGAATTTACCAGAAACGGCTTTTGCTATGCGTGCGAACTTGGCGCAGCGCGAGCCGCAAATGCTGAAAAAGTGGACTGACGCTGATTTATACGGTCAGATCCGCGCCGCCAAAAAAGGTAAAAAAACCTTTATCCTGCACGATGGCCCTCCTTATGCTAACGGCAATATTCATATCGGTCATGCAGTTAATAAAATTCTGAAAGATATTATCGTTAAAGCAAAGACCTTATCCGATTTTGATGCGCCTTATATCCCAGGCTGGGATTGTCACGGTTTACCCATTGAGTTAGTGGTTGAAAAAAAGTATGGCAAGCCCGGCGTAAAGTTAACGCCAGCAGAATTTCGGCAAAAGTGCCGTGAATATGCCTTAACGCAAATTGATGCACAGCGCACCGATTTTATTCGTTTGGGGGTATTGGGAGATTGGGACAAGCCTTATCGCACCATGGATTTTGATACTGAAGCCAATATCATTCGTAGCTTAGGCAAAATCATTGGTAATGGCCATTTACACCAAGGTTTTAAGCCGGTGCATTGGTGTACTGATTGTGGATCTGCTCTCGCTGAAGCTGAGGTTGAATACCAAGACAAAGTTTCACCAGCCATTGATGTGCGTTTTAACGTAGTGGATGATAGTGTCGCCGATAAGTTTGATCATCCGGCCGATCATCGTGGCCATGGCCCCATTTCAGTAGTGATTTGGACTACCACCCCTTGGACTATTCCAGCTAACCGCGCAGTCGCCTTAAACGCTGAGCTAAGTTATTCGTTAGTTCAGGTTGAACAAGGCCCGAACGGTGCCGAGCGCTTAATTTTAGCCACTGATCTGGTTAAAGACGTGATGGCTCGCGCCAATATCGAGCACTATCATGCCTTAGGCTTCTGTAAAGGTTCTGAGTTGGATCTGGTGCAATTACAGCATCCGCTATATGACTTTAGGGTACCCGTGGTGCTGGGCGAGCACGTTACTACCGACTCGGGTACGGGTTGTGTGCATACCGCGCCAGGTCATGGTCAGGAAGACTTTGTAGTAGGCCAAAAATATGGCCTAGAAGTGGCGAACCCAGTTGGTGCCAACGGCGTCTATCTACCCGATACGCCGCTATTTGCTGGTCAGCATGTATTTAAAGCCAACGACTCAGTGGTTGAAGCGTTAAAAGAACGCGGTGCCTTGCTGCTACACAAGGCCTATAAACACAGCTATCCGCATTGCTGGCGTCACAAAACGCCGATTATCTTCCGCGCCACACCGCAGTGGTTTATTAGCATGGAGCAGCAAGGGCTGCGTCAGACGTCACTGGCGCAAATTGAACAAACCCGTTGGATCCCTGATTGGGGTCAGCAGCGCATTGAAAATATGGTTGCCGGTCGGCCAGATTGGTGTATCTCTCGTCAACGTACTTGGGGTGTGCCTATCGCCTTATTTGTTGATAAAGATACCGGTGCTTTACACCCCGATACGGCTACTTTAATTGAGCAAGTTGCGCAAAAAGTCGAGCAAGGTGGTATTCAGGCATGGTTTGATTTAGATGCCTCCGAGTTATTGGGTGCTGCTGCAGCTCAATACACTAAGGTAACCGATACACTGGATGTCTGGTTTGATTCTGGTGTGACCCATGCCGCAGTAGTGGATGTGCGTCCAGAGTTTAATGGCGCGACCCAAATTGATTTATACCTTGAAGGATCAGATCAGCACCGTGGTTGGTTTATGTCGTCGTTAATGACTGCTGTTAGCATTAAAGGACAAGCCCCTTATAAGCAAGTATTAACCCATGGCTTTACCGTTGATGGTGAAGGCCGCAAGATGTCAAAATCGTTGGGGAATGTGGTATCGCCACAAGATGTGATGAATAAACTGGGTGCCGATATCCTTCGTTTATGGGTCGCTACCACGGATTATACCTCTGAGATGACGGTATCAGACGAGATCCTAAATCGTGCCGCCGATAAGTATCGTCGCATTCGTAATACTGCGCGTTTCCTATTAGCCAACTTAAACGGCTTTAACCCCGCAACAGACTTACTGCCATTTAATCAGTTAGTCGAGCTGGATCTGTGGGTGGTTAACCGCGCAGCACAGTTACAACAAGAAATTGTGGATGCTTACGATAACTATCAGTTCCATCAGGTGAGTCAAAAACTGATGAACTTCTGTACTGTTGAGCTCGGTAGTTTTTACTTAGATGTAATTAAAGATCGCCAGTACACCGCGCATAAAGACAGCCAAGCACGTCGTAGCTGCCAAACCGCGCTCTATCATATCGCCCAAGCAATGGTGCGCTGGATGGCCCCCATCATGAGCTTTACCGCACAAGAGATTTGGGAAGCTTTACCAGGTCAAGAAACGCCTTTTGTTTTCACTGATGTCTGGTATCAAGGCTTTGCGGCTATCCCGGCTGGGCAGTTTAGTGATGACTACTGGCAGCAATTGCTGCAAGTGCGCGATGAAGTCAATAAAGTGTTGGAAAGTGCACGCCGTGAGGAAAAACTTGGTGCCTCGTTACAAGCGGAAGTAACCTTATATGCCGCCCCTGAGCTGGCCGATGCGTTAGCTCGACTGGGCGATGAGCTGCGTTTTGTGTTAATTACCTCTACCGCCACCGTTAGCACGGCTAGCGCAGATCCTGCGGCTATAGTGACAGAAATGAAAGGGTTAAGCGTATTGGTACAGGCCTCAACTGCGGCGAAATGTGAACGTTGTTGGCACCACCGCCATGATGTGGGGGCTGATGTTGCGAATCCTGGAATTTGTCTGCGCTGTGTTAGTAATGTCAGCGGTGAGGGTGAAGTAAGGAAGTTTGCGTAATGCGATTATTTCAAGAAACTGCTTGGCGTTGGTGGTGGTTAGTCTTGCTATTGTTGGTCGTTGATCAAGTGACTAAACAGTTAGTGCATCAACAAATGTCCTTGGGCCAGTCCATAGATCTGCTGCCCTTTTTCAACCTGACTTACGTTAGAAACTATGGTGCGGCTTTTTCATTCTTAAGTGATGCCGGTGGTTGGCAGCGCTGGTTTTTTACGTTGCTCGCCATAGTGATGAGTGTGATTATCAGTATTTGGATGAGTCGTGCTCCAGCCGGTAATCTAAAACTAGGACTGGCATTGAGCCTGATTTTAGCCGGAGCGATAGGGAATTTAATTGATCGCAGTATTTTTGGTTATGTAATTGATTTCTTTCATTTGTACTACCAAAACTGGCACTATCCGGTATTTAATATTGCCGACTCAGTGATCTGCATTGGTGCCGCCTTACTAATTTGGGAAAGCTTTACTAACGAAACCGGAGCGAGCAATGAGCGACAGTAACCAAACTATTGGTAACAGCAGTACTGTGGTGTTTCATTTTGATATTAAGTTATCGGACGGCAGTGCTGCAGAAAGCACGCGGGTTCATAATAAACCAGCCAAACTACAAATGGGCGATGGCAGTTTATCTCCGGCCTTTGAAGCTGAACTGTTTGGCTTAGCGGCAGGTGATAAAAAAGTGTTCACGCTGGCACCCGAAGACGCTTATGGTATGCCGAACCCCGACAATATTTACTATGTGGACCGCAGCAAGTTTTCAGCAGAAGCACCGGCAAAAGTAGGAGCGATCATCGGCTTTGCTATGCCTGATGGTTCCGAGTTACCAGGATTAGTGCGTGAAGTGGTGGGCGATTCTGTCACCATCGATTTTAATCATCCACTGGCAGGACAAACCCTGACCTTTAACGTGGAAATTGTGCAGGTAAGCTAAGTATGGATATTTTATTAGCCAACCCTCGTGGTTTTTGTGCGGGGGTCGATCGTGCCATTAGTATCGTAGAGCGCGCCTTGGAGTTGTTTCCACATCCTATCTATGTTCGGCATGAAGTGGTTCACAATAAATTTGTAGTGGATGGCTTGCGACGTCGTGGCGCTATCTTTGTTGATGAATTACAAGAAGTGCCTGATGGCCAAATTGTGATTTTTAGCGCACATGGTGTGTCACAAGCCGTGCGAGAAAATGCAAAACAACGTGGCTTAAAAGTGTTTGACGCTACCTGTCCGCTAGTGACCAAGGTCCACATGGAAGTAACGCGAGCCAGTCGTAAAGGGGTTGAATGTATCCTGATTGGGCATGCTGGTCATCCGGAAGTAGAAGGCACTATGGGCCAGTATAATAACCCTGAGGGCGGCATTTACTTGGTTGAGTCGGTAGAGGATGTGCAGCGATTGCAGGTTAAGAATCCGCAGCAGCTTAGCTACAGTAGCCAGACCACCTTATCGGTGGATGATACCGCCGATGTGATTGATGCGTTACGGGCGCGTTTTCCACAGATTGAGGGGCCGCGTAAAGATGATATCTGCTATGCGACACAAAACCGTCAAGACGCTGTGCGTGAGCTCGCGGCTAAAGCCGAATTAATGTTGGTAGTGGGTGCTAAAAATAGTAGTAATTCAAACCGTTTACGAGAGTTAGCGGAAAAGCTGGGTTGTACTGCGCACTTGATTGATACCGCCAATGACATCCAACAAAGTTGGTTAGAGGGGATAAGCCGCGTCGCGGTGACCGCGGGCGCTTCTGCTCCGGAAGTGTTAGTACAAGATGTGATTGCCCAACTGAAAATGTGGGGCGGTAAAACGGTTACTGAAACCCTTGGCCGCGAAGAAAACGTGGTTTTTGCCATACCGGCGGAGTTACGTTAAGTGAGGTAAGCTTAGGTGCAGCAGCCAAAGGAAACTCGGCGTCCTGAATTACAATTACCCGATCTTACTCAGGCTGCACCGTTATTGCGGGTGGTGGTATTCGCGCAAGCCTTAGCGTTAATTTTAGCCTTAGCCTCTGGTAGCGAGGCGGCTTTCTGGGATAGTTTAGGGCTGATCAGTATCCTAGTGCACTGGATCAGCTTAGTAAGTTGTCTGCTCTATGTTCGATTAAGAGCGCGTTTGCGTTATCTTTCCATGCCTCAGCTAGCATTGGTGGTGCAACTGATTTTACTGCTGGTTACCGGTAGTTGCTCACTGTTAAGTTATTGGCTGCTGTTTGACATCAATCTAAGCGCCGGCTTAGGCTCTTTCGTGCTAAAGCATCTGATTATTGCCTTTATCGTCGGTTTAGTCCTGATGCAGTTTTTGATTATGTATGATGAATTGGCGAACAGTATTAGTGCCCAGCATCAGGCTCGTTTTAGTGCTCTGCAAGCGCGGATCCGTCCGCACTTTTTATTCAATTCTCTAAACACTGTTGCTGAGTTAATTCATACCGATGCGGCTGCGGCTGAACAAGCTTTACTGAATTTAGCGGATTTATTTCGGGCGGCAATGGCTAGCTCTGAGCGCATTTCACTTGCCGATGAGCTGGCACTTTGTCAGCAGTATTTAGCTTTAGAGCAGTGGCGACTAGGGGAAAAACTTAAAATCAATTGGCAGCTACCCGCCAGTTTGCCAGCAATTTCTTTACCTGCTCTGACCATTCAACCCTTGTTAGAAAATGCCATTCAGTATGGTTTTGAAACGCGAACAGCGCCTGCAACCTTGGATATTGAGGCCTATCTTGGAAAAAAGCAGCTGAGTATCGTCATTGATAACCCCATATCGGTAAGTAAGAGAAATCAGAGTAAAAACGGTATTGCGATAGCAAATATCCGACAACGGTTGATGTTGTGCTTTGGTAACCAAGCGCAGTTAAGCACGGTACAACAAGATCAGCGTTTTCGCGTTAAATTAGTGTTGCCGCTGGAGGATCAATGAGGATTTTGATTGTGGATGACGAGCCGCTAGCGCGCAGTCGTTTGCAGCGTTTGTTGAGTGCGCTACCGCATGTCGATTGTATTGGTACGGCAGAGCATGCGAGTCAGGCTTGGCAGGAGATCCTGCGCTTGCAGCCTGATTTGGTGTTATTGGATATCGATATGCCGGATGAAGATGGCTTAAGCTTAGCAGCACGGATCTCTGAGTTACCTGTGCCACCTGCGGTGGTCTTTGTGACGGCCTATCCAGAGCACGCACTAAGTGCTTATCAAGTGTCGGCGGCAGATTATCTGGTAAAACCGGTCGTCGCCGCAAGATTGGCACAAGCCTTAACTAAAGTAGGCACACTGACTAGAGCACATATAGAGCGGCAACAAGCGTCAGAACAGAAAATTGCTTATCAATGTGGGCTAGTGACCAAAACGGTTGCGCTGGCTGAGGTGTTTTATTGCAGTGCTGAAAGCAAATACGTAAAGTTAACCTTTGCGACAGGAGAGGCCTATGTCGATACCTCTTTAGCTGAGTTAGAGCAACGCTATCCACAGTTAGTTCGCATCCACCGCAGCTACTTATTAAATCCTCGCTATTTTGCTGCGCTAAAACTGAGTGCGGGTAGTTATCAAATCCAGCTCAAAAATTGCCCTGATAGCTTGCCAGTAAGTCGTCGCGCCTTGGCGCAGGTTAAACAGCGTTTGCAGTTAAGCTAAGACGCCGTGTTACCGTTTATCGGCCAAAACTTCCGCTAGTCTGCTTTCCAGTTGGTTTAACCTTGGTGCAAGGTATAGTAAAGCTATATAAATGGCTTTAGAGACAAAAAAATATGCGGCGTAGCGCGGGCTTTACTCTGATTGAACTCATGATAACAGTGATCGTGCTGAGTATTGTGGTGACTATCGCTGTGCCATCCTTTATCTCGTTGTTACAGTCGAATCAGTTAACCGGGCAAGTCAACCAACTAGTGGGTGCCCTGAATGCTGCGCGTACCGAAGCCATTAAAATGAATCAGCATGTGGTGTTATGTCACAGTACCGACGGCAAAAGTTGCTCAGCCCCTTCTGCTAATGGCTGGCAAGGTTGGTTGATTGGTTTAGCGCCGCCTAGACCCCAGACGGGTATTGTTGCCAATAGTGTGATGGCTTCGGGTTACCGTTTATCAGACAAACTTATCCTCCATACCGGTAATTCCATAAGCGCGACCAACTCGGAAATCCGCTTTTCGCCTCAAGGCTTAATTAGAACAACGGCAGGCGCGCCTTTAAATGGCGTGGTCAGGATTTGTTTAACAGGTGCAAAAAACAATAATGCCCGTGATGTGGTTATTCGATCCGGTGGGCATATTGCCATTAATTCGCAAACCAGCGCGGCTTGCACCGCTCCCTAAGGAGGCTCTGATGAATACCTTTTCGCCGATCCGTCGACAAGGCGGTATTAGTTTACTAGAAGTACTGATTTCTGTGGTGGTGTTATCAATAGGCCTTTTAGGTATTGCAGGCCTACAAACCATCAGTTTAAAAAGTACTAATATGGCGCATGAGCGTGCCATGGCGGTCATTCTAACTGAAACCTTATTTGAAGTGATGCGAGTAAATGAAGCGGCCGCGCGCGCTGGCGCTTTTGCTATGGATTGCCATACCCCCGCGCCAGGCACAGAGCAATGGTTTGAAGATGTTAAAGCGGCCACCTCACCGCAAACCTGTGCCACTGTGGCTTGGAATGATGGGGTGTATACGGTCACTATCGACTGGAGTAATGAGCGTATGAATACCGACTCTATTATTGTCATGGAAACGCGGCCATGAGATATCAGCGCGGTGTCACCTTAACAGAGTTATTAGTTGCTCTGATGCTTGGACTATTGCTATTGGGCGGTGTTTTTGGGGTGTATTTGTCCAATCAAACTACCGCCAGAACCACGGAAGATCTTTCCAACTTGCAGAATCGAATTCGGCTGGCTTTTCAAGTTATGTCTTACGACTTACGCAGTGCTGGCTTTTTGGGGTGTAATAATTCAGAGCGTGTGGTCTCTGTCGTGCAAGTCGCGGGTGTTAGCCCTGCATGGTTAAACTGGCAAGGCGGCTTAGTGGGCACTGCTGCGGACGCGGCAAACAATGAGTCTATTCGCGTTATGTATGGTGCAGGACAAAGCAGTAGCGTAGTAAATCATGTACCGCCAAGACTGAACTTAAATCAACGGCCAGAGTTAAGTGTTGGTGATTTAGCTGTGGTCTGTGACGACACCTTAACTTCGATCTTTCAGGTATCCGCTGTAGGCAATAATTGGCTAGAGCATGCTGCGACTGGATTAAATTGCGCCGTAGATTTGGGGTTTGCCAATCCGTTTGTCTGCGGTTCCGCTAGACCGCGGTTATACCCAACAGATGCCATGGTAATGCAGTTTGCTACGGTGCGCTGGTTTGTTGCAGCCAGTGAAGTAGACGCTAATTTTAACTCTTTATTTAGAGAAATCATTGTGTCGGGTGCGCCCGTGCAAGAAGAAGTGTTATTTGGTGTTGAGCGGCTTAGCTTTGCTTATCAAATGCGTAATACGCCCTTTGGACCTGTGCCTTTTTCAGCCGCCTTGGATATGACCCAAGTGGTAGGGGTTAACGTGCAAATTATTTTGGCCGATGCCGTTTATCAGCAAATCAGTATGGGTGAAGAGATGCGAACTGTAGAATTTTTTGTCGCCGTACGGAATCGCTAAGGGGCTAGTATGCAGCAATTTACTCGACAATCTGGGGTAGCATTAATTGTAACGCTATTATTGTTAGTCGCGATCACGGTATTAACGCTATCTAGTATGCAACGTTCTACCTTGCAAGAACGGATGACCGCTAATTTGTACGAGCATCAGCTTTTTGTGCAGCAAGCGGAATCTGCGCTGCGTGCGGCAGAGAATTCGCTGTTGGGCTTATTACCTAATCCGGCCACTGCCGTTGGTGTTGTACAAGGCTTTTATGGTCTACCCGTTGCAGGGCAGATTGACCGTTGGTTGGATCCGCAAACGGTGTGGATTAATCCACCGGCATTAAACGAAATGTTGGATTTACAAGCTCATTACATCATTGAGTATGTTGGCGACTGGCCAACTCCAGCCGCACCAGATTGTGATAGCGGTACCACCATAGAAGCCGATTGTTTATCACCCACTTTTAGAATTACTGCGCGCACCCAGCCAGCTGACAATCGGCCGGGTGTCATAATGCAAACCATTTGGCGTTTGTAAGGCAAGTAAGGATCTTATTATGCGAACCTTAATCAAAAAAATTGTCTGGTGTTGTTTTGGTATGAGCATGGGAATCAGTGTTGCTGTTTCCGCGAATACCTTAGCAATCCCCAATGTTCCCTTACAAACAGGCAGTGATGTACCTGCTAATATTCTATTTTTAATTGATGATTCCGGTTCCATGAACTTTGAGTTTATGCCGGATGATATTCATTATGCTTGGCGAGCGCCTCGGCGATGTACCTCACGTGATAGTCAAGGCAGATGTATTTCCGACACGAGAACAGGCCAAGATGTAGAATATCCATGGTATTACTCGGCTAAAGTAAATTCAGCTTATTATGACCCTACAGTGACTTATCAGATCCCAGTTAATTCATCCGGTCAACTATTAGATGCGCCAACTTATACTAACGCTTGGATGGATGGTTTTAACAAAACAAGTCTTAGAAATTTATCAAACAGTTTTGCTGTGAATTTTCATGAATTATCGTCGGATTTCAGATTTATCAACGATTCAGGTACTATAACCTTCTTCGAAGGCGGCTTTTATTATCGTTTTGCACCCAGTACAGCTAATGAGAGCAGTTGTAATAACAATCCTCGACAAGCGCAGTGCTATCAATATGTCTCTATGAACAATGCTTCAGCGGCGCAAAAGACGAATTTTGCGATTTGGTACTCTTACTACCGTAATCGTCTGTTATTAGCACGCTCGGGTATCGGTTCTGCCTTTAATACCTTACCTGATAATGTCAGAGTAGGTTATGGCGCGCTCAACACATCGCCCAAAATTCAACGTGGGGTTCGTGAGTTTAGTGGCACTGGCAGAAGTGGTTTCTATAACTGGCTTTATGGAAAAACAGCTTCAGGTGGAACGCCCTTAAGATCAACATTAAAAGCCGCAGGAGATTACTTTAGTACCCCTGAACCTTATCGAGTAAATCCAGCGTTGGAAGGTAGCACTTTAGTCAGCTGTCGCCAAAACTTTACCATTTTAATGACGGATGGCGCCTGGAATGGCACTTCGCCGGGTGTTGGTGATTCCGATAAAGATGGCAAAGAAAATACCTTGGCTGATGTCGCACATTATTATTACACCACCGATCTGATGAATTTAACGAATAATGTGCCGCGCAGAAAGCAAGAATCGCCAGACTGGCAGCATATGGTCACTTTTGGCGTAGGCTTAGGCGTGGATGGGACAGAAGATCCTGCAGTGGCTAGCAAATGGGCGCCTAATGATAGCCGTTGGCCAGATCCTTTTTCGGGCACCGATACCAGCCTTAAAAAAATTGATGATTTATTGCATGCAAGCGTTAACAGTGATGGCGGCTTTTTCAGTGCAAAAGATCCACAAACTTTTAGTACACAGTTAGCTGAAGCTCTAAAAGGTATTCTTAATCGTGTTGCATCCGCTTCCAATTTGGCGGCTACCACTACCTCATTATTAGAGGACAACAGTGTATTTCAAGCTTCATTCAATACGGCAAATTGGAGTGGTAATTTAGTCAGTTTTAATGCAACTACGCTTACCCAGCAATGGTCTGCAAACTTTGGGCCTTGGGCGGATCGTCCTATTTTTACTAGTCGCACGGCCAGTGGTGCGACGACGACTGTGCCATTTCGTTGGGAAAATTTGAATACTACTGAAAGAACAGCGTTAGAATCGCAAGATATTGTTGATTATCTGCGTGGTGACCGATCTAAAGAAAAACCCAATGGCAGCTTACGTTCACGCGTATCGTTGCTTGGGGATATTGCCCACTCCTCGCCGGTTTATGTTGGTGCGCCACAGAACCGTAACTTTCAACGTTATGCTTGGGATGGTGCAAACAAATATGCCGCATTTTTAGCGGCACAGAAAGACCGCGCACCTGTTGTATATGTGGGAGCTAACGCGGGGATGTTGCATGGTTTTAATGCCGATCCAGCGAGTAGCACTGCAGGTAGAGAGATTTTTGCTTATGTGCCACAACGAATGCTAACAAGTTCAGCGCAACTGTCATCTTTTGCTAAGGAAACGTATGCGCACCGTTTTTATGTTGATGGTTCACCGACTGTGGCGGATGTGTATATTAATAATCAATGGCGTACGGTGTTAGTAAGTTCGTTAGGACGCGGCGGTAATAGTGTATTTGCATTGGATGTTACGAATCCGACCAATATCACATTACTGTGGGATTTAACGCTGCCTGAACTGGGCATTATGACCGCAAAACCCGTGATTACGCGTTTAAATAACGGGCGCTGGGCAGCCGTGATGCCATATGGCTATAACAATAGTAGCGGTAAGAATGGTTTATTAGTTATTGATATCCAAAACGGTGGGACACCTATCAAGTTAGAGTTACCGACAACGGCTGGTGCGCTAGGACAACCAGAAGGGTGGGATAGCAACCGCAATGGCAATACCGATTGGTTTTTTGCGGGTGATTTAAAAGGCAATGTCTGGAAATTTGACTTAGCCAGTACCTCGGTTTCTAGTTGGGGGCTTGCATACAATAACGCGCCTTTATTCACCGCCAGAGATGCGGCTAACAAAGTTCAGCCGATAACCGGCGGCATTAGCTTATCTAGCCATCCGCAAACAGGCCAACTCTGGTTATTTTTTGGTACGGGAAAATACTTGGAAACAGGTGATAGCCTCAATAATGATAAGCAAAGTTGGTATGGTATCGTTGATGGTGCGCCAATTAGCTCTCGTGGCAGTTTGGTGCAGCGAACTATGTCTAACGTCACCTACAGTAAAGGGGATGTTACAGAGCAAACGCGCCTGATCTCTGCCGCGACTTCAAACGACATGGTTGGTAAAAAAGGCTGGTATATGGATTTAATCGATAACCGCGAACGTATTACTTCTAGAGCCAGAGTAGTGGGGTCTAATCTGATCATCAATACCATTATTCCTGATTCAGATTTATGTAATCCCCAGGGCGATGGCTGGGTAATGGCCGTTGATCCTTTTAGCGGCAGTCGTTTGAAATATCATCTCTTTGATCTTTCTCAAGATGGTAGTTTTGATGATGCTGATGGTATAACATCAGGTAATGGTGATGTACAAACAACAGACGTGTTAAGCGGCCTGAAGTTTGAAGGGATGCCTGGCGAGCCTGTGTTTGTTGGAGAACAAATGGTAGTCGGTGATTCTAGGGTGGCTATTGATTCCAGAACGGTTAACCTGCAATTAAGACGTGGTCGTATTTCATGGCGAGAGGTAATCAACTAATGCAAAAGCAGTCTGGAGTTACGTTAATTGAGCTGATGGTTGCCGTTGCTATTGTCGGTATTTTAGCCGCTATTGCCTATCCATCTTATCAGGAGTATGTGCTACGAGCCAACAGAACTGCCGCTACGGCTTGCCTAATGGAGCACGCGCAGTTTATGGAAAGAACTTATACCCAAAACTTGCGTTACGATCCTACGGGTATTGCCTTACCCGCTACACAGTGTCAGCAGGAGCTGGCGGATCGTTATACCTTTGCGCTAGCAGCGGTGGCAGCGAGAACCTTTCAGTTAACTGCTGAACCTAAGGGGCCACAAAATGATGGCTGTGGTACCTTATCGTTAAACCAAGCTGGGCAGAAAGGTGCTAGTGGCAAAGGTGGCACCTCGGCCGCAGCAGTGCAAGCCTGTTGGTAGCAAAAAAATTACAAATTAAATTTGAAAAATTAACCTTGGCTGCTATCTTTTTATATTCAGGAAGAAGAATGCTGAGGTTGCTATGGAACAACAGCGTGGTGCCAGTTTAGTCGAGGTTTTGGTTACCTTACTAATTTTGAAAGTGGGTTTATTGGGCGCCCTCGCAGGCCAACTACTGGCACTTAAAATGGTGACTGATGCCAGTCAACGCACCACGGCTGTTGCGTTATCGCAAGATATTATGCAACAGCTAGCGGCTTTTAGTGCGGCAAGTGCCCATGATTTTGTTTTTCCTTTCTCTGAACAACCCCCATCATGCAGCAACGCCGCTTCCTGTAGTGTTAACGCTGCCAGACAAGCTGTTTTGCTGGACTGGCAGAGGAAGTGGCAAGAACCTCAAGCGGGTTATGGTTTACTGTTTGCGCCTGAGTTTTGCTTACAGCAACATGCAGGAGCGGTTTCATTATCCGCTAGCTGGCGGCAGCACGCCGCCAGGTCATCGCATACTGGATCTCGCTGTGAAGCCAACGAAGGGCGATCTGCTTTGCAACTAAGGTAAGGAGAAGCTAATGATTGGCAAGCACGGAGGCATGTCTTTAGTTGAAATCTTAATTGCTATGTTACTGGCATTCTTGTTATTGCTACTTATTTTTACCGCTTTTAGCGCTTTTCAAGCATCTTCAACGCAAACGAGACAGTTGGCTTTGCTACAACAGAACGGCCAATTGGTACTCAATCTATTAAATAATGAATTACAAAATGGTGGGTTTTGGGGCGGTAAAAGTCAGCAGGCGATTCGTGATGCGCACAGTAGCATAGCGCAACCCAGTAATGATTGTTTTGCGTCTGGCTTAGATTCAGGCAGCTTTCCTCAGGCCAATCAACTCTTTCTTTCAGTATTTGCTGGTACGGCTAGCGGTACTCGGCAATTAAATTGTTTGAATAATGTGTTGCCGAACACTGAGTTTTTACAGTTAAAGCGCGGTGTAGGAGTTCAGGTAGCTCGAAATGAGATGCGAACTAATCGTTTTTATCTGCAAACTGATTGGCAACAGAGCCGTTTTGTCGACTCGGTTACGGTAAGTCATGATGCCACGCTATTGTACCCCTATCAGCATTCGGTACTTTACATTCAGGCGCAACAAGTAGCGGGGCGTACTATTCCCGTTTTGATGCGCAAAAGATTGGTCAGAAATGCGGCAGGTCATGCCACTATCGCCACTGACTCTATTATTGACGGCGTAGAGCGGTTGCATTTCGAATTTTTAATTGACAGTGATTTGGATGGTTACCCTAACTACAGTCTAGCGACCAATCAAATGACAACAGATTACTGGTTACAGCAGCAAAGCCGGATTGTTGCTGTGCAGTACTACGTGTTACTGCGATCTTTAGAGCCAGATCGCAGTTATCAAAATACCCGGCACTTTCAACTTGGCAAGCTCAGTTTTACCGCGCCTGGTGATCATTACCGTCGCTTATTACTCAGTGGAGCCGTCTTTTTTGAAAATGCCATTTTGGCTGACAGGTGAGGATATGAACAGTTAAAACATAGTTAAGTATCGGAGGGGTTATGAAAAATCGAGGGATGGTTTTACTCACTGCGTTGTTATTTATCATGGTGACGTTATTGATGGTCACCAGTAACTTAGTCATTAGCCAATTGAGTATGAAATCTGCACAAGCTGCACAGCAGCAGTTGCAATTGGAATATGCTGCTTTACAGCGGCATTTATCTGAATTAAATGGTTTGGATCCGACAGCGCTACCGCCAAATACCATCACATTACCGGCTTGCCCAGGTGTTTATGCTGCGTGGTCAGACACGGCGTTGCAATGTGAACTCTTGCTGCTTGAGACCAGTTTAAGACAAGATAAAGCGCCGATAAAAAGTCGTTATAACAGCCTAGTGCTTCGGAAAAAAATCCGCTTGCCGGAGGTGTCATCATGAAAAGTCTGCTTCTTTTCAGTATGCTGTTTACCCTTCCGCTTTATGCACTCTGCCCCCCCTCAGCACCTGAGCCAGTAAGACTGACTATTGCGCATCAACCGCACAAAGCTGGACTGCAGTTAACGGTAGGAATAAGCGAATCAGGTATACAGCAGTTACAATTATTGTCTGAGCAAAGTGGCAGGTCTGTTGCCAGTATGGACTTATTTTTCGCTAACCAAGCACAACAGATACAAGCCCGCCCCTTATTAGAAGATGCCAACTTGGATGGCCTCACCGATCATCTCTGGTTACTGAGTAAAGAGGGTAGGCTTTGGCGTTTGCCGATTCGTGATGGCCAGTTTGGCTTGCCGAAACTCATGGCAGATTTAACAGCTAGTGGTTTGGATTTTATTGCCACAGCAGGTTTATTACGAGCGCGTTTACCTGCTACCTTGGCGCCTTTAGCTTGGCGGCAGGCAGATAAACAACTCGTGTTATTGATTGCGCGTCATAGACAAAGCGGTCATGACACCTTGTTTATGTTACGTTTTAATATGGCTATGACACAAGTTGCGTTAACGCAATTTGAACACTTGCTGGATAGAACGGTACTAAGTGAAGCAGAAGTAAATCAGACGCTTTCAGCAAATGATTGGCGAGCTTTGCTGGCCGAAGCCGGCTGGTTGGTGCAGTTTCCAGGGAAAATGAGTATGGCGCCAACCGTAATCGCCGGAGTTATTTACGCAGCTGTGGCTAGTACTGCCAATCCCGACGCTTGTGATGTTACAGATGATAGCCAGCAATTATTCGCCTTGCATTTACATTCCGCCACGCAGGTTTATCGGCAACGGAATAAACTGATCCCCTATCTTGCTGATGCACAGTTTGCTTTGCGACAACAAGCGGATAAACAATTAAAGCTGGTATTAAGCACTGAAACGCAATGGCAAGTTGTTCTACCAAACCTACTTAAAATCAGTGCCGATTGTCATAACTGTACCGAGCCACTGAGTTTAAGTCGATTTCCTTTATGGAAAAGGCTGGCTACTTATCGCAGTGAGCTGGGGGGCTACTGATGAGCAAGCAAGGTTTTTCGTTATTGGAAATGCTGATCGTTGTACTGTTGTTGGGAATTTTAACTGCAATAGCTTACCCTGCTTATCAGCAATATGTTCTGCGAAGTTATAGAGCGGAAGCGGTGACAACTATGTTGACGATTGCCAGTCGTCAAGAACAGTTATTAGCCGATTTTGCCGAGTACAGCGCGGATTTAGTTAAGTTAGGATTGTCGGGGGGCGCAACGCCTTCTGGTCGTTATCGCTTACAAATTCAGCTGCAGGAACATAATCAGGCCTATCGTCTGCTAATGATTGCGCAAGGCCCCCAGCAACAGGATAGCAAATGTCGACACTATAGCCTGAATCATTTAGGGCAACGGAATGTTGACATAACAGAACCGATCAGTTGTTGGCAGTAGCTTTTTGATTAAACCGGGCAGCTTTGCTGATGTTTAGTGAGTCTGTTGCGTCCTGCCTGATTTAATACCAATCGATAATGCCATTGATAAGAGGCTGGAGGGCAGTAAAAGAAAGTGCCATTTTCTAATGCATCAAGACTGCCGTCACGCCGAAAATGTAATTGCTGACGGTTATAACTAAGACGATGCCTGACAGGTACTTGTGGGATTTCTCGAAGTAGTTTTGTTGTTTGCCCGACGGGATCGACCAATGCTAACTGTATTGGGCTGAATTGCCAGTGACCATCACACTGATTGTCAGCCGTTGGACAAACTTTTACTTGGGCCTGCGAAAGGCTAGCTTTGATTCGAGCATAATGTAGGTGGCGACTAAACTGCTGCATATAACTGCTCGCGCGATATTTATGCATCAGTTCAGTAAAGACAGGTGTAGCAATACTGAGCAGTATCCCTAAAATAATAATGGTAATTAATATTTCGACTAATGTAAGACCATGTTGTTTCATCTGCCACACTCCAACACCCAATAATGTCAAAGTGTAGCATAATGTTTAAAAATGTTTTATCTGTGTTAATTTTATTAATCGTAGATCGTCGGGATTGCTTGCCGTTTATGCTGAGTTTTCTGATAGATTTGAATTAACCGTTCTGATACCTCTGTGGCGACTGGCAAACCTTCGAGAAAATCATCAATTTGTTGATAAGTTAACCCCAAAGCGGCTTCATCTGCTTTTTGCGGGGCTAGGCATTCTAAATCGGCAGTGGGTATTTTCTCAACTAATAGCTCTGGCGCCCCCAGATGTCTTGCCAAAGCGCGCACTTGCCGTTTACTTAAACCAAATAGCGGGGCCAAATCACAAGCGCCATCACCCCATTTAGTATAAAAACCAGTAATATTCTCAGCTGAATGATCGGTACCTAGTACTAAACCACCTTGCAGTGCAGCAATATGGTATTGCGCTAACATGCGACAACGCGCTTTCACGTTGCCTTTCGCAAAGTCTTGCATAGCCTCGCTGGGTAAGGCTAACCCTGTGATACCGGATAGCGTGGCTTCGTGTAGTGCATCGGCAGCGGCTTTAATATTCACCGTTACCGCCGCTGTGGCTTGAATAAAACGAAGTGCTAATTGCGCTTCTTCTTCATCTTTTTGTACACCATAGGGCAGGCGTACCGCAATAAAACGATAGTGGGCGTTAGCGTCGTCAGCATTTAATTCATTAACAGCAAGCTGTGCTAAGCGACCACAGGTCGTCGAATCTACGCCGCCGCTGATCCCTAAAACCAGCGTTTTCAATCCTGCTGCCGTAAGGCGGTTTTTAATAAAATCGACACGACGTCGTACTTCATAAGCTACGTCAATGTGGGGCAATACCCGCATTTCTGCAATGATTTGTTGTGCAATTCCCATAATCGCCTCGTTGACTTACGCCTTGTTGTTTATGAAAAGGGTTATTATCTTAACGTATCTGGCGCTTATAAGATCAAGAAATTCTTGTTCTTTAAGCATTATCGGCGAAGAAAAACAAGAAATTCTTGTAAACAGCTGAAGCAGACCTTTGCTTGTATTATACTGCGGCTATCTGAAGTCACTCGCGGCGGTAATACCATGAAGAAAATTGAAGCAATTATCAAACCCTTTAAACTGGATGATGTGCGCGAAGCGCTAGCCGATATTAATATTACCGGTATGACGGTAACAGAAGTAAAAGGCTTTGGTCGGCAAAAAGGCCATACCGAATTATACCGTGGCGCTGAATACATGGTAGATTTTTTACCTAAGGTGAAATTGGATATTGTCGTCGCGGATGATCAAGTTGAACGTTGTGTCGAGGCGATAATGAAAACCGCTCAGACAGGCCGCATTGGTGACGGTAAAATTTTTGTGTTTGACGTCGAGCGCGTGGTTCGTATTCGTACTGGCGAAGAAGACGAAGAAGCCATTTAAGACTAATAGTGTAATTATTGACTCAAGTAAGTTAAAAAGGCGGCTTTTAGAGCATGCTTTAGTTACTTGAGATTACTGTTAACGCTCATCAAATAACGTTAATTGTTGTCTGGAAATAGTTTTGCGCCGCTCTATTGGGCGGTTGCGACTAGCATGTCTTTTCACAATGCGCTTTTTTTCATCACTCCAATGTTGACGATGCTCGCTTAACCAGTTTTTTAGGCGTTGCCGAGCTAAGCGCATAGCGTGTTCGGCTGTAATCACCGGCTGCGGATAATCTCGACCAAGCAGGCAGAGGTATTGCTGTTGTTGTTGCTTGTTAAGTAGCCAAGGTTGGTGTAACCAGCTGGTAGGAATATGCCGTAGCTCCGGCAGCCAAGTCCGGATAAATACTCCGTCAGCATCCTTTTGCAGACTTTGCTTAATTGGGTTGTACATCCGATTGGGATTAATGCCAGTGGTGCCAGCTTGCATTTGAATTTGTGGGTAATGAATACCTGGCTCATAGTCGACAAAGCAGCGGGCTAAATGCAATGCCACAGGGCGCCAATGCAACCATAAGTGATAACAGGCAAAGGCGACTAACATGGCTCTACCGCGAAAATGTAGCCAGCCGGTATGCAGCAAGGAGCGCATAGCGGCATCAATAAATGGGTAGCCTGTATTACCGGTAGCCCAAGCGTGAAAAGCGTCCTTGCAAAATGCAGTTTCACGTAAACCATCAAATCCGCGATGCATATTTCTAAATTCAATTTCTGGCTCATCCTCGAGCTTTTGCATAAAGTGGCAGTGCCAACGCAATCTACTGTAAAACGCGTCTAATCCTTGCTGTTGTCGGCTATTTTCCGTATTTTTTCGCTGTTGCCAACTCAGTTGTTGCAAAGCCCGCATGCTGATCATGCCATAACTGAGATAGGGACTTAACCGAGAACAGCTATTTGCCGCCTTGGCGGCAAAAGAGATCCCTCCGCGATAGCTTTGGGCGCGCTGCTGCAGAAAACTTTGTAAAGTCTCTGCACAATGCTGTGCCTGTTGCGGTTCGATACAAGCGGGTAAATCCTTGGTGCGCATTGGCGAAGGCAAAGGTGCTTGCCAATTACTCGGGCAGATAAAAGGCAGTGAGCTTGGTGTAGGGTAAAGCGCAGCGCTTAACCACGCGTCTGCTTGTTTAAACCAGAGATCACGGTTGGCAAGCGGCCTGAACACAGCAAATTGTTTATATTGATACCAAGGCACACCGCGTTGCTGCCAAAAGCCAGCCACGGCAATATCGCGTTGATAACTCCATAAATTGCCCGTTTCTTCATGGCTATAAACCGCCGTTATAGGAAAATATTGTAATAGCTCATGGAATACACGACTAGCTGGCCCATAAAAAACCAGTAGCGGTTGTCCTAGAGCTGTAAATTGTATCTGCAGCTGCTCTAACGCGGTGCTGATAAAGGCCCAATGTCGCAGCGAGGTATCCGGCTGTTGCCAGTAATCAGGCTCAACAATATATACAGGTAATACCGGCTGCCCATGTTGGGCTGCATGATATAAAGCCGCATGATCGTCCAGACGAAGATCGCGCTTCAGCCAAAGTAAATGCATCTGCTACTTGTCCAACTCAGCCAGCCAGTTTCGATTCAGTGCAGCTAAAATGCTGCCTGCCGCGGGGCGATGTGCCGTTTTACCTTTAGTGCTCAACTCAGGTAGCAGCTGGCGCACAAAACTGGCCTCAGGATCGTAACTAATCGCTTGCTTAATCAGGCTAAAAGGGCGTGCCTCACTATTTCCATAACCGGCAATATAAGCCCAATTCCCCCAATTACTCGCCACATCATAATCCAGTAAACGCTGTTCAAAGTAAGCCGCACCGAGGCGCCAATCTAGCGCCAGATCATGAATAAGGTAACTGGCGACATTTTGCCGTCCACGGTTACTCATCAAGCCAGTTTGATTGAGTAAACGCATATTCGCATCAACAAAGGGCACGCCGGTTTGGCCTTGGCACCATTGCACAAAGCGCTGCAGGTTTTGCTGATTAAGCTTGGGGGGCGTAAAGTGTTTTGTGCCTTTGATACCTTGAGCGCTAAACCAAGCCGCTTGGTATTTTCGGAATTGCCAGCGGAAAAACTCCCGCCACAATAACTCAAACTTTAGCCAGTACGTGGAGTCATTGGCGGCAACTTTTTGCTCGAACGCTTCGATCTGTTGCCAGACACTGCGCGCTGATAAGGTACCTACCGCAAGGGGGGCAGAAAAAAAGCTGGCATAGTTATCGCCAATTAAAGCGTTTCGGGTGTCTTTATAATGCAGGATATGTTGTTTTTGCCAAATAAACTGTTCTAGTCTCTGCCAACTAGCTGTTTCGCTGTGTTTAACCAGATCCAATGCGGCTGTGTTCACACTGTTTTGTTCTGAAAACTCTGCCAGTTGCTGCCAGCTTTGGCTTAAGGTTTCTGCTTGCGTCACACCCAGCCACTGCTGTTTGTTGGTAAGACGAAAATCAGGCGCTGGCGGGCTGACTCTTAGCAAAGGTTCAAGTTGTTTGCGAAAGGTGGTAAAGCGATCAGGAAAAGTGGCTAGAGCAGGTCGTAAAGATGCTGCGAGTAAGCTATTGCAGTCTATCAGTGTGATCTTAAGTGTCTGCGCGAGTTGGCGAAATTGACCGTACTCCTCAGTAGCAGTCGGTTCTGCCGCAATCAACATCCTGGCATTCAGTTGTTGCGCTAGGGTTTGCAGTTCAGAGGTGGTATGGCCAAATAATGTCACTAAGCCAATATTGTGCTGGGCCAGTCGCTGTTTTAGATCGGTAATCAGCGCAGTTTGTTGGCGCAGTCGGGCTAAATTAGCACGAAAAATGCCATACTGTTGGCCAAAAAACGTAGCTTTATTTAAGGCTACCACGGCACAGACATCACCGGTTGCGGCAGTTAACAGTGGGTTATCTTTTAATCGCAAGCATTGATTAAGCAATACCAGTGTCGTCATAACTGCTCCAAGTGAATTAATAGCGCTTGCGCCTTATCACGGATGGCTTGTTGCTGTTCGATGCCTTTGGCAAACCAATTTTTATAAGCTAGCTGTAGACGAGCGTTATGGCCTAGCTTATCGTTATTTCGATCCAGAAAATCCCAGTACAGCGCATTAAAAGGGCAAGCCTTATCACCTAAAGTATCCTTTACTTGGTAATGGCAATTTTTACAGTAATTACTCATGCGGTTGATATAAGCGCCACTGGCGGCATAGGGCTTTGACGCTAACACTCCCCCATCTGCAAACAAGGCCATACCAAGCGTATTAGGCAGTTCAACCCATTCGTAAGCATCGCAATAGATGGCGAGATACCAATCCGTCGTTTCTTGCACGCTTAAGCCAGCTAATAAGGCAAAATTGCCCGTAACCATTAAGCGCTGTATATGATGGGCATAGCTAAATTCTAATGTTTGGCTGATCGCTTGCTGCATACAACGCATCTTGGTTTTAGCATGCCAAAAATAGCTAGGTAGCGGTCTGTGTGCGTCTAAAAAATTGTTTTCTACATACTCAGGCATTTTTAACCAATACAGGCCTCTAACGTATTCACGCCAGCCAATGACTTGGCGAATAAAACCTTCGGCAGCATTTAAACTTACGCGTCCCTCTTTGTAGGCCTGTTCAACTTTCTGGCACATCCAGCGGACATCGAGCAAGCCCGCATTGAGATACATTGAGCAGATACTGTGAAACAAAAAGGGTTGGTTCAATAGCATGGCATCTTGATAGTCGCCAAACTTTGCCAGTTGTTGTTCTACAAAGTGCAAAAAGGCTTTACGCGCCTCCTTACCGGTTACTGCGTATTGAAAATTTTCAGCTGTACCTGGATGATCAGCAAAGTAATTATTGACTAGTGTAATCACCGCTTTGGTCACTTCAGAATGCGCGAACTGTAGTGGCGGGATTTGCTCTATATTAGGTGGGCAGGCTTTGCGATTTTCTTTATCAAAGTTCCATTGCCCGCCTACCGGTTGCTGATTTGCGCCCATCAATAACCCCGTATGACGGCGCATTAAGCGATAAAAATATTCCATCCGCAGTTGTTGGCGATCGCTAGCCCATTGCGCAAACATGGATAAACTACAAACAAAACGATCATCTTCCATGATCGTGACAGGTAACTGACATCGTGCTTGCAGCTGCAATAGCTCTTGTTGTAATCGATATTCTCCGCATTCAGTCACTACTATCTGCTGAATAGGGAATTGCCGAACAGTAGCTTGCACAGCATCACTGATACTTTGGATTGCTGGATCTTGCCCATACTCTAAATACTGAACAGTAAAACCTTGCTGTCGCAATACCTCAGCAAAATGCCGCATTGCGCTAAACAGAAAGATGATTTTATGCTTATGATGTTTTACATAGCTGGCTTCGGTTTTGACCTCGGCTAGCAAAATAATGTCGTCAGGCGTAGCTTGGCGTAAGCTAGCAAGTGCAGGGCTGAGTTGATCGCCCAAGATCACAATTAGTTTTGGCATAAACATCTGCATCGATAAACAATGAAAGACATTACGCTAGCTAAGGCCTTTTCAGATCAGCTAGAGCATTGCGAGCGGTTTAAAATTCAGTATGATGATTAAAACATAATGAGAGGTTTGTTCTAATGCAAAAAAGTCTATCGTTTGCCGCGCTATCCGCGCTGTGGTTAGCCATCAGTTCGCCTGTCACGGTCAATGCGCATACTGCGGATGACCAACGGGCGCATAACCATCAGCATGCACATCAACATGACCAGCATGCAAAGGAAAAGCATGCTGAACATGCTCATAAACATGATAGTCATGATCACAAACATCATCACGATCATAAGCATGGTGATGAATTCACTCAATTAGGTGCGCATGTGCATGGTGCTGCTACCTTAACGCTGGTTCTTGAAGGAAATGAGCTACAGTTAGCTTTACAATCTGCTGCGTATAATATTGTTGGTTTTGAGCATGCACCAAGCACTACCGAGCAAAAACAAGAGATAGCTTTAGCATTAGATAATCTTGCTAAAGGTAATTGGTTTAGCGTTAACCCAGAGGCAAACTGTGAAATTCAAAGTGCTGATGCGTCTACCGACTTGACTGAACCAGGGCATGTTAACCATGGTGATTTTTACGCCAATATTAGTTTGTTATGCCAGCGTCCTGCTCTGATGCAACAACTAGAATTAAGCTTATTTAGCTTAACCCCAGCGCTGGAAAAAATTGATGTACAGTGGGTGTTAAATGGTCAGCAAGGCGCAGCAACCACAACCTTAAGCAATAGCGCAGTACGTTTTTAAACATCACAACGCTTAACACTAAGGCCGTTTAACGGCCTTAGTGCTTGGTGTGTCACTTGCTTATTCCCAGGTGTATTCTTCCACTTTATCCGCCGTCATGCTGTAGGCGGCATTGGCCAGATCGTGTGATATGCTGTCTGTGGTAATAGTGCCAGTAATCCAAAACGGGGAATAAATCATATCCGCTCTGAGATTCGATGCGCCAGTTACATAAATAATCTGGTTTGGTGGCGGTGGCGGTACGTGGATACAGGCGCCAAAGTAGGGGACTAAAAAGAAACTCGTTACATTTTGTTTATCATCAAATTCTAGTGGCACAATAAAACCCGGAATACGGATTTTCTTGTTGTTATACTCTGGCTTGACTTTGGCTGATTGCAATATTTGCTGCCAAATTTGGGCACTCGGATCTTCGCCATTGTAATTATCATCAAAGGGCGAAGGTTGGCTATAATCATGCGCCACTTCAGGCATGGCCAGTAATGCCTTAAGGTCTTCCTCAGGCATTAAATCAGTCCATTCAATGGTTTTAATCTCAGTGGCGTGCAAGCTAAAAGCTAAACATGCGGCCAGCACCCCAGAAAACGCAACAGACAACTTATTGAACATTGGAGCTTCGCCTCTTAATTCTGCATAATAAAGCCAATTTGTTTGGACTATCATAGCATGCACAAGGGAGTACCTGTGACCACCAAGCCGAAAAATCCTGCTATTGAACTCAAAGCTGTTACTTTCTGGTATAGGCCTAATGATTGGCAGTTAACATTGCCGGCACTGCGTTTAGAAAACGGTCAGCACCTATTTATCCGAGGTGCCTCAGGCACAGGTAAAACAACCTTATTAAATTTACTGGCTGGGATCACTCGGCCTAATCAGGGGGAGCTTTGGGTGCAAGGCCAACCCCTGCATCAACTAAGTGCTGCGAAACGCGATAAGTTGCGAGCGGCAGAAATAGGGGTTGTCTTTCAGCAGCTTAACTTAATTCCCTACTTAAGCGTGTTAGACAATGTATTATTGCGAGCCAGTTTTGCTAAAAAGCCAAACTCAGCGCATCTGCAGCGTGCCGCCGCTTTGTTGGAGGCATTGGGTTTAGCCGCATCACTGTGGCAGCAACCGGCCAGTGCACTTAGTGTGGGACAACAGCAACGAGTGGCCATTGCCCGTGCTTTACTTACCGAGCCAGCCTTACTGATTGCTGATGAACCTACTTCGGCATTAGATGCCGATAATCGCGATGCCTTTATGCGGGTTTTGTTAGCCGAAGCGGATAAGTGTGGTACGACGGTGATTTTTGTGAGCCATGATCAGCAGCTAAAATCCTATTTTAACTACGAATTACAGATGGCCAACTTAGTGCAAGGAGTAATGGCATGTTAATGAAATTGGCCCGGCTGAGTTTATGGAATCGAAAAGCCACCGCCTTAATGACACTGCTGTCATTAACGATAAGTTTAGTGTTATTACTGGGGATTGATCATCTCCGTAAAGAAGCGCGCAATAGTTTTACCAATACCGTAGCAGGTACAGATTTAATTGTCGGTGCCCGCTCTGGGCAGTTAAATTTATTACTGTACTCGGTATTTCGCATTGGTAATGCCACCGCTAATGTCAGCTGGCAAACCTATGAGCGGATCGCTAAACACCCCCAAATCGCTTGGACTATTCCGTTATCGCTAGGCGATTCACATCGCGGTTATCGGGTTCTTGGTACCAACCAAAGTTATTTTGAACATTATCGCTATGCCAATCAGCAAAACCTGCAATTTGCTCAAGGCGCTCCTTTTGCTGGTGTTTATGATGCCGTGCTGGGGGCCGAAGTCGCAAAACAACTTGGCTACAGCTTGGGGCAAGAGATTATCTTGGCCCATGGTATAGGTGCTGTTAGTTTTTCAGAACACAAAGATAAACCCTTTACCGTAACGGGTATTTTGGCGCCAACGGGGACACCCGTTGATCAAACGGTGCATGTCAGTTTAGAAGGCATTGAAGCCATCCACATTGACTGGCAGCAAGGCGCGCCTATACCAGGACGTAAGGTGAGTGCTGAGCAAGCGTTGGAAATGGATTTAACCCCAAAAGCCATTACGGCCTTTATGGTCGGGTTGAACTCACGGATGGCCACCTTTGTGGTGCAGCGGCAAATCAATGAGTTTCGTGGCGAGCCGTTGTCCGCAATTTTACCCGGCGTCGCTTTGGCAGAGCTGTGGCAAATGCTCGGAATGGTCGAAAACTTGTTATTGCTGATTACCTTGCTGGTATTAATAGCAGGCTTAGTGGGAATGATGACGACGCTATTAGCCTCTATGCGCGAGCGGCAGCGTGAAGTGGCTATTTTAAGAGCTGTGGGGGCGAGTCCTTGGTACTTATTTTGGTTAATCCAACTGGAAGTGTTGTTGTTAACCCTGCTTTCGATGGTCGCAGCCGCAGTTTTCTTGGTATTGAGCCTGTGGGCGATTCAGGATACCTTGGCCGCAAGCTATGGGCTCTTTATCAGCATCAACCCCTTTAGCCTGCAAACCTTATACTGGGCGGGAGCAATTTTGCTGGCCACGGCGGTGTTGGCGTGTATCCCAGCTTTTGCTGCCTATCGACGCGCCTTAACCGATGGCTTAAGTGTCAGGTTGTAACAGTCGTATTTTACGTCGCTATAACAGGAAGTGTATGAAATTATTTATGGTGTATCTTGGCGGTAGCGCAGCTGGCGCCAATATTGAGTTGCATGATGTGCGTTTCGTAGTTGGAGAAACCATTACGGATACTTACCCACAGCTAAGAGCGCAATGGTTTGGGCAGGTAAAAGGGTTACATTTAGACAGTTATTTAGAACTCAAGGCCATTGATGGCTATCAGCTAAAGTTGGTCACCGAACGGCCAGAGCAACAACACCAGTTGTATTTTGTTAATTTTGGCGGTTACTACCCAGGTAAAATAGCCGAGCAACATGAATTTATGCTCTGTGTGGCAAGTTCAGCAGCAGAGGCAAAAGCGCGTGCGAAAAAGCTACTGCTAACCGATGCCGATAGCCAACATAAAGATGACTTGTTAGAGCTGGATAATTGCCTGCAACTGGATAGCGTTAATGGCTATTACATTGCGCTGGTGCCAGGTGGTGGCAATCAACCGCAGGTACCTGACTGGTCAGGCTATGAGGTAATTGGTTAGGGCCAGTGGCATGCTGGCCGCGCAGTGTGCGCCAAACCCAACCTAAGGTATCGCCTAAATCCAGTGCTCTGGGTAAGCGTTCTGTATGCAACTCAGCCTGCTGGGGGACAATAAAACTAAAGGCATAGTTTTGTTGTTGCCCCATCCGTAGATCCGTGACCACGACTTGCTCTTGTTGTTGGCTAAGTGCATAAAAGCCATGGGTAAAGGCTGCTAAGGTTTGCACATCGGGATGTAACTGGTACTGGCGGTACAATTGCGGATCTAAAGGATAGGCCTGAAAGATTATCTCGGTATTTTTGTCAAAAATAGAGTAAAAGCCTTCGTAATAGGCGGTATCAGTCATCACAAGAACCCGCCATAGCAAGGTATTCATTGCAGTGGGGGTTACTAACACCTGATGATAATCGGTGGCGGCTAATTGTTTTTCCGCATTTTGTATAACATGCTGCTGGGCTGCGACACTCCACAGTAAATAGCAACAAGATAACGTTAAGCCTGCGGTATTAGCCGCAAGCGACCGCCTACCCTTAATAAGCACCCAAACCAGCCCAATCAGCAGTGGCAAAGTATATAAAGGATCAATGATAAACAGGCTGCCAATACCAAAAGGGTAACTACTAAAAGGTTGTAACAGTTGGGTGCCATAAATGGTCATGGTATCCAGTAAGGGATGGGTAAAAAGCACCAGCCAAATGGCTAACAGCCAGCGGGCAAAGTTTGGCATTTCTCGGTGAATTTTACACACCAAGAGTGTGAGAAAAGGCGCCAATAAACTCAGATACAACAAAGAATGAGTAAAGCCGCGATGCTGCACCATATTGCTAAGATCATCACCGTAATCAATAAAGACATCTAAATCAGGTAAGGTCCCTGCGACTGCGCCCCAGAGTGCAGCTTTTCGAACCGAGGTATGCTTTCCCATCACGGCAACCGCGACGGCAGATCCTAGAGCAATTTGTGACAGAGAATCCATGCTAAACCTGCTAATTAACTGTAGTGTATTGACTGATATTGGCCATTCGTCTATCAACGCCCTGTTATACGAAAAAAAAGACCAGCAACAGCAGTATGCAAAGCGTGTTAGACAATGCTTAACTACATAGTTCCATCGCAAAAGGATCATTTAAGTTTTTTATTTTGAAAAACAAAAGGCCAGCATTGCTGCTGGCCTTTGTTATGTGGTGGAGCTGGCGGGAGTTGAACCCGCGTCCGAAAAACCTACGTCGTCGGTACTACATGCTTATCCAGTCGTTTAGTTAACCCTATGAGCGCCGGCTGGCAGGCTATCGTCGGGCGAGTCCGATTGGTTTTAGCATCTTGGCTCCGGACAAAGCCGCCATGCGATCCTGTTAGGGGTGATCTTCCAGGGTCTCAGCTTACAGGCATGCGTGAGGGGAAGAGCTATCTACTGCTTATTAGGCAGCGATTGCGTAGTTTTCGTCGTTTGCGACTATTAGTTTGCGGCTTTTTTACGAGGCCTACCGCACCTCGGCATGCACCTAAGATTTCGTGAATCCCGTCGAATCCAGAATCAGCCCCGAATTCTGAGGTAAATCACTTACACCTTGAGTGAAACCGTATTGTACGCTGCCAGTAAGCAAATAGCCAGTGGCTTTCAACTGGCTGCATAAACAATGTGCAAGTGTCTGTCGATAGCAATATTAGCGTTTGGAGTGTTTCATCATGCGCTCTTTCTCGCGTGACCAATCGCGATCTTTAATATCGTCACGCTTATCAAAGCTCTTTTTACCTTTTGCCAGATGAAATTCCAGTTTTACCCAGCAGGCTTTCCAATACATAGCTGTTGCAATTAAGGTGTAACCGTCACGTTCTTTGGCGCCAATCAGTTTGTCTAATTCGCGTTTGTGCAATAGTAGCTTACGGCTGCGTTCTGGATCGCAAATCACGTGGGTCGACGCGCTGTTTAACGGTTGAATTTGCGCACCAAACAGATAGGCTTGGCCATCGTTAATCACGACATAGGAATCGGATAGATTCACTTTGCCCAAGCGAATACTTTTCACTTCCCAGCCTTGAAGACTGATACCTGCTTCAAAGCGATCTTCCAGAAAATATTCATGACGGGCTTTTCTGTTTAAAGCAATGGTGCTGTTTTGCTTTTTGTTCGTTTGTTTTTTACTCATAATTCACTTTTTTAAAAGCTGACAAGCGAGCTTAATCTATCGGTATGCGTTAGCTGCGGCACTGTGCAACTTTGTTGCTCCGTGTTCTTCTGTTACAATCTGCAGCCTGATGTAAGGGGAGTGAGTATGCCACAAATTGAGCGCAGTGCCTTGGTTTTTTACAGCGCGCAACAGATGTTTGACCTCGTAAACGGTGTGCCAGACTATCCGCAATTTTTGCCAGGTTGTACGGCTGCAACAATTGTTAGCCATTCTGCGCAAGAAATGGTGGCAAAGTTGCACGTTTCCAAGGCAGGTATTGGCCAATCTTTTACCACGCGTAACTTTTTAGTGCCTTATCAACGGATTGATATGCAGCTTATTGATGGGCCTTTTAAGTATTTGCGTGGTGGTTGGCAGTTTCGGCCGTTAAATGAACAAGCGTGTAAAGTCATTTTGCAGTTAGAGTTTGAATTTTCGAATCGTATAGTGCAGTTTGCGTTTGGCAAAATCTTTCAAGAGCTTACTGCGGCGATGGTGAATGCATTTACTGAAAGGGCAAAACAGGTTTATGGTTAATAGCAGTGCCGGTGAGGCGGTTAATGACAAAATTACGGTTGAGGTGGCTTACGCCTTGCCAGAGCGCCAAGCATTGCTAACCTTGTCAGTGAGCCGTACCGCAAGTGTCGAGCAAGTTATCCGGCAGTCTGGAATTTTGCAGCAGTTTCCTACTATTGATTTAGCCAATCAAAAAGTTGGGATCTGGAGTCGTCCGGTGAAACTAGGTGACAGCCTCAAAGAGGGGGATCGGATTGAGATTTATCGGCCTTTAATTGCTGATCCTAAAGATTTACGCCGTCGTCGTGCCGAAAAAGCCAAGGAAGAGGGTAGAGCAGATAAAACAACGGGTGGCAGGCCTAATGAGCTAAGGGCGACGCATGATGCTACAACAGAAGACAAATTAACTGATTAGTTAGATTACAGTACGGAAAAGTGTCTAACTTTAATGTTTCTGTCTAGCGCCAATGAAACTTGACGCTAGACAGACGAATCGATAATGCTGAGCTTAGATATCTAAAGGCTTATCAAAATCGGCGCTTTTCGCAAAATCACCACTAATATCGCTTAAACGACCATCTTGAAATTGCACCACTAAGCGTTTCTCAAAATCATTGCCACGGCCACTTTTTAAGGCATAAAAATAATGCCATGTATCGTTATCAAATGGATTTGCGGCCACAGGATTACCCAACACAAAAATCACTTGCTCTTTGGTCATGGCAATACGCAGTTTATCGACATCTTTTTGTTCTAAAAAGTTACCTTGTGGTATATCGATGCGGTAAACCCAGTTACTACAAGCGCTCATTGAGCCAAGTACGACGATAAAAATTAAACTCTTTATTACTGCTTTCATAGATGTCATCAAGTTAAGTATCAATGCTTATGTGAATAGTGCCATCATACCCTATGATCGCCCTCCTGAAAAACCTTGTTTCAGACTATAGGTGAACATAAAAGTTCCCGCGCATTAGCCAAGGCGTTAGCACTGATATTTTCACCCGCTAATAACCGGGCGATTTCTTGAATACGCTCTTCATCTTGCAGTTGTCGCATACGGGTTTCGGTCGCTTGTCCATCGGTATATTTTTCTACAAATAATTGTTGATGACCTTGGCTGGCAACCTGTGGTAAATGCGTGACACAGATTATTTGTGTACTTTGGCCAAGTTGCCGTAATAAACGACCAACACCTGCAGCAACAGGCCCACTGATGCCAACGTCTACTTCATCAAAAATGAGGGTAGGCGTGGTGATTTTATCCGCTAAGATCACTTGAATGGCTAAACTGATGCGAGATAACTCGCCACCTGAAGCCACTTTACTTAAGGCTTGCAGCGGTTGGCCAGGATTGGTCGACACCTCGAAACTCACTAGATCGAGACCATGTGCATTAGCAAACGCCAGTGCTTGGCTTTGCACATTAATGGCAAAACGGGCATTGGCCATGCTCAGCTCATGCATATTATGTGCAATGAGCGAACTTAACTCGATAGCGGCTTCTTTTCTGGCATCTGTAAGCTTAGTTGCGGCGATTTGATAAGCTTTTTCTGCTTGCGTGATAGCAAGTTGCAGTTCGTTTAACCGACTATCTGAATCCGTTAGCTGCGCCAATTGTTGGGCTAACTGTGCATGCAGATTAGGTAATTCTTCAAAGCTAACTTGATGTTTACGCGCTAAGTTTAACCATAACCCAAGCCGTTCATCGATCCATTGCAAGCGTTCAGGGTCTAGTTCAACTTTATCGGCATAACGGCGTAACTCACGGCTGGCTTCTTCGGTTTGCATTAAGGCGTCATTGAGCATTTGCTGCACCTCTTTTAGTGCAGGATCTAAACAGACTAATTGTTCTAATTGCTGGCTAACCTGGGATAACGCTCGGTAAATAGTATGATCATCGCCATCATAGAGTTGTAGCAGGCAGGCTTGACTTTGCGTCAGTAGGGTATTGCCATGACTTAATCGACTATGCTCGATTTCCAGTTGTTGGAATTCGTCGACTTGCGGCGCAAACTGATCTAACTCGGCGACTTGATATTCTAAAAGCTGACGTTGTGCATCACGTTGCTGTTGCGATTGTTGCAGCTCTAGATATTCCTTTTGCAGCTGCTGCCAGTAGCGATAACTTTGTTTTGTTTGCTGCAGTAATTCGGGTTGTGCAGTGTAGGCGTCCAGAAGCTGCCGTTGATACTCCGCTTTTTGTAATAATTGGTGGGCATGCTGGCCATGGATAGCTAAAAGATACTGCCCGAGTTGTTTCAGTTGCTGCGCGGGTACCTGTACACCATTTATATAACCACGGGAACGTCCCTCGGCGCTAACTACTCTTCTGACAATACATTCATTGCCCATCAGTAAGTCTTGCTGTTGCAGCCAGTCTTTTGCAGTAGCCAGTTTACTTATGTCAAAGGTGGCGACCACATCGGCTTTTTCTGCTCCAGGTCTGACGACATTGGCGTCTGCTCGCTCACCCAAGCACAGGGCCAGGGCATCGATAGCGATGGATTTACCGGCACCTGTTTCACCGGTAATAGTCGACATGCCGGCAGCCCAATCAATTTCTAGCGCCCGCACTATGGCAAAATTACTGATATGAAGATGACTCAGCATACACCTGCTCCGAATACTGGTTATAGTTACAGTGTAAATTTATACAGTAATTAGGGCTTTTGCAAGCAGGCTTGAAAAAAATTAGTACAACTTACTGCCCCAACCTAATTTATTCCGTAAGACATGGTAATAGCTATAGCCTGGCGGGTGCACCAGTCGCAATGGATTGGGGTGTTTACGAATATAAATATCATCGCCAGGCATAACCGCGAGGATCACATGGCTGTCACAGCTGATCTGCAAATGGGCATCGTTGGTATCTGCCACCTTTAAGCGGATTTCGCTATTGCCTGACACGACCAGCGGCCTGCTGCTGAGGGTATGTGGAAACATCGGCACCAAACTCATGGCATCTAAGTCTGGTGTCAGAATAGGGCCTCCGCCGGATAAGGAATAGGCGGTGGAGCCGGTTGGCGTACTGATAATTAACCCATCAGAGCGTTGACTGTACACAAATTCGTTATTGATATAGGCTTCGAACTCAATCATATGCGCCACTTTATCGGCATGCAATACCGCTTCATTTACCGCACTATTGCTGCTTTTGATGCTGCCATGTCGATGCACGGAAATCTCTAATAAATTACGTTTTTCCGTAACAAAGTTACCTGCCAAAACGTCTTTTAACGGTTGTTGAAAGTTTTCGGGGGCTAAGTCGGTTAAAAAGCCTAAATTGCCGCGGTTTACGCCAAGCACTGCCACATCAAAACGCGCTAACACTCGAGCTGCCCCTAGCATATTGCCATCACCACCCACCACGATCGCCAGATCGCAGGTTTTACCAAGCTCGACTAAGTCCATAACTTCAGCACCGGCGAGCGCTAAGCTCTGCGCTACCCGCTCCTCAACATAGACGCTTAAACCGAGTTGTTGCAAAAAGTGATATAAGCTTGCTAATGTTTGATTCGCGCCAGCATGATGAGGTTTACCAATAAGACCAATTTTGTTAAATGCATAGCTCATAGTTAGCGTGTTCCTTTTGTCGTCTTGCGCAGTATAGGGCAGCGAGCCTAACTATAAAATGCCTACTTGAATTAATTAGAATAAGCCCCATCTCTGAATAGACTAACTTTTTGAGAAAATTTGATGGTAGAGGCACTTAGCAGGACAGAGTTAATTTTAAAACTGATTGTCGAACAGTATCTGTTAGATGGTCAGCCTGTCTCTTCAAAACTGATTTCAGAGCATCACGCACTGGCTGTCAGTTCAGCTACTGTCCGAAATACCATGGTGCAGTTAGAACAAATGGGCTTGATTCGCTCGCCGCATACTTCCGCCGGCAGAATCCCGACTACAGCCGGTATTCGTTTATTTATCGATAAAATGCTGCAATTAGATCCGCTGACAGAAAAGTGGCAACGTGAGTTAAATACGCGCTTGGTGCCGACCTTGCCCATTTCATTGTTATGCCAACAGGCGGGGCAGTTATTAGCCAATTTAACCGGGTGTGTCGCCATCGTCAGCGCGCCGAAAGCGGCGGGTAGGGAAGTGCGGCAAATCGATTTAGTGCGTTTGGCTAGTGACCGCTTACTGCTGGTTGTGATTGATGAAGACGGTGATATTTTGCATCGGGTGCTAAGTTGTGAACAAAGCATTGATACCGCAACACTAAGTAAAGTACTGTGTTTACTTAATGCCGCTTTAGCGGGTGATCAGTGGCAAGATGGCATTGCCCGTTTAGGCAATATGTTGAAAACGGAAACGGGTTTAAGCCAGATGCTCATCAGTAAAGTACTCGGCCAACTTAACTTAGACGAGTTTTTACAACATCAGCCGCTGATTTTCGGACAGCACCAATTATTACTGACGCCAGATTACCAAACTAATCCAGCCTTACAGCAAGTGGTACAAATGCTGGAGCACCCAGCCGGGTTAATCCAGTTGCTGCAAGCCGTTACTCAGGATGATAAACCCAAGCTGATTTTGGGCAAAGAGTCGGGTTTTGTGGAGTTAGCACAATTAAGTGTAATTGCCCAAAGTTATCAACTTTTGCCGCACCGTTTTATTGCTTTACTGGGGCCGCGGCGGATGAATTACGCTCAATTAATCCCTTTGGTTGAATCCTGTGCGGCTAAGTTAAATTTAAACTTGAATCGAAAAAATTGATCCCCATAATACCCCTACATTAATTGGAGTATTGTAACAATGACTGAGCAAAATAAGCCTTCTGAACCTGTAGAGGAACTCAATGCAGCCGCCGGCGACACCAATGCCGATACAGTAGAGCTGTCTTCTGAGCAAAGTATCATTGCTAAATTGGAAGAAGAATTGGCAAAAAGCCAAGGCCAGCTGGCTGATCAACACGAATTAATGTTGCGCATAAAGGCGGATGCGGAAAACGCCCGTCGTCGTGCCAGCATGGATGTGGAAAAGGCCCATAAATTTGCACTGGAAAAGTTTGCCGGTGACTTATTGCCTGTGGTCGATAACCTAGAGCGCGCTTTATCCTTTATCAACCGTGAAGATGAAGCCTTTAAAGGGGTTATCGAAGGGGTTGAGCTCACCATGAAGAGCTTTTTAGATACTGTCGCCAAGTACGGTGTGGTGCAAATTGATCCGGCGGGTCAACCGTTTAATCCAGAGCAACACCAGGCTATGAGTATCCAGCCATCGGCAGATGTGCCGCCGAATACCGTGACCTTTGTGATGCAAAAAGGTTATGAATTAAATGGTCGTTTGCTGCGTCCTGCGATGGTGGGTGTGTCAAAAGCGCCTGAATAACCTGCTTATTGTGGCAAAGGTTGTCTTAACAAAAAACCGACGTTAACGTCGGTTTTTTTATGCTTGCTGGCCACCTTCTGCAGAAGTCAGTTAGCGCTAGCCTTTTTATCAAAGCAACTCCTGATAAATATAAGCGGCCAGCGGGTGTTGTTGTGCTTTAAGATCGCGCACGAAGAATTGGGCTATTTTGCTGGCACCTTGCAGGGTTAGATGGGTGTTATCGATTTTACCCTCAGGAAACTTCGCATACAGTCCTGCTGGCACTTGGATAAAATAAGGCTGGCTGGCTATAGGACCTTGTTGCTCAATAAACTCACAGCTGAGTTGCTGTAAATCAAAAAATGCGACCTCGGCTTTTTTAGCCACTTGCGCAGCTGCACGTGCATAAGCGGCGAGATCACGCTTGAGCGTGCCGTCGTCGTTAAAGTTGCGGCGACAAATTGAACTCGCGAGCAAGGGAATGGCTTGACGTGCCTGAATGTCTTGGATGAAGCGATGCAGAAAAGCCTGATAGTCACCTTCTGCGGCGGCATAACGCAGCGGATCATCCTGTTTCTGATCGTTGTGGCCAAACTGGATCAACACATAATCTCCAGCGCGAAGTTCACTCAGTAACAATTGCCAGCGTCCTTCAGTTAAAAAACGCCGTGTGCTGCGGCCATTTGCGGCATGATTGACAATCGTCAATTGCGGTAACATAAAATGCGGTAACAGTTGTCCCCAGCCCCTTTCTGGATAGGCTAATTCAGCTTTGTCAGACATGGTGGAGTCACCGACGAGGTGTAAGCGTGCTTTAGGCAAATTCGATGATATAGCCTGTTCTGCTTTAAGCGCAGTCGTCAACAGCAAGACACTCAGCATAGCGATAAAACATATCTTTAGTTTAAACATCACTTTTGCTCCAATAATAGGTAGAGTTGTGCCAGCTCCGCTTCGGGATCCCAGCGACCGGCAAAGGTCCATTGCGCGGTAATATGCTCGGCGCTTAGGGCCTGTGGGTGTTTCGCTAAGTTGCTGGCAAGCCAAGGATAAATACTATTATTACTATCTTGATGACTGAAGTAATAGCGGTCACCCCATAAATTGGCTTGGTTGCGTTCGGGCTCTGTAGGGTAGGTATGCCGAAAGATGGGGGTGTCTGCCATATTGCGACTGTACGTATTATCAATCAGGTAAAATTGCGCATCATAATGGCGTCTACCCAACATAAAACCGGGAACGCCATCAAAGTGTGAGTTACGCACCACCATTTTTTGCGATTCAGCCCTTTCGCCATCGTGCCAGAGCGTGGCATAGGCTTTTTTATTCATAAAGGTGCTATCGGTAAAGAAGGCCCAACCGCGCGGACACACCATGTCAGTATGACCTTCAAAATAGCAGTTACGATGATAATACATACCATCATCTTTATTCCAAAGGCTCAACGTATCAGCGCCGCCCGCAATCACGGCACAGTCGTCTGTGATAATCCGAGTGGCCGTTTCAAAACCGCGGATAGCAAATTGATGTTCATTATCGCCGGTGAGTTCGCCATAGCTGTTATGTACGGTGAGGCTGAGTAGGGCAATATCGCTGGCGCGGATATTTACTACCGCGCTACCCCAATCATTGGGATGGTGTTTTAACCAGTTCTGACGCAATTCTGCGATCATGATGATAGTTTGGTCGCGGCCACTACCGATCAGCGCAACCTTATTGCGGCTAAGATAGAGCTTTTCTTGGTATAGGCCTGGTGCAATGCTAATAATGGCTTGTTGATTATTGTCTGGTAAGCTGTTTAAAGCGGCTTGGATACTGCGAAAATCAGCGGGGCCTTCTAGAGCAACGCTTAAACGAATGACGTCTTTAGCATAGAGTGGCATGGCAAAGCACAGCAACAAAAATAGAGAGCGAAGCATAAGTTATCCAAAGTATGAGTAAGTCATACACGAGTAATAAAATTCAAGCTGGAGTTAAAAAAAGAGCCGACGATTGTCGGCTCAAACTACTGGAGAGGTTAGAACCTCCCATCCCCAGGGACAGTAACCCTGACTGCTTTAGGGTGTTTGATAGCCGAGTAAGATCGCAACCTGGACTGCTGCCATAATAAAAGGTCCGTTGGCTTTGGCATCATTACGAAACAGTGGCTCACTCATGTAATAGCGGTAGCTACCGTCGCGACCAAAGCCTAAACCTGCAACCTGTACGGTATTGATCAAGCTAATGGTATTGTCTGGGTGTACTAAGACAAACTCTTTTAATAACCCATTAAATGCCTTAATTGCGGTCTCCTTGTAGCTTGGCGGTAAGTAACCTTTGTTCACCGCTTTCGCTAAGAAATAAGCATACATCGCCGTGCCAGAAGACTCTAAATAATTGCCTGGCGCCTCGGGCATATCTAAAATTTGATACCAAGTACCACTCGCATCTTGGTAGCGCTGCAGGGCATCGGCTAACTCTGTAATCATTTCGAGTAAAGGTTGACGCAGCTCAGTTTGCTCTGCGGGGATATAATCCAGTACATCCACCAAAGCCATACTTAACCAGCCTTGACCTCGGCTCCAAAAATGCGGTGATAAGCCCGTTTCTTTGTCAGCCCAATTCATTTGTTTAGACTCATCCCAGGCATGAAAATAAAGCCCTGTTTTGGGATCTCTTAAGATCTGTCTGGTCAATTTAAATTCTTTTAATACCTCAGGTAATCCCGCGCCATTTTCAAACTCTGTGGTATAGAAAGCATAAAACGGCATGCCCATATAAACCCCATCTAACCATAATTGGTGCGGATAGATTTTCTTATGCCAGAACGCGCCGCCAGCAGTGCGGGGATGCTCGGTAATTTGCTGTCTTAGCAAGGCGAGTGCTTTGCGTGCTGGCTCAGTCGGATTACGTAAATAATCACGCAACAACATATTGCCGGTATTCAGGCTATCAATATTATATTTTTTAATATCGTAGGTATGAATATCTCCGTCTGTAGTAACAAAAGAATTCACTACCTCGCTAATTACTTGTTGCCAAGCTGGGTTAGGTCTAAGTTGTAATAAGTCATCATAAGCTTGTAACAGTAACCCAGTGGTGTACTCAAAGGTTGCCGGTCTACTACGTTCATAATCCCAACCACCATAAACGTAATAAGGGGTTTGACGAATCATTTCACTGGCAGCCAGTTGTTCTGCCCAATACAACGCCCGCTCGGCGGTTAAAGGCTCTGCTAATGCACTTGCCGTTGCTGCAGTGTCAAAGCGCATTCTCGGGGTTAAGGTTAAGGCTTCTACTTGCTGTTCTAAATAGGCGACAAAGTCAGCCTGGGTTTGAATACCGTCTTTTTCACCATCCCAAGCAGCTAAGAAATAGTATTCCAAGGCTTTGCCAGCAGGGCGTAACACGGCAACTTGACTGTTTTCATCTGCGGTAACTTGCTGTAAAGCATTACGTTTAAAGATCACTGCCATACCTAAATTGCTGTCTGGCGAGGATAAGCTTTGTTTGCCCCAGCTAGCAATGTAGGTCCAAGCATGTCCAGTGATATCAATATTACCTTGAATGAGCGTGGTATCGGGATGTTTAACAAAGCCAATCGCCAAGTTATCCAGTTCATCAGACAAAGTTAGGCGAGTATTCACCAAGCGGCTGGCTGCCGTCATCGACAAGTCTGCTTGCAGGGTTAAGGTTTTACCGGCAATTTGCCAGTCTTGATAGGTTATTTGCAAGGCTGAATACAGTGGGCCATTATTGGTTACTGTGGCGGTGTGTTGCGCTAATTGCGATACCAGTTGGACTTGCTGGCCATCCCAGTAACCGTAGCCTCCTGCACCCAGCGATCGGCCCACTTTTAAAATATCCATGCCCCAGTCGGCCATGGCATGGTAAGACTGATAACCGTCTTGCCCTATTTGTTGCAAAACCATATCAGGGGTTTTCTTACCAAAAATATCAAAGCCATTGCGCCAATCAAGATAAATTCGATAACCCACTTTATCCGATTCGATACCTGGACCCTCATAGCGGATCCATTCTGAATGATCGGTATACTGTGCAGGCGGGGTTAAGGTTTTGACATTTTGAAAAGTCCCACCAACATATTTGGCTTCTTGCCACTCACCGCCGACTTTATGCGAGATTTCCGCTTGCGTTCTTACTGGCCAGCTTTGCTGAGCAAAAGCCGCTGCATCAGCAGCGATATTGAGCTTTACTCGCTGTGTAGCCGCTAAGTCTAGACTGACCAATAACGTATCTTTATCACCATCGCCGTTACGATCAATATGCTGAGAAGGCACAAGGCTGTTATTAATGCGGGCGACGAGGTTTTGCGCTTGCGCAGCGGTTAACCCTAAATCATGGTAGCTGAAAAAAAGGGGTTGTTGCGTTCGAGCAAACTCAGACGGGTTGCTTACTTCAATAGTGGCAATCTGAGTGATCTTAGTTTGGTAGGAATCCGTTTGGTTGCTAGCCTCAGGCGGCTGCGGCTGGCCACATGCTAACAACACACTGCTCAGCGTAATAATGGGAAGAGTTTGAGAAATACGCATATTCACAATAATAACCCTGTTAAGAATCTTGCTATCCTAGCTTGAATAAAGTGCCATCCTCGGCACTTTGTGTTCTTGTCATCAGCACATGACAGATAAAAAAGCGGCTGTATTAAAAAACAGCCGCTGCTAACTGTTAGAACTTATACTGGGCGCCTAAATAGTACTGGCGTCCCGTTGCATGGTAATAGGTCAAGCGATTACCACTCGCATCTACCCACTGATCATCGACTTCATCCGTCAGGTTGAGTGCTTCGAAGGTCAGTTTCCAGTTATCATTCAGTTGATAAGACATTGATGCATCGATATTTCGAGTAGCGTTAGTGCCTTCCGAAATATTATTGTCGCGACCAATAGCATTTGTTAAATAATCAGAACGATCGGCTAACGATATGCGAGCGGCAAATTTTTCATCTTCGTAATACAAGGTAGCACTTTTAGTTGCTTCAGAGAGCCCTTGTAAATCACGAGTCGCTAGCACTACCCCTGTATTATTCACATAGTCCATCTGTGCTTTAACGTAGGTGTAATTACCAATAAAGCCAAAGCGATTCCAAAATTCCGGTAAGAAGGTAAATGGCATTTGATATTGCACTTCAAAGCCATACAGATCTCCACCAGGACCATTTAATGGCGTGTTGGTTTGCCATTCGATATTTTCGTTACAATCTGGGCCATAGCCTGGACCTGCAGTACAAGCATCTATAGCGGCTTGAATAGGTAAACCGGTTTCGGTAAAGATTTTCGTTTCACTTAAACCTTGTACGTAGCTATCGATATCTTTGCGGAATAAAGCAACGCCCAGTAAAGACTCATTATCAAAATACAGCTCTAGGCCCAAATCATAGGTTTTGGCTTTGGTCGGTTCCAGTGTTGGATTGCCGCCGCTAATGGAACGTGCACCACCAGAAACTGATACCGAAACATTAGGGCGAATACTGCCAAGACCGGCACGTGCTAAGACTTCTGCATAACCTAAGCGAATAATCACATCATCCATTGGCTCGAACACTAAGTTTAGCGAGGGTAAAAACTCTCGATAGTCGTGCTCTGCTGTGATGAGTTGCTGTGTGCCACCCAAGGAAGCCCACGCTGTGGACGATTGATCTGTTTTCACAAAACGGCCACCCACATCGCCGCGAAAACCGGTTTCGCCCAATTGCGTATCAAAGGCTAGTTGAATGTAGGCACCCAGCGTTTGCTCTTCTGCCGAATAGTTATCGACCCGACGATTATCCGTACTTACCGCAAAAACACCGGTATTGCTGTAGATATCATAAGCCGCATCAATTGCTGCTAGATCAGGGACTAACCAATTAGCGTAAGGCCCCACACCCGCGGCATATTGTCTTATTAAGTTGGCGCTCATCACTACACCTGCCGCATCTTCTCTAGCGCGACGTGCTTCCCGCGTTTCAAACTGGAAATTTTTGTAGTGTAGGCCGCTGCGCAGTGTTAAAGCGTCACTGAGGATATATTCCAAATTAATAGCTGCATTGTCGAAGGTATTTTCTGCACCAAGTGGGCGTAAACGTACACTATTTGTCGTCCAACCATTCGGATCAAATACTCCGGCACCAAACAGCAGCTCTGGATTCTGACGTTTGCCACCGCGATAGTCATAGCTAAAATCCTGCCCACCTTTTTGCATTACGACAGTGGTTTGAATGGGGTTGTCGAATTCTGAATTAGCTCGACCAGCCATTACATCCATTTTTAAGTTATCAGTAAACTGATGTTGGCCACTTAGGGTGAATTGCAAAAACTCGGTAGACAGCTCATCGTAGCGCAGTTCATTGCGAATTAGCGCATTTTCAAAAGAGGCATAGGTTACGGTATTGGTATTATCAATTTCATAATCTAGCACATTCATCGCAGCTGTTTGGCTATTGCCATTTAGGATGCCTTGCATAAAGGCTTCTTGCCGAGTTGAATCATCTTTAGAATATAAAACATCTAAATTAAACCGTGTTTCCATACTTGGACGATATTCTAAAGCGGTAGCCAAACCGGTGCGTTTTACATTATGCACGTAAGAGTCATAACGCGGTAAACGTGGACGGAAGCTATCATTAATGGCTTGCAACTCTGGTCCTGTGGTTTGTCCACGATAGCGACCAAAGTCATTAACATTATTCCAGCGCACAGTCGAAAAGCCTTCATCGAGAATATTGCGCTCGGAAAAGGCTGCTGAGATTAAATAACCGAAAGTACGGTCTTCATTAATATTGCTAAATAAAAATGAGCCTTTGGGATCAACCTCTTCCGATTTATCGTTATAACCAGCTTGCAGGTTAGCGGCAAAGGTCAAGCCATCATAGTCAAAAGGCCGAGCCGTGCGTAAATCCACAGTAGCGCCTAAAGAACCTTCTTCAACATTGGCCGAAGCGGTCTTTCGTACAGTCAGTTCGCTGAACAAATCGGAGGAAAAAGTATTAAAGTCAAAACCGCGACCACGGTTAGCACCGCCAACCGCATCGGTGCCGCCGCTAGTCGACTGGGCTTCCATACCGTTGATGCGCACACGGGTAAAATCTGGCCCTAAACCACGTACCGAAATTTGTCGGCCTTCACCGGCAACGCGGCTAATAGCAACACCAGGAATACGCTGCAGTGATTCTGCTAGGTTTAAATCTGGGAAGTCTGCGATATCCTCGGCTTTGATGGTGTCAGTTGCACCTGTTTCAAAGCGTTTTTGATTGAGTGCGCTTGCCAAACTGCCACGGAAGCTACCAACAATAGAGATAACTTCAATTTGTTCTTCTGCTTCTTGTTCGGTTGTCGGCGTTGGTTCGGTTTGCGCCAACGCTTGGGTGCTTAGCAAAGAAGCGAGGCCGGCTAGTGTCAAAGCCCTACAGAGCTTTGATGGGCGAAAAATGCTGTTAGCATGTTGATGAAAGCTGCGATTTGCCATGATGTTCACCTTGTCCTGAGCGTTAATCTGTTACCAGAAAAATCACGCTGACTAATTTGCCTAAATCAGGAGCAAGTAGTTTGCTCCCCTGTTGAGAATGCGTCGACATTGTTATGTCGTTGTTATATTGTTTTCTTTGTCCACCGGTGGCAAAAAAAGCTTGCAATTTTTTGCCACCGATGGCAAAAAGCTACCATCAAGTACTAAATTCTGTCAATTAATGATGTAAATTAAATCACTAATTGGTAATGAAGAAATTAATCAAAATAACCTAAGTATTTAAATTTGTTAGTTTTGGTTGTTTTCCTAGAATGGTTTCTGTTCCATATTTGAACAGTTTTGAAGGTCGCTTAAGCGAATGACTGGCGGCAAAGAGTGACAAAAAATGTCAGTGATGGCGGCTTACAGGAGTAAAAGATGACAGATTTATTTTCAGTGGCAGGTAAAACTGCTTTGGTTACCGGTGCAAGCAGAGGCTTGGGCAAGGCCATTGCGATGGCGTTAGCGGCAAAAGGCGCCAAAGTGCTGTGTTCCTGCTCACGGCTCGGAGGCGCGCAAGCTACGGTAGACAGCATTATCGCTGCGGGTGGCATAGCACAAGAGTTGGTCGCCGATCTGGCCGATGAGCATTCGGTTCGACACTTAGCGGAGCAGGCGCTTGCATTAGGCAGTGTCGATATTTTGGTCAATTGTGGTGGCACAATTTTTAGGGCCCCAGCGCATGAGTTTCCGATGGCAGAATGGCATAAAGTGATTGCCGTGAATCTCGATGCGGCCTTTTTGTTAGCACAAATAATCGGTGCTGAGATGATTAAACGCCGCAGCGGTAAGATTATTAATATCGCTTCTATGCTCTCCTACAGTGGCGGTATTACAGTCCCTGCATACACGGCCAGTAAACATGCTATTGCCGGTGTGACCAAAGCCCTCGCCAATGAATGGGCGCAGCATAATATTCAGGTCAATGCGATTGCGCCTGGCTATTTTCGAACCGATAACACCGCAGCCTTACAGGCGGATGAGCAGCGCAACAGTGCTATTTTAGCGCGGATCCCCGCTAATCGCTGGGGGGAGCCAGAGGATTTAGCTGGCGCGGCGGTATTTTTAGCTTCCAGTGCCAGTGACTATGTCAACGGCCACGTGTTAGCTGTCGATGGCGGCTGGCTGGCGCGTTAAGCGATTAGACTAACAAACTTATTTTGCAAGGACTTCACTATGACCGTTATTTATGAAAGCCGTTATCCAACCCATCCGGATGACGTAAAAAAATACGATACCGAACAGCTACGACAGCATTTTTTGGTGGATAACCTGATGCAAGCCGACAAGTTAGTGCTGTGCTACACCCATTATGAACGGGTGATTGTAGGCAGTGCCGTACCTGTGCAAGCACCAGTGCAACTGACCACGGTAGAGGCGCTAAAAGCAGCGTATTTCTTACAGCGGCGTGAGCTGGGCGTTATTAACGTTGGGGGCAGCGGAACAGTATCGGTTGATGGAACAGAGTATGTGCTGCACAACAAAGAAGCGCTTTATGTGGGGATGGGCGCAAAAGATATCAGCTTCCATAGTAGCGACAGCGCCACACCGGCCAAGTTTTATTTAAATTCCGCCCCGGCCCACCATAGCTATCCGACCAAACATCTAACGATGGACAAATGTACTGTGCTGCAAATGGGCTCAGCCGCTACGTCTAACGAACGTGCCATTCATCAGCTAATGATTAACGATGTGGTAGAAACCTGTCAGTTGCAGATGGGCTTAACGGTACTGAAGCCGGGGAGTGTTTGGAATACTATGCCGGCGCACCAGCATGATCGCCGGATGGAGGCTTATTTTTACTTTGATTTAGCTGAAGAGCAGGGGGTCTGCCATTTTATGGGACAGCCGCAGCAAACGCGGCATATCTGGGTAGCCAATGAGCAAGCAGTGGTATCGCCAGCGTGGTCTATCCACAGTGGTTGTGGTACCAGTAACTACGCCTTTATCTGGGGCATGGCGGGTGAAAACCTTGATTATCATGATATGGATAAATTCCCAGCGAGTGCCATGCGCTAACTAACTGTCTTTTACCGTTGAGTTTTACAGAGAATAAAGCCGGCGGTAGCAAGACTAAGAACAGGGTAACAATATGAAATATTTACGAAAGCGCTGGTCGGTTATGTGTGCCGTGCTGCTGGGATTTGCTGCGACTTTAAGCAGCGGCTGTCAGGTTGAGCAAGATGTAAAAGTGCTTAGGCTGGCCCATACACTGGATCAGGAGCATGTGGTGCATAAAGCCATGGCACTGATGGGGGAGCGGCTAGAGCACTATTCTGCTGGCAGTATGCGCATCGATATCTACAGTGGTGGTCAGCTGGGTAATGAACGTGAGTTGGTAGAATTGCTGCAAATTGGTAGTCTGGCCATGACCAAGGTATCGGCAAGTCCGTTAGAAGGTTTTGTCCCCGCAATGCAAGTCTTCAGTATTCCCTATATTTTTGATGATAACGCGCACTTTTGGCGGGTCCTTGATAGTGACATTGGTAAAGGCTTATTAAAAGAGATCGAGGTGGCGCGCTTATTTGGTTTAGGTTATTACGATGCGGGTAGCCGCAGTTTTTATTCCAGTAACACCCGAATTGAAACGCCTGCGGATCTTAAAGGCAAAAAGTTTCGGGTGATGAATAGTCAAACAGCGGTAAAAATGGTGGAAGCCCTAGGCGGCGCGGCAACCCCAATCGATTGGGGTGAGCTTTATACGGCTATTCAACAAGGCGTGGTAGATGGTGCCGAAAATAATCCACCGAGCTTTTATTTATCTCGCCATTATGAGCTAAGTCAATATTACACCCTAGATGAGCATACTGCTGTACCCGATGTGCTGATTATGAGTTTGAGTGTCTGGCGTGACTTAACCCCGCAACAGCAGCAGTGGCTGCAGCAAGCGGCGAATGACTCTATTGATTATCAAAAGCTCGCTTGGCATCAAGCCTCTGAAGAGGCACTTGCTGCAGTTAAAGCGGCGGGCGTTGAAGTGATCTACCCTGACAAAACGCCCTTTCGTGAAGCGGTCGCGCCTTTTTACCAAGACATGCTGCAAACTCAAATTGGTCCGTTATTACAAGGTATCGCTGCGCTAAGCGAAAATGCGGCTAAACCTCAACAGGAGCGCACCAATGAATAAGCTTATTTCTCGAATTGACAGCGCACTAAAATGGACTCTTGCTGCTTTTATGCTCAGCATCGTGTTGGTGGTGAGTTGGCAAGTCATATCGCGGTATCTACTGAATTCGCCGAGTTCGATAACGGAAGAGTTATCACGATGCTTATTGATTTGGATTGGCATGCTAGGTGCGGCGTTAGCTTATCGCACCGGTGTGCATTTAGGCCTAGATATCGTTACTCAGCGTTTTAATACGCGAAACCGACAACGCTTAGCCATGTTGGTCAGTCTGGCAGTGGTTATTTTTGCGCTCGCTGTGATGGTGATTGGTGGCGGTAATCTGGTGGCGTTAACTTTTGAGTTGAATCAAATGTCTGCCGCCTTGGGGATTCGTATGGCCTATATCTACCTGATTATTCCTTTCTCTGGCAGCATTATTGCGTTCTACGGCTGCTGCCAACTTTATTACCTAAGTACCAACCAGACAATGCCAACGGTTGAGGGGCTGCATTAATGGAACTATCAATTCTTGTGTTATTAGTGGTGTTCTTTGGACTACTGCTACTGAATGTACCTATTACCTTTTCAATCGGTTTAGCGACCCTCGCCACCATGTTGGTCAGTATTGATTTTGTGCCAGCGGTCACCACTATGGCACAGCGGATGGCGGGCGGTATTAATAGCTTTGCGTTACTGGCCATACCGTTTTTTATTTTATCTGGGCTTATTATGGGCCGAGGTGGTATTGCCAAACGACTTATTGAATGTGCTATGGCACTTATTGGCATGCTGCCAGGTGGCTTGGCTCTGGTGAACGTCGTGTCTTGTATGTTTTTTGGCGCTATTTCTGGTTCTGCTGTTGCCGCCACCTCGGCCATTGGCAGTTTTATGCTGCCCGAGATGAAAAAACAGGGCTACGATGTGAATTATAGTGCGGCAGTAACGGCGGCAGCGGCAACAACAGGTATGTTGATCCCACCCAGTAATATTTTAATCGTTTATGCCATTGCCAGTGGCGGTGTATCTATTGCTGCGCTCTTTGTAGCCGGTTACCTGCCAGGTATTTTACTGGGGATTGCGCTAATGATTGTGTGTGCCGGTTACGCCAAAATTAAGGGCTATCCGATAGGTGCACGTTTACCGTTCAAATTGGTTATTCAAAAAGTGGGCGCGGCCTTGCCCAGTTTATTTATGATTTTCTTGGTGATCGGCGGCATTATTGGTGGAATTTTCACTGCGACGGAGGCGGGTGCCATCGCGGTGTTGTATTCGTTGATTCTTGCCGTCGGCATTTATCGTGAAGTCAAAGTGTCTGAATTATCTGGCATTATGATGAAGGCGGCAGAAACGACAGCGATAGTGCTGGCGTTGATTGCCACGTCTTCAGCGATGTCTTGGATTTTATCCTACGAGCAAATCCCGCAAACCATTAGTGCTGCTATGTTGACCTTAAGCGAAAACCCGCTGCTTATATTGTTAATGATTAACCTGATCTTGCTGTTGGTAGGTGCTTTTATGGATATGACGCCTGCTGTATTGATCTTTACTCCAATTTTTTTACCTGTGGCGGTTGAGTTGGGTATGAGTCCGCTGCATTTTGGCATCATGATGGTGTTGAATTTATCGATTGGTTTAGTTTCACCCCCGGTGGGCAGTGTGCTTTTTGTCAGTTGTGCTATTGCTAAAACCCGCATCGAAGCCATCATCAAACCGATGATGCCGCTTTATTTGGCTATGTTTGTGGTACTAATGTTGGTGACCTACATACCTGCCATTAGTGAGTTTTTACCAGCGTTGTTTGGGTTATAATGTAATACAGAGGAGCGCTTTTATGGTAAGTTATGTCATTCCTAATTTGGCTAATGCCTGTCGCATTTTATCTTTAGTCTCTGAGTCTGAGCAGGGATTAAGCTTGACCGAATTAGAGCAGCGCTTGGCTATCCCTCGAACGACAACCTTTCGTATTTTACAAACGCTGTGTCAACAGCAGTTGTTGGAGAAGCAAGGTAAGCGTTATCAGGTGGGTACCTCTTTGTTTAAGATGAGTTTTAATCTCGTCAGTTCCAGTAAATTAAGTCGCCAAGCTCTGCCTTTTTTACAAAAATTGGCCTTAAGTACCGGAATGACAGCGCAGTTGAGCCTACCTCATACCGAAGGGGCCTTGATTGTTGAAGTCTGTGATAGCCCAAACCCCTTGCGAATGGCTGCCCGCCCAGGCACTATTGCGAGTTTTAATTGTTCGGCCGCTGGAAAAATATTTTTAGCGTTTCTGCATTTTGATAAAATTACGCAATTCGCCGAGCAGGGTCTATTCACCGCTAAAACTCAGCAGAGTCTGGTTGCTCCAGAGGAACTTAAGCTTGATTTACAGCGCATTTTAGGTCGTGGTTATGCAACGGATGATCAAGAATATCATCAAGATGTACGTTGTCTATCGGCACCTATCCGAGATGAACGTGGTGCAGTGGTTGCCGCCATTACCGTGACTGCGCCTACCAGTATTTTTGCCCGAAATCAGTTTGTTGATGTGGCGCAAAAAGTAAAAAAAGCAGCTATTGATATAGGCTTAACGGTATATCGGCCGCAGCTTGCTGCTAACCAAAAATAGCCATAAAAGCGGAAGCAATGAATGCAAAAGCAATCAACCATTAATGATGTCGCCCGCATAGCTGGGGTTTCTAAAAGAACGGTGTCACGAGTTATTAACGGCTCCTTAAGTGTAGGTGAAGCCACGCGTCTTAAAGTTGAAAACGTGATCAACGAGTTAAAATACGCGCCGAATGCTCAAGCGCGTGGCCTTGCGTCCAGCCGTTCGTATTTACTGGGCTTGATTTACGACAACCCCGATGCCTTGTATTTGGACGATGTACAGCGGGGAGTACTGGAAGTGTGTTCCACCCTTGGCTATGAGTTGGTGGTGCACCCCTGTCGTTATCAAAGTGAGAATCTGGTTAGTGATTGCTTACGCTTTATGCGCCGCTCTAAACTGGATGGTGTGATAGTGCTGCCGCCAGTTTCGGAATCAGAAACCTTGGCATCGGCATTAAAAGAGTCGGGTAGCCCTTATGTGCGGTTAAGTTCTGTCGCCTTAGATACCCAAGAACACATTGTGGTGTCTGATGATCGTTCAGCTGCTGCTGAGATGGCCCGTTATTTTGCGCAACTTGGCCATCAAAAAATTGCTTTTATCAGCGGGCCGCAGCGTTATAAATCATCAACGGAGCGGATGGAAGGATTTCAGCTGGGGTTATCGGCTTATGGGGTACAAATTCCGAGCAATATGATTTTGGAGGGGAATAATACCTTTGAAACGGGCATTGAATGCGCCAAGCAATTATTGCAACTACCCGAGCGCCCAACGGCGATTTTTGCCAATAATGACCAAATGGCGGCAGGGGTGTTAAAAGTAGCTTATAGCTTGGGTATAAAAGTACCCTCGGAGCTATCAGTCGCCGGCTTTGACGATAATATGTTGGCTTCACGGGTCACTCCAGCTCTGACTACAATTCGTCGACCTGTTCGGCAAATGGCATTGTTAGCCACGACTAAGATGATTATGTCAATTGAGCAGAACCATAAAGCCGCTATGAATGTCGCGGCCAAAGTAGCACCAACCTTAGTGGTACGTGAATCTACAGGACCTTGTTTAAACTCGGAAAGTCGTAAAATATAAGCTTCATTAAAAAATTTGCCAGCGGTGGCAAATTTTTTAATGAAAAGCTTGCCACCGGTGGCAAATTGGTTATTATAGATACTATTATTTAATACGGTCGACGTTTACTAAGCACTCAAGTGGAAGAGGAAACCAGATGACAGATTTGCTAAAAAGAAAAAGTATTAAAACCCTTGGTTTACTCTCTGCTGGAGTTAGCTTGTTAACGGTAAGTGGCTGCCACACCTTACCGCTATCAAGTCAGAGTAATTTAGCTGATAGTGCAAAAGATGCTGAAGACTTAGTAAAATGGCAGCAAGCCGATCAAATTATTGCGGCTATTAAACCTACTCAGTTTGCTGCGCAAGAGTTCGTCATTACAGCATTTGGCGCCAAAGCAGAAGCAGGTAACGATAATACGCAGGCGATAAAAGCCGCCATAGCGGCTTGTGCTGCGGCTGGCGGTGGGCGTGTTATTGTACCTGCTGGACGATTTGAAACAGGTGCCATTCACCTTAAGTCTAATGTCAACCTGCATTTGCATGATGATGCGGTGTTGTCGTTTTATACCGACCGCGAGCATTATTTACCTTATGTGATGACCCGCTGGGAAGGGGTGGAACTGATCGGTTATTCGCCGTTAATTTATGCTTTTCAGCAAGAAAATATTGCCGTTACAGGCAAGGGTATTCTTGAGGGTAATGGCTCAACGACAGCCTGGTGGCCTTGGAAAGGCAATTGGGAGCGGCGTAACTGGGAATATGATGCCAGTGTCGATCAAGTGCAAACGCGCAAAGTATTATTTGCTATGGCTGAACAAGGTGCGCCTGTTGCTGAGCGTCAGTTTACTGAGAACTTCTTAAGGCCGCCGTTTATTCAACCTTATGGCTGCAAGCGAGTATTAATTGAGGGCGTGACAATTCGTAATTCGCCTTTTTGGTTAATCAACCCTGTGTTGTCTGAAGATGTCGTTATTCGTAATGTAAATTGTGTGAGTCATGGCCCTAATTCGGATGGCTGTAATCCAGAATCCTCTAACCGCGTGTTGATTGAAAATTGTTTATTTGACACTGGCGATGATTGTATTGCCTTAAAGTCTGGCCGTAATAACGATGGTCGTCGTTTGGCGACACCGGTACAAAACATAGTCATTCAAGATTGTATTATGCGTTCAGGTCATGGTGGGGTGGTAATGGGCAGCGAGATCTCCGGTGGTGCCCGCAATATCTTTGCTCGCCGCTGTCGTATGAGTAGCCCTAATTTAGCGCGCGGTATCCGTATCAAAACCAACTCTGTGCGCGGTGGTTTAATTGAAAATGTCTATATTCGTGATATTGAAATTGGTGAAGTACGGGATGCGATTGTCATTAACTTCTTCTACGAAGAAGGTGATGCGGGGAACTTTATGCCGCAAGTGAATAATTTGCATATCAGTAATCTTACTGTACAAAAAGCGCAACGTGCCTTTCAATTGCGAGGCTTTGAGCGTGCGCCAATTAGCGGTGTAACCCTACATCACGTACACTTTAAACAGGTTGAAACGGTGGGAATACTGGAAAATATTGCCGGCATTGATCAGTTAGATATCACCTTAAATGGTAAGCCTTTTAGTATTTAAACCAGCGCTATAACTACAATTAACCATGCATACGGCATGCTTAATGAAAAAGACCTAAGTTGTAAATAAAAATGCCACCGGTAGACAGATCGAGCAGTTGACTAGATCGGTGGCGAATAAAACAGGTATGGCATGATGACAACAGAGCAGAAACCCGGTTGTAGTATTCTTTTACCGGAGGCAAACACTACGGCACAACTTAAGGTGCTGCAGGTGCATCCGCGTGACAATGTGTTAGTTGCTTTGCAGCCTCTCAAAGCTGGTCAGCCACTGCCAGAACCTTTCGAAATGCTATCTGCTACCAGCGATATACCCGCCGGCCATAAGATAGCACTAAGGTTAATTGCTGCAGGCGAGGCCGTGGTTAAATATGGTTTTGCTATTGGTAAAGCAACTGCGGAGATTGCTGCTGGCGCTCAGGTTCACTCACATAACCTCGCTACAGCGTTAAGCGGCACCATTGACTATCAATATAGCGGTTGTCAGGCTGCCCCGTTGCCATTTCCTGCAGGTCTACCGACCGAATTTCAAGGCTATCGTCGCCAAAATGGCAAGGTAGGCACCCGCAACGAATTGTGGATTATCAACACCGTTGGTTGTGTAAACCGCGCCGCGATGCGTGTTGCCGAGTTAGCTCGTAAAGAATTTGCACAGCTGTTGGACTTACCGAATATTGATGGCATTCATGCTTTTACCCACCCCTTTGGCTGCTCGCAGCTAGGTGATGATCTGAGCAACACCCGAGAATTACTGGCAGGGCTTATTCAGCATCCCAACGCTGGCGCGGTACTCATTTTGGGCTTAGGCTGCGAGAATAACCAGTTAGCCAAGCTACTACAAGCCAGCCCTGATGTCGATCAGCAGCGCATCCGGGCTTTTAATGCGCAACAGGTTGAAGATGAAGTCGAGCAAGGCTTAGCTGCCGTGGGCGAATTACTGGCGATTATGGCAGAGGATCAGCGCAGTGCTTGTCCAGTGTCAGAGCTCGTTATGGGCATGAAATGCGGCGGCTCGGATGGTTTAAGTGGTCTCACCGCAAATGCTTTAGTGGGCCGTATCGCCGATTTAGTGGCGGCCGCAAATGGCAAAGTGGTACTCACCGAAACGCCAGAGATGTTTGGCGCAGAACAAGTGTTTATGGCGCGGGCACAGAATGAACAGGTGTTTGCTGATTTGGTGTCGCTAGTCAATGATTTTAAGCAGTACTTTATCGATAACAATCAGCCAGTATATGAAAACCCCAGTCCGGGCAATAAAGACGGTGGTTTAACCACGCTCGAAGAAAAATCGCTGGGGGCGATTCAAAAAGGTGGCTCGGCAGTCGTTAATCAAATTATTCGCTATGGTAAGCAAGCCAGTTTACCCGGCCTAACCTTACTGGAAGGCCCCGGTAACGATGCCGTATCCTCAACTGCGCTAACAGCAGCGGGCGCCACGCTGATTTTATTTACCACCGGCCGTGGCACACCATTAGGCTTTCCGGCGCCCACCGTAAAAATCTCCTCTAACTCAAACCTTGCAGGGCGTAAGCCACAATGGATTGACTACGATGCTGGCGGCTTACTGCGAGTTGGGCAAGATGCCACTGAATTTGCTTATGATTTTTTCCGTTATCTGGTGGCTGTGGCATCCGGACATCGGACGCGCAATGAGATCTCGGATAACCGAGAAATCGCTATCTGGAAAAACGGCGTGACGCTCTAGTCTTAATGAGTAAAGCCGTTCTAAACCTATATAAAAAATGGCGCTTAACAGCGGCAACATACTGAACACAAATGGGAAAGAATAAAATGACGCAACCACTTCCTTTAGAATTACATCCGGACAGGCTATTTCCAGCTGATCCGCTCGTTCGCGCTATCGCGCAGCGCTTATATGCAAAAATTAAAGACTTACCTATCGTTAGTCCGCATGGCCACACTGATCCACGCTGGTTTGCCGACGATGCTAACTTTGAAAATGCCACTGCGTTATTGTTATTACCCGATCATTATGTGTTCAGGATGCTATACAGCCAAGGCATCAAACTGGAAGAGCTGGGGATCCGCCGTAAAGACGGCGCGGTGGTTGAAAGTGATTATCGTAAAATTTTCCATATTTTTGCTAAACACTATTATTTATTCCGTGGCACCCCTTCACGTATTTGGTTAGACAGTGTCTTTCACGAGGTGTTTGGCTTAACGGTTACCTTGACTGAAGCAACAGCTGATCTGTATTACGACACCATCAATGCACAGTTGGCTAAAGCAGAATTTAAACCACGCGCTTTGTTAGACCGCTTTAATATCGAATTAATTGCTACCACCGAAGGGGCGTTAAACGATTTAAAACATCACGCCAAACTTAAAGGCACAGGCTTTGAGCAGCGCGTGATTACGACTTTTCGCCCAGATGATGTGATTGATGCAGATCGCGCAGATTTTGCGAAAAACGTTGCGAAATTGGCTGAACTTACAGGCGAAGATACCAACAACTGGCAGGGCTACTTACAAGCGTTACGGATCCGGCGGGCTTTTTTCCGCGAGCACGGTGCAACGGCAACCGATCACGGCCACCCGTCTGCCATTACCGCCGATTTACCGGAAGCCGAGGCTGCTGCGTTATTTCAGCGTTGTTTAGCGGGTACAGCAACGCCAGCTGAAACCGAATTATTCCGTGGTCAAATGCTAACGGAAATGGCCGGTATGAGCCTGCAAGATGGCATGACCATGCAAATTCACCCTGGTGCACACCGTAACCACAATCAGGTGATCTTTGAGCGCTTTGGCCCAGATAAAGGCGCAGATATTCCAAGCCCAACCGAATTTGTGAGTAACTTAAAGCCACTATTACAAAAATACGGTAACGAAGCGGGTTTAAACATTATTCTGTTTACGCTGGACGAAACTACCTATGCCCGCGAACTCGCACCTTTAGCTGGCCATTACCCAGCCTTAAAACTCGGTCCAGCTTGGTGGTTCCATGATAGCCCGGAAGGCATGTTACGTTTCCGGCATCAAGTTACCGAAACCGCCGGTTTCTACAACACCGTAGGCTTTAACGACGATACCCGAGCTTTCTTATCTATTCCAGCAAGACATGATGTGGCTCGCCGTATTGACTGCCGCTTCTTAGCTGGACTAGTGGCAGAACATCGCCTCACCGAAGCCGAAGCCCATGAACTGGCCTATGAGCTGACTTATGGACTGGTGAAAAAAGCGTATCAGTTGAAATAGTAAAAAGGTTGTCAAGGGATACCACGATACTCGACAGCGAAGCTCAGTAAAGGCTAAACAAAGCGTGTCCAGCATGGATGCTGGACAGGAGCCCCCAGGGAAGGGTTCACGGCGTCTTTGTGTGCATTTACTGAGTGAAGCCACAAAGCTTAACGCGAACAGCAGGCAAATTATGGAACATTTAAGCAATAATACGCTCGCCAGCCTAAACGGCAAATTACCGCTACCGGCCTATCGGTTAGCCGACAACAAACCGCAGATCGGTATCGTGCATTTGGGACCCGGTGCGTTTTTTCGTGGCCATCAGGCCTTTTACACTGACAAAGCACTACAACACGGTGGTGATTGGGCGATCAGCGCCGTATCGATGCGTTCAGCCGATGTCAGTCAGGCCCTTATGCCACAAGATGGCTTATATACCTTGGCGGTGCTGGATGCTGAAACCAGTTATCAAATTATCGGTAGCATCCAAGAAGTACTGATTGCCACTGAACACTATGCCGAAGTCTTTGCCCGCTTAACGGCTCCAACCACACGCTATGTCACCATGACTATCACCGAAAAAGGTTATTGCTTAAATACGGCGGGTGAGTTGGATCTGCAACATCCGCACATTCAGCACGACTTGACCTTGAACAATAAAGCCGTTACCGCGATAGGGCTATTAGCCAGAGCCTTGGCCGTGCGCTATCAACATAATATTGCGCCCTTTTGTGTGATTAGTTGCGACAACTTAACAGACAATGGGCATAAATTACGGCGGGCTTTAATCAGCTTTGCTGCGCAAAGCGATCCAGCGCTGGCGAACTGGCTAGAGCAGCAGTTGATTAGCCCCTGCACTATGGTTGATAGCATTACTCCAGCGACTGACGATGCGCTACGGGCTAATGTTACTGCGGCCATAGGTTTAATTGATAACTGGCCGATTAAACGTGAAGCCTTTGTGCAGTGGGTCATTGAAGATATTTTACCGGCGGACCGGCCTGCATGGCAGCAAGTGGGGGTGATCTATGCTGCTGATGTTAGTGCTTTTGAAAAAGCCAAGTTACGCCTGCTCAATGCGCCGCATTCCACCCTGGCGTATATGGGGTATTTGCTTGGACATGAAACGGTCTATGATGCGATGCAGGATGCGCAATTGGTTCAGCATATTCAGCAAATGGTAGAGCTGGAATTAATTCCGTCGTTTCAAGCACCGGTAGAGTTAAATCCGCATCACTACAGTGCTGCTATTTTTGCGCGCTTTTGCAATCCGGCTATCCGGCATTTATTAGCGCAAATTGCTTGGGATGGCTCGCAAAAAATGCCAATGCGGATTTTACCCGCCATTCAAGATAATTTGGCTGCAGGCAGGTCAATTCAGCATTTAGCGAGCTGTTTAGCCGCGTGGTTTTTATTTATTCGACAGCGCGCCCGAGAAGGCGAAAAACTGGTTGATCCGCTTGCTGAACAACTGCTTGCAGTTGCAGCTAAATGTCAAGGTGAAGCAGCTCATGATGTTGCTTTATTTTTAGCGATAGAGGCCGTTTTTCCGGCCGCGCTCTCCCAAGATGCCGCTTTCGTAACGGCAGTCATTTCATCTTATCAGGCTATATCAACCTTAGTGGCACAACGTGCTGCGAACAAGCAAGCCAATCAGCGCAATAATACTCAACTTAGTGGAGCCCTTTAATGTCGGCGTTATCAAAAATACTGCAAGGCCCTGCCTTATTACCCATTATTCAGGCAGACACGCCGACAGAAGCCGTTGCTATCGCTAATGCGATGTATCAAGGCGGTATTGGCTCGGTTGAAGTGGTGCTGCGCACCGCCAAAGCCTTAGACTGTATTAGCGCTATTCGTACGCATATTCCGCAATTGCTGGTGGGTGCAGGCACTATTTTATCCAAGGCAGATGCGCAAGCCGCCAAAAATGCCGGTGCGCAGTTTTTAGTTAGCCCAGCCAGTACGCCAAAATTATTACAGGCAATGCTGGACACTGATTTACCGCTGGCACCAGGTGTTTCGACACCGTCAGAAATTGCTTTGGCAATTGAAATGGGGTTAACCGAGCTAAAATTCTTCCCCGCGCATCTTTCAGGTGGCTCAGCCATGTTAAAGGCCTTAAGTGGTATTTTTCAGCAGGTACGTTTTTGCCCAACGGGTGGTATTAGCCAACAGAATTTATCGGAGTACTTGGCATTGAAAAATGTGTTTGTGGTCGGTGGTTCATGGGTATCACCAGCGAAAGCCGTGGTAGAGCAAGATTGGGCATTAATCACCGAATTATCGCGTCAAGCGACTGCGCTGGCATTACAGCTAAAGCAAGCGGCCTAAGGAGCAAGAGCATGAGCAAACGTATTGTCATTATGGGCGAGTGCATGGTCGAGCTGTTTCAGCTGGTCGAAAATGTTTACCATCAGGCGTTTGCCGGCGATGTGTTTAACACGGCGGTGTATTTAAAACGCTGCTGTGAGCAGCCAGTAGAGGTGCAGTTTTTTACGGCTGTGGGCACTGATTTGATTAGCGATAAATTAGTCAGAGCGGTCGAGCGGGAAAAAATTGATACTAGTCTGATTCTGCGCACGAAATCGGCGCGTCCTGGCCTATATATGATCAATACCGATGCCTTTGGTGAGCGTAGCTTTGTGTACTGGCGTGATACATCCGCGGCCAAGCAGGTGCTACAACTAGCAGCTGCGCAAAATGTTTATGAGCAAATCGCTGGCGCAGATATGTTTTTCTTCTCCGGTATAACGCTGGCCATTTTAAGTGACCAAGACCGTGAAGACCTGTTTGCCTTAGTCCGCAGCTTAAAAGCCGCCGGAAGCCAGATTATCTTTGATCCGAATTACCGACCTGCTTTATGGCCAAATGCTGAAGCCGCGAAAACGGCCTTTGTACGTGCTTACCAGTTAGCCGATGTCGCTATGCCGGGTTTAGATGATCACAAAGTGTTGTTTGGCGCAGTATCTACCGAGCAAGTTGTGGCGCAACTGGCAGAGCTGGGGGTGGCTGAGATTATTGTTAAAAATGGCAAAGAGGGCATTAGTGGCCGCTACCAACAGCAAGATTTTTCCGCTCTGGCGCATCCAGTAAAAAAAGTGGTGGATACCACAGCGGCAGGTGATTCCTTTAACGGCGGTTATTTAGCCGCAAGGCTAGGCGGTATCGCCCCGCAATATGCGGTTAAGTTTGCGGCAAGGCTGGCGGGTTTTGTGGTGGAGCATACGGGTGCTATTGTCGCTAAAGAGCACTTTAATGGTTTTTGGGCAAAGAACCGGCCATCCCAGTTTCAAAAGTAATATAACGCTAAATCTGGTGTTCAAGCTCGGCTTATGCAGTAACCAGAGGTTGCAAGCTCTCTGACCTGAGCGGTCAGAGAGTCATCGACTAAAACAAGATCTGAACTATCAGACAGTATCTCTACAACCAGATGGTGCCAGTGGCAACGAAAACATAATTGGGAGTAAGGTATGAGTATAGCAACAGTGTTTCCGCAAGCCGCTGATATTCCAGCTGAGTTTGTGCAGCAGCAGGTGATTGAACAACGTGAATATTTGCTAAATGGCGAGCTAGCCAGTTGGCCTGGGGAACTTAGCCCGGTAATTAGCCCCGTTCAGTTTCGCTCGGGGCCTGAGGTATCAGCCCAGTTATCACCGGTATTATTAGGTTATACCCCTTTATTGGATGCTAATGCGGCTTTACAGGCGCTAGAGGGCGCGGTTAAAGCCTATGATCTAGGGCGGGGGGCATGGCCTAGCATGCCGGTATTGCAACGCATTGGCCATGTCGAAAAGTTTCTCGGTTTGATGCAGCAGCAACGCAGCGAAGTGGTGCGTTTGCTGATGTGGGAAATTGGTAAAAATTATACCGATGCTGCCAAAGAGTTTGACCGCACCTGTGACTATATCCGCGATACGATTGCCGCTTTAAAACAGCAGGATCGCGCCGCCAGCCATTTTATTATTGAACAAGGTGCTTTAGGTAAAATTCGCCGCGTGCCGGTGGGAGTGGCGCTTTGTATGGGGCCTTTTAACTACCCGTTAAATGAAACCTTCACTACTTTGATCCCCGCTTTGATTATGGGCAATACCGTGATCTTTAAACCGGCTAAATACGGCGTGCTATTAATTCAGCCATTATTAAAAGCCTTTCAGCAAAGCTTTCCCGCCGGCGTGATTAATATTATCTATGGCCGTGGCCGCGAAACGGTTGGTGTATTAATGGAAAGCGGCAAGATTGATCTCTTTGCTTTTATCGGCACCAACAAAGGGGCCAGTGATCTAAAACGCATGCATCCCAAACCGCACCGTTTACGTGCTGTACTGGGCTTAGATGCGAAAAACCCCGGTATTATTTTCGCCGATGCAGATTTTAAACGCACCTTAAGTGAAGTGGTGTCTGGCGCTTTGTCATTTAATGGCCAGCGCTGTACCGCCTTAAAAATTCTGTTTGTTGAGCGCAGTATTGCTGATCGCTTTGTGACCGAGCTGTCTGCTGCCGTTGCTAAGTTAGCGCTGGGTATGCCGTGGGATAAAGACGTGGCCATTACGCCTTTGCCTGAACCGGGTAAAACGGTATTTTTAACGGAATTACTGCAAGATGCCCTTGCCAAAGGCGCTGCGGTACAAAACCCCAATGGCGGTGAAACCGCAGGCTCGCTATTCCGCCCAGCGGTGCTTTACCCAATTAATAGCCAAATGCGCTTATATTACGAAGAACAATTTGGCCCACTGGTACCGGTCGTCCCTTTTGATCATATCGATGAGGTGATCGATTACGTGGTGAATTCTAACTTTGGGCAACAGCTGAGTATTTTTGGCCAAAATGCCAAGCAGGTCGGTGAGCTGGTGGATATTTTTGCCAATCAGGTAGGCCGCATTAACATTAATGCACAGTGCCAACGCGGACCCGATAGTTTTCCGTTTAACGGTCGCAAAGATTCTGCCGAAGGCACGCTATCGGTTGTGGACGCCCTTAGGCAATTTTCTATCCCGACGTTGGTGGCAACCAAGTATCAGGATGGCGATGTCGCCTTTGTAAAACAGATGATCAGTGAGCGTGCATCGCACTTTTTGGCAACGGATTTTTTATTTTAACGCAGTAAAAATAATTTTTTTAAAGCTTTTTGCTACCGGTGGCAAAGGCGGTGCATTCGTTAGGTAAAACACGGAGTTTTATCACACCGGCTAACCATAACAATAAGGGGAACAACAAATGACAGGCAACTTTAACAAAAACAAACTTTTTTTAGCCATGCTATTAGCCTTAACGCCAAGCAGTTTTGTGTTAGCGCAAGCGGAAACAGAAACAGCAGCAAAACCCGTAGCTGAAGAAGACATTGAAATTATCGAAGTAACAGGTTTCCGCAGTAGTTTAAATGTGGCGTTAATGGCCAAACGTGATGCGGTGGGGTCAAAAGAAGTGATTTTGGCCGAAGACTTGGGCAAATTTCCTGACTTAAACGTCGCTGATAGTTTGGCCCGAGTACCTGGTATTGCCATTGAACAAGATGCCGGTGAAGGGCGGCAAATTAGTTTGCGTGGTTTAGGTGCGACCTTTGTTAAAACCACTATTAATGGTATGGAATCTGCGTCTGCTGGTGCGGCAACCGATGCGGCTGGTGGTTCTAATAAAAGCCGAGCTTTTGATTTTAATGTGTTTGCGTCAGAGCTGTTCACGCAAATTGATATTAATAAAACCTTAGCTGCTGAATTAGAAGATGGTGGTATTTCCGGTAATGTCAACTTACAAACCGCACGACCTTTTCAATATCAAGATACCAAGTTTGCCTATAACGTAAACGCCCGTTACAACGATGTGGCAGAAGAAGTGACTCCCAGAGCGTCGTTAATGCTTAGTAAAAATTGGGACAATAAATTTGGTGTCTTAGTTTCAGCGGCTTACTCCGAAGGGTTGGTGCAGAGCGAAGGGGTTACCACTGGCCGTTGGACTGTAAATAACCCAGCTTGGACAGCAGGTGGTGCTAATAACAAATTAACGGCCGCGCCAGTTACGCAATTATCACCCAAAGGTGCTTATACCAATGAAAATATGGAAGGACTTTGGTTACCCAGATTACCACGCTACTCGATTTTTAATAAGCAACAAGATCGGTTAGGGATCACCGCGGCGTTCCAATATCGGCCTATAGATGATTTAACCTTAAATGTTGATTTTCTATACGCTGGGCTTGATAGCACTATGGATGAATTCCAATATTCAGCATTGTTGCGTAATAACGTGTCAAGCCGTACTAATATTTTCGCTGAAAACTTGGTCGTTGATGCGAACAATACCATAGTCGCAGCGACCTTATCTGGTGTACCAATTCGATCTGAAGCAAGGCAAGATGTTTCTGATTCTACATTTAAACAAGTGACCTTTAGTGGTGATTGGCATATCAACGAAAAGTTGCGGATGAACTTTTTGGTGGGTATGGGTAAATCTGACTTGGATATCCCGTATCAACGCACCTTTGCCTTAGATAGTTTTAATTCAACCTTCTCATATAGTTATGACAGTAGTATCGATCCGCTAACCTTGATTAGCCAAACTGGTACAGCTATTGGCCAAGGTAATTTGAATATGAATATTCCGGCCTTTGCCTTTGCTCCTGCGCAAGCCTTTGGTGCTAGTTATACCAAAGCCGAATTGGAGCAATTAATGCTAAATCCTGATTTATATAGTTTAGGGTTAATTCGTAATCGTAATCAGCAAATCAATAGTGAAAACAAAAACCTTTCATTACATTTTGCTTATGAGTTCTCAGATCAATACACCTTAAAGTGGGGGGTAAATCACCGCACTTTTAGCACTGCCAATGTGCAACGTGATAATGGCTGGCGCAATATCAATACAGCTAATAACAGTGTGAGTGGGCAAGTGGCTGAAGTACAAGTGCAAGAACTGGATCCTAACTTAACGGCAGGCTCACTGTATGCGTTAACGTTAGCGCAAGCAGGACAGTTTTTTGGTAATGCAGCTAGTGTGCCTGGAAACTCTACTTTATCGGCGAACAGTTGGCTAACCACTAACTATGGCAAGGTATTTGATGCATTTAACAATCGCGCATTTTTTGAAGCAAAAGAACGCTACAACAGTACCTATGATTTAGAAGAGCAAGTTCAAGGTCTATATTTACAACTTGATTTTCGGATGGAGCTCTTTGATCGCGAGTTACGCGGAAATATTGGTGGCCGTTATTTAGATAATAAAAACACCTCTGGTATTGTTAACTTAGATCATATTTATCGCGATGGTTATACCGCTGGTCGCGGTGCTGGGGCAAACTTTGCTGACGGCTATGGCTGGCGTTACACTGTAAGTGAAGGTAATGATTTTTTACCCAGCTTAAACCTTGCTTATGATATTACTGACGATTTGGTAGGGCGTTTTAGTGTGTCTAAAGCTATTACACGTCCTCCTTTAAGTGATTTAGCTTCTGCTATTCGTGTCACGCGGCCAAGTACTGCCAATAACGATACGGCTACGATCCAGCTGGGTGCTGGCCCTACGTTACGCCCTTACGAAGCCGACCAGCTTGATCTTGGTTTAGAATGGTATTTTGATGAAGAAGCCTTACTAGCCGTGGCGTTCTTCTATAAAGATATGACGGGATTAACCCGCGGCACGCGTCAAGAAGTCTTAACGGCCCAGCAATTGGAGCAGTTAGGGATTGATATCGGTGATCGTGATCCTGCCACAGTAACATGGGATATTTCCCAACTGGTTAATACACCGGGTGAAAGCGTAAGAGGGTTAGAGTTTATTTATCAACAACCTTTTACCATGCTACCAGAGCCATTTAATCGGTTTGGTTTGCAAACAAACTTAACCTTGATTGATTATGAGCAAGACATCACCGATCCCTTTACCCTCGAGCAAGTGACACTGATGGCGGAGGAAACCTCTAAGCGTACCTATAATGCTACTGTGTATTACGAGTATGAAAAATTTAGTGCGCGTTTCTCTTACAATTTCCGTGAACGCTTTATCAAAGAGTATTTAAATAAATATCGGGATGAAGGATTATTCGGTCGTGGTCTAGAAGATAAAGCTCAACTGAATTTTTCAGCAAGATATAAATTTAGCAAAACTATGTCTTTTAGCTTTGAGGCCATTAACTTGACCAATGAAGCCAATACACAGTGGAGCGATTTATATACACCGCGTCCTTACGAGTATCTATTGACAGGTCGGCAGTATCTGTTGGGAGTAAGGGGAACTTTCTAATGTTAAGCGCATTACGTCGACTAGGTTATCTATTCTGGCTTAATGCATGGTTGTGGTCGCCCGCTTGGGCGGCCAACTACTGGCAGGAGCAGCCTTTAACCAGTGAGTGGCTGCAGTACCTACAGCAATCAGAGCAGCTGAGACAATTAGATAAAGCGCAGTTAGCGGCTGAGCAGCAGCGCTTAGGGACAGCGACTATTTTGGCTGCAAGCAAAGCGCAACACTTTGGTTTAGAAGCCATTACCGATGCCGCAGCAGCGGAGGCAGTGATGAGTTTTCAAACGCCTTCAGGCGGTTGGAGTAAGCGCACCGATATGCGATTACCGAGACAGCCTAGTCAGCATTATGGCAGTGAGCCTCGTTATGTTCCGACCTTTGATAATGACGCTACCACAACACAAGTATTCTGGTTAGCGAATTTCTATCCAAAGGCAACAGCTGAGCAACAAGCACGCATTACGTTGAGTATAGAACGCGCGATAAGCTTAATTTTACAGGCGCAATACCCCAATGGTGGCTTTCCGCAATCTTATCCTTTACAAGGCGGCTATCATGATGCGATTACCTTAAATGATAATGCTATGTATCTTTTGCTGGAAACCTTATGGCAAGTATCGGCCAATCCTAATTTTGATATGCTGTCGTCAACGTTAAGAGCGAAAGCTAAAGACAGTTTTTATCGCGCTGTCGACTGGTTATTGGCCAATCAAATTAATGTCGATGGGCAGTTAACGGTTTGGGCTGCTCAGCATCATCCTATATCTGGTCAGCCCGTGATTGCGAGGCGTTATGAGCAGATTGCCTTAGTCAGTAGCGAAAGCGCTAAGCTTTTAGAATTGCTCTTAGATTATGCTATAGATTACCCTGGGGTTAGTGTGGCAGTCAGCGCAGCGGCTAATTGGTTAGAACAAAAGAAAATTGTTGATAAGCGACATGTGCGAGATCAAGATGGACGGTTATCTTTAATTGATGAGCCCGGCAGCCATGTTTGGGCGAGGTTTTATGATATTACGACAGGTTTGCCTGTGTTTTATGATCGCGATGGCAAAGTGTACGATAAGGTCAGTCAGTTATCTGTAGAGCGACAGCGTGGCTATGGCTGGTATCAAACTAATGCCGCGAGTTTCCTCAAACAATATCAACAGCGTAAAGCGCTGCAGCGTAAGTAAAAAGCAGACAAACCGCAAGCGGATGGCGTATTATCAAAGCATACCGCGTTAACGCTTGAGGTTTGCATGCATCCGCAGTTTATTCAAGCCGTGCAGGCTGTGATACCCAGTGATCGCTATTTTGCCGATCCGCTATCAAGGCTAGCTTTTGGCACTGATGCCAGTTTTTACCGTCTTACGCCACAATTAGTCTTGCGGGTTGAAAGCGAAGCAGAAGTGGTGCAGTTACTTCAGCTTGCTAATCGCTATCAGGTGGCACTCACCTTTCGTGCTGCGGGTACCAGTTTATCTGGGCAAGCGGTAACCGACTCCGTGTTGCTGGTACTGGGCGAGAACTGGCAACAGCACCATATTCGGGGTTTGGGGGAGCAAATTCGTTTAGATCCTGGCGTAATTGGTGCCCAAGCTAATAAATGGCTGGCGCCATATGGTCGAAAAATAGGCCCAGATCCGGCATCGATTAATAGCTGTAAAATAGGCGGTATCGTCGCCAATAATGCCAGTGGTATGTGCTGTGGCACGGCGCAAAATAGCTTTAATACGCTAGCCGCTATGCGTGTGGTGTTATTTGATGGCACTGTGCTGGATACTGAAGACGCTGCCAGTGTCGCGGCCTTTCGACAAAGTCACGCCAACTTATTGCAACAACTCGCTATACTCGCAGAACAATGCCGCGCTAACCCTGAGCTGAGCGAGAAAATCCGCCACAAATACCGCTTAAAAAACACTATGGGGTTTTCGTTAAATGCGCTAACAGAATTTACCGATCCGATCGATATTCTGATCCATTTGATGGTGGGCTCAGAGGGCTGCTTGGGCTTTATTAGTAGCGTGACTTACCATACGGTGCCAGAGCATCCGCATAAGGCTACTGCGCTTTGGGTATTTCCTGATATTGTGAGCTGCTGTCAGGCCGTGACGATATTAAAAAATGCGCCAGTATCGGCGGTAGAGCTATTGGACAGACGCAGTTTACGCTCGGTGCAAGCTAAACCTGGCCTCCCAGATTGGGTCGCGACCTTATCCGACGGTGCGGCAGCGCTGTTAATTGAAAGCCGGGCAGCCACTTCAACTTTGTTGGCTCAGCAACTTAGTGAAATCACCACACTGTTGGCTGGTTTTACTACCGAACAGCGGGTGGATTTTAGCAGCGATCCCAAGGTCTATGAGCAACTCTGGGCGATCCGCAAGGGGACTTTTCCTGCGGTGGGGGCGGTAAGGCCAACCGGGACTACGGTTGTTATTGAAGATGTCACCTTTCCTTTATCACGCTTAGCCGAGGGCGTGCAGGCTTTACAGCAACTGTTTGATCGCTATCAGTATCATGAGGCGATAATCTTTGGCCATGCGCTGGAAGGAAATTTACATTTTGTATTTACGCAAGGTTTTGATTCGCCCGAACAGGTAACGCGTTACGACGCTTTTATGCAAGCGGTCGGGCAGTTGGTGGCGGTGGAGTTTGGGGGGGCCTTAAAAGCGGAGCATGGCACGGGGCGCAATATGGCACCCTTTGTTGAGTTGGAGTGGGGGAGTGATGCTTATCAGTTAATGTGGCAGCTAAAAAAGCTATTTGATCCTCAGCATATTCTTAATCCTGACGTGATACTAAGCCATGATAAAACAATTCATTTAAAGCATCTAAAAGCTTTACCGGCAACGGATCCTTTAGTCGACAAATGTATTGAATGTGGTTTTTGTGAGCCAGTATGTCCCTCACGTAAGCTGACCTTAACGCCGCGCCAACGCATTGTGGCACAGCGTGAAATCAGCCGTTTAGCGGCCAGTGGCGACAATAGCGCGCAATTAGTTGCGCTAAAAGCGAGCTATCACTACCAAGGCAATAGCAGTTGCGCTGCCTGCGGTATGTGTAGCACTGCTTGTCCAGTCGGTATTAATACCGGTGATTTAACCCGACAATTACGGGCTATGGACAACCAACGCTATCAAGCAATTGCTGGTTTTGCTGCTCGCCATTTTAGCGGCCTGACCACCTTGGCAAAGTTTGGCCTGCGCTTGGGGCAACTTAGTAACAAGCTAATTGGTAAAGCCACCCCATTTTGGCATACCGCTATGCCTACTGCGAATAGGATTAACCTGAAGACAACGACTGCAGCAGAGCCTAAGCAGGCACTTAAACCGGTTATTTATTTAAGCAGCTGTAGTAACAGGGTGATGGCGCCCATGGCGGGTAGTAAAGATCCGCGCAGTTTACAGCAGGTAAGTGCTGACTTACTGGCAAAAGCTGGCTATCAATTGCTCATGCCAGCAGGGCTAGAGCACCAATGTTGTGGTATGCCGTTTCAATCGAAAGGGCAGTTTGCCGCGCAAGATAGCAAACAACAGCAATTGAATGACTGGCTGCTGCAGCATACCCATCAAGGTGAAATCCCGGTATTTTCTGATACTAGCCCTTGTAGCCTAACGTTAAAAGGCAAACTGGACGCGCGCCTTAAGCTCTATGACAGTATCGATTTTATCAGCGAGTTTGTGCTACCAAAACTGCAACTGCGCAAACAAGCTACGCCAATAGCGCTGCATATTAGCTGCAGTGCGACGCAATTAGGCCAGACCGAAAAAATGAAGCAATTGGTTACTGCTTGCACTGAACAGTTGGTGATCCCAGAGGGGATTTCTTGTTGTGGCTTTGCCGGTGACAAAGGTTTCTTTATGCCAGAACTGAATGCTTCGGCTTTGACTGGTTTGGCTAAGCAGGTAAGTAAGTGCTCACAAGGTGTATCGAGTAGTCGTACTTGTGAAATTGGATTAAGCCGAAATAGTGGTATTGAGTATCAGCACTTAGTTTATTTACTGGATCGGTGTAGTCAGTCATCTTAACATGGCCAGTTTTTTTGCTTAAATTGCTGCCCTTGTGCCGCAGCTTATTAAGAAAATAATAGTGGCATAACTTGCAATAGTGGCAGAGATAATTAATGCTATCAGCAAGGGTGACTAAATCAGCATGCTCTTAGATAGAGTATGGGAGCTGCAGTTTTTAGTATGGTCAGATAATAGTAAATAAGGCAGAGCTATGACGTTACAGCGGGTTATGCATGTTGAAGATGATGAGTCTATTCGAGCTGTAGCGGAAATTGCCTTAATTGATGTCGCTGGATTTACGCTGCTAAGTTGTGACAGCGGCCAAAGCGCTTTGGCACAGGTAGAAACTTTTAAACCGCAACTGATTTTATTAGATGTGATGATGCCTGGAATGGATGGATTGCAAACTTTAATGCGGCTGCGCCAGCTCGCACCTCTCGACAGTACGCCTGTGGTATTTATGACCGCGAAGATTCAACAAGTTGAAAAACAGCAATATTTAGATGCGGGCGCCATAGCAGTAATCGAAAAACCTTTTGATCCTATGTTGTTAGGCGAAATGTTGGAGAACTTGTACCAAGAATATGTAGTCGCTCAATAAGTTTCATTTTATCTAGGTATTCACCAAGCTGTTATTGCTCATCTTTTACGAACAATTATCGCTACTGTTGATCTAACAGCATTTTTTAGAAGAACAATAAAATAAACGGTAGAGTATATGCAAATACCTAAGATCCCAGAAAATGAGTCAGCACGTCTTAGCGCCTTGTTAAATGCGGCGTTGTTGGATACCCCCAGCGAGCCTCGTTTTGATCGCATTACTCAGCTTGTGCAGCAATGTTTAGGCACTGAGATTGTTCTTATTTCTCTCATTGATACCAACCGGCAATGGTTTAAATCTTGCCAAGGGCTAGGTGCTAGCGAAACCCCGCGCGATATTTCTTTTTGTGGTCATGCCATTTTAAATGAAGATCTGTTTGAAATTTCAGATGCCATTCAGGATCCGCGTTTTGCTGATAATCCTTTAGTGACTGGCGCGCCTTTTATTCGTTTTTATGCTGGGATGCCGCTGTCCTATCATAAGCAACGGATAGGCACACTTTGCATTATTGATCACAAGCCTCGGGTATTAAACGCAGATGAGCGAAAAATACTTAGCGGCTTTGCTAAGTTAGTTGAACAAGGAATTGTTGACCGTTTGCAAGAGCAAGTCCACCAACAATTAGCTGCCAGTGAGCTAATGTACCGCTCGGTGTTAGATGGTACCCGTATTGGTACTTGGCAGTGGAATGTACAAACGGGAGAAACGCTATTTAATGAACGCTGGGCTGACATTATAGGCTATCGTCTAGCTGATTTTACTCATCTAGATATTAATACTTGGTTAGCCTTTGCGCATCCAGATGATCTGGTAGAATCTGAAAAATTACTGACGCAGCATTTTGCCGGTGAGCTAGCATTTTACGATTGTGTCTGTCGGATGAAGCATAAAGCAGGTCATTGGGTTTGGGTGCATGATCGTGGGCGCGTTGTTAGCTGGACTGACGACGGTAAACCGCTAATGATGTATGGTACTCATGCTGATATTACAGAACAAAAATTAGCAGATCAGGCGCTTAAAGCGAGTCGAGATCAGTTTCAAGCCTTAGTCGCAAATATTCCGGGTATAACCTATCGTTGTCAAGCCGATAAAGATTGGACCATGATTTATATGAGTGGCAGCATTGATCCGCTGTCAGGATACCCTGCCAGTGATTTCATCAAAAATAGCGTTCGTACTTATGCCAGTGTGATTCACCCAGAGGATAGCGCGAGACTAGAACAAGAGGTTGCTTATGCTGTTCAACATAAGCAGCATTGGTTACTACAGTATCGGATTATTCATCGTTCTGGATTGATTCGATGGGTCGAGGAACGTGGACGGGCAGAATATAACAGCGTAGATGAAGTCACTTATCTTGACGGTTTTATTTTAGATATTACGGAAGAAAAATCACTTAAGCAGCAGTTATTGAAGCTGACTTCGCAGCTGCCAGGAGTGGTTTATCAATACCAACAGTGGCCAGATGGTCGTGTCGCGTTTCCTTATGCCAGTGAAAATATCAGAAAAATTTATGGCGTTTCTCCAGAACAGGTAAAAACCGATGCCAGTTCGGTCTTTGCCAAGATCCACCCTGACGACTTGGTTGGGCTTGCAGACAGTATTAACGTCTCGGCGAAGCATTTGTCTCTGTGGCAACATCAATATCGTGTCATTCAGCAAAACGGGTCTCCTGCTTGGATGGCTGGCCGAGCGACGCCCGAAGCAATGCCTGATGGCAGTACCCTTTGGCATGGTTATATTGAAGATATAACAACCAGCAAACTCCACTATTTGGAATTAGAACGGGTAAATAGCGAGCTGAAACTAAGTCAACAACGCCTAGAGATGGCCAGCGAAACGGCGTTAATCGGCTTTTGGCAAGCCTCTTTAGTTACTGGAGAATTGTGGTGGTCACCGGTGATTTATCAGATTTTTGGCTTTGATGAAAATGTAATGCCGAGCGTGGCGTTATTTAAAAGTACTCTGCATCCTCAAGATCGCCAACTGGTCGCAGAGAGCGAGCAGCGCGCTTTAGAAACAGGATTGCATAATGTCGTACATCGTATTATCAGACCGGATGGTACCATACGCTGGGTGCATGAATTAGCTAGATTGTTACCGTTAGACGAGTATCCTGAACAAACATTAGTGGGTTCAGTTCAAGATGTAACTGAGCGGATGCTTTTACAACAAATGAAAGACGCCTTTATCTCCACCGTTAGCCATGAGTTGCGTACCCCTGTAACCGCAATTAGTGGTTCTTTAGCCTTAATCAACTCGGGGAAATTAGGCGAAATCCCGCTGTTTATGCAAAAACTGCTAACTGTGGCCGAAAATAACAGTAATCGTCTTAAACAATTAATTAATGATTTATTGGATATTGATAAGCTTATTGCGGGTAAAATGCCTTTTGACATCCAACCTCTTAATGTTAAAAATGAGCTGGTACAGTCGATTGAAAATCTTTTACCTTTTGCCAATCAGCACAAAGTTCAATTGCATTATCAATGTCAGCAGCCGATACCGACGATATTGGCTGATTCGTTAAGACTACAACAGGTATTAACTAACTTGCTATCCAATGCCATTAAGTTTTCTCCTAAAGACGGTGTGGTGCTGTTAACCGCGCAGACTATTGATACTGAAATCGAACTTGCAGTCACTGATGAGGGGGCTGGTATACCTGCTGAGTTCCAACCGCGTGTGTTCGAGCGTTTTGCGCAGGCGGATGGGTCTAATTTGCGGCAAAGTGGTGGTACTGGTTTAGGCTTAGCTATTTGTAAAGAGATGGTTGTGCAGATGGGAGGGCGTATTCGCTTCAAGACTGAAACGGATAAAGGAACCACCTTTTTTGTTAATTTACCGGCAAAATGCTAAGCATGAGTCATGCTGATAGGAAGTCGTTTTGAGAAATAATACTAAGCCAGATTTATCTGCAGCCTTCAGTGGTTTACGAAAGCGTTTTGAGCAGGGGTTACCCGAGCGTGCCGAGCAAATGTTGAAGTATGCTCAAGAGCCTAATGTTGAACAATTAAAAAGTTTGTTAGCCGAGGCGCATAAACTGGCGGGAGCCTGTGGTACTTTTGGGCAGCATGAGTTGGGTTTAGCTGCTAGGCAAATTGAACAATTGGTTAAAGACATAACCTTAAAACCTCACGAAGAACAGGAGCAGGCTTTCCCCTTATTACGTAAAGCGCTGATTGAGTTTCGTGCTGTAGTATTAGCGGCGATTAATCTTGAGAAACCCAGTCAACAAGCCGTTGAAGAGCATAAGACTACACCAGGCACCATTTGGCTCATTTTGCCTGAGGGTAAGTTATTAGATGAATTAAGTACCCAGCTTGCTGCCTTTGGCCATCAGGTGCTCTCGTTGCATAGTTATGCCGAGTGTTTTGAAAAACTGCAGAAACAATTACCTACTGTGCTTTTTTCTGCGGTTAGTCTGGATAACGACGCTGAATTATTTCAGCAAAAGGCACTGTTAAAACAGTTAAGTAAACAACAAGTTCGTTTGGTGGTGTATTCCGAGTTAGATTCATTTTCTTTGAGAATTAAAGCTGCTCAACAACGGGCTGATGCGTTTTTTATCTCACCTTTGGATATACCAAACATCATTACTACGGTAACTGAGCTGATAGATCAAGGTAGTCGTTTGGCTGGCAGAGTGGCGATAGTTGAAGATGATTATCTATTAGCTGAACATTATGAATTAGTGTTGAATGCAGCGGGTATTGAAACGCATGTGGTGAATAGTGTGCCCAATATCATCAGTGAGCTACTGAAATTTCAACCTGACTTGTTGTTAATGGATTTGTATATGCCTGAGTTCTCTGGTCCTGAGATTGCGGGGTTACTGCGGCAATATCGTAATTTCAAACGTTTACCTATCGTGTTTTTATCCTCAGAGTTAAATAAAACCTTACAGGTACATGCACTGTCACACGGGGGGGATGATTTTTTAACTAAGCCCATCGATGATGTGTTGCTTGTCCAATCCGTGAAAGTGCGGTTAGCTCGCAGCTTTGAGATAAAGAATTTAATTGAAAAAGACAGCCTAACTCACTTGGTTAAACATAGTGCTATCAAAGAGGCGGCAGCGCTTGAGTTTGAGCGGGCCACCCGAGCACAAAAGCCATTAAGCATTGTGATGTTAGATATTGATCACTTTAAAGATGTTAATGACAACTATGGTCATGCCACGGGCGATTTAGTGATTACTGCGCTGGCGACGTTACTTCGGAAGCGTATTCGAAAAACCGATCGTGCCGGTCGCTACGGTGGTGAAGAATTTATGTTGGTATTACCCGATTGCTCTGGTGAACAGGCTAGAACTATCGTAAAAGGCATTTTGGAAACCTTTCGCCAACTGAAATTTGCTTATCATGCGAATTTTTTTAACTGCACTTTCTCTGCAGGGGTAGCGGCAACAGATGAAATCCGTCCTAATCATGCGGCTGATCTGATAGAGGCTGCTGATAAAGCGCTTTATCAAGCAAAACATGCTGGGCGAAATCAGATACGTTAAAAAACTAAAAAACTAAAACTAAAAAACAAAGGGCCAAATTTGGCCCTTTGTTTATAGGAGGACGTCTTTAAAGTTTTTGCAGCACTTCCGCAGGTAAGGCTAACTCGTCATTGCGGTTTACCCCCACTCCACGCTTGATAATATTTTGCGCGATGTCTTTCGCTTCCTCTAGCGAGTGCATTTGTGCTGTACCACATTGGTAGATATTCAGTTCAGGAATATCTTGTTGGCTGGCAACCTGCAGTACGTCATTCATTGCCGCTTGCCAAGCCGTGGCGACACGTTGTTCGTCAGGCGTACCGATTAAACTCATATAAAAACCAGTACGACAGCCCATAGGCGAAATATCAATAATCTCTACATCGTTGGCGTTTAAATGATCACGCATAAAGCCGGCGAATAGATGCTCAAGCGTATGAATACCTCTTTCCGATAAGATTTCTTCGTTAGGCACGCAAAAACGTAAATCGTAAACCGTTATTGCATCGCCTTTTGGCGTATTCATCTTTTTGGCAATACGAACCGCTGGCGCCTTCATAATGGTATGGTCTACGGTAAAGCTATCGAGTAATGGCATAACAAGTCCTGTTGGCATTAAAAATCATCTAAAGATTATAGCGCTATCATCGCGCAGAAGTTAATGGCTTTTGCTTTTTAGGCGCATTTAAACATTTTTTCGCCACTTAACATAAAAAATTACTCTTTATAACCTTGAATAGATCAGGGCTAATCCCCACTAATCGGTCATCGCAATGTTGCATTGTTCAGAATATTAGGTGGAGAGTAGTTATGGGTAGAATCATTGGTATTGACTTAGGTACAACCAACTCATGTGTGGCCATTTTAGATGGTGACAAACCAAGAGTATTAGAAAACGCCGAAGGTACGCGCACAACGCCTTCAATTATTGCTTATGCAGAAGATGGCGAAGTTCTAGTTGGTCAACCTGCGAAACGTCAGGCTGTTACCAACCCGAAAAACACCCTGTTCGCTATCAAGCGTTTAATTGGTCGTCGTTTTGAAGACGAAGAAGTACAGCGTGATATCAAAATCATGCCATTCCAAATTGTTAAAGCAGATAATGGTGATGCTTGGGTCGAAGTTAAAGGCAAAAAGTTAGCGGCGCCGCAAATTTCTGCGGAAGTACTGAAAAAGATGAAGAAAACAGCAGAAGATTATCTGGGCGAGCCAGTTACTGCTGCGGTTATCACAGTACCTGCTTACTTTAACGATGCGCAGCGTCAGGCAACAAAAGATGCTGGCCGTATTGCCGGTTTAGATGTGAAACGTATTATCAACGAGCCAACGGCTGCGGCCCTGGCTTATGGTATGGATAAGAAGAAAGGCGACACCAAAGTTGCAGTGTATGACTTAGGTGGTGGTACTTTCGATATCTCTATCATTGAAATTGATGACGTAGACGGCGAGCAAACCTTCGAAGTATTAGCCACTAATGGTGATACCCACTTAGGTGGTGAAGACTTTGACAACCGCGTTATCAACTACTTGGTTGACGAGTTCAAAAAAGAGCAGGGCATGGATCTGCGTAACGATCCATTAGCTATGCAGCGTTTAAAAGAAGCCGGTGAGAAAGCGAAGATTGAATTATCTTCAGCCTCACAAACCGAAGTTAACCTGCCGTATATTACGGCCGATGCTTCAGGCCCGAAACACCTGAACATCAAGGTTACTCGCGCTAAGTTAGAATCTTTGGTGGATGATTTAGTACAACGTACTTTAGAGCCACTGAAAAAAGCCTTAGCTGATGCCGATTTAAGCGTAAGCGAAATCGACGAAATCATTATGGTAGGCGGTCAAACCCGTATGCCAAAAGTGCAGGAAGCGGTAACGGCGTTCTTTGGCAAAGAGCCACGTAAAGACGTAAACCCAGATGAAGCGGTAGCAGTAGGTGCGGCGATTCAGGGTGCGGTACTGTCAGGCGATGTGAAAGACGTTCTATTATTAGACGTAACGCCATTGTCGCTGGGTATCGAAACTATGGGCAGCGTAATGACGGCGCTGATTGAGAAAAACACCACTATCCCGACCAAAAAGTCGCAAGTGTTCTCAACCGCTGATGATAACCAGTCTGCAGTAACGATCCATGTATTACAGGGCGAGCGCAAGCGTGCTTCTGATAACAAATCACTGGGTCAGTTTAACTTAGAAGGTATTCGTCCAGGTCGTCGTGGCGAGCCACAGATTGAAGTGACTTTCGATTTAGATGCTGACGGTATTTTACATGTGTCTGCCAAAGACAAGGATACGGGCAAAGAGCAAAAAATCACTATCAAGGCCTCTTCTGGTTTAACAGAAGAAGAAATTGCAAAAATGGTACGTGATGCTGAACTGAATGCCGAAGAAGATAAAAAGTTTGAAGAGCTAGTGCAAACTCGCAACCAAGCGGATGCAATGGTGCATTCAACCCGTAAGCAGCTAGAGGAAGTTGGTTCAGCCTTAGCGACAAATGACAAAGAAGCGGTTGAAACAGCTATTGCGGATTTAGAAACAGCCATTAAAGGCAGTGATAAAGCTGAGATTGAAGCGAAAACTCAGGCGCTGATCCAAGCTTCGCAAAAACTGATGGAAGCAGCACAAGCTAAAGGTGAGCAAGGGGGTACCGAAGGTGCTCAGCAAGCCGGTGGTGCTGATGACGTGGTTGATGCTGAGTTTGAAGAAGTCAAAGACGACAAGAAGTAATTAACGTTAATTTGAGCTGCAGGTTATACTGCAGCTCTTTTACTGAGAAATAAGCACAGATCTATGTCCAAGCGTGACTATTATGAAGTGTTAGGTGTCGCTAAAGGCGCCGACGATAAAGACATCAAAAAGGCTTATAAACGCCTCGCCATGAAATATCACCCAGACCGTACTCAGGGTGATAAAGCCATGGAAGAGAAGTTTAAAGAAGTTCAGGAAGCCTATGAGGTTTTGTCTGACGAGCAAAAACGTGCAGCCTACGATCGTTTCGGCCATGCCGGGGTAGATCCAAACCGCGGTGGTGCTCATGGTGGCGGTGGTAATGCCGACTTTGGTGATATTTTCGGTGATGTATTTGGTGATATCTTTGGTGGCGGTGGTCGTCGTGGTCAATCACGGGCGCAGCGCGGATCAGACTTACGTTATAACCTAGAGCTAACACTGGAAGAGGCCGTTAAAGGCAAGTCAGTTGATATCAAAGTGCCTACTATGGTTGCTTGTGATAGCTGTGACGGCTCAGGGGCTAAAAAGGGCACTTCGGCGAAAACTTGTACAACCTGTAATGGTGCTGGTCAGGTCACAATGCGGCAGGGTTTCTTTGCCGTACAACAAACCTGTCCTACCTGTAATGGCCGTGGCAAGATTATTCCTGAACCTTGCACTAAGTGTCATGGTGAAGGACGCATCGAAAAAACTAAGACGCTGGCAGTGAAAATCCCTGCGGGTGTTGATACAGGTGATCGCATTCGCTTAACGGGTGAAGGTGAAGCCGGTATGCACGGTGCACCAGCTGGTGACTTGTATGTACAGGTAAGCGTTAAAGCGCATCCGATCTTTCAGCGTGATGGCAACAACTTGTACTGTGAAGTGCCGATGAGTTTTGCAACTGCTGCTTTAGGTGGTGAAATTGACGTTCCCACCTTGGATGGCCGCGTTAAGCTGAAAATTCCAGCCGAAACGCAAACGGATAAAATGTTCCGTTTACGGGGCAAAGGTGTGCAATCGGTACGCGGCGGCGGTGTGGGCGATCTCGTATGCAAAGTCGTAATTGAAACACCCGTCAAGCTCTCTGAGCGGCAAAAAGACCTTTTGCGGCAATTGGATGACAGCATGACCGGTGAAAGTGAGGCGATGCATCGACCAAAATCGAAAGGTTTCTTTGATGGTGTAAAGAAATTTTTTGATGACTTAACCGGTTAAGTTTTTAGGGATCCCCACAAGTTTAGCCCTACATTCAATGTTCCAACGCTTCATATCCAGCAAGTACTCATAGTGGCGCAAAATATTGCGCCACTATGCTTTTGAAAGTATTACCTGCTTAGTCATCGCTGTTAATTTCATATCTCAGAAGCTTTCTTTTTTCAGCACAGGCTGCCTGGACATTAGTACAACCAGCTTACATAACTCAGAATCTGGCACTGTTCGGCCATCGTCGCAGCTACCAAGTAATACATTTTAATGTACTCTCTGGCGTGCTTTGCGACCTCGCTCTAGATCATTAATGAATTGAACTTGCTTTTGTACACACTCAGAAGCTTCCAGCATGGCGCCAGTGGTTTCAGGAAGTATGACTTTAAGGCCATTAAGTGCAACACCAAATTCACGATATAAAGAAGCGAGCCTGCTATCAAAATAATGCCTTGCAGCTTTGGGTGGTTCGTCCATTGGAAAAGCAAGCGTAATATTTTCTTCGGTTCGCATCTTATAAATATAGTTTTCCAGTGCAAGGGTATACTCATCAATACGGTTATTTTTGCCTAATGCATGAATAGGGTTCAGTTTGAGTGGAAATTCGGATGAGTTTATTATCCTTAGGTAAGTAAAAGCAGCATCTAAGTCAACGTATTTTATACCATATGCAGTGTAAGCTAGAGCACGGTAGAGATGCTCTTCAATGTCAGGGGTAATTAGGTTAGTGTCTTCATATAACATTTTTGCTTTTACTAACTCGACGGTTATTAAATACTTCAATGGCTTAGATGTGTGACCTTGGACAACCAGTCTGACCGCTATTTTGCGCTTATTGTCACGATCAAAGTCATCACGTCCCAAGGCTGCAATCATAGCAAAAATATTGCCGACTTGGATTTGTTGCCAAATAGCATCGTATGACACTTCCATATAAGGAGCAGTAAGCTGGGAACTATTATATAGGTGAACATACTCATCACCAAATTGGAGTGGTGTGCTGATTCGCCCTCTGGAGATATTCCAATCGTTTAGCTCCTGCTCAAAGTAGGCTATATCTTCCTGATTTAAATCCTTTGCTGCGATGCACCAATCAGAATCATAATCCATTTTGGCAGTATTGGTGCTATCAACTGGCGGCTGAGCGGCATATTCGAGAGAAAAATTCTGATTTAAAGAAACTGACGAATGCTGAGACTTAAATTCGCTTGTCACCAGATTTGGCGCTATTTCCAGTTGAGTTAATTGCTCAGTACGTTCATAGCTGAACTTGTTTCCGCTAAATTGCTCATAAAATATAATCAGCACGATCGCCAGAGCTCCAATTACGATAGCCGTAATTTTTATGCTATTTTTCATGCACTCTCTCTTATTGTTTGAAGCATCTTGTTCTGCGCACTGAACGCATAATATCACAACCGTTTAAGTATCTGTCCTTACTGGCAGCTGCGCTATTCATACATGAATCGTAGTTGCGAACTGTTATACCATCAAAAATCAGCTTAATTTGGCGTTTTATTAGCTGTTAGGTATTTTCATTTTAGAGATGGGGCAAATCAATGTTATGTTAAAGCTTTCTTGTAATTTAGTTATTTTTTCAGAGTTTGCGCCTGTTGATTTTTTTTGAGGTTCACAGGGTTGAACTCTTAACAAACTTGAGAAACCACCCATTTTGGGTGGTTTTTTTATGGGTGCTAGGTAAACTACAGCAACAGGATTTGCAGATTTAAGGATGTAGCATGTTAAAAAAGCTCGTTGTAACTTCACTTTGTGCCATTTTACTTACCGCTTGTGCCCAATCGCCTACTGGCCGACGTCAGGTGATGTTATTTGATAATAATCAGCTGAATGCTATGGGCGCACAAACCTTTGAGCAAATGAAAGCGGAGCAAAAAATCAATAGCAACAAAGCCGTTAACGCTTATGTACAATGTGTGGCGAATGCCTTACTTAAAGTAACTCCTGAAGAGTATCGTCAGCAAAATTGGGAAATTGTGGTCTTTGAAAGCGATCAAGTGAATGCTTTTGCCTTGCCTGGTGGCAAAATGGGGGTCTATACCGGTTTATTAAAAGTTGCCGCAACACCTGCCCAGTTAGCAGCCGTGGTGGGGCATGAAATTGGCCATGTGATGGCCGGCCATAGCAATGAGCGTTTATCGACCAATCAAGTTTTGCAAGCGGGGTTAGCCTTGGCGGACGCAAGTGCAAAAGCTTATAACGTGCAATATCAACCTCAGTTGATGGCGGCTTTAGGTTTAGGGGCGCAAGTTGGTGTGGCGTTGCCGTTTAGTCGCACCCATGAAACGGAAGCCGATATTATTGGCTTAGACTTAATGGCGAAAGCTGGCTTTAATCCAGAAGAGTCGATTACGCTATGGCGTAATATGGCTGGCGCGAATGGCGCGAGGGTGCCGGAATTTTTATCTAGCCACCCGATCCCCGATACGCGTATTCGCACCTTGCAACAAAATATGCCGCTAGCCACTAATCAGTTCACACAACGGCAAGCGCAAGGCGCGCTGCCTAATTGTCGTCGGCCCTAAGCCGTTTTACTCTGCTTGAGACAGTGCCAGCCTAGCTGGCACTTTGCTTGGAAGGGGTTCTTAGCAGTACCACGGCTAACGCCACCACTAACAAAATTAAACAGTAATAGTTATGCGTGATTACTTGCCAAGGGGAAATGCCAAAGCTCGCCCCAAGTAGTAAAGCCTGAGCACCATAAGGCACTAAGCCTTGGCTGATACAAGCAAAAATATCTAATAAGCTGGCACTGCGCTTCGGGCTGATATGATGCTGCTGCGCCAAATTGCGACTGACTTCGCCGGTTAGCACGATGGCAACAGTATTGTTGGCGATACAAAGGTTACTGATAAAGGCTAAAGCCGCAATGGCCAGTTGTTGCGCTTTATTACCAACTAATTGCAGTTTTTGCGTAAAACGCTGCACTTGCTCTGAGATCCACTGCAGGCCACCTTGTTGCTTAATAAACTCACTTAAGGCACTGACTAACATAGCCAAAAGGAAAATTTCTTGCACATCGGCAAAGCCGGTGGCGATATCTTTGCCCAGATTGGTAATGGCATAGTCGGCAAAAATACTGCCTTGCAACGCGGCTAACACAATACCGAGCAGTAATACCACAAATACATTTAAGCCCATTACCGCTAAGACTAAAATGGCGGCATAAGGTAAAACACCTGTCCAGTTAAAGGCTTCTGCACTGATAGTATTCGCTGGGGTAGTGAGTAAACTAAAGGCGACCAAGGTGGCCAGGGCGGCGGGTAAAGCAATCTTTATATTTTCTTTAAATTTATCGGCCATATTGGCACCCTGCGTGCGGGTTGCCGCAATAGTAGTATCCGAAATAATCGATAGGTTATCACCAAACATGGCGCCGCTTAACAGCACGCCAGCCACCACGGCGGGGTTAAGATCGGCTTGATTGGCCAGTCCAACCGCAATAGGCGCCAGTGCGCCAATGGTGCCCATAGAGGTCCCCATTGCAGTAGACACCAAGGCCGCAATAACAAATAAACCCGGTAGGATAAAGGCGGCGGGTACAATACTTAAACCCGCATTTACCACTGCATCGACGCCGCCTGTTGCGGTGGCTACGCTAGCAAAAGCGCCCGCTAACAGATAAATCAAACACATGGTGATGATATTGCTATTACCTGCGCCTTTAACAATTACGTCAATAGACTGAGTTAAAGGTGCACGGTGCAGCCAAACCGCAAAAATTAAGGCCGGTAAAATGGCGACATGGCCAGGGAGTTGATAAAAGGCATAGTCAACATTTTGGCTTTGAAAATACAGGCCGCTGCCTAGGAACAGCAACACAAAAGATAATAAGGGCAAAAGCGAGCGCTTTGCTCCAACAGGGATAGCAGTATTCACGTTAGCAACCTCATAAAATGGCAGCGCAATATATAGATGTCCAGACGTCTTGTCAAACCTTGGGCTAGCAGGTTAAAACAGAGACAAATAAAAAGAAACTAAAATGTTGTAAAGTGTTCTTAACAGAGTAATTCATAGCGCATTATCAGAACAACCATAGCGTAATCATCTTATTAAGCCAGCATTATCTGGCAGGGAGCTAGTATGGCCGCTAGGCAAAATCTTGCATCAAAGCGTTTTGTGCCGTTTTTTTTGACCCAAGCCCTTGGCGCGTTTAACGACAATGTATTCAAAAACGCATTGATGCTGTTGCTGACCTTTACTGCGGCCAGCGCCATGCCGTGGAGCGTCGATGTCAGTATGAATTTGGCGGCAGGCTTATTTATTTTGCCGTTCTTATTGTTTTCAGCCACAGCAGGTACGCTGGCCGACAGTGTCTGTAAAACCAAACTTATTCAGCGTCTCAAGTTGTTGGAAATCGGTCTAATGCTATTGGCGGCGGCTGCCTTTCTGTTTGAGCAGTATTTACTGCTGTTGGCGCTGCTATTTTTAATGGGTGCACAATCGGCTTTTTTTGGGCCGGTAAAATATGCCATCTTGCCGCAACTGTTAACCGATCGCCAATTGCTGGCTGGTAATGCTTGGGTAGAGCTGGGCACCTTTGTGGCGATTTTGCTGGGCACCATTGTTGGTGGGTTATTAGTTGGTTTTGCCAATGCGCTGTTATGGATCGGCGTTATGGTCATTGTCTTTGCGCTTATGGGGTACTTGGTGAGTTTAATGATCCCGGCCGTTGGCGTTGTGGCGGGCGCCCCTAAGTTTCGCTTTGCTCCTTGGCAGCAAAGTGTCGAGACCGTAAAAATTAGTTATCAAAACCGCACGCTGTACCTCGCTATTATGGCCATTAGCTGGTTTTGGTTTTTAGGAGCCAGTTATTTAACGCAGTTTCCTAATTTTGCTAAAACGGTATTGGGGGGCGACAACACCGTCGTAACGGCTTTATTGGTGGCCTTTTCGGTGGGCGTAGGGCTGGGCTCATTACTGTGTGAGCGCTTGTCGGGTGATAAAGTTGAGCTAGGCATCGTCCCTATCGGCTCCGCCGGTTTAACGGTTTTCGGTATCAGTCTGTATTTTAGTACGCCAGAGCTAGCCGTGACTGAATTGGTCTCGCTAGGAACATTTTTCAGTTCGGCCTTTGGTTGGTGGGTATTATTGGATCTTACCCTGATTGGCGTGTTCGGCGGGCTTTTTATTGTGCCGTTATATGCCATGCTGCAACAACGGGCGCAGCCCGAGCAGCGGGCGCGGATCATCGCAGCTAACAATATTTTTAATGCGTTATTTATGGTGGTCAGTGCCGCCGCGGGCATTGTGTTTTTAGCCGTATTTAAACTGACGATACCGCAATACTTTTTAATATTGGCGTTAATGAATGCGGTCGTGGCGATCTACGTCTACACGCGGGTGCCGGAATTTGTGCTGCGTTTTGTGATTTATCTGCTCAGCCATACGATGTATCGGGTCAAGGCGCAGGGGCTGGAGCATATCCCAGATGATGGCGCGGCCGTGCTGGTCGCTAACCATGTCAGTTATGTGGATGCGCTGCTTATTGCCGGCGCAGTGCGTCGGCCAGTGCGCTTTGTGATGTATAAAGGGATCTATGATTTGCCGGTCGCTAACTGGTTATTTCGTGCCGCCAGAACCATTCCTATCTGTGGTAAGCAACAAGATGAAGCCATTTATGAAGCCGCTTTTGCTGCAATAAAACGTGAGCTGGCTGAGGGGAATTTGATTTGCATTTTCCCAGAAGGGCGCCTAACCAAAGATGGTGAGATAGACAGCTTCCGCCCCGGGATTGAACGTATTATCAGCGAAAGCCCTGTTCCTGTTGTGCCTATGGCGTTGCAAGGTTTGTGGGGCTCGTTTTTTAGCCATCATGGTAAGGGTGCTTTTAAACCTAAAGGACGTTTTTGGTCAAAGGTGACGTTAACTGCTACTACTGCCGTGGCGCCGACAGAGGCAAGTGCTGCTATGCTGGAGCAACAAGTGCGACAATTACGGGGGGAATACCGTTGATTTAGTCGTGTCGCTAAGGCTAACGGTCGCTTTTCGTTAGCCACAGTGGTCAGCTGACTTGATCCAATTTAGTAAAAGCCCCATAGATGAAACTGGCGTACTTAAACGTTTATGTCTTTCGTTTAACCGTCCAAGGTTAAGCCCTCGTGGTTTAACTGCGTCGGGTGACGGTACTGAGAGCAGTACTGTGATCAGTGCTATGCAAAGTGCTAAGTAACAGTACTCAAAAAAGTGGAGCAGCTTAATGTTTAATTTTTCTTTTCAAAATCCTACCCGTATTATCTTTGGCCGTGAGCAAATGGCGCAGCTTAGCAACTTAGTAAAGCCTTTTCAGAAAGTATTGCTGATCTATGGTGGTGGTTCGATAAAACATAATGGCGTCTATCAGCAAGTGACTACAGCCTTAAAGGACTGCAGCTTTATCGAATTTTCGGGGGTAGAGCCAAACCCCAGTTTTGAAACCCTAATGCGAGCTGCCGATATCGTTCGGCGCGAAAAAATCGATTTTATTTTAGCGGTAGGTGGCGGCAGTGTGATCGATGGCGCCAAGTTTGTCGCGGCGGCTGCGCTATTTAATGGCGATGCCTGGGATATTTTAGCCAAGGGCGCGAAAATAACCGAAGCGGTGCCGCTTGGCTGTGTGTTAACGCTACCCGCAACCGGCACTGAGAGTAATGGCAACTCGGTTGTTACTCGCTATGAAACCCAAGAGAAACTGGCGTTTAGCAGCGCCTTGGTGTTCCCACAGTTTGCCATTCTTGATCCTACCGTCACCTATAGCCTACCACCGAAACAAACCGCGAATGGCGTGGTGGATGCGTTTGTGCATGTGATGGAGCAATACCTGACCTATCCGGTGAATGCCCCAGTGCAGGACCGTTTTGCGGAGGGCTTATTGCTTACGCTGATTGAGGAAGGCCCGAAAGTGATGGCCGATCCTGAAAACTACGAGGTGCGCGCCAATATCATGTGGGCGGCGACTATGGCGCTAAATGGCTTAATTGGTCAGGGCGTGCCGCAAGATTGGGCTACACATATGATTGGTCATGAAATTACCGCTTTATACGGTTTAGACCATGCCCAAACGTTAGCTATCGTGCTACCGGCGTTAATGCAGCAACAACGCCAGCAAAAACGCGCGAAGTTATTGCAATTCGGCCAGCGCGTATGGCAATTACAGCATCAGGACGAAGAGCGCTTAATTGATGAAGCCATTAGCCATACCCGGCATTTCTTTGAGCGGATGGGCGTACCAACCCGCTTGACCGATTATGGCTTGAAAGCGGAGGTAGTAGATAAGCTGGTCGAAAAACTGGTGCAGCATAAGATGGTGAAGCTTGGCGAGCATGGTGATATTACGCCAGAGGTAAGTCGTAGTATTTTGCAACTCGCCTTGTAGTTGCACTGTAAATGCTAAGATGCAAGCAGCAGTAACAAGGCTAGGGATAATTTGAATCTTTGGCCATAACGCTGTAACACCCTTAAAACAGCCGTTTTTCCTTAAAGACGGCTGTTTTGCTTTTTTATCGGCCGCGCTTTTGTTTTAATAACGAAAAATAGATTTTGCAGAGTAGATTATGACAAGTATTGGGATTTTCGGTGCTAACGGTCGGATGGGCCGTGCCTTAGTGACGGTGGCAAAAGAGCAACAGCTAAACTTGGCTGCGGCAACGGTGCGCACTGGCTCAGACTTAATCGGCATAGACGCCGGTGAGTTAGCAGGCTGCGGCAAACTGGGTATAGCATTAGACGCGACCGCAACGGCCGCCTTACAAAAAGCCGAGGTCTGGATTGACTTTACCATGCCAGAGCCCATGTTGGCGCACCTGCAGTTGTGTGTTGCCGAGCGCAAGGCGATGATTATTGGCGTAACCGGCTTAACCGATGCGCAGTACGCCGACATTCAGGCTGCGAGTAAAGTGATCCCCATTGTGTGGGCGCCGAATATGAGTGTGGGGGTGAATTTACTGCTGCATTTGGCGCAAACTGCGGCCAAAGTAATGGGTAACACCGCCGATATTGAAATCATTGAAGCACATCACCGCTTTAAAAAAGACTCGCCGTCTGGTACGGCGATGGCTATTGGTGCCAGTATTGCACGAAGCTTAAACCGCGACTTAAACGAGGTAGCCGTATATGGCCGCGAGGGCATGATTGGCGAGCGGCCACAGCAAACTATCGGCTTTGCTACGGTACGTGGTGGCGACATTATTGGCGATCATACGGCACTTTTCGCAGATCTTGGTGAAAGGCTAGAAATTAGTCACAAAGCCTCTAGCCGTAATACCTTTGCGCAAGGCGCACTGCGCGCTGCTTTATGGTTGCAAAATAAACAGCCGGGACTTTATACCATGCAACAAGTGCTAGGTTTACCAAAGTTAGACTAAACTTTTGCGGCATTAAGCATAAAAATGTGTTAAAGCCGCTATTTTTATAAAATAAGAAAAAAGTCATAGCCAAAATTATGCTTTTCACCTAAAATAAGCAGGTTTGCCCGTACGCTGTAAATTTCCTGAGTTTTTTTAAAGAATTCGGGAGCTGCAGGTGCGCGACAAATACGGGTATCAGAATTTTAGGTCAAAACGGGTTGTAAAGCGTCGCAGGTTTTCGCCCGTTTTTTGCTGTTTGGAGGTTATTTTGACTAAGTCCGCCCTGCTAGTACTGGAAGACGGCACCGTGTTTCGCGGTACAGCCATTGGCGCCGAGGGAGTTTCTGTAGGTGAGGTAGTATTTAATACCTCGATGACCGGGTATCAGGAAATTCTCACTGATCCTTCTTATGCAGAACAAATGGTAACACTTACTTATCCTCATATTGGTAACACCGGAACCAATGAGGAAGATGAGGAATCCGGCAAGATATGGGCGAAAGGCCTTATCATCCGTGACCTCCCGCTGTTAGCCAGCAATTTCCGTAATCAACTCTCCCTTAGTCAATATTTAAAAAACAACAATATTCTCGGCATCGCCGATATCGATACCCGCAAATTAACCCGTATTCTTCGTGAAAAAGGCGCCCAAAATGGCTGCTTGATGGCGGGCGATAATTTAGATGAAGCCAAAGCACTGCAATTAGCCAAAGGATTTCCAGGCTTATCAGGTATGGATTTAGCCAAAGAAGTGACTGTGACTGAAGCCTATCAGTGGACAGAAGGCAGCTGGCAGCTAGGCGAAGGCCATAAAGCGGCCCCAGCTGCACAATTTCATGTTGTCGCTTACGACTTTGGCGTAAAACGTAATATCCTGCGCATGCTAGCGGATCGTGGCTGTAAATTAACGGTAGTGCCAGCGCAAACGCCGGCTGCCGAAGTACTCGCCTTAAATCCAGATGGTATTTTCTTATCCAACGGCCCAGGCGATCCAGCACCTTGTACCTACGCTATCGAAGCCATTAAAGCCTTTTTAGAGACCGATATTCCTATTTTTGGTATCTGTTTAGGTCACCAGTTACTGGCACTGGCCAGTGGTGCGAAAACCGTAAAAATGACCTTAGGCCATCACGGTGGTAACCATCCGGTGCAAAACCTTGATACCAAGCGCGTACTGATCACTGCGCAAAACCATGGTTTTGCCGTAGAAGAAGCGAGCTTACCGGCTAATTTACGCGCCACCCATAAATCGTTATTCGACGGCACCCTGCAAGGGATCCACCGTACTGATAAACCGGCATTCAGTTTTCAAGGCCACCCAGAAGCGAGCCCAGGCCCGCACGAAGCCTCAGAGCTGTTTGACCACTTTATCGGATTAATGCAAAAGGCTTAAGCCTATCCCCAAAATCATTGGAGATACGGGTAGGCGGCAACGCGTATCCCCAGGAGCATAGGATACTATGTGACTGGGGTGAGAGAAGGCAGCCAACACCCCCGTATCTTCAAGGATGAAGGGGATAAGCAAAGAAAGAATTACGGAGATATATTGCAATGCCAAAACGTACCGACCTTAAAAGTATTCTGATCTTAGGCGCTGGCCCCATTGTTATCGGCCAGGCCTGTGAATTTGACTATTCAGGTGCCCAAGCCTGTAAAGCCTTAAAAGAAGAAGGCTACCGCGTTATTCTGGTGAACTCTAATCCAGCGACCATTATGACCGATCCAGAAATGGCTGATGCCACCTATATCGAGCCAATTCATTGGCAGGTCGTTGAAAAAATTATTGAGAAAGAGCGCCCGTGCGCTGTATTACCCACTATGGGTGGGCAGACGGCACTAAACTGTGCGCTGGATTTAGAGCGTCATGGTGTACTGGCTAAGTACAATGTGGAAATGATTGGTGCGACTGCCGATGCCATTGATAAAGCTGAAGATCGTAGCCGCTTTGATAAAGCCATGCGTTCCATCGGTTTAGCGTGTCCGCGCGCGGGTTTAGCCCACTCGATGGAAGAAGCCTATCAGGTTTTAGAAAGCATTGGTTTCCCTTGTATTATTCGTCCGTCGTTCACCATGGGTGGCTCGGGCGGCGGTATTGCTTATAACCGCGAAGAATTTGAAGAAATCTGTACCCGTGGTTTAGATCTGTCGCCAACCAAAGAGCTATTAATTGACGAATCGTTAATTGGTTGGAAAGAGTACGAGATGGAAGTGGTACGCGACAAAAACGATAACTGTATTATCGTCTGTGCCATTGAAAACTTTGACCCTATGGGCGTACATACCGGTGACTCTATTACCGTAGCACCAGCACAAACCCTGACCGACAAAGAATACCAGATTATGCGTAACGCCTCTTTGGCGGTACTGCGCGAGATTGGTGTTGAAACCGGTGGTTCGAACGTGCAGTTTGGTATCAACCCAGAAGATGGCCGCATGGTCATTATCGAGATGAACCCACGGGTATCGCGCTCATCTGCGCTGGCCTCAAAAGCAACGGGTTTCCCGATTGCCAAGGTCGCTGCCAAATTGGCCGTAGGTTACACACTTGACGAGTTAGCTAACGATATTACTGGTGGTGTGACGCCTGCGTCATTCGAGCCCAGTATCGATTACGTGGTCACCAAGGTACCACGCTTTAACTTTGAAAAGTTTGCCGGTGCTAATGATCGCTTAACCACCCAGATGAAGTCAGTGGGTGAGGTGATGGCGATTGGTCGTAACCAGCAAGAATCTTTGCAAAAAGCCTTACGTGGTTTAGAAATTGGCGTGTCGGGCTTAGATCCTATTTTGGATCTGAAAGCGCCAGAAGCCAAAGAAAAGCTGATCCGTGAACTGCGTGAGCCAGGCGCTCACCGTATTTGGTATATCGCAGATGCCTTCCGTTTTGGTATGAGCATGGACGATATTTTCAAGCTGACCAAAGTGGATCCGTGGTTCTTAGTACAAATTGAAGATTTGGTAAAAGAAGAGCAAGCATTAAGTGTTGATGGCTTTGCTGCCTTGGACGAAGTGCGCATTGCGCGCTTAAAGCGTAAAGGCTTCGCTGACAAGCGTATCGCCGAAGTGCTGGGGGTAAGTGAAACGGAAGTGCGTAAAAAGCGTTATAGCTTTAATATTCACCCGGTATACAAGCGGGTGGATACTTGCGCGGCAGAATTTGCCTCTAACACCGCTTATATGTACAGCACTTACGATGAAGAGTGCGAAGCAGCACCGACCAACCGCGATAAGATTATGATTATCGGTGGTGGCCCGAACCGCATTGGTCAAGGTATCGAGTTTGACTACTGCTGTGTACACGCGGCCTTAGCCTTACGCGAAGACGGTTACGAGACCATTATGGTTAACTGTAACCCTGAAACCGTGTCAACCGATTACGACACCTCAGATCGTTTGTACTTTGAACCGATCACCTTAGAAGATGTGTTGGAAATTGTGCGTAAAGAGCAGCCAAAAGGCGTGATCGTGCAATACGGTGGCCAAACGCCATTAAAATTAGCTCGCGCCTTAGAAGCAAACGGAGTGCCAATTATTGGTACATCGCCAGATGCGATTGACCGTGCTGAAGATCGTGAGCGTTTCCAACAAGCGGTTACCCGTTTAGGCTTAAAACAGCCGAAAAACGTCACTGTAACCAGCTTTGATGAAGCCTTAGCTAAAGCCCCTGAAATTGGTTACCCGATGGTAGTACGCCCGTCTTATGTATTAGGCGGCCGGGCTATGGAAATCGTGTACGACGAGCAAGATTTACGTCGCTATATGAACGAAGCGGTAAGCGTTTCGAATGACTCACCGGTACTGCTAGATAACTTCTTAGATGATGCCATCGAAGTGGATATCGATGCCATCTGTGATGGCAAAGAGGTGGTGATCGGCGGCATTATGGAACACATTGAGCAGGCCGGTGTCCACTCGGGTGATTCTGCCTGTACCTTGCCACCGCATAGCTTGTCACAGCAGATCCAAGATGTGATGCGTGATCAGGTGAAAAAGCTGGCATTAGAGCTGGGCGTGGTTGGCTTAATGAATACCCAGTTTGCGGTAAAAGATGGCGAAGTATACCTGATTGAAGTGAACCCGCGTGCTGCCCGTACCGTACCTTTCGTGTCAAAAGCGACTGGCGTTGCTGTGGCTAAAGTGGGCGCGCGCTGTATGGCCGGCCGTTCATTGGCAGATCAGGGTATTACCAAAGAAATTATCCCTCCGTATTTCTCGGTAAAAGAAGTGGTGATTCCGTTTAACAAGTTCCCAGGCGTGGATCCGATCCTTGGCCCTGAAATGCGTTCAACCGGTGAAGTAATGGGCGTGGGTGATACCTTTGAAGAGGCCTTTGCTAAAGCAGAACTGGGGTGTGGCATTTTAATTCCTACCGGTGGTCGTGCCTTGCTTTCTGTACGCGACAGCGATAAAGTGCGCGTGGTCGAGTTAGCGAAACGTATGGTTGAAACCGGCTTTGAGTTAGACGCCAGTGGCGGTACCGCGGCAGCCTTGAAAGCCGCCGGTATTGAATGCCGGGTGGTGAACAAAGTATTTGAAGGCCGTCCAAATATGCTAGACCGCATCAAAAATGGTGAATACAGCTATATTGTAAACACCACCGAAGGGCGGCAAGCCATTGAAGACTCTAAAATGTTGCGCCGTAGTGCCTTGCAACATAAGGTCAATTATACCACTACCTTAAATGCCGCTTTTGCTACGGTAAAAGCCAATGCAGCCAGTGCTTTTGTTAACGTAAATTCAGTACAGGAATTGCATAAGAGAGTTAACGGATGAGTTTAATCCCAATGACAGTTCAGGGTGCAGAAGCACTGCGCCTTGAATTGAACGAGTTAAAAAGTGTGAAACGCCCAGCGGTGATCCAAGCCATCGCTGAAGCGCGTGCGCACGGTGATTTAAAAGAAAACGCCGAATACCATGCTGCCCGCGAGCAGCAAGGTTTTATTGAAGGGCGTATTCAGGATATTGAAGGCAAATTATCGAATGCCCAGATTATCGATATCACTAAACTACCGAATAACGGTAAAGTGATTTTCGGTGCTACGGTGACTATTCTTAATCTGGAAACAGAAGAAGAAGTGACTTACCGCATCGTGGGTGATGATGAAGCCGATATTAAAAATAACCTGATTTCCGTTAACTCACCGATAGCGCGTGGCTTAATTGGCAAAGAAGCGGATGATGTTGTTAACATTACTACACCAAAAGGCGTGGTAGAGTACGAAATCACCGACGTGCAGTACAAGTAACCACAGCTTGCTGTAACCCTTAAACGCCGACAATTTGTCGGCGTTTTTATTTAAGCTTGCTAGAGGCTTAACTAAAATTGTGTGGCAGCTCGCTAGCTCAAGAAGCAGTGGTGCCTATGCTAACGGCTGTTGTGAGCAGTTGCCCTGAGTGAGTACTTCTTGTCGTACTATAGCCGCACCTGCCGCCAAGGCATTCAGCTTGCCCGTGGCAATAGCGCGAGGCAGTGGCGCCATACCGCAATTAGTACAAGGATACAGCTTATCCGCATCCACATATTGCAGCGCTTTTCTGAGGGTTGCTGCCACTTCTTCTGGCGTTTCAATGGTATTGGTTGCCACATCAATAGCGCCCACCATCACTTTTTTACCGCGGATCAGCGCTAGCAGCTCAAGCGGCACATGCGAGTTATGGCATTCCAACGAGATAATATCGATGTTCGATTGCTGCAGTTTTGGGAAAATAGCTTCGTATTGTCGCCACTCGCTGCCTAAGGTTTTTTTCCACTCGGTATTAGCTTTAATGCCATAGCCATAGCAAATATGTACTGCGGTTTCGCATGTTAAGCCCTCAATTGCGCGCTCTAAGCATTTAATACCCCAGTCATTCACCTCATCAAAAAATACATTAAAAGCAGGCTCATCAAACTGAATAATATCGACACCAGCGGCCTCTAGCTCTTTTGCTTCTTGGTTGAGGATAATGGCAAATTCCCAGGCCAGTTTTTCCCGGCTGTGGTAATACTTATCGCAAAGTGTATCGATCATGGTCATTGGGCCGGGGAGTGCCCATTTAATCGGTTGCTTGGTTTGCTGGCGTAAGAATTTAGCATCTTCGACAAATACCGGTTTTTGCCGCGACACTGGGCCTATTACTGTCGGCACGCTGGCATCATAGCGATTACGAATTCTGACCGTTTGCCGATTAATAAAATCGACGCCATTTAAATGCTCGATAAAGGTAGTGACAAAGTGTTGGCGGCTTTGTTCGCCATCGCTCACAATATCAATACCTGCTTGCTGTTGTTGCTGTAAGGCCAAGCTTAATGCGTCTTGCTTGCCGCTGCTGAGGACTTCGCCCTGCAATTTCCAGGCAGACCACAGAGTTTCTGGCTCAGCCAGCCAAGCGGGTTTAGGTAGGCTGCCCGCAGTAGAGGTAGGTAATAAAGTCTGTTTCATAAATTTAGGTATCCAGGTTTAGGGCTTGCCCTAAAATAAATCAAAAAATTAGGCTGATTGCGTTTGGTTAGCGGACCATTTTGCTAACACAGCCTGATAGGGCTTAATAAAGTGCTCTTGGGCAAATTTACCCTGAGCTTTGGCTAGCCTGCTGCGCTCTTCCCGGTCATAGACAATTTGCGTTACCGAATGATCGGTATTGTGTAAATTTGGTTGATAACACTGGCCTGCAACGGCATTGGCATTGTAAATTTCTGGCCGGTAAATTTTCTGAAAGGTCTCCATAGTGCTGATGGTACTTATCAGCTCCAGATTGCTGTAATCGTTTAACAAATCGCCAAAAAAGTAAAAGGCCAAAGGGGCCGCACTGTTAGCCGGCATAAAGTAACGTACTGCCAGCCCCATCTTGTTAAAATATTGCTCGGTGAGCGAGGCTTCATTCGGCTGGTATTCCACTCCCAGCACCGGATGGCGGTTTTCAGTGCGGTAATAAATTTTGTTATCCGACACACTTAAACAAATTACCGGCGGCTTTTTAAAGTGCGTTTTATAGGTGGCAGAGCTAACAAAGTGCTGAAACAGCTTGCCATGCAACTCGCCAAAATTATCCGGGATGCTAAAGCTGCTTTGTTGCTGATTGTGCTCCAGCAGCAAAACGCTAAAATCGTAATCCCGCACATAAGACGAGAAATTATTGCCGACAATGCCCTCAAAGCGTTGTCCGGTAGTGTTATCGACAATATGGGTTTGTAGTACTTCAATAGAAGGGAAGCTGTTACTGCTACCAGCAAGCGTCAGATCAACCGAAACAATATCCAGTTCAACGCTGTAGCGATCACCTTTCGGGTTATCCCAATTGGCTAAAGCATTAAAACGGTTGTTAATCATCGTTAAGGCATTGCGCAAATTCTGCTGACGTCGCTCACCGCGGGCCAGATTAGCAAAATTGGTGGTTAGGCGAGTGCTATCCGCAGGCTGATAATGTTCGTCGAAACGAAGTCGTTTAATAGTAAAAGTGAAGTCATTATTTTGCATCATCAAGATTCCTAATTGCTATTTGATTACCATCTTGCAGTCGCAATAACCTGTTTTGACTTGGTGCAAGCGACAAACCATTCCTTGTCTAGAAAGCTACTTTACTGAAACAAGCTGGGGTGTCTAGACGTCCGTATTTCTATGGTGTAGTTATACGTCGATATTTTGATGAATAAAAATGATGTTTTCTCATTAATCTATGAAATAAATTCACTTAACTGGTGGGTAGTGAGCAGCTTGCTTTAAAAATGATGTATAAAACAAGCTTTTGCAGAGGGTTCGCGTGGTTAGCTGCACATTGAAGAAGGTGTAGCAAATCAAAAAAGCCAAGCGAGAAATAGCTTGGTGCTATGCCTAGCCAAAAAACCAGCGGCCGTTTTTGATCAGGCCAGCAATCAAGCCAGCAAAGCCGGCAGTCGCACCACCGAGCATGCCAAACCAACACCAGAACAAATTATTGCGATACTGCCGTTTTGCCGCTGCATTCTGGGTGGCTTTTGCCAATATGCGCGGTTTAATGGTTTGCCATACCCGAACTTGTAGATAAGCCACGCCGGCCATAAAAAGGCCAAAGGCCAGCAGTGGTGCTATAGCGCCGCTGGTAAATTCATATGCTGCAGCCAGCAGTAAGCCTGAGAGGCCAACCCAAACCAAAGCCTGATTGCGATAACGCAATAAGCGACTACGCTCGTTATCACTGGCCGCATTTTTTAGCGGGCCGCGCATCCCCAGCACTACACCGAGCATGCCGCCGAGCGCGCCAAGTAGCGCCCCACTCAATAACCAGCCAAATTTTGCCAGTCCGCTGCTCTGTGCTGCCATGACACTTGCGGTCGCGGCAGCGGCAGGTGGGCTAGCGATCAGTAAGGTGCTAAGCACAGCACTGCTAAGACCCACACCCGGCGCCGTGCTTAAAATCAGCTTGCCGTATCTGGCTAATAGCTGCTCTTTTAGCAATTCTCGGACCCGCTGCAGTTTTTTCCGTACATTTGCCTCAGTCACCCCTAATAAACTAGCGACCTGATTGCTGTTTTGTTCTTCACGGTAAAACAGCAGTACGATTTCCCGGCTTTCCGGTGGCAGCTCATCCAGTAGATTACGGATCAGCATGGCCTGCTCGCTGCGCAGTAATTCATCTGATGGACTGCTGTCGCTGGCAAACGTCTCTAGCAAGGCTTCAGCGTCAGTACCACGCTCGGTCTGTGCATCACGTTGTTCACGCAGATAGCTATAGGCGCGATAACGGGTAATCTGCCGCACCCAGGGTAAAAAACTGGCCGGATTTTGCAGGCTGCTAAGTTGCTGCCAGGCGGCAATAAACACTTGCTGGCAAACCTCTTCGCTGGCATCTAAGTCTTTTACAATGGCCAGCGCAATGCTGCTAACGCTATTTTGGCAACGCTGTACAAGGCGGCCAAAGGCCTGCATATCGCCAGCAATAGCCGCCGTTACATCGGGCTGTAATTGCTGTTCAATGCTAAGTGACATAGTAAATGGGGCGCTAAGGTTGGCGTTTGGCATGCTGCTATTACTCCTGTAAGGCCAAACGGAGCTGAGCAATAAACCACTCCGGTTCATCCAGCATCATAAAATGGCGACTGCTAGTATTCATTAGTAAGGTCGCGTTAGCAATAGTGACAAGTTGTTGCTGATAAATGGCTTCAGCAGCTGCTTGTTGTGCTGCGGGTAGCGCACCACTGGCACCTAATAACCAGACTTTACTTTGGATAGAGCTTACTTTTGGCCGCAAATCGGTAGTAAGCAGTTCATACATCGCCTGACCAACAGTGTGGCTATCAGAAGTGCTGGCCATCTCTAACACCAGTTGTTGATGTGCTGCTGACCGAGCTTGAATAAACACCCCTTGCTTGGCACCGGCGGTTAATTGTTCGGCCGTCATATTTTGATAATAGGCCTTAATTTGCGAGGCTTGGGCTTGCATATCGGTGACCTGCGTAGCGGGGTTGCGGCTAAAAATAGGTGCAATGTAGGGTAAGCCATCCACCGCGACTACGGTACCAATTTGCTCTGGTGCGCTACTAGCCAAGGCAAAGGCCATAAAAGCCCCTAAGCTATGGCCAATGACTGCCGGTTTAACCAGCTTTTGCTGTTCAATATAAGCCAATAAATCTTGCTGTACTTGGGGTAAGAACTCACCAGCTATAGCTGGCGTGCCAGCAAAACCTGCTAGGCTAATCAGGTGTAATTGATAATCACTTTTTAAACTACTTACAGTGTGTTGCCAAATACGGCTATCCGACATTAAGCCCGGAATAAGTAATACCGGTTTACCTTCGCCAATTACCTCTACTTGAAAACTGGAGACGGTTTCGACTTCGGCGGCTTTCAATTGCGGCGCTATGGCGCCGCCAATAATTGTCATAATAATGGCGAAATATGTCCAAAAACTGGGTTTTGTTTTAGCTGGATTATTATCCGCTTGGCAATTATTGCTATGTTGACTAGTGTTTCGCATGGCGATTTCCTTAGTTAAGTATGGGTTACCTTACCAAGTCGCTGCAGCTCGCCTAGGTGTGACAAAAAATTTTAATTATTTTGGAAAATAAAATGGCGCTGAAAATAGTGCATATAAAAATAGCGTATTTTTGTTTTTCCCGTCGATTTCGACGGGAATAAAGTAACAACGTTTTGACAGTGAAAGTACTTGAAGTAACTGCTTAAGCATTGCCAATAGAAACAGTATATTACTTTTAACCCCATCGAATTCGATGGGGTTAAGCTTACCGCGTGATGCAAGCTAAAGCCCTCGAATTCGATGACTTTAGCAGTGCGCCCATGTGGCTTCTTAGCTGGAAATAAAAATAAGCGGCAAGTTGGTACCCGGAATGCCGCTATCGGCCATCATCACCGACAGCCACAGTAAGATAGCCATTAAACCGACGTAACTGAGTAGCGTAACCAGAATGCCGGTATCGGTCATTGGCACTATATCCTTGTCACGTTCTTCGCTGTCAGAGAGCAGATCTAACGTACCTAAAATGCCAAACACCATTAATAAATAAAAACCAAAATACCATGTAGCAAAAGTCAGGCTACCGGTTACCAGCAGCAAACCGGTTTTCGCTGCTTTACCTTTGCGGCTAAAGGCTGCCGCCTGCATTATCCGGCCACCATCTAGTGGCACCATCGGCAGTAAATTAAACAGGTTTAGTAGCAAGCTTATGGCTGCAAATAGCGCCAGTGCCGAATGCTGGGTTTCTAACCAAAGCCAATAAGCCACAATAGCCCCTATGGTGCCAAAAGCAGGGCCAGCAATGGCGATTTTAAAATCCTGCCAGCGGCTGGTCGCGCGTTCACTGACTGCCGCACCACCAATAAACGGCAATAAGTAAACCCCTTTCACTTTAAGGCCAGCGCGCTTCATAGCATAGACATGGCCATATTCGTGGATCAGAATGGCGGCAATTAAGCCTATGGCAAACTCTAGGTTAAATAACCAAGCCCAACCGGCTAACGCGGTACCGGCCAAGGCGGCTTTAATGGCACCAGCACTTTTCGACAATTTTAAGGCAATAACCCCCAGCACCAATAAGGGTTTAAACCACTGTTTAAACGGGGAAGGAGCTGAAGTGGCCGCTGTATCGGGTACTTGCTGTGAAAGATGCGGCTGATTTAGCATTTCGGAATCGTGCGCTGCAGGCGACGCCGTTTGGGCATGTTCTGCCTCAGGCGATAGTTTTTGCTCTAACTTGCTTAGCCATTTAGGGGGTTTAGCTGCCGTGCTCCCTTCACACAGTAAGGTGTTTCCTGCTTCTAGCTGGTAACTGACATCGGCAGTTTTTAACGAAACTTTAAAGTACAACCGCATAGGCCCATGCTTTGGACATAAAAAACGGTGATCATTACTGGTACTAAAAAACGCCCGCCCTTCAGAGACTAACTCACCGTTGCGATATAACTTTTCTTTACCAAAGTTATTGGCTTTTAGCTGATAAAACACTTGGTCGTGATAAAACTCAAACAAGGTTTGCATAATAAATGTTTATAAATAGTAAACAGTGCCAGCAGTGTAGCAAATTTTAAGTAGAAGTTAAGCGTAAAAATGAGGGAAAAAGCAATATGACGTGGAGCGGGTGACGGGAATCGAACCCGTATCTCGAGCTTGGGAAGCTGGCATTCTACCACTGAACTACACCCGCCTAATTTGCGTGGTTACCTTAAATGAAACGGGAAAAAGCTGCAATAGACTAAAAGGTGAAAGCATTAAGAAAAATACATAACGCTTCTAATGAGGTTTATCTGAGCGTATCAATGCGTACCTTAAATCGGTTTAAATTCTTAAGTAATACTTTATTCATAATTAAAGTAAGAGTAAGGTAGTAATCAGGAGAAATAATCAACAGGATGTTGTTTTGCAGCAGAATAACGTTGAAAAACGCCTTTGGTTTATCGAGCTAATAGCTTGGTGGGAAGGCGAAATAAACGCCAGCACACTTATAAATCAGTTCGCCATTAGTCGAGTGCAAGCACAGCAAGATATTAAGCGTTATCAGCAACAAGCGCCTGACAATCTTCGCTATTGCGCCAGCAATAAAGGCTTCACCCCCACTAGCTTATTTCAGCCAATGTATATTAATGGCGACGTTATTGAATACTTAAATTGGCTTGGCCAATACGAACATCTTGCCGAACCAGCAGCCCTGCCGCATCACGCACTAACATTGCCTGCCCGCCAAGTCTCAGCCCAAGTAATACGTGTATTGATAACTGCCATCCGCCAACAGCGAAGAGTTGATGTTGATTATGTTTCGCTAAGCCATCCTGATAATCAGGGTCGCAATATTGCGCCACATCATTTTGTAAAAACGGGTCTGCGTTGGCATCTTAGAGCCTTTTGCGAAAAATCCGGTGAGTACCGCGACTTTGTGCTTAGCCGCTTTCGCGGTGAGCCAGAGTTACTGGGCAAGACCAGCCACACTGCAACACAAGATGCAGGCTGGAATACTGAAATCAGTATTATCCTGCAGCCAGATCCAAGGCTTAGCCCAGCACAGCAGCATGTTATTGCCCAAGACTACAGCATGCAATATGGTCAGCTGCAACTACGCACCCGTGCCTGCTTAGCACAATACCTGCTCCAAGAGCTGCAAGTAAACCTGCGCGAGCACCCCATTAGCCCCGAAGCGCAGCAGTTAGTACTGGTGAATACTGAAGAAGTAAGACCTTGGCTATTTGATTATAAAACATGAGTTTACGCTATACCTGTAAAGTAAGTTTGCAGGTTTTATGTACAGTGTTGTTATTTTGGGGAAGTGAGGTAGAGTGTAAGTAGGGCTAAGCATAGTTAAATTTAGTTGAATTTAGATGGAACTTTAAGAATGAAAGAATCGACTACAGCTAGTTATTTTGGCTACTGGGGAAAAGCCAAAAAAGATCCAGACCAAGCCGGGCCGGATTATCATTTGTTGGCTTATCATAGCCTGGATGTCGCGGCTGTGGGTTGGCATTTATTAAATCCCAATAACAAGCTATGTCAGGAGCTAGCAGAGTTTATTCAATTGCCCCCTGTTCAGCTACAACGTTTATTTACTTTTGCACTGATACTTCATGATTTGGGAAAATTCAGTGGCGCTTTTCAAGCGTTAAAGCTGTTTGATACCAAGGCTTTGCATCAATTTAAAGTGCGCAAGCCGTATGATGGTGCGAAAGCGCGACACGATATGTTGGGTTGGGCACTGTGGCAACTAGCTTTAGACGAAGGTTTAGACTTGCCGTTCATAACAAAACAATCATTTCCATCCGATATCTTAGAGAAAACATTTTGTACGCTTTTGGATACCACTTGGGGGCATCATGGTAAACCTATCCGCCCCGGTCACTTAACAGAACTGGAAGACCATTTGGTTGAAGCCAATATTCGGCATGCCAAAAGCTTTATTGAAGATGCTACGAGCTTATTGCAACCAGAGTGGCCAGCCGGTTTCTTTAACGCAGAAATTCAGCGCCGTTTTCGCCAAATAAGTTGGCACCTCGCGGGTGTTGCAATTTTGGCCGATTGGTTGGGCTCAGATACCCGATATTTCCCTTACAAAACAAATATTTTAAGCCTTGCTGAATACTGGCCAGATGCTTTATGTCGGGCAGAGCAGGCTATTGCTGCAACCGATTTATTTAAAGCCTTTAGCGTGCAACCTTTTACAGGCTTTCAGCAGCAGTTTGGTTTTACACCCACGCCATTACAACAGTGGGCATCCACAGTATCCGTTGTTAGCGGGCCGCAGCTGTTTATTTTGGAAGATGTAACTGGTTCAGGTAAAACGGAGGCGGCTTTAACGCTAACTCAGCGGATTATGGCAGCAGGTGAGGCCGATGGTTTTTATTTTGGCTTACCTTCAATGGCAACGTCGAATGCGATGTTTAAGCGGGTAACTTCACACTATCAGCAGATGTATCGGCAAGATGCACCAAGCATAGTGCTGGCGCACGGTGCCCGTGATATGGAGCAAAGTTTCAGGGATATCCTGTTACCAAATGGAACAGCAGATGCCAGTTATCAAGCGGATGAGCAAACTGCTACCGTAGTATGTAATGAATGGTTTGCCGATTCGCGGAAGAAAGCCTTACTAGCACCAGTTGGTGTTGGCACCTTAGATCAGGCTTTATTGGCTGTTTTACCAAGGCGGCATCAGGCACTACGAATGGTTGGCTTGCACCGTAAAGTTCTGATTTTTGATGAAGTACATGCTGCTGATGAATATATGTTGGTGCTATTAGAGGATTTAGTGCAGCAACATGCCAGACAGGGCGGCAGCGTGATTTTATTAACCGCAACGTTGGCACAGCAGCAGCGACAACAGCTGGTTACACGCTGGCTAGAGGTACTAGGCCAGCCAACTAATTGTGAGTATAACAATGCTTTTCCACTCGCAAGCCAAGTTAGTAGCGCAGGTTTACACCAAGTTGCTTTAGCCTCCCGCCCAGATGTGTGCCGTACACTTAATGTCGCTTTCTTGCATGCAACCTCCGATTGTGTTGCCACAATAGTTGCTGCGGTAGCAAAAGGGCAGTCGGTGGTGTGGATATGCAATTCGGTTGCTGATGCCTTGGCCGCTTACAAATTAGTCTCAGCTGCAATACCTGATCCCGCGCAGTGCTTATTGTTTCATAGCCGTTTTGCACTAATAGACCGGCAACGCATTGAACAACAAGTTCTGGGCATTTTAGGCAAGCAATCCACGGCAGCCGAACGTAAAGGTAAAGTAGTGATCTCAACTCAGGTATTTCAGGAAAGCCTCGATGCCGATACAGATTTAATGATTTCTGATCTATGTCCGATTGATGACTTAATTCAGCGGGCAGGACGTTTGCATCGCCATACCCGTGATGTGAATGGCTGCTACAAGGCTGGTATAAAAGACCAACGGCCAGCTCCACTGCTCTATGTGCATTGCCCGGAATTTACTAACGCACCCAAAGCAGACTGGCTATCAGCGCAGTTTCGTAATACCCAGTTAGTGTATCGTTCAGCAGGTAAATTATGGCTGGGGCTACGGGTGTTAACCCGGCAACAAGCCATAAGAATGCCGGAAGATGCGAGATTGCTGATTGAGGCCGTATATGGCGAACATGCCAGCAAAGAGATCCCAGAAGCGTTGTGGCAAGACGAGCTGATGCATCATGGTGAAATTCAGCGAAAAACCAACAAGGCCATGCAGCAAACAATTGATTGGTCTCAAGGTTACTGTGCAGACAGCGCCGTAAAGTGGTACGAAGATGAAACCGATATTAGTACCCGTTACAGCGATATGGAAACAGTAGATGTTGTACTGTTAAAACGTAACGCTGCTGGGCAAATTCTGCTATGGGCAGATGCGCAGCCCCATGCGTTGGCACTAAGCAAACTAAAACTACCAAAACATCATGCAGATAAGTTAGTTGATTTTGCTGCACAGTACCCGGCGCAAGCTGAGCAATTTAAACAGCAATATCGTCAGGCAAAATTTACCCGCTTTTGGTTGGCTGAAGATGACTTAAACTTTGAGTATTCCACTCTGATAGGTTTCAGCCCTAAGGAAAACCCCGCATAGGCGGGGAACATCTTTTATGTTTCACACGATGCATTGCATCAATGAGGTTTATCTCTGCGCGGCAGAGAAGCGACAAGGATACGCTGACTAACAGATGTTTTCAATAATATAAAATTTTATGATGCTTTGCATCAATGCTTATTTGTTTGTTGATTTGCTTGTTTCTTGGGCGTATAGTGGCTCGGTGCCTAGGAGGTTGAGCGTAATTGAGGCAGCTTCACCCCAAGAACGCTCACGAGTGGAACCGTTGATACTACTTGGTTTAGGTATGGCTTGCAATATGGCCTAGTCAGAGTCCTCTATCACCTTTTGAGGGCAATAAAATGCTGAAATCAGATGTTGATGATTACATAGTTATTTTTAGGCGCTATAAAAAAGACAAGTCTGGTCAGTTGTCAGACGCCAGAAAATATGGATTAAAGGCATAGCCTATAAAAATCCGTAAGTCTGTTTAACAAATATAAGGTGTGGCGTTAATACCGTCACACCTTTCATCAGGAGGATGGATGAACTTACTTTTTGATCCGTGGATACCTGTGCGTTCGCACAACGGTGAGCAGCAGATTATCTGCTTTAACCAACTGATCGACACTAATATTGCCGACTTTGCTTTTCCAAGGGCAGACTTTCAAGGCGCGGCTTATCAGTTTGCTATTGGTGTACTACAAACCTTTTTTGCTCCGCAAAATGAAGAGCAATGGTTGTTAAGTTATCAACAGGCGCCGGCTTTACCATTGCTGACTAGTGCGCTGGATAAAGGGCGCCACGCTTTTGAATTGATTTCTGATAATGCCAAAGCAGCGCGTTTTATGCAGGACTACGATGCGCTGGAGCAAGCCGAAGCAGGCCCAATAGCCGGGCTGCTAATAGAGGCTCCAGGCGGCAATACCCTAAAGTTGAATACTGATCATTTCGTAAAGCGAGGTCTTTACAACCAGATATCTTTACCTATGGCAGCGATAGCGCTATTTACTTTGCAAATTAATGCGCCATCAGGTGGGCAAGGGCACCGTACAGGCTTGCGTGGTGGCGGGCCGCTTACCACTTTGGTGTTGCCACATGATGCCACCGCGTCTTTATGGCAAAAGCTATGGCTAAATGTGTTAAGCCGCGAACAGTTTTCTTATAACGAGCCGGATTTACACAGCACTGCCGTTTTTCCGTGGCTCGGGCCCACTAAAGAGAGTAAGCAAAAAGGCACCGAGGTTTATGCCAAAGATGTACACCCGTTGCATATGTACTGGGCTATGCCGAGGCGGATAAGGTTGGAGGTACAACAAGGCGACGCAGTATGTGATTTAAATGGCTTGCATTGCCAGCAGTTTGTTAGCAGTTACCGTACACAAAACTATGGCTACAACTACAGTGGCAGTTGGTGGCATCCGCTCACCCATTACCGAATTAACCCGAAAAAGCCTGATGAAGATAATTTATCGACTAAAGGGCAGCCAGGCGGCATAAGTTATAAACACTGGCAAGCACTGACTATGCTGGATGAGGAGGAAGGTAATATACCGGCAAAAGTTGTCAGTATTTATAACTTGGGTAGGTCAAGGCTAATTAGCGGACGCCGCAAAGGTGAATATCAGCGGCTGTGGGCCTTTGGCTATGATATGGACAATATGAAAGCCCGTGGTTGGTATTCAACCGAGTTGCCATTATTTAACTTAACCACAAATCAGCGCGAAACCCTGCTAAAGCATATAAAAATAGTGCAGCAATTTGCTGCCGAGGCTTTGTGGCAATGCCGCACTCAAATCAAATCTGCGTGGTTTAGTCACCCTGGTGATGTAAAAGGCGATACATCGTTTATTGATCTGCAGTTTTGGCAGCGCACAGAGCAGGCGTTTTATCACACCATAGCCACTATGTTGGCTGACGATAACAGTGGTGAGCCTTTAACGCCTGAGGCTGCATTACTTTGGCTGTCGGCACTAAAACACACGGCGAAAGACTTATTTGATGAGTTTGTATTATCAGCAAGTGATAGCCATAAACATATGGCGCGTTTTATTCAATCCCGCCGCGCCTTAACAGGCTGGTTTGCCAATAGCAAAGCAGTAAAAAGTTACAAGCAGTTTTATCACATTCTTACCGCCATTGATACCAAGCAGGAGGCTTTAGCATGAATGAGCAACAACGTGACCTAACACGCCAGGCAGTGCAGCAGGCCGAATATTGGTGGCAGCAAATGGCTTTGCCTGCTGAACAAGTAAAAGGCATGAAAGCGCCAAGTCGCTACCGAGCGGAGCTGCGACGCTGTAATAGTGCTGATGCAGCCATGCTGACAGAAGGCTTCAGAGTTTTATGGCTGGCACTACCTGAAAGTGTGCGGCAGCACCGGGCATACAGTATTGAAGCCTGGGCTACGGTAGCGGCTGTGCTGGCCCATATTACCGAAGCACAAAGCTGTAGTTTTGGTAGCAGCCTCGGCCAGTGGGATAGCAAAACAGATAAAGCGGTTGTGAGTGAATTACGTTTGCAGCAGCTACAAGGTGCCCGTAGTAGCCAGGATTTTTTCCGGCGTTTACATCGCCTGGTTAAACAGTTGGGCGGTAAAGCCAACCCCAAAATGCTGGTTCAGGACATTCTTGACTGGTTTGATGAGCATTATTCGCAACAACCACGCCGGGCAGATAAACGTGTTGCCGTGCGCTGGGCACTGGATTATTTCAGTCAGCAACCTAAGAAAGCTTAAAACACCTATTGATAACGAATTAAGGAAAATACCATGAGCAAATTTATTCAACTGCATTTATTAACTTCTTATGCACCGTCTAACTTAAACCGTGATGACTTGGGGCGGCCAAAAACTGCCCGTATGGGCGGTTCTGAGCGGTTGCGGGTGAGTTCGCAAAGTTTAAAACGTAACTGGCGCTGCTCTGATTTATTTGAGCAGGCATTAGCCGGCCATATTGGTATAAGAACTAAAAGAATCGGTATTGAAGCTGAAAAGTATCTGATTAGTAATGGTGTTTCTGAAAAATCTGCAAAGGTTTGGGCAGGCAAAATTGCGTCAAAGTTTGGAGCCTTGAAAAAAGACTCAATTGAAATTGAGCAGTTGGTTCATGTTTCACCGACTGAATATGCTTCAGTTTTTAAATTATTGGATATTTTAGTTAAAGAAGATCGCGAACCAACAGATGATGAAATGGACTTTCTGACTTCAACAACAATGGCAGTAGATGTAGCAATGTTTGGGCGAATGCTGGCCGCAAAAGACAAAGTCCAATATAGCGTCGAAGCAGCTTGTCAGGTTGCACATGCTATAAGTGTGCATAGTATTGCGGTAGAAGATGATTACTTTACTGCAGTGGATGATTTAAACCAAGACTCTGAACAAGCCGCGCATATCGGCGAATCAGGTTTCGCCGCTGCGCTGTTTTACAGCTACATCTGCATAGATAAAGAGTTGCTGGTTGAAAATCTGGCTGGTGATCTTGAACTGGCAAATAAAGCTATAGCGGCGTTAACAGAAGCAGCTGTAAAAGTATCGCCAAAAGGTAAGCAGAACTCTTTTGCCTCCCGCGCTTACGCCAGTTATGTGATGGCAGAAAAAGGTAACCAGCAACCACGTTCATTATCAGTGGCGTTTTTAAAGCCAGTGTTTGGAGATGATCAGGCCGCTGAAGCGATCAATAAGTTACAGCGGCAAGCCGCTATTTTTGACCAGGTATACGGCCCTTGTGCTGATAGTCGCGCAGAACTGAATGCGGTTACCGGTGAGGGCAGTTTTAATGAATTAGTCGCCTTTATCGCTGATTAATGAGGAGGCGATATGCAATATCTGGTTTTTCGGTTGTATGGTGCTATGGCCAGTTGGGGCGAGGCCGCTGTGGGGGGCGATCGTCCCTCGGCAACACACCCTGGCCGCTCCGCCATACTGGGTTTATTAGCCGCTGCACTTGGCATTAAACGAACCGAGCAAGCAAAGCTAAATGAGCTGTATCAATCAGTGCATTTCGCGGTAAAAGAATATAGCGCAGGTGTTTTAGTGCGCGATTATCATACAGCGCAAGTGCCATCGACAGATAAGAAGCGGGTACACCGGCATAGAAAAAGCGAGCTGGCCGCACCGGGCTATAAACTAAATACCGTGTTATCAAGCCGTGATTACAGGGCTGATGGTGTTTGGTTAGTCTCCATTTGGTTAACAGATCCCGCGACAGTGACGCTGTCTGAGTTAGCAGAGGCATTGTTAAAACCGCGTTTTACGCTGTATTTGGGCCGAAAGTCTTGCCCATTGGCGGCACCACTAAACCCGAGGATTTTGGATGCCGATTGCTTACAGCAGGCCTTGGATAGCGATGTCTTACCTTTACTTGGCTCAACTGAGCAGGACAGAAGTTGGTTACGCTACCCAAGGCAGAGCATTTATTACTGGCAGGGTGCTACTGATCTCATGCAGGCTTCTGATGCTACGGTACAAAGCCGGCAGTTATGGGATGAACCAGGTGACCGGCTTAAATGGCAATTCTCCAGCCGGATTGAACACCAGTTAACGGTAAACAGGGAGCGTTAAATATGTATCTTTCCAGAGTCCGCTTTTTACCGGGTAACACGGCACATAATGCGCTGCTGGCCGTTCAACGTAAGGGCAGTTATGCAAGCCACCAATTGTTGTGGCAACTTTTCACCGAGCAACAGCAACGAAACTTTTTGTTTCGTGAAGAGCAAGCCAATGGTTTGTCCGGGCAACAAGGTATGCCGGAGTATCTAGTGCTATCGCAAACCGCCCCCATACTGAACTCTGAATTATTTCGGGTTGAAACCAAGCTGTTCGCTCCTATGCTGTCTGTAGGAGACAAATTGGCGTTTCGGTTACGAGCCAACCCCACGGTATCCAGCAAAACTGCAGAGAGTACAGACAAAAGAGGACAGCGGCATGACGTGATGATGCATGCCAAAAAGTGTGCGCAGGCTGAGGGTGTTAAAGATCCGCTAATCATACAGCAGTATATGGAGCAGGCAGCGCTAAACTGGTTGCTAAAAGATGAACGGGTCGCACGTTTGGGTATTCGTTTTGATACACAACCTAGCGTAATGACTTACAGCCAACACAAAACCAGCAAAAAAGCGCAGCAGCCGGTTATCAGTTACAGCACTGTTGATTATGAGGGTGTATTCACCGTAACCGAGCCTGAGTTGTTATTAAGCCAAATTGCTCATGGTATTGGCCGGGCAAAAGCCTTCGGCTGCGGCCTGATGTTACTACGCCGGGTGTAATAACTGTAAGTCACGGAGGATAACCAATGGCAGCAAAACTCGAAGTATTGGATCAACAAATTGCGACTGATACCAAGGACGGAATTGAGTATATCAGTATCACTGATATGGCCCGTTTTAAAAACCCGGAACGAACCGATATTATCATTGGTAACTGGTTACGTAATCGCAATACCATCGAGTTTTTGGGAATTTGGGAGCAACTTAACAACCCCGATTTTAAACCCATCGAATTCGATGGGTTTAAAGCCCAAGCCGGTTTAAACAGTTTCACCCTAACGCCAAAACAATGGATTGAACAAACCTATGCTATTGGGCTTATCTCTAAGGCGGGCCGCTATGGCGGTACTTATGCGCAAAAGGATATTGCTTTTGAATTCGCCAGTTGGATCTCGGTTGAATTTAAGCTGTATTTGATTAAAGAATTTCAACGCTTAAAAGAGCAAGAATTTCAGCAGCTTGGCTGGGATATTCGGCGTAATCTGGCCAAGGTAAATTACCTTATTCATACCGATGCCATTAAACAAAACCTGATCCCTGATACCTTAACTCCAGCGCAAATCAGCCATGTGTATGCAGACGAGGCCGATTTGTTGAATATGGCACTGTTTGGCGTTACAGCCAGGCAATGGCGGGAGCTAAACCCAAATTCAAAAGGTAATATGCGTGATCATGCCAATGTGCATCAACTGGTGTGCCTGGCTAATCTGGAAACGATGAATGCCTATTTAATTCAGCAAGACGTTACCGCAACAGAGCGCTTGCAGCAGTTGAATGCATTGGCCATTTCGCAAATGACGATATTAAGCCGACAGGCGCTACCTTTCACGGGGCTGCAAAAAAGTGATGGCGGTAACTAATGGCTTTTATCCCACTTAAACCTATACCGTTAAAAGAGCGTAACTCAATGATCTTTATCGGCATGGGCCGTATCGATGTTAAAGATGGTGCCTTTGTGGTGATAGATGAAGTAAACGGCGAGCGAATGCACATTCCGGTTGGCTCTATCGCCTGTTTAATGCTGGAGCCGGGTACCCGCATTTCACATGCAGCGATGAAACTAGCGGCAGAAGTCGGCACCTTAATTACCTGGGTTGGTGTGGGTGGGGTGCGGTTTTATTCCGCTGGCCAGCCAGGTGGTGCACGCTCTGACAAGCTGTTATATCAAGCTAAACTGGCACTGGACGAACAGTTACGCTTAAAAGTGGTGCGTAAGATGTTTGAACTGCGCTTTGGCGAAGAAGCTCCGCAGCGGCGCAGTGTCGATCAGCTACGCGGTATTGAGGGCGCGCGGGTACGGCAAACTTACCAGCTGCTTGCCAAGCAATACGGTGTAACTTGGAATGGCCGAAAATACGACCCAAAAGACTGGGAAGCCGGAGATATTGCTAATCAGTGCATTAGTGCAGCTACCGCATGCCTTTACGGCATAACCGAGGCCGCTATACTCGCCGCCGGTTATGCACCCGCCATAGGTTATTTGCATACCGGTAAACCACTGAGTTTCGTTTACGATATCGCTGATATTATTAAATTTGATACCGTGATTCCTTTAGCCTTTCGCATTGCAGCAAAAAGCCCTTTGGCGCCAGAAAAAGAAATTCGTTTAGCCTGTCGTGATTTATTTCGCACAGATAAAACACTAAAACGGTTAATTCCGTTAATAGAAGAGATACTGGCCGCCGGTGAAATTACCTCGCCGGAGCCTTACGCCGATGCACAGCCGCCAGCTTTACCGGAACCCTCAACAATTGGTGATGACGGGCATCGGAGTAACTAAATGAGTATGTGCATGATCGTAACCTAAGCCGTGCCACCAAGGTTACGCGGGCGATTGGCAGTATGGTTGCTGGAGGTCAGAGCCGGTGTGTATGTTGGCGATGTAGGGCAGCGTGTGCGCGAAATGCTATGGCAGCAAGTTGAAGGCATGGCTGAAGATGGCAATGTGGTAATGGCGTGGGCCACCAATACTGAATCAGGATTTGATTTTATTACCTATGGCCAAAACCGGCGGCAACCTGTTGATTTTGATGGGTTAAGGCTTGTTACCTTTTTGCCTGAGTCAGAAAAAAACAATTAGCCAATTAGCTCTTTAACAAGCCGGAAAAATTGGTAGAAAAAAGCTCTATCTTTTTTCTATTTAAAATCAGGTATATACTTTTAGACAGTTCCCCGTATGCACGGGGATAAACCGATATTCAAACAGCTGGCCTAATGGCAGATGAACAGTTCCCCGTATGCACGGGGATAAACCGTCGCTCCCCTCGAATTCCCCCACGCCAAGCTCCAGTTCCCCGTATGCACGGGGATAAACCGCGTTGAGATATTGCAGGTGGAGGCTGATTTATCAGTTCCCCGTATGCACGGGGATAAACCGTCGTGAGGATTTATGCAGATATAGCTGCTGTTCAGTTCCCCGTATGCACGGGGATAAACCGCTCAGCTTAATTGGCACAGCATTAGTCGTGCGCAGTTCCCCGTATGCACGGGGATAAACCGTCTTTTATATATTTACCTTATAGGTATTTATACAGTTCCCCGTATGCACGGGGATAAACCGCCGCGCTCAAAGAGGCCCATAACAATACTGTCCAGTTCCCCGTATGCACGGGGATAAACCGTTTGGGTAACGCCCTCTGAGAAAAAAAGCATTCAGTTCCCCGTATGCACGGGGATAAACCGTTCTTCGGCGCGCTTTTCAAAGATGCGCTGCGCAGTTCCCCGTATGCACGGGGATAAACCGTCAGACATACCCAACACGTAAGCGCCTAGAGTCAGTTCCCCGTATGCACGGGGATAAACCGAATGCAGCTCGATTTTTTGCCTTCTGATTAGGCAGTTCCCCGTATGCACGGGGATAAACCGCACTTCTGGCAATTTGATTAGTTGCATAGTTTCAGTTCCCCGTATGCACGGGGATAAACCGGAACGTCCGACATCATTGGTTTCGTTAGAAAGCAGTTCCCCGTATGCACGGGGATAAACCGGTGCTTTAGAATCTAGAACAGATGGGGTTCAACAGTTCCCCGTATGCACGGGGATAAACCGGTCGTTTTTATCCTGCACCCTGACGCTATCAGCAGTTCCCCGTATGCACGGGGATAAACCGCCAGCAGCGCCTTGTCTTACGTATTCGCTGCCCAGTTCCCCGTATGCACGGGGATAAACCGTTAGCTATTTTTTAGCCGTTAATGGCATTACTCAGTTCCCCGTATGCACGGGGATAAACCGCGATTCAGCCGTCATTGCCAGCGGGTAACGACCAGTTCCCCGTATGCACGGGGATAAACCGCTTTCATATTCACTCTTTATTCTTGCTTGGTCCAGTTCCCCGTATGCACGGGGATAAACCGCTCATGTAAAGCAGTTGGTAATAGAGCTATTCCAGTTCCCCGTATGCACGGGGATAAACCGCCATAGGCGGCAACAGGCTTAACATGATTCAGCAGTTCCCCGTATGCACGGGGATAAACCGGTGAAGGCCCTTTTGCAGGGCGTCCTGCGGTGCAGTTCCCCGTATGCACGGGGATAAACCGCCAAGTATCAACTTCGCGCTTTAGGCCGACACCAGTTCCCCGTATGCACGGGGATAAACCGTAACAGGGGAAATTGTGTACGCTAGCAGCGGACAGTTCCCCGTATGCACGGGGATAAACCGCTAGTCCTAAAAGAATAATGCGAGCCATGTGTCAGTTCCCCGTATGCACGGGGATAAACCGTTACCGCGCGATAACTAACCCTGTGCTGCAGGCAGTTCCCCGTATGCACGGGGATAAACCGGCCACCACACGCCGCACCACCCAAACCCACCGCAGTTCCCCGTATGCACGGGGATAAACCGCTAAAACCTGTTAGCTCTAAATCAAACCCAGCAGTTCCCCGTATGCACGGGGATAAACCGTCGCTCTACAAATGCCGTCCCGACTACCTTTTCAGTTCCCCGTATGCACGGGGATAAACCGGAATGACCAATAGCGAGGTTAATCGCACCCTGCAGTTCCCCGTATGCACGGGGATAAACCGCATGCCGTAAGCTCGCTGATGGTACGCTTGAGCAGTTCCCCGTATGCACGGGGATAAACCGCCACCGAACACAATCGAGATCCCTTCGCCAATCAGTTCCCCGTATGCACGGGGATAAACCGTTTCAGCACCGTTTTGCTCATCACCACCAACACAGTTCCCCGTATGCACGGGGATAAACCGCTTTAAAGCAGCTTGGCCGTTATACCGATGCTCAGTTCCCCGTATGCACGGGGATAAACCGCCCGTATCGGTTTCGGTTTCAACGCCGATCCACAGTTCCCCGTATGCACGGGGATAAACCGTTAGGTCGCTTATAGATTTTGTTAGCATTAGCCAGTTCCCCGTATGCACGGGGATAAACCGTATACGGCTTTAAGGTGTTGGAGGTATTAGCACAGTTCCCCGTATGCACGGGGATAAACCGTAGATGTCAACAGCATCCGAATGCGTATCAGCCAGTTCCCCGTATGCACGGGGATAAACCGGCACTGGCAAGCCTGCTAGGCATTGGCCAACACAGTTCCCCGTATGCACGGGGATAAACCGTGTAATCATGTTGTTAGCTCCGTTCGGATTGGCAGTTCCCCGTATGCACGGGGATAAACCGGATCCGCACTGGCCTAATGGAAAACCGCACCACAGTTCCCCGTATGCACGGGGATAAACCGCTGGCCCACAGTCACTCACCGATCCATTACAACAGTTCCCCGTATGCACGGGGATAAACCGCGCCTGATCCGCTTTATGATCGCCGCGATCAGCAGTTCCCCGTATGCACGGGGATAAACCGCTCAAAAACGATTACAGGATCCTGAAACTCCACAGTTCCCCGTATGCACGGGGATAAACCGTTATAGAACACTGTGAAACGCATGGCGTAATACAGTTCCCCGTATGCACGGGGATAAACCGTTTCAGTAGCCATTTTTATTCCTTAAGCTGTCCAGTTCCCCGTATGCACGGGGATAAACCGTCTGTATTACTCGTTGATCAAAACACGGAACACAGTTCCCCGTATGCACGGGGATAAACCGATGTAGATTAATTGTCGGTGGTACACAAATAGCAGTTCCCCGTATGCACGGGGATAAACCGCTCAATGGTTTGGCCTTGAAATTTGTGTAACTCAGTTCCCCGTATGCACGGGGATAAACCGAAATGGAAACCTATTTTAGCTTTAATTATGGACAGTTCCCCGTATGCACGGGGATAAACCGATTCATTTTGTTGCTCCTTAGCTGCTTGGCGTCAGTTCCCCGTATGCACGGGGATAAACCGATGTCAGTTATGCATCTTTAGTGATGAACACGCAGTTCCCCGTATGCACGGGGATAAACCGCCCCCGCCCCTTGTGCAGCGCGTTGCCTCTGTCAGTTCCCCGTATGCACGGGGATAAACCGGCTGTGCTGTTTGGCGAATACGCGAACGTGGCCAGTTCCCCGTATGCACGGGGATAAACCGCCGACTGGCGGCGCTCAGGTATCCAGCAGCAACAGTTCCCCGTATGCACGGGGATAAACCGAGCCAGTGTTACCAACAATGCAAAACTGATCCACTTCAACAATTGAAATCTGATCCACTCTTTTTCGCTATTCAGCTTTTTGATTGGAATGCAAATTAAACCGACAACGTATTAAAAATTACAGTTTTTGTATAAAGAGCTACGAGCGGACGATAATCAAGTTGCAATTATCTATTAAAACGCATTTTCGAAAAGAAAAACCGGGCAATGACTACCCGGTTTTGCGGTAACTGTTAGAAGTTACACTTATTTACCCCCGCATTTGCTAAGACATGGGCTTTTACCTGATTGGTTGGTAATTGCGTAAAGCTATAAGGTAAATTAAGTACCCCTGTCGAATTTAAAGAGGGCCCTGCAATCACGCCATCTGGAGAATTTTCCCAGACGGTGCTGGTGAGTTGGTTGTTTCGGATATCCCAATAGCCAACGGCACTGGAGAACAGTGAAACGATAGGGTTTTTGGTGTTTTCAAATACGTTATTTTCGATTCGTATCGTGGCACCCATTCGAGAGTTTATACCAGATTCAAGGATATTCTGGTATAAGTTGTTAAAAATATGCGCCTGTCCATAACGGAACAGCGGTAGGCGAGAGTTTACGTTGTACCAATGATTATGGTGGAATGTGATGCGGCGATTAAAGTTGTCGCTATCATTATTTCCCCACAGTGAAGTCTTCCAACTGTCATGCAGTTTGTTGTAAGAAATAGTAACGTTATCAACTTCTTTTTTACCGCTGACCAGTTCGTCATAAAAATCTTTACTGGAGTTTAGGGTGTTGTAGAGATCATTATGGTCTATCCAAATCCGGCTTGCTGGGCCTTCGATACTAATGGCATCTTTATCCCCCACATTGACATAACGAATGGTTAAATTGCGGATAATTACGTTGTTTGAGCGCCAAATCTTAATGCCGATACCGTCCAAAACTCCGCGGTTGCCAACCCCGATAATGGTGACATTATTCATATCTTTAATATCGAACTTAGTTAAACTTCCGGAGTTTGCGCGAGTAATGGTGCCGTCTACCCGAATGGTTAATGGGCGGTTTAAATCACGATTATTAAGCGCTTGCTGGAGTTGAGCTCCGGTGCTTACGGTAACGGTAACGGCATTACTGCCACTGCCACCAGTTGTGCCGCCATTGAGCGATGCGTAACCTTGCGGTGTGGCACGGCAAGCTAAAACATCCCCAGTAGTGCCGCCAGTTCCACCGCCCGCATTTCCACCGCCAGCATTTCCACCGGTACCACCGCCAGTTCCACCGCTACCACCGCCAGTTCCACCTCCACTACTTGAGTTAAACACCTCAAATTCGCTAATTCTTGGTGCTGCCGCTGCTGTTAAGATCTCTAGGTTTAATTTCGTTGTGCTAATAGTGTTGAAATTTATAGTACGGTTGCTGCCTAATGTTGTGCCGCTGGCTAAAACCGCGCCATTATTGTTGTTCACTAACCGCCAACTACGGATATTACTTCCTTGTTCTCTTAAAACGACTTGGTTTACTGAAACTGCACTTGACCATTTGACGGAAATACGTTGATTGTTATTGCCATTGGCCTGCCAAAATGTTTGAACATTGCCATCTCGTGCTAGGTTATAGCTGGAGTTGCTCGCTCTGCTAGAACCATCTGCCCCTGCCCCTGGGCCAGTTAACGCCAAATTATTTGCGCTAGCCGGTAAGGCCACCAACAAAGCTAAAGTAATTGCGGTTAAAGCGGATATTATTTTAGTATTTTTCATAATCTACCCCTGTCTGCTGAAATTAGCAGCAGTAATTATGCTTAAACATGATTTTTTTGCTGTTCAGATGTGGAATTTTTAGTCTTTATGTGTTTTTTATGTAATGGTTTATGAGGATGGTGTTGATTTTTAAATAATTAAAATATTTCTATATCTTGAATTGCTTTGTCTCATAGTCATTTTTACTAAGCAAAATGCATTACCTGAATAAGGTGAAGGACGTGTAGTTAATTTAAGCTGGCGCTGTAAGAATAATCAGTACGCCACTCCAATCAAGACTGCGGCTGATCTCTCCTACTGGCGCAATTTCAACACCGGTATAAATTCCCAGCAGAGGTATGTCTGCTTTATTGAGTAATTGTTGGATAAGTTTGGCTTCGGTGTGTTTTTCTTCAATGCGTCCTGCGCAATCAAAATATAAGGCCACTATGGGGTGTTGCTGATCGGCGGAGATTTTCTGCAATAGTTGTTCAGTTTGTTCTTGCGCTGCTTGCAAAATACTGTGGCTATCTCGTTGCATAATCTGAATTTGCATCCCCTCATGTAAATCGGGCTCAAATAAAATTACGCCTTCATCATTCGGCAGTACACCACTGATTAACCGAGTAACATAAGGCGTGCTGTAGCCGGTATCTGTTGCCACAGGGTAGCGCACACCAATAGCCAAGCTACTCACGGGATGTTCATTACGCCAAGGAACATTGCCACTAATGTTATCTAATATCTCGGTTACGGGTTTGTCATCTAGGCTATATAAAAACTGCTGAAAAATGCTGGTAATCGTAAAGCTTTGGCTACTCACTGGCGTACAGCCATGCATCGCACTAATGTAGGAGCGTGCCCTGCCAGAAATCAGTAAAGCCGTGGCTAAGTGCTGGGCCGCTTGATTTTGATAAAACTGGGTGGTTGCACCAAACTGTAAATCTGCCAGTAAACCTGCTCCTGCAATGGGTACCTTTTGTTTTAAACTGTGATACAGCCCATCCAGTAGAGGAGGAGAAGGAATTAATACTGCCGGGTGATGTTGGCTGCCAGGGTAACGAACCGAATCATAAAAAAGTAATAATAAAGCGGGATCAATAGCTGGTTTAAAAGCGGTGCCTAAAGCTTGGCCAGCAACAAAGGGATCGCTAGCCAGAATATTGCTGCAAGCGCTTTGGAACTGCACATCATTATCTGTGGCACACAGCGCAAGTGCAGCAGCAGGGCTGCCTTTATCGGCGATGACTTCATTCGTGATTACGCCGACTGCTGAGCCGCCAAGGATTAGGGTGTTAGGGCCACAGGCCGCTCGAGCGCCCATTAATAGCTGCTGATAATCGGTATTACTGCTGCAAAACAACAACAAGACGTCGATAACCGGCAGGCCTGTTTGCTGCATTGCTGCTTGGGCAAGATGCTTGCCTGCAGCATAGGCGGCTGCGATATTGCTAAACGCTATCCCTGCGCGCATAAAATGTCCATTACAATTCATTTCCAACATTCTAGCTGAAAAAATAGCTGGCGCTAAGTGTTAATTATCGATTAGGCATTTGTGTATTTCTTTTGTTATTGCGTCAATGCAAGGATAAAAACACTCTAAGTGGTTGTTGCAGTTAGTTATTGGCATTTTTTTCATGCTGATAGCGCCCTTGATAATCAAAAATACTTTCTAGGTGTTGCCAGCCTTGTTTCTGTTTCTTTAATAAAATTAATTGTGGTGGTTGAAACAGCGCGGCTGCAGCAACCAGTTGGCTAGCAGTTTTAAACGCTGGTAGGGGCAAGCCTGGTGCTTTGCTATGCGGTTTAATAAAAGCAGCGTAGAGCGCTTTGCGCTGTGGTTGGCTTTGTAATTTAAACCAACGATAGAAAGGGTTGCCATCAATATCGTAATAACTGACTTTTAGGTCGCCGTTATCGTCACTCAATAACATACTTTGGCAGCGAAATAGATGGTGGTGTTGCTTATTAAGCACTTCGCGTAACCGTTTATCAGGGTCAACTAACACCGATTGGCAGCTGTGGCAGCTACGGGCAGCAATATCATTTTCAGCACCGCAATCAGGGCAGTTGCGGCTGCGAAAGCGAAAGTCGCACTGACTTTGCTGGTCTGACTGTAGCCCCTGACAACGCCGACCATAATGCTCAATAATATCGCCATCACTATCCGTTAATCCCCAAAAGATATTGGCAAAGCCACAGAGTGGGCAAGGAACTTGAACAGGAACCGCTTTACTATTAGGTTTAGCATCGCCAATTTCTGGAAAATATAAATCATAGCCATTCGCTGCATAATCAATTATCAGGCAGTCGGCTTTATCTGGGGCTAAGCGCAAGCCTCGCCCAACCATTTGTTGAAATAAACTCACAGAAGCTGTTGGTCGTAAAATAGCAATCAGATCAACATGCGGCGCATCAAAGCCAGTGGTTAATACGGCTACATTGACTAAAAATTTGATTTTTTGGGCTTTAAAGCGAGTTATCAGTTGGTCACGTTCATGATCAGTAGTTTTTGCTGTAAGCAGTGCGGCCTGCTCTGAGTTGATAAGTTGCATCACCTCTTCGGCATGTTTAACCGTTGCGGCAAAAATAATGACCCCTTTGCGGTGCTGCGCGAGCTGAATTAGTTGCTGCACGATTAAGCGGGTAGCACGGCCCATTTTCCCCAGCAGGTTGTCAACGTCTGCTGGTGCATAGTCGCCCTGCGTGGTGGGGATAAGCTGACTAAAGTCATACTGCGCGGTTAAGCCATCGTACAGCCTTGGTGTTGTAAGGTAACCTTGTTTAATAAGTGGGCGAAGGGGTAACTCAAAGATACAGTGCTCAAAAATCGGATCCTGCGTATTGCCGATGCGGCCATGGTAATGCTGACGATAAATCCAGCCGCTGCCAAGCCGATAAGGAGTTGCGGTCAGGCCCAGTATTTTAAGGTTGGGATTATATTGGCGTAAGTGCTGGAATAATATTTGGTACTGGCTGTCAGCAGCCGCGCTTACTCTATGGCATTCGTCGATAATCAGCAGTGAAAACGCCTGTGCAAAGGCGCTAAGATTTTTTGCTGCAGATTGCACACTGGCCACAACAGTTTTTGCGCTTGACTGCTTTTTATGTAAGCCTGCAGCAAAAATACTCGGGCTGTCGGTAAACAACGCCACTTTCTCGGCATTTTGGGCGACAAGTTCTTTAACATGGGTTAGCACTAACACGCGGCCACGAGCTTGGCGGGCAAGTTCAGCAATTACAAGGCTTTTTCCGGCACCAGTAGGCAATACCAATACAGCTGTTGCCGTATGCTGTTTAAAAAATTCAATGGTAGCGTTTACGGCTTGTTGTTGATAATCTCGTAAGTGCATAAATCGCGGCAGTGGTAAAAAACCGTTAAAGCCTAACACAAAAAGGCCTTAGCGTTAATCGACTACCAATTATTGCGGGTAAGAAGTGTGATGAAAGCAAATACAGCCTTTGAGCTTACTTTACAAGATAACACCTTATGGGTAAAAGCCGATGGGGTATGGACCTTGGCGACGGCAAAAGCTTACGTAAAGGCATTTAGAAAGACCGTGCAACCCGTTATTGGCCAGCCGTGGGCCTTAGTGTTGGATATCAGCTCTTGGCAGGTGAGTCCTGCTGAAGTGTTTTCCTTGCTGGTGGATAACACAAATTGGTGCTACGAAAATAATTTACAGCATGTAGAAACAATTTGCGCTGACAATACCTTAGTGATGTGGCAGTTTGCCAAGGCTACGCTGGTTGAGAAACCAGCGCATCTGGTAAGTAAACTTGCCACAGATAGCGCCAGTGCCAAATGGGCACTTTATCAAGCAGGTTTTATAAAAACAGCCTAACCCCGTGGTAAGGCGATTTTTTTATCTTCTGTTTGACGGAATAACACTAAAATTTTGCCGATAATTTGCACTTTTTCTGCTTTAGTTTCACGAATAATCGCGTCCATAATCAGCATTTTTTGCTCACGGTCTTCACCAGGAACTTTGATTTTTATTAATTCATGATGATTAAGCGCATTCTCGATTTCTGCCACTACACCTTCAGTAAGGCCATTGCCACCGAGTAAAATGACAGGCTTTAAATCATGCGCTTTACTTTTTAAGAATTGTTTTTGTTTATTGGTTAAACTCATAAGGTTAAAATATCCGATAAAAGCTTGAATTATGCCTATTGTAGCGCCATCTAAGGCATAAGACTATTTAAGAGTAGTATCATGACAAAGAAAAAACGCTCCGCCAGCTCAACTCGTTGGTTAAAAGAGCATTTTGATGATCATTTTGTGCAAAAAGCGCAAAAGCTTGGTCTAAGATCACGCGCCTCCTTTAAGTTGGAAGAAATTCAACAACAGGATAAGTTACTGAAGCCAGGTATGAATGTGGTAGATCTTGGTTCCGCACCGGGCAGTTGGTCACAATACGTTGCGGGGGTGGTTGGGCTACAAGGTACTGTGGTGGCGTGTGATATTTTGCCCATGGACCCGTTAGCGGGAGTGGCCTTCTTACAAGGTGACTTTCGAGAGGATGCTGTTTTAGACGCGTTATTGAGCCGAATCGGTGGTAAGAACGTAGATGTGGTATTATCGGATATGGCACCTAATATGAGCGGTAACGATACAACCGATCAAGCGCGTTCAATGTATTTGGTTGAGCTTGCCTTGGAAATGTGCCATAAAGTTTTGAAGCAAAATGGCAGTTTCGTGGTCAAAGTTTTTCAGGGCGACGGCTTTGAACAGTATTTAAAAGAAGTACGAGCTGCATTTAATACCGTTAAAATTCGCAAGCCAGATTCGTCGCGCGCCCGTTCGCGTGAGACATATATCGTGGCTACCGGCTTCAAATTTTAGTACAGTAAGCCGTAATTAATGATTTCTAGAGTAAAGATGAGGTTATCACCTTGAGCGACATGGCAAAAAATCTGATAGTCTGGTTAGTCATCGCTGTAGTACTGATGTCAGTATTTAACAGTTTTGGTCCCAGTGAAAATACCGATCGCCAGACCAGCTACACCCAGTTTGTAAAAGAAGTGAACCAGGGGCTGATCCGCGAAGTTAAGATTGAACGCAGCGGCGTTATCACCGGCGTGAAGCGCAGTGGTGAACGTTTTGAAACCGTGTTGCCGGTAAATGATCCTAAATTAATGGATGATTTAATTAGCAACGACGTGCGTGTGTTGGGTGCAAAACCGGAAGAAACTAGCTGGCTCGCCACTATTTTCATTTCATGGTTCCCTATGCTACTGCTGATTGGGGTATGGATTTTCTTTATGCGCCAGATGCAAGGTGGAGGCGGCAAAGGTGCCATGTCTTTTGGTAAAAGCAAAGCGCGCTTAATGGGTGAAGACCAAATCAAAACCACCTTCGCGGACGTCGCCGGTTGTGATGAAGCCAAAGAAGAAGTATCGGAGCTCGTTGAATACCTTAAAGAGCCTTCTCGCTTTCAAAAGCTAGGTGGTAAAATTCCTAAGGGTATCTTAATGGTTGGCCCTCCAGGAACCGGTAAAACCTTATTAGCCAAAGCCATTGCTGGCGAAGCTAAAGTGCCGTTTTTTACCATCTCGGGTTCAGATTTCGTTGAAATGTTCGTCGGTGTCGGTGCTTCTCGAGTTCGCGATATGTTCGAGCAGGCGAAAAAAGCTGCCCCTTGTATTATTTTTATCGACGAGATTGATGCGGTAGGTCGGCAGCGTGGTGCCGGTTTAGGTGGTGGTCATGACGAGCGTGAACAAACGCTAAACCAAATGTTGGTTGAGATGGATGGTTTTGACGGCAATGAAGGCATTATTATTATCGCCGCGACTAACCGCCCAGATGTATTAGATGCCGCCTTGTTACGTCCAGGCCGCTTCGACCGTCAGGTCGTGGTAGGTTTACCAGACGTACGTGGTCGTGAGCAAATTTTAAAAGTACACATGCGCAAAGTGCCTATGGCAGATGACGTGAAAGCCAGTGTTATCGCGCGCGGTACGCCAGGCTTTTCAGGTGCTGATTTAGCAAACTTAGTGAATGAAGCGGCGTTGTTTGCTGCTCGTGGTAATCGCCGCGTTGTTAGCATGGAAGAGTTTGAACGCGCTAAAGACAAGATTATGATGGGTGCAGAACGTCGTTCTATGGTAATGACTGACGCTGAAAAAGAAATGACGGCCTACCATGAAGCTGGCCATGCCATTGTTGGTTGTTTAGTGCCAGAGCATGATCCTGTGCACAAGGTGACTATCATTCCACGCGGTCGCGCTTTAGGTGTTACTTTCTTTTTGCCGGAACAAGATGCAATTAGCGTTAGCCGTCGTAAGCTAGAAAGTAAAATTTCGGTCGCTTATGGTGGTCGTTTAGCGGAAGAGATGATTTACGGCACTGAGGCCGTTTCTACGGGTGCCTCACAAGATATTAAATATGCGACCTCTATTGCCCGTAACATGGTTACGCAATGGGGTTTCTCTGACAAATTAGGTCCGCTTCTTTACGCAGAAGAAGAGGGTGAAGTATTTTTAGGTCGTAGCATGGGCAAGCCTAAGAATATGTCAGATGACACTGCTGCAATTATTGATAGTGAAATCAAAGCGATTATCGATCGTAACTATGCTAGAGCGCAGCAAATGCTTAATGACAACATGGACATTTTGCATGCGATGAAAGATGCTTTAATGTTGTACGAAACTATCGATGCGCGTCAAATTAAAGAACTGATGGAGCGTAAACCTGTTAGTCAACCTGAAAACTGGGAGCCGCGTGATAAAGGTTCTAAGGGCGATGGTGATGATGTATCAAAAGCAGATAAAGTTGCACCAACCGTTACTGATAAACCATCTGAAGGTAGTGCAGTTTAAGTTTTGCAATAGTTCATTGCGTTAATCAAAACCCCGGCAGGTCCGGGGTTTTACTATTTTTACCGATAATTTGAATTCAGTGCTGCTGCTTTATTTCTATATCGGTAACAAGCTTCAGCGTTTACAGAGATTTTTATGCAGTTAACCTTACCACGCCAGCGTCACCTTGCGTTAAATCGCCCAGTTGTTATGGGGATCCTGAATGTTACACCTGATTCATTTTCTGACGGCGGTAAATTCCAAACACTAGATCATGCGTTATTTACTACAGAGCAAATGTTGTTAGAAGGTGCGCGTATTATCGATATTGGCGGTGAGTCTACTCGTCCTGGGGCAGCTGCGGTAAGCTTGGAGGCAGAGTTAGAACGTGTTGTACCCGTTATTGAAGCTATTCGGCAGCGTTTTGACTGTGTGATCTCGATCGATACCAGTAAAGCTGCGGTGATGTCAGCTGCGGTTCAGGCGGGTGCCGATATGATCAATGATGTGCGAGCTTTACAAGAACCTGCAGCATTAACTGTGGCAGCGTCTTTACAGGTGCCAGTGTGCTTGATGCATATGCAGGGGGCTCCACGCACTATGCAAGCTGCGCCAGTTTATCAAGATGTGGTGCAAGAGGTGTATCAGTTTTTGTTAGCAAGAGCAGAGCAGTGTCAGCAAGCTGGTATTGCCGCTTCTCAGATTATCCTCGATCCGGGGTTTGGGTTCGGTAAGACCTTGGCGCACAATTATCAATTGCTGGCGGCGTTGTCAAAGTTTGTTGAGAGTGGTTATGGCGTTTTGGCAGGAATGTCTCGAAAATCAATGATTGGTCAATTATTAGATGTGCCTGTAACCGAACGGCTTGCTGGTAGCCTTGCTTGTGCAACGCTGGCGGCTTATGCTGGCGCACAAATTATTCGAGTACATGATGTTAAGGAAACTGTGCAAGCGGTACGAATTGCCGCTGCAGCCCGTTTTGGAGTGGAATAAATGAGTAGAAAATATTTTGGCACAGATGGCGTGCGTGGTCGGGTAGGCGAGTTTCCAATTACTCCCGAATTTGCAATGAAACTCGGCTGGGCCGCAGGACGGGTGTTATCGCAGCGCGGTACTCGTAAGGTGTTAATCGGCAAAGACACGCGTATTTCCGGCTATTTGTTAGAAACAGCTTTAGAAGCTGGGTTAATCGCTGCGGGTATCGATGTGCGCTTGCTAGGGCCTATGCCTACCCCCGCGGTTGCCTATTTAACCCGAACCTTTCGCGCTGAAGCCGGTATTGTGATTAGCGCATCTCACAATCCGTATTATGACAATGGCATCAAATTTTTCTCAGCCGACGGTACTAAGTTGGCCGATGATATTGAACTCGCCATAGAGCACGAGCTAGAACAACCGATGATTTGTGAATCTTCGGAGAATTTAGGCAAAGCTGTGCGCATTAATGACGCTGCAGGGCGTTATATCGAATTTTGTAAAAGCCATTTAAATAATAATTTGTCGTTAAGTGGGTTAAAAATTGTGATCGACTGTGCGCATGGTGCAACTTACCATATTGCCCCAGCCGTTTTCAAAGAATTAGGCGCTAAGGTGATCACCATTGGCTGTGAGCCTGATGGTCTGAATATCAATCATCTGTGCGGGGCTACCCATACTGATTTATTGCGGGAAACGGTGTTAGCAGAAGCCGCAGATCTGGGGATCGCCTATGACGGTGATGGTGACCGCGTGATGATGGTCGATCAACATGGTCGTGTGCTGGATGGCGATGAAATCGTCTACATTATTGCTCGGGCGGCGAAAGAAGCTGGCACCTTACAAGGTGGTGTTGTCGGCACCTTGATGAGTAATATGGGCTTAGAGTTAGCCTTAGCCAAATTAGCAATTCCTTTCGCTCGCAGTGCGGTGGGTGATCGTTATGTGATGGAACTACTGCGTGAACATAACTGGCGGATCGGTGGCGAGAATTCTGGCCATGTGTTGAATTTAGATTATACCTGCACTGGCGATGGCATTATTGCCTCCTTACAAGTATTGAATGCCATGCTAACCAGCGATAAAGCCCTGGCTGAACTGTGTGCAGATATGCGCAAGCTACCGCAGGTTTTAGTGAATGTTAAATTTGCCAAAGGAAGTGCACCACTAGAAAAACAGAACGTGCAGCAAAGTATTACTGAAGTAGAACAAGCTTTGGCAGGAAAAGGACGAGTGCTTATTCGTAAATCTGGAACTGAGCCACTGATTCGCGTGATGGTGGAAGGTGAAGATGAGCATGAAGTGCGTGCCTATGCCGAAAAAATTGCTGCAGCAGTAAAAATTGCCAGTTAAGTAAGCTAAAAAATGCGCAACCAACTCAGATTAAACGCGAAAAGCTTGTTCTAACGAACAAGCTTAGTTACTATCAGCATGTCTTAGCAAAGGATATAGCCTAATGTCGCGTAAAGCTCTGATCGCTGCCAACTGGAAGATGAATGGCACTAAGGCCTTAATTGAAGCAGTAAATAACGTATTAGCAGAAATAGACACTGAGGCCGAGTTATTAATCTGTCCTCCAGCAACCTTACTGCCGTTTTTCCCGCCATCAAATAAGGTAGCCTTAGGTGGTCAGGATGTCAGCGCCGCTGTTTCAGGTGCTTATACGGGGCAATTAAGTGCTTCCTTGCTGAAAGAAGCGGGTGCGACTTATAGTCTGATTGGGCATTCTGAGCGCAGACAGTATCAGTTTGAAACAGATGCGTTAATCGCTGAAAAAGTGGTTACAGCTGTTACTGCCGGCTTGACACCGGTGTTATGTGTTGGTGAAACCTTACAAGAGCGCCAACAAGAAAAAACACAACAGGTTATTGCGAAACAATTAGCTGCAGTGTATGCTTCGCACCCCGAATTGCTAGTGAAGTCGGTGATTGCTTATGAACCCATCTGGGCCATTGGCACAGGCGAGTCTGCAACTCCTGAACAGGCGCAAGAAACACACGCTTTTATTCGGGATGTACTGCAAAGTTACGACAACGTCGCAGCACAGCAAGTAAGAATTTTATATGGCGGTAGTGTAAACGCAGAAAATAGTGCTGCACTGTTTACTCAACCAGACATAGATGGTGCTTTAGTTGGCGGTGCCAGCTTAAAGCCTGATGAATTTGCACAGATTTGTCTAAATTATCAGACAAGCGCAAAGGAATAATTATGTACGAAATTTTTGTGGTGTGTTATTTACTGGTTGCACTGGCACTGATTGGTTTAGTGCTTATCCAAAATGGTAAGGGTGCAAGCATGGGTGCTGCTTTTGGTGCAGGCGCTTCAGGTACCGTTTTCGGCTCTAGTGGCACTGGTAACTTCTTAACAAAAAGCACTACTGTATTAGCCGTGTTGTTTTTTGTGTTAAGTATTGTGCTGGGTAATTTGACGGCTAAACAAAGTAAACCTGATGATGGTTCAGACTTTTTCCAAACCGTTCCAGCACTGACTGAACAAGCTCCTGCAAAAGAAGATGCGGTTAACGATATCCCAGTAGGAAACTAAGCTTTACACGCCGAGGTGGTGAAATTGGTAGACACGCTATCTTGAGGGGGTAGTGTCCTAGGACGTGCGGGTTCAAGTCCCGCTCTCGGCACCAAATTAACGCAAGCTTCGGCTTGCGCATTCAAATTAGGCACTATATAATGTGCGCCAGTTACGGACGCGGGATGGAGCAGCCTGGTAGCTCGTCGGGCTCATAACCCGAAGGTCGTCGGTTCAAATCCGGCTCCCGCAACCAAATTTACATTGGTTAAATGTTATAGCGAACTCGCCCTCGGGCTCCTCTCTATAACCGCAGGGCGAAGGTCTAAAAACCTGCCAGCGCAACCAAATCAACAACCATTAAGCATTGGCGATATGTTTAATGACTGGATGTTTTTCGCCCCGCTTGTTCGGGGCGTTTTCGCATCTAGAGTCCGTGTTTTATGTAGTAATGGGCGTTTTGCCCATTTTTTATTTGTGTTTCGGAGGTCTTTTTGGCTAAACAAGAACAGCAACTGACAGAGCTGCTGACACCCACTGTGGAAGCAGCGGGTTATCAACTGTGGGGTATCGAGCTGATCCGCGCTGGGCGTCATACCACACTGAGAATCTTTATTGACAAAGCTGAGGGCATTATGGTCGAAGACTGTGCTCTGGTGAGTCGTGAAGTCAGTGCTTTGCTGGACGTTGAAGATCCAATCCCTAATGAATACACCTTAGAGGTGTCGTCGCCTGGGATGGATCGACCTTTATTCACCGAGGCACAATTTACCCAATATGTTGGCCATAAAATTGAAGTGAAACTAACCGTTCCTCAAGAAGGTCGACGCAAATTCAAAGGATTACTGACCTCGTTTGATGGCGATACGTTGGTAATTGAAGTGGATGGCAAACCCTGTAGTTTGCTTTTCGATAACATTGATAAAGCAAACGTGGTACCGGTTTTTTAAGGTAACCAGGTAGCGTCAAAGTGAGGCATATACAATGGCAAAAGAAATACTATTAGTTGTTGATGCAGTTTCAAATGAAAAGTCCGTGCCACGTGAAAAAATTTTTCAGGCATTAGAATTTGCATTAGCCGCAGCCACAAAAAAGAAAAATGAAGGCGATATCGAAGTTAGAGTAACCATTGATCGGAAAACCGGTTCTTATGAGACATTCCGTCGTTGGGAAGTGGTTGCGGATGATGCAGTAATGGAACATCCCTACCGTGAAATGACCTTATCTGCTGCGCAATATGATGATCCATCAGTGAAGTTGGGTGATTACGTAGAAGAGCAAATCGATTCTGTTGAGTTTGATCGCATCACCACCCAAATGGCGAAGCAAGTGATTGTGCAGAAAGTGCGTGAAGCCGAACGTTCACAGGTTGTTGAAGCTTATATCGACCAGGTTGGCGAGTTAGTCACTGGCGTGGTTAAAAAAGTTAACCGTGAAAGCATTATTGTGGATCTTGGCAATAACGCTGAAGCGATGTTAGCGCGCGAAGAAATGTTACCGCGTGAGACTTACCGTCCAGGCGATCGTATTCGTGCTTTATTATTTGATGTTAAGCCGGAAGCACGTGGCGCTCAGTTATTTTTAAGCCGCGCTAAGCCTGAAATGCTTTTAGAATTATTCCGCATCGAAGTGCCAGAAATTGGTGAAGAGATGATCGAATTACGTGGTGCTGCCCGCGATCCAGGTTCACGCGCTAAGATCGCTGTGAAAAGTAACGATCGCCGTATCGACCCAGTAGGAGCTTGTGTTGGTATGCGTGGTTCACGTGTACAAGCTGTATCGAACGAGTTGGGTGGCGAGCGGGTTGATATCGTGTTGTATGACGATAACGATGCCCAGTTTGTGATTAACGCTATGGCACCGGCTGAAGTAGCTTCTATCATCGTTGATGAAGATACCCATTCAATGGATATTGCTGTTGAAGATTCTAATTTGGCGATGGCGATCGGCCGTAATGGTCAAAACGTTCGTTTAGCCAGCCAATTAACTGGTTGGGAATTGAATGTGATGTCAGTTTCCAATATGAAGAAAAAGCATCAAGAAGAAACTGAAAAAGTGCGTCAACTCTTTATGGATGCGCTTGAAATTGACGAAGACTTCGCTGAGGTGTTGGTTGAAGAAGGTTTCTCAACTTTAGAAGAAATCGCTTATGTCCCTGTCAGTGAATTGTTATCTATTGATGGTTTAGACGAAGACACAGTAGAAGTATTACGTAGCCGTGCCAAAGATGTATTAACTACTCGGGCACTGGCGAGTGAAGAGTCGCTGGAAGATGCCAAGCCAACTGAACAGTTGTTAGCATTAGCTGGTTTAGATACGCATACCGCTTATGTCATTGCTAGCAAAGGGGTAACGACTCTTGATGACTTGGCTGAATTAGGTGTAGATGATTTGTTAGAAATTGCCCAAATGACCGAAGATAAAGCCGCTGAGCTGATTATGGCTGCACGTAATATCGTTTGGTTTAATGAAAGTAACTAAGTAGTCAACGGAGGTAACAACACAAATGGCAGAAGTAACCATAGAAAAATTGGCCAGTGATGTCGGTACAACTGTTGATCGGTTAGTGCAACAATTTGCTGATGCAGGGATTACCAAGGCGCAAGGCCAATCGGTAACCGAAGATGAGAAAAAAGTTTTGCTGGATCATTTAAGCAAACAGCATGGTGGAAAAACCGCTGAACCTGCAAAGCTGACGATTAAGCGTAAAGAAAAAACCACGTTAAGTGTGGCAGGTGGTGCTGGCCGTAATCGTGAAATACAGGTTGAAGTGCGTAAGCAAAAAACCTTTATTAAAAAGCCAATGCTAGATGAAGCAGGACTAAAAGCGCAGGAAGAAGCAAGATTGGCTGAAGAGAAAGCCAAAGCTGAAGCAGAGGCTGCTCGGTTAGAAGCTGAACGTCAGGCTCGTGAAGCTGCTCAGCTAAAAGCGAAAGAAGAAGCTGAGCGTAAAGCGGCTGAAACGAAAAAGCGCGAAGATCAGAAAACAGCACAATTAGCCAAAGACGATCCGGAAGAAGCGGCGCGTCGTGCGGCAAAAGAAGAAGCGCGTAAAGAAGCCGAACGTATTCGTCAGCAACAAGAAGCTGAAGCCTTACGTAAGCTGGAAGAAGAAGCGCGTAAGCAAGCCGAAGAGGCGCGTCGTTTAGCAGAAGAAAACAGCGAGCGTTGGGCGCAAGAAGAAAAGGTTAAGCCAGCAGACACCGATGATTACCACCTGACTAGCAATCAATTTGCAAAACAGGCTGAAGATGAAGTCGATGCTAAAGAAGAGCGTGCGGGCCGTCGCGGTGTAGGTAAAAAAGCGCCTGTCGCTAAAGGTAAGAAAACCAAAGATGACGTTAACGATAAAGAAGCCTTTAATCGTGCTAACCGTCATAAGAAAAAGAAAACCCCTACCAGTATGCAGCATGGTTTTAATAAACCTGCCCAGCCGGTAGAGCGTGAAGTTAAAATTGGTGAAACTATCACTGTTGCTGAGCTTGCTGCCAAGATGGCAGTTAAAGCCTCTGAAGTGATCAAAACGATGATGAAAATGGGTGCTATGGCAACCATTAACCAGGTTATTGATCAGGAAACAGCAGCTATCGTTTGTGAGGAAATGGGGCATAAGTTTACCCTGACCAAAGAAAACGAGCTGGAAGAAGCGGTAATGTCTGATCGTGAAGGTCAGGGTGAGTTAGAACCACGGGCACCGGTTGTAACCGTAATGGGTCACGTTGACCATGGTAAAACCTCATTGCTGGATTATATCCGTAAAGCCAAGGTTGCCGATGGTGAAGCAGGTGGTATTACCCAGCATATCGGTGCTTACCATGTAGAAACTGAGCGCGGTATGGTCACTTTCCTGGATACACCAGGTCACGCAGCCTTTACTTCAATGCGAGCGCGTGGTGCTAAAGCGACGGATATCGTTATTCTGGTTGTTGCTGCTGACGATGGTGTTATGCCGCAAACCAAAGAAGCGATTCAACATGCCAAAGCCGGTAACGTGCCGTTAGTGGTTGCGGTGAATAAAATGGATAAGCCTTCAGCTGATCCAGATCGCGTTCGTAATGAATTATCGCAATACGATGTTATCTCGGAAGAGTGGGGTGGCGATACTCAGTTTGTGCCAGTATCGGCGAAAACGGGATCAGGTATTGATGACTTATTAGAAGCCATCCTAAACCAAGCTGAATTGTTAGAGTTAAAAGCAGTTCACCAAGGCTTGGGCCGTGGTGTGGTGATTGAATCACGCCTTGATAAAGGCCGTGGTCCTGTTGCCTCTATCCTGGTGCAAGAAGGCACGTTAAAGCAAGGCGATGTTGTCCTCTGTGGTTTTGAGTATGGCCGCGTGCGTGCTATGCGTGATGAGAACGGTAAAGAAATTAAAACTGCAGGTCCATCTATTCCGGTAGAAATCCTAGGTTTGTCCGGTGTACCGCAAGCGGGTGATGAAGTTACTGTAGTAAAAGATGAGCGTAAAGCCCGTGAAGTTGCCTTGTATCGTCAGGGTAAATTCCGTGATGTTAAGCTGGCACGTCAACAAAAATCTAAGTTGGAAAACATGTTTGCCAACATGGCAGATGGTGACGTATCTGAACTGAATATCGTATTGAAAGCTGACGTACAAGGCTCGGTAGAAGCGATTACCGAGTCTCTGATGAAGTTATCAACTGACGAAGTGAAAGTGAAGATTGTCGGCTCAGGTGTGGGTGGTATTACTGAAACTGACGTTACCCTTGCCGCAGCTTCTTCCGCTATCATTATCGGCTTTAACGTTCGTGCTGATGGCACGGCGCGTAAACTGGTAGAAGAAGAAGGCCTTGACTTACGTTATTACAGCATCATTTATGAGCTGTTAGACGAAGTGCGTGCTGCGATGACCGGTATGTTAGCGCCAGAGTTTAAACAACAGATCATTGGTTTGGCTCAGGTTCGTGATGTATTCCGCTCACCGAAATTCGGCGCTATCGCTGGCTGTATGGTTACCGAAGGTATCATCAAGCGCAATGCCCCAATTCGTGTTCTGCGTGATAACGTGGTGATTTACGAAGGTGAGCTAGAATCACTGCGTCGCTTTAAAGATGACGTGAGTGAAGTACGTAATGGCTTTGAGTGTGGTATTGGTGTGAAGAACTACAACGATGTGCGCGAAGGCGATCAGATCGAAGTATTCGAAACCATCCAGATTGAGCGTACGTTATAGTTGCTGCTGTAGCACAATGCTGTATCAGGGGCACATGTTGCCCCTGTTGTGTTTATACTCTTCGTCTTTCAAGCTGTTTTTTACCTGCAAAGACGAAGAGGATAAGTGCCAGAAATACTAGGATAGACAAAGCATGGCTAAAGAATTCTCCCGGGTTGACCGGCTTTCACAACAAGTGAAAAAAGAAATGGCGGTTATTCTGCAACGCGAAATTAAAGATCCGCGTTTGCACACCATGATTACCGTTTCAGACGTAGAAGTGTCGCGTGATTTATCGCACGCCAAGGTATTCGTGACCTTTTTAGGCATGGACAACGATAAAGTTGAAGATAACTTAAAGATTTTAAATGATGCGGCAGGTTATGTGCGTAGCCTAATTGGTAAGCGTATTCAAACCCGAATTGTGCCACATATCCGCTTTGCGTTTGACGAATCGCTCAACGAAGGGATCCGGATGGCGACATTGGTCGAAACGGTGCGTCGTGAAGACGAGCGTCGTCGCAAAGAGGCAGGGCAAGAAACGGATCGGCCAGAAAAGGGTGGAGAAGAGGAATAATGCGCGCTCGTAAAAACGCGCGGCAAGTCCATGGTATTTTACTGTTGGATAAACCCTTAGAGGTCAGCAGCAATGGTATATTACAGCGAGTACGCTGGTTATATCAGGCTGCTAAAGCTGGACACACCGGCGCCTTGGATCCAATGGCATCCGGTTTACTGCCCCTTTGTTTTGGTGAAGCGACTAAGTTTAGCCAGTTTTTGCTGGATACCGATAAAACCTATCAAGTCACGGCTAAGTTTGGTGTGCGCACCACTACCAGCGATGCGGAAGGTGAGGTGATTAGCGAAAAGCCAGTTAGCTTTAGTGATGCCGAGCTGGAACAGGCTATGCAGGCGCTGCGTGGTGATATTTTGCAAGTGCCGACCATGTTTTCTGCACTGAAATATCAGGGCCAACCTCTGTACAAATATGCTCGGCAAGGTATTGAAGTGCCTCGCGAAGCTCGGCCTATTAGTATTTTTCGTTTTGAACTCCTATCGCGTCAACACGACAGTGCCGATTTTATTGTACATTGCTCCAAAGGCACCTATATCCGGACCTTGATTGATGATTTAGGCGAGGCCTTAGGCTGTGGCGCGCATGTTGCAAAGTTACACAGAACTCAGGTTGGGCCTTTTAGCGCTGAGCAGATGGTGACACCGGCACAGCTAGAGACCTTAAACAATGAGGCTAACTGGCCAGCACTAGATGCTTTATTGTTGCCGATGGATGCGGGTTTAGTGGGGTTAACCAGCCTTACCTTAGATGCGGCACAACAAAAGCATATTATGCACGGCCAATCCTGCAAAGTAGCATTGCCGGACACCGCGAGTGTTAAGCTTTATAGCGCTACTGCCCAATTATTGGGTATTGGCGAGGTGATCGCAGGTGAATTAGTGAGTCGACGCTTGGTTAACCTGGAATTACTTGACTAGCCAAGGTTACAGGCTAGTTAATCTGCTTGTAAAAGCAGCTAGCTGCAGGTAAAATTCGCAACTGTTTTGCTACCGCTGGATGAGTGATCGGCGGAAAGCGTATCTTAGTTCACTCACATTTGGAGATATATCATGGCTTTAAACGCTGCTGATAAGGCTAAAATTGTTGCTGATTTTGCTGTTAAGCAAGGCGACACAGGTTCACCAGAAGTTCAAGTTGCACTGTTAACTGCTTCTATCAATCATTTACAAGGTCACTTCGCTGAGCACAAGCACGACTTCCACTCTCGTCGTGGTTTGTTACGCATGGTTAGCCAGCGTCGTAAATTGTTAGATTACTTAAAAGGCAAAGATCAGAGCCGTTACGCGACACTGATTGAGCGTTTAGGTTTACGTCGCTAAGACGAAACAAAAAAAGAGGCTTTCGAGCCTCTTTTTTTATGCGCAAAAATTTTTATTGCCAAGCTGCGGAACTATCTTTTGTTCTAGGTTACAGAGTATACTGTGTGCGTAAATAAAACAGAGTAAGACATCGCAATTCGGCGATTAAAGCAAAGGAACATACCACGTGACTCCCATCGTAAAATCATTCCAGTTCGGCCAACACACTTTCACCTTAGAAACCGGCGTAATCGCCCGTCAGGCAGATGCCGCAGTATTGGCAAGTCTGGGAGATACCTCCGTATTAGTAACTGTTGTTGGCAAAAAAGAAGCCAAACCTGGTCAAGACTTCTTTCCTTTAACGGTAAATTACCAGGAAAAAATGTATGCTGCTGGCCGTATTCCGGGTGGCTTCTTTAAACGTGAAGGTCGTCCTTCTGAAGGTGAAACGCTAATTGCCCGTTTGATTGACCGGCCAATTCGTCCACTTTTCCCAGAAGGTTTTACCAATGAAGTTCAGGTGATTGCGACTGTTGTATCGGTACAACCTGAAATCCAACCTGATATCGTTGCTTTAATCGGTACTTCAGCTGCCTTAGCCATTTCTGGTATTCCATTTGCTGGCCCAGTTGGCGCGGCGCGCGTTGGTTATATCAATAATCAATATGTACTGAACCCTTCAGAAGATGAATTAAAAACCTCTAAGCTTGACCTGGTGGTTGCGGGTACTGCCAGTGCCGTATTGATGGTTGAATCTGAAGCAGGCGTGTTATCTGAAGATGTGATGCTAGGTGCCGTTGTTTATGGTCACCAGCAAATGCAAACTGCGATAAATGCCATTAAAGAATTTGCTGGCGAAGCGGCTAAACCGCTTTGGAACTGGCAAGCTCCTGCGAAAAATCTGCCGTTAATTGCGAAAATCGAGACTTTGGCCGCGGCTGAATTAGGTGATGCTTATCGTATTACTGAAAAAGCAAAACGCTACGAGCGTATTGGTGAAATCAAAGCCGCTTTAGTTGAACAACTCAAGGCTGAACTAGCTGAAGGTGAAAGCCTAGATGCGACCGAAGTCGGTGAGATTTTCCATAACTTAGAATCAAAAGTCGTGCGTGGTCGTATTACCAAAGGTGAACCGCGTATCGATGGCCGTGATCCAGAAATGATCCGTGGCCTAAGTGTCATGACGGGCGTATTGCCACGTACTCACGGTTCAGCGCTATTTACCCGTGGTGAAACACAGGCTCTAGTAACTGCCACTCTGGGCACAGCGCGTGATGCGCAAACGGTAGATGATTTACTCAGTGCTAAAACAGATACCTTTATGCTGCACTATAACTTCCCGCCGTATTCAGTCGGTGAGACCGGTATGGTGGGTTCGCCTAAACGTCGTGAAATTGGTCATGGTCGGTTAGCGAAACGCGGCATCCAAGCTGTAATGCCAGATTTTAATGATTTCCCGTACACTGTACGTGTTGTTTCAGAAATCACCGAATCAAATGGTTCAAGCTCTATGGCTTCTGTATGTGGTTCTTCTTTAGCACTTATGGATGCAGGTGTACCGATCAAAGCCTCTGTGGCAGGTATTGCCATGGGCTTAGTTAAAGAAGGTGATGATTTTGTTGTGTTATCGGACATCTTAGGTGATGAAGATCACTTAGGCGACATGGACTTTAAAGTTGCCGGTACTGCCGAAGGTATTACTGCACTACAAATGGACATTAAGATTGACGGTATCACGCAAGAAATCATGCAAATTGCCCTCAAGCAAGCTAAAGCAGCCCGTTTGCATATTCTGAATGTAATGGATCAGGCGATCAGCGGACACCGTGAAGAGATGTCTGAATACGCGCCACGTATCTACACCATGAAGATTAACCCGGAGAAAATCCGTGAAGTTATCGGTAAAGGTGGTGCGGTAATTCGTCAGATCACTGAAGAATCAGGTACCACTATTGAGCTGGAAGATGACGGCAGTATCAAAATTGCTGCAACTACCGCCAAAGCCGCACAAATTGCTATCGACAAGATCAATGCGATTACTGCAGAGATTGAAGTGGGTACTATTTACGAAGGTGAAGTGGTACGTATCGTTGATTTCGGTGCTTTCGTTAACGTTTTACCAGGCAAAGATGGCTTAGTGCACATTTCGCAAATCTCTGATGAGCGTGTACAAAATGTCGCTGATCACTTGCAAGTAGGCCAAAAGGTTGCCGTTAAGGTGTTGGAAGTTGATAAACAAGGTCGTGTACGTTTGAGTATCAAAGAAGCCTTAGCTAAACCTGCTGCTGAAGCGGTTACAGAAGCCTAAGGTGACAACCGTGTGGTTAAAACTAGCCTTGTTCGCAGGGCTAGTCGGTATGGCAGGTTGTGCTCAGCAACCTGCTAATTTGCAAGAGATCTGGTTAACACCCGAACCTTTGCAAGTGCCGTATCGTAATGAGTTGGCAATTGCTCGTTTAACCGAAATTTTGCAGCGCGCAGAATTGACGGAAGAGCAGAGTGCCCAGTTATTTTACGACCGTGGTGTTATGTATGACAGTGTTGGTTTAAGATCGCTGGCCCGTTTAGATTTTATGCGTGCTGTACGTTTAAAACCTGATATGGCTGAAGTGTATAATGTGCTTGGCATTCACTACACCTTAAGCGGCAATTTTGAGCAGGCTTACGAAGCCTTTGACTCCACTTTAGAGCTTGCACCTACTTATGATTTTGCTTTTTTAAATCGTGGTATTGCCTTTTATTATGCGGGTCGATTTAATCTGGCTCAGCCTGACTTCCAGCAGTTTTATCAGCTTAAACCAACCGATCCCTATCGTGTGCTTTGGCGCTATATTGGTTTTGCAGAAACAGCTGAGCAAGCAGCCTTGGCAACCTTAAGACTGCACTTACAAGCACTCGATGGTAACGATTGGGCAACTAACTTGGTAAGATTTTACGCAGGCGAAATTACCGAGCAAGCATTATTACAGTCAATTTTAGTGGAGCTAAGCGGGCCGCAGCAATTAGCAGAGCGTTTATGCGAAGCCTACTTTTATCTAGCAAAATGGCATCAAGCTAAGGGTAATTTACCACAAGCCATGGTGTACTATCACAAAGTGTTAGCCACCAATGTTTACGAATTTGTTGAGCATCGTTATGCCAGATTAGAAATGGCCAAGATGCGCGGCGAACCCTTAATTAATGAAGACTAATCCGTTGCTAAAAGTCTTTCTGCTGCTCATAAAAAGCCGGTTAACTGGCTTTTTTCTTTTTAGTTTATTGTTAGGTTGCCAACCAGTAACATCTGATTCAGAGCAACAGCTCATGCAAGATGCTGCGACTAATGTGAGCGCAGCCAAACGGCTTGCTAACTCACGCTTAGCCAATAATGAATTACAGGCAGCTTTATATTGGTTTCGTCATGCAGCCAGTCTGGGGTCGGCAGACGCGCTTGAGCATGCACTCCGTTTACAACTTCGATTAGAAGGCCGCTTAGCGACAGCGCATTGGTTGCAACACATTCAGCCTAGCTTAGCTTTATCACCCAGCGGTACTCTGTTGGCTGAGTTAGGCTTGTGGCCTATAGATGACAGCTCTAGCGTCTTGGGTTGGCAGAGCGCTGCTGGTTGTGCCTTAGTGTTGCAGCCTGTTATTAGCCAAGCGCAGGGCGAGCGCACTTGGCAAAGTCTTATGCTTGCTTGGCAACAAGACCCACAATTAACCAAGCTCCCCGTTTGTTTTAAACCGGTTTTACGTTTCAATAGCACTGAGCTCAATTGTACTGAGCAGCTAGGGCAACGCATTAATTGTAATTATGCCGCGTTAACGTCTACTGTCATGACGACGCAATTTCAACAACTAGTCGTAATAGCAGGGCGTGGTATAGCAAGTTATAACAATGGCATTTTACAGTTACCCGATAATGCCGGCTTACCATTATTCCGGCACGAATTTATGCATATTGCGGGTTTTCTGGATGAGTACTTACTTAGTCCTGTAGCGGCAAAAGCGATTTGCCAACCTGGTAAATTCGCCCCTAACCTGTTAATAGGTAATGACCCCGAGACATTACAGCGTTATTTACTACATTACGCTGTGAGGGAGAATGAGGTAACGCTTACCGCCGTACCCACCTGTGAAGCCGTTGGTTTGCAAGCTTATCGGCCAGTGGCGGCAATAAACACCATGCGGCATTTTGAAGCAGGACTACCAGATCTATACGAAAAACTTCTGCTGCAGGTAATGCAGAAACCCGCAGAGATTATGCCTGTGCAATATTATTTTGCTTATTTGGCACGGCAAAAAGAAGATTGGCAACAATGGCTGCAACTGATGCAGGCTGCTGCCACTTTAGGTTATCCACCTGCGCAGCATGTTTTGCGTGATCTTACAGAAGATTAATTACTATTCACCATTACTTAATTCAGCTAAGTCACGGCTTAACAGCTCTGGATCACCTAAATTAAGCTCTAACAAACGGCGCAAGTGACTGATACTATCAATATCAATTTTTTCGCAATGTAACCCTAAGAAGATGCCGTGCTGATGAGCAATACTGACCTGCATTATGACTTGTTCAGTAGAATCACTTAATCCTAACTTTAAAAAAAGTGTGGTAGGTGCAGCGGGTAAGCCAGTTAAAGGTTTTTTAACTAATGCCCCTTTTAATGAGATATCCAATAACTCAGTCGGATACTCATGACCATCAGCTTCCAGTAATGCCTGACTAAAAAAACGTACCCGCTTAAAGTGTCTTTGTTCCATAAGCCCTCCACCTTGATACCTTAAGCTTAGCAAGTGTTTACGGCTTCCGAAATAGCCAGCACTGAAATAAGTTGGCTTATCGTAAATTCATAAAATAAAAAACAAAAAGCCAGATAACGAGGTTATCTGGCTTGAGCAAATTCGCCGGAGTTTTTAGCTGATATCTTCACCGGCTGCTTGCCTGTCGGCATGATAGCTGGAGCGGACAAAGGGACCACAAGCCGCGTGTTTAAAGCCGATTTCATTCGCGTAGGCTTTAATTTCATCAAATTCTGCTGGTGGCATAAAGCGTCGTACCGGCAAGTGATGTTTACTCGGTTGTAAATATTGTCCTACTGTCAGCATATCGACGTTGTGTTCGCGTAGATCACGCAGAACTTCTAACAACTCTTCCGTTGTTTCACCTAAGCCCACCATTAAGCCTGATTTAGTGGCGACCTGAGGGTGCGCTTCTTTAAAGCGTTTTAATAACTGTAAAGACCATTTGTAATCAGCACCAGGTCTAGCCAATTTATATAGGCGTGGTGCAGTCTCTAGATTGTGATTAAACACATCAGGTGGGCTTTTACTTAAAATGTCTAATGCCACATCCATCCGGCCACGGAAGTCAGGCACTAACACTTCAATTTTAATGTGCGGACTATATTTGCGAATCGCGGTTATACAATCGGCAAAATGTTGGGCGCCGCCATCGCGTAAATCATCACGATCAACTGAAGTGATAACGACATATTTCAGTTTCATATCGCGGATGGTCAGGGCTAATTTTTCAGGTTCTTCAGCACTTGGTGGCAATGGACGACCATGTGCGACATCGCAGAATGGACAGCGGCGTGTACAGATTGCGCCCAGAATCATAAAGGTTGCTGTGCCATGATTGAAGCATTCTGATAAGTTAGGGCAGGAGGCCTCTTCACAGACAGAATGTAAGCCATGCTTGCGCAGTGCGCCCTTGATCTCGTCGATGCGCTCAGTGCTTTTGGGCAGCTTGATTTTCAGCCACTCTGGTTTGCGGAGTAACTCTTCACGCTCAGTAGGTAAAACTTTTACGGGGATCAGCGCCATTTTTTCGGCATCGCGCAGTTTTACACCGGGTTCCATACGTGCAGTTTTGGTCATATTAATTATCTAACCCCGATTTAAACACTGGCTCAGTAATAGCCAGATGTTGTTGAAATAATTCAGCTAGTTGCTGGCTCGCTTCAGATACGCGCTTGGGGCCGCCGAGATCGGCGCTGCGTACCATTTGCATACCAGCATAACCACAAGGATTAATTTGACTAAAAGGTGTCAAATCCATATCAACATTCAATGCCAGCCCGTGAAAGCTACAGCCTTTGCGAATTCTTAAACCCAAAGAGGCTATCTTGGCGCCGTCTACATAAACACCTGGTGCATCACTTCTGGCTTGCGCACTGATCTGATGGTGAGCCAGTAATTCAATTAAGATTTGCTCCAGCATCGTCACCAGTTGCCGCACGCCTAAGTTGCGGCGTTTTATATCTAACAGTACATAAGCGACTAGTTGACCCGGCCCATGGTAGGTAACCTGACCACCTCGATCAACTTGCACAACAGGAATATCGCCTGCAAACAATAAATGTTCGGCTTTACCTGCTTGTCCTTGGGTAAAAACAGCGTGATGCTCCAGTAACCAAATTTCGTCAGGCGTCTCACTGTTGCGCTGATCAGTAAATTGCTGCATAGCTTGCCAGATGTGGGTGTAATCTTGCAGGCCTAGCTGGCGAATCACAAGTTGCTTAGTAACAGACACTGCGCTCTCCGAATTAAAATTGGCGGCATTATAATGTGTACTGACCTTTTTACGAAGGCAAGCAGCTAATTAAATGCATTAGAGGACGTATCGGACCAGTTCTATTTTGCCAAGCTCTGTGTACAGCAACTCAATATGATCCTTGCTGGTCACGGTAACCTTTACAGAGACAGAATGGTAGTTACCCTTGGCACTAGGCTTTACGGTAGGACTATAATCTGTTGCTGCGGTATGTTGCTGGATAACCGCCATGACGTCATCCACTAAGCGTGCCTCGGCTAAACCTAATACTTTAAAATTAAACTGGCAGGGGAACTCCAGATATTCATCGAATTTGGTATTTTTAACTTCAGTTACCATTATGTTGTCTCTATGCCATTAACCTGTTTATTCTAACAAAAAATCCCGGCAGGTGCCGGGACTTCATTGCAAAACCAGCAGGTATTAATTGAATTTCATTTTAATATAGTCGATCATTCGGCCGAAGAATCCAGCTCTATCTACACTCTCTAGGGCAATCAACGGAAATTCCGCGATATCATTTTCACCCGCACGTAAGTGAATTTTACCGACAATCTGGCCTTTAGATATGGGGGCTATTAATTCTTGATCCAAGCTTATTTCAGCTTTTAAATTACGGCGCTGCCCACGTGCGATAGTAATAGGTGTTGCTTGCCCAAGCCCCAGCGCAATCGTTTCTTTAGCGCCTTGCCAGATACGTTGTTCGGCAAACTGTTCGCCAGCCTGATAAGGTGCAAAGGTTTCAAAGAACCGGAAACCGTAGGTGAGTAGTTTTTTGTTTTCCGCTGCCCTAGCACGCTCATTTGCGGTGCCCATCACAACAGATACTAACCGCATATCCTCACGAGTTGCAGAGGTAATTAAGCTAAAGCCGGCTTCTTTGGTGTAGCCCGTTTTTATACCATCAACCTCTAGACTGCGATCCCATAACAAGGCGTTACGATTAGATTGACGGATATTGTTGTAGGTAAACTCACGCTCTGAGTAAAGGGCGTAAAGATCAGGAACATCTTTAATCAGTGCTTTTGCTAAAATGGACATATCGCGAGGTGTAGTAAATTGATCATCCAGATGCAGACCATGGCTGTTACTAAAGCGCGTATCATGCATGCCCAAGCGCTCGGCATGCGCATTCATTAAATCGACGAAGGCACCTTCGGTGCCAGCGATATGCTCAGCCATTGCAACGCAAGCATCATTACCTGATTGAATCATTATGCCACGGGCTAAGTCTGATACTTTGACCTGAGTACCGACTTCAATAAACATTAAAGAAGAGCCTGGGAAGTTTTTGGACCAAGCGCGTTCACTGACGGTCACCATATCATCCAGCGTAATATTGCCCTGTTTCAGCTCCATACCAATGACATAGATTGTCATCATCTTGGTTAAGCTCGCGGGCGCTAAAGACATATCGGCATTTTCTTCAGATAGCACTGTTCCAGTATGGTAGTCGATCAGAATATGGCCTTTTGCTGCCACAGTAGGGGCCTGTGGCGTGACAGTTTGTGCACTTAATGTAGCCGTAAAGCATACACTGCTTATTGCCAAAGTGGCTGCACTGATAATATATTGATAACGAATCATGGCACCTGTTCTTAAATTTAAGTTATTAAAATTCTGTGGTTAGCCGCATTGGCGATTATTGAAAAAAAAGGCTTCTGGGTAACTTGCAGCCCGAAAGCGTTGCAGCCAGTTATTTGCTTGTTGCATATCCGCGGTCGGCCCAACTAATAATCGATACACACCATTGCCAGCGCGAACTTCCGTTGGAACCGACCACTGTTTGGCAACATCGCGTTGTAATTGTTCCGTACGTTTTTTATCGCGGCTAGCAACCAGCTGAATAAAGCATTGCCTGTTGAGTGAAACGGTAGCCTTGCTGTTTGGCGTTTGCTGCGCCAGCATCGCCGGCGATTTTAACAATTCAACCTTAACCCTAGCTGTACCGCGTTGCAACATGCCAATTTTATACGCAGCAGAATAGGATAAATCGATAATGCGGTCTTGATGAAAAGGCCCTCTATCATTCACTCGCACAATAGCACTGAGATTATTATCCAGATTAGTTACCCTAACATAAGACGGTAAAGGTAAGGTTTTGTGTGCGGCAGTCATGGCAAACATATTGTAAACCTCGCCATTTGAGGTGTAATGGCCATGAAATTTATTGCCATACCAAGAAGCAATGCCAATTTCCTGATGCGACGTGAGCTGCGCAAGTGGCAGATAGTCGATGCCAAAAATATTATACGGCCTGTTACCGCCTCGGCTTAGCGGTTCTATTTTCGGGGTTGGATCGGTCATTTCTAATAAGGAGGGTAAGCGATCGGGTATGCTGTCATGCTGTTGTTGATAGCGCCCCTCGTTAGGTGAGACCATTCTGTTGTTAGTTGTTTTTGGTTCAGCTACCTGCGGTTTATTGCTGCAGGCAGTTAAGAGCAAAGCAGAGAAAAGGCAAAAGCAGTTAAGGAAAATTATTTTCATATCAATTTTTGGCCAAACTACGTTTATGAGTACTTACCGACATAATAATGCCAAAAGCGGCCATCATCGTTACCATTGAGGTACCGCCATAACTTACTAGCGGTAAGGGGACACCCACCACAGGTAATAGCCCTGAAACCATGCCTATGTTTACAAAGACATAAACAAAGAAGGTTAGGGTAAAGCTGGCAGCAACCAATTTGCTGTAATTATCCTGTGCTCGTGCTGCGATGATCAAGCCCCTACCAATAATAAACAGGTAGATGGCTAATAAAATAAGTACGCCAATTAAACCAAACTCTTCACTCAGTACTGAAAAAATGAAATCCGTATGGCGCTCCGGCAAGAATTCCAGTTGCGATTGCGTGCCTTGCATCCAACCTTTGCCATCCACCCCACCGGAACCAATGGCAATTTTTGACTGGATGATATGATAGCCCGAGCCAAGTGGGTCGCTTTCTGGATTTAAAAAAGTCAGAACGCGCCGGCGTTGATAGTCATGCATTAAAAACATCCACAGTATCGGAGCAAAGGCTGACACCAAGGCAATCACGAAGGCAATGATCTTCCAACTCATACCTGCCATAAACAACACAAAAATCCCGGCAGTGGCAATCAATAAAGATGTACCTAAGTCGGGTTGTTTGGCAATTAATAAAGTGGGTATAGCGCACATTAAAAAGCCCACAAGCAAGTGAGATAATCTGGGCGGGAAATTATGCGAGGCAATAAACCACGCAATCGCCATAGGAACTGCCAGTTTCATAATTTCCGAAGGCTGAAATTTCATAAAGCCTAAATCTAACCAGCGCTGGGCACCTTTACCAACGTGGCCAAAAAGCAACACACAGATCAGCAAGGCCGTGCCGACGATAAATAATGGCAGAGACCAGCGTCGAATGGTTTGTGGATTGATTTGTGCAAAACCAACCATAACAGCAAAGGCAATACCTAATCGGATAAGTTGTGCCTCTACCATTCTTTCACTTTGACCAGAGGCACTATACAGTACGAGTAGCCCGTAACTCATTAAGGCGATTAAACCCAGTAATAAAGGTGTATCAATATGAAAAAAAGCCAGTCGACTAAGTCTATTCTGTGGGGGGGCCAGACTATCATTCATTATTATTAACTCCGGCACTAAAATAGTAATCCAGCATTTGCCGCGCGATAGGTGCTGCGGTACTGCCACCGCCACCAATATTTTCTACTGTTACTGAAATAACAATGGTTGGGTTATCTGCAGGAGCGTAGCCAACATACATGGCATTGTCGCGATGGCGTTCATAAAGTGCATCTGCATCATATTCCGCGTCTTGAGCAATACTGACAATTTGCGCTGTACCGGTTTTACCGCCTGAAGTGTACTTAGCCCCTCTAAAAGCTCGAAATGCTGTGCCCTTTTCCGTATTAACTGTTTGTAACATGCTGTCACGGATCACTTGCCAATTGCGAGGGTTTACTACAGGGGTGGCTGGTTTTAAAGCCGTGTCAATTTCTGTACTACCTTGCTCATTTGTGAGGGTTTTAACGAGATGGGGAGTGGGCATCAAGCCATCATTTAACAGAACGGCCGTCGAGACTAATAATTGAATGGGCGTTACTGTCCAATAGCCCTGGCCGATACTGACGGCTACGGTATCGCCATGAAACCATGGTTGATTATGGCGAGCGCGCTTCCAACCTCGGGATGGCATATTGGTATTAGACTCTTCAAGAATATCAATACCGGTTTTCTCACCAAACCCCATGCTTTTCATATAATCAGAAATACGATCAATACCTAATTTGACTCCCATATCATAAAAAAACGTATCGCAACTTTCGACAATGGCGCTGTAGACATCGACCCAGCCATGCCCTGTACGCTTCCAATCGCGATAGCGGTGTTCTACCCCAGGTAATTGGAAAAAACCAGGATCCCAAATGCGTGTTGTTGGGGTAATCGTATTCGTTTCTAGCCCTAATAAGGCTAGGTGCGGTTTAATTGTCGAAGCAGGTGGATAAATACCTTGAGTTACTCGATTAACTAAAGGCCGATCTTTGGAGTTGAGTAAGGCATTGTAATTAGCACTACTGATGCCATGTACAAACAGATTGGGGTCATAGCTGGGATTGCTATAAAACGCCAACACTGCACCATCGCGTGGATCCATAGCAACAATGGCGCCTCTTTTATCGAGCATGATTTGTTGCGCAGTTAACTGCAAACCCACATCTAGGTTAAGTCGGATATTTTTTCCCGAATTGGCGGGAACTGAGCGTAACACGCGGATTAAACGACCACGATTATTCACTTCCACTTCCTGATAGCCCATGGTGCCATGCAGTTCGGTTTCGTAATACCGCTCTAAGCCTATTTTGCCAATATCCCGCGTTGCGGCATAATTAGCTAATTGGTCATTTTGCTCTAACCGTGCTAAATCATTACTATTAATGCGTCCAATGTAACCTAAGGCATGGGTAAACAGATTACCAAAAGGATAATAGCGACTTAAGCGCGCTTCAACGGTAACGCCAGGAAAGCGGTGCAGATTGACTGAAATAATCGCCACTTCTTGATCATTCAACCTTTCTTTAATTGCGATACTATTAAAGCGTCTTTGCTGCCGCACTTCTTTGAGAAAGTCGCTTTTTTGATCTTCGGTTATTTCAATTAACTCAGCCAGCTCGTTTAGCGTCGCTGTCATATCATCAATTTCTTCGGGGACTAACTCTAAAGAAAAAACTGGGCGGTTATCGGCGAGTAGGATACCGTTGCGATCGGTAATTAAGCCACGATTCGGCGCTAAGGGGACTACCTTGATGCGGTTACCTTCGGATCGAGTTTGATAAACTTGATAGGAGGTGACTTGTAAGTGATACATGTTAATGATGATCACGCCAAACATCAGCATCACAAAAACCATAGCAAAAATAGCCCGATGATTAAATAACCGGGTTTCTGCGGCAACATCCTGCATGGCTACACGTTTTTTTAACATGTTTACTCGCGATGATAAGGGTGATTGGTACTAATACTCCAAGCGCGATAGAGCGCTTCAGCCAACACTACTCGCACCATTGGATGCGGCATAGTAAGAGCAGATAAAGACCATTTTGCTTCACTCGCCTGAATACAGGCAGGGGCTAATCCTTCAGGCCCACCGACTAAAAAGCAAACGTCTCGTCCGTCATGTTGCCATTCTTGCAGTTTACCCGCCAATTGCGGGCTACTCCAATTTGCGCCAGTCACTTCTAAGGTAACTATCCGACTGCCCTTAGGGATGGCCGCTAACATCTTTTCGCCTTCTGTTTCCAGAATACGTTTAATGTCAGCATTTTTGCCGCGCTTACCGGCGACGATTTCGATCAGTTCAAACGATAAATCGCGTGGAAAGCGGCGCGCATACTCCTCAAAGCCAGTTTGTACCCAAGCAGGCATCTTGGTACCTACGGCAATCAGGATTAACTTCATAATGACTTAACCGCCCCAGAGCTTTTCCAACTGATAAAAATTCCGGCTTTCTTCCAGCATAACGTGGACAACGACATCGCCCAAATCCAGTAATACCCATTCACCAGAGGCTTCGCCTTCAATTCCTAGGGGTTGCATACCGGTTTTTTTAATTTCTGTCGCTAGATACCCGGCAATAGACTTAGCGTGACGAGTAGAAGTTCCCGAGCAAATAACTAAAAAGTTAGTTACGCTTGATTTTCCTCTGACATCTAGTGTGACAATGTCGCGCGCTTTCATATCATCGATTTTGTCTGTTACAAAAGCGACTAGTTCGTTAGTTTGCACCTTTTATCCTCAGTGTCGAATTTAAGGGGCGTATTTTAGCACAGTTTGGCTAGCGGCAACCATAGAGTCGTTGTTGTTGGATATACTGCATAACGGCAGGCGGCAGCATAGTGCGAATGTGCGGGTGAGTAGCGAGTTGTTGTCTGATAAAGGTTGCACTTTGCATAAAATCAGGATTGTCCAGCAACAGGATAACACCTGCGGGTTGTTGCTGTAATTGCTGTAGATTGCCAGCATACTGGTTAAGCAAAATAGGAGCATCCCCTTCATCACAGGCATAGCCGGGGCGTCGGCATACGATCAAATGCGCCAGCTGCAAAATGTGTTGCCAGTTATGCCATTTAGTAAAGTATTGCAGTGAGTCCATACCAATAATAAAAGCTAAGCTTGCGGTCGGATATTGTTGTTTTAACGCAACTAAACTGTCGACAGTATAAGACGGTGTTTGCCGATTGAGTTCAAGCGTTTCGAGCTGCATGTTCGGTTCTGAGGCTATGGCTAACTCAACCATTTTGGCACGTTGTTGGCTGCTCACGCCCGGTGTAGCGCGGTGTGGCGGCAGATGGCAAGGCATCAAGCGAATACTATCCAACTGACAATGCGTCAGCACATAGCGCGCACAGGCGAGATGCCCTTGGTGAATAGGGTCAAAGGTGCCGCCAAAAATGCCAATAATCTTACGCGTCATAAGCGTGTTGTAAAGAAAATGTCCGAGGCAGGGGATGGCAAAACAGCGTGACAAGGTGTGCTAATGCCAGCAAAGGATCGCTGACGTTGCCGGCTTTGAAATGTCGATCAAAAGCCGCAACTTCTTGCAGCAAATAGCCTAACCAGCGAGATGTTAAGCGCTTAGTAGCTTGCTGATAGAGGGGTTGGCGTTTTGGCCAAATCGCCAGCTGCTTAAAGTGTTCGGTTAAGGATCCCTGCTGTGTTGCCATACTAAGTTGCTGTAATTGCATAATTTCTTTTTGCAACTGCCAAGCAATCATCACAGGCTCGGTATCTTGCTCTAACAGTCGTTTTAAGCGGTGTAAAGCTTCGGCACTATTGCCAGTAAGCACGGCATCGATAAGTTGAAAGATGTTGTAGCTAGAGTGATCGGCGAGAAAGCGGCTAAATACATCGGCATCTACCCGTTGGGTCGGATGGGTTAGTGCCAGTTTTTCTAACTCTTGTTTTGCAGCCAATAAGTTGCCAGCACAGTGTTGTTGTAATAATTGCAGTGCATCTGAGGTAAGCTGAACCGCTAACTGTTGGGCACGTTGTTGTAGCCATTGCCGTTGTTGCCGTTCATCTAGAGCATAAACAGGCACTTGTACAGCCTGTTCTTGCAACTGTTTAAACCAAGCCAGTTTACTGACTTCACTATGACTGCGGCTACCGTGGATAACCAGAACAATATCAGGATGTAACTGTTTGGCCAGCAACTTAAGCTGCTCATTCATTCCTGCAGGCGCCTTAGCGGGTAAGAGTTCAAGTTCGATTAAACGCCGCTCGGCAAACAACGACATGGCACTTAACTCGTTTTGCAGCGAGTGCCAGTCAAATTGGGCATCCGCGCTAAAACTGATTCTTTCCAGAAATCCCTGCTGCTTGGCGGCAGTACGGATTTCTTCCACGGCTTCAAATTTTTGCAGTGGTTCTTCACCGAAAATCAGATAGCAAGGCGCTAAGCCTTGGCTTAGATGCGTTGCTAGCTGATTGGCATAGAGTTTTTGCATTACTACAGACGAGCCAATTGCCGAATTATTCGATTAGCCGCTTGCTGACGCAGTTCACTGAGCAGGAGTTCTAGCTCATGCGCTTTGGCCAGAGCTTTGTTAGGATCATCCTGATAATCACGAAACAGTTCAAATTGATAACGCTGCGGCTCCCTGCCTGGAAGTTGGATGAAATACTCTACTTGATAGATTAGCTCGTATTCCGCCACCTGCCCATTGGCAAATAATGATAAAGTCCGACGCTCTAAGGTATCACGCACCAAGGTCAGCGCCGGCTTATCTTGTTGGTAGTCAGTGAGCAGGCCAACTTTGTTTTGCACAAAACGCTGCTTAAGCAGTGCGGCCAGTTCTGAGTGGGCTTCGCTTTGCACATAAATCGCCGGAAATTGGCTCAGCGGTAAGCTGCCGCGCAAATGAAAGCCGCAGCCCGTAAGCAGGCTGGCGGCTAACCACAGTATCGCTAGCCTGACCAGAAACAAACGGGCCGCCATCTTAGCCTACCACCAGGTTTAATAGCTTGCCTGGTACAAAGATCACTTTACGGATACTGACACCCTCAAGGAAACGTTGCACGTTTTGGTCAAGCTGCGCTATGGCCAATACTTGATCTTGGTTAGCATCGGCGGCGACTGTTACTTTTGCCCGTACCTTACCGTTAATTTGCACTACCACCAGTTTTTCGTCTTCCACTAAAGCAGCGCTATCAACGCTTGGCCAAGCGGCTTGCTCAATGCTCTGGGTATTACCCAGTGCTGCCCACAAGTGCTGCGCAATATGTGGCGTGATGGGGTTAAGTAATTGCAACAAGGCAGTGCAGGCTTCGCGCATCACTGCTTTATCCAGCGGTGTGGCTAAGCTGGCTTTTTGCAGCTTATTAGTCAGTTCCATGACAGCGGCAATGGCTGTGTTAAAGGTATAACGGCGGCCAATATCATCGGTCACTTTAGCAATCGTTTTGTGCAGTTCGCGACGTAAGGTTTTTTGCTCATCGTTAAGTGCAGCTAAGTCTAACTCACCCGCGGCACCGGCAGCTTGTACTTCGCTAACTAAGGCGTAGATACGTTTTAAGAAACGATGTGCGCCTTCTACCGCGGAGTCTGACCACTCCAGTGTTTGCTCTGGTGGGGCAGTAAACATCATAAATAAGCGTACGGTATCGGCACCGTATTGATCGATAACTTTTTGTGGATCGATACCGTTGTTCTTCGACTTCGACATTTTGCTCATGCCGGCAGATAACACAGGCTGGCCATCTGTTTTTAAGATCGCTTGGGTAATACGGCCCTTCTCGTCACGTTCTACTGCAACATCTTGTGGCGCGAACCATTGCTGACCGCCATTGGCCGTTTCGCGATAGAAAGTTTCAGCCAGTACCATACCTTGGCACAGTAAGCGTTTAAACGGCTCGTCACATTGTACTAAGCCAACATCACGCAACAGCTTATGGAAGAAACGGGCATAAAGCAGGTGTAAAATAGCGTGTTCAATACCACCGATATATTGATCTACCGGCAGCCAGTAATTGGCTTTTTCTGGATCCAGCATGGCTTTGTCATAGTCTGGGCTACAGTAACGCGCATAGTACCAGCTCGACTCCATAAAGGTGTCGAAGGTATCGGTTTCATGGAAAGCTTCGCTACCGTTAAACTCGGTTTTTGCCCATTCGGCATCTGCTTTAATCGGCGAGGTCACACCATCCATTACCACGTCTTCCGGTAACACTACGGGTAGGCGATCTTCAGGCACTGGCACAACTGAGCCATCAGGCAAGTTTAGCATGGGGATAGGCGTACCCCAGTAACGCTGGCGTGACACGCCCCAATCGCGCAGACGGAAATTGACTTTGACTTCGCCTTTACCCAAGCTCGCTAGCTTGTCGGCGATGGCTTTAAAAGCAGCGTCAAAGTCTAAACCGTTAAAGTCAGCAGAGTTAATGAGCAGACCTTTTTCGGTATAGGCTGCACTGTCTAGGTGAGTTGCACTGCCATCTGCTGCGGTAACCACTTGTTTGATAGGCAACTGATACTTGGTAGCAAATTCGTAATCACGTTGATCGTGACCCGGTACCGCCATTACCGCACCTGAGCCGTAATCCATTAACACAAAGTTGGCAACCCATACTGGAACCTGTTCACCCGTTAATGGATGGATAGCATAAACGCCTGTGGCGCAGCCTTTCTTCTCCATAGTGGCCAGCTCAGCTTCAGCCATTTTGCCGCCCTTTAACTCTTCGATAAAGCTGGCTAAGGTGCTGTTATGTTGGGCTGCCGCTTGCGCCAGCGGATGTTGAGCCGCGACGGCCACATAGGTAACCCCATATAAGGTATCCGGACGGGTGGTGTAGACTTCCAGCTCACTGTCCTGGCCTGCGATAGCAAAACGGATATTGACGCCTTCTGAGCGACCAATCCAGTTTTTCTGCATAGTACGCACTTGCTCTGGCCATTCGGTCAGCTGCTCTAAATCTTGCAGCAGCTCTTCCGCATATTGGGTGATACGAATAAACCACTGCGCTAATTCGCGCTGCTCGACTAACGCGCCTGAACGCCAGCCGCGACCATCAATAACTTGCTCGTTAGCTAACACGCACTGATCTACCGGATCCCAGTTTACCGTGGCCATTTTTTTGTAAACCAAGCCTTTTTCATAAAGCTTAGTGAAGAACCACTGCTCCCAGCGATAGTAATCAGGCTTACAGGTCGCCACTTCGCGATCCCAGTCGTAGCCAAAACCCAAACGCTTAAGTTGGGTTTTCATATAGTCAATATTTTCGTATGTCCACTTGGCCGGCGCGGTTTTGTGATTAATCGCGGCGTTTTCAGCCGGTAAACCAAAGGCATCCCAACCCATAGGTTGCATCACGTTTTTGCCTTGCATGCGCTGAAAGCGGCTAACGACATCGCCTATGGTGTAATTGCGCACATGGCCCATATGTAAACGGCCACTTGGGTAAGGAAACATAGAGAGGCAGTAAAACTTTTCTTTGCTGGGATCTTCCGTAACCTTAAAGGCATTGGTCTCTTGCCATTGCTGTTGCAGGATGGTTTCAATTTGCTGTGGGTTATATTGCTGTTGCATTTACGTCTTCCAGAAAAGTCTTATACCCGTTATCCTTGAAGCTGCAGCGGTGTTGGCTGCGCTCACTCACCCCAATCACATAGTATTCCTATGCTCATGGGGATTCGGTCACTTGCCGCCTACCTGCATCTTCAATGATTTTGGGTATGGTGCGCGCCTGTAAGTTTGCGCTAACGCAAGACACAGGCAAAAAATTCGCTATAGCATACCTTAGGCGGGTTTTGACAACAATAAGCAGAGCCTGGTCTATACTGACTTAAAGCACTTGTTTTGCGTTTTCATTTGCTAACCGGAGTAACAGATGGCTGAATTTAAACACAAGTACCAACAATGGCTACATGATCTTACCGAAACGCTCGAACAGGCTAGCCAGCAGCAGTTACACAATATGTTGGCGGTTGCCGAGACATTTAAGGCTTATTTAAAGGCTGGTAAAGAATTAAGTGCCTATGAAAGTCAGTTATTTATCGAAACCCTAAAGCGCCAGTGGACAGAAGCTCAAGAACAAGCCGAAAATGATGTCGCGCAGCAACCGTCGATGTGGACTGAGGAGTTATGGCAGCAGTTAAGTTTGATCACAGATAAAACGCAAGTTGAATGGGTTGAACTGATGGCCGATTTTCAGCATCAAGGCGTTTACTACCAGGGCGAGTATGTTGGCATGGGGCGTTATCGTTGTAGTGAATGCCAGCAGAGCATTGATTACACCCATCCAGCCGAGTTACTCTGTTGTGCACATTGTGGTGGTGTCCAGTTTTTTCGTGATGGCCTACCCGTCTGAAAGATTAACAACATAGAGCTAAATAATGACACAGGATATTACTGCGGCAAGTGTGGTCGCTTGCATCGATGCCTCCCCTTATGCCCAAGCCGTTGCCGATTATGCCGTTTGGGCAGCACAACAATTGCTTGCTCCTTTAGCCTTGTTGCATGCAATAGACAAAGCACAACATACCCATACCCCAGACTTAAGTGGCAGTATTGGTTTAGGCTCGCAAGAATTACTATTACAACAACTGGCTGAGTTAGATGAAAAACACAGTAAGTTAGCCCTTGAGCGTGGACGAGAAATGTTAGACAGCGCGCAAGCCCGCGCAGCGCAACGCGGACTGACGGATATTAATGAGGTACTGCGTCATGGCAGTTTGTTGGATACGCTCAAGCAATGGTTACCAGAAATACGTTTAGTCGTACTGGGTAAAAGAGGTTACAGCAGTGCGCAAGAGCATGGTCAATTAGGTTTACATGTAGAGCAAGTTATCCGAAGCATCGACGTGCCTATTCTCCTCACCCAACAAGCTTACAAAGCGCCGCAGCGTATTATGCTTGCCTATGATGGTAGTGCCACCGCGCAAAAAAGTTTAGAGCGGCTTGCAGCTAGCCCTTTATGTCGTGGTTTACCGGTGCATATAGTCTTTGCCAGTGATAAAGCAGAAGCCAGTGCAGAGCAATTAGTTGCAGCTGCGGCATTGTTGAGCCAAGCCGGTTTTGAGACAAAAACAGCCATAGTAGCGGGCGAGCCCGCAGCCGTGCTACATCAATATCAACAAGAGCATCATATTGATTTACTGGTAATGGGCGCTTATGGTCATTCGCGATTAAGACAATTTTTTCTTGGTAGCACCACCACGGCTATGCTTAGCCAAGCCAAGTGCTCTTTGCTGATATTACGATAAAGCTATTGTGACGCAGTTTCGTAAGGCAGTACATAGTATTTTCAAGCTGGGCTGGGGAAAAACGTTTTGCTGAATAACTGCATTTAGTTCTGCAACCTGCTGAAAATAGGCGTATCATATGCCCTCAATGTTTGTAGGGTGTTTTTACGCCAGTGCAAACAGTGACCCCTCCTGCTTACTAACGTTACAGAAGTTATCATGGTTAATTTCAGAGTTTATGTCGTTTTACTGCTAGCCTTAGCTTTTATGCCGGCTACCGTGTTTGCTGCCTCCGGCCCCATTGATTTAACGCTAAGTCCAATAGGTTTGTTTGCTTTAAGCCTATTTGCTTTAGCCTACATGTTGGTGATGGCGGAAGAAAAAATTCACTTACGCAAGTCCAAACCTGTTTTAGTTGCCGCCGGTATGATTTGGGCGCTAATTGGCTGGCATTATATGCAAGCCGGTATGCCAGATAAGGCAGAATCCGCATTTCGGCATACCTTATTGGAATTCTCCGAGTTAATGTTGTTCTTGTTAGTGGCGATGACGTATATCAATGCGCTAGAAGAACGGCGATTATTTGATGCCTTACGCGCTTGGTTAATCCGTTCTGGTTTCAGTTATCGCACACTGTTTTGGATCAGTGGTATCTTGGCTTTTTTTATCTCTTCTTTTGCCAACAATATGACGACCGCAATGTTAATGTGTGCGGTAGTGATGAAGGTTGCAGAGGGGGATAAAAAATTTATTAATCTCACCTGTATCAATATTGTCGTTGCCGCTAACGCCGGTGGGGCTTTTATTCCTTTTGGCGACATCACGACACTGATGGTTTGGCAGGCCGGTATTATTACCTTTAATGAGTTTTTTACGCTGTTTATTCCGGCCGTGATCAATTTTATGGTTCCTGCGGTCATTATGAGCCTGTTTGTACAAAAACGCTCACCAGGTGGTTTTGCAGAGGAAGTCGAATTAAAGCGTGGTGCTTTACGCATTTTAACGCTGTTTTTACTGACTATCGCCACTGCTGTCGCTTTCCATTCATTTTTGGGATTACCGCCAGTACTGGGCATGATGACAGGCCTAGGATATTTACAATTTTTTGGCTTCTTTTTACGCAAAACGCTCCCAGGCTCTTTAGCGCGTAAAAAAGCTATTGCCGAGCGCGCAGGGGATATGGAGCGCTTACGCTCTTTGGGGCAAGTAGTGCCCTTTGATGTGTTTAACCGCATCGCTCGCGCAGAGTGGGATACCTTATTATTCTTCTATGGCGTGGTGGTTTGTGTCGGGGGCTTAGGCTTTCTTGGCTATCTCGAGTTGTTATCAACCGCACTCTATACTAATTGGAACCCTACTGCGGCGAATGTCGTGTTAGGATTAATGTCTGCAGTTGTCGACAATATCCCAGTAATGTTTGCGGTACTGACCATGAACCCTGAGATGTCGCATGGCCAATGGCTGTTGATTACGCTTACTGCCGGCGTCGGGGGGAGTTTGTTATCTATTGGCTCGGCTGCTGGTGTGGCCCTGATGGGGCAAGCACGTGGTTACTATACCTTTGTCGGGCATTTAAAATGGGCTCCGGTGATTTTGTTGGGGTATGCTGCCAGTGTGGTGTGTCATTTATGGTTAAATGCCGAACTCTTTACGATTTTCGGCCGTCCTTAATTAATTAGCTAAGCCCTATCGGTGTTGTCAAACCCCTTAGGGCAGCGAGATTGAGCGTGTTATGTCTAAGAAAGTGTATTGTATCGCGCAGTTTTTACCGAAAGAAGGTAAAGATGCTGAGTTATTCGCTATTTTACAAAGTTTAGAGCCCAATACCTTGCGAGAAGATGGCTGTTTGCAGTACATCGTTACGCGGCAGATCAGCAGTCCTTTTGCTGAAGGGATCAGCTTCCCAATTGCCTTTAATGAAATTTGGGCCGACTTACCCAGTTTCGAGGCGCATTGTCAGCGTGCAGAAATCCAGCAATTTTTCGAGCGCTATTGTTTAGCCGAAGATGGCCTAGCGGCTGACTGGAATGTCTGTATTTACAGTGACGAGCCCGCCAATTTTGATGCCCCTAAGCGGGTGTAAGCAGTCTCAGTCGTGGTGGCTTTAGCGCACCACGGCGTTGCGTTGCAGTGAGGTTTACTGGGTTATTGCTGTAGACGTCAAGCGACTTGCTTTTCAGCCAAGTGCAGCTCCATCAAGGCTTTCAATAGCCTAAATAACCGAATAGACGCGTCAATTTCTTCGCGTCTATTGGTAAGGCTTTCCACGTTTAACCCCAACGGGATATCCAAGTTGGCGCAATGCTGCAATATTTGTTGTAAGTTGTCGCGGCAAATTTTAATAGATTCATTTAACGGGTTTTCCGCATCTAAAATCCGGTATTGACTGCCCTCTGGTACCGAAATCCCCAACCATTGCATAAAGGTCAGCGTTTGTTCGCCGCCACAGGGGGTAAAGGTAAGAATGATGCGTTTGGGGCTAATGCCTTGTTGTTTACAGCTACGAGCATAGCTGGTCAGTAAATCGATTGTGGCTTGCGCATTGTAGACCGCTTGTGAGATAAAAAACTCGCAGCCTTGGCCTGATTTTTCAATTAAGCGTAAATGCTCATTACCTTTTTTCGCATGGCGTTCGGCAATCGCCACCCCGCCAAGGTAAAAGGCCGTATTATGCGTAGCTAGCTGCTGATAGGCTTCAGGTAAGCTCAGTTTAATTTCGCCAGTTGAAGAGGGGCTGCCCACTAATACCAAATTGGCTAATTGATAAGTTTCTGCGGTTTCCGTTAACCAGTGTTGAAATTCGGCGACATCGCGCTGTGCAACACTTTTATAGGTAATGACATCTTGCTGCGCTAATTGTCGTAGCAGCTGGCCATAATCACGCGGATCTAAGGTGCTATGAAACGGAAAGGGACGTTCCGCGCTGACGCGACTGCTTTCATCTTGGATATCGTATACCACTAAGCCGTCGTATTCGATTTCGTTTAAGCGGGCCAGCAATTTTTTAGCAATACGTTCGGTTTTATCTTGGGGTGTATTGGCTTTGGGCGGGGTAGTGCCTATTAAATACACGCCTTGCCGTGGATCGGTAATTTTCTGTTGTAGGCTTAATGCCATAATACAAGACCTCAAAATATGCATAGCTAAAATGCTCTGTCGTCAGTATACAGCTATTTAGATGGCTGGCCATCTAAAAATTCATGAATTTTTCTTAAGTTTCTATGAAAAAAATTCACGCATTCATGCATCTTGGGCTGGCTAACGGCGCTTTGCATCACTATTGCAGTCGCATTACCGCATCACTATAGCGCCCTGCTTGGCGAACTGTTGTAATAAAGGTAAAGCGGCGGCATGCAGCTGTGCAGGCGTAAGCGGAGCTAAATGCTCAGCTAACGCAGAGGTAAGCGCGGCGAGGGTTTGTCCGGGCTGTTCACTGAGCGCATTGAGTAACAGCAAACTTGCCTGATTGATACTGACAAACTGCACTTCATCGGCATAATCGCGGAAAATCAAAAAGTATTGGTATGCGCCCGCGACATTTGGCTGAAAGTCTTTACTGATGTTTTGTACGGGGTATTGATAGGCAGCGAGCATGGCTAACTCCGACAACCACAATGGACTATCAGCTAGCTTGTCGGGCGCCAGCGTCAGCGCCGGTTGCTCACACTTTTTGGTGCCAACATATAGCTCAGCCCATTCATAGTGCGCTAATTCAGCCAAAAATACCGGATCGGCTGGCCTTAGCGCATAGTCTTGCAAAAAGCTGACAAACTGCTCAGCGATATGCAGAAAATAGGGCGAGTGACAGCGATACTGGGCAAAAAATTGTTGCTGTAGTGCTAGCCAAGCTTCGGGGCAATACAGGCTTTGTAAAACCGGAAAAGCATTGTCGAGAAAACCACGGACATTATTAAAAAATAACTCTCGATACACCTCGAGGCGTTCAGCTGGTATAGCCGCGGGCGCAGGAAACTGCCTTGGATCGCGAATATAATTGGCAAAAGTCAGCTGGGTGCTTTTTAGCGCTGTCATAAAGGTCGCGCCTGCGTTGCTTGTTGTTGTAGCTGTTTGATCTGCGCGAGTTCAAGACATAAATCGGCGAGGGGTGGCAGATTGAAATCGCGTTCATACAAGGTGGGTTTTACACCATGTAGCTGATAAGCTTGGCTTAATAACTGCCAAACCGGATCCGGGATCGCCGCACCATGTGTATCAATCAGTAAGTTTTCATGCTGCACAAAATGACCTGCCACATGGTAATAAGCAATGCGCTCAGTGGGCATCGCTCGTAAAAAAGTGTCCGCAGCATAACCATGATTCACCGCATTCACATAGATGTTGTTTACATCTAACAGCAATTGGCAATCAGCTTCTTCTAAGATGGCTAACAAAAACGCCTGTTCGCTTAGCTGTTGGCTTGGCGCGGCGTAGTAGGAGACATTCTCAATAATAAGTGGTCTTTCCAGAATATCTTGCACTTGCCGAATGCGCTTTGCGACATAGCTCACGGCTTCTTCAGTAAAAGGTATTGGCATTAAGTCGTATAAATGCCCGTCGGCAGAGCAGTAACTTAAGTGCTCGCTATAAAGTAAAATCTGATGTTCATCTAAAAACTGTTTTACTTCCTTAATAAAGGCAATGTCCAAAGGATCGGGGCTACCAATAGACAGCGATAAGCCATGACAGAAAAAAGGATAGCGCTCGGTCAATTGTTTAAAATGGCGCTGTAATTTACCGCCATAAGGTAGCCAATTTTCGGGTGCGACTTCAAAAAAATCAATGACTGCCGGTTTTGCTTCTAACAATGCCGGCAGCATTTCACGACGCAGACCAAGCCCTGCGCTACAGCGGTTTAGGTTATCGGTCATTTAAATTACATTGAACCGCATTTGCCTTCGCCACATTTCATTTCTTTGGCTTTGTCGCTGGCTTGCTTTTTGGCATCAGCTGCTTTGTCTTTGGCTTTTTGTTTCATTTCCGCGCCGCATTTGCCTTCGCCACACTTCATTTCTTTAGCTTTATCCGCACCAGTTTTTTTAGCGTCAGCCATTTTTTTCTGCATTTCGGCACCACATTTGCCTTCACCGCACTTGCCTTCGCCACATTTCATTTCTTTTGCTTTATTCGCTGCGCCTTTTTTGGCATCGGCCATTTTCTTTTGCATCTCGGCACCGCACATGCCTTCGCCGCATTTGCCTTCACCACACTTCATTTCTTTGGTTTTGCCGGTACTGTCTTTGGCTTGCTCTTTTAGTTTTACCTTAACGCCGCTGCCCGTGGTTTTATCATCAGTCAGTTGATAGGCCATGCTCAGTTGTTGTGCTTGGAATGGATTAACGGTATCAGCCGATACCGCAGTTGAGCCAAGCGTTAAAGCACCAATGGCTAAGGTTAATTGGGTTTTACTTAGTTTGTGCATGTTAAGTTCCTTATGGGGGTTATCCAAGCGCCGCTTACGCTTGCAAAGCGCTTAGTTGATTATAGCTCAAGCCTAAACAGTTAAGGTTGTTGTGTAAAGTTACTGCCGGCATAACCGGCAAATTATTCTCTAGCGTTAATAGTGCGTCACCAGCTTTAACCAGCTTTCCGGTAAATGTTCTGTAGCCCAAATCAGCAGCAGTTGATCGAGCTTGCTCAGAATCATTATGCCCACCAGGAGTAAGCTATAGCCTAAAATTTTGCGTGCTAACTCGCCACCTGCTGCTAGCTTTGGCAAGTAACGGCGAGCAGAGCCGGCAAAGAGGTAAGCAATCGCAATTAAGGGGATAGCCGCGCCAATTCCAAAAAACAGCATTTGTACGCCGGCATTTAACAAGGAACCTGAATTGCCCGCAAGGCCTAGCGCGGCACCGAGGATAGGCCCTGCGCAAGGGCTCCAAATCGCCCCAAGCAAAATACCCAGCCAAAAAGCGCCACCCGGTTTTTGCTCTAGTGTACTGGCGAGTTGATCCGCTTTGGCTGCAAGTGGCGCCAACAAACCTGCACTACCTTGTTTAAACCAAGGCAGTACTAAGGCTAAACCAAATAGCACCAATAAGCTCGCCAATAAAGGGCGTGTTACACTGTCACTTAGCCCTAATACTTGACCGATGCTATGTAACAAAATGCCCATGAGAGCGAAACCAATGGCTAATCCCGCGCCAGTAAACACTGGGGCTAGTTTATGTTTTGCTAGCCCCGAGCTTGCCATCACCGGTAATACTGGCAAGATGCACGGTGATAGGGTAATCAGCATACCCGCCAGCAACAGCAGGGGAAGCAAGCTGTAGTCAATCATCGGTAAACTCCGCAGTTAGAGCGCTTTTAGTAATTCAGCTTTGATGGCCATGGCATCGGTTAGCCCCCGTGTACGTGACACTTCTTTACCGTCTCGGAATACAATAATGGTACTTTGCCCTGTCACCTTAAAACGTTTATTTAAGGCTTTTTCAGTGACTTGGTTATATTGCAACACGGGTAGATGCGCTAAAGCAGGATCTTGTAATGCCGTAGTGATCGCGGGGACCTGACGCGCACAAACCGGGCAACCAGGCTTAGTGGCAACTAAAATAAAACTGCCGCTTTGCTCAACTTCGGCGAGTTGTGTCGCGGTGTAAGCCGGTAAACTAAAATTATTCGCCATAGCGGGCTGTGCCATGAGGCCAATTAACAGCGCCGTTGCCAATGCCAGATGTTTAACCGAGTTGTTGGTTAGCAGGGAAGCCTTCATATCGTTTTCCTTCAAAGTGATTAAAATGCAATGTCGCAAGATGCTGACAGCAGGTAATTGGCGAAGAGGGTGATAAAGGTTACAAAAATTATTTTTTTATTTGCTGTAACCTTTTTGCGTTTCGCTGCCAATATAAAAAGGATAACGATTGCAACAGGAATTTAAATGAACGAATGGCCTGCCTTGCTGCAGCGCGCTCAACTGGGCGATAAACAGGCATATCAGCGCTTTTTAACAGAGGCGTTGCCTTTTTTACGCTCGCGTGCCCGCCGCTATGTCAGCGCGCAACAGGTGGAAGACTTGGTGCAAGATGTCCTACTCACGGTGCACCGTATTTTGCACAGCTATCAATATGATTTACCGGTTGAACCGTGGTTAAGTGGTATTTTGCGGCATAAGTATTATGAGAGCTGGCGCGAGTTAGCAAAAGGTACTTGGCAACCGTTAGCCGAAGATGATAGTTGGCATCCTGTGGCAGATTTCGCAGAGGAATCGCAGGCAGATGCGGTGACACGGGTACTGGCGCCATTAAATGCTGAGCAAGCTCAAGCGCTGTTCGCCACGAAAGTGGCAGAGCTCTCTGTACAGGAGACCGCTAATCTTATGCAGCGAAGTGTGGCTTGGGTAAAAGTGAATGTGCATCGCGCCATAGTGTTATTGCGTACAGAGCTAACTGAAGAGCCATAGTGTTTTTTGCGCTATGCCAAAGGTTCACAGTTACTGGCGTGAGTTTTTAAAGGTTTATGCAAAGGAGTTAGACAATGCCGCATCATACCGAAGAATTAATCGAGAAATTGGTGGCTTCACACCAAGCTATCCGGCCTTTTGCCATTAATACGATACTTTCGCTCGCCATTGTGGTGTTAGCGGTTGCGGCTCTGCTGTTGTTACTGCCTTTTGGTTTTCGTGACGATTGGTCTAATGCCGGTCAGTTAAAAAGCTTGGCTTTAGCCTGCCTTACACTGACTTCATTGTTGGCTATTTCGATTTTTAGCAGTCCAGCTAAAGCGTCTAACCGACAGAAAGTGGTATTAGCAAGCAGTGTGCTGGTTACGCTGGGTTTGTTTGTGCTGTTTGCCGATGTTGCAGTAGCGTTAACCTTGCAGCAAGCGTGGCAAAACCCGTCGTTTTGGGCTTGTGTTGCTTGGGTCAGTATGGTTGGTGTCGGTGTAGTGCTATTGTTGCAGCGCATATTGCATCGCGCTCGGCCCGCGCAGCGCCCGCTGTTTCGGCTGTTCGTACCCCTAGCTGCGGCGTTATTGGTGGCGACTATCTATAGCTTACATTGTCCTGTAGATGCCTTAGCCTATTTGTTAACCGCTTATCTGCTGGGTAGCAGTGTGGTGGTAGTGGTAGGATTTACTTTAAGCCAGCGTCTGTGGCGCTGGTAGTAGTATGGACGCCGTCTAACGCTTAATGCACACGATAGATACGACAGAAATAATCAATGACGCTATTGGCATCTAAGCGCTGAAATTTAAGCTGATGTTTGTCCATCAAGGCTTTACCTAAGGTTTGTAAGGTATGTTCTAACGGTGCCCCTGCAGGCCGCTCCATTTGATGCTGCTGAAATAAGTAATCCAGAGCCATTGAGGTGTAAGATTTACCTGGTATTGGTTTTGTTAATTCCAATTCATGCAGCCGTACGCCAAGATTGCGAATTTTCTGCAAACAATTTCGTTCGTTCATGTTAGGCCCCTTTATCAAAATACTTCAGATATTTTGATATCGGCCAGCGCCTGATAAACTTTAGCGCTGGGCAGAGCCCTGCGCTTTTTGTTAGACTAGCCGCCAATCGGGCTTAACTTTGTCTGCAGTATACTCAGACAGACAGTAAGAGCTAAGCAAAACAGTGCACCGCTAAAAACCGCAACCATTATTTAAGGCGATTCATGACAAAACAAAGCCATTCGCTGGCGCTCAGTCCCTTGCAGTTGAGTCCTCAACTGGATCCGCAATTAATTACCGATGCCTTACAACGGCAGGAATTGCTCCCTGGCTTTATTGGGCAAGATCGGGCGCGCACTGCGCTAGAGTTTGCCATTGGTATGGATATGCCTGGCTACAATCTCTATGTGATGGGCGAGCCGGCACTGGGGCGCTTTACCTTAGTGCAGGAGATTTTGCAGCAGGCGGCGAGTGAAAAAGCCACACCAGAAGAATGGTGTTACTTAAATAATTTTGACGATGAACGGGTTCCAAACACGTTACGTTTATTGCCCGGTGAAGGGCGGTTACTGGTTAAAAAGCTAGAAGCATTAATTGATGAATTGCTGGATACCTTCCCGGCAGCTTTTGATAACCCTGGTTATCAACGCAAGAAAAAAGCCATCCACCGCGCCTTTGACCAACGCTATGAACAAGCCATCGAACGGGTTGAAAAAAAGGCACTGGAAAAACAAGTGGTGCTTTACGAAGAGAATGGTGCGGTAAGTTTTTCGCCGATCATTGATGGCAAACCGCTCGATGACCAAGAATTCTCTAAGCTGACTGAAGAGCAGCGGCAATATTTTTATGGGCTAGTGTCTGAACTGGAAACCATTTTAAATGAGCAGTTGTTAGAGCTACCGCAATGGAAACGTGAGTTATCAGAAAGTTTACGTAGTTTACGTAAAGACACCATCGAACAAGCCATCAAGCCCATGTTGAAGCAGCTAGAACATCATTACAGTGCTGAGTTAGGGGTGTTGAAGTACTTAAAGGAAATGCGCTCACATCTGGTTAAAGCCGTGTTAGAGCTGTTACCTGATGAATCCGATGGCGAAAAAGCCGAAGATCCGCCGAGTCGGGAATTCTTTATCGAAGAATTCGTGCCTAATGTGTTAGTGCATTACGAAACCATGTCGGGTGCACCGATCATTTTTGAACCGAATCCGAGTTATGGCAATTTATTTGGCCGGGTTGAATACAATTCAGCCAGTGGTTCGTTATTTACCAATTATCGGATGGTTCGCCCTGGCGCTTTGCACAAAGCCAACGGGGGATATCTGATATTAGATGCGGATCGTTTACTGTCACAACCTGCCGTCTGGGATGCGTTAAAACTGGCTTTAAAAGCGGGTGAAGTGGTCATTGATACCCTAAGTGAACACGCAGTGACTAACTCGACCATTATCACACCGAAGGCGATTCCACTTAATGTGAAGGTGGTATTACTTGGCTCGCGCGATCTGTACTATTTAGTACAAGATTTCGATGATGAGTTTAACGAGTTATTCCGGGTGCTAGCGGATTTTGAAAACTACTTGCCGCTTAGCCGCCAAACCGTGTCTGATATGACGTTACAGATCAAGCTTCAAATGCAGCAAATGCATTTTACCCAGCTTTCTGAATGCGGCTTAACGCAGCTGTTATTGTTTAGCTTTCGACAAGCTGAGCACCAACGCAAGCTGTCTGCGCGTTTTGCCGATGTCTTAGAGCTGGTGCGAGAGGCGTGTTATTACGCTAAGCAACAGCAAGCTGACACCCTTACCGCACAGCATGTCAAGCAAGCGCTAGCAGGCAAACAATATCGCACGGGGCGAATCAGTGAAGGCTTTTTAGAAGATATCCAAGAAGGCCAAATTTTAATTGATACTGAGGGGCTAGCCGTTGGTAAAATCAATGGTTTAACGGTATTAGAAATTGGTGACACCGCCTTTGGTACTCCGGCGAGAATCAGTGCCACTGTGTTTGCTGGCTCAAGTGGCGTAGTAGATATTGAGCGTGAAGTGGAACTGGGGAAGGCCATTCATTCGAAAGGTGTGTTGCTATTAACCGGTTATCTTGGTGCCAAGTATGCACGGGAGTTCCCATTAACACTAAGCGCCAATATTGCCATGGAGCAATCATACGGTCATATTGACGGCGATAGTGCCTCCTTGGCCGAAGTCTGTGCTTTGGTTTCTGCGATTACTGATATTCCTATTAAACAAAGCCTGGCGGTGACGGGGTCGATCAACCAGCATGGTCAGGTGCAAGCTATTGGCGGCGTGAATGAAAAAATTGAAGGATATTTTAGACTGTGTCAATCACGCGGCTTAACGGGTGAGCAGGGCGTGGTGATACCGGCCAGTAATCAGCTGAATTTGGTGTTACAGGATGAGGTGGTCGCGGCCGTCGCAGCAGGGCAATTCCATATCTATATTGTCAGAAATGTCGATGAAGCCCTAGAGCTGCTGTTAGGCGAAGTGGCTGGCGAGCGGAATAATCGTGGCCACTATCCCAAGAAGTCAATCAATGGCAAAGCCCTAGCGCGCCTTGCCGCGATTGCCGAACTGGTTAACGGGGCGGTTGAAGAATAGTGTTAGGGTGTTAAGCGCCATTTGCGCCAGATGGCGAACACTAACACCAGTGTAAACAACGAGAATAACGGCATATTACCGACGCGGCTATAAGGGGTTTGGCCCTTAGTCAACGGTAATTGCTCGCTTAACACTGCTTCGGTGAACTGGGGGGCGCGTTGTCTGATTTCGCCGTTAGCGGCAATAGTGGCGGTAATGCCATTATTGGTGGCGCGAAGCACGGGACGTCCAAACTCCAATGCCCGCATTTGCGCAATTTGTAAATGTTGATGCGGGCCAATGCTGTCGCCAAACCAGGCATCATTACTCACCGTCAGCAAAATTTGTGTACTGTCTGTCATATTGGCGCGGATTTGTGCAGGGAAGGCAATTTCAAAGCAAATTGCCGCCAATAAATGATAGCCATTGGCGACGAGGTTAGGTTGTAAATAGTCGCCACGGCTAAATGAACTCATAGGCAAATCAAAAATTGGCGCTAAATGGCGCAGCAGATTTTCAAAAGGCACAAACTCGCCGATTGGCAGCAAATGATGTTTACTAAAACGGTTAGCATGGCCGTAAACATAATGGCCGCTGTCAGCATCGGCTTGCTGTTTACCCACTACCACTAAATTATTCCATGCCTCGCCGGTTTGCTGGCGATAATCGATAATACCGGTGATCAGGGCGGTGTTACTATAAAATGCCGATTTATCCAGATTCTCTAAGAAATCTTGCGCTAGCGGTTCCAGTCTAGGCACTGCGGCTTCAGGCCAAATCACTAAATCGTGTGTGCTCAAATGCGGACGTGTAAGATCTAAATATTTGAGCATGGTCGGCCATTCTTGCTCGGGGGCCCAGCGTAAATCTTGTTTGATATTGCCTTGCACTAGCAAGACTGATACTTGCTGTGGTGTTTCTTGCCAGCCTTTAAAGGGCGCAAGCAGGGGGCTGCTTAGCAGTAAAACCATCGCGACTAGCAGCGGCAGTAAACGGCTTAGCCAAGGCTGTTTATGCCATATAAAATGACTAAAAGCAGCCGCAGCAAACACCAAAAGTAAACTAATACCAATCTCACCGACTAAGGGGGCGAAGTGCCGTAAGGGAGAGTCGACCTGGCTATACCCCAGCGACAGCCAGGGGAAGCCGGTTAACATCACGCTGCGTAGCCATTCGGCAAGCGCCCAGCTTGCCGTTAACAGCAGTGGTAAGGGTAAAGTGGCGCCTAGTTTAACGCTAAGCCAAGTTGCAAAAGCAGGGAAAAGTGCCAAATACGCGACCAATAAAGCCATTAGACCTAAGCTGCCAGCCAAGGGTAAACCGCCAAATTGATCGATACTAACGTGCACCCAGCTGATACCCACACCAAACCAGCCCAGCCCGTAGCTGAAGCCATACAAGGCGGCTTGTTTGGTGTTGTGGCTTAGCTGCACGCAATAACTCAAAACGGTAAGCGTGACTAAGGGTAACCACCATAACGTATAGGGAGCGTAAGCCAGCGTATTGGCTGCACCGGCCAATAGCAAAAGCAGTGGCAACAGCATTGTTGCCACTTTGGGGGGAAGTTGTAGGGTATTGGCCTGTTCACGCTGCGGCCGAGTTAACAGAGACGGTATAGTTAACTTCCTTCTGGTTCTACTTCACGGGCGCGAATCACCTGTAATTGCATCAGGCGTCGGCTGTTAGCTTTACTGACTTTAAAGGTCAAATCACCTAGCGTAATACTTTCACCACGGCTAGGCATATGGCCAAAGGCATGCAGTACTATACCGCCGATGGTATCCGCATCTTCTTCATCGAACTGGGTACCAAAGGTTTCATTAAATTCATCGAGAGGCGTTAAGGCGCTAACTTGAAAAACCCGTGACGCCATTTTTTTGATGTCGTCTTCTTCAGACTCGTCATGTTCATCTTCAATTTCGCCGACAATTTGCTCGAGGATATCTTCAATGGTGACTAGGCCAGAAACACCGCCGTATTCATCGACCACTATCGCCATGTGGTAGCGTTTTTGCCGAAACTCACGCAGCAGGGCATCGACTCTTTTGCTTTCGGGGATAATGACCGCCGGTCTGACTAAATCATGCCATTGCCATTCGGTATGAATGGGATCTAGAGCATACTGCAGCAAGTCTTTGACAATCAAAATGCCTTCAACATGGTCTTTGTCTTCATTAACTACAGGATAACGACTATGATTGTTTTCCAGCAGAATAGGCAAAATGTCTGATAAGGGCTGCTCAATGTCGAGTGTCGCTATTTGCGAGCGCGGCACCATAATATCTCTGGCGCGCATTTTGGAGACATCCAAAACGCCTTGCAGCATATCTTTGGTATCAACATCAATAAGCTGGCGTACTGACGCTTCGCTGATGATATCTTCTAAATCAGAAATGTCTTGAGGTTCCGCGCTGAATATACTGGCGATACGTTCTAACCAGCTGCGACCCGCAGAACCGCGACTAGAGTGGGGATTGTCGTCACTCATTCGTGAACTTTAACTCCAAAAAGTAAAAGAAATCTATTCGTCATCCAACAAATAGGGGTTAGCGATACCGAGTTGTTGCAAAATTTGGATCTCTTCTGCTTCCATTTCCTCAGCATCAGCATCATTTATATGGTCAAATCCCAATAAATGCAAGCATCCATGTACAACCATGTGCGCCCAATGCGCTGATAAGGCTTTTCCTTGTTCACAGGCTTCAGAAGCAACCACCTCGGCACAGATCACTAAATCACCTAACAACGGTAATTCAATCCCTGGCGGACACTGAAAAGGAAAGCTTAGCACGTTCGTGGGCTTGTCTTTACCGCGATACTGCAAATTAAGCTGCTGGCTTTCTGCATTATCCACAATCCGAATGGTGACTTCTGCATCGGTTTGAAACGGTAACACTGCCGCGTCTAACCATTGCTGAAATTGTGCCGGATCAGGTAAATTCGCTGCGCTACTCGCCTGTTGCAAGTCTAAGATAATACTCATTTTCGTTGCCACTCGCGCTTTTCATGCTCAGGTTTAGGATGAGCTGCTTCAAAAGCCTCATAAGCCATCACAATACGTTGCACGATGGGATGACGCACCACATCTTTGGCATTGAAAAAGTTAAAACTAATCTCAGGTACATCCGAGAGCACTTCAATTGCATGTTTTAACCCTGAATATTGCCCGCGCGGTAAGTCTACCTGAGTCACGTCACCAGTAATCACCGCTTTGGCGCTAAACCCAATACGGGTTAAGAACATCTTCATTTGTTCGGTGGTGGTATTTTGACTCTCGTCCAAAATAATAAAGGCATCGTTTAGAGTGCGGCCACGCATATAGGCTAAAGGCGCTATTTCAATAATGCCGCGTTCTAAGTATTTTTCGACCTTTTCAAAGCCGAGCATTTCAAACAGCGCATCATAGAGTGGACGTAGGTAAGGATCGACTTTTTGGGCTAAATCGCCCGGTAAAAAACCAAGTTTTTCGCCGGCTTCAACTGCTGGACGGGTTAAAATAATACGTTTTACTTGACCACTCTCAAGAGCATCTACGGCGCACGCTACAGCAAGATAAGTTTTCCCAGTCCCTGCTGGGCCAATGCCAAAGCTCACATCATGATTAAGGACGTTGCCAACATAAACGGCTTGGTTTGGGTTGCGCGGTTTAATTAAGCCTTTCTTGGTTTTAAGGCTAAACTCTTTATGCTGGGCAGGCTGTTGCTCGTACTGAATATCGAAATGTTCGCTGATCAGTAAATGCACTTGTTCAGGCGTAATGACCATCGGTTGTTGCTGAGCATTTGCAGTGACTTTATAAAGCTCGGTAACAATCAGACTCGCGGCATTGACATTAGGCTCAGGCCCTTCAATTCGCAAGATATTGGCGCGGTGGCTGATTTCAACCAGTAAGCGGCGTTCAATATGCTTTAGATTATCATCGTAAGGTCCGCAAAGCAGCGTTAACCTGCGGTGATCGGCAGGTTCAAGCTGCAATTCATGCGAAAAGGTGTTGCTTGAACTTTGGCTGTCGCTATTCAATAGTTACCTCTCTATTGCAGCCTGTACCTACGTCAGCAGGTACAGGCAGATCTCTAATTAAGGCACATAGGTGGTGACACCCAACTCATTGGCTTTGGGCTGCCGAGCGAGGATTTGCTGCGGTGCGGTATCACGGCGCAAGCCCATATCATGCTCGGTACGGATCAGCTCACCACGCAGTGAATTACTGAAAACATCGGTAATTTTCACATCAACAAATTGGCCAATCATCTCTGGTGAACCTTCAAAGTTCACCACACGGTTGTTTTCGGTGCGGCCGGTCAGTTCCATAATGTTTTTCTTGGACGGACCTTCAACCAAAATACGTTGCTCAGTGCCGAGCATACCTCGAGCAATTTTAAGCGCCTGCTGGTTGATGCGATCTTGCAGAATGTATAAGCGCTGTTTTTTCGCATCTTCAGTAACATCGTCGGGTAAATCGGCCGCTGGCGTACCTGGGCGAGCACTGTAAATAAAGCTAAAGCTCATATCAAAATCAATTGCCTGAATTAAATCCATCGTTGCCTGGAAATCCTCATCAGTTTCGCCAGGGAAACCAATAATAAAGTCTGAAGACATGCTCAGGTTAGGACGAATTTTTTTCAGCTTACGGATTTGCGCCTTATATTCCAATGCAGTATGACCGCGTTTCATTAAATTAAGAATACGATCTGAGCCAGATTGCACAGGCAGGTGTAGGTGATCCACCAGTTCCGGGATATCACGATATACTTCAATAATATCGTCGGTAAACTCTACCGGATGCGAAGTCGTGTAACGAATGCGATCTATACCATCGATACTGGCAACCAAACGCAATAACTCCGAGAAATGGCAAATACTGCCATCATGTGTCGTACCGCGATAAGCATTGACGTTTTGGCCAAGCAGGTTTACTTCGCGCACGCCTTGCTGAGCCAATTGCGCAATTTCAAATAACACATCGTCCAGTGGTCGGCTAACTTCTTCACCGCGGGTGTAAGGGACTACGCAGAAAGTACAGTATTTAGAACAGCCTTCCATAATGGAAACAAAGGCTGAGGGACCTTCTGCTTTGGGTTCCGGCAGACGGTCAAACTTCTCAATCTCTGGGAAAGATACGTCGACGACTGGCGAGTGCGTGCCACGAACCGAGTTAATCATCTCGGGTAAACGGTGCAATGTTTGTGGGCCAAATACAATATCTACAAAGGGGGCGCGATCACGAATGGCTTTACCTTCTTGAGAAGCAACACAGCCACCCACCCCAATAATTAAATCTGGATTTTTTTCTTTTAAAGGACGCCAACGGCCTAATTGATGAAACACCTTCTCCTGGGCTTTTTCCCGGATAGAACAGGTGTTAAGCAGGATCACATCCGCTTCTTCGGCTTCTTCGGTTAACGTATAGCCATGCGTTGCATCCAATAGGTCGGCCATTTTTGATGAATCATATTCGTTCATCTGGCAGCCCCAGGTTTTTATATGCAGCTTTTTGCCCATTGTCAGTGGTTACCTGTGTTGTCGCGTCTAAAAAAGGGAGCGTATTTTAGCCTGTAAGTTGCCGCAGTGCCAGAGACAGCATGAAAAGTCTTTCACTGCATTACAGCAAGCGTTGCCGAGTAGTGATATAACCCGCATAAAAAATCACCAGCACACCCGCCGCCCAGCTCATAGTAACGGGTTCTTGCCAGAATAAATAGCCAAAGGCACCGGCAAAGATTACGCTGCTATAAGTCCAGATACCAATGTCGCTGGCCGGTGCTATCGCATAAGCACGGGTCATCGCTAATTGTCCAATGGCGGCCAGTAAGCCCATGACTAAAAAAGCCAGCCAAACCTGATGGTTCAACGGTTGCCAATACCAAGGTACTGGGATGGCAGACAAAATTGCGGTGAGCAAAGAAAAATAAAACACAATACGCACCGCGGGCTCCGTATCGGACATATAGCGGATCGTGGTTTTGGTTACCGCCACTAAGATCGCCGAGCAAAGTGCCACCAGTAAAATGACATTTAAGGTAGGATCAGGCGAAGGTAAGGCTAACACCACGCCTGCAAACCCTAAAGCAATGCCAAATAAGGTTAAACCGGAGGGGCGCTCTTTTAACCAGAAATGGGCAATGATCGGTACAATAAATGGGGATAACAGTAATACCAACATGCCTTGAGCCAATGGCATACGTGCTAACACATAAAAAAAACAGTACATCGAAATAATGCCGGTCAGCGCTCGGCTGACATGCAAGTACCAGCGATTTGTTTTCAATAACTTAAACCCATGCTGGTATAAAAAGGGCAGCATCAGCACTAACGCAAAAAGGTTTCGGAAAAATACGACTTGTGCTTCGCTGGCGGTAGCGCTGGTAAACTTAACAATAGCCCCTATGCCGGCAAAGCATGCTTCGGCTAAAAGTAATAATAAGGCACCTTTTAAGAGGTGAGGGGCCATGCTGCAGATTCCTAAATAAAACAGATGGCTATTATACGTTGGCTTAACTCAAGAAAGCTTGCTTGAACAACACTTTCTACGCTAATAATTCGGGCTCGGGATGTCGGCTTCAGAATAATAGACTTGGCTGGTTACAAAACTGTCTGAGTTCAGTAAGTCCAAGAATGCCTTAGCTGGCAACGGTTTGCTAAACAAAAAGCCTTGGATAAGATAACAGTCGCGCATATTAAAAAAAGCTAACTGTTGCTCGGTTTCTACCCCTTCTGCCACACAGTACAGTCCAAGACTGTTAGCCATACTAAGCATGGCATCGATAATGGTCTCATCATTGTGATCAATACCGATATCTTGCACAAAACTGCGGTCAATTTTAATGGCATCCAATGGCAGTTCTTTTAAATATTTTAATGAGGAATAACCAGTACCAAAATCATCCAACGCCAGTTTAATGCCAGAATCACTTAACGCTTGCATGGTAAGAATGGCACTTTTTTGATCGCGCATTAAAGCGCTTTCGGTAATTTCAAAACGCAAACAGGTCGCAGGGAGCTGGTGTTTATTTAATAGTGCTAGCACCGTTTCGGCCAATTTAGGTTGTTCTAAATGTTGGGTTGATAAATTTACCGATAAAAATAACTCATAGCCAGCGGCTCGCCAAGTTGCCATATCAGCGAGTGCACGATCCAACAGCTGCTGCGTCATCTTAACAATTAAGCGCAACTCTTCCGCCAAGGGAATAAACTCTGCGGGAGAGATCATCCCCTCTGGGCTTTGCCAACGCAGTAAGACTTCGGCACCCACCAGCCCTTGTTGGGCGCTATCAATAATGGGTTGGTAATAGTTTATAAACTCTTGTTTTTGTAGTGCTTTACGAAGCTTGGTTTCTCTGGCTAACTGCATATGGGCTTTTTCATTCATTTCTTTAATAAAGAATTGAAAGTTATTCCGACCGGCTTCTTTGGCATGATACATCGCAACGTCGGCATGTTTCATCAGTTCATTACCATTCTGCGCATCATCAGGAAACATGGCGATACCTATGCTGGGCGAGACACCAACGCTTTCTGAACCCAGCTGCATAGGTTCACTGATCACCGCCAGCATTTTTCGAGCGACATGGCTAATATTGTCGTTGGTTTTATAGCCCTCGAGAATCACCACAAACTCATCGCCACCTAAACGGGCAACGGTATCACTGTCTCTTAAGGTTAGCTTTAATCGACGAGCGACTTCCTTTAGCATTAAGTCGCCAATATCGTGCCCAAGCGAGTCATTAATTTGTTTAAATTTATCTAAATCAATAAAACATAAAGCCAGTGAGCGATGTTGGCGTCTCGCTTGCTCAATACCATGCTGAATTCTATCCATCAACAAGGCTCTATTGGGAAGCCCCGTGAGCGCATCGTAATTTGCCATGTACCTTAGTTCATCTTCTGCGACTTTCTGCGCGGTAATATCCGTGAACACCAACACATAAAAATTGACCTCATCTTGACCAACCGCGCTAATATTGATGAGTGTGGGGCGCTCTAAACCGTCTGGCGTGATCACTTGTTCTTCACCTTGCCAATGCTCACCTTGCGTCATATCTTTTAACAGCTTGGTATAAAAGCGCCGACGCACCAAACTGATTCCAAGATGATGGCTTCTGGGCATACCAATATAAGGGCCAACATCGCCAAAGGCTTGCGAAAACGATTGGTTAGCGGCAATAACGCGCTGACGGTTATCTAAGATAACAACCCAATCACGCGTTTGTTGGAAAGCCTCACCAAATAAGCGTGCTTTTTCTTCATTCGCTTTCGTTTCGGTAATATTGCTATAGGTACCAAGAATTTTTATTGGTGCATTATTATCATCGATTTCCGTTACTCGATATTGGTCTTGAAACCATAGCCAACGGCCGTCTTGGTGACGCATTCTATACGTCACATCGAGCAGCAAGTCCGGTTGCTGTAACAGCCGCTGCCATTGTTTTTGGTACTCAGGCAAATCTTCTACATGAATCAAAGAGCAATGTTGTTGCATGGTAATGGTATGCATTGCTTCACTGGTGCCAAGCATCCAAGGCAAACGACTGGATGAAAACGTATTACTTTTCGCTTGCCACTCCAAAACACCACTACTGACCGATTTTAAGGCCTGAATAAGGCGTTGCTCGCTGGCCCTGACTTGTTGATTGGCTTTTTGCAACAAGGCCTGTTGCTGGCGACGTTTGTACCAATACAGCACTAGACCTAAGCCCGCGAGCAATAGATAGATTGTATAAGCCAAATGCGACTGCCAAAAAGGCGGGCTTATTGTTAAGTAAATTCGAGCAGGGGCACTTTGTTCTCCGGTGAGCGGTGAAATTGCTACAACATTAAACTGGTAAGAGCCTGCAGGTAATTCAGGGAATAGCACCTGATTATCATATTGAGCTGGGAAGTGGCTGTTTTGTTGGCCGCTAAGCCAGTAGCGATAGGTGATTTTATGATTATTATGAAAACTCATCGCGCTAAAGTTTATTCTCAAACCAGCATCGGTATGAGATAACGTAAACTCACGCTCATTTAAATAGCCATGTAAGTTGATTTCATCGCCCTTCATAACGGCAAAATCGGTTATAGCAATTTTCAGATTATCTGGAATTCGCTGTAAACGCTCCGGTATGACGCTGACGACACCGCGCATACCACCAAAAAGTAAATTACCATTGCTTAACTTAGCGGCAGAGCCATCGTTAAAGGCCGCAAAAGGTAAACCATCAGCTTGGTTAAAATATTCAATTTGAAGGTTGTCAGGTTCTAAGCGCGCAAGGCCGTTACGCGAGGAAAACCAGATATCCCCTTTATGATCTTTCAATAACGAAAAAACTTCGTTATTACGTAATTTATTCTCTACCGAGAAACGGTGCATCAACAACCACTGGCTTGTCTCAAAACCCAGCAAGCCCAATCCGCGCATGCCAACCCATAATGTACCTGCATCATCTAGCTGCATGCTGGTAGCAAAGCGATTCAGTTGTGGTTTAAAGTCAGGCGACTGATATATCAAGGATAAGGTTTCAGTTGCCGGAATATAACGCCATAGTTGATCGGCTGTAGTAATTATCCAAGATTGATCAGAGAGTTTACCAACGATTTTACCAAACTGTGCCATTGGCAGCTGTTGGTTTAAAACGCGGAGTTCATCGACAGTACCCGTGATACTCGAATAAGCATAAAGTTTGTCAGCTTGGGTAAAAATTAGGCGCTCAGTTACGTTGTCGTATATTTGAACTACAGCACCTGTAATAAAAAGCTTGCTCTGTTCTGCAACAACAAAATAGGGATGAATGATTTTTAGGTCTTTTAAATCAAAGGCTTTAATCCCTCTAGTTGTTGAGAGCCAAAGCATATCCGAGTTTTGGTTTACAAAGTTAAAAATCTGACCAACTCGCTCTGCATTGCTACTCTCTGTTGCTGTCAGAAACTTTACGGCAGTTTTATCCATTAGGTTAAAGCGTTGTAAGCCGTTGCTTGTACTTAACCAGAGGTCCTGCTCGTTTTGCCATAGCTGGCCGAATTTATGAATACTTAATTTTTGATTTTGTGAATCGGTTAATTGCTGAAATGCACCACTTTGCGGATGCCAGTAAAACGCGCCTTCGCTGCGGTTGGCCAGCCAGATTCCACCACTAACATCGATGGTAAAATCCACAATGCTATTGTCTATTAAGGTTTGATTACTATCTGCAAAATCAATAACGCTTTCATTATCAAGGTTATCTTTGACATGATATAAACCTTGGTCAGTGGCAACTAGCAATTTTTCCTTATTTTGATGCATTTGCCAGATGTTCCGGTCTGCCAAGGCAACATTAACTTGATAAACAGTACGATTTTGTAGATAGGCTTGAATGCCAGCATACGGTAATTGATATAAGCCTGAGACAGTCCCAACATATAAATACGCATCATGCCTATATAAGTTTTTAACATGGCCCTGCGCCGTGGTCGGGTTGCTGATTTCTTTGGGCAGGTGAGCTAAGTACTGTGCCTTACCATTAGCTAGGTTTAAATGAATCAGTCCGTTATAGGCGGCAATAAATAGCTGATTATCTTCTAGCAATAAACTTCTGATCCAGCCTCTGCTATGACCAAAGGACGCTAAGTCAAAGATTTTGGTATATTGGCGACTGGGTAAATGTAATTTGTAAATGGCTTGATTAACCACAAAGAGCAAATGATTGCTGTCATATTCAATGACTTTAAGAATGGTTGTTGCAACCGGATGCCCGAGCTCTTTGGGGGCTGTGATAAAGGTTTCAAACTCACCGCTACTCTGGTTATATAAATACAGGCCGGTATGTTCCGCACTGAGCCAGAGTCGCCCTTGACTGTCTTCTAAAATATCATTAAATGGAATTTCAGATAAACGATGATCTTCGGCATGTAATTCCGTTACTTTATTACCATCGTAACGGTTAATGCCGCCACTGGTAGCTATCCATAAAAAACCGCGTTGATCCAGATGCAAATCTCGAACTTCACCTTGCGATAACCCTTGTGCAGGCGTCAGAGGCAATAAAATAGTGCCAGCATGCGCATTAAAAAATGCACATAACATTAACAGCATTATTTTAAGCCTTTTCACAGCAGGGTGAGCCTCGTAAGTCATTAAGTTATTTGATAATAGATGAACTGTAACTTCTTGCAACATATAACGATTTGGCTACTGTTGTCTAGTCTTGCTAAAGCGTCTCATTGTGAGTTTGGTTAGTATTAGAGCATTCCTAAAGCTAGCAGGCCTGCTAGCAATAATAGTAGCAGGGCAAATTGATGTTGTTGTAAGCGTAATAAACGCGTTAAATCTGCAAGATCGGGCTCACGTTGTTGTTGTAATCTTAGCCGTTTGACTTTTTGGCGCTGATAAAACACTGGCCCCAGCAAATTAACCTGCAGTGTTTTACTCAACTGGCGCAGCAACCATAGCTTACTCCTTGGCATAGGGGTGTCAGCTGTTGTTGAAACTATGCTGCTGCTTTTACGTTGGCTCTGCAAATAGAGTAGTCCTAAGCTAAGACAGTAGGGGATAAAACAAAAGACTTGGTGTAAATAGCATGCTGCAGCACCGAAATGGCGATTTTTAGGCAGTTTTACTGACCAACGTTGGCTGGCAATTTGGCAAAGTCGATAACAGAGTAAACCGATAGCGCCCGTTAACAGATACCAAAAAATAGTGGCAATGACCTGTTGGCTAAATCTTAAACAGACACTTTCGAGCAAGGCTTTTACTAAGCCCATTCGGCTGAGATTTTCGGTATCGCGCAGTAAAAGCAAGCGAGCTTGCACTCTGGCTAAACCCATTAACTCCTTGTTTAAGCTTTGTCTTATTTTTTCTAGTTGCTGCAGATAAGGCTGCCAGTTTGCACAAAATAGTAAAACAATCGCATCAAGTATCAACGCCCAGCTCGCGAACAAATAAAGGCAAGCTAACAAGATAAGCGGGATGCCTAAGACTAAGATAACCGCCAGTAAGCCGGCGACTCGCTGTTGTGTTGCAGGTCGCTGCGGATCGGGATGCACTTTGTTGGCAAGGGCATCACAAAACGCAGCAAAAAAGCTTAAGGGGTGGTAAGCCAACGGGATTGGCAACCATTTACCCAGTAGCAACGCGGCTAAAAGCAACAGCAATGTTAGGGTAAAATGATCTGCCATACTGGCGCTACTTATAGATTGAGTCCGGCAATATTCGTCAAGATTTCGACCACCATCGCTGAGCTATTTTTCGATGCAATGTCTAAATAAGCCTCGAAAGACTCCGGTGACTCTTTGCCAGCAATATCACTAAGGCTTCGAATGACGACAAAAGGAGTATCCAGCATATGACAGCTTTGAGCAATCGCGGCACCTTCCATTTCAACGGCTAACATCGAAGGGAACTGTGCTCTGGTTAAGGCGATACGATCAGGATCGCACATAAAGCTGTCGCCTGTAGCGATTAAGCCCTTTTTGGTTTTACAAAAACCAAGTGCGGCAATACTTTGTTCTGCTGCAGCAATCAGGGCTGGATGAGCAATAAAAGCAGGTGGCATTTTCGGAACCTGACCTAACTCATATCCAAAAGCAGTAACATCGACATCATGATGACGCACTTCAGTACTGATCACCACATCACCGACACGTAATTCAGGATCAAAACCACCGGCAGAGCCTGTGTTAATTATACAATCGGGTTTAAATTGACTAATCATCAAGGTGGTTGCAACCGCAGCAGCAACTTTACCTATACCGGATTGCACTAACACCACAGCACTACCGGCGAGCTCACCAACGAAAAAAGTGTATCCACCCAGCTGCTCAGTACGATTTAAAATGAGTTGTTGTTTTAACAGCGCGATTTCCGGCTCCATGGCGCCGATAATACCAATAAGTTGCATGAGCAGGCCTCAGGGATAACAAATGGCTAAAATAGGTATTTGATTATATACCTAAACCTCAACAAGATGCGAGTGTAGAGGCCTGCGTAGTAAGTGTCGTTAAGTTATTCTCCAACTAGCGTATGCACTTTAATACTGGCTAAGCTCTTGCCCGCGGTGAGTTTGTCTTGTTGATAGTCTTGAATGGCCTGTTGGATTTCCTCGACAGTATTCATAACAAAGGGGCCATATTGTACTACAGGTTCATTGATAGGTTTGGCTGCTAATAATAAGACTCGCAGATTTTGCTGCGCAGAAATCACTAACTCGCCAGTGTGGCTAAGTTCAGCCGCGTGGTGCTCGGGAATATCAGACTGTGGTTCTGCTTCAAGTCGTACAGCACCTTCATAAGGATAGAGCACCGCAGCGTGGCCTTCTGGGATAGCGATTTGCAAACGTGAACCCGCCGCTAAACCAATATCCAAATACAGTGGCTCGGTACTTAAGCCTTGGATTGGACCAGCCCAACTTTGCTGTTGATAATGAAAAGTACCGGCTATCACTTTTACCCAAATTGCAGGGGTTGGTCTCGCGACAGGGATCTGCTCAGGAGTGATATCTACATAAGCCGCCTCTTTCATTTTTTCCGCAGCCGGTAAGTTTAACCAGAGTTGAAAACCACGCATTAGCCCAGATTCTTGTTGCGGCATTTCGGAGTGAATAATACCTCGCCCTGCGGTCATCCATTGCACACCGCCACTTTTTAAATGCCCTTTATTACCAAGATGATCTTCATGCAACATATGGCCATCCAACATATAGGTCACGGTTTCAAACCCCCGATGCGGGTGCGCGGGGAAACCCGCAATATAGTCATCTGCTTGGGCTGAACCAAAGCAATCTAACATTAAAAAGGGATCGATATGCAGCTTAGCTTTTTGTCCAATACTGCGTTTAATTTTGACACCCGCACCATCAGATACTGTTAACGCTGGAATCAGTTGTTTTAATGTGCGCATAATTTGCCTCCTATACGATATCAGGTTATTTAATCTGATACTAAGTCGAATAAAAAGTGCAAAATTAGCGTTATATACTTCGAATTTATCGAATGAGAGCATGCCGATATGCTTAGCCTACATTTTACTGTTGGTGTTTGCAGCCAGCTAAGTTCCATATTATTTGACAAAGACAGTTTTAATCTGGGAATTCCTGAATCTTGAACTGGGAGATTTTCGAAACGAGGCGTGGAAAGCATTGCAGTTGTGCTAACCAGCTTTTAATATGGTTGCCTTGAATTATGCAGCAAATCTGCTTTTGCCGTGTCGGGAGCAACATGATGTTAGATGATTTTTTTATTCAGTTAAGTACTGAGCCAGAATCTATTAGTTTTGCCCAAAGTATTGCGCTTATCGATCAGTATTACGATTTTACACCTGTCGCTTTTCAAAATGGTGAGCAACATAATGCTGCTGGAGAAAATAACGGCTCCTGTAAAATCTTTGCTTTTGGGCTATTACATCAATTATCGGCACCGCAAACATTACAGCTGTTTGGCGAGCATTATCGGCATGTTATTGAAAGCCCAAGTGGTACTGATCACCAGAATATCCGCAATTTCTTATTCACGGGCTGGGATGGGATAAGTTTTACAGCTCCAGCATTAAAACTTAAAGCTCTGAACGATTAAACCCGATATGGCTAATGGATAATCTGGTTGCTAGAATCGGAGCTAAAAAAGGCCAGCTAACGCTGGCCTTCACAAACAAAAGCACAGTTTATACTGTTACATTAATGTTTTGACCAATATTACCAACGGGCTGCGCTGCAGCGGTTTGTTCAACACTTTGCATGGCAGATTGAACCAACATATTGGTCATCGCTGCCTGTTGATCTTGTTGCTTTTTGGCCATTACGGCACCCAATACTTCAAAAGATTGAGCAGACGCTAACGCGCCAACGGATTGACTCATGGTTTTCCTCCTATCAGCAATACGTCAACAGTATATCGGCAGGCGGATTAAAAGCTTTAGCATTTTTTTAGAAAGGGTGAATGCCGCCCGTTGCAGCGGGCGGCATTCGATCTTAGCGCGGAGTGACTCATTTCTCCTATGCGTTAAGAAGCTTGGATCAGCGCAGTAGTTTGCGCTTTAATTTGAGAGTGGGACAAAGCAGGCGCCATCAGTTTGCCAGCGATTGGCGTGTTCGCTGCTGGTACTGGTTTGAACGAACGAATGGGGCGAGTTGGGCCTTTTTTCACTAGTCCTTTGTACATGGGTTCAACTTTAGGGGCTGGTTTACCTAGTTTCATGGCCAGTGCTGCTTGTAGCTCTGATACGGTGTATCCTGCTTTAATGCCAATACGTAAATAGGGTACGCCTGCCGCTTCTAAAGCGCCACTAACAAACCAGTCAGGTAAGGCTTTATGGCCTTCTTTACTTTTGGTGTTTACTAAATCCAAAACCGCAATCACTTTCATTGAATCTGGCTCACATAACACATAATCTAGGTATTTTGCATTCAGCTTCAGCAAAGTACTGCGGCGGTACTTTTCGGAAACATTGTCTCTGATGTCTAAAACATCGGCTAATTTTACTCGATTAACAATCCGGTATTCCTTTTGCACCGCCTTTTCCAATAAACCAAGAAAAGAGCGTTCCACAGGACTCAATAACGACGCTTTCCGTTGCACTTGAAACGGGTTGCTGTTGTCAATGAAACGACTGGCAACCAGGGCGATGACCACCACCAGCAGCACCAATAACAGCATGATAAACTCCATGCTCACCTCCGACGAAAAATTGACAAATGATACGATGACTGAGTTAAAGCATAATCCGTGCCAGATATTGTTGATTTGTCCGAGGCTGGCTATTTTTCGTGGTGATGCTAGTCATTAACTCCATTAATGGTTTTTATACTATATTTAGGCTTATAGTTAGGCCATCTGAAATAGTACAAGGATACGATCATGACAGCAGCGACAACTTGTGGAGCCTTAACCGTTAAAGGCGCTATGCCACCAGCCTATCAGCAGATCCTTACGGCAGAAGCGGCTGATTTTATTGCCGAGTTAGTCAGGGCTTATCGTCCCCAACTTAAAATGCTATTACAAGCACGGCAAAGCCGTCAGGCACAATTTGATGCTGGCGCTTTACCTGATTTTTTACCTGAAACCGCAGCAATCCGCCAAGGTGAGTGGCAAGTTGCTGCGTTGCCGAAAGATTTACAAGATCGTCGGGTAGAAATCACTGGCCCAGTTGATCGTAAAATGATTATCAATGCCTTAAATGCCGACGTAAAAGTCTTTATGGCGGATTTTGAAGATTCACAAACGCCGAGTTGGGACGGTGTGATTGAAGGTCAAATCAATTTACGCGATGCTAATTTAGGCACCATTAGCTATACCGATCCGCAAAGCGGTAAGCATTATGCGTTAAAAGACAATCCAGCGTTATTAATTGCGCGGGTGCGTGGTTTACATTTATGGGAAAAGCATATTGAGCTGGATGGCGAGCAGGTGCCGGGTGGTTTGGTTGATTTTGCTTTATATTTTTACCACAACTATCAAACACGTATGCAGCAAGGCACAGGCGTTTATTACTATGTGCCTAAACTACAAAGCCATTTAGAAGCCAAATGGTGGGATGATATTTTCCGACATACTGAGCAAAAGTTTGCCGTACCTATTGGCACAATTCGCGCCACCGTATTAATTGAAACCCTACCAGCAGCGTTTGAGATGGATGAGATCCTGTATATGATGAAAGATCATATCGCTGCTTTAAACTGCGGGCGCTGGGATTATATTTTCAGTTATATCAAAACATTAAATAACCATCCTGATCGTATTTTACCCGATCGGCAAGTGGTGACCATGCATAAGCCGTTTTTAAATGCTTACTCACGTTTACTGGTGAAAACCTGTCATAAACGCGGTGCTTTAGCGATGGGTGGCATGGCGGCTTTTATTCCCGCCAAAGATCCGGCAGCCAATGCCGCCATTTTAGAGCGCGTGACTGCTGACAAGGAGCTGGAAGCCCGCAATGGCCACGATGGTACCTGGGTGGCGCACCCTGGCTTAGCTGCCACCGCCAATGGCGTTTTTGCTAAGTATTTAACGGATAAGCCTAATCAATTACATATCTCCAGAGCCGAAGATGCCCCTATTACGGCGGCTGAACTGCTGGCACCTTGTGATGGTGAGCGCACCGAAGCTGGCATGCGCACCAATATCCGCGTGGCATTGCAATATCTGGCCGCTTGGATCAGTGGTAAAGGTTGTGTGCCGATTTATGGCTTAATGGAAGATGCGGCAACCGCAGAGATTTCTCGTACTTCGATTTGGCAATGGATTAAACATGGTAAGAGTTTAAGTAATGGTAAACTGATTACCAAAGCCCTATTTGCTTCTTTTTTAGAGGAAGAAGCAAAGGTGGTGTTGGCAGAAGTGGGCAGCGAAGTTTGGCAAAGCCAAAATTTTGACCGTGCTCAAGCGTTATTGCTCGACATCACCACAGCCGATCAGCTGGTAGATTTCTTAACGCTACCCGCTTATGCGCTGCTTGATTGACCTGATACCCTCATCGAACTGAGGTAAGTAAACCTGATGTGCAAGGCGCCTAACCAGCGCCTTTTTTATGTGCGTCATATTGATAGCTGCCAGCGACGACAGTCGAGAGCTTTGCTGTTAATTCAGCTCGTCTGCGGTTTCCACAATCAAGCGTCTGAACCAAATATGGCTAGCATCCTGATGCAGCAGCGGGCTCCAAATCATTTTTAATTCAATTGAGGGGATGGCAAAAGGCGGATCCATAATGGCCATAGTTGGGTCTTTTTCATAAAGCCGCGCTGCACGGCTTGGCAGAGTGGCAATCAGATCAATCCCTACCGCGAGATGCATTGCGACATGATAGTTGCGGGTGAACACGGTAATATTGCGTTGTTTGCCTAACTTGGCCAAGGCTTCATCGACCCAGCCGAGTTTTTGCACATCCTTTGGATCCATACCGACACCGACGCCAAAGCCGGTTTTACTCACCCAAATATGTTGGGCTTTCAGATAGCTATCCAAATTAAAGTGTTGCAGTACTGGGTTTTGCCGATTAATCAGACAAGAAAAGCTATCGCGCCAAACGGTTTTTTGATGAAAAGACTGCGGTAACTGATCAAAGCGGTTAATTGCCATATCGACCTTGCCATTTTCAACATCATGAAAGGTCACATCGGAAGGCGTCATGATATCTAAACTGGTGAAAGGCGCCTGTACTCTTAGCTTTTTCAACAGGGCTGGGATCAGTGTAGAGGCCGCATAATCACTGGCCATAATCCGAAATACCCGATGGCTTTGCGAGGGTTCAAAATCTTTGTTAGGTTGTAAGGTTTCTTCTAAGGTTAGCAAAACCCCTCGTACCACGGGCGCTAATTCCCGAGCACGTTCGGTGGGGACCATGCCATCAGAAGTACGGACTAAAATAGGGTCATTCAATAGGTCGCGTAGCCGTTTTAAGCCATTACTCATGGCAGGCTGCGTGATATTAAGCTGATTGGCAGCACGAGTCACATTCTTTTCCCGCAGCAGCACATCAAGGTATACCAGTAGATTGAGATCCATCTTATTAATATTCATCGCTTTAATGCCTGAATTGTTTTTTATTAGTTAGCTGAATCATAGCATCAGTAGTAAGCCACCCCAAGAGGCTTTAGCAATATTCACTGGAAAAATGATGAGCATCATTAAAATCAGCTTTATGAATCTTTGAATTGTTGACTATAGTGAAAGCATACCAACACGGTTACTGTTACCAGCAAAGAGGAAATTATTATGTCGGCTTATCAAGATCAGATTAATCAGTTAGCAGCGGTATGCAACAACAACCAGGGTTGGAATGCGATTAGCCCAGAGTATGCAGCCCGTATGCGTTTACAAAACCGTTTTCATACCGGTTTAGATATTGCTAAGTACACCGCCAAAATTATGCGTGAAGATATGGCGGCTTATGATGCCGATAGCAGCCAATACACGCAGTCTCTAGGGTGTTGGCATGGGTTTGTTGGTCAACAAAAGTTAATCGCCATTAAAAAGCACTTTGCGACGACCAAACGCAAATATCTGTATTTATCTGGCTGGATGATTGCGGCGCTGCGCTCTGAGTTCGGGCCACTGCCAGATCAATCAATGCACGAAAAAACCGCTGTACCAGCCTTAATTGCTGAGCTGTACACCTTTTTAAAGCAAGCGGATGCCCGTGAGCTTGGTGGTTTATTCCATGAATTAGATGCTGCTAAGGCAGCAGGTGATAGTGCCAAAGCGGCTGCAGTGCAAAGTAAAATTGATAATTTTGAAACGCATGTAGTGCCAATTATTGCGGATATCGATGCCGGTTTTGGTAACGAAGAAGCTACCTATTTACTGGCCAAGAAAATGATTGAAGCCGGTGCCTGTGCGATTCAAATTGAAAACCAAGTATCAGACGAAAAGCAATGTGGGCACCAAGATGGCAAAGTAACAGTACCGCATGCTGATTTCTTAGCAAAAATTAACGCCGTGCGTTATGCCTTTTTAGAGCTGGGTGTGGATGATGGCGTGATTGTAGCGCGCACCGACTCCTTAGGTGCAGGTTTAACCAAGCAAATTGCTGTTACCAATGAGCCAGGCGATTTAGGCGATAAATATAACAGTTTCTTAGACGGTGATTACATCACCAGTGCTGATGATATTGCCAACGGTGATGTGGTTGTTAAAGCTAACGGTAAGTTGTTAAAACCAAAACGTTTAGCCAGTGGTTTGTTCCAATTTAAGCCAGGCTCTGGTGTGGACCGTGTGGTACTGGATTGTATTACCTCACTGCAAAATGGTGCTGATTTACTGTGGATCGAAACAGAGAAGCCACATATCGGTCAGATTAAAGAGATGGTAGATCGCATTCGCGAAGTGGTACCAGGCGCGAAGTTGGTATACAACAATAGTCCTTCCTTTAACTGGACCCTGAATTTCCGTCAGCAAGTGTTCGATGCGTGGCAAACCGCAGGTAAAGATGTGTCAGCTTATGTGCGTGCTGGCTTAATGAGTGCGGAGTATGATGCCACTGAACTGGCGCTGGAAGCTGATAACCGTATTCGGACTTTCCAAGCCGATGCAGCGCGCGAAGCCGGTATTTTCCATCACCTGATCACGCTGCCAACTTACCACACTGCAGCCTTGTCTACGGACAATCTAGCAAAAGAGTATTTCGGTGCCGCAGGCATGTTAGGTTATGTCGAAGGCGTACAGCGCAAAGAAATTCGTCAAGGTATTGCCTGTGTGAAACACCAGAATATGTCAGGTTCTGATATTGGTGATGATCATAAAGAATACTTCTCAGGTGAAGCGGCATTAAAAGCCGGTGGTGCCCATAACACCATGAACCAGTTCTAAGTTATTGCAACGTGGTCAGGTAACTGACAGTTGGGCAGCCATTGGCTGCCCTTTTTTATTACAATATCAGCAAAAAATTAATATTACTTTCACTGGATGAATCAACTTTTGTCGCCTATAAACTAATTAATAATAATAAATCTGGAGTCGCGCATGGACTTGCTAAATGGAATTTTTACGCAGTCGCCTGAGATTGCCATTTTTTTATCGTTAGCGGGTGGTTATTGGTTAGGCAAGATTCAGTTTGGTAAATTTCAACTGGGAGGTGTAGCGGGATCATTATTAGTTGCAGTGCTCATTAGTCAATTTGGCGTGCATGTTGACAGTGGTGTAAAAGCGTTACTTTTTGCTTTATTTATTTATGCGGTCGGTTTTGAAAGTGGTCCACAGTTTTTCCGTTCATTAGGTAAACAATCCCTCAAAGAAATTTTATTAGCTGCAGTGTTAGCATTAAGTGCTTTATTAACCGTGATTGTAATCGCAAAAGTATTTGTCTTTGATAAAGGACTGGCAGCAGGCATTGCTGCTGGGGGTTTGACGCAATCCGCTATTATTGGCACGGCGAGTGCGGCCATTGAGAAACTTGGGTTATCGAGTTCGGAGGTACAGCAACTGCAAAGTAATGTTGCGGTGGGATACGCTGTTACTTATATATTTGGTTCATTTGGCGCTATTCTGGTATGCGTTAATTTTTTGCCTTGGTTTATGCGTCGCAGTATTCGAGATGATGCTTTGGCAGCCGAGGCCGCTATGTTGAAAGGGCGTCGAATTTATGCCGTTGGCGAGTCTTCTGCCTTACCCGATTTAGTCGGACGTATCTTTCTGATCAAAGGTGCTGCCGGTCAAACCTTGGCGCAGCTGGAAGCCATGGGACAATTTACTGTGGCGAGGATTAAACGAAATGATCAGATCATTGGTAATAGTGCTGAATTAGTTTTGCAAGTCGGTGATAAGGTCCTAGTAGTTGGTCGTCGTGCAGATGTGGTGCAATGTGAGGCAAGAATTGGTGACGAATTGGCCGCAGAGTCTGGGATGGAGATGTTGGTGCAAACCAGAAATATTGAAATAACCGCTGCTGAACTAATCAACAAAACCATATCTGAAATTCTGGATAAACAACAAAATATTAAGCATGGTGTTTATGTTCTAGCCTTAAGCCGACAAGGTATTGAGATCGATCACTCTCCCGATACGATTATTTTACGGGGCGATATCATTACGCTTTATGGTTTAAAAGAAGATATTGAACGAGTAAGTTCATTTGCAGGTACCACACTGTTACCAAGCGATAAAACAGATTTTGTTTATCACGGATGTGGATTAGCTCTAGGCCTGTTGCTTGGTTTAGCCGTTGTCAAAATTGGCAGTATCCCACTTACACTTGGAGCGGGTGGTGGCGCGCTTCTATCGGGCTTATTGTTTGGCTGGTATCGCAGTCGACATTCTACGATTGGCAATATGCCTTCCGGTGCTTCAACATTACTTCGAGATCTTGGTTTAGCTGGTTTTGTTGTGGTTGTTGGCTTGCAATCGGGTCAGCAAGCGGTAACGACTGTGTTAGAGCAAGGGTTATCTATTTTCTTCGCTGGTGTACTGGTCACTATAATACCTTTGATTATTACCTTACTGTTTGGTCGCTATGTGTTGAAATACGACAATGTTTCAGTCTTTGCCGGTGCTTTGTCCGGCTCGCGTAGTGCTAATCCTGCATTCGGAGAGGTGCTTGATAAATCAGGAAACTCAATTCCGACAACTTCATTTGCCATAACCTATGCGTTAGCTAATGTTTTCTTAACTTTATTAGGGCCACTTATTGTTGCCTTTGCCTAAATCCACTTTGGAGAAGCCTATGTCAGATTTAACACACCTCAGTCAGTTAAGTCCGTTTGAGCTAAAGGATGAACTTATTAAGCTGGCAAAAAGTAAAAGTGACCGCATGATGTTAAACGCTGGTCGAGGTAATCCCAATTTTTTAGCCACGTTACCGCGGAAAGCCTTTTTTCAATTAGGTCTATTTGCTACATCAGAATCCGAACTCACTTTCTCTTATATGCATGCGGGTATTGGGGGGATGCCGAGAATTTCTGGTATCGAAGATCGCTTTGAACGTTTTCTAAGTGAGTATACGCATTCAGAGGGCATCGATTTCCTGAGAAAAGCCCATAGCTACGTGCGCGATCAATTAGGCTTATCAGCATCCGATTACTTGCATGAGCTGGTTGAGGGGATTTTAGGCGTCAATTACCCGGAACCCCCTAGAGCGTTACAAATCAGTGAGCAGATTATTAAGCAATACTTGATGCGTGAAATGGTGGGGGGGAAAGTCGCTGCGGCGGATGTTGACGTTTTTCCTGTTGAAGGTGGAACTGCTGCCATGACTTATATCTTCGATTCTTTAAAAAAGAACTGTCTTATTAAAGAAGGAGATAAAGTTGCGATCGGGATGCCGGTATTCACGCCTTATATTGAGATCCCGCAGCTAGATGCCTATGGTTTACAAGAAGTTTATATAAATGCTGACCCTACTTTGGATTGGCAATATCCAGATCAAGAGCTTGAGAAACTGCGCGATCCAGATGTTAAAGTGTTTTTTTGTATTAATCCTTCTAACCCACCTTCAGTAAAACTTAGTGAGCAAGGGTTGGCTAAAATTGCTGATATTGTGCAGCATGACCGGCAAGATCTTATTATTCTCACCGATGATGTGTACGGCACCTTTGCGGATAACTTCCGTTCATTGTTTGCAGTTTGTCCATTTAATACGCTGCTAGTGTATTCCTACTCTAAATACTTTGGTGCTACAGGCTGGCGCTTAGGGGCGACAGCATTACATACAGAGAATGTATTGGATAAAGCCCTAAAAGCAATGCCAGATGAAATCAAAGATCGTCTCAATAAAAGATATGCTTCCATTACTACTGATGTGCCACATCTTAGCTTTATTAATAGGCTAGTTGCTGATAGCAGAACGGTTGCTTTAAACCATACTGCTGGCTTATCGACGCCTCAGCAAGTACAAATGGTGCTTTTCTCTTTGCTAGGTTTGATGGATGAAGATGACGCCTACAAGAAAGCGTTAAAAAGCGTGATTCGCCGACGTAAAGCAACGCTGTTTGATGCACTGGGTGTAACTGCAACTGAAAATGAAAACTCGGTTGATTATTACACTTTGCTAGATTTGGAAGACATTGCGAAGAAACTTTATGGTAAAGACTTTGCGCAGTGGTTGCTTACTAAATTTCAGCCAAATGAGCTGCTTTTTAAAATTGCAGATGAAACTGGCATAGTCTTGTTACCAGGTCATGGTTTTGGTACACAAACACCTTCAGGTCGCGTTTCTTTGGCTAATCTGAATGAATTTGAATACGCTAAAATTGGCCGCATGTTAAGAGCTTTGGCTGATAAATTATATCAAGAGTGGCAGGGTGAACACATAAATTAAGGTAGGGTTATGCACTACATTAAAATGCTACTTTTATCTCTTGGTATAGCTCTCTTAGGTGGCAGCTTTGCATTTTGGTGGCATGTTAAAAGTGTCTACCCTGCCACTGATGATGCTTATGTCAAAGCCAATTTGGTGGGTATTGCAGCTCAAATTCAGGGCAGGGTGGCGCAGGTCTTAGTCCAAGATGGCAGTAGGGTTCAAGCTGGCGAGGTGCTTATTCAGCTTGAACAAGCCAGCTTAAAAGCTGCGGTAGCCATGGCAGAGGCTCAGCTTGATCTCGCATTACAAAATGCGGGGGCAGCTTTAACCGAAATTGAAGCGGCCAGCGCTGCGCTTAGTGTTGCGCAATCTCAGTTAGCTGAAGCTGAGCTACAGTTGCATAGAGTGCGAGCTGTTTTTGATACTGCTGCTATTGCACAATCCGATGTTGATCATGCGAAGGCTCTACGAGATCAAGCTGCGGCTGCAGTTAGCCAAGCGGAATCTAAATTGCATTTAGCAAGGCTGCAGGCGGGGCCCGCTGGTAATACAAATCCAGCAATCCGTTATGCTAAAGCGGCATTAACACAGGCTAGGTTGGCGCTTGAATATTCTGTGATAAAAGCGCCAACGGCTGGATGGATAGCTAATATGTCTTTGCAGCCTGGAACTGTCGTAGCTGCAGGTCAAGCATTATTCACCTTGGTTGACGATGCGCAGTGGTGGGTTGAAGCGAATTTTCGGGAGACTGATTTACAACGCATCAAAATTGGCCAATCTGTCAGCGTTGTATTGGATATGTATCCAAAGCTCACCGTGGAGGGAAAAGTCAGTCATCTCGGCATTGGCTCCGGCGCCGTTTTTTCTCTGTTACCCCCGCAAAATGCAACAGGAAACTGGGTTAAAGTTACCCAGCGTTTCCCTGTTAAAATCAGTCTAACTGCGCCCTCTGAGCCGCAGTATCAGTTGCGTTTGGGGGCAAGCGCTGCTGTAAAAGTTGATACGGTTACAGCGCCGCAAGCTCAACCATGAAGATACCAGATGCTGCCGTAAGCTTAGACCCTAATTTTACTGAAGGGGTGAAATGGGCTGTTGTCATCGCTGTTGTGCTTACTGCGGTATTGGAGGTGTTAGACAGCACTATTGTTAACGTCGCTTTGCCCCATATCCAGGCAGCCTTTGGTACAACATCTAACCAAACCATATGGATTGCCACTAGCTATATTGTCGCTTCTGTTGCAGTAATGCCATTAACTGGCTTATTAGCCAAGCAATTTGGCCGGCGTCGTTTAATTAATACCGCTATTATTGGCTTCGCATGCTTCTCCGTTTTAGCCGGCTTTACCAGTAGTATTGAGTTGATGGTAGTATGCCGATTAGGCCAAGGTTTGTTCGGAGCCTTTCTTATTCCTTTATCTCAATCAATCTTATTTCAAACCTTTTCTAAGGAAAATAGAGGGCAAGCTATGGCGTTATTTGGGCTTGGTGTTGTGGTTGCACCAGTCCTAGGGCCAACCCTTGGTGCTATGCTCACCGAGCATTTTTCTTGGCGAGCAGTATTTTTTGTGAATTTGCCAATAGCGGTACTGGCATTGACGATGATAAAAGGTGAGCTACCTGAAGAGCGGCGCAAAGAAGTAAAAATCGATTGGACTGGCTTATTCCTGATGGTATTGGCGATTGCCGCTTTGCAAATCACTTTGGATCTGGGAGAAAACCGTGAGTGGTTTAATTCCCATCTTATACAGGTTACCGCCTTATTAACGCTAATTTTTGGCATAGCTTTTATATGGCGCGGTAATAGAACAGCATCGAATATTATTGATTTTGGTCTGTTTCGTGATAAAAGTTTTGCTATTGCCAATATCGCCATTATGGTTTTTTCGTTTGCCATGTTTGGCGCTATGACTATTTTACCGATGTTTGTGCAAGGATTAATGGGCTATCCAATTCTCGATGCTGGTTATATGTTTATACCAAGAGGCATCGCTGCAGGCTTTTCAATGGTATTTACTGGGATTGTGCTGATTAAGTTAGTCGATCCTCGCGGCTTAATGGTATTAGGATTGTTGCTAACTGGATTCGGCAACATACTCTTAACTAACTTAACCTTGAGTGCCAGTTTTTGGGATTTAGCTATGCCAGGGGTGATATCCGGACTTGGTATGGGGCTGTTTTTTGTACCCATGTCAACATTAGCTTTTCAAAATATTACCGCAGCTCAACAAGATGAAGCCTCAGGCATTTATGGCGTTACGCGCTCTATTGGCTCATCAATTGGTATTGCTATTATTGGTTGGCAAGTAACCGAAAGAACAGGTTTTCATTCTAGTATATTGCTCAGCGAGGTATCGGTGTTTAATCCAAATTTTGTCAATTGGGTTGCGCCACTTGGTATGGGTATACATCAGCCTACCGCATTGCAGTTGGCTGCGGCTGAGGTTGCAAAACAAGCATCACTATTGGCATTTCAAGACGCTTTTTTTCTAGCTGGCATGGCTGCATTTTGTATGATTCCCTTAGCGTTTCTGATGCAAAGACCCCAACAACAGCGAATAGCAATGGCGCATTGAGCTTAGCAGTGACCTAAATAGTGCTATTACAGTATGATTATTTTTAATAAATGATTATATTTCAATTACTTAATTTGTTTAGCGGGAAGTGCTAGTAGGAAGCTTATTTGTATGTCAGAACGAGAAGTGTTTAATTTTACGTCTTTTGATGGCCAAGTTTTAGCAGTGCATCAATGGTTGCCAGTTGGTGAGTGCAAGGGAATACTACAAATTGTGCATGGGATGGCTGAACACGCTGCCCGTTATAACGACTTAGCGCGTTTTTGCCAACAGCAAGGTTTTATCGTTTTTGCTGATGACCACCGAGGTCATGGTTTGACGGCAAAGCCGCAGCATCTTGGGCATTTCGCCGCGGGGGATCATGATAATTTAGTGAAGGACCAGCATGCTTTAACGCAGTTCTATCGGCAAAGATACCCCAATTGCCCTATATTCTTATTAGGACACAGTATGGGGTCTTTTATCGTGAGGTCCTATTTAACGCGTTACGGACGGCTGATTGATGGGGCTATTATTTGCGGTACTGCAGGGCAACAGCCCCTAAAAAGCTGGTTTGGAAAAATGCTGGCTTCTTGGCGATTAACCAGATCCACACAACCAGATCCTCTCTTAAATACCTTGGTTTTTCATGGCTATAACAGGACGTTTTTTGAAAAGTTATCTGTTTATGATTGGTTATGTAGTGATAAAAGCGTGGTGCAGTCTTATATGGCTGATCCTTATTGTGCTTTTATTCCAACGTCAGGATTTTTTTATGAGTTGGCGGTACTGGTAGCTCAAGTAAGCAAAACTGCTGCAATAAAACAGGTGCCGGCGGATTTACCACTGTTTTTTATTGCCGGAGAGCAAGATCCAGTAGGAAATTATGGTAAAGGAGTAAAGCAATTAGCTAGAAAGTTTACGGCTTTGCATAAAGGCCCTATTCAGTTGCGGCTTTATCCAGAAGGGCGTCATGAAATCTTAAATGAAGTTTTCAAACAAGAGGTATATTTGGATATTATCACTTGGTTGTCTGTGCATTGCCAAGTTAACAATAAAGTTTAGTTTGAGCTGTGCAGAACCAGCAACCATGGCGTTCACTTAGGGGACTAATAGGGATTAGTTGCTGCTTGGGTGTTTATTGACAAAAGAAGCCGCCGCCTTTGATGAAACGTAAATTAAGCGAGTTACTATCAACAAGAATGCAAAAAACATCCCGCTCAGATAGCTCATTTCAGTTACAAGATTGCTCAGTGGTGTGCCCATTTGGTTTAACTTTAAGAACCCTTGAATTGCCGGTTTAGCTGGAATGAGCAGCGTAATTTGATCTAGCCAGTTTGGTAAATTAACTGTTGGCCATGCAAAGCCAGCGGTAAATACCAAGGGTAATGATGATAGTAAAACAATAATAGTAATCAGTTCGGGTCTAGGCAGCAGATAGCCTAAGCAGATGGCAAATAAAGTTGTTGTACTTAAAAACAGTAAGGTAAAAATGATTAGCTCAAGGTGTTCAGCACTATGAGGTATTCCGTAAAATTTAAAAAAGAAACCAAAGTAAAGCAGTGCCAAAATAAAGTAAAACATGACAAATAGGCTAAACCGACTGAAAATAGCTAAGCCAAGAGCTGGGTTTATCAGCAAAGACCGCCGTAGCGCGCGATCTTTAATGGTTACGGTTGCGGCGGCAATTAAGAGTGTTTGATGTAGTATCAAGACAAAAACAGCGGGGACAATATAGTTTAAATACCCTCCTGAGCTATTAAATACAGCCTGGGTATGCGTATTGAAAGCCATAATTTCGCCAGGTATTAGTGCTGGATTTTCACCTGTCATAATTTTCATTAAGATCTGTGATTCTACCGCTAGTGTCGTTGTGGTAGTTAATAACCCTTCGACGATGTCACCATAAATAAGAAAATAACTGGCATCACCTGCAAACGCTAATTGTACAGGGATGCCAAGATAAAGATTGCGTTCAAATTGGTGAGGAATAACCAGAATACCTTGCACAATACCATCTGCTAGTAATGGCTGAGCAGCAGCTAAATTTGGTTTGAACATTTTTACTGCAACTTTTGGTGTTGCGTCTGCCATTCTAATCAATTTGCGTGATAAAGCCGAATTATCAAGGTCAACTACTGCAATCCTTTGTTCACCCGAAAGATTTTTTTCATAGGGTGATGGATAGAGCAGTGCATAAAATAATACCCCACCAAACATGACCAGTAGTACTGATTTATCTAAAAAAATATGTTTTAACTCTGTTTGTAAGGCGTCAAACAAATTTGTTAAGAATTTCACCTGTTACTCCTTAAAACGCTCTGTGTTTTAAGGTGAGTAGGAAGCAATTTAACAGCAACGGGGAAAACGATTAAAAAAAGCGTTAAAGCACAGATAGATTGCAGCAAAATAGCCACAGAAGCACCATGGTCGGCCACATCAACTTGCAGCTTCATGTAATGGGTCGAAGGCATTAAACCTCCCCATAGCCAGGCAAAAGTATTCATTTCACTACGAGGAAACGTCATGCCCATAAATGCAAAAGCGGGGGCAAGATAAGCCGCGCTGATGCTCATGGCTTTCACTTTATCTTTCACCACGGCCACAATCAGTATCGCCATCGCTTGAATGGCCAGTAACATGAGCAGTAGTCCTATGAGAAGCCAAAAGAGGTTAGCAACTTCACTCCAACCTAAAAAGACATAAAATAACAGCAGCATCAGCAGACCTTGTAACAATAACAATAGTGTTACGGGGGCCAGTGCTGCAGACAACGTATAGACTCTGTCAGAAAAATGTGAACTGATAGGTGCGCTTTCTAAGCGATAACAGAGCGTCAGTACAGTGGCAATAATGATGAAAATTTGCCACATCGCTGGCGCTATCGCGGTCACCAAGAAGCGCGCATAACTCATATTGCTGTTAAAAAGTGCTGTTATCTGAGGTTGTATCGGTGCTGCAGCTGCCTCGGCTTTGGGAGTAGCTAAGCCATGACTGATGTTTAACATAACACTTTGTTTTGCTGCGAGCTCTAATGAGGCGCTCATCAAAGCAGAATTGATAAACTTTCCAGCCAGCAGATACTGATTATTATAAAAAGCCGTAATGGTTGGGCTGATGGAGAGGGTCAGATCTCGAGCAAAGTTATTGGGTATGATGACTATAGCTAACACTTCTGCATTCTGGAGTGCTTGAGTACCGGCTGTGACGTCGGGAAAAGCACTAACAATATGTAGTCCAGGGCTGGCATTTAATTGTCGCTCAAAAGCACGCGCTGCTTGGCTATGATCCAGATTCACTACTCCAATCGGCAGTTTAGTCGGGGTACTCGTTGCAAAAATGCTGAGAATCAACAGAAATAATAAGGGAGGAAGCCAAGTAACCAAGGCCAAAATCCAGGGCTGAGCTTTGATAATTGCCCACCCTGATAAAAGGCGACTCGCATTTGGAGTTGGCGCATAATCTGCCATTAAGGTTGTATCTCAAGAATAATGCTTAAGCCACTGCGCAAGCCTGTAATCGGCTCAGTTGGCCGCATTTCCACTTCAAATGTTCGCATATCAAAGCCTTTGCCAGGTGTCGTCGCTCGCCAAGTAGCGAAGTCACCCAGCACCGCGATATGACTGACACGAAACTTGGCTGACTGTTTTAATGCTGGAATAAAAAGCGAAAACTCAGTACCTTCTGCAAATTGGTGTAATAGATCTTCGCGGACATTAAACAGCGCCCAAGCATCTTCCATATCCGTAAGCATAACGACTGGAAAGCCCATTGGAGCTAGCTCCCCTTCATTAAGTAGGATGTTACTCACTGTGCCACTTACATGAGCTTTAGCAAGTGTATCTGCAAGTAAGGTCGTGATTTCATCACGCAAACTTGAGGTTACGGCTTCAGCTCCTTGTGCAGCAGTTTTCGCTTCAGTTCTAGGACCCGTCTCCGCTAACTGCAAAATTTGTGCTGCCGTTTCACGTGTTTTTTCAGCTACCTGCCATAAGGTAAAAGCCTCGTCAGCTCGTTGTCTGGCGACCAATCCTTCTTCGGCTAAAGACTTTATGCGTTGGTAGGTGGTCTTAGCAAGTAATGCCGCTGCCGCGGCTTTTTCAAACTCGCTTCTGGCTGCAGCGATACTCTCTTCTCGAGTGCCTTTATCTAGAGCTTGTACCAAGGCTTGGCTAATCGTTTCAATCGCATTGACTTGAGTAAGTTTTGCTTCCAATTCTGGGCTGTTGATTTGAAAAACTGAGCTGCCAGCAGCGATCCATTCTCCCTTGCGGACATAAATGGTAGCGACCCGCCCAGGAATTTTTGAAGACACCATATGTTGCTTAGCCTCAATTTGCCCTTGTAATTGAATTGGCTGTGGCTGATACATCTGCCAAAAAAGACTAAAGATACTGACGATAATGAACAGCGCTATTAAGGTTAAGGATATGCGTTTGATATTCACTGGATAACCTCGCCATGCTGAGCGTAATTAAAAATTTGTTCATAATCGCCAGTCATTGTTAATAAATGGCTAAAAGATAAAATAAACCTCAGTGCTGCTGCATCGCGCATCGTTTGGGTTGTCGCTAGAAAAGTATGCGCATCGATCACATCTAGGGAGCGGCCTAAGCCTTCAGCAAAGGCGCGCTGTTGTAGTTGTACTGTAAGCTCGGCTAACGCAATAGTTGAGGCTAAACTATGATATTCTGTTAGCGCTTGCTGTGCTTCTTTGTAACTTAGATCAAGCAGTAATGTTAATTCGCTGTTGGCGGCTCGCTGTAAATACTCGAGTTCGTCAATGTTATTGGTTGCGGCACTGATATTGCCTTTTTTGCCACTTCGATCGACAAGAGGAATGCGCATTCCCAAGCCGACCAACCAATCTGGGGCAATATCACTCGCAATAGATTGTGTTTGTGTCAGGTTATAGCGGCCATACAAGAATACTTCTGGACGGTAAAGGCCTTTGACCACTTCTGCGATTTGTTTTGCTTCTGCTCTGCGAGTCGCTAGTAGCTGCAGCTTAGGATGATTACTAATTTTGTTGTTAAAATGCTGCTGCGAGGGTAACTGTTTAACAGTAAATAAGTTTGTGCTGGTTTCTATCAGTGTATCTGCTGTGTTATCTCCGCTTTGAGTTAGATTGCGGTAAAGCAGCGCATTAAGCTTATGATTGACTATCTGAACCTGTTGTCGTAATGCTTGAGTTGTTACCTTTGCTCGGTCATGTGCAGCCGCTGCTGCTAAGTGCTCTACTTTAGAAATTTGGGCATTGCGCTCTAAACCTTCAGCAACTTTAAGATGATTAGCCAGTGATTGTTCAATTTGCTGTTGCGTTCGTAAGGTTCGTTTTGCCATAACTAAACCAAAGTAAGTGGCAACTAACTCTTGAAACTTAACGCGTTTAAGTTCTTCGGTTACAAAAGTTGAACTTTGAGCATTTAATGCTAAAAGCTGTTTTCTTGCTTGAATTTTCCCTCCGCTGTAGACAGGCCAGAGCATATTAAGAGAAGTGCTGGCAATATTCTGACTCGTGATCGGCGTTTTAAAGGCGTCAGGCCCACCAATTAAATCTATTAGTAATTGTCCAGGCAATGTTTGAGCGGCGTCTTGTAGCGGGTTTAATGCTAGAGTATCTAGTACTACGTTGCTATCTAAATGGGTGTAAGAACCAATAAAGTCGATTTGTGGTAAAGACAGACTAGATGCTGTTTCAGCAAGGGCTTGGCTACGTTGGCTCGCAAATTTATTTGCAGTTAATAATTCGTCATGTTGGAGCAATAATTGCCATGATTGGGCTAATGATATGCTGTCTGAAGGGAATGGCTCTGCTTCAACCGTGTAGGCAGCAAAGCTTATTGAAAAAATTAGAATAAAACAACTAAGTGCGTTTGGCATTACGTGACCTTTTGCCTGTGCAACCTTGGGAAATAACGTTCCAATTTAGCTGCAGTTCATTTTTTATTCCTTGCTAATGTTGAGCAACGGAAAGATGAGTTGGGGTGGTTCTTTACTTAATTCAAAGAGAAGTTGTGTTAACAAAAACGTTAGTTGGCTTGTATTGTCATCTGCAGCTATCCAAAAATATTGTCCATTAAATTGGGTCGAGACGTAACTTTTTGGCGGCGGGGTCTCAGCAGATTGGATACTAAATGAGAGTGGCGTAGTGGAGGAAGAAGGCTGCAAACTGCTACCTAATAACTGCAAAACATCAAACATAGAGCGTGTTACGAGTGCTAATTCATTAGGATGCTCTGGTCTGGGTTTAAAACTGATGATTAACGGCTCAGTGAGTGCAGCTTCTGGCATATTTAGAATCGAAGTTAACAAGCCTAACGCTCCTGCGGCGGCATTTCCGGGAGCATTTTGCAGTACAAAGCGTGTTTGCTCATCTGCTTTATTGATTTCTGCATAAATGGCTAACTTATCTTCCTTTTGTAGTTGCCTTAGAATTCGCATTACATCGTTGAACGAAGTTGATGAGCTACTATTGGGAATGCCATTTATCGATCTTAATGTTAGTGCGAGCAGCGTATCAATGGGCCAACCTGTTTCTACTAAAGAAAGAATTAACGATGGCGAAATCGGGGTAAGCAGAGTTTTAACATAGTTTTTGCCAACAAGTGGGCTATAACTTATGGTAGGCGTCTCTTTAATAGTCACGGCTGCGCCGAGCCCTCCTTTTGCGTCATCTATCGGTGGTCGAATAGCGACCTCGGCGCTAAAGTTCGTTTCGGTACTCAGTTGACTGACCAATGACGTTGCCGTCATAAAATAGGGGGCTTCATTATGATGTAAAGCAATAATATTATAAAACAGCTGGTGTCGCTCTGCTTGTCGCAGATGAATCTGATAATCTGTATGAGTTGCCGAAATAGACTGTTGTGGTAAATGACTGCAACTTGTTAACGTAACGATCAGCCCTGAAAAAATCCAAGCTCGCATTTTCATTTACATCATCCTTGTAGCTTGATTATTTTTATATTTAATTAAAAGTGTAATTAACATCTAGTTATTGTCAAGCCGGTTACTCGCTTGGCTTTGCGGCTTGCCGAGAGGAAGTAAGTAAATCTCAAACTGCACTACTGATAAAATAGGTGTAACAAAAATGCCTAGTATGAATTAATCAAAAAGGATTATATGGCATTTAGTATCATGTTGAATTGCATGTGAATTTTAAAAATTCTAACGTGGCATCGTAAGTTTGTTATAGTGCTGGCATTTTCGGCTATGGTGTACTTAGCCACAGGCATCATGTTCATGCCAAGTTTTTATGAGGTGTTATGTTGTTTTTAAAATGCTGTAATTGGTCTATCGAGTCAGCAATTCGGTTATCTCTAGCAAGCTCGAAGCTAAAAGATCAGATTTTTAGAATCACCATCATCACTCTACTTGGTTTAGCGGCAGCCACTTTTATGGTGTCCGGCTATACTTTATATGCTCTGTATTTAAGTATTTTACTGATTACGTTTTCACTTCTGCTTACTCTGTTTAATAAAGTTACCCTAGCTTCTTTAAATTTAGTCTATTCCATGTTGTTGATAATCTTCCTGTTAGCAATCGTAGGTGATGGCATTAGAGATGAAGTGCTTATCGCGTTGCCCGCCGTGATTTTTTTGTCAGTGGTGCTTTTAGGGCGTAACCATTTTTATATTGTAAACATCTTAGGTGTAATATGTTTAGCTGTACTGGAAAAATATCGTCCATTATTATTTAGTACTATTGATATAACGTCACAATACGACAGTGTATTTTTTATCATTTTAATCATGAGTTTAGTAGGGGGCTATGTCGCAATATTTCGTAATGAGTTGTTGAAAATGATTGCCCCAAAAGACAGAAAACTCTTTGTAGAACCCAGTATCAACATCGCTTTATCGCAAGAGTCTAACAATACGGATCCTAGTAATATTCTTACTCCGATTGAGCTTGTAGACTCTATCCAAGCATTGGTCGCTAACAGTACTCAATCTAACTATGCCCTGATGACGGTGCAATTAAGGTGTTTAATGACAGAGCATGATGCGGTTGAAGATGATGCTTATCATTACTTTTCAACATCGTTGCAGCAGGCTATACCAAAACAATTTCGGACACGTTTAACGCTGTTAAGAGCGACACAACATGAGTTTGTTATTGTTGGGCATGGGGAGCTTGATACAGCTGTTATTTTTAATCTGGCAGATAAGCTTAAAGCTCTTTCAAGTTCTTATTTACAACAAGACACCGATTTTTTTGTCTACCCAATGGTAATTGGTATTGCTATTGGGGTGAACGACAAAGATAGTAGCCATGTGTTGTATGAACAATCACGGCAAGCCATGAAAATGGCGCTAGATGAAAAAATATCGCCTTGGTGTGTTTATTCCGCTTTGTCAGCAAAACACTTTACGAAAAATGCTTACTGTATTTATCAGGCATTAATCCAAGATAAGATACAAGTCTACTATCAACCGAAGATTTCTCTGGCAAGTAACAACGTTGTCGGTTATGAGGCGTTAATCCGCTGGGCTGGGGATGATCAAACGTACTTTAGCCCTTCGACAATTATTGCTGAAGCAGAAAGGTTTGATTTTATTAATGAATTAGGTGACTTTGTTATCAAAAGTGTTTTATCTCACATTACTACATTTAAACACCAGTGCAGTGCGGAGATGGTTGTTGCAATTAATGTTTCAGCTAAACAATTAGCAGAAGGTGATTTTGACAAAAAATTACTTACGTTGTTAAAACAATTTTCAGTTCCTGCTCGTTGTATAGAGATTGAGCTAACGGAGACCGTTCTGGTTGAGGACTTACCCCATATTCGCCAGCAGTTAGCAAGTTTGAACTGCGCTGGCGTAAACATCCTGATTGATGACTTTGGAACTGGCTACTCTAATCTAAAATATTTAACACTATTTTCTGCCTCTACCATAAAAATTGATCGAAGTTTTGTGGCTGCCATTACCTCTTCAAAACAAGATGCTCTGCTGCTTAAAGCCATGGTTCAATTAGCTAAAACGCTGAATTTCAATGTGGTTGCAGAAGGTATTGAAGACGAAAATACGTTAGCCATTGTGCGTAAATTGGGCTGTGATAGTGCACAAGGTTTTTTTTGGTCTAAAGCTATACCTTTTGCGCAGTTAGTTGATTTTTGGCAAAGCGCAAATCAGTGTCAATCGGAAGGCTTTTCCCATTGCATCAATAACATTGTTAAATAAATTTTCGTGGGTAAGGACAAGGCTAAACCTAAAGCACAACAGGCTGCCACGATAATAATGCCCTTAACGCCCATGCTCTCTGGTAAATCGGCAAAGATCCATAAATAGTGCCCTAAGGCAAAAATAGCAAAGCCGAGTATCATAATAAATTTTAGTGCTCGGATCTGGGTTTTTTCTTGCATAGTGCTGTACTCCTGCTTAATTACTTAAGCATAGCCTTAAGTAAAAAGCCGGCATTGATCTAGCGCAGTGCAATTAGCAATAGGTGTCGATAGGCTAGGCTAAACAGTAGATGTTGGGTGTTTTGCCCAAGCGGCTCAAAGTTTGGGTGATACGGCAAGCTTACTCTGCCGCAGCGTGCAAGTGCGGCTTACCTCTTAAATACGCTTGTCGAAATACCTGAAAATACTCTGCTAGCACTGCTGCTGCCTCAGGTTCTTGTGCCATATCTAATACTGAAATAGCCACTTCAGCGGTGCATAGCTGATGTAAATGCGCGGCTTCACGGAGCAAATAGTCACTGGCTTGCTCAGGGTGAATACCCAGTACAGGCAACTCGGCAAGGTAGGGGCTTCTAAACATTTTTTTGGCTTCGCGCCAAGTGCCATCCAGCATCACAAAGAGCGGAATACGATCAGCCGTGGCGGCAGCGAGCGCTTGGGCATGGCTTAAGCAACGTTCTGGCGCAGCATATTGCTCTGGGAATACCACGACTGGGGCGTATTTAGGATTTTTAAGCAAAGCTAACATGCCGGTATCGGGTTTAGTTCTATCCCAGACAAAAGCATGGTTATCGGCAGCTACCTCGCAAATCAGCCGGCCGGTATTGCTGGGTTTATAACATTCACCGGTATACATAATAAAACAAAAGGCCGCGCGCGCCACCGGCTCGGGTTTTGCTGCACAAATACAATCGGTTTGCGGTAACAAACAGCTATCGCAACGGATCACTTTACTGCCACGTGCATTAAATACCCGAGTGGCTTTCGCCAGCTCTTGGCGACGTAAGTTTAAAATGGCGTTGGCCATAGTGATCTATCCTTTTTGCGCTAGGGTTGCCTGTAAAAATCAGGTTGAGGGCTGCTCTTAATGTGTTAAGTGCACCGTATCGCGGTGTTAACCTGGCCAAGCTCGTTGCTCAGATGTTTGCGGCGCGTATTGTACTGGCTTTTATGCTAAACTGCGCGGGCTTTTCTCAGGTTTTGTAGGCTTATGACTATTGCGAATTACGCTTCAGAAATCACCTTACCCGCCGTTAATCAGGGCTGGTCGACCGTATTGGCCTTTTTAATCTCCAAGTTTCCGCGTATTGCCCCCGAAATTTGGCAAACGCGTATTCAGGCCGGCAAGGTACATTGGTTTCAAGGCGAGGCGATCACCGAGCTCACGCCGTTTTTGCCCAGTCGCCGTTTATGTTATTACCGTGAAGTCACTGTTGAACCACAGATCCCTTTTGCCCATAGCATTGTCTATCAGGATGAACATATTCTGCTCGCCGATAAACCGCATTTTTTGCCGGTTACGCCAGGGGGCGATTTTGTGAATGAATGCTTATTGCAGCGCCTTAAAAACGACACTGGTTTAGCCGATTTAGTGCCAGTGCATCGCTTAGATAGAGATACTGCTGGCTTGGTATTATTTAGCAAAAGTGCACAGAGCAGAGCCGCGTATTACCAACTGTTTAGCCAAGGGCAGATAACAAAAACCTATCAGGCTATCGCCTGTGTCGATGCACAGCTGGCAGCCTTGCCCTTACCCCAGCCTTGGCAAGTGAGGAATCGCATTGAAAAAGCCGAGCCGCGATTTTTAAATGCGATTGTTGCGGGGGAGCCGAATGCGCACTCCACTATCGAATTATTGCAAGTACAGCAAGGTATGGGGTTATTTCGGCTCACACCGCATACCGGCAAGACCCATCAGCTAAGATTACATATGCAAAGTCTGGGCTTCCCTATTTTGCATGATGCTTATTACCCCAGGCTTAAACCGAAAAATACCAGCGACTTTAGCCAGCCGCTGCAATTACTGGCGGCTGAGCTGCAGTTTACCGATCCACTCACCGGAATCGCGCGGCAATTTTCTTCCGCGCAGCAATTACACCTGTAAATACGCGCCGCTAGCGTTGCTGTAGGATTTTATCCAGTTGATTAGCAAAAGCCTGTCGATCGCCTTGGTTTAAGGTAGCCGGCCCACCCGATTGAATTCCGCTGGCGCGCAGCGTTTCCATAAAATCACGCATCGTCAGTTTTTGCTTAATGGTATCTGTGCTGTATAGCTCGCCGCGCGGATTCAGCGCTAAACCGCCTTTGGCTAGAACGTCTGCCGCCAGTGGGATATCGGCAGTGATCACTAAATCACCGGCTTGGGTGCGCCTGACAATTTCATTATCGGCTTCGTCAAAGCCTTTGCTTACCGTTAAGCTACTAATATAAGGCGATGGTGGCGTGCGTAATGGCTGATTGGCAATCAGTACTAAAGGCAGTTTTTTGCGCTCGGCTGCCCGGTATAATATTTCTTTAATCACAGTGGGGCAGGCATCAGCATCTACCCAGATAGTAAAAGACATGCATTTTCCTTGGTGTTTATAGCAACGAACTAGGCGCTAGCGCTCGCATAATGCCGGTTAGCGGCAAGGCCGTTATAGCAATGCAGCCCACAGCTAGCGTTAGGTCATCAATGTAGTAATGATTAATTAGCGCCTCTTGGAAAGCGATAGCAAAAACGCATCGGGTGCGGATAAGGGTAAATATCCTCTACCATACCTTGGCGAATATGATATTGCTTTTGCCGCCAATAAACCGGATCGAGTAATTCTGGATGTTTGCTAAAGAGCATATCTCTAATGTCGGCTTGCGGTGTAACAAAGGTGGCAATTTGCTCAGGAAACACATCGCCCGGCTCGGCCCAGCAATTGGCTTCGGCATTAATAGCATCTTCAAAAGTATCGGTTTTCGGTAAGGCCCGAAAATTCACATCCAGTAAATATTGCACTTCATCGTAGTCATAGAAGACCACCCGATTATGCCGCGTTACCCCAAAGTTTTTCAGTAGCATATCGCCAGGGAAAATATTGGCGGCAATCATTTGCTTAATGGCCTGACCATAGTCGTCCATAATCTCGGCTTTTTGCTCTAAGCTGGCTTGCTCTAAATATAAATTAAGCGGCACCATACGCCGTTCAATATATAGATGTTTAATCACCACCAGATCGTCTTCTAGCTGCAAGGAGCCGGCAATACTTTGCGTAAGCTCTGCCAGTAAATCGGGGTGAAAGCGATGACGTGGCAAGGCGACATCAGAATATTCCAAGGTATCCGCCATACGGCCCACCCGATCATGCATTTTTACCAACTGATAGCGCGCCTTAACGGTTTTGCGATCAAAGGGTTTGCTTTCGGCAAACTTATCGCGGATCACTTTAAACACATAAGGAAAAGACGGTAGGGTAAACACCATCATCACCATGCCGCGGGTACCAGGCGCAGCCACAAACTGATCCTTGCTATGATTCAGGTGTGCTAACAGCTCACGATAGAATTCGGTTTTACCTTGTTTGTGCAAGCCAATAGCCGCATAGAGTTCTGCGAGCGTTTTATGTGGGATAAGCTCCCGTAAAAAGTGTACCAAGGCGGAAGGCACTGGGCATTCCACCATAAAATAAGCGCGTGAGAAGCCAAAGATTATACTCATTTGCTGCGGATCAGTAAGCAGCGTATCAAGATAAAGCCCTTGTTTTGCTTCATGTAACAAGGGGATGATAAAGGGTTGTTGCCCCTGAGGGGTGACTAGTCGTCCAACCAAATAAGCAGCCTTATTGCGGAAAAAGGGCGCGCGTAAAATATCCAGCCGCATTAAATGTACTGGATTGGCGCCATGGCTAGACTGGGCAATAAAGCTGCGCATAATACAGCGGATATCATGCTCTAAATCGATAAAAGGCGTGCTAAAACCAAAGTCTTCAATAATGGTGCGAATACACTGCTTTAAGCCTTCTTCCGCTGGGAAATAGCTTTGATAGACCGAGGAGATAGGCGCAGGTAAATGCTGCTTGTCTAAGGTCGATTCGACAAAAATATTCTGGTTATGAAAGTATTTACGGGAAAACAAGCGGCAAAATACTGAATTGTAGAAGGTTTCGGCTAGCTCGGCCTGCGGGTGGAATAGTAAAAACTCCAGATAATGCTGTTTCACCTCTTGCCACAGAGGCTCGTTTAAACACTCGGCCGGTAATTGCTGGCGCAAGGTGCTAATGGTTTCGTTGACCCGCAGATCATAAAACTGGATCCGCTCCGAGCTGTCACGCTGATAGGCTTGCCAATCGGCTTGTTCGAAACGCTCGCGGGCGCGGGCGGTAACCTGCTGAAACAGCCGAAAGTGTTTGCGAAAACCTTTTAAAATAATATCGGCAATTTGTCTGGCTTCAGTCATAGAGCAGCTTTGTTAAAAATGATAGTGGCACTTTACTGGTAAATGGCGGGCTGATGCAAGTAAACAAAAGGGCGCTAATGCGCCCAGTTTGCTCATGCAGCGGGCTAATATAAGCCAACGCTGAGTATTGTTGTCAGGTTTACTTAGTCACCACCACTGTGGCTGGTGCTTTTTGTGAAACTTGAAGTTCAACCGGTTGCACATCGTCGCCATAGTCAAACATCACGGCCAATACTAATACCACAGACGCGGCCAACATTAATTTAATCATTAGTGGCAAGCAAAAGCGGAACCAGTGGCCATAAGGAATACCGGCAATACCAATAATCCCCATCAAAATGGCGTTGGTGGGAATAATCATATTAGAGAAACCATCTCCAAACTGATAGGCCAAAACGGCTACCTGACGTGGGATCTCAAGTAAATCTGCCAATGGCACCATTAATGGCATAGTGACATAAGCCTGGCCACTGCCAGAAGGAATAAAAAAGTTCAGTAGCGTTTGAATCACTAACATCCCGACTGCGGCCGCTTCCGCACCGACATAAGATAGTGGTAACGACATACCATGCACTAAGGAGTGCAGTACTTGGCCATCTTCTAAGATTAAGGAAATACCGCGGGCGACACCAATCAGCATCGCCGTTGTGGTTAGCTCCATGGCACCTTCAATAAACTTTTTCGCAGCCGTATCTGCAGACACTTTGCCAATAACCGTAACAAACAAACCCCAGGCAATAAAGGCGGCGCCTAGCTCATATAAATACCAGTCATTAACCCGGATATTATAGGCAACCACGCCGATGGTTAAGACAAAGCTAGCCAAAATTAAACGATGGGCAATCGTCAGTTTGGGGTAATCTACCGCGTGTTTATCACCAAGTGGGCAAGGTAAATCTTTTACCATTGAATTATTCGGATCAGCGATAACCTTCTGGGCATAGCTCCACACATGATGAAAACCAATGAGTACAAAGGGTAAAAAGATCGCGGCGCGTAGCGGCCAGCCAGATAAAATAGGAATATCAGCAATTTGCTGCGCGATCAACAAGGTAAAAGGATTCACCGCTGAGATACCATAGCCAATACCGTAACCTGCGACGGTCATGCCTACTGCGGTCATGGCATCTAAACGCATGGCTTTACACAGTGCCACCAAGATCAATACAAAAGGAATATACTCGCCGGCGGTACCGATAAAGCTCGAGGCCATAGCAAAGCAGAAGATCACCATAAAAATCAGCATATGTGGCCGAGTACCAAAGCGCTCTAATAAGCGGCCAATTAACGCATCTACTGTCCCCGTAGCGCGGGCAATGGCGAGCACGCCGCCTAAAATCATCACAAAGAAAATAACATCTTGTGCGGCAGCAAAAGCGCGTGGTATAGCGGTTAGCAATTGCCAAGGGGTTAGGTAGCTACGCTCTTCAACCAAGGCAAAGGTACCCGGCACCACTACCGCTCGGCCATTGGCAAGTGTTTCGGTAGCAAAAAAGCCTTGAGGTACAATCCAGGTCGCGATCATCGCAATCACCATCATGCCAAATAAGAGCGTGAGGGTATGCGGTACTTTAAATTTTCCCATAAATAAACCTTAGCTGTGCGCTTAGCGCATTATTATTGTGTTTTTATCGTAATTAGAGGTAAATAAGACTGCTGCAACCTTAGGTTGCAGCAACAACGCAGCGCAAGTCTAACCTATGCGCTGGATTAGAACAAATATTGACGGTGATTAATCCTGCAGCCAAATTCAAGTAACCCTGTTTAAAAACTATGTTGGTGTTACCAGGAGTGCCATAATCTGTTTAATGTCTTGACCATCAAGCAGTGCCAGCCAAAGTTGCGTATTTTCTGTCACCCCTTCCCATCTTTGGTTTGTGCCTCCATGGCAAGCATAGCTGATAAGCCGGGTATTAGCGCGATCCAAATCTAAACATTGCCCAGATGCTGTATTCTTTATCAGCAAAGGGTTATCGTTGTGTTTGAGCCATCGTTGGCTCGGATTATCTGCTTGGCATTGCCGTAGCATTAGCGCATTACCTTGTTGGGTTAAACACAGCCATGGCTGCGTCGCGTCATGTAACCTGCCTACTGCATCTTGAAACCATGTTGTTCTATCAATTGACTCAACGCTCGACCTTAGTGTTAACGCGACTTGAGTATTTTCCCCAGTACGACCGTCAAAGAATAGGTTATTTCCAAAAATTTCTTCACCTTTTGGCTGTATATCTTCGTCGGTAAGCAGGCCTGTTTTGGCTAGATGCAGCTTTAAACGCATTGCTGTTTCCTGATCGGGTATATTCTCTACCTCTGCGTGGCGTAGCAGTATCTGTGTGGAGACCGCGGCTGCGTTGTAGGTTAACAAGGATGTCAGTTTTGCACTTTGTGCTGGCGACAGAGCAGCAGTTAATTCAGAAAGATCATAACTCGCTACTTTAACTGCTAGCGCAGTGGGTAATACAACAATGTGCTCTGCAAGCTCACTTAATGCATTTTCGATTTCCAAAAATTCACGTTGCTTAAGCTGATTGAAAGCGTGCTCTTGTCCAACAATCGCCAACTCAGGTAATTCAGGGATCTTGCCATCGAAAGCGGTGCGGGTAAGCTCCGTGGTTATTCCATTATGTCGACAGTTCAGTATCGCCAAGGTAGGTTTGAAATCGGCAGGGAGGTTAAGATGAAGTTGGTTAATTGATGACGCATGGTGCCGCGTTGCTGCCACACTAATCGCTTGAGATTCGTTATTTTGATTACTAATCGTTAGCCAACATTGATCGGTGTCGCTATTAAGATCAGGAGCCGGTAAATTAAAAACATTACCATAGTTTCCATGAAATACTGGATAGATGACAGCCTTGTAGCTAATAGGATCATAGCCGCCGAGGATTGTTGCAACAGCCACACCTGTAGCGATGGGGATAGGTCTATTGTTGTTATCTTGAAAATTTCGATATTGCCCATTGAGTAAGTCCCATTTTTTATAACCCGTTGCAAATTGAGCGTCTGCAATGGGAAAAGAGGCGAGATTATTTTGAATGACGCGTGCTGAATAACCGGTGTGGTGGGTGTAACTTGAAAATTGACTATTAGAGTAGCCACCTGACATTGCGTCACGATGATAAGTTCTACTACCATCAGCGTTTAACGTTGCGATATTGCTTCGCAATCTTTTACGATGGGCAATAAATCCCCAGCCACTATCAGCATGGTGTACTGCCCAGCGACCGTCAGATGTCAGCTGTTGACCGGGGTAATGGCCCAAACCATAGGCATGCCCCCATTCATGGCTTGCTTCGTTGCCTTTGGAGTCAATCAGGGTCCCGATTCCATTTCCGCCACTTAGACCATGCAAAATGCGGCCGTTAATATATTGGCCCCATGCGTGATGATTGGTAATTTGTTTAAACAGGTGAGGATATGACTGGCGCATATTGTTACTAGTATAGCCTGAGTCTGCCAGATTTATGCCGGTACTGACCTGAGACTTAGCGACATTTTCACGCATATCACCATTATAAACCGAACCTTCTGTTTGACTCGATTGATCAATATTTTTATCGTAAATTTGTCCGGTAGCGACAATGACTTTATCCAGAATCATGTCGGCATAACTTGCCAAGATTAACTTAGAGGTTGGGATTGTTTGAAAATAATCGGTAGCGGCTAATACGGGATCTCGCAATGTAAAGTGTCCAGACCTATCCTCTGGTGATGTCAGCATACCAAGCCGGATACTTTTCAGCACTAACTGAGAAGCCTCGCCTATTTCAATCGCCTCAGCCAAAAGTGATCCCGTTTTACTATCTGTAATAAAATCAATCGCTAAACCGTTTTTAATAAATTGCCAAGGGATATGCCCCCACCAAGCTTTAGTCGAGTATGTTATGGTACTGCCATTATCTACGTCAGCTAGTGGCAGGGTGTTTGGATGTTTAAGTTGAATAGTTTCAAAAACTTCGCCATGAATTTTTAGATTAGCGCTTAGGCTAGAGATATTCGTATTCTCATCGGGTATGAAGAGAATTAAGGCATCACGCAGAGCGACAAGGTTGGGCATATAGCGGGATTGGGTTTCATCTGTGGTATTTCTATTAAAATTATTATTGGGAGCAACCGAATGCGATTGGATAAACTGCACTTCACCTGATAAAGCACCCGTAAGATCATTTCTAATTAATCGGGGCGCACCGTCATAGTTTTTACTATAAAAATCAATCAAATTTCTTGGCGCATACTGGTTGCTGTCTTTAACAATGATCTCGCCTTGCAGTATCCAAGTGTGCTTATTACTTTTCGCCAACAATGCCACTTTATTGATACCAAGTTGATCTGGGAAGCCCGAAATTGTTCGATTCTTCTCATCAAAAGTCGCCCAACTGGGTAGCTCACCTAAGCTAAAACTTATCTCTACCGAGTCAAAATCCGGATCGATGGTATCTATGTAAGCCGCCGAATGTACTGCTGATGCTAGAGATAAAATTACCCTTTCCGCGGGCACTACCTCAATAGTGAAAGTAAGCGGCGTCGCAAGTTTACCATCGGATGCTGAAATCGTAATATTTTCGTATTTTGCTGCGTCTCCAACACGAGGTATACCACTAAGCTCTCCGGTCACTGTATTGAAATTTAGCCACGCGGGTTTATTGTTTATACTAAAAGTAAGTTGATCATGATCTGGATCTGATACCGTTGGTTTAAATTGGAAAAATTGCTCTTCAACCACGACAGGAGCAACTCCGACTATAACCGGTGCACGGTTAAGCGCTTGAGAGGGAGAATCGTCATTGCTAGAACCACTACCACAACTAGTAAGTATCATTATCGTAGTCGCTAAGAAAACTACTTTTAGATTGCGTAACATTAACAGCTCCCGATTATTATTTTTATAGCGTGTGAAAGGCACCATGCACTGACAACCGCAAAGTTAAAGCAGAAAAAGATCGACTAAACATGGATGAGTTACTTAACAAAAACTACCTAACATACTGAATTGTTGGTTAGCGCCAATAATCTTATCAAAAAAGATATATTTTTCATAATGATAACTTATTCATCAAGGTAGAGTTACCTTTGAGATTTAACCATTCATTATGTTGTTTGCAGCAGTTAAACCACTTAAATATGCGCCGTGGGCGGTGCCAAAATAGTTGCTGCTCGTAGCTTCGCCAGCAAAATACACTTTTTGATTTATACTGTCAGCTAATACGCTTCTATGTTCTGGCTTACTGCCCACGGTATTGAAGGAATAAGCACCCAATGCAAAAGGATCGGATGCCCAGCGGGTAATGATGTAGTCCTGTGGTTCAGGGATCTGCGTGCCAAAAATCTGCCGTAGCGTTTGCATGGCTTCAGCCACTATTTCGCTATCGGTTAAAGTTTCTAATTGGCTACCCTGATCGGCAGCATTAAAGCCCAGCAAAATAGGTAAACCTGCTGCGTGTTGAAAACTGACCCATTGTGCCCACTTACCATGGTTGGTTGGTATGTATTCAAGCCAATCAACATCTTTAGGCCAAAACGCTTGAGCAAAGCGCAGGTAACATTTATTGAGCGTCCCCACTCCGAGCACATCAATAGCTTGTTGTTTTTCTGCAGGTAGCGGTGGAATAAAGTTAACTGCTTGCTGTTTTAATACGCCTAAAGGCAACGTAATAATCACTTTATCGGCTTGAAAAGTGCCACGTGTTGTATGCACCAGCACCTGTTTAGCGCTAGCATCAATAGATATAACTTTTTGATTTAAATGCATATCTAAGTCAGCAGCCAAAGCTTGCGTTAGGGTGTCAAAACCGTGTTTGAATAGTACATCAGTATTGCCAAAGGTTTCGGCTGCATCGAACCAATGGGCAGACGTTTGTGCTAAGGCTCCGGCATATTCTTGTTCAATGCGGGCATTTAGTAAAAAATTAAGCATATTGGTTAGTTGCTTATCCTGGGCGATGTCTTGGTATAGGGCCTTTACCGCGGAGGTAATCGACTGATCACTCGGTAAATCTTGCGCCAGTGCTATTAACTCCGTCAGTCGTAGCTCAAGTTTCTGCAGACTTTCAAGCGCTTTGTTGGTTAATGCTGTGCCATCGGTATGGTATATCTGGCTGTTAGCGGTTGAAGTGGTTAGCAAAGGCGTATTAATTTCGTTAGCAAGTGCGGTAAGCGGATTATGCTCTTTACCGTGAATCCAACTCGCGCCTAAATCTAATGGTGCATCTGGCCATTGCCGACTGGTCCAGATCCTACCACCAATACGATCCCTGGCTTCTAATACCTGCACCTGATAACCAGCAGTTTGTAGCTGCTTTGCCGCCGCGAGGCCGGCTAATCCCGCGCCGATAACAATAACGCGAGTATTGCTAGCGTCGGTTCTACTGCAGGATATAGCAGCGTGACTTAGCGAGAGTAAGGTTAAAAGTTTTATAAAATACCTTCTATCCACGCCAATCCCCCCATTTTGAATGTGCTTAATCTATTAAAGCGTATTTTTTGGTTTAAGATAGCGTTTTAGCAATCCTCGTATAAAGCAAATTATTAAATCTTCTAAAACCTTTCTGTGCACTCTCGTTAATTCAATGAGGCTCAAGCTTGCTCTGGCAGTTGTCATTGTATAGGCTTAGCGTTTTTTCTGCGCCGGAGCTTTGCGTTGCTATTATTTCCTGTGGTGGTGTTTTTAAGTGCTGCATTGTTATTTTTAGTGCAGCCGATGTTAGCTCGCATGTTGCTGCCCTATTTTGGTGGTGGGGCGCAGGTTTGGGCCGCCTGTTTACTGTTTTTTCAAACGCTACTGTTAGCCGGTTATGCCTATGCCCATCTGTTAACGCGGTTTTGTGCCATCCGTCAGCAAGTGCTGCTGCATGCTTTCTTATTGCTGCTTGCGTTAGGGGCCTTGCCTTGGTTGTTACAGCCGGAGTTCGCAACGGCTAGTACTTCTCCTTTAGTCGGCATTTTAGGCGTGTTAGCGCTCACTATCGCGCTACCGTATTTTGTGTTATCGGCTACTGGGCCTTTATTACAATATTGGTTTGCCGCAAAATTTCCGCTGCGTTCGGCGTATCGTTTGTATGCCTTATCCAATTTAGGCTCTTTTGCCGGTTTATTGCTTTATCCCTTTGGGCTGGAGCCTTACTTGGTATTAGCTGAACAGCGCGGATATTGGGCTCTGGGCTTTAGCCTGTTTGTACTGGGCTTATGGTTGCTGTTATGGCAGCTAGTGGCCAACAAGGGCGCTAGCCCATTAATTAAAGTACCGGTAGAGGCATTGACTGTGCAAGGGCAGCCTTGGTTACGCTGGCTAGGGTTATCGGCTGCCGGTGTGGTGTTATTGCTTTCGGTTACACAGCAGCTTACGCAAAATGTGCCGCCGGTGCCGTTTTTATGGATAGTACCTTTGGCTTTGTATTTGCTCAGTTTTACCTTGGTGTTCAATCGCGATAGCTGGTACCAGCGCAGTATCTGGCTGTATTTATTTGCCATTAGTTTGGTGATGGCTCTGGTGCTTTATTATTTGGGGCGGCAGTTTGACTTGTTTTCGCAGCTGCTGCTGTATTTAGTGCTGCTGTTTAGTGGCTGTATGCTGTGTCATGGTGAATTAGCTCGCAGTAAACCGCGGCATGGTGCCTTAACGGCGTTTTACTTAGTGTTGGCTTTGGGCGGCGTCTTGGCTGGCGTTCTAGTCAATTTAGTGGCACCGCTGCTGTTTACCACTTATTGGGAGTTTCCGCTGGTTTTGTTGGCCATTCTTTGGTTGGTCGCGTTGTCAAACTGGCGGCAACAGCCTTTATGGCAAAATGCGCTGGCAACCATTGGCGGCGTGCTATTTATTGGCTGCTTTATCCTCGCCGAGTTGGCTTTGGGTCAGCATGATGTGGCGAAAAGTCGCAATTTCTATGGCAGTTTAACGGTGCGAGATGTATCGATTGCGGGTGAATGGCAGCGTCAGCTTATTGATGGCACCACTAGCCATGGCGCACAATATTTAACAGATGAACGCGCGCAAACGCCTCTGAGCTATTATCGTCCGGGCACCGGTGTTGCCTTAGCGATAGCACATTTTTTACCTGCCGATCCCACTAGAACGCCACAGCAACTGCAATCTCGACGACTGGGGTTGGTCGGGCTGGGCGCGGGTGCGCTGGCAGCTTATGGTCGAGCTGGGGATCAGCTGCATTTTTATGAAATTAATCCTGCGGTCATTGCTGCTGCGCAGCAGCATTTTAGTTATGTGGCGGACAGTGCCGCAGAGGTGCAGATCCATCTAGGGGATGCCCGTTTGGTCTTGGCGGAGCAGCTAATAGCACAGGGCGGTAACGCCTTTGATGTTTTAGTGCTGGATGCCTTTAGTAGTGATGCCATTCCCATACATTTACTGACGGCAGAAGCCATGCAGCTTTACTGGCAGCATTTGCTGCCAGATGGGGTATTGGCGGTGCATATCTCAAATAATTATTTAGATTTAAGCAGCGTGCTGCGTAACCACGCTACAGCGCTTGGGCTAACAGCGCTATTTATTCCCACGGCGGCTGATCAGCATAACCCTGCCGCCACCGAGTGGGTGTTGCTCAGTCGTAATGCCCGTTTTTTAGCCCAACCCGAGATTATGCAAGCGGTACGCCCTTGGCCAAGGCCACTCAAACCCGAGCTGCAATGGACGGATCAGCACAGTAATTTATTTCAGGTGTTAAAGTAGTTTTTAGGCATGCTGGAGATTTGAACAGAAGCATTAGCTGAACTAGTGACCCCAACAAACAAAAAAATCGGCCGCAGCATAGCTGCGGCTTAACATAAAAAAGTACTTTTCAAGTAAAAAGCGATGGGCTTATTGCTCTGTGGTAATGCGTAACCGTTGTGTTGTGGTGAAACCACCATTGGGTGCTTGTAAGCAAGGTGCGAGATTACTAACACGAATTAAATAAGGTGGTTCACTTAACGTTGCGGCAGCAAAGTTACTTTGACAGAGTGAGTGGCTTAAACTGCGATAATGATCGCGACTAAATAATGGGCTTTTACTCTGTAAAGGCGCATTATTATTGGTCAAGGTTGTTTTGTCTGGTGCAGGTAATAAGCTCAGTTTATCATTTTGCCAGATAGCTTTATCACCATTGCTTAAGCTAAAGGTATGAGCAATAAGTTGTTGTGGTGTGCTTTCTTGCTGTAATTCACTGATATAGACTTCTGCTGCACCTGTAACCGCCAATTGCACTATACCTTGCGCTTGCAAGCTTAAATCGACGAGTAGGGCGGTGGCCTCATCCACACCAAAGCCAAACCGAGTTTGTGTTGCCTGTTGTAATACTAATAAGCGAGCTTGACGGCCACGTTCTGCAAAATGCGTGTCTAAGATACCCAGTGGGAATAAGCCTAAACCACCTGCTGCGGTATAAGTTAGCTGGCGCTCACTTATTCCCTCAGGGCAACGTTGCTCTTTAGCACAGCCAGGCCAAGGTGCAGCCCCAGCTTTGGCAGCATATTGCAAAGCATGATAACTGTCCCCATTACTTATCATGGGCACAGCGCTGTTGCTGCTCACTGAGTAAAGCTGGCTGCCACTCATTACCGCAGTACCGGCACTGGTGCCACCGACCAATAAACGTTGTTGCTGGATCCCCGCGAAAATCGCTGCCAGTTCAGGCGTAGGAGTGCCATCAGCATAACGTAACGCTTGATAAGTTAAGCTTTGATCACCCCCATTAAAGAAAATACCGTCTGCATCTTCAATTAACTTGACTAATTCGCTGTGACCTTTGCGGCACAGTTGCAGTTTTTGGTTAAACAAATCGGCGTAGATTTGTTCGCGCCGATAACTACCATGCAGGGTTGCTAAATATTGCGGTAACGCGGCACAGTTTTCCTCTGTGAGTGCTTGTTGTAAGGCGGCAGTTAGCGGTAACCACTGTGTTTTTGCACCCGCTTGCCGAAACACATCTAGATAAAAATCCACCGCGTTAAAGGGGTCGCGAGATGACGCGGTGACCACCAGTACTTTAGCTTGTGTTCGTCCTTTGGCTTGCGCTTTTTCTGTGGCTAATTGCACAAATTGCCGATACAACTCCGCTGATGCAAGATGGGTTGTTTGCGCTAAATCAACCTGTTCAGTTAAACGGTATTTGCCATCTTGGCTCAAGGTGGGGACTTCTAAATAATCAAGTACGCTATTTAGCTCCCGCTCGGACAGTGCTTGCCATAACGCTTCCCCGTTCATGGCTAATTCCGAACTGGCAGGGGCTTGCCGCCATAATGCAATAAGCTCGGTTTCGCTAAGCAGCGTGTTGTGAGTTTGGCTTAGGCGAGTAAATAGCTGCAGTAAATGCTGTTGTAATGGTTTGCGCTCCGCTACAAATAGCTCGGCAGTTTCGAACAACTGTAAGGTTGTCGGATGGAGTAAATACGCATTACTGCTTTTCGCCAGTTGATTAAAGTTAGCTTGTTCGTGACAACTACGACGCGACATAGAACTGCAAGTCGCTATACCTCCACCCATTAGCATTAAATCATATTTTGCCAATGGTATTAGCGGTGTATGCTCTGCTATCAAGGCTTCTTGTAATGTTGTGGTAGTCTCTGTAGCAGCAACATCTTGCGTGGTTGCTACACTAACTGGTGCTGCCTGTAACAGACCATGACTAAGCAATAAACTTGTTATAAAAAACGAACTGCAAGACAAACGCATCTAACCTCCTGTTGCGCAGTGCTGCGGCTTTTCAAAAGTGCCAAAAACGGTCGCTTTACCATTGCTCACCAAGGTTTTACCTTTAGCGATCACGGTGTGTAATGATAAATCCTGGCGATTAAGCAATAGCATATCAGCATCCTTACCAACTGTAAGCTGGCCTTTGTGCTTTAATCCTAAAACCTGTGCGGGTGCTGCAGTGATACTTGTTAGGGCATCAGCAAAATTTACATTTAAATCTAACACCGCAGTTTGCAGCGCAGCTAACAAACTACTGACTTTACCTACTTCTAAACCTATTAACTCACCTTGCACATTGTATACGGGCAGGCTGGCGTTACCATCTGAACTCATAGTAAGTTGCATCGGAGATATCCCTGCTTGCAAAGCGCGACTGAGCGCGACCGCAGCGGCGACTTCGCCATGTTGAATATCATAGTCAGTTGTACTGGTCGTGAAATCAATTACACCACCCGCTCGGGCAAAGTCTAAACCTGCTTGAAATAAGGCTTCGTTGCGATTGATATGCGTAGGATAAAACTGCTTTAGCGTAAGCTCACTGCCGTTCACTGCGTCAAATAAAGGCTGCAGTAAGCTGGCACCACTGCCAACATGGACACTGACAATGCCGCCTTTACCCGCAAGCATGCCGCCAACGCGAGCTGCCGCGGCCACTTTACGGATCTCTGCAATAGTAGGCTGGGATGAACGGTGATCGCTGATGGCGATTTCCCCAACACCGATGATTTTATCTATTAAGATCAAATCGTCGGTAATATTGCCAGTGAGGGTACGACAAGGAATTTCATAAGAGCCGGTATGGCAATATGTACTGATCCCTTCTGTTTCCAAGGCATGTGCCTTGGCGAGTAAATTGGTTAAGGTGCGGGTTGTAGCATCGGTTCCCAGAACACCAATAGCGGTAGTAACACCCGCTAGGGTGGCATCAGTCAATTGCATTTCTGGCGTTCGTGTAGCGAATCCACCTTCGCCGCCACCGCCAATATAATGTACTAACGAATCTACAAAGCCTGGGACTAAAAGCTTGTCACTACCGTCTAGTACGGTGATAGGTAAGTTGGTATTGTTAAGTACTAAGTTGTCGCTAATGGCAGCAATACGGCAGCCTGCAATTAACACATCTTTGATTCCTAGCGTGTTAGGGGCGAACACATTGGCCCCTTTAATCAGGATTATCTGTTCCAAAATAACCTCGTTATTGATAATTGATTGCTACAGCAAGCAGCATAAAGGCGCTGGCTAAGGCAAATAAGCAAAGCTGGAGTTTCCAAACAAATTTTAACCAAACTGTCCAATCAACTCTTACCACGCCTAAGCAGCCAATCAGCGCAGCAGATGTTGGAATGATACAGTTGGTCAGGCCATCGCCAAGCTGAAAAGCCAGTACCGCAATTTGCCTCGATAACCCCAGCATGTCGGAAAGTGGCGCTATTAATGGCATTGTCAATGCGGCCTGACCTGATCCCGAGGCGACAAAAAAATTAAAAATCGATTGCATAACCAGCATTAACCAAGCAGATAGCCAAGCGGGTAAATCGCCAAGTGCCTGTCCAGAATAAAATAATAAAGTATTCAAGACCGAGGGTGACTCTGGATTATCACCTCCTAAGATCAAGACGATGCCTTTTGCCATACCGACAATCAGGGCTGCGGGTAATAATTCAGCTGCACCTTGTTTAAAGCCCTCTGCCGCGTCATTAACCGTAAAACGTTTGCCGATCACCGCGATAGCGGCAATAACTACACCAATGGTAAAAAATTGGCTGGCAATTTCCGGTATGTAGTACTCGCGCTGAGTCACCCCCCAGATGATCCAGAACAGTCCCAAGAAAAAGACGGTTAAAATCACGCTATCTAACGCATTGTATTCATTACGCACCGTTGCGCTTTGCTGCTGGCGTAAACGTTGATCTGTGTTATAGCTTAGAGAGCTTTGTGGCGAAGCCTTTATTTTGGCGGCATAGCGCAGGGTGTAAATCATGCCAAACAGGGTAAACACTAGCCACATCGCTATGCGGAAATCTTGGCCTGATAACAATGGGATGTTGGCAATACCCTGTGCAATGGAGACATTAAAGGGGTTCATCCAAGAGGTAGCAAAACCAATTTGCGTTGCCACATAAGTCACCAGCACCGTGGTAATAGCATCATAACCCAGTGCCAGCATCAGTGGCAGTAGAATAATACAAAAAGCGATCGCTTCTTCACCCATACCAAAGACGGCACCGCCTAAGGAAAATAAGCCAAAGAGTAGGGGAATAAACAAGAACTCAGAGTTTTTGGTTTTATCTATTAATGCCAAAATACCATTATGGATAGCACCCGTTTTCATAATGATACCAAAGGCGCCGCCAGTAAGCAGAATAAAGGCGACGACACCAACGGCCGATCCCCATTTATTGCCTGACACCATGCCTTCAAACGCATAATTAAAAAAGCCTATGCCACCCCCTTCAGCAAACAGCGGCACACCTGTGTGATCTTCGTTGGCAAACTGAAAACTAGCAGGATCGAGTTTACCTTTGGTTTTTGCAGCACCTGCGCTTTCTGCTACCGTTTCGGTTAAAGCAAAGCTGCCAGCAGGGACTAAATGTGAGGCTAGGGCAGCCAAAATCATCACAAAAAATAGGATGACAAAGGCATCCGGCATACTGGCCGGTTGTTTGTTTGGTTCAGTCATAACGTTAACCTGTCAGTTAGGCTGCCGGTGTGAACCGGCAGCCAGGTGCTTAGAAGAAGTAACTAAAGGATAGGCGATAGTTTCTGCCCATGGCGTTATGATTAATGGAATCAAAGCCGCGGTTGGCTCCGTATACTTTAGGAGGGTCTCGATCTAGCAGGTTATCAATACTAAAATTGATGCTCGCTTTAGCAAAGTCATAAGAGACATAGCTTCGCAGTGTTGTCCATGACGATACATCACGCTCACCGTTTTCATCTAACACGCCAAGCGCAGCCATTTCATCTAAGTTTCTGCGACGTAACCGGCTAATATCATCCGCATAAGCTGATGTATAGTTGGCGCTCAGTCCAGTACTAAAATTATCGGTATGCCAAGACAGTCTTAGATTGGCGATATTCCGTGGGTAGCGATAGGTCCCCACTAAAGACTCGATTTCATCTGAGCCCGCTTTGTTCCGTTCAAAAGACAAATAATGTGTCCAGTCTAGATCTAAGCCGAGTTTACCAGCGCTGAAATTAAAGGTATGGCTAAGACGGGTATCAACACCTTTGACCTCTTGTTGACCGACATTACCCAGTAATATTACGTGATCGCGTTGTAGTGGCAAGCTGTCGACGCGAGCAGGCGTACTATTTACCCAATTGGTTAGGATCTCTTGCATGTTGGCATCAGCCGCCGTGATATTGCGACCTTGGCTGTCTAGGATCTGACAAACATTAAAACGGTCTCTGCCAACCGCAAGGTTAGGGTTGAGCGAAATACCGGTTTGCCCTTCTGGCACTAAGCCACAATGCCGTTGTGTTACATCGGTGATACTACGGGCCATGGCTGCGGTTAAATCAGTATCGACCAATTTTTTATGATCAAATTGCCAATAGTCCACCGTCAGTGTGGTGTTAGTAGTGGGGCTATAAGCAAAGCCTAGGCTCACTGATTCTGAAGTTTCCGCTTCCAGCTCAGGGTTACCCAGTTCCAGTACGTTAACGCTACTCGTGCCGCCTTGGCCTCCACAATAAAATTGATTTACCAGTTCATTTGCTGAGCAATCGTAACGGGCAGTGGTGGTACGTAATTTAACCCCAGCTTGAGTTAATGACGGGGCGCGGAATGAGCTTGCCCAAGATGCCCGAATCACTAATTCATCCACAGGACGATACGTAAAGCCAATTTTGGGATTAAAGGTACCGCCAAAATCATTGTAATGATCATAGCGACCGGCGGTTAATAGCTCGATCTGTGCCGTTAATGGCACATAAATTTCGGCAAAAGCGGCAGCTTGATTGCGGCTAGCGGCAGAAAAGCTCGAGCCAAAGCCAAACACATCAACAAGGTAGTCATTTTCAAAGCGTGCTTGCGCATCTAATGAAGGTTCATCCGTGATCTTTTCACGGCGTAGCTCTACACCAAAAGCAGCGCGAGCAATGTTATCATTAAACTCAAATAGATCGCCGCTGATCCGTGCATCCCAACCGTAAAGCGTACTTAACCCGTCGCGGGTTGGTATAGCTTGTGCTAAAGCTAATCGTGCTTCGTTAGCTGCATCGTTTTGTAAAAACGGGTTATAACTGCCAACCAAATTCGCGCCAGAAGAGCAACTTAAGTTATTGCCATCGCGGCTGGCAATACTGCCATCTGAACACAGTTCACCAGCGATAGCGGCATGATATTTATAGCGGTTGTAAATACCAGCAACGGCTTCTTGACTAGATTTTGAGCGAGAGAGTAGTACGGCGCTTTCCCAATCCCAATCGCCATAACTGCCTGATAAACCTGAGACTAAGCGCAAGGCTTCGGTGGTGATATCGACAGTGCGAGGGGTATTGAAGCGGGCATCGAATTGAAAACCAAATAAGCGTTGGCCTGTTGGTGTGGTAAACGGGTCTAACCAAATTAATTCGTCGCCAAAGTAGATAAAATCATTATCGCGTGTTGTGCCTGGAAAAACATCTAGGGCGTTTTCAGGGCCCCAAGCGCCTTCAGCATCATTTAATTGATTGATTGGCGCTGGGCTAGATACGGCTGTGGATTTGGTCCGCGTATAGAATAAATCGGTTTGCCAGTTTAGGTTATGAGCTAAGTCTTTGTTAAACATTAGCCCTACTGCCGTACTTTGCAGTGGGCTTTGTAACACGTCATCTTCGTTTGGATAGTAAGCACAAATTTGCTCATTAAATTCGGTGGTTACCAGTGGTGTAGCACAGCCTGGCGTGGCAATTTCATTTCCGCTATCGGTGGAGCGGAAGTAGATATTGGGAGTGCCTTTGGCTAAGTAAGAGTAATTACTGGCGAGCAGAGGGCTGCGGCTAAAATCGCGGTCAGTCGCCTTAAAGTCTTGCCGATCAAATAGATCGGCAAATAACGTTAAGTTCCCGCCTGCAACCTGCTGCCCCCAGATCAAATTCAGGTTAGCACTGCCTTCATCACTGGAGGCGGTACTATTGCCATAGGATAGGTTAAGTTCTGCTTTGTCGTAGTCTTTTTTCAAAATGTAGTTAATTACGCCAGCTACCGCATCAGCCCCATAGATGGCTGACGCGCCAGTAGCGAGGATTTCGATGCGTTCGATAGCCGCTAAAGGAATACTGTTGATATCGACAAAATTCTGGGTGCCTGCAGCAAAAGAGGAAGCGGCTACTCTGCGGCCATTGATCAAGGTTAAGGTTGATGCTGGACCTAAACCACGTAACGAGGCAGCGGCTTGACCGGCTGGTGTTGCAGTGGACGTTGCACCGCTTTCAGAGGTAGAAAAAGTACCACTGCCGCCGCGTAATTGGCCTAAATCTTTGAGTAAATCGAAAAGTGAGCCAGCACCTGAATTTTTGATATCCTCTGCTGATAGCACGACTAAGGGTTGGGCGCCTTCTAAATCGACGCCTTTAATTCTGGAGCCGGTAACGGTAATACGCTCCGGTTCAACTTCTGTAGTATCTGTTGTGTCTTGTTGGGCGTAAGCTGGCATATGGAACGCCAAGGCTGCAGCAACAGCCAGTGAGAGTTTTGTGTAATGTGTCATTTTTTAATACCCCTGGGCTATCCAGCGCCCATGGCAACACCCACAGGAAAACCTGCAAAGTGACAACATGCCATAGCAGCTGTTAGCTTCATTTTTGCTTTATTGTTATGTGTTTGGAGTTGCTAACTGGCAACAAGCAGAAGAACAGGTAATCTGGGTATCTAATAGCGAATAACACGGTTTAACGCGCGTTAAAGGCGAAAGATCAGATAAAACCTGTTACGTGTCTACTCGTTAAACCACTCCGAGAGGTAGTATGACGAGTAATGATATGAACCGAGCTGGATGGCTTTTTTTAGCATATCTTTACTTCATTGAAAGTGAACGAACGCATTACCCCTATACAATTACTTGGGTTGCTGAAGGCTGTCAAGCGGCAAATGCAAAAATAATTGTTGTTAAAAATAAGAAAGCCCTTAAATAGGGCTTTCTTAACGCGAGGGCAATAAAGAGAGTTAATCGCTAAGTTATTGTTAAACCTGAAGATAATCTAAAATGCCTTCGGCAGCTTTGCGCCCTTGAGCAATAGCAGTTACCACCAAGTCAGAACCTAATACCATATCTCCACCCGCAAAGATTTTTTGCTGGTTTGTTTGTAAAGCATAGGTACTTTTTTCACTGGCTAACACGCGACCTTTAGGATCTAAGGCGACGCCCATATCAACTAACCATTGCGGCGGGCTAGGTTGAAAACCAAAGGCAATCACAACCGCATCGGCGGGCAAAATTTGCTCAGAGCCGGCCACTGGTACAGCACTGCGGCGACCTTTGGCATCTGCTGGGCCAAGCTCAGTGGTGACGACTTTAACGCCACATACTTGGCCAGCGCTATTCAGTTCAATACCTAATGGTTGTAGGTTAAATAAAAACTCCACTCCCTCTTCGCGGGCATTTTGTACTTCTTTACGCGAGCCTGGCATGTTGGCTTCATCACGGCGATAGGCACAGCTTACTTTGGTCGCGCCCTGACGAATCGAGGTCCGCACACAGTCCATGGCGGTATCACCACCGCCTAATACCACTACGGTTTTGTCTTTTAAGCTCACGAAAGGATGTTCAGTTTGCCAGCCCATCAGGTTATTTACGTTACCAATTAAAAAGGGTAAGGCTTCATAGACACCTGAGGCATCTTCGTTGGCTAAGCCACCTTTCATGGGGGTATAAGTCCCTAAAGCCAAAAATACCGCATCGTATTCATCCAGCAGACTGTCAAAGCTCACATCAACGCCAACGGTGGTATTCAGCCTAAACTCGATACCCATTTCTGTAAAAATCTGCCGCCGCAGCTGCATCACGCCTTTTTCCAGTTTAAAGGGTGGAATACCAAAGGTCAGTAGGCCGCCGATTTCTGGATAACGATCAAACACCACCGGCGTCACACCGTTTCGCACTAAGACATCGGCACAGGCTAACCCCGCGGGGCCAGCACCAATTACCGCTACACGTTTTGTGGTTTTGGTGACTGCAGAGAGATCAGGTCGCCAGCCCATTTCAAAGGCTTTATCAGTAATATATTTTTCAATACTACCAATAGTGACTGCACCAAAACCTTCGTTGAGGGTACAGGCACCCTCGCATAGCCGATCTTGCGGGCAGACCCTACCGCAGACTTCAGGTAAGCTGTTGGTTTTATGCGATAACTCAGCCGCTTCAATAATTTTGCCTTCGTTCGCTAACTTCAGCCATTGTGGAATATAGTTATGAACCGGACACTTCCACTCGCAATACGGGTTACCACAATCTAAGCAACGATCGGCCTGACCTTCTGCCTGGGTTGGAGTGAGCGGCTGATAAATTTCCACAAACTCAATGGTTCTTTCTTTATGTGTGCGTTTTGGCGGATCAATCCGTTTTACGTCGATAAATTGGTATACATTCTGTGCCATAACGCCTCCCTTACATCGCTTGTACACGCAGCTCAGCGGATGAGCGAGCGCGGTGACCAAGCAAGGTATTTACATCGCTGGTTTTGGGTTTAATAAGTTTGAATTTTGGTAAGAAATGACTGAAATCATTTAAGATCCGCTGCGCCTTCTCGCTCCCAGTTTCTTCAAGATGTTGGTGCAACATACTGCGTAAATGTTCTTGCAATATGGGCATTTCCACCTCTAATGCTTCTACCAGCTCGGGGTTAAGCCGCAAACTCAAATCATTCAGTTCATCTAGCAGGTAAGCAAAGCCACCTGTCATACCCGCTCCAAAGTTGACTCCGGTAGCACCCAAAACCACGACTACGCCACCTGTCATATATTCGCAGCAGTTATCGCCCGTGCCTTCAACCACGGCAACGGCACCTGAGTTTCGCACGGCAAAACGCTCTCCAACCTGACCTGCGGCATAAAAACGCCCACCGGTTGCGCCATACAAACAGGTGTTGCCAGCAATGGTAAAGCCATTTTTGGCAAAGCTGGCGCCTTTGGCCGGATAAATGGCAATTTGACCACCAGTCATACCTTTACCAACATAGTCATTGGCATCACCTTGCAAGGATAAATGCAAGCCGCCGGCGTTCCAAACGCCAAAGCTTTGACCTGCTGTGCCGGTAAATTTGACGCGAATAGGATCTGTCGCCATCCCCTGATTGCCGTGCTGGCGCGCAATAAAACCCGACAAGGCAGCGCCGACTGAGCGATCAGTATTGCGAATAGGGAAGCTTAATTGACCACCCGTTTTGCGTGTTACCATGTGCTGACACTTTTCTACCAGCAGTTGGTTAAGGGCACCTGGATCAAAAGGCGTATTATTTTGCACACAGTGCAGCGGTTTATCAGACGTGACGCCACATGCTGCTAAAATTGGCGATAAGTCTAGCCTACTTTGCTTTTGGGTTTCGCTGACTTTGTAATCTAATAAGTCGGTACGACCAATTAATTGGGTCAGTTCGGTCACGCCTAGCTGCGCCATCAGCTCTCGGACTTCTCTGGCCAAAAAGATAAAGTAATTCATTACCATTTCTGGCAGGCCAGTAAAGTGATCACGGCGTAAGGTAGCATCTTGAGTCGCAACGCCGGTAGCGCAGTTATTTAAATGACAAATCCGCAGGAATTTACAGCCTAAGGCCACCATAGGGCCTGTGCCAAAACCAAAGCTTTCCGCGCCTAAAATGGCCGCTTTCACAACATCTAAGCCAGTTTTCAACCCGCCATCGACCTGTAGGCGTACTCTGTCACGAAGGCCGTTTTCTACCAGCGCTTGATGTACTTCCGCTAAACCGAGCTCCCAAGGACTGCCGGCATATTTAACTGAAGTGAGTGGGCTGGCACCGGTACCGCCGTCATAGCCAGATACCGTGATCAGATCGGCGTAGGCTTTTGCGACACCCGTAGCAATAGTACCAATGCCTGGTTCTGATACCAGTTTTACGGAAATCAGCGCTTGCGGATTAACCTGTTTTAAATCGAAAATAAGCTGCGCTAAATCTTCAATCGAGTAGATATCATGATGCGGTGGTGGTGAAATTAAGGTTACGCCGGGTACCGAGTAGCGTAAGCGCGCAATTTCTGCCGTCACTTTTTCGCCAGGTAACTGACCGCCTTCACCGGGTTTGGCACCTTGGGCGACTTTAATTTGGATGACTTCCGCATTTACCAAGTAATGCGGTGTTACGCCAAAGCGACCTGAAGCGACTTGTTTGATTTTGGAATTCTTCTCAGTCCCAAAGCGGCGTGGATCTTCGCCACCTTCACCCGAGTTAGAGCGACCACCTAAACGGTTCATGGCAATCGCCAAGGCTTCGTGCGCTTCTGGGCTCAAAGCGCCAATCGACATCGCGGCACTGTCAAAGCGCGGATAAAGCAGCTCTGCTGCTTCTACTTCATCTATTGCCACGCTATGAGTGTTTTCTTTTACTTTAAACAGATCACGAATATGGGCAACGGGTCTTTGATTGACTAAGGCACTGTATTGCTGATAATCCTCGTAGTCGCCGCTGCGAACAGCTTTTTGCAGAGTTTGCACCACATCAGGGTTATAGGCATGGTACTCGCCATCATGCACGTATTTTAGCAAGCCACCATGATTCATTGGCTTGCGTTTTAACCAGGCGATATTTGCGAGCTGCTGCACATCTTGCTCAAAATCAGTAAAGCCAGCGCCACTGATCCGCGATGGAATATCGGCGAAGCATAATTGCATGACTTCTTGATTAATGCCTACAGCTTCAAACAAGTTAGAGCAACGGTAACTGGCAACTGTCGAAATCCCCATCTTTGACATGATTTTGTACAGGCCTTTATTAATGCCTTTCCGATAGTTTAAAACGGCTTGCCGAGCGGTAAGTGGAATATTACCTTTCTCAACCAGTTGCTCGACCGTTTCATAAGCGAGGAATGGATAAATTGCCGTAGCACCTAAGCCAATTAATACCGCGAAGTGATGCGGATCGCGAGCGGCAGCGGTTTCAATAATAATATTCGAATCACAACGTAATTGAGCATTCACTAGAGCTTGTTGAACGGCGCCTACTGCCATCGCGGCTGGGATAGGCAGTAAGCCATTTGCGATTTTACGATCGGTCAAAATCACTAATACCACTTGCTCTTCTTTAACGGCTTGCACGACTTTTTGGCATAAATGTGTAACGGCTTGCGCTAGATTTTGTTCGTTAGGAGCAAAATTTAAAGAAAATACCTGATGTTTATAGTATTTCTCATCTGCTTGTTTCAGTTGTTTTAAATCGGAATACATTAAAACCGGCGATTCAAATTGAATTCGACGTGCGTATCCTGCCGTTTCTTTAAACACATTATGCTCACGACCAATACTGGTTGCCAGCGACATCACATGCGCTTCGCGTAATGGATCTATAGGTGGGTTTGTTACCTGTGCAAATTGCTGGCGGAAATAATCGAACAGGGTTCTTGGCTTGCGTGACAAGACAGCCATAGGGGTGTCATCACCCATAGAGCCAACGGCTTCCTGTGCATCTTTTGCTAGGACAGTGACAACTTGATCAATTTCTTCGTAGCTGTAGTTAAATAGTTTGTGTAATACCAACATTTCATCATCGGTAAAAACACGCTTACCAATTAAATCGGTTTCGTATTGCTCATAGGGCACTAAACGCTGCACGTTTTCATTTAACCAGCTGCGATAAGTGTGGCGCTGCATCAAATCTAAATCGATTTCGTCTGAGCGCCAAATTTTGCCGGTTGTGGTATCAATAGCGAGCATTTCACCTGGACCGACTCGACCTTTTTCGACCACTTCATCTGGGGTGTAATCCCAAATCCCGACTTCTGAAGCTAATGTAATCAGCTTGTCACGCGTGATAACAAAGCGAGCAGGACGTAAACCGTTACGATCCAGATTACAGGCTACATGCTGGCCATTGGTTAATACGATGCCTGCAGGGCCATCCCAAGGCTCCATGTGCATGGAGTTGAACTCATAAAAGGCTTTTAGGTTGTCATCCATGACTTTATTGCCTTGCCAGGCTGGCGGAACTAACAAGCGCATGGCCCGGAATAAATCCATACCACCGGCCAACAGCAACTCGAGTTGGTTATCCAACGAGCTCGAGTCAGAACCCGTTTGGCCGACAAAAGGAGCAGCATCTTGTAAGTCGGGTAATAGCGGCGAGGCGAATTTGTATTGACGCGCTCGGGCCCATTGCCGGTTACCCGTAATGGTATTAATCTCACCATTATGGGCTAAAAACCGGAAAGGCTGGGCTAATTTCCAACGCGGCATGGTATTGGTTGAAAAACGTTGGTGGAACACACAAATCGCTGTTTCCATCCGAATGTCTGCAAGATCCAAATAATACTTCGGCAGATCGGCCGGCATCATCAAGCCTTTAAACACCGTCACTAAAGATGAAAAGCTTGGAATATAAAAATCGTCATCGGCAGCAAGCTGTTGTTCAACCCTACGCCGCACCATGTATAAACGGCGTTCTAAGTCGTGATCACCCCAGCCATGCGGCGCATTAACAATAACCTGTTCAATTTGTGGCATTGAATCCAATGCTAAAGGGCCTAACACGGCAGCATCAATAGGCACTTTGCGCCAAGCAACTAATGTCAGCGTTTCGCGAGCAATTTCTTTATTAATGATGTCTTTTGCAAAACTGGCCTTAACGGGATCTTGGCTTAAGAAGATCATCCCTACGCCATATTTTTTTGCCAAATTCCAGTTGTTTTCCTCTGCCAATGCGCGAAAAAAACTGTCTGGTTTTTGCATTAATAAACCACAACCATCGCCTGTTTTGCCATCGGCAGATATACCACCGCGGTGTTGCATGCGGTCTAAACCATTTATAGCTGTTCTGACGATACGGTGACTGGCGACACCCTCTAGGTGCGCAATCAGCCCAAAGCCACAGTTTTCTCTTGCCTGACTATGCTGATACAACGCCATGACACGCCTCCAAACTTATCCTGAAAATAAATAATTATTAAGATATATTGAATTATTATTCTTATTTTTATTTTGTTATCTACCGCCAGAAAATACCTATAGTTCCAGCAGTGGTCAACGTGTAGCGGTCGAAAATTTCGCTTTTTTAGCCATCTATACATGCAAAGATTAACAGGTATACCGATATTCTATTAAAAATGCAAGCGCGATTTTTACTGCTTGCTAGCAGTAAAAGCTTCAAGATCTGAGCAAGATTAATTTAGTTAATTATGACACTTTGACGATGTTGCTTGGCATGAAGACTTTTAAGTGTCATTACAGCTTTTAGTGAGTGACTCCCAAAAGGCTGTTAATATTAAAGTCAAATAATTATGCGATGCTGCTCTAGAGGATATTAAGGATAAACCCTGCTGTTTTCGTCATCACTAACAAGCGCACGGCATTGGCAATGCAGCGAATAACCGTTAATCTAGCCAAGTGTATTTCATCTAATTTTTTATAGCTGGGTAAAGGGCTGTAAGTTTTCATGGTAGGAAAGTTGTTATGCAAAACCCGGTTCACCCACAAGTAAAAGCCTTTGCTACCCGATTGCAGCAATGGGGAAGTTGGCAGTTAGGTACCTTGTTGGTGGTGCTGTTATCAACGCTAGCTATTCTGAGTTATCTAGCCTACACCGCAGTTTTTGATCGTGAAGTGGTGCTACACGAGCTACAGCTTTTACTCACTTATATTGTTCCTGTGATATCTACAAGTATAGCTGTCGTGTTTTATTTAGTATTGAGGCTAGATGCTGCTTTGCGTTTTGTTGATGATTCAGCTCAGGCGGAACGAAAGCTTAATCTGACCATGCAAGAAAGTATTCGACAATTAAACTTTGAAATTGAAGAGCGTAAAAAAGCGTTCCAAGCCAAACGCCGAGCTATTGAAGAGTTGCGTCGTGAAATCACTGAAAGACGCAAAACCGAGCAAGAACTTGCCGAGCAAAGTCTGTTGATCCGTTCTATTGTGGACAGTTCACCTGATCTTTTTTATTACCGTGACGAAAAAAGCCTCTTAGCCAGTTGTAATAAAATGTTTGAGCGGATCATGGGACGGCCGATGTCTGAGCTTATCGGCCAAAATCTGGCAAAGCTGTATGCAGCTGATAGCCCACAAGCGGCTATTTTGTCGGAGTATGAACAAACTGCACCAGAGGCAGAGCTGACATTAGATGTTGAATTCAAGCAGTATAATGGTGAGGTGAGTTGGTTTGAAATGCGCCATTTACCTTTTTATGACAGACAAGGGCGATATATAGGATTACTCGGTTTTGGTCGAGATATCACTTCACGTAAATTGGCAGAGCAAGCCTTAGAAAAAGCCTATCAGGATAAAGGCCAATTTATCGCCACCTTAAGTCATGAATTACGTACCCCGTTAAATGGTATTGTGGGGTTAACTCGGCGTTTACTAGGCAGTAATTTAGACAATGAGCAGTTTAGTTGGGCCAATACTATTTTTACCAGTGCGGAGACGCTAGGTAATATTTTTAATGATATTATTGATTTAGATAAAATTGACCGCTGTGAATTAGATATTATTTATCAAAGTGTCCCGCTGCAGCGCTTTATGCAAGATATGGCTAATTTTGCTGAACTAATTTGTCAGCAAAAAGGCTTAAGTTTTGTATTACAGCAAGGTACAACACTCGATTGTTATTTACTGCTGGATGCGACGCGCCTGCGTCAGGTTCTGTGGAATCTACTTAGTAATGCAGTGAAATTTACCAGTAAAGGCCAAGTCAGCTTACGTTTTGAATTAACGCAAGACACTTTCGTATTAAAAGTTGCGGATACAGGAATTGGTATAGCGGAGCATGAATTAGCTCGCATTTTTGATATGTATTATAAGTCACAAGACGGTCAGCGTATGAGTATTGTGGGCTCAGGTATTGGTTTGTCTGTTTCCCGTTCTTTAATCATTGCCATGGGCGGAGAGATAAGCGTTGATAGTCAACAAGGGGTAGGAAGTTGCTTTAAAGTCAGTTTGCCTCTGGTGTTGGCGAATGCCCCTGAGCAACCTGAAGTAGTGAATTGCCCAGCGCTAACGATTTTATTAGTCGAAGATGTACCGTTAAATGCTGATATTGCCATTGCTTTATTAGAGCAAAGGGGGCATACGGTGATTCACGCCGAAACGGGTGAGGATGCTCTCGCTTTGTTAGAAACTGAGGATGATTTAGATCTGGTGTTACTGGATATGCAGTTACCTGATATGGAAGGCGATAGTATAGCCCGCTATGTGCGCTCTGAACCGCGGTTAGCAAATATCCCAGTGGTGATGTTAAGCGCTAATGTTCGCAAAGCACAGGATGCCATGACGGATGTTCGACTTGATGGCGTGTTGAGCAAACCCTTAAATACAGATAAGTTGGATCACTTATTAGCTGAACTCTTCTCGCCCAGTGCCTTAAAAAGACAGAACTTAGTCGGCACAACATTATTAGCGAATAAGCAAGAACGTTCAGAGGTTTTAGATAAGGTGACGTTAAAAAATTATTTGCAGTCTCTTGGCAAAGAAGGCATGCAGCGTAGTGCGAAATTATTTACGCAATTGTTGCCTGGCTATATCAATAAGTTGCTAGAAGCCGCAGTGCAGCAACATGAAGTTGAGCTTCAACAAAACGCACATAAATTAAAGGGGGCTGCTGCTGCTGTTGGTTTGCTGTGGGTGCAACAACAAGCAAGACGGTTGGAAGAGGAGCCTCTAGAATGGTCTGGGTTAGAACGAAAAATATTAGATCTACATTTTACGGCAGAGCAACATTTAGCTGCTCTGCATGACTACATAGAAAAATATTAATTATTTGTCTAATTTTCCTACGAAACGATAACCTTCACCATGGATGGTGCTAATCAGCTCTGGGCTATCGATATCAGACTCAAAATGTTTACGGATGCGGCGAATAGTAACATCGACGGTACGATCGTTTGGCCGTAAATCACGTCCTGTCATATGACGAATAAGTTGTTCGCGGGTAAAGATTTTGCCTGGTGTATCTAGCATTAACCGCAGTGCGCGATATTCACCTTTAGGTAAGCGACGTGCTGAGCCGTTAGGAGAGGTTAGGTTACGGCTGTTCTCATCTAAAGTCCAACCATTGAATTTCAAAACACTTTTGTGTTCTTCAACTACAGGCTGTACCGAGGTGCGACTTAATAAATTACGCGCGCGGATAGTCAGTTCTCGCGGGTTAAAGGGTTTAGTCAGATAGTCGTCTGCACCAATTTCTAAGCCAAGGATACGATCAACTTCGCTATCACGGCCGGTTAAAAAGATTAGACCGATATTTTCTTTCTGGCGTAATTCTCTCGCCAGAATCAAGCCATTTTTACCTGGCAGATTGATATCCATAACGATTAGATTAACTTGATTTTCCTCCAGCTTCTTATGCATCTCTTCGCCATTAATAGCTTCGATGACATCATAGCCTTCTCCCTGGAACAGACTCACCAAATTCAATCTGGTAACTTCTTCATCTTCAACGACTAGAATCACAGGTGTTTGCATTAGAGTTAAACCTTATTTAAGAAAAGTAACGGTTAAGTTTAAAAATAGAATAGACTATTTAGTTAGCAGGTATCAAACAAATCGAATTATAAACTACCGAGGCATTTGTTAACAAGATTTTTGTTAACAATTAGCCAGCTCTAATGTAGTGATTTTTTATTATTATTTATTTTCAATGCTTTAGTTGTTTAGTTTAGATGGGCTAACCGAACCTATTGGAAAGTCGACTAAAATCTGAATACCTTCTCCCAATGTGCTTTGAACATCAATTTTGCCATTGAGTGCTTGTGTGACTAAGTTATAGACAAGGTGCATGCCCAAACCACTACCGCCATCGCCTCTGCGAGTGGTGACAAAGGGATCAAAAATGCGCTTGCGAATATGCTCTGGAACACCTTTGCCATTATCTCGGTAGCTTAGATAACACCGATGATCCTGAAGTTTCACCTCTATACTAATTTCACCCGCCTGCCCTTCATCAAAAGCATGAATAAGGCTATTCATAATTAAATTTATCAAAATTTGATTGATGGGGCCGGGTTTACTGGTAATCGTCAGTTCAGTTGGGCAATTGACCGTTAATTGATGCTGGGTTTTTTTCAGGTGTGGCCGCAGGGAAAGCAGGACTTCATTTAGCAACTGCTGCATATTAAATTGGCGTAGACTTTCATTAGATTGGTCAACTGCGACCTGCTTAAAGCTACTTATTAAGCCTGCAGCACGCTCTAAGTTACGGTAAATAATACCCAGGTTTTCTTTACTGTCATTTAAAAATCGTGCTAGTTGGTTAGATGATAGTGTCTTATTTTCAAATGCCAGTTCAATTTGATGAACTTTATCTTGCAGTAGCGTAGAGGCCGTGACACCGAGGCCAATGGGAGTATTAACTTCATGGGCGATACCCGCAACCATTTGCCCTAAACTGGCCATTTTTTCCGTTTCGACAATTTGGGTTTGGTATTTATGTAAGGTAGCCAAGGTGTTGAGCAGTTCTTGATTGGATGCTTTAAGGGCTGAGGTTCTTTCATGGATCTTCTGCTCTAGGCTTTGGTTAAGCTGCATAATTTCTTGTTCTGCCAGTTCCATTTTGTGTAGCTGCCCTTCAACCCGATCCATCATAGTATTAAAAGCACGGTTGAGTTGGTTGAGCTCTTGTAATTCGGTTGCCGGTGCTCTTACTTTATAATCTTTATTTCTTGCGACTTGCTGTACTAACTCGAGTAAGCCAGCAATGGGTTTGGTGAAACGCTGTTGTAGCTTGATCGCCATAACATAGCAAACCACTAAGGAAAAGACAGCAATCAATAAATTGATCAGCAGTTGCAATTGTTGTGCTTCCGTAATGTCTTTATCACTGGCTCTTAGGTAAACATAGCCAAGAATTTCGTTATCAATACTGACAGGCTTAACTTGTTCTATATAGTTTTGTTGCTGCACGGGTTCGGTTAACTCGTCAATTCTAGCAATTTGCAGTGGCCAAGGCCCAGTATCTCTTCGATTATAGCTGGCAAAGAATTTAAGCTGTTTAGTTTCTGGGTTCAATTGATAGATATGCACATTTTTGATTACCGGTACTTCACTGAGTGTACTAAGGCGCTGTTCTTCTCTTAGCTTATTATTGCTTTGCAGGCTAGTTTGCGTATCGATGGCAATAATATTGATAAGGCCAGCAAGCTGTTGCTGTAATTGTTGTTGTTGCCTTTGATAATCAAGATAGTTGGAGGATAACAGAGCAATTGCTAGTGCTAGGCTACAGATCAGCATTACCAGCCAGATCAGGGCGCTTTTCATTGAGGTTGTGCGAATTGTGCTAGTCATTAGCGAGTCATATTCCTCTGACACTCTTTCAACGGTTAGTATGATGCTAAACAGATATTAGCCTTTTCGCAAAGGTCTAGTGGAAAAATTATCCAAATAGATCCATAGTATTGGCTGCAACGATGACAAAGGAAGGATTTATGGAGCTTTGGGAAAGTTATAAGCAAAGTATTTTTTTATGTCATCAGCGTTTGGCAGAGCATGTCTGTTTTGCCATTATCAGTGCGCAAAATCCTGCTGGACAACTCAGTAACCCTGTTGCCAATCTCCTACTTGATAAGCAATTACAAGCTCACTTAGATGCAATAAACACCCCTTATCGCTCGATAACCGGTGCCGCGCCAGATTTTAGTTTTCAGGAGAAAAGTTGGATGGTGCTTTGTGAAAAGCAAGATGCTATCGAAATTGGGCAACGTTTTAACCAAAATGCCATTTACTGGGTGGAACATAACAAGCTCTATTTGGTGCCTGTGTTATTGGCACAGCCAGAAGAGTGTCTTGGTGTTTTTAACAGTAGAATGGTGATATTACCCTCTTAACGCTCGCGTCGAATAATTTGTAGTACAGGCTCAATATCATGCTGTAATTCGGCTTCAAATTGTTGCGTTAACCTGAGTTGAGCCAAGCGCTGCTCTGGATTGTCTGCAGGTTTTAACAAGGGGCTGAAATCAGTGATACAAATACAACGCAGCGCGGGTTTTTCCATGTTCGGTAATTGCATTGCTCGATAGATTTGATGTGGACAAGGGCTGTTACGACTGGCCGCTTTAATGCAATTAGCAGTATCATTGCTTTGTGCAGCGATACTGCCAGACATCAGTAAAATGAACGCCAACAAAAAAACCGATTTTTGCATAAAACAACGTCTATTGGGATTTTACTGTTTGGTATACCACAAAGCCATTGGCTTTTGCCAGTACCTTGATATTACCAAAGGCTTGTTCCAATAGCTGCTGATACGCTAAATGGTTGTTCGCAACCAAAGTTAAGGTACCGCCTTTTTGCAAGCGGTTCGCGCTTTGTGCAATAAAGGCCTCACTGATACTGTAATCGGTTTTTATCCCAGTATGGAACGGCGGATTACTCACAATATGTTTAAAGTTAGCAGGCGTGCTGGGTAGGCCATCCGCAGCAACTACAGTGCCACTTAGTTGGTTTGCTGCCAGAGTAGCTTGGGTCGCTTCTACTGCTAGCATACTGATATCGGAGCAATAAAGCTCAATAGCGGGAGCTTGCTGTTTTAGATAAGCGCCAATGATCCCTGCTCCGCATGCAAAATCGAGAACTTTGCCATCGTTGATATGGGCAAGCTGCTGCAACAGTAAAGCGGTACCCTTATCCAATTTACCGTGGTTAAATACGCCAGGGTAAGAACAGATCTGCAGCGATTTATCATTTAAACTAAGCGTAAATGAGCTTAATTGTCTGAGTGTTAATTGACCAAGATCGCCCGTTAATGAGAACCACAAACAGTGTTTAGCATTATCGAGCTTATGAGCATGTAATCCTAGTTTCTCGGCATGATTGACTAAGCTTTTAATGCCACCTTTGTTGTCGCCCACAAGGTAGACATTTGCTTTTTCTGCTAGGGCAGAATGCAGCAATTGCAGGGTGCTGGCTAATTGCTCTTTACTTTTGGGGTAAAAAACCACAGCAGTATCAAATTTTTCGGTAAAATCTGGTTTAGCTGCAAAGTAAACATTGACGCCAGCGTCTTGCCATTGCGTTTTTACTGCAGCATCGGTGGTATAACAACTGATTGCCGTTAAGGTTTGCAGTTGTCGTGCGAGTTGATCTGCTTCGGGCTCGACAAACAATACCTTGCCGGTTAAATCGGCGATATTGCGTAAAATCAGCTGACTGGTGTTAGCGAGCATTAGCTTATCCTTTTAAACATAAGATCCCATACGCCATGGCCTAGTTTCTGGCCGCGCTGTTCAAATTTAGTCAGTGGCCGGTGTTCTGGTCGCTCAACATAAGTGTTGGTAGTGGATAAATTGCTAAAGCCTTCGGCTGCTGTCATCACTTCCAGCATATGCTCTGCATAGTTTTCCCAGTCGGTCGCCATATGAAACACCCCACCTATTTTAAGCTTACTGCGCAGTGCCTGCACAAAATCGGCTTGCACGATACGTCTCTTATGATGACGCTTTTTATGCCATGGATCGGGGAAAAACAATTGCACCGTATATAAACTTTGCTCAGGGATCATGTGTGCTAGTACTTCTACCGCATCATGCTCAAATACTTTTAGGTTAGCTAGCGCTTCGTTATGCGCTTCCGCTAAACAGGCGCCAACCCCAGGTCGGTGCACTTCTATGCCAATAAAATCTTGCTCTGGTGCCGCTTTAGCCATCGCTACTAAAGATTTACCCATGCCAAAGCCAATTTCTAACACCCGAGGGGCGCTACGCTTAAATACGCTATCTAAAGATAACAGTTGGTCCTGGTAATCTAAGCCATAAGTTGACCAATAATGTTCTAGAGCATGCTGCTGGCCTTTGGTTAGGCGGCCTTCACGCAACACAAAAGAACGAATTCGCCGCAAATAAGGGGTACTGGCGTTGGTTTCTTCAGTGTCTGTTGGTGATGGGTTTTGCGCCTCTGTGCTCATGCTCTGCTCCGATAAATAAATTAGCCGCATATTATCCTTGGATTAGGCGTTAAGCTCAACCTAATAAAGTGTCGGCTATCTGGTAAACTAGGCAATCAGCAAACTCATGGTCTTATTTTGGTGTAGTTAGGAGGATAATTTTGCAGCACGCAAGCTGGTTTAGCGAACAATTAGTCAATTGGTATCGGCAACATGGGCGAAAAACGCTGCCATGGCAAGTTGGCAAAACCCCATATAAAACGTGGTTATCTGAGGTCATGTTACAGCAAACGCAAGTTGCGACAGTGATCCCCTATTTTGAGCGTTTTCTCGCGCGCTACCCTGATGTGCAAAGTCTTGCTGCCGCACCCATTGATGAGGTGCTGCACCTTTGGACTGGGCTAGGTTATTATGCCCGTGCCCGAAATTTGCATAATGCAGCAAAGAAAATTGTGAATGATTTTGGCGGTGAATTCCCTACCGCTTTTGCTGATGTATTGGCGTTGCCTGGGGTGGGGCGCTCTACGGCTGGCGCGGTGTTATCTTTGTCGTTAGGACAGCATTACCCCATTTTAGATGGCAATTGCAAAAGGGTACTTGCCCGATTTGCAGCAGTTGCCGGTTGGCCTGGCGAAAAAGCCATAGAGCAACAATTATGGCAATTAGCAGAGCAGGTCACGCCCAGAGAAACGGTGGCTGAATTTAATCAGGCCATGATGGATTTAGGCGCTTCGTTATGCAGCCGCAGTAAACCGCGCTGTGCGGAGTGCCCTTTAAAATTGCACTGTAAAGCTGCCTTAACAGGGGATCAGACAAGTTTCCCTGGAAAAAAGCCGAAGAAAGTTTTACCGGAAAAGCACAGTTTTTGGTTGTTATTACGCTATCAAGATCAAGTGTACTTATTGCAGCGTCCGGCTATGGGGTTATGGGGCGGTCTTTTCGGTTTTCTGGAGTTTACTAACGCCAGTGAGCGAGAGCAGTATGTGCTAATGCATAAACTTGTTAGCAAGCAACAACAAGACTTACCGGCATTTCGCCATACGTTTAGCCATTTTCATTTGTGGATTCAACCACGCTTGCTGGATCTAAATGCACAACCCTTATTAGTTCAGGAGCAATCGGTCGCCAGTTGGTTTACAATATCGGCTATGCCTGAAGTGGGGTTGTCGGCACCCGCTAAATTATTGCTGGAGCAGCTTGCTGCAGCATCAATTGACTAAAGGAACGGAATTATGGCGCGTAATGTATTTTGTCAGTATTTAAAAAAAGAAGCTCCGGGTCTGGATTTTCAGTTTTATCCGGGAGACTTAGGTAAGAAAGTTTTTGAAAATATCAGTAAAGAAGCTTGGGCGCTTTGGCAAACCAAGCAAATTATGCTGATCAATGAAAAAAAGCTTAATATGATGAATGTAGAACACCGTAAATTGCTGGAAGAACAAATGGTCGCCTTTTTGTTTGAAGGGCAAGAGGTCGAGATTGAAGGCTACAAGCCGCAAGCTTAAGTTTGTTTATCCTTAACTATCAACCTAGCAAAAATGGATTAGTATGGCTCGCCGTCTGCCACCGCTAAATGCACTAAAAGCCTTTGAAACTGCCGCTCGTCATCTTAGTTTTACTAAAGCGGCAGAGGAAATGTATGTTACTCAGGCCGCGATTAGCCACCAAATTAAAGCGCTGGAAGATCATCTGGGGTTAAAGCTATTTATGCGCAAAAATCGCGCGTTATTGCTTACCGAAGAAGGGCAGAGCTATTTTTTGGATATTAAAGAAATTTTTTTGCAGCTGCATGAGGCAACCGAAAAGCTGTTAGCGCGTGGGGCTAAAGGTGCTTTAACTGTGAGTTTGCAACCTAGTTTTGCCATTCAATGGTTGGTACCGCGTTTGAATCAGTTTAGCGAGCAGCATCCTGATATTGATGTGCGGATCAAAGCAGTTGATTTAGATGAAGGCTCGTTAACCGACGATGTCGATGTGGCGATTTACTATGGCAGGGGCAGTTGGCGCAACCTGCATGCAGATAAATTACATACCGAATATCTGTTACCTGTTTGCTCGCCGTTATTGTTAAGTGGCAGTAAACCATTGCAGGAACCCACCGATCTGCGCTTTCATAATTTATTACATGATGGTTCAAGAAGAGCTTGGAAAGCGTGGTTTACTTCCCAAGGTTTTAAAAATTTCAATGTAAATCAGGGGCCTATTTTTAGTCATTCGTCGATGGTACTGCAGGCTGCGATTCACGGTCAGGGCGTTGCTTTAGCACATAATGTTTTAGCCCGGCCGGATATTACGTCTGGTCGTTTAATCGTGCCTTTTAATCATGTACTGATCAGTAAAGACTCTTACTATTTAGTGTGTCGGGAAAGCCAGACGGAGCTAGGGAAAATTACTGCCTTTCGTCAATGGATGCTGGATATGGTGCTAGCAGAACAAGTCGACTTTGCTGAACAACAGTTCACTAATGCGGTAGCATTAGATGATTAGTGTGTCGTTGCCGCCTAAATGAAAGCGCATTTGTTACTCACGCATGGTGCTGGCGCCTCTTGTCAAAGTGATTTTATGCAGTCATTGACGATGGCATTGCAGCAACACCAGATCCAAGTCAGCCTGTTTAACTTTAGTTATATGCAGCAGCGTTTGGCAAACCAGAGCAAAAGACCACCACCACGAGCCGCATTACTCGTCGCTGAGTTGGCAGACGCGATTCGTGCCATGCCAGCTGATTTGCCCTTATTTGTTGCGGGTAAGTCGATGGGGGGACGGGTAGCAACCTTATGGGCGGCTCAGCAAGCTAATGTTACTGATCTTGCCGAAAGTCGGGTAAAGGCTGTGTTCGCATATGGTTATCCCTTCCACCCGCCGAAACAATCAACTTGGCGTACTGAGCATTTTGCTGATTTGCGTTATCCAGTACAGATTATTCAAGGCGAGCGGGATCCGTTTGGTACAACAGCTGAATTGCTAGGTAAAGCATGGCCAAATGTCACTATTGGATGGTTGAACGCTGCAGATCATGATTTTGTGCCGTTAAAGCGAACTGGCCTGACGCAGCAGCAACTTATTACGCAAGCCGCGCAAATAACCAATAGGGTAATTGATGCCATTCTTACTTAAACTACATCATGGTGTAACGGCGCTTTACGGTGCAATGTTCGTGGCATTAGCTGCGGCCCTAATGCACCTTTGGCAAGCGGAATTAACGCCCGAAAATTCAGCGCGCTTTATTGCTGCTTTGGCGATGTTAGCTTTTCATACCTTGGCGTTGTTACAACTTAAGATCAGTGGACGTTTAGCCGCAGCTGTAGCCGTATGTTGGCATTTAGGGATTTGGCTTTTTTGCTATACCTTACTGGCAGGTGTTTTATCGTTGCCATTACATTTATCAGCTTTGGCGCCCTACGGCGGCCAGAGTTTTATTTTAGGTTGGCTATTATTAGCCGTAGCGCTTTGGCGCAGGAATTAATATGAAGCAATTATTACTTTACTGTCGTGCTGGTTTTGAAAAAGAATGTGCGGCTGAAATTCAGGATCATGCGGCGCAATTTGGTGTCTTTGGCTACTTTAAGTTAAAAGCCAATACCGCCTTTGTTATTTTTGAAGCCTATGACGGTGAAGCATTACTGACATTTTATAGGGATGCTGATTTTACGCATTTTATTTTTATCCGACAGTGGGCGTTGCTATTGGCTGAGCAACTAAGCTTACCTGCAGAAGATCGTATAGCACCGGTATTAGCAGCCGCACTGGCAGAAGATGTGAGTTCCTGTGGCCAGTTACGGGTGGAATTTCCTGACACTAATGACGGAAAAACCTTATCAACCCTAGCGCGTAAGTTAACCGTACCACTTCGGCAGGCATTTCGTCAGGCAGGCGTGATGTTAGCGAAAGAGCAAAAACGGGCGCCGGTATTACATTTGTTTTTATTATCGGGTACTTCTGGTTTCCTCGGTTTATCTTATCCAGAAAATAATTCGCCATTAGAAAATGGCATTATGCGTTTGAAATTTCCTGCGGAGGCGCCCAGTCGCAGTACCTTAAAACTGGAAGAGGCTTTTATTCAATTTATTCCTAAAGCAGAATGGGACACCCGCTTAGCGCCCGGTTTAAACGCCGTAGATTTAGGCGCTTGCCCCGGTGGCTGGACCTATCAACTGGTAAAACGCAGTATGATGGTGACCGCCATCGATAACGGTCCTATGGCGGAATCGCTAATGGAAACCGGTCAGGTGAAACATTTAATGGTGGATGGCTTTAAATTTGAACCCGCCAAGCGCAATGTGTATTGGCTAGTATGCGATATGATTGAGCAGCCGCAGCGCGTTGCCAATAGAATTGCTGATTGGCTTATAAATGGCTGGTGTCAGGAGACTATTTTCAATCTCAAGCTACCCATGAAACGCCGTTATGAAACGGTTAAAGAGGTGTTAGCTGACTTTGAACAGCGTTTACAGCAAGCAGGTTTTCATTACGAGCTGCAAGCAAAACATCTTTATCATGATCGTGAAGAAGTGACGGTACATGTAAGATCTAAGCAGAAACGCTAACTTAACTACTATAAAAACAAAAAACTCGGTAAGTTGTCAGGCTTTACCGAGTTTTTTGTTAAGCACTGCCACCTATTCAGCGGTTACGAGCAGTGACATCCACACTAGCCGATGATCTGAGCTAGCACCACGCGCAGCAATTAAACGATAGTCCGCCTCGGTTTGCTGTGGCCAAAATACGCCGCTGTCTTTCACCTGCAGCTGATTTTTGGCGGGTAACACATAATCTGCGCGCATGCGCCAAACAGCAGTATGTGTTGCGCCATAAGCTCTGTCTGGACTGTGTTCTGCGCCACCGACACTTTGCGGTATCACAGTAGCATTGACCCGTGGATGAGCAACAAGGCCTTGAATAGCTGCGGGTATCGCATCACCTTCGCCTTCTGCCGAGGCATTTAAATCACCTAAAATAATAAAGGTTTTATCCGCTGCCAAACCTCCAACTTGCCCTTTATCATCATAAATATAGCCCGCAGCGTCTGAGGTAAGATAATCTGACCAAAAACGAATTTCATCATGATTTCTATTGCCATTACGATTTTCTGGCCCATCAAATACTGGGGGGGTAGGGTGGCTTGCTAAAATATGAATAACTCGACCATTAACCTGCACGGGGATATCCCAATGCGCTTTTGAAGAAAGCGGAAACTGTTGCCAAGCCTCTTTGCTATACCAAGCTGTGCCATCAGCTTTATTAGTCTTGAGATGGTCTGGCATAGCATGCCACTTAAAATGCTGAAAGGTACGAACACCTTGCTTGTCTATTGGATATTTTGATAATAACACCATGCCATACTGTCCAGGATAAAAACCATAACCCCAAGCATCGGCACCTACGCCTGTGGCATTACCATCATTATCCAAGTCAAAAGGGCTGGGTTGACCGGTATTAACCGTATGGTAAAAGTAATAGGGATAATCAATAGCCTCACTACCAGCTTGTGCTTTGTTTAGGTAGTTTTTAATAAAGGCCTCGATCCCCAGCTTCGGATCATCGATATAGTCAAATTCGTTGAGTAGCAGAATATCTGGCCGTACCCGCTGAATAATAGCCGCAATATTTTTCACTTGTTGCTGCTCGCCCGTTGCCAGAATATCAATTAAGACTTGGCTATTACCAGGCTCTCCACGAGGAAGATAATTTTGGGCTTCCATACTGACGTTAAAAGTCGCGACTTTTAGTTGGGTTTGTGCCATAGCAACCGGAAGAGCCATGCAAAAAAAGGTAATGGTAAGCCTACTAAGGAATGATTTCGACATAAAGCGTTTCATCATTAAAAAATGAATTTAGCATAGCGGGCTAATATTTAAAAATCTAGTACCTATATAAGGATCGGATGTGTGTAGCAGCATTTATGTGAGTCAGAATAGATAGGTTAACCATGCTTGCTTATAGTGCGGAACTTGTGGTTATAAACGCTAGTTTTGGGCCTTTTTTCGCCAATATGATGCTAAGTTGTTCGCAACAAAGTACCATCATGTTACACTTGTATGACGGGATGTGCTGATTGCAATTGTAACCAGAAACTCAAAAATCTTTCGGTTGCAATAAAAAAGAAATATTACCTCTGTATACTCCCTAGCCCTTTGTGATTTTATGTGTTTTTGTGAAAGAAATGGATTTTGCAAACTTTAACAACCAGGTAGAAATGATATGAAATTTAAACATTTAGCCATCGCAGTTACTCTTGCCCTTGGCGTGAGTAACATGGCTTTTGCAAATACCTCATCTGCTATTCGAGGTAACGTTGTCACTGCTGCAGGTGAGAATGCCGCCAATGCTACTGTCGAAATTTTACACGTGCCTTCAGGCACACGTTCAGTTGCAACCACCAATGAAGCCGGTGTTTTCTCAAGTTCAGGTTTGCGGGTAGGCGGTCCTTACACTATTACTATTCGTGGTGCGCAAGGTTCTAAAACTTTCGAAAATGTTTTCCTTGCATTAGGTGAGCAATTTCGTCTAACTGCACAGTTAGAGCAAGCAATTGAACGTATTGCTGTTACAGGTTCTTCCATTCTCTATGCCAATAACACAGGCTCTAGCAGTTTTTTTGGTGCGAAAGATATTGAAAACGCGCCGTCTTTTAATCGCGATTTAAAAGACATTATTCGTAATAATCCCTTGGTGAATATCAATGGTGCAGATGGCACCATCTCTGTTGCTGGTACTAACCCGCGTTTTAACAGTATTTCTGTTGACGGTATCGGTATGAATGATGACTTTGGTCTAAATTTAACCGGTTACCCAACTACGCGTTCGCCCATTTCACTAGATGCTATTGATCAGGTTATTGTTGATACCTCACCTTTTAACGCCAAAGACTCTGGCTTTCAGGGAGCAAAAATCAATGCGGTAACCAAGTCAGGTACCAATGAGTTGGCTGGCTCGTTCTTTTTTGAAAAGCAAAATGACTCTTTAGCGGGCGAGTTCCGTAATCCCACTACTGGTGTTAAAGCACCACTTGATTTTGACGAAGAAACCTGGGGTCTAACCTTAGGCGGTGCGCTGGTTCAAGATAAATTATTTTTCTTCGGTTCATATGAAAAATATAAATCTCCGCAAGCGTCAGGATGGGGCCCAGAGGGTGCTGCAGGGGTTGCCAATCCTACTAATGTTACTGTTGCTGAGTTAGCACAAGTGGCTGAAATTGCCAGCCGAGTTTATGGTGTTGATGTAGGCGAATGGGCGATTAGCCCTGAAACGGAAGATGAAAAAATACTGCTTAAACTTGACTGGAATATTAATGATTTTCATCGTGCAGCTTTAACGTATCAACGTAGCACGGGCGATGAAATCGGTAATACTACTGATGATGCTCAGACTTTGAGGCTGTCAAGCCAATGGTTTAACCGGTCAGAGACGATGGACAGCTATGCTTTTAAGTTGTTTTCGGATTGGACCAGTGATTTCTCTACAGAGATCTTTGCGACTTATCAAGACCGCCAAACTGGACAAAATTCTTTTAGTACTTTACCAATGGTAACGATTCGTGTTGCAGGTGAAGGAAATCGTCAAATCTCCTTTGGTTCAGATTCTAGTCGTCATGCTAATGAGTTAGCCAATAAAACCTTTATTTTAGGTTTTGATGGTACTTATTTGTTGGATGAGCATAAAGTAACCTTTGGATATCAATTTAAAGAAACCGAAGCCAGTAACTTATTTGTACAACACGCCAGAGGTACCTATAACTTCAATAGTATAGAAGACTTCGAGAATAGAAGAGCATTAAACTTACGCTATAAAAACTCGCCAACGCTAGATCCAAGAGATGCAATTATTGCTTTTAAACGTGGTGAGCATGCTGTTTACGTGCAAGACGAATTTGCTCCTACCACTGATTTATTGCTGAATTTTGGCTTACGCTATGAACTGATGACTACCAGTGATGTACCTGCCTATAACGAAGCTTTCCAAACTGCTACAGGTTTTGATAACCGTGAAAATCTAGATGGTTTGGATATTTTCTTGCCGCGTTTTGGTTTCCGTTGGGATGCTGCCGATGATCTGGTTGTGCGAGGTGGTATAGGTCGTTTCTCTGGTGGTCAGCCAAGTGTATGGGCCGGTAATGCTTATGGCAATAATGGTATAAACATGGTTGATACTAATACGGTCACTGCGAATAGTCGCGCCCCTATTACTCAAGCCATGCGTGATGCACTTAACAATGTTGACATCACTACAGTACCTGAAGCATTTAAAGATTATGTTCGCTCAGGCGCGCTTTCAGAAATCAATTTTAATGATGCTAATTTTAACATTCCTTCAGATTGGCGTTATCAAATTGCAACTGATTACCGTTTTAGTATCGGTGAGTATCTACAAAATGTGTTATGGAGTACTGAATATACTTATGTTAAACCCAAAGACAGTGTCTATTGGGTCAACGTAGGTGCTGGTGAGGTATTCTTTACTACAAGTGATGGTCGCAAGTTGTATCGTAACGCTACTCAGTTACCAGCTTTGATGATGACTAATGCAACCGATGAAGGTCGTTCACATATAATCACTACCTCTTTTGCTAAACGTTGGGAGTCTGGTGTTAACCTAAATATGTCTTATACCTACCAAGACATTACCAATGCGACAGTAGGGTCAGCCAGTACAGCAAATGGTAACTTTGGCAATAATATTGCTATTAATCGTAATGAAACTTTGGTCGGTACTTCACCTTATGAAACACCACATCGTTTTGTATTAAACTTATCTTACGAAACAGAATTTTTTGATGGCTATAGTACAACCTTTAGTTCGTTTTTTGAACGCAAATCAGGTAAAACCTTAACTTACCTTGCCAGTGTAAATTCTGCTGCAAGGGAGGCTTTAGGTTATAATGCTGGTGGCGGTGGTATGCTAGCTTATATCCCTTCACCAGATGATACCCAATACACTTTTGCTAACGATGCGGCAAAAGAGCGCTTCTACAATGGTATCGAAGCCATGGGTTTAAGTGGCTATATTGGCAGTTACTTACCCAAAGGGGGCTTTAATTCGCCGTGGGTTACTACATGGGATATCAGTGTGCGTCAGCAAATTCCGGGTTTCTTAAAAGAACACAAGGGTGAGCTGTATTTCACCATAGATAATTTCCTCAACCTACTTGATAGCTCTAAAGGGCAGGTACTTGATACGCGATTTGGTTCGAAAAGCTTATATGAAATTCGATCTGTAAATCCAACCACTGGTCAAATTACCATTAACCCATTTACCAATCGTGGTGGCATCAACTGGGAACGCTTTAACGATGCTGAATCTACTTGGCGTTTGAAGCTAGGTGTTAAATATCGTTTCTAAAAAGCTATGTTAAAATAAATATGTGATGTTTATAAATGCCAGTTTTTAACTGGCATTTTCATTTATAAAGTTTGTTTTTTAAACGTTTTCTGTTTGTTTTGCTAGCATGAAAATGCACACATGTTACACTGTTATGACAGCGAGCTTAGACATAATAACTACTGATAAGTTCCTGAGATTTAGTGGCTGTAACGAAAATGACATATTTTTCGTATAGTCTTTGTACCAGATTTTAACCAATTCTGCTGAAACTAAATTGGATTTAGTTTATAAATTACAACTACCAGGTGAAAACAATATGAAAATTAAACATTTAGCTTTGGCTGTGACGCTTGCTTTAGGTGTCAGCAGCGCAGCTTTTGCAAATACATCTTCTGCGATTCGAGGCACAATAACGGGGCCGCAGGGTGAACCAGCAGCAGGAACTAAAGTTACCATAGTGCATTTACCCTCTGGTACTAGCAGCAATGTTATCGTTAGTAACAACGGTACTTTTAACGCGCAAGGCCTGCGTGTTGGTGGTCCTTATAAAATTATTGTCGATTCTGATACATTTAGTGATACAGAATTGACGGATATATTCTTAACGCTTGGTGAAACTTTTCAATTCTCAAGATCGCTTGAGGTTGCCAGTGCAAACGTCGAGCGTATTCAAGTAACCGGTTCTGCTTTATCGAGCTTTACCGGTGATAATGCGCCTGCCGCGCGTTTTGATCTGCAAACTATTGAGCTTGCCCCAGCAGTTAATCGTGATTTAAAAGACGTTATTCGTATTGACCCACGCATTTATATTAATGAAAGTGGCGCCAGTGCAATTTTATGTGCTGGTGGTAGCCCTCGTTCGAATAGTCTCACCGTTGATGGCGTGAGAATGAATGATAACTTCGGTTTGAACTCTAGTGGTTATCCAACGGAACGTATCCCATTTTCTTTTGATGCCATTGAGCAAGTCGCCGTGGAACTTGCACCATTTGATGTACAGTATGGTGGTTTTACTTCGTGTAACATTAATGCGGTGACGAAATCAGGTGATAATAAAGTAAGCGGTGGCGTTTTCATTGATTACACCAGCGACAGCTTAAAAGGTAATAAGCTTGAAGGTGATAAGCAAGATCTGGGTTCATATGACGAAAAACGCTATGGATTTAATGTTGGTTTCCCGTTAATTGAAAATAACCTTTTTGGTTTTATTGCTTACGAAAAGCTTGAAGGTTCGCAAATTTTTGATTACGCACCTTTTGTTAATGGTTTAGTTTCACAATCGGTAATCGATGAGATCACTTCGATATCAAAAACGCTTTACAACTATGATCCTGGTACCCTTATTCCAAGCATGCCTGTTGAAGATGAAAAAATCTTGGTAAAACTGGACTGGAATATTAATGATTATCATCGCTTAAATTTCGTTTATAACTACAACGATGGTTTTTCAATTTCACAGTCTGATGCAGGTTCAAGCCGTTTATCATTATCAAACCACTTTTTTGAGCGTGGTGCGAAGTTAGAGTCCTATGTAAGTTCTCTCTATTCAGACTGGACACCAGATTTTTCTACAGAGGTGAGATTAGGTTACTCAAAGTTAGCTAATCGTCAAAACTCTCTGGATGCCGCCAGTGGCTTTGGTGAGGTGCAAATTATTGGGATTAATGGTGTTACGGTTTATCTTGGACCAGATGACTCTCGTCAAGCCAATGAGCTTAACTATGATAATTTATCATTCAAGTTGGCAGGAACTTACTACTTAAATGACCATGAATTGTATTTTGGTTATGAGTATGAAAATTTAGACGTTTTTAATATGTTCGTCCAAAATGCCGTGGGTCAATATCGTTTTGAGAATGTGGTTGATCGCAATACAGGTGCTATCTTAGTTAGTGCTATCGATAATTTCCGCAATGGTGTAGCACGTGCTTACTACGGAAATGCAGCTTCTCATAACCCAAGAGATGCTGCTGGTGAGTTTAAGTATGCAATCAACACTTTGTATTTCCAAGATAAATATCGCTTACCCAATGCAGATATAACCATCACTGCGGGCTTACGTTATGATTGGTATACCAGTGATGATTTACCTACAAATAACCCGAATTTTGAACAACGCTATGGTTTTTCAAATCAGCAGAACCTAGATGGTAAAGATTTATTACAGCCACGCTTAGGCGTTAACTGGGTTGTAAATGATGATCTTGAAGTACGAGGTGGTATTGGTCTTTATTCAGGTGGTAATCCAAACGTTTGGATCTCTAACAGTTACTCAAATGATGGTGTTAGAAATCGTCAATTTAATGAACGTAACGTAAGGCTCTTAGGACCAAATGCTGCAGCCCTTGTCGGACAAGGCCGCCCTGGCTATGATGTACCGCAAAGCCTGTTTGATCGTGTTGGTGGTAGTGCCGTAGATGTTTCTACAAACGTAACTGATCCTAACTTTAAGATCCCATCTGAGTGGAAATATGCTTTAGGTGCGACTTATACTTTCTTGGATGGTTACACCTTATCTGCGGATGTTATTCATAGCAAAAAACAAGATTCTGCATTAATAACTGATCTAGCCTTAGATCAAACCGCAACAGCTCCTGATGGCAGACCGGTGTATACTTCTCGTCGTGGTTCTAACAATGACTTTATGTTAACGAATCGCAAAAATGATGATGGTAAATCTACCACTGTCTCTATGTCGTTATCGAAAAAGTATGAAAATGGTGTAAATGCAACTTTGGGCTACGCTTTTGTTGATGCAAAAGACGTTCATCCGATGAATAGTTCTGTAGCGTTTTCTAACTATCATTTTGTTGCTGCATCAGATACGCAGAATCTATCGTTGGCAACTTCTGATTATGAAATTCCGCATCGTTTTACTTTGAACTTATCTTATGCTCATGAGTTTATCTCTGGTTATGAGACACGGTTTAGCTTATTTGGCCAAATTGTGAGAAGCAATGCTTATGGTTATACTTTTAACCGCTCATCTACTGGTCTAGGCTTCAATGATGCAAGTCGTCAACTTTTATATGTGCCGACGCTTAATGATACGCAAGTGGTATTTGTATCAGAGCAAAATAAAGCGGCCTTTAATGACTGGGTTACCGAGCAAAACTTAGATGGCTTTAGAGGCTCAATTATGCCTCGCAATGCAATCAGTGGTAGCTGGTGGAATAAGTTCGATATTAGGGTTGAGCAACAATTTGCTGGCTTTAGTCCAAATCATAAAGGTAGTGTCTATTTGGTTATGGAGAATATCGGTAACTTTATTGATGACGACTGGGGGGTTGTGAAAGAAGGTAGTTCACAAACGCCAGCGGTAACGGCGAGTATTAATACTCAAGGGCAGTATGTTTATAATTTTAGAAAGCCTACAGCTGAAAATAGACGACTTGAACCTTCGCTTTGGGAAGTTCGACTTGGCCTGAGCTATAAATTCTAATCTACACCTTTTATCTCAATGCCCGCGCTATGCGGGCATTTTTTTTAGATTTTTTATTCCTAATTGCCTCGTTATTAGCGATAATTACCAGCTATTTTAAAAACGTTAGGCTGTTTTATGGGTAAAAATACCATTATTGCTATCGCAGGTGCTTCAGCCTCCGGTAAAAGTTTATTTGCATCAACGGTTTATCAGGAGTTGGTGGCTGAGCTTGGTGGCGAGCGTATTGCAATTTTGTCTGAAGACGCCTATTACCGTGATCAAAGCCATTTATCTTTTGAACAACGAATCCTCACTAATTATGATCATCCTTCTGCTTTTGAGCATGAATTACTCGTTGAGCATTTAAAAAACTTGCGGGCTGGGCAAAGCATTGCCATGCCGCAATACAGTTATAAATTACATACTCGACTGGATGAAACCATTAAGATTCAGTCAGCCAAAGTGATATTAGTAGAAGGCATTTTATTGTTAACAGATGAAAAGCTGCGAGAGCAGTTTGACATTAGCGTTTTTATGGATACGCCTTTAGATATTTGTTTGTTACGACGGATTAAAAGAGATTTAGAAGATCGTGGTCGGAGTTTAGCTTCAGTTACTGAGCAATATGAAAGCACGGTACGTCCAGCCTTTTTTGAGTTTATTGCACCTTCCAAACAATATGCTGACTTGGTTGTTACCCGCGGTGGTAAAAATCAAATCGCTATCGATATTATAAAAGCAAAGATTCGCCAGCTCCTGGCAGAATAATAACCTGGGAATAAACCTATGATGGGATTAGTGGGCATTGTTGTCCTTTTATTAGTAGCCTATCTGGCTTCTGCAAATAGAAGTCGCATAAATTGGCGTACTGTGGGTGGCGCTTTTGCCATACAGATAGCGATCGGAGCTTTCGTACTTTACGTGCCTTATGGGCAAGAAAAGCTTTATGAGATTTCGCAAGTTGTTGCAAACGTAATTGGTTATGCCAATGCGGGAATTCAGTTCTTATTCGGTGATTTGGGAAATTTTTCGCAAGGTTTTATTTTTGCTATTCACGTATTAACCATTATTGTGTTTTTCTCATCCCTAATCGCAGTGCTTTACCATATAGGTATTATGACTTGGGTTATTCGCTTAATCGGTGGCGGATTGCAAAAGTTACTGGGTACTAGTCGCCCTGAGTCTATGTCAGCTGCAGCCAATATTTTTGTGGGACAGACCGAGGCTCCTCTTATCGTTAAACCTTTTATTCCTACCATGACTCGCTCTGAGTTATTTGCGGTAATGGTGGGTGGTTTAGCTTCTGTTGCCGGTTCTGTTTTAGCTGGTTACGCTGGTCTAGGCGTAGAATTAAAGTATTTAATTGCCGCCAGTTTTATGGCTGCACCGGGTGGTTTTTTGATGGCCAAGATGATTTTGCCTGAAACAGAAACACCAAAAAACGATTTAACAGAAATAGGTGGTGAGAAGCCACATACCAATTTAATTGATGCTGCTGCAGCGGGTGCATCAAGTGGTATGCAATTAGCACTAAATGTTGGTGCCATGTTACTGGCCTTTGTAGGGTTAATTGCCTTAGTCAACGGTATTGTGGGTGGTATTGGTGGTTGGTTTGGTCAAGACGATCTCACCTTACAATTAATCTTTGGTTATGTATTTCAACCTTTAGCTTTTATTCTTGGGGTATCTTGGGATGAAGCGCGTGCAGCCGGCAGTTTTATTGGTCAAAAACTGGTTATTAATGAATTTGTCGCATACCTCGACTTTGTGCAAGTACGGGAAGAGCTAAGTGCCCATACACAGGTCATTGTCACTATTGCCTTGTGTGGTTTTGCTAACTTTTCTTCAATTGCCATTTTATTAGGTGGTTTGGGTGGTATGGCTCCAAGTCGCCGCGCTGATATTGCCGAGTTAGGGTTAAAAGCCTTACTTGCTGCAACATTAGCGAACTTAATGAGCGCTGCGATAGCAGGGTTCTTTTTTTACTTAGGCTAAAAACAGGTCTTTTATATGACACAGCATGTACCAACGTTAGATATAAGACGGTTTGCCACCGACAAAGATAACTTTGTTGCCGAAATTGGCAAGGCCTACACTGAATTTGGATTTTGTGGCATTAGTGGCCATGGTATTCCAGATGACGTGGTAGAGAATACTTACAAAGCAATTAAGCAGTTTTTTGCGTTACCTAATGAGGCAAAAGCGCGCTATGCTCAACCTGGTCAAGGCGGCGCTCGCGGCTATACCGGTTTTGGGGTAGAAAAAGCCAAAGATTCGAATCATCCTGATCTTAAAGAGTTTTGGCACGTAGGTCGTGAACTTGATGGTCCAGCACCCCATTCAAGTTTGTATCCGAATGTATGGCCGTCTGAGATCCCTGAATTTAAAGATGCAACTTATCGTTTATATACTGAATTAGAAAAGTTAGGTAACAGGGTTTTAGAAGCCTTAGCTTTGTTTTTGGGGCAAGAGCAAACATATTTTGCTGATAAGGTAAATTACGGTAACTCGATCTTACGACCAATACATTATCCACCCATTCAAGATACCTCTACGCAGTCGATTCGTGCAGGTCAGCATGAAGATATTAATCTGATCACTCTATTAGTTGGGTCAAACGAAGCAGGTCTAGAGATTTTGCGTCGCGATGGTAGCTGGTTACCAGTAACCACTATTGAAGGCACTATAGTTGTTAATATTGGTGATATGTTGCAGCGGTTGACCAATCATGTCTTACCATCAACCACGCATCGTGTTATTAACCCTGCCGGTATGGCAGCGGGTGAGCCACGTTATTCCATTCCTTTCTTTATGCACCCTAATCCGGATTTTGTTATTGAAACACTAGGAACTTGTATCAGTACTGAGAATCCAGATCGCTATCCTGAGCCAATTAATTCAAATGATTACTTGATGCAACGGCTTGAAGAGATTGGTTTGCTTAAAAAGGCTAAATAATAAGCGTGCTGTTTGGTAATTAAACGATCGCTATGTGCCTTAACAAAATGTGCAGTTTGTCAGTTGACGAAAATAATAAAGTCGCTATACTGCACGCCATGTTAAGCGCATAGCCTAACATATCTCGCAGATGTGGTGGAATTGGTAGACACGCAAGCTTCAGGTGTTTGTGCCCACAAGGCGTGAGAGTTCGAGTCTCTCCATCTGCACCAAATCAACCGGCTAAGGCCGGTTTTTTTGTTTTAGCCGTCCATGGCAAAAACCTGCTTCGCAGGCCAGCAAAGCTGTGCAAAATTGCAGGCATCTCTATGGGACCAGCCTTTGGCTGCTCAACAAGTTTCAACTACCTATCCTTCTTTATATACACTTCTTCTTTAGACGCTAACAAACATAAGCTGCTTAAAATTACTTATTCTTCTTTTGGAAAACCAAAACTGAGAAATGGCAGGACATCTAAGAGGGGATAATTACAATAGCAGTTATCATCTATTGGTTCTTAAGGATTGGAGCGAAAAATTGATAGTTATTAAAGGCAGCTATTAGTGCCATAACAAGAATTGCTTTAACAAGTTCAGACCAAGAAGTTTAAGTTCTACCGTAAACGACTATATAGTCATTATTATCTAAGCTGCAGCATTACTTGCGAACTTCCCTTATGAGTTTCACTCCTTGGAGCGACAGGCCTAGCCCCATCATATAAACAGCGATAATTATGGAGCTATAATTATAAGACTACATATAGCGACAATAATTTTTGTTACTGATAAAGAGGGGAGAGTTTAAGGTTGATATGGCTCAGCTCGAGCTAACGGTATAACAACTGTATAAGCTACAACGTAGGGCAGAAGGCTTTTATTTATGATGGTGTATAACCATAAAATAGCCTTAGTAGAACTATAAGCATGATCTTTTGTCGTTAAAATGCGCGGTTCGGTTGCTTTTTGTGCGGTTGGTGTGGGTTTTAAAGAAATTCTGATAATTACTATTGCACCATTTCTAAAACGCCCTATAATGCGCGCCATGCCACGGGGCGCTGCGCTTCACCAGAAACATAGCAGTAACCGAGTGATAAAGCGAGTTGCAAAAATCTTTTAAAAAGACGCTTGACAGTAAGTTTAAAATCACTAAAATGGCCGCCTCGCTTCAGGGTGCTAACGAAAGCCTCGAAAAGCGAAGTGTTGTAAAGTTGAGTTAATCGTAACGAAGAGTTTTAAAAAAGAATCTTCCTTACGCTTGACTTAAAATCTGGGAAGTGTAACATACGCCTCCCGCTTTGAAGTTCAAAGCGCGCTCTTTAACAATTAGCAATCAATTATCTGTGTGGGCACTTATGATGATTTCGAAATGAAATTAATCAGTAGTGACCAAAGAAATTTAGTCAGTGACTGAGCGCCATTAATTTGGCAGAAAGAACTTTAATTGAAGAGTTTGATCATGGCTCAGATTGAACGCTGGCGGCAGGCCTAACACATGCAAGTCGAGCGGATGAGGGTAGCTTGCTACCTGATTTAGCGGCGGACGGGTGAGTAATGCGTAGGGAGCTGCCCGATAGAGGGGGATACCAGTTGGAAACGACTGTTAATACCGCATAATGTCTACGGACCAAAGTATGGGACCTTCGGGCCATATGCTATCGGATGCGCCTACGTGGGATTAGCTAGTTGGTGGGGTAAAGGCTCACCAAGGCGACGATCCCTAGCTGGTTTGAGAGGATGATCAGCCACACTGGGACTGAGACACGGCCCAGACTCCTACGGGAGGCAGCAGTGGGGAATATTGGACAATGGGCGCAAGCCTGATCCAGCCATGCCGCGTGTGTGAAGAAGGCCTTCGGGTTGTAAAGCACTTTCAGTGGGGAGGAAGGAGTTGTTGTTAATAGTAGCAATTCTTGACGTTACCCACAGAAGAAGCACCGGCTAACTCCGTGCCAGCAGCCGCGGTAATACGGAGGGTGCAAGCGTTAATCGGAATTACTGGGCGTAAAGCGCACGCAGGCGGCTTTTTAAGTCGGATGTGAAAGCCCCGGGCTCAACCTGGGAATTGCATCCGATACTGAAAAGCTAGAGTACGTGAGAGGGGGGTAGAATTCCAAGTGTAGCGGTGAAATGCGTAGAGATTTGGAGGAATACCAGTGGCGAAGGCGGCCCCCTGGCACGATACTGACGCTCAGGTGCGAAAGCGTGGGGAGCAAACAGGATTAGATACCCTGGTAGTCCACGCCGTAAACGATGTCTACTAGATGTTCGAGGTCTTGTACTTTGAGTATCGCAGCTAACGCATTAAGTAGACCGCCTGGGGAGTACGGTCGCAAGATTAAAACTCAAATGAATTGACGGGGGCCCGCACAAGCGGTGGAGCATGTGGTTTAATTCGACGCAACGCGAAGAACCTTACCTACTCTTGACATCTACAGAAGAACGCAGAGATGTGTTTGTGCCTTCGGGAACTGTAAGACAGGTGCTGCATGGCTGTCGTCAGCTCGTGTTGTGAAATGTTGGGTTAAGTCCCGCAACGAGCGCAACCCTTATCCTTAGTTGCCAGCACGTAATGGTGGGAACTCTAGGGAGACTGCCGGTGATAAACCGGAGGAAGGTGGGGACGACGTCAAGTCATCATGGCCCTTACGAGTAGGGCTACACACGTGCTACAATGGTACGTACAGAGGGAGGCAAGCTGGCGACAGTGAGCGGATCTCTTAAAGCGTATCGTAGTCCGGATTGGAGTCTGCAACTCGACTCCATGAAGTCGGAATCGCTAGTAATCGCAAATCAGAATGTTGCGGTGAATACGTTCCCGGGCCTTGTACACACCGCCCGTCACACCATGGGAGTGGGTTGCAAAAGAAGTAGGTAGCTTAACCTTCGGGAGGGCGCTTACCACTTTGTGATTCATGACTGGGGTGAAGTCGTAACAAGGTAACCGTAGGGGAACCTGCGGTTGGATCACCTCCTTACCTATATAGAATGAGTTATAAGTGTTCACACAGATGATTGATTGCATGAGATAGAGCAAAGGTTTTTACAATTGGTCTGTAGCTCAGGTGGTTAGAGCGCACCCCTGATAAGGGTGAGGTCGGTAGTTCGAGTCTACTCAGACCAACCAATTCGGCGCCAAGCGTTGTTGCAGCAAACCTCACATACTGTAAGTATGCTACGGTTCACTGCGCCTAGCCTGACAACGAATGTACCATATTAAATGGGGTTATAGCTCAGCTGGGAGAGCGCCTGCCTTGCACGCAGGAGGTCAGCGGTTCGATCCCGCTTAACTCCACCACTAATTTTGCACGTAAGACCGACAAATCAAGGTAATTGATTGCTCCTAAAATTCAAATATAAACGCTTAAGACATTTAAGTTTTTCTATTTGAGTTTATCTCAAACTGCTCTTTAACAATTTGGCAAGCTGATGTAAAAAGAAACAAATCAAGGATACATATATTGTATACCTTACTCACACCTGCACTTCAAGACATTTTGGGGTTGTATGGTTAAGTGACTAAGCGTACACGGTGGATGCCTTGGCAGTCAGAGGCGATGAAGGACGTACTAACCTGCGAAAAGCTACGGGGAGCCGGTAAGAGGCGCTAATCCGTAGATGTCCGAATGGGGAAACCCAGTGCATTTATGCACTATCGTTACATGAATACATAGTGTAACGAGGCAAACCGGGAGAACTGAAACATCTAAGTACCCCGAGGAAAAGAAATCAACCGAGATTCCGTTAGTAGCGGCGAGCGAACGCGGACTAGCCCTTAAGCTAGATTGGTGTTAGTGGAATCATCTGGAAAGCTGAGCGATACAGGGTGATAGCCCCGTACACGACAACACCTTTATAGTGAAAACGAGTAGGACGGGACACGTGGTATCCTGTTTGAACATGGGGGGACCATCCTCCAAGGCTAAATACTCCTGACTGACCGATAGTGAACCAGTACCGTGAGGGAAAGGCGAAAAGAACCCCTGTAAGGGGAGTGAAATAGAACCTGAAACCGTGTACGTACAAGCAGTGGGAGCCCACGTTGTTGGGTGACTGCGTACCTTTTGTATAATGGGTCAGCGACTTACATTCTGTAGCGAGGTTAACCGAATAGGGGAGCCGTAGGGAAACCGAGTCTTAACTGGGCGAATAGTTGCAGGGTGTAGACCCGAAACCGGGCGATCTATCCATGAGCAGGTTGAAGGTTGGGTAACACTAACTGGAGGACCGAACCCACTACTGTTGAAAAAGTAGGGGATGACTTGTGGATCGGAGTGAAAGGCTAATCAAGCTCGGAGATATCTGGTTCTCCTCGAAAGCTATTTAGGTAGCGCCTCGAGCGAATACCATTGGGGGTAGAGCACTGTTTGGGCTAGGGGGTCATCCCGACTTACCAACCCCATGCAAACTCCGAATACCAATGAGTACTACTCGGGAGACACACGGCGGGTGCTAACGTCCGTCGTGAAAAGGGAAACAACCCAGACCGCCAGCTAAGGTCCAAAGTGATGATTAAGTGGAAAACGATGTGGGAAGGCATAGACAGCTAGGAGGTTGGCTTAGAAGCAGCCACCCTTTAAAGAAAGCGTAATAGCTCACTAGTCGAGTCGGCCTGCGCGGAAGATGTAACGGGGCTAAAATCATCCACCGAAGCTGCGGATTCACACTAAGTGTGAGTGGTAGAGGAGCGTTCTGTAAGCCTGCGAAGGTGTCTTGAGAAGGATGCTGGAGGTATCAGAAGTGCGAATGCTGACATGAGTAACGATAAGGGGAGTGAAAAACTTCCCCGCCGAAAGACCAAGGGTTCCTATCCCATGCTAATCAGGGTAGGGTGAGTCGGCTCCTAAGGCGAGGCTGAAAGGCGTAGTCGATGGGAAACAGGTTAATATTCCTGTACCGGCCAATACTGCGATGGGGGGACGGAGAAAGCTAGGCAAGCGCGGCGTTGGTAGTCCGCGTGAAAGTGCGTAGGTTGGAGGAGTAGGAAAATCCGCTTCTCTAAGACTGAGACACGAGACGAGTCACTACGGTGACGAAGTTGCTGACGCTCTGCTTCCAGGAAAAGCCTCTAAGCTTCAGGTATTGGTGACCGTACCCTAAACCGACACAGGTGGTCAGGTAGAGCATACCAAGGCGCTTGAGAGAACTCGGCTGAAGGAACTAGGCAAAATAGTACCGTAACTTCGGGAGAAGGTACGCTCTTGTGTGTGAAGGACTTGCTCCGTAAGCACGTGAGAGTCGCAGTGACCAGCTGGCTGCAACTGTTTATTAAAAACACAGCACTCTGCAAACTCGTAAGAGGACGTATAGGGTGTGACACCTGCCCGGTGCCGGAAGGTTAATTGATGGGGTTAGCGCAAGCGAAGCTCTTGATCGAAGCCCCGGTAAACGGCGGCCGTAACTATAACGGTCCTAAGGTAGCGAAATTCCTTGTCGGGTAAGTTCCGACCTGCACGAATGGTGTAATGATGGCCAGGCTGTCTCCAGCCGAGACTCAGTGAAATTGAAATTGCGGTGAAGATGCCGTATACCCGCGGCTAGACGGAAAGACCCCGTGAACCTTTACTATAGCTTGGCACTGAACATTGACCCTACATGTGTAGGATAGGTGGGAGGCTTTGAAGCTGGGACGCTAGTCCTGGTGGAGCCGTCCTTGAAATACCACCCTTGTATGTTTGATGTTCTAACGTATATCCCTGAATCGGGATTGCGGACAGTGTCTGGTGGGTAGTTTGACTGGGGCGGTCTCCTCCTAAAGAGTAACGGAGGAGCACGAAGGTTGGCTAAGTACGGTCGGACATCGTACGGTTAGTGTAATGGTAGAAGCCAGCTTAACTGCGAGACAGACACGTCGAGCAGGTACGAAAGTAGGTCATAGTGATCCGGTGGTTCTGTATGGAAGGGCCATCGCTCAACGGATAAAAGGTACTCCGGGGATAACAGGCTGATACCGCCCAAGAGTTCATATCGACGGCGGTGTTTGGCACCTCGATGTCGGCTCATCACATCCTGGGGCTGAAGTTGGTCCCAAGGGTATGGCTGTTCGCCATTTAAAGTGGTACGCGAGCTGGGTTTAGAACGTCGTGAGACAGTTCGGTCCCTATCTGCCGTGGGCGTTGGATGATTGAGTGGAGTTGCTCCTAGTACGAGAGGACCGGAGTGAACGAACCGCTGGTGTTCGGGTTGTCATGCCAATGGCACTGCCCGGTAGCTACGTTCGGAACGGATAACCGCTGAAAGCATCTAAGCGGGAAGCCGGCCACAAGATGAGTCATCCCTTAGGCTTTAAGCCTACTAAAGGGTCGTTGGAGACCACAACGTTGATAGGTGAGGTGTGGAAGCGTGGTGACACGTTAAGCTAACTCATACTAATTGCCCGAGAGGCTTAACCATACAACGCCCAAGATGTTTTAGAAGAAGGTTGTGAGTAACCTAATCAGCTTGCTAGATTAAAGATGGAACGACAATTTTTTATCAAATGCATCCATGCATTTGACCCGCAAGCGGGCCGCACTAAAGTGCGTTAAAACGTTGTTCCTGACACGTTTTTGCCTGGTGGCAATAGCGCTGTGGAACCACCTGAACCCATTCCGAACTCAGAAGTGAAACGCAGCTGCGACGATGGTAGTGTGGCATTCGCCATGCGAGAGTAGTACACCGCCAGGCACCTCATAAAGCCAAAAAGCCCACTCAGTCGAGTGGGCTTTTGCTTTATCCGCTACGCGGGTATACTACACCCGTATTGCAGCCACAGCCCCTGCGGGGCATTGCGAAACACCTCCCTGTGTTTCGCCCTTCGGGCCTGCCTTCGGCAGTCCAAAACTGCTCCCAGCAGTTTTGTCGCCATGCGAGAGTAGTACAGTGCAGCGGTCTTTCGATAAACCAACAATTTGGCTTGGCGCCGGCTGAACGCCCCGAGCGCTGCGAGGGGCATGAAGGCACCTTATACCATTCCATCTTAAAGTTTGTTCAGCACAGCCTAATCCCTATAGCACATCTTGATCACCTGAGCCATGCCAAAGCGATTTTACTAAGTGTTATCCGCAGCGTTTTTGTAAATATCTTGATATTGATTAATCACAATTTTTTACAGTCTTAAGCGTATATAATGCATATTGATTAATTGAAGAAGAGGCTTTATGTGATGATTAGCGAGCTATTTAAAAGTATTGATGCTAAGGATATTAGTGCGTTTACTGATTTTTTGAATGAGGATGTTATTTTTTGTTTTGCAAATTGGCCGCAAGTTGACGGTAAAGCCAATGTTACTAATGCTGTGAATGCTTTCTTGCAATCTATTGCAGCTATCGAGCATCAGGTATTGGCTTGTTGGCAGCCTGATGACATGGTGATTTGTCGTGGATTAGTGACTTATACACGGCATGATCATACAACGTTAACGGTACCTTTTGCTAATATCCTACAAATCTTGGATGGGGAGATTATTGATTATAGGATCTTCGCTGATATCTCAGAACTTTAATGCTAGCAATAATCTATTTCTAACTTCATTTATAGTGTGTTAAGCGCATAGCCTATTGGATTAGCGGTGTTTTTTTTAGTATGGTAAATGTTACTACAGTACTATGGAATAAAAAATGCGCCTTGTTACCTTGATATACGGATTTCTGGTTTTTTTCTTTATTAGTTTTAATTCTTTGGCGGTAACAACCCCACTTGAATATGACGATGTATTTGAAATTGAGTTTGTGTCGGATCCGCAGCCTGATAGCAAAGGCGAACAGATTCTGTTTGTTAGAAATTGGATGGATCGGCAAGCCGATCGCCGTCGTTCCATGTTATGGCTTGCTGACAGCAAAGGCCAGTTACAAGCCCTGACTGGAGTTGAACAGAATGCGCATTCCCCCCGCTGGTCGCCAGACAATAGCAAGGTTGCTTATATTTCCGGACAACAAATTCATCTGTATTGGTTAAACAGTGGCCGCAATGTGCAGTTAAGCCGTCTTACGCAAGCGCCGGCTAATCTAAGTTGGTCACCCGATGGCAAATGGCTGGCTTTTACTATGTTTACACCCATCAATAAGCCTGCGCCAGTTACCTTACCTGGCAAACCTGTTAATGCTGATTGGGCGCCAGCCCCCATTTATATTGATAGTCGCCAATATCGTGCGGACGGTGCTGGCTATTTAGCGGCTGGCTATACCCACATATATCTGTTGCCAGCAGAGGGAGGGAGTGCTGTACAGCTGACGTCAGGCGAATTCAATCATGGTGGCAGTTTAAGCTGGCATCCAGATAGCTCAGCGCTTTTTTTCTCAGCCAATCGCCATGACAACTGGCGCGAGCGTGCAAATAATACCGAGTTATTTCGGTTAGATATACTTAGTCGTCAACTGACGGTCTTAACCGATCGTTACGGTCCGGATAGTCAGCCGCAAGTATCGCCAGATGGTAAAAAAATTGCCTATTTAGGCTATGATGATCGTAAATTGGCGCATCAGGCCATGCGTTTGTATGTCATGGATCTGGATGGTAAAAATAGTAAAAACCTGACAGAACCTTTAGATCGCAGTATCAGTAGTTTTCAGTGGCAAGCCAATAGTAAAGGTCTTATTATCTCCTACGATAGTGAAGGTAAAGGTTATCTGGCAGAGCTTAATTTAGCTGGCCGTGTAAAGGTCTTAACCGATGATTTAGGCGGTGTCTCTTACAGCCGACCTTATAGTGGTGGTCAGTTTGCACTGGCGAATAATGGTTTAATTGCCTACACCCAAGCGAGCACGGTTTATCCAGCTGAGCTGGCAACCAAGCATCGTAGTAAACAACAAACGCTGACGGCTTTTAACCGCGAGCTGCTATTTAAACGGGAAATCGGCAAGGTTGAGGAATTTTGGTACGAATCATCAGTAGACAAACGCAAGCTGCAAGGCTGGTTAATTTATCCACCGGCTTTTGATGCAAGTAAAAAATATCCGCTAATTTTAGAAATTCATGGTGGTCCCCACACCGCCTATGGGCCTTATTTTGCCATGGAGTTACAGTTGATGGCCGCGAAAGGTTATGTCGTCTTGTATACTAACCCGCGCGGCAGTACTAGCTATGGTGAGGATTTTGCCAATCTTATCCATCATAATTATCCAAGCTATGATTTTAATGATTTGATGGATGGCGTTGATCAGGTAATCAGTCGCGGTTTTATTAATGACAAAGAGCTGTTTATTACCGGTGGTAGTGGCGGCGGGGTGCTCACGACTTGGAGTATTGCGCATACTGACCGTTTTGCTGCGGCGGTTGCGGTTAATCCGGTAATTAATTGGTATAGCTTTGTACTTAGTGCGGATATGTACAGCTATTTTAGTCAATACTGGTTTCCTGCGCTGCCTTGGGAGAATCCAGAGCACTACTTAAAGCATTCGCCAATACAGCATGTGGCAAAGGTAAAAACACCAACGTTGTTACTTACTGGAGAAGCAGACTACCGTACTCCAATCTCTGAGACAGAGCAGTATTATCAAGCGTTACAATTATTAGGTATTGATAGCGCTATGGTACGGATCCCTGGTGCATCTCATGCGCTTCATACTCGGCCAAGTAATATGATGGCAAAACCTGCTTATGCTATTTATTGGTTTGAGAAGTATCGACAATCCGACGCAAATTAAATTTTTTGCTAGCCCGGTACTTACCGGGCTAAACTTTTCTGGTATAAAGTGTTTGTTTTCTATTCACTTGAGTAGGCTCATTATGTTTTTCGCTTTACCTTTTACAAGTTCTTTGTATAATGGCGACTCCAACGCTAGGGGCATAGTTCCAATTGGTAGAACAGCGGTCTCCAAAACCGATGGTTGGGGGTTCGAATCCCTCTGCCCCTGCCACTTCTTGATATGACAACACATTCTCACACTCAAACTTTATTACTCAAGCAGCTCGGCATAATGCCGTTAGCGGCCAAAGCTAATTTTTTTACGCATTTAGCCGCTGTCAATAATGTAGTTGAAAATGAGTCAGCCTCTGCCAGTAGCGAGGCTGCTGCTCACGGCACTGATATTAAAAGCATAGATGTTCAAAGCATAGATGTTCAATGCACTGATGCTGGCAGTGCTGTTGATGTAGCAACCGAGATTTCTGCACACTCCCGTTATCAGCCGATACCTGCAACTCGTTTAGCAGACGATATTAATACTATTTTGCCGCAAACTAGGCTGACGCATTGGCAAATTGATAGCTTGGCCAGCCATAGTCAGATTAATGAGCAAATATTGATTACGCCACCGCTCGCGCTGCTGCAGCAAACAGCCCTAAAACGCCAGCTTTGGCAATTACTATCTGAGCAGTTTTATGATTGAGCTTCGTGCGCTAGTGTTGGCTGATTTACCCTTGCTAACGGCTATTGAACAAGCTGCCAACCCTTATCCTTGGAGCGAAGGCGTTTTTCGTTCCTGTTTTGGTGGGCAGTATTTTAGTTATGGTCTGTTACAGAATAACGTGCTGCAAGGCTTTTACTTTGGTCAGTTTCTGGGTGTTGAAAGCCAGCTCTTTAATATTTGTGTCGCGCCAACAGCGCAAGGCAAGGGCTTTGGTCAGCAATTACTGAGTCATTATATTGAGCAATGCCTTGAGCGTAACGCACTGGAGGCCTGGCTGGAAGTGCGGGCAGGTAATACGGCGGCAATTCCGCTGTACCAGAAACTGGGCTTTATTGAAACCGGCCGCCGCGCCAATTACTATGTTGGCCCACAAGGGCGAGAAGATGCTATTCTGATGTGCCTGCCATTAGCCTTATAAATGCTAACTAATGCTAGATCAGCCATAAAGGCGCTGTGACCCTGCGTTAGCTGCTGTTATAATAACCCTATTTATGATTGCGCCGTTACCCTTTGCGTACGCGCCCCAATAATCTCGGAACCTATGACAACTCAAGCTTTTAATGCGGAAGTAAATAGCCGCCGTACCTTTGCTATTATTAGTCACCCTGATGCAGGTAAAACCACCATTACCGAAAAAGTGTTATTATTCGGACAATTAATCCAGAAAGCCGGTACGGTGAAGGGTAAAAAGTCTGGGCAATATGCTACCTCAGACTGGATGGAAATGGAAAAAGAGCGTGGTATCTCGGTAACCACCTCGGTAATGCAATTTCCCTACAATGAATGTTTAGTCAATTTGCTAGATACTCCAGGTCACGAAGACTTCTCGGAAGATACCTACCGGACACTTACGGCAGTAGACTCTTGTCTCATGGTCATCGATGGCGCCAAGGGCGTTGAAGATCGTACCATTAAGCTGATGGAAGTCACTCGGCTGCGAGATACCCCCATTATTACCTTTATGAATAAGATGGACCGCGATATCCGTGATCCAGTTGATTTATTAGATGAAGTAGAAAGCGTCTTAAAGATCGCCTGTGCGCCGATAACCTGGCCAATCGCCTCAGGTAAAGAGTTTAAAGGCGTTTACCATATTTTGCGTGATGAAGTCATTTTCTATAAGTCCGGTCTTGGGCACACCATTCAGGACGTCGATATTATCAAAGGTATTAACAATCCTGAGCTAGATCAGCGTATTGGTTATTATGCCCAGCAGTTGCGCGATGAAATGGAACTGGTGCAAGGCGCTAGCCATGAATTTGATCGCGAGTTGTTTTTAAAAGGGGAGTTAACACCGGTTTTTTTTGGTACCGCTTTAGGTAACTTTGGCGTGGATCACATGCTGGATGGCTTAACTGAATGGGCACCCGCTCCGCAAGCTCGCGCTACCGATACTCGTACCGTCGAGCCAAGCGAAACCAGTTTTAGCGGCTTTGTGTTTAAGATCCAGGCTAATATGGATCCGAAGCATCGTGATCGCGTGGCTTTTTTACGGATTGTTTCAGGCAAATACGAAAAAGGTATGAAAGTTCGTCATGTGCGTATTGGCAAAGATGTACTTATTCCACAGGCGCTAACCTTTTTAGCCGGTGATCGTGAGCACTTAGAAGAAGCCTATGCTGGTGATATTATTGGTTTACATAACCATGGCACCATCAAAATTGGCGATACTTTTACTACCGGCGAGAATATGCAATTTACCGGTATTCCAAACTTTGCCCCAGAACTATTTCGCCGTATCCGTTTACGCGATCCGCTTAAGCAAAAGCAGCTATTAAAAGGCTTAGTGCAACTTTCTGAAGAAGGCGCTGTACAGGTATTCCGGCCCTTAGATAATAACGATCTCATTGTCGGTGCGGTTGGGGTGCTACAGTTTGATGTAGTAGTGCATCGCTTAAAATCCGAATATAACGTGGATGCGCTGTACGAGAGCGTTAACGTTAGCACGGCTCGTTGGGTATATTCTGATGATGCTAAGGCCTTACAGGAATTCCAAAACAAAGCCAGTAACAACCTAGCGCTTGACGGTGGCGATAACCTTACTTACATAGCACCCACCATGGTTAATCTTAACCTGGCAATGGAGCGGTATCCAAAAATCAAATTCTTTAAAACCCGTGAGCACTAACAGGTTAGGTCAATGAATATTAAACAACTTTTAACAGAGAAAACCCTCGCTGCTTTTGCGCAGTTGGGCTTACCCGAAGGCACTAACCCAGCGGTAACGCAAAGCACTCGCGTAGAGTTTGGCGATTACCAAATTAACGGTGCCATGGGCGCGGCTAAACAATTAAAAACCAATCCGCGCCAGTTAGCGCAGCAGTTGGTTGAATTGTTAGATCTTAGCGAGCTGGCCGACAAGGTCGAAATTGCTGGCCCAGGTTTTATTAATGTCACCTTAAAAGCCGACTGGCTAGCCAAACAGCTGAGTGTTGCCGCCACAGATACTCGCTTAGGGGTAAGTCAGAATCCGGCACCGCAAACCGTTGTTGTGGACTATTCAGCGCCTAATCTAGCGAAAGAAATGCACGTTGGTCATTTACGCTCAACCATTATTGGTGATGCTGTAGTACGTAGCTTGGAATTCTGGGGCGATAAAGTGATTCGGCAGAATCATATGGGTGACTGGGGTACCCAGTTTGGTATGCTGATTGCGCATTTAGAAGATAAACTAGCCGAAGGCGTGGACTTAGAAAGCGTTGCGCTGGCTGACTTGGAAGATTTTTATCGCGCTGCGAAAAAACGCTTTGATGATGAAGCGGGCTTTGCCGATAAGTCGCGGGACTATGTGGTTAAGCTACAAAGCGGTGATGCGCATTGTCAAAAACTGTGGCAGCTGTTTATTGATACCTCGGTAAAACACAGCAATGACGTTTATCAAAAGCTTAACGTGACACTGACGGATGCCGATATCAAGCCGGAAAGTGCTTATAACAGTATGCTTCAACCGATAGTAGACCAGTTGGTTGAGCAAGCGATTGCGGTTGAAGACCAAGGTGCCTTGGTGGTGTTTTTACAAGAGTTAGCCGATAAAGAAGGTAATCCTTCGCCTTTTATAATCCAGAAAACCGGCGGTGGTTTTCTGTATGCCACGACCGATTTAGCGGCCTGCCAATACCGTAGTATTGAACTGGGTGCTGATCGTATTGTGATCTTTACCGATGCACGCCAGGCACTGCACTTTAAACAAGTGGAGATTACCGCCCGTAAAGCCGGTTTATTAGCGGATAACACCCGCTATGATCATTGCCCCTTTGGCACCATGATGGGCGAAGATGGTAAGCCGTTTAAAACCCGTACTGGTGGTACCGTAAAACTGGCCGAATTACTGGAAGAAGCGGTAGTACGCGCTGAAGCAGTGGTAAAAGAAAAAGCGACCGATTTATCGGATGCGGAAATTGCCGAAATTGCGCGTAAGGTTGGTATTGGCGCAGTGAAGTTTGCCGATTTATCAAAAAACCGTACCAGCGATTATATTTTTAGCTGGGATGCCATGCTCAGTTTTGAAGGCGCAACCGCCCCTTACCTGCAATATGCCTATACCCGGGTTCGTAGTATTTTACGCAAAGCCGAAGTCGCAGACGATTTTAGCGCGGCTATTGTGATTAACGCTGAGCAAGAAAAGCAATTAGCGGTAAAACTGCTGCGTTTTGAAGAAACCTTGCAGCAAGTGATAAAAGATGCGCAGCCCAATTTGCTGTGTAATTATTTATACGAGCTGGCCAGTTTATTTATGACCTTTTACGAAGCCTGTCCCATCTTAAAAGAAGGGGTTGAACCAGCTGAGCGTAACAGCCGTTTAATGCTAAGTATTTTAAGCGCTAAGCTCTTAGCACAAGGCCTAGATTTACTGGGTATTGAAGTAATGGAACGGATGTAACATGAAAATAGACGCAATTCGCCGCAGTTATACCAAAGATAAACTGGATTTGGATAAACTTAATGCCGATCCGATAGCACAGTTTGAGCTATGGCTAAAAGACGCCATCGCCGCTGAGCTGCCCGATCCGACGGCGATGTGCGTCGCTTCTGTCGATAGTAGTGGCCAGCCGTCACAGCGATTGGTTCTGCTAAAGGATGTTAATACAGCAGGTTTTACTTTTTACACTAACCTCGGTAGCCGTAAAGCGTCTGAGCTGTCGGAAAATCCAAAGGTCTGTTTGCATTTCCCTTGGCATCCATTAGAACGGCAAGTGATTGTTTATGGTACGGCTGAGCGCGTATCCAATACGCAAGTCATGCAGTACTTTTTATCTCGACCGAAAGAAAGTCAGTTAGCAGCTTGGGCTTCTGAGCAAAGCCGGCCCATCTCTACCCGCCAAGCGTTGATGCAAAAATTTGCCGAAATTAAACATAAGTTTGAACATGGCGAAGTCCCTTTGCCTTCGTTTTGGGGTGGTTTTTTAGTACGGCCTCACCAAGTAGAGTTTTGGCAGGGCGGAGAGCATCGGTTGCACGACCGCTTTATGTATTCGAAGCAGGACGACGGCAATTGGTCGATTGACCGGCTATGTCCATAACTTTGGTCACTGTTGCCCTTCATTAGATTTTCTCTGTGCTATTTCTGCAGCAAAAGCGGTTAAGACCTTTTGCCGTTGCTGTTGCAGCTTACTGATAAACTCGCCTGATAACTGCTGCCACAACGGATGCTGTTCGGCCAGGTAGTAGTCATCATGTGGTGATGGTAGCCAATCGTTGGCTAGTAATTGCAGCGCCAACTGGTTTGCTTGATCTGTCAGACCAACCGCACAGAGCAATTGTAAACTTAGGCTATCTGCAGTCTGTACCTTGCTGACATAAGCGCTAATACGGTTTTGGTAGGCTTTCCTTTGGGGCGGCGGCAGGCTCAACAGAAAATACAGCACGTTAAGTTGTTCATTATTTGTTAGATCATGTTGGATGGCGAGATCTGCATCCTGCTGATAATGTGGCAGCAGCCTATAGAAGGCACTTTGCTGTGATGTTGTCATTGCTGGCGCGGATAGGAACAGTGCCTGTAGCTGAAAAATTTTATGCTGTGGTTTAAGGCTCACTCGCTGTTGAAGATAAGCATTTGCCTCTGTGGTCTGGTCTTGGGCCTGCGCCAACATAGCTTGTGCCAATAACACAAAGGGATGCGTATCTGACATCGACACAGCACGCTGTAAACTGGCCTCTGCCAGCTCCATTTGTTGCAGGCTCAGTTGTATCAGGCTTAATTGCGCCCAGCGCTCAGGGCTATTTAATCTGTCAGGAAAACGCTCTGCCCAGAGCAGAAATGCCAGTGCGCGCTGACTGGTCAGCGGCAGTAGTTCCAATTCATCCAATGCCCGATCTGAGTAATCATCTTCCAGCAGCAAAGCATGCTGAAATTCTGCGCGAGCCCGGCTAAGCTCGCCGTTGCCTAGCAGGCTGTAAGCATAATGCCGTTTTAGTAAACCTGATAACGGCGCTAGTTCAGTAGCTGTTGCCATTAAGCTTACTGCGTTGTCGTAATGTCCCTGCGCCCGGTAAAGGGCGGCTCGCCATAATAATATTTGCGGATCTTTTGGCTGAAAAAGCATTGCTTTATCCAAATAATAACTGGCTCCGGCCAGATTGTGTCTGGATAATTGCAAGGCACCAAAACTACCTAGTGCCGGCGCAAAATCAGTTTGTTGTTGTAACGCCTGCTGCAATAATGGTTCGCAAAGTGCCAATACTTTTTGTAGTGGCCAATCGCTATAGATATGCATAGCGTGATAACTGTTACATAGCCCGACCAACAGCGGCGGATAAGTGGGATAAGCAGGAAGCAGTTGACGGAAAATTTGTACCGCGTTGCTGATAGCTTCTGCTTGTGGCTGATTTAACAAATAAAGCGCCTGTTGCAGCATAGTCCAGTCTTGGTCACTGAATCCTTCCGCTGCTGTTAGTTGCGCGCTGCTTGCAAGAGCGCCGGAGCTTTGGTCAGAATTTGCCGATGGGGCTGTGCCCAGCTGCGGGTTATACAGCCACAAAGCACACAGCAACAGTAAAGTCAGCGTTATTCCGGTATAAATCCAACGAGTTTTGGAGATATCGTCAGTGCGTTGCCGGGACGTATTTGTTGGCAATGGTATCGCATCTTGCAACAAGCGATACCCTTTACGTTGTACCCGCTCGATCAGTTGGTAGGGCTTATGCTGATCCCGTAATGCTTTTCTTAGCTGAGTGACTACCTGATATAAAGACGAATCCGATACCACCACATTAGGCCAGACTGTGCCCAATAGTTGTTCGTCACTGACAGTTTGTCCATTCGCAGCTAGTAATAACTCCAATGCCGTCATTAGTCTGGGCTCTAGCTGTAGCTCTTCGTCTGAGCGGCTTATCCTGTTACGGGCAGGTTCAATCAGCCAGTCTCCAAGCTTCCAGCAAGTGTGTAGCTGCGGTGACATGGCAGTTGTCGACGTAATCGCCTGATGTAATGGCTTGGTATTGTCTGATTTTTGCATACGAAATCTGCTGACACTCACATTATTCAGAAAAACTTCAGGGGTTCTTCAGGTATAAAAAACCATGTTGTGGCACTTTTGGCCTGTTAACCAATGGAGCAACAAAATGAAACCACAGTATAAAATCTTGCTGAAGTTTGCGTGTTTGGCGATCCTGCTGTCAAGCCCGCTGCAAGCGCAACTGAACGAGACTGTAACAGCAATACCAGCACAGCACAGCGGAAACTTGTTGATAGAGCCGGTTACGGTGTTGTCGCCGGAGCTTGACGGTGCATTGCCCAATCAGCAGGTGTTAATCCGTGACGGTATCATCGTCAGATTAGCCGAAGCAGGTACCGCATTGGCGCCCAGCGACTTACTGGGGCTGGAAAGGCTTAATGGCCAGAACCTATATTTAACCCCAGGGTTAATGGACAGCCATGTGCATGTCAGCGACGCACCGGGTTTACTGTCTGTCAGGGACAGTGACTATTTGCCGGAGTTTTTCCGGCAGCAGCCGCGTAGTTATCTGTATTTTGGCGTAACGCAATTGTTGGACCTAAGCAGCAGCCCACAAGGGATCGCCATCTTTAAACAGCAACCACAAGCGCCTGATTTATGGCACTGTGGCGCTGCACCTGTGGCAGGTGGTTATGGTAACCCCCACTCGGAGCACCCAAACGTTATTCAGCAACATACTATAAAACAGCCTACTTCAGGGGAGCAGGCAAATACGCCTGCAATCGTCGTTAAGCGCATTGTTGATAGTGGCGCCCACTGCCTGAAGATTTTTATTGAAGATGGCTTTGGCGATGCCAGTCATTTACCACTGTATAGCAAGGAAACATTGAAGGAAATCAGGATACAAGCCAGTCATTACCAGTTGCTGTTGTTTGCGCATGCTAACGCTTTTGATATGCAGCAAATTGCACTGGACAGTAAAGTAGATGTGCTGGCTCATGGCTTGTGGAATTGGACAGGTATGTCAACTACGCCGCAGGGGATAGAGGAAGAGTTAGCAGCACACTTGCAGAAAATTTATCTGGCAGGGGTAGGGTACCAGCCTACGTTAAGTGTCATATCACGGCTGGCCGCCATGCTGGATCCTGATGTTTTGGCGGATCCACAGCTGCGACATGTTGTACCGGCAGCATTGTTGAACTGGTATCAATTGGATGAAGCTCAATGGTTTAAACAGGAGTTACTGGCAGATTTTGGTGGTTTGCCTGCATCCGATGCCGCTGCGCGCTTGCGCCTCACTGGCAAGCGCGGCGCTCTGGCGGCACAGTTACTTTATCAAATGGGGCATCCGCTATTGCTGGCTAGTGACACACCTTCTGCTCCGGCCTATAGTCATCAGCCGGGTTACGGAACTTATCTGGAACTGCAGCTAATGGCCGCTGCGGGTATTTCGCTTCAGGCTATTTTTGAGGCAGCGACTATAAACAATGCGCGTATATTGCAGCTGGATCAGCACTATGGAACCGTTAGTTCTGGTAAGGTCGCGAATCTACTGTTGCTAAAAGAAAACCCTTTACAAGATGTCGGCGGCTGGGACAGTATTCAAACCGTGATTTTACATGGGCAGCCCATTGAACGCTCAAGTTTGTCTGCCACTGCGCTGTCTGGTCGTTAATTAATGCCAATTCACAGGTAAATGCTTTTCGAATATCTTTGTGCTTGTTGCCAGCATCATTATCTGTTGCAATATGCTTATGAAACTTTTTGATACTCACTGTCATCTCGATTTACCTGAACTGGCAGCAGAGCAGGCGGATCACTGGCAACAGGCACAGCAAGTTGGCGTTGCTGAGTTACTTATTCCAGCGGTCGAACAGGCCGCCTGGTTGAATTTGCTTAAGCTGCGCCGTGAACAACCCGCCTGGCATATTGCGTTAGGTATCCATCCTTGGTGGGCAGAAGCCGAGCCTTTCACAGTGCTGGCGGAGCTGGAGCAACTGCTACAAAGCCATGGTGCGCACATTGCTGCAGTAGGCGAAATTGGGCTGGATTTTGCGCTTGCCGCAGAGACCTTTGCTAAACAGCAGCAGTTTTTTAGCGCGCAAGTGGCGTTAGCTAAGCACTATCAAAAGCCGGTGATTTTGCATCATCGGAAAAGTCAGCCTGCATTACTGGCTGAGTTAAAACGGCAGCAATTTACACAAGGCGGTATTTTGCATGCGTTTTCTGGCAGTCAGCAGCAAGCTAAGGCGTTTCTTGATCTGGGTTTTAAACTGGGGATTGGCGGTACCATTACTTACCCAAGAGCGGAGAAAACCCGCAACGCCGTGCGTAAATTGCCATTAAGTGCGCTGGTATTAGAAACAGATGCGCCCGCTATGCCACTGAATGGCTTTCAAGGCCAAGCTAATACGCCAGCGCAATTGCTTGCAGTGTTTAACGTCTTGTGTGAGTTAAGAGCTGAGCCCGCTGCACAGTTGGCAGCGGCCTTATGGCAAAACAGTGTCGATGCGCTGCAGCTTTAGTCTTGTGCTGCAATAACACAGAGTGAATTCGAAAAAGCATGCACCTTGTTTTGGATGCGGCAATGATCACGCCTGAAAACTGAGATGCTAGACGGGTGGCGGTAGGCGTCCATATCGCTGATTAAGCCGAAAGAAACTCCGTTTTAAGAGCATAGTCACCGCCACAGCCAGCAATAAAAGCCCGAGCATGTGTTGCATCAATTGTTGCCAGTAGCTGTAGCCAGGAAATAAGCGTTGGTCATTTAATAGACTGATCTTCATATAGCCCAACAGCTGCTCGTTTACCCGTATTTCTTGTACCATGGGGATCAGCGGGAGTTGTTGATCTGGTCGATATAACAAACGCGCAGCCGTATTTGCTTCTGACCAGCTTAGGCGAACGCCATTCGCATCATAAACGACCACATCATGTAAAAAAGGGTTTTCAGCAATATGTTGGGTCAGCAGGCTGAGGCTTTCTAGTTGATCATTCTCCAATAAATACCCAGCAGTGTAGGACAAGGCCACCAGCGTTTCGCGCATCATCAATTTATTTTGTTGCTGTAAGACCCGCTGCCCTTCAACTTTGGCATTTACCCAGCTGTGCAGAATAAACCAGATCCCTAATACAGCGATTGCCAGTTGCAATAAAGTAATAAAACTTGAATATCGAGGCGCAGATACGCTATGGTGCTGCATATTTTAAACCATAAATAAAACTGGCAGGCCAATGCTGCAAAAGTACTAGCATGCCATGTTCATCCTGCTAAGTATAGGGATCTGTTTTGAACGTGTCTGAACCTTTAGTATGGCTTACTGCCCCTTTCGCCACTTCGCCGTTAGCTTTAATGGCTGAACAAGGCGGGCAGCTGCGCGTAAACTGGCAACAGCAGCAAGTTGTTAGCTTAGATAACCATGTTCACTGGCAAGACGCGCAGCCCATGCTGATCTACTTTGGGCAACAGCCAGAATGGGAACAGTTGGAACAGTTGTTTCGTCAATTAAGCCTCGCCGATGGCGAGGTCCTTTTAAAACGTTGGCAGCCGATGCCAACATTACCTGCAGCGCTGGCAATACAATTCTCTGCGCTTGCCGCGCCTGAAACGGCGCATTTATCCTTATTAGCTAGCGAGTTGGGCTGTCAATTAGTTTACTTAAAGCAGCTACCCACCTTAGCCAAGCCTGGTTTATTAGTGATGGATATGGATTCAACCGCTATCCAAATTGAATGTATTGATGAAATTGCTAAATTGGCGGGGGTTGGTGCAGAGGTGGCGGCGGTTACGGCTCGAGCCATGAATGGTGAGTTAGATTTTTCGCAAAGTTTGCGGCAACGGGTTGCAGCGCTTACCGGTGCTCCAGAAAGTATATTGGCTGAGGTACTTGCAGAACTGCCGCTGATGCCGGGCTTGGTGGAGTTGGTGGCTCAATTGCAGCAGCATGGCTGGCGTATTGCTATCGCTTCGGGTGGTTTTACGTATTTTACTTCAGCATTACAGCAACAACTTAAGTTGGATGCGACCTTTGCCAATCAATTGGCGATTCAAGACGGTAAGCTCACAGGGCAAGTCGTTGGTGATATTGTCGATGCCAAGCGTAAGGCTGAAGTTGTTATGGAATTAGCTGAGCATTATGGTATTGCCGCTTCACAAACGGTAGCGATTGGCGATGGTGCTAATGATCTTCCTATGCTTGCACAAGCGAGCCTAGGAGTGGCTTTTCATGCTAAACCAAAAGTACAAGCCGCGGCGAAAGCGGCAATTACGCAAGGCAGTTTATTGCAGTTACTTTATTTGGTTCAACCTGCGTGAAGCATCAACAACATTCACTCTTTGTTGATTTGCAGGCTTATCAGTTGCATGTTAGGCGGCTTACACCACTGCAACCTGCGGTTGCACCCATTTTATTTTTACATGGCGCGGTAGAGAATGGACGGATTTTTTATAGTCATTCTGGTAAAGGTCTGGCGAGTTACTTAGCCGATCAAGGCTTTGTCGGTTATGCTGCCGACTTTGCAGGGCGTGGCTTGTCAAAACCGACGCTTGAGACAGGTTTGCAACAAAGCCAACATCAGCTGATTTGTCAGGATATCCCCGGATTAATTGAGTATGTGTATGCGCAACACCAGCAGCCGATCACGCTTATTTGCCATTCTTGGGGCGGTGTTGTCGCGGCAGCGAGTCTGGCTCGTTTTCCACAGCTGCTAGCTAAAGTAAAAGCCAAGATCTGTTTTGGCACCAAAAGAGTTATTAGTGTTCGTTCCTTGGAACGGCTACTGAAAATTAATGTTATTTGGAATAAACTTGCCCCTTGGTTAGGTAAGCATTACGGCTATGTACCCGCTAAGCGCTGGCGCTTTGGCGCCGATAATGAACCTACGCAATTCTTGCTTGATACGATTGATTGGATCAGCGGTGCGCCTTTTGTTGATCGCTGCGATCATTTTGATTACCAGCAGGCATGTGCAAGCATCAAGTGGCCCGCGTTATGGCATTTTGCGGCGAAGCAGGATCGTCTGTTAGGGCATCCCACCGATGTGTTGGCTTTTATTGCTGAAACGCGCCAGCAACAAGCCCGTTATAGCTTATTGGGTAAGCAAGATGGGTATTCGCAAGATTATGATCATATCTCGATGTTAACGCACCCAGCTGCTGCCAAAGAGCATTTTAGTGATATCGCGATCTGGCTAAAAGAGCAGTATCAACGCTGTCTTTAATTGCTTTTGGGGTCTTTAAAAACGTGCTTGGGCTAAGATGGCTAATCTTGCTTGCGCTTGTTGCTCGCTAAGGTGCAAGTTAAAGCGGGTAGTCAGTTCTGCTGAGGTATCGACCACGTCAACTACACCTTCGACATGTAAAAGTTCTTCTTCCAAAGATTTCGCTTTATGAATGGCATAAATACTGATGTAGTTCATTTCTTTAGCAATATACTCAGCATCAAGCTTATCTGTTCGTGAAACAAAAAATCGAAAGCTAAATAAGGTATGCTGTGCTAAGGCATTCTCAATAAACTGCTTATGTTCATCTGCAGAGCTAAACTCATAGTCAAAATGACTACTAAGTGCAAATTGTCCATCTGTAGTTTTAGTCACTTTGATATAACATTCGATTGGTTTAGCCGCATCATGTTGTTTCATTTGTTTTAGGATGGCCGCTATATCCTGACATAGTTGATTATGCTTAGTCAGTAACATGAAATCAGGCCTATTTTTTTCAGGGTGAGCAAGACGTAATAACTTATATAAGCTATGTTCCTGAGCTCCGCGCCCTATCACGGTAATATCATGTTTTAGGCCATAACGATGGATAAAAAACACAAAATTGTTTAAGGCTTTTAGGTACATATTACGTAAGGCATCAGACAGCCCAGGGTATTTTGGTTTTTCTTCGGCCAAAGTGAGTTTGCTTCGGTTGCTTTGAATTAGCTGTGAAAAAAACTGCTTGCCGGTATGCTCAGGGATTTTAGCGGTTTTTAAATTCATAATGGTGCGGTTTTTACTCACCGCCATCACCTCGTACGGCAGATTAGTCAGTTGATGTTTTGTTGTGATCTTTTGTAAATCAGGAAGTTCTAATAGCAGAACCTCCCCTTTTTTAAAATCAACGGGTTCTGCGCATTCAAGCTGTATCCCACCAGCCGAAAAATCTCTACTAAAAGCTTGCCAGACTTGCCCCTCCGGTTTTTGTCGAATTAATACCGTGGTTTTATATAGATACCGTGATTCAGAACGAAGATTCACATAATGAGTTGGTATGGCCTCACAAGGCATAGGTTTTTCAGCTTTACTCAGACCAAAATGATTCAGTGCAGGTAATTTTGTTAGATCATACTGATGGACGCCATAGTAAACACGCTGATCAGGGGCACTTACCTCGGTTAAGGTCGCAATATAATGCATATCTTGCAGCATATTTAGCACTAGGGCTGAGGGTTGTTCTGGTATAGCACCAGGGATTGCCGATGCACTTATGCTGTGCTGGATCTGCGTCTTAAGTAAGTTTACATGGAAAATTTTCCAGCTCGGTTTACCTGAGCCAAAGCCAAAAAACATTTCTCGCAACCCCGGTACTGTTGCCAGTTCATAGCCGGTAGCTGTGTAGAAGTAGAGTTTACCCTTAGCGGCATGGGTAAAGCAGTACAGCATACAAGAACGATCAGTATGCTTGATGTTTAGTAAATGTTTTAGCCGCGGCACTGACAGTACTCGATTAATAACGGAATGCTGTTGTTCATCCAAAAAATAATGCCAGACGCTTTTATTGGAATCGCTTGTCAGACAAAAACGACAGTTCACTGCACCACTGTTCACACCGATGAAAACAGGTAATGCATGAATTCGAGGCAAATAATATTGCTCGTAACCTTTCGTCACCAGTGTATCCATTACATTGTCTAAATTGACTTTGTAGCGACGTTTATTGCCGTTAATGTAATTTTGCAGAAATTGATTAAATTGTGGTTGTTGTTCGGCATTTTGTCTTTTTAACCTGATGTATAGGTATTTTTCGTGTTGCTCGATCTCTAAGACCTGATAGTTGAGTCCTTCTGGCAGGTCGAGTGCAAATTCTTTTTCTAACCCTTTGAGGGTCAAATTAATGATGTCGCCGTTAGTTAGGCCATTTAAAGCCGTTACTTTCAGTTTGCAACCAGACACGGATATATCACTGGTCATGGCGGTAAAGGTATGTTCTGCATGACGAACTTCAACCTCGATGCCAAAGTTCATCCTTTCTTCACGCCTTGTAATATATAAGCCGAATTGGACCGTTTTATGGAGTTTAGCAGGGGTTTCTTCGTTGCTTTCTCTAGGCAACTCATCGAGAGTGTCAGCTATCGGTGTCCCTTTACGTAACAGCTCTAGTTTGTTTTTGACGTGCTGTTCAGTTTCTTTACGATGCCTTACCCGATAGTTGTTATCGGCATTCATGACGTCTTCATACACCCCTAGGGTATAGGATCCATAATCTCGGATACCTTCTTCAAAAATCTGTTGAGCGGTTTCGTCAAGGTAATGGGTTTTATCATTATATTGGTAAGGCTTAACTGCACCATCGACATGACCCCGCAAATCAATGAAGTAGTTGCATGGCTGGGCCAGACGCTTTAACTCCATTCTCAGCAAAAATTGCTTGGACTTGGGCAAGCTTGCCGTTAGGCTAGTAAAGGTTTGCTCAAACTCAGGTGAGTTTAATAAGCCCTTCATTCGCGCTATGATGCCAAGATAAGCTTTAAGATCTGTTGATGTCATAGTTTGCTGATTCAGTTGCCAAAATAATGGCAGCGTCCGATTATATTTAGACTAAGCTACGTTGTTCTTTTTTGAAAAGCAATATTTGTGCCTTTCATGCAAAGCAGGAAAAATTATGGCGAAAACAAAAACTGCCTATGTTTGTAACGAATGTGGTGCTGACTTTATGCGTTGGCAGGGTCAATGCACTGAGTGTGGCGCTTGGAACAGTGTGACGGAAGTCCGCTTAGGGGCGGTAAAAAGTAAAAATAGCCGTTTTGAAGGCTATGCAGGTGAAACGGTAGCCAAAGTCGTGCGCCTAGATGAAGTTGATCTGCAAGAGGTGCCGCGTTTTAGTTCGGGCTTTTCAGAATTCGATCGCGTACTTGGCGGCGGCATTGTTCCAGGTTCTGCTATTCTGATTGGCGGTCATCCAGGTGCAGGTAAAAGTACCTTATTGCTGCAGGTGATGTGCGGCTTAGCCAAACAGGGCGGGGCCTTGTACGTTACTGGCGAGGAATCATTACAACAAGTGGCGATGCGGGCACAGCGACTCGGTTTACCCATGGACGCGCTCAAAATGCTGGCTGAAACTAACGTGGAAACACTTTGTCAGCTTGCGCAACAAGAAAAGCCGCGCATTATGGTGATCGACTCAATTCAAGTTATGCATTTAGCCGATATTCAATCTGCTCCTGGCAGTGTTTCACAGGTAAGAGAAAGTGCTGCTTTTCTTACTCGTTTTGCTAAACAATATCAGATTGCCATCATTATGGTTGGCCATGTCACGAAAGATGGTTCTTTAGCTGGACCTAAAGTGCTTGAGCATTGTATTGATTGCTCTGTGATGTTAGACGGCGATGCTGATAGCCGTTACCGAACAATGCGTGGACATAAAAATCGCTTTGGTCCAGTTAATGAGCTTGGCGTATTTGCCATGACCGGACAGGGCATGAAAGAGGTTAAAAATCCCTCTGCTATTTTTCTTACTCGAGGTAAAGAGGATCAATCCGGTAGCATTGTGATGGTGTTATGGGAGGGGACTCGGCCACTTTTAGTCGAAATTCAAGGGTTAGTAGATTATTCACCGCTGAACAATCCACGACGTGTGACATTGGGAATGGAGCAAAACCGGATTTCTATGTTACTCGCCGTAATGCATCGACATGCGGGCATTCAAATGGCTGACCAAGACGTTTTTGTTAACGTGGTCGGCGGGGTAAAAGTAAATGAAACTAGTGCTGATTTAGCGACTTTATTAGCTTTAGTCTCCAGTTTTCGTGATAAGCCGCTCCCTAATGATCTTGTGGTGTTTGGTGAGGTTGGTTTGGCTGGTGAGATTCGTCCAGTACCAAGTGGTCAAGAACGGTTACGCGAAGCCGCTAAACATGGGTTTCGCCGAGCAATAGTGCCTTTTGGCAATAAACCAAAAGAAGCCATCGAAGGTATGGAGGTTATCGGGGTGAATAAGCTGGCAGACGCACTGGAAGCCATTTAGATAGATCAATAAGCCCCGAGCACGCTGTGCAAGGGGCTTTATTAACAGATTACTGAAAGCGGCTGTTTTGTGGAAAGTTAAGCTCTAACACTTGTAGGGTATCTTGTTTAAGCTTGTCTAATCCCAGTCTGTCATAACTTTCCACCATAATTTCCAAGGCTTGCTCAACTACAGGGGTGTCACGATAAAACTCGACTACATATTTGCCACGATTGGCTGCTGCTAAGAATGCACCACGGCGCAGGTAGTAATCAGCAACTAAAATCTCATGTCGAGCCAACTTATTTTTTATCATTAGCATGCGCTGTTTTGCATCTGCGGCGTATTTACTATCAGGGTAGTTATTAAGCAGTATTTTAAAATCATCGAAGGCTTGTCGGGTGCTACTCAAGTCACGGTCAGCACGATCAATACCAAAAAACTCTTGGAAGGCATTTTCATCCGCTTTTAGGTTGGTCAAACCGCGCATGTAGTAAACATAGTCAAGATCAGGCTGGTTGGGGTTCAAGCGGATAAAACGATCAATGCTGGCTAAAGCCTGAGGCAAATCTCCAGCCTGATGATAGGCGTAAATGAGATCTAACTGCACTTGACGTGCTAGTGGGCCAAATGGAAAACGACTTTCTACTGCTCTCAATAACTCAATCGCTCTATTATACAAGCCAACATTTAACACATCTTTTGCTTGCTGATATTGGCCCTGTGCAGTTTGTGTAGGGTCAATTTGTTGTTCATTTGGTTTTGTGGCGCAGGCACTTAAGGTGGCTGTCATCAAAATAATCAGGATAAATTTCAATTTCATGTAAAAATCCGTTACTACTTATGCTAAATGGCTGTCTAGTCCAGCGTAAAATCGTTAAAATACGTTCTATTGCGATTCTACCCCAGATAACGAGGGGTTGCACACAGGATAACTGCTTCCGTCATGACAAAACAGATAAAACTTTCACAAATCGTTCCTGATCATCTTTATGGTAAGCGCTTAGATCAGGTTTTGGCTGAAATGTTCCCCGATTATTCGCGTTCGCGGATAAAAGATTGGATTTTGGCCGATGCGGTTCTGGTTAACCAGCAACTTTGTAATACACCTAGACAAAAAATGCTAGGTGGAGAGCAAATTGATATCACGGCAGCGTTACCAGAGGATGAACGCTTTGAAGCTGAGCCTATCGATTTAGATATCATTTTTGAAGATGAGCATATCTTAGTCATTAACAAACCTGCAGGCTTAGTAGTTCATCCTGGTGCCGGTAATAGTGATGGCACCTTATTGAATGCGTTATTGCATCATTGTCCTGGCATTGCTGAAGTTCCTCGTGCGGGTATTGTGCATCGGTTGGATAAAGATACCACCGGCTTAATGGTTATCGCTAAGACCATTCCGGCACAAACACACTTAGTGGAAGCCATGCAAGCTAGGGAAATAACCCGCGAATATGAAGCGGTTTGTTTTGGCGCTATGACGGGGGGCGGATCAGTAAATAGACCGCTGGGCCGACATCCAACCAAGCGCACCTTAATGGCGGTGATTGAAAATGGTAAGCCTGCGGTAACGCATTATAGAGTGATGGAAAAATATCGTGCCCATACGCGTTTAAGATTAAGGCTGGAAACCGGTCGTACCCACCAGATTCGTGTGCATATGACATTTATTGGCCATCCGCTTATTGGCGATCCGGTATACGGTGGCCGGCCAAGGCCGCCTAGACAGGCTGACGAAAGCTTATTAGTGATGATGCGTAATTTTAAACGTCAGGCATTACATGCCATCATGTTGAAATTAGCCCATCCAATAACAGGGCAATTATTAGAATGGCATGCGCCGTTACCAGATGATATGGTTGCGCTGAACGCTGCCTTGCGAGCAGATACGCAAAAACATGGTATGGACTTCGTTTAAAGCACGCGTTGGGATTAATCCAGATAATGCACAAGGTTCCTGAGAACTTACTTTTACCTGACTGGCCAGCTCCTGAGCAGGTGAGGGCTGTTAGTTCTAAAAGAACCGGTGGTTATTCGGGGCAAGGCTTTGCCAGTTTGAATCTGGGTGATCATGTCGGCGATGAGCCCACGGCAGTGGCACGTAATCGGCGGCTATTTCAAACCTTATCCGCTATGCCTACTAAGCCCTATTGGTTGCAGCAAGTGCATGGGGTTGCTGTTGCCAGACCTGATCTTGAATGCAATCAAACCGGTCCCATAGTCGCCGATGCCGCCTATAGTCGAAGTGCTGAGCGGGTTTGTATTGTTATGACTGCAGACTGTCTACCTTTGTTACTTTGTGATAAGGCTGGACGAGAGGTCGCGGCAGTCCATGCAGGTTGGCGCGGATTAGCTGCAGGCGTGATTGAACAGACCGTAAAGCAGTTCCAAGCTAAGCCCGCCGATATTTTGGTGTGGCTTGGCCCGGCTATTGGCCCTCAAGCGTTTGAAGTTGGTGCAGAAGTGCGCGCCGCTTTTATTAAGCAGCAAGCCGCAGCCAGTGCAGCCTTTACTACACAACCGTCAGCTAAATATCTGGCGGATCTTTATTTACTGGCGCGGCTACGCTTGCAGGCACTGGGTATTAGCGCAATTTATGGTGGTAATTTTTGTACCTATCAGCAAGCAGATGATTTTTTTTCCTATCGGCGTGATGGCCAAACAGGGCGGATGGCAACGGCTATCTGGTTAGAAACGCCCCAATAATGTGACCCAAGTCAAATTTTTGACGTTTACTGCTTGAAAAATCCACAATAGTGCCCAATCTTACAAAGCATCAACGCTTAATGATGCTTATGGGAGCCATATCATGCGATTAGACAAATTTACCAGTAAATTTCAAGAAGCCATCGCCGATGCGCAATCGCTAGCCCTCGGTCGGGATCAGCAATTTATTGAACCGGTTCATATTATGTTTGCCTTGCTCAATCAGGAGGGTGGAACCGTTCGTGAATTGTTAAATAAGCTCGCCATTAATTTTAATGAGTTACGCTCTAAAGTTAGTCAGGTTATCGATCGGTTGCCGCGAGTCGAAGGGGATGCTGCCAATTTACAACTTGCGGCTAGTACCGCGCAGCTGTTACAGCAGTGCGATAAGTTGGCGCAAAAGCGTAAGGATCAGTTTATCTCCAGTGAGTTGTTTGTGTTGGCTGCAGCGACAGATAAATCTGAACTTGGGCAAATTCTACAACAGTTAGGCGTAACCGCTGAAAAAGTGACTGTTGCGATAGAGCAGCTGCGCGGAGGTCAAACAGTCGATGATGCTAACGCTGAAGATACGCGTCAGGCTTTGACTAAATATACTATTGATTTAACTGCTCGGGCTGAAGCAGGCAAGTTAGATCCTGTGATTGGCCGCGACGAAGAAATTCGGCGCTGTATTCAGGTATTGCAGCGGCGCACCAAAAATAACCCTGTCTTAATAGGTGAGCCTGGCGTAGGTAAAACTGCCATCGTTGAAGGCTTAGCCCAGCGTATTATCAATAAAGAAGTGCCCGAGGGTTTAAAAGATAAGCGGGTGCTTTCTCTAGATATGGGTTCCTTGCTGGCTGGCGCTAAATATCGCGGTGAATTTGAAGAGCGTTTAAAAGCGGTGCTCAGTGATGTGGCAAAAGAAGAAGGGCAGATCATTCTCTTTATCGACGAGATCCACACCATGGTGGGCGCGGGTAAAGCCGATGGTGCTATGGACGCTGGCAATATGTTAAAGCCTGCACTGGCCCGAGGTGAATTACATTGCTTGGGCGCGACGACCTTAGATGAATATCGCAAATACATCGAAAAGGATGCAGCGTTAGAGCGTCGTTTCCAAAAAGTACTGGTGGAAGAGCCTAGTGTAGAAGATACCATTGCTATTTTACGTGGATTAAAAGAGCGCTATGAACTGCATCATGCGGTGGAAATCACGGATCCTGCTATTGTTGCCGCAGCGACCTTATCTCATCGCTATGTCAGTGATCGGCAGTTACCCGATAAAGCTATCGATCTTATCGATGAAGCTGCCTCTAGCATCCGCATGCAAATGGACTCCAAGCCCGAGGAGTTAGATCGGTTGGAGCGTCGTATTATCCAGTTAAAACTGGAAGATAATGCGCTTGCTAAAGAAACAGATGAGGCGAGTAAAAAACGCCGGGAGATTATTCAAGAGCAGATTCAGGAATTGGATAGTCATTACAATGAATTAGATGAGGTTTGGGAGTCGGAAAAAGCGGCTTTACAAGGAACGCAAAATATTAAAGCGGAACTAGAGCAAGCCCGACTAGATTTAGAGGTTGCAAGGCGTGCCAGTGATTTGCAGCGCATGTCTGAGTTACAGTATGGCCGTATTCCAGAGCTAGAGAAAAAACTGGATTTAGCCTCATTGGCAGAGATGCAGGAAATGACTTTGCTGCGGCATAAAGTCACAGAGCAAGAAATAGCCGATGTGTTATCCAAAGCTACGGGCATTCCGGTCAGTAAAATGCTGGAAGGTGAACGTGACAAATTGTTGCGGATGGAGCAGGTTTTACACCATAAAGTGATAGGGCAACACGAAGCTGTGAGCGCGGTGGCTAATGCTATTCGTCGCTCAAGAGCTGGCTTAGCGGATCCGAATAAGCCGATTGGTTCCTTTTTATTCTTAGGACCTACCGGTGTCGGTAAAACAGAGCTAACCAAGTCTCTGGCACAATTTTTATTTGACAGCCCTGATGCCATGGTACGCATTGATATGTCAGAGTTTATGGAAAAGCATGCGGTATCAAGGTTAGTCGGAGCACCACCGGGTTATGTAGGTTATGAAGAGGGCGGTTATTTAACCGAGGCTGTGCGCCGTAAGCCTTACTCGGTGATTTTATTGGATGAAGTAGAAAAAGCACATCCTGATGTGTTTAATATTCTGCTGCAGGTGCTGGATGATGGCCGTCTAACCGATGGTCAGGGGCGTACTGTTGATTTTAAAAACACCGTGATCATTATGACGTCTAACTTAGGCTCAGATTTGATTCAAGAGCATTACCGCGAATACAGTTATGCTCAGATGAAAGACATGTTAATGGGAGTACTGGCCCAACAATTTAGGCCGGAGTTTTTAAATCGATTAGATGAAGCGGTCGTGTTTCATCCATTGGATAGTGCACAAATTAAAGAAATTGCTCGAATCCAACTTGCGCGGTTAGAGCAGCGTTTGCAGCAACGTGATTATCAGTTGCAAGTCAGTGACGCTGCGCTAGATAAGTTGGCAGCCGTTGGTTTTGATCCGCTATTTGGGGCGAGACCGTTAAAACGGGCGATACAACAGCACTTAGAAAACGCCTTGGCGCAGTCTTTATTGCAGGGTGATATTATACCCGGTAGTACAATACTGATTGATCATGACGGTGAGCGCTTTGTGATCACGAGCCATAATAACATGTAATTTTTTGCACTGTTCTCTATTCAAGGCGTTGTAGTACAACGCCTTTTTATTTCAAACGTGGCCAGTAACTTCTGCTGCTCACGTTCATCTTGGGTAACCAGTCTTAACGTCTTTGTCGCCGCATCTTGTGTGTACAAATCTTGTTCGCTGTTGAGTAAGGTTAACTGCTCTTGAGCTTGTAAGCAGAGTTTAGGATCAAGCTGATCATCAGTGTCACTTTGGCTAACGGGTGTTGAAGCAGGGTTGTTACTACGAATTGTGATAATTTGGTATTGTCCCGCTGCAGGAGGGTATTGACTGAAATGTGTAACCCCCTTCTCATCTTGCCAACGATATACGGGGTGCGCCAAAAGTGCGTTGCTGCAGACTAAACAGATAAAGTATATAAAAATGAGACGCGCTTTTGCCATAGTTCTATCCATGTTATGTTATGTTCCTTATAATCAGTGTAACCTTTTTTTGTAGAAGTTGCCTTATGACAGAATTAAAAAATAATGATAGTAGTCCTCGCAAAGGGATCTACTTGTTGCCAAATCTATTAACCACTGCAGGTTTGTTTTCGGGTTTTTTTGCTATTGTTTCCTCTATGAATGGTCGCTTTGAAGCGGCGGCTGTGGCTATATTTATTGCGATGATCTTCGATGGCCTAGATGGCAGAGTTGCGCGTTTAACCAATACGCAAAGCGAATTTGGTGCGCAGTACGACAGCATGTCAGATTTGTTGGCTTTTGGTGTTGCACCTGCATTAGTCGCTTATAACTGGGCGTTAGCTGATTTAGGTAAGTTTGGTTGGCTTGCTGCCTTTATTTATGTTGCTTGCGCGGCACTGCGTTTAGCGCGTTTTAACGCCAACTTAGGTGTTACAGATAGTCATTACTTTCAGGGGCTGGCCAGTCCTGCGGCGGCGGCTTTAGTTGCTGGTATGATCTGGAATGGCGCAAGTTTTGACATCGATGGTGATAAATACGGTTATATTGTGGGCTTGATAACCATTGCTACTGGCTTCCTAATGGTCAGTAATTTCCGCTATAACTCGTTTAAAAATCTAAATTGGCGAGATCGAGTTTCTTTTTTGACGATTTTGCTAGTCGTGCTAATTTTTGTTGTGATCGCAGCAAGGCCTGCTCAAATGTTATTTTTAATCTTTGTGGTTTATGCGTGCTCTGGTCCTATAACGACCTTCAGAAGCGTACGTAAATTAAAGCTCGAGCATGTTGTTGGTGATTCAGATGATGCCGACTTTATGGAGGAGCAAATAAAGGATAAAGATAAAAAACCGGATCAGGCAGATAAACCGTAAGAGAGCCGTTAAGCTAACTCTTATATGCAGTAGTGGCATGTTGGTGTTGAAAATTGTGATTTATCCCCCATTTTCTGGGGGATATTTAGTTAATTTAAGGAATGACCTTGGCTTCTAGCATTATGCAACGCCTTACTGTATTGCAGCAAAATGGGCAAATGCAATCAATTGTCGGTATTAAGCGTGGTATCGAACGCGAAACGCTTCGCGTCAATGCTGATGGTACGCTAGCTCAAAGCCCACACCCGATGTCGCTTGGCGCTGCGCTAACGCATCCTTGGATCACGACTGATTTTTCTGAGTCTTTACTGGAGTTTATTACCCCAGCCAGTGCTGAAATTGATATCACGCTTAAGCAGCTGGCAGATATTCACCGTTTTACCAGCCGTAATTTGGCGGATGAACGACTTTGGCCCGCAAGTATGCCTTGTTATATTACTGATCAACACCAGATACCTCTGGCTTACTATGGTGAGTCCAATGTCGGAAAAATGAAAACCCTTTACCGACAGGGCTTAAAAAATCGCTATGGCAGTATGATGCAAGCGATCAGTGGCGTGCATTTTAATTTTTCGCTGCCGCAGAGTTTTTGGCAAGCCTACCAGACATTACATGCTAACCAAGGTAACTTGCAGGATTTTATTTCTGAGCAATATCTCGCATTAATCCGCAATTACAAACGCTATGCTTGGTTGATTGTGTACCTGTTTGGTGCCTCTCCAGCAATGTGCCAATCTTTCTTGGAGGGGCGGCAATCACGTTATCCATTTCAAAAGTTGGGAAGGGGCTCGCTTTATTTGCCTTACGCCACCTCGTTGCGGATGAGTGACTTGGGATACACAAACAGTGCGCAATCTAGTTTAAACATTACTTATAACAATCTCCCCGAATACATTAAGGGTTTGCATGCCGCAGTGAGTCAACCATCTGCAGAGTATCAAAGTATCGGGACCAAGGTTGCAGGTGTCTATCAGCAATTAAATGCTAATGTATTACAGATAGAGAATGAATTTTATTCCACTATTCGTCCTAAGCGAACCACCGAATCTGGGGAAAGACCTACTTGTGCCTTGGCTAAGCGCGGCGTTGAATATATTGAAGTTCGAGCCTTAGATGTTAATCCGTTTAGTGCTATTGGGATTACGGCTGAGCAAATGCATTTTCTGGATGTATTTTTAGTTTATTGTTTATTGGAGCAAAGTCCGCCACTGTCTGCTGCAGAACAAAGCATTACTGAGCAAAACCTGAAAAAAGTGGTGACTGACGGTCGTAGAACTAATTTAGAGTTACTGCAAGATGGGCAACCTCGCCTTATGCAAGATTGGGCAGAACAGCTTTTTGCCGATATGATGCCTGTCGCTAGTTGGCTTGATCAAGCTTACGGCACTGATCGCTATCAAGCTGCGTTAAAACAGTATTATTTATCTCTTTTAGATCCCGCGCAGACGTTGTCTGGTAAAGTGCTCAATCATTTACTGAGCGCTCGTAAAGATAATGGTGTTTATATGCGCGAACTCGCTGAAACCTATCGACAGCAACTGAGCAATGAGCCCTACCAATTTTATACCGAGCAAGAGTTTAACAATGCGCTTAGTGAGTCATTAGCAAAGCAAGCTGCCATTGAAGCCAGCGATGTACTCAGCTTTGATGATTATATCCGGCAGTATTTTGCAGAAGTACCGGCCTGCGAAGAAGAGAGCATTATTTGATCGTGGTTAGGCTGACGAGTGGGTTCTGCAAGAATCCCCAAAAAAAACGGCTACCAGAGGTAGCCGTGAAGGAGAATCCAGGGAAAACAAAAACTTGGTTGAATCCATTCATAACGTTAGAATCCATGTTATGCAGATAGTTCAAAAATCTTCCAAAATAAATAAATTTTTTTCTGCACTGGGTATTTGTTTACTATTATCCAGCTGCGCTACTCCGCCACCGCAAAACACCTCTAATATTTGTGAAATTTTCCGAGAGCATCGCTCATGGTACGATGCTACGGCGAAAGCCAGCGAAAAATGGGGTGTCCCCATCGCCATTCCGATCAGCTTTATGTATCAGGAAAGTAGTTTTCGACATAATGCAAAACCACCGATGCGTTACTTTTTAGGTTTTGTTCCTTATGGTCGCGGCAGTTCAGCTTATGGTTATTCGCAGGCACAAACGCCGGCATGGAATGATTATGTGAAAGAAACGAATCGTTACTTTGCCAGCCGTAGTGATTTTGCCGATGCAGTCGACTTTATCGGCTGGTATATCGATAAAACGCACAGGGTGAATAAGATTGCTAAGCATGATGCTTATAGGTTATATCTCAATTATCATGAAGGCTGGGGAGGCTACCGGCGTGGTAGCTATCGCAACAAAGACTGGTTATTAAAAACGGCCCGCAGAGTTGATGACAGAGCAAAATTATATGAAAAACAATTAAAAAGCTGTGAAAAGGAATTTAAGCGCGGTTGGCTCGGGCGATTATTTTTCGACTAAGCTTTGTTGTCGCTAAGCAGTCAATACAGTTAATTCAATACTAAGCCTTTAACTGTAGCCGAACTGTTTTGATCATATTATCCTGCACATCTATGATTTCTAATGGGTAGCCAGCTAACTTAACGCTTAGGTTAGCTTGCGGTATTTCTTCAAGATATTCTAATAATAACCCATTTAAGGTCTTGGGGCCGTCCGTCGGGAATGCCAGCTGCATTTGCCGATTCAGATCACGTAGATTAATACTGCCATCAATCAAAAATGAACCGTCCGGCTGCTGGATAATTTCTTCTTGGCTATCTTCAATGACATCGGTAGTAAATTCTCCTACTACCTCCTCAAGAATATCTTCAAGCGTGACTAAGCCTTGAATATCACCATATTCATCCACTACTAAGCCAATTCTGTCTTTGGTGCTTTGGAATTTAAGTAGCTGGGTATTGAGGGGGGTGCCTTCGGGAATATAATAAATCTCATGCACTGAGCGTAATAAAGTCGCTTTGCTAAACTGATCTTTCAGTAGTAACTTGACCAAATCGCGTGGATGGATAAAGCCAAGGGCGTCATCAATGCTATCACGATACAACAATACTCTACTGTGCTGCGCATTCGCCAGTTGGCGGGTAATATCTTTCCACTCGTCGTTAATATCAATGCCGACAATTTCGTTACGTGGCGTCATAATATCTTCAACGGTAACATTTTCTAAATCTAATACACCAAACAGCATACTTTGGTGCTGTTCGGGTATCAATGCGCCCGCTTCGTGTACTACTGTTCTGAGCTCTTCAGCACTGAGACTATTGCCCCGATGCTTTTCTGGACTGACGCCCAATAACGCTAATAAACCATTGGTGACTTTATTTAACAAAAATACCAATGGGTAAAAAATCTTTAGTAGTACTTTTAAAATAACGGAAGCGGGAAAGGCTACCCGTTCAGGGTAAAGTGCTGCCAGTGTTTTTGGCGTAACTTCAGCAAATATAAGTACGACTAAGGTAAGCGCTATGGGAGCAATTGCTAAACCTAGATCGCCATATAGCCGCTGACCTATCAGCGTCGTTACTGTCGCTGCAGCAATATTCACTAGATTATTACCAATCAGAATAAGCCCAATCAAACGATCAGGTCTTTTGAGAAGTGCGCTGACTCTTTTCGCAGAGGTATTGTTCTCATTCTCGAGGTGTTTCAGTCGGTAAGGGTTAACCGACATCATGCCGGTTTCAGAGCCGGAGAAAAAAGCTGACAGTACAAGTAACACACCTAAAATGATAAAAAGGGTGCTGGTAGCAATAGCGTCCAAGAATTAGTTACCTATATTACCTAACATAATGATGTTACTAAAAACGTCCTAACAGCACTTCTTTGACAAAACGACTGCCAAAATAGGCTAGTGTTAATAAAGTTGTGCCAGTTAGCGTCAGAGAGATAGCGGTTTTTCCACGCCATCCTAAACGAGCATGACCCCAACACAATACCATAAAAATAACCAGCGCTAACGAACTTAGCAAACTTTTATGCTCTAGCCAATTGGTTGTATAAGGAATTCCGGTTATCAAGGCGATAACAAGGGTAAAAGTCCCTACTGCGAGCAACCGAAACTGTAATTTTTCGGCTTGCATTAACGGTGGTAAGAAGCGGCTGACGCCCGAGAAGTCTTTATGCTTTAACTTATAACTGATATAGGCTACTTGGATTGAATAGAGGGTAGCCATTGACAATACCACATAGGCTATTACTGCCAGCACAATGTGAATTAATAAGCCTGGGTTCTGTACTATATGTTGTATTTGCACAGCTTCGGGTACAAGTAGCGTTACCAGCATTAAGAGTGCCGCAAAGCCATAAACTAAGGGGAGCAATAAGATTGCTGGTGCACGAAGAGAGATAAGCGTAAAAGAGAGCGTAATTAGCCAACAAATTAAAGAGCTGACATTTTGTAAACTAAAGTTTTGCCCCTCGGCAGTAAAAATTGCACCGACCAAAGCAAACATATGCAGCACCACTGCCGCTGTTGCGGCAGAGAATACCCATTTAAAGTTAGGTCCTGCGGGATGAAATAAGCGCAGCACTATCGCACAGGTTGCGATTAAATATGCAAGCAGCGCCAGCGCAGGAAACAACGTAGGCATTCTTAACACTCCATTGATGCAATTAAGTTGGCTATTGTATTGCAAGTTTTGAAGAATGCCCAGTAACAATGTATAAACCTTAAGAGGCTGACGTACGAGTAGCAAAAGGTTATAATCAGGGCAATTTATGAATACGGGTAACTGTTATGTTTGAAAACCTGTCAGATCGTTTAAGCCGTACGCTAAAAAACATCAGTGGTCGCGGCCGTCTTACCGAAGATAATATCAAAGAAACCTTACGTGAAGTGCGGATGGCATTGCTTGAGGCTGACGTTGCCTTGCCGGTGGTACGCGACTTTATCAATCAGATTAAAGAGCGTTCGGTTGGTTTAGAAGTCAGTAAAAGCTTAACGCCAGGGCAAGAATTTCTAAAGATAGTGCGTAAAGCGTTAGAGGAGGCCATGGGGGAGGCTAACCAAGAGTTAGCATTAAATACCCAGCCACCCGCAGTAATTTTAATGGCAGGTTTACAAGGGGCGGGTAAAACCACTTCTGTTGGTAAATTAGCGAAGTTCTTAACTGAGCGCAAAAAGAAAAAAGTGCTGGTGGTATCGGCCGACGTGTATCGTCCAGCCGCTATCAAGCAATTAGAAACGCTGGCCAAAGATATTGGTGTTGAGTTTTTCCCAAGTGATATCTCACAGGCACCGGTTGCTATCGTGAATGCTGCCATTAGCCATGCAAAAACCCGGATGTTTGATGTGTTGCTGGTCGATACCGCAGGTCGCTTGCACGTAGACAGCGAGATGATGGATGAAATCAAGGCGTTGCATGCTGCGGTAAATCCTATTGAGACCTTGTTTGTTGTTGATGCGATGACCGGTCAGGATGCAGCGAACACGGCTAAAGCCTTTAACGAAGCCTTGCCACTGACAGGGGTGATTCTTACCAAAGCCGATGGTGATGCGCGTGGCGGTGCCGCGTTGTCGATCCGGCATATTACCGGCAAGCCCATTAAGTTTATCGGTACCGGTGAAAAAACCGATGCTCTTGAACCTTTTCATCCAGACCGCATTGCTTCACGTATTCTGGGAATGGGTGACGTACTTAGCTTAATAGAAGAGCTAGAGCAGAAGGTTGATAAAGAAAAGTCGGCGAAAATGGCGCAAAAGATGATGAAAGGCAAAGGCTTTTCATTAGAAGATTTTCGCGATCAGCTAGTACAAATGCGCAGCATGGGCGGCATGATGTCGCTGATGGATAAGCTGCCAGGGATGAAGAACCTGCCAGCCGGCGCTGCTAGTCAGTTGGATGAAAAGCAGTTTGTGAAAATGGAGGCTATTATTAACTCCATGACACCCAAAGAGCGCGAGTTTCCTGACTTGTTAAAAGGCTCACGTAAAAAACGTATTGCTGCAGGCTCTGGTACGGAAGTGCAAGATATTAATAAGCTGCTGAAGCAATTCACCCAAATGCAGAAAATGATGAAGCAAATGTCGGGTAAAGGCGGTTTAATGAAGATGATGCGCAGCATGGGGGGCAAGCTACCACCAGGGATGTTGCCACCACGTTAGGGCTGGGAGTATTTGAGGTAACGTCTGTTCGTTGTCCAGTAGCAAGTTTGGCGTTATGGGTTGCCAAGCCGCGAAATGCCTTGCATTCGTGGTAAAAATCCGTACAATGCAGCAGCCTCCAGCCCGTCTGGGGGCTTTGTTATTTTTTAAAACCTGAACGATTAAAATTAGAGGACGGTATGGTAACTATTCGTTTACAACGTGGTGGCGCGAAAAAGCGTCCATTTTACCAAGTTGTGGTAGCGGACAGCCGTTTTGCTCGTGATGGCCGCTTTATTGAGCGCGTGGGTTTCTTTAACCCAATCGCCAGCGGTACTGAAGAGAAACTGCGTCTGGACCTGGATCGCGTTGACCACTGGGTAGCACAAGGTGCTTCATTAAGTGATCGCGTAGCCAATCTGGTAAAAAATGCTAAGAAAGCAGCTGCTTAATTAGCGAAGCGTGTGGAGTTGTCACTGTTGAGTGAAAAAGATTTTATTGTGCTTGGTAAGTTTGGTGCGGTTTACGGCATCAATGGCTGGCTGAAAATTAACTCCTACACGGATATCCCGGAAGGGATTTTTGATTACACACCCTGGCAAGTTAAATTTCAGGGTAATTGGCAGCCAATGCAAGTCAGTAGCTGGAAACGGCATAGTAATAGCTTAATTGCAAAACTAACTGGTGTTAATGATCGTGATTTAGCTCAGCAATATGTCAATGCCGATATCGCTGTACCGGCCACTGCCTTACCGGCGCTGGACGAAGGTGATTTCTACTGGAAAGATCTGATGGGTCTGACGGTAGTAAACGAGCAAGGCTATAATCTGGGTGAAGTAATCGATTTAATGGAGACCGGATCTAACGATGTGTTAGTGGTGAAAGCCAACCGGACCGATGCATTTGGCAAGAGTGAGCGGTTAATTCCTTATCTTAATGATACTGTTGTCAAACAGGTGGATTTAGCAGCAAAGCAAATCTTAGTAGATTGGGACCCGGCGTTTTAATGCAGGAACAACAAAGGTGGGTGGGCGTTGTCTCACTGTTTCCGGAAATGTTTCAGGCAATAACGCAATACGGTGTCACTGGTCGTGCTGTAAAGCAAGGTTTAATACAGTTACAGTGTTGGAATCCGCGGGATTATACTTCGGATAAACACCGTACCGTTGATGATCGGCCTTATGGTGGTGGCCCTGGTATGCTAATGATGGTGCAGCCCCTAACCGACGCCATTCACGCAGCGAAACAGGCTGCAGGAGCGGATGTCTATACGGTGTATTTATCGCCGCAAGGCCGTAAATTAGACCAGCAAGGTGTTGCTGAACTGGCGAAACACTCGAAGCTGCTGTTAGTAGCTGGCCGTTACGAAGGGATTGACGAGCGCGTAATCGAATCTGAAATTGATGCTGAATGGTCAATTGGTGATTATGTATTAAGTGGTGGCGAATTGCCGGCGATGGTATTAATAGATGCCGTATCGCGACTAGTACCCGGTGTACTAGGGCATGATTTATCAGCAGAGCAGGATTCGTTTGCTACTGGTTTGCTGGATTGCCCACACTATACGCGTCCTGAGGTGTTAGCAAACAAACAGGTGCCGGCAGTATTACTGAGCGGTCACCATGAAGAAATTAGACGCTGGCGTCTGAAGCAGGCTCTTGGTAGAACCTGGTTAAGACGGCCGGATATGTTAAATTCCCTGGCTCTGACTAAGGAGCAACGCAAATTACTGGCTGAATTCCAACAGGAACACCAGGCGTTGCAGCTGCAACAAGATAGTTAATTCCAGGTAAAGTGAGATTGTTATGAGCAAAGTTAGCCAAAACATCATCAAACAACTTGAACAGGAACAAATGAAGCAAGACGTTCCTGCATTCGCTCCAGGTGATACTGTAGTGGTTCAAGTTAAAGTTAAAGAAGGCGATAAAAGTCGTCTGCAGGCATACGAAGGCGTAGTTATCGCTAAGCGTAACCGTGGTCTGCACTCAGCCTTCACCGTCCGTAAAATCTCTAATGGCGAAGGTGTTGAGCGTGTATTCCAAACGCACAGCCCATTAATTGACAGTATTACTGTTAAGCGCCGTGGTGCGGTTCGCCGTGCTAAGCTTTACTACTTACGCGATCGTTCAGGTAAATCAGCGCGTATCCGCGAAAAGCTTAACTAAGCACCTGAGGCCGGCAATTTTGCCGGCCTTGTTTTTATGCCTGAAGGTCTAACCGCTGCACCCGCTCTAAACGCACAGGTCCTCGAACAGTTGGAACAACAGCTCGAAACCTTACTGCTGCGTCGTTATGGTGAGATCACTGAACAGCAACTGCTCAGCTTGCTGCAATTAAAACCCTTTCATGGCGTCACGGATAGCCAACTCGCTTTATTTCAATTGCATTTTGTGCTTTATCATTTGTTATATCGTATTGCTGAACGTTGGGCACAAACAGAAACCGCCTATTTAGAAATTGGCTTAGCAAGAGTGAAAATTAGCCCTTGGCAAAATACTTTGCCGCAACTTACTGACAATAAAGGTGCTTATTACGCGGATTGGCGTAATTACTGGCGAATGACGCCGTTAGCACTAACTGAGCGTTTAACCCAATTCTGGCAGTTTTATCAAAAACGTTATGGAACCCTAACGCCGATCAACCTTTCTGACGAGGAAGCGCTTGCTATATTGCAGCTAGATTGGCCTTGCTCCTTAGTTGAGCTTAAAAAAGCCTTTCGCAAACAATCATTAAAATATCATCCAGATCGTGGTGGCGATAAACAAAGTTTTATTCGCTTATCACTCGCCTATAAAAAAGTGTTACAGCGCCTATAAAAAATCTGTCCTCACAGCTTAGTTGCTTTCAAAACCTCTACTATCAGTTGTTTCTTTAGCGAATTTTCAAAGCAAACGCCAGCATTAGCGTCCAACGCTGTCGCGGGGTAATTCATAGTCTTTTATGCTTAGCTAACCTTTTATGCTTACTGTAATTAAATGTGTACATTGCTGAATTTGTTGCTTAAGGCTTGTAATCCTTATTTTAATTGGGTTTTATGGTTGATCTTTAGCGCCTATATCCGTAGACTGCATTTTATGTAATAAATTAAGTACGGCTTGTATTTATAAGTTTACGCTTGTTCTGTCTGCAGTCAGGTGTTGCAATAGATTAGCCATACTGAGCAAAGTAACTGGAGTAGGTTAGATGAGTATGATAGTTGATGACTTGCGCATTGTGGCGCAAAAGCCATTAAGTTCACCGGCAGTATTAAAGAAAGTATTGCCCTTGTCAGAGCAGGGCACAGAGTTTGTAGCAAAAGCACGCTTAGACATTGCCAATATCATTCATGGTATTGATAAACGTTTGTTAGTAGTAACGGGGCCTTGTTCCATTCATGATCCGGTCGCGGCTATTGAGTATGCTAAAAAATTAAAGGCGCTGCAGCTGGCATACAGCGACAGCTTATACATTGTCATGCGGGTGTACTTTGAAAAACCGCGTACCACAGTCGGTTGGAAAGGCTTTATTAATGATCCGCATTTAGATGATTCCTTTGATTTGGAAACGGGCTTAACTTGGGGGCGGGAATTGCTGCTAAAAATGGTTGAGTTAGAACTACCGGTAGCAACGGAAGCCTTGGATCCGATCAGCCCACAGTATATGTCTGATTTAATTAGCTGGGCAGCGATTGGCGCTCGCACTGTTGAATCCCAGACGCACCGCGAAATGGCCAGTGGCCTTTCTATGCCGGTTGGCTTTAAAAACGGCACTGACGGCAGTCTGAGTGTAGCGCTTAATGCATTACAGTCTGCGGCAAGTGGCCATACCTTTTTTGGGATCAACCAAAAAGGCGAAGTCAGTCTGGTGCAAACCGCGGGTAACCCAGATGGTCATATTATTTTACGGGGTGGTGTGCAGCCTAATTACGATGCGGCTAGTATCAAGGCGGCTTTGGAGCAACTAGACAAGTTGAAATTACCGCGGGGTATAGTGGTAGATTGTAGTCATGGCAATTCGAGCAAAGATCACAATCGCCAGCCTGCCGTTGCTGAGGACGTATTGGCACAGCGTTTGGCAGGCAATGAAGCGATTATCGGTATTATGCTGGAAAGCCATCTGCACGCGGGTAATCAAAAGTTGGTAAAGGGTAAGGCCGAGCATTATGGGGTTTCGATCACTGATGCCTGTATTGATTGGCAGACTACCGCGACCTTGTTGGCACGTTTACATCAGCAAATGTTGCCCCTGCAGGCGGTGGCGTAACAAGATGACGTTAGAGACTGCACAGCAGGCGTTACAGCCTTTACGGGAACAGATTGACGCTATCGATAGCGAACTGGTTAAGCTTTTAGCTGCGCGCGCTAAAGTAACGGCTCAGGTGGGGCAAGTGAAACAACAATTTGCCTTACCCGTCTATGTGCCGGAGCGTGAACAAGCGTTGTTACACGCCAGGCAGCAGCAAGCAGAGCAGGCCGGTGTATCGCCGGCACTAGTAGAGGATATTCTGCGGCGGATAATGCGCGAATCTTATGCCACCCAAGACAATCACTTTGTGTGTTGCCGTCCAGCGGGCGGCAAAGTGGTCGTGGTGGGCGGTGCAGGTGCTTTAGGTGCACGTTTTGTCAGTTTATTGCAACGTTCTGGTTATCAAGTTGCTATTCTGGAACAGCAGGATTGGCCGAATGCCGCTATGCTGTGTCAAGATGCGGTATTGGTATTGCTGGCAGTACCCATTACCTTAACTGAGCAGGTGATTGCCCAGTTACCGCCACTGTCCCCGCATTGTGTATTAGCCGATCTAACTAGTATCAAAGCCAGACCACTAAAGGCAATGCTGGCAAAACATCCCGGCCCGGTGCTTGGTTTGCATCCAATGTTTGGCCCAGATATTCATAATTTGATTAAACAAGTTGTGGTAGCTTGTCATGGACGCGGTGAAGCAGACTATCAATGGTTGTTAAAGCAATTGGTAATCTGGGGCGCAGAAATTAGTTTTAAAGATGCCGATGAACATGATCAAGCCATGCAGCTTATTCAAGCCATGCGGCATTTTTCATCTTTAGTTTACGGCGTGCATTTGGCTGAAGAGCAAGCCAATCTACCGGAGTTGCTGGCGCTAAGCTCACCCATTTACCGGTTAGAGTTGGCAATGGTGGGGCGATTATTTGCACAAAATGCCGAGCTTTATGCCGATATTATGCTGGCCTCTAGTGATGTGGCAGCCTTACTGAGCCGTTATCAGCAGCGTTTCTCACAACTCTTAGCTTTACTGCAAGCCCAAGATAAAGCGGGTTTAATGGCTGAGTTTGCCAAGGGGCAAGCGTTTTTTGGTGAGTTAGCAGAGCAGTTTTTACAGGAAAGTAAGCAATTACTGCAAAAAGCTGCGGATGGGCGCAGCTAACGCGCCCAGTTTATTTTGGTTTTAGGCTCTGCTAACAATATCAGTTGTTGGCAGTAGCGCCTAATTGATAAAAATCATAAATAATTTGCCAAGCGTGTTCTGGCGTATCGACATACTGAATTAGCTCCAGATCTTGTGGGCTGATTAAACCTTCTTCTGCCAGTATGTCAAAGTTGATCAATCTTTGCCAGAATGCCTTGTCGAACAAAATGACCGGAACACGCTCGGCTTTGCGAGTTTGAATAAGGGTTAATGTTTCAAAAAGTTCATCCAGAGTACCAAAGCCACCAGGGAAAGCGACCAAAGCGCGGGCGCGTTGTAAAAAGTGCATTTTGCGAATAGCGAAATAGTGAAACTGAAAGCAAAATTCCGGTGTGATATAAGGATTGGGATTTTGCTCTTTTGGCAACACGATATTTAACCCAATACTTTTACCATTGGCGTCCATGGCACCGCGATTGGCGGCTTCCATAATACCAGGCCCGCCACCGCTGATAATCATTAATGCCGAATCAGGTTTAGCGTGACTATGCGCAGTGACCAAGCTAGCAAAGGTTTGCGCAGCACTGTAATACTGGCTATTGCGAACATCCCGTTTTGCCATATTCAGTAGATTGAGTGCTGCTAGGCTAGAAGGATCTGTATCGTAAGCTTGCTGAGCCTGTTGTAGATTTTTTTTCGCCTGCTCAGCTGATAAAAAGCGCGCACTGCCAAAGACTACTACGGTGGCATTAACATGATGTTGCTCTAAAACCATCTGTGGTTTCAGATATTCTAATTGTAATCTCACATGCCGCAATTCGTCTTGCATCAGCAAATCGCTATCCGCAAAGGCGAGCTTGTAGGATTGATGATCTTGCAAGCGGGCTATGGCGTCTAATGAGTCCTGTGCGGTAGCAAAATGCCGCTTGTGCAGTAGGTGATGATCTGACATAAGATAAATCCTTAAGAGAAAGAATCTGCATAGTTATTTGATGCAGCGCAGATAAGTCATTTTATAGTTGCGTTATAACAGATAAAACAAAAAAGGATAAATATGTGGTCTGAATTTTTGATGGGCTTAGGTTCCTTAGGTTTAATTTTGCTGGGCATGGATTGGTTGAGCAAAGGCCTAAAAACTGCGGCAGGTCCAGCATTAATGCAATTTTTACAGCGCTGGACGGCTCGTGCTTGGCAAGGTCTGTTATTTGGTACTGCGGCTACTGTGGCAGTGCAATCTTCTACTGTATTAACTGTTACAACCATTGGCTTCGTTAACGCTGGAATTTTGTCGTTAAACAACGCAGCTTTTGTGATTTATGGTAGTAATGTCGGTACCTCGTTAACGGGCTGGTTTGTCGCGCTAGTCGGTTTACAGTTCAAAATAGATGCCTTGGCCCTGCCCATGATTGGTATAGGTGCTATCTTAAAACTTTTTGCAAAGCCTAGCCGAGCTCAGGGGATCGGAGAAGCGCTTATTGGTTTTGGCTTATTCTTTTTAGGGTTAGCTTACTTAAAAGACAGTTTCGATGCGGCCTTTGTTGATATTGAATTCACCGCTTTAAGCCAATTAGGTTTCTGGGGCATTTTACTTGGCGTATTACTTGGCACCTTGTTAAGTGTGGTGATGCAAGCTTCTATCGCCGTTATTGCGCTGGTGATCACAGCGGTTGCGGCAGGCGTATTGCCTTTACCCCTAGCGGCAGCTTTTGTGATTGGCGCCAATCTTGGCACAACTTCAACCGCTATTATTGCCACCTTAGCGGCAACGGCTAAAGCTAAACGTTTAGCGATGTTGCATGTGATCTTTAATATTATTACCGGTGTTGTGGCGATTTTTATATTAAACCCCTTGTTGTGGCTAATTAATATTATCCAAAATACATTGTTTCATGATCCGAATCCGGCAATCAGTTTGGCATTGTTTCACACCTGTTTTAATATTCTGGGTGTGATCTTAATGTGGCCACTGACTGGCCGTTTAGTGTTGTTTTTAAATGGGCGTTTCCGTTCGCGGAAGATAGGGCAACTTCATGTATTGGATGCCTCGAGCTTAAGTATTCCAGCTGTTGCAATCAAAACGCTTAGTATGGAGAGCATTCGAGTGGCCCAACTGATTAGTGGCCAAGCATTAATGTTGAGTGAGGGGAAGCCCCTGAATAACGACACTCAGGAAAACATCAGACAGCTGCAAAATGATATTAATCATTATTTACTGCAATTAGGTAAGAGCCCATTAGCTGCACCTGAGTCAAAAGCCTTAAATGAATTGGTCAAAAATTTATTACGCTTGGAAATGAGTCTGCAATTATTGCCAGAACTTGCTTTGCAAGCACAGCGAGATCCGACTTTTTTTGAACCTGAACAGGCCTTTTGGCAGCAACTACAAAGCGCCCGCTTACCAGAAGATGCACAAAACATTCGTAGTGGTTATCGTGATTTGATGCGCCAGCGCCAAAAAATGAAAGATCAACTCTACTTACTGGTGTTAACTGAGCGAGTAAGTAATGACACAGGCGGGGATCAATTGTTACGGATTGCACAGTTGCGTCGTTTTAATCAGCAGCTAACCAGAGCGATGTTAGCCTTAGCCAATTTACAAGGTAGTACCGAGACAATTCAGTCTGAATCGACACATGAGGATATACAGTATGCCAGTTAATGCCAGTTTAACGTTTATTGGAGCGGCTCAGCAGGTAACCGGTTCTTGTTATTTAGTTAAGTTAAACCATCAGCAATTCTTATTAGATTGCGGCATGGTACAGGGGGCGGATCAAGTCAGGGAATGGCATAAATTCCGTTTTCCATTTAAACCCAAAGAAATAGAAGCGGTGATCTTATCGCATGCTCATATTGACCATAGCGGGTTACTGCCATTATTGGTGGCCAAGGGCTTTACAGGAAAAATTTACTGTACGCCGGGTACTGCTGAGTTATTGCCCGTGTTGTTAAAAGACTCCGTCAACTTATATTTAAAAGATTTAGAATGGCAAAACAAAAAAGCCGCCCGTGCTGGCAAGAAGATACAAGAACCGGTGATGGCAGTAAAAGATGTCGAACGCGTGTCGGAGTTAGTGCATACGCTTAGCTATAACAAACGGGGCTTTCCCTTAGCGGGTGTAGAGCTGGAGTTTGCCGATGCTGGCCATATCCTTGGCTCAGCCATAGTGCAGTTATGGCTCAAAGGTAAACAGGCGATGCGTAAATTGGTATTCTCGGGTGATTTGGGCAATCCTGCTACCGTATTACTGCCAGCAGCAACAGAAATTGGCCAAGCCGATATCGTGTTAATGGAAAGCACCTATGGTAACCGCGATCACCAGCCTTTAGAGCATACCATTACAGAATTTGCTGACGCCTTAGCCGAAGCTTATGATGGCGGCGGCAATGTGTTTATTCCTGCGTTTGCCTTAGGTCGTTCGCAAGAGATTTTATATTATTTGGCATTATTACATCGTCAGGGGCGTTTAAAGCAGCGCTTGGTCTTTTTAGATAGCCCAATGGCCATTAGTATCACTAAGATTTATGATGAGTTTTTGCATCGACTCGATCACGCCGATTTGGAGCGTATCGGTTACAAAAAGGGCATGACCTTAGAGCAATTGCTACCGATGTTAAAGCTCTCTGCCAGCATTGAAGATTCCATGGCGATTAACCGAGTGACGCAGGGTGCCATTATTATTGCCGGTAGTGGCATGTGTAATGGTGGCCGAATCGTGCATCATTTAAAACATAATTTATGGAAAAATACCAATCATCTGATTTTTGTTGGCTTTCAGGCCCGAGGAACCTTAGGTAGAAGGCTGGTGGATGGTGAAAAGCGGGTTAAGATGTTTGGTCAAGATATTGTGGTGAAAGCCAAAGTACACACCATAGGCGGTTTTTCTGCGCATGCTGGGCAGTCTGAGCTGTTGCAATGGGCTAAAGCCATTACAGGAGCTCCCGCTTTTTACCTAGTGCATGGTGAACCTGAAGCGCAGTTAGTGCTACAGCAAAAACTAGCCGATGCAGGTATTGCAGCGCAGATCCCAATGCAAGGCGAGGTATTAACCTTTTAAGCATTGGTAAAGATGCCAATCTTTAACGGATTGGCATCTGTTCTTACTTAGCTTTGTGGTTGGGTTGGCGTAATATCATCACTAGGGTAGCATCCCAGTACCTTAACGAATTTTGTAATACCATTTAGCTCTTCCAAAGCTCTGGTCATGGCATAGTCATTAAGATTGGCTGCGACATCAACATAAAACATTTCTTCCCAAGGATTGCCAGGAATAGGCCGTGACTCCAGCTTACTCATGCTAATACCATGTTGTTTTAACACCAACAAGGCCTCGACCAGTGCACCTGGCTGTTGTCCCGTATACATGATAAAGGTCGTTTTGGCAGGGATAGCTTTTGCCACATTCACAGCTTTACGCGCCACCACAATAAAGCGGCTGACATTATCTTTTTGATTCGCCAGTTGCCGAGTGAGCACCTCTAAGCCGTATAACTTACCACCTTCTTCGCCACCAATAGCGATAATGGTCGGATCTTGAAGTTCTTTTACCTTGGCAAAGGCGGCGGAAGAGCTATCGCAATAGTCTATTTTAACATTGGTTAAACCGAGTAAAAATTGGCTACACTGCGCAATAACTTGTGGATGTGAACAAACTTGGCGGATTTTGCTCAGATCTGTGCCAGGAAGTCCCAGTAAACAATGCTCAATAGGGTGTGTTAATTCACCCACTATGGATAAACGGGTGTGCTGTAAAATATCGTACACTTCGTTAATCGAACCAGACGAGGTATTCTCTATTGGCAGCAATGCATAATCGGCATGTCCGGTTTCAACAGCATTCACAATTTCATTAAAGCTATCACAGCCAAGTTCAATGATCTGCTCTGCGCGGCGGGTGAAATATTTCTGGGTTGCCCAGTAGCTATAAGAGCCTTGACCACCCAAAAAGGCAACGCGAATAGCCTGAGCGTTTTCACCGTTTAGTTTGCCTTGTACTTTAGCTTGTTGTTGTAACACCGAGTCTTCAATAATGACATGAAAAATACGCGTAACATATTGCGCATCAAGTCCCTGTACTTTTCCTTTTTCGATCAAAGACAGTAATAACTCTTGCTCGCGTTTGGTATCACGAATGGGTTTATTTTGGGAGAGCTTAGCTTCTGCTACGGCTAGTGCTAAGCCACGGCGTGTTGCCAGTAAACTTAGCAATTGCTGATCGGTATCGCTGATAGCTTGCCGTATTTCGTTTAATTCCATGTTTTACCTCTTGCCAATAGCTGTAAAATTGTCAAAAAAAAACCTCCCACAGGGGGAGGTTTTATGCTTTTTCGTGCGCGCACGGTAAGCTACCCCCCAGTACAGGTGGTAAAGCTAAAAAAACCGAGTGCAAAATTCTTTTTATTCATAACGACACCTTATTCCGTCTGGATGGCTAAAGTCAAGAGGCAGGCACTAACTGCTGCTGATATTTTTTAGGGCCCGGTAAAAAGGGTAAGGCCACTTCTCCTTGCCAATAAGGATAATCGGCCCGAAAAAATGGCGAGAGCGGATGACCCGATTGCCCGCCAGGGATAACTAAAATACCTTGCTGTTCATGCCCTGGCGCGACAACCATACGCTGCGATTGACCAAAGCGGGCATGTTGCACTCTTGGCATATGACTATCACCCGCCAGAGGCATTGCCGGCATGTTTAGCCAGCGCCCGAACACAGGAATAGCTGAGGCGAGCGGATGGGTAATCTTTGCTGTATTTCGATTACCCCAGCGGGCATTGGCTAAACTACCATATTGCTGCTGCAGTTCAGCTTGGGTTTGCTGAGCGGCTGTTATCAGCAAATCTTGCCACGTTGTAAAACCTGGCGGAAGCGTATCTAAGCGTTGTGCTTGCAGCATTAACCAAAGGGGCGTTTCTAACGAATACTTTAAATCGGCACTGCGCGCGCCCGCTTGCTCTAACAAGGCGGACAAAGGCTGAAAAGTAAGTTCTAGTAGTTTTACACGAAATTGCCTAATTAAGGTGTAACCAATGTCATCTGGATGGGCATGTAAAGTCGAGGCTTGAACATGTTGTCGAAATTCGCTTAACTGCCGTTCAGCCGCGAGCGATTCGCTAAGTGTGTCTAATAATAGTGTGCGCCAGCGCGTTAGCAGTAAGGCATGATGATCTAACTGGATCTGGTGAAGTGCTAACTCATCCGCTTGCTCCAGTGCCGCTAAGCCTTGAGCTATTTGCATACCTCTGGCGCCAAGATCATAACCGCCATTGCCTAAAATCGCATAGTCCTGATTGCCGACCGTGCGAGCATTTGCTGTCCATAATCGTTGCTTAGTTGGATTGATAAGTTTGGGATAAGCGGCAATGGGTAACGGCTCGCCCCACGTATAATCGCCACTACTCCAATCTTGGATGATATCCCAATGAGTCTGCGGGCGCTGTGGGATAGGGCCAAAGAGCGTCCAACCGATATTACCTATTTTATCTGCGACCAATAAATTTTGTGCTGGGATCCCAACCTCCGCTGCCAAAGAGAGGGCTTGCTCAACGGTTTCTGCTCGCTCCAGATAGCTTAGGTTTAGATTTACAGCGTTGTCATCATGGGCAACCCAACGTAGGGCATAATGCTGCTGATCCGCAAAAGGGATGACCGGTCCCCATTGCGTTTCATGCACCGTTAATTCATAGGTGGCAGCATCTTTGATAAAGATATATTCCGTTAGCGTAGTGAATGGTTGCCAACCCGTTGCCGTGAGATAAGCGCGTTGGTCTGCGGAGCGTTGCAGTTTAATAACATCATGCCAATCTGCTGTACTGTTAGTGAAACCCCAAGCAATATGCCGATTACTGCCAACCACGATGGCAGGCGTACCGGGTAAGCTGAGGCCTGTTACCTGATAGCCTTCATCTTGATCCTGCCAATTTAGCTGTGTTTTATACCAGGTTGCGGGCACTCCTAATGATAAATGCATATCATCCGCCAAAATAGCGGAGCCATGCGGGCTTAGCTTACCTGACACGGTAAAGTTATTACTACCTAAATCAACGGCATCTGCAGGTGTACATTGTTGACAGGCGATTGTTTGCCTTAGCGCGTCGGGATAAGGACTGGTTGGCAGGGGGATGGCCGAGACTTGACTACCATCGATCGCGGCTTGCCAATCGGCACTATGTTGTTGAAGAAATTGATACCAGTCGGCAGGAACGATCTCTTTGAGCTTCGTCATGGCAAACTCATCACGCCCTTGTTTGCCTTGCAAATCAAGGTACATGCTGTAAATGACTAGTAAGGTATCGCTCTCTTGCCAAGGCCTGGGTTGACTGCGCAATAAGGCATATTCAAAAGGCGGTAATCGTAGTTGGTTTAACCCCTCATTTACGCCTCGGGTATAGGCAGTCAACAGTTGTAAATCAGGATAATGTAAACGCGAAAGTTGCTGTTCAGCACGATGCCTAAAACGATGTCGTCGGTTTTGAATGTCCATTTCTAATGCACGTTCACCAAATAATTCTGCCAATTCACCTGCCGCATTTCTTCGCATTAAGTCCATTTGGAAAAAGCGATCCTGCGCATGCGCAAAGCCTAAACCGTATGCCACATCAGAACGATCTTGTGCGGTCACGGTAAGGTAACCAAGATGATCCCGTGTTAATGTAACTGGATTAGCGACCGCAGCCTGATATTCCCCATCGTAATCAGCTAAACTAGCGTTAAGCCAAAGATAAAGACTCAAAGTACCCAATAATAAAAATGTTAGTAAAATAGCAAATAGCCAGCTTAGTATTTTCATTTATTTATCCCGCTGGTATAAAATCAAAACGTTAGCATAGTAAAAGGAAAGCGCAATGTCAGTTAAAATACAAGTTTGGGATTTGGCGGTGCGAGTGTTTCATTGGTCACAAGTATTGCTGATTGCTGGGCTTTGGTATACCGGGAGTGAAGGCTTGATGGCACAACACCAGCTGATGGCTTATACCTTAGCGGCGTTGCTGATAGCGCGGATTTGTTGGGGGTTTTACGGCAGCATAACGGCACGTTTTAGCCATTTTGCCGCAACACCTTTAGCTGCTTTTCGTTATTTAAGGCAGACTAAGCCTGTAGTAGGCCATAATCCTGCTGGCGCTTATATGATTTTCTTACTGATAGCTCTAGTGAGTTTACAGTTACTTACCGGGCTGGCAACCTTCGATAATAGCTATATTAGTGATGGTCCTTTGGTGCGCTCACTCTCTGAAGAGTGGGTGTCTTTAGCCTCTAAAATCCATAAACTAAATATTGATCTGATCATTATTTGTGTTGCAATCCATGTCTTTGCTGCTTTATGGCATAGTTGGAAACATGATAATGTGATCCTGACGCTTATCACTGGCAAGGGCAACTATAATAGTGGCACGGCTGCGCCTGCGCTTAAACATAGCTGGAGTTATTTTGTGCTTGTTGCGGTGTTATTGGTAGTTTTTTACTTTTGGCAAGGTGAAATGTTATTGAAGTTTATTTAGGTTAACGAGCGCCGCTGCAAGCGGCGCCAGAATCAATAAAGCATTAATCGGCTTTATATTTGTCGTGACAGGCTTTACAGTTACGTGCGAAATCACCAAAAGCTTTGCGGATCTCTGCTTGTTCTGCTGTCTTAGCCGCTACCAGCAAAGCTGCTGCGTCTGCAGCCATTTTTTCACCACGTTGTTGCACGTCGGCTAAATTATCCCAAATCTCAGGTTTTACATCGCCACCGGCTTCTTTGGTGCCAGGAACAGTAAAAGTTTCCCAAGGTAATTGACTTAGTAGGGCAAGGGCTTCGGCTCTGCGCTGAACACGCTCAGCATCAAAAGCGACATTGCCACGGATCATGTCTTGAATGTCACCCATGTTATGACGGATTAGCTGAAAACTGGCCTGGCGGTAACTGACAGCGTCTTCGCCATCGGTAAAAGCAGTGGCAGCAATTGCTGGCATACACAAGGTTGCAGCGATTAAAGTTGTAAATATGACTTTTTTCATTTGCTTACTCTCTTCTGGTCGATTACGTTAATATAATGATAGAGTATAATATTATTAATTGTGTGCCTCTTTAGGACACTGTTTTTTAACTATAACAGCTGTGAGCGGTATTCGTGAAGGATCTTAATAGCAATAACGCCAAAGGAATCAATTCGCTGGGTCTGAAGTTTTCAGCGATGGTGTTTATGGCTATTGTCTTTGCAGGTCTCACTGTCACTTTCACTTTGACAGTATTACAACATAGAACTACGTTACAGCAAGAACAAATCTTAATTAATAACCAAGTTGAGCAACTCTTTAAGCAGTTTGAGCGAGACCTCCTTGAACTTGAAGCAAAAGCCCGTCGCTCCCATCAACTAATTGTTCGTCAGCTAGGTGCTAGCAATATGCTGCAGAGGAGCTATGAAGAGCCAAGACGGTTATCTGACGGTTCCAGACGACAACTCGATGAGTATTCTGGTGTTTTCATTGCTCCTTCTGCTCAGATTTCTGCCCAAGATCGAGAGTTACAGCGAACAGCGCTTATCTGGCAGCAACTAATACCTCTTATTCAACAAGATTTTTTTAGCGTATTGTTTATTTCTAAAAAAAATTATGTACGAGCCACACCTGCAGATTGGGTAATCGACCTAAACAGTGATATTGCATTACTGGACAGTCCGCTGTATCAGTTAGCAATGCCGCAACACAATAATCAGCGGCTTATGCAATGGAGCTCAATTTATTACGACAGTATTTGGCGGCAGTGGTTAGTGGCGATTACCATGCCCGTGTATCAGCAGGATCAATTTCTTGGTTCCTTGGTCTTTAATCTTAAGCTGACAGATTTATTGGCTGCCCTTTTACCAAAGGTTATTACGCAGCGACCAGTCAATATGCTGTTACTGAATCAAGATAATCAGCTCATTCATACGCACCATGAAGCAACTTCAAGCACTAGCTTAACAATGTTTTCCCATTATGTGGGGGAAGAGATTAAGCCAGTCTCGCTAAAAAACGCGATTATGCAGAAAGGTACAGTTCAAGCGGATGCAGATGCGGGAGCGCAATACCTTATTGCGACTTCACCAGTCACCCGACTAGGGTGGCGTTTTGTCTTATTTCAGACGGATGCTGAGTTACTACAGCTGCAAGCAGATTACCGTTTACCGCTTTTGTTATTAACCTTGCTGCTCGCTGTACTCATAACATCATTGTCCTATCTTTTAATGAATAAGATAGTTTTGCAACGCCTTAAAAAACTGGCTATTGCGGTGAACAAAGTTGGCCGGGGCTTACAACCTGCACCGCATTTGGATCAGCACTCAGACGAATTAGGCTTGCTTAACCGCGCCTTTATCAGTATGTGCGAAGAAATTAATCAATTAGTGACTGGGTTAGACAGTCGTATTGCGGAAAAGGAACAGGCTGAACTGTTAGCCAGAAAATTAAGTAAAGCGGTTGCCTATTCAAGTTCAGGTATTGTGATTACTAATCATCAGTTGGAAATTGAGTATTTAAATCCATTTCTAACGGAGCTACTCGGTTTAGAGCTTAATCAAATGCAAGGTAAACCACTGACGCAGTTGTTCTCTGCAGATATGCAACAATTAAGTGCCGAGATGATGCATACTTTAAAAGAGCGACAGCACTGGCAAGGCGATGTGTTACTGCAACAAGACTTAGCGAAGTCTGTGGTGCAACTTTGGGTTACGCTTACCATAGCACCGATAAGAGACGATAAAGGCGAGTTATCGCATTACGTCGGTGCCTTGCAGGATATTTCATTTATCAAGCAAAGCCAGAAACAAATGGAGCAATTGGCTTATTTTGATTCGTTAACCGGGCTGGCAAATCGCAGTTATTTTCGCAATCAATTGCGAAAAGCCCTCGCCATGTCGCAACGAGGTTATTACAGCTTTGCCCTGTTATATTTTGATCTCGACGAGTTTAAATTAATTAATGACACCCTTGGTCACGATGCGGGAGATGAGCTACTCGTTGAGGTTGCTTCTCGCCTAACCAGCCGCTTACGTGAAGACGACACTATTGCCCGTCTTGGGGGGGATGAATTTGCAGTTATACTGAGTGATATAAAAGATAAAATGCATGCTGGGCAAATTGCAGCCAGCTTACAAGAGGCTTTTCAAGAGCCGGTACAGTTGGGTACCCATACTGTTGGTATTAGTGCATCAATAGGTATTACGATAGCACCGGAAGATGCAGTTGACGAAGAGTTATTGTTAAAGCATGCCGATTTGGCCATGTATGAAGCCAAAGCCAGAGGTAAGAATACCTACCGCTTCTTCTCGCAAGAGCTTAATGATGCCGCTAATGAGAGGCTGCTGATTGAAAATCAGTTGCGTGAGGCTATCAGAGAGCAGCAGTTTATCTTGTTTTATCAACCTAAGATTGATTTACGCACCGAAACCTTAGTTGGCTATGAAGCACTTATTCGTTGGTTACGGCCGGATAATACGCTAATACCTCCCGCCCGTTTTATTTCTGTGGCGGAAAGTACGGGGTTAATTGTACAAATTGGTGAGTGGATTATTTTGGAGGCTTGCCGCTTTTTAGCCCGACAGCTTAGCAGAGGGTTTAATGTTACCGTTTCGATTAATTTGTCAGCACGGCAATTTCATGACAATAACTTACCCGGCATGATTGAACGCATAATACAACGTACCGGGGTTGAACCTAATGCTTTGGTATTTGAAATTACTGAAAGTATGTTAATGGGAGACACCGATGCGGCTATTAAACAGTTAAATCAGTTAAAGCGTCTCGGCGTCTCTTTATCTATTGATGACTTTGGTACAGGCTATTCATCGTTAAGTTACTTAAAACGCTTTCCTGTTGATGAACTTAAAATTGACCGTTCTTTTGTTAAAGATATTCCAGAAGATCAGAATGATATGGATATCGTGGCGGCAATTATCGCTATGGCGCAAAAGATGCAACTTCGTGTAGTCGCTGAGGGCGTTGAGTCGGCAGCGCAGGCAAGTTTTCTTAAGAAAAATGCTTGTCATCTGGTTCAAGGCTATTATTTCAGCATGCCACTAGCAGAGCAGGAATTAAGCCACTTAACATTTACTATAAAAACGTAAAAACAAATAAAAAGCTGAACTTTGTTCTGCATTCAGATTTAGCTTAAAAAAACACCAACACCATTCAGGAAAACGTTAATGATAATATCAGCTCGCTTGTCTTTGCTGAGTTTGGCGTTACTCAGCACAACCAGTGCTGTCAGTTATGCTGCTCAGACAACACCAGAGTTGGGAATACGAGACAAAACCCCCAATCTGATCGCTATAACCAACGCCACTGTTATGACCGAGCCCGGTAAGACAGTAGAGAATGCGACTATCTTAATTCGGGATGGTAAAATTGAAGCGGTTCGTACGCAGGCTACCGTACCTGCTGGTTATCAGGCCGTTGATTTAAAGGGTTATCATATTTATCCGGGTTTTATCGATCCCTATACTCAATACGGTGTACCCGCTGCTGCGGCAGAGGAAGGATTTAGCTTTGGTCGTCGGCCTATGTATGAAAATGACCGGCGTGGTGGTAATGCGGCAAATGATGCCATTCACGCGCAGCAGCGTTGGGTTACCCAGTTTAAACCCGATACAAAAACCGCGACTGAGTTATTAAAAGCCGGTTTTACCTCCGTTCAAAGTGCCCGTCAGGATGGTATCTTTCGCGGTACCGCTTTTGTGGCGTCATTAGCGGATGGTTTACCAAATGACCTGATTATTAAAGCCGATACGCAGCACTTTTTATCTTTTAGTAAGGGCAGCTCAAAACAGAGTTATCCGTCATCATTAATGGGCTCTGTAGCGTTAATTCGTCAAACACTGTCGGATGCGAATTGGTATCAAGCGGCAACCGCCAGTCCAAATTTACAGCTAGACGGAAAACCTATCGAATTCAATGCGGCTTTAGCCGCGCTTCGTACTTTACCGCAGCAAGGTGTGTTATTCGATACCTCAGATGAACGCTCACTGCTCAGGGCTAGTCGTTTATTAGCCGAATTTAATATTAAAAATGCCTTATTACTCGGCTCGGGTTATGAGTATAGTCGCTTAGAGCAAGTCAAGGCCACGGGCAAACCGCTGTTACTGCCACTTAACTTCCCAGCGGCACCACAGGTATTGACCGCAGAGCAGCGTTTAGACGTTAACCTAGCAGATTTACGGCATTGGGAGCGCGCACCTGCTAATCCTGCGGTGGTCGCTAAGGCCGGTATTCCCTTTGCACTGACCAGTCATGGCTTAGACAAAAAAGCTGACTTTATACCTAATCTTCGTAAAGCCATACAGTATGGCTTAACACCAGACCAAGCCTTAGCGGCACTGACGACAGTCCCTGCAGGATTGTTAGGTCTAGAAAGTACCTTAGGTAAAATTGCGGCGGGTTATCAAGCTGACTTAGTGATTAGCCGTGGCGATCTTTTTACGGATGGTGAAATCGTGGCAACCTGGTTACGTGGTCAGGAAAAGCGTTTTACGCCAGTACAGCCAACGGTCTTTGCTGGCCAGTATGCGCTGCGCTTCGATGACAAAACGTTCGACATTTCCTTAAAAGGCACTGCGCCAAAACTAACTGGTGAAGCGCGCTTTGGCGAGAAAAAAGTCAAACTTGAACATGTTATGGTGCAAGATAATCGTCTGCAGTTTAGTCTACCCTTGGCCGCGTTGAACGAGCAGCAAGCCGTTTTACAGTTTAATGGTGTGTTAACTGGTCAGCAATTAGCGGGTTACTGGTTGGATGCGCAAGGCAATCAAATCGCGGTTAGCGCTGAGCAACAAACTTTAGCTGCCGAAGCTAAAAAAGCTGCTAGCGTGCCCGCGCCCATGCTATCTCAACTAACTTTCCCCAACCGTGCTTTTGGTATCACAGCGTTGCCTACACAGCAAAACCTGCATATTAAAAACGCGACCGTGTGGACAGCCACCGAGCAAGGTGTTCTGGCAAATACGGATGTGTTAGTGAAAAATGGCAAGTTTGAAAAAGTTGGGCAAAACCTCGCGACTCCGCGCGGTTACACTGTTGTTGATGCGACAGGCATGCATTTAACGCCAGGTATTATCGATGAGCATTCGCATATTGCCACTGAGCAAGGTGTTAACGAAGGCTCGCATGCCAATACTGCAGAGGTGCATTTAGGCGATGTGCTAAATCCTGATGATATCAATATTTATCGTGCCTTAGCTGGTGGTGTAACCGCTGTGCAAATTCTGCATGGTAGTGCTAACCCAATTGGCGGCCGCGCACAAATTATCAGTTTACGTTGGGGGGAGGATGCCGAAGGTTTGAAATTTAAAAATGCCCCACCAAGCATTAAATTTGCCTTAGGTGAAAACGTTAAACAGTCGAACTGGGGCACGGAGTTCACCAGTCGTTATCCACAAAGTCGCTTGGGTGTAGAAACCTTTATTCGCGATCAATTCCAGGCAGCGAAAGAATATCAAGCGGCTTGGCAAGCATTTAATAAGCTTTCCAAACGCGAGCAAAGTCGGGTTGCTCCTCCACGTCGTGATTATCAGCTAGAGACCCTAGTGGAGATCCTTGAGGGTAAACGACATATTCATACACACTCTTATGTAGGTTCAGAAATTCTGATGCTGATTCAAGTAGCCGAGGAGATGGGTTTTAAAGTGAATACTTATACCCATATTTTGGAAGGCTACAAAGTTGCCAGCGAAATGAAAGCGCATGGCGCCAGTGCTTCTACTTTTGCTGATTGGTGGGGTTTTAAAATGGAAGTGAATGATGCTATCCCCACTAATACCTGCTTGATGCATGAGCAAGGGGTGTTAGTGAGTGTTAACTCTGACGATCCGGGTTTGTTACGTCGCTTAAATCAAGAAGCGGCCAAATCGACTATGTATTGTAATATGGACGAACATGAAGCCTTAAAAATGGTGACCATTAATCCAGCTAAACAGCTGAAAATTGATGATAAAGTCGGTTCGATCACTGAGGGTAAACAAGCCGATTTTGTGCTTTGGGATAATGAGCCTTTATCAGTGTATGCTATGGTTCAGCAAACGTGGATTGAGGGGGCCCGTTATTTTGATCGCCAGCAAGATTTAGCGAAGCGAAGTCAACTTGAGCAAGAGCGCCAACAGTTAATTCAAAAAGTGCTTACAGCCGGTGAGTCAGCTCGTCGCGGCAGTACCACCGCCTACAAGCAAGATGATCCGATTTGGCATTGTGATGATAATGATGATTGGCTGAAATTACGTTTTGGTTTTGGCAAGCATTTACACAGTCATGGTCATAGTCACGGGGAGCAACACTAATGAAGCTAATTACAACGTTATGTGCTGCTGCCGTTACCTTGGCTAGTAGCTTGGCGCTGGCAGTTAATCCTGTACCCGCACCAAAACAATCTACACCGATTTTATTAAAAAATGCCACTGTGCATAGCGTAGTCAGTAGCCCAGCAGTGCAAGATGTGTTGCTGGTCGACGGCAAAATTGCCGCGGTAGGCCCTAATTTAACCGCGCCTGCTGGCGCGGAAGTTCAGGATCTCACCGGAAAGCATCTTTATCCTGGATTAATCGCCTTGATTAATCAACTCGGTTTAATTGAGGTCGAAGCGGTACGCGCGACTCGGGATGATCGGGAGATCACTGCGACAAATCCTGATTTACAAGTGCAGGTTGCTTTTAATGCGGACTCTGTGGTGATCCCAACGATTCGTAGCAATGGTTTTAGCCATACTCTAATTTATCCATCGGGTAGTTTAATCACCGGGCGTTCTGCTTTAATGCATTTAGACGGTTGGAACTGGCAAGATGCACTGGTTCAGTCAGATGTTGGTTTGCATGTTAGCTGGCCACGGATGAGTTTACAAAACGGCTGGTGGGTGCGCGACAGTATTGAGCAGCAACAAAAGCGTCAAGCTGAGCAGTTAGCTCAGTTACAGGGGTTCTTTCAACAAGCTCACGCGTATTATTTAGCTGAGCAAGCAGGCTTAAATCGAGGTAAAGATTCTCGTTGGCATGCTATGTTGGCGTTCTTCGACAAGAAATTGCCGTTGTTCGTGCATGCCGATGATCCACGACAAATGCGTCAAGCGATCGCACTGGCAAAGCAGTATAACGTGAAATTAGTTATTGTTGGAGGTCGTGATAGTTGGCGAATGGCAGATGAGCTCGCAGCTAATCAAGTAGATGTGATTTACACTGAGCCTTATGGCCTGCCGACCCGCAGTGACGAAGCCTATGATCAAGCGTTTAGTGTGCCAGGTGTGTTAAAGCAAGCCGGTGTGCGCTTTGCCCTATCATTAGATGGCTTCTGGGACACTCGAAATTTAGTGTTTGCTGCTGGGCATGTTACCCGTTATGGCTTAGATCCTGCTGCAGCCTTACGTGCCTTAACTTTAGATGCCGCCGAAATTGCCGGTGTAGCTGATCGTTTGGGATCTATTGAGGTAGGAAAAAGTGCAAGTTTGGTCTTATCTGCCGGTGATATTTTTGATTACCGTGGGCATAAGGTAGAACAGTTGTGGATCGATGGCCGTAGTGTTGATTTAGATAATCGGCATAAACAATTACATCGTCGGTTCCAGCAACGTTATCAAGCTATGCAGCAGTAAGCGGTTTATTGTGTTTTAAAGTGCCAGTTTACTGGCACTTTTTTTTGATTCGGGAAAATTTGTATGTTTAAACACGCTATTATTTTGCTTGTGGCAGCCAGTATGACCTTGGTAGCCTGCAGCTCCACGCCGAAACAAGCTACACCCAAGGCCAGTGCCAGTGTGATTGAAAGTCATCTTACTTTTCTGGCCGACGATTTATTAGAGGGGCGCGACACCGGGAGTCGTGGCCATGAAATTGCTGCCCGTTATATCGCGCAGCAACTTCAGGCTTTAGGCTTACAAGGTGGTGCTGCAGATGGCAGTTTTTTTCAGCGGGTGCCTATGCGTAAAGCCACCTTAGAAGCCACGAGCCCCAGTTTACAGTTTACTCTACCTGCTGAAACCCTCGCGCTGAGTTATCCGCAGCAGTTTTTTACGGGCCCTAATTTACAGTATGCTGAACTTGCGCTGCAGGGAGAAATGGTGTTTGTAGGGTATGGTTTAGTCTCAGAAGCCTTTGCTTTAAATGATTACGCCGAACTGGATGTCAAAGGTAAAATTGTGGTGATGTTAGCCGGTTTACCGAAGTTTTTGCCCAGCGAAGAGCGAGCTTACTTAGGCAGTATGAAAACTGAGTTTGCCGCTGAGCGAGGCGCTATCGGTATTTTAACCTTACATACACCGGAGCAAGAGAAAACACGACCCTATGCCAATAGCTTATTGTATTTAAATACCCCCGCGCTCAGTTGGTTAGATGAGCAAGGTCATGTTGGTCGAGGTTTCTCAGAACTGAAAGGCAGTGCATATTTACATCCAGATGCGGCGAAAGCACTGTTTACTGCTGCTAATCAGTCGCTTGAGGCCATTTTTAACGCTGTGGCAGAGGATAAAATTCCTCAGGGTTTTGTCTTACCAGGCACTGTCGAATTAAAAAGTAAAACCAAACATCAAACTATTGATAGCCCGAATGTGTTGGCTGTGCTACCCGGTTCAGATCCTGTATTAAAAGACGAATATGTGGTGTTAACTGCGCACTCAGATCATATCGGTTTTTCCAATGATTTACGCACCACCGACAAGATTAATAACGGTGCCATGGACAATGCTGCTGGGGTGGCGATTTTATTAGAAACCGCGAGATTATTTGCAGCTTTACCGGCAGCGCCTAAGCGCTCCATTATGTTTGCCGCGGTAACCGGCGAAGAAAAAGGCTTGTTAGGCGCGGAATATTTTGCCAAGCAGCCACCGGTACCTGTGACACAGCTGATCGCCAATGTGAATTTGGATATGCCAGTATTACTGTATCCCTTTGCCGACTTAATTGCGTTTGGCGCAAATCACTCAACCTTGGGGGATGTGGTAGCGCGGGCAGCTGCAAAAGAAGGCATAGCATTAAGTGCTGATCCTATGCCAGAGCAAGCCATTTTTACTCGTTCTGATCATTATCGTTTAGTGCAGCAGGGAGTGCCCGCGGTGTTTCTTATGACGGGCTTTACCTCGAAAGATCCCGCACAAGATGGCGGTAAAATCTGGGGCAGTTTTTTCGCTAAGCATTATCACAAACCTTCGGATGATATTGCCAGTTTGACCAAAGAGTACGGTGCTATTCGCTATGATGCCGGTGCGGTGTTTACGGATATTAATTTTAATATTGCCTTAGATGTCGCTAATGCGCAGCAAAAACCTTTGTGGCGTCGCGATAGCTTTTTTAAGCAAGTATTTGGTCGTGCGGATAATTCAGAGCAATAATGCACTCACTGCTGTAATGTATTAACAGGCTGTGCGCAAAATGTAAGCCGGAGTCAACCTCCGGCTTGTTTTACCTTATAGCCTTTTTGTTGTAATAACTCCGCAATCAACTCGCGTTTATCGGCTTGAATTTCAATGATACCGTCTTTTACCGAGCCACCACACGCGCATTTCTTTTTAAGCTCGGTACAGATTGCAGTTAATTCAGCTAGCGTGCCAGTTAGTCCTGAGATAGTCAGTACCGTTTTTCCGCCACGGCCCTTAGTTTCTCGTTTCACCCGTAAAGCGCCATCGGCATAACGCTCTCCTTGGCGCATGTCGGTCTGTTCTGCTTTAATACGGCCAGTGGCGGTAGAATAGACTAGGTTCTCTGCTACCGGAGTAACGGCAGCATCCGGCGTGGTGTGCGCTGTGGTATTACTAGCGCTAAGTTGCTGTTGCCAATCGGCGAGTGAAATTTTTTTGCTCATAATGTTCGGTTAAATGACACGCTAAAAAATACAATAATGGCAAGCTTACTTAGCCTTGCGAGGGTCGGCAAGTTTTTCTGGCGCTAGCTTGGTTTTTTAGTGGTATCTGCTAAAATGGCTCGAGAATTTTTAGAAATCTGGATGGCTATACTGTGATTAATGATTTATCTAACTTAGTAACCTCTCCTCAAGCGGTAGAACAATACCTCAGACAAGCGGGGTTACTCTCGCAGTTATCCCTGCCGTTGGCCGATTTCACTACCCTTACCCAACACTGTCTGCAACAACTCACTGATTATCTGGCAGCAGATAACCCGCAGCAAGTACAATGGCACTATCAGGTACCCGAGCTAGGTGAAGGTGGAGCGTGCTCTTTATTTGGCGTGTTGGATGATAAACCTTATGATTTGACGCCGATTCTCGGCGGGCAAACCACCGAAAACCAGACCGCACTGTTGCGGTTAAGCCAAATCAGCGCATTTTATCAACAGCAGGCCAAGGTTGCTTGGTTTGGGATCTATCAAGCTAGAAATAATATTGCTGGTGAGCCCGTATTAGTTAAACTGAGCTATTTTGGCACACCGTCTAGAGCTGAATTTCCATTAACGGCCGCCTTTGCCGAAATAAGTAATAACACCAGCGTAGGTCTGAGTGGTCAGGCGCGCATCATCAATGATGTTGGTGCTTATTTACAGCAAGGTGGCGAATATTATACCTGCGATCCTAAAGTACAGGCAGAAGCGTGTTTGCCACTGTTTGACCAATCAGGCAAAATAGCCGGTATTATTGATGCAGAAGATTTTTCTAAACAGGTATTTACCACTGAGGCTTTGGCCTTACTGGTTGCGGTGTGTTTAAGCATACCTCGCTTTTTACCGGCAACATCTTGATGCGGCCACCCCTTAATAATCATAATTCAGGTAGAACATTATGTTTGCTCAGTTAAAGCCCGTGGCTACCGACCCTATTCTGGGGTTGATGGCAGCTTATCGTGAAGATCCTAATCCGCAAAAAGTTGATTTAGGTGTTGGTGTTTACAAAGATGAACAAGGCCATACTGCCGTGCTTAAATCGGTTAAAGAAGCCGAAGCGTTGCGGTTAAATCAAGAAGACAGTAAAACCTACATCGGTATGGCGGGTGATCTTGGCTTTAACAGCCATATGGAGAAACTGGCGTTTGGCGCGGCGCACCAAGTGCTTTTGGCAAATCGCGTCACGACTGCGCATACGCCAGGTGGCACCGGCGCTTTAAGGGTCGCCGCAGAGTTTATTAAGCGCGCTAACCCGAATGCGACGATTTGGGTAACTACCCCAACTTGGGCTAATCATATTTCGTTGTTTGAAGCAGCTGGTTTGAAAGTCAAAGAGTATGCTTACTATGACTATCAAACTAAAGGCTTACAGGTTGAGCAAATGTTTGCTGATTTGGCACAAATTCCTGCTGGCGATGTGGTGTTAGTGCATGCCTGTTGTCATAACCCCAGTGGTATGGATCTCAATTTTGAGCAGTGGCAACGTTTTACGGCTATTGCGCAAGAGCGCGGTTTTACGCCTTTAGTCGACATGGCCTACCAAGGTTTTGGACTGGGCTTGGAAGAGGATGCTGCAGGTTTACGTTATTTAGCCGACCATGTAGCTGAAATGATTTTGTGTAGCTCTTGCTCTAAGAATTTTGGCTTATATCGTGAGCGGATTGGCGCGGTCAGCATTGTGTCTGCCAACAGCCAAATTATGGATATCGCTCGAGTAAATTTACTAAGTGTGGTTCGCAGTATTTATTCTATGCCGCCTGCACACGGTGCCATTATTGTAAGTAATATTTTAAGTAGCAGTGAGCTTACAGCGCTTTGGCATCAAGAGCTGGCTGAAATGCGCGATCGGATCAATAGTTATCGACAGCTGATTATTGATAAATTCGCTGCAGAAGGGATCACCCAAGACTTCAGTTTTATTGCCCGTCAGCATGGTATGTTCAGCTTCCTTGGCATCAACAAAGCACAAATTGAGCGTTTAAAATCTGAATTTAGCATTTATATGGTAGGTTCAAGCCGAGTAAGTATTGCGGGTTTAAATCACAGTAATATCGACTACTTTGCTAAAGCAGTAGCCACGGTACTAAAAGACTAAGACGAGTGAACACCCCTGATTATTGCAGAGGTGTTGCTGTTGCCGCTTTGCGTCAAAGCGGCAGTGCAGTGAACGTCTAAACCGCTTTTTGGTGCTGATGTCGGGGTAGGGGGTAGCATTTGCGATACTACTGGCATTTGCTTGTTCGCCATTGTTACTCCTCAGCCTGCGGTTTTTCTGCCGCTAAGTTTTTATCCAGTTCTATTGCGGCTTGCATCGTTAGACTGTCATGCTCTTGAGTTCGCACCGTCATTTGGAAATGTTCAAATAACTCTTTCGTTGTCTTTTCGATAGCCTGTTTGGTCTGGATTGCTAAGTTTTCTTGCAGTTCAGCTAAAGGTTTCTTGAGTAACTCACTATTGAAATCGGCTAAGGTTGTTGCACTAGCGGGTAGTGCTAGGCTGATACCAAATAAACCGCTTACGATAATAGTTTGCATAGTTTTCATGTTGTTTCTCACTTATATTAAAGGTTGATGGGTTACGACCTCCTTAGTATTACAAGTGGCATGCCAAACATAAATTTTGGTTTATATTAATGATTTTTATGGTTTTTTATTTTTATTGTATTCGTGATTAGATGCGAGAGCCTAAGCCAAAAACTAAAAAGTGGTTAAAATAACCACTTTTTAGTTTTTCAAATTTTTCAGGCTTAACGTTCTGGTGATAAATACTCGTTATCATAAAAAGTCCTGAGCCAGTGTGGCCGGTATACTGCCATCAAGGTGATGGCCATGCCATTTAACAGCGCTTCACCAAACCAAATTAATAAAGCGAGTTGCGTGTAGTTCTGATAAATAGTGTGCCAGCTATGTGCTTGTTCAAGATAAAACCAGCCTGAAGTTAGTAGGATTTTCAGCACGATAGTTAAAGCGGCGTTAATAAAGCCGGCAACAAAAATATAGATAAATAAATGTCTACTCAAATAATGATAAGACCAGCTAAAGACGGCATAACTAAATAAGCCGGGTAAAATAAAGGTGGTTAATGCGAAGGCGCCTCCCTCCACCAGCGGCACTGTGCCAAATAATAGGAGGAGTGCCAGAGGTAAGCAGCAAATCCACATGGCAATCCGCCAGCCATGGCAAAGAACCAGCGTGGTGATCCCAAGGAAAAACAGCTCTAATCCTGGAACAATTCCCGCTTTGACTGACCATAACAAGGTAAGACAAACTGCAGAGGCAAACACTAAATGCTGATAGCCTTCCACTTGCAGTAAACGAGGGATAAATTCTTTTGGGAAAAAAACAAGTAAAATAGCGATGGCGCTAAGCCAGCTTATAAGTTGCCAACTGGTCATAATAGGCTATTTGATTTGTACTAAGGTAGCCTAAGTGTAACGCAGAAGGTAGAAAGAGAGCCAGCATAGCGAAAATATGCTGGCAGCTAGGGTTATTTGGTCAGTTTATTAGCCAGTTGCAGATAGTATTCAGCGTTATTACGAACGCGCTCTGCATCCATAGTTTCAGAGCCTAGATGCACTTCTTCCAGCACCTCTTTAATTTCGTCATTCGCTGTCGGGATCAGGGCAAGTGCATTTTCCAAAGTATAAGTCAGCTGATGGATTTCTGTCATCGTAGTAGGGTTTAGTTCACCCTTAAGGATCGTAGCCAGTTTGCCATTATGTTCGATCAGGCTAGCTACGGCTTGCTGCGTATTGGTCACCGCCGCTCCTTTAAAATGTGCTGGTCGATCACTGGCAAAGGTTGGTTGAGCCGTCAGTGCAAAGAGACCTACTGCAGTGGCTAATAAAAACGCTTTCATAGAAAATCCTTAGATGATAATAATTCTCAGTTACTTTATCAGGTTGGTATTTTTTTGCAAGTAACAAAACGCCTGCAAAGTGCAGGCGTTGGTAAGTGTGATTAAAATAGTAAGGTGTATAAGTAGCTTAAATCTTCTTATATTTAATCCGATGTGGTTCTAACGCCGCAGCACCATAAGTTTGTTTAACCCAAGCTTCATAGTCGGAATAGTTACCTTCGAAGAAGTTGATCTTACCTTCATCACGGTAATCAAGAATATGTGTCGCAATTCGATCAAGGAACCAACGGTCGTGCGAGATCACCATGGCGCAGCCTGGGAAATCCAATATGGCGTTTTCCAAGGCACGCAACGTTTCTACATCAAGATCATTTGTCGGTTCATCGAGCAGTAGCATATTACCACCGGCTTTTAACAGCGCAGCAAGGTGCACCCGGTTACGTTCACCACCTGATAGTTCACCGATAAACTTTTGTTGATCATTGCCTTTGAAGTTAAAACGACCGACATAAGCCCGGCTTGGGATCTGAAAATTACCGATTTGCAGCATGTCCTGACCATTCGAGATCTCTTGCCATACGGTATTTTTGGGGTTCATGCTATCGCGGAACTGTTCCACACTGGCAACTTGCACGGTCTCGCCCAGCTCGATAGTGCCGCTATCAGGTTGCTCGCTACCGGTGATCATTCTAAATAAGGTCGATTTACCGGCACCGTTTGGACCTATAATGCCTACTATGGCGCCTTTAGGTACGCTAAAACTTAAATCATCAATGAGTACCCGATCGCCAAAAGACTTACGTAAATGGCTGACTTCCAGCACTTTGTCACCTAAACGAGGACCTGGCGGGATAAATAGCTCATTGGTTTCATTGCGCTTTTGGAATTCTTGGCTTTGTAGCTCTTCAAAACGAGCCATCCGTGCTTTACTTTTAGCATGACGTCCTTTCGGATTCGTACGTACCCATTCAAGCTCTTGCTTAATGGAGCGCTGACGCGCATTTTCCGTTTTCTCTTCTTGTTGTAAGCGAGCATCTTTTTGTTCTAACCATGAAGAGTAGTTACCTTCCCAAGGGATACCCTCACCGCGGTCAAGTTCTAGGATCCAACCTGCAACGTTATCAAGGAAATATCTATCGTGGGTAATTGCCACTACCGTGCCAGGATAATCATGTAAGAAACGCTCTAACCAGGCAACTGACTCAGCATCAAGGTGGTTGGTTGGTTCATCCAACAACAACATATCTGGCCGTTCTAGTAATAGACGACAGATTGCGACACGACGGCGTTCACCACCCGATAAATGTTGTATTTTGGCGTCCCAAGCAGGTAGGCGCAGGGCGTCTGCCGCGCGTTCTAGCGTGTTTTCTAGGTTGTGGCCATCTTTGGCTTGAATTAAGGCTTCGAGTTCACCTTGCTCGCGCGCTAAGGCATCAAAGTCGGCGTTTTCATCAGCATAGGCGGCATACACCTCATCTAAGCGGGCAAAGGCTTGTTTGACGTCAATAACCGCTTCTTCGACAATTTCGCGAACGGTTTTTGCAGCATCTAATTGTGGCTCTTGTGGCAGATAACCAATTTTGGTACCGGCCAGTGGTCGAGCTTCACCTTCAAATTCGGTATCAACTCCAGCCATTATTCTGAGTAAGGTTGATTTACCAGCACCATTTAAACCGAGTACACCAATTTTGGCGCCAGGGAAAAAAGATAACGAAATATCTTTTAAAATAGTCCGTTTCGGGGGTACGACTTTCGATACCCTATACATGGAGTAAATATATTGAGCCATTGTTTTGCTTCCGTCCGTTAAGAGCAGTCAGATCAGCTCAAATTGTACGTTATTTTCGGTGACGGGGGAAAGTGAATGCCGCTACAACGGAATAAAGTTGGCTTTTAATAGCTAAAATCTGCTTTAATAGCAGTCGGTAAATAATTATTTTGCAGGTTTATTATGGCAGAGTTTGCACACGATCCGAGTTTTCAACGTTTTATTGAAGAAGCTAAAACCCATGGCGTAGTTTGGACCCTGGCAGATGGCGAGGATTTACTGGTTGTTGAATCCGTAGAGTTCGAAGAAACCGACGTTATGCCATTTTGGTCAAATAAGGCCGAGGCGCAAGCGCATTGTTCAGACGAATGGGCTGGCTATAAACCCGAAGCGATTCCGCTAGATGTGTTTTGTGAAGGTTGGTTAAAAGAAATGTACGATGATGGCGTCTTGATCGGAACCAATTGGGACGAATCTCTTAATGGACCTGAAGTTGAGCCCCGTGAGTTATTAGAGGCGTTAGCCTTAGTCCAATAAGAGGGCTGGTTTAATCGAGTCGCCTCAGTAAAGCCCAGCACTGCTGGGCTTTACTGTTTTGTCGATTTAAAATAGTAAAATTGTGACCTCTTCGCTAAACTGCCTGTGAAAGATCCGCGTATAAGCGTTATATAAGTCATGTTTTGGATGCATTATGTTATCAGAAGAAGCTATGTTAGTTCGCAGTGTGCTTGAGGCGAAAGGCCTTGAAACACCCATGCGTGACAATGGTTTGTCGCGTGATGAGAAATACCAAAAAATCAGTCAACTGATGACAGAAGTCGTTAACACTCTGGGTTTAGACCTAGCAGATGACAGCTTAAATGAAACCCCTCATCGTATTGCAAAGATGTATGTTGATGAAGTGTTTAGCGGTTTGGATTATAGTAACTTTCCAAAAATTGCGGCCATCGACAACAAAATGCAAGTCAGTGAAATGGTTAAAGTTAAAGCCATTAGCTTTACCAGTACCTGCGAACATCACTTTGTCACCATTGATGGCAGTGCAACCGTTGCCTACATCCCTAAAGATCGTATTATTGGTTTATCCAAAATCAATCGTATCGTACGTTTTTTTGCGCAGCGACCTCAGGTTCAAGAACGTTTAACACAACAAATTTTGGTTGCATTACAAACCTTGTTACAAACAGAGAATGTGGCCGTTACGATGGATGCCGTTCACTATTGCGTAAAATCACGTGGCGTGATGGACGTAAATTCTAAAACACAAACGACAGCGCTCGGTGGTAGTTTTAAAGATGATCCCAGAACCCGCGCTGAATTTTTAGCGCGTTAAACAGAAACACTTCCTATCTGAATCGTGGGTGATAATTTAGTTAACTTCTGCGTTACGATAGATAAAAAGGAAAGCGAGATGAAAGTAACATTTGGATTAGCAGTACTAGCGGGGTTGTTTTTTGCCTCACCCGCTGAGGCTGCGCAGTGTGGTGATATCTTAGGACACTCAGTACAACAATTAAAAACTCGAGAAAGCGTTGACTTATGTGAGCAATTCAAAGGTAAAACGCTTATTGTGGTAAATACCGCCAGTAAGTGTGGTTTTACCCCGCAGTTTGAAGCTTTAGAGGCCATTTATCAGCAATATAAAGATCAAGGCCTCGTGGTACTTGGTTTTCCATCAAACGATTTTAGGCAAGAGCACAATGATGAGGAAAAAACCGCGGAAGTTTGTTTCCTCACTTATGGTGTTGAATTTCCCATGTTCTCCACAACCAGTGTTCGTGGTGAAAAAGCCAATCCAGTATTTAAAGCACTTATCGCTAAAACAGGTGAAAGTCCATCCTGGAATTTTAACAAATATATCGTCAGTAAAGACGAACAACAGGTCGTGCATTTTGGTAGTCGTACCAGTCCTGATGATCCTAAATTTATTGCCGAGTTAGAAAAGATGTTAGCGGCTGAATAAGCGAATCTGGCTTATTTGCTGCTTTCTTCAAAGTTCCTGTCTATAGCGGTAGCCTGCAAGGTTGCCGCCGTTCTGGCCAGTTCATCACAGCGCTCATTTTCAGGATGGCCGTTGTGCGCTTTAACCCAGTGCCAATTCACCTTGTGTTTACTGGCGGCTTCGTCTAAACGCTGCCATAAATCCTGATTTTTTACTGCTTGCTTTTGACTGGTACGCCAGTTATTGCGTTTCCAACCGGCTAACCACTGGGTTATTCCTAACCGAACATACTGACTGTCTGTTGTTAATTCGACTTCACACTGATCTTTTAATGACTCCAAACCGATAATCGCAGCCAGTAACTCCATGCGGTTATTGGTTGTTAATCGAAAACCACCACTGAGTTCTTTTCGATGTTGCTTATACAGTAAGATGGTCCCAAAGCCGCCAGGTCCTGGGTTGCCAAGACATGAGCCATCTGTATAAATCGCCACCTTTTTTTGCATAAAACGTCCTTTACATCTCGCTGAAATTAAAGCGAAGCCTGTTTATCACATCTCTAATTGAGGGGTAGGCTAAATTCTGCATATTGGGGTGGTTTGGGTATATAATCAATCTAAATTGCCGTGAGTAGTGAAATAAGTGATGTTAAAACGCCAAATAATTCTTGATACAGAAACTACAGGTATTAACCCGAAAGAAGGTCATCGCATTATTGAAATTGGTTGTGTTGAACTAATTAATCGTCGTTTTACCGGTAATAATTTTCATGTTTATATCAATCCGGAGCGAGAAATTGAGGCGGAAGCGATAGCTGTGCATGGTATTACCAATGAGCGGTTGGCGGCTGAACCTAAGTTTCGTGACATTGCAAAAAACTTTTTTGATTATATTCAAGGTGCAGAGTTAGTTATTCATAACGCAGCTTTTGATGTCGGCTTTATTGACCATGAGTTTGCCATGTTACGTCCAGCATTACCGCCAGTGGCGGAATATTGCAGTATCTTAGATACCTTAAAGCTGGCTAGAGAGTTACACCCAGGGCAGAAAAACAACTTGGATGCGCTCTGTCGTCGTTATGATATCAATAATAGCCATCGTACTTTGCACGGCGCTTTGCTAGATGCTGAGATCCTTGCGGATGTGTACTTGCTGATGACCGGTGGGCAAGTCAGCTTAAACCTAGCCGCAGATGAGCAAAGTGAACAACAGGATCAGCAGGGCCCCTTAGTTATTCAACGTAGTGGTAAATTAAAAGTCATTAAAGCCGATAGTACAGAAATAGCGGCGCATGAAAGTCGACTAGATTTAGTACAAAAAAAAGGAGGCAGCTGTCTATGGCGAGGTTAATCAGATACTGGTTTTGCTGTCTGTGCTTACTTCCTGTCGCAGGGCAGGCCGACAGCGTTGAGCAAGTCGCTGAGCCTGGTCTGCAGATGCTGGCGGATTTACCTGTTGCCAATCAGATCCCTTTACTAGATAACCGTTTTAGAATCGATGATGGTATAGAAAGCATTACGATGGTGCTATTTCGACGCCCAGGAACGGCTTCGATCGTGTTAGTGCGTCCAGATGGTAGCAAGGTATTCTATAACACAGCAAAACAGCACAATATGCGTTGGCATGATGCTGCTACCTATGATTTGATTGAAATTACAAACCCCATGCCGGGTCCTTGGCAAGCGGTGGGTAGAGTCCTGCCAGAAAGCAAAATCCTGGTGCTTACCGATGTTGAACTTGACGTTGATCCCTTACCTAAGCCACTAATGGTGGGTGAAAATTTTAAGCTTACCGCAAGACTAAAAGACGGTGAGCAAATTGTGAATGCGCGAGAGTTTAAAGAAATTCTTACGCTACAAGTGTTTTTTGTCAGTACTAACAACAAAGATTATGATAATTATGGACGGGGCATGGTTGAGGCTGCCACTTTTCGGGATGATGGTCGAGGCTATGATGCTAGTGCGCGTGATGGCGTTTTTACCGGTGAGATTAACTTAAATTTTGGAGCAGGTGAGTGGATCCCTAGGTTCTCAGTTAAAACGCCGCTATATACCAGAGAAGTTGAACAAGAGACCTTAGTCATAGCGCGTGCTGCAATTGGTCTAGATTTCGTTATGGCTGCTGCTGAGCAAAGCCACCATATCGTAAACTTCAAACCAGATACTAGCTTGGTTGATGAAACAAGTTTGTTATTCCAAGGGCAAGTCAATTACCCCGATGGCGATATAGAAATGTTTTCGCTTACTGAGCCTGGACAGCCTTTGCAGTTTGCCATGCAAAACCGCGGGCATGGCAGCTATATTTTCAATTTGAACGTCTTTGGAAAAATGCTTGATGGCAGAGAGTTTGTGTTAAATTTGCCGGAAGAGCGTTTTTTAGTGACGTTACAAGCACAAGAAGCGCCAGAGTTAGCCGTTTTACCAGAAGCGTTAGCTGAGCCTGAGATTGCAGCGGAGCTTATTGAGGCTGATATGGCATTTCCTTGGTTTTGGGTCATTTTAATTAATCTCCTTATCTTAATCAGTGGTGCTGTTGCAACTTGGTTTGTCCTCACAGGAAAATCTCTTAGCAGCATCATGTTTTGGCGTAAACAAAAGGCCGAACCAAGCGATTCTGTTGCAGCGCCTGCAAAGACCGAAGACAAAAAAGCACAAAAAAACACCGAACCAGATGACATTCTTGATCTTTCATTACCGGATGATTAAGGAATAGACAAAACGGGCAAAAAAGATGTTGACGGGCTTTAGCCTAATCCGTATCATTCCCGCCGCACCAGACGATACCCAAATGAAATTGTCTAGTGCTTGGCGCGGAGCGGTAGTTCAGTCGGTTAGAATACCGGCCTGTCACGCCGGGGGTCGCGGGTTCGAGTCCCGTCCGCTCCGCCAATTTTCGATACACACCGGAGCGGTAGTTCAGTCGGTTAGAATACCGGCCTGTCACGCCGGGGGTCGCGGGTTCGAGTCCCGTCCGCTCCGCCACTTGTATCGAAACAGCTTCCTGATCCGGAGCGGTAGTTCAGTCGGTTAGAATACCGGCCTGTCACGCCGGGGGTCGCGGGTTCGAGTCCCGTCCGCTCCGCCACATCAGAAAGTGTTATATGCCAAATGAGCGTAAGCTCACTCCAGCGCGGAGCGGTAGTTCAGTCGGTTAGAATACCGGCCTGTCACGCCGGGGGTCGCGGGTTCGAGTCCCGTCCGCTCCGCCACTTTAAGCCAGCATTAAGCTGGTTTTTTGCTTTCTAACACTAAGCGGTAGTTCAGTCGGTTGCTCTCAGTTAAGAGCTTAGCCGGCCTGTGACGCGTTATAATATGCTATTTTAGCGAAGCTACGTCTTACAAGAGTGGACCTAAAATAAAGCCAATAAAAAACCCAGCCTAATGATGCTGGGTTCTGCTCCTGTTTCACGCTATTAGTCAGCGACGGGTTTAACCTTATCTTGAGGCTTTCTTGGCAAAGCGGCCAAGTTGTTTTTGAGTCGCAGCAGTACCCTCAAGCAGATTTCGTGCTGCATCATCAATCGCGGTCATTTGTTGGTATGCATCGTTGGTCATTTGCTCAATGGCAGATAAGTGCGTTTGTGTTTGTCGATACTTCTGCTCTAAATTTGAGACACTGCTGTTAATGTTCTGCATACCACCACGCGCAGTTAATAATTCTTGCTGCAATTGTGAAAACTCGCCATTGGTTTGGCTTACCTGGGTGCGCGCATCTTTTGCCTGAATGGTTAAGCTATCAGACTCTTGTTTGGTTTCTTTAACTAGGCGCTCCATATCATTTAGGAAACCTGAAATCTGTTTAGTTGCTTCGTTTACTTTGGCTGCTAGAGTTCTCACTTCATCTGCCACGACGGCGAAACCACGCCCAGCATCTCCCGCTCTTGCTGCTTCGATAGCCGCATTTAACGCCAGTAAGTTAGTCTGGTCGGAAAAGCCTTCTACCATCACTAGAATTTGCCGCACATTTTCAGAGTTTTGCTGCAGGCCGTTAATCGTAGCACCGAAAGAGTCTAACAGGGTGGCAATAGCAGCCAGTTGTTTATTTAAGTATTGCATTTGCTCACTGGCAATTTTAGCTTTATCCACGGCTATGTGCGTAACATTACCCATCTGGTCGCTGCTATGAACAATCTGTGCAAGGTATTCAATAACTTCATCACTATCACGCCGAATTTGTTTATTGCGTTGCTCAGTATCTTGTAAGCTTAAACGGGTACTTTTAACTGCGCCAGAAACCTGCTCATTGATTTCATGCGTGTTACTGGCTTGCTGGTGAACTTTACTCAATACCTCGCTAAGTTGGGCGACAAAGTGATTAAATTCCTCTGATAACGTCCTAAACTCATCAAAAGTAAAAGCAGGTAAACGCTGGCTTAAATCTGCGCCAGAGTTATTGCTTTGATGTAAGGTATCCACCAAAGCTCGTACAGGCCTGACAATGAGGTGACTTAAATAGAAGCCAGTAAATAAGAAGGCTGCAACGCCGGTGACAAGGAGTAGCCACCATAGGGTTTTGGACCCCTCGCTAGGGTAAGAAAGGTAGAGAGCAAACCCAAAAAATAAGCCAATAAATAATAGATTTCCGGCTATTTTCCGATTAAGCGTGTAGAAAAAGCTTTGTTCAACAAAGCGATAAAGTGCCATAAATCTCTCCATTACGACTAAAACCTCTTATTGTATTCATCGCGACAGCTAGTTCCCAAGCTTGACAATGAATGGCGTTAAGACGAGTGTTTACTGACAAAGACAATAACTCAGTTTATGCTTGCTGCCAATATATTAGAGCGAGTTATCACTAAACTTCGTCTAGTATTAGGCAGATAGCATCATCATTGAACTTTAAAATGTGTAAATGCTGCCAATTGATATTGCCATAGGATCTGCACCAGGGGAAATGACAAGCCGTTTATTGTGTCCACCGGCAGAGACATTAAAGTTTGCTTGCTCAGCGTTATGGGTTAGCGCAAAGGCCATGTAAAAATTCAGTGATGGCCCAAGCGATTTGTCGATTCCCAACGCGAGCATAGTGGCCTTATCTTGCCGGTTAGCGGTTTGCTCAGTCAGGTAATATTGTGCTGCTAAATTATAGTCACCAGCATTATAACCAAGACCCACACCCCAAGCCGTTCGGTCAGTATCGTTAAAGTTCGAGCTACGCTGATAAAATAAGGCGAGTTGCCATGCTTCATTAACTTTATAGCGAGTGCCAAGGCGTATGCCTGTTTTGGCAGACACTGGTTGTCCTTGAGGATTGCTGATTTGGTTTTGTTGTTCATAGGCCAGAATAACCAGCAAATCAGCGGCATGGTAAGTTATTGAGCTGCTAATCGCATCATTCTCGTTATCAGTAGTGCTGCCCGTTGCATCGTTAGCTGAATAATGTAAATCTAAAATAAAGTTTTGCAGTTTGGGCGTTTGATAGTGGATACCGTTACGAAAACGTTTATCTAAACTCACGCCAGCACCAGCAACAATATTACGGGCATCCCCAACTTTGTCGCTAAAAAAATCGGTACGTGAGCGTACTTTTTTCATTGGTGTATCAAAATAACCAAGGCGAGCCAAACCATAACGGCCTTGCAAACCAACATAACTATCACGTGTGTTAAAAAATTCGCTACCATCACCGCCTTCGTCAAGTTTCACCGTCGCTTCGATTTGACTGATTACTTTTAGGCCCGGCTGTAACTGATGCGAAACTTTGACTCCTATTCTGCTGGAGTTACTAGAAATATTAAAACCACTATCAATATCATTATCCAGTTGATCCAGTGAAACGTGAGCTTTTCCATAAAATGCAGTATCTGCCGCCTGTAATGGCAGTTGTGCTAGTAACAACAATACAGTGACGGGCGCTGCATAAAGTAAATTCATAATCGTCTCTAAATGGTTTTGTACTGTTTAAATTAAAATATTTATACAGTATGACACGTTCAGATAACTATGCAGCGTTCGTTACACTTTTATCTACTTTAGGTAAATACTTACCTATGGTTTGTAGGAATACGCACACGCTTCGCAATAAACCAACCAATAACCATGGCTGCAATAAAGCCTAAAGTGCCACTACTAAAGGAGCTCACTGCGCTGAGCGCGGGGCCTGGGCAATAACCCACCATACCCCAGCCAATACCAAACACAGCGGCACCTATCAGTAAGGGTTTATCTAGTTGCTGTTGCGTGGGTAAATAAAAGGCTTTATCAAACAGGGGGGCAGGTCTTTTTAGTACCAGATAAAAACCAATGGAATAGACTGCTAACGCGCCTACCATGACGAAGATTAAACTCGGATCCCAGTTACCTGTGACATTCAAAAAACTTAGCACTTTTTGCGGATCGATCATCTGAGAAATAGCCATACCTAAAGACATCAGCAAGCCTGCTAAAAACGCGATGACAAGTTTCATTATGACCTCTTAATTAAACAAACTGGCGACTAATACACCGGCTAACATAAAGGTTAAGGTGGCCGCAATTGATCGAGCAGAAAATCGTCCAATACCGCAAATGCCGTGCCCAGATGTACAACCAGAGCCCCAAGCCGTGCCAAGCCCAACTAATAATCCAGCTATAACCGTGTGCAAGCTTAAGGTAGGGGTGCTATAGCTAAAATCAGCGATAACCAGCGATGCCAGTAAAGGGCCGCAGATAATGCCAAGCACAAAAGCCAATCGCCAACCTTTATCTTCGTGTTGAAATAGCAAAGCACTGGTGATACCAGAAATGCCAGCAATACGGCCAATACCGGCCAGCAGTAGCAGAGTACCTAAACCAATTAAACCACCGCCAATTAAGGCCGAGACAGGAGTAAAGTTTTCCATAAAGCCCTCTATGCTTGAACGGGTAAGTTGGCGGCAAGCCAAGCTTGCATACCACCAGCAACTGAATACACTTGAGTGAAGCCCATGCGTTGTAAAGACTCTGCAGCTAAGGCCGAGCGCGCACCCGAGCGACAGATTAAATATAAAGGCTGGGCAGCAAGCTGCGCTAAAGCCACTTCAGGATCACAGCCACTGGCAGCTACTGCTGGATGGTTCGCCAGTTGCATTTCCAAAATACCACGAGGGTAGTTAATCGCTGCACTGATATGCTGCTGGCTAAACTCCGCACTTTCCCGCACATCAATTAACAGCGGGGCCGGATGCTGCGCAAGATATGCGGCTAATTGCTCAATACTGACTTCCTGAATAACGGCTTTCGCTTCTGCTACCAATTGTTGTGCTGTTTTCATTATTAACTCCAGTAAGGTTTATAGAACAGATTGCGTTATTACGACCATAGACATGATGGCTAAAAATACCGCGAAGCCACGCTGTAGTTGTTGTTTGGGTAATTTCTGACCGAGCCAGTTACCAGCAAAAGTGCCTAATAATCCGGCCACGATCATAATGCCAATAACTTGCCAGTCAAAACTTTGGCCTGCAGCACTAAAACTCACAAAATACTTTGCAAAACCAGCAAATGACTTTAGCGCAATAATGCTAAGGCTAGTGGCCACTGCGATATTGATGGGCAGACCTCCCATCAACACTAACGCCGGGACAATTAAGAAACCGCCACCCACGCCAACGAAACCGGTAATAGCGCCAACAATAAGACCATCTGCAATCACTTTGGCGTGATTAAACGGATATTGGTTGGCGGTATTCGTTTGTCGATTACGCCACATCATAACGGCAGCCACTAACATCAAGATGGAAAAACAGAGCAGCTGCCAACGGCTATCGACAAGGGTACCTAGCCACGCTCCGCCATAAGTCCCCAGCATGCCTGGAATACCAAACCACAATACATGACGCCAGCTGATGCGTTGTTGCCAAGCATTTTGCACCGATCCTAACAGGCTTATCCCCGCGACAATCAGCAGTGAAGACGCAATGGCCATATCCGCTGGCATCTTTAGTAAATAGAGTAATACGGGTACGGTAAGAATAGAGCCACCAGAACCAAATAACCCCAAACTTAAGCCAATAATTAGAGCGCCTAATAATGCGACCATATCACCCCTTTATTCTTTTATGGAATAAGCTTATAACTTGTTTGCATTCTAGGCGGCTTTTCGCTAAGCTGCAACTAAAATTTAGCATTCACTAATTTTAGGTGTTAAGTATGGCGCAGCAATCTTTGCATATTGAAATGTTTTTTGATCATGACAGTTCAACCTTCAGTTATGTTGTCGCAGATTTACAATCTAAGCAGGCAGCTATTATTGATCCGGTCTTAAATTATGATGCGGCCGCAGGTGCAGTCAGCACAGCAGATGCTGATAAACTGCTGAGCTATTTGGCAACCAATGGCCTTACCTTGCAGTGGATTTTAGAAACACACGCCCATGCTGATCACCTCTCTGCTGCGCATTATCTTAAACAAAAAACCGGAGCAACTATCGGGATCGGTGAGGGGATCCGCAAAGTACAGCAAACTTTCAAAGTCGTTTTCAATATTGCAGATACCGAGCTGCAAGCAACAGGCGATTATTTTGATCAGCTATTTGCGGATAATGAGCAATTTAAGATTGGTAACTTGCAAGCAACCGTAATTAACACGCCAGGACACACCAATGACAGTGTCAGTTATCTGATTGCGGGAAACTTATTTGTAGGGGATTCGCTGTTTATGCCCGATTCTGGCACAGCGCGTTGCGATTTTCCCGGAGGCGATGCTCATATTTTATTTCGCTCTATTCAGCGGATTTATCAATTACCCGCCGAAACGGTTATTTATATGTGCCATGATTATCAGCCCAATGGTCGTGAGCTACGCTATAAAACCACAGTGCTAGAGCAAAAAACCAATAATATTCATGTAAAAGCGGATACTTTGGAAACCGACTTTGTTGCAAAACGCGAAGCGCGTGACAAGACCTTAGCAGTGCCAAGACTGATTTACCCGGCTGTGCAAGTTAATATTCGAGGCGGACAACTGCCGCAAGCAGAAGATAATGGTCAGCGTTATATTAAAATTCCGCTAAAAGGATAAAAACGCTGCTTGTTCTGGCTTAACTCAGGCTAAAACTTACAGCCAGCAAACAAAAAGGCCGCCGCGCGGCCTTTTGCTTTAACACATCACACTTATTATTTCGCTAACAAGGCTTGAATTACCGAGGTTGCACTATCGAGCGCTAACAACTGCTTTTCGCCTGTACGACGGTTTTTATATTCGACTTCACGAGAATCCAAATTACGCTCGCCTATAACGATGCTATGAGGGATACCGATTAATTCCATATCGGCAAACATTACCCCTGGACGCTCTTTACGATCATCAAACAACACTTCTATACCCGCTGCGGTCAGTTGCTGATAAAGTTGCTCGGTGGCTTCAGCAATACGCACAGATTTATGCATATTCATTGGGATCAACACAACCTGAAAGGGGGCTATAGCATCAGGCCAGATAATACCGTGTTCATCATGGTTTTGTTCAATAGCTGCTGCGACAATACGGGATACACCAACGCCGTAACAGCCCATGGTCATGATTTGATGTTTACCTTCTTCGTTCAGTACGCCCGCTTTTAATGCTTGCGAGTACTTATCTCCCAACTGAAAGATATGACCGACTTCAATACCGCGTTTAATCACCAAATTACCAAAACCACAAGGGCTAGGATCGCCTTCGACGATATTGCGGATATCTGCAACATGGTATTGCGTAATGTCGCGGTCCCAGTTTACTCCTGTTAGGTGATAACCGTCTTTATTGGCACCTACGACAAAATCCGCCAGGTGAGCAGCACTCCGATCAACAATAACCGGTACGCTAATACCGACAGGGCCCACTGAGCCTGCTCCCGCACCGAGTAAAGCACGAATTTGTTCATCGCTAGCAAACTGTAAAGGACTTGCCACCTGTGCTAGTTTTTCTGCTTTAACTTCATTTAACTCATGATCGCCACGTAAGACTAAGGCGACTAAGGAGCTTGGTTTATCGTCTTCAGTTGCCGCCACTACAAACAAGGTTTTCGCAATGCGTGCTGCATCGATTTGTAAGAACGCGGCCACCTCAGCAACGGAGCCGGCATTGGGAGTGGCGACTTCAGTCATCTTGGCTGTTGGCGCTGGGCGAGCCCCAGCAGGCGCTTTTGCTTCAGCCATTTCAATATTGGCGGCATAATCGCTGCTGTCGGAAAAGGCGATAGCATCTTCACCTGAAGAGGCAAGCACATGGAATTCATGAGATACACTGCCTCCAATAGCACCGGTATCCGCTAAAACTGGGCGATAATCCAGTCCTAAACGATTGAAGATATTGCAATAGGCGCTATACATAGCATCATAGGTTTGCTGCAAAGATTCCTGACTTAAATGGAAAGAATAAGCATCTTTCATTAAGAATTCGCGAGCACGCATCACACCAAATCGTGGGCGACGTTCATCACGAAATTTGGTTTGAATTTGATATAAATTAAGAGGTAATTGTTTGTAGCTGGTGATTTCACGTCTTACCACATCGGTAATCACTTCTTCATGCGTGGGGCCAAGCACAAAATCACGGTTGTGACGATCGGCAAAACGGAGTAACTCCGCATCCATTTTTTCCCAACGGCCCGATTCTTGCCATAATTCCGCCGGTTGAACCATTGGCATCAACACTTCAATTGCGCCAGCCTTGTTCATTTCTTCTCGAACAATCTGCTCTACTTTGCGCAAAACACGCACGCCAGTGGGTAAATAAGTATATAAACCTGATGACAAACGGCGAATCATACCCGCACGAAGCATTAATTTATGGCTGATGACTTCGGCATCTGCCGGCGTCTCTTTCATCGTAGATAGTAAGTACTGACTGGTGCGCATGCTGTTCTCTGCAAAAACTGAAAAATTTGCCCGTATTCTAACAACGGAATTACTCTGGCAGAAGTTTAATCTGATGTTTTATTGGCTTATTTGTAACTTGCTGTTGGCTTAGCATGCCCCCTAAGCTATAAAAGCTACCGTTTAGTTCTACCACACCGCGTAAATCCATAACCGCTTCTGTATTCGCGCCTTTAAACCAGCGTTGTTGTAAGGGGGCATATAGCCACACGTCAGCAACAGGCTCAGCAGCCTTGCCTGCTGCTGTTTTCCCATCAAGTGCATATTGGGTATGACTGCCCCCGATAAAGGCCACCATCTCTTCACCATTTATGTTCACGGTAGTTGCTGCCAAGCGATAGCGAGCCTGCTCTGTAGGATGGGCAATAGGTTGCCAGCTGATGGTATTGGGATTAGCACTGAGTTGACCAACCCAACAGGCCGCGGCAGGCGTAAACTGCCGAGGTTGATCTTTAGGGTAGTCAAGTTTTACGCCATCACAAACCACTAAATGATTCGCCGCTATTGCACCGGCTAAACCAAACACTGGGTTACCGGGAAAAGGTGTGGCTTGTGACCAGCGCTGCGTAAAATTATCAAACAGCTGCACCAAATTAACTGTGCCATGATCACTCCAGCCGCTGACTAAATAAATATAGCGATTTTGATGAGGAATCGCCGCGGCATTGTCGACAGGAACCGGCATATCATTTAAACGGGTATAACGGCGTGTTACTGGATCTAATCGATAACTATCAGTGGCGGTGATGGTTGAACCATCGGTATTGATAAAACTGCCACCAAAGATGAAAAAGTTATTGTTAAGTGCCACTGCACTGGCGCCCACTCGGCCACTCAGTCGCTGCTGGCTTGGTACGGGTGGTAAACTTACCCAACCAAATTCACCAACGGTATGCAACCATGCTTTATTATGAATATCAGCACTTGATTTACCTTGGCCAACGCCTGTTATTGACAATACGTAAGTTTTATCGCGGATACTCGTGCTGGCTACCGCATTGTTACTGACGGGCTCCGGTAGATCTGGCAAGGCCATTGCTACAGTGCTGGCTGCCATCAAACTAAAGTAGCTGAGTGATTTCAGTAACATGATTATGTTCTCCGTTAACTGTCCATTTAATATTAAAGTCATACAGGGTCATACCATAGTGCTGCTCGCCTTCACGTTGCTTTTTGTAGGGCGGCCTTGGATCCTGCTTTAACACTTTTTCAATAAACACCTGTAAATGAGGATGCTGTTGTTGTTGCTGGCAAAAAATACGTGCTTGTTCCGACATCGACACCGTCATTGCAGTACTTGGCGCGGCATCCGCAAAACCACCCTTGGCCGAAGGCAGTGCATCAGAGTAGGGTAAATAAGGCTTAATGTCCAAGATAGGTGTACCATCTAATAGATCTAAGCCACTGATCTCTAATATGAGCTGACCATTTTTCCAAACAACCTTGTCTAGTTTTACGACAGATAAGCCAATTGGATTAGGTCGAAAGGTTGCTCGAGTGGCAAAAACGCCTTTACGAGTATTGCCGCCAAGACGAGGTGGCCGCACCATCGGTGACCAGCCCTTATCGGCTGTTTCGTGAAATACAAATACCAGCCATAAATGGCTAAAAGCTTCTATTCCCCTGACGATAGCTTCATCATTAAAAGGTGCCGCTATGACCAACTGGCCAGACGCTTCTGGGATTAAACCCGGTTGGCGGGGAATCGCGAATTTTTGCTTGTAAGGCGACTTAATATGGCCAATCACATTAAATTGATATTCATTCATTCGCGTGATGTGTTATCCAAAGGGTTGTATTGTTGCATATTTTTAGTAAGCCGTATTATGCAAGGCAGTTTACTAAACAACAAGAGAAGTTGCTCTGTGTACTTTTTACCGGCTATTTAAACGTTGGATATTTAGCCATCTAAATGCCTTTGACGCCAGACGGATAAGTTGTAAGAATAGCGCTAGTCAAGATTAACAGGTAAATACTCCATGGAACAGCGTATCTTATTAACCGAGTGCCCCGATTCAAAAGGCTTGATCGCCCAAATTACCAATATCTGCTACAAGCACCAATTAAATATTAGCCGTAATACGGAATATGTTGATCCGGTGACAGGCCAGTTTTATATGCGGACTGAGCTGGAAGGCATTTTTAATGATAGTACCTTATTGCTGGATTTAGATCGTGCGTTACCCGAAGGCAGTCGCCGCAGCCTACTGACCCGTCATGCGAAACGTGTGGTGATTCTGGTCACTAAAGAAGCGCATTGTTTAGGCGATATTTTAATGAAAGTGTATGATGGCTCACTTGAGTTAGATATTGCGGCAATTGTTGGCAATCATCCTGAATTAGCCGAATTAGCACAGCGCTTTGGTATTACTTATCATTTTGTTAGCCATCATGGGCTGACTCGTAGTGAGCATGAACAAGCTTTATTAAAGGTGATAGCAGGTTATCAGCCAGAATATTTAATTCTGGCTAAGTTTATGCGCATTCTAACCCCGCATTTTGTTGGCCACTATCCGAATCGAATTATTAATATTCATCATAGTTTCTTACCTGCTTTTATTGGTGCTAAACCTTACCAGCAAGCTTTCGAGCGTGGAGTGAAAATTATTGGTGCAACAGCGCACTTCGTGAATGACCAGCTAGATGAAGGCCCGATCATTCAACAAAAAGTCGCTCCTGTCGATCATAGTTATAGTGCAGAAGATATGGAAAAAGCAGGTCGAGATGTTGAAAAAGCTGCACTGAGTGAAGCCTTACATTTTATTACCGAAGATAGAGTGTTTGTGCATGGCAATAAAACTGTCATTCTTTAAAAGAATAGTATTTTCTTAGATAAAATATTTGAAGAGAAAATCTGAAATGTAGAGTGTGGCAAGAATATATGTTGAATACTTCTCTTTAATTTAAATATGATATTCGCTATGATGCTTCAAGAAATCACAAGGAGCAAAATATGTCTTTATTACTTGATAAAAAAGAACTAAAGAAAGCCGCTAAAGAGTTAACCCTGGCTAAATTAAATGATGTATTACACACCTTACAATCGGTTTTAGCAGAGCGTCAGAGTGAAATCGATGCGATTAATGAAATAGAGCGCTTTGCCCGTGAAAAAGGTTTCACGCTTGAGCAATTAGGTTACAAGCAAATTAATGAGGTTGTGGTAGCTGAAGGAAGTGATGAGGCTGCAGATACTAAGCGCCCTATCAAGCCTAAATTTAAAACGCTGAATAAAGACAGCCAATATTTTTATGTCGAAGACGGTAAACTTCATTTGCTGCGCACCCATACCATGAAAAAAGGTTTGCAGGAGCGCGGTATTGAGGTTGTTCCCGCCAACAAAGTAGATAAAAAACTGGCAAAAGATATTGAAGCCTTGTTGGCTGAGGCAACTGAACAAGCTATCGCGAATTACAATAGTAAAGTTGCCGTGTGGAACGCCTGGGCAGAAGCTAATGACGGTGAAATTTTAGCACCTCGCTAGTCGTTTAAAACGAGTTAGTGCCGTCTGTTTAGCACCTTAGTAACGCTAGTTTAAAGATGCCCTAGTTTAAAGATTAAGCACCGTAGGCTCTAATGCATCAACCCGGCTAAGCCGGGTTGATTATTTATTTTGGTTGAGCGTCTAGTGACTGACCGGTAATACCAACACTATCGTTACTCATCAAATATAGATAAAGCCACATTAAGTCTGCAGGCGTTTTTAATGTTTTTGCATCTTCACCTGGATAAGCTTTAGCACGCATCTTGGTGCGGGTAGCGCCCGGGTTAATACAATTAACGCGTACGCCCGTATTGTCATACTCGTGGGCAATGATTTCCATCAAGCCTTCTGTTGCAAATTTGGATACTGCGTAAGGACCCCAAAACGCACGACCTTTGCGTCCAACACCCGATGACGTAAAAATAATTGAAGCATGTTCACTTTGCTTTAGTAACGGCAGCACAGCTTGAGTCAGTAACATAGGGCCTGTGACATTCACTTGCATAATATCTTGCCAAGTCGGCAAATCGATATGTTCAAAAGGACTCAGTACGCCCAACAAGCCTGCATTGTGTAAAACACCGTCCAAACGCCCAAATTCAGCCTGAATGGTTGCGGCCATATCTTGATAATGTTTTTTAGTCGCGCCTTTTAAGTCAAGCGGCACTATCGCCGGCTCGGGAAAGCCTGCGGCGACGATTTCATCATACACCGCAGTGAGTTTATTGGTGGTTTTACCCAAAAGAATCACGGTAGCACCATATTGAGCATAGGTGAGGGCGGCCACTTTGCCGATTCCATCTCCGGCACCTGTGACTAAGATGACTTTATTTTCTAGCGCGCCTGCTGGCGCAGTATAGTTTTGCGGTGCGTGCATTGGCGTAACCTCTCTCAAAAAATCGGCGACAGCATACGCCGAAAACTGCACTTTTGCACCTTTCTTCACGATATCTGTGTTTTTACTCTAGCGATTTATAAAACTTTGAGTTAACTTTAACTGGTCGTAGCTGTTAAACAGGGCAGCCACTCAATTTCTAAAATAAACAAAGCAATTATTTGCTTTGTAATAAAAAATACCAGTGATGGACAGGGGAGTATATATGAATAAACTGGCAATCAGTATTGCTGTCGCCGTAGCCTTAGGCTTAACCGCTTGCGGTGACTCGTTAGATGATATCAAAGAAGAATCCGCGCAACCTGGAGGCACCGTTATACCCAGCTCCCGGGTAGTGTTTAACCCTAGTGCTACGCCTGCTGAGTTATCTGTTCCGAATGATTTAGTGTTTCAAGGCACAACAGATGGCACGCTTACGCTTGATAGCGGGACAACACCTGATTACACCAATCCACAGGTTGCGCTGGGCGCTTTGGATGGCTGGTCAACACAAAATCCATTTTCTATTGCCTTAAGTTTTGCACCGAATGTGAGTTTAAATATGGACTCTGCTCGGGCGCCAGGTTCTGTTCGACTGTTTAAAGCACTGATGGGTGATCCTGCTTCGTCGGCTACAGAATGTCGTGCTGTGCCAAGAGGCGCGGCATGTAAGATTGTTGCTGAATTACAGTATGGTGTTGACTTTGTCTCTGCTGGAAGTGGCAATAGTGTTGCGGTTATTCCATTAAAGCCTTTAGAACCTGCCACGACTTATCTACTTGCGCTGACCGATAATCTAAAAGATAGCTTAGGCGAATCCATTAAACCATCGACAACCTATGAGTTAGTAAAACAAGATATCACGACTCTGCCTTTAGGTAGCGCTGCGCAGCGTGGATTACAGGCTGTAATTAATAGCTTTGAAAATGCCATGGTGCGCGATGGCGGACTAAATAAAGACAATATTATTTATACTGCAGCCATCACCACACAATCAACAGGTGCCGTTTTTGCTACGTTAAAACAGTTAATGGCTTCACCTACGCCAACGGGTTATGCGCCAGGTGCGCTGCAAGTCGTTGATACGGGTAGAACTGTTGCTCAAGTTAATCCTGCTTTTGCCAACTCTCCTGCTTTTCAAATAACACGTTTATATGGCGGAACCTTAAGATTACCTTACTTTTTGGGTTTACCTTCAACTGAAAATGCGACCGCGCCACTAAATACACGTTGGTCAGCACGTTGCGATAGTGGTGCGACGCTTGCCGCCTTGCCGCCCAGTATGAAGCCGTCAACGCCGGTGTCTGAAAATGACGGTTTTTGTCAGTTAGCCAGTGGTGGTGCTTTAAGGGACTTAGGTGTTGATGCAGCCCGACACATCACAAAGTTTAATACCATTCCAAAAATCAATAGCTATCAGACGGTTGATGTACAAATGACTGTACCAGACTCACCAGTTATCCCGATGCCTGAGGCAGGATGGCCGGTGGTTATTATGCAGCACGGTATTACTGCATCGAAAGAAAGTATGTTAGCCATTTCGGGTACTTTGGCTTCGCAAGGATTTGCAACTATTGCTATCGATCATCCATTACACGGAAGCCGAGGGCTGAGAATTGACACACCTACAGGCACCTTAGATTTTACAACAACGCGGACTAACCCAACGGTTTATATGAACTTGGGCAATCTACTCGTTACTCGGGATAATTTAAGACAAAGTATTTTTGATACGTTAGCACTTCGCTTTGCATTAAATAGCATGACGGGAGTCAAGGTTGATTTAAGTCGCGTGCAGTTTTTAGGGCATTCTTTAGGGGGTATTACGGGTACGGGTATGGTCTCGATTGCGAATACACCTTCAGGTAATGAAAGACTTGATGCTGCATTTAAAGTCGAAAGTGCGGTACTGGCAATGCCAGGTGGTGCAGTTGCAAACTTGCTACTAGACTCCGTGCGTTTTGGTCCACTGATTAAGGCCAATATCATGCTGGGTGCTGGTGGTGCTTTAACGCAGGATTTTGCAACCTATATTGCGACCACTACCGACTGTGGTCAGCCTACAGCGGCAAATGCAACCACTTGGCCTGGATGTGCGGCGCCAAGTGTAAATGCGTATCTAGCCAACCTTGCGACGACAGGCAATGTGGCTCAACAACAGCGAGTTAATGCAACCTTAAGCCAATTCGCTTTTGCTGCCCAAACAGTTATCGATAGCGCTGATCCAAATAACTATGCACAGCAACTGAGCATAAATGGTACGCCCGTGTTTATGATTTCTGTTGTGGGTGATGGTAATGCTAATTTGCCAGACGATACTATTCCCAATGGATTCTTTAACCCAGCGGCTGCATTAGCCCAAGGCAAGATGCCATTATTGGGTACTGAGCCTTTGGCACGCTTGTTAGGTACTGTGAGTGTCCCTGCTGTTGCGCCTGCGTTTGATCTAACTGGCAACGCCATTACACGCTTCACAGCGGGTGAACATTCTTCGTTATTAAGTCCAGTGGCGAGCGCTGCTGCTACTGGGGAGATGCAGTTCCAAACTGCGACCTTCTTCTTAAGTCGAGGTAAGCGCATTGGCATACAAAATACCAGTGTGATTGCTGGAAATTAATCTTAAATAACAGCCTGAAACACTACAGCCCGGTTGCAATGCGCCGGGCTGTTGCTTTTAACATCTGCGGTTTAATTATCAAATAAAGAAGGAGAAAGAGATTGGCCTTTTTGTATGAATACGGTTTATTTTTGGCAAAAGCGGCTACCGTGGTGTTAGCTTTTGCTATTGTGGTAACGCTTATCGCCGCCAGTGCTTTACGCGGACGCCAGCCGAAAGGGCAGTTAACCGTCACCGATCTATCCGACGGCTACCAAGATGCACAAGCGCTATTACAAGAACATTTGCTTGATAAAAAAGCTTACAAAAAATGGCAAAAGCAACTGAACAGTAGCAAGGCGTCAGAACAACAAAAACGGCTGTTTGTGCTGGAATTTACCGGTAGTATCGACGCAAAAGAAACAGAAGCATTACGGGAAGAAGTTAGTGCAATACTGGCTGTGGCCAATACTGAAGATGAAGTATTACTAAAATTGGAAAGTGGCGGTGGTGTTGTGCATGGTTATGGCCTTGCTGCATCGCAGTTAAACCGTTTCAAACAGCAAAACATCCCACTAACCATTGCGGTAGACAAAGTTGCAGCAAGCGGTGGTTATATGATGGCCTGTGTTGCGAATAAATTATTAGCTGCGCCTTTTGCCATCATCGGTTCTATTGGTGTCATTGCGCAACTACCCAACTTTCATAAGTTACTGAAAAAGAATCACGTCGATTTTGAACAGTTTACTGCCGGTGAATTTAAGCGCACCGTGACGCTGTTTGCTGAAAATACGGATAAAGGTCGAGAAAAATTTCAGCAGGAACTAGAAGAAACGCATCAGTTGTTTAAAGATTTTGTGCATCAGCAGCGACCTCAGCTCGATTTAGCCAAGGTAGCAACGGGTGAACACTGGTTTGGCTATCAAGCGTTAACGTTAGATTTAGTGGATGAGCTGACGACGAGTGATGATTATCTGCAAGCTGCGATTAAAGAACGCAAGGTGCTGCAGGTAAAGTATCAATTGAAAAAGGGTTTAGCAGAAAAATTGGGGCAGGGTAGCGCCAGTTTGTTCGGTAGTTTATGGCAAAAGCTGCAAGATAAGCGGTGGCATTAGTATAGAACTCATAAAGCTTTGTGTGAACTACCCACCGACGCCATTTCGTGTCGATCAATGGGGTTTCTCGGGATTATTCGATAAAATTGGCCAGCGTTTAGCTGGCCAATTTCATTATGCTAATACAAAATATATTGCTCTTTAGCTTCGTTCTTTTAAGTGATGAAAGTCGATGGTTTCGTCTTTCTCACCTGCTCGCGGATTATTATAAACCGCAAAATCCATTTCACCTTCACTTTTTGCGACAACACATGACACCATGGCATCACCAGTAACATTAACTGCTGTGCGCGTCATATCGAGTAATCGATCGACGCCAATAATAAGTGCAATCCCCTCAACAGGTAGACCAACTTGCTGCAACACCATCGCTAACATAATTAGACCCACGCCAGGTACGCCCGCTGTACCAATGGAGGCTAGCGTAGCGGTAAGAATAACCATTAGGAAATCCGTAATAGTGAGATCTACCCCAAAAACTTGCGCAATAAAGACTGTCGCTACCCCCTGCATAATCGCAGTACCATCCATATTGATAGTCGCACCTAACGGAACGGTAAAAGAACAGATACTGTTTTTTACGCCGAGTTTTTTGTTAACCGTTTCCATTGTTACCGGTAAGGTGGCATTACTACTGGATGTGCTAAAAGCAAATAATGCCGCATCGCGCATTTTTTTTAGAAAAATAACTGGGTCAAGTCCGCTAAGTAGCTTTAGTAAAACAGGATAAACCACCAAACCATGAATAATTAATACGCACAGTACCACTAGGAAATACTGTAATAAGCTGGCAATAGTCGCAAAGCCGAGCGTAGTAAACAGTTTTGCCATCAGGAAGAATACGCCATAAGGGGCAAGATTCATCAATAAAGTGACCAATTTCATAATCACTTCATTTAAATCAGAGAACATCGCTGCAATACGTTCACCTGTTTTACCTGATAACGCCACCGCTAAGCCAAACAAAACCGCAAACACAATGATTTGCAGCATATTGCCTGATGCCATCGATTGAATGGGGTTGCTCGGGAAAATATTAATAAAAACCTGCGCCAGTGTTGGTGCTGCACTCACATTGTAACTGGCATCGCTTTGCATATTCACGCCCACACCAGGGCCGATTAACAAGGCTGCAGCAATAGCAAAACTGATAGCAATTGCTGTCGTGATGAGATAAAGACCAATAGACTTTCCACCAAGACGCCCCAGTTTTGAGGTGTCGGACAATGAGCAAGTGCCACAAACCAGTGAGACAAAAACCAGCGGTACGACAAGCATGCGTAAACTGGCAATAAAAATCTCACCGCCGACGTGAAAAACGCCATCCACAAAAAAGGCTTTTAAGGGGATGCTTAATCCGAGTAAGGACAAGTGACGTTCATCTGCACCGCCAAGTAAAAATTGGAACAAAAAACCCACCGCTATACCTGCGGCCATACCGATAACTATACGAAGGGTCAGACTCAGTTTTTTATTAGATGTTGTCATAAATTCGACTATATAAAGCTATTACAAAGTCCCAAGAGTATCAGTTTGTAAGCAAAGAAGGCAGAGCGAAGGTAATTTTTTTTAAATTTGCGGTGCCAGCAACTTAATTATTAGTTTAATATAAGATATAGATGTGAACTATTTTATAATACTAGGGAGAGTTTCATGCGGTTGATCCAATACTTAATGTTTGGGTTTTTTGCCACATTATTGTCAGCGTGTGGTGGTGGCGGTACTCTAGAAAGTGGTGGTACGAATAACGGCGGAGGTTCTTCGCAGGATAATTTTCAGTTATCCTTGGTACTACTAAATTCATCAGGACAAGAAGTCAGGCAAGTAAGTGCTTCTGAGCCTGGAACGCTTAGAGCGACCTTACGTCGAAATGGTCAACCTTTTTCGAATCAGCTCATTCGTTTTAATTTAGACGGTAATGTTGGGGTGTTATCACCAACAGGGGGTACCGCAAGAACTGATGCAAGTGGAATTGCAACTATTCAGCTGTTGCCTGGCGCAAATGCCGGGTCTGGTCAAGTAACTGCCCGTTTTGATGCTTCTTCTACTCAGGTGGTTACCTCAAATCCTTTTGTTTTTGATGCTGTAGTATCCGCGGGTTTAAATGCTCAGCTTTCAGTAACACTGACTAAGCATGATGGCACTAACACTCGTGAAGTATCTCATTTCTCCCCTGCAATCGCTGAAGCAAGACTCTTAATTGATGGCTCTCCTGCGGCATTTCAATTAATCAATTTTCAGTTGGGTGCTCTAGGCGTACTTAATCCAGGTAATGGCTCAGCGATGACTGACGCAAACGGTATTGCGAGGATTGACGTTATTGCTGGCAATGTAGCGGGTGCAAGCTCTATAACGGCGAACTTCTCTTTATCTTCTCAGCAAACCATAACAGCTTCTCCTTATGTGTTTACGACAGCTGGCGATTCACCTGCACAGGGTGACAGTACTGCATTTAATATTAGTCTTTCTATGACAAATTCTGATGGCGTCATGATTAGTCAGATTTCAAATGCTACACCAGGGGTTGTCAAGGCTGTTGTAACCAATAGCTTGGGGCAGCCAGTGAGAGGTCAGGTGATATCTTTTAGCTCTTCGCTTGGACGAATTCAGCCTGCATTTGGTACTGCCCTGACGAATGAAGATGGTGAAGCCACCATAAGGTTAACAGCAGGAACTGTTCAAGGTGCAGGTAGTATTGAAGCAAGATATCAAGCTCGTTCACAAAGTTTAGGTTTTACGACTGCTGGTGATGAGGTTATAAGTCAGTATCGTTTAACTTTAGAAATGCGTGATAACAATAATAATCCCACACGTTCTGTTAGTAAAAACGCTCAAGGCCAACTTGTTGCCACATTAACTTTTGATGGTACAGTCTTATCTAATCAATTAGTTAAATTTGAATTAGTTAATGAGGTAGGTGAATTAATACCTTCTATTGGAACTGCAAGAACTGATAATAACGGAGTTGCTGTACTGAATTTGTTTGCAGGTAATGTGGCAGGCGCTGGTATGGTTACCGCTACTTATGAGGCTGTAGATGAAACAATTTCTTCGCTTGGTTATGTGTTCGAATCAAGTGGTGATCAATCAGCTGAAACCAGTGTCTCAGTGCAATTAGTCGATAACGAAAACGACCGGTTAGAGGTTCGTACTGTTGACTTCAATAACCCAAGAAAAGTGTTAGTCACATTGACTCAAGGCGGCATTGCAGCACCATTTAAACTTGTTACAGTTGAAAATCGATTCGCTGGTTTGCTTAACCCTACATCTGGGCGTGTAATGACAAATGCTAATGGTGAAGCATGGTTAGATCTAAGAGCTGGTTTTGTAGCTGGAGCGGGTGAGATTATAGCTAATTTTGTTACCGATGGTGGGGTTACGCTATCCAGTGATACCTTTACGTTCAGCAGTGCAGGGGATACTCCTGTCCCTGGCACTTCTCCTGCTTTCTCCATAGATTTACAGTTGATTTCCTCTGTCACAAATACAGTAACAAGTGAGATTGCTGCAAATAACCCAGGTCAAATTGTTGCTACAGTTCTTGATGATCAAGGCCAACCTGTGATTAACAAAGTTGTTAGCTTTAATTCTACTTTAGGGAATTTACGTCCGGCTGCAGGTACTGCATTAACGGATGCTTCTGGTGTAGCAAGGATTAATTTTGCAGCGGGTACAGCAGAAGGTGCAGGAACGGTTACGGCACAATATGAAGGCGTGTCAGAATCTATTGGTTTTTATACCAGAGGAGATGAAGTCGATCCTAGCCAAGTTGTTGCTGCAGTGAATTTCCGTTTATTAACGAATTGCCCAGCTGATTTTAGAACAAATCGAAATCCAGCCAACTGTACAGAAACAACCAGTATCTCTGCTGAGCAACCTGGCATATTGTTTATAGAAGTTACTCGCGAAGGCTCAAATACGCCTTTAGCTCAAACTTTAGTGTCTGCTGAAACTACTTTGGGAGCTATTAGTCCAAGAACAGGTACAGCTATTACCGATATTAACGGCATTGCGCTGTTAGATTTAGTTGCAGGTCGAGATGTTGGTGCAGGTGAGGTTACCGTTACAGCCATAAACACCAATAGAGTTAAAGCGTTTGAGATAGGTGCCGTTGAGGTAGAAATTTCTGTTACTTCTAGTTTAGGAGTTAACCAGACACTTTCAGCGGGTTCAACGGCATTGATCTCGGTAGAAATTACTCGTAATGGCGTACTTTATAATCCTCCACTTACCGTTGAGTTTACTTCTGGTTGCGTTCAAGCTGATTTAGCGGTGATCGATGGTGTTGTTACTAGCATAGGCGGTGTTGCTCGTTCCACTTATCGTGCTGCGGGTTGTGTTGGCTCTGACTTGATTACTGCAACCGTGATTACTGGTGGGAATACGGTGAGCGGAACTGTGACGGTTAATGTATCTGAAGCTCAGCTAGGATCTATAGAGTTCCTTGACGTATCAGCACCTTTATTAGCATTAAAAGGTACTGGCGGTGCAAATCGCACAGAAACTTCTGTAGTTAGATTCCGCTTGGTTGATGCTAATGGTAACCCAATAGCTGGTAGAGAGGTTGGATTCTCGTTAAGTACCAGTGTTGGTGGCTTAGAGTTAGCCCAGCTGTCAGGATTTACCAATGCTGAAGGTATTGTTCAAACTGTAGTACGTTCAGGTATAGTGCCAACTCCTGTAAGAGTTTTAGCTCGCAGTGAACAAACCGTCGGCGGTTCAACGGTAGTGGTTACAGCTCCTTCTGACGCGATGAGTGTTAGTACTGGCCTTGCTGATCAGAATAGCTTCTCATTGTCACGTTCTGCTTTTAACGTAAGTGGCTTGGGTACTGATGGTAATGAGGTTGATGTGACGGTTTTCCTTGCCGATCACTTTAATAATCCAGTACCTGATGGCACAGTTGTAAACTTTATTGCGGAAGGTGGTTCTATTGAGTCACAGTGTAATACTGAGAATGGTCGCTGCAGTGTCAAGTGGAATTCGCAGAATCCGCGGCCGTTCACGGCAGTTAATTATGCAAACACAATTTTTGGTAAGTGTGATGCAGGTAAACCTTGTCCATTCGGTATTGTAAACAATGATTTAACGGTTGACCGGCCATTAGGTGGTCGCGCGACAATTACTGCCTATGCCATCGGTCAAGAATCCTTCTCTGACTTAAATGGCAACGGTCGCTTTGATCAAGGTGAGTTTGTTCTTGCTTATGATTTAACAGAAGCTTTTACCGATCATAACGAAGATGGTGTTTTTGGTGGTAAAGCTTGCCTTCCTGGGGATCTTAGTGATCCTTGCTCTCCTGCTAACTCCAATGGCGATGAGTTTGAAGAGTTTATTGATTTTAACTCTGATGGTTCCTTTGGAGCAGCTAATGGATTATACGATGGCTTGCTATGTCGACAAGAAGATGCTGATTTAGGACGATGCTCACGTGATTTGGTAAATGTTTTCCAGAATCAAGAAATAATTATGTCTGGTGATGAGGCTTATTTCCGTTTGGTTACCTATGCAGCTGATTGTGCTGCCATACCAGGTGTTACGGCTACGCCAGTAAGGATCAATGCAGATCCTACAAGTGCCTTTGCTTTAGAAGTGCAATCTGATGCGAGTAGCAGAAGAATGTGTGAAGTGTCCGCCGTGGATTTAAGTTCAGGTCAGGCATCTTCAGTGAGCTTAAGGTTGTATATTGCGGATATTTATAATAATCCGTTACCTGCTGGAACAACGGTAGATGTTTCTACAGACAACGGTGTGTTATTTGGAACGGATAGCTTTACTTTCCCTAATACCACAAGCCGAGTGCCTTTAAGTATCTTCTTTGGCTTAACCAGAGAGCCTGCAACAGGGGGGAATGAGCGTCAGAATGGATTCTTATCTATCAATGTGACTTCGCCATCAGGTTTAGTTAGCGGTAAGTCCATCCCGGTTGCTGATGACTTGTAGTAAATTCGTTAGGATGTTTAGGTAATCCTTAATGTAAAAACCACTGCTCAGCAGTGGTTTTTTTATCGTATAAAACAGAGAAAACGCCGTGAGCAGAGCGAAGCGAAGTCGTGGGGCGTTCACAAAAATAAAAAGCCCCTTTCGGGGCTTTTCTATTTAGCACAAAGAATAAACTTTAAACACGTTGGAACTGATAAACCGAACCTAACTTGAGGATTTGCGTTAGCTCATCTAAAGCCGAACGGCTTTCAATGACTAACTGTGGATCCGCTAAGTCTGCTTCAGTTAATCTGTCACGATAATGCTTATCTACCCAAGTATTTAAGGTGATAAATAGCTGATCGTTCATAAGTACCGCAGGGTTAACCGCTGCACGCTCTTGCTCATTTAAAACAACACGTAAGCGTAAACATGCTGGCCCGCCACCGTTTTGCATACTCTGTTTTACATCAAAGTATTTAACTTGCTTGATTGGCGTATTTTGCTGGCAAAGCTCAGTTAAATAGCGATAAACCGCAGGGTTTTCTTGGCATTCGGTTGGGGCAATAATGACCATTTCGTCGTTCGGTAAATTAATCAGCTGCGTATTAAACAAATAGCTACTGATGGCATCGGCGACCGAGACTTGCTTATTGGCAACTTCAATAAAGTGCAAGGGTGAACTATCACCAAACTTGCGTTGAATCTCTTGTAAGCCTTGTTGGGTATTTAAAAAGGCTTGTTCGTGGAAAAACAACACATTACGATTGCCGACCGCAATAACATCGTTATGGAATACACCTTGATCGATCACGGCAGGGTTTTGCTGTAAGAAAACCGTATTGGCTTCACTTAAGCCATGTAGCCTTGCGACCGCTTGGCTTGCCTCTAAGGTTTGGCGAGCAGGAAAACGCTGTGGAGCAGGTTTATTATTATCAAAGGCGTAGCGGCCATAAACAAAGAGTTCTACGCCACTTTTGGCATAATCGCTACAAAGCCTTGTATGGTTTGCCGCACCTTCATCGCCAAAGTGATCATTATCTGGCAGATGTTGGTGATGGGCAAAATACTGCTCGTTAGCAAACATCGCTTTTAAGATCCGACCTGTTGTTGTCGGTTCTAACGAGCGGTGAAATTTATTGGTTAAGTTGGCAGGCGTAAAATGCACACGGCCATCCGCAGTATCAGCGCTTGGCGATACGGTAGCGGCATTTGCTGTCCACATACTAGAGGCTGAGCAAACGGCCCTTAAAATTTCAGGTGCTTGGTCAGCTGCAGCGCGAATCACTTCACTATCTGAACCCGTAAAACCTAAACGTCGTAATGCATTTAGATCAGGCCTTTCTTGTGGTGCTAACACCCCTTGTACCATACCGAGATCATGCAAGGCCTTCATTTTTTGCAGACCTTGCTTTGCGGCCTGCTTTGGGCTTGAATGATTACGGGCATTATTAAGCGAGGCTACATTGCCGAGTGATAAACCGGCATAATTGTGGGTAGGACCCACTAAACCGTCGAAATTTGCTTCATAAGCTTGCATTTATATTATCCTTATCTAGTTGCGACACTGTTTTTGTTATTTTTACGGCCGCATGATGTTATGCTTCATTTTTTTGAGTAGTGTTTGGCCAAACTCAATGAAAAAGCAGGCCAAAAGGCATAATAATCAACTTATGCTCTTGTCACAACTGCGGTTTGCGGATATACGTTTAAAAAGGGCGCTAAACTGATGGCGCTGGATTAAAGGATCTTTGGGTTAAAAATGGCGAAATCACTGGTAATAGTCGAATCTCCGGCAAAAGCAAAAACCATCAATAAATATCTGGGTAATGACTTTATTGTTAAATCCAGTGTTGGGCATATTCGTGATCTGCCCACCAGCAGCACTAAAGATAAAAGCAAAACTGCGGATAAAACGCTGACTAAAGAGCAAAAGGACTATCAGGCGTTAGTCGATCGCATGGGCATTGACCCTGCCAATGGCTGGAAAGCGCGCTATGAAATTTTACCGGGCAAAGAAAAAGTCGTTAAAGAACTGAAAGCGCTGGCTGAAAAAGCCGATACCGTTTACCTCGCAACGGACTTAGACCGTGAAGGAGAGGCCATTGCTTGGCACTTACGAGAAATTATCGGTGGCGATGATGCGAAATTTAAACGCGTGGTGTTTAACGAAATTACTAAAAATGCCATTACGCAAGCCTTCCATGAACCGGGAAAACTGAATTTAGACCAGGTAGATGCTCAGCAAGCACGCCGTTTCTTGGATCGGGTTGTCGGTTTTATGGTTTCCCCTTTACTGTGGAAAAAAGTGGCAAGAGGGCTTTCTGCTGGTCGAGTTCAGTCTGTCGCGGTAAGGCTGGTTGTTGAGCGTGAACGTGAAATAAAAGCCTTTGTGCCAGAGGAATATTGGACGATAGCGGCCGACACCTTAACGTCTGCCAAGCAGCCGTTGCAGCTTGCCGTGCAAAAATACTTAGGCAAAACATTCAGTCCAATTAACAAAGCTGAGGCTGATCAGGCACTCGCTGCGTTAAAAGCCGCTGATTATCGTGTGGTAGAGCGGGAAGATAAACCTAGCAGCAGTAAGCCACAAGCGCCATTTATTACCTCTACTTTGCAGCAAGCCGCGAGTACACGCTTGGGTTATGGCGTAAAGAAAACCATGATGCTGGCGCAGCGTTTATACGAAGCGGGCCATATCACCTATATGCGAACCGATTCGACCAATTTAAGTACGGAAGCGGTCGCAAACTGTCGTGATTATATTGCTAAGAAGTTTGGTCAGGCTTATTTGCCGGCAGAGCCATTAAGTTATGGCAGTAAAGCCAATGCGCAAGAAGCTCACGAAGCTGTAAGACCTTCAGATGTATCGGTGCTTGCTTCTGATTTAAGCGATATGGAGCAAGATGCCCGTAAGCTGTATGAACTGATTTGGCGGCAATTTGTTGCCTGTCAAATGCCACCTGCGTTATATGATGTCACCAATATCACTGTGGCAGCAGCCGATTATGAATTAAAAGCCAAAGGCCGCGTGTTACGTTTCGATGGTTGGACTAAGGTACAACCAGCCATAAAACGTAAAGGGGATGAAGAAAACGAATTGCCAGATGTGAAAGCGGGTGAAGTATTGAAACTGGCAGACTTAAATGCAGCCCAGCATTTTACTAAGCCACCTGCTCGGTTTAGCGAAGCGAGTTTAGTAAAAGAGTTAGAAAAACGCGGTATTGGGCGGCCATCGACTTATGCCGCTATTATTTCAACCATTCAAGAGCGTGGCTACGTCCGCGTTGAAAATAAGCGTTTTTATGCGGAGAAAATGGGTGAGATCGTCACCGACCGGCTGGTTGAGAATTTTGATGACTTGATGAATTACGATTTTACGGCCAACATGGAATTGAAACTGGACGATATTGCCAAGGGGCAGCTCAGTTGGCGTCAAGAGCTTGACGAATTCTATCAAGGCTTTAGTAGCAAGTTAAAAACGGCTGAGTTAGATCCAGAACACGGCGGCATGCGCGTAAATCAGTTTGTTTTAACGGATATTAGCTGCCCTACCTGTGGCCGACAAATGGGTATTAGAACCGCCTCCACAGGGGTGTTCCTTGGCTGTTCAGGCTATAACCTGCCACCGAAAGAACGTTGTACTACAACCATGAATTTGGTATCTGGCGAGGAAGCGGTGAATGTTGCCGATGAAGAGCATGAAACAGAGGTACTTCGCAACAAGAAGCGCTGCATTAAATGCGGCACCGCTATGGACAGTTATTTGATAGATGAACATCGTAAGCTACACGTTTGCGGTAATAATCCGCAGTGTGATGGTTATCTGGTCGAAGACGGTAGCTTCAAGTTAAAAGGCTATGAAGGCCCGGAAATTGAATGTGATAAATGTGGCGCGCAAATGCAGTTAAAGTCAGGCCGCTTTGGCAAGTATTTTGGTTGTACCAATACGGATTGTAAAAATACCCGTAAGTTACTGCGTAATGGTGAGGCGGCGCCGCCAAAAGAAGATCCAGTGCATCTGCCAGAGTTGAAATGCGAAAAATCAGATACTTACTTTGTGTTACGTGATGGCGCTGCAGGGCTATTTTTAGCGGCTGCGACTTTCCCGAAATCACGCGAAACCCGCGCGCCATTGGTCAGTGAATTAAAACGCTATCGCGAACTGCTTTCGCCTAAGTTTTATTATCTTGCGGATGCACCAGCTACTGATCCGGCCGGCAATCCTGCTATAGTGCGCTGGAGCCGAAAAACAAAGCAGCAATATGTTATGACAGAGAAGGAAGGCAAGGCGACAGGTTGGTCAGCTTGGTATGAGCAAGGTCGTTGGGTCGTTACAGATAAGTAGCTAAGTGTGTTACGGCGGGTAGAGCATGCTGGCTACCCGCTGTTATAACGTATTAAAGCAGATTACCATTTGCGTTTTGGTGCAAATAACTCGTCAATGTCTTTGTTATCTTTCTCACCACGTTTGGCAATATCTTTAGCATTGCCCTGTTTTAATTCTTGAGTAATTTCTTCAAGTGCCATACGGGATTCAGAAATACGATTGGTAATATAGTCGTTTTGATGACTTGTGGCGTTAAGATAAGCCAAAGCTTTTTCGTAATATTGTCTGGCAGAGCCCAGCATCGCGTTGGAATGGGCACTTTTACCACGTTTTATTTGGCTTTCAACATTAATTCTAAGTTGTAACAAATCTAATCTTCGATCTTCGTCAATCACTAACTGAGTTTCAACGTGGCCACGAGCATGCTCGGCTCTAAGCATATTTCTAAGCTTTTTGATCCCTTTGATCATTGCAATTAGTTGTTGATCATTATCTGGCAGCGCCACATTATCAGCAACGATTTCCCCTGATTTACTTAACGTTGCCACACGAGTTTCTGTTTCTTCTAATCGATGTTTTAAATCTCGCTGCCCAGGTTCTAGTTCGACCATGGCTTTTAATAAATAGGCTATACGTTTGAGGAGCATTAAAGAAACGCCCGCAGATAATGGCACGTTTGCTGCGTTGAAGAGGATTTCTTCTGACTCCTCAAGTGCATGGCGAAGCTTAGTAAACTCAGCACGTTTGAGTGCTTGAATCCGCTCGCGATGTTGTTGCACTACATTAACTGTAATGGCAATAATCACCAGTGCTACGATAAGCGTGATGATTAGGGCTATGACCATTTAGACCTCTTTTTCATTTTGTCATGGTGCTATCTTAATCGTAAAAGTGTTTCTATACCAACTTAACTGTTTTCAACGTGTTGTAAAACGACTCAGCTTGTTTATCAGACTAGCAAAAATCGCACCATAATCCACGTGTTATTTGTGACTGAACTACGACTTTTAGCTAAAACATTTTGTTATAGATATTTCTCATATAAAAAGTTATTGGAATATTCAGCAACTACGGTATATTTGCAGATAAAGTATGAAAGGCGTCAGAATATGAAATTACAGCAGCTGCGTTATATTGTCGAAGTGATGAATCATAACCTTAACGTATCTTCCACTGCAGAGAGTTTATATACCTCACAGCCCGGAATTAGTAAGCAAGTTCGCATGCTGGAGGATGAGTTAGGTATCCAAGTATTTGGTCGCAGTGGCAAACATTTGACGCATGTGACGCCTGCTGGTCGCGAAGTCATTGAGATTGCGCAGCAAATTTTAGCTAAGGTTGAAAATATCAAGGCGATTGCCAAAGAGCACACCTTGCCTGATCAAGGCAAATTAAATATCGCTACAACTCATACCCAAGCACGCTATGCGCTTCCGCCAGTGATCCGTAGTTTTATGCAGAAATTTCCAAGGGTGTCATTACATATGCATCAAGGAACCCCTCAGCAAATTTCTGAAGCGGCTTCTCGAGGCGACGCTGATTTTGCAATTGCTACTGAAGCTTTACACTTATACAGTGATTTGGTGATGTTGCCTTGTTACCACTGGAATCGCAGCATTATTGTTCGTAGAGATCATCCTTTAGCTCAGCTAAACCAGCAAGTAACGGTCGAGGATGTGGCTCGCTTTCCCATTGTTACTTATGTGTTTGGTTTCACAGGGCGCTCAGAACTTGATCGAGCATTTGCAGCAAAAAATTTAGAGCCGCATATTGTTTTTACGGCTACTGATGCTGATGTGATTAAAACCTATGTTAGATTAGGCTTGGGTGTAGGTGTGATTGCGTCGATGGCAATTGATCCTGAGCTTGATAAAGACTTAATGATGATTGATGCTAGCCATTTATTTGAAGCCTCTACGACAAAAATAGGTTACCGCAAAGGGGCCTTTTTAAGAACTTACATGTACGATTTTATTGAGAGGTTTGCACCACATTTAACCCGTGATGTTGTAGAGAAAGCCAATGCTTTACGAAGTCAGGAAGAAGTAGACCGTATGTTTAGTAAATTTGACTTGCCGGTACGTTAAGTTAATTGAAAATGCTGTTGCAAAATAGCCTCAGTAAAGTGGCTTTTTAGGTAAAAGCCTCTGGGCAGGGTGTGAATGGGCTCGCCATTTGCACCAACCGCCCTTGTCAGCGCTTTACTGTCGGCGCCTTTCGGGCGTAATTGTAAGACTTTTCCATGTGCTCCACGAATCTTGGCAATACCTCCTAAACTAATCAACTCCATCAGCTCTTCCCAATCTTGCTGCAACAAGGCTTGCTGCTCTAGACTTGGCTGCCATAAAAATCCTTGGCCAATGACGCGCTGTGCTAAAGGAATGTGTCGCTCTGCTAAAATAGGCAACCACAAAACATGGCTGAGCTTACGGCAGACCCAAGAGTCTTGCCATTGCTGGCCAATTACTCCGGTGAGCGGCGCCAAGCAGACATAAGTGCTCTCTAACGGTTTACCCAGTTGATTAATCGGCAGTGTTTTCAATTCAATTCCCAGATCGGGGAAATCAGGGAGTGCTTGTGAGCCTGCAGTTGCGCCCAAAGCTCGCTCCATTAATTGCCCCACCCAACCTTTATCTCTATTTAGGTTAGCAGGCACGGCAATGTGTAAATCAGCCGCTAACTGGCCCAGTGTTAAACCCGCTATTTGTTGGCAAGTGTTGAGTAGATCGGCGGTCGAGCAGGGTGTGGCAAGCATAGGGACAAACATTAACCAATAATTCCCCATACCCTAGCATCTTTTTCTATTTATGGCTGCTTAAAATTACAGCAAACTGACTTATGCACATAGCGGTTTAAAGTTTTTATCTGGTTAAAACTAAGCAATCTTATGAAATATATAGAGAAAATAGCATAGCGTTTCACGCTGTTATTCTAGAAGATTAAGTTATTAAGTGATTAACTTATGCTTAATAACAGCTTTATGCACAGGTGCTGTGAAGAAGTGCACATTCACTTGTCGATTTGCTGCGCATATGTGGATAAGTTTGGCGTGGTTTTTTAAAAAATACCGTTTGCTGCGAGCACGACTTTGTGAAAGAATCCTTTACATAGCAAAGTTTAGAACGCTTGAGGTTTGTGTGATCGATGCCGAGGGTTTCAGACCCAATGTCGGCATAGTGATTTGTAACACCCATGGACAGGTGTTTTGGGCGAAAAGATATGGCCAACATTCCTGGCAATATCCACAGGGCGGTATTGATGACGGTGAAACAGCCGAAGAAGCAATGTTCCGCGAGCTACATGAAGAAGTCGGTTTAAGACCTGAAGATGTAGAAATTATAGCAACGACGAAGCATTGGTTACGCTATAAACTGCCTAAGCGGTTGATCCGCAAAGACAGTAACCCTGTGTGTATCGGACAGAAGCAGAAATGGTTTTTACTGCGTCTTACCTGTCGGGAAGAGGATGTTAATCTGGCGAAAACCAGTCATCCGGAATTTGATAGCTGGCGTTGGGTCAGTTATTGGTATCCGGTGCGGCAGGTGGTTTCTTTTAAAAGAGAAGTGTATCGCAAGGTTATGAAAGAATTCGCTCCGGTCGCTTTGCCGTTTGTCCGCCGAGACGTAACAAATAAACGTAGAACGTAAATAAAAACGTTAATCTGCTAAAAGTCATACTGTGAAGTACGGCTTTTAGTCGTAAGGGCAATACCATTAAGAGCAATGGGGTTACTATGCTAGGCCAGTTAAGGCGTATTGTTCAGGATGTGGCACAAGAGCCGATACTTAACAAAGCTCTTTCTGGCCTCGTGAGTAGCGTAAAGCAGGCCTTAGCCACGGAATGCTGTTCAGTATATTTAGCCGATTACCAGCAACAACATTTTATGTTAATGGCCACCGATGGTCTAAATCAAGACGCGGTCGGCCAAGTTGCTATTGGTTTTTCTGAGGGCCTTATTGGCTGGGTTGGCCAGCGTGAAGAACCCATAAACCTTGCGCAAGCCCACTTACACCCGCGCTTTAAAGTCACTCCTGAAGTCAGCGAAGATAACTTTTCTGCTTTTTTGGGATGCCCGATCATCCATCATCGTAAAGTGTTGGGTGTGTTAACCATTCAACAATCTGCTGAGCGGGTGTTTAATGAGGATGAAGAATCCTTTCTGGTGACACTCGGTGTGCAACTTGCTTCCGTTCTTGCTAATGCAGAAATGCGAGATGCCGCTAGCCGTAGTTCAACTCTGCTGCAGCAAGCCACGCAACTTCAGGGGTTGCCTGGCTCGCCGGGTATGGCAATAGGTGAAGCCTATGTTACAGAGCCCGCGAGTGATTTTTCTGCTATTTCCTTAAAACGTGCTGATGATCCAGAAAAAGAACTGGCGTTGTTTTATCGTGCAGTCAAAATAACCAAAGCAGAATTTAATCGTCTGGCTGAACGGATGTCCAGTCATTTACCTGCTGATGCGCTAGCTATTTTTGATGTTTATCACCAACTATTGGATGCCGCGAGTTTAGGCCGAGAAATCGAACAGCAAATTGCCGAGGGCTGGTGTGCTAAAAGCGCGTTAAAACGCGTGGTGGAGCGTTTTGCCAGGCAGTTTGATGATATGGACGATCCTTATCTGCGTGAACGCGGTTTGGATATTCGTGATTTGGGACAGCGTGTTTTAAATAATCTCTTAGACACCGAACAACGTCGAGCCAAGTTACCTGAAAAGGTTGTGTTAGTCGCCGACGAAGTCACCGCAACAATGTTAGCCGAAGTACCAAGAGAGCAGTTAGTTGCGGTGGTCTCACTTCGAGGCTCTGTTAATTCTCATGCAGCAATAATGGCCAGAGCGCTAGGCATCCCTGCGGTTATGGGCGTGAATGAACTGCCGTTATTGCACTGGCACGAGCAACGAGTCATTGTTGATGGTTATCAGGGACATATTTTATTATCGCCGTCTGAAAGTATTTGTAATGAATACCAGCGTCTAATTCGTGAGGATGTTGCCCTTAACGCGCAATATCAACAAGAGATTGGTTTACCTTCTGAGTCGCAATGTGGTGAGCGTTTTAAATTTATGGTTAACTCTGGCCTTGCGGTTGAGCTGGAGTATGCCAATGCGCAGTTTACCGATGGTGTCGGTTTATACCGTACCGAGTTTCCCTTTATTATTCGTAACCAATTCCCTACTGAACAAGAGCAAGTTGAGTTATACGAAAAAGTATTAGCCAGCTACCCGGAAAAACCTGTTGTTATGCGGACGCTGGATGTTGGGGGCGATAAGGCTTTACCCTATTTTAGTATTATTGAAGAGAATCCGTTTTTAGGTTGGCGCGGTATTCGTTTAACCTTAGATCATCCTGAGATTTTTTTAGTGCAGATCAGGGCGATGATTCGGGCTAATACTCATCATCAAAATCTGCATATTCTGTTACCGATGGTCTCTGATCTTGCTGAAGTGGATGAAGCCATTCGCTTAATTAAACAAGCGTGTTTTGAAGTGAGTGATGAACTGGGTATTGCGTTAGCAAAACCGAAAGTGGGCGTGATGATTGAGGTGCCGTCTGTATTATATCTGTTGCCAGAATTAGCAGCGAAGGTCGATTTTTGTTCGGTAGGCACCAACGATTTGACCCAATATTTATTGGCGGTAGATCGCAACAACGCCAGGGTGGCCAATCTTTATGATGCGTTACATCCAGCGGTATTAAGAGCCTTGAATCAATTGGGACAGCAAGCAAAAGCCTTAGAGTTTCCAATCAGTATCTGTGGTGAACTTGGAGGGGAGCCGGCGGGCGTGTTGTTACTTGCAGCAATGGGTTTTCGTCGTTTTAGTATGAATAGCAGCAATTTAGCACGAATAAAATGGTTGTTACGGCGGGTGGAATTAGCGGATCTAGAATTATTGTTACCAGAAGTACTTTGTTGTCATTCGCCTAAGCAAGTGCGGCTGCAAGTGCAGCGTTTCTTGGAGCATAAACACTTGTTAACTCAATTACGTGCTTAAGTTGCAAAACCACCGTCACGCGTTTCTTAGTTCATTTAAATGAGTATTCTTCGCGACCCACCAAGGGCGTGTAAATGCAGTAAGGATTATTATGTCAAGTTCGCCCATTCCTTTTCCAAATATTGATCCGGTCATGCTCGATCTTGGCCTGATTAAAATTCATTGGTACGGCATGATGTATCTGGTCGCGTTTGGTTTAGCTTATTGGCTGGCGCAACGCGCTGCGGCTAAGCCTGGCTCTGGCTGGACTAGTGAGCAAGTGAGTGATTTACTTTTTTATGGTTTTCTCGGCGTGATCTTGGGCGGGCGTTTAGGCTATATCCTGTTTTATAATTTTGGTCAGGTATTACAAGACCCACTTTATATGATTCGCATTTGGGAAGGCGGGATGTCTTTCCATGGTGGCTTAATAGGGGTGTTAATTGCTATGGCCGTTTTTTCTCATAAATATCATAAAACCTACCTTGCTTTAGGCGACTTTGTTGCGCCTCTCGTGCCGCTGGGGCTAGCCGCTGGCAGAATAGGTAATTTTATCAATGGTGAGCTTTGGGGTAGAGCAACGGATGTGCCTTGGGCCATGGTGTTTCCTTCTGGCGGCAATATTGGGCGTCATCCTTCACAGCTTTATCATGTTGCGTTAGAAGGCCTATTGCTATTTGTCGTGATCATGCTGGTGCGCCGGATGCAGCCTGCGACAGGTGTGGTCGGTGGCGTGTTTCTGATCGGTTATGGTGTGGCACGTTTTACTGTAGAGTTTTTCCGTGAACCGGATGCGCATCTAGGCGTGTTATCTTTGGGTATGACGATGGGGCAGTGGCTGTGCTTACCCATGATCGTTGTCGGTTTAGCCATTGTCATTTTTGCGGTTAAACAGTCCAAACAGACGACGTATGCTAAACAGGCTGGAGTTTCAAAATGAATCAATATCTACAACTTTGCCAGCGTATTATTGAGGAAGGGGTTTGGGTGAATAATGCCCGCACCGGTACCCGCTGTTTGACGGTGATTAATGCCGATTTGCAGTATGATGTCGCCGCCAATGAGTTTCCGTTGTTAACCACACGCAAGAGCTACTACAAAGCCGCTATTGCTGAACTGCTAGGGTACTTGCGTGGTTATGACAATGCGGCACAATTTCGTGCCATAGGCTGTAACACCTGGAATGCCAATGCTAACGAAAACCAAGCTTGGCTGAATAACCCACACCGTAAAGGTGAAGATGATATGGGGCGAGTTTATGGTGTACAGGGCCGAGGTTGGCTGAAACCTGATGGTAGCAAGCTAGATCAATTAGCAAAGTTAGTGGCGAATTTAAGCAAGGGTATTGATGACCGTGGCGAAATTTTGACATTTTACAATCCCGGCGAGTTTGAATTGGGTTGTTTGCGGCCTTGCATGCACACCCATACTTTTAGTTTGTTAGGCGATACCCTATACCTTACTTCTTATCAGCGTAGTTGTGATGTGCCTTTGGGCTTGAATTTCAATCAGGTGCAGTGTTTTGTCTTGCTCGCATTGGTTGCTCAAATAACGGGGCACAAAGCCGGCAAGGTATTTCATAAAATCGCCAATGCGCACATTTATGAAAATCAACTTGAGCTGATGAAACTGCAGATCCAACGTCAGCCTTACCCATCACCTACATTACACATCAATCCAGAAATCAAGACGCTCGCCGATATTGAAAGCTGGGTCAGTGTGGACGACTTTACGGTTGAGGGTTATCAAAGCCATCCTGCAATTCATTATCCTTTCAGTGTGTAGTCAATAAATCAGCCTTATTTCTGGCGTAGTTTTTGCTTGCTGCTCTATATCGTAAAATGAAAAGTGGCGCGCCTGTTACTTGGTGCGTCTACTGCAGAACAAGTATAACAACCAGAATGAGGTGGTTATGAGATATCCATTAGCCGGCGTGATGTTAGTACTGCTAGGTGGTTGCGCTTATTTTAATGAGCCGGATGAAACCGTTACCCTGCCAGTGCGGCAAGTCTCTGCCGTAGGATTAAGTCCTCAATCGCTGGGGTTTTACACTGAGCGGTTAGCTAATCAGCTGTTTAATGAGTTAGCAAATAGCCAGCATGCGAAACAGACTGAGTTAGCTGTAACGAGTTTTTTACCGATAAGGCCATTAAGTTTGTCTAAATTGAGTGCGCAAGAGATTGAGTTAGCCAATCAACTGGCTGAGAGCATGTTAACTGAAGCGGTGCAGCGAGGTTACGCCGCAGTCGATATTCGGTTAAGACGTGAAATATTGCTGCAAGCGGATCATGAGCAAGCCTTATCTCGGCAGCTGACAGAACTAAAACAACAACACCATGCCAGGCTGTTACTCAGTGGTACCTACAGTGCGCAGGAAGATGGCTTTATTGTGAACGTCAGACTTATCGATATAGTGAATCAGCAGGTGCTGGCGGCAGCAACAGATTATGTTCCAGATAATGTACTTTGGAGTGCAGAAAAAATGCGCACCCGTGGCAATTATTTTTACCGTAGTGATCGAATCGGAGAGCGGCAATGAAAGTGTATTTCACCAGTTCTATATTATTGCTGGCGTTGACGGCTTGCGTGCAGCCCGTTAATAAAACAGCAAAAGTTGTTCCTGAGAATGCCGTCAGCATGCGCGGAGAGCTAGCAAGAGAAGAGCGCATTAATAACCAACAAGCCTTTTCTCCCGCTTCGGTGACACAGCATTATCGTCATACACCAGTGGTTACCCTAGACCAGTATGCTCGAAATTTAGTGCATGAGCTTATGGCCAACCATCATCGGGTGGAAGAGCAAGCCATGGTTGCCGTAACGGATTTAGCCTTTATTGATACCGATTTACAGCAGGGCTCGGTATTTACCAATCATTTAAGTGAAGCCATTATTTATGATTTGCATTTATTTGGTGTACCCGTATTGGATTTTAAAGTAACCGATTATATTCGTGTGACTGAAAAAGGTGACTTTGTATTAAGTCGAGATTTTAATGAGCTCTCGGCCGAGTTACCAATTAAGTATGTCGTTACGGGCACTGCGACTTATCATCAGGCGGGGATCATGTTGAATGCGCGGTTAATTCAAATTGATAATAAAAGAGTGATCTCTGCGGCAAGAACCTTTGTTCCAGCAGCGGTGTACAATGCGATTTTGCAACAGCATAACGATGCTAGCTTAAAACTGAAGCAAGGTTAGCCCCTTGAAAGATTATTAAAGAAATTCAGTATGAGGTCGAAATAGAGCTAACATAGATTACAGCTATGTGAGTTTTAAGGAGACCTCCATGATAAAAAAGAATGTGCTATGGCTTGGCTTAGTAGCATTATTAACCGGGTGTTATAGCCATCATCGCGTGGAAGATGCCTACACCCGTTGTGATAGCAGCGGCAACTGTGCGACTGAAATACGCCGTCATCATCACGACCATGTGCAACAAGAGGTGATTACGCCACTACCCACCACTACGATGAATTCAGCCAGCCGCCAACATGGCTGGGCAGTGCCTTATCAATACGTAACCAGCTTACAGTCTAATAAACAGCTAAACGATTATGTGGCACAAATGGCCATGCAATTAGTCGAGACTTTTCACCATTTTCCAACGGAATCCCGCGTTGCAGTTGCTTCTTTTGTAGACTTAGATAGCGAGCTAAATCGGACCAATATCATAGGTAATCAATTAGCTGAAGCTTTTATTCATCAGTTTCAGCAGTTCGGCATCAGTGTGGTAGATTTCAAAACCACTCGAGACATTCAAGTTACGCCTAATGGTGATTTTGTCTTTAGTCGCAATCATAGTCAGCTAGATGCCTTACAACAAATTGATTTTGTGTTGTCTGGTACTATGGTGTTTGGACCAAGAGGCATTATGATTAATGCCAGAGTGATTAACTTCCGCACTAAGGTAGTTGTAGCTAGTTCGCAACAACTGATCCCTCACTTTGTGATTAGTTCGCTGTACCCAGGTATTGTGCGTTAAAAACGGCACCTGTAACTAATACAGGTCTGCCCAGCTGTGAGCAAGACGAAGTGGCGCGGAATCTCGCGCCTAAGCTGCTTGTGTTCACACATAAAGATTTAGACATGGCGCTGTAGAGTTCGGCAGTATCAAGATAGGATCAGCAATATTACCCTACTGGTCAGGAATGAACTATATGCATTGCTGCCGAAAGATGAAAACTCTAACGAAGATTAGCCTTTTAAAAGCATTTAAAAATCTAGTTTTTAATGTTTTCGAGTTTATAAGGATGTGCTTTTAAAACTTCTATTAAATCATAAAGATTTTTAGGGAAGTACACATCTGGGCAATTTTGAAAAATGTCGATATAGAGCGCATTAGCATTATGGCCTAAGGGATAATATGAATAGCGGCGATATGTTTTTATGGTATTTTTATAAATTTCATTATAAGCCTCAGAAATTTTAGACTTCTGTTTATGCCCTGAATAAATGCAATAAAGAACGAATAGCATATATGGAGTAAGGAGCGTTACATCGTAGAGATAAACCAAAAATCCCACCGCATAAGGGGCCACCCCTTTGAAAAATAACCAGACCAATCTTAACCATGGATGTTTGCTATTATGTAAAAATAACTCATGGCTTGGATTTAGAGCTTTAAGAGTATCGTATGCTTTCCTAAATGTAACAACGGTATTTGCCATATCTTCATAAAGATAAGCATCAATTAGAAGGTTTGTTAATGCAGGTGTATGAAGGTATGGTGTTGCAATGTAGTCTGTTACATATCCATCAAAATAATTGTTAAACGTAGGGGATGGCCGAAATTTAGCATCAGACAAAATTCCTTCTGAAGTAAATTGATGCCGCCAGAAGGTATTAGGATCATCTTGAACTTCAGTAAAAGGCTTAAAACTCTTTACTAAGCCATCAAATGTATCTCTTGCGTAGTCTAGAGTGTTGTTAAGTTCCAGCTCGCTAAGCTGGTTTTGGCGAGCATAAGCTACAACATTTGAGATCACTTCAGCTGATAGACGATATAAATCGTTGCTCTTGGACTTGCTGTTAAATGGATACCAAGCATTTGATGGGTGTAGAGCTGCTAAATAGTGATCTTCCATGATAAATCTCGAGTTTAAATAACGAATTTTCCAAATATATACTCTGTGAACTTAACTTGTCCAACATTTACAGGCTGTTTGTGTAATCAGCTAATTGCGTGGGAGTTTAATTCTATTACAGTCGGCTCAGGTAAAGTGACGCTGCTATTGCACATTCAATGGTCTGTAAGGTTTTCATTTGCTAATTAAGCCGCCCATAGTGTGTAACTCTTTCTTTCGCCATTAAACAAGTAGCAATGTAATCGTTGGTTGGAAATGGCAGGTCCGTATCTAAATCGTATTCACAAAAGTATATTAGTTGATTTATTACACTGTATGCCAATTGTAAGTGTTTAAAGGGTTTGAGTTCTTCATAAGCTATTGCCCAAGCTCTGTTTTTGATATTGCTAAAAAAGGTATCAGGGCTGTTGATTATATAACCCATATTCACCCTAAAGCTCAGTTCATCTGATAACTTAAAAGAGTCAACAAATACTCCCTCGATTTGCCTATCATCAAGTTCTTTTGAAGCTCGTTTAGTAAGCTCGGTGAGTTGTTTAACTTGGTAGTTAAACCAGTCAATATCAGTGGTTTTATCAAAATTGTTGTTGGTGTTGTTTTTGAAAAGTGTTTTGTAAAATTTATACTTGTCAAAAAACGTGATATCTAACTCTGTCTCCATCTCCTTAAGTAGTTTTATAAATTCTTCTCGATGTTTTAAGGCGTTAGAAAATGTGTTTTGTCTTTTGGATTCTTGTATGGTTACTAATGTCTGCTCTGAGCGATGAATTGCTGCAACCAAGGCCGTTGCCGGTATAGATAAGCTGGCAAGGGATAACGGTAATTTAAAATAATCTAGAAAAGTATTTAACCCATGCTTAGTTAAATCAAAAGTTAGGTTGTTATAATAATCTATCCAGATACCAAGCCCTAGCCCCAATAATATTGGCAAAACGAGAGCAAACCAAAATTGCCAAAGCTGCATAAGCGTTTTATTTTCACGCATCCAAACCTCCATTTAGAAAAACTCCTTAAACTTAGCTCTCAAAAACTTTAAATGCTGCACTAATACCTTGTTCTACAATGACAGGGCCAAACTTAATAAGTGCTTCTTTAAACTTTTTAACACCAGTTGGCGTGCAAAGCTCAATATAAAATTGACCACCAACAGGTGATAGTAAAAGCTGCTTGCAATCCAGAGTCATCTCTTCATCATTAAATTGATAACCCCAGTTATCACCATTTGTAGATAAATAATCAATAATCAAACCTGAACGCCATAGTTCATCCATGTGATATTTAAATTTGTTCATATCGCCATCAGATATGTTTGCAAGATCAGCATTGCAAACTTGCTCCATAAGTTTGTCACTAGCAATTCCGTCGTAGTTCTTTTCACTAACAAGACTAAGAATTTTTTTTAAATACTCTGCATCAATCATATTTAATCCCTAAACCGCTTTTAATCCAAGCTTACCAGCCTTTACTATTTTACCAGTAGCCAATTCCTCAATATGATTACTCCACTACGCTATTAGCACACTCCGACTATCTAAATAGGTTGCTCGGTTATATGCTGCCCGTACTTGGTTTTTATCATGGTGCGCTAATGAAGCCGCTATAACATCATGATCAAAGCTTTGTTCGTTTAGCGTGGAACTGGTTAGCGCCCTTAAACCATGCGATACCAATATGCCTTTATAGCCCATTCGTTGCAATGCTCGGTTGGTCGTTTCAGAATGTGTGGACTTGCCTTGGTTGCGTTCGCTGGAGATTCACATCTTGCTACCCGCGGTTGAAATTATCAACTTTAAACCGTCAAGATCGTACAGCGAATACTGTTTTTTTGGCCTTGGCGTTTTCAACTCTTTATCGCTTAAAGTTTTTTATTGCCATTTTATACCCTTTGGTAACACAGCTTGATAACACAAAAGTGTTGTGTTACATCCTGTGTTATTAAAGACTCAGATTGGTGTAGTACTAACCCGAACCCAACTGAACAAGTATCCAGCCTGTAGGCTTTGATGTTAGCGGGTTTGTGAACTTTGGCGAGCTTTAGCGGAAGTCTTTGAACTGGTCCGTGGCTGCCCCAACAGGAATCGAACCTGTAACTGCCCCTTAGGAGGGGGCCGTTATATCCATTTAACTATGGGGCAAAGGTGCGAGAAGTCTAACAGAATAAAGCATTTATGTGAACTCTTCGCCTAAATGCTTTAGCGATTCACAACACTGACAATGTCACCGACCTGAATATGATTGATTAGTTGTTGTGAAGCAGATGCTGCCCAAGCACCCTCTGCGGTAACTTCGGTGATGGTCAACTGTATTGGGCTATCTACCAGCCGCCGGATATTGGCATGCTGCGGATCGCGTTGCACTTGAATAAGGCTGATGTGATCGCCAACCGTTAAACCATGGATGTTACCTAGTCGAATATGTATTTGTTGCTGCTTGACTTGTTGAATTGCTGCCAGCAAGGGCTGGCACTGTGTCTCTTGTTGAATGTCGAGTGCCACAGCTCTTAGGGTTTGATCAATTTTCTGACCATACGGCATTTGCCAAAATGCCATACTATGGCTAGAAGGAGTGTGTTTATCTTGATCAGGCCAGTGGCTACTGGTGCGGTATTCACGTTGAAAACGTATTCTGCGTTCGAAGGTGTCAAAAAGTTGTACTTCTAAAGCAAAAAAACGTTCACGCACGCTACTCTGCCAGAATTTACTGGCTTTGCTGCCTAAAGATAAATCATAAATATTCGCTAATAAAATAAATTGCTGGCCTTGTTCAAAGAATTGTTCTGCAGCGGCCAGATCTAACTGCTCAGTAAACAGTGGTTGAGATTGCTGTTTAAGAAGCAGTGCAGGTGCAAAATCTTTTAAATGCGCTGCTAGCTGTCGGCTGCTGTGCTCACCGAGTTGAAAAAGCTGGCCATAAATTGCATCTTGTCGTGCCGCTAAATGGATATCGGTAAGCAGTAAGGTATTGCGATAGCGTGTATTGCAACTGCTAGCAGTTGGAACTATGTGTGCTTTTAAGGTAATAAACACTTGTTGATTGCTATGTGTTTCGGAGATGAGTTGCACCTGCTTCAGTTCTGCTGAACTGCTTAGGGTTACCTGATGATGCTGTAATATGCCTTGAATGACCTGTTGCTGACTTTCGAGTCTGGCTCCTGCAAATAGGGTGGCACGTTGCAGCGCATCTTCAATTGCGGCTCGTCTTGCATGGTTTACATCGCCGCGCTCAATTCTTGCTTGACCAGTTGCTTCATACCAATTGGCATAAAGAGGCTGGCTGGCAAGCATATTTGCTAAGCTAAGCATCAAACCTGTTACTACAGTGAACCTTGTTTTTTGCCACACATTCATGGTTAAGCTACCTGCTGCTATTGTCTCAGTGTTAGCGACTGAGTATTGCTGACATCTACGCCATTTAAAGCAATTACTATGCCGAAAACGATGTTGGCTATTACAGCTATGGCGCACTTTTTGCTTTGTGAATGCTAAAGAGATGCAGCAAGGCATCAGCGCAAATTAAGCAAGCGAGATTATTCATTTAAAAGGTGATTGCGATGAGAAAATTAGGCTCGATTCTGCTGTTGAGCATTTTGGTTAGCGCTTGTAGCCAAGTAGCTGATCGGCATATTGAATATCAACAAGAAACACCGGTGACTTTTCCGGTAATCACTGCTTTAGGCGCCGCGCCGATTTCTGCTCAGCCGGGTAGCAGTGATACCCAACGCAAGCTAATGGCAATGCGTGCTTCCAAGCTTGAAGCCTACCGCGAGCTTGCTGAGCGTGTTTATGGTCAAAGAATTGACAGTAGCAATACGCTAAGGTCGATGGTCGCGCAAAATGATGTATTAGAAGCCTCAGTACAAGGTCTTATCAGAGGTGCAAGAGTGGTAAAAACCTACGCGGTGGAAGATATGTATGTCACTGAGTTAGAGTTAGATTTTGCTGAGGTATATGCCACTTTACAACATACACAACCAAAGCAGAATGTGAGAAGCGTACGTTATTTCTTCTAGGTAAACCGCTTAAGCCTTGATGCCGCCGCCTTTATTTTCAATTGCGGGTTTTCCTTTGCTAGTATAAGTTAAACCCGATTTTCCCCGACTGGCTAGAATGTCATTTTTGAGTCTGTCTAGTGTTAACTGACTTTGTTCTAACACTTGCTGATTGACCGCTGTTTGTGATTTACATTCTTCTAAACGTGCATCAAGTGCGCTAACTAAATCCAAAAACCATGCTTCTTGCTGACAATCAGGTAAACCGCTTGCAGTAGCAAGTTGATCATCCGTACTTTTTATCTCAGAGAGCAGCTTGGTTTTTTCACCGGTTAGGGTGTCTAAGGCAAGATAATCGCGTGATACTAAGACATCTAATTCTTGGCGCAATAACAACAAAAGCGCATCCAATTGCGCTTGTTGTTGTTTTAATAAGGTTAGGATCTGCTGTTCTGTTTCGGTCATTTACGTTCGAATAAATCGCCTTCGAATTGCATGATACGTTTAGCAAGCAGTTCAACATTGATTTTGTATTTACCATCGGCAATGGCTTGCTTAATCTTGTCGACTTTCTCTTGGTCAATACCGCTGCTATTTGCCGCTTTTTCCTGTAGTTTAGAAAACTGCTGCGCTTGTGGCGTTATTGAAACTGAGTCTTGCTTTTGTAAAGCCTGACTAGTGACATTTTGCTGCGTTACCGTTTGCTGGCGCTGTAGCGCTTGGTCCGCTTTATCTGCCTTTACCTGCGCGGTATTTGGCAGGTTATTGATATTTATAGCCATAATAGAACCTCATCACCTAAACCCTAGTCCTTATGTTTAGGTTAACGGCTGCTACATAAAAAACTTTAGCATTATTTGCTAAAATTTTACCCTAACCTGATTAACCCCAACCACCTCAGTTTGTATGTTGCGGCCGGATTGTTGATTCTTTACTGTAACCGTATCGCCCAAAGAACCGTCTTGTTGGGCAACGCCACTGGCGGATACTGACAAACCGTTGTTACTTATTTGTATTGTAACAACATCACCACGGCATACAAGACAAAGTTCTTGTAAGCTGATAATTTGTCCAATGCTAACGCTGCGTCTACTTCTACTGCCAATAATAGTAGCAGGTTCTTGGATAAACTGCCCTCTAACTAGACGCCTTTCTCGCCGTTCTATTTGTAACATATCGGCAGTAATGACTGTACCAAGATTAATATTTTGTTTTGCAACAACTAGCTCCAGCCATTCAGTGACTCTCAAGGGAAGAAAAAGCTGCCACGGCGTTGGTGCTGAGCAATTAATTTGCAGCGTCGTTTGTCTGGCATTATGGTTTGCTGGCAAACTAAACACCAGTGGCGTGGCACATTCTTTTTGACCAATTCTGTTATCCAGAGCAGTAATACTTAACTCTGTCTCGGAGTTATCGGTTAATAATTCATTCTTAGCCCAAGCACTAGCGAGCGCAGTGAGCTGTTCTGGCGTATACCGATAGGATGTTTCGGTCAAGGCAAAACTGGGGTTACTTAGCCATAAAAAAATAGTTAAGCTGAGATATATAAGAAAATTTTCGTACTTTTTCATATGGTTTGGCTATGCTTTAATAGTAAAGGGTTATAACATGCATTGTAAGGTCTTAAACTCCAGTTCTCTGACGCTTGCATGGTTGATATGCAATTACCACGCCTAAAGGTTTTTAAAGGAGCTGTTTATGTCTAGTATTCTGGATTCTGTCAATCAAAGAACACAATTGGTTGGACAGAATAGGCTCGAGTTACTGCTTTTTAAACTCGCCGGACGGCAGCGCTACGGTATAAACGTTTTCAAAGTAAGAGAAGTTCTACAATGTCCACGTCTTACTTCTATGCCAAAACGTAATAAATTTGTTCGTGGTATCGCCCATATCCGTGGGCAAACTATTTCTGTGATTGATTTAAGCCTTGCAACAGGCGGTAAGCCTATTGCCGATTTAACAACCGCTTTTATTATCATTGCTGAATACAATCGTTCTATTCAAGGTTTCTTGGTCAGCTCCGTTGAACGCATTATCAATATGAATTGGGAAGCCATTATGCCACCGCCAAAAGGCACCAGTGGTAAGCAAAGTTATTTAACGGCCGTCACAGAAATAGATAAAGAGCTGGTAGAAATTCTCGATGTAGAGAAAATTTTAGAAGAAATTTCTCCTTCGCCAACAATGATTCATGATTCCGCAGTCACTAAGAGTATCACGGCTGATTTAGGTGGTCGCATCATTCTGATTGCAGATGATTCCGCGGTTGCCAGGAATCAGGTTAAGCGTTCGCTTGAACCCTTAGGCGTGCAAATGCATTTAGTTAATAACGGCCGAGAAGCCTTAGTCTATTTGCAACAACTTGCAAAAGAATGCAAAGAGTCAATCACCGAAAAGGTTGGGCTACTCATTTCTGATATTGAAATGCCAGATATGGATGGCTACACCTTAACCGCTGAAGTTAAAGCAGATCCTAAATTAAAAAGATTACACGTTATTCTGCATACTTCGTTAAGTGGGGTATTCAACCAGCAAATGGTACAGAAAGTGGGTGCTGAAGATTTTATTGCTAAATTCAATCCAGATGAGTTAGCGCAGTCTGTGCAAAAATGGTTACATGTTGATTAATTGCTAAGGATATTTCGTGGAGAGTAAGCAATTACAGGAGTCTGAGTACAAGCAGTTCCGAGACTTCTTGGAGCAACAATGCGGTATTGTACTTGGCGATAATAAGCAGTATTTAGTTAAAAGCCGTTTAGCTCCTCTGATGCAGCGTTTTGGCATAGCAACACTGTCTGAATTAGTTAATAAAACGATGAGTCCTTTTGAGCGGCAGTTACGCTCTGCAGTGATAGATGCGATGACGACTAATGAAACCTTATGGTTTCGAGATACCTATCCTTATGAGTTATTGAAGAACCAATTATTGCCAGAGTTGGAAAAAACTTGCCGCAGTGTCAAAATTTGGTCAGCTGCCAGCTCCTCAGGTCAAGAGCCTTATTCTATTTCTATGACGGTAATGGAGTACCAACAAGGGCGGCCATCTTCTTTTGCTGGTGGCGTGAGTGTGTTAGGTACTGATATCTCTAATACGATGTTAGAACACTGTCAACGAGCTGAGTATGATGGTTTAGCCTTAGCCCGAGGGTTATCGCCAGAGCGGCGAGCGCGTTTTTTTGAAGATAGCGGTAAAGGGATGATGCGCGTAAAAGAACCCGTCCGCAAAAAGGTCAGTTTTCGCCATTTGAACTTGTTAGACAGTTATACCTTACTCGGCAAGTTTGATATTATTTTTTGCCGTAACGTGTTGATATATTTTTCACCCGAGGTAAAAGCCAAAATTATCCGTCAATTTGCCCAGTCTTTAAACAGTCGAGGTTATCTGATTTTAGGCGCATCAGAATCATTGTCGAGTCTGAATGAAGATTTTGAAATGCTGCGTTGTAACCCTGGCATCATTTATCGTAAAAAAATCTAGTTATTAAAAATTGGCCTGCTCTTTGCATTCTTAGGTTGAAAGTTCAACATAAGGTGGCAAAAAAATGGCAATCAGTTTTGATAAAGCATTTGGCTTACACCAACAGGCGTTGCTGGTTCGCGATCGCCGCGCCCAAGTGTTATCAGAAAATATCGCAAACGCTGATACTCCAGGCTATAAAGCGAAAGATCTTGATTTTCAACAAGCCTTAACTAACGCCCAATCTAAACAATCCCAGCCGATTAGCAGAACGCATAATGGGCATTTTGCTATTTCTACCGCCGTGCGCCAAGAAATGAAATATCGCAACCCAGACCAGCCGGATACCGGCGATGGCAATAGCGTAGATATGCATCGAGAGCGTAATGCCATGATGCAAAACGCGATTGAGTACCAGACCAGTTTACAGTTTTTAAATAGTCGGATCAGTGGTTTGCAAAAAGCCTTAAAAGGTACAGGACAATAATTATGAGCTTATTTAAAGTTTTTGATATTGCCGGGTCTGGCATGACGGCGCAATCTGTTCGCATGAACACGACAGCCAGTAATATTGCTAATGCGAATTCAGTTAGCAGCAGTATAGATCAAGTGTATCGTGGTCGACATCCGGTATTCGCGGCAGAGTTATCGGAAGCGAAGCGGCAACAAGATGCCGGTCGTGGTGTAACGGTACTCGGTATTGTGGAATCAGATGCGCCACCTAATGTGGAATATGCCCCAAATCATCCTTTGGCCGATGAAAATGGTTATGTTTATAAACCCAATGTGAACATTATGGAAGAAATGGCGAATATGATTTCAGCTTCACGTGCTTATGAAACCAATGTGCAAACAGCGGATGCCGCGAAACAGATGTTGATGCGAACCCTGCGTATGGGTCAGGGATAATAAGGGCTGAATTATGACAACGATTAATAAAAACCCTGCGTTAGATGGCATGTATTGGGATACGACTAATAAAGTCGCAGATAAAAATAATGGCGCCTTAACACAGTCTGATTTCTTTGCGCTGCTGACGCAGCAACTGGCTTATCAAGATCCCACCAAACCTGTTGATAATGATCAAATGATTGCTCAGATGACTAACTTCACAACTGCAGATGGCATTGGCAAGTTAAATGAAAACTTTTCAAGTTTGGCGCAAAGCATGACTTCCAATCAAGCATTACAGGCATCCTCATTGGTCGGACGCTCGGTATTGACGAAGTCAGATCAAATTGTTTTTACGGGTGATTCATTGGCTCGCGGCACTATTGAACTGGAAAAACCGGCCAGCTCGCTCCGAGTGATGATAGAGAACGAAAAAGGTGAGCTCATTCAAAGTTTTAGTATGCAAAACCCCAGTATGGGCCGTAATACCTTTATATGGGATGGCAGCTATCTTCCTTCTGGCGAAAGTAGTGTAGATAGCGTAGACGGCCAATTAGCGGAACGAGTACGCGCAGGCACCTATAAATTAAAAGTTGAAGCAAGTTACAACGATGGAACCACGGCCAGTTTACCTGCGAATGTTTATACGCCGGTAGGTAGTGTCAGCATGAACAGCAATGGTCAAGGCATCCTATTGAATTTACTAGGCTTAGGTGCTGTTAAACTAGGTGATGTTTTAGAGGTTTCTTACACTTAAGTAAGTGAGGTGAGTTATGAGTTTTAATATAGCGTTAAGCGGCATTGCCGCAGCACAAAAAGATTTAGATGTAACGGCAAACAACATTGCTAACGTTAATACTACTGGTTTTAAGGAATCACGAGCTGAATTTGCCGATGTTTATGCAACCTCCATTTTTGCTTCAGGCCGAACAAAGGTCGGTGATGGTGTTACTACATCTTTGGTTGCACAGCAATTTAGCCAAGGATCTTTACAATTTACCAATAACTCGCTGGATTTAGCCATTACCGGTGAAGGTTTTTTTGCACTGACCCCCAATAGGTTTTCCCAAGATATGACCTATACCCGCGGCGGCGCTTTTAAACTTGATAAAGATAATTTTATTGTTGATAACAATGGTAACTTTTTACAAGGCTTTGCTGTTGATCCTGTCACGGGTGAAAATCAATCAGTCAGTTTAAGTACCACTCAGCCGATTTCTATTCCCACCTCGGCTGGCGCACCAAGGGCTACCAGTCAAATCTTCCTGTCGATGAATGTCGATTCTCGTAGCGTAGCGCAAGATCGTGATCCCGATTTATTCCGGCCAGGCGATCGTTCAACTTATACGCATTCTACCTCAGTTACGGTCTATGACAGTTTAGGTGAAGCGCATATTGTCACGACCTATTTTCGAAAAATAGAGAAAGCCAACCCTGCTGATCCGAACGAAACTTGGAATGAATGGCAAACATTTGTGATGTTTAACGAAGTAGGTAGAGATTCGAATGCACAAGCTAATCCTGCTCCCGGTGCAAACGTAGTATTCCAAGGTAATTCGATCTTTTTCGATGCCAATGGTAATTTTATTTTACCTACCGATCCGCCATCAGCACCGCTATTATCGGGCAATGTACCAAGAGTCACCTTGCCTAACAACGTTCTCAATGATGTTGCTGGGGAATATCTCACTAATGGCGCGCAATTTCCTAGAGATTTGGTAATTAACTTCCGCGATGCTTCTGGTGTGCGATTGCCTACGCAATTTGCTTCAGCTTTTGATGTCAGCAATCTAAGTCAGGATGGTGCCACTGTTGGTAACCTAACTGGAGTAGATATCGATGCCTTTGGTAAAGTATTAGCCAGTTACAGCAATGGTGATTCGGCTTATTTAGCGCAGGTAACCATGGTACGATTTGCAAACTCCCAAGGCCTTAAACAAGTCGGTAATACCTCTTGGAAGCAATCGATTACCTCTGGTGAACCCATTTCTGGTCAAGGAAATACCGGCACTTTTGGCGCTATTAACTCTTCAGCATTAGAGCAATCTAACGTCAATTTAACAACGGAGCTGGTTGATCTGATCAGTGCACAACGTAACTTCCAAGCCAACTCGCGTGCGTTGGAAGTAAATAGTTCGCTACAACAAACGATCTTACAGATCCGATAATTTCTTATTACTTCAAAAACCACCTGCGGGTGGTTTTTTCATTTTACCTTGCCTCACTTCGCATAATTTAAACATTCAAACTATAAATTCACGTTGGCACTGTTATTGCTTACTTAATAACTAAGTTTAATTCGCTATTCCGATGAGGTGAGTGATGGATCGTCTGTTATATATCGCGATGAGCGGTGCTAAAGAAAATATGAATGGCATCAGCGTTCGCGCTAATAATCTGGCCAACACCGGTACGGTGGGTTTTAAAGCCGATTTTGAACAAGCTCGCAGTATGCAAGCCTTCGGTGACGGCTTACCAACACGGGTCTTCTCAATGACGGAGAGCCCTGGTCAAAACTTTGACAGCGGCGCCATGATCATTACCGAGCGCGAGTTAGATATTGCCATTCAAGGAGACGGCTGGTTTGCCGTTCAAGATAAAAATGGCAATGAAGCTTATACCCGGGCCGGTAATCTACAACTTACTCCTGAGGGCATTTTAACCACGGCGAATGGGTTAGCGGTGATGGGCGATGCTGGCCCAGTACAATTGCCTGTACCTTTGGCAAAAATGGAAATTGGCATTGATGGCACCATCAGTGCCCGAGCTCAAGGTGCGCCAGCCAATGTGCTAGAAGAGGTGGGGCGTATTAAATTAGTTAAGCCCGCATTTGTCGATTTGGTGAAAGGTAATGATGGTTTATTTCGTCGCAAAGATGGGCAACCTGCTGAAGCCAGTGCGGAGGTGTCGTTACTGAATGGCGCTTATGAAGGCAGTAATGTCAATGCAGTGGGCGAAATGACTACGATGATTAGCTTACAGCGGCAATTTGAGTTGCAGGTAAAAATGATGAAACAAGCTGAAAGAATGGATCAGCAACAAAATCAGTTGTTGCGCATTATGGGATAAGTTTTGCTTGATGAATTTATTGACATCATTTTTCGCAGATAAGTTAAACAGGCTTATAAGCAGATTAACAGGGCGTTAGCCCAGGAGGTAGAAATGCATCCAGCATTGTGGATAAGTAAAACGGGATTAGACGCCAAGCAGCGTGATATCTCGGTTATCTCTAACAACTTGGCAAATGCCAGTACTGTTGGTTTTAAGAAGAGCCGAGCCGTATTTGAAGACTTACTCTACCAAAACATTAACCAACCGGGTGGGCGCTCTTCGCAAAACTCTGAGCTCCCAAATGGCTTAATGATTGGTGCTGGTACGAAAGTGGTAGCTACTCAAAAAAGCTTTACGCAGGGCAATTTAATCGCCACCGAGAACAGCCTTGATATCATGATTCAAGGCCATGGCTTTTTTGAAGTGTTAATGCCGGATGGTACCATTTCCTATACCCGAAATGGCCAGTTTACTGTGGATGGTGAAGGTAACGTGGTCACTTCAGGCGCGGGCTACCAAGTACAGCCCAATATAGTCGTTCCGCCCGATGCCACTGGCATTGTTATTTCACAGGATGGCGAAGTTTCAGTGCGTTTAGCGGGGCAGGTAGAAAGTGCGGTTCTAGGGCAGCTTACCGTCACGAATTTTATTAATCCTGCAGGCTTAGAGCCTATAGGGCAAAATTTATTTAGTCAAACTCCTGCCAGCGGCGAGCCTGTACAGGGGATCCCTGGTTTAGAGGGGCTCGGTATTATCGTGCAAGGCGCCTTAGAGACATCTAACGTAAATGTAACCGAGGAATTAGTCAGCTTAATTGAAAGTCAGCGCGTGTATGAAATGAACTCTAAAGTAATTTCCACGGTTGATCAAATGCTTGGTTTTGTGATTCAGCAGTTATAAGGTAGGTAGCTAATATGCGTAATCTGCTAATAGTCGTTTTGCTTGGTTTGATTGCTAGTGTACTGACGGGCTGTGCCTCAACAACAGAGGCTAGACCCGATGATCCTTATTTCGCCCCCTTGCCACCGGAGCCTGCGCCAAGGCCTGTGGTGCGAAACGGATCGCTCTTTACGCAAAGTCATTCCAATAGTTTGTACTCGGATAATAAAGCTCGACATGAGGGCGATATTATTACCGTGGTACTACGTGAGAAAACGCAAGCATCAAAAAATGCGAAAACCGAGTCGAAAAAAGACAGTAATACGGCTTTTGATCCGTTGAATATTGGTGGTCGCAGTGCCTCAATTGGTGGCAATGTGTTACAGCTTGGTTCTAGTAGTAGCCAAGATTTTAAAGGTGATGCAAAAGCGAACCAAAGCAACAGTCTGGTTGGAGATATTTCTGTCAATGTGCTGCAGGTCATGGCCAATGGTAACTTGGTGATCCGTGGTGAAAAGTGGCTCACGTTAAATACCGGTAAAGAATATATCCGCCTTACAGGCGTGATTCGGCCGCAAGATGTCGATGTCAATAATACGGTGGAGTCTACCAAGATTGCTAATGCAAGAATTGAATACAGTGGTACTGGCTCTCACCATGGTGGTCAAGCACCTGGTTGGTTAACTCAGTTTTTCAATGGTCCGCTGTGGCCATTTTAGGAGTTCACTATGCGTAATCTGCTTAAATTTACGCTGCTAGGGTTATTAGCACTTAGCTTACCGGTTAGCGCGGCCAGGATAAAAGATGTTGCAGATATTCAAGGTGTGCGCAGTAACCAATTAATTGGCTATGGTTTAGTAGTAGGTTTACCGGGTACCGGCGAGCAGAGTCCTTTTACCGAGCAAAGCTTTCGGACTATGCTCGCAAGTTTTGGAATTAACTTGCCTGCTGGTGCTCGCACTCAGATAAAAAATGTGGCAGCGGTGGCTATCCATGCCGAATTACCTGCCTTTGCTAAACCCGGTCAGACTATTGATATTACGGTGTCTTCCGTTGGCAGTGCGAAAAGCTTACGCGGCGGTACGTTATTACAGACTTTTTTAACTGGCTTAGATGGTAACGTGTATGCGGTTGCTCAGGGCAGTTTAATTGTTAGTGGTTTAGGTGCTGAAGGTCTAGATGGTTCCCGTATTCTGGTTAATACCCCTACGGTAGGGCGTATTCCGAACGGTGCCGTTGTCGAGCGAGAAGTGGAGTCTCCCTTTGCACAAGGTGATTTTATTACCTTTAACTTAAAGCGACCGGATTTTACTACGGCAAAACGCCTTGCTGAAGCGATTAATGGTTTTATGGGGCCAGAAACCGCTCATTCTTTAGATGCTTCGTCTATCCAAGTCAGAGCACCACGTGATGTCAGTCAACGTGTTGCTTATTTATCCGTGCTAGAGAACTTGACCTTTCAACCCGCGGATCAGTCGGCGAAGATCATTATCAACTCTCGTACTGGTACCATCGTGATTGGTAAAGATGTTCGGCTCTTTCCAGCTGCTGTTAGCCATGGTGGTTTAACAGTAAGTATTGAAGAAAACCCGCGTGTGGTACAGCCTAACCCGTTAGCCGATGGTGAAACAGTGGTAGTTGAAGACAGCATTATCAATGTTAATCCTGAAAACTCCAGAATGTTTAAATTTGACCCAGGCGTCACGTTAGATGAACTGGTGAGAACCGTTAATGCCGTTGGCGCGGCACCCGGTGATTTAATGGCAATCTTGGAAGCGCTAAAAGAAGCGGGTGCGATTCACGGCGAACTTGTGGTGATCTAAGATGAACAGTGGCAAATTACAGCACTCTTATCATGATTTAAACAGCTTACAACAGATAAGAGCAGCTGGTCGTAATGATGAAAAAGTCGGGTTACGACAAGCCGCTGAGCAGTTTGAAGCAATATTTTTCAATATGTTATTGAAAAGTATGCGCCAAGCCAATGCTGCCTTTGAAGCCGAAGGCATGATGAACAGCCAAACTACCGAGTTTTACCGCGATATGCATGATAGCCAGATGGCCTCTGATTTAGCGCAAAAAGGCTCGTTAGGTTTGGCTGATTTATTGGTACAACAACTTGACCCACAGGCAATAGCTAAGCAGCGTAAGCAAACGGAGTTATTACAGCTACCTGGGGCGCTTAATGTTAGAGCATTGGAGATGCCTGAAACACAGCACGCCAATCAAGAACAGGATTTTGCTTTGCTAAAAGCGCAAGCGATGCACCAGTTAGTCCAAGCAGATGTGATACAACCAGGACGGCGAGAGTTATCACAACTCAGTCCCATAATAGAAAAGTTACAACAACAGCGTGAACGGGCAGAAGCCGCTAAAGCGGTTGAAATGGCGCAAACTAAGATGGATGCTACAACGAGAACAAAAGAAACCAGCAGCCCAGAATTTCGTGTTGATTCACCCGTGGAGTTTATTCGTAGTTTACTACCTGCCGCCAAACAAGCTGCTAGCACCTTAGGCTTAGATCCTTTGGCATTGATTGCGCAGGCCGCGCTAGAAACGGGCTGGGGTAAGCGCATGATTAAAACTGCTGGCGGTGACAATAGTTTTAACTTATTTGGTATTAAAGCCAGCCGCAATTGGCAGGGAAATACCGCTGTGGTGGATACCTTAGAGTATCGTCAGGGCGTGGCGCGTAAAGAGCAGGCTAAGTTTCGTGCGTACGATTCACCAGAGCATAGTCTCCAGGACTATACTCAGTTTATTAGTAACAGTGTGCGCTATCAGCAAGCCGTTGCGGTAGCACATGAGCCCGCTGCCTATTTTAGTGAGTTACAAGCGGCTGGGTATGCAACCGATCCAAATTATGCACAAAAAATTATGTCGGTATTTAACAGCTCAGCCTTTGAAAAAGTGCGCCAAGAATTAAACCGGGCTCAAGATTTTACCCTTGCAGCCGATGAACAAAGTGAATAGGCAAGTAAGTTGCCCCGGAGTAAGCAATGTCTGATAATTTACTAAAAATTGGCACCTCTGCAATAAGAGCGAATAGCATTTTGCTTGGTACAACCAGTAATAACATTGCGAACATTAATACTGAGGGCTATGTTCGGCAACGGACTGAATTTATCTCTGATCCTCTTGGTTTTGGGGTGGGACGCGGCACAACTGAGCGGTTGGTTAATGATTTCACGCTGAAACAGCTGCGGCGAGACACATCCAACTTTGCTTTCTCGCAACAGTTTGTTTCTGAAGCTAATCGAGTTGATGCACTATTTTCAAATCCAGCAAATAGTATAGCTACAGGGATGAATGATCTGTTTACGCAGTTGCAAACTGCTAATAATGATCCAGTACAGCCGTCAAATCGACAGTTAGTTATAGGAAGCGCACAATCACTGCTAAACCGCTTTGAAGGCATGTCAAATCTGCTAAAAGACCAAGAGTCATTTATAAATGATCAATTTGATATTTATGTTAACGAAGCGAATGACATGATTAAGCAAATTGCCATTTATAACAAAGATATTGCGGCTTATGGCAAAGGCGCAACCCGACCAATTCCGCTTGATTTGCTTGATAAACGTGATTTGGCTATTTTGAAGCTATCTGAAATGATGGAAATCAATGTGCTGGATGCGGCCAACGGTGAAAAACTGGTGTTTATGAATGATGGCCAATCTTTAGTGGTGGAACAGGGCGACTTTCGGTTGTTATCCTTACAAGGTAACCCTGATCCCACTCGAAAAGAATTACAATTGCAGCTAAATTCGAACTCCAATGTTTTGCGTGATGTTAACTCAAAAAGTATTGGTGGTAAGTTAGGGGCTTTGGTAGCGTTTCGGGAAGAAATCTTAGATCCCACACAAATTCAACTGGGCCAGTTGGCGTTGTCTCTGACAGATGCCTTAAATCGGCAAAATAAGCTGGGTTTGACCTTAGACGGTAACTTAGGGACTGAGCTGTTTCGTTTACCTGTGTTTAATGGTTTAAATTTTCGAGAAAATACTGGTACCGCAGCGATCAGTGTTGCTTTAGAGCCTGGTAAAGGCAAGCAGCTTCCCCCTAATGACTTTTTAGTGACTATTACTGGTGCGAATCAGGTAACAGTGGAAGCGCTTAATAGTAAGGGGGAAGTTATTTCAGGCTCAGCTAAGATAATAGATAGTTTAGATTTTACTTCGCAGGTAGTGTTAAATTCAGACAGTATGATTCCAACAGATCCAAATAATCTGGATCTGTACGGGTTAGAGATAACCATTAGCCCCGGAGCTAACGTCGGTGATCGTTTTATGTTAAAGCCCTTACAGCAAGCGGCTAGAGATATTGAGTTAGCGACTAATCGTGGAGAAGATGTCGCTTTAGCTAATCCGATTCGTGGCGATTTTAATAATGCCAATCTTGGAAATGGTCGAATTGAAGACATTGTCGTCACAAATACTGCGACAGTAGCGCCCTTTCTAGGTAATGCCCCTTTAACAGTGTTATTTACGGGCTCTGATACTTTTGAAGTAAGGGATGCTTCCAATTCGCTGTTAGGTACGGCTAATTTTACTAACAATAATTATAAATCCGTATTAGCAGAAGCTGGCTTAGATGAAACACTTGGCTTTGATTTCAACATAAGCGGTGTGCCTAGGGTTGGAGATAGCTTTACTATTGAACGGAATGATAATGGTTTTAGTGATAACCGCAACGGCTTAGCGCTGGTAAAACTACAGACTGATAATACGACTCGTCGTAACGTCGTAATTGTGGATAATGGGGTAAATGATTTTAGTTTTAATCAGTCTTATGCTACAACGGTGGGGAATATTGGTGAGCGTACAAGGCAAGCCAGAACTAGCGAAGAAGCTAATACGGCTATACTAGAGCAAACCACAAACTGGTATGAGTCACTATCTGGTGTCAGCTTAGACGAGGAAGCGGCAAATTTGGTTAGGTTTCAACAAACCTATGCCGCAGCGGCACGAATTCTGTCAACGTCGCAATCCATATTTGACACTCTTTTTCAGTCGCTGAGGTGATATTATGCGTTTAACCTTCAATATGCAGTTTGGGCAAAGTCTTAATGGTATCCTTAACACTCAAAAGAAAATGTCTATTGCTGAAAATCAGCTTACAAAACAAACGCGAATTTTAACACCGGCTGATGATCCTGCCGCCTCTGCTAAGGTACTTGGCTTAGACCAAAACTTATCGCAAGTTGAGCAATTTCAAAAAAATAGCGTGTTACTTCGAAATGGTTTAGCACTTGAAGAAACTATTCTTAGTAATATGCGTACTAATTTTGATCGTATTTCGCAGCTTGCTATAGCATCAGGAAATGGTACCTATACAGAAGCGGAGCGACAAGCCGTTGCCCTTGAGCTAAAAAATATCCAAATTGAGTTTTTCGATTTAATGAATACACGCGACTCTGATGGTGGTTATATTTTTGCGGGCTTTCAGGATCAATCTCCGGCGTATGAATTTGATCAAACTTCAGGACGCTTTCTGTTTAAGGGCGATGATGGTTCTCGCGCTTTGCAAATATCACCATCAATAAGTTTATCTGGCAGAGATAGTGGTAAACGTATTTTTGATGATACTTTTACACGCTTTAAAACTACGCCCCCTACTGTTGCTGCAGGTAGCCCCACTTCAGTGTCTTTGAGAGTTGCAGATCAGGCGCGCTTTGATCAATTTTTCCGCGCGAATTATGATAGCCAAGTGCCTGCAAATAATGCTTATAGCGTTGCTATCGATGCGACTAATACGTTTCAAGTGCTTAACAATGGTGCTCCTACGGTTCCTCCTATTACGGGGATCTACACGCCAGGGGCCGCCATTAACTTTAATGGTTTATCTTTATCACTAGCAGGCCCTGCCGCGGTGCCTGGTCAGATCGATTTTGAACTGCAAACCCCAGATAAAAAAAATATTCTAGATACTTTACAAGATTTTATTAGTGCACTACAAAACCCAGCATTAACTGGTGATGATTTCTTAGAGTCGATCTCTGATGTTCTGGTGCAAACAGATAATAGTGCTCGTAATGTAGATAACACCATGGCTAATATTGGTGGCCGAATTAATGTGTTAGACAGTGTGTTTGATAGTAACGCTGATTTAGTTATTAATAATAAAGGCTATAAAGCAGATATTGCTGAAGTCGACTTTGCAGCAGCCTTGACTGAAATCAAAAAACAGGAGGTTGCATTGCAAGCTGCTTCGACGGTTTTTTCAAAAATTGCTGCGACAACGCTATTTGATTTTATCCGGTAGAACATTTTGATAAAGTGTAAGCTTTTGATTTTATAGTTTTTTATTTTTATGATTTTAACGGCTTTATCTTTTTATATTCTTTAATTTTTTAAAATTTAAAAAATCCCTCAAGTTTTTCTCAGCGTTTCCGATAACTAATTATCACGGCAAGCACACTAACAAATGCTTGAAACGACCAGATAAATTGCGAGGAATACATCATGGCTTTATTTGTAAACACCAACGTATCGTCTTTAAATGCGCAACGTCAAATGGTGAATTCTGGCAACGCGCTGGACACCGCTTTTAAACGTTTATCTTCAGGCTTTCGGATTAACAGTGCAGCTGATGATGCTGCAGGTTTACAGATTTCTAACCGCTTAACCAGTCAAATTAATGGTTTAGACCAAGCAGCGCGTAACGCCAATGACGGCATTTCTCTAGCGCAGGTTGCGGAAGGTGCAATGGAAGAGATTACTAACTCTTTACAGCGCATCCGCGTGCTGGCGATTCAATCGCAAAATGGTATCAATAGCGAAGATGATCGTATTGCGCTACAAAAAGAGGTGTCAGCGTTAAAACTGGAAATGAGCCGGATTGCGACCACAACCCAGTTTGGTAAAACAGATTTATTAACCGGTGGTTTCTCAGCAAAATTCCTGGTGGGCGCCAATGCGGATCAAAATATCAGCGTGAATTTATCACGTGCCGGTGGTTTTGGTACCTCGGGTTTAGGCTTAGCCGATTTAAGCGTGTCAACCGTGTCAGGTGCCTCCGCCGCCTTAGCCTTTATCGATAGCGCCATTGGCATTATTGATGGTACCAGAGCGGATTTAGGTGCGGTACAAAACCGCTTCCAAGCCACGATTCGTAACTTAACCAATATTTCTGAGAACGTATCAGGTGCCCGAGCGCGTATTCGTGATACGGATTTTGCCAAAGAAACGGCAGAATTAACCCGTACTCAGATATTGCAGCAAACCAGTTCTACAGTATTAGCTCAGGCTAACCAGCGGCCGCAAGCTGCACTGAGCTTACTACAAGGCTAAATTTACGCCTAAAAAAAAGCCCCCTTTATGGGGGCTTTTTCATTGTTTTTTAAAGAGTTTTTTTTCCTCTAAAGTTTTTTGTCGGGAGGTCGATAAATTTATACAAGCGGCGAGAAATGATAAACGCCAAATTGTAGAGACATAATCTTGAGGAATACATCATGGCTTTATTTGTAAACACCAACGTATCGTCTTTAAATGCGCAACGTCAAATGGTGAATTCTGGCAACGCGCTGGACACCGCTTTTAAACGTTTATCTTCAGGCTTTCGGATTAACAGTGCAGCTGACGATGCCGCTGGTCTGCAAATTTCCAGCCGCTTAACCAGCCAAATTAATGGTTTAGACCAGGCAGCGCGTAACGCGAACGACGGTATTTCGCTGGCTCAGGTTGCAGAAGGTGCAATGGAAGAGATCACTAACTCACTGCAACGTATCCGCGTATTAGCGATTCAATCGCAAAATGGTATCAATAGCGAAGATGATCGCATTGCGCTGCAAAAAGAAGTGTCAGCGTTAAAACTGGAAATGAGCCGGATTGCAACTACAACCCAGTTTGGTAAAACTGACATACTAACCGGTGGTTTCTCAGCAAAATTCCTGGTGGGCGCCAATGCGGATCAAAATATCAGCGTGAATTTATCACGTGCTGGCGGCTTTGGTACCTCGGGTTTAGGCTTAACCGATTTAAGCGTATCAACCGTGTCAGGTGCCTCCGCCGCCTTAGCCTTTATCGATAGCGCCATTGGTATTATTGATGGCACCAGAGCGGATTTAGGTGCAATACAAAACCGCTTCCAAGCCACGATTCGTAACTTAACCAATATTTCTGAGAACGTATCAGGGGCTCGGGCGCGTATTCGTGATACGGATTTTGCCAAAGAAACGGCAGAATTAACCCGTACTCAGATATTGCAGCAAACCAGTTCTACAGTATTAGCTCAGGCGAATCAGCGGCCACAAGCTGCACTGAGTTTACTGCAGTAAGAGTTTATAAAATTTATGGGGTAGTTAAGCAACAAGGCAGGCAATGACTTGTTTTTAAATAGGGAAAAGAGATGGCATTAACGGTTAATACCAATGTATCGTCCCTAACCACCCAGAGAATGTTAAGTAATAGCAACACTGGCCTGACAACAGCATTTGAACGATTGTCGTCAGGCCTAAGAGTAAACCGTGCTGCTGATGATGCAGCTGGTTTGGTGATAAGTTCGAGTCTCACCAGCCAGATTGATGGGCTCACGCAAGCAACGCGGAATGCAAATGATGCTATTTCTCTGGCGCAAGTGACTGAGGGAGCGATAGAAGAAATTGTTAATACGCTGCAGCGAATACGGGTATTAACACTACAGGCGGGCAATGGTATAAATTCGTCAGATCAGCTTCAGGCATTACAGCAAGGGTTTGAGCAAGGGCTTAATGTGATTGATGGAATTGCTAATAACACCACCTTTGGCAATTCGTCCTTATTAGATGGTAGTGCTGGCACTAAAAAATTTTTAGTGGGGGCAAATTCTGGTCAGAACATTGAGATAAAGCTTGAGCGACGATTTAACACTGATGTGACGGGGTTAGGTTTACAAGGACTGAATCTTGAAACGGATGATCTGGGCAGTATTCTTGATGTCGTTGATAACGCCATTGATGTTGCCGATGCCCAACGTGCCGAGCTTGGTGCAACACAAAATGCAGTCAATTCAAGAATGAAAAACCTGAGTAACATAACAGAGAACGTTTCAGCCTCCCGCAGTCGAATTCGAGATGCTGATTTTGCTAAAGAGACATCAGAGTTAACCAGAAATCAAATTTTGCAGCAAAGTAGTACCAGTGTGTTAGCCCAAGCGAACCAAAGACCGCAAGCGGCATTACAATTTTTACAGTAGTTAGGTTGGCACAAAATTAAATTGCAGTTTAGTGATGTGTCTCAAGAGTTTATCAGTTTCCTATGCGTAAAAGGTGGCTCACTTATAACGCTCTTGATTTATAAAAAACCAGTTGTTTTAAAAAACAGCTGGTTTTTTTATAAAAATTAAAAAAAAGCCTAAAGTCCTACTTAAACCTGCCGATAACTTAAATAAGCCAAGTTGCAGCTTGGCCTATTAAACTAAACAATGCTATTTCTTAATGAGTTTTTAACAGCTTAATGTCAGTTAAAAACTAAGGAGTGACTCATGGCTTTATTTGTAAATACTAATACTTCGTCGCTAAACGCGCAGCGGCAGTTAGTAAACTCTGGTAACTCTTTGGATACTGCGTTTAAACGCTTATCATCTGGTTTCCGGATTAATAGTGCATCTGATGATGCTGCTGGTCTGCAGATCTCAAACCGTTTAACTAGTCAAATTAACGGCTTAGATCAGGCTGCGCGTAACGCGAATGACGGTATCTCTGTTGCTCAGGTTGCAGAAGGTGCAATGGAAGAAATTACCAACTCATTGCAACGGATCCGTGTACTGGCTATCCAATCACAAAACGGTATTAATAGTGATGATGATCGGATTGCCTTACAGAAAGAAGTTTCTGCATTAAAAGTTGAGATGAGCCGTATTGCAACTACTACGCAATTTGGTACTCAAAACTTGTTAGATGGCAATTATTCAGCAAAATTCTTAGTAGGCGCTAACGCTGATCAGAATATCTCTGTGAACTTGTCAAGAGCAGCAGGTTTTGGCACTTCAGGTTTGGGATTAAGTGATTTAAGCATTTCATCTGTTTCAGGTGCTTCAGCGGCGCTAGCGTTGATCGACAGCGCTATTGGTATTATCGACGGAACTCGTGCGGACTTAGGTGCGATTCAAAACCGCTTCCAGGCCACGATTCGTAACCTGACCAATATCTCTGAAAACGTATCAGGTGCAAGAGCGCGGATCCGTGATACTGACTTTGCCAAAGAAACCGCTGAGTTAACACGCTCACAGATTCTGCAGCAAACCAGTACGACTGTATTAGCTCAGGCTAATCAGCGGCCTCAGGCAGCGCTTTCATTACTAGGCTAAACTAGCTAATGCTTCGCGGCGGTGAAAATGGTAGTATTTTCACCTCCGCGCGCCAATCTGGAGCGACAATATGAGCAGTGTAACGAATTCTTCAAGTGTGCTGAATCTCGCTAATTATGTTAGCGAGCAAAATGTACGGGATGCAACTGTTAGCAATACCCTGTTGCAAGGTGCCACAGCTAAGAAAATCACTGAAACTGAAACACCTGCGGCAATGACGCCAGATAACCTGAATGAAGCCATAAACACGCTGAATCAGGTTCCTGTCATCAAAGAGCGTAATTTGAGTTTTTCTGTTGACGACATATCCGGTCGTTCAGTCATAAAACTACGTGACAAACAAACTGATGAAGTTATAAAGCAAATTCCGTCAGAAGAGTTGTTAAAAGTTGCACAAGATGTTAAACGTTTACAAGAACAAATGGGGCAGTCAATAGGTTTGCTAGTCGATAACAAAGTATGAGGTTGTTATGTCCAATATTAATTTTCTAGGTTCAGCATCAGGATTACCGCTAAATGAACTGGTCACAACCTTTGTTCAGGTTGAGCGTGATTCCCGCTTTGCCAGAATTAATACGACTAAAAAAACGTTAGATGCGTCATTATCAGGTTTTGGAAGGTTGAAATCGGCTTTATCAACTTTCCAAACCTCATTAAAGCAGTTAACAGCAAACAATTTAAACGCCCGAAGCGCTACGGTTACTCAGCCTACTGAAAATAAAACCTATATTGAGGCAACCGCTTCTCGATCTGCTTCTGCTGCAAACTTCGATATTAAGGTTAACCAACTTGCTACGGGGTCACGGTTAGAAAGTGCTAATGCAGTTTTTACCAGTTCTGATGATGTTGTCGCAACCTCAGATAGCATTTTAACCTTTACCGCGGGGGATAAGACCTTTGATATAGAGGTCACCGCAAACATGACGCTAAATCAGTTGCGGCAAAAAATAAATCAAAGCACAGACAATTTTGGTGTAAATGCCAACATCATCAATGCCGGTGGCACAACGGGAACTAAACTGGTTTTCACCTCTAGCGTTACGGGTGATGGTAATGGTTTAGTGGTTTCCAATAATAACAGCGAGCTTGATACTATCTCCAGCGGTCAACTTATCACTAGTCAAGCTTCACAGGATGCCATTATCGAAGTCGATGGTATCGTAGCGCGCAGTAGTAGTAATACCTTTACCAATACCATTCAAGACGTGAGTATTGTGGTAAAAGCTGAAACTCCGGCAGGTAATAATGCGCAATTAGCGATAGCGACTGATAAAGATCAAGCGAAACAGAAAATTGAAGAGTTCATAACCAGTTACAACGCCTTAGTGGATCAAATTAGTTCACTGACCAGACCAAGAACACTCGGTTCAGATGGTAAAACGGTGACCTCTGAGGGCGGTGCCTTAAGTGCCGATCCGATGCCACGTAATCTCATGTCTCAAATGCGCGCTATGCTGGGTGGTAACGTTGCTGACGCGGATCCGTCGTTGTCTACCTTGTATGCACTGGGTATAACCTTTAATAAAGACGGTAAATTAGAAATTGCGGGTTCAACGGAGTTTGGCGGTGAAACCGGCCGTCAACGTTTTGATAAAGCCCTTGATGAAAACTTTGATAATATTGCCAAACTTTTTGATGGTGAAAATGGCATCTCTACTCAGTTAGATAATTTTATTAAAGAATTTAGTCAAGCGGGTGGCTTGATAGCGACCAAAGAACAATCAATTAGAACGCAACTTGATAAAAATACTAAAGATGCTGAGGCAGCCAGCCGATATATAGCTAGTTACGAAGAATCTATGCGTAAAAGATATACCGCCTTGGATTCTTTACTGGCAAGTTTGCAAAGAACTCAAAGCAACATCACTGGGGCGCTTTCAAGCTTACCGGGTTTTGTTAATAACGCTAAATCCTGAGGTAGCATATGAGTTATGGTATTAAAGCTTATCGGTCTGTAGGTGTTAAAGATGATTTAGCCGTCGCTGACCCACATCGCGTGATTCAATTGCTTATGCAAGGCGCACTTGAGAATCTGGCCAAGGCAAAAGGCTTTATTGAACGTAAAGATTTTGCCGGCAAATCTGCAACCTTATCGAAGTCCATGGCAATTATTAACGCCTTGCAAGGTTCATTGGATTTTGATGGCGGTAAAGAAGTTGCAGACAACCTGGCTGCTTTATATGACTTTATGGTCAATCATCTTATTTTGGCGAGCAGAGAGAATAGCTTGCAAAAAATTGACGATGTCATGGGTATTTTATTAACCATTAAGTCTGCTTGGGATCAGATTCCGGTTGCAGATCGTGAACGTGGTTATCAGCTGCAAGCTGCAAGAGCTCAAGGCGCAGCTTAATATGTTAGATGCAGTGTTGCTAAATAACGTTGAAAAAGTCAAAGCAGAGCTAACCGTCCTTATTACGGCTGAAAATATTTCTGCTGATCAATTGCAAGAAAAAGCTGATACACTGCATGCTCTTTTAACCTTAGATTCTCCTAATCAAAATTCTTTAGAGTATCAAGCATTTTTGCGTGAAAATTTGCAGTGGCTGCAAGACACTATTGAACAGGTCAGTGTATTAAAAAATCAGCTTGGTGTTGAATTAATGCAACTTACTAAAAGACGCAAAGCTGATAAGATTTATGGAGAAAATACTTAATAGCGTTAGGAATTTACATGCTTAAGTTTATTAATTTCCAATTAGACACCGAAGATAAACAAAAGATTATAGAGCAAGACCTAGCGCCACAGATTAAGCAGTTACTCATCAATAATATGCAGGCGATGCAACAGTATCAGCCGCATTTGTCCCAGCTAATCAACCAACTCCAACTCTCAGATCATGCTATTTTTTGCACTAAGTTTGGCAAACTGAATCTTGCCAGTATGACGACTGGGCGAGTGGTTTATCAGGCGGATCCTGAAATTGAAGTTAGAACAGAAGTTAATGACTTTATTCAATCGGCTCCATTAACTCGCTTATCAACCATTGCTGATCCCGATAACGTCGAGCCGCTGCCCGTAGCTGTTGATGTGGTATTAGTCTTCGGCCTAGGGCTTGGCTATCATCTAATCGAATTACTTCAAAACTGCCGAATTAAGTACCTTGTGATTTATGAACCGCAAACCGATTTTTTCTTAGGTTCATTTCAAACAATAGACTGGAGGCAGGTTTTTGAAGTTGCGCAGTTTTCCGGCACCCAAATATCGTTGCAAATGGGTAATGATGCGTCTTCAGTGGTTGAAGATTTAGAAGAGCTACGTCAGCTATTACCCAGTATTGATAAAGTGCACTTATATCGACACATATGCCACCCGGTTTCTGATGAGGTATTTAAGTTTTTACTTGATAATTCGGGTAACCCAGCGGAGTTATTAAAAAATGGACAGCATTTTTTGGGTTTTAAAGATGCCGATGATTACTTAGGTAGTCGCCCCAAAAATGTGTTAGGAACCGATATCGAAATCAGCGAACAGTATGATAGTGGCTGTTTTAAAAGAAATATGGCCATATTCGAGCGGTTGTATCCAAAAGTTTTCCAAGTATTTAAAAGCTATAAACCACGTAAGTGGCGATTATATCAAAACGAAAATGGTCATCAAAATCTATGGCACACTGCGCGTAAAGCCTTTTTATATGATGATTTAGTATCTGATTCTACAAGGCTTCTAGAACACTTTTTTAGTGAGCCCTTTAAAGATGACATTATTATCGGATTAGCACCCTCAGAAAAGTTTAAAAGCTTTATTCATTATCAATACATAGATAAGTTGCAAGAGGTTTTTCGTCAACTTAAAGCGGAAAAATCTGCACTACCTGACGAAGTTGAATCATTAATTGTGTTTGGTGTGGCATTGGCCAAACATATCGAAATGCTTAGCGAGCAAAAGCATATTCAGAATTTATATATCTGTGAGCCAAATTTAGATTTCTTTTATGCCAGTTTATACGTTACAGATTGGGCCGCATTAATTACTAAAGCAGAAGCCGAGCAAAAAAGAATTTACCTTAATATTGGCGGTGATGGTTCAGAGTATTTTCATGATTTGATGGGCCAGTTTTATCAAGTTGGTGCTTACTCTATTGCGAATACCTACCTACTGCAAAGCTACTATACCCCGCAGCTAAGTAAGGCAATATTTAGCTTAAGAAGACAATTAAAAGTCGTACTCGCGATTGGTGAATACTACGATCATGCTCGTTTTGGGTTTGCGCATACCTATCAGGCGATTGAGTCAGGCTGTCGCTTTTTAAAAGCGGATATGAAAACATGCCTCAGCCGAAGTGCCGCCATTGATTTGCCGGTATTTATTGTAGGGAATGGCCCTAGTCTGGATGTGGCTGCCGAGTATATTGCTCAGTATCAAGGGCAAGCTATTATTGTCAGTTGTGGCACGGCATTGCGCTCACTTTACAAGTTGGGCATTAAGCCGGATTTTCATGCTGAAATAGAGCAAAATCGAGCAACCTTTGATTGGATAAATCAAGTTAACGATAAAGCATACTTAAAGAGTATCAATTTAATTTCAGTAAATGGTATTCATCCTGATACGACGCAGCTATTTTTAAACACCTATCTCGCCTTTAAAGATGGCGAAGCGTCAACGCAATTATTTAGGCAGAGTTTTAGAGAGCACGGTGTAAATGTTGCTTCATTATCTTATGCCTATCCAACCGTATCTAATTTAGCGCTTAATTACATGATAAGCCTTGGCTTTAAGAATATTTACTTTTTTGGCGTTGATCTGGGTTATGCAGATATTAAGCAACACCATTCTAAACATTCAGCTTATTATAATGCTGAAGGTAAGGAAGTGTATGATTATAAAGCATTTCATGGTGCGAATGCCCCAGTAAAAGGCAATTTTAGAGACTTTGTATTTACCAAGCCAGAATTTGATGTTTCTCGGCAATTGCTTGAAAAAGTCATCAGCAATGCCCCTAAAGAAGTGGCGTTTTACAATTGCAGCGATGGCGTTTTCATTAAAGGTGCTAATAGCCTTCATCCAGATTACATCTTATTAGACAGGGCAGTTGATGCTAAAAAACAACGGCTAGATGCCTATCTTGCCGAGGGCTATTACACTGAGGAATTGGTTGGTTTAGCTGAGAAGACTTTTGCTAAGTTAGATTTGGCTTTATTTCAAAGCAGTGTGGCTGAATGGCAAGTGTTATTGGCAGAAAATGCAAAAAATGCTGAACAAGCCAAAAACTTGGTGGATATTCAGTGGCAGTTCCTGAAAACCCAGGCTGGCAATAGAACTAATTTATTATTTTACCTCTTCTATGGTAGTGCCAATTATTTTTTAAGTGTTTTAACTAAATGTCGACCAGTCAATGATGACGATATTAAGAATCTTGAGTTTTTCAATAATACTTTGCAAATGTGGCGTGATTATTTAGCTGACGCTTTAAAGGATTTCATAACGCAGCCGATAAAGTCTGACAGTGTGAAGGTAAATTATTTACCGCCCTCAGGTAATTAAGGTCAGCGTACATGAACATTGCAGTTATACCTGCCCGCGGTGGCAGTAAACGCATACCGCGGAAAAATATCAAACACTTTTACGGCAAGCCCATTTTGCAATGGCCGATAACGGCTGTTATGGCCTCAGGATTGTTTGAGAGGGTCATTGTATCTACAGACGATGAAGAGATTGCTGAGATAGCGTTAGCCGCTGGTGCCGAAGTGCCTTTTTATCGCCCAGCCGAGCTAGCGAATGATTATGCCGCAACGGTACCAGTAATAAGGCATGCCATTCAGGCTCTGGGGTTGTCTGACAGCGATATTGTTTGTTGTATTTACCCAACAGCCGTTTTTAGTCGAGCCGCGGATTTACGCCAAGCAATGGCGTTGTTGCAAGAAACTGAAGCCGACTTTGTGATGCCTGTTACAGCCTATAGTTGCCCTTTAGCCAGAGCAATGATGATTGATGCTATAGGTCGTCTTAAACTGTCATTACCACAAAATGAAAATACGCGAACTCAAGATTGTGATACTTTTTATCACGATGTTGGACAGTATTATCTGGGCACGGCAGCTGCATGGTTAAGAGATAAAGCCTTTTACGAGCAAGATGTCAGGGCGCTTGTAACGCCACGTTTTTTAGCTCAAGACATTGATACGCCAGACGATTGGTATTTTGCAGAGCTGGTGTTCAGAGCGATTAATGAATTTAGCTATGACTCTAAATAACGCCGAAATACTTTATGTTGTTTGTGATGCCAATGCGACTTCGGGCATGGGCCATTTTATGCGCTGTGTTTCTCTGGCAAGCGCATTAAAATCACTAAACGTTGAGACGGTTTTTTTAGGCGACTTCAGTCCAATAGCACAACGCTTTGCTGAGCATTTTAAGCAAAAGCTGCAGTTAACTACCGCGAGTGTTATTACGCGTATTGCCAGCTTAGCGTTAGAAAGCCAAGTGTTAATTGATAGCTATGCTTATGCAACGACTTATCTTCCTGATAATTATCGGTACATCTTGATTGATGATTTTTGCCAGCAAGAAGTATATCCGGTTAAAGCTGTTATAAACTTTACCTTAAAAGCCAATAACTATAATTATGTTTCAAAAGGGGCTCAGCACCAGGCATTGGGGACCGATTACTACTTACCCCATCCCGCTATAGTTGGCTTAGATTTACCTGCTGTTGTAGCGATTAAACGGCTGTTAATTATGATTGGCAGTGGTGATACCAATAATTTGAGCGCCATGATGTTTGAAATGGTAAGCGCAATTGATCCTTCAATCGAGATTAAGATTGTTGCCACGAAAACACAAGAAGCGGCGTTAGCGGGAATTCCAGCTGAGTGTTTAATTCGGCCAACACCCGAGGTCGATAGCCTTTATCGTTGGGCTGATCTATGTATTACCAGTGGCGGTCTTGCTAAATATGAGTTAGCGTATTTAGCTAAGCCAGCGGCGGTATACCCGTTAACCGAAGATGAAGCGGTTGAGACGAATCAGTTTAGTGATGCGGGGTTATGTTTTAATCTAATCGCCGATGGCAATACAAAGGCTGACATTATTAATACGTTGCAACGAGTATTAACCTCATCTTCGCTGAGATTATCTGCACATCAACGTTGCTTACAGGTTTTCTCGCAAGCCTCTGCGCTAAATACGGCCTATTTCGTACAGGAATGTTTAAGAGGTAACTAAAATGGTAAAAGAATATTTGCCACAATTAAACGCTTTAGCTGAGCATTACGATGCGCTTGCCAAAGAACATGGTTATTCTCACCATGCGGTGCAACAAAGCAGTCATGATAGCCAAATGCGGCGTTTTAAAGTTTTACTAGAAGGCTTTAGCCAAATTAAAGGAATGAAAATTCTTGATTTCGGCTGTGGTGCTGGTCATCTCTATGCGTTGCTAAAAGAATTAGGTTTTAGAGGGGAATATGTCGGCTATGACATTTCCCAAGAATTATTGGAATTAGCCAGAAAAAAACACCCAGATGGCAGGTTTGAAATTCGCAATATTTTTGAGCAGCCCCCTGTTGAAACCTTCGATCTCGTTTTTATTAGTGGTGTTTTTAATAATGATATGGGGCAGAATCCTGTATTTTTGCAAGATACTTTACAAATACTGTTCCCACTGTGTCAGGTTGGGATGGCATTTAACTGTTTAAGTACCTATGTTGACTTTAAAGCTGCAGGGTTATTTTACTTTGATCCTTGCTCTGTATTCGATTTTTGTAAACAGCACCTTACTCCAAACGTAGTTTTACGACATGACTATGAAATTAAAGAGGGCGTAATACCCTTTGAGTTCAGTTGTTATTTAAAAACATCAGTTCACTCGCCTAGAAAAAATAATCATGTCTAAAATTGCAATCAGTCAGCCAACATACTTGAGTTGGTTAGGTTATTTTCAACAAATTTCTCAAGTAGATTGCTTTGTTTTTCTTGATAATGTTCAGTTTGATAGAAGGTCTTGGCAATGTAGAAATCGAATTAAAGATCATAATGGTAACTTAATTTGGCTAACAGTCCCAGTAGTTAAAACTTACCGAAATGCTAGGATTTCAGACATTACCTTATCTGATAATTGGCAGACTTGGAAAATTAAGCATATTAGCACAATAAGAAATTGTTTAATAAACACTCCATATCTTGCTGAGGTTTTAGATGTTTTAGACTCCGTTTATAGCAAGCCTTTCACAAGAATTGCTGATTTAAATATTGAAATAATAAAAACTGTTACCAGACGTCTAGGAATATCAACTCCGTTTCTTTGTGCATCTGATTTAAATATTCAAGGTAATAAAGCGGAGCTTCTTCTAAAAATATGCAAACAACTTGGCGCAAATCAGTATTATGCTAACCAAGGTTCGAAGATTTATCTTGAAGCTGAGAAGCATATGTTTTTCGATGAAAATATAAAAATTCACTATCAAGAGTTTATGCATCCTGTCTACCAACAGCGTGGAGATAGTTTTATTAGCCACTTAGCTTGGCCCGATGCAATTTGTTATCAAGGATTTGATGCGAAAAAGTTGCAACTCATTTAAGGCGAAGAGAGATGAGAAAAGTCGATTATTTAATAGTAGGTGCAGGTGTTTCAGGTTTAACCGCTGCACTGACAATTCTCGCTGAGGCTCCAACGGCAAAGGTTCTGCTTATTGACAGTGCTGCGGAGGTCGGGGGCTTACTGCGTTCGGACTGCTTTGAAAGCAAGTATTATGATCTAGGTACTCATATTCCTGAAAAAACACCCTATGATGAGCTTAACGCACTCCTTTATCCTAAGGCACAGTGTCAAGATTGGTATCAACTTACAACATTAGCAGTGGGCAATTTTTTTAGTGGTCAGCTAAATCAACGTTCTCAGTTTTTAGATGTCACAGCATTACCTAACATCGCGGAGCAAGTACGAACAGAGCTATTGCAACTCACTTATGATAATACCCATTACCAACATCTAGCGGATTACCTAAGCCGTGTATATGGCCCAGCGTTAACGCACCATATTTTAGCTCCTTTGCTGTTTAAGCTTACTGCTTTGTCGTTAGATAAGCTCTCAATCAATGCGCCTAAATATTATGGGTTAAGTCGAATTATTTGTGGGGATCGTGAGCAGAGCATAGCGCTCAAACGTTCTGCACATCTTGATAACGTGTTGGCTTATGCCGATGATGCAGAAAACCCAAGACAAAGCCTTTGGTTTTACCCTAATAAAGGCGGCGTAGGGGCTTGGGTTGCGCTGTTAGAACAAAGAATTAGAGAGCAAGGCGGCAATTTTTCATTTAAAACCATGATAAAAAGCCTTGAAGAGATCGATAATGTTCATCATGTACAATTTCAAAACGAAGAGATGGTGCAGGCGAATAACATCATTTGGACGGTTCCCGTTTATCTGGGTTTAAAGGCAGCACAGCAGGCGAGACCTTTGAGTCGGGCTATTTCAATTTTACATTTTTACACTAAGAGTACGCCATTAAGCCACTGCCACTACATTTATTGCCATGATGCAGCGTTGCAAAGTTATCGAATTACCTTATATAGCAATATTGAACTGACCGAAAATGCTGAAAATCATCGTTGCAGTGTTGAGGTTATTCATGATCTTGGTGTACAGCCCGATCCAAAAACGATCATGGCTGAGTTGAAAACGATGAATATATTTGCGGTTAATAGTGTTCTGAATTATGCAGGTTGCAGTTCACAGTCTCATGGTTTTCCTTTACCGCTGGCTGGCAGCGAACAACAGCGCGTTGCTTTATTTGAACATGTTTGTACCAATAATCCCAAAGTGCTGTTTATAGGCAGAGCAAAGCCGCAATTATTTTTTATGACAGATGTACTGGTCGACAGTTATTTGGAAACCAAAAACAGTTTGCGGTAAACGGAGAACCTTATGTTAAGCATGCACATTGATCATCGTGAAATCTCAGCGCAGCAGCCCCCATATATTATCGCTGAGTTATCTGCCAATCATAATGGTAGTCTTGAACGTGCCAAACAAATCATTCTTGCGGCCAAAGAGGCGGGGGCTGATGCGGTTAAGTTACAAAGTTATTCTGCCGACACTATCACGCTGAATTCGACTGCTGAAGACTTTATGATTCGTGGTGGTTTGTGGGATGGTCAAAATTTGTATGAATTATATCAGCAAGCTCAAATGCCTTGGGAATGGCATAAACCATTATTCGACTACGCTAAAGAGCTTGGCATCACAATATTCAGTTCTCCTTTTGATTTCTCTGCGGTTGATATGTTAGAAGCGTTAGGCGCACCTGCTTATAAAATCGCTTCATTTGAGGCAATAGATTTACCTTTAATACGGTATGTAGCTAAAAAAGGTAAGCCTATGATTATTTCAACAGGTATGGCAACTGAAGAGGAAATCGTTGAAGCTATCGCTACTGCCAGAGAGGCAGGTTGTGAACAACTCGCTATTTTACATTGTGTTAGTGGTTACCCAGCGCCTGCGGCCGATTATAATTTACGTACTTTAGCCAATATGCAACAGCGCTTTGGTGTTTTGACCGGTTTGTCGGATCATACCATAGACAATACTACAGCCATTACCAGCGTGGCAATGGGCGCAGTGATTATAGAAAAGCATGTTACTTTAGATCGTAACGGTGGCGGTGCTGATGATAGCTTCTCGTTAGAACCTGCTGAACTCGCTGCACTATGCCGAGATACTAAAACAGCGTGGCAAGCGCTTGGCAAGGTTAGTTATGAAAGGCAGCAAAGTGAACAAGCTAATGTAAAATTTAGACGTTCACTTTATTATGTTGCAGATTTGCCAGCTGGTACCATTTTAACTGAGCAGCATATACGTAGTGTGCGGCCAGGTTTTGGGTTAGCGCCTAAACACTTCGATACTGTTTTAGGTCGGACACTTAAAACAGCAGTTAGTAAGAATTCTCCCACTAAGTGGGATGATTTTACTTCTTAAGCTCTTGAAGTTTACCAAGTCGGAAGCATAAAGCCGTTCATCTGGTCTTTTCGATATACTGCTGCAGCGTATTGACAACTATCTGTTGTTCATTAGTTGTTAGTCCTGGAAACAGTGGTAAGGTTACTGCCTGTTGATAATAAACTTCAGCTTGCGGGCAATAGCCAGCTTTAAAGCCAAGCTGTTGGTAGTATGGCTGTAAATAAATTGGTATATAGTGTAGATGTCCCGCAACACCTTGTTGGCGCAGGAAAGCAACACTCTCTTTATGTTGTGCTTTGCTAAGGTTGCTAAGTTTGACCACATAAAGATGATAGCTACTATAGGCAAAGGGCTGTTGAACTAAAGGCGTGATATCAAGCTTGCTGCTAAAAGCATTATCATACCATTTAGCCAGTGTTTGACGTGCCGTAACAAAATCAGTCAATTTAGTTATTTGACTTCTCCCTAAAGCCGCCTGCAGATCGGTCATTCGATAATTGTAGCCCAACAGCTGCTGCTGATAGTACCAAACGCCATGGCTGGGTTCGGTCAGTTCATCGTCTTGCGAAGTAATGCCATGCGAACGTAGCATTTGTATTTTGCGGGCAAGTTTTGGATCCTTGGTGGTGGCCATGCCGCCTTCGCCAGAGGTTATAATTTTTACCGGATGAAAACTAAATACGCAAATATCTGAGTACTGGCAATTACCTACAGGCATATCTTGATAACGTGCGCCAATAGCATGCGAGGCATCTTCAATAATTCGAAAACCGTATTGCTGGCTTAATTGATAAATCTTTGCCATATCGCAGGGCTGGCCAGCAAAATGCACTGGGATCAGTACTTTCGGTAGTTTATTTTGTTGGCTGGCAAGGAGTAGTTTCGCTTCAAGGGCATTAGTGCAAAGATTGCCGGTGGCAAGCTCAATATCAACAAAATCAACGCTCGCGCCACAGTACAAAGCACAGTTGGCAGAAGCAACAAAGGAGTTCGGTGAGGTCCATACTAGATCACCGGGGCCAACATCGAGTGCTAAACAGGCGATATGCAAGGCCGAAGTGGCACTGTTTAAGGCAATAGCAAATTTAGCATGGCATACTGCGCTGACAGCTTGTTCGAAAGCGGGGACTTGTGGTCCTTGGGTTAGCCAAGTCGATTGCAAGACGGCTGTCACTGCGTCGATATCATCTTGATCGATTTGTTGCTTACCATAAGGAATCATACTTCGGCTTCCTGATTAAAGACACGAATATCTTCTACAGATAAGAAATGTGGATTAGTATCAGAAACATATTGAAAACCGGTCTGTACTAATTGTCCCTGTTCACCCAAAGCATTAGTGGTAAAGTCATTACTGCGCTGAAAAAACTTAATTGCTGGGGCAATTACAAAGTGGTCAGCAAATTCGTAGGTATGATAAGACATATCACCAGGACACATCATCTCATGCAGTTTTTCACCAGGACGAATTCCCACAATCTTGATTGGTAAGTCTGGTGCCATGGCTTTGGCTAAATCAACAATGCGAATTGAAGGAATTTTGGGTACAAAAATTTCGCCACCCAACATGCGCTCAAAGTTCTTCAAAACAAAATCAACGCCTTGCTGTAGGCTGATCCAGAAGCGGGTCATCTCTTGATGGGTTATGGGCAGATGATCAGCGCCTTTATCGATTAACTGTTGAAAGTAGGGCACCACCGAGCCGCGTGAACCAACCACGTTGCCATAACGAACGACAGAAAAGCGTGGCTTAGTGCCGCCCACCATATTATTACCAGCAATAAAAAGTTTATCGGAAGCTAACTTGGTTGCGCCATACAGGTTTACCGGATTTGCGGCTTTATCTGTAGAAAGCGCGATGACTTTATCAACATTACAATCAATGGCTGCATTAATAACATTTTCGGCGCCATTGATATTGGTACGGATACATTCAGTAGGATTGTACTCTGCCGCAGGAACTTGTTTTAAGGCCGCTGCGTGGATCACATAATCCACACCATGCATAGCGCGCGCTAAGCGTTCACCATCGCGTACGTCACCAATAAAATAACGCATACAGCTTTGATTAAAACGCTGTTGCATTTCATACTGTTTTAGCTCATCGCGGGAAAAAATAATGATTTTTTTTGGCTTGTAACGACTAAGCAAGGTCTGCGTATATTTGTGCCCAAAGGAGCCGGTGCCACCGGTAATAAATATGGTTTTGCCATCAAACATTGTTCGCCCACCATGTTGTCATTATTTTTGGTTTCTAAGCATAATGTATGCCATTAAGCCTGATGCTTGGTTTTTAAAATAAAAAGCTAATAAAAACATAGCATCAGCCTAGTAAGTGTAACGCGTTTCACTACTAATGCAACCGCCACAAAGACTTAGCTATACTGTTACTACGTTTAGCTACCACAGGTTGTGTTAACTGGGCAAGCAGACTAAGCTTATTGTGCGATTTTTAAACAGGACTGCGTAATGAAAATAGCGGCGAATAATCCTAATCCGTTGACGACGGTATTGCAGCAGCAACAAAAGCTATCTCAACAATTGGCAACCGGTAAGCGCATTAACAACGCTGCTGACGATGCGGCGGGGTTGCAGATAGCAAACAGGCTAAGTAGTAATATCAACGCCCAGCAGCAAGGACAGCGTAATCTCGCGGATGGCGTAGCGTTTGCTAGGGTATACGATCAAGCATTACAGGGGGTTAACGATAACCTGTTAGAGCTTGAACGTTTAACCATCGCCTCCGGTAATGGCATATACAGTGCCGCTGATCGCAATGCGCTGCAAGCCGAAGCGAATGGCTATTTAGCGAATATTCAGCAAGGCTTAACTGCTGAGTTTGCTGGTAAGGCTTTATTTAGCGACAGTACGCTGGCTTTTAATGCAGGCGAAAGTACTCTTTCATTGCAAACTCAAGATGTGGGCAGCGCGCTGACGGATCAAAATATTTTTAATCTCGATTTAACTGATGCTAACGCCACGGCGACTAATCTCACCGCTGTGCGAACAGCCGTGGAGCAAGTCACGGGCTTTCAGGCGACAACAGGCGCAGCCATTAATTCATTGCAAAGTGCGTCTCGCTCCGTGTCTGGGCAAGAGGTCGCTACTGCTGCAGCGCGCTCACGTATTGCCGATTTGGATTTTGCGAAAGCCAGCAGTGATCGTGCTGCCAATAGTATTTTGACGCAAAGCGCCACTAACGTGGCAATGCAAGCTCGTGTCTCTGCTGAGCAAGCGCTATCGTTATTGGGCTAATCTCTTCCAGTACATCTCTGAGGAAAACGCTATTTTTTTGACGTTGTGTCAAAAAAATAGCGTTTTACCTTGCAAGGTTGCTTGCAGCTTGTATTATAAAGATAAATAACAGCAAGATGTTGTGCGCTAATGTCAGAAAATCCTAATCTCTATATTTTTGATTTGCAGGCTAATCGTGCTGAGCGCTTAGCGACCGTATTTAGTTTTATCGGTGAAAGTTACCAGCTGTTAACCTCTGAAACGATTTTCGATAAATTACAGTTGCATCCAGCATCGGTAGTGATACTCGGTGCGACTGATGCCTTAGAACCGGCGGTCTTGATCAGACAGTTTCCGGCCAGTGCTTTTATCGTCATTGGCGAAAGCTTGTCTTTTTTATTGGAACACGCCAACGTCATAGGGATCTTGAGTGAGCCCTTTGCCTATGCCAGTTTGACGCAGTTACTGCGTGATGCTCAGCAATATCATCGTCTGCTTCCTACGCACAAAACATTGGATAGCCAAGTAAAATTTGATGGTATGGTAGGGCAAACCCCTGCTATGCAAAAAATTCGTTTCCTGATTCAGCAAGTGGCGAAAACGGAAGCCAACGTGTTGGTGTTAGGCCCCTCCGGCACAGGTAAAGAAGTGGTCGCGCGTAATATTCATTTACTGTCTAATCGCGCCAACGGTCCCTTTGTACCTATAAACTGTGGTGCTATTCCGGCAGAGTTGTTAGAAAGCGAACTGTTTGGGCATGAAAAAGGCGCTTTTACCGGTGCCATTTCTACCCGCAAAGGCCGCTTTGAATTAGCTCAAGGCGGTACGCTATTCTTAGATGAAATTGGTGATATGCCGCAGCCCATGCAAGTGAAGTTGCTACGGGTGTTACAAGAGCGTATTTTTGAACGTGTCGGTGGCAGCCAAATTTTAAAAGCCGATGTACGTATTATCGCCGCTACCCATCGTGATTTAGAAAGCATGATTACTGAAGGCAGTTTTCGGGAAGATTTGTACTACCGCCTCAATGTGTTCCCTATCGAAACGCCGGCACTCAGTCAGCGCGTAGAAGATTTACCCCTGTTAATCAATGAATTACTGAATCGTCAGTATCCATCACATCAGGCAAAGATTAAATTTACTGAGCGCGCCATAGAAAGTCTGAAAATGCATAGCTGGCCAGGTAATGTGCGTGAGCTAAGTAATTTACTTGAACGAATGGTCATTATGTATCCGGATCAAACGGTCGATGTCGCCGAGTTACCCAAAAAGTATCAGCACTTAGAAGTGGATACGTATCAGCCTGTGTATCCGGAAGCATTACAAGAACGAGATTTGCTTAACTCACTGTTTCAAACCGAAGAGACGGAGGAAGCTGCTGAGTTAGCCATGGCCTTTAGCAGTACAACGGAACTGACCATGGTGCAGCTATCTCAAGATCTACCTGAGCAAGGGCTGGATTTAAAAGAGTTTTTAGCTGAGCTGGAAATCCGTTTTATCTCGCAGGCCCTAGAGCGACATGACTATATTGTGGCCAGAGCGGCGGAAATTCTTGGACTACGTCGAACTACCCTGGTAGAGAAAATGCGCAAATATAATCTGGGTAAAGAAGAGTAAGCTTATACCGCCCGTCAGATTTTTGACATGTAAAGGTGTTTATTTTCAATAAGATAGTCATGGCATACTCCCTGCATTGACACTGCTAAGTTGTGTAGTTCAAACCGCGTGGGGCAGGGGAATGACGGTAAATTTTGCCAAGATTGAAGATACTAACCAAGCTAATAGCAAATTACCTTGGTTAACCTCTGTGCTGACCAAGCAAGATGATCCGCCACTCGACTTGCAGCAGGTTATCCACTCTTTGCCTTCTGGCGTCATTTTGCTAGACAGTCGTGGTAAGGTCGCCGAAGCTAATCAGGTCGCCATTGAGATGCTGGGTGAGCCATTACAAGGTCAGCTTTGGCTAAATGTCATCAAACGCTGTTTTCGCCCCAGAGCCGATGATGGCTTGGAAGTGTCTCTGGCAGACGGTCGCTTAGTTAAAATTGCCATCAGTGCTCTAGCGCCACAAGGTGGTCAATTAATTGTCCTGACCGATTTGACAGAAACCCGCAAATTACAACATAGGCTAAGTCACTTACAGCGCTTATCCACCTTAGGCAAAATGATGGCCACGCTGGCACATCAGATCCGGACGCCACTTTCTTCTGCGCTACTTTATGCTGAAAACTTGCAGAGTCCAAAATTAACCGCCACGGCCAGAGAGCAGTTTCAACATAAATTGATCGCTAGGCTTAACGATTTAGGGCAGCAAGTGAATGATATGCTGTTATTTGCTCGATCTGGCACCGCTCAAGCGGTTAGTCCGCTGAGCTTACAACAGTTATGTGATGATTTGCTTAACCGCAGTGAAGCCTTGCTGACACAGCAGCATGCCACGCTCACCGTTCGCTTAACGCAACCGCAACAGATGATTTTAGGTAATCAAACAAGTTTGGTTGAGGCACTGTTAAATCTGGTGCAAAACAGTTTGCAAGCCATTGGCGAGGGTGCTCAGTTATTGTTAGCCCAGCAAACTGATGCCTCGCAGCTGGTTCTCTGTTTTAGTGATAATGGCCCAGGCATTGCCGAGGATATACAGCCCCACATATTTGAACCCTTTTTTAGCCGCAAGGCCGGCGGTAGCGGCTTAGGTTTGGCGGTGGTGCAGGCGGTGGTACAAAGTCATCACGGGCAGGTGCGCTATCTGAGTGAGCCAGCCTCTCAGTTAGCGGTGCTTGACGGTGCTTGTTTTGAACTGATATTGCCACTGCATATCCCCATCGCTGCTACAGCGTCAGATCTGCAGCCAGTCAATGTCTTGCAGCGGGAGGTGTCAAATGTCTGAGATCCGGATTCTAATTGTCGAAGATGATGCTGGTTTACGTGAGGCCTTAATGGATACCTTGCTGTTAGCCAGTTATCAGGTCAGTGTTGCCGCCAGTGCAGAAGACGCCTTGTTGTTATTAAAAAAACAGCGGATCCAATTGGTGATCAGTGATGTGCAAATGGGATCGATCTCGGGTTTGGTATTGTTAAGAACTTTACGAGAGCATTATCCTAGTTTGCCCGTTTTAATGATGACCGCTTATGCCAATGTGCAAGATGCGGTAGAGGCTATTCGGCTGGGCGCTATTGATTATCTTGCAAAGCCCTTTTCCCCAGAAGTGCTGGTTTCAACTGTAAGTCGCTATGTTTTACCTGAACAAAGTGCAATGTTTTCACCGATTGCCGCGGCTGAGTCCAGTCAGGCGTTGCTGGCTTTAGCGGCAAAGGTCGCACAATCTGATGCCAGTGTGATGATTTTAGGGCCTAGTGGCTCGGGTAAAGAAGTACTTGCCCGCTTTATTCATCAGAAATCAGCAAGAAGTAATGCGCCCTTTGTGGCGATAAACTGCGCAGCCATTCCAGAAAATATGTTGGAGTCTACCTTGTTTGGGTATGAAAAAGGCGCCTTTACCGGCGCGATTGCCGCTTGCCCGGGTAAGTTTGAGCAAGCGCAGGGGGGAACTTTACTGTTAGATGAAATCAGTGAAATGCCACTTAATTTGCAAGCAAAACTACTAAGGGTATTGCAAGAGCGTGAAGTCGAACGCCTCGGTAGTCGCAAAATCATCAAGTTAGATGTCCGAATTTTAGCCACCAGTAATCGTGAATTACGTCAAGCGGTGAGTGATGGCATCTTTCGGGAAGATTTATATTACCGTTTAAATGTTTTTCCGCTGCGCTGGCCGGCTTTAGTAGAGCGTAAGGCTGATATTGTGCCCTTGGCAAACCATTTATTGCAGCGCCATTGCGTGGCACAACATAGAAGTCTAGTCAGCTTAAGCAACGCCGCAGCGGCACGATTAACGGCACATCATTGGCCTGGTAATGTTCGTGAGTTGGATAATGTGATTCAGCGTGCTTTGATTTTGCAATCGGCTAACGAAATTAACGCAGAGGATATTTTACTAGAAACGGATACCACCTCCGCTGTTGTTCAGCCTTCGCCCTTGCAATCGTCGTTAACGGAGCGCGGCCTTGTTGATGGCGAGCATGCGGCAACAGATTTTAAAGCTGAAATTCATGAACAAGAACACAAACTGATCTTGGCGACCATGCAAGCATGTGCTTTTAAGCGTAAAGATGTGGCGCAAAAATTAGGTATTAGTGATCGTACCTTACGTTATAAGTTAGCCCGGATGCGCGAGTCGGGCATTGAGCTACCTGTGTAACCCTATACCCTTCTTTACCCCAGAACCGCTATCTGATGTGGTTGGCTTTAAGGAAACTTGAAGCCAATTCTCTGTTTTAACTCACGTTTAATATTTATTCCTCAATCTAAATTTGTTGGCATAACTTCTGCTTTAACAGGACTAGTGTGTAATACAGCAAATTTTTGACAGGGTGCATTATGGAAATCAAAGGTCAGGCGTTATATGCCCAAATGCAAGCGATGGCCAGTCAGGCGCGAGCGTTGCCTGTTGCCGCAGATGCCGAGATGGCGGTTAAAGCGGTTAACAGCAGTCAATCTGACTTTTCTACCCTATTTAAAAATGCCCTCGGTTCGGTGAATGACTTACAACAACAGACAAGTAAGTTAAGAACTGCGGTGGAGTTAGGCGATCCTAGCGTTTCACTTGCCCAAGCAATGATTGCTTCCCAAAAGTCCTCTTTAGCGTTTGAAGCCACGGTTCAGGTCCGGAACAGAGTGGTTGAAGCCTATAAAGAAATTATGTCGATGCCGGTTTAACTTAAAGCCGTAGCCTGAGCAGGAGAAGTAACGTGGCAGAGAATCAATCAACAGAGTTGGCCTTAACCAACACTGATTTTAATAACGAAACATCGGCGGAAAGTAAAAGTGGCTTGATGGGCGCCTTTAATGGTGGTGGTGATTTAATTCGACAAATTACCTTAGTGGTGGCCCTAACCATTTGTCTCGCCATCGCTATTTTAATTATTTTATGGGCCAAGTCGCCAGAAATGCGACCTTTAGGGACTTATAACACCCAAGAATTGATTCAAACACTTGATCATCTGGATGCTGAGAAAATCAAATATAAACTAGACGGTAATGTTATTTTAGTACCAGAGAATACGCTGCAAGATGTACGTTTAAGTTTATCTCGTGCGGGCTTAAATAAAGAGCCTTCGCTGGGTACCGAGTTTTTATTGCAAGATAGCGGCTTTGGTGTAAGTCAACGTTTAGAGATGGAACGTTTAAAGCACAGTCGGGAACAGCAACTAGCACGAACCATAGAAGAATTGCAAAGTATTGCCAGAGCGAGAGTACTATTAGCCATCCCCAAAGAAAATGTCTTTGCTCGTCAGCAAGCTCTCCCTTCGGCGACGGTATTAGTGACTGCGCGCGGTGGCAGGGTGATTCGCGATAGCGAAGTCGATGCGATCGTCGATTTAGTGGCGTCAGCGGTTCAAGGTTTAGCCCCAAGTCGCGTCACTGTGACTGATCAAAATGGTCGCTTACTGAATAGCGGCTCGCAAGATGGTTCTGCCGCGCGTAATCGCCGTGAATTAGAAATTCAGCGTAGCCGTGAAGATGAGTATCGCCAAAAAGTTGACTCTATTTTAATGCCCGTATTAGGTATGGGCAATTACACTGCTCAGGTTGATCTGGTTATGGATTTTACCGCAGTAGAGCAAACGCAAAAACGCTTTAATCCAGATTTGCCCGCTGTACGCAGTGAGATGGTTATTGAAGAAAGTAGCGTAGGTAGCAGCCGAGGCGGGATCCCCGGTGCGTTATCAAATCAACCGCCTATGCCCTCAGCTATTCCTGAGCAAGCCACTGGTAATAATGCACAGGCAGTGGTGCCTGGCAGAAATCATCGGGAATCAACCCGTAACTTTGAATTAGACACCACCATCAGCCATACTAGTCAGCAGAGCGGGGTGATTCGTCGGCTTAGTGTGTCTGTTGCTGTCGATTATCGCCCAGGTACTATCGGAGAGGATGGTACTGCGGTACCCACGCCTATGGCACAGTCAGAACTGGAGAATATTCGTCGCTTATTACAAGGTGGCGTCGGATTTGATGCTCAGCGTGGTGATACGATAGAAGTGATTTCCGTACCCTTTGTCCGTGAACCGGTAGACGCTGCCATCGTTATTCCGTTCTACCAGCAAGATTGGTTCTTGCAAGTCGTTAAGTTAGTGATGGGTGGCTTAGTTATCATCGTGTTGCTCTGGGGTATCGTGCGGCCGATGTTGAAGAAACTAATGAACCCAACGGAAACTGTCGATGTTTATAACGAGAATTCGTTAAGTCAAGGGTTGGATTTAGGTGATGATGATCTCGAATCACCGCAGTTCGATGAGAAATCAATAGGGTTCTCTTCTGATGGTACCTTGATGTTACCAGACTTACATGGCGACGAAGATTTATTAAGAGCGGTACGTGCCTTAGTGGCTAACGAACCAGAATTATCCTCCTTGGTAGTTAAGAATTGGTTATCTGAAGATGAGTGAAACTAAAGAAGTTAAAGCTTTCGATATCAGTAAACTGGATGGCGTGGAGAAAGCCGCCATCTTATTGCTGAGCTTATCCGAAGAGGATGCGGCACAAATTCTGAAACATCTTGAGCCAAAGCAAGTACAGAAAGTCGGTATGGCGATGGCGCAAATGACTGACCTGAATCAAGCCAAGATATCAGCAGTGCATCGCCGCTTTATTGAGCAGATTCAGAATTTCAGTACCATTGGTTTCCAAAGCGAAGAGTTTATCAAGCGCGCCCTAACGGCTGCTCTGGGGGAGGAAAAAGCCGCAAATTTAATCGATCAAATTGTGCTAGGTGGCGGCGCCAGAGGTTTAGACTCACTGAAATGGATGGATTCGAAACAAGTTGCCAATATTATTCGCAACGAGCACCCGCAAATTCAAACCATTGTTTTATCTTATCTTGAGCCAGAGCAGTCTGCAGAGATTTTGTCGCAGTTCTCTGAGAAAGTACGTTTAGATTTAACGATGCGTATTGCTAACTTAGAAGAAGTACAACCTGCGGCCTTGCAAGAATTAAATGAAATTATGGAGAAACAGTTTGCTGGTCAAGCAGGCGCTCAAACCGCGAAAATGGGTGGCTTAAAAGCTGCGGCAGATATCCTTAACTATCTCGATACAAACCTAGAAGGTCAGCTGATGGATTCTATCCGCGAGCATGATGAAGAAATGGCACAACAAATTCAGGATCTGATGTTTGTGTTTGAAAACCTGATTGATGTCGATGATCGTGGTATTCAAACCATCTTACGCGAAGTGCAACAAGACATTTTAATGAAAGCGCTGAAAGGCACAGATGAAAACCTGAAAGAGAAAATTCTGAAAAATATGTCCAAACGCGCTGCTGAATTGTTGCAAGATGATCTTGAGGCAATGGGACCGGTACGGATCAGTGAAGTGGAAGCTGCTCAAAAAGAAATTTTATCGATTGCCAGACGCTTATCTGATGCCGGTGAAATTATGCTCGGTGGTGGTGGTGGTGAAGAGTTTGTTTAAACATCAGGTGAATAATGAGTACAGATGCGTTTCGTTTTAAAAAACCTTTCTCACCCGATGCGGAGGTTATTGAGTCGCTAGAGGCTTGGCAAACGCTTGATTTGTCTGCTGAAACGGATTTGGCGCCAGGCTTAACGAATGCACTAAATTTACGTCGCCCTTCCAGTCATGTTGCCGAGACACCAGAAGAAGAAGCGGAGGACACCTTAAAACCACTGACTGCAGAAGACATGGAGCAGATCCGCCAAGCTGCTTATGAAGAAGGCTTTGCCGAGGGTAAAGAAGAAGGTTTTGGCAAAGGTTACCATGAAGGGCGCGAGCAAGGATTACAAGATGGCCTTGCTCAAGGTGCGGCTGAAGGTAAAAAGCAAGGTTTTGCTGAAGCTCAAGCAGAGATTGACGCTAAACTTGCTCAGCTAGGCCAACTGTTAGATCAATTACAGCAACCCTTGGCTGGTTTAAATAAACAGGTAGAGCAAGCGTTAACCTCATTGGCCGTCGCTATGGCAAAAGCAGTGATCAGCGTCGAAGTGAAAACCAATCCCTCTATAATTCTGCACGCATTGCAAGAGGCGACAGCCGCCTTACCTCTTAATACCGATAACATGGTGATTAAACTTCATCCAGACGATCTGGCCGTTGTGTTTGAACATTACTCTGAGGCTGAGCTACAACAACGGCACTGGCAGTTACGAGCCGAACCCTTAGTCGAACGTGGTGGCTGTCTCGTCGAATCTGAAAAATCCAGTGTTGACAGAAGCTTGACGCAGCGCTTGCAAAGTAGTTTGGAACACTTCCTGCATCAGTCTAACGCAGAATAACTTTTTGGCGCGCTTTCGCGACGGCTTTAGGTTCAACATTAGGCCAATATAGGTAATTTATCAGTGGATAGTGCTGCGTTATTAGATCTTGTGCAACAGCAACATCAGCATATTCATACCAGCCGCCCCGCGGTATCTGGTCGCTTGGTGCGTGTAGTTGGTTTAACCCTGGAAGCGACGGGCTGTCGCGCAGCCATTGGACAAAGCTGTTTGGTTGACAGTGCGCGTGGTCAAATCATGGCTGAAGTCGTCGGTTTTGCACAAGATAAAGTTTTTTTAATGCCGCAGGATGATATTGATGGCGTTGTACCAGGGGCTAGGGTGACACCTTTGCTGCAATATAAAGGTGTGCCACTGAGTATGGAATTATTGGGGCGAGTTATTGATGGCATCGGCAAGCCTCTAGATGGTAAAGGACCAATAGGGGCAACCCAGTTTGCCAGTGGCAAGGGTAAACCTATCAATCCATTACAGCGACGTCCTATTAAACAGCCACTAGATGTCGGGATCCGTGCTATTAATGCGATTTTAACGGTTGGCAAAGGTCAGCGCATGGGGCTGTTCGCTGGCTCAGGCGTGGGGAAAAGCGTATTACTAGGCATGATGACGCGAGGCACTGCAGCTGATGTGATTGTGGTTGGTTTGGTCGGCGAGCGTGGCCGCGAAGTGAAAGAGTTTATCGATGAGATCCTAGGCGAGGAAGGTAAAGCGCGTTCAGTGGTGATTGCTGCACCGGCCGATGTATCGCCGCTAATGCGTTTGAAAGGCTGCGAGACAGCGGTGCAAGTGGCAGAGTATTTCCGTGATCAGGGGCTAGATGTGTTACTGCTGATTGATTCAATTACACGATATGCCCAAGCGCAGCGCGAAATCGCGCTGGCAGTCGGTGAACCACCGGCAACCAAAGGTTATCCACCCTCGGTATTTGCCAAGTTACCTGCACTCGTGGAGCGCGCGGGCAATGGCAGTGATAATCAGGGATCTATAACGGCGTTTTATACCGTGTTATCAGAAGGGGATGATTTACAAGATCCTATTGCTGACGCCTCGCGCGCAATTTTAGATGGCCATATCGTCCTGTCACGCGCCTTAGCTGATGCTGGGCATTTTCCCGCCATCGATATTGAAAAGTCGATTAGTCGCGTTATGCCAGCGGTGACCTCTGACCAGCATCAATTAATGGCGCGCAGTATTAAGCAGCTCTATGCCAGTTATCAGCAGAGTAAAGATTTAATTGCCATAGGTGCGTATGTACGAGGTAGTGATCCGCAGTTAGATCTTGCAATCAATATGATGCCGCGTATTAACCAATTCTTACAGCAAGGAATGAAAGACATTGTGCCTTACGAGACGAGTTTGACACTGCTAAGCCAGTTAGCGCCTCAGCAGCGAGCTAATCCATGATTACGGGACGGTTAAGCTTACTGATTAAGGTACAGAAAGAGCGCGAAGAAAGCTTACAAGCTCAATTTATTAAAGCCCAGCAGGCTTTTTTGCAAGCCGAAGCCAAATACCAAGGGTTGGCAAATTACCGTACCGAGTATATTCAACAAAGTTTAGAACAGGGCAGTTCTGGCTTGGGGGGAAGGCAATTCAATCAATATGTCAATTTTATAAGTAAACTGGATCAGGCATTGACTCAGCAGGGACGCGTGGTGCAACAAAGCCGAAATGTGGCAGAGCAGCGCCGTCAGAGCTGGTTAAAAATGCAAACTAAACGTAAGGCTCTCGAAAAGTTGGTTGAACAAGCATTACTGAAAGCACAAATCAGCGCGGATAAACAGCAGCAAAAGTTAGCTGATGAATACGCATTACAACGTTTTTATCAGCAGCTACAGCTGGCTGAACAGGAAAGCAACTTCTAACTTTGCTTATAGCAACGGATTTTTACTTAAAAAGTGGCGCAATATTTGAATGGTAGCGTGCAGTTAAGATTAACTCAGGTGTAAGGCGGAATAAAAATGACGCAAGGCTTACAGTTTTCATCATTGTTTAGTGGCTTAGATTTACCTCTAGCGGCTGATAACGCTGGCTTGGTAGCTGATTCGCCATCGCAAACAGAAGGTACACAGGCTGCAGTTTTTCGCCAATTGTTGGCAGATGAACAACAAAGTACAGCTGTAAGTAAAGGGCAAACTATTGCCGCTTCTGGGGTTAACTTACAGCAAAATACCAATGAGAGCGCTACCGACGTCGCAGATTTGTCAAAGTCGCGCACATCGGAAGACGCATCGGCTGAAACCGTTAAGCCGCTGGAGAGTGAGTCGTTAGACGAGTTGCCTACAGCAACAGAGGCGTTGGCTGATCAATGGCTTGGTTTAATTCGTCAATCGGGTGATGCAACCTTGTTATTACGCCAAAAAGCGGAGTTCAACACCTTCATAGCTGCAGATTTTGGTAGAGGTGCTTCCACCACAGAAACGTCCGATGCTGCAGCACTCTTATTACTTGATACTGAATCTGCTGAGTTGTTGCCAACTGCTCTTGAAAATAACACTGCAACTTATCAGAAACTAGAAACTCGCTTACCATTAAACCAAGCAGTACAGGATGCAGGTGAGATTGCTGCTCTTTCGCGTCTTGCCGTAGCCTCGAATCTGGGGTCTATCAGCCAAGAATCCACTGCGCAAGAACGACTTAATCTAGTGAAAGCAAGTGAGCAAGCGTCAGCCTTAATGCAAGCGGAGCAGACCACCGACGCATTACTGCAGGAGCAAAATAGGAGTGAACAATCCGCTAAACTTGGTAGCGGCAAGGTGAATCCGGCGGATTTAGCGAACCTGAGTGCTCAAAATTTACAGAGTGAGCTGCCAGCGGAAGCCTCTGACTTAATTGAAGATAAGGCCTTAACGCCAAGTGAGACAGCCGCTAAATCTGCTACTTTCGCATCAAGTCAGCAAGATATTCAAGTCTCCGCTAAGCTTAATGCAGTTAAGGCTAGTTCGGACATCGTGGCTACAACAGATGTTCAGTTACCTGATAGCTCATTATTAGCTAAGACGGTTTTAACAACGGAGTCACTAGAACTCTCCGATCCTTCTGCAGAGTTGGTTAACGCGAATAAGAGCAGCGAATTTAAATTAGCAAATCTACCTGAGCAAGCTAACAGTGAACTCAATCGTCAAATTCGCATGACGCAGCAGACTGAGCAAGTTATGAGTGTAAATCCACAGCAATTAGCTGCCGTAGCCGAATCCACGCCACTTGTCACAAACAATGCTATGCCTAATAATCAATCCAAAACAGCGTTATCTGGTTCGGAGTTCGTGCTGAATGATAGTGATAAGCTGCGTATGTTAACTGTTGGTGATGATACTATGGCGCAAGATTCATCATCTGAACAGCAAAGCCAGCAGCGGCAGGATAGCCGTCAGTATCACTTTCATCGCTTAGACGTCTCACTACAACAGAGTAACAGCGCAACCATTCAACAAAGCGGCTTGCCAAACAGTATGGCAACCCGGATGGCTGCGCAGGAAAATACTCTTGAAGTCACGCAGGCCTTGGTACGGAATGAGCAATTTTCTAGTGTTATCGAACAACAACATCGCCCTCAAAGTGCGACAGTTGCGCCACCAAGCTTAGCTGCGCAATTAAAGCAGCTAAACTTACAACAACAGGATGCAGCTGGTCAATTACGTGAGCGAGTTCAATTGATGGTTCGGCAAAATATTCAGGTGGCTGAAATCCGCTTAGATCCAGCAGAGCTGGGGTTGATGCAAATAAAAATAAATCTGCAACAAGAACAGGCATCTGTGCAGTTTATTGTGCAGCAGCAACATGCTAAAGAATTACTCGAGCAACAAATGCCTAGGCTTCGTGAACTTTTACAACAACAGGGAATGCAGTTAGGTGAGGGACAGGTGCAGCAGCAGAACAGAGATGACAGGCAAGCAGCTGGTCAACAATCTGGCAATAGTAAACAGCAGCAAGGCGCCTCGGCTGATCTCGACGATAATCCACAAGCCATCTCTGTGCAAATCAAACAAAGCGAGCGATTGGTGGATTATTATGCTTAATCGCATGTTGATGCCAAGAAGCTGCTGCTTTTGATTTACAAATTCATTGGTAGATGAGCATAATGGTATAATATTAGTCAGTTTTTTGACAGCTTGGGGTACGCTAATTCATGGCAGATAATGATTTAGAAATTGTTGATAAAGGGGCTTCGAAAAAGAAGCTAATATTTGCTGCTGTTGGTCTGGTGGTATTACTAGGGGTAGCTGCTGCCGCTTATTTCTTTTTTATGGGTGGCGAAGAGCCTGCTGCGCAAGCCGAGAATGCTGAGGTTATTGCTGCAACTGATACTGCGAGCTCGCCTGTTGTGCAGGGTTCAGCCATTTATGTGCAACTACCTAGACCCTTTGTTTTTAATGTCGCTGGGGCTTCACGCGATCGTATGGTACAAATTCGTGTACAACTTATGGTACGAGGTGATGCCAATCAAGCGTTAGCGTTAAGGCATATTCCGTTAATTGAGGGAACCTTATTGTCTGTTTTTAGTGCAGCTAATGCGGACGAGCTCATTTCAGCTACCGGTAAAGACGAATTAAAAAACAAGGCGTTAATTGATCTACAAACTGCCATGTTAGATGTAGTGGGATCGGTGGTAATCGCTGAAGTGCTGTTTACCGGTTTTGTGATGCAATAAGAGTGAGCAAAAGTGTCTGATTTACTATCGCAAGATGAAATTGATGCGCTGTTACATGGCGTCGATGAGGTCGAAGAGGACGATGCCGATTCTTCTGGTGCTGGCCAAAATGGCCAGACGATGCAGTTTGATTTTTCGTCACAGGATCGAATTGTTCGTGGGCGTATGCCGACCCTCGAAATGGTTAACGAGCGTTTCGCTCGCCACATGCGAATTAGCCTCTTTAATATGATGCGCCGTACAGCAGAAGTGTCGATCAACGGCGTACAAATGATTAAATTTGGCGAGTATGTTCACACGCTGTTTGTCCCTACGAGTTTAAACATGGTGCGCTTCCGGCCACTTAAAGGTACCGGATTGATTACCATGGAAGCACGTTTGGTGTTTATTTTGGTTGATAACTTCTTTGGCGGAGATGGTCGCTATCATGCCAAAATTGAAGGCCGGGAATTTACGCCAACGGAGCGGCGTATTATTCAAATGCTATTAAAGTTAATTTTTGAAGATTATAAAGAAGCTTGGGCGCCGGTCATGGACGTGTCCTTTGAGTATCTAGACTCCGAAGTTAACCCAGCCATGGCAAATATTGTCAGCCCCACGGAAGTGGTGGTGATTAGCTCCTTCCATATTGAATTGGATGGTGGCGGCGGTGACTTTCACGTAGCCTTACCTTACTCAATGTTAGAACCTATCCGGGAATTACTGGATGCCGGCGTACAAAGTGATAAAGAAGACACTGATTTACGCTGGTCAAAAGCCTTGCGTGATGAAATTATGGATGTAAAGGTTGGGCTGACCACCAAAATGCTGGACGTCGACTTAACCTTGCGTGACATTATGGAATTAAAAGCCGGTGATATTATTCCGGTAGAAATACCTGGGCATATTACCGTGTTAATTGAAGATCTTCCTACGTTTCGTGCCAAAATGGGCCGCACACGTGACAATGTGGCTTTAAAGATTATTGAGAAAATTAAGCGCCCTGAGTCCGTTAAATCAGAAATGCAGGTGTTCACTAAAGGTGGGCGGCGTTTGGATAACGACGCCGATATTTCTGAATTAGAGGCCGATTTGAATCTTAATGAGCGGGATATAAGGTAACTATTTATGGCAAATGATCAAGATACAATGGATGAATGGGCCGCGGCGATGGCCGAAGCAGAAACAGAAGCGCAAGCTGTTGAACTTGAAGAGCTGCATGACGAACAAGTTTCTGCCGTGGACAAGCGTAAACTGGATACCATTTTAGATATCCCTGTTACCATCTCTATGGAAGTTGGGCGTGCTAAAATTAGTATTCGCAACTTACTACAATTAAACCAAGGTTCTGTGGTGGAGTTAGAAAGGATTGCCGGTGAGCCTTTAGATGTATTAGTCAATGGTACTCTGATTGCTCATGGTGAAGTCGTGGTTGTTAACGATAAATTTGGTATTCGTCTTACTGACGTGATTAGTCAGATTGAGCGAATCAAGAAACTTCGCTAATGTCTGTTATGCAGAGATCATCGCTATTTGCTTTGTTACTGTTGTGCAGTGCCTTCATAGTGACTTCAAGTGGATGGGCGACGACATCGGAAAATGAAGCTAATGTGGTTCCTGAGCAGCAGGAGCAGCAAGTCGTTGCGACCGAGTTGGTGTCGAGTGAGACTCAAGCGACGCTGCCAGCGGTAACACGCGACAGCGTACTAAATCCTGGTGCTAGCGCCAATTCTGCAATGAGCTTAAGTAAAATCGTCATTTCTTTGGCGCTGGTTATTTTGCTCGTGCTGGGCTTAGGCTGGATGTTTAAGAAGTTATCGCTGCGGCTTCCTGGTAATCGACAAATTAAAGTAATTTGCGCCCTACCGCTTGGACAACGTGAGCGCATCTTAGTTATTGAAATACAAGGAAAACAGCGTGTTGTTGGTGTTACTCCACATAGCATTAATTTACTGTTTGAATTAGAAAATCCTCTTCCTGAAGAAAAGTTGGCATCAGATTTTCATACACAGTTGCAATCATTCCTGAAAAAGTAAGTTTTTCTATGTTGCGACTCTTGTGTGTGCTGGTGCTAATGCTGTTTAGCGGCGACATTTTTGCCGATAACAATATGTTGTCGGCAGTAACAGTAACAACCAATGCTGATGGTTCACAGTCGTACAGTGTAACCCTGCAAGTGTTAGCCATTATGACCGCGCTGAGCTTTCTGCCAGCGATGGTCATTATGATGACCAGTTTTACCCGCATTATCGTGGTGCTGGCCATTCTGCGCCAAGCGATTGGCTTAATGCAAACACCCTCTAACCAAGTATTAATTGGTATCACCCTGTTTCTCACTTTCTTTATCATGGCGCCGGTATTTAAAACCATTAATGAGCAAGCTATCCAACCCTATATGGCTGAAACTATTACCCCTGTTCAAGCCTTGGATGCTGCAATAGTGCCGTTAAAAGCCTTTATGTTGCATCAAACACGGGTGAAAGATTTGGATACTTTTGCTCAGATCGCCGGTTTAGATGTCGCTGAACAACCGCAGGATTATCCCATGACGGTGATTATTCCGGCTTTTGTAACCAGTGAATTAAAAACGGCTTTCCAAATTGGTTTTATGTTATTTATTCCATTCTTAATCATCGATTTAGTTGTCGCCAGTGTTTTGATGGCCATGGGTATGATGATGCTCTCGCCCATGATTATTTCCCTCCCTTTTAAACTAATGATGTTTGTTCTGGTTGATGGTTGGGTGCTGGTAATGGGTACGCTGGCCACCAGTTATGGGGTAGGCACATGAGTCCAGAAACCTTTGTGGATGTGTTAAGAGACTCCCTATTTATTGTTATTCTGTTGGTGAGTGTGATTATTTTACCTTCACTTTTTGTCGGCTTGATTGTTGCGGTATTTCAGGCTGCAACTTCTATTAACGAGCAAACCTTAAGTTTTTTACCGCGTTTAATTGTGACCTTACTTGCCTTAATGTTTGGCGGGCATTGGTTAGTGCGTGTCATTATTGAATACACCACAGAGCTGTATCTTAGTATTCCTCAGATTGTAGGCTAGCGAATAGTATGGAAATTTTGATGTCGACATTGATGCAGGCTATAGCAGATTTATTGCTGCCGTTATGTCGAGTATCAGGTATGTTAATGATTATGGCTGGTTTGGGAGTGCGCAACATCCCCACGCGGATTAAAACCGCTTTAATCGTGCTGATTTCTGTTGTCATGATGCCAATGTTGCCCAAAACCGTTTATCCAGAGTTGATCTCGATAGCGATGGTGCTTGAAGTGATGTTGCAGTTAACCATAGGTTTTGCCTTAGGCTTTATTTCCTTGATGTTTATCAATACCTTTGTGTTAGCTGGACAGTTACTGGCAACGCAAACCGGTTTGGCCTTTGCGTCAATGGCCGATCCTGCCAGTGGTTTATCTGTACCGGCAATTGGTCAGTTTTATTTGATTTTAGCGACGCTACTTTTCTTTGTGTTTAATGGTCACTTGATCATGATTCAAATGTTGGTATTTAGTTTTGAAACCTTACCCATCAATGGCCAATGGTGGGATGTGACCAGTTATTGGACCATTGTGGAGTTTGGCGGTTGGATGTTTGCTACGGCGCTGGCCATAGCGCTGGCACCTATTGTTGCAATGTTAGTGGTTAATTTATCTTTTGGCATTATGACGCGTGCGGCACCTCAACTAAATATTTTCTCGATTGGTTTTCCTGTCACCATGTTGGCAGGTTTATTGATTCTTTGGTTAACCATGGATACCTTTTTATTCCATTACGATAAACAGTGGCAGCACGTAATTGATTACAGCTGCCGGCTGATTGGCTGTTAGGAGGCTGAGGTGGCAGAAGAAACCGGCGGCGAAAAAACCGAACAGCCCACCCCCAAGAAGCTGCAAGACGCAGCTGAAAAAGGGCAGGTGGCGCGATCCAAAGAATTTGGTACAGCCTTTGTATTGATTGGCAGTGCTACCGCGATGTTAGTGTATGGCAAGATGTTAGCAGTCGCGGTGCTAAATATTGGCCAGCGGATGATGAGTTTGGATCAAAAGGATATTTTTGAACCAAACTCCATGTTTACTGCTTGGGGAGATGCCGGTTGGGAATTAGCTAAACCATTGAGTGGCATCTTTTTTATTATCTTACTCACTGCATTTATCGGCAATATTTTGCTTGGCGGATACAATTTTAGCTGGGAGGCTGCTGCGCCTAAAGCGAGTAAAATGAGTCTGATACAAGGCTTTAAACGCATGTTCGGGCTGCAGGCTTTGGTCGAATTGGGTAAGGGCATTTTAAAAGTCTTAGTTGTAGTGGCTGTAGCCTATTTGCTACTTGATGTTTTCTTTATGGATATCATGTCATTATCCTTAATGAGTGAGCCAAATAATATTGAATCATCGATGTATTTTTTAGGGTGGTTGTTTTTAGGTTTGTGCTCTAGCACCGTCATTATTGCCATCGTCGATGCCCCTTATCAAAAGTGGCATCATATTGAACAATTAAAAATGTCGATGCAGGAAATCAAAGACGAATTTAAAAACTCTGAGGGTAGTCCTGAGACCAAAGGGCGTATTCGTCGCACCCAGATGCAAATGTCGATGAAGCGCATGATGCAACAAGTTCCCACCGCCGATGTCATTGTGACTAACCCAACACACTATGCGGTGGCACTCAAGTATGATCAAGGCAAATTCCGAGCGCCGGCGGTAGTGGCTAAAGGTGTAGATGAAGTCGCTATGCACATTCGTAAAATAGCCAATGAACATAAAATCCCCGTGATCGAGTCGCCCGCGTTGGCTCGCTCTATTTACTATACCACTAAGTTGGATCATCCCATTCCAGAACAATTATTTGCAGCCGTAGCGCAAGTGTTGGCTTATGTTTATCAACTTAAAATGTACCGCAAGGGTAAAGGGAGTCGGCCGAAAACGCTGGCAAAAGAGCTGCCGATACCTGAAGACTTCCGCCACTAATCACAGCTTAAGAATCCTTACTGCGCAGTTAAGCGGAGAATAATGCGAAAAACTTCAGGTCTGGAATGTTTTTTGCTTAATCTCCGTCAGTCCGTCAACAGATTGTCAGGTCTTACATGCAGTTACCTCAGTTCTTAAGCAAATTTGACAAATCCCACCTACAGCATTTAAAGGGAATTGGTACGCCAATATTAATAGTGGCGGCATTGGCAATGATCGTTCTGCCATTACCTCCTTTGATGTTAGATGTGTTGTTTTCGTTTAATATTGCTTTGGCGCTGGTGGTGCTACTGGTCACCGTTTATACCAAGCGTCCGCTGGACTTTGGCATCTTCCCTAGTGTGTTACTGGTTGCAACCATCTTAAGATTAGCACTCAACGTAGCCAGTACCCGTGTCGTATTACTCGAGGGGCATAACGGTGGTGACGCTGCCGGTAAGGTTATAGAGGCGTTTGGCTCTGTGGTTATCGGTGGTAACTATGCGGTCGGTATCGTTGTTTTCCTCATTTTGATTATTATCAATTTCGTTGTTGTTACAAAAGGTGCAGGTCGAATCGCGGAAGTCTCTGCTCGCTTTACCTTAGATGCGATGCCAGGTAAGCAAATGGCCATCGATGCAGATATGAATGCAGGTTTGATTACGCAAGAAGAAGCCAGAGCAAGACGTGAAGAGGTCACCAGTGAAGCTGATTTTTATGGCTCTATGGACGGTGCGAGCAAGTTTGTAAAAGGGGATGCTATTGCTGGGATCGTCATTCTGGTTATTAACCTGGTGGGTGGACTTTTTATTGGCATGATCCAGCATGATCTCAGCTTTGGTGAGGCAATGGAGATTTATACCTTATTAACCATCGGAGATGGTTTGGTTGCCCAAGTACCTGGTTTGCTGCTATCTATTGGTACGGCCATTATTGTGACCCGTCAAAATAAAGAAGGCGATCTGGGTAATCAAATGACCAGTCAGCTTGGTGACAATACCCAAGTGCTGTTTGTTGCTGCCGGTGTGATGACCCTGATGGGGATTGTTCCAGGCATGCCACACTTTGCTTTTTTAACGCTAGCCGCCATTTTAGGTGGTGTTGCTTTCTATGTAAGAAAATTGGCTACTACCAAGGCAACGCAATTGATGCCAAAAGCTTCGGCAACGGGAGGCGAGCAGAGATCCGAGATGCAAACCGTTAAAGAAATTGGTTGGGACGATGTGCAAGGTGTCGACACTATTGGTCTTGAGGTGGGGTATAGGTTAATTCCGCTGGTAGACAAAGCGCAAGGTGGTGAGTTATTAAACCGCATTAAAGGCGTGCGAAAAAAACTCTCGCAAGAGTTGGGCTTTTTAATTCCTCCTGTGCATATCCGTGACAATCTAGATTTGGAGCCGAACAGCTATCGGGTTGCGCTGATGGGCGTGACTAATGGTGAAGGTGAGCTAAGGCACGATAATGAACTGGCAATTAATCCTGGGCAGGTTTTTGGCACAGTGAAAGGTATTGCCACCAAAGATCCCGCCTTTGGTCTGGATGCGGTATGGATTAGTAAAGATCAACGTGAGCATGCACAAACCTTAGGTTACACCGTGGTGGATGCAGCAACCGTGGTGGCTACGCACTTAAGCCAAATTTTAACGAATAATGCGGCCAGTTTGTTAGGGCATGAAGAAGTACAGAATCTACTTGATATGCTAGCCAAACACTCACCGAAACTTGTTGAAGGCTTAGTGCCTGATACTTTACCGCTAACTACGGTAGTAAAAGTCTTACAAAATCTGCTGCATGAAGGCGTTCCTATTCGTGATATGCGAACCATAGTGCAAACCTTAGTTGAGTACGGCGCGAAAAGTCAGGATGTCGATGTGCTTACGGCGGCTTGTCGCATTGCCTTGCGTCGCTTAATTGTGCAGGAGGTCGTTGGCAGTAAGTTAGAAATTCCAGTGATTACCTTTGCGCCTGAGTTAGAACAAATGTTGCATCAATCCATGCAGGCTGCTGGGAATGATGGCGCAGGTATTGAACCAGGCTTAGCAGATCGTATCCAGCAATCGTTACAAGAAGCACACCAAAACCAAGAACTCAGTGGCGAAAGTGCAGTTATGTTAACGTCAGGAATTTTACGCACAGTTATGGCACGATTTGTGAAGTACACTATTCCTGGATTGCGTGTCTTGTCTTATCAGGAAATTCCTGACGACAAACAAATTCGCATAGTTAGTGTTATCGGTCAGTCGAACTAGGAGTAACTCATGAAAATCAAACGCTTTGTTGCCAAAGATATGCGTAGTGCCTTGGCAGATGTGAAAGAGTTCCTCGGGGCAGATGCGATTATCCTGTCGAATAAAAAAGTCCCTGAAGGCGTCGAAATTGTTGCGGCTATAGATGCAGAGCCAGCAGCGACTAAACCGCGCCAGAGTCCGCAAACCGCAGCTGTGGCGCCTACAGCTGAAACAAAACGTGCTGAGCCAAAACTTAACATTCGGATTGATGATGCTGCTGATAGCGAGCCCGCTGACTCGCTGCGTGCGTTACTCGCCAGACAAATGATTAAACAGCAGGGCAGGGACATGACTGTGACGCCCACTGCCAAATCTAAATTAACTGAGCCTAAAGTGAGCAAGGCCGCGCAATTTGAGCGTCAAAATTCTGTCGCACAAGCAGATAACAGTTTTTCAAGTAACAATGCGGGATTGTCAAATCAGTTTCAAGAATTGAATAAAGCCCAGCAAGCGCAAGCCGAACTATTACAAAAGCAATTTGCGCAAATGCAAAGTGAAATGCTCTCCATGCGGCAGTTATTACAACACCAGGTGTCTGGCCTTATGTGGCAAGATCTGGCACGCAAAGAACCCGTGCGTGCATTAGTTATTGAAAATTTAACGCAATTAGGTTTATCGGAGCAAATAGCAGATCAGTTAGCGTGCTTTATGCCAGATGAATTAAATGCCACTGAAGCATGGGATACTGCACTGGAACTGCTTAGTGGGCAATTAACCACAACCAATGATGATATCTTGCGCCGCGGTGGCATTATTGCGCTGGTGGGGCCCACCGGTGTAGGGAAAACCACTACCGTAGCCAAGCTTGCAGCCGGCTTTGCTAAACGGCATGGCGTTGATCAGGTCGCACTTATTACTACTGACTGTTTTCGTATTGGCGCTTTTGAACAATTAGCCACCTTTGGCCGCATTATTGGTTGTCCAGTTAAACAAGCCAAAGACAGTGAAGAGTTGTCGATATTGTTGAATCAGTTACAACAACGTAAACTCATTTTGATTGATACGGCCGGTATGAGTCAGCGCGATCTGAGATTAGCTGAAAAACTGGCGTCTTTGGTGCATAATTCTCGTGTTAAAATAAAAAGTTATCTGGTATTGTCTGCTACAGCTCAAGCAAAAGTTATGCAAGAAAGTGTGCAGCAGTTTAAACGAATCGGTTTATCAGGCTGTATTTTTACGAAATTAGATGAATGCTTAAGTTTAGGTGAAGTCATCAATGTCGCTATACAGAATGCTTTACCTATTAGTTATTTGACTAATGGGCAGCGCGTACCAGAAGATATTTGTATTGCTGATGCGGTCACCATAGTAAAAGATGCGGAACAATTGCGTCAGCAGCATTGTGGGACTTCACATCAATGGTACCAAGATGACGCTAGCCAGATAGAAGCACGATATGCGTAATGAAGTGATAGCAGATGATCAAGCCAATGGTCTTAGACTCATGAAAAAACAAATGGTAAAGGTAATATCAGTAACAGGTGGTAAAGGCGGCGTAGGCAAAACCAACGTAACCTTAAACCTGGCAATGGCCTTGGCACAATTAGGTAAAAAAGTTCTGGTGTTGGATGCTGACCTAGGTTTAGCGAATTGTGATGTTATGCTAGGACTGCGGGTAGAAAAAAACTTATCTCATTTACTTGCAGGAACAGCTACACTGGATGATATTTTGGTTGAAGGGCCTTTTGGGATTAAAATTGCACCTGCAACATCAGGCAGCCAAAATATGACTGAGCTTTCTCAAGTAGAGCATGCTAGTCTTATTAGAGCCTTTAGTGAATTACAAACACCTGTTGATGTGCTGTTGGTAGATACCGCAGCGGGCATTTCAGATATGGTGTTAAGTTTTTCAAGAGCTTCACAGGATGTACTGGTCGTGGTATGTGATGAGCCATCCTCCATTACCGATGCGTATGCACTAATGAAAATTTTGAGCCGAGATCATGGCGTAGATAAATTTAAAATCGTTGCGAACATGGTGCGTAATCTCAAGGAAGGACATGAATTATTTGCTAAGCTGACTCGGGTAACGGATAGGTTTCTGGATGTGAGTTTAGAGCTGGTGGCAACAGTGCCACATGATGAAAATGTTCGAAAAGCTGCACGTAAACAAAAAGCTTTTATAGATGCTTTTCCAAAAACACCTGCTAGTATGGCGATTAAAACTCTGGCATTGAAAGCGGCCAAATGGCCATTGCCCAATAGTGCCTCAGGACACTTAGAGTTTTTTTTAGAACAGTTAGTGCAGCCGCAGTCTGACTAAGGGGGACCTGTGAACAGTAAGGTGGCCGCTTATGGTGGTATAGACCACATGCAACAATTGGTGGAGCGGCATGCTTCATTGGTCAAACGTATTGCTTATCACTTGCTTGCTCGCCTCCCTGCTAGCGTGCAGGTGGATGACTTAATTCAATCTGGTATGATTGGTCTGATTGAAGCTGCGAAAAATTTTGATGGGACTAAAGGTGCGAGTTTTGAAACCTTCGCGGGTATACGTATTCGTGGTTCTATGCTTGACGAAATTCGTCGTGGTGATTGGACACCGCGCTCTGTGCATCGTAATGCTAGACTGATCGCGGACACTATTGCAGAACTGGAAGCTTTACTCGGCAGAGACGTCAAAGATCATGAAGTTGCAGAAAAACTTGCTATATCTTTAGATGAATATCATCATATGCTTAGTGATGTGAGTTCTGGTCGTATCATAGGTATAGAAGATTTAGGAATTTCTGAAGATGTCTTAGTTACATCTGATGACATTGACGCAGACCAACTGTACCATGAACAAGCAAACAACGCTTTTAGTGAAGCTTTAGCAAAAAATATCAGTAGTTTGCCAGAGCGTGAGGCATTAGTTCTCTCACTTTATTATAATGATGAGCTAAACTTAAAAGAGATCGGTGCTGTACTGGATGTCAGTGAGTCACGGATCAGTCAGATTCATAGTCAAGCATTGGTGCGTTTAAAAGCCCGAATGCAGGCTTGGTTGTAATGCATCCTTAATTAACAGCGGGATGACTTTCTCTTCGGAGGGGACTTTGGATAAAAATATGAAGATTCTCGTAGTCGATGATTTCTCGACCATGAGACGTATCATTAAGAACCTATTGCGTGACCTGGGTTTTACGAATATTTCAGAAGCCGATGACGGAAGCACGGCATTGCCAATGTTACAAAGCGGAGACTTTGATTTCGTGGTTACAGACTGGAACATGCCAGGCATGCAAGGTATTGATTTGCTGCGGGCAATTCGGGCTGATGCTAAGTTAAAGCATATACCTGTTTTAATGGTGACTGCTGAAGCGAAGAAAGAACAGATCATTGCAGCGGCTCAAGCGGGTGTTAATGGTTATATCGTCAAACCTTTCACTGCGGCAACGTTACAGGAAAAGCTAGCGAAAGTATTTGAGCGGATCGGTTAGGCCGAATCTTTCAAGGAGTAAAGCCATGCCTGAGACTACGGTCCCACTTATAACGCTTGAGCAAGCCAAAGAACTAGTCCAGCTATTGGAAATGGGAGAGCAAGATATCGCAAACCAGTTGGTACAACAACTGGGTTTGCCGGGCTCTTCAGAACTTTTTGCTGAGGTTGGTAAATTAACTCGTCAGCTGCATGACTCTCTTAAAAATTTTCAGATTGACCCATCCCTTAATAATATTCTTGAAGAAGATATTCCTGATGCGAAAAAGCGTCTGAATCATGTTATCGACATGACAGAGCAAGCTGCTAACCGCACCATGGATGCCGTAGAATCTTGTTTGCCCATTGCCGACCAAATAAGCTCCCAACTCACTCAACTGATGCCGCAATGGCAAAAACTCATGCATCGGGATTTGAAGCTGGGTGAATTTAAAAGCTTATGCCATGGTATTGATCATTTTTTACAACAAACCGTGACGGAATCAACCCGCTTAAATAATTTACTGACTGATGTTTTGATGGCACAAGATTTTCAGGATCTAACAGGGCAAATTCTTCGGCGTGTAATAGAGCTAGTGCGGGAAGTTGAGGAAAGCCTAATTGGTTTACTTACAGCTTTTGGTAACGCTAATCCCAAAATACTTGAGCAAAAGTCGACAAAAAGCAAACCTAAAACAGCGGTTACCGCTGAAGGGCCTATTATTGATGCTGCTGAGCGGAGCGATGTCGTTTCCGGTCAGGATGATGTTGATGATCTCCTGTCGAGCTTGGGTTTTTAACAGAGGTGTCTGCAGATGAGTTTTGATATGGACGAAGATATTCTTCAGGATTTTCTGGTAGAAGCCGGCGAAATTCTGGAGTTGTTGCAAGAGCAGCTCGTTGAGTTAGAAAATAACCCTCAAGACGCTGCGTTGCTAAATGCTATTTTCCGAGGTTTCCATACAGTTAAAGGTGGAGCAGGTTTTTTATCACTGACGGAGCTGGTTGATGCTTGTCATGGTGCCGAAAACGTGTTCGACATTTTGCGGACAGGTAAGCGTAGCATCACGCCAGAGCTGATGGACACGATCTTGCAAGCGCTGGATGCTGTCAATGGCATGTTTGCTGAAGTCAATGCTAAGCAACCATTAACGCCTGCAGCACCAGAGCTTTTAGCTGCGTTGCATCATTACAGTGAGCCTGAAGCTGAAGGCGAGGTTGCGCCTGTTGTGGTTCAGCAACCAGAGCCAATAAAGGTTGTCGAACCCACGCCACCCACAGCGGCTGTCGCACCTTCCAACCTTGATAACCAAGATATTGATACTATCACTGAAGATGAATTCGAGCAGATGCTCGATGAGTTGCATGGCAGTAAAGCGCCAGGGCAATCAACAGTGCCTCCTGTGGCAGCAGTTAGTCAGCCTGCAGCGGGGGATGATATTACCGATGATGAATTTGAAGCATTGCTTGATCAACTGCACGGTAAGGGCAGCTTTAAAGCCGAACCTGTTGCTGAAACTCCAGCCAAAGCGAATGTTGCAGCCCCAGCGCCTGCAAGTACCAGTGGCGATGATATATCAGATGACGAGTTTGAAGCTCTACTTGATGAGTTGCATGGTAAAGGTAAAGCACCTGTCGTGCCAGCAGCCACTACTAGTGTAGCGGCTGCTGTACCAGCCTCATCAACACCCTCGACTCCACCAACACCTGCGCCTGCGAAAGCTTCAGCGCCTGCCGTTGCTACCCCAGTTAAAGCAGCCGAGCCTGTGGCTGCGCCTGCTGCAGATAAAGCCGCTGCGGCTAATGCTGTTGCTGCCGAAACCACCGTTCGAGTCGATACTAAGCGACTGGATCAAATTATGAACATGGTAGGCGAGCTGGTATTAGTGCGAAACCGCTTAGTCAGTTTATCTGGTAGCGCGCAAAATGAAGAAATGAGCAAAGCTATTGCTAACTTGGATGTGGTTACTGCAGACATTCAAGGTGCAGTAATGAAAACCCGAATGCAACCGATTAAAAAGGTATTTGGACGCTTCCCGCGGGTTGTTCGTGATTTAGCGCGCTCCTTGAAAAAAGATATTGATCTAGTCCTTGAAGGTGAAGAAACCGATTTAGATAAGAATTTGGTAGAAGCCCTAGCGGATCCTTTGGTGCATTTGGTTCGCAACTCAGTCGATCATGGTATTGAAATGCCTGAAGTGCGTCATGCTGCTGGTAAGCCTCGCACGGGCGTCGTCAAGCTAGCTGCAACGCAAGCTGGTGATCATATCCTGTTAACCATTCAAGATGATGGTGCAGGTATGGATCCTGAAAAGTTAAAAGCCTTAGCTATCAAACGTGGTGTTATTGATGCTGATGCGGCTACTCGGATGTCTGACACTGAGGCGTTTAACCTGATTTTTGCACCCGGCTTCTCAACCAAAGAGCAAATCTCGGACATCTCAGGGCGTGGTGTTGGGATGGATGTGGTAAAAACCAAAATCACTCAGTTAAACGGTACGGTGCATATTCATTCCAAGTTGGGCGAAGGTACCTTATTAGAAATAAAAGTACCACTCACGCTGGCTATATTACCCACCTTGATGGTGATGGTAGGCAAGCAAACCTTTGCCTTACCTTTAGCGGGCGTGAATGAGATATTCCATCTTGATTTAGCCAAAACCAATATCGTAGACGGACAATTAACTATTGTGGTGCGCAATAAAGCCATACCGTTATTCTACCTCGAGCATTGGTTAGTGAAAGGCTCTGATAGAAAACTGCGCCGCGAGCAAGGGCATGTTGTTATCGTGCAGATCGGTACACAACAGGTAGGTTTTGTCGTCGATCAGCTTATTGGTCAAGAAGAAGTCGTCATTAAAGCGTTGGATGCGTTATTACAAGGGACGCCAGGTATGGCTGGTGCAACCATCACTTCTGATGGTGGTATAGCTTTGATCTTAGATGTGCCTAATTTACTGAAGCATTACGCTAAAAAATCCAAAGTTAAATTTGAGCAGTTTAAAAAGCTGCATGCTTAAGTGAGAGTTACATGACCATTAGGGTTTTGATTGTTGATGATTCCAGTTTTTTTCGACGGAGATTAACGGAGATTCTTTCTGCTGATCCTGAGTTGGAAGTGCTAGACACCGCTAACAATGGTCGCGAAGCAGTTGATAAAGCCCTGGCGTTAAAGCCTGATGTGATAACCATGGACATTGAAATGCCGGTTTTAGACGGCATTTCAGCCGTTCGTGAAATCATGCAGGTACAACGTATCCCGATTTTGATGTTTTCTTCGTTAACTCATGAAGGTGCGAAAGCGACACTGGATGCGTTAGATGCTGGTGCAGTAGACTTTCTGCCTAAAAAATTTGAAGACATCGCCAGAGACAAGCAAGAAGCTGCCGAAGTATTAAGAGAACGGGTTAAAGCAGTGGCTAAGCGCCGTCCTTTAGGCAGAACGACCTTTAATCATTCTGCTTTGGCGCGCAGTTCGACCTTAACTCAACGACCTAGCGATAGCCTGCGTCAGCAACCTGAAGTAACTAGGCCGCTAACTGCGCGCAGCTTGTTGGATCGCCCAAAGCTGTCAGAGCGAACAGCTTTAACTGCTAGCCGTGCCCAAGCGGTAAGTAGCGGTAAGGAATATAAACTGGTTGCAATTGGTACTTCCACAGGTGGCCCAGTAGCACTACAGCGAATTTTGACGGTCTTACCCGCTAATTTTCCTTTACCCATTATCTTGGTGCAGCATATGCCTGCCGCCTTTACCGGAGCATTCGCTCAGCGGCTAAATACCCTGGCTAAAATTGAAATTAAAGAAGCCGAAGATAACGACATACTGCGCCCTGGTGTGGCCTATCTTGCGCCAGGAGGCAAGCAGATGTTAATTGAAGGCAATGACAGTCAAGCTAGGTTGCGGATCAAGGAAGATGACTCGCCGAGAATTACCTTTAAGCCCAGTGTTGATATTACCTTTGCCACAGCTGCCAAAGTATTCAGCGATAAAGTGCTCGCTATCGTATTAACAGGCATGGGCGCGGATGGTCGTGAAGGTGCCAGGATGTTAAAGCAACATGGCTCAACGATTTGGGCGCAAGACGAAGCAAGTTGTGTCGTGTATGGCATGCCACAAGCAATTGCCGCCGCAGGTCTAATGGATGTTGAAGTAACCTTAGCGGATGTTGCGAGCCGGATACTAACGGAACTTAAGCATGGATAAGCTGGCGCTCAGCGGCTTTTTACTGGCGACATTGGCAATTTTAGGTGGTTTTATGCTGGAAGGGGGTACCTTGAGTACCCTTTTACATTTTCCAGCTTTTGTGATTGTGCTTGGTGGAACTATTGGGGCAGTGATGTTGCAAACACCCTTCCTCCAGTTTCGCCAAGGTTTGCAGATGCTACCTTGGGTGTTTAAACAGCAACATTTTAATACACAAGTCACTACCGCCAGAATTGTAGAATGGGGCACGGCAGCCAGAGCAAATGGTTTTCTGTCGCTTGAAGCTGTTGCGTTAAATGAATCGGATGCATTTTTACATCGAGGTTTAAATTTACTGGTGGATGGTACTGAAGCCCAAGTTATCCAAGCAACCTTAGATGCCGAGTTAAGTCTTGAGCAAGAGCGTTTGCTAAGAGGCGCGCGTATTTATGAAGCGATGGGTGGCTACAGCCCAACGATTGGCATAATAGGAGCCGTATTAGGACTTATCCAAGCACTTAGTTCAATAAGTGATCCGGATAAACTAGGGCTGGGCATTGCAACCGCCTTTGTGGCGACAATTTATGGTGTCGGTTTTGCGAATCTGATTTTTATTCCGGTGGCGAATAAATTAAAAAACCTCATAGAGCAACAAAGTTTGTACCGTGAATTGATTATTGAAGGCTTGGTATCCATTGCTCAAGGACAAAATCCGCGACTGATTGAACATAAATTGGCGGCCTACTGGCGAGGCTAACCTATGTATCGACAGCGGCGTTTCAAACAGCAGACACAGCCGGAAGAACTAAATCGTTGGTTGGTTTCGTATGCTGATTACATGACCTTGATGTTTGCCCTGTTTGTAGTGCTTTATGCCTTGTCATTGTTAAAACAAGACGAATTTACTGCTTTAACAGATTCCATCACTAAGGTGTTTGAGAAGGCACCGCGAGGTGAAGCGAATTTCGAGCATCTCAGTTTGACGCCAATTGCTGTGAACAGTCAATTAGCCACTGCCAATGCTGCTGCAGCAACGTTAATTGCTCCAGAAGCTGCGCTAACCAATACGGCTCCTTTATCAGACATCCGCCAGCAGTATCTCGGTGCCCCACTAAACACTATCGAACAAGACTTACGGACTGCACTGAGTGATCTTATTGATCAAGGGGTAACTAAGCTGGTTGAAGATGACGACTGGTTAGTGATTGAATTAAATAGTGCGCTGTTATTTGCATCAGGCAGTGCAACCGCCACCAGCTCGGCCAGAACTGTACTGCAAGAAATTAGTAAAATCATTAACCCGATCAATAATTTTTTAAGAGTTCGCGGCTATACTGATAATATTCCTATTCGTAATGAGCTGTTTTCATCTAATTGGGAGTTATCTGTGGCTCGTGCAACGTCTGTGTTGAGGGTTTTGGAGAGTTTAGGCACTGCCCCGCAGCGTATGGCAATTGAGGGCTTTGGCGAGTACTACCCAACAGCAGATAATGCTACGGCCAGTGGGCGTGCTGAGAATCGTAAAGTGGCGATTGCCATTTCGCGTTTTGGTTATCAGTCTGCAGCTCCTGCCTTTACTGAACAGAATGATGTATTAGAGCAGCAACTACAACAAGTCACTCAGGCTGATGGTTCTATTCAGGTTGTGCCTTTACCGGGTGGTGGAATTCGTATTACAACGCGTCGAGACAACCCTGATGCGGTAACAGAACGACAGGATCCATAAAGTGGTAATTTGGACTATAGCAAATCAAAAAGGTGGCGTTGGCAAAACAACGACCACGGTAACCTTAGGTGGCTTGCTGGCTGAGCGAGGCTATCGTGTTTTGTTAGTCGATACCGATCCCCATGCCTCACTTACCTATTATTTTGGTATTGACGCTGAAGAGCTTGAAGTCAGCGTCTATGATATTTTTGTTCGTGGTAAACAAATAACCCGCGAAGAAATTTTACAGTCGCTTTGCCCAAGCAGTGCTGAAAGATTAGATATTTTGCCTGCATCCATGTCACTGGCGACCTTAGATCGTTCCATGGGCAATAAAGGTGGCATGGGACTCATTGTCAAAAAAGCGCTTCAGTTAATCAAAAACGATTATGATTATGTATTAATCGACTGTCCGCCCGTGATGGGAGTGTTGATGGTGAATGCGCTTGCTGCCTGTGATAGAGTATTGATTCCCGTACAAACTGAATTTCTGGCGTTAAAAGGTTTGGAGCGTATGATTGCTACCATGGCATTGATGCGCAGTTCGCAACAAAATTTGGCTTTTACAATTATACCAACCATGTACGATAAACGTACTAAAGCATCTCTAGAAGCTTATAAAGAGTTAAAGCTTAAATATCAAGATAAGGTTTGGTCAGCTGTGGTGCCAATTGACACCAAATTCCGTGATGCCTCGCTAGCACAAACTCCTCCAAATGCCTTTGCTGGCTCATCGCGTGGTGTATTTGCTTACAATACGTTGTTGACCTATTTATTACAACTGGCGCCGGAGGCTTGAGATGAGCCATTTAATTGCCAGTCAGAAAGTCATACAGCATTACCTAAAAGCACTGTTAACTGAAGAGGATAGTGAGCAAACTGCCAAAACGGCCCTTGCGGATGAGCAAAAAGCACAGCTTAATAAGCTTTTAGCGCAAGCTGTGCCGGTGGCCACTCCTCCGAAAAGTGTAGCGCCTCCGGTGACAACAACTCCGAAAAGTGTTGCACCTCCTGTAACAGCGGTAAAAACAGCGCCAGTTGTAATACCAGAAGAACCTTTGGCTAAATTGAAGCAATTGGCTGAAAAAGCCCCTGTTGACAATACGGTCAAGGAAACTGCGATATTTCAGCGTGAAATTCCGGTAGCGCAACGTTTAGCTGATGCCCTGCCTACAGTTAAAAAAGCTGAAAAAGCATATCGGAACAACAGGTTTCAGGCATTGTTTTTTAGTGTGGCCGGGCTTAAAGTAGCTGTGCCGTTAATAGAGTTAGGTGGTATTCATGAATTGTCTGAAATTAACTCTTTATTTGGTAAGCCGAACTGGTTTAAAGGCGTTATGCTTTACAGGGAGCAAAAATTCAATGTGGTTGATACCGCACGTTGGGTGATGCCAGAAAAATATGACGAAATACTGGCGCAAGGATTAAACTATCAATACCTTGTAATGCTAGGCAGTAGTAATTGGGGTCTTTGTTGTGAGACGCTGATTGATACTATAACACTAGAGCCTGAGCAAATTAAGTGGCGTGAGCAGGAAGGCAAGCGACCTTGGATGGCTGGATTAATCAAAGAACATATGTGCGTGTTAGTTGACGTCGATGAGCTGATAAACCTGTTAAGTCGAGGCTTAGACATCAACGCCTGAACAGGCAGACCTATAGGAGCTGTAAATGAATACTAAAATTTCCCAATCGGCAGATAAGAACCAAGCCGCTGATCAGGTACTACAATGGGTGACTTTCCGGTTACAGGAGGAAACCTATGGTATTAATGTTATGCAGGTGCAAGAAGTTCTGCGTTATTCCGAAATAGCCCCTGTTCCTGGCTCACCCGATTATGTGCTTGGTATCATTAACTTACGCGGTAATGTTGTTACCGTTATTGATACCCGCTCGCGTTTCGGCTTGCCTCCTGCCGAAGTGACTGACAATACCCGGGTGGTGATTATTGAAGCGGAAAAGCAAGTTATTGGCATTTTAGTCGACAGCGTTGCGGAGGTAGTATACCTCAGGCAATCAGAAGTGGATGTAGCGCCGAATGTAGGTACTGATGAAAGCGCACGTTTTATCCAAGGTGTCGCAAATCGCGAAGGTGAGCTGTTGATTCTGGTTGATCTGAATAAGCTGCTTAACGATGATGAGTGGGATGAAATTAACAGTATCTAATGGTTAATTTAATCCTATTACCTTGGCTGCTGAATGCTTTGCTCTTTATTTTGCTATTGTTGCTATGGCTATATTGTCGGCAGCATTGGCGAAGACAGCAAGCTCTTATCACATTGCTAACTAAGCAGTTTGAAGCAAGTCAGCAGCAAAGTAGCGTTAATCAAACTGAGACTGAAGAATTGCGCGCCGGTGTGATCGGTGTTGGTCAAAGCGTGTTAGATTTGCAAGAACAGTTTCAGCACGTAACTGAGCAATTAGTTCAGTTACAAGAGCAGCAACAAGCCATTGCGCTTAGTGATCCTGATAGTAAAATTTACAGCAGAGCCATGAAAATGGTTGAGCTCGGTGCCGATTTGGAAGAAATTATTCGTGAGTGTGAGCTGCCTCGGGCTGAAGCTGAGCTACTGTACAATCTTCACCAGCAAAAAAACGTTAAATAGCGTATGGCTAAATTACCAGAGCAAACCGCTACAGCCCTAAAGTATGATGGTAAAACTGCCCCTGTGATAGTGGCTAAAGGTCACGGGCAGTTAGCGGCAGATATCATCGCCTTAGCCAAGGAACATGGCGTGTTGATCCATGAGGATGCCGAGCTGACTAAGCTACTAAGTCAGTTGCAGTTAGGTGAGCAAATTCCTCAGGAAATGTATTTGATTATTGCTGAGCTAATCGCGTTTTCTTATGTACTGCAAGGTAAGTTTCCTGATAATTGGCACAATATTCATCAACGTATCGATCTAAAAACCTAACAAAATCATTTAGCCAAGTAACTTAGCGCTTCCTCTACCGCTGATGCAACTTGGCTGATTTAGCAAGTCCTTGCGTAACAACCTATGATTACCAGAGCGAGTTCACTAAGCGCGAAGTCTGATCCGGTTGATCTTGTAATAACCACTCACAAATGGCGGCAGCAACATTTGGATAGTGGATGGTATTGGCCAGACGTGGGCCATGTAACCAATCCGCAATCACTTTAGTACTTAGTTGATTGGCTCTGCTAGCGAGTTTGAGTTGCGTTAACGCCAGCGCATTAGATTGCTGCTCCATCTGCCCTTGTAGGGGTTTAACCATAATATGCTTTTGTAATTGCAGTGCTTCACTGATTAATTCAAAACCAGCATTACTGAGTACAGCTTCACTTTGCAGTAAAGCTGTTTTAAAAGCCTGTAATGAAGGCGGTTGGGTTTGAATATGCCCGAGCTGCTGTGAGCTTAACCCAGGACCGAAAATACTAAAACTGAAGTCTTTTAAAGGAGTAAGTAACCGAATAATCTGCTGCTGATCTTCAAAAGGCAAATAGACGAGCACGTGTTTTGCTATTGGCTCAACTTGTGATGAGGGTAAATCAATAATAGGCGGCAGTATCGGTTGGTCAAAATGATGCCAGTGCAAGCCAAGCGAATAGCTCGCAGGTGCAAAGTGACGAAACACATTGCGGCTTAATAAGTTAGCATTTTCCATCGGGATCTTATGCAAAAAAGCATACTGATGGCCAATCGCAATGCAGGTTTTACCTTGACGTTTAGCGGCCCAAGCACTGATCGGTTCGAAGTCGGTGAGGATTAAATCATAGTTGCGAACATCCAGAGTGCGAATATCTCGCCACAATTCCCCCAGGTTTGCCTGCTTAGCACTTTGCCAATAATTGACACTGCCTGCTTCGGTAACAAAGGTCAAGCCGCGGCGCAGCTGATACTGCCCAAATTGCTGCATATCAAAAAATTGTTCTGCAGGGCGGCCTGAAAACAGGAAATCAACATTGACGCCAGCTTGGCGAAATTGCTTCTCCATGGCTCTGGCACGACTTATATGACCATTTCCTGTTGCTTGTACGCCATAGAGAATCCGCATGCTTTACTCCGTTTAGTCCGTAGCGGGTTGTTGCCAAACCAGCGCTTTAAAATGCTGTCGACACATTGAAACATAACTTTCATTGCCCCCAATTTGCACTTGAGAGCCGGCTCTTGCCGCATTCCCATGCTCATCTAACCGCACCACAAAGTTTGCTTTGCGGCCACAATGGCAAATGGTTTTCAGCTCTATCAACTTATCCGCCCAAGCTAATAAGGCTTGGCTACCCGCGAAGGTTTCTCCTAAAAAGTCCGTGCGTAAGCCAAAAGCTAACACCGGCACTTTTAGACTATCCACCACATCGGTTAACTGCCTAACCTGTAACTTACTTAAAAACTGTGCTTCATCTAACAACACACAATCTAAGCCGTTTTGCGCCTTTAGCTGGCTGATATGTTTAAAAAAATCAAAATTTTCATCAAAAATATGCGCATCCATTGCCAGCCCAATCCGCGAACTGACTTTACCCAGCCCAAAGCGGTTATCTAATGCCGCGGTATAGATCGCGACTGTCATCCCTCGTTCTTGATAGTTATATGCACTTTGTAGTAACGAGGTAGATTTACCTGCATTCATCGCTGAATAATAAAAATATAATTGTGCCATTTTCTACACTCTCTGATTTCGGACGGCACAGTATAACTGAAAAAGATAGAGGATTAAGATGACAGTAGTAAGACAGACTGCGCGAAATTGACTTGCTGCTTTAAGCTAGTTATTTGGTGAGGTGTAACGGCGTTGCTAAGTAGTAGCGCGAAGCAGCCGTTAAGGCTGCTTCAGACAGAGCGAGTCAGTGACTACGCTTATTGGTGCTTGTTTTCTCTTCCGCTTTAAGGGAGGGCTCTTCTGCCTTTTTATTGGAGGTATTCACTTTAGCGGCCGTGACCACAGGGAAAAAAAGATTAAGTGGGTTTTGTTTCACTTGCTCCACAACACTTTTTAGGAGTAATGAAAACTGACCAATACGAGTTCCCCTAGCACGCAATGCCACGGTCAGTGCCAATGTAAAACTGACCCATAAATTGACAAAGCCAATGAGTAATACCATCGCCAAATAAAACAAGAAATGGATAGGACCCAATCCGCCGCTTACGGTGCTATAGCCTAAGTTAGCAGAGGCGAAAGCCACGTGCCGAATATCTAGCGGGATATCCAATAAATAGCCAAGATAGCTGGTCATTCCAAGCAAAATACCAAAGATAAAGTTACCGGCAAAAGCCCCGTAATTATCATGCCAATAATTTGCTAAGGCTTGACGGTAACGATCTGCTAAGCACTTTTTTAACAGTGGATGGTGATATAAGCGTGCTTTAAGGTCCAAATAGTTGGCACGATTTTCAAAAAAACCAGCAATAATACCTGAACAAAATAACCAAACGCCGGCAATCGCCGCAAAAAACAATGCGCCATGCCAAGGGGCGATGGCCTCGAGTTGATAATTAACTGACTGTTCATCTAATAAGGGTGTGTGTTGCCAAAACCAAAATGCTAGGGCAATCATAGAGGCGGTTAATACTGCGACACTGACGTTCCCCCAAACTGCGGCCCACTGTGAACGATTCACATCTAACAGCAAGGAAGCGAGCTTTTTATGCGCGGCGCGTCCATTTTCACCTTTTTCCACTTCCGCTGCGAAACTGGCTGCGGTCATGGCGGGTTGCTTGGTCGCCACAGTAAGGCCAAGAATATGAATCAATACAAAGCCGAGCCCATAGTTTAAACTCACTAAGATGGCGTTACTTAGCGGCGAAAGCAGTAAACTTTCAATATAAATTTTTACCAGTGCCATACAGGCAATAATAACGCCTGCGCCCGCAGCAGAGGCAAACAGCCTTAAATATTGTGTTTTGTCGCGCGCGATATAATGTTCACCATGGCTACTCTTATTTACACTAATACTTTTCGATAATAACTGAGTACTACTACGCCAGAGTGCGCGTACGCTCTTTTTTTCGCGACTCGTATCAAGTAGTTGTTCAGTTAACTGTAAACTTAACTGACGTAATGACAGCGCCTGCTCGGCGGTAATCAAGCTAACCAATTGTTCAATGCGGTTTAAGGTTTGCTCTAAGCGTTCTAATAAATGCGCTACTGACACAGAACTGCCTGCTGCGGCAGCACGCCGTCTTAAACGATCTATTTGTTCATAGCATTGGGCAACCATGACTTGATAGTGTGCGGCATCATAGGCGGGCAGTTCCGGCTGCTGCTGGCGCTTTTTAGTCTGTTCCACTAACAGATTCAATTCGCGGTGTAAGGCAATAAAAGCCGAATCAATATGGTTGAGCCTTTTATCAAGCCGCATCAAATCCGGTTCCATTTCCTCTGCAGCAATCCAAACACTAAGCATCTCCAAGGCACATAACGCTTCTTCCTGTAAATGTTGCTCAAATTGCTGTAGTGGCTGCGCGGAGACCACGCTTAAAAAATACTCGGCAAACACCACAAATTGGCTTTGGCCTGTTTCGAGCTCGTCATCGGTAAAGCGAATTTCCTTATATGCCTCGGCGAGTACATCTTTTAATTCGGTTAGGTCACGTGGTGCGGGCATGACTTTTTCATAGAGTCGACTAGACAACTCGCGCAAGAAACCACGCCGTGAAAACACGCCTAAGCTCACTAAGGCAGGATAAATGTGGACAGTGCAAAGCCAGTTAAAAAGTGTATCCGCAATTTGCTGGCCAAGTTGTGGATGGTGCTGCAGCGTCTCTAACAGCTTTCTACTGCGTTGATTCCGCTCAAAACTAAAGCGAGATTCATGTAGCCAGTTGATCAACTGTTTTACCAACACGAGGCCATCTTTTTCTACAGCAAGCTGGCGCACTAACATCAGCGCATTTAATTTATCCATAGTTTCCTCAGCTAAAATGATACAGCGCTATAGGCGTTTTACCTGAAAAAAGGCATACTGCCAAGCTAGTTGATAAGGTCGCGAGAGTAAAACACAATGGAAAAATGGTTGTTAGTGACAGTATTTGCCCAGATTGTTCTCACCAGCTGGGTGATGGTGTTAATGGGGCGTCGTCGTTTTAAAGCTGCCAAGCAAAAACAGATCAGTATGGCGGCTTTTCAAACGATGAATTTGACAGGGGCAGACGAACAGGTGATTGCCACCGGCAGAAATTTTGATAATCAGTTTCAGATGCCGCTGCTGTATCTTTTTGCGGTACTGTTTATGCTGCAATTAGGGTTAAGTGATCTCACTTTTGCATTGCTTGGCACAGTCTTTATACTGTTACGTTATTGGCATACCTTTATTCATATTGGCAGCAATGCGTTAAAAGCGCGTTTCCGAGTATTTTTGCTTGGATGTGTTGTGCTATGGGTGATTTGGATCCGCTTATTGGTTTTGGCTTTATTGCAATAATAACCCAGTATCGCTATGGCTAGTCCTAGGATTTTAATCTTTTGACTGGCCTTTCCCTACATTTAAAAATCTAAAATTTTTTATTCACTTAACCCCTTTTTGCTGGCTCAAACGTCTTATTCAAGAGCATCAAAAAGGAGCCTTACCATGTTTGCCAATCACTATGTCAATCAAAACACGCTAATACCCCAGTTTTTAAGGTTGCTGAGCAGTGCATTACTGGCCAGCCTGATAACCTTTGCGCTTTTCAGCTTGATGAAACTGTTAGTTACGCCAGCTCATGATCGTTTAATTGTAGATAAGCGAGAATTTCCTATAGTTGAATTGTTTATTCCCCCCGAAGAGACTGAACCAGAGATACGAAGAGAGCTGCCACCAAAACCGGATCTTATTCCACCTAAGATGACATTAAATCATCAGGATCCCGTTGATAGCAGTCAAAATACCATAACGCATACTTTTACACCCGATTTAGGGATCGCTTTACAGGGACCAAATTTAAACACGGGTATGCAAAATACGATGGCAACACCGATAGTGCGGGTTGAACCTCGTTTCCCGCTCGAAGCTGCACGGCAGGGTATCAGTGGCTGGGTCAAGCTTGCGTATAGTATTGATGAAACCGGTAGTGTGATCGATATCAGTATCATCGAGGCTGAGCCGAAAAATATTTTTGATAAAGAGGCGATTCGAGCACTACGCCGTTGGAAATATCAGCCACAATTAGTGGAAGGGCAACCGGTTAAACAAACGAACCTGCAAGTGCAACTGGATTTTCAGCTGCAGCAAGACTAATCCTGCTTTGGATTTAAGGAGTTCATATGGTGCTTTCTGCTTTGTTAGCCAGCTACTCAACGCCAGCTACTTCTGCTGAAGCTTTGTTACGCGGCTTTAGTCGCACCGGCGAGCGAGAGTATTTAGCAAAATTAATTGCCCAGTGTGGTGATGATTTATATTACTTCTTGTTAAAACAGTCTGATGCCAAAATGGCGGAAGACATTTGTCAACAAAGCTGGTTAAAAGTTATGGAGATGCACCATAGCTTTCAGGGCCGCAGTAGCTTTAAAACCTGGCTTTTTACCATTGCGCGCCATTGTTTGTTAGATGAACTTCGCCGGCAACAGCGCTGGCAGGCGATAGCGAGTGAAGATGAGCTTGTGGCTGTTGATGATCTACTGGCTAAGATAAGCCAGCAACAGCAACAATTGGCGTTTGAAGAGCAGCTTAAATTGCTACCGTTTGCTCAGCGCGAGGCTCTAATTTTACAGTTAGAAGGGTTTTCGTTAGCTGAAATTGCGCAAATCACAGCACAACCAGACGAAACCATAAAAAGTCGACTACGGTATGCTCGGCAATTTTTGCAACAGTTTTGCGGGGGGAATCATGACTAACCAGCAAAAAGAGCAGACGGAATTCGAATTGCAACTTCGGCAAGCTTATCAACACAGTAAAGCGCGTCATACGCTGCCTGCTGCGTTAAGAAAGTCAATTTTACAAGCACATGCCAGTAAACAACCACGCTCTTACCAGCGTTGGCTGCATCATGCCCAGCTGGCGCTGGGCAGTATTTTTTTAGCCGTACTGGGTTATCTGTTGTTGCAACCCATTAATATCCCCGCTTACCACATCGTGGTCAGTTATAATGACAGTGCAGTAGAAACAGAAAATCATCGTTTAACAGTCCGCTCGGTGCCTGCACTACTGGCTTCTTTTGCTGTAGACGAAAATCAACAGCGCTATCAGCAAATGCTGCAAGCGCAGCATAATTTTAGTCAGTTTCATGCTGAGCAAGGCGTGTTACAAAAAAAACAACAATATTGGCAAATTACCCTGTGCAATGCACAGGTTGTTACCCTTGAGGATAACTTACTACAGCAGTTACTGAGTGAAGCTATAGTGCAACAACAAACAACACTCGTGCAACGTATCGAGTTATATCGGGGGGCAGAAGGGCAGATTTTAGCAATAAAACCATTAACTAGCTTGCAGCAGTGTCCAATGAGTTGAAATATTGAGGCGGCATTGTAATAATGCCGAGCATTGCAATAAAGGCTTATACATGCCGAAGAGGGTTGTCATGTTGTTAAGAGCACTATTCTTGATCGGTATTTTTAGTTTGTCTGCTGTGCAAGCAAGAGAAGTCACGCCTGCGCAACTTGAAGCGTTCAAAACCCATTTTGAAACGGTGTTAGCAGAGCAAAACATTCCGGGAGCCGCTTACGCGGTGGTGTATAAAGATCAGATTATTAGTGCCAGTGGCTTTGGTGTTAGAGAAGTAGGTTCGAGTGATCCTGTTGATGCCTACACGGTATTCCGAATTGCGTCAGTATCGAAAACTTTTGCCGGCGGTTTAGCCAGTATTTTAGCCTCTCAAGGACATTTTCGTTGGGATGATCCGGTAACACGATATTTGCCTGAGTTTTCTTTTAAGACTCGTACTTATAACAACAAGCTGAAAGTTGAACATTTGCTGGCGCAAAGCACTGGAGTTATTGCCAACGCCTACGATAATCTCATTGAGGCAAATGTTGCCCCAGAAGGTATCTTACCTCACTTTAAAAAATTAGATCCCTTATGTGCGCCAGGACGCTGCTATGGTTATCAAAATGTGTTGTTCAGTTTAATCGAACCTATTATTGAACAAACGACTTCGCAAGATTATGCCAGTTTAATGCAGCAGAATATCTTTGAACCTTTACAGATGCCAACCGCATCTATCGGACTGGCAGCCTTTTTAAACTCTGAAAATCGAGCATTACCACATGTAAAAGCACGAGGTAAATGGCATCCTCGTAAGGTTAACGAAAGCTACTACCGTTTTGCGCCGGCAGCCGGTGTTAATGCCAGTGCCGTTGATTTAGGCTACTGGCTGATTGCGCAACTTGGCTATAATCCAGACGTTTTAAACGAAGAGCACTTACAGCAAATTACCAACAAACGAGTGCGCACGGTGCGTGATTTACGTCGAAGATTATGGCGGGAGCATATTACTGACGCACATTATGCACTGGGGTGGCGAGTATATCAGTTTGGCCAAGAGCAGCTAATTTATCACGGTGGCTGGGTTGAAGGTTTTAGAGCCGAGCTAGCTTACTCTAGAGATCGCGAGTTAGGCTTAGTTATCCTACTAAATGCAGAGTCAAACGTGGTGGCTGAGTTGAGTACGCACTTTTGGTCAACCATGTTTACTGCACTACAACAGCAAGACAAAGCGGCAGCTTATGCTAGCTGTCAGCTACCCGCTACCACTGCGAGTAGTAACTGCTAAAGGCGTTTTTGATACAAATCGAAATAAAAATCACATTGTATGGCGGGCTTACTATTAATAAACTGGGCTCGCGTTTCCTCGTTAAACTTCCAGCCCAATGGCACCATCGTAATTAGATGGTGTAAATCTGCAGCGGTTAACGCTGACAAGGTAAAGCTTAGCTGCTGACGTTGTAAGTGCTCAAAGCCTGACAGCTCGGCAATCTCGCTGCTGTGTAACTTTACTTCGTCGTAAAGTGCTTGTTTAATTTGCAGTAAGTGCGCTGGAGCGGGTGTTACCGTTAGTAAGTAACCACCCACTTTTAATACCCGCTGCAGCTCACTGAGTAGCGAGGGCGCATAAATACGCACTATGGCATCAAATTGTTCAGCCGCAAAGGGCAGCTGATAAGCACTGGCTACTGCAAAATGCGCTTGAGGATAATGCTTGGCGGCAAAGCGAATAGCCGCTTTGGAAATATCAATACCGTGAAGTTGTTGCGGGGCAAGTTGTTGCTGCAAGATACCACTGTAATACCCCTCGCCACAGCCTAAATCGAGTAGTTGCTGTGGTTGTAACGGGCTGAGGATCGCTGCTGCTTGCTCTGCAACCCTAGCATACCAACCGGCTTGTAAAAAAGCGCGGCGTGCCTGCATCATCTCGCTGTTATCGCCCGGATCTAGCGATTTTTTTTGCTGTACCGGTAGTAAATTCACATAGCCCTCTTTTGCCTGATCAAAGCTATGCTTATTAGCACATTGATATTGACGTTGGTTTAACGCAAGTGGTAATTGGCAAAGCGGGCAAAGATACATGCGGACACCGAAACAGAAAAAACGCTATTGTAGCAGCAGGCAAGCTTTCGCTGCAAAGCCTTGGTATACTTAGTGCGAATTGTTTTTGGGGGTATTATGCAAGACGTCGAACTTTGGTCGCTGGATGAGCTATGCGATCACGCCTTTGATATTTTTGAAGAGTTGGCGGTAGATAATCTGTCAACAGCAGATTATCAGCTGTATCAACAGCATTATGAGAGCCGTGGCTATGCGGATGTATTACCGCCAGGCGAGGGCTGGGAAGAGCTGGCAACACAAGATCTAGATCCAGAGCTGCATTTTGAAGTGCAAATTGGTTTAATTGCTGAACAAGGCGAAGCGGATAGGGTGTTAGCTCGTATTCTGCTTAGTAGAGAAAAAGATGAAAGCCTCTGTCATGCCTTATGGCGCGGCCAGTAATTAGCCCCTGCTTATAGGTTAGGTAAGCTACCGACGATTACAAACTTAGGAGATTGTCATGTTGCTTAATGCTAAACAGAGTCAAGTGTTACTGATTGATATCCAAAGCCGTTTAGCCCCCGCAATCTTCGACAGTGCTGCCGTAAGTCAGGCCGCAGCCTGGGTGTTACAAATTGCCAGTTTATGTGAAGTGCCGGTAATGGCCACCGAGCAATATCCAAAAGGACTTGGGCATACCTTACCGGCTTTGCTGGAGTTATTACCAGCACAGGCGGTTTTTGAAAAAATTCATTTTAGTGCGCTGCGCGAAAGCAATATTGCTGAGGCGATAGCTGCGCATGCGCGGCCACAAATCGTGGTGCTAGGCACCGAAAGCCATGTTTGTGTGTTGCAAACCGTGCTGGATTTATTAGCCGCCAATTATCAAGTCTTTGTTGTTGCTGAAGCCGTAGGTTCACGAACAGTAGAGAATAAACAGCTGGCGCTTAGCCGAATGCAGCAAGCCGGGGCGGTCATTATCAGTCAGGAAATGTTAGCCTTCGAGTGGTTGGAGCGTGCCGGAACGGAAGTGTTCCGGCAAATCAGTAAAGGTTGGATCAAATAATCGGCTATCACTCGGCGACTAACTGGCTAATTTGATAGCGACTTGCCGTTGTGCCAAGTTGTTGCTGCACCTCAGCCAGCGCCAGTTCAAGTTCAGTCGCTAGCGTGTAGGGTGGATTAATCACCAGCATACCACTGCCCGTCATACCATGGCCGCTGCTATCGGCATGCAGGTTAAATTCAATCCGCAGCTGGTTTTTAATGCCGGTTGCCACAATAGCGGCAACAAAGGCTTCGATAGCACTGCGTTCAATCACCGGATACCAAATAGCATAGGTGGCTTGTGGCCAGCGTTTATAAGCGTCAAGCAAGCCAGTAACGAGATCCTGATATTCTGTTTTAAGCTCATAAGGGGGATCTATCAGCACGAGGCCACGCTTTACCAAAGGTGGTAGCATCGCCTTAAAACCGGCATACGCATCCGTATTTTCGATACGGGTATAGCGGCGTTTTACAAACTGACTTTTTAAGATCGGGAAGTCAGTAGGATGCAGTTCAGTGGCTTGTAAGTGATCCTGCTCACGTAGCATTAATGCGGCTATTTTCGGTGAGCCTGGGTAAAAATTCAGCTCGTTATCTGGGTTTAACTGTTTAAGCAGCGTCAGGTATTTTGCTAACACGGTACTTTGCGGCTGATACTGCCAAAGCTTAGCAATACCGTCTTTAAACTCTGCCGTTTTTAGCGCATGTTCGCTTTGCAAACTATATAGCCCAGCACCCGCATGGGTATCGTGATAACACAATGGCTTATCTTTTTTTAGCAAGTAATCTAAGATCGCGACTTCTGTCAGGTGTTTTACCACATCGGCATGATTGCCGGCATGATAGCTGTGACGATAGCTCAGCATGGGGAAGGCCTTATCTGCAATTTTTCAGGCGCCAAGGATACTGGCTTAGCTGAAAAACACAAGTATTGTTGGCCTGTAGCTGGTAAAATCCGCCACATTTAAAAGTGATCGCCTCAGGGCAATTTTAGGAAAGCGTATGTCTCAACACCGGCCAAAAGGCGCTAAAGCTGCCAACCCTTTACAAAAGCCTTGGGCTAAAACCGCAAAAACCGCCGCTAACACTATGCAGCGCAGTAATGCGAGTGCAAAACCGCAGCCAGCGAAACCAATGAAAGCGGTGTTAGAGGATGAAAGTAAAGTGTATGGCGAAAATGCCTGCCGAGTGCTTTTTACGCAAAGACCCGAAGCGATAGTGCGGCTTTATATTGCAGATAAGCTTGCGCCTAAGTTTGCTGATGTTATGAAGTATTTAGCTGCGGCTAAAAAAGCCTATCATGTGGTGGATGAAGCAGAGCTTGAGAAAGTGGCCGCCAGTCAACATCATGGTGGCATCGTGTTGCTGGTTAAGCGTAAGCCGATACCAAGTTTAGCTAACTATTTAAACCAAAAGGGCAATAAACGCGATTGCTTACTGGCTTTAGATGGCGTGGGTAACCCGCACAATTTAGGTGCAATCACTCGTACCTGTGCGCATTTCGGTATTACTGGCGTAATTATGCGTGAGCCACAATTGCTGCACTCCGGTGCTGCGCTGCGCACGGCAGAAGGCGGTGGTGAATTTGTTGAAGCCCTTAAATGTGATGATATGCCACTGGCCCTGCGGTTATGTAAAGAAGCAGGCTATACGCTGGTCACCACCTCCAGCCATGGCGGCCAATCGCTTTATCAAACGGCGTTGCCAGAGAAAGTGGTGATTGTATTTGGTGAAGAGATGTTTGGCGTGTCGAAGAACGTGGCTAAGGCAGCCGATATTGCGCTACAAATTCCCGGTACGGGCAAGGTAGAGTCGTTAAATGTCAGCGTCGCAGCCAGTTTGATTTTAGGTGAATGGTACCGCCAGCAACAGCGCTAAGCTACACCGATTAGGTAGGGGCAATAGCTTGCCCCTTTTACCTGCTTTTTGATAAAAACCTTTTCTCTGTCAAGGTACACGGATGTTGGCTTGAGTTTAGGCTATGGCTGAATAGCGCCAGCGCAATCCCTAAGCGGTATCAGCAGTTTTGGGTGCCAGTTCCACGCCTGCAGGTGCTTCGACACTTAAAAACTGAAAACGCGGAATAAGCTCGCCAGCAATCTCGACATTTTCTATAAACATGCTGGCAGGGCGAGCCCACAGGCCGTAATCACCGTAAAGGGCCCGATACAACACCAGCCACTCTAGCGTTTCACTATGCTGCGCCAACGCCTCAACTTGGTAGTAACGGCCTTTATAGTGCTGATAGAACCCCAATATGATATCGGGTTTAATCGCGTTGTTCATACCAGCCCTCAAAAATAATTTGTGCTGATAGGCTGTCGACTTTATCTTTGCTTAAATTTCGATAACCGCCCTCGGCAAATAAACGGCTGCGCGCATCCGCGGTAGAAAGTCGCTCGTCATGCAAGCTCACCGGTAAACCAAAGCGGCCGTGTAAGCGGTTGGCAAATTTACGGGTGCGTACCGTAAACTCCTGTTCACTGCCATCCATATTTAGCGGTAAGCCGACCAGTAACAGCTGTGGTTGCCAGTCTTTTATCAGGCGTTCAATTTGCTCCCATTCCGGAATACCATCACGGGCTTTTAATGCCGGTAACAGGGTAGCGCTGCCGGTGAGTTCCGAACCAACAGCGACTCCGATACTTTTAGTGCCATAATCAAAACATAAAATGGTGCGATATTGCATTAAGCGTGACCCGCCTCACTGGTTAATTGCCAAGGTTTAATGCCCATAGTGGCGGTAGCCGATTGCCATTTTTCGGCATGGGTTAGGTCAAAGAGAATATGGTTATCCGCAGGGATCACCAGCCAGCTATTATCAATAATCTCTTGCTCTAATTGTCCAGCCGTCCAGCCGGCATAGCCCAGTGCCAGAATAAATTTTTCTGGAGCGCGCTCGGTGGTCAGATCAATTAAAATATCTTTTGAAGTGGTGACCATTAAATCATTTTCCAGCAACATACTGCTATGATAACCGGATTTTGCCGTATGCAGCACAAAGCCGCGATCGCTTTGCACTGGGCCACCGGCACACACATTAATCGCTGCCGCTGGGCTTTTCGCATCATAGGCGATTTCCAGTTGTTCCAGTAGCTCGGCTATTTTTACATTCAGTGGATGATTAATAACAATCCCCATAGCGCCTTCTTCGTTGTGTTCACAAATATAGGTCACGCTACGTTTAAACATGGGATCGTCTAATGCTGGCATCGCAATTAAAAAATGGTTCTGAAATCCTTGCATACAACCTCCGCTAGAAACTATTACGATAAGCTTACTGCGTTTAGCGTGCTGCCAGGCGCTGTTCAATGGCGTCAAACAACATGCCGGTAATACTGACTGGGAAAGCCGCTTCAATTTCCCGAATACAGGTTGGACTAGTCACATTGATTTCAGTTAATTTATCGCCGATCACATCAAGACCCACGAAGATTAACCCTTTTGCTTTTAAAGTAGGCCCTATCGCCCGGGCTATTGCCCAGTCAGAATCAGACAAAGGCCGCGCTTCACCACGACCACCTGCTGCCAGGTTGCCACGGGTTTCACCGGATGCGGGGATCCGAGCTAAACAGTATGGCACAGGTTCACCGTCGACCACCAAAATACGCTTATCACCGTCTTTAATTTCCGGAATAAAACGCTGCGCCATGGCATAGCGCTGACCATGTGCGGTCAGGGTTTCAATAATGACACTAACATTGGCATCATCCGGTTTTAAGCGGAAAATAGAAGCTCCACCCATGCCATCCAGCGGTTTTAAAATAACATCTTGTTCCTGCTGGTAAAAGGCTTTTAAACGGCTTGCATCACGGCTAACCAAGGTTTTTGGTGTGAATTGGCTAAACCAACTGGTATACAGCTTTTCATTGGCATCGCGTAGACTTTGCGGTTTATTTACAATTAAGGTGCCAGCATCTTCAGCGCGCTCTAATATGTAGGTAGCGTAGATATATTCGGTATCAAAGGGCGGATCTTTACGCATCAAAATGACCTGCAAGTCACTTAATGCGATATCTTGCTCGCCGTTAAATTGATACCAGTTGCTTTGATCTTGCTGCACCTGAAGCATTTTGGTGCGGGCACGCGCTTGGCCCTCTAACAAATACAAATCGGCCATTTCCATATAATGGATTTCGTAGCCGCGCGCTTGTGCCTGTAACAGCATGGCAAAACTGGAATCTTTTTTAATGTTTATCTGGCTGATGGGATCCATCACAATCCCAAGTTTAATGTTGCTCATTGTTATCCTTAGGCAAGATCGCCAAATTGCAATTGCAGGGCACTGATTGCGGTTAATGCTGCCGTTTCGGTGCGTAAAATACGTGGCCCTAGCTGAATACCATTAAAACCCGCACTGGCAGTAATGGCTACCTCATGCTCGGTAAAGCCGCCTTCTGGGCCAATAACTAAACGAATCGCCAACGCGGGCGCTAAAGTCTTAATGGTGGCGCTAGCCCGCGGATCCAAGGTAAGGGCTAATTCTTTTGTCGGTTGCGCCAACCATGCTGCCAAGCTTATCGCTGGATGAACGGTAGGCACCACGCTGCGGCCACTTTGCTCGCAGGCGCTAATAGCAATTTTTTGCCATTGTTCGTTACGTTTTGCTAGGCGCTCGCCGTCTAGTTTAACGCCACAGCGTTCAGTAAACAGGGGGGTGATTTCGGTTACACCCAGCTCAACGGCTTTTTGAATGGCAAAGTCCATCCGATCGCCACGCGAGATCCCTTGGCCTAGATGAATACGCAGCGGCGACTCCACTGGATTCGCCGCAAGCGTTTCTACCTGCACCAGTACTTGTTTTTTACTTACCTCAGTAATAGTGACGGCATAGTTATTACCATCGCCATTAAACAGTTGCAGTATTTGCCCCGTTTGCATTCGCAATACTCTACCGACATGATTGGCGGCATCCTCATCTAGCATTAACGTAGAGCCTAATTGAATTGGCCCTGAGTGATAAATTCGAACAGTTCGCATGGCGTTTTCAGTAAGAGTTAAAAAGTGGATAGTAGCAGCTTTTTGCCGCTGATGAAAAAGGGCCACTCGGGCCCTTGGTAATTTTTTGCCTACTTGTAACGGGCTATGTTTTTAACTCACTCGCTTAGCGAGCGGGGACATAGTCGTAAGTGGCACCTAAGCCCAGCGGGATATCTAAGGCCCAGAAACCCAGCAAAAAGGCCGTCCACAGCACTAACATGGCAATAGAATAGGGCAGCATTAATGCGACCAATGTGCCGATACCGCTATTTTTAACATATTTTTGGCAGAATACGACAATCAGCGGGAAGTAAGGCAGCAGAGGCGTAATAATATTGGTAGAGGAATCCCCAACGCGGTAGGCAGCTTGGGTTAGATCAGGAGAAATCCCTAGTTCCATTAACATTGGCACCATAATAGCACCAATTAGCGCCCATTTGGCTGAAGCAGAGCCGACCACTAAATTAACCAGACCGGATAAAAACACGATACCCACCAAAGTCATGGCCAGTGGTAATCCCATGGCTTTTAACGCATTAGCGCCTTTTACTGCCAGTAAGACGCCCAAGTTAGATTGTGCAAAAGCGTATAAAAATAAGGCACAGAAAAATGCCATAACAATATAGTAACCCATACCACTCATGGCGTGGCTCATACCTTTAATCACGTCGCGGTGGGTTTTTACAGAACCTGAAACGTAGCCGTAAACAATGCCTGGTACTAGAAAGAAAACAAAAATAATCGTAACAATCGACTTCATTAACGGCGCTGCAGCCGTGAGTAAGGGGCTGACGCCAGGTAAAACATCGTCTGGTTTTGCTGCCCAAGGCGTGGTTTCAGGCACAACAATACTTAATACTAACAAAGCAACTACCGCAAACATCGATAGCCCAGCTGCTCTTAAACCGCGAATTTCGTTAGGTTTTAAAGCATCCATACTGACCATTTGTGAAGTATCACCGTCAACCTTGGTCGATTTTAAACGTGGCTCTATTACTTTATCCGTCAAAAACCAACCAATTAATATAATTAAAAACGTAGAAGCAGTAGTGAAAAAGTAGTTATTTAATGGATTAACTGTCACTGTTGGGTCTAGGATTTGCGCAGAGGTTTGTGTTAATCCTGCGAGTAAAGGATCCAAGCTTGAGGGTAAAAAGAAAGTTGCAGAGAAACCCCCAGAGACACCAGCAAAAGCTGCGGCAATACCTGCTAAAGGATGGCGTCCTGCTGCATAGAAAATAACGGCGCCAAGTGGCACAACTAAAACGTAGCCGGCATCAACAGCCACATGGCTTAATACGCCTACGGCAATGAGTACCGGAGTGAGTAACATCCTAGGCGTTACGTTTAAAATTGAGCGTAAACCGGCATTAATAAAACCGGTGTATTCAGCCACACCTAAACCTAACATTGCCACCAGAACTACACCCAAAGGCGGGAAAGTAACAAAAGTATTGACGATATTAGAGGTAAAGTTGGTTAAAGCATCGCCAGATAACAAGTTGATAATTTGAATGGTTTCGCCGGTTCTAGGATTTATTTCAGAAAAGCTAACTCCAGAAAACAACCATGACAATAACCAGACTATCCCCATTAACAGCGCAAATAATACCGCCGGATCGGGTAATTTATTACCCACCACCTCAATGGTATTGAGCGCACGATTCATCCAGCCAGTTTCTTTGGCTGCAATTTGTTCAGACATAACAGATCCTTTTTCTTTTTTATTGTGTTCTCGCATTTAGCATGAGAGACCCTGGATGGTACAGCTTAAAAATAATCATACACAAAACTGTGCTGCAGTTAAGCGACAATTTTGCTCATTGACAAATTAACCTAATAAAAAGGAGAGCTAGGCTCTCCTTTGATGGCTATTTAAACAAGCCGTTTATTTTGCATACTGACGCAGCAGCTCAGCTTTGTCGGTTTGCTCCCACGGGAACTCATCACGACCAAAGTGACCATAGGCTGCTGTAGGTAAGTAAATTGGGCGCTCTAATTTTAACATTTCGATTAAGCCATAAGGGCGTAAATCGAAGTGCTCACGCACTAATTTAATTAACTCATCTTCAGACAGTTTGCTGGTTCCGAAGGTTTCTAGGCTAATTGAGGTAGGCTCAGCTACACCGATAGCATAGGAAACTTGCAGTTCACAACGCTCAGCTAAGCCAGCAGCGACGATGTTTTTCGCTACATAACGGGCTGCATAAGCAGCTGAACGGTCAACTTTTGAGGGATCTTTTCCAGAAAAAGCACCGCCACCATGCCGCGCCATACCACCGTATGAATCGACAATAATTTTGCGGCCTGTTAAGCCACAGTCACCCATAGGACCACCGATTACAAAGCGGCCTGTTGGGTTGATAAAGTATTTGGTGTTGCTGGTTAACCATTCTGCCGGTAATACAGGCTTGATAATGGTTTCCATTACCGCTTCACGTAAATCAGCGGTGCTGATGGTGTCACAGTGCTGGGTAGACAGTACCACCGCATCGATACCAACCGGCTTGCCATCTTCGTAGATAAAGCTTAACTGAGATTTTGCATCTGGACGTAACCAAGGCAAGGTACCGTCTTTACGGACCTGAGCTTGGCGCTGCACTAAACGGTGCGAATAGGTTATCGGCGCTGGCATTAACACATCTGTTTCGTTACTGGCGTAACCGAACATTAAGCCTTGGTCACCGGCACCTTGCTCACGCGGATCAGCTTTATCAACACCTTGATTAATATCAGGAGACTGTTTACCAATCGCATTTAATACTGCACATGAATCGGCATCAAAGCCCATATCAGAGTGGGTATAGCCAATTTCACGTACGGTTTTCCGTACCAGTTCTTCAATATCAACCCAGGCTGAGGTAGTGACTTCACCACCTACTAACACCATACCGGTTTTGACAAAAGTTTCGCACGCAACTCGCGCCTTGCTATCTTGCGCTAAAATTGCATCCAATACGGCATCAGAAATCTGATCGGCAATTTTATCCGGATGTCCTTCAGATACAGACTCAGATGTAAAAATATGTTGTGCCATTTGTTGTTTTCCACCACGTTAGTTAAAGCGGAGTACGCCAATATAAAAATACAAAAGGCGCCTTATGCGTTGCAATTAAGCCAAGGTGTTTATCACAGGTTGGTCTTAACAACTGCCTTCGCAAAGTACCAGTCGCCAAAATAGCCGTTAATTTTAGAGAAATTCGTGGGCGAATACCAGAAAAATTTGACGCCCAGACGTCTTTCTTTCCGCTTTTACGCACAGAGCTAGCTTCAGATCAATACCTTAGTAAAATAAAGCTCTTGCTTGATATTAACATTTGCCATCTTTGGACGAGTGGGCGAAAATAGCCCGAAAAGAGCCGAAACTAAGCCAATCTGAATACGTTCAGTTAAGACCTTCAGGAGTAATGATGCCATCTCGTAAACAACTCGCTAATGCTATTCGTGCCTTAAGTATGGATGCAGTGCAACAAGCTAAATCTGGTCATCCTGGTGCCCCCATGGGCATGGCAGATATTGCAGAGGTGCTGTGGCGTGATTTTCTAAAGCATAATCCGCAAAACCCGAATTGGGCGGATCGCGATCGCTTTGTATTATCGAACGGTCACGGCTCTATGTTGATTTACTCTTTATTGCACCTTAGCGGCTATGAATTGAGTATTGACGATTTAAAACAGTTTCGGCAGTTACACTCTAAAACGCCGGGCCATCCAGAATATGGCTATGCACCTGGTGTTGAAACCACTACAGGCCCATTAGGGCAGGGCATTACCAATGCTGTGGGTATGGCCTTGGCAGAAAAAGCTTTAGCGGCACAATTTAACCAACCTGGTTTTGATATTGTTGATCATTACACCTATGTATTTTTAGGCGATGGTTGTTTGATGGAAGGTATTTCGCATGAGGCTTGCTCATTAGCCGGCACCTTGGGCTTAGGCAAGCTGATTGCTTTTTGGGATGATAACGGCATTTCTATTGATGGTCATGTTGAAGGCTGGTTCACGGATAATACCCCAGCGCGCTTCGAAGCTTACGGCTGGCATGTGGTGGCTAATGTTGATGGTCATGATGCCGACGCAGTTAAAGCCGCTATCGAACAGGCGCGTGCTGTAACTGACAAGCCGACTTTAATTTGCTGTAAAACCGTTATTGGTTATGGTGCACCGAACAAGGGCGGCAGTCATGATTGCCACGGCGCACCTCTGGGTGATGCTGAAATTGCTGCGGCGCGTGAGTTTTTACAATGGCCACATGCACCTTTTGATATTCCTGCGGATATTTATGCAGATTGGGATGCCAAAGCGGCAGGTGCAGCACGCGAGAGCAGCTGGCAGAGCGTGTTTAATGATTATGCTAAAGCGCACCCTGAATTAGCGGCTGAATTTAGCCGTCGCAGCAGCGGTACTTTACCCGCCAATTGGGCAGAGCAAAGTCAGGCCTATATTGAAAAGCTGCAAGCCAATCCAGCCACTATTGCTACGCGTAAAGCCTCACAAAATGCTTTGAATGCTTTTGGCCCCTTATTACCAGAATTTATGGGTGGCTCGGCCGATTTAGCCGGTTCAAACCTCACCATTTGGGCTGGTTCAAAACCACTTACTGCCGAAGATGCGTCTGGTAATTATGTGTACTATGGCGTACGCGAGTTTGGTATGTCGGCCATAATGAATGGTATTGCTTTGCATGGTGGCTTTGTGCCTTATGGTGCAACCTTCTTAATGTTTATGGAATATGCACGTAATGCAGTACGTATGGCTGCCTTGATGAAGCAACGGGTGATCTTTGTGTATACCCACGATTCAATTGGTTTGGGTGAAGATGGTCCCACCCACCAGCCGGTAGAACAATTAGCCAGCTTGCGTGTAACGCCTAATTTAATGAATTGGCGCCCTTGTGATCAGGTTGAATCTGCTGTGGCTTGGCAGCAAGCTATTGAGCGTGCAGATGGCCCGAGCAGTCTGATTTTCACTCGACAAAACTTAGTTCAACAAAGCCGCACAGCCCAACAGCTAGCTGATATTAAACGTGGCGGTTATGTGCTGTTAGACAGCGATACCACACCCGAGCTGATCATTATTGCTACCGGCTCTGAAGTTGAGCTGGCAATGCAAGCGGCTAAAACGTTGCACTCCACAGGTAAAGCGGTTCGTGTTGTCTCAATGCCATCAACCGATGTGTTTGAGCAGCAAGATGCAGCTTACCGAGCTGCGATATTGCCAGCGACTGTGACTAAGCGTATTGCGGTAGAAGCCGGCATTATGGACACTTGGTATAAATATGTTGGCTTAGAAGGCAAAGTTATCGGTATGAGTACTTTTGGTGAATCAGCCCCTGCCGAGCAATTATTTGCTTACTTTGGTATTACTACCGAAAACGTGCTGGCCGCCGCGCACGAGCTGCTGGCTTAAATTAATCCCAATGGGCTCAGTCTGAGCCCATTTTTTTATTGAAGTCTATGACAATAAAACTGGCAATAAACGGCTTTGGCCGTATTGGCCGTAACATTTTACGCGCTATTTACGAAAATGGATGGCAACAGCGCTTTCAAGTGGTGGCTATTAATGAACTGGCTGACGCAGATGGGGTTGCCCATTTACTGCGTTACGACAGTACCCATGGCCGTTTTGCAGAGAAAGTCGAGTCTTATTCTGGCGGTATTCGGGTTGCAGGCGATGCCATAGCCTTGTTTGCCGAAGCGGATCCGCTGGAACTGCCTTGGCAAGAGCTCGGGGTGGATATTGTATTGGAGTGTACCGGGGTTTTTTACAGCCGCGAACATGCACAATGGCATTTGGACGCTGGCGCAAAAAAAGTCTTGTTTTCGCACCCTGCGGCAGCCGATATTGATGCCACTATTATCTATGGTATCAATCAACATCTATTAAGCCCTGACATGCAGGTCCTTTCTGCAGGCTCCTGTACCACTAACTGTATTGTGCCGGTGATACAAGTGTTGGATCAACATTTTGGTGTGGAAAGTGGCACCATTACCACTATCCATGCCTCGATGAATGATCAACAAGTAATTGATGCTTATCATCCAGATTTACGCCGTACCCGTGCTGCCAGCCATTCTATTATCCCGGTCGATACCAAACTAGCATTGGGAATTGAGCGGATTATGCCGCATTTAGCTGGCCGCTTTGAGGCAATTGCGGTGCGTGTGCCGACGTTAAATGTTACGGCGATGGATTTAAGTGTTACGCTGCATCAGGATGTTAGTATTCATGAGATCAACCATGTTTTGCGTGATGCTAGTCAAGGTGCTTTGCTAGGGATCCTTGATTACACCGAAGAACCTCTGGTGTCTGTCGATTTTAATCATGATCCGCATTCTTGCATTGTGGATGGTTCGCAAACACGTGTTAGTCACAAAAGGTTGGTAAAGTGTTTAGTCTGGTGTGATAACGAGTGGGGTTTTGCTAATCGGATGCTCGATACCGCTTTTGTGATGGGGCAATAAATTTTTTGAAAGGGAGATAGCTAATGTCGGTAATTCGTATGGCTGAGCTTGAGCTCAGCGGTAAAAGAGTATTAATCCGTGAAGATCTGAATGTGCCAATTAAAAACGGCGTAGTGACATCAGATGCCCGTTTAAAAGCAGCGCTGCCAACGATTGCATTGGCACTGAGTAAAGGCGCTAAAGTGATGGTGATGTCGCACCTGGGACGGCCAGAAGAGGGCGTATTTGATGCGGAGTCCTCCATGCAGCCAGTAGCAGATTATTTAGCGAAAGCCTTAACTGCACCGGTGCGCTTAGTGGCTGATTATCTTGATGGCGTTGAGGTTGCAGCGGGCGAAGTGGTCGTTTTTGAAAACGTGCGTTTTAACCAAGGCGAAGGCAAAAATAACGATGAGCTAGCAAAAAAACTCGCCGCCTTGTGCGATGTGTTTGTGATGGATGCCTTTGGTACAGCGCATAGAGCGCAAGCTTCAACCCATGGTGTAGCAAAATATGCACCTATCGCTTGTGCTGGCCCATTGTTAACTGCGGAGTTAGATGCGTTAGCTGCAGCGCTGAAGAATCCAAAACGCCCCTTAGTGGCTATTGTTGGTGGTTCAAAAGTCTCCACTAAACTAACGGTGTTAGAATCTTTGTCTGGCATTGTCGATCAGTTAATCGTCGGTGGTGGTATTGCCAATACCTTTATTGCCGCTAATGGTCATAATGTTGGTAAATCTCTTTGTGAAAATGATTTAATTCCAGAAGCGCAGCGCTTGATGGCGCAAGCCAAAGCTCGCGGTGGCAACATCCCGGTGCCAACCGATGTGGTAACGGGCACGGCCTTTAGTGCAGATACGGTGGCCAGTTTAAAAGCGGTAGCTGCGATCAGCAATGACGATATGGTGTTTGATATTGGTCCAGACAGTATTGCTGAATTAAAAACTATTTTAAAACAAGCCGGTACCATTGTGTGGAACGGTCCTGTTGGCGTGTTTGAGTTTGATCAATTTGCCGCGGGCACTAAAGCTATCGCAGAAGCGATTGCTGAGAGTGATGCCTTTTCTATTGCCGGTGGCGGTGACACCTTAGCAGCCATTGATAAATATGGCGTGGCAGAGCAAATTTCCTATATTTCTACTGGTGGTGGTGCATTTCTGGAATTTTTGGAAGGAAAAACCTTACCAGCAGTGGCAATTTTAGAAGAACGCGCGCAAAATTCAGCTAATTAAGCGACACCATAAACATAAAATAAAAATGACATACCTGAATTAATAAAAATGTCATAAAAGAATAATCAGAAAACTGTAACCTACACAAATAGAGAGGATCTCATGGCACTAATATCATTACGGCAAATGCTCGACCACGCCGCCGAATTTGGTTATGGCGTACCGGCATTTAACGTGAATAATTTGGAGCAAATGCGCGCCATCATGCAAGCTGCAGATAAAACCGATAGTCCGGTTATTGTGCAAGCTTCAGCAGGGGCAAGAAAATATGCCGGAGCACCTTTTTTGCGTCACTTAATTTTGGCTGCTGTTGAGGAGTTTCCGCATATTCCGGTGGTGATGCATCAAGACCATGGTACCTCTTTGGCGGTATGTCAGCGTGCCATTCAAATGGGTTTTTCCTCAGTGATGATGGATGGTTCTTTGGGTGAAGATGGTAAAACGCCTAAAGACTATGCTTATAATGCGGATATAACGCGAAGAGTTGTTGAAATAGCGCATGCTTGTGGTGTTTCGGTTGAAGGTGAACTAGGTTGTTTAGGCTCACTGGAAACAGGTGAGGCAGGCGAAGAGGATGGCATTGGTGCTGATTGTAAGCTAACCCATGATCAAATGTTGACCGACCCGGAAGAAGCCGCCCAGTTTGTGCGCGAAACGCAAGTTGACGCCTTAGCCATCGCTTGTGGCACTTCGCATGGTGCTTATAAGTTTAGCCGACCGCCAACAGATGATATTCTTGCCATTGATCGCATCAAAGCGATTCATGAGCGGATCCCTGATACGCACCTAGTGATGCACGGTTCTTCTTCTGTACCACAAGATTGGCTGGAAATTATCAACGAATATGGTGGCGCCATTCCGGAAACCTATGGCGTACCGGTTGAACAAATTCAGCAAGGTATCAAATACGGTGTCCGTAAAATTAATATTGATACCGATTTACGTTTGGCTTCAACGGGCGCGATTCGTCGATACATGGCGCAACACCCGGCGGAATTTGATCCACGTAAATATTTACAAGAATCTATAAAAGCAATGTCTGATATCTGTGTGGCTCGGTACCAAGCGTTTGGTTGTGCCGGTCAAGCCAGTAAAATTAAGGCGTTGTCGTTAGATAAAATGGTTGATTTATATGTAGCGGGTAAATTAACACCGAACATAAAATAACCAAAGTATGACAACTCGGTTAAATAAAAAGCGTTTGCACTATTTAACCGAGTTTGAAATTGGTGTAAAACCTTGTATTAAGCCGCATCATTACAGGTGTTCACGGCCTTTCTGTCTGTTGACAATAGCCATTTTACCTGTAATGATGCGGACGGTTTACCCTCTAAATCGAGGGTTCGCTGTCGTTGTTAAACGGCGACCCTTACAACATCAGGTTACGTTAATCAGCAATTATTGGTTGGGAACTATGTTTAATAAAAAAATTCATATGAGTCTTGTTGCCTCTGCACTGGCGGGCAGTTTTGCTCTAGCTGGCTCAGCTGCAGCAACAGACCTAAAAGATCTGCATCAAGCAAATAGTCAAATTCAGCGCGCTGCAGTACAGTCTCAAGAAAAAATCAATACCATCTACGAACAGACACAAGAGCTGTTAGGTGAATATCGTGGTGTGGTTGATCAAACCGAAAACCTCAAGGTTTATAACGATTTCTTAGCTACTTTAGTTGCTGACCAACAACGTCAAATTGATCGTATCCAGCGTCAAATCGATGGCCTGGAAAAGACCAACCAAGGCACAGTGCCACTGATGTTCCGCATGATTGACTCTTTAGAGCAATTTGTAAAAGCAGACATCCCATTACGTACTGATCGTCGTTTAGAGCGTGTTGAGCGCTTACGCGAATTAATGGGCCGTTCAGATGTACAACGTTCAGAGCAGTTCCGTCAAATTTTAGAAGCCTATGAAATTGAAATGGGCTACGGTACTGAATTAGCGGCTTTCCAAGGCACTTTATCGCTGAACGGTACTGAAATCACGGTTGATTTCGTGCATTTAGGTCGCTTAGCGCTAATGGCTGTTGCTCTAGATAACAGCGCTGGTTGGGTATACAACAAAGCTACTGGTAACTGGGAAAGTGTAGACGCTTCATTCATTCCTTCAATCGGTAACTTTATCAAGATGGCACGTCGTGAAGCCACGCTTGAGATGGACCGTGTACCACTTTTCGCAGCGGAGTAATATTTAGATGAAATTGGCAATTAAAAATTTAATCGTCGCTGCGGCAGTTACACTTTCTGCATCTGTAGCCTTTAACGCGACAGCAAACACCCAAGAGTTAGATAAACTTTTACAACAAATTCAACAACAGCGTACTATTGAAGGCCGTGTTAACCAAGAGCGTGAGCGCGCTTTCTTAGCTGATCGTGCTGACAAACAGGCCCTATTAAACACCGCTAAACGTCAACTTGCAGACGAAGAAGCGCGTGGTAAGCGTTTACAGCAGCAATATGCCCAGAACGATATTGCGATTGCGCAAAAGCAACAAGAATTGCAAAGCGCTTTAGGTACTATGGGTGAAGTGTTTGGTGTAGTTCGTCAAACCGCTAACAAAACCGTTGGTACCATCTCTAGCTCAATTATTAGTGCGCAGTACCCTGGCCGTGACGTCGTATTACGTGAAATCGCAGCAGCAACCGAGTTACCTACTATCGAGCAGATGGAAGAGTTATGGGTTGCTATGCTAACTGAAATGACAGAGTCAGGTAAAATCGCTAAGTTTGATGCTGAAGTAGTTGAACTTGCTGGTGGTACTTCAACACAGCGCGTTACACGTTTTGGTGCTTTCCACTTAACTACCGCAACTGACTATTTAATCCGTAACGTTGATACGGATCAAATTCAGCCGTTGGGCCGTGCACCACAGTCTAAAATTCAAAGCTCAGTTGCTGCATTTAACAATGCTCGTCCGGGTGAATTAACAGGCTTATATGTTGACCCAACTAAAGGTAACTCGCTGTTACGCTTAAACCAACAGCGCGCCACTTTAATGGAATATTATCACCAAGGTGGTACTGTAGGTTACTTAATTACTGTATTACTGGCTATTGGTTTACTGATTGCGTTAGAGCGTATCTTAGTATTGTCAGCGATTGGCGCGAAAATGCGTTCACAGTTGAAAAACTTAAGCAATCCTTCTACTAGCAACCCACTGGGTCGTATCTTAAAAGTTTACCATGACAACAAAAATGCTGATGTGGAAAACTTAGAGCTTAAGTTAGACGAAGCGATTTTACGTGAGACACCAAAAGTAGATCGCGGTATTGGTTTAATCAAGCTGTTCGCTGCAGTAGCGCCATTAATGGGTCTATTAGGTACTGTTATCGGTATGATCCTGACATTCCAGCAAATCACACTGTACGGTACTGGTGATCCGAAGTTAATGGCAGGTTCAATTTCATTAGCTCTTGTAACAACTGCATTGGGTCTGATCTGTGCCTTACCATTGTTGTTTGTACACAGCGTAGTTCAATCACGTGCCAAATCTATTCTACAAGTTCTGGATGAGCAGGCTGCCGGTATTGTAGCTGCTCACGCGGAGAAGGAGAAAGCCTAATGATGCTCCAGCTAATAGGGCTGTGGGAATCGGTTCAGGATTTTATCCATACGGGAGGCAACGTCCTGTACGTTGTCGCCGCAGTGCTCTTCTTCATGTGGGTAATGATGATTGAGCGCTACTGGTATGTCACTGCAGTATTTCCTAAAACCAAAAGGGATATTATTGCTAAGTGGGATGCTCGGGAAGATACCACTTCCTGGTATGCGCATAAGATCCGTGATTGCTGGATTTCTGAAGCGACGGACAAACTCGATCAAAGAATGTTACTGATTAAAACATTAGTTGCAATGTGTCCCTTAGTGGGCTTACTTGGAACAGTAACGGGTATGATTGCGGTGTTTGATATTATGGCCACCCAAGGTACCGGTAACCCACGCACTATGGCGGCGGGTATTTCCATGGCAACGATTCCAACAATGGCCGGTATGGTTGCCGCCTTGTCGGGTGTATTTTTCAGTTCGCGGCTGGAAGTTAAGGTTAAACGAGAGAAAGCAGATCTCGTTGACAGCTTACCGCATCATTAAGAGAGAATTTTATGGCACGTAAACGTATACGCGAAGACGAAGAAGCCGCAATCGACATCACGCCGATGATGGATATCGTTTTCATTATGTTGATCTTCTTTATCGTTACGACTTCTTTCGTGAAAGAGGCCGGTATTGATGTCAACAAACCTGAAGCCACGCAAGCAACCAAAAAGCCAAGTGCAACCATCTTTATTGCAATTCGTGCGAACGGTGAAGTGTGGATGGATAAACGTCCGGTAGATGTTGAGCGGGTAGCAGCAAACATCGAACGTTTAAGAGCGGAGTCGCCAACCGATACTATTATCGTGCAGGCTGACAAAGAAGCGAAACACGGTATAGTAATGGAAGTTATGGACCAGATTAAAGTAGCTGATCCATCACTGGTAATTACTATCGCTGGGGAGAATAACTAATTATGGTACGTTTCCTAACATCGTTAATTATCGGTGCTGTGGTAACGTTCCTGTTGTTTCTGATTATGGCGCTGCTCATTCAGGGCAGCGGCGAGCGCCGGCCTCCTGAGCAGGAGCGTATTATCATTGAGATCAATACGACGCCGCCAGATTCAGATACACAGACGCGGAATCCGCCACCGCCACCGCCACCACCGCCACCGGCGCAGCCGCCACAGCAGCCGCAGCCTGAGCCAGAAATGAGCAATACTGCGGGTGGGGTTTCGTTTAACTTACCTGGTCTTGATCTGGGTGTTAATACTGGTCTAGGTAACCCTGGTTCATTGTTACGCGATGGTGATGCAACGCCTATCGTTAGGATAGAGCCGCGTTATCCGGTGCAAGCTGCTCGTGATGGTTTACAGGGTTGGGTAAAACTGCGTTTTACTATTATGGAAGACGGCAGTGTTGACGAGGTTGAAGTGATTGACGCTGAACCACGTCGCGTGTTTGATCGCGAAGCAATTCGTGCCTTACGCCGTTGGAAATACAGCCCCAAAGTTGTTGACGGTCAACCACAGCGTCAGCCAGGCCAACAGGTTCAGCTTGACTTTACCTTAGATATGGCACAGTGAGGCTAAAGAAATGAAAAAATTATCTTTATTAACCTCAGCGTTGTTTGCCGCCGCCAGTTTTACACTGACTGTACCTGCTATGGCTCAAGTAACTTTGACTGATGCTGACCGGGCAAAAATTGAGGAGCGTAAAGCGCGTAAAACTCAGTTGCCTGGTGAGCGAGTTGGTCGAGGTGTTACCAGAGCTTTTGAGCTTTACAGTGAAGAAAAAATTGACGAAGCGCTCAAAGTATTAACTGAAATTCGTGGTGGTAATGAGTTTGATAATGCGTTTTTAGCACGTTTTATCGGCAATATTTATGCAACGAAAGACGTTAAGCAAGCAATTAAGTACTTAGAGCAAGCAACTAAACCTGATGTCTTAAGCTTCGGCGATCAATCAGCAGCGTTAAAATTACTTGCTGATTTGCAGTCGATGGAAAGCATGCATCGAGAAGCCATTAAAAACTACGAAGCTTGGTTACGTTATACTGGCGAAAATGATGCTGATGTCTATCTGCGTATTGCTAATGCTTACTATCAATTGCAGGATTATGCAAAAGTAATCACGCCTATTGATAACGCTATTCGCTTTGCTAAAGAGCCCAGCAAACAGCATTATTTGCTGAAAATGGGTGCTTACTTCGAAGCGAAAAACCATCCGAAAACCATTGAAACTGTTGAAACTATGGTGCAATTGTTTCCGGAGGAGCGTCAGTATTGGGTGTACTTAGGTAATTTTTATACGCTAGTTGAAGATTATCAAAAGTCGCTTAGTGCTTTCCAGATTGCTTATGCGAATGGTTATTTACAATCTGAGTCTGAGTTAAAAATGCTTGGTCAAATGTATGCGAATAATAATATTCCTTACAAAGCGGCCACGATTTACGAGAAATATCTGAAAAGCGGTGTCATTAAAAAAGACCGTACTATGTTAAATGCCATAGCATCTAACTTTCAGTCAGCTCGTGAATTTGCAAAAGCGGCAGAGTACTACGGCGAGTTAGCAAAGTTAACTAACGAAGCTGAACCATTCCGTCGTCAAGGCTATGCATTGTTAAATATTCAGAAGTATAACGATGCTTTGAAAGCATTTAATGCTGCTCTTGCGCTTGATTCTAGCAATTCAGGAAGAGTTTATATGAGTATGGTTGATGCGCATCTTTCGCTCGGCCAAATTCGTGAAGCTTTCCGTGCTTTGCAACAAGCCAAAAATGATCCTACTGTAGTCCGTCAAACACGTGCTATGGAAGGTTACATTAGAGAGAAGGCTCGTATTAAAAACGTCAGCTTATAAGAACGCTGTTCCGGCAAAAAACCCGCTATTAGCGGGTTTTTTTATAGGCGAATTATGAAAAAGCGGTTTTGTTATAAAATGCTTAATGTCAATTAACAATAAAGCGTTTAACAGTATTTTGCCGTTGCTCTGAATCATATTAGCTGCAATTTCAATTTGTCTTTATCTTTAAGTTCGTTTAAGTCCGTTTAGGTTACTTTGAGCTTTCCTTATCGTTTTTTGCTCGCTGGTAAGCCTCACTAAAAGCTGCTGCTAGAATCCCTGTTGGCATAGCGACTATGCCTATACCTATTAAGGCCGTTAACCCTGCGCAAAACTTACCCAATGGCGAAAGTGGTGTGACATCGCCATAGCCTACCGTGGTGAGTGTGGCAATTGACCACCACATAGCCCGTGGAATACTGCCAAAATCATCTGGGTTGCTGCTACCCTCTACTAGATATAGCAAGATCGAAGTAAGTAACAATAAACCCATGGCAATTAAAAAGCTGATGCCTAATTCAGTTTTTCTATTCGAAATAGAGTTAAGTAATAAAGTCAAAGAATAGTTAAAGCGGGTGAGGCGTGACACTCGAATGATTCGAAATACCCGAATCAATCTAATCACGAGTAATGGCAATTCTTCAGAAACCGGAATAAACGTGAGTAGCACAAAGATATCTAACAGTGTCCAGCCTGAAAAAATAAAGCGAATTCGAGAGATACCGGCATGTGCTGTGGAGTAGGGGGCAATATAAATTCTTAACAGTAACTCCACACTAAATAAGGCAAAAAACACGAGGTTTAGACCGAAAAATAGGCTCTGGTAATTTTCAGTTAAAACCGGTTCGGTTTCTAAAATGGCTAGTAACGTTGATAAAAGAATCGCAGTACAAATTAATTTATTAAATGGCGATAATCCCTCTTGCGGCCAAGCATGCGGATCGATATGTGTGGTGAGTGAGCTAGCCAATGGCATTAGCAGTCCTTTTGAAATTTGTATTAATGAAAAATACCATTAGCTTAACAGTGGCTAAGTATCGGCTCAAGTTGCAAATAGGCTCACTCGCTAGCAGAGCATAAACGCTTCCACTTGGTGTATAGTTAGCTTTTTTAATTTTGTAGCAGGTCAAGTTTATGGAACCTTTTATTTATCATATTGGTACACCGGGTCAGGCGTGGACTGATACCGAAAAAAAACAATGGCTGCAGGAGCAACACCACAAAAGAAGTTATCAGTCCGAGGTTTTAGACCAGTTACCGGCCCTCGCTAAAACTTTTGAGTTGGTGCAGTACGGTTTGGTAGATTATCGACCTGTTGGCTTTACGCAATATCCGCTATTTTTACTAAAAAGCCTTAATTGGCAAGCAGATAAGCCTTTAGCCTTGATTACTGGTGGCGTGCATGGCTATGAAACTAGTGGTGTGCAGGGGGCGTTGCGCTTTGCCGCGACCGCAGCAACCGCATTTTTAAATGATTTTAATCTGTTAATTGCACCTTGTATCAGCCCTTGGGCTTATGAAACGATTAATCGCTGGAATCCACTTGCTGTTGATCCCAATCGTTCCTTTGTACCAGATAGCCCGGCTATCGAAGCCGCTTTGTTTCGCGATTACCTGTTAGCACTTGGCGTTACACCGCTGTTACATATTGATTTGCACGAAACCACGGATAGCGATAACAGTGAGTTTCGCCCCGCTAAAGCGGCTCGTGATGGTTCAGTCAACACCAATTGGAATATTCCTGATGGTTTTTATCTGGTCGGTGATACAGCTAAACCAGAAGCGGCTTTTCAACACGCTATTATTCAAGCGGTGGCTAAGGTCACTCATATTGCCCCGGCTGACGAGCAAGGTTGCTTAATCGGCGAGCCTTTAGCACAGTTTGGCGTGGTAAATTATCCAAAAGCGGCGTTAGGCTTATGTGGTGGTATGACTGCCGCGCCCTATGTCACGACCACGGAAGTGTATCCAGATAGTCCAAACAGCACGCCTGAGCAATGTATTTTGGCGCAAGTCGCTGCCATTGTGGCTGCGTTAACCTATGTTAAAGATCAGGTTGAACATGTCAGTTAAGATCCGCTTGATTCAGCATGCCGATCTGCCCGCTGTGATTGCTTTACAAGACCGTTGCTATTCGGATGCGTTATATGAACCTCCCGCGCTGCTTAGTCAACGTTTAGCCAGCGCTCCACAAAGCTGCTGGTTAGTTGAAGCAGCTGACGGAGAGCTATTAGCCTATTTATTTAGTTATCCTGCGTTACTCGGTAAAGTAACGGTTTTAGCTTCACCCTTTGCCGTTGCGCAGAAACCTGAGCTACTCTATTTACATGATATGGCAGTGAGCGACCAAGCTCGGGGCCAAGGTGTTGCTAGGGCGTTACTGATGCAGGCTAAGCAATATGCTGCCGAGCTGGGGTTGAGTACTTTAGCTTTGGTTGCGGTGCAAGGATCCGTGCCGTATTGGCAAAAGCAGGGCTTTGTTATACAGCCGCCGTTAAATGCTGCGGCAGAGGCCGCGCTTAAAAGCTATACTGGTGAACGGGCACAGTATATGCTTTGGTGTGTTCAGTGACCTCGTTCTGACTGGATCGCTTTTCAGCTCAGCACCGGTTGTACTTTACGCCAATAATGGCATTTTCGGCATTTAAACAGGAGGTTTTGATGCGTAACCCTATTGTCATTTTACATGGCTGGAGTGATAACAGCAGTTCCTTCAAAGCCCTTGCACACTTTCTTAAAACGCGTTTTGGTGAAGCAGTGCAACCCTTATATTTGGCTGATTGGTTATCTATGCATGATGAGGTCAATTATGCCGATTTAGCCCAAGCGATGCAGAAAGCCTGGTTAGCGTTAGGACTCCCTACGGCACCGCAAAGTGTCGATATCGTGGTACATAGCACCGGTGCTTTAGTGGCTCGTCATTGGTTTACCCAGTATTACAGTGCGAGCAGTAATCCGATAAAGCGCTTTGTGCAATTAGCGCCCGCCAATTTTGGATCGCATCTCGCTCATAAGGGGCGTAGCTTTTATGGCCGCGCCGTAAAAGGTTGGAATCAACCCGGCTTTCAAACAGGCGCGGCGGTTTTAACCGGCTTGGAGTTAGCCTCTGACTACACGCGTCAGTTAGCACAGCGCGATTTATTTGCTGCAGATACGTGGTATGGCGCAGGCAAAATGCTCAGTACGATTTTTATTGGCGACACAGGCTACAGCGGTATTAGTGCCATTGCCAATGAAACTGGCTCCGATGGTACGGTGCGAATTTGTGGCGCTAATCTTAATTGCCGTTGCCTAAGCTTAGCCTTGGATGAGCAACAGCAACTGATCCCAGGCAGTTTAAGCTGGCGGAATAGTCAGGGCGCCATTGCGTTTTCAGTGTTACCCACAGAAAACCATAGCACTATTACTTTTAAAGGCCGACATGCGCCAGCAAATAAGCTTACTGCGTCACTCTTGTTTAGCGCGTTAACGGTGACGGATGAGGATTATCAAACCGATCCGCAGCACGTTTTTGCCTGGCAGCAACAGTTAGATAGCTTAAATCCACCGGCTAATTCGTATCAAAATAAACGTAGTCAGATCCTTTGTCGTTTAACTGATCAGCACGGGCTAGGTGTTTCGGATTATTTTCTGGAAATGTATCGCACCGCAGCCAGTGACAATCAATTTGAAGAAAATCTGTACCGAGGCTTTTTGCGTCATGTGCATGCTTTTAGCCAAGATCCAGCCAATCGCGCCTTTTATTTTGATCTTGAGGTGTTGGATAGGCTGCGACAAGACCACAAATTTCAGCAGCTGTACCTGAGTTTTAGTGCCCAGCCGCACTTTAAACCGCCAAGACAACCTGTTGGTTTTAATACCATTGCAGCCAATGCCGCTGCAGGGCTTAGGATTCCTATTACTGAACTCGAGCGACTATTTGCACCACACCAAACTTTGTTGTTGGAGGTACAGTTGCAACGTGTGGTTGCGGATAGTGTGTTTAAAATACAACGCGGCTGAGTGGCTGCGCAGCTCTGATCATGGCGCTATTTTACTTATCGTTCAGATATGGCATTTCGCTTTTTGGCAAACTGGCTTAGGGTATAGCTAACTCAATAGCGTTTATTTAAGCCCTATGCCAACCAGATTAAAATGTCACCGACCTCATGTTAAAAGGCTCGCTCGGGCTTTTAACCCAAGCTATATAAAAAGCGTGCTGCTGGGTTTTGTTGCTCTGCTTACTTTTCACGCTGCCGCCACCGGTTCTGGCGTGCTAGCAGAAGCTGCCTTACCGACTTTTTATCAACAATTAAAAGACGAAGTACGCTTTACGGCTGCTTGGCAAGCAGACCCAAGTCTAGCCATCTTGTCGTGGCGACAGCATGCTCGGGAGCGACTACGCCTAGCATTGCTCTGGCCAGAGCAAGCCGTGCCATTTTCACCTGTGCTATTGGCGCAAGAGTCACGTAATGGTTATCAGGCGGAGCGCTGGTTAATTAGCTTAACGGCGGGAAATCCTGTACCTGTACTATTGCTCCGCCCCCATGGCACGGGCCCGTTTCCCGCGGTGTTACTGCTGCATGATCATGGCGCGCATTTCAGTATCGGTAAAGAGAAGCTGGTGCAACCTTTTGCTAGCGACAGCAAGTTAGCGGATGCGCTGGCTTGGGTTAAACGTCATTATGGCGGCAAGTTTATTGGCGATGAGCTGGCACAACAAGGCTATCTAGTGTTAGCGGCTGATACCTTGGGCTGGGGCGAGCGTGGCAGTTTAACTTACGACACTCAGCAAGCTTTAGCCGCTAATTTTTTGCAATTAGGCCGTTCTTTGGCAGGTTTTGCTGCCTATGAAGATCTGCGTTTAGCCGCCTTTTTAAAACAACTTGCCGCCAGTGATGACAATAGAATTGCTGCTATAGGCTTTTCGATGGGCGCGTTTCGCGCTTGGCAATTGTCGGCGTTAACCGATGATATTCAAGCTGCCGCTGCAATCAGTTGGATGACTACCTTGGATACGACTATGACGCCCGGTAATAACCAGTTACGTGGGCAAAGTGCATTTTGGATGACCCATCCAGGCCTTGCGGCGCAGTTAGATTATCCGCATATCGCCGCCATTGCCGCGCCAAAACCCGCGCTGTTTATTACTGGCGCTAAAGACAAGTTAATGCCAGCAACCGGTACTTTGCAGGCTTATCAGCAGCTGCAGCATGTTTGGCAGGCGCATGGCGCTGCACAGCAATTGGTGACAGAGTTGTGGCCTGAGATGGGGCATGAGTTTACTCAGGCGCAGCAGCAAAGGGTATGGCAGTGGTTAGCTGAAGTGTTTTCGCAGCCTTAAGTTTAAGTTTAGCTGAGTTGCCGAACGCACTATTCCAGAACCTATGTAATATTAAGCAATCGCAGCTTTTAGATTGGCGCAACGCCTTTAGCAGGGGAGTAATTTTTACCACCAGCTTCGATGAGAACACTTGAACCGAAACGCTAGGCTGCTTGCAGCCGATATTGCACACAAAGACGCCGTAAATACATCCTTGTAGGCTCCTGTCCGGCATCCATGCCGTACACGCTTTGTTTAGCAATATCGGCTCGCTGCCTAGCTGTATAAGTGCTATTTACTAGCTCGCAGCAAGCTTAGTACCAGATCATTGTTGCAATCTAGTGGTGCATTTGAAGGTGCGCAAAAATCGAACGAGGTGGTAAACGCACAGTACACTTTGCTCGGGGAGGTGTTTTTCATGGATGAAAAACACAAATTCGTCAGGAACGAATTTGAACAGCGCTTGCGCTGGCCCGCAGGGTAAACTTCAGGATGAAGTTTATAACAGCCTCCAGGGAAGTATCCACAGCGTGCCCCGACAAAGTTGTACGGCGCGTTTAGCCGCCGGATGCACTAATCTAGAATCTGTGTAACGTGAAGAAACCGCAGATTCTAGCTCGGTGCAACGCCCTTAGCAGGGTAGTAATTTTCTCCACCGGCTTCGAGGATCACGTCCCTGTGCCCACTCAGCCTACGCAGCATCCCTGCTGCTGTTACAAAAATTCTACCGCAGCCAAGGGCTTAAATGACGAAAATGAGCCATCAAGTTGAATTGAGGCAACAGCGATATGAAACGAGGTGGCAAGCGCACAGTACACTTTTCTGGGGACGTCTTTGGCATGGATGCCAAAGAGGAGCCTACATGGAAGTATTTACGGCGTGCCCCAGGAAAGTTGTACGGAGTGATTGGCCGCCGGATGCTCCAGACTTGAATTTGCTACACCAAATATAACATCATAATGTAGCTTTGTGCAGCGCGTTTAGCCACCGGATGCTACAACCTCGAATCTACGTCAACTGAAGTAACCGAACACTCAAGCTCAGAGCTACGCCTTAACGCATACTCATCTTCTGCACTGACCAAAACCCGCCTTAATCTGTTATAGTCAGCCTGTTTTAACAAATGCAGAGACCACTATGCAGTATTCTACTCTAGGAAGCAGCGGCTTAACCGTATCCCGCGTTTGCTTAGGCACCATGACCTGGGGCGAGCAAAATACCCAAGCCGACGCCGATGCGCAGCTGGCCATGGCGCTAGATGCCGGTGTGAATTTTATTGATACCGCCGAAATGTACGCCATACCACCCAAGCCAGCAACCTATGGTGCGACAGAGCACATTATTGGCAATTGGCTTAGCCGTAACAAAGAAAAGCGCGATAAGCTGGTGCTCGCCACCAAAATGGCAGGCAATGGCCTTAACCATATTCGTCATGGCAGCGATATCTGTCCCAAAACCCTAGTACAAGCCGTTGAAGGTTCTCTTCAACGCTTAAAAACGGACTATATCGATCTTTATCAACTGCACTGGCCAAACCGGCGCTCACCGCATTTTGGCCGACATGCCGTAAATCACATTCCCTTTTCTGAGGTGGATGCCAAGCAGCAACAAGAAGACATGCTAGCGATCTTGCACACCTTAGCGAAGCTAGTACAACAAGGTAAAATTCGCCATTGTGGCTTATCCAATGAAACGCCTTGGGGGATTAGCCAATATTTGAAACTGAGCGAGCTGCACAACTTACCGCGGATGGTGTCTATACAAAATGAATTTGGCCCGCTGCATACCAAAGACTGGCCCTATCTGATTGAGCAGTGCCAGCATGAAAATGTGGCCTATTTGCCTTGGTCGCCCTTGGCGGGTGGGGCCCTTACCGGCAAATATTTGGATGGCGCTAGGCCAGAGGGCAGTCGTTGGGGTCTAGTGCAGCGCAATGGCTTGTTTCGTGATACGCCTCAGTCTAATACCGCTATCGCCGCTTTTGTTGATCTAGCTGCTCGGGTGCGGCTTAGCCCAGCGCAACTTGCTTTAGCGTGGGTTAATCAAGTAGATGGCGTTACCTCCACCATTATTGGCGCGACCAGTACAGAGCAACTGCGAGAAAACTTAAGTGCTTTTGCTGTTGAGTTAAATGCAGAGGTGAAAGCCGAGGTATCAGCATTTTTACAACAGTACCCACAGCCGTTTTAGCAGGGTCTAGATCCCCATTTTTTATTGCGTTACAGCATGGCTAAAAAGTCTCAATCTCTGCCTGATTGCAAAGGAATTTTGCTGGTCTTGAGCGTTAATGGCTTTTATGACACTTTTATTAACTTTGTGGAAGGTGGTTGCGGTTTCACTAAACATATATACAATATTTCATATATTCAAATCATGATATGTGAGATCTGGTATGAGCCTACCTAAATTGCTGTTTATCTGTACTGAAAATTCAGCTCGCTCCTTAATGGCAGAAGCCATTGCCCGGCATAAGTATGCTGATCGTTTTCAGGTATACAGCGCCGGTAGTGCGCCAACAGAGGCAGATAGCCGTGCTTTGGCTACGCTGGCGCTGCATCATATTAGTACTGAAGGGCTTTACTCTAAACCTTTAACGGCGCATAGCGGTATTCATTTTGACTATGCCATAGTGCTTTGTAATAAAACGGCAGCCGAATGCGCGAATGATATTTCTGCCAAGCATTTGTTAGCTTGGGACTTTACCGATCCGAAGCGTGATGGCAGTACTAAAGCCTTTGAAACCACCTTACATGAATTGGCCGAGCGACTGAGTATGTTTGTGTTGCTCTTCGATCGCCAGCATAAACCTGTACCGCTTACGCCCTTGAGTTTTTTTAAATTACTGGCTGATGAAACCCGACTTAATGCACTGATGCTGATTATGGCGGAGCAAGAGCTCTGTGTGTGTGAGCTTACGGTAGCGTTAAACGAAACCCAGCCCAAAATTTCTCGTCATTTGGCAATGCTGCGTAAAGCGGGGGTGCTTCTCGATCGTCGTCAAGGGCAGTGGGTTTATTATCGCGTTAATCCCAATTTAGTTAATTGGGCCAAAGTGTGTTTGGAGCAGAGCAAAACTGCACAGCATGCGGTAGTCACGCCACTGTTAGCCAATTTAGCCGCCATGGGTGACAGACCTGAGCGGGATCGCCAGTGCTGCGCCTAAAGGAATCCGGATTTAATTTAGCATTAAAATTTTAAAGAGCATAAAAATGACACATCCTTATGATGAACTAACGCTTTCAGGCAATAACTTACTGTTTACGCCTTGTCCAGGCACTAAAGGGGCTTCGGTCGCTGAGTCGCTGCAACAACTGCAGCAAGCCGGTGCCAGTGCCGTTGTTACGTTAACGCCAGCGGCAGAATTGGCCAAGCTGAACATTGAGGGCTTAGCTGAGCAGTGTCAGGCGCTAGGTTTACAGTGGTTTCACTGCCCAATTGAAGATGACTGTGCACCTGAGGCGGATTTTACGGCAGCTTGGCAGCAAGCCGCACCGCAATTACAGCAGTTACTAGATCAGCAGCAAAAAATCGCCATTCACTGTAAAGGCGGCTCAGGGCGCACCTCGCTGGCGGCAGCGCAACTCTTGGTTGAGCGTGGCATAGATAAAGTCGAAATTATGGCGAAAATTCGTGAGCTTAGGCCACATGCCCTAACGCTCACGCCACATGTGGATTATTTTAACGCGCTTTCCAGCGCTAACCCGATAACAGGACATCAAGATGACAATTAAAGTAGGGATTAATGGTTTCGGTCGTATCGGCCGTTTAGCACTGCGCGCCGCCTTTGACTGGCCAGAATTTGAATTTGTGCAGATTAACGATCCGGCAGCCGATGCTGCGACCTTTGCCCATTTGCTAAACTTTGACTCGGTACATGGCCGTTGGCAGCACGAAGCGCTGGCCGAAAGCGAAACCATGCTGATCAAGGGCAAAAGTATCAAGGTCACGGCCAATAAAGCCATCGCGGATACCGATTGGTCGGGTTGTGATATCGTGATTGAAGCCTCGGGCAAGATGAAAAGCAAAGCGGTGTTACAAGGCTATTTAGATCAGGGCGTAAAACGGGTTGTCGTGAGTGCCCCGGTAAAAGAAGCCGGCGTACTGAATGTGGTGATGGGCGTTAACCAGCAGCTATTTAACGCCGCTGAGCATCGCATTGTGACGGCGGCCAGTTGCACCACGAATTGTTTAGCGCCCGTCGTGAAAGTGATCCACGAACAGCTGGGTATTAAGCACGGCTCTATTACCACTATTCATGATTTAACCAACACGCAATCTATTTTAGATACCCCGCACAAAGACTTGCGTCGTGCCCGCGCCTGTGGTGCCAGTTTAATTCCCACCACCACCGGTTCCGCGACGGCAATTACTGAAATTTTCCCAGAGCTTAAAGGCCGCTTAAATGGTCATGCGGTGCGGGTGCCGCTGGCCAATGCCTCGTTAACCGACTGCGTCTTTGAAGTGGAACGTGCTACCAGTGCTGAAGAAGTGAATGCCATGCTCAAAGCCGCGGCAGAAGGCGAGTTAGCCGGTATTTTGGGCTATGAAACGCGGCCTTTGGTGTCGGTTGATTATAAAACCGATCCACGCTCTAGCATTATTGATGCCCTGTCGACCATGGTTATCAATGGCACTCAGGTGAAAATCTATGCGTGGTACGATAACGAGTGGGGCTATGCTAACCGCACCGTGGAATTGGCTAAATTAGTGGGTTTGGCGGACTAAGCCATACAAAGAAAAAACCGGCAGTGCTTGCTTTAGCAGTGCGCTGTCGGTTTGCTTAAGGCAGGAACATCATGGCAAAGACGCCAAATACTAGCATGTCACCACCGTCTGGGCTTTCAACGGCAGAAAAGTCAGGGCAGGCTAAGCCGGGGCCGCAGAAACCGGGCTTGAGTAGCGACGTTAAACAATATCTGGTGGTCACCGGCAATTATTGGGCCTTTACCCTGACCGACGGTGCACTACGGATGTTGATAGTACTGCACTTTTATCAGTTGGGTTACTCGCCCCTGACTATTGCGTCGTTGTTCTTGTTTTATGAGTTTTTTGGCATTGTTACTAACCTGACCGGTGGTTGGCTGGGCGCTCGGCTTGGCTTAAACAAAACCATGAATATCGGGCTGTTTTTACAGATCATTGCCTTAAGTATGTTGCTGGTGCCCTCGGCGCAGCTTACGGTGATCTGGGTAATGGCCGCGCAGGCGGTATCGGGTATTGCCAAAGATTTAAATAAAATGAGCGCGAAAAGCGCCATTAAGCTGCTACTACCGGAAGAGGCGCAAGGTGCCTTGTATAAATGGGTGGCCATTTTAACCGGTTCCAAAAATGCGTTAAAAGGCGTGGGCTTTTTCCTAGGCGGTTTGCTATTAACCTTATTGGGGTTTCAAGGCGCGATGGCGGCAATGGCTGGCGCATTGGCGCTGGTGTGGATCCTAAGTTTAGTGCTGCTGAAAAAAGATCTGGGTAAAAAAAGTTTTAAGCCGAAATTTACGGAATTGCTGTCGAAAAGCGCTAGTTTAAATTGGCTATCGGCCGCACGGTTTTGCTTATTTGCCTCGCGTGATGTTTGGTTTGTGATCGCGTTACCGATTTACCTTTCGACCAGCGCGGGTTGGCCACAAAGTGCCGTGGGCGCTTTTCTGGCGTGTTGGGTGATTGGTTATGGCGCTATGCAGGCCTTTACGCCAGCACTGACACGCAGCAGTAAAAAAGCGCCACCGGCTGCGGGCACTGCGCTTAATTGGGCGTTGGTGCTTGGCGTAATGCCTTGGTTAATTGGCTTAGCAATGCTGTTTAGCGGTGAGCCATTATGGTCGTTGTTGCTTGGCTTAATGTTATATGGCGTGGTATTTGCCATTAACTCCAGCTTGCATAGCTATTTAATTGTGGCGAGTGCCAATCGTGATGGGGTCTCGCTGGATGTGGGCTTTTATTATATGGCGAATGCGGCTGGGCGCTTAGTGGGGACGTTGCTGTCGGGCTGGGCGTTTCAGACTTATGGTTTACTGGCGTGTTTGTGGCTATCGGGTTTGCTGCTGTTAGGCGCGGTGTTATGCACTTGGGCGTTACAGCGGCATCAGAAACGGCTTGCTGCGGTTTGAACCTAACGAGGCGTTCTATCTAATACGGCGCGTTTAGCCACCGGATGCGCCAATCTCGAACCTGCGCAACGTGAAGTAATAGCAGCGTAAAGATAGGCGCAACGCCCTTAGCAGGGTAGTAATTTTCTCCACCGGCTTCGAGGATCACATCCCTGTGCCCACTCAGCCTACGCAGCATCCCTGCTGCTGTTACAAAAATTCTACCGCAGCCAAGGGCTTAAACAAGCGAAGCGAGCCATCGGGCTTAACAAGAACATAACGAGGTGGTAAACGCATAGTACACTTTGCTCGGGGAGGTGTGTTTCAAGTTTGCAGGTCAGTGATTAGCGCGGCAGCGAGAGAATTACTCGCTATTTTGGCTATCACTTACACTACTGTTTGATTTTCCAATATTTGCTAGATAACTCGATTGCTCGTTACTGATGGGATAAATCGACTCAATAAAACATCTTTGAACACCAGACGTTGAAATGGAATCACTTTCAATGTTGATGGTGCTATCTGAGATAAGGTTTAATTGAATACTTCTTGCATTATTCAAGTCATAACATTTATCTCGAGTATTGATCAGATAGTCCCTTTTGTGTGCCGCGGTTACGATTAAATAACTATCTGAAAGCGATTTCCACTTAGTAAATTTAAAGCTGGTAATCTTATCAACACTGGCAAGGTTTTCATTAATGACAAATTGGCTAAATGCCACATCTCTATCATTAAGAGACATTGTCGGTACGGTTGAACAGCCCATAACAAAAGCTGAAAGTAATCCTATCGTTAAGATATTCTTCATGACTTATCCTTAATAGTTGAAGCTGTAAAAAAATTGCTTTACCCTGAAACAACTAAATGATTTATATGTAGCAAATGTTTCATAATCAACATTAGCATGTGGTTACTTAGTAGGCAAACTTTTATGTACTTTATCTAAAGAGTATCAGTTTGTGTGAACTTAGGCTGTGTAATTTCATATAGCAGGGAAGACTATGCAAAAATACCTTATTTTAACCTTTGTTATTTCGCTTATCTTTACCGGGTTGGTAGGGATCAGTGTAATAAGTGCCAATACCTTTAATGACACGCAGTTTAAGATTTTAATCAGCACATTAGCCTTTACTGTTTACAGTATTCTGGGGCTTTGTTGTAACACAGTGGCCAAAACCGATAAAGTTGGTGTGGGTAAAATGGGTATTCTGGTGTCTGTTATCGGATTGATTGTTGCGCTTATTACAACTTGGGGGACCTTTGATTGGGTGAGTTTGCTAAAGGCTCGCTTTAGTCTGCTCATTGTTGCGATAGCCTTTGCGCATTGTTGTTTAATGTTATTGATTGATAGTCCACACGCCATCGTTATATCCGCCAGAAATACTTCTATAATGGCAAGTATGGCGACAACCTTTTTGACCATTTCATTATTTTATAGCTCAACAGCAAACGATGATACCTTTAAGTTAGCGTTGATTGGTTTGATAGTGGCCGTTATTGCAACCATTATTGCGCCTGTTATGGCATTGATATATCCGAAAAATGCTAATATGACTTCTTAATTTTGGCTATGACCAGCATTAGCTGAGTGTAAAAAGTGAGAGCAGTGTGAGGCATGATACAGATTTTTCCAGCAGCAGCTTCTGGAGCCTATTCCGGATTTTTTTAGTGCTTGGCCTGACGTCTTTTGGTGGCCCAGTGGCGCATCTTGGGTACTTTCGTACCGAGTTTGTGCAGAAACGCCAATGGTTATCTGAACAAGATTATGCCGAGCTCGTAGCGCTATGCCAATTTTTACCCGGCCCTGCTAGTAGTCAGGTGGGGTTGGCTATTGGCTTATTGCGTGGCCATTACCGCGGCGCTTTGGCAGCTTGGTTAGGCTTTACTCTACCTTCTGCAATACTGTTAATCGTGTTTAGTGTAAGCCTACCTTTTCTGCAAAGTGAATTAACGCAAGGTGTGCTTCATGGCCTAAAGCTGGTCGCTGTTGCAGTGGTGGCGCATGCTGTTTGGGGTATGGCCAAAACGCTTTGTAATACGCCGGCCAAAGTCAGCATTATGACGTTAAGTGCGGTGCTCATTTTGCTGCTGCCAGTTGTGTGGTTGCAACCTGCCGTCATTCTGTTGGGTGGGTTATTAGGTTATCTTTACCTCACAAATGAAACCACCACGGGGACGCGTACTTTACCCTTAACCTTATCATTTTCGGCAGCGAATGCCTTTGGTGTGTTATTTTTAGTTTTGTTAGTCGGTTTACCGCTGTTTAGTCAGCTTTATCCTAGCGCAGCGCTACAGTTGGTTGATATCTTTTACCGTGCTGGCGCCTTGGTATTTGGTGGTGGCCATGTGGTAATGCCGTTACTGCAAGCCGAAGTGGTACCTACAGGGTTGGTTGATGCCGACACTTTTCTAGCCGGTTATGCTGCAGCGCAAGCTGTACCGGGGCCGCTGTTTACCTTTGCAGCGTTTTTAGGCGCCACTGCTACTGGATCTATTACTGGTTGGCTTGGTGGCGTGTTGGCGTTGTTAGCGATTTTTTTGCCCTCTTTTTTGGTTTTGGCGGCAGTTTTACCTTACTGGCAAACACTGCGAAGCTCAGCTAAGGTTAGCCGGTGTATGGCTGGGGTAGGCGCCAGTGTGACGGGGATTTTACTGGCAGCTTTGTATCAACCGATTTGGCTAAGCAGTATTTTAAGCCCCATGGATTTAGCATTAGCGCTAATCGGGTTTGTGGCGTTGCAATTTTGGCATAGGCCTGCTTGGCAATTGGTTTTGCTGGGGGCTTTGGCTGGCGGTTTATTAGCACTAAGCTTTTAGCGAGGATAGGTAAGGTCACCCTTAAGTCAGCTTGTCGGTATAGCGATAACAGCGTAAGCCAATACCATTTTGCTATTCAGCGCATATAAAGGCAGCTAATAGTTTAATGGCAGCATAACCTAGTTTGCAGGAGAGCTAAATTGTTAAGATTGATCAGCAGTGTCGTGTTACTTTTTTCAAGTGTGGTTGCTGCTAGCCCATTACCAGACTTCCCTTTTGTTCATGTCACGGGGCAAGCGAAGCTAGACGTTACACCGGATAAGGCACAAATACGTTTTCAATTACGTCAGACAGGGACTACCGCAGAACAAGCCACTCGTGGTGTTTATCAGCAAGGTGATAAATTTTTAGCCTTTTTGCAAAATAAAGGTTTGACAGCGCAAGTGATTGACGCTGCTCAAATCTCTAAAGAGGCGTTATTTAAAGATTATCAGGATCGAAGCATTATTGGTTATGAAGCCAGCCAACCTATAACGTTAACACTAGAAAATATGGAGTACTATGTGGCAATAATGGATTATCTTTTTACCCAGCCACAGATTTTTTCCATACATAGCAGCTTTGATCATAGTCAACGCGAGCAATTCGAACTAACCTTAAGTGAAAAAGCCGCTGCCAATGCTAAGCAACGTGCGGCTAGGCTGGCAGCTGCACAGGGCGCGCAGTTAAGTAGTGTTTTTGCCATTACTGAAAATGGTGGTTTTGGCAGTTTGGCCGATGATTTTGGATTTGGTAGCGCTCATGTCAGTTTTGGTCGTATGGAGAAAATGGCTGCTGATAGCGGCATAACCGGCGCTTTATTAGCTCCCAAGCATATTACGTTGCAAAAAAGTGTTAATGTCATTTATAAACTGCAGCCTTAAGGCATATCAACATATTGGTTAGTGGTGCTCACAATAAGCTGCTAAGCTTAAAGCTTAGTAGTAAGAGGTGTAATCAATGGTAGCGTTAAATCCTTTCCAGCTTTGGACTGAAAACAACGTTTTATTAGCCTGCATCAGTGGCAGTTGGGACGAGCGAGCTGCGTCTGACTACAGCAAAGCCCTTAAACACGAGGCGAGTCAGTTGAAAGGACGACCTTGGGCTCATATTGTTTATCTAGATGATTGGCAATTGGGTACGCCTGAAATTGAGCCTATTATTCAAGACTTAGTGACTTGGTGTTTGCATAATGGTTTGGTATTAACGGCGCAAGTTTACTGCCCACACAGCGTAAAACGCTATCAGTTAGATAAAATGATTATTGAGAAAACGCTAACCTTTGAACGTCGCGTTTATACTGAAGAACAGTCAGCTTTTAACTGGCTAGCTGAGCAAGGCTATGCTGTTGAGAACGCCTCACTTCGTCGTTGTTCTTAACATTTATTCGTTTTGTACGAATACGCTCTGTAGCAAGGTGCGACGATAAACGCATCTTGCTATAATTGCTGCTTCTATTGCCAGTCCCGTCTTCCTTAAGGCTTCTTGATGTCTTACTTGCTAAACGACCGCCCAACCCGTGGCATTATTGCCATGTTGCTTGCCGTTGCTTTTTTTGCGGCTATGGATGCCGGAATGAAAGCCTTAACCCAGTATCATAGCCCGATGCAAATTGCCTGCTTACGTGGGGCGCTTGCTTGGCCCTTTGTGGTGTTATGGCTTTGGCAGAGTGACCAAGTAAAACATTTATTAAAGGCTCGCTGGTCGCTGCATCTGTTGCGTGCCGCTTTGGGCATTACCATGCTGTGGGCTTTTGTGTTTAGTTTGCAAAGTCTGGCCTTGGCCGATGCCTACGCAATTTTCTTTGCCGCGCCTTTTATTATTACGCTACTTTCTGCTTGGTGGTTAAAAGAGTACGTTGCGCCAAGACAGTATGTCGTATTGGCGATAGGCTTGGCAGCCGTGTTTTATATGCTAAAGCCTGATGCAGGGCAATGGTTTAGTTTAGGTGCCTTGGGCGCACTATTGGCCGCTTTTTGTTATGCGGTATCGGCGATCACTGTGCGAGTACTGGCACGCTCGGATGGTGCTGGCAATATGGTATTTTGGTTAATGAGCTTTTTAACCTTAGGTGCTGGCGTTTTAGCACTGCCTAACTGGCAACCGTTGCAACCTGCCTTATGGTCTGTATATTTGTTGATTGGCGTTGCCGGTTTTTTTGGGCAAATTACTATTACCGAAGCCTTTCGCATCGCCCCCGCTGCGGTTGTTGCGCCTTTTGAATATACCGCTCTGCTCTGGGGTATTGGTTTTGATATTGTGCTTTGGCAGCTTTATCCGGATAGCCGTGTATTATTTGGTGCCTCGGTCATCATGCTGTGTGGTTTGTATTTGCTTTGGCAGCAAAAACGAGCGCATTAGTCAGGTTGCAGTTGTTGGCGCTCTTCTTCAGTTAAGATACCTGTTAGTAAGGTTTTGCGGCGTAAGCGCCGCATGCTTTCACTATCTTCAAGTAGTGCACGCCTAAATAGCTCGGGCTGATCAAGCTGCGTTAACATACTATACCAACGAATGTAGCCCCAATGCTTAATTAAGCCCGTTTGATAGCGTAGCTCTAACTTTGCTAGTAACGGCGTGGCAAGCGCTGGATTGGCGAGCAGCTTTTCAGCGAGCACTTTATGTAACTGCAATAAGTGCTCATCAGTGTGTTGTTGTGCCGAATGGCGCACACGTACTCGAGGTTTACGCATCATACTAACGGAGATCACAGTGATTATCGGTGCAACGTGCGCGCTTTCTCGCCCAATATTGGTAGGCTTTGTTTGCTAGAGGGTTTACCACGGGGAGCTCTAGTAACCAGGGTAAAAAACGCATACCGGCTAAACGCCAATAATAGAGAGTTGCGGCTAAACCAATGATAAAACGTGATCCATCCCAAAGATGAATTTGCGCCATCATCGCCGATTTACCTATGCCCTCAAAGCCAGTAAAACCCTCAGCGCTGATGTCAACTAAAGTGGCTTTATGCCGCAATTTAGGGCTTAAGTAGTTAATTTCATGGCGGCATAACTTGCAGCTACCATCATAAAATAATCTAACTTTATCAGACATAAGCATACCCAATATAAAAAGCCAAATGGCAAATCACCACCACAGTCGTAAGCTGATTACGTAGTTGTCGATAAGCACGGCTATAGTGCTGATTTAGCTCAGTGAAGTATTCATAGAGGCGTAACGCTACAAATAACCCCGCCAAAGCCACTAAGCTATAAGCAGGGAGCAAGGCGATAACGATGATGGCTAGCACCGGAAAACTGACGGCCCAAATGGCTCTGGTTGTTTCGGCTGGTGGCTGATACAACACCGGCCAGATTGCGCCAGCCATAAAACCTAAAATTAAGCAGCTATAAAATTGGAATACCAATAAGGCTTGTGCCGGCGCTACCAGCGGCCAGACTAAACTAACGATAGGGAGCATTACAAACGGAATTAATCCCGCGTAACCTAGGATATGCAGCATGAATTACCTCAACATTTTTGTTTTATACGTGTAAAGCACAACAAGAGATCATAGGAGAAAACTTGCACAAATAGCAGCTTGAACTATAATACTGTACCATCTGGTCGGTATAGTTTTGGTGTGGAGACAACGTTTTAATGAAAAAGCCCCAAGTCACAGTACAACAGATTATGCAGGCTGCGTTAAGTATTGCTACTGAAAAAGGTGCTGGGAAAGTAACTTTGGACGCCGTAGCCAAGGCGAGCGGTTTGAGTAAAGGTGGCTTGCTTTATCATTTCCCAAGTAAAGAAGCCTTAATTAGTGCAATGGTGCAACACTTACTGGATGATGCCGAAGCAAATCGATTGCAGTTAATGCAAACGGACCCATCTGTTTTAGTGTCTTTATTAAAAGCTCGACGTTTATTTAGCCAAGCGATCTCGGGTAATACGGCTATGGCAATCTTAGCGGCTGCAGCGGAGCATCCTGCTTTGTTGCAGCCTATCCAACAGCATAATAGTAAAGTGCTTGCCGACGTTTTAGCCGAGCAGGATGACGAGCTTGCCGCTATGCTACTGATGTTAGCGAGTGAGGGATTAGTTTTTCAAGAATTACTGAATATTTCTCCATTTAGCGAATCGCAAAAAGCTAAGCTGGAAACGTATATGATCAACCGTGCGCAGGAGCTGAAAAAATGAAGGGTTATCAAATAGGGGCGGGAATGTGTCTGCTAGCAGCAGTCTTTTTAACAGGTTGCTCTGAGCCGACGGTGCAGCAAAGTGCCCCGCCGATAGTGACAGTGAAACTTTATACGGTAAACGGCGATGATCATGCCAGTAGTCGGCATTTTGTTGGTCGGATTGATGCGGTAAGCACCGTCGATCTCGCTTTTCAGGTGGGCGGGCGAGTGACTGAGTTGCCGGTGCAACAAGGGCAAATAGTGCCTGCGGGGGATTTACTCGCGGAACTTGATCCGACGGATTATCAACTTGCCTTGCAGCAAGCAGAGGTGCAATTGGAACAGGCTCGACGAGATTTTGAACGTGCAAAACCCTTGCGTGAAAAGGGCATCTTAACTCCTTCAGCCTTTGATCAGCTACAAACTAACTATGAGATTGCTAAGGTGGCATTACAAAATGCACAACGTAATGCCAACTATACGCGCTTACAGGCTCCGTTTGATGCCTTAGTCACGCGTCGTTTAATTGAACGTTTTTCAACTGTTGCTGCTGGAACTCCCATTTTGCGGGTTCAAAATATTTCTGAACTGCGGGTACATATCAATGTGCCAGAACAAATTATGCGGCAGGTGCAAGACACCAATGATTATGCGGTATTTGTACGGTTGGCGGAAAGCAGTGCGCAGCAATATCCTCTGGCATATCGGGAACATGCTACCGAAGTGGATCCTTTAACCCAGACCTATCAGGTATCTTTTGCGATGCCACGTCTAGAGACGGTGAATTTACTGCCGGGTATGACGGTGAATGTGGTCACAGAAAAGCGTTTAGCTGTCGATACCGTGCTTATTCCTATTTCGGCCGTTGATACTTCAATGTCAGAACAATTCAGTGTTTGGCGTTATCTGCCAGAAACGCAAACGGTTGAAAAAGTGGCAGTGCAGGTGGGTACAGTGCGTGATCAACAAATTGAAGTGCTAAGTGGGCTTAATCGCGGTGATCAAGTCGTTTCTGCTGGGATCTATCATTTACAGCAAGGGCAGCAAGTGCGGCCTTTTGATAAATACTAGGAGCGCGCGCTATGAGAATCGCCAGTTATGCGATTGAAAAGCAGGTTAATACCTGGCTGCTCATCTTGTTATGTTTTTTGGGTGGGCTTTGGGCTTTGGCAACCATTGGCAGGTTGGAAGATCCAGCATTTACCCTAAAAGAAGCGATAGTGGTGACTTACTACCCTGGGGCAACCGCCACTGAAGTTGAAGAAGAAGTTACCGAGTTATTAGAGTCTGCTATTCAGCAACTGTCACAACTAAAGCGTATCACCTCGAAGTCGATGCCCGGTAAATCAGAAATTCGGGTGGAAATTCAGGACAAATATGATGGCAAGCAGATGCCACAAATTTGGGATGAGCTTAGACGTAAAGTGAATGATGCCAGTATGCGTTTACCCACAGGCACGTTACCCCCGGTGGTGAATGATGATTTTGGTGATGTGTTTGGGATTTTTTATGCGGTCACTGCCGAGGGGTACACAGATCGAGAGATCCGCGAGCTGGCTACTTTTTTACGCCGTGAGATGTTATTAGTCCCCGGGGTATCGAAGGTACAAACGGCAGGCGAGCCGGAAGAGCAAATTTATGTCGAGATCTCACATGATCGACTGTTAGGCATTGGCTTACCGCTTGAACTGATTATTGGTACTTTACAGGCTGAAAATGCGGTAGCCGCGGCAGGTTCCTTACAGGTTGGTGACAAACGGGTGCGATTGATCAGTAAGCCCGGTTTAGATTCTATTCGTGCCATTGAAAACCTCAGAATAGGTAAGCCCGGCTCCACGGAGCAGCTGAGTATTTTTGATGTAGCCACTGTATCGCGACAAGAAGCAGAAATCCCTAGCCAGTTAATCCGCTTTAATGGTCAGCCGGCCTTTACGTTAGCGATTGCGGGGCTCACCGATGCCAATATTGTCGATGTGGGAAAAGCGGTTGATGCCCACCTCGCCAGTTTGGCAGCACGAATACCGCTTGGCGTTGAGCTACATCCAATTTACCAGCAGCATGTTGTGGTTGATAAAGCGATTAATGATTTTATTCTTAATCTGATTATCTCCGTAGTTATTGTAGTGGCGGTGCTTTGTCTAACCATGGGCTGGCGGGTTGGTCTGGTGGTCGGCGGTACCTTACTGCTCACGGTACTGGGCACCGTATTCTTTATGCGTATAGCGCAGATCGAGATGGAGCGCATTTCGCTTGGTGCGCTTATTATTGCCATGGGTATGCTGGTAGATAATGCGATTGTCGTAGCAGAAACCATGCTGATTAATATGCAGCGCGGTATGAATTCGCGTAAAGCGGCCGGAGAAGCGGCGAGTCGCACGCAAATACCGTTATTGGGCGCTACTGTTATTGGTATTATGGCGTTTGCTGGCATAGGCTTATCTCCGGATAGTACTGGCGAGTTTTTATTCTCGTTATTTGCCGTAATCAGTATTTCGTTGCTGTTAAGCTGGGTACTTGCTATCACGGTTACCCCATTACTTGGCCACTATTTATTCAAAGTTGCAGCAGACAGTGCCACTAAAGATCCCTATGCCGGCCGTTTTTATCAACATTATGCGCGCATCTTAAGGTTTGGCTTGCAGCATAAGCTACCGACTTTAGGGTTGCTAGTTGGCTTGACTGTGTTCAGTGTAATAGGCTTTGGTCAGGTTAAGCAGGTATTCTTCCCTGCCTCCAATACGCCAATTTTTTATCTGAATTATTTTTTACCGCAAGGTGCCGATATTCGTGCTACGGCAAGAGATATTCAGGCTATTGAGCAGGTGATTTTAGTGCGAGACGAGGTGGAGTCAGTCAGTAGCTTTATTGGGGCTGGCGCCAGTCGCTTTATGTTAACGTACGCGCCAGAGCAACCTAACGCGTCTTACGGCCAGTTAATCATTCGTACGCAGCATCGAGATCAAATTCCAGCTTTAATGCAATTTATTCGAGATACCTTGCCGGCACAATTTCCGAATGCCGAAATTTATACTCAGCAACTGATGTTTGGGCCAGGTAGTGGTGCAAAAATCCAAGCGCGTATATCTGGTTCGGATGAGATGGTTTTAAGACAATTAGGCCAACAAGTCGCCGATATTATGCGCAACACGGAAGGGGTCACCGATATTCGGCAGAATTGGCGGCAGCGTGAGTTAGTTATAGTGCCAGATTTTAACGAAGATCGCGCGCGAGTGGCAGGTATTAATCGCACTGATCTAGCACAAACGCTGGAGTTTGCCAGTACCGGTGTGCGCAGCGGCTTATACCGCGAACATGATAAGCAAATTCCTATTATTGTTAGGCCACCTGCAAACGAGCGTTTTGATATTGATCGACTGAATGATCGGATGATTTGGAGTTCGACGGATAAAACCTATATTCCGATTACCCAAGTTATCAATGGCTTTGATACTGAGCATCAGGAAGCCAAGATCCAACGTCGTAATCGGGTAAGAACCTTAACCGTTGAAGCCGAGCCTGCTACCAATGTTACTGCTGATCAGGCCTTAAAACGCATTCGCCACGAGATTGAACAATTACCTTTACCAGCAGGCTATCAATTAAGCTGGGGCGGAGAGCTAGAAAGCTCGTCTGATGCGCAGGCCTCTTTAGCTGCGCAGCTGCCGTTAAGTTTTATTGTGATGTTGGTGATCAGTATTCTCTTATTTGGATCTTTAAAGCAACCGCTGGTCATTTGGCTGATTGTGCCGATGTCGATTTGTGGTGTTACCGCCGGCTTGTTAGCCAGTGGTTTACCCTTTGGCTTTACGGCGTTATTAGGGTTTTTAAGCTTGTCAGGCATGCTGATGAAAAACGCTATTGTGTTAGTTGAAGAGATAGATCTACAGCTAAATGAGCTTGCAGATAAAAATCAGGCCATAGTGCAAGCCAGTGTCAGTCGGGTACGTCCGGTAATTCTGGCAGCGTTAACGACTATTTTGGGTATGTTGCCGCTGATTTGGGATGCGTTTTTTAACAGCATGGCGGTAACGATTATGGCGGGTTTGGCTTTCGCGACCTTGCTGACATTAATTGCGGTACCCATTTTGTATGCAGTAATTTTTAGAATACCTTATCGGGTGCAGCAAACCTAGGTCGAGTACATTTGGCCTTTTGCTAAAAACAAAAAAACCACCTAAATTAGGTGGTTTTTTTGTTTGGTAAGAAACTGTATTAAACGGCTTTTTGCAGCATGGCGTACAGTTGATCTTTAAGGAGTAAACGTTGTTTTTTTAAATTCTCTATATAGTCATCTGAGCTCACTTCACTGCCTTGCTCAATACGGTGGATTTCATGATCTTTATCATGGTACTCGGCAAATAGCTTGGCGAAGTGCGCATTGTTCATTTTTAAATCATGAATTTGATCATGAAACTCTGGGAACTCGTGATGTAAATCGTGTTTTTCGACTAACATGGCTTAACCTCCTAGTTGGCACATCGGATACAAGATTCAGTAAAGGGCACAATGTTTAACCGTTCAGCGCTGATCACGGCGCCGCAGTTCGCACATTTATCGTAAGTGCCATGCTCGATTCGACTTAGTGCCCGATCAATTTGCCGTAACTCCAAGCGATCTTTCTCATCTAGAGCCGTTAACACGTCGTCATTTTCGCGTTGTTGTGCTTGCTCAGTTAAGTTGGCACTGCGACCTTGTGCAAAATCTCGTGCTATCGCAGTAACCTGATGTTCAAGTTCTAATTTACGGCTAATCAAACGGCGTTTAAGCTCTTGCAATGGCATTGTCGATTCCTTCTGCTGTTCTACCTAATCTAAAGGTAGCAGAATGTGGCCTGGTGTTATTGATCTGCCGCAAAAAGTGAGCAATGGTCGATAAATTTTATTTTGGATTATCCTGTTGTTCCGCTTGCTGGCGCCACATGTTGGCATAAAGCCCATTTAAACGCATAAGTTGCTGGTGGGTGCCTTGTTCGACTAGCTGTCCCTCTGTTAATACCAGAATAAGATCGGCATCGGTTATCGTCGAGAGTCGATGCGCAATGACAAGGCTGGTATGCTGTTTAGCGACATCGCGCATGGCTTGTAAAATCGCTTGCTCCGCTAAGGTATCTAAGGAGGAGGTGGCTTCATCAAAAATTAAAATTGGCGCGCCTTTTAAAATCGCGCGGGCGATAGCAATGCGTTGTTTCTCACCACCAGAAACTTTCAGGCCACGTTCACCTACTTGGGTTTGATCTTTGAGCGGTAAACTATTGATGAAGTCGCTAAGATGGGCTAGCTGAATAGCCTGATCAATTTCTGCCGCAGTTGCGTCAGGTTTGGCATAAGCGATATTTTCGCGGATAGTGGTATTAAATAACACTGTATCTTGCGGCACTATGGCAATGGCTCTGCGTAACGCGTCTAAGGTTAGCTCTGTAATGTTATGCCCATCGAGTAGAATATGTCCCGCATTGAGCTCATAAAAACGATAAAGCAGTTTGGCAATGGTACTTTTACCCGCTCCAGACGGGCCAACAATGGCGACTTTGCTCCCGCTCGCTACGGTAAAACTGAGGTTTTTTAAAATAGGTCTATCCGTTTGGTAGTGGAAATTGACGTTAGTAAAACGAATCTCGCCGTGTTTTATCGTCAGTGTTTTTGCTTCTGGTTTATCGACAATTCGCGGTTGTCGCGTTAACAGCCCTAACATATTTTCTAAATCCGTTAGTGCACGGCGGATTTCTCGATAGACAAAGCCTAAAAAATTCAATGGGATAAAAAGCTGAATCATATAAGCATTTAACATGACTAACTCACCGATACTCAGCTGCCCGTTGACGACGTCTGTGGCGGCCAGCCACATTAATGCGGTAATAGCTGCGGCAATTAACAACGCTTGCCCGGAGTTAAGCAGTAGTAAGCTTAAACGGTTTTTTAAACGTGCTTGCTCCCACTGCGCCAGATGGCCATCGTAAATAGATGCTTCATACTGTTCATTATTGAAATATTTTACGGTTTCATAATTTAACAAGCTGTCGACCGCACGGCTGTTAGTGCTGTTATCTGCTTGATTGGCTTCTCGGATAAATTTATTGCGCCATTCGGTTATGCTGACAGTGAAATAAATATACAGGCTAACCGCAACAACGGTGATTAAGGCATATAACGGCGAGAATAGCAGACTGAAAATCACTGCAACCGCCACGATTTCAAACAAGGTGGGCACAATGTTAAACATCAGAAAACGCATTAAAAAACTTAGGCTATTAGTGCCGCGTTCAATATCGCGACTGATGCCACCAGTTTGTCGATCTAGATGAAAAGCTAGCTCTAAGCTATGCAGATGTTTGAAGACTTTTAAGCCAATTTGGCGCATGGCATGTTCAGTAACGCGACCAAATAACGCGTCCCGTACTTCACCAAAAAATACCATACCAAACCGTAAAGCACCGTACAGCAGTAACAACCAGACTGGCACAAGCAGTAAGGATTGGCGATTAGCATCAACGGCATCAATGATTTCTTTTAATGCCCATGGCATTAATAAGGTTGCGCCTTTAGCGGCAATGAGTGCGAGCAGTGCTAAAATGACTCGGCCTTTAAATGCCATTAAATAGGGCCAGAGCGTTTTAATACTCTGACCCAGTGGCATGGCATAGTCACGTTTTACATTATCGGGTTGTTTCGCCGCAGAGCGCATGCCTTGCATGGTTCATCTCAGGTGGGTATTACTCATAGGTGCAAAGGTAAGCGGTATCCTGCATCACTTGCAACTGAAACTTACAATTCGCTGCAACTTCAAAGCTTTCACCTCGGCTAAAAGTCTGCCAACTGTTGCTACTGGGTAATTGCACCGTTAATGCCCCACTGATGATGGTGATCACTTCATGCTGGCTAGTGCCAAATTCGTACTCACCGGGTGCCATAACCCCAACTGTCGCGGGTAGTTGCTCACCGTTGAACGCGATAGACGCGACTTTGCCATCAAAATACTGATTGATTTTAAACATTTTTATGCTCCTGGATCGAAAACACACAGTAAAGCTGAAATACGGACTAAATACTAGAAATTTTAAATAAAATGAAAGTGAACTATTTTTTGTAAAAATTAACCTTTTTGGGTTAATGAATTTGTCATCTTGCATGAGTAAGCTAACAAACCCGTTAAATTGCTAACGGTTTTTGTAAATATGAAAGTAGACAGTATCCAAGCTGTTTAGTCATATCAACGCCTCTTTTATTCTGGATTGCAGTTCGCCAGCATTGAAAGAAATAATCACGTTAAATTCGGAACATAGCAGATGAGAATAATAATTATCTTGCTCAGTATTTTGATGCTGCAAAGTGCTTTTGCACAGCAGACGATTGCATATTGGGCGCAAAATAATAATACCCTACCCGCGGGTGGTAATGGTTTTACTCCGCAAAGTTTCCCCCAAGCGGCTGATGAGGGGAGTGGACAACTAAGCTTGTTAAATATTAATCCAGCGCTAACCAGTGCCGGTGCCTATAGCTTTGTACAAAGTTTTGCCGGCTCAACCATAAATAGTGTACCTGGTTATCCTGCTGGGGGAAGTTTGTCGCTGCAAGGCGCTAGCAATCCTTCCAATAATGGTGCCAGTATTCTGTTAACCACAAGTTCAGTCGGTTTCGAAAACCTGCAGTTAAGCTATGCGCTGCAAACTACCAGTACCGGTTTCAATCAGCGCGTATTGAGCTGGTCTACTAATGGTGTCGACTTTGTTGAGTTTGCCCGTGATCAACAAAATGGTAGTTTTAGTGTTCGTAGTTATGATTTGGCTGCGATTACAGCATTGAATAATCAGGCTGAGATTTTTATCAAAATTACTGTGTTGGGAGCAAGCAATGCGACAGGTAATAATCGCTTTGATAATATTGTTATTACGGGTACGGCCGCTGCCGATGTAGGGCGTATTAGCGTTTATGAGCGCGATTTTGCTACCAATCCATTCCAAGCCGGTTGGCAGGTTGTTACGCCTCAGGGCAATGTAAACTGGACTTGGGACGCAGGCTTTAAAAATGTGACGATCAGTGCTTTTAATCAAGGTCAGTGCGCTGCAGCAGACAGTTGGTTAATCTCGCCTGCATTTGATTTGCAGCAACAAAACGGTGAGCGCTTAAACTTTGATATCGCTCGCGGATTTAATGGGGTTAACCCTTTAGAGGTTTACTATTCGGTTTCTTACGATGGCTCTGGTCAGATCAACCCTGCAGATTGGCTATTTTTAACGGAAATTAATGGTAACGACTTTGATCGTAATAATGTCCCGAAACGTTTTGGTGATTTTACACAAATCGATAATCTCACAGGACAGCTTTACATTGCTTACCGCTATGCAGCACAAGCTGAAACCAGTTGCAGCACTTGGCGCGTGTCAAATATCAGTATTACGGCAGAGAATCCCATTCCTGCAGCAAGTTTTGCTTGTTTTAATCCGGCTACTCCTATTCATCGCATCCAAGGACAAGGTTTCCAAAGTCCGCTGCAAGGGGCTAATGTGCAGGTTGAGGCGGTAGTAACAGCGGTTTATCTAGATGATTTACCGGGAAGTTTACGTGGCTTTTATATGCAGGAACCTGCTTACCGGCAGGATAATAATCCGCTGACAGCGGAAGGCGTCTTTGTATTTGCTGAGGGCACAGACATCTCAGTGCAGCCAGGCGATGTTGTTCGACTGAGTGCCAGTGTGACAGAATATTTTGAAGAAACGCAATTAACCGCTGTAACGCAATGGCAGCGTTGTAGTACCGGGTTATTGTCAGCGGTGCCTTCTACTGCATTAAGTCTGCCGTTCAATACGTTTAATGAATTGGAAGCCTTAGAAGGTATGTTGCTTAATACCGCAGCAAACTATACGGTGACAGATGTATTTAACGCGGTTCGTTTTGGCGAGTTTAGCATCTCCAATGGCCAGTTATTTACACCCACGCAGTTAGTGTTGCCAGGTGACGCGGCAAGAGCGCTGGCAGCAGCAAATGCGCGTAATCGTTTGCTCGTTGAAAATGGCCGAACCGGTACTTTCCGTACGCCATTTATTCTTGGTGCAGATGGTTTAACTGAAATTTCAGCAAGCAATCCTATTCGTAATGGCTATCAGCTTGTTGCTGGATATCAAGGTGTGCTTGGTTATGGTTTTGGCCAATATCGAATTCGCCCAGTTAGCACCGCTGTATTTGATAGCACAACCAACCCTCGTACAACGGCACCGCAGTTACCGCAAGGTAATTTAAAGCTGGCTACCTTTAACGTAGAGAATTTATTTACGACGCTTAATGTTAATGGTAACCGTTGTGGTCCTAATGCCTTGACATGTCGTGGTGCGACTTCTGTGTCAGAGTTAGATCGACAATTAGCTAAAACGGTAGCAGCATTATTGGCGATTGATGCGGATTTGATTGCTTTAATTGAGATAGAAAATGAGGTTAATGATAGTACGCTTGCTTTGTTAGTCGAGCGCTTGAATCAATTTGATCAGCGTGCTGATTGGGCTTATGTCGCTACAGGCCATTTAGGGACTGATGCGATTAAACCTGCTTTTATTTTCCGTACCGGTAGTATGGCACCTCAAGGCGCATTTGCGGTTCTGGATGAATTAGCGGATCCAGAGTTTGACACCACGAGACAACGACCTGCATTAGCTCAGAGTTTTATTACCCCGCAAGGCGCAATCTTTACTGCGGTAGCCGTGCATCTGCGGGCTAAATCGTGTTCTAGCAGTGCAACGGGATTAGATGCAGACAGTGGGGATGGTCAAAGCTGTTGGAATAACTGGCGTAGCCGTGCAGCGGCAGCGTTAGGGCGTTGGATTGCCACAGATCCTACTGGTGTAGCGGATCCAGATTATGTCATTATGGGTGACTTTAATGCCTATGCAAAAGAAGATCCGCTGCGTATTCTCGAGCAAGCTGGTTTTGTCAATGTCGCTGATCTGAATGACGGTCCGAAATACAGTTACACCTTTATGGGGCAAGCCGGTAGTCTGGATCATGTCATGGTCAGCCCTAGCTTGCTATCACAAGTATTAGCGGCTGAAGCTTGGCATATTAATGCTGATGAAATAGTTAACTTTAACTATCGCGAAGCGGATCTGATGGCGAATCTGCCTAAACCCGCCAGTTTTTATAATGCTGATGCCTACCGTGCTTCTGATCACGACCCGTTAATCCTGTCATTGAATCTGTTAGCACCGCTGTCGATTGAATTACAAATAGTAAGAGTCAATCAAGCTAACCGTCGCACAGGGGCTAAACTGGTGCAATTAAGATGGCAAAGTCCACAACAAGGACTGACTTTATACCGTGATAATCAGCCGATTAAGCAGCTTAATCGGCCAGGTATGGTTGTCGATAGGTTTAATACTTTTGCGCCTGCCGTTGAATATAAGTTGTGTTATGACCAGACAGGGCAGTGTTCTGAACTTAAGCAAGTTACTTTTTAAGTATAAACGGCTTAGCGAATCGATTATCTTTTAAATTTCAGTAAGACAATACTTAAATGCCGGTTAGCTAAGCTAATCGGCATTTTTTATTAGTAATAAACCGAGTACCAAGGCTGATAATTTCAAACAGAGGCATTAAGTGTGATACCGAGCTGAAATTATGAATGCAATGCGGTTAGCTGCGATGTAATTTTCATAGTGGTTACTATGCTTAGCTTTGAAGTGGACAACTTAGCCAAATAAAAAAGGCTTACAGTATTTTACTGTAAGCCTTTGCAGTGAGATTAGGGTAGATAGTAAATCTGAGGAAGCATTGCCAGAAAAGTTTTATCTACCCTTATATTGTATCTTTCAATTAAATTACGCTGCTGCGTCCTGTGGTTTTTTCTCTGCTGCGTTTAAGGCATCAGCACCATTGGGCTGTTGTGATAAGGTTTTGTCTGCCGCAAGATAATCCGGCTCAAAATCATCTACATTAATCACAAATAAGCGACTTTCTTCAGCAGTACGCAGTACTTCAGCTTCTTGCTTGTTAATTACGCCTAATGATAGTCCGATTTCTGCAACTTCATTTAAACGGAAGAACGGCAAGCGCTTACCTGATGCTTTAGTCACTTTATCAAACAAGGGTTCAGCAGCTAACACGTCTAGTAGCGCTTGCTCAACCCGACCCAGTTGGTTACCTGGCTCTACCGTTAAGTACATATACTTACCTAAACGATTACGCGCTTCGCATGGGGTCATCATAATACGTGCTACTTGATGATCCAATTTGTCAGACGGTTTACGCAAAGTACGACCAAATGGGAATACAACACGTTTTAACACCACACCGACTACGCGATTTGGGAAGTTATCGAATAACTCGTCTAAGGCTTGCTGTGCTTTAGCTAAGTTATCTTCACAAGCCCATTGCACTAAAGGCAGATCTTGAACTTGACGACCTTCATCCTGATAACGTTTAAGTACCGCAGAGGTGAGATAGAGCATACTTAAAATGTCACCTAAGCGTGCAGAGATCCGCTCACGACGTTTTAAATCACCGCCCATGGTGCCCATAGCAACATCAGACATCAATGCTAATGCAGCACTAAAACGGTTCATTTGTTTGTAGTAACGGGCAGTGGCATCGTTATAAGGGGCATGACTAAAGACACCACCGCTTAAGGATAACCAGAAGGTTCTGAAGAAGTTACTGATAGCGAAGCCGACGTGGCCAAATAAGGCTTTATCGAATGCAGTTACTGCGGCATTCTCGTCACTTAACTGTGCAGCTTGTAATTCAGCCAGTACATAAGGATGACAACGAATAGCACCTTGACCGTAGATAATCATGCTACGCGTTAAAATATTGGCACCCTCTACGGTAATGGCAACCGGCGCACCTTGATAACCCCGGGCTAAATAGTTATTCGGCCCCATACAAATACCTTTACCACCGTGTACGTCCATCGCATCATTGATAGCAGTACGCATGCGCTCGGTCATATGGTATTTAGTTATCGCTGAGATAACTGAAGGTTTTTCACCCAAATCAATCGAGCTTACCGACATAGAGGTTGAGGCATCCGCCATATAGGCATAACCACCGATCCGTGCCATAGCTTCTTCCACGCCTTCCATTTTACCCACAGGTAATTTGAATTGACGACGGATCCGCGCATAAGCGCCTGTTGATAAAGCTGCCGCTTTGATACCACCCGTACTGTTAGACGGTAGGGTAATAGCACGACCAACTGACAAACACTCGACCAACATACGCCAGCCTTGACCTGCCATTTTAGGACCACCGATGATGTAAGAAAGTGGTACAAAAACCTCAGTGCCTTGAGTGGGGCCATTTTGGAACGGCACATTTAATGGGAAGTGACGGCGGCCAATCTTAACACCAGGGGTATTTGCCGGTATTAAGGCGCAGGTGATACCTAAATCTTCTTTATCACCCAACAATTTATCTGGATCTTGTAATTTAAATGCTAACCCTAACACGGTAGCAATAGGCGCCAAGGTAATATAACGTTTATTCCACGTTAAACGCATACCCAATACTTCTTCACCATTCCACTGGCCTTTACAAACGATACCAAAATCTGGAATAGCGCCTGCATCTGAGCCTGCCTCTGGGCTCGTCAGGGCGAAACAAGGCACATCAATGCCTTTGGCTAAACGCGGCAGGTAATAAGCCTTCTGCTCATCAGTACCATAGTGTTGCAACAGCTCGCCAGGGCCTAAAGAGTTAGGTACACCAACCACGCTCGACAACACCATACTCTTGCTCGTTAATTTTTGTAACACGCAAGATTGAGCAAAAGCTGAAAACTCTAAGCCACCAAACTCTTTCTTGATAATCATCGCGAAAAAGCCTTTGGTTTTCAAGTACTCGTAAACCTCTGGAGCTAGGTCTGCGCGCTCATGCGTGGTATGCCAATCGTCAACCATGGCTAATAGCTCTTCCACCGGGCCATCCATAAAGGCTTGTTCTTCAGCACTTAAACGTGGTTGCGGGAAATTATGCATTTTGTGCCAATCTGGATTACCGCGAAATAAATCACCTTCCCACCACGTTGTTCCGGCGTCGATGGCTTCTTTTTCAGTGGTTGACATCTCAGGCATGATCTTGCGATACAGCTTTAATAGCGGTTTAGTCAGATGTTGTTGACGCACTGACGCAATATTCAACGGCAAAGCAATAGCCAAAAAGACTAACCAGCCCCAGAATCCGACAACGTCGGTAAAGGTTCCAAGTAGAAGCACCGCAGCTAGAGCTGCAGTAAACAGGGTTAAGCTGGCGCGATGATAGGCTAAGATGCCTGTCGCTACCAGCAGAGCAACGACTAAAAGAAAAACACTCATTGTAAACTCCCATGAAAGAGGTCTGACCACTAAGTCACTAGCTTAGAACGCTTTAATCTAAGTTGCAAGTATTACTGCACAGGACTTTTATGGCAGAATTGTCAACTTAAGTTGCACATACCGTGTTAAGGCGTTGTTTACCGCCTTTCCCAAAAGCAAGTTGCCTTTACTCGTGCTGTTTTTCCCAGTTGACGCGCGCTAATCTTGTCTTAACTGGTAAGAGCACTTTTCATTAATACGTCCGATGTGCGTTTTTAGCTCAATAGCTTAATTTACTGCTTGATTACCTCTGTTAGTATAGTGCATCTTGCGCAAGGCAGAGCTGACAGCCTATTTGGAGGATGGCGAATGTGCGAATTACTTGGAATGTCGGCTAATGTGCCGACCGATATTTGTTTTAGTTTTAAAGGTTTAAAAGAGCGAGGAGGGCGCACAGGCCCACATAAAGATGGTTGGGGAGTGGCTTTTTACGAAAATAAAGGTGTGTGTACCTTTAAAGATGCATTACCAAGCTATCAATCTGAAATCGCAAGGTTAGTGTCGGATTATCCAATTAAGAGTACCGCTGTTGTGGCACATGTACGTCAGGCGAATCGAGGAAGGGTAGCCTTAGAAAATACCCATCCTTTCACGCGTGAATTATGGGGGCGGTATTGGACTTATGCGCACAACGGTCAGTTAACGGGCTATCAACGTTTAGCGGTGCAACGTTTTCAACCCGTTGGCACTACCGATAGTGAGCGAGCCTTTTGTTTTTTGTTAAGTAAGCTGGCCGCCCGTTATCCAACTAAAAGCCCAGGCCCCAAAGCTGCATTTCGTTATATCAGTAAGCTGTTACCCGAGTTACAACAGTTGGGGGTGTTTAATATGCTGCTATCTGATGGCGAATATTTATTAGCCTTTTGTACCACTAAACTGCACTGGCTAACCCGCCGCGCACCCTTTGGTGTGGCCAGACTATCAGATGTCGATGTTGATATTGATTTTAGTAAGGAAACGACACCCAAGGATGTCGTCAGCATTATTGCCACTGAACCGCTAACCAACAACGAGCAGTGGCAAAAAATGCAAAGTGGCGAGGCGCAGTTATTTCGTTTCGGAGAGCCCGTCAGTCTGTGACTGGCGGTTTAGCCACTCAAGTTTATACAGCTGTACATCAAACTGTTCGACGTTATCTTCACCTCGCCACAGTCTCACCAGCATATAATCTAAACTTGGCGCCACCCATGCTAAGACTTGTTTATCACTATTTTCTTCAACGCGGGCAATTCGCAGCGCTCTAACTGTGCCAAAAGGCAACGCCAAAGGCTCTTCCATTACCACTTGATAATGATAGGTTTTGCTATTACCGTCTCGGTTAAGAACATCATAGGTAAAAGCCGTTTTACCTGCCTGTAAATCTAACACCAGTTGTTGGTGAAAACTAAGCGGGTCGAGCCAGTTGTCTTGCCAATCGATGGTTTTTAACTGCTGTTTTTTACCTGTAAACAACTGCTTGTTTTGCCAGTCTAGCCGAAGTTCATAATGACGACTGGAACCCGTACCTGAACGTTTCATCAAATAATGTAAAGGCTTTAAGCGACCTTGCTCAAGTGTAAATTTCGACACTTCGCTTCGTTTATCACTAAAAACCAGCCAGCTGATATCGCTGCTATAGCCCATTTCATACTGGCTGTCTTTAAAATGTAAATAGCGTTTGGCCGTGCCATGGCTTTTGCCTCCACGGTAAATAAGGTATTCCGCATTAAAGGTGCTAAATGCTTGGATAGTCTCTAATGACGAGTCGCTGAGGCTAGGGTCTGACTGCGCCAGAGTAGTTGTACTGTAAAAAAACAGTGCGCTTAAAAAAAGTGACGCTTTAAAGCGCCACTGCAGAATCATCCTCATCTTGGGCATAACCTTGTACTGAGAGTAAGTTACCATCTAACCATGCCTCATTCGCGCGCTGTTGTAAACGGTTTTGACAAAACCAGCGAACCACTAACGGGTAAATTAAATGTTCTTGCTCATGCACCCGTTCCGCCACTGTTGAAGCATCGTCTCCTGGGAAGATTGGTACCTTGGCTTGCAAAATCACCGGACCACCGTCCAGCTGTTCTGTGACAAAATGCACACTGCAGCCATGTTCGGTATCACCGGCATCAATTGCGCGCTGATGGGTATCTAATCCCTGGTACTTTGGCAACAAAGAGGGATGAATGTTCAATAATTTTCCAGAAAAATACGCGACAAAACTTGGTGTTAGGATGCGCATAAAGCCAGCTAACACAACCAGTTCTGCATTAAAGTGTTCGACAGCGACTTGTAAGGCCTGATCATAACTTTGCCGATCGGCGTAATCTTTATGGCTGACAACTTGAGTAGGAATGCCAGCAGCTTGGGCACGTTTTAAACCATAGGCATTGGCTTTATTGGCGATAACCCCGGTAATTTTACCGGGGATGAAGCCCTTAGCACAGCCATCGATAATAGCTTGTAAATTACTGCCATTACCGGAGATCAGTACTACTATTGCTTTCATGAGGCCTCGTTATTCGTTGATGATAACAAGTTGCTCATCTGCAGCTGCTGCATGAATTTCACCTAAATGCCACGCTTGCTCACCCGCTTGCTGCAATTGTGCTAAGGCTGAAGATAACTGCTCTGCCGGTACCACTAAAATCATACCAACACCGCAGTTAAAGGTGCGGTACATTTCATAGCGAGTGATATTACCTTGCTGCTGCAGCCAAGTGAAAATTGCAGGCCATTGCCAGCTCTTACCATCAATAACGGCTTTAGTATTCTCTGGTAACACCCGTGGAATATTTTCCCAGAAACCGCCGCCAGTGACATGACAAAGGGCATGTACAGGTGTCGTTTTAAACAAATTAAGTAGGTTTTTCACATAGATGCGCGTAGGCTCTAACAAATGGTCGGCAATGCTTTTGCCTTCTAAGATAGTCTCTGGCGATTGACCAGATACTTCTAACACTTTGCGGATCAACGAAAAACCGTTAGAGTGCGGGCCAGAGGAGGCTAAAGCAATCAGTTGATCGCCCGGTTTCACCTTGCTGCCGTCAATGATCTCTGCTTTTTCAACTACACCAACGCAGAAGCCTGCGATATCATAATCGTCACCATGGTACATACCAGGCATTTCAGCAGTTTCTCCACCCACTAAAGCACAACCTGATTGTACACAGCCTTCGGCAATGCCGGCTACCACGCGTGATGCGGTATCAACATCGAGTTTTCCAGTAGCGTAATAATCTAGGAAGAACAATGGTTCTGCACCTTGTACCACCAGATCATTGACACACATAGCAACCAGATCAATACCTACGCCATCATGACGCTTTAAATCCATCGCCAGACGTAATTTAGTTCCCACACCATCAGTACCAGAAACTAAAACCGGTTCTTTATAGCCAGCAGGAATTTGGCACAGTGCACCAAAACCGCCTAATCCACCCATCACTTCAGGGCGAGTCGTACGCTTAACCGCGCCTTTAATACGATCAACCAACGCATTACCTGCGTCTATGTCAACTCCGGCGTCTTTGTAACTTAAAGATGTATTGTGCTCGCTCACGGCTTTCCTCGAAATGGCTAAGTGGGTTGGCTAAAGTGAGAAACATTTTACCCGTTTAACGGCGCAGACAAAAGCCTTACTGCATAGCATTCTGTTTAGCTTGGTTAACATAGTCTTGCAAACTGATGGTGTTATTGTTAGTTATTTTGTGGTAACAAACTGATGCAAAAGGAAATTCTTTATCACCAAACTGCACCGCCATATAAGGAGCGGTTTGATCAATATTATTGCTTTGCCATGCCCCGCCGACCTGTTGGATAAAAACTTCACCAATATAGGCCCCCATAATATTACACAGCGTAAACAATAATTCAGCGGAGTGCGGTTTAATTTGTTGGTCAGCATGTAAAGAGGCTAATACTTCATCAACCTGTGCCAAACTGGCTAAGTCACCAGCGAGCTGAATGTGATGTTTTTCTTGCACATAGATTTTGGCATCTTCTGCCGAGGCTTGCATTAAGGCCTTTAATTCCTGAGCGTCCATAATTGGTCCTATTTATTTATCGTGAATAGCTAAAAGTAATTGTCTAAGTTGACGGCTTCCAGGCCCAAGGGCTTCTTCTTGCGGCGCCAACAAACTCATGGGTACCAAGCGTTCACTGCTTTGTTGTAAAGGTAATTGCTGTAATACACGGTTCTCTAGTAAGGGGTTGACGACAAAGTCTGGCAACCAACAGAAACCCAGGCCTAGCTTTAAGATATCGACGGCTTGCTCAAAGTTATTTACGGTCCAACGCTGTTCTGCTTTCAACCAGCCGGCATGCTCTTGCGGTTTAACCGCGGTATCACGAATCACGATTTGTAACTGTTGGCCCAGTTCACTTTGCTCTAGGCTAGTTAATGTTGCCAGAGCATGATTAGCGCCTACCACCGGTATAAAACGGGTAACATAAAGAGGTTCACTAAGGTAACCTTTGGGCACCATACCGGTAATTACTAAGTCCGCTTTTTTTTGCGTTATAATCTCGCTCGTGCCAGTCAATACCGTATCAATAATTTGTACTCGGCTGCCACGGCTTAACGGATAAAACTGCTTTAATGCCTTATATAAAAAGTGTTTTGGATAAGCGAGTTCGGTCGCAATGCGGATCTCCGGCTCCCAGCCCTTATCTAAGTTATCGGCTAGCAACTCTAAATCTTCAATTTGCTGGGTGAGGATGCGAGACCGTCGCAGCATCACTTCACCTGCCGCGGTTAGCTGTGCCTTGCGGCCAAGCACTTCTAACAGCTCAACGCCTAACTGCGTTTGCAGCTTGGCAACCGCATGATTAAGTGACGATTGACTTTTATTGAGTAATTCTGCTGCCTGCGTGTAACCGCCTGCATCAACCACGGCTTGCAGGATACGCCACTGTTCTAGTGTTGACTTAGGGCGGTAAGGCATAAATGCGGTTAATCCTTGTGCTTCGTTATAGTATTAAATTTGCCTTTAATGCGTCAGCTAAACATCACCGAAAACGCTATTTATCAAGCGCGAGCAATCATTACTGCTCTAAGTGGTGCCGGATAGCCTTCAATAGTCTTACTATGATCATTTGGATCTAGAAAATCAATCAGACTTTCATTTTCCATCCAGGCTGTCGCGCGTTGTTCTTCTAACGAGGTGGTATTTAAGTCCACCACCCGAATATCGCTAAAGCCGACTCGGCTTAGCCACTGGGTTAAGGCTGCGGTGCTAGGAATAAACCAGACATTGCGCATCTTGGCGTAGCGTTCACCCGGCATCAATACCCGTTGTGCATCGCCCTCAACCACTAAGGTTTCTATGATTAATTCACCGCCCGGACGCAGCTGGTTTTTTAACTGCTGTAAAAAATCCACTGGCGAGCGCCGATGGTAAAGCACACCCATCGAAAATACCGTATCAAACTGTTTTAACACTGGCATTTCATCGATACCGATAGGAATTAAGTTTACGGCAGGATCGGGGTTAAAATGTTTTATGGCCTGAAACTGGGCATAAAATAACTGCGAGGGATCGATACCGACTACACATTTCGCTCCAGCACCGCGCATCCGCCATAAATGATAACCGCTGCCACAGCCAACATCGAGTACATAACGATTCGTCAGATCACTAATATGCGGCAGCACCCGTTGCCATTTCCAATCGGAGCGCCATTCGGTATCAATCTCAATTCCATGAATATTAAAAGGGCCTTTGCGCCATGGTTTTAGCTGCTGTAATAAGAAGCGGATGCGCTCAGCTTCACCCGCGCTAATATCGGCTGCTGAACCAAATTCTACGGCCTTGACCAGTTCTATATGGCTTACTGCAGTTTTTGGTAAATTAGCCAGCACCTTTTGCCATTGTTTAAAATCGCCATGCAAAGCGGTTTTTGACCAGCTAGCCAGTTGCGCGGGTAAGGTTTCTAGCCAAGGACTTAAGCGGCTTTGCGCCAGTAATGCATAAAAAGCAGAAAAATCTAACATCAGGCTGAGTCCTTAATGGCAAACATCGAGCAAAAATTAAAACATTGAAACCAAACATTATGCGATTTGAATCCGGCCTGTTGCAGGCGTTTGGCGTGTGTAGCCAAACTATCCGGCCGCATCACGTTTTCCAGTGCCGTGCGTTTTTGGCTGATTTCTAATTCGCTGTAGCCGTTGGCGCGTTTAAAGTCGTGGTACAAATCGATCAGTAGCTCGTTGGTTGTGCTGTCTTCAGTTTTAAATTTCTCCGACAGAATTAACATACCGCCTGGCTTTAAGCCTTGGTAAATGCGGCTGATTAATGCATCGCGATCTTCGGGGGGTAAAAACTGCAAAGTGAAATTGAGGACCACGACGGCAGCGTTTTCAATCGTTATTTGCCGAATATCAGCCAACACCGTTTCCACGGGAACCTCTGAGCGAAACGCTTGCAGATGCCGCTGGCAACGCTCAAGCATGGCGCTACTGTTATCTACGGCAATCACTTTGCCATTCGCCGCCGTGATATGCCGGCGCATCGCTAAACTGGCTGCGCCTAACGAGCACCCCAAGTCATAGTAATGGCTGTTGTCTTGCTGATAGCGGGCGGTCAGCTTGCCAATGGTTTGAATAATGGTTTGGTAACCTGGCACCGAACGTTGAATCATATCCGGAAACACATCGGCCACGGCATCATCAAAACGGAAATCCTGAATATGAGCTAAAGGCTCAGCGTAAACATGATCTTTTTGCATTAAAAACCTGCTAACTAAACACGCAATAATGGCAATAGTTTACCGTAATTTTGCCCTTGGCAGAAAACTTATCGCTTTGCTTGCCGGTGATTGCAGAGTTTTCGGCTCGGGGCAGTGACATTAAAGCGCATTTCGCTATAATTGCCGGCATTAAAATTAGTAAGCGTAGATGCTCTGATAAAGGATAAATTAATGCGTAGTCATTATTGCGGTAAGTTAACAGCAAATGAAGTCGGTCAACAGGTCACCTTAAGTGGTTGGGTGAATCGGCGTCGGGATTTAGGCGGTCTGATTTTTATCGATTTGCGTGATCGTGACGGCTTGGTGCAAGTGGTTTGCGATCCAGATTTACACGATCTGTTTGCGGTGGCGTACACTGTGCGTAATGAATTTTGTATTCAAATTAAAGGTGAAGTGCGCGCCCGTCCTGAGTCACAGATCAATAAAGACATGGCCACCGGTGCGGTGGAAGTCTATGCCAGCGAGCTGACGATCCTGAATAAATCTGCGCCATTGCCGCTAGATTTTAACCATGAAAACAGCGAAGAGCAGCGCTTAAAATACCGCTATTTAGACTTGCGCCGTCCGTTAATGAGCGAGCGCTTAAAGTTTCGGGCGAAAGTCACCAGCTTTGTCCGTAACTTTATGGACAGTAACGGCTTTTTAGATGTTGAAACGCCTATTTTAACTAAAGCTACGCCAGAAGGTGCGCGCGATTATTTAGTGCCAAGCCGCACGCATAAAGGCCAGTTCTTTGCGCTGCCGCAATCCCCCCAGTTGTTTAAACAATTGCTGATGATGTCGGGCCTAGACCGCTACTATCAAATTGTTAAATGCTTCCGTGATGAAGATTTACGTGCGGATCGCCAACCTGAATTTACGCAGATCGATATTGAAACGTCTTTTATGAGCTCAGCAGAGGTCATGGCCATCACGGAGCAAATGGTGCACCAGATGTTTAATGAACTGCTGGGTGTGGACCTAGGCAGCTTCCCTCGGATGCCTTACTGGGAAGCCATGCGTTTATACGGTTCTGATAAGCCAGATTTACGTAACCCCATGCAGTTTGTGGACGTTGCTGACTTGCTAAAAGACGTTGAGTTTAAAGTATTCTCAGGTCCGGCGAATGATCCTAAAGGCCGTGTGGTGGCGTTAAAAGTGCCAGGCGCCGCTGAAAAAGTGTCACGTAAAGATATCGACAATTACACCAGCTTTGTCGGCATTTACGGTGCCAAAGGTTTAGCCTGGTTAAAAGTAAATGATATTGCCGCAGGTGCTGAGGGTATTCAGTCGCCGGTAGCGAAATTCTTAACGCCAGAGATTATCAGCGAAATATTATTTCGGACCAATGCGGCTAATGGCGATCTGATTTTCTTTGGTGCCGACAGCTATAAAGTTGTATGCGAAGCCATGGGCGCACTGCGTTTAAAGCTGGGTGAAGATTTAGCCATCACTCAAGCTGGCTGGAAACCACTGTGGGTAGTGGATTTCCCGATGTTTGAAGAAAACGATGATGGCAGTTTCTCGGCAGTACACCATCCGTTTACCTCGCCTTTAGATACACAGGCGTTTTTAGCAACGCCCAACACCGAGTTAAAACTGGGTGAATTGCTATCAAATGCCTACGATATGGTATTAAATGGCACAGAGTTAGGTGGCGGTTCGGTGCGTATTCACACCGCTGAGGTACAGGCTAAGGTCTTTACCTTATTGGGGATCAGTGATGAAGAAGCGGCTGAGAAATTTGGTTTCTTACTCGAAGCCTTAAAATATGGTGCACCACCACATGCTGGTTTAGCTTTTGGTTTAGATCGCTTAGTAATGCTAATGACTGGTGCAACCTCTATCCGTGATGTGATGGCTTTCCCCAAAACTGCTACTGCGGCTTGTCCACTGACTGATGCACCGGGTGAAGCTAATCCACAGCAGCTGGCGGAGCTAGGTATTCAGGTGGTCAGCAAAGCCTAACTGAGCAATAAGTCTAAGTAAGAATACAGCGGGACACTAAGCCCCGCTGTTTGCTATCCTGCAGGAGTAACAAATGGCTGGACATAGCAAATGGGCGAATATGAAGCATCGCAAAGCCCGTCAAGATGCAAAGAAAAGTAAAATTTGGACCAAAATTATCCGCGAGCTGACCGTCGCCGCCCGCATTAGCCCCGATCCCAGTGCCAACCCCAGATTGCGTTTAGCAGTAGATAAAGCCCTGTCTGAAAATATGACCCGCGATACCATCGATCGTGCTATTAAGCGGGGTGCGGGTATGCAAGAGGGTGATAATTATGAAGAGTTGGTTTATGAAGGTTATGGCCCGGGTGGGGTAGCGGTTATTGTAGAAACCATGACCGATAATAACAAACGCACGGTGGCTGATGTCCGACATGCTTTTACTAAGTATGGTGGCAATCTGGGCACTACTGGCTCGGTAAACTACTTATTTCACCGTAAAGGCGTGTTGTTTTTTGGCCCTGATGTGGATGAAGATGCATTGTTAGATGTGGCTTTAGACGCCGGTGCGGATGATGTGCAAACGCAAAGCGATGGCAGCATTGAAGTGCTAACCAGCCCAGACAGCTATAACGAAGTAAAAGAAGCGCTAATTGCAGCCGGTTTTAAGCCGGAAAATGCTGAAGTGACCCTGCTGCCTGATACGCGGGCCGAGTTAGATGCTGAAAATGCAGTCAAGTTTATTAAGATGCTAGATGCCTTAGAAGACTCTGACGATGTGCAGAATGTGTATCATAATGCCGATATCAGCGATGCTATTATGGCTGAGTTAGAGTGATGCGCTGCGGCTTCCACCTGACAAAGCCAATGACCCTAAGCGCAATACGCTGCGCGCTGGAGAGCGCTTGAATATTATCTTGGGGATCGATCCCGGCAGTCGTTTAACCGGCTATGGTGTTATTCAGCAACAGGCTGGCAAGTTTGTGTATATTGCCAGTGGCTGTATCCGTCTGGGCAGCGATGAGTTGCCTGAGCGCTTATTGCACATTTTTAATGGTGTCTCTGAGATTATCGCGCAAACCCAGCCCACGATATTTGCCATTGAACAAGTATTTATGGCGCGCAACCCTGACTCGGCGTTAAAGCTTGGTCAGGCGCGTGGTGCTGCTATAGTCGCAGCAAAACACGCTGGGTTGGACGTGCATGAATATTCTGCGCGGCAAGTAAAACAAGCGGTAGTCGGGACAGGGGCAGCCGATAAGGCGCAGGTACAGCATATGGTAAAACATATTCTAAAACTGCCTGCCAACCCGCAGGCCGATGCCGCCGATGCGCTAGCGGTTGCGTTATGCCATGCTCATACCCAGCAAAGCTTAATCGCTATGGCAGGGCAGGCGCGCAAAACCGTGCGTGGGCGATTACGTTAGCGTGAATTCCTAGTTATCTTCACGCCGATGTTAGTCTGGATGCGGATAACCCCAGATTATGCTGCATAAGGTATTCAGCATAGGTTATGCTGCTGACTTTAGCCGAAACCGACTTAACCTTAAGAAAAAGACCACATTATGATTGGACGTTTAAACGGTACCATTTTGGAAAAACAGCCGCCGGATCTGTTAATCGAGGTGGCTGGAGTAGGTTACGAAGTACAATTACCCCTTACCAGCTTTTATGCCTTACCCGAGGTGGGGAAAACTGCCATTATTTATACCCACTTTGTGGTGCGGGAAGACGCGCAGTTATTGTATGGTTTTAGTAACCCAACCGAGCGCAGTTTGTTCCGGCAGTTAATTAAAGCTAATGGTGTAGGTCCTAAGTTAGCCCTAACTATTTTATCGGGGATGACCGCGCAGCAATTTGTTCGTTGTGTGCAGTTTGATGACATTAGTACCCTCGTAAAATTACCCGGGGTCGGCAAAAAAACCGCCGAACGGCTGGTGATCGAAATGCGTGATCGCCTCAAAGATTGGGGCGTTACTGCCAGCACTGCCGTGACCGATAAGTTGATTTTGCAAGATGATGAAGCCTTCTTTGCGCCTCCGGCTTCTGCTGAGCAAGATGCCATTAGTGCACTGGTCGGTCTTGGCTATTCGCAATTACAAGCAGCAAAAGCCGTGAAGCAGCAATTAAGCCCCGGTATTAGCAGTGAGCAGTTGATTAAAGCTGCGTTAAAAAGCATGATTTAACACGCTAACATTTAACTAAGTAAAGGCTATGTATGATAGAAGCAGATCGCCTGATCCAACCAAAAGCTTTAAAAGAAGATGAAGCTATTGATCGGGCTATTCGACCAAAATCGCTGGCGGATTATACTGGCCAAGCGCATGTGCGCGAGCAAATGGCTATCTTTATCGAAGCGGCGCGTGGCCGTGGTGAACCTTTAGATCATTTATTGATTTTCGGCCCACCTGGCTTGGGTAAAACCACTTTAGCGATGATTGTTGCTAATGAAATGGGCGTGAATATTAAGACCACATCGGGACCCGTGTTAGAAAAAGCCGGCGATTTAGCCGCTTTACTAACTAACTTGGAAGAAAACGATGTGCTCTTTATTGATGAGATCCATCGCTTAAGCCCAGTGGTTGAAGAAATCCTCTATCCGGCGATGGAAGATTATCAGTTAGATTTAATGATAGGTGAGGGGCCTGCTGCTCGCTCGATCAAACTCGATTTACCGCCTTTTACTTTAGTGGGCGCTACAACACGAGCGGGTGCCTTAACCTCACCGCTGCGCGATCGTTTTGGGATAGTGCAGCGTTTGGAGTTTTATAAAGTAGAAGAGCTAAGTCAAATAATTCAACGTTCAGCCCATTTTTTAAATATGCAGCTAAACGAAGCTGGCGCTATCGAAATCGCTCGTCGCTCGCGCGGTACGCCCCGTATTGCTAATCGGCTATTACGCCGAGTACGTGATTATGCTCAAGTTAAAGCCGATGGCGTGGTTACGGTAGAGGTGGCCGCAGCGGCATTAAAAATGGTCGATGTGGATGCGCAAGGCTTCGACTATATGGATCGTAAATTGTTAGACGCTATTATCGATAAGTTTATGGGTGGCCCAGTAGGCCTAGACAATTTAGCCGCCGCAATTGGTGAAGAAAAAGAAACCATTGAAGATGTGATAGAGCCTTTTTTAATTCAGCAAGGTTTTATTCAGCGCACCCCCCGTGGTCGAATTGCCACGCCTAGAGCCTATCAACATTTAGGCTTTGATCTGCCTGAGACTAATAATTGAAGTAACTAACACTCTGGTATTTTCAAAGATGAAGGCTTTAAGGGGTATTGTGCTTTTTTCTAGAACTAAAGAGGGGGTATGAAGTTATTGTCACAGAAAATGGCAATACTCATTGAATTCTAGGCAAAAAAAAGCCCGCTCAGGAAGCGGGCAAGCAACAAGTTGAAGGAGTGCTTCAATAAATCCAGGGAACATGTTTGGAGCAAACAACAAAACCTCTCTCACAAAGTCTCATTGTTAAGTGACCTGTACTAAACAACTAAAAACCGCTACCACTTTTTAAGTTGTCTTTGCGCTAGCTCAGAACACCTGCGTATGATAAAGATTTGGAGCAATTACTTCAAACTAGAAAAAACACGGTTTTGGCATTAGAAAAATTAATGTTTATTTTGAGGGGAGAGTGTTTTGTTTATGGGTGATGGGTTCTAGAGCACTTGTCTCCTATGCATTCAGTCTTTGTTCAGCTAATGTTGTCACTATAAAACAGATTACTTTTTTACATTTTGACCCAAAAGGACTTTAACGTGTTTTAATGGCATTTTAACGTGTTAAGGCCTTTAAAAATGGAACTTAACCCTTGATAATGAGTCGATGTAATGTTTTGCTAAAAAACAAGTGGTCAGCGCGAAAAAATATAGTTGTCGTTTTCGCATAAAGGCAATTGAGTTCGTGTGCTGGCTTAATTATCATACAAGCGCGAAAGAATACGGATTCAGATGCAGCGAAACAGCTTCTCCTGGCCAGTAAGGGTATATTATGAAGATACCGATGCTGGTGGCATTGTTTATTATGCTAACTACCTGAAATACTTCGAACGAGCGCGCACCGAATGGTTGCGTGCCCTTGGAGTTGAGCAGGATATCTGGTTAGCACAACAGGTTGCCTTTGTTGTGGCTGAAGTTCAGATGCAGAACAAGAAAGCGGCGAAGTTTAATGAGCAGCTAACCGTATTAAGTGAAATCAGCAGTTTAAAGCGTGCTAGCATGGTGTTTAAACAAGACATTTTTAATGCTTTAGGCCAATTAATTTGTCATGCAGAAGTAAAAGTCGCTTGTGTGGATTCAGTGCAGTTAAAAGCGCAGATGATACCAGCAGAAATTATAGAGGTGTTAACACGTGGCAAGTGAAATTTCGATTCTGCATTTATTGCTAGAAGCCAGTATAGTTGTTCAAGCAGTAATGCTGGCGCTGGTTGGGATGTCAGTGATCTCATGGGCGATGATTTTTAAGCGTAAGAAAGTATTAAAAGAAGCCTTGGATGATGCCAAAAAATTTGAAGACAGGTTTTGGTCAGGGATCGATTTATCAAAACTGTTCGCTGAAGTCAGTGCGCGCCAACATGCCCATGGCATGGAAGCTTTATTTAAAGCAGGTTTTAAAGAATTTGCCAGAATGCACAAAACAAGCCGGCAGTCAGCTGTTGTCATGGATGGTACGCATCGCGCTATGCGGGTCGGCCTGTCTCGCGAAGTCGAACGGTTAGAAGCAGATTTGCCTTTTTTGGCGACAGTGGGTTCTATTAGCCCTTACATCGGTTTATTCGGTACCGTATGGGGTATTATGAATTCATTCATTGCCTTAGGCGCAGTGCAGCAAGCGACATTAGCCATGGTTGCGCCAGGTATTGCAGAAGCTTTGATTGCGACAGCCATTGGTTTATTTGCTGCCATTCCAGCAGTAATCGCTTACAACAAATTTTCAACTCAGGTTGAGCAATTAGAAAATAGCTACATTAATTTTGTAGAAGAATTTGCGAATATTTTACATCGTCAGGCTGTTACCAGCGGAGAGCAAGCCTAATGACTTATGCCCGAAAAAGACGCCGTCCGGTTGCGGAGATTAATGTAGTACCCTATATCGACGTCATGTTGGTTTTGTTAGTTATTTTTATGGTAACCACGCCAATCATCACGCAAGGTGTAAAGGTTGAGTTGCCAAAATCAGCAGCAGAGCCATTAGAGCAGATAAAGGATGGCAAAACGCCTTTAGTTGCTACTGTTGATGAAGCAGGTTTGTACTATTTTGAAAAAGACGGTGTTAATCAAGGGCCTTTTACGGCAACACAGTTAACAGTTGAGGTAGCAAGCTGGTTAAGTATTGAGCCTGGTACGCAAGTTATTGTTAAGGGCGATGGGCGAGTTGATTATAACTCCATTATTCGTTTAATTAATGTGTTGAAAAATGCTGGAGCGCCCGCTGTTGGGTTGATGACTGATAATGAAGTCTGATTTAGTGGCAAAGTGGTGGCAAACGCCGCTGGCTAAGTCAGTGGCCTTGCATTTGGGTATAGTGTTAGTCCTGTTTATCAGTTCATTGAGTTTTTGGCCAAAGCCGACACAAATTATTATTTCAGGTGAAGCGGGTGCTGGTGCTTCAAGCCCTCCGCCACCACCGCCCCCAGTAGAGGCGGTAGCGATTGATCGGCAAGAATTAGAGCAACGTGTTGCGGAAATTAAACAGCAGCAAGAAGAGGCTAGAAAAGCTGAAGAAAAACGTATTCGTGATTTAGAACGTCGAGCCCAACAAGCTGAGCGCTCTAGAGCAGCAGAAGAAGCCCGTTTAAAGCGAGTTGCAGAAGAAAAACGTAAGGCTGATGAAGCCGCTCAGGCTTCGCGTCGTGCTGCAGCAGAAGCAAAAAAACAGCAAGAAGCTGAAGCGGCTAAGGCCAAAGTGGCAGAACAGCAACGTATAGCACGTGAAGCCGAACGTAAAAAAGCCGAAGATGCCGCAAAAGCAGCTGAAGCAAAGCGTAAAGCTGAGCAAGAAGCCTTAGCAAAAGCCCAGGCTGAACGTGAGCGTCAAGCGAGAGAAGATCGGCAGCGTGCTGAGCAAGAGCGTTTATTGCAAGAACAGTTAGCCGCGGAGTCTGATGCGCGACGTCGTGCCAGAGCCCAACAAGCGGTGACAGAGGTTCAACGTTATACGGCAATGATTAGTGATGCAATAGACAGAACCCTAATCAAAGATGAATCGACGATGCGCGGACGCACGTGCAGGGTGAATATTAGACTGGCAACCAATGGTTTTGTAACCAGTGTCAATGTGATAAACGGCGAACGGGTAGTGTGTGATGCGGCAGTTCGGGCGGTTAACCGTGTCGGTACTTTTCCAATGTCATCCGACCCAGATGTGTATAACCAACTCAAAGACATAACGTTAACGGTGGCACCAGAGTTTTGATGATGACTAAATTACTACGTACAGTTTTTTGCAGCTTAATGCTGTTGGTTGGCATGCAAGCGCATGCTTCTTTGGAAATTATTATCACCGGTGGCGTTGATTCAGCAAGGCCGGTGGCGGTATTACCTTTTACGTTTAAAGGCACTACCTTACCGAAAGAGAATATTGCTGAGGTTGTTGCGGCAGATTTAATGCGCAGCGGTAAGTTTAACCCTATTCCTTTTATCAAAATGCCACAGCGCCCATCGACATCTGCAGAGATTAACTTTAGCGCTTGGGCTAAAGAAGGTGTTGAAGCTATTGTAATGGGTGAAGTGACAGAAGTTGGCATTGATCGCTATGAGGTAGTATTCGAGCTTATTGATGTACTCAAAGGTAATACTGGTTTAAACAGTCGAATGTTGAATCAGGGGCAGCTCTCAACAACGGCTCACTTTATGCTTGATAGTCGTACCACCACTATTAATGGCAGCCAATTCCGTCAATATGCGCATCGTATTAGTGATATTGTTTACGAAAAGCTGACAGGTGAGCGTGGCGCTTTTTTAACAAAGATCGCCTATGTGCTGGTTCGACCCAATACTGAGTTTCCTTATCAGCTCGTAGTTGCAGATTATGATGGCTATAATGAACAAGTGCTACTTCGTTCAAAAGAGCCGTTGATGTCGCCAAACTGGTCTCCAGATGGCACTAAGTTAGCCTATGTCACTTTTGAAAAGCGGCAGGCACAAATTTTTATTCAGGATATTTATACGGGTCGCCGGACAATTTTAACCTCGTTTCCAGGCATTAATAGCGCCCCAACTTGGTCTCCTGATGGCCGTAAAATGGCCATGGTGTTGTCGAAAGATGGTAATGCAGAAATTTATGTGATGGATATCGCTACTAAGGCGTTGACGCGTATTACTAACCATCGAGCAATCGATACAGAACCAAGTTGGTCTCCAGATGGTAAAGAGATCGTATTTAGTTCAGAGCGCGGTGGTAACCCTCAGCTATACAGCGTCAATTTAACTACGGGTGATACGCGGCGGTTAACTTTCCAAGGTGAGATGAATCTCGCAGGGACTTTCTCGCCTGATGGGCAATCTATTGTAATGGTAAATCGTACAGGTGGACGCTATCAGCTTGCCCGTATGGATAGACAGAGCCGTTTTATGCAAGTGCTGACCGCGACCAATTTGGATGAGTCGCCCAGTATTGCACCTAATGGCTCTATGATTATTTACAGCACTATGCATGGTCGTTCGCAGGTGCTGGCACTGGTTTCTATGGATGGTCGTTTTAAAGCAAGACTACCGGCGGCGGATGGACAGGTGAAATCGCCAGCGTGGTCACCTTTTTTATAAAACAAAAACTTGGTAAAACTTGGTAAATTAATCTAAGGACAATATTATGAACTTAAACAAAGTGTTAAAAGGCTTATTAATTGCTGTTCCAGTGTTAGCACTGGCGGCATGTAGCTCAAAATCTTCAACGGGTGCTGGTGATGCTGACACATCTGCCACAACTGGCCAAACAGTTCAAGTTGAACGCGTAGATCAAGCGGCTTTAGCTGCTGAGCAAATGCGTCAAAAAATGGAAGCACTGCGTAGCGAAAACACAGTGTATTTCGACTTTGACCGTGCAACCATTCGTCCAGAATTCGCTGAGCTGTTACAAGCGCACGGCGAATTCTTACGTGCAAACCCAAGCGTACGTGTTACTGTAGAAGGCCACACTGACGAGCGTGGTACTCCAGAGTACAACATCGCTTTAGGTGAGCGTCGTGCTATTTCTGTAGTTCAGTACTTACAAAACTTAGGCGTAAGCGCTGGTCAAATTTCTACAGTAAGCTACGGTGAAGAGAAGCCAGCAGTTCGTGCTACTGGCGAATCAGCATACGCACAAAACCGTCGCGCGGTATTAGTATATTAATTAACTAAAGGTATGAATGAGGATGACAGTGATAAAACCTCTGCTTATAGCAATGTCCTTAGTCAGTGTTGGCGCTTGGGCAAATCCGGCGCCTGTTACTGAGATAGGCAGAAGCAGCAGACCAGCTTCATCCGCGACTTCGCCTGCTGCAGGTTCTATGGAACAGCGACTTGCAGCATTGGAGCGGGTTGTTGAAGCCCGGGCTGAAGGTCAGGTAAGAATGCAACAACAGTTGCAAATCTTATTGGATGAAGTCAGTGAGTTGCGTGGTGTCACAGAAACTCATTCGTATCAGCTGGATGAAATTGTTCAGCGTCAACGCGATATTTACCAGGAAATTGAACGCCGGGTGAGTGCTGTACAGGGGGCGGGGCAAAGTGCTAATACCACTGCTGCTCCGACTCCTGTTACAAACAGTCCTGCAGTTATGGTTTCAGGAAATATTTCCGAAACCGACGCTTATGACAAAGCAGTTAACATGGTGCTAAAAGATCGGCGCTATGATGCTGCTATTCCCGAATTTGAATCTTTTTTGCGTACTTATCCAAACTCAGTGTATGCGCCGAATGCGCATTATTGGTTGGGACAGTTGTTATTTAATAACAGTGAGCTTGCTAGAGCAAAAACCCAATTTGAGCGCGTAGTGAATAACTTTGCAGACTCAAACAAAGTGGCTGACTCATTGCTTAAGCTCGGTCAGATTGCAGAGCGTGAAAATGACAAAGCTACCGCTTTGACGCATTATCAAAAGCTAACATCTGCTCATGGCTCTTCTACTGCCGCTAGATTGGCAAAAGAGCGTCTTGAGGCGCTGAAATGATCGACCCGGCCAAGTGCCGGGTTTTTTCATTTGGTGCTTTAGTATTAGCATCTTCATCGTAAAAATACTGTCTAGATTAGCAGCGCTTCGCTGGCATTTTAAGCACTTGGCCTGCTGTTAAGCAAAAAATCACAGTTTTTGGTTGCAGAAATTCCGTAAATCAGTAAGATATGCGTCCGCGGTTAGGGTCATTAGCTCAGCTGGTAGAGCAGCGGACTTTTAATCCGTTGGTCGATGGTTCGAATCCATCATGACCCACCAAACCGCGCAAACAAAGTACACCGAAGTGGGTCATTAGCTCAGCTGGTAGAGCAGCGGACTTTTAATCCGTTGGTCGATGGTTCGAATCCATCATGACCCACCACTTCGCGTTACCCTGTTTGGGTCATTAGCTCAGCTGGTAGAGCAGCGGACTTTTAATCCGTTGGTCGATGGTTCGAATCCATCATGACCCACCACTTCTCGCGTTATCCTGTTTGGGTCATTAGCTCAGCTGGTAGAGCAGCGGACTTTTAATCCGTTGGTCGATGGTTCGAATCCATCATGACCCACCAAACAGCATCAATACTGTCTTTTTGTAAATTTTCTTCTATAATACGCGCCTTTCATTAGCCACTGAGTAAATCCTATGGACCAGCCGTTGTATTTTTCTGAGCAAGACTTTGCCTTCCCGAAAAAGCCTGTGCCATTAAACCAAGACGAGAAGCAAGCTTACAAGGCGCGTATTAAAAGCTTATTACAGCAAAAAGATGCGGTGCTCGTCGCGCACTATTATACCGATCCAGAAATTCAAGCCTTAGCCGAAGAAACCGGCGGCTGTGTCTCTGACTCGCTGGAAATGGCCCGTTTTGGTAATCAGCATCCGGCTAAAACCTTATTAGTCGCGGGCGTAAAATTTATGGGCGAAACCGCTAAAATTTTAACGCCAGAAAAAACTGTCATTATGCCAACGTTGGATGCTACCTGCTCACTGGACTTAGGCTGCCCAGCCGAAGAGTTCTCTGCCTTTTGCGATCAGCATCCAGACCGAGTCGTAGTGGTATACGCCAATACCTCGGCAGCCGTTAAAGCCCGTGCTGATTGGGTCGTCACCTCTTCTATTGCCCTTGATGTAGTAGATTATCTGGATAGCCAAGGCAAGAAGATCCTGTGGGGCCCAGATAAGCATTTAGGTGCCTATGTGCAAAAGCAAACCGGTGCCGATATGCTGCTATGGAACGGTGCCTGTATTGTGCATGATGAGTTTAAAGCCAAAGCCTTAATTGAGCTGAAAAAGCAGCATCCAGAAGCAGCAGTATTGGTTCATCCGGAATCGCCCGATAGCGTAGTGCAATTAGCCGATGCCGTAGGTTCAACCAGCCAACTGATTAAAGCCAGCCAAACGCTGCCTAACGAGATGTTTATTGTCGCCACAGATGCCGGTATCTTTTATAAGATGCAGCAACTGCTGCCTAATAAGACCTTTATCGCGGCCCCAACTGGCGGTAACGGCGCTACCTGCCGCAGCTGCGCGCATTGCCCTTGGATGGCCATGAATGGCCTCAAAGCTATTGAAGAGGCGTTACTTAATCACCAAGGCCATGAGGTCTTTGTGGATGCGGCCATCCGCGAACGCGCCTTACTGCCGTTAGATCGCATGTTAAACTTTGCCAAAGAGCAAAAAATGCAGGTAAAAGGCAACGCTTAGGTTAGCTTACTATTGCCCGCTGTTTAAAATAGCGGCAATAACGCTAGAGTGTTGCATATAGTTATTGCTAAGTCGCCGCTTTTTCCCTAGTATAGCGGCGCTTGCTAAGCAAGCCCCGGAGAGATGGCTGAGTGGCTGAAGGCGCACGCCTGGAAAGTGTGTTTAGGTTAACCCCTAACGAGGGTTCGAATCCCTCTCTCTCCGCCAGATTCGAGTCTACAAAAGTACACTGTTGTCTATAACCCCGTGATTTTGCGGGGTTTTTTCTTTTATAGCGTCTGTAAATGTCTACCATAGTCCATGTAAAGCACCCATCAAAACCGGGTAAATTGGGGTTTTTTGGGTGTTTTTCTGGGTGTTTAGGGGATTTCTGAAACTGCTACCCATACCAACTTTTCCTTATAATGGAGTACGTATGGCGTTATCTCAAGAGCAAGTGGCATTATTTGTCCCATCTGAAAAAGACTACAAGATTTCTGATGAGAAGGGGCTGCAGCTTCTCGTAAAAAAATCAGGCAAAAAATTTTGGCGTTTGCGATATTGGATCCTCGATAAAGAGAAAACATTATCACTGGGTAGTTTTCCTGAGGTCAGCTTGGATCAGGCGAGAGCAGAGCAGAAAACCGCACTGGAGATGCTAGCAAGAGGGATCGATCCGTCACTTAACCGGCAATTAAAAAAAACCATTGGCGCAACAGCCAATCTAAATAGCTTTGAGACGGTAGCTCGCGAATGGTTTTGCGTACGTATGGCAAATAAAAGCTTAACGCACCAAAAACGCACACAGAGCATTCTAGACAACCATCTCCTTCCTGTCCTCGGTCGTTTTGACCTTGACCAGCTAACGTCACTTGCTGTGCTTGAAGCGCTTAGGCGAATTGAAAATACTGGGGCCGTCGAAACCGCACATCGCGCTAAAAACATCTGCAGCTTGATATTTGTCAACAACAATCCAATAGTGATCCACCCCAACAATTTAAAAGTGATCCACTACTCTTTAGTTTTATCCATTAATCCAGCTTGTTTCTTTTCTTTAATACGATAACTTTCTCCTTTAATTTGTAAGATATGCGAGTGGTGTAAAACCCGATCTAGCATTGCAGAAGTTAGCGCGGTATCGTTTGCAAAGACCTGTCCCCACTGACCGAATGGCAGGTTGCTGGTTAAGATAACCGAGCCTTTTTCATACCGTTTTGCAATCACATCAAACAATAACTTTGCTTCATGCGCACTAAAGGGGAGATAGCCTATTTCATCAATGATTAGAAGCCTTGGTGCGACAACTGAACGCTGCATCACTTGCTTATAGTTATCTTGGCGTTGTGCTGTGGCCAGTTGCAGAATTAAGTCTGATGCGCTGATAAAGCGGGTTTTTATCCCAGCCTGCACCGCTTTATAACCCAGTGCAACGGCAATATGCGTTTTACCCACACCTGATGGCCCTAGCATCACCACATTTTCCTGTCGCTCAATAAATGACAACGACGCTAATTCTGCAACTTGCCTTTTAGGCACGCCAGTCGCGAAGGCGTAATCAAACTCCTCCAAGGTTTTTACTGCTGGGAACCCCGCCATACGGGTAAACATGTGCTGCTTTCGCTGATGGCGTGAACGCTTTTCACATTGAAGCGCCTGCTCAAGGAAGGTGAGATAATCCCATTCTTCTTTTGCTGCTTGCTGGGCTAAATCACAGGCATTCGCATCAATACCCGGTAACTGTAACGCAGTAGCTAATTCGCTAAGTCGTGATAATTGTAAGTTCATATGACCTCCATCAATTGGTCATACACACTTAAATCATGGTGCAGTGGTTGCTGGCTTAGCCTGCTTAACGAAGGGAGTGGACTGTTATCAGGCAAGGATGGCGCAACTGCTAACAGCCGAGGGGGCAATGTTTGCAGCACCTTACGTTCTTCTACTAACCGCTCTGCAGGCTTCTGTTTGGTGGTGTCATGAATGCGTTGATGTGCCACCGTATCCAGCCATAAGGCAACCTGTTCATTAGCGGTATTGATATCAATATCTGGCCCAACGTCATTAACTTGGTATTCAGAGGGCGAAAGAAGTTATCACGTACATAACGCACCATACGTTCTACTTTGCCTTTCGTTTGTGGCCGGTAGGTATGACACAGTTTGGGGATAAAACCCATGCTCTTAGCAAACTGGTAAAAGGCCTGATTAAGCTTATGCGCACCTTCGCCATAAGCATCGCGCTCAACCACGACCGTTTTCATATTGTCGTACCATACCTCACGTGGGATACCCTGGAAGTAATCAAACGTGAGGCGGTGGCACTGTTCCAGCGTGTCGTAACGCATATTATCGGTGAAGACCACCATCATTGCCCGGCTATACCCTAATACCGCGATAAAGGCATGGATGGGGGCTTTGCCACCACGCATCTGCCCCCAATCGACCTGCATTTGCTTACCCACTTCCGTTTCAAACCGCACTACAGGCTCAGGGGTAGGCTTGCCACGGTATTGGAATAAGTACTGGCGTAACAACGATAAACTGCCGCTATAACCGAGTTCTTTGAGCTCACGAAACAGGACTTCACCCGACAGGTGTACTGGTTTCGCTTGTGCGATACGTGAGTGTAAAAAGGACTTGAAAGGGTCGAGTAATGAGCGGCCTTTTTCACGAGCAGAGTAAACAGGAGTATCCATTTTGGCTCGCAGGTAACGCTTAACGGTATTGCGTGAAATACCTAATTGTTTAGCGATTGCCCGCTGCGAAAGGCCTTGCTGATGCAAAATCTGAATTTTCATAAGTTCTTCTTTTGTGATCAAAGTGCCCCCGAAAAGGCACTATAGTGAAAACAAGTGGATCAGATTTCAATTGTTGAAGTGGATCAGTTTTGCATTGTTGGTAACAATATTTTGCTATGGCATTGTAACGTCACGTTGCGAACGTAACCCTGCATCTGCTTTAAAAGGTGCATTAAAACAACCAAAACGTACGCATCACTCCGCTATTGTTGAACCTAAAGAGTTGGGAGCCTTCCTCAGAGCGTTGGATGATTCAAGAGGGTGCTTTCAGGTTGCCGCAGCACTCAAGCTCGCTGTGTTGTTTTTTTGTCGTCCTGGCGAGTTATGCCGCTTGCGTTGGGAGTACGTTAATTTTGAAAAAGGGATTATTGAATTTAACGCCTCTAAAACATATCAAGCCCACATCATTCCAATCTGCAGTCAGGCTATGGTGCTTATGCGAGAATTAGAATCGACAGCTGGTGGTTCGCCGTTTGTATTTCCATCACCACGAAACAGAAACCGGCCAATTTCTACCGATGCACTTCGAGTCAGGATGCGTGGGTTAGGGTATTCTAAAGACGAGGTTACAACTCATGGTTTTCGTGCAACGGCACGCACGCTATTAGATGAAGAGCTCGAATACCCTACTGATTGGATAGAGCACCAGCTTGCCCATTCAGTCAGAGATCCGAATGGCCGAGCTTACAATCGTACGAAACATCTAGCGCAACGAACTGCAATGATGCAAGGCTGGGCTGATTATTTGGATTCACTCAAAAACCTAAACTAAATAGCAATAAACGACAGGGTATAATTTCTAACCGTAATAATTCGGAATCGTCATGTGCCGAATTATTACGGTTGTCATTCGCAAAGATTTGGTATACCGAGATGAGAAACACCATTAAAAAGCTGGTATCAATAGGATGATGGAGCCGTAAATGGTTTTGACCTACGGGTTAACAAGCTTGCCAATTTCAACTCTTTGTAATGTGCGCGTTTAACAAGGCCGGCTGATAAATTAAATATCAATAATCTTCAACTTTTTCTAAAATCAAAGCACTCAACTTGTCTCTCAATTTATCATTGAAGGACTCTACAAAGTTGTCTTCTCGATTAGAAATTTCATTATTGACTTCGTTAACGACTTCGTCATACAAGCGCGTTAGATCTTCGGGAATAGGCTTGTATAATTCATCTTTCCTCGTGTTGTACCGAATTTCAATTTCTGAATCAAGAGAAGTATATCTAGCTTGATACTTTTCAATTTCAGTTTCTACTAGAGTGTTCAATTCATCATATAATTCGTTTGGAATATTGTCATCGGCTTGTAAACAGATGTGTCCTAAATAAGAATCTAGACTTTCTGAATAGATATTTTTGTAGTAACTGAGGTCAGGATCATCTTCGAAAAAATCTTTGCCTATAGAAAGGATTTCGAAAATCCCATCTGCTAACTCTTTCGGATTAATAGAGGTAAATAATACTGGCTTGCAAACTTGCTTATAAGAGTTCTTGGCAGAAGAATTTATAAAGACTTGATCACAAATATTATTTAACGTTTTTTCATCAGGATTCTGTGGGATGCACACTGACTTTATATTTGGATATTTCTTCTTCATAAAGTTCCACATGAGGTCAGCAATTTCTTCGCCGCCAAAGTCGCTTTCACAAAGCAACTCATCATAACTAGGATATCGTCCATGTTCTATTTCCCGATCTGGAGAGTCTGACTTTAACGAAAAATTCGCTGACCCGTAAACTATATGGTCATCTCGCTGTAAAAATTTAATATGTGATAGATTTTGAATTAAAACTTCCAATGTACTGCCGGTTACGCGCTTGTTATTTATCTCAACTAGTCTTTCAATAACAGACCTAATTTCTTCAAACCCAGAGTCGTTTGTAAAGCTAAAGACCAGTCTTACTTCACCCGTACACTGACCTATCGATTCTTCGACGATTTTGGCAAATCCTACTTTCACCGTATAAGTGAACATTGTCATTTTTTTGCATGGCAATATATCAAAAATCCCAGATATTGATAAATTACTAGGCTTAAAGAAAACTTGCGTATCGAGTGAGTTGATTTTTTTTGATATAAATTCCAGCTCTTTCACGAGGGCTTTATCCGCCTCTTCGGCCATTTTGGCGTTTAAATGTCTAAAAAGTGAAGCTCCCATAAATTCCCTTTATTACTATTGACCGATACCCCAGATTTAATACCATGACAGTGATGATATTTCCAATAAATTTACTTCCCCATTAATGCAAATAACCAAAACCGCTGTTATGTTCGCAAAAACCGAAGCTTGTCGTTAGCCACTAATTTTTCGACTAGCTCACAACTGGACAAGGCTTAGCGTGTTCTTCGATTACCCACCGGAGATACGAAAGGTCATCTATACCACCAACGCCATCGAATCGCTTAATGCCACCCTGCGTCAGGTCACCAAGACCAGAAGGTCATTCCCAAGTGATGTTGCAGTACTCAAATTGCTGTATTTGGCTTTACACCAGATTACTAAAAAGTGGACAAATGCCACTACGAAATTGGAAGCCAGCCATGACTCAGTTTATGATTATGTACGGTGACCGAGTATCGTTATGATAAACAGCCACTTACACAAAAGATTTTATAGTCTCCAATCATTATCTCCAATTAGCACTGTTGGAGAAACTGGCTTAATTTCAAGTGCCGTTTTTGGAGCACTTTTATAATTTATAGCAATGACTTCTTTGAGTAACATTTTATCTATTCCCTAGACCATCGAAGTTAAATTTTCTCCATATGCATAACGAGGGTGTAGAAAAACCCTCGACTTAAAATTTAATACAAAAAACAGTTAAATTTCACCCTAAAAACGCGTCGCTACGTAAAATCTGCATAGGTTTCACCATTGAACCGCAAAAAAATTTAACGTAGCGCACGTTAATTTATTTGCTCAAAGGTTTTCCTACAGCCTCAACGCACGCCTAAACGGCGAGCAACTTGTTGCGAGTCCAGCGGCCAAAGGCCGCGATGTTTAAGGCGTTTGTTATTTTGTATATTTAACATGCTATTACAGGTTTTGCTCTTGCATCAGGTTTCGCCACATCGTTAGCAGGAAGTAAGATCGGCACAGAAAACTGGACTCGGCTAGCCAAACTACTTTTAGTTCCAGTTTCAGCTTCAGCACCACCACCAAATATTCCAGCAATGACTTTGACTTTGGCACCTGCTTTTGCAGTATCTTCAGCCGTGACAGCTACGTCGAATGTCACAATTTGAGCATAATTATTGTTAGAGTTATCCCAAATAGCATTGTCCGCTACTTTCGCAGCATGACGAGTAAGTCCGGCAGGATTGATATAAGCGCCAAGCTCTAAGGCTTTTGCTTGAGCCTCTGTTACGCCGTTTACTATTGAAAGCAGAGTTTCAGATACAAAGTCTTTCAGATCCATGATTTATACTCCAATCTTGCAATGCAAAATAACAGTTATTATGTATACCTCTCAGTAACACCAGAAAGGTAAAATTAATTCATTCCTATAAGTTTACCGAAAAACAATGAGTTGAGAAGTCAGCTAAGCACTCAATTAACCTTTAATTTACAATATTACTGAGATACCTTAGTGAAAATACATATTAAAACCATATAAATTAGATATTTATCATAAGCTTATGGCAATTTTAATCCATTTGTTGTCAGTTATTACTTAGGCTTCTCAGTAAATCAGTAGATAACTAACACTGGGAGCTTAAATGACCCGAGCACCATACCTTAAATTGATTGATTCAGACAGGTTATGTTTACAGACACTTAATTAAGAACAACATGACCGGTTTTGCAGTAAAACCAGACATTTGTTAGGGGATTTTAGTAAGGGGAGAATTTCTGCTATTCGCTCATAGTGAAGATCGTCTGTGTGCCAAAAGCAGGCGTTGCCATTTGTAAACCTCAATGACTGCTCTGAGTTTTTAGTTGACATAATACTTAAGTTTAACAGGGCTAACATGCACAGGTCTTGCTAATCATGAATTCCATTATCTGCAAATTCCTGTTATTTTGACTGTGAACAGAACTCTGACTTGTAGAAATTACAAATAAAAACGCATAAAGGATTTGTTGGACACTCCCTGTCCCAAGTGTTTTGTATTATACACCTTATCTAAAGGAATTTGATTAAAGGTATGTTTATGAGGAATACCATTCTTGCTAATCGACTAGCTGATATAGCTGCTATGGCATTTAGTGGTGAATCTTTAAATCTGCGAAAATTGTCGGATAAATATGGAGTAAGTTCTAAAACTATTCGTAGAGACTTTGAACGTTTGGATTCCGTTATTGAGAGATGCCCTGAGACTGGTGATTATAAGCTATCACAATCCCGAGGCATGTATAACGAAGAAGACCTTATTCGTTTAATCAGTAACATCGGTTTTAAAAAAGCACTTCCTACCAAGGTAGCCAAATTTCTTCGAAGTTTCATCAATGACTCGGTCAGCGAGTGTTATCATTTTCTAGAGCAACCCCTTGAAGCAGACTTTATTTCTTCGCTTCATAGCACCTTTGAAACTGCGATTAAAAGTCGCTTAATCGTTAGCTTTATTTACAAAGATAAGCCTCGGTTAGTCTCGCCATACCTCTTGGTTTATAGCCATGGTAGTTGGTACTTAGCAGCACTTTCTGAAGGTACACTGAAGACTTTCTCACTTGCGCGTATTAAGTTCGTTAGTATGCAAAAGGAGCAATTTGACTATGACCCCGCAGTTGTCGATAAAATTAAAGAACAAGATACCATTTGGTTTGGACAACCGATTTTTAATATAACCCTTGAAGTGTCGAAAGACATTGCATTTTACTTTGAACGTAAAGCTCTTCTGCCAAAACAAAAAATTATCGAAAAGCGTAAGGACGGCTCCCTCCTAATCTCTTCTTCGGCATGGAGTTATAACCAAATAGCGTCAATTGTTCAATATTGGATACCTAACATTCGCGTTATCTCACCATGCGAGCTAGATACTTACATACGAAATAATCTATCGTCTTGGTTGGATACAACTAGCAGCAAAACTGAAAGTGTATTGTCATGAACAAAAAAACAAAGTCTATACTCGTTGCCGCTTCTATGAGTGCTGGAAAGTCCTCACTTATTAATGCGCTTATTGGAAAAGATTTACTTCCTTCTGGGAACGAAGCGACTACGGCTAAGATTGCTCGTATAACCGTATGTGAAAAAGCTAAACCTAGTATGAAGGCTTATTGCCACTCGGGTATTGTTATTGCGTCATTCAACACAATTTGTACAAAACAAATACAGGCATGGAATATATCAGATGAAATTGCATCTTTTGACATTACCATTCCTTACTCCGGCATAAAGCAGCATTCAACATTAGCTGGTTACACATTGGTTGACACACCAGGGGCTAATAACAGCAGGGATGAACGTCATAAAGAACAATTTATTAATGCATTAAAAGCATATCCTAAAAGCCCTGTACTTTATGTTCTTAATGCAACACAACTAGGCACAACCGATGATGCAGAAATCATTCGAACCATTCGTGCAGTAAACCCAAGACAACCAGTAATATTCGCACTTAATAAAGTTGATGCTTTGGATGAACAAAGAGGGGAAACTGTTAAGCATTATGTAGCATTAGCGAGCAAGTATTTAGCAGGGCTTGGCTACAAAAATGCCAAAATAATACCGCTTATGGCTCAATCTGCCTTGATAGCCAAAAAATCACTAGATGACGTCGAATTAAGACGCACAGAGCGTTACATCCTCAACGCTGAATTTGAACGTTTTCGAGAGCATCCTTTTCACTTAAATAGTGCTGCAAAAGTACCGCAAGTATTAAAGAAGAACGTACGAAGAAGGCTCGTTAAAGTCTCAAAAGGACAAGTACCACTTATGAGTAAAAAAGAGCTGTATGCTTTCATAGACTATACTGGCTTAAGCACAGTGAATACTCTCATGATGGGCGCGGCAAATACTGATTGTGTGAAACAACATATCTCAAATAATAGGGCGCTAGCAATCCATCATATTTCAATTATCTATAACCCTTATCTTGTAGAAACTAAATTCCTTATTAATGGCCAACCGCCTTCTGAAAGTTCTATTATTGCACCGTATAGATGCAAGCGCTTGCAACTTTGGGTTAAGTCATTTTTTGATGATTTGCAGGTTTGGTTTAATGGAAAAGAATATTTCTTTATTGAATTCACCGGAGTCGAAACAGACTTTGATGACATTAAACAAGCAGCCGATAAAGCCATAAAAAAAGGCATGAATGTTGAACTGAATTTCAATCCAACAACTTTTGATGTATCAAGCTCAAAAAATAACATTCAAAACTTTGAGGTCGTGGTAGTTGGCTCTATCTCTTGCGGTAAGTCCACCTTTATCAATGCCATGTTAGGGCAAGATTTATTACCCACAAGTACTGGAGCAACCACACCTACAATCACCCGCATTTTTGACGACAAATCCCAAGGCGGCAATTTTTACGGCGAATGTTTTGATAGCAATAGCAAACTAATTGAGCGTAGCGAGGCGGTTGACCTAGCGACAATGAAGGCATGGAGCAATCACTCTGAAACCAAGATCATCAATTTGAAAGGTGATATCCGAGCTATAACAGAGAACAGCAATCTTCGTTTCATACTTACCGATACCCCTGAACTATATAGTTCAGCTTCGGAGCATCATCGCACCTTAGATTTTATTCAGGATTCAGCTCGTTATCCTCTGATTATTTACGTGTTGAATGCAACTCAGTTGGGCACAAACGATGATACTCAGTTGCTAAGACTTGTTGCTGACACAATGAGCAAAGGCGAGAAGCAAAGTAAAGACCGCTTCTTATTCGTGGTGAACAAGATGGACATGTTTGACCCGGAATGGGGTGAAAATATAGAAGAAGCGCTAAGTAGTGTGAAAGCCTATCTGAATGAGCATGGGATTTACGACCCTAACATCTACCCAATATCAGCATATATGGCCTATCTCTTACGCAAAAAAAGCGAGCTATCACGCAAAGAACGCTCAAGCTGCAGTCTCATTGCGGATCTGCTGCTTGAAGAACCTAGTATGGCACTTCACCAATACATGTCGCTAAGCCCTGCAATAATGTCAACTATGCAAGAAAAAGCGCAATATGATGAAGCATTGCAAGACAAAACTATGTGGCGTGCGTTACTCAACAGTGGCTTACCTGGGGTTGAAGCTGTTATTCATGAGTACATGAATACTGTTTCCTAATATGATTAAACTGTATCCCCTTGGCGTTGACCTTGAAAATTATCTGTATGGACGGTGTAATCTTTAACCGTCTCTAACAATCTAGTTTATATAAAAGCGAGATTTGACTATGAACCACATTGCAATAACGCATAACCCATTTTTAGTAGAGACCGAATTTCTTATTAATGGTAATTCCCCGTCTGAAAGTTCAAACATTACAGCATATTGCTCTAAACGCTTACAGCTTTGGGTAGAGCAGATTTTTGATGACCTGCAGGTGCTGTTTAATGGCAGTAATGACTTCTTGATTGAATTCACCGGCGTAGAATCGGACTTCAATGACATCAAAGAAGCAGCCAACAATGCAATCCAAAAAGGCATGTGTGTTGAGCTGAAGTTCAATCCTGTAGCGCCTGCTGAAGAGCGACTGGAAAAAATCAAAGCACTAATGACACGTGTCAGCGAAGAGTCACCAAAGTTTGCTAACTACTTAGCGAATAGCGATTTAAAAGCCAAACAAGACTTCGAAGACGCTTTAAACAATGATTTTGACGCGTATGTGGTCGCCACCATGTCTTCAGGCAAATCCACCTTTATTAACGCGATGATAGGGCAAGACTTGCTGCCTGCAGCAAACGAAGCAACCACCGCGACCATTGCCCATATTTTTGACGACAAATCCCAAGGCGACAATTTCTACGGCGAACGTTTCAACAGCAATGGCAACCGCATTGAGCATCTGGAATCTGTTGACTTAGCGACCATGAAAGAGTGGAACGCCGACTGTGAAACAAAAACCATCAAGTTGCACGGTAATATCCGAGCTATCAAAGAAAACAACAATGTCCGTCTCGTTCTAACCGACACCCCAGGGCCGAATAACAATCAAGATCCGGAACACCAGCGCACGACATTAAGGTTTATCCAGGATTCAAAGCGTAATCCACTTATTATCTATGTGTTGAATGCGACACAGTTGGGTACTAACGACGATGCTCAGCTGCTAAGACTAGTTGCTGAAACCATGAGTAAAGGCGGTAAGCAAAGTAAGGATCGCTTCTTGTTTGTGGTGAACAAGATGGACGAGTTCGACCCCGAGAAAGGTGAGAACATTGAAGAAGCGCTAAATCGCGTGAAAAGCTATCTCGAAGAGAATGGTATTCACGACCCTAACCTCTTCCCTGTATCCGCGCGTATGGCTTACCTGCTGCGCAAGCAAGGTGAATTAACCCGAGCTGAACGTGGGGACAAAAGAACAATTTCAGAGCTATTGCTTGAAGAACCAAGCATGGCGTTTCCGCAATATATGTCTGTCAGCGCTTCGGTAAAGTCTGCCATGCAGAAAAAAGCTGAGCATGATGAAGCCTTGCAAGACAAAACCATGTGGCGGGCGCTTCTTAACAGTGGTTTACCGGGTGTTGAAGCCGTTATCGATGAATACATCAATAAATATAGCTTCCCAATGCGACTAAACCGCGCGCATTTGGCGATGACTGCTGCTATTGAGCGTGGAATGCGAGAGGCCGAGTTAATCAAAAAGCTGGAGATTGATGAGCAAGCCCTTTCGCTGCTTAAGTCAGAAATTCAAAGCCTGAAAGCGCGTCGTGATCAGGGCTTTAATACACAAGCCTATAAAGAGCAACTCAAACAAGAAGGTCGTGACCTGCCAATGGACGTGCACAACTCTCTGAACGAATTAGAGAGACACGTCTATGCGCGGATTAAGGAGCTAGGTGACACGTTTAGCGGTGACGTCAGTATCTGTGAGGCCGAGTCCAGAATCGATGTTGCATCCAAAGACATTAAGTTTCTGTTTAATCGCAGTATTAATGAGTACGAACAAGCGTTCCTGAGCTCACAAGAAATTATTAAAAAAGAGCTACATCAAGAATATCAAGACCATGTCGCTGCACTATTCCCAGAAAGCAACGCGTTGGAACTACCGATTTATCAAGCTCTAAAACATTCCATCTCTGCAATTTCGCTGAATATCGAACTGAACCAAAGTGACATAAGCAAACGATCTGTTGTGAGCGGCTACAGAACGGTGAGTGACGCAACATGGTACAACCCATTCTCGTGGTTTAGTACACGCGATGTGCCCATTTACAGAGAAGAAGATTACGTCGACCTGCAAGAGCTATGGAAAGAACGGATTATCATAATCCGCGGCCAGTTTAATTCCTTAAAGGGCGACGCAGTTAAACGTATTCGAGAGGACAAGGACAAGCTGATTGATAACTACCTTGCCTTCTTGGAAGGCGAATTTAGCACCAATTTCGCTGCCATTCTCGCCGATCTAGAACAAAAAGTTGAAAACCAAACTCAGCGCGAAAACGCAATTGCTCAAGCAAAAACTGATATCGACGAGATTCGTACTATCAAACAAGAGCTGGAAGCCATTTTACTTTTTTAACCCGTTACTGACCCACTGAGAATATCAGTGGGTTTTTAGAGGCCAAATACCATGACAGCATCCACGGAACTTGTTGCGCCAAATCTAACAGCCGCAGAGTTTAAAGCGAAAATCATCGACTTTATAAAATGCAGGGATTTTAAAGCGGAGTTACTCCGCCAAATATTGTCTGCACTGCCAGATGACAAACTTGCGCTTTTCGAAGAATACCGAGTCAATAGTACCACGGATCCAATTAGTGAAGACCGTTATAAGTGGGAACGTGAGGGCGGAGCCTATTTCGCCTTGCAACTCCATATGGCAGAACAAAATTTCTGTTTAAAACGATTAGAACACCTTATTCAGGTGAAAAGTCATTTAACGGAACGAGGTATCGCAGGTTTTTCCCGCCCTGTTTGCAGTTCTACAACAAGTCACGAAGAAGCAAAAGCCACACAGGAAAACACAATGAGCACTGATTTTTCATCGGTTGATTTAACAGGTTTTACTCCATCCCGCTCACTAAGCAACAGCATGAACAGTGGTGACCTATCTTCTGTTCGGATTTCACTATTTATGGAAATGAATGATAAGCGCCTATCCACTAAAGATATAACCCAAGCCATCGCCTGGGGACTATCTAAGTATCCAAGCCTTTTTGTTGCTTACGAAGAAAACGCATATTCCCAGCAGATAGAACAAGACAAGGTGAAGTGGGATAGTCACTACTATCACACACAAGAGCTATATGCGACTTCCAACTTCTCATTGGAACGTATTCGCCATATGGTTGCTGTACGTGAGCATGTGTTTAAGATTGCACAAGGTGCACCTCGGTCGACAACATTACCAAAAACACAACCACAAAGTACGAAGAAACAAGCTGCGCCATATCAACAACATCAATCAACAGGAAACACTCAGCGCCCTGAGCCTCAACCTGAGCACAACATACTGAAATCGTTACTTTTGATTGGTGGGGTTGTGGGGGCTATTGCCTTAGTCATGCTGGCTGTTATTGTTTAGTGGGAGCTACTATGCATCTATCTACGACTGAAATGGAACTTCTTGCTTCCGAAACCGGATTGCTTCCCGCACAACAACAGGCGTTAACAACACTATCGACTGCGCATGCATTGGTTAACAAAAGCTACCTTGCTGAACTCAAGCACTACGATGTATTGCCAGTGGAAAACCAACAAGGCGTGCCACTTAACCGTGGTGGCGATGTGCGCATTTTCCGTGTGGAACGTTTGGTGCAGGAAAACAAGCAATCCGTATTAGAAAGCACCACCGCAGCTTACACTGCATTAGGCGCTGCCGGATATACAGTGTTCCTTTTTCTAAAATCTGACGGAAAAGAGACACGGCTCTACATCGGTACGCGAGGTGAGCCTGGGAAGATGCTGGGCCAAAACTCGGGAGACTTATTGCAAGAAACTTTCAAAGGGCATTTCCCTGGCAGCAAGCTTTCTCCGCTTAAGGGAACCGATGTTGACGCATTGTTGGACGAACTCAGTGCGGATAACCCTTATAAAACAGTCACCGCGGTTAGCAGCGTACCTGGACTTTCTACAGAAGACCAGACCCACTTTATGCAAGGGCTAGAGCGTTTTATCGATGCTGCAGAAAGCCGCACTTATGAGGGACTGATTCTCGCTGAGCCCGTTTCAATGCAAGCATTGAATACTGTTCGCACGGGCTATGAGCAGGTGGCGACGCAGCTTTCCGCTCTGTCAAATCGCCAATACAGCTATGGCATTCAGGACAGCGATGCTATCAACCTCAGCATAAGTGAAGGACTGAGCCACTCTTTGGGAGAAAGCCTCGGACTGACGGAAACAACGGGTACTAGTGAAAGCACCACTAAATCTACTTCCCACACTCATAGCACTAGTCTAAGTAAATCCTCTCCAAACAAAAAGGATAAAATAATTGGAATGGGAGCGATGGCGCTAGGCTCTGCTGTGGGCTTTCTCGCTGGGCCTTTAGGGGGGATGGTTGGTGGACAAATTGGTGGCCAAGTTGCGAGCATGTTCCAAACAACAAACTCTGTCGGCACTTCAGATTCCAAATCAACAAGTGAAAGCAGCAGTTATTCAACTAACCAGTCGACGGCAACTAGTGCCACAACAACAGAAACAGACACACATAGCACTACCAACACCAAAGGCATCACCCAAACACAAGGCTCAACACAACAAGTGAGTTTTGAGACCGCGGACAAAGGCATTTTGAATATGCTGGAGAAGATCGACCACCATCTTAATCGTATCAACGAGGCAAAAAGCCACGGTGGCTGGCTCAGTACCGCTTACTTTGTCAGTGACAGCGCCGCCTCCAGTGAGGCTTTATCTAGCATTTTCTTAGGTCTGACCCGCGGGACTCAATCGTCCATGGAAGATTTTGCTCTGACAACATGGGCTGGCAAAAAAGCCAATGCGATTACCCAATGGTTGGGACAGCTCATGCACCCACGACTTGAGCCGAGTTTTGTCGGAACTACTTCCATCCCCTACCTCACTCCTGCAACCTTGGTATCGAGCAAGGAAATTGCGCTGCAGTTAAGTCTTCCTCGCCGTTCTACGTCTACCGTCGTGGTGCAAGAAACTGCCGCATTTGGTCGGAAAGTACAAACACTGAACGCAGATATAACCGATACCAGCTCGCGAACCATATCGCTGGGCCAAGTGCGCCACTTGTGGAGCGACTTGCCACAAACTGTTGAGTTAGACCTTGACCAACTGACAAGCCACACTCTGATCACTGGCTCAACAGGTTCAGGCAAAAGCAATACGGTTTACGTGCTACTGGATCAAGCAATACAGCAAGACATTCCATTCTTGGTCATTGAGGCTGCAAAGGGCGAGTACAAGCACGTCTTTGGAAATCACCCAGATGTGCGTGTTTTGGGCACAAACGACCGATTTACAGAACTACTGATAATCAATCCGTTTTCTTTCCCTGAACAAACCCATGTCCTTGAGCATGTAGATCGCTTGATTGAAGTGTTTAACGTCTGCTGGCCAATGTATGCTGCAATGCCTGCCATTCTTAAAGATGCTGTATTGAGAAGTTATGAGGCCTGTGGATGGGATTTGCGTGACTCGACGTCAACACTCAGTTCTCCGTTGTTCCCGACCTTTGCTGACTTGCTTATGCAGCTAGAGACCGTCATCGCCCAATCGGCATACTCTGACGAAATGAAAAGCAACTATACAGGTGCATTAGTCACGCGTGTTCGGTCAATGGTTAACGGACTGAACGGCCAAATCTTTGCTGCTGATGAAATCAGTAATGCCGACCTGTTCGACCGAAACGTCATCATCGATTTAAGCCGAGTCGGGTCGCAGGAAACCAAGTCGCTTTTAATGGGGCTATTGATCATTAGACTTGGTGAATACCGTGCTGAACAAATGCTCATGAATCAGCCTCTCAAACACATTACTGTGTTGGAAGAAGCCCACAATATCTTGCGAGCAAACCCATCAACAGGGGGTGCAGAAGGCGGCAGCGTTGCTGAGAAATCTGTAGAGATGCTATCGAATGCCATCGCAGAAATGCGAACGCATGGCGAAGGCTTTATCATCGCGGATCAATCACCGTCAGCGGTACATATTTCTGCCATTCGCAATACCAATACGAAAATCTTGATGCGTTTGCCAGATGAAGCAGACCGCTTGTTGGCAGGTAAATCTGCAGCACTTTCAATCGAGCAAATAGATGAACTTGCTCGTCTACCCAAGGGAGTAGCCGTTGTTTATCAGAATGAATGGTTAGAAGCAATTTTGTGTAAGGTTAAATATTATTCATATGAACGGCGATTATACCACTATGCTCCTGATAGCGTTGCCAAATGGAACGAGGCTGAATTCCGAAATCGTCTGCTGTGTTGGTTGTTGGCACCTCGTTGCAATCAAGACGCTAGAATATGGCATAAATGGCTTTCTGAAACATTAATTAAATGCAATTTACCTGCGACATTAAAAATATACATATCAGATATTCTAAAAGCAGGTGATGGTAAGCAACGTTTACCGATTCATGACGATAGTCAATTCATGAACTTATCAAAACTAGTTGCTTGCATATTAGGTGGAGCAGATATAATTGACAAAATAATATCGGAGGTTTGCGATATTAGAGGTTTAGATTCTAGTTTGTGTTTGCTTATAGATAAGTTAATGGATAAAACGTCCGATTCCATAAGAATTTCTGTTACCCAGTGTTTACTTAAGAGTCTTACATGTAGAGGAGAGGACTATATCCGTTTATATGCTGAATGGACAGATTATATAACAAAGGAGTATTCGTTTAATGGATATTAAGACAGTTAAAGATATTGCTTATGCAGATAAACCAGTTTTATTTGAGTCTTTTGGGCAAAAATCACTATCACCAGATTTTTTAAAAAGTCTTGATCAGCCAATAACTGACAAAATAAAAATTCGCGATACCTTAGAACCGTTAAATGATGAACAAAAGCAGGAATTGTCCGATATTGGTTATTCAGATTCAGTAATTGAAGCGATTGGCAGTAAAGAAGAAGCTGATATCTATAAAGGAGCAGAGTTAGAATGTGAGAAAGTTAATGGTAATGATGCCTTAATCCGCACAGATATAGATTTAGATCAAAAGGACGATTTTGGTAATACTAATCTTGAACGAATGGAAAAAGGTAAAGCTCCGTTGGATAAAGAGGGTAAACCTATTGAGCTTCATCATATTGGTCAAACTTCTGATGCTCCGCTTGCTGAGTTGACAAGATCTGAGCATATGGGTAATGGTAATGATTCGATATTGCATGATAAGGCTAAAGAATCAGAGATTGATCGTTCCGAATTTAAAAAAGAACGCGAAGAACACTGGAAAGCTCGGGCAGAAGAGATTAAACAAAAATTAGGTATAGAGAATGAATAGTCTATTTGAATTAGTCAAAATGAATAATGTTGATACTATGCCAGCCTCTGAAGAGCAAATAGCAAATGCAGAGTCTGCTCTTGGTATGACGTTTTCCAAGGAATATCGAAAATATTTAAAGAGCTTCGGTGTAATTTCTTATGGTGCGAATGAGTTTTACGGACTTGGAGTTAAAGATACGTCTCATTTGAATATCGTAAATGCTGTTAATGATTTTAGGCAGATTCGACGGTTTCCTTTAAGCTTGATACCAATTACAGAAATTGGTGACGGGCATTACTATATGTATGACAACGCATCAGAAACGGTAGTAGTTGTTTCTTTACCTGATATAGGCATCAAAAAAGTAGAATCGAATTTAGAAAAGTTCCTTTCGAAGGTCATTTTAGACCAATAAGTTAGTTTGCCGTTGATCCTGGCTTAGCTTAGTAGTAAATCAAATTTCGATGATGGATTTTTAACAAATTTTGAACGTCCGCTATATGGAGTTATGCGGACATTCTTATTGTTAAAACGGCGAAAAATTATTTCTGCTTTTCGCTCAAAGCAGTCAGAATTCTGGGATAAAGAGCCAGTAGACGCTTGAAAGCTATCAATAAGAAACTTCTAAATTGTGATACGTTCAGTTAGCCATTGGTCAGTTTGCTTAATCAAGGGCAGTGTGTGGCTGTCAAAATTTTTGATAAAAAATATTTTTTTATTTAAAAGTGAAATTAAGCACTGTTTGCTCAAAATTTAAACTGAATCGCTCGTTTATCACCTTTTTTTACTCATTTTCTTATTTTTACTCGTGTTGATTGCCTGTTTTATAGGCAGTTAAGCAGTGAGTTTGCATAATCACTTTTTAAGGATATGGGGTGCTTTGAGAAATAATTTCCTCGTGTTTAGCAGAAGACCGAGGAATGTGTTTTGGGTAAGTATCGAATTACTGATAAAGAACTAAAAAATTTAGTGCCGAAATCGACAGCATACAAGGTTAGGATTGACTCCAATTTTTACCTAGTTGTTTACCCATCGGGTAAAAAATCTTACCGCTTGCGCGCGTATAATAATTCTTCTGAAACAACGATAACACTAGGTTGCTATCCTGATCTTTCTTTAAAAGAAGCAACTGAGCGATATAAAGAATTACATAAACCGAGCACGATAGAGTCGTATTTTCAGAAAGTTGATTCAAAAACCTTTGAAGAATATGCAAAACTTTACATGTTAGAAAACCAGGTGAGTAGTAAATATTCAAAAACCAGGTTGGAGCGCTTTGAAAATCACATCTTTCCACATTTAGCTCATCTTAAGATGCACCAGATAACAAATAAACTTGTTAAAAAGATCGTAATGGATATTCAGGCAAGTGGGAAATTGGTGACAGGTCAACGCTGTTTGACATTGATAAAACAGGTTTTTGAGCACTGCAGCTCTGAAGATTGTGATGTTAATCTTAACTTTTCAGCCATCCGAAAATGTCTAATCAATCCAAAACCTAAAAATTTTACTGCCGCAACAAAAGTTTCTTCACTGAAAAAGGTATTGTCTGGTATCAAAGAGATGAATGTGTCAGAGATGATTAGGTTGAATATTTTACTTGGTAGGTAATCATCCCAGAAAATAACTGACGTCAAAAGTAGAATTTTCTCGTAACATAAACGCAGGAGATTCTGCATGAAAACATCAAAATTTAGCGACAGCCAAATCCTGGCAATCTTAAAGCAAGCCGAAGCCGGTGCACCCGTTCCAGAGCTTTGTCGTGAGCATGGTATGAGTTCGGCCACCTTTTACAAATGGCGCGCCAAATTCGGCGGCATGGATGCGTCCATGATGGCCAGATTGAAAGAGCTTGAAACCGAAAATGCACGGCTTAAAAAGATGTATGCCGAGGAGCGGCTCAAAGCCGAAATCCTTAAAGAGGCCATCGAAAAAAAGTGGTAAAGCCGTCGCGTCGACGGGAGTTGGCGCAAAAGGCGGTGCAAAACCATTCCATTACCATCAAGTTAGCGTGTGCCTTGTTTGGGCTTAGCGAAACCTGTTATCGCTATCAGGCCAAACTGAGTGACGAAAACGCTAAAATTGCTGATTGGCTGCTGCGTCTGACCGAAGCCCATCGCAGTTGGGGCTTTGGTATGTGTTTTTATTTTTTACGCAACGTGAAGCGTTTCAGCTGTAACCATAAGCGGGTGTTGAGGATTTATAGGGAGCTGGAGCTTAATCTACGAATAAAGCCTAAGAAGCGCTTAAAACGGGATAAACCTGATGCATTGGCCGTACCGGAATCGATGAACCAGTGTTGGTCTATGGACTTCATGCATGACCAGCTTGAGGATGGCCGCAGCTTCAGGCTGCTGAATATCATTGACGATTTTAACCGTGAAGGTCTGGCGATTGAGGTCGACTTTTCGCTGCCGGCAGAACGTGTTGTCCGCACACTCAATCAAGTCATTGAATGGCGTGGTAAGCCAAAGCAGATACGAAGCGACAATGGCCCGGAATATATCAGTGCATTATTGGCTGAATGGGCTGAAAAACATGAAGTTGAACTGATGTTTATTCAGCCTGGCAATCCACAGCAGAATGCTTATGTCGAGCGGTACAACCGCACCGTTCGCTACGAGTGGCTGAACCAATATTTATTCAACAGTATTGCCGAAGTGCAAGATCATGCGACAGAATGGCTTTGGTTTTACAATAATGAACGACCAAACAAAGCAATTGGTGGCATACCACCCAAATACAAACAGGCTTTAATGACGCAACCTTCTACTTTTAGTGTCAATTAAAAATGGGATGATTACCGGTATGCATTGGTTTTTGCGTCCTGGCGAAATTGCGTCTCTCAGGTGGTCAGACATTTCCTATGAAGACGCTTGCATTTATTTTAAACCGTCTAAAAATGGTAACGATAACGTTATCCCACTTAATAAAACCACCTTAGGCTATTTGCAACGTTTGCAAATGTTGTCAAATGATTCAGATTATCTATTTCCATCTCCAGTAAAAGCTGGCGAAGCGATTTGTTCTGAAAGTGCAACGACCGCATTGCGGCGTAATGGCATTCAGCAAACTATGCATGGTTTTCGTGCTACAGCCAGGACATTGATAGTTGAGAAGCTAAAATTTGATGCTAATTACGTTGAAAAACAACTTTCGCATAAAACCAGAAATCCGAATGGCACCGCATATGACCGCACGGAACATTTGGAAAAACGCGCAGAAATGATGGCTACTTGGTCAGATTTTTTAGCAAAACTGCAATCAGAAATCTAAACATTAATAATCAATTAATTACACTTTAAGGGGTGAAAATGACACAACAGATCGACCGTTTCATATCAATAAAAGACGTTTCAAGCAGAGTTGGAATGTGCAAGGCGCAAATTTATAAGTTAATCAGCAAAGGTGCTTTTCCTAAGCAGGTGTTGCTTGGCGCGCGTTGTGCGCGTTGGAGTGAACGAGAGGTGCAGTCATGGATGGAATCGCTAATGGCACAAAGTGCCGCTTCATAATCGCAAATGGCTGCGTTTGATTTGATAATATTAACTATCAAATCAAGCGCGAATTTATAAGTTCCTTTCACCTTATCGGTTCCACATTGCCCCTCCAATCTATCCAAGAATAAAAATAATACAACGTATCAAAAAAGCAGATTTTCGAATGAAAATTGCTAAATAGCGCTTACACAGTAAGCTAGCAAAACGCGTAATAACAAAGCCGCAATAGCGGTTTTGTTATGTAGCAGGCGCGCGCACGGCATGGCCCGTGCCACAGTGATTTTAGTTTTGCCCCTAGGCAAAATTGCGAGAAAAATCGATAGATTTTTAGATGCAACCAGTTGCCGTCGATAGACGGCAGAGTTTTTGTGGACGCGAAATAATGCGTCAGCATTCGCGGAACAGAAACGGCAAAAATCGCTGTGGTACGGGGCAACGCCACGTGCGCGCGCCTTACAGTCTGAATCGCTAGTGCTGCAAGCACGTAAAGCGCAACCGGCCTCAAGAGGCAGGTTTCGCGGGCGTTTCAGGCTGTTTAGCTGTGTGATGAAATCACTCAGCTAACATGCAAAGCATGCGAAGGTGCAATAGTCATTGCCATTTTGATTGCGAGACGTTTTACACAACATCTTGTGATGAAAATGTTCATGAAATAGCTGTGAAATTGAAAATTTCGCAGCCAGTTTTTCTAGTTAGTAGTGAAAACAACTTAACTGGAAAAATACTATGAGCATTACTGATTCGCATACCCTGCAATACCAAAACTATTTCAATATCGATATGCAATATCGGTATGGCACCAACAACAACCAAACAGGAAAAGCGCGGCGTAGGCTGACGATGACCATCGTCAGCCGATTTGGGCATACCAGCCCGACTATAATTCAGTGGCTCTATGGTATTTCTAGAGCGCAATCGTTGGCGCATTTAAACGGATTATGTCGGGAGGGGTTACTAGAGTATGCGTTAACGCATCGCTCGCCGGATGACCGGGTATACACCCTGACCAGGGCCGGAGCTCTATTTGCTGAACAACTGACTGCAATACCCATGCAATTCCGCTCAACAGAACATGTCGCGCAGCGACTAAACCTGTCTACGCTGTATCATGATCTGATCGTACAATTTCTAATACTACGAGGAATGTCTGCAGAGTATTTTAATAATGGAGATAGTTTTAATGCGTGGAACGCATTTATAACTGACAGCGAATTTCGGAAGATAGCCAGAAAACATGATATCAGAAGTGTAGATGGTGTTGTTCGCGAACATGATGGGACATTGTGCGCTGTAGAGATGGAGCATTCGTTTAAAACTCCAGAAAATAGAAAATCGATCTTGCTGAAATATGCCGAAGCTCTGTCCTCAGGTTATTACCAAAAGATCATGTTATTTTCGCAATCTCTAGACATACTCAAAGACGCTAAGCGCATCAATGATCAAGCCATTAGTTATCTGTTGGAAAACAATCGTCCTAAATCTCAACAGCAATGGCTAGACGAGGATGCAGCTAGTCAGTTGCGTGCTGCACTGGTTTATCGTACAAAATTCTGTCAGGAGCTAACAGAGCGTTTTTACAGATAGACGTAAACCATGCCGATGTGCTGGAAATAAAAAAGGCACCGCTCCACGGTGCCCGCTGTTCTCACAGCTCCTCTCAATCTCTCAGTGAGCCTATGCCGCGACTAAGCAAATCGTTTCCCGTTCTGAACGCTTTCGTCAGTGGGTTGGAATGTTCACGCTTCGAGCTCCCCAAAGCATTCGGCAATCATTCCGCGCAAGAGATCTTTGATGGATAATTTGGCCTTTGATACTAGGTAGGGCAGGGGCTGGCAATTTATTGCTATTTACAGCGAAGAATGTTCTTGTTGGTCGTTTAAAGTGCAAAAAGCTATCTAAATTACCGCATTTTAACTAGCTGTTTGCCCACTAGTCTAAGCAATCTAATGATGTGATGAAAAAGCACTTTGAGCGAAAAATAGACGGTCGGATACACTCGTCTTTGGACAAATCTGTGTCAGTAACTTTGCTAAATTCAGTTATACAAAAACCTATCAGCATAGTGTTTTTATTTGTAGTGTGCTTAGTTCTGGATAAATGTTACTGGTGGTGGGCGTCCCCTTAGGGATGCAGTGGCGAATTACTTTATAGAAGCTTTAAAACCACCTGCTCAATAATCATTGTAACGTGACATATAAATTTAAGAGCTTGGCTGTCTGTAAGTGCTTAATTGCCACTAGTCCAAAAAAATGAACTAATGGCTTATCTAATTTAGTTTAAGATGTTAAGTGCGCCCATTCGCAACCCAGCGCATATAAACTGTCCTAATGTAAAACTGTAAAGAGGAAAAGCTGGCTTCCTCATTAAGGTCGTACAATTGATCTCTTATATTGTCATAAACAATATGTGTGCTAACCCTAGATGCAGGATCCTCAACAATATTATGCAATACGAGTTTTGCCACCCTATCGAATCCAAGTCTTGTCATTTGACTTAAATACTTTAATTTATTGTTTTCAGGATTTTCTTCTGAATCGATCATTATGTGGTGATTGATGCGCGACAGTATACCCGCTGTATAGGCAATCTCAGGTACAACTCGAATAACAAATTCTCGTGCTTTTTTGCACTTACCTAATCTCCGTTCGGGTGTACCAATCGCCAGCTCAATCTCCTTGAGGTTTGCCCCCTCCATCCATAACACCAACACTCTAATAACGGTTGACTCAAAATAGCGGGATTGATCACCATTTGTTAAGTTTTTAAAGTCTCCTTTGAACGCTCGTTCTAATGCTTCCACCCGCACAAACTTTTCAAGTCGTTCATATGATTCTGCCATCCACGTCATTAACCAGGTTATGTGTTCGATTGGGGTATTTAAAATTGACCGAGATTTGATGAAATCTTGCTCTAACTGGCGAATCAAAATAGGCTCTATGCCTGATGCGGAAGCTAATTGCTCGTACCATCCAGGATTTTTTTCGCTCTTGTCTATATTTCTAATAGTCTTAAATGCCTGATTGGCAGTTGAAATTTTCTCGTCAATCCATCTCTCATTGTTATTCAATTGAGCTTTGTAAGCGCTAAGGGTTGAACGCATAAATCTCGAGCAATCCCCTTCGCCATCAACAGGTAATCGTTGAATAAAATATGTTACATCATCGTTGTCAAAAAAATCATCGGCTTGTAACTTATCTAAAACAAGTTGAAGAGGGTCTTCTAGCTTTAAGCACTGATCTTCATTTGAGAAAACTTCTTTAATCTCTCTCCAATATTTTGTAATAGAGTTTTGTTGAGCGTCGAAACTAACCACCCTACCAGGAATCACCAAAACTACACCTGTTGCATTTTTACCCGCTCTTCCAGCTCGCCCCGCAGCATTTAATAGTTCGTGAGCGTCTAATTCTTGCTGTCGGTTCTCCATTGGATCAAATCGAGTATTTCCAGCGATAATCACACATTCGGCTGGAAGATTTATCCCTTGGGCTAGAGTTGAAGTAGCTACAATTAAATCCATCCCACTATCTCTGCTGAATAGTGACTCGTGCAGATGTCGTTCTTCTCTTATTAATAGGCCATGGTGGGGTAGTGAGGCCGAGGTTGGTGCGTAATAGGAGTATTCTCCACCAAATTCTAAGTCGATTAGAGCTTTCAATTTGCTCTCATGGTCGCTTAAGAGTAATCTTTGTTGAAGCTTTGAATTGGCTTCATTTACTATAGAATCACATGACTTAGAGTCACCTGCAAAAATTAATGTTTTTAAGCCCGATTTTATGGCATTAACTGCAATTGAAGCCGCTACTTCGTTCCTGTTTGACGTCAAATGATTGTATTCATTCACTCCTAGAGCTACTTCATGGTTTGATAGCTTTGATAATTTGTAATCGACAGGGTTATTCGAGTGCCATGTTTGATTTAACGAAAAGAAACTATAAGGTATTGCTGTAATGTCCCTTTTTGCATTTGATGTTAGTTTCCCTCCAGGGGTTCGCTCTGCCATTGAAATGGACTGATTTAATATTTGGACTTGCTGTGAGTCATACACGATACAGCCTTTAGCTTGTCTAGTCGGTTTCCAATTAATGTTGAGAGCCAGTACTTCTCGGTTTATTAGTTGCCTCAACCAATTAGAAATTTCACCGTTATTTGCGATCATGGCAGACATAAGTAATACATCTACGTTTTTTGACAATTCGATCACTCTCAATAAACACAGCATAGCATCAATGCTTCTTCTATCCGCTACTTCAGATGACCTAGAGTGCATAAGGTGACATTCATCAAAAACAAAAAGCCCGACTGAATCAAAAGATTCAGGAGTAAAGCTCATTTTTACTAATAAGCTTTCAGGTGTCATAACTGATATATCAGGTAGCACTTCTACTTCTAGGTCTTCAATTTCAAATTCTTCAATACTTAGTTTTGTTGTAACCGAAGGAAATGCTTTTCTAAGGGATTTAGATACTTGGTCTACCAATGCCAGAGTTGGAACGATAAAAATTACAGGCTCGTTACGGGCTAAAGATGTCGCTATTTTCAGTTCTGAAAGCGTGGACTTTCCTCCTCCAGTGGGAAAGCTAACCACAGCAGAAACACCTTTATCTAAGTACCCTTTTTGAATCGCATCAAGATGGTTGGGCCATAGGTAAGGGCGATTAATTGATATACTGCTTAAGGTGTTACCCCACACACTATAATTGACGCCTCGAGGAAGCGGCGTATTAATTAAAGCAATCTCCCTGACGACGTTGCTTGCTATTGACAATAGGCTAGATAAATAATATTGGCCAACATAAGCTGCTTGATAACTAATTTCCGTATTCCTATTAAGTGTAGTAGTGTCATCATGCTGAGATAACTCCCGGACTTGAATAAATACAGATTTAGCCATTTCATAATGCATATCAAAATGTCTATCTTTACTGCACAAAGCTTTTAGGAGAATGTTAACGCCTTTATGAATGTGTGCCCAAAGAATATTTGAGGCTGCTTTGTCACTCGCTTCATTTTCTAGTGGATAAACTGGATGGTTAGTGTCAATGCAATTTAGATTTCCGGTTAGAAGAGATTCTAAAGCCAGTAATAATCTTATTTCAACTTCTTGGACGCCTTGAGTCTTTACCTTGCTTATCATTTCTGACGCATCAGATGTGTATCCTGATATGAAATATAATAATGCGGCAGAAATTTGCGGAAGAATGTAATTATCATTAAAACAATCGGAATTAAAGTCATTATAAATAGCGGAATTAATTTGGAATATTAAATGGTATGCAGATGCTGCGACAAATGCTGCTGATTTATGATTTTCCTTATTACTAAAAAGGAGGACATAGGCTTCATAGGTGGAAGCTATTCTTTTTGCATCATTTAATAAAGATATAAGTTCATCTGTATTTTTAACACCATCATAAAATGCAATTCTAGTTGAGATTACTTCTGCATACCCGTCAGTAAACGCTTTGGGTAAATTCTCTAGATCCAAGTTTCCAAAAATAGGAGCTTTTCTAATAAGTTCAACTGCACTTTTATCAAACATTATTATTAATCCTATAAGTATTTAATTTCTTTATTGTCTTTTCACTGAACTGTTGCATCCATGTCCTAAGGTTTGATATATGTACAAGCTCTGCTTTTCTAAAATCTACTGTACCGTTGGAAATTATTTTGTCATACCCCTTAAATAGTCTGGCTTTTCCTTCATCATTTAAATGACTCTTATCTGCCGTTATTGCAACTCGAAATTTTCTAGACTGTTCCCAAAAGATTGTTTCGATAGCTTCTTCAAGATCATGCACCGCATCTAGCTTCATACTAAGTAGAGTAGTGACTTCTTGTTGTAACTCACTTTCTCTTCGTCCAGCATTGAATTCTTTAAATTCAGGCCACACTTGTTCCCTAATCGTATCTCGAGGGTTGTCTGTAGCTTTATCCTCAAAAATTACTACATCTTTAACAAGACCGTCTTTCACAGTAATTTGTAGCCCATCAAACCCTTTGTGAGCAGGAACTAAATGTGGAGCTTTAATAATCGAACCTTCACACTTAACTGTATGAGCAGCTATCCACGAAAACATTTGGAATAACAGTCCATCACGGTGATATGGGGTATCGGAGCCATCTAACGTCAACTTTTGAATTGCGTCATTGATAACATTTTCTCTGTGCCTAGGGGGGCGTGCTGAAGCACTCGCCAGAATCTTCTCGACATGTAGTTGTTTTCCCATAAGTAAATTTGCGACCAAGTCGACCAAGAGATCCTCATTAGTAATCTGCCATACATGCCCTTGGCACAGCGTCCCTGAAGTAAATGAAGTTAGTGTGATAGGTTTATCATCGTGCACAGAAACGTTGTATTCATTACCACTGCCGATATAACGATGTACTCTGCCGCAACCAGAGCAAACTGAAATGCGAGGTAAACAACTACAGTTACCCACTTCACACTGAATCAACATAACTCCTCCACATTTACACTGCAATCTAACCTCCGAACGTTAATTCATAAGATAGTAACTTAATCTCTATCTTATATTATTGAAAAGGCATGTATAACTCAGCATGTTCTGCTCTAGATAAGTGGACGTTTTGGGTCACGACTACTTTAATGGGCTTACCAAGTGTAAAGTCTCACGATTATGAGCTTTGCCCAACTCAGCACATATTGAAGAATTAGGAACATGGGGTCAAATTGTTATGACTCGAAATGATCAGTGACTGGATGGCCCGCATCGCTCTCACTGTTTATCGGCCCTGCTTTTTATTACTATATGAAATCATTGGGCCAATCGAATTAATCCAAGCTATGTGGATGTGTAACGCATTGTTGGTAGTAGCCTCGAAATTTCCGAGCAAACAGATGTGTCAGTTCTCAGCAATAGCCGCTCACAGGGAAAAGCAGCGTTACGACCAACTCTAGAGCCAATGTCAGCAGTTGGCACAAACGCGATCTTCACTATGAGCGTGAAGTGGACATGTCATTATCCTTAAAATAGTAAATCACCTGTATATGCACTGAGATAATGAACTGCTGTTTGTTTGGTGGTATTTTACCTGTAAAAGGGTAGTCACTTGAGTGTTAGTGAAATGAAGAACGTTGTTAGTGATGAAAAAATTACAGAATTTAGAGAATTAGTAAACTCTAATTCCAGCTTCATTTTCAACACTTATAAAGATAAAAATGGTAAGAACCATTGGAATCTTATTTGCTCATGTATGGATTGGCTTACTGTCTCGATCAGGCACTTAATGAATGCATCGGCTTTAGACAAGAACATTGATGTTCGTGTGATGCAGATGTTTTCACTCATCTCTTCCATTGACCTTGTATCCGAGTCAATAATTCAGCTACATCGCGTCTTTATAAACCCATGTACAGTCCCATTTGCAGGCGAAAAAATGTGCTTTGCTGATCGTATCTTCTCTAATGAAGATGATAACAGCTATTTCAAGACTATCAGAGCTTCGTTTGGCGCTCATCCAGTTAATCTCAATCAATCCAATTCTAAGCGTTTCGCAAGTTGGCCTTTCGACAGTCATTTGAATAATGGGGAATTGACTGTTCATCTATATAGCAATGAAGTCAATGAGCCAGATTTAGTCATGAATCTTAACTCGAACGAATTAATTGCATTTCTTAATACCAGATACAATTATCTCGATGTGATTTCTGACAAAATAAAAAGTATATATTCAGAATTCCAACACAACCTATCAAAACAAAGGATTCAGACTAGTATTGAACCTATTGAACAGTTACATATTCTGAGAGCTGAGTCAAAAAAGAGGTTAGATAACGATTACTATAACAGTGAGATTGACGATCTTATTATGATTTTTGAAGCCGAGATATCTCAACCTGAACTTGAACCATTAGCTGCTAAATACAAAAAGTCTCTCGAGCCACTTATCGAAGAGATCAAAAGCAATCTTCAAGAAATGAAGATTACAGATCTAGTTAACTCCAACTCACCATCAAATAGCTCTGAACTCAGTCGTAGACTTAGCTATGAGATAGGGAAATTTTACACTTGGATTTATGGTGAAAATTATGATCCACTTATTCACTACTACCTAGAAAGATTCAACAATGAGACAAATTTTAAATTCAACTTCAATATTAACGATTCGTGTAACTTACTGTTTCTTAAATTGATGCTTATGTTAAATGCGTCGCTATAATAGGTGGAAACACAAACGCAGAGAAAGTTTTTATGGGCCCGTACTAATCAAAAAAACACACTGACTTCGTCGCCCTCTAATAACTGCTTTTGGCACAAAAGTGTCTAGAACTAGACACTTTTTGCGTCCAGCACCAGTTAAGGGTAATTCACTATCAATTCATCGGATAGTGAATTTCCTCATACTCATACACCAACTGGCATAACTCATCACACTCTGGTGTGCCAGGTTCAGCCTCCAGCAACAACTCTATGGCGGCTAGCGCTGCTTCATGTTCTTGCGCGTTGGTAATAGGTGGTTTTGGCATATCCCGCATCCATAATAAATATCCTTTAACTGAAAATATCACAATTTTTGCCTGCCTACATCCTAGTTATCTCTGAGAACAAACTTTTACTAGATAACACTGGAGAACACGTCAATGACATTAAACGCCAATATGCTGATTAAACATATCGAGGCTTTGCTTGAAATATGCGTGAGCACACTAAACTCGCAGGATGCAGTAGCAATACAGCAGCTGGAATTGCAGTTTAAACATGTTAACGCCAATGAGTTACTGCTAAACGAAATAATTCGGGGTTTATCTGAACAAGTAGATGATGAAACAGTACTGAGTTATTTTCGGATGTTGTTACGACACGCACTTCTGGAGAGAAAAAACAACTTTAACAACCTGTTGGCCCAGCCAACATAGTTGTTATTGGAGGAGAGGGTATGAGTGACAGTTTGGTGCGGGTATATCAGCGAAAAAGTAAGAGCCCTTGGGACGATTGCTCCACGTTTTTATTATTGGCAGACATTGTTGATACTAATACGAAAACGCTTGGTTTTAGTCGTTACATTTATCTACACAGAGATGCAGGCGGTAGGCAGTTAGGGATCAGTGTTAGCAGGTCGATCCAAGAGGATTTAAAATGCGAGCAATATATTGATGCCATAAATATGCATGCTGTATTAGCTCAGTACATCGAGGACATCAGCCAGTTTTGCGAGCAATACCCTGACGATTTTGAATCGGTATTTGGGTTACCACCCGATATTTACATGATTGTTGCTGCAGCATTTTGGGCTAAATAAGCTGAAAAGCTTTCAATTTTATGGCGGGGTTACCCGCCATTTTCATTTTTTTGCACAGTGCGCTTCTACTTAGGTAATACAAACAACCTGGAGAAAGACATGCAAGAAACAACTAACCTGATTGAACAATTAGAACAAGCTCTGTACGCAATACAATTATCAATTAGTACTCTGAAGGGGGATTCAGACCCAAATCAGCTATGCCTTTTTGGCCCACCGCCTCATATAGAGATAGCTGAACGAAAGGATCAGCTGCTGATTGTCGTTAAGAAACACCACTAAATTATTTAAATGGGCGATTCCCGAGTTTGGGTTCCGCCTAGCTTTACCATCTATTTGAAGTAACGATTGGTCAAATGGCAATTAACCTCAACCTAACTGGTTAATTGGCTGCCTAACGTTTTTTCAAGATCATGTAACCAACATATACCGGTACAAAAAACAGCGTATAGACAACCGCATAAAACACACTATGCGGTTTTTTGCTGGCGTAGTCGCGATAGTATGCGGCTCGGCCAATCAGCGTAATGCTAAATAGCATGCTACCAATCGAAATCAACACCAGGCTATTGATAGGATTGCTGTAAAACGTCGATAAGTATGCAAAATACAGCATGCTGGTAATAACAATTGCTAGTGGTATCGCATTCGAAAATGCATCTCTCATAAATATTTCCCTGCAAAAATAAGTGTTTACGCAAGCGCCTTACTTATCCCATTGTTAAAAAGAAAACCCTCGATATAACTAACGAGGGTATCTTCAACAACTTCATGAGGACAAGTCATGCGGTATTAGGTTGCGGCAGGTAAAAGAGGTGTTTGTTTGAGGACAAAACCCTGCCGCAGTTGAAAACGATGAGGCGTTGCGGTTAACTAGCAACGCGCTGTTAAAAACAACTTTAATGATTGAGATTGCAAATGCAAGGGTTAATTGCCGCATGATAATAAGAAATTCCCTCCAGATGTTACTAGTTATTGGTGTAAGACACACAACACACCGGAGGGAAAATGTCATTACAACTAACGAACCAAGTCAGTCATAACACGCTGTTGTTAGCGCAGCAGAATATTTTGCTATACGCAGAGTATGATGCAACAGGGCAAATCAACCAGGACAACTACATAGTAATGTGCAGAGATGTCAGGGGGCGAGTAACTGGGCTTTTGGTTAGCGAATCCATACAGCAAATGTATGCATTTGAACCCTTTGTTACCGCAGAGGAAATGCTATTTATTCTGAGTGAGTACGAGCGTAAAATTGCAGGATTCTGCCAAGTTTTTGCCGCAGATTTTGAGCAAATTTTTGCACTACCGCCAGATGTGTATTTTGCCGCAGCCCGTCATTACTGGCACTATCGGCAAGCAAGCTAAACACTCGGTGGCCACAGGCCACCGTTTTTTTACTCGCGTTCAAAATAGCAATGCCTTGCTTTATCTAAAGCAGTCTAGCGCCATAAAGACATAGTCATGGCCACACGAGTTTTTGCTCTTCTCTGTCGCAATAGCTTATTAATTAGCCCTGTTTCAGCTTAAGGTGCTTTCTGCAAACCATAACTAGGCCAACTGCCATAACAGCCATAGGGATTAACCATAAAATTTCCATATCTGTTACTCCTCGCATGCCTTAAATTTTCCTGTCCGAAACTCCACAGGCTCTTTACTTTAACTTAATGAGTTAGCCTGATTTTTCAAGTGCTTTCAGACTACCAAACAGATTTAACGAGATAAACAGGCTTGCATTTAACGCATAAAATTATCTGCCTGTAAAACATACACTGAATGTCCGAACAGTATGGTATTAAATCAGAAACAGCTTAAGATGGTGATTTGCCATGACATGTCACTTATCAATACAGTTAACAACGCATTTGGCCTTGCTACCTGCAAGGGTATGGATGATTGGTCATCAATGCTAAAAAGCTTACAACGTGTTTAGGTTCAGCTCGCGCATAAAAGGGATACTAATGCCAATAGAAAACACTTATCAGTCAATTACTGACCTACCAGATTTAAAGCTGTTTAAACGCATGGAATGCGGAGCGGTATACACACAAAACCATCATGGTAAATACAACGTGGTTATGGATGAAAGTGGCTTAGCCGATCTGCTTTCGCCCGAAGAACTGGATGATGTGGCGCTAATAAAGGTACTTGATTTTAAAACTGAGCAAGAGCGATCAGCCTATTTACTCGTCAGGTTTGGAGCCCAGAATTAACCCTAGGTTTTAAGTCCATTATTCAGTTAAACCGTTAGTTAAACCCGAATTTCAGGCTTAAGTAATTAACAAAATTTATAGGTAAAATATTGTTGTAGATAAGAAATCGATGTATGTTTCAACAAGCAATATTTTAAGTGAAGAAAAGAAATATCTGAACTAAATTATTGGGTTATTTAGTGCTTGCTGCAGTTAGTAAGGGGAAGAAATGGAAGAGATTATAAAGCTACCTATTCAACTTGGATTTGATCTTGCAACCTCATTGACGATTATAGGATCATTATTTTTTGTTATCTTTAGAATTCAAAGGAGTATTAAGTCTGAGAGAAGTCAACGTTTCGACAAGCAAGCTAGGAGTGTAGCTGCAACGCAGCTGCAGCTTTCTGTGGACATTTTAGCAAAAATATTCGTTGAGAAAGTAATAAAAACTTCAGAGAAAGTTAAAAGTAATCTTGTTCGTTTTAATGCTAATCCTAGTACTGAAAGCTTAGCTCTAGACCTAAAAAAAGACGGCAGGCTTGCAGAAGTAGTATTAAATTTTAATGATTCAAGAGCATCTATTAAATGTTTTTTCGAGATGCTGCACTCTGAAAAATATAAAATAATACCAGTTATTGATGCGATTGAAGATAATATAGATCTTGTCGCTACATTTAATGAGCAATTGCATAAAGTTGAGTATTTTCATGATAAACATATCACAGGGATAAGTTGTCTATTAGAAGATATTTATAACCTGACGATAGCAGTTGGCATTGCTAAAAACGAACATTTTAAAACTTCAATTGATAATCTTGATGCTGTAAATGAAAGTGCAATTACTAAGCATGTTGCAAGCATTTTTTTTAACCCTGATTACTGCTATTGGGTACGTAATTTTGTACCTGAGGAGGATGTTTCAAATCTAGAAACTCTAATTAAGAATTACTCCTCATTAAAAGAATCACCTGACGAACTAAAGAGTTTTTATTATACTTTCTGCAATACTCTAGTTCAGAGTATGTTTGACGATGATAATGTGAAATATAAGTATTTTTCTCAGGTGATAATTCGGGGGTTATCCAAGCAAGACGAAATGAATAAGATTTGCAAGGAGCTGCTTGTAACATTTAGCGCGATTTTGAAATATCTTCTAGCAAAGGATAGTGGCAGCGTTAAAGTGTCAAAGATAATAGAACTTTATAAATCTGAAAGTTATTTCGGTTTGGATAAAAATTTACGTTAATTTTTGTTGGTTATCTTGATATATAAGTAGGGCGTCTTTAACCTCCAGTGAATATCTTGCAGTTCGTAAAAAGCGGTTTGTCCAGCGCTGGACAAACCGCTTTTTTATTTAAAACATATGCATATCGCAATTTTAGAAAAAAATATTTAGGTGATTGGATTCCAGTCGGCAAGCCGAAATCCTTGATATCACTAAAATGCTAATATTGATGCTCAATGAGCCGAGTTGCAATTTCTTTATTTGTCCCCTCGTAAGTTAATTTTTTTTGCCGAAAACGCCTTGATAGTATAAACACAGTGTGTCGCTCAGCAACCAGATTATTGGAGCCAAACAAACCTCTATGCAATGAGCTGTAGAGATTGATAATTCAAATCAACATGTCTACATTTATTTCACGTAGTGTTAAAGATGGTTTGGTATGGATATTATTGAAGTTGATGAGGTACAGTTTAGAAAGCAGCTTGAACGCTGGCATACTGCAGGACGCACATTGCTCAATTTACCAAATGTTGAGCGAAAAGCTGGGAAGCTTACAATATCGTTTATTAGCCTGGATAACGGAACCATCTTTATTCATTATCAGTAGAGGGAAATGAACTTCACCAGTTGTTGAAACGGACTTCTACTAAACCGGTGGGCAGTTTTAATCACTATAAGCAGAGACTGAGAGATTTAGACAACAGTGTTAAGAAGTTCCATCTTCAAGAAGCACTGCGTTATCACACTGAGTGGCTAAACGGTCGATTGTTGATCTTAAGCGGCGATTTGAATGGCGCACTGGATATGTACCTCCAAGCTGTTGAATCATCATTATATAAATCAGGCTCGAATATCAAAGATATTTTAAAGGATGCAATGTCGATTGCTGCTATACAGACAAAACCACACAAGCCGACACTTAAAAAGCTCAAAAGTAGAGCGTTAACTTTTTATCCAAAGATGATTGAATATGAACACAGAGAGATGCCAGTTAGGATCTCTGATGAAGAAATTGATTACTGGCGTTTCCAATTTACTCTGAGATTCCCGCAGTCTGGATGGTTCCAAGAAGGTAAAGATACTTTATTAAACCATCTTTCTGATATTGGTTTGATCCAACTTGTGTCAAAAGTACATTAACGTTAATTAGTTATGGTATGCCAAAGATAATTTACGATTCGAAATTGCAAGTCTTTAATAAAGAGCATTAAAAAGGAATAGATCATTGAAGGACTTACATTCAGAGAAAAAAATTGCAGTGCTTATTGATGCTGAAAATGCGCAGTACTCTGTACTATCCGCTGTGTTATCAGAGCTTGCAAAGCATGGGCATATAATAGTCAAAAAGGCATATGGTGATTGGAGTAGCGCACATTTAAAAAATTGGAAAGATACCCTGAATGAATTAGCGATTAATCCTGTGCAGCAGTTTTCATATACTCAAGGAAAAAATTCGTCAGATGCAGCAATGATCATAGATGCAATGGATTTATTGTACTCAAATAAATTTGATGCTTTTGCACTTGTATCAAGTGATAGCGATTTTACTAAGCTGGCTTCACGCCTTAAAGAGTCACAAATATATGTATTTGGCGTAGGAGAATACAAAACTCCGTTGGCATTTCGTAATGCTTGCGACGATTTTATTCATACTGAAGTGTTGCGAGCTCCTGAGTCTGATGAACCAGTTGAAATGGCTCCTGTAAAGCAATCTAATTCTGAACTCAGTAAGAAATCCAAACGCGAACTCTGCTGCGATACGCGGTTAATTAATATCTTAAGAAACTCTGTTAGGGATAATGCTGACGCTGATGGTTGGGCACAGGTTGGTGGTTGTGGTGCTCTAATCAAGCGTCAGTACCCTGATTTTGATGCCCGAACATATGGATTTCCCACTTTTACAAAATTGTATGAGGCGACTGAGCTTTTCGAAATCGATAAGCGAAAAACGCCTGGTATCAGAGCTTTGGATGTTTATGTAAAAGATAAGCGAGCATAGATTATTTATTAAATCTAGGAACGGCTGGTCAAAAATGACCAGCCTAACTCAAAGAGTGAGCTCATAAAAAACGAGCTCGTCATTATCTTATCTTAAATGGTTTCTTAGATTAAACCTGCTCAGCAATAAGTAGTTTTGCTTGCTGCAGCGAAAGCAACTCATCGAGTTTTGAATTCGTTTCAGCAAGCTTCTTCATGATCAACTTATTTTGCTCCCGAAGATATTGTTCAGTATTCGAGGCGCAGTTAAATTCTTGATCTATTCTCACCCAATTTTTGAATGTTGGGGGGAGTAATTCCGAACCGTTGTATTTGAGAAATGAGCTCAAGTCATGTTTCATGGTCAGACCTTTGCTTTTAACCATGTCAAAAATTCTATCGAACTTAATAGAAAGCTCATTTTCTGTTTCTGAAATTAATTTTTTCAGTTTCGATTCAGAGCACCCACACGCTTTTAGTAGATTTTTGTCCATACTACGCAGTGCAAGAAAAATGCTAGAAAGCTCAATGCCATCAAATTCCATTAGTAAATCTTCATTCTCCTCTAAGTCGAAATGTGCAGAGAATGGTTCGATGTGATGAATTTTTACCCACTTCTCCCTCAAACCCATTTCATGAATGTAGGCAACTAGTAATTTGTAGAATGGAGGCAGCGTATCTTGCTCTTCCATTTCTTCAAACTCATCAATTGATAAAGGTACTTCAGGAATCGCACAGCCCAGTTTTTTTAGTTCAATTAGGGGAGCGCATGAAAAAAATGTTGGATCTGATGCAATAAGATTCGACGGGAAATCGGCAGAAGTAATAATGGAATCTATAAGACCGATCCAATCTTCAATGATTACATTTTCATGTGATATATCGTACCAATCTATGTAATAGTACTGTTCAATATCGAGAAGCTCGAGTAGTCTCTTTTTAACCATATCTGGCAGTATTGAACTATCAGTATTCCATTTAGAAAGTTGTTCATCGCTGAAACCTAATTTTGCAATGAGTTCAACTTTAGTAATTCCCATTTCGTTTAATGCAACCGTAACTAAATTCAAATGCACCTCTGTAATTCACAAAATGATTAAGCTCTAGTTCTGCTAACTAGAGTTGGAATGGTGCTTGCATGTTTTGTTTAAGTCAATGATTAATTGTGAAATATTTTACTACCTATAAGTGGTTGGCAATGTGTCTAATAATTTGTTTACATTTAATGGAGAAGAGATTTATAACTAAGTGTTTAGAATAATTACGGATTTTTGCTAGCGTAATTAATAATATGTTTACAACTTACGGTGTGATTTTTTGTGGGCAAGATCTTGATTAATATTCATAAGTGTTGCGTTTTGCGTAGTTGCAAAAAACGCAGATTAGTGAGTGGTGTGTAAGTCTACATCGTGCGGTACTTTTTAATCGCTATAGTCAGGTAGCGTTTTGCTGGTTTTAGAAAGCAGATGGGTAGCAGTTTGGGTTACCCAGAGCCGAAGTGGTAAAGACACAAGAAACTTTGCTGCAGCTGTTAAAATGCTTCAAGGAAAATTGGTAAAACTAAGGTTCTTCATAGAGGCTATGGGTAATTAATAATGATACCCATTGTCTCTGAGTGGCCTCTTTGATATCCTCTTTGTGCTTCGAACCAAAAGCATGAAATTTTGGGTAGCAAAACGGAAAATAGACGCTTTTTTAGAAAAAGCATATAAAAAACAGTGCGTTGCGTTCAGATTCGGAGGCCTCTCTCTCCGCCAAATTAAAACAAAAGGCCCACGCCAAAAGCGTGGGCCTTTTGTTTTAACGCGGCAGAGACAGAGGATTTGGTTCGAACCCTGCGGTTCGACCAACTTGTCAGGAACAAGTTGGGACGCACTTTAGTGCGGCCCCGAAGGGGTTGAGGGCAGGATGCCCGAAACAATCCCTAACCCACCGCAACGCCAAAAGCGTGGGCCTTTTGTTTTAACGCGGCAGAGACAGAGGATTTGGTTCGAACCCTAAGCTATAAAACAATCCCTTGTCGCCGCCGCCTTAAATGACGACAATAGCGCAACTTTATTACCGAGGTGGCTATGGTAAATCTCACGTTGTTGGGCGCCTTTATTCCTACTTTTTTGTTTGTGTCTATTACTCCCGGTATGTGTATGACCTTAGCCATGACGCTAGGTATGAGCCAAGGCGTGCGTCGCACCTTTTGGATGATGTGGGGCGAGATGCTGGGTGTTGGCTTAGTCGCGATGCTTGCTGTGCTGGGTGTAGCTGCCTTGATGCTGCAGTTTCCCACCGTTTTCCAGTGGTTTAAGCTAGTTGGTGCCGGTTACCTCGCTTATATTGGTCTGCAAATGTGGCGAGCAAAGGGTAAGTTGGCAGTACCACAACTAGGGATGCTACCCGCATTTTTACCCCGACGGACTTTGTTTAGCCAAGGCTTTATTACCGCGGTGTCTAATCCAAAAGGTTGGGCATTTCATATGGCATTATTACCGCCCTTTATCGACAGCCAGTTGGCTTTTTGGCCGCAATTGCTGGTGCTGATTTCTATTATTTTGTTATTGGAGTTTTTATCAATGTTATTGTACGCCGGCGGCGGCAAAGCCTTGGCGGTGTTTTTAACCAGAGCGAATCGGCTGCAGTATTTAAATCGTATTGGTGCCAGTTTAATGTTTGGTGTGGCATTGTGGATGCTGCTTGGTTAATTAATTTAAAACGAATGTTATAGCTAACCTGATAAGATCTTATGGCAAATTTACCCTATTTACGCAGCTATCCCGACAGTCTGCAACAGCAAGTGATGGCACTGTTAGTCGCCGATCAGCTGGGTACAGTGCTCGCCAAGCGTTACCCTGAACCAAGTCATAGCATTCAAACCGATAAAAGTCTTTATGAATACACCACCGCGCTGAAGCGGCAATTCTTAAAAAGCAGTGAACCCTTGAGTAAAGCTGTGTTTGATCCCAAAATTCACATTATACATAACGCTTTGGGCACACACAGTCAGGTTAGTAGAGTGCAGGGCGGTAAGCTGAAAAGTAAGAATGAAATTCGCATTTGTAGCCAGTTGAAACAGTTGCCATTGCCACTATTAAGGATGCTTGTGGTTCACGAATTGGCGCATTTCAAAGAGAAAGAGCATAACAAAGCCTTTTACAAACTGTGTCAATATATGGAACCAGACTATCATCAGTTAGAACTGGATTTGCGGTTATATTTAACGTGGCAAGATTATCAACAAGCTGCTGCCAATAAAAAAGGGCAATAGCGCAACATTTGCTACTATTGCCCTGTCCAGGAACAGTTTAGAAGTTAATGGTATATCGCAAGGTCCATAAGCGTCCGACCCAATCATGTACTGCGCTGGCATAGCCATCGGTAGGGGAAGACGCATAAGGAGGGGCTTTGTCAGTTAAGTTACGTACTGCCAAACTGAGCGATTGTGCATCGCTAATGTCGTAACTCAGGCTACCACTCAGGGTAGTCCAGGCTTTAACGGTTTCATTGCCACCAAAACGGAAGTCGCCATCGCCTAGCTCGCTAATGTAATGTGCGGACAAGCTGGCAGACCAATCACCATTACGCCAATCTGCACCTAGATCGGCAACAAGATCGGGCCGAGCTATTTCATTAGCACCTGATAAACGGCCTAATAAATCTTCTTTTGCTGAATCAGGCGTTAATTGACGCTCATAGCTAAAGGTTTTGGTACCTGTTGCGTAGAACTTAAAGCGACCAAAATCAGTATCTAGGCTGTAATTTAGGTTAACATCGATACCATCAGTTTCTTGACTGCCGATATTGTAAAAGCCAGTACGTAAAAACACTAATTCGTTATTCACTACGACACAGCCAAAAGCATCACCCAATGCCGTCACGCTATTAGTTACTGGCGCATCACCATTTAAACAACCGCGAAGTGTCGTAATTGAATCGTAATCCACAATATCGGTATGGCGATAACGCCAGTAATCCGCGGTCAATTGCAGATTATCGGTTAGGTTCCATGAAATACCGATGTTCAATGCTCGTGATTTTTCAGCATCTAGCGCTTTGTTACCAACACGTTCTTCATCATAGCCAACTTCAACCGTCTGAGTACCACAAAAAGACAGGAACGGCTGGCCAGGTAAACAGCTGATATAGTTAAAGCCCAATGACTTACCTGCGCCAATTTGCGAAAGTGATGGTGCACGAAAGCCCGTACTGGCTGAAGCACGTAGAATGAGATTATCTGTTGCACGATAACGTAAGGAGAGCTTAGGGTTGATGTCACTGCCAAAATCGCTGTAACTGTCGTACCGCAAAGCGACAATGGCATCCAGTTGTTCGGTAAGGGGGACGTTAAATTCAGAATAGAGCGCGAATTGATTACGGCTTGCTGCAGCATCACTGGCTCCCAAGGAATACACCTCATCTGCCGCCGCTGAGGCCGATGGTGTATCTGAGGTTTCTTCACGACGATATTCACCACCAAATACTGATTGCACTGCGCCTGCAGGCATCGCAAATAGTTCGCCATTAAAGCTAAAGTCTGCTGAGAAAACCGAAGAGTCACCCACCCGAGGTGCTTCGTCCCGCATGCCAGTAATCACATCTTGCGGCGTATCTCTACCTAAATTAAAGGGGTTAAAACTGCCATTATTGACCGCTTCGCGTACTTTAGCGCGTGAGAAATACCCTGAAACATGGCGGATTTCATTTTCAGATTTGCCATAACTTACGGCGGTCTCGTAACCCCAGTTACCCAACTCGCCGCGTAAACCGGCCAAGGCGCGATAAGCTTCTGCTTCAAAAGACTGGCTACGCCGCTCCGGAAAACGGGTGCGCAAGCGAATAGTATTATCTGGGTTTCCATCGGCAGCATTTAACTCTCTGGCCCAAGCTGGCACAAAGTCGGCGTTGCCCGGCACGGTAATATCTAAGCCTGCCGGTGCATCGTAAGTGAAACCGGTATTGCGTTGATACATGGCTTCGGCAAAGAACTCTTTGTTATCCCCTAAATCATAATAATGATTAATGGTGGTACCAAAGTTCTTCGTTTCCGGCTGAATGGCCCGCTGAATTACATAGTCGTAGCTACAGCGCGTTTTGTTATTACTGGTGTCATTGCCACACCATGGCTCTGGATGATCAACGCCATCAATAGTTACCCGGGTATTGGATTTAAAAGTTACTTCAACATCACGGTCTTTATTGAACAGGGCATTACGATCAAAATAATCAATCACCACAGTGGTATTGCTGTTGGCTGTAGCAAAGCCGCCGACATAAGTCAGATTTTTACGACTAAAATCATGGCTTGAGGTATCGTCACCATACATCAGCGATACTTCATGGCCTTCTACATCTTTACGTAAAATAAAGTTTATAACCCCTGCGATAGCATCTGAGCCATAAACCGATGAGGCACCGTCGGTTAGCACTTCTACGCGTTCTATCGCAGACATAGGAATGGCATTAACGTTAACAAAGGTATCAGCACCGTTGCTAAAGGAGTCTACCGCCACACGGCGGCCATTTACCAGAACGAGCGTAGAGCTGCTGCCTAGACCGCGTAAACTCACGCCTGCTGAACCTGCTGGCGCACCCTCATTGCCTGAAGTGCCACCAATTTCGTTAAAGGTTCCTGCGCTGGCTTGCGGTAGATCACGCAAAAAGCTGCTGATACTGTCATAACCACGCCGCGTTAAGTCATCGCGACTAAAAACTTGAAGGGGGTTGGCTCCTTCCATGTCGACGCCTTTAAGACGAGAACCTGTGACTTCAATTTTTTCAATTTGCTGCTCTTCGGCAACAGGCTCATTGGTATTTTGGGCAAGTGCTTGACCAGATAAGGCGAAGGTTATGGCCAAACCGAGTTTAGACAGCTTTTTAACTGTTTGATGTTTCATACACATTCCTCTGGATAATCTAAAGTGTTGCCTTTAAAGGCAATCTGGTTAAAAAAGGAGCTGCGCCGAAACAAAGATGCACATAATTGACATATTGGCCAAGACAAAGCAGCGCCGCTTTGACAAGTTCAGAATATCAATGGGATGAAACGACCTCTGCTCGACGCAGAGAAAAACTAATTATTGAACCATTCGGAGAGATAAAACGGTGAACAGTAGTAGCTATGGCGATTAAAAGCGCATTTTTGCATACCGTCCTCCGTAAATTTGAAAGGGATTAAGAATTCATTTGCATTTTAAAGTGTCTTATTCATCGTAGCGTGTCAAGCGATTTTTTCAGTAATCTTTTCTAAGGTTGTTTATCTGCAATGGCTAATTGCTGCGGTTAGAGGCTATTGCTACTATAAGCGCTAACTGCTGGTTTGTCTGTTTTAGACTGTGTTGCCAGTATTTCGAGGTTATCCATGCGTCATATTGCGATCTTATGCGGTTTTATGTTGGCTGCGCCCGTTTTTGCTAAGCCGGTCAGTACAGTCTTTAGTAGTGATTTTGAGCAAGGTGGCTTAACGCAGTGGCGGCAATTGGGGGATTGTCAGTTAACGTCCGAACTTGTTCGAAGCGGTGAGGGGGCGTTACGTTGTGCTCAAGGTAACTCGAGTTTGTTTAGTCGCGCTGCTTTAACTGAGCAAGGCTTGCTAGAGTTGTGGGTGTTGCCGGAATCGGAGCAGACAAGCTATCGTATACAAGTTTTAGTGTCTGATAGCAATGCGTTAGACAGTACTTGGCAACCTGTGGCCTTGATCGAGCAGCCGTTAGGAAGCTCAGGCTATAAAGCGCACCGTATTTCAATTGATGATCCCGGCCGTAAATTTTTACGCTTAGACATCGAAGCTCTGCATGGTTTTGTGCAAATCGATGATCTGCATATTGAGCGGATATTGCTGGGGACAGCGTTGCATAAAAATGAGCAGCGTATCATTAGCGGCATTTTAGACAAATTACGTCGTGATCAAAATATTGCATTGCAAGCGGAATCATTTCGCACGCTTGGTACTAATTATGCTGCCCAGCTTGAGATTCAGCGACAATATCTGGACTATGCCAATGCGTTACATTCTGGGATTTCTTTGGTCTTAGCGAGCTCTGAGCGCAATAAGATGTCTAATCCTATGGCTTATGCCAGCTTTCGTAACATTATCAGTGACACGAAACGCGTCAGTTCCAAATTACAGCAAGCGCGTTTAAATTCGATGATCAAACCCTTCGGCGATTTAGTTACCGCAACGCTTAATGTGGTTAGTGCAGGTACTTATGCTGCGTTTGCTGAGCCGTTTAAATCTTTTTTGGCGATGAGCTTTGATCGTTCTAGCTACCAAAATGCGGGGTTAAGCCGTGCCGATAGAAAGTTTGCTGAAGCCAATGGCTTAAAGATCTATCAAGATGCCGAACGCTTTTTAAATGAGTTAGAGCGTGAACTGCAGCAAGTGAGCCAATTAGAGAGTGACTTAGCGCAAATTTTACTGACCATTGATAGCTATCGGCGAGAGTTAGAAAAGCATCTAAGAGACAGCTTGCTGCATGCCAATATTGCCGGTTCTAAAGAAAATATAAGTCGGGTATTGAGTAAAGATGAAAACGTTAGACAACAACTTATTGAAGCGGTTGCGGGTAATATTAGCTTAAAAGCAGGGAGTTATCTAAACGATGGCAATAATACGGAGTTAATCCGTTTTGTGCTAAAAACCTCTGAGTTGTTAGACGCGATGCAAAGTTATAAAGATGGTTTTAACCAGATCACCTCGGCAATGTTGACTTACTATGAGCGATTTGAGCGCTCTATCGCAGCGGAACAAAATCCCTTTACTGAAAAAGCCGATCGTGAGGCATGGGAAAATCATGCTCGAAAAGCAAGAGAATATTTACAGCAATCAAAAGCGTCTTTTACAAAAGCTTATTTATAACGAGGCGTTTTCGGTTATTTGCATAGCAAAGGTCAACACACCCCAGAGAAGATTGGGTTATAATGGCACACTAATTACCCAAGATGAGGAAATTATGGTTAAGGTCACTGTGTTAGCTACATTGTTTTGTGTCGGTCTGACGTCAGCTATGGCAAGTCAGCCTGTTAAACTAGAAACAACCATGAAAACGATGGGTTTTGCATTTCGTCAAGCCACTGAGGCCAGTACCACGGCAGAAGCGTTGCCGTTTTTGGAAAAGTTGCATGGCTTAACTCAACAAGCAAAAATGGCCCCTATGCCATCTGACAAAGCCGCGGTGTTCAATGAAGGGCTTGATAAAGTGTTAGCCGAGTTAGTGTTGGCGAAGCAAGCGGTAGCGAATGATGATATGGCTAAATTACAGCAGCATCTAAAGCAGGTAGACGCGTTAAAAAAGCAGTATCACAAAAAGCGCCGCTTTAGTTTCTGGCAGCTTATTTTTGGCAAGGTATAGAAATTGGACACAGTTGCGTTGCAGCATATAGCTTAAGTGGAATTCTTTGCTATGGCAGCCGTATCTGAGGTTGGATGGGGTTATCTCACCTAGGTACAGCTGCCCGTAAGGTCGTTAGGCTAGACCAACATAGACGTTTTGCACGTCATCATCGTTATCAATTGCATCTAAGAAGGCTTCAACTTCTGCTTGAGCTGCTTCATCTAAACTAACAGGGTTGTTTGCGCGATAAACTAATTTTGCTGAGTGCACTTCAAAACCAAAATCGGGTAACGCTTTGGCTACGGCATCTAAGTCGGTGCTTTCCGTTAAGAAAATGACTTCACCGTCTTCGCCTTGTTCAAAATCTTGGGCGCCGGCTTCAATGGCAGCCAGTTCTAAATCTGCATCGGCACTCGTGGCTACCGCTTCAATTTGACCAAGGTGTTTAAAGTCCCAAGATACTGAGCCTGAGCTGCCTAATTGACCTTTGCGGAACAATAAACGCATACTTTGTGCACTGCGATTTTTGTTATCCGTTAAACATTCCACTATTACCGGTACCTGATGCGGTGCAAAACCTTCATATACCACCGTTTCGTAGTTTACAGGGCCATCGAGTAAGCCTGCGCCTTTTTTAATGGCTCGTTCCAGCGTATCTTTAGGCATAGAAGCTTTTTTCGCTACTTCGATGGCTGAGCGCAATTTGGCGTTCATGGCAGGATCTGCGCCATTGCGCGCGGCAACCATAATCTCTTTAGCAAGTTTAGTAAAAATGCGGCCTCTGGCATTGGCGGCATCCATTTTATGCTTGTTTTTCCACTGAGCACCCATAATGAAATCCTGTTAAGCTAGCAATAAAAAATTTAGGTGGGCTAGTCTAGCGAAAACCGCGCTTTTATAGCAACCGCCAGCGGGAGTTTTTACGTATAAAACCCTCGATATGATAAAGATAAACAGGAGCAGTAATGAACCTTACGCATATTAATGCGATAGCCTTTGATTTAGACGGAACCTTGGTTGATTCCAGATTAGATTTTGCCGCGATTTGCGATGACATTGGTTGGCCCAGAGGCACACCCTTATTAGAAAAACTGGCGCAGCTGGATGCGACTGCAGAAGCTGAGCGAGCCAATGCTATTATTCGTGCGCATGAGTTGGCTGGCGCAAGAGCTGCCAGTTGGATGCCGGGGGCTGCAGAGTGTGTGCAATACCTGTATGAGCAAAACTATCCGTTGGCGATTTTGACCCGTAATATGCGAGAAGCGACTACGCTGATGGTAGAGCGTTTACAAATCCCCATTTCGTTGGTGCTGACTAGAGAAGATTGTGCTGCTAAACCTGATCCAGAAGGGTTATTACTGATTGCCAATAAATTAGCGGTACCTTGCGAGCAAATGTTATATGTTGGCGATTATCTGTTTGATTTACAAGTTGCCGCTAATGCGGGTGCTGCTTCTTGTTTATACCTGAATGGCGAAAACGATCTTTACCTTGAGCAGTCTGATTATGCTATTTCACATTTTTCGCAGTTAGTTGCTGCTTTTGTAAACAGTAAATAAAACAGTTATCTCTAAAATGCTACAGAGTTGGCAGTATTGCTCAGCATAAGCAGCAACTGTTGCCTTTAAGAATGATTTGACTTTATAGTGGGCTAATAACACCAGTTTTTAAAAGGGTCGTTCTTGTTTAACTGTACCAACCTCGTAGAGCTTGTAAAATCAAGGTTACAGCAAGATTTTTATCTGGCAATGATCACACTTGTTGGCCTCCTGATTTTTGCCTGTGTTACACCCTATGCGATTTTCCGATTTTATGCTGGTGATTGGGTAGTAGGTACAGTTGATCTTGTGATCGTGTTATCAGCCATTGGAGCCGTGTTTTATTCTTGGCGAACCGGCGACACGGTTAAATCTGGGCAGTTTTTGGCGCTGATTTTTTGTATTGGTGCCGTGATAGTGTGTATCAGTCTTGATATAAACGGCCTGGTTTGGATCTATCCGTTACTGGTCTTTATTTTTTTCCTGGTATCGGCCACTCGCGCTGTGATTTTTTCTTCTCTGCTTTTACTTGCATTGGCGCTGATTGATTTGCTCTGGCCTACAATAATTTTTGCAAATCGTTTTCAAATGACCTCTTTTTTGGTTACCGCCTTTATGAGTAGCTTTTTTGCGTATGTGTTTGCCTATCGCACACAACGGCAACGCTTTGAGCTAAAAAAATTGGCCAGTATTGATAGTTTGACTGGTGCAGGCAATCGACACACTTTAAATCAAGAACTGGAACAAGCTGTTTTGTTAAAACGAAAGTTAGACCGGCGTTTTGCAATAATTTTGTTTGATTTAGATTTTTTCAAACAAATCAACGATGGCTATGGTCATAAAGTCGGTGATCAAACGTTAATTCAGCTGGTTCCCATTATTTCTGGCATGATCAGGCAAACCGATCAGGTATTTCGGTATGGTGGTGAAGAGTTTTTAGTCTTGTTACGTGAAATTGAACCTCAACATTTGCTCGCACTGGCTGAAAAAATTCGTCTTGGCGTTGAACAAAAGTTGCGTCTACCCGATGGTAAAGCGGTTACCCTATCGGCCGGTATTGCAGTTTTGCAAGATAATGAAGACTGGGAGCAGTGGTTACATCGCGCCGACATGGCTCTGTATCAAGCTAAAAATAATGGCCGCAACCAAGTTATTGCTGCGGCCTAATTAAGGGTTACAGAGGGCAGGTATCTTGTTGTTTTAGCAAGGGCATCAACAGCGGTGCCATGCCATTTAATACTTGCAAAGGTAAGGCAGAGGTAAAGAAATACTCTTCCGCCGCATTGCCAGGTAAATAGACGCTAATCACCCCAAAGTACTTATCGCTAAAGTAAAAAGCAAAGGTTGCCGTGCGATTTAACGCTCGGGATTGTACGGTTTCGCCGCGGCTGTTGACGGTACTAATCCGGTTATCACCCGTGCCGGTTTTACCACCAATTAAACTGATATCAGGTAACTGTGCTAAGCTGTAATGCGCCAGTAAACGTCTACCCGTTCCCTGCTGTACCACGCCAGCTAGACTCTCGCGCAGTACTTGCGCGACCTCAGGGGCCATCACGCGCTCGGTTTGAACTTGGGTGCGGCTTAGCCTAGTGGCATAAGGCGTATTTTCAGCAAAATGTAACGATTCAACGCGGAACATCGGCAAGCGTCTACCGCCATTTTGAATAATACCTAAGAGTTCGGCTAAGGCGGCTGGCCGATCGCCAGAGCTGCCCAAAGCGGTAGCGAGCGAAGGCACTAGGAAATCAAAAGGGTAGCCCAGGCGTTGCCAACGCTGATGGATATCCCAAAAAGCTTCTATTTCCAGCATGGTGCGGATACGGTTATCGCGCGCACTACGTGATTGCGTGCGGAATAGCCATTGATAGGCTTGTTGGCGCACATCGGCACTTAGCGAAATGGCTTCCGACAAGCTGGGTGTGGCGGTTTGCTGTAGATAGGCCAATAACCACAGTTCTAACGGATGACTCCTCGCTAAATAGGCTTGATCCGGCAAGCTAAATTCTGCTGGCGCATATTTTTGATAAAGTTGCCGCCATTGCGCTGCGCTAAGTGGGTTGTCGCTAAAACGCTGTTGCATAAAAGCAATAAAGTCTGCTTCGCTTTGTTCTGGATTGATAAAGCGATAACCCGCACTTAAACGATCTGGCGTTTGCCGTAACCCACTTAAAAATACTTCCAAGCGCTGCTCTGTACTCAATTTATGGTATTTGCGCCAAAAGCGTTGCAAAAAGGTAACGCCTTCATGATCCGCAAAACGACGTAAATACTGCTCCCGCCGTGGGTCATTATCATTTTTCAACAGCTGGTAACTGCTGGTTTCGCCATGATGAATACTGTATTGCACAATTTCTTGGGTCAGTCTTACGAAGGGCAGGTTAATTGATTCATTTAACGATTGACGCAAGGTTGGCGTCATTTTGTCTTCTTCGCGACGGAAATTGCTAAAGGTATGTAAGCCGCCGCCAGTGAAAAAGCTGGTGCGGGGATCTGCGGAAAACTCACGATCTAAAGCGGCATTTAGCATAGTGATTAAGCTAACACCTGGGTTAGCGATTAAAAAATTGACTGCCCACTGACTTAGCTGATCCTGAGGGGCGATCTCTAAAAATGCTAAGTCAGCTGCTGACTCTTCAGCATAAAGCTGATGCAGTTCTGCCACCATCTCTAAGTACGTTGTGAGCATACGGAGTTTTGCCGTAGAGCCCAGCTCTAACTTACTGCCTTCGTTAAGATCAAACGGCTGATCGGCATGATTATCCGTTTGTACCCGTAATTTATTACCCGTTGGCGTGCTTTCATATAAAGTAAAACTGTATTTAACGCCTTGGATCTGATCTTCACGAAGCAACCGAGCGCCAATAATTCCGGCATTGCTGGCGTAAGGTTGTCTCTCCAGCTGATTTAAGTACTGGTTTATTTTGGTTTGTAATGGCAAGTTAAGTGTGGTTTGCACTGTCAGATCTAATCTGTCTGTTTGGTATAAACTACGATCTAATAACGCGGCTACGCGGTTGCGAACCAATAACGCCGTCTTGTCTAATTTTCGTGGTGCAGGCCGAGTGGCTTGCTGAAACTGCAGCTTTTGATTGCTGGTAACGTCAAACCAAGCTTGATTGATAATGCCAAATTGGCGCAGTAAACGCAGATGGCTATCAACTAACTGTTCTAGCTCCACTCGACCTTGTAATAAATAAAAACTCGGGCGGCGCTGTGCAATGAATAAAGCTAACACCTGACGCAACGCTTGACCGTGCTCTGCCGCTGGGTTGTTAGCTTGTAATAGCTGATTTACCTGTTTAGCATCAGAACCAAACCAGGCCGCGAGGCCATCTGCTATGCCATGTACTTCGCCCGTTTGCGGTGTCGCAGCTAACGGCACGGTATTGATATAGTCTAAAGCGATTTGTTTTCGTCTTTCCAGCGTTTCTAAACCGGGTTGATAGGCTCGTACGGTAGCCGATAACATTTGTCGGAATTTATCGCTAAAACCAGAAGTAAAGCCTTGCGGGGAGTGCCGATATTTTTCGATTTGCGTGGCCAATGTACTGCCACCTGCAGCAGCAACATCTTGACCAAGCAACTGTTTAACTTGTCCAACGATCGCTGCCGCTAACCGCGTCCATTCAATAGCCGGGTTAGTCAGTGGTGCATGTTGAAACAAGTTACGGTTTTCAATAAACAATAAGGTACGCAGCATTAGGGGCGCGATTTCAGAAAACTGCGAAAATTGCACTGCTGGGCTTTGAAAACTAAATAGGCTTTGTTGACGACAATCAAAAACCGCTAAGCCCCATTGCGTTTTTTCAGCATAAGGTGGGTAAAACCCCCAGTTAGCATAGTGTTGTAGCGCAGGAGAAAAGCGACTTTGCTCGGTGATACTAAAGCCATGCTGATTCAGCTTGGGTAGCCATGTTGCGATATGATCATAGCCGGCGCGTTGGTCAAAGGGGCCTGCTTCGGGATAAACCGGCTTAGATCCAGCAGGTGCTGGCCCTTCGCCAAGTTGAAAGGTTAATTGCGACGCTAACCAGTGAAACACTCTGGCTTGCAGATAACTAGTGCGTAGCTCTTGGTAAAGAAGCCCTGCTACACATACCAAGAGCAGCAACCAAAGTAACCATTTGAGTGGCTTCCAGTTGCGTACTCTTGGCGATTTTACCTCTTTCCGCGTCTCTCGGATGTTATCAAAACGGCGTCGAGGGGCAAGCGGTGGCGCTTCACCTGAAGGCTCACCAATGTAGGGTTCTACTTTTCTTTCATTAGACATAAATCAAGCTTATTTCACTTCCTGTGAGTTTAGTGTCTTGGCACGCGCTAAACGCTCTGGATCTGCAGAGACTTGCCAGCCTTGCAGATTATCAGTGATTAACTGACAAAGTGCTGCGATATGATCTGCGCGATCATTTAGCGCACTGATATATTCATAACGCTCGCCGCCGGCATGTTCAAAGTATTCTTTATTTTCTTCACCAATTTCCTCAATGGTTTCTAAACAGTCGGCAGAAAACCCTGGACAAAAAACTTGTACGCTTTTTACCCCTTGGCTGGGAAGGGCTTTTAAGGTTTCATCAGTATAAGGTTTTAACCATTCTTCCCGACCAAAACGTGATTGAAAGGTCGTCAGGTATTGCGTTTTACTTAAACCTAATTGCTCGGCAATTAAGCGCGAGGTTTTGTAGCATTCGCAATGATAGGGATCGCCATTGAGTAAATACCGTTTTGGAATACCATGGAAAGAAAACAACAATTTATCGGCCTGGCCGTGCACTTGCCAATGCTCGCGGATCCGATTAGCACAGGCGGTAATATAAGCAGGGTAATCATGATAATGGCTAATAAACCGGAAATCGGGTATCCAGCGACGCTGCATAAAATCTCGGGCTAATTCGTCAAAGCTCGAGGCCGTGGTGGATGCAGAATATTGTGGGTATAAAGGCAATACCAGCAACTTGCGAACGCCCTGAGCCATTAAACGCTCGATGGCACTGGCAAAGCTTGGGTTACCGTAGCGCATGGCGAAGTCTACCACGATATTTTCGTGGCCAGCCTCTTTTAGTGCTGCTTGCACGGCTTGGGTTTGCTGCACGGTATGAAACATCAATGGCGAACCTTGCTCGGTAAACACCGTCGCATAGGCTTTCGCAGAGCGACGTGGCCGGATATTTAAGATCACTCCATTTAGAATGCACCACCATAACAAGCGTGGCACTTCCACCACCCGAGGATCAGATAAAAACTGTTTCAAATAGCGTTTTAAAGCTTTTGGAGTTGGTTCATCGGGGGTACCAAGATTGGTCAGTAAGACGCCAATTTTATCGGCTTGAGCGTGGCTAAAATCTTTGGTGTTGATAAAACCCATAGTCGTTTTTACTCTCTTTATTTTAAAAAGTGGCCTTACGGCGGCGGGTTAGCATCAGATCTGTTAGTTGACTGATCTTAGCAGTTTCAAAGACGTAAAAATATTACCTGTAAGAGATAAAGTTGAGTTTCTAAAGCAAATGCCCTAACGTAATACTCGGTGAAACAAGGTTGCTATGCAAGCTCAACAACATTTTATTTTGAAAGTGAATAACCCGGAAAGCTGGAGCAAAATTGAAAACAATATTGTGGTTTGTCTTGGCAGTGTTAGCGGCAGCGATATTAGGTTCTGTGCTGCAAAGCATCTTTAATCTGTTTGCTATTGCCAATCTAGTTGGTGCTGTGCCTGTCAGTTTATGGTTGAGTACTATTGGCTTTGATTTAGTTAATTTTATGCCAATTCTCGCCGTTATTTTTTTGCCTATTATGCTGCTTAGCCTATTAGCAACCCGCTTTTTGAGACGTTTAATCAAACTCTCATTATTGCCGGCCAGTTTTGGCGTTACAGTGTTAGCGACTTGGCTGGCTTTGCTGCTAATCAACCATTTTGTGCCTATGCCAACTTTGATTGCACTTAATCGTAGCACTATTGGCACGTTACTTTTAATCAGTTGTAGTGGGACAGCGGTTATGTTGTTTTACTTTATGGCTTACCAGCGGAGAACCTTATGATGCGCGCCCTAGTATTCGCTCTAAGTTTAAGCTTACCGCTTTATGCTGCGCAGACGCCGCAGATAGAAAAAGTCGCGACAGATTTAGACTTTCCTTGGAGTGTCGCGTTTTTGCCTGATGGCGGCTTTTTAGTCACTGAAAGAACGGGACAATTGGTACACCTGTCGGCGCAAGGCGGCTTGCTCAGTCGAGTGCAGGTCGAGCTACCTAATTTGTTTGTCGCCGCGCAGGGCGGTTTATTAGATATTCATCTGGCCGCGGATTTTGCGCAAACGGGTAAACTGTTCCTCAGTTATGCATGCGGTAAGTTACAGGCTAATAGCACCTGTTTAGCCAGTGCCATTTGGAGCGAGCAGGGCTTAAGCACGATTCGGCCAATCTTTCATGCACAACCCGATCGGCAAGGTGCCGCACATTACGGTGGTCGTATCGCCTTGCTGCCAGATAATAGTTTGTTACTCACACTGGGTGATGGTTTTGATTATCGTGAGCAGGCGCAAGATAAAGCCAATCATCTTGGTAAAATCGTGCGGCTAACGGAAGACGGTAAAGCGCCGCCAGATAATCCTTTTTTCGGACAGAGCGGTATTGCGCCTGAACTGTTCACGTTAGGCCATCGCAACGTGCAGGGCATTGTATTCGATGCGGTGACTCAGCAGGTGTTTAGTCACGAACATGGACCAAGAGGCGGGGACGAGCTAAACCTGCTGCAAGCCGGCGTTAACTATGGCTGGCCTGTTGCGACTTATGGCATTGATTACACGGGCGCACGCATTTCGCCTTTTACAGAATATGCTGGTATGCAAGCGCCGCTGTATGTTTGGACCCCGTCCATCGCTCCGGCGGGCATGGCTATCTATCGTGGTAATTTATTTGAGGGATGGCAAGGTAGTATCTTAGTCAGTGCGCTTGCAGGCAAGGCGTTACATCGACTGACTATGGAGAATGGTCGCGTAGCGGCAGAAGAAGTGCTATTGAAGGAGCAGGGTAGCCGGTTTCGCGATGTACGAACTGGACCTGACGGTGCAATCTACCTGCTGACTGATGGCCCTAACGGTCAACTGCTACGTCTTACCCCCTAATCCACCCCAACTTATCCACCGGTCTCCGGTACCGGCCAGAGCTCTGAGCTCAGACCGGTACCGGAGTCATGTGGATAAGTAAGGTGTTTATGCAGATTAGTGGTTATGACCACCTTCACCATGGGCATGACCATGGGCAATTTCGTCAGCAGTGGCTTCGCGGATGTTGATGACTTCAAGATCAAAGGTAACGGTTTTACCTGCCAGTGGATGATTGGTATCCACATCTGCTTTAAACATACCCACTTTCACTACTGTAACTTGGCGCTCGCCTTGCTCGGTTCTTAACCAAGCAACCATGCCGGGTTTCCATTTTTTCGCGCCTTGTAAATGTTTTACTTGAACGCTTTGAATGGCATCGTCTTGACGCTCACCATAAGCATCGGCTGGTGCAAGGGTCAATTGCAGCTTATCGCCAACCGCTTTACCGGTTAACTCGGCTTCTACCTTCGGAAACATCTGATTATGGCCATGTAAGTAAAGTAAAGGCGAGCCTTTACGTGAGCTTTCCAGCTCAGTGCCATTTTCGCTAAGGGTGTAATGAAATTGCACTACGCTGTTTTCTTGAATATGCATAAAAAATCTTCATTGGTTTATCGTGGGGCTATTATACCGAATGGCAAACAAGAATTGTTTCTAATATCACAGATATTTTGCAAACTTATCCACACGACTCCGGTACCGGCCGGAGCTCAGAGGTCATGCCGGTACCGGAGACCTGTGGATAAACTGGTAAGGCCGGTACCGGAGACGGGTGGATAAATGCTAGGTGGCGGCTTTCATGGCTTGGGCAAAGTTTTGTAAGGCCGGCAGCAAGACCGCAGGCTCATGCAGGTGTTGCTCGATTAACTTAACAATAGCTGAGCCACTAATGGCGCCGGCAGCACCGTTGGCAATGGCATCACGCACTTGATCTGGGCTGGAAATACCAAACCCTAATAGTGGTGGTGCTGGGTTATATTGCCGGATGCGATTAATTAGCTCTGCCGTTGGCATCGCTGCTTTGGTTTCGGCACCCGTCACACCGGCGCGGCTTAATAAATAGGTATAACCACGACCGTAAGACGCAATAGCCCGCAGATCATCGTCATCAACATTTGGCGGCACAATGTAAATAGGGGCAATATTGTGCGCCATGGCGGCCTGGCGAAACATTTTGCTTTCGTGCAGTGGCACATCGGCAATCAGTACCGAGTCAACACCAGCTTCAGCGGCCACGGCATAAAAACCCTCGACACCTTTGGCCATGACCAAGTTGGAGTAGAGCAATAAACCAATCGGGATATCGGCGGCATAGGCGCGGATTTTTTTAATCAGCGCAAAGCTCATCGCCGGCGTTACCCCAGCAGCCAGCGCCCGAATATTGGCATTTTGAATGGTTGGGCCATCGGCGATCGGATCTGAAAAGGGAATACCCAACTCTAAAGCATCGGCACCGCCATCAATCAGCGCTTTGATAATCTCAAAGGAGAGCTCTGGGTTAGGATCGCCCAAGGTCACAAAAGGCACAAAGGCGCCGCGTCCTTCCGTGGCTAAACGACTAAACATCTGTTGATAACGCTGCATTATACGGCTCCCGCTGTCGTTGCTGGTTCGGCCTGTTGCTGTGCTTGTGCGGCTAACACGCTATGCACATGGCTTAAATCTTTATCGCCGCGGCCGGATAAGTTAATCAGTAATACTTGTGGTGTGGTAGCGGCTGCGGCCAGTTTGAGGGCATAGGCTACCGCGTGTGAGCTTTCTAGCGCCGGGATAATGCCTTCGGCTTTAGCTAACAGCTGAAAAGCGGCTAAGGCTTCATCATCATTAATCGCAACGTACTCGGCACGACCACTTTGCTGCAAGAAGGTATGCTGTGGGCCCACTGCTGGGTAATCTAAACCAGCAGAGATGGAGTAAGACTCTTCAATCTGGCCCTCTGGGGTTTGCATAATGGCGGTATAGGCGCCGTGTAAAATCCCATAGCTACCAGTGCTCAGTGCCGCGCCGTGTTGATGGGTATTAATGCCCATGCCCCCTGGCTCAACGCCAATTAATTTCACATTTGGCTCGTCGATAAAATCGGCAAACATACCGATGGCATTTGAGCCGCCGCCAACACAAGCAATTACCGCATCAGGCAACTTACCTTCAGCTTGAAGAATTTGCGTCTTGGCTTCTTCGCCAATCATTCTTTGGAAATCGCGGACTATAGTGGGGAAAGGGTGCGGGCCTGCCGCAGTACCCAACATATAATGGGTGGTTTCATAGGTGGCGGACCAATCGCGCATCGCCTCATTTACCGCATCTTTTAAGGTTCCTGAGCCAGCGGTAACTGGGATCACGGTAGCGCCCATCAGTTTCATCCGAAACACATTCGGCTGCTGACGTTCGATATCTTTGGCACCCATATAGATGCGGCACTTTAGGCCGAGTAACGCACAGGCTAGGGCTGTCGCCACGCCATGTTGACCCGCGCCCGTTTCGGCAATCACTTCTTTTTTGCCCATGCGCTTGGTTAACAGAGCTTGGCCTAGTACCTGATTGGTTTTATGGGCACCGCCATGTAATAAATCTTCACGCTTTAAATAAATTTTTACCAACGGGTTGGGCGATAAATTGCGAGTTAGCGTTAGCGGCGTTGGCCTACCAGCATACTCGGTAAGCAGCTGTTGAAATTCCGCTAAAAATGCCGGATCTTGCTGGGCTTCGACAAAAGCCGTCTCCAGTTGTTTTAATGCCGGTACCAGTAATTGCGGCACAAACATACCGCCATACTGACCAAAATAAGGGTTTAGTTTAAGCTCACTCATTAGCGACTCTCTTTTATTAGCAGTAATCTATTAGCTCGAAAATTAATTTGCCTGCTTGGGGAGCAGATCAAATTGGCGAATTCTGGCAAAGGCTTGCACAACTTTGTTGGCATCTTTAATGCCGGGGGCGCTTTCTAAGCCTGAATTTAAATCTAAGCCAGCAACAGGCAAACCTAAGGCCTGACTAACATTGTCTGGGTTTAAGCCGCCGGCCAGCATAATTTTTTGCTGGCTTGTGGTGTTCTGTAGCAATTGCCAGTCGAAACTCAGGCCACTGCCGCCATGTTGCTGCGGATGAAAGCTATCCAGCAAAATGCGATCAGCATAAGGCGTAAACGTCGGTAAGGCCGCTTGCACCCGATAGGCTTTCCAAATCTCACAATTGGCAGGTAACGCAGTTTTAAGCTGCTGCAGGTAGCTGTCATCTTCATCGCCATGCAGTTGCACTGCACTTAATTTAAGCTGCTGCGCTATGCTGACAACCTCGTCTAGCGGGCTATCGACAAACACCCCGACAAAGTTAAGCGCAGCGGCTTGCACCAACGTCGCAGCTTGCTCTGGGCTTACATAACGTGGTGAGGCTTTAGCAAAAATCAACCCGCCAAAGTAGACACCGGCTTGCTTTACGGCTTGCACGTCCTCGATCCGAGTCAAGCCGCAGACCTTATGCTCGCCGATAATCAGTTTATGACAGGCTGCGGCTAAATCTGCTTCGGCCATTAGCGAGCTGCCTACCAAGAACGCATCCGCGACACTTAACAACTGGCGTACCTGCTGATTCTGATAAATACCTGACTCTGATACTACAGTGCGATCCGCTGGGATTAACGCCCGTAACCTAACGCTGGTGTTTAAATCGGTGCTTAGATCACGCAAGTTACGGTTATTAATGCCAATTAAATCCGCACCTAGAGCGACTGCGCGCGCGGTTTCTTGTTCGTTGCTAACTTCGGTGAGCACCGTCATCGCCAAATCTTTCGCGATGGCCGCTAATAAACGGTATTGGCGATCCGATAAAATAGACAACATTAACAGCACCGCATCGGCACCGGCTTCGCGCCCAGCATAGATTTGGTAAGGCTCAATAATAAAGTCTTTATGCAGTAGCGGTTTATCAGAAAGCTGCCGCATTGCTTTTAGATAATCATAGCTACCTTGAAAAAACCTGCTGTCGGTCAGTACCGAAATACAATCGGCATAGCTGTTGTACACACTGCTGATTTCAGCTAAATCAAAGACTGGCCGAATTAAACCTTTAGAGGGAGAGGCTTTTTTACACTCTAAAATAAAGCGGGCGCCGGGTTGCTGTAAAGCCGCCAAAAAGTTATTGCGGCTGGGCGTAACCAGATGGATAAAGTTATCCAGCGGTCGCTCGGCTGCCATAGCAGCTACTTCGCCTTGTTTATGGGCTACGATTTTGGCTAACACGCCTTCGATAACCACTTCGGGGCTAAAGCTTAGGGTTTCGATAACATCAGCCAAGGCTTAACTCCTTTAAAGTCTGTAGCGTGCTCAGTGCTTTGCCACTTTGTAATTGCTCTATTACGGCGCGCGTGTTCACTTTTAAATCGGCGCCTAAGCCAGCGATTTTCAGCATGGCCGCAACATTGATGGCCACAGCGTGTAAGTGGGCCTCTGGCGCGCTGCCGTCTAAGATGGCTAAGGTGGCCGCAGCATTTTCAGCGGGCTCGCCACCCGCTAGGGCGTTTAGTGGCTGTAATGCAACGCCAAAATCTGCCGGGCTTAGTGTAAACTCGGTAAGCTTGCCGTCTTTTAACTCGCAGACATAAGTATTACCATGCAGCGCAATTTCATCACAGCCGCTGCCGTGCACCACCCACGCAGCTTTAGTGCCTAATTGTTGTAACGCTTGCGCCATTAAGCGGCACAGCGCCGGATCATAAACGCCAAGTAATTGAAAATCGGGTCTGGCTGGGTTAATCAAGGGCCCAAGCAGGTTAAACAGGGTGCGGCTTTTTAAAGCGGTACGCACTGGCATGGCATGCTTAATACCGCTGTGATAGAGCGGCGCGAATAAAAAGCTGCAACCACTGCCTTGTAAGGTTTTCGCCGCTTGCGCTGGCGTTAATTGAATATTGATGCCCAGTTGCTCTAACAAATCGGCAGAACCCGAGCGAGAAGACACGCTGCGGTTACCATGTTTGGCCACCGGCAACCCCATACTCGCCGCCACAATAGCCGCGGTGGTGGAAATATTAATGGTATTACTGCCATCACCGCCCGTACCGCAGCAATCAATTGCGCCGCTTACGGTTACTGGGAAAGGCGTAGCCGCCGTTAATAGCGCACTTGCTGCGCCGGTTATTTCATCTGCCGTTTCGCCCCGTACTTTTAACGCCACCAATAACGCAGTCAGTAACACCGGATCAACTTCGCCATGCACTACAGCCGCGAAAAATTGCTCGCTTTGGGCTTGGCTTAATGGCTTGCCATTCAGTGCCTGTTGCACGAGGGAAAGTAAGCTGCTGTTGTGCTCTACAATGCTTTGATTCATCAGCTTTGGCTCCTTTTTGGGACGTTATCTAATTCTGCGCTTAGCAAGTACGCAATACTTTGCTTTAATAAAGGTTTACCTAAGGTCGTTAATATCGACTCTGGATGAAACTGAAACCCCAGCATTCGCTGTTGTTCATTAATCACAGCCATTGGGATATGCCGCTCGCGAGCAATTTCTGTTAAGCTAGCCGGTAGTGTTGTTGCCATTAATGAATGATAGCGCGCCACCGGAAAAGGTCTGGGTAAACCAGTAAACACAGGGTGCTCATCCAAGCTAATTGCCGAGGTTTTACCATGTACGGTCTCACCGGCGCGGCCGACCACTCCACCATAGTGTTCGACAATGGCTTGATGCCCCAAACAAATACCGAGCACAGGGTAAATACCCGCGCATAGCCTTAGCAGCGTTGGCATAGCACCGGCGTCGGCAGGTGCGCCAGGGCCAGGCGAGAGCACTAATAACACTGGGCCGGTTTCTTGTTGCATCTTGGCAAAAATATAGTCGGCTGGCACGGTATTGCGATAGAGTTTTAAGCTAAAGCCTAACTGGGCAAACTCATCCACCAAGTTATAGGTAAACGAGTCGATATTATCGAGCAGGTAAATGGTGGTGCCGGCTAATGTGTTCGCTACATCTGCTGCAGCTTGCTGTGCTTGTGGTGTAATCATTTTAGTAACCCGCTAATTGAATGGCTGTAATCACCGCTTGGGCTTTATTGCGCGTTTCCTCGGCTTCCAGTTTCGCCACCGAGTCAAACACCACCCCCGCGCCGGCTTGAATATAGGCTATGCCGTTTTCCACATAAGCTGAGCGGATCACGATACAGCTGTCAAAGTCACCATTGCCAGCTAAGTAACCCACGGCGCCGCCATAAGAGCCGCGCTTTTGGCCTTCAACCTGCCGGATCAGCTCTGCGGCTTTCACTTTCGGTGCACCCACTAAGGTGCCCATATTCATACAGGCTTGATAAGCATGCAGCGCATCCAAGTCGGGCTTTAACGTGCCTACCACCCGCGACACTAAATGCATAACATAAGAATAGCGATCGACTTTTAACAGCTCTTTGACATAACGGCTGCCCGGTACGCTGATACGCGCAACATCATTGCGGGCGAGATCAACCAGCATCAGATGTTCTGCTTTTTCTTTTTCGTCTTGCCGCAGTTCCAGCTCAATCCGACTATCCAAATCACGATCAATGCTGCCATCAGGCGCAAAACCGCGGCGGCGAGTGCCGGCGATGGGATAAATTTCGACTTGCCGATCGGCAGCCGCAAATTTAAGCGCTGATTCTGGCGAGGCACCAAACAAGCAAAACGCCGGATCCTGCAAATAAAACATATAAGGACTGGGATTAAGCTGTTTGAGCTTGGCGTAAGCTTGCAGCGGTTTAGGGCAGGGCAGTGAAAAACAGCGCGAAGGTACAACTTGGAAAATATCACCCGCCACAATATGCGCTTTTAAATTTTCTACCTGCTGCTCAAAGTCGCTATCACTAATATCGACAAGGATGTCTTGCTGAACGTTACTTTGACCTAAGGCTAAAGGTTGGCTTTGTGCTAAGCGCTGCTTTAGCTGCTCTAGGCGTTTGCCTATAACAAAGCAATTGGCCGCCGCGTCTTCACCACAAAACACATTCCCCACTAAGCGGCTTTGCTGGCGCTGATGATCAATGACCAGTGCGGTTTCGGCTAGATAAAACAAATAATCTGGACATTTATTGGCTTTGGCTGGCACCTCTGGCAAGTGTTCAATATTGGCCACCATATCGTAACCAATCACCCCCCCTAAAAAGATAGCAAAGGGTTCATCGCCCTGAGTACGTAAACTTTGCTGAATAATACGCAGTGCACTAAAAGGGTTGGCTTGCGTTAAGCGGCTGACTTCATCTAATAGCGCATCAGGACGGCTAAAGGTTGCGCAGAGTTGCGCTTCGCTTGGGCTTACCTTGGCTAAGTGCTGCAGTTTCTCGGCGATAAAGGGTAATAAGGCCAAACCATTATTGCTCAGTGCGCTAATCACCACCTGCTGGGCATTGCACTCAATGCGCAGTGCTGCATCAATAAGCATTAAGCTATTTACGCTGTTTTTACTGTCTATCTCGGCCGACTCAAGCAATAACGAGCAACTATCGGGCTTACAGACACTGGCATATGCGGCCAGTGCATCAGCTTGATAGGGCACCGGCAGAGCGATACTGGCGACTTCGCCTGGGGTATCGGTTATATGGCTGAAAATCATTTTAACAATTTTCCTTTTTTATTCAGTTGGTTAACGGTGTTGTTTTTGTCTCTCCGTTTACCCCAGAAACTGCGCCCAAAAAAAAGCCCGCTTCTTTGGGAAACGGGCTTAGGTAATTAAAGCGAATACAACGCCTACACACGCCCGTTGGGAATGTGCCACCACCAGTTGATCAGGTTGAAAGCGGTTGTAAATTGCATTGGATTTAAACACCTTAAATTAGACTGTTACATAAAACCGCGAAATTCGATTGACGTCAAGTGTATTTTTAATTTTTGAGATATAAAAACGTAAAGATGGCTATACGGCTGCTGTCGGTGGTGTCTTACTCGGGATAAAAATATGCTATTTTTACAGGCTGCACCGCAGTATGGCAGCCTGCAACTACACAATCAAAATAAGGCTAACTGTTTAAGCCTTGTTGTTGTTTTAACTCGGTAATTTTTTTCCAGATCTCTTCACTTTCCGCGGTTAAATCTGCAAATAAACGCATATCACCATTACGTTGGGCATGCATGGCTTGTTCCAGCTTAGCGTTATATTGCTTGCTGAGTTTTTTTAGCGGGTCAGGCTTTAACCATCCGAACATGTTTCACTCCTTTAAAATAGTCTTTTTAACCATACGTATTTAAACCAGACTTGGTTTTTCGAAAGTTGGACTTAATAGCGAGATAAGGTATACAAGTTAACACTGCGACTTGAAGTTGTTTGGGGAAACGGCAGATTGTGCGACAATGGCGGCCGATATTGAGGAAACCGCATGAAAATTGACTTGCATAGTCACACGAATCATTCTGATGGCATGTTAAGTGTCCCTGAGTTACTCAGCCGGGCACTTGAGTTTAAGTTGGATGTATTGGCTATTACCGATCACGATACCGTGAGTGCGCTGGCGGAAGCTGAGTGCTGGCTGCAAACCGAGAACGCGCCGTTAAAGCTAATTAAAGGCGTTGAGATATCGACCGCTTGGGCTGAATTTGAAATTCATATTGTGGGTTTAAATATTGATGCCAATTGCCCACAGTTGCTAAGCCGTCTGGCCAGTCAACAGCAGCGGCGGTTAGCGCGGGCAGAAGAAATTTCTCGTCGTCTGGCTAAGGCTAATATTCCAGGCGCGTTAGAAGCCGTGTTAGCCGAAACCGGCGAAGGCGCGATTACTCGAACCCATTTTGCCCGTTTTTTGGTAAAAACAGGCCGAGCTGCCAGCATGAACACCGTTTTTAAAAAATACTTGGCGCGCGGCAAAACCGGCTATGTGCCGAATAATTGGGTGGCAATGGCCGAAGCGATCCAGTGGATCCATGAGGCGGGCGGTCAAGCCGTGTTGGCGCATCCCCTTAAATACAAGCTGAATGGCAAATATTTAAAACGGCTGGTCAGTGATTTTGCGCTGGCCTGTGGCGATGCGATGGAAATTATCTCGCCGCAGCAAACCTTAGTGCAGCGCCGCGAGCTCTGGGCGCTGTGCCTGCAACATGGGCTAACTGCTTCTGTAGGTTCAGATTTTCATCAACCTACAACTTGGAATGAATTAGGAAAGCATCTATATTTACCTGAGGATGTTACCCCGATTTGGGCAAGCTGGGCCTTGTCGCCGCAGTCAGCCGAGACCACAACTTTACAAAGGCAAGTGCTATGAGCCAGTTTTTTCATATTCACCCAGAAACGCCACAACAGCGCCTGTTGAAACAAGCGGTGCAAATTATTCAACAAGGTGGCGTAGTGGTATATCCCACCGACAGTGGCTATGCACTGGGTTGTCATACCGGTGATAAAAATGCCCTAGAGCGTATTTTACGTATTCGGCAAATTAGCGGTGATCACCACTTTACCATGATGGTGCGTGATTTATCCGAGTTGTCGGTATATGCCAAGGTAGAAAATACCGCCTTTCGTTTAATCAAAAACAATACCCCTGGTGCATACACCTTTATTTTACGCGGCACCAAAGAAGTGCCACGACGCTTGTTAAACGAAAAGAAAAAAACCGTGGGTTTGCGTATTCCGGAAAATAAAATAGCGCTGGCGCTGTTAGCCGAGTTAGGCGAGCCTTTGCTGTCGACCAGTTTGGTGCTGCCAGGGCAACAGTTTGCCGAGTCTGATCCGGATGATGTGCGTCAGCAATTAGAAAAACAGGTTGATCTGATTTTACATGGTGGCATTATCGGCGAAGATCCAACGACTATCATTGATTTGTCTGAAGATAACCCAGTAGTGATTCGGGAAGGGCGTGGCGATGTGCGGCCTTTCCAATAAGCCTAAGCCTTGGCAACAGAGCCTTATTGCATGAGTGAGCCTGCCGCCAGTCTAACTATTCAACAGCCGTTGCCGCTGGCTTTTGTCCGCGGCGAAGCGGTGTTGGATCGACCGGAAGATCTCTATATCCCGCCTGATGCGTTAGAAATTCTACTGGATGCCTTTGAAGGCCCTTTGGATTTTCTGTTGTATCTTATTCGCCGCCATAAATTTGATTTGGTCGATTTACCGGTAAATGAAATTACCCTGCAATATATGGAATATATTAACCTGATGCAGGAGCTTAATTTTGAATTGGCGGCTGAATATCTGGTAATGGCGGCCATGTTGGCCGAGATTAAATCGCGTTTGTTGCTGCCACAATTAGGCAGTACTGATGCGGAAGAGTTAGATCCCCGAGCAGAGTTAGTGCGGCGTTTGCAAGAGTACGAAGTTTTTAAACAAGCGGCAACGGAGTTAGATGCGCTGCCAAGACAAGAGCGGGACTTTTTTCCAGCGAAAGCCAGTTTAGCGGATAATTTTAGTCCTTTGCTGATTTTTCCTGACGTTGAATTTGACGAGTTGCTCGCTGCGCTAAAAGACATTGTGAAGCGCGCCAATGCGTTGCAACACCATCATATCAAACGTGAGCATCTTTCTACCCGAGAGCGGATGAGCCGCATTCTTGATCTATTACAACAACGCCAGGGCTATCTGGAGTTTGCCGAATGCTTTGAGCTAAGCGAAGGGCGGGAAGGCGTCGTGGTGAGTTTTCTGGCGATATTAGAGCTGACCAAAGAGAAGTTGATAGTACTGACCCAAGTGGCAGCTTATGCACAAATCCATGTCAAATTCGCAATAAATGAGGCATAATGGCGCGCAAAATAAACGATGTGCAATTACTGCAGCTGCTTGAGGCCGCTATTTTTGCGGCAGACAAGCCCCTCAGCCGCACTGAACTACAAGCTACCGTATTAGATGAGTTTGCGGTTTCTAGCCGTAAACTTACGCAAATGTTGCAGCAATTACAGCAAGACTACAGTGCGCGTGGTATTCAGTTACTAGAAACGGCCAGTGGCTACCGTTTTCATACCCGTCCGGAATTTAGTGACGCCTTAGCCAAACTATGGCCAGAGCGTTCGCCCCGTTATTCGCGGGCAATTTTGGAAACCTTGGTGTTAATTGCTTATCGGCAGCCGATTACCCGTGGCGAAATTGAAGAAATTCGCGGTGTTACGGTCAGTACGCAAATTATCCGTACCCTGACCGAACGCGGTTGGGTAAAGGTGGTTGGACATAAAGAAGTCCCCGGTCGGCCAGGGCTTTATGCAACGACCGCCGCTTTTTTAGACTATTTTGGGTTAACCCATTTAACTGCGTTGCCACCCCTTACTGAGTTTCAAGCGATACTCAGTGAGAGTGTTGAGCAACAATTAACCACCGTCGAGATGACAGGAGAGCTCCATTAATGAGTGAAAAATTACAGAAAGTATTGGCCCGTGCCGGTGTAGGTTCGCGCCGCGAAATGGAAGACTGGATCAGCCGTGGTCGGGTTACCGTTGATGGTAAACCTGCCGTATTAGGGGATCGGGTTGAAACGACGCAGGCGATTCGAGTTGATGGCCATCCGGTGCAAATTGCCAGCGAAGAACAGCATATTTGCCGTGTGTTGGCGTACCACAAACCTGAAGGCGAAATTTGCTCGCGTACTGACCCAGAGGGCCGTCCCACCGTATTCTCACGTTTACCTAATATTAAAGGTGCGCGTTGGATTGCGATTGGTCGTTTAGATATTAACACCTCAGGCTTATTACTGTTTACCACTGACGGTGAGCTGGCGAACCGCTTAATGCATCCTAAGTTTGAAGTAGAGCGCGAGTATGCGGTACGGGTGTTTGGTGAGATTAACGATGCCATGATCCAGCGCTTGCGTACCGGTGTGGAACTGGAAGATGGCAAAGCCAACTTCAAGAAAATTAAAGCTTTACCGGGCGAGGGCATCAACCGTTGGTTCCATGTGGTACTGACGGAAGGCCGTAACCGTGAAGTGCGTCGTATGTGGGAATCGCAGGGCGCTGTAGTAAGCCGATTAATTCGGGTACGCTATGGCGATTTACTGTTACCAAAACACTTACCGGCGGGTGGTTATGCCGAGTATCCGCTGGATGAAGTAAATTACTTACGTAAATTAGTGCATTTAGGTGCGGAGAATGAAACCTTAGTGAAGGCGGAAGATCGTACCGAGCGTCGTCGCCGTTTAGCCAGTATGAAGCGAGCGGTACGCAAGCATCAAATTGCTGAGAAAACACCGGCCAAAGCAGAAGGCAAAGCTGCAAAGCCTGAGCGTCCAGCCAAGGCAGAAAAACGGCCCGCTAAACCAGATAACAACACTAGCAATGGCACCAAACCGGCGCGCAAGCCCGGGCACAAACCCAAACAACCTACCCGCCAACGCGGCTAATCATCCACACGTCTCCGGTACCGGCCCGACCAGTTTATCCACAGGTCTCCGGTACCGGTACGACCAGCCTAAATGCTAGGCTGTTCTTCAAGCTGCTAGCGAACTTTGCTTTTACGAATCAGCTTATACAATAATTCTGGTGAAACACGGCTTACTAGGGCTGCAAGCTTTTCTTTAAAACCGCCAATTACAATATAACTTTTACCGGCTTTAAGCGCTTTTAAGCTGGCTGCCGCGAATTGCTCTGCGGTCATGGCTTTCGCTTGTGCATCATCCATCTTGCCAAGCGCTTCACCATTGCCGGTTAACGCATTCATCGAGACGGCCGTTTTCACAAAGCCAGGAAACAACACCGCAACACGTATACCTTGTTCAAATAGCTCGGCTCGAACGCTATTGGCCCACAAATGTAATGCCGCTTTTGCGGCTGAATAACTGCCACGATATTGCGTTCCGACAAGTCCAGCAACACTAGACACAAAAACGAGTTGGCCAGTTTTTTGCTGTAGCATCACCGAGAGTACCCGGCGGCTTAGCGCAACTTGAGCGAAATAATCGATTTCCATAATTTTACGATCGGTTTCGCCAGTGGTGTCCATTACCAAGGCGCGTTGGCTGATTCCCGCGTTATTAATTAACCAGTCCAGTTTTCCGTAATGGTTGATTAGCTGGTCGAGTGCTTGTTGTTGCGCGTGTTCATCGCAAATATCCAGCGGCAGGATTAAATGTTTTGCTGGATTAGGCAATAACAGGCGGACACGCTCTAGCTCTGCGCTGCGTCTACCACTTAATACCACTGCTGCGCCCTCACTGGCGCACGCTTTGGCTAGCGCTTCTCCGATCCCCCCAGAGGCGCCCGTGATCCAGACTATTTTATCTTTTAGCGTTATTTTCATTGTTATTTTCATCAGCAGATAAAGAAGGCTGATGGTAGAGGATTGCGCCGGAGCTTGTCAAAATTGGATTTATTTACCGCAATCTATCCACAGCTCTCCGGTACCGGTAAGAGCTCAGACCGGTACCGGAGACGTATGGATAAGTCAGGGGGTTATGCGGTAACGTTAAATTTGCGTTGAAAATGCTTTTTGAATAGCTGTATTGCGAGTACGCCAAGTAAGGGAGCGATAACCCAGCTGGCAATTTGCCAATGTCCAGTAAGGATATCGGCTAAGATTTTTCTGCCGCCCGCAGCGAAAAATGCCGTATAAAGTGCGATACCACTGCCGATCATGTTGCCAAAGTGCTCGATTATCCATTGTCTTTTTTTGATCTGACGCTGCCAGATATAGCGCCATATGCCGATAGCCGAGAAGAAACTTACTGAAGAGAAAATCATAAACAGCGGGCTCTTGCTTTGCCAGCCAAGCCAAAATACATAAAAGCTAAAGCAGAATAATACGGCAACCGGCAACTGTAGTTGCCATCTTTGCAAAAGTTGCCGCTGATCTTTAGCTGCTAATACCTCATAAGCGTGGCGAATGGTGACCCAAGTTAAAATACTGAGTAAAAACAAGAAAGATGAAAACTGCCGACGAGCTGCAACAAAGGCATCTACTTTTGCAGCGGGTAACGGATTGCCACTGGTATAAACCGCAATAGGATCAAACAAGACCATTGCACTCATGACCATACCTGAGCCAGCAATAAATAACATGAAATAATAATAAATGCGGCCGCTAAAATTATGCAGTTTACTTCCTTTTTGGCTAATCACGGGCAACCAAAAAAGTAACAAACAAAGTGCACCAAAAAATATATGTAAATAAAGTAGTGAAGTGTGGATAAGTGCCATAACAAGGTCTCCTAATGAACTTGTTATAGAGTTTAAAAATAAGCTGACCATAGCACAGGTGCCAAAAGTCAGGAGATTTCAACATGACTTTTGGCCTATTGCAGTTTTCCAACAAAACCCCATAATGCTTTGATGAAATTAAAATTTCCTTTAGCAACACTTGCTGGCGTTATAACTTGGCTGCTGGTTGCGCTATTAACCCTTTATATTCTCTGGCAGTTGCCGGGGGAACAGCCTATTTTCAGCGTTAGTCTGCTGCTATTGTTGTTTGGGCTGTGTTTTATTCTGCTTACACAAGAAGAGCATCCACTCGGGGTAACCGGTCGCTATGGGCGTTATTTGCTCTGGTTACCCTTGGCTTGTGCCTTTGCATTATTATGGTTACTGCCTACTCGGCATTTCGATTACTTAGCGATCTTAACCATTATTTGGGTGTGTTTACTGCCTTACGTTATGTCACAGCAGCGAGCGTTTTTGCTCACGCTGCTGGTGGTGGCCAGTTGGTTTAGTCTGCAAGCGTGGCTAGATCAACGTAGTTTGTGGATTACGGCCAGCTTATATGCGGCTTTTCATTTTTTTGCAGTGATTATGCAAAGCGCAATCTTGGCTGAGCAAGAGGCAAAACAGGCGTTAGCGGCCAAAAACTTGGAGCTGCAAAGTGCCCAGCAATTATTATTAGCGGCGTCAAGAGAATCCGAGCGTTTAAGAATTGCTCGCGATTTACATGACTTATTGGGACATCATTTGACCGCGCTAACCATTCAATTGCAAGTAGCCAGTTACCAATCGACAGGCGATGCCAAACTACAGGTTGATAACAGTTTGCAGCTGGCAAGATTACTGTTAACGGATGTTCGAGAAGCCGTGAGTACACTGCGAGAGCCGACAGGTTTAAATTTACAGCAATTACTCAAACCCGTTTTTGCAGAGGCTACTTATGCTTTACAATTACATATCGAGATCCCGCCAGATTTGACAGTGGCTAACGTGTTGCAAGCGCAGCATCTCGTCATGATCGTCAGGGAAGCGATGAGTAATACGTTAAAACATGCTAAAGCCTCAACCTTTACAATCAGTGCTAAGTTACAAGCAACGTGTTTATCTTTGCGGCTTAGTGATAACGGCAAGTTAGCCCAGAGCTGGCAACCAGGCAATGGTTTAACCGGAATTAGAGAGCGAGTGGCTGAATGTGCAGGCGAAATAGAGATTGTCGAGCATAATGGGGCCTTGCTTTTACAAATCAGCTTACCAAGGGAATACACAAATGCTGAAAGTCTTACTGGTTGACGATCAAAAACTCATTCGTGATGGCATTCGTAGTTTGTTGGCTATTTCTGGAAAAGTCACTGTTGTTGCCGAAGCCGTGGATGGCAGTCAGGTCATTTCGTTAGCGGAAACGCATCAACCTGATGTGATTTTACTCGATCTTTCTATGCCTGTTATGGATGGTATTCAAACTTTACAAGCCCTGCAGCAAACAACCTTAGCCATCCCAGTATTGGTTTTGACGACCTTCGATGAACATGATTTAGTGCTGCAAAGTCTGCAAGCCGGTGCCAAAGGATTTTTATTAAAAGATGTTTGTTTAGAAACCTTGATTACCGCGATAACCATCTTGAGTCAAGGCGGCAGTTATTTTATGCCTAGTATTACCGAGCGTTTATTAAACCAAGTAAAGCAAACGCCAAAAAGTAGTTTTGCTAAACCTGCTGTTGTTGAAACGCTTACCGACAAAGAATTAGAAATTCTAGCATTAATGGCTGCAGGTTATAGCAACAAAGAAATCGCTCAGGCGCTATTTAAATCTGAGGGTACAGTTAAAAACCAATGTTCGACTATTTTGAGTAAATTAGGCGCACGTGACAGAACTCGGGCAGTGCTCCACGCGCTAGAGCTTGGTCTGATCACAGGTGGCTTTCGCTGACTTATCCACACGTCTCCGGTACCGGTAAGAGCTCAGGCCGGTACCGGAGACATGTGGATAAGTCTAGTTAGCGCAAGCCTGATTTGGTTGATAAGTTAGCTTTGGTAACCATTAGGGTTTTGGCTTTGCCAGCGCCAAGTATCACGCACCATATCTTCGAGTGTTTTTTCAGTTTGCCAGCCTAGCAGTGTTTTAGCTTTGCTAGGCTCAGCATAGCAACTGGCAATGTCCCCAGGCCGCCTTGCTGAGATCTTATAAGGTACAGCAACCTGATTTGTTGTGCTAAAAGCGTTAACCATATCTAGCACACTATAGCCTACGCCAGTGCCTAAATTAATCGCTTCGATCCCTTTATGCTGCTCCAAATATTCTAGGGCTTTCAAGTGTCCCAAGGCCAAATCGACTACATGAATATAATCACGCACTCCAGTACCATCTGGTGTAGGATAATCATTACCAAAAACCGAAAGCTGCTCGCGCTTTCCTACAGCAACTTGCGAGATAAAGGGCATTAAATTATTCGGGATACCATTGGGATCTTCGCCAATCTGGCCGCTACTATCGGCACCAACAGGGTTAAAATAACGCAGTAATGCAATAGACCAATCTGGCTCTGCTTTTACTAAGTCTTCTAAGATAAGCTCAATCATTAGCTTACTTTGCCCATAGGGGTTCGTTGCAGAGCGTGCTGAAGTTTCTTTTATAGGCACTTCTTTAGCATCACCATAAACCGTTGCAGAAGAGCTAAACACCAGTTTTTTAACATTAAAGTGGCGCATTACCCGGCAAAGCGTCACGGTGCCAGCAACGTTATTATCGTAGTAATGTAAGGGCAGTTCTGTTGATTCGCCTACCGCTTTTAACCCGGCAAAATGCACCACAGCGCTAATGCTGTATTGACTAAACACTGCGGTTAAGGCTGCTTGATCGCGAATATCACCGGTAATGGTGATAATTTTTTTTCCAGATAGCTGCTCAACTCTTTTTAACGCTTCAGGTGAGCTATTACTGTAGTTATCAAAGCTAATCACGTTATAACCGGCACGCACCAAACAAAGGGCAGTATGACTGCCAATATAGCCTGCACCGCCAGTCAATAAAACGTATTGGTTCATTGTGATAATCCCTTAAACAATTAATTATGGCAGAACTTTTTTATAAGGTTTTACGGTGGCTTTCTGATAAACCCCTGCTTGCCAGTAAGGGTCTGCAGCGGCCCATGCTTCGGCATCGGCTAGAGACGCAAATTCAGCAATCACTAAAGAGCCAGTAAACCCCGCTTCACCCGGTGTTTCTGAATCTATTGCCGGTAAAGGTCCCGCCATCACTAAACGTTGTTCGCTTTTTAGTTGTTCCAGACGAGCTAAATGTGCTGGGCGGGTTGCCAACCGTTTTTCCAGACTGTTTGCCGCATCTTCTGCATAAATCATATATAACATGTTAAAAACTCACCCTAAAAATGAGTTTGAACATTAGCAGATTTATCGGATAAAACCAATTAGCCTGATTAAGAATGCAGGTCGGGCTAGGATTTCTTTACACAGGCTGTTAGCATGCAGCTGACAACAATAAATTATAACTATAACAATTGCCCACCTTAGGTCGTCATAGCTCATTGAGTTAGCAGGTTAAGTTGCATGGGTAAATGATATCCAGGAGTCACGCAGTTATGAAACGTGAACAATTTAGCTCCAGCCTAGGTTTTATCTTGGCTGCTGCCGGTTCAGCGGTTGGTATTGGTAATTTGGTCGCCTTTCCGGTGATGGCCAGCAAAAACGGTGGGGCGGCTTTTCTTATTATGTACGCCTTTTTTGTATTCTTTATCTGTCTTCCCGTTATGTTAGCGGAGATGAGTCTTGGTCGGCATACGCGGCAAAATCCCTTAGGTGCTTACACGCAAATTGGCCAAAATCGCGCTTGGCGTGCTGTTGGTTGGCTATCGGTACTCACGCCTTTTATGATTGGCGTGTTTTATCTGGTTATTACCGTGTGGATTGCGGGGTATCTAGGTAAAGCGATGTTGGGGCAGCTTGATCAACTGGCTGATCCGGCGGGGTTTGATGCTTTTATCAACAGTAATGAGCTTTTTGTCTATATGGCAATCGTAGTAGCACTTACCTTTTTAATTTTACAAGGTGGGGTGAAAAAAGGCATTGAAAAAGCCACAACCATCCTAATGCCTGTGCTGTTTATAATGCTGATTTTATTGGTTCTTTATGTGCTAACTAAAGAAAATGCCATGCTTGGTGTAAAATTTTTCTTAGTGCCTGATTTTACTAAAATTACCGGTGAGGTGCTTAATGGTGCTCTGGCGCAGGCATTTTTCTCTCTCTCATTAGCCATGGGGATCTTGATCACTTACGGTTCCTATATTCAGAAACATGACAATATTGTCTCAGCCGGAAAAACAGTGGCTGGCCTATCATTATTGGTAGCTTGCTGTTCAGGGTTATTAATTTTACCTGCGGTATTTTCCTTTAATCCAAATATTGAAATTGCTGAGTTGTCTGAATCGAGCATTGGTATGATTTTTATGTTCTTACCAAAAATCTTTTTGGCTCTGCAAGCCGATATTGGTTATTTCGGTGCTTCTTTTATTGCTGCATTCTTTTTCTTGTTGGTGTTTTTTGCGGCAATGACGTCACTGGTTTCTATTATCGAAGTGCCTGTCGCTAGCGTTATGGATGGCAAAGGCGTCAGCAGACGTAAAGCACTATCGATTCTGGGGGGCGTGATGGTTGTATTAGCGATAGTATCAGCACTTTCCTTTGGGCGAGTTGATTTCCTTACTAATATGCTAAGTTACGGCGGGGAAGATAAATCCTTCTTCGCGATTATTCACGATATGTTCTACGAAACCATTTTACCGCTGAACGGTTTCTTTTTCTGTTTATTTGTGATTTATCGCTGGAAGAAGCAGAATTTGGATGCCGAAATTAGTGACGGTAACCAAACCTTTGCGGGTTCTGTTCTGCAGAAGTACGTTAATTTCTCGTTGGGTACCTTTATCCCAATCATCTTAGCCATTATTTTTGTGAATACCGTTTCAACCATCTATTTTGGTAAAAACCTGCTGTTTTAACTTATCCACACGACTCCGGTACAAGGTATAAGTTATCCACACGACTCCGGTACGTGTGGATAAACTGGTCGGGCCGGTACCGGAGACGGGGGATAAGTTAGGCTTTGGTGGAGATGAGGCTGGTGCGGCGATTGCCTAAGGTCTCAGGGATTTTGCCAAGCTGGCATTGTGTTTTGCTGACGTTTATACCTTGCGCCAAACAACGTTCGGTGAGAAGGGGTAAGAACTTTTCGGCTTGATGTAAAGCGTGCGGCTCATTGGTGTAAAATTGCAGTTGTACATCGCTCTCTTGCAGTTTTGCTACAGCCATAAGTTGCCCCATATTACCCAGATCAAATTTCATGGTCAGCTGCCAGTATTTATCCTTGGCATTTTTGTCTTTATTTTCTGCTGCTTTTTGTTCGATTAAAATTTGACTTAAACGGCTTTCTTGTTGCTGTTGCAATGCCAACGGAATTAACCAGTGTTGCTGCACACTCGCGGTATCGGCATTTTGTAATTGCGCTAATTGTAAAGCACTACTATGACTGCCAAGCGCTCGCAATAGCTCTTTGCTTTGTTGTGGATCTAACTGGCTAATAGTTTGTGCTAGGCGCTGCGCTGCGCTGTCTTTACTGGCGCTGAGGGGTTGTCTTAACAAATGCCCAAGTAATAGTTGAATTGCCACGGCTAAGGTGCCTGCGGCTGTTGCCATATTCGGTTGTGCTTGTAAGGGTTGGAACTGCAGCGAAGCTTGTAATTGTTCAACCACTTGAGTGGGTGATAGCAGTGTTTTACCGTCAGGTTGCGTTTGGCGCAGTAAGGCTAACATTTGTTGCACTGCAGCTGGCATTTCCGGCATGCTGCGTAAGGCTGCGGGCGTGCTGTCTAGCAGAGGCAGTAATTGTCGCCAAGCCAGTTGACTACTCTCTGTGGGCGTCGAATAACTTGGTTTTGCCTCAGCAATTTGCGCGACAAAAGGTATCGGCTTGATAAAGTCGCTGCTTGCTAAGCGAAGTTTTTGTTCGCTGTTAATCGGCTGAATACTCAGTTGCCAGCCTTGGGTGGCGCCGTTACTTTTGGCCGCTGCGTTATCAAGTGGCGGCAAAAGGCTTAAATGCAGCGATTTCGCGTCCATAGCTGGCAATTTTAAGGGCTCACCTGCAACTTGAGTAATGGTTTCGCCGCGCATTATACGTTGTTGTAACAAGAACAATTGTTTGGGATCTTGTAACAGCGCCGCTTGAGCCTTACTGAGTATGACCATGTGCGGTAGTTGTGTTAATACTTTAATGTCTAACTCGAGTATATCTGCCTGCGGTGCTTGCAATTGGATTTGTAAAGGTGTGTCGGTCGGTATGGAGAGCGCTTTGGCTAGTTCTAGTTTTACTGCACCTTGCGCCGTTTGCACAATGAGTTGAGCGTGTTGCAGCGAATTAAGCTGTAACTTAGCGAAATAGGCGGCGCCAGGTTGTAACTTGAGGTTGTTTGAATCTGCCGTAAGATTAACATTAACAAAGAGTTTATCTAAATTCACGGCTTTCATAAAATCCTCTTTTAGGCTGCTCAGTACCGCTTTAACGCTACTCGAGGCTTTGTTTAAGTTAGAGTCATCAATGTTCTGGTTATCCCGCAAGGAGGCCAACATCGCTGCCGTATCCGCTTTCGTTGTGCTGGTTTCCGTAGGGATAAGTTGGATGCTGGTCGCTAAGCTGGCATGGCTTAACAGGATATCTGGCAACATTTTTAGCGGCTGTACGAATAGTAGACCTGCACTGTTAGCCAATTGCGCTTGGGCAAACTGGGTAACAATGGGGGTTAATAAGGTTTGTAATTGCTGACGTTGCGCATTCGTTAAGGTAAAACTCACAGTACTTAGCTGCAATAAATTGGCCTTGGTTTGCAGCTGTTGCAGCAACGCGACCTGCTGATCTGGTTGCAGAAGTAACGGTTGAACTGTAGGCGGCAGACTTTGGTAGAGCTGAGATTGCGTTAGTTGCATTAAGTGCTGACTTGCTGCTAGTGTAACCAAGGTTTGCGGCAAAGTAACCAAGTTAACTTGCGCAGGCTGAGTGAGCTTATTTAGCTTAAAGGCCTCTCCAGCCAGCTGATTAATCGCTTCACCTTTGGCGAGTTGTTGTGCGAGTTGTGGTAGGTTATTCGCCTGCTGCAGAAATTGGGTTTGTGCTGGGCTGAGCGCGACGACTTGCGCAGTGCCCTGCCATTGCCTAACCTGAACCTTGAGATCACCCGTTGGCCGCTCACTAAAACTTAACTGTAGCGGTACTGCAGCAGGAAGAGGGAGCTGAGTTTTTAAGACGATAGATTGCACTGCAGTTTGATTTTGTAGCCACAATACGGCATCACCCTTGTTTGCAAGTTTTAATTGCGCCGGATAAAACTGATGCGCTGCAAGCATAATATTGCTTTGAGCCCTTGGCGGTATAACAGCGCTACCGGCAATAGGTTGTGAACGTTCCAAAGGCTGCATGAGCGTTCTGTGTCCTCTTTATTTACCTGAACTGTGCTGTAAGGCCAACTTGCCGACAATTTCTGCAATCAGCTGATCTGGATCACACTGCCGTTTCGGTTCTGATTCTTAATCGACCCACGCTGTGCTACTATGCGCCCAATTTTATCCGTCGTCGAGAGTCGGAGGCACGTGAATATAGTACAATCCCCTTTTGCTGATACTGCACCTATCTTGTTAAACGCTGAGGCTTTAAGCTGCGTCAAACAAGACCGCGTGTTGTTCGAACAGTTATCTTTGCAATTAACACCCGGTGAGCTTTTGCAAATTAAAGGCAAAAATGGTGCGGGTAAAAGCTCATTGTTACGGATTCTAGCGGGGTTAGCCCGACCAGATGAAGGGCAAATAGCCTATTTAACGCAACCGCTGCACTTAAATTTAGCAGAGTATGCCGCCAATTTGTGTTTTATTGGTCATCAAAGTGGTATTCATGACCAACTGACGGCCTTGGAGAATTTGCAATTCTGGCGAGCCGCTGCCGAGCTAGAGCCGCTAGACGATTATGCGCTGTTGGCGCATTTGGGGTTAGCTGGCTTGGAAGATATCCCTTGTAAAATGCTCTCTGCGGGCCAACAAAGACGGGTATCGTTAGCGAGGCTTTGGGCGACGAAAGCACAGATTTGGATTTTGGATGAGCCCTTCACGGCATTGGATCAGAGTGCTATTGCTAACTTACAGCAGCACTTTATCCGCCATTTACAACGAAATGGTGCCATCATTTTAACCACCCATCAGCCACTTACTATGCAATATCCTGCACTTAATACGTTGGAGATCCATTACCGATGGTAAAATTTGGCACTTTTCTCCAGCGTGAATTAAAGCTGTTAGCCAGACAAAAATCTGATTGGCTTAATCCTGTATTGTTTTTTATTATTGTACTAACGCTTTTCCCGCTCGGTGTTGGGCCAGAGCCTAATATGCTACGTACAATAGCACCAGGCATTGTCTGGATTGCAGCGTTACTCAGTGTGTTATTAGCAGCAGAGCGTTTATTCAAAGATGATTACCGAAATGGGGTGGTGGAGCAATTAGTGGCCACACGCCATGCTTTGTTATCTTTTGTGCTCGCGAAAATTATCAGTAATTGGCTAAGCACCGGTTTACCCTTGGTATTATTATCCCCTGTGGTCGCTTTACTGTTTAATATGGAGTTAGCATCCTTCCAAGCGATGGCCATCACATTATTATTGGGTACGCCGGTTTTGAGCTTGCTGAGCGTGCTGGGCGCAGCGATCACGGTTTCGGCCGATAAAGGCGGCATTTTGCTGGCGTTACTGATTTTGCCACTGTATATTCCGCTGTTAATTTTTGCTAGCTCAGCCATTGAGGCTGCCAGTATGGGACTCGAATATATTGGGCAACTTGCAATATTGCTGGCTATTGTATTGTTTTCATTAGCACTGGTGCCTATGGCGGTGAGTAGTGCGTTAAAAATTAATGTGAGCTGATATGTTTAAGTGGTTAGATCCTTTAGCAAAACCTGAAACGCTTTTTCATTTTTGTGGCAAGTTAACACCATGGCTGATGGCCTTGGCCATCTTTACTATGCTGCTGGGTAATATTTGGGGGCTTGCCTTTGCGCCGACTGATTATCAGCAAGGTGATAGCTACCGCATCATTTTCATTCATGTCCCTTCCGCTATTATGTCGATGGGCGCTTATATGGCGATGGCCATTGCTGCTTTTACTGCCTTAGTGTGGCAAATTAAAACGGCGCAATGGGCTGTATTGGCTATTGCACCCATTGGGGCTGTGTATACCGCCATCGCTTTGTTAACTGGCATGATCTGGGGTAAACCCATGTGGGGCGCTTGGTGGGTATGGGATGCCCGCTTAACTTCGCAACTTATTTTATTATTTTTATATCTCGGTGTTATTGCCCTACATGGCGCTTTTTCAGATCGGCAAACTGGCGCTAAAGTAGCCAGTCTGTTGGCTGTGATTGGCGTTATTAATTTGCCTATTATCCATTTCTCAGTTGAATGGTGGAATACCCTGCATCAAGGCGCCACTATCACCAAATTTGGCAAACCATCGATCGATCCCAGCATGTTATGGCCACTCCTCGTCAGCTTGTTATCTTACAAACTTTTACTTGCTGCTTTAGCCTGTTATCGCTTGCGTACGGCAATTTTAGAAAATGAACAGCATAGACCTTGGGTTAAACAATGGGTGTCGAAACAATGAATGGAACATTAACTCTATTTTTCCAATCACTTTTTAGCGTTAATATAGAGCTACCACAAAAGCTTTTCGGCATATTTCCGTTTTATTTTGCCAGTTTTACCGATTTTTTAGCGATGGCAACCAACGGGATCAGTTACAGTTTTTTTGTCTGGTTGTCTTATAGCTTAACTTATTTACTTTTAGTTTGTTTACTCGGCTGGAGCGTCTATCAGCAGCGCCAATTTAAACAACAAATGGCCGCTAAGCTGGCGCGAGAGCAAAGAGTGAAGCAGTATCAGGAGCAGCAAACCTAATGCAACCACGTCGTAAAAAACGCCTGTTTTCCATTTTGTTGGTGTTCAGTTTAATGGCAGGCGCCATTGGCGCCATGTTGTTTGCTTTACAACAAAATATCAATCTGTTTTACACGCCTGGTCAGTTGATTCAGGGGCTGGGCGAGGGAAAAATTAAACCGGATGTCGGGCAGCGATTACGGTTAGGTGGCATGGTAGTCCCTGGATCAGTTTCACGCGATAGCACTAGTTTGAAAGTTCGTTTTGATTTAACCGATGATTCCGGTGAAATTGCCACGGTGGAATTTGAAGGCATCTTGCCAGATTTGTTTCGTGAAGGTCAGGGGATCGTCGCGCAAGGGATTCTAAAAAGCGCAAACGTATTAGCCGCGACCGAAGTGTTAGCCAAACACGATGAGGAATATTTACCGCCAGAAATTGCTGAAGCGGTAAAAGGTATTCGTCATGTACCGCCTAGCTTGCAGCAACAACAAAACACCTCATCTAACAGTTACGGAGGCTAAGCCATGATCCCTGAATTGGGTCAGCTGGCGCTGACATTTGCTCTTGCCTTCTCTATTGCCCTAGGTGTAGTTCCACTGGTCGGAAGTTTTAGAGCGAACGAGCGTGCGTTATTGGTTGCAAAACCTTTAGCGATTGGTATGTTCGTTTTTACCTTACTGGCTTTTTGTGCCCTAAGCTGGGCCTTTTATCATGATGATTTTACCGTTTTAAATGTCGCGACCAATTCCAGTTCACTGCTGCCTTGGTACTTCAAATTAACTGCGGTGTGGGGCTCACACGAAGGTTCAATGTTGATGTGGGTGATGATTCTGGCTGCTTGGACCGCAGCTGTTGGGCAATACTCAAAAGGTTTACCCCTATTGATGCAGGGGCGTATTTTGGGGATCATGGGGCTGATTAATGTGGGCTTTATTGCCTTTTCATTATTTATGTCTAATCCCTTTGAACGCACTTTACCGTTTTTTGCAGTGGAAGGCGGAGATCTCAACCCGCTATTGCAAGACTATGGCATGATTATTCATCCGCCTTTGCTTTACATGGGCTATGTTGGATTTGCGGTGTCTTTTGCGTTTGCTATCGCCGCACTGATTGGCGGTAAATTTGACAGTACTTGGGCACGTTGGGCTAGACCTTGGACCTTAGCCGCTTGGATGTTTTTGACGCTGGGTATCATGCTGGGGAGTTGGTGGGCTTATAAAGAGCTGGGCTGGGGCGGTTGGTGGTTCTGGGATCCGGTTGAAAACGCGTCCTTTATGCCATGGTTAGTCGGCACGGCACTGATTCACAGCTTAGCGGTCACCGAGAAACGCGGGACCTTTAAATCTTGGACGGTGTTATTAGCCTTAGGGGCGTTTTCCTTAAGTCTATTGGGAGCATTTTTAGTACGCTCTGGCGTATTGGTCTCGGTGCATTCGTTTGCTGCTGATCCTGAGCGCGGTGTTTTCCTTCTGATTTTCTTATTGATTGTGATTGGCGGCTCGTTACTGCTCTATGCTAGCCGGATGCATTCTGTGCGTAGCCAAGCGCGTTATGAAATCTTTTCACGTGAAGTGATGCTCTGGGGTAATAATGTTTTCTTATTAACCGCTACGCTGGTGGTGTTATTAGGAACCTTATTTCCATTAGTGCATAAAGAATTAGGTTTGGGCTCGATTTCTATCGGTGAACCTTTCTTTAACCAGATGTTCTACTACTTAAATATTCCGTTCGCCTTATTACTGGGCCTAGGCCCTTGGGTGCGGTGGAAGCAGCAAAAAGCAGCGCCTTTGTTAAAACCCATGGCCATGATTGCCGTCTTTAGTTTAATTCTAGCCTTAGGCACCATGGCAGCTACGCAAACCGTTGCCGCTAATCTAGCCTTGTTAGGCTTATTATTAGGTGCTTGGGTGGGTGTTTCTGCGCTTATGGAAGTTTACCAACGCCTGCAACAGTTTGGCTCTATCTCACAAGGTATAGGTAAACTGCAAGCATCGCACTATGGCATGACCATCGCGCATATTGGCTTTGCAGTGATGATTGTCGGTATTGCCATGACCTTGACTTACAGTGAAGAGCGCGACGTTCGGATGGAGATTGGTGATCGTGTGGTACTTGCCGGTTATGAATTCGAGTTGCAGGATGTGTATAAACTTAACGGCCCGAATTACGGCGGTGAAGCTGCTGAGATTGATGTTCGACGTATCGATGGTACTTACGTTACTCATTTACATGCTGAAAAACGCGAATACATTATTCAGACCATGATTATGACTGAGGCAGCGATTCATGCCCGTTTAAGTCGCGATCTTTATGTTTCGCTGGGTGAAGCCTTACCTGGTAACGCTTGGGCTATTCGGGTTTATGTGAAACCGTTTGTGCGCTGGATTTGGCTTGGCGGTTTGCTGATGTCTATCGGTGCCTTGATTGCTTTATTAGATAAGCGCTATCGGCGTCAGCGTTTGACCGGAGAAGTTGCTAATGCGTAAAGCTCTATTTTATGTACCTTTGGTGCTGTTTTTAGGCTTATCGCTGTTCCTACTCAGTGGCCTGTTTTCCGATCCGCGTGAACGGGATACGGTGATGGTAGGTAAGCCGTTACCTGCATTTAGTTTGCCTGATTTAATGCATCCAGAGCAGCTCTGGACACCAGAAAATTTAAAAGGTGAAGCCTTTTTATTGAATGTGTGGGGTATTTGGTGTCCGACCTGTAATGCCGAACTAGGTTATATGAGTCAGCTGCGAAATGAGCAAGGTGTGCGCATCATTGGTTTGTATTATGTGCTGCCAGAAGATCCAATGTTTGGGGAGGTATTCGACTTGGCTAAATTACAGGTCGATGTACAAAGCCGCTTACAAGCCTTTGGTGATCCCTATCAGTTTAATATTTTAGATCGGCAACGCCGTTTATCGATGGATTTAGGTGTCAGCGGGGCACCCGAGCATTTTATCGTTGATGCCACTGGTATAGTGCGTGCTCATCATATTGGCGATATCAATCCTCAGGTTTGGCGGAGTAAGTTAGCCCCTATTTATCAACAATGGGCAGGTCAACCATGAAATTTTCACGAGTTGTGCTGTTAGGCTTAGTGCTGTTTACTTTGGGTAGTACTGTCAGTGCCGATAGCAGTAAAGAGCTATTGCAGTTTGAATCTGAACAGCAAAGACAAATTTATGCTGAATTAACCGCTGAATTGCGTTGTCCACAATGTCAAAATCAGAATATTGCAGATTCTAATGCTGTGGTTGCGGTAGATATGCGGGAAAAAACGCATGAGTTAGTCTTGCAAGGCTTTAGTCGTCAGCAAGTGCTGGATTATATGATCGACCGCTATGGTAACTTTGTGCATTACAAACCACCGGTCAATTCGATGACAATATGGCTTTGGGTACTTCCGGTTTTAATGTTGGTCGCGCTATTTTTATTTCAGTTACGCAGACGTAAAAGTCTCGAAGAGGCGGAGATTGAACTGACTAGTGACACCTCGGATACCGCTAAAGCCGCCGCTCAGCAAAAAGCCTTATTAAGTAGTGAGCTTGATCACATTATCGAACGTTATCGGAGTAAAAAGTTATGATCTGGCAAATTGTTGCCGGCGCAGCAGTGATGCTCGTACTGAGTGCGTTGTTTATATTTTGGCCTCGTAAAGCTAGTGCAGAAAATCATCAAACACCAGCACAATTATTTGAAGAGCGTATACAGTTATTGGTGTTGGCCCGTGATGCCGGTGAATTAGCTGAACACGATTTCAGCAGTGCTGCTGCTGAATTAAAAGGGCAATTTCTAGAGCAAGAGCAAAAAGCTGTTCAATATCAACAACCAAAGCATAAAGTGTTATTTCACTTGGGGTTAGTTGTTTTCGTTGCCTTGATTGTAGCGATCACCTATAGCCAAAACGGCCACTATAAAGAGCTATCAGATTGGGAACTCGCTCAGCAAAATCTAGCGAGTTATGGACAACGTGCCCTACTGGGAGAAGGCGAACCGATGAATGAGCGTGATATGCAGCTCTTTTCGTTGGCCTTGCGTACCAAACTGCACCAAGAAGGCGATGATGCGGTGGCTTGGATGTTACTTGGCCGTGTGTGGATGACGTTAGGGATGTTAGAGGAATCTGTTGAATCGTTTGAACGCGCCTTGAAATTAATGCCGGAAAGAACTCCCTTGCTAATCAGTTATAGCCAAGCATTGATTATGCTGGGCGGTGATTATAACTTGGCTAAGGCTGGGCAAAGTGTGGCTAAGGTATTAATGCAAGAACCGGAAAATATTGACGGTGTTTCTTTAATGGCGTTAATAGCACAAGAAAGAGGCGATACGCTGGAAGCTATTTCAGCTTGGCAACTATTAGCCAGTCGTTTAGCCGCAGATGATCCACGGTTAGTTGTAGTTAACGAACGCTTAGCGGCGTTGATGGCGCCTTCAGCTCCAGAGGTGGTTGACCAAGAATCATTGGTTGTTCAGCGTAACATTTTGATTAACCTGAACATTGCCCCGCAATTAGCCGCAGACTTACCTGATGCGACGTTGTTTGTCTTTGCTCGGGCAGTTGGTGGTTCTCCTTTACCGCTTGCCGCAAAACGCTTACCTATGCAAGCAGGTATGTTGACCATCCAGCTGAGTACCGCTGATGCTATGCAGCCTGGTTGGGATCTTACGCAAAGCGATCTTATTGAAGTGGTTGCACGGATTGCAGTTTCAGGTACAGTTGAACGAACTGCACAAGATATCGAAGTTGTGTCTGAGCAACTTCGCTTTGTAGAAGAATCTTTAACCATTGAATTAACTTTGGAACCTTAAGATGTCAACCTTACTTGGACGTACTTTTTTGTTGGTGCTGCTGCTGAGTCTAACTGCTTGCGCCAGTTCTAATGTGGCACAACAGCAAGCATTGTCTTCACCTGCAACTCCAACTCCGGTTTATAACGACCCGCGTGATCCTTTTGAGCGCGTGAATCGCTCCCTTTGGGATTTTAACTACGATATTCTTGATGCTTACATTTTGCGGCCTGTCACTGTTGGGTATATGACAGTTGTGCCTAAACCGGCTCGCAAAGGGCTAATAAATGTTGTGGATAACTTAGGCGAGCCCGCCAGTTTTCTAAATAGCTTACTGCAGGCTAAACCAGAGAAAGCTGCGGTTAGTGCTGGGCGGTTTTTGGTAAATAGCACTGTGGGTGTGTTAGGCATTTTCGATGTGGCTACTGATTTAGGCTTAGAAAATGCGGATGAAAACTTTAACCAAACCTTGGCGGTGTGGGGAGTAGGTGATGGTGCCTATTTAATGGTACCTGCGCGTGGCCCGACAACCATTAGAGGTACAGTTGGCGGTATAGTCGATAACTTATACTTTCCATTAGGTTTATTAAATACGCCTTTGACTTTGACACGGGCCGCTATTATTGCGCTAGATGGTCGTGAGCAAGTGATGCAAGTCGAAAATATGTTAAATAACTCGCTTGATCCTTACTCTTTTATCAAAGAAAGCTATTATCAACGTCAACTCTTTAAAATATTTGACGGTAATCCCCCCGCGCCAGAAGAAACCTTAGATGATGACGTACTAGACTTCCTCGACGAAGTCGAATAAAAATATCCACACGTCTCCGGTACTGGCCCAACCAGTTTATACACAGGTCTCCGGTACCGGTCATACCAGTTTGAAAAACCGTTTTCTTAATTTTTTCGGGTGATCCTAGTTTGGCTGTCTAAAAAGCCTAAGGAAAAATATGATTAAAGTACTCAGTGTGTTTGGTACCCGACCTGAAGCCATTAAAATGGCGCCTCTTGTGAATCAATTAAAGCAAGATCCTGCCTTTGACAGTCGTGTCTGTGTTACAGGCCAACATCGTGAAATGTTGGATCAAGTGTTAAAGCTGTTTGAGATCACCCCAGAATACGATTTAGCCATTATGAAGCCTGGTCAGGATCTCTATGATGTCACTACAAGTATTTTATTAAATATCAAAGCCGTGCTGCGTGATTTTCAGCCTGACGTGGTATTGGTGCATGGTGATACGAGTACGACTTTTGCTGCCGCCTTGGCCTGTTATTATGAAAAAATCCCAGTGGGTCATGTTGAAGCAGGTTTGCGTACCGGAAATATTTTAAGCCCTTGGCCAGAGGAAGCGAATCGAAAGTTAACAGGGGCGATAACACGTTTTCACTTTGCACCTACCGCGACCTCTGCTGAGAATCTGCGGCGTGAAAATACCCACCCTGAGCATATTGTGATTACGGGTAATACCGTGATTGATGCCTTGCTGCAGGTTGTCGCTAAGATCGAGCAGGATGCCACGCTTAGCCAAGCATTTGCCGCACAGTTTCCCTTTGTCCAAGCCGAGCGAAAAATGGTGTTAGTCACCGGGCATCGCCGCGAAAGTTTTGGCGGTGGCTTTGAACAAATTTGTGCGGCGTTAGCGGATATTGCGCAAGCTTACCCTGATTGCGACATTGTCTATCCAGTGCATCTTAATCCCAATGTGAAAGAGCCCGTTTATCGGCTGCTTAGCCATGTCAGCAATGTACATCTTATTGCTCCCCAAGATTACTTACCCTTTGTTTATCTGATGAGCCGAAGTTATTTAGTCTTGACGGATTCTGGTGGCATTCAGGAAGAAGCACCTTCTCTAGGAAAACCCGTTCTGGTGATGCGTGATACGACAGAACGACCAGAAGCGGTAGCCGCAGGTACGGTTAAGTTAGTGGGTACTGACCGCAAGAAAATCGTCGAGGAAGTGAGTCGCTTATTTGAGGATAAAGCCTACTACGACAGTATGAGCTTTGCACACAATCCCTATGGCGATGGCCATGCCTGTCAACGTATCCTTACCGCTTTAAAACAAGCACTGTAGTCACTCTTTTATCCACAGGTCTCCGGTACCGGCCGGAGCTCTGAGGTCTGGCCGGTACCGGAGACCTGTGGCTAAGTTATGGCCATCTGGATGGAAATATCTTATTCCAAAACGACATTATCCTTTTAAAATGGTTCTGCTAAGCTGCCGACATTATTTTTAAGATGTTGGAGTGACTATGGCCTCACCTTTGCAAAGCCATTTAAAAGCCCTGGAAAATGAGTCAATTCAAATATTTCGTGAAGTAGTCGCGGAATTTGAAAATCCGGTGATGCTGTATTCTGTTGGAAAAGATTCCTCGGTGTTGCTGCATTTAGCGCGTAAAGCGTTTTACCCAGGCAAAATCCCTTTCCCCTTGTTGCATGTCGATACGACGTGGAAATTCAAAGAAATGATCGCGTTTCGTGATCGGATGGCCAAAGAGCTTGATTTGCAATTATTGGTGCATATCAATCAAGACGGTGTCGCGTTAAATGTTGGGCCTTTTAGTCATGGTAGTGCGAAACACACGGACATTATGAAAACGCAAAGTTTAAAGCAGGCGTTGGATAAATATAAGTTCGATGCGGCCTTTGGTGGGGCGCGGCGTGATGAAGAAAAATCGCGCGCCAAAGAGCGTGTTTATTCATTTCGTGATAGAAACCATCGCTGGGATCCGAAAAATCAGCGGCCAGAGCTGTGGAATATTTACAACGGTCGCGTTGATAAAGGCGAAAGTATCCGTGTGTTTCCGTTGTCGAATTGGACGGAACTGGATATTTGGCAATATATCTATTTAGAAAATATTGCCATACCTGACTTATATTTTGCCAAACCACGTCCGGTGGTAGAGCGTGATGGCACCTTGCTCATGGTTGATGATGAACGTATGCCTTTAAAAGCGGGCGAGCAACCTGAGTTGAAACAGGTGCGTTTTAGAACCTTAGGCTGTTATCCGTTAACGGGTGCGGTTGAGTCAAGTGCCGCGACTTTACCCGAAATTATCCAAGAAATGTTGTTAACCAAAACATCTGAGCGCCAAGGTCGAGTGATTGATCATGACAGCAGTGGCTCGATGGAAAAGAAAAAAATGGAGGGGTACTTCTAATGAGTCATGCATCACCCTTAATTGAACAAGATATCTTGGCTTATCTTAAACAACACGAGAATAAACAGCTGCTGCGTTTTATCACCTGCGGTAGCGTTGATGATGGTAAAAGTACTTTAATCGGTCGGCTGCTACATGACAGTAAGATGATTTTTGAAGATCAATTGGCGGCAATTACCGAAGACAGTAAAAAAGTCGGCACCCAGGGTAATAAAGTCGATTTGGCTTTACTCGTAGATGGTTTACAGTCTGAGCGCGAGCAGGGCATTACCATCGATGTGGCTTACCGTTATTTCTCCACCGATAAGCGGAAATTTATCATTGCTGATACGCCGGGGCATGAACAATACACCCGTAACATGGCGACGGGTGCTTCAACCTGTGATTTAGCCATTATTTTGATTGATGCGCGCCGTGGTGTGCAAACCCAAACCCGCCGCCACAGTTTTATTTGCTCTTTGCTGGGTATTAAACATGTGATAGTGGCCATCAACAAAATGGATTTAGTGGATTATTCGCAAGCCCGTTATAAAGAGATACAAGAAGAATACCTACAGCTTGCCGGTGCCTTAGATATTCCGGATATCCGCTTTGTGCCAATCTCTGCTTTAGAAGGCGATAATGTGGTGAACCCGAGTGAGAAGTTAAGTTGGTTTCGCGGTTCAACCTTGATGCAATACCTGGAAAATATTGATATCAGTACTGTAGCGAATGAAGATTTTCGTTTCCCAGTGCAGCTGGTTAGTCGTCCCAATTCAGACTTCCGTGGTTTTCAGGGAACTGTGGTTTCTGGCAGTGTCGCGGTAGGGGATGCCGTTAAAGTATTACCTTCCGGCAGCGTCTCAACGGTTAAAGAAATCGTTACCTTTGATGGGCCGCTAGCACAAGCTTTTGCTCAGCAAGCTGTCACTATCACGCTGAATGATGAAGTTGATGTGAGTCGTGGCAATATGCTGGTGAAAAAGGATGCGCTGCCACATGTGTCATCGCGTTTACGCGCCAAGCTGATTTGGTTGCATGATAGCCCAATGAGAGTGGAACGGCAGTATTACGTTAAATTTAACTGTAAAACGACGGTCGGCGAAATTGAAAAATTACATCATCGGATCGACGTTAATACCCTAGCTGAAAAAGAGGCTGAGCTGTTAGCGATGAATGAAATTGGTCTGGTTGATGTTAGCCTCACCGAAGCCATCGCCTTTGACAGCTATAGTAAAAATAAACAAACCGGTGGCTTTGTTATTATCGATCGCTTAAGCAATCTTACCGTAGGAGCGGGCATGATCGAGTCAGCTCTATTAGCCAAAGCACCAGAGCAGGAGCATAAGCTTGGTAACTTATCGGCTTTTGAACAAGAGCTGATCTTATTATTACGAAAGCACTTTCCAACACTTTCTGAGCGTTAATATTCCGAAAATGTGCACACTTGCTCGTTTGCAAGCGCGGTACATGCTTTTTGCCACATCATAGCTGCTTGCAGCTATGATGTATTCTTAAGCCCAAGGTTTGACGAAGCGCGTTTTTAGACATTCATGCAGCAACTCAATCACTCGCAGTTGTATTTCTCAAGCTAACAGAGTGATGCTGACCAATTTTCCTGAATACATTCACCGTATAGCTTAATCAATAAAGCTCCACGAACTTTCAAAGTATTACCATAGTAAAAATCAGCTGTTATGGCTTTGCATTCGTATTCAGCTTGCTTACCTTAATCATTTAAGTCAGTTTAAAAAAGCAACAACATAATTAAAGGACAAGGTATGAACAAGATACTTATCGGTGTAGTGATTTTCGTTATTTTTTTATCGGGATGTCAACCCATAACCACTAGCAATAACGCAACGGCGCTATTAGCGCCTGCAAAGGTAACAGATGTGCAACCCTACGTAACTTTAACCCACCCAGCTTGGACCAAAGATGCTGTGATCTATCAGCTAAATACTCGGCAATTTTCAAAAGAGGGGACTTTTAACGCTGCCAAACTTGAGTTACCAAGATTAAAAGCATTAGGTGTTGATATTATTTGGTTAATGCCGATCCATCCTATAGGTGAAGTGAATCGAAAAGGCAGCTTAGGTAGTCCCTATGCCGTAAAAGATTACTTAGCTGTTAACCCAGAGTTTGGTACTAAAGAAGATTTTAAAGCTTTTGTCGATGAAGCGCATAGACTTGGCCTTTACGTAATTTTGGATTGGGTTGCTAACCACACAGCTTGGGATAATGTATTGGTTGCTCAACATCCAGATTGGTACCTACGTGATTGGAAAGGTGATTTTAGACCAACACCATGGTGGGATTGGAGCGATATTATTGAGTTAGATTACAGCCAACCAGCAATGCGCCAGTATATGGCGGCTGCTATGCGTTACTGGGTAGAAGAATTCGGTGTCGATGGTTACAGGGCTGATGTAGCAGGTTTTGTACCCTTAGATTTTTGGGTTGCGGTCCGTCGTGAATTAGAACAGGTTAAACCTGTCTTTATGCTGGCTGAGTTTGAAGGGCGCGATTTTCATGCCGAGGCTTTTGATGCAACTTATGGCTGGACCTGGGGCAGTGCAATGCATGACATAGCACTAGGCAAGAAAGATACCCATCAACTTTATGTTTATTACTCTTGGAATGAACGCTACTACCCGCAACAAGTTATGCGTTTGCTTGGGGTGAGTAATCACGATGCTAATAGCTGGGAAGGCACCGAATTTGAACGCTTTGGCGCAATGTTGCCCGCTGCAATGGTATTATCCTTTGTTAGCGAGGGTATTCCTATGATCTACAATGGGCAAGAAGCAGGATATGACAAAAGGTTAGAGTTTTTTGAGCGGGATCCGATAGTGTGGCAGCCACATGAAAATGGAGAGTTGTATAAGCAATTAATTCAACTCAAAAAAAGCTACAGCCCACTTTGGAACTCAACTTGGGGTGCCAGAATGATCCCAGTGCACAATAGCGCTGAACGCAAAGTTCTGAGTTTTGTTCGACAAAATCAAGAGCAAGCGGTATTTGCAGTGTTTAACTTTACTGCCGAACCGCAAGAAGTCAGTTTTGATCTGCATTTGCATCATGGAAATTTTACCGAATTCTTTACGCAGCAAGCGATCACCTTTAGCGCAGATACCAAACTGGTTTTACCCGCTTGGGGTTATCAGATTTTTGTGCGCTAAGGTTTTGTGGCTTAACTAAAAGCCAGATACAGCGTTCTGCCGCTTAATAACAAGGTGGCGATAAAAACGGCAAAACCCAGCAGGTTTTGCCGTTTAGTATTACGATATACCCCTAATACGCTGGAATTGACTGCCCATAATAAACACAGCGTAATGATGGGTAATAACAGGCCGTTAGTCACTTGCGCAAACCAAATAATATTTAGCGGCCGCAACCCCAAACTCGCTACCAGCATGCCAGTCACTATAATCAACAACCAAGTTAAACGAAAGCCATTCGCAGAAAGCTTTAATAAACCTTGTAACGCATAAGCTGCAGCCAGTGGTGCCGTGATCGCAGAAGATAGACCTGCAGCAAGTAAGCCGGTAGCCATTAAGTATTTTGCCCACACACCAAACACCGGTTCTAGTGATAGCGCCAAATCGCCCGCATTTGTCATCACTAAACCCTTACCAAAGAACGCTGTGGCCGCTGTAGATAGCACCGCCAGAGTAATAATTCCACCAAGCGGAATGGCGGTTCGCAGATCAGCGTGAGATTCTGCCAGTGCTTGCTGCAGATCCGGCGAGTATTGCCATTTTTTCGCAGAGCTGGCGGCATGTAAAAACAGCGAGTAAGGTACGACGGTAGTACCAATTAAAGCAATAACGGTTAAGGTGGCACCAGTAGGCATTTGCGGAATAAAGCCTATTAACATAGCGCTTAGATCAGGTTTAGTCAGCAATAAGGTGCTGATAAAGGCTAAACTCATCACCAGTACGAGTAAGATCAGACAACGTTCAATCCATCGGTACTGGCCTTGCCATAACACCGCTATGGCTAAGCTGCCTAACAGCAGTGCCCAGGGGTTTAGATTAAGGTAGTTTTTTAGCGCCAGTATGCTATCCGTTTGGCCCCACAGCGCATCAGCACCTAAGCTGGCACCGGTTAAGTTCCCTCCCTGATACGCACTGTTCCCGATCACTACCGCACAAACTACCAGACTAAACAAGGCAAAACGTGCCAGTGGGTGCTGCACTTGCTGCCTTAAGTTTTCACCTAAACCTTGCCCAGTCACAATGCCAAGGCGTGACGCCATTTCCTGTAAAATCATAGTAGCGACCACAGAAAATAACAGCGCCCAAAGCAGATCATAACCAAAGTTGGCGCCTGCCATAGAGGCGGTCACCACAGTACCAGGGCCAATAAAGGCCGCCGTGACTAAAGTAGCTGGGCCAAGTTGAAAAGCAAAACGCATAGGTTAATTCCTAGAAGAAATTAACCTATGCTGCTTAGCAAAGCGGCTATTGTCAATAAGCGTGGCTTTGATAACGTTTGCTGCAATAACGTTTTTACAATTATTACGAAACCGACTGATGTGATGTCGTCAACCAAGGGCGCAGTAACAACCAGCTGTATATTGCTGCGCCAATTCCAACCGCAAGTAAGCTTAGCTGATCAACCCAAGTTAACACATAACTTAGCGAGGAATGAGTAAAACTTGGCGCAAGCAGCATGGCAATTACACCAAGTACCAGACTTGCCAGCAATAACGATTTACTGGCGGCTTTGCGCCAGTTTTGCCGACCGATAATTAGGCTGGCACTCAGTAGTACAACTAATAGAATAAGCAGCCACAGATTAGGCTTAATGGCATACCAAAGAACGGTAAGGGTGCTAGAGAAATCCATAATAATTCCTTAAACCTGGCCTTTTAACACGGCATAGTAAGCGGGTTGTAACATTTTTTCTTTCATTACCCACACGGCCCATGACTCTTCGGTTGGATCAATAAAACCAAAAGAAGGCAGCAGTTTATTGCCATAGCCAAACTCGGCGAGCACGGCTTTGCCAATCGCAGTGATTAAGGGGCAAGAGGTATAGCCGTTATACTGTGCAGTCAATTCAGCTCCACTTAGATAAGACAGAATATTTTGCTCAACCACCGGTGCTTGCATTTTTACCGAGGCTGCGGTTTTGCCAAGCGGGGTGCCTACCACATCGCCAATTCCAAAAATATTGGCGTAACGGCGATGCTGCATGGTGTATTGATCAACTTCTAACCAATCATTAGCAAAGGGGCCTTCTGTCCATACTAACCCCGATTGCCTGATTGCATCAGGTGCTGACATAGGTGGGACAACATGGATAAAATCATAGTCTTCACGTCTCACTGTACCGCTAAGATCAGTAAAATAGGCCTGTCTCTTAGCGGCATCAATACCGGTTAACTTGTGCTGAAACTTAACCGCAACATCTTGTTCAGCAAAGCGTTTTAACACAAATTCGTTATAAACGGGCACGGTAAACAAGCGGTTTTCAAAAGGTGTGGTAAAGCTGATATCAAAATGCTGGCGCCGCCCCGTATTTTCTAAGCGGGACAACGACGTGAAGGTCATCTTAATTGGCGCGCCCGCACATTTTAAAAAAGTATGGGTAAGGGTAAAGATGCCCTTGCCTTCACCTTTAGCCGCAAAAGCATCTATGGCCTGACTGGTTTTTAAGGCGCCATCCTGACCGGCATACACACAGCCGACACCATTTTGACCAATCAGTTGCTCATCCATGCCTTCAATTAGGTGAAAATTCAACTGACAGCCGGTGGCGATCACTAAAATATCGTAAGCTAACTTACTGCCATCGGCCAGCAGCACCTGCTGGGCGTCTGGCGCGATGCCGCTGATATCTTGTTCAACCCAATCGACGCCTTTGGGTAACCATTCTTTGGTGGTGGTGACCACCGAGTCAGCTCGCCACAAGCCAGACGCAATCATGGTATAGCCCGGCTGGTACAAGTGTTGCTGTCTGGCACCCACTAAGGTGATTTTATTGCCAGCTAACTGCTGGCGTAGTCGATTAGCCATCGCCGTACCTGCAGCACCCACGCCCACAATCACGATATTCGCAGTGGTTGCCAGCGGTTTCGCCATAAGGTTAACACCAGGTGCCGCCAAAGCACCACCAAGCAGAGAATATTTAAGCAGTTTGCGTCTAAGCGGATTAATCGTATCCGCTACGTGTTCGAATGTCTTGTTCATCTGTCACCTTGTTTACTTGTGTTATCCCGGCAGTCGGCATTCACGTTGCAAGTAAGCGGTTAGGCGCTATCAGAACGTTACAATGCATAGCTGTGTTAAGCAGGGACTATTAAAATAAAGTCCATTTGTGCTGCATTCCCAATTGTCATTTTTATGCCATATTGGAATAAGTTATATCTATCAATTCTAAATGTATTAGATATCGCTAATTAGTCAAGCTGAAATTTGATCTGTCACAAAGAATAATTGAATAGTATTTGAAATCCGTTTTTTGCATTAGGTAAAGCTGATTTACTGAGGCTATAGTGAGTTTAATCACTGTTTTTAGTTGCTAGAAAGGATAGAAAAAATGCATAAGGCTCTTACCCTGCTTATCGCGATTGGTTCAGTAAGCTTTAGTTATATGCTTGATGCTGCACCGCGCAACGAACCCGTAAAACCAATAGAGCCGGCCGTTGTCAAGGAACCTGCTAAGGTAGATTTGGGCAAAAAACTGTTTTTTGAACCGCGATTGTCGATGTCTGGCATTATTTCCTGTAACACTTGCCACAATCTGTCTTTAGGGGGCACCGACAATCTAAAAACCTCTATCGGCCACAAGTGGCAGGCTGGACCGGTCAATTCGCCTACGGTGTTTAATTCCAGTTTATCTATTGCTCAGTTTTGGGATGGTCGTGCGGCTAACTTAAAAGAGCAGGCGGCTGGTCCTATCCAAGCCGAGGTTGAAATGGCTATGCCGCATACTTTGGCGGTAGATGTGCTGAGTTCTATTCCAGGTTATCTGGAATTAATGCAGCAGGTTTATGGTACACCTGAAGTTAATTTAGATCGTATTACCGATGCGATTGCCGCCTTTGAAGAAACCTTGGTCACGCCAAACTCTCGTTTCGATCAATGGTTAATGGGTGATGATAAAGCGATTACCGCCAAAGAATTAGCGGGTTATCAGCTATTTAAAAATAGTGGTTGTGTAGCTTGCCATAATGGTGAAGCGTTAGGCGGCACCTCATTTCAAAAAATGGGCTTAGTGGCACCTTACGAAACGACTTCGCCAGCAGAAGGTCGCTCAGCGGTGACGGGCAAAGATAAAGACCGTTTTTCGTTTAAGGTACCTACCTTACGTAATGTTGAGTTAACCTATCCCTATTTCCATGATGGCGAAGCGGCAACCTTGGAAGAGGCTACAGATATTATGGGTCGTCTACAATTGGGTCGGCAATATAGTCCTGAGGAAATTGACATGTTAGTGGCCTTTATGAAAACGTTAACGGGTGAATTACCCCGATTAGAGCTACCCATACTACCGGCTGCAGGCAACGATACGCCAAGACCCGATCCACAACGCTAATCAGCCAAGTCTGGTGCCTGCAAGCCAATGCGACAATTTGTCGCATTGGCTTATATTCAAGGCCTTTTAAAATAAGCACATTTAATAATTAGGGTGAGTTGTGTAAGCAGCCATTCACCTAACATAAAAATGGAGCTTAGCAATGTCAGCACATTCATCTTATCCCGCTTTGGCTTATAAACCGCGTTATTTGGCACTCGCTATCAGTCTGGCGCTGCTGCCAGCTATAGCGCAGGCAGAAGAGACTATTGAACGCATTCAGGTTGAAGGTCAGCAGCATAGTGCTTTACAGCTGCAGCAGCTGGATGCCGAGCAGCTAAGCAAACTTATTGCTGCCACCAGTGATACTGCCAGCCTACTGTCGCAACTCGCTGGGGTAAGTATTAATCAAACCGGTGCCGTATCGAGTTTACCAATGATCCGGGGTCTGTCTGATGATCGGCTAAGAGTCAAAGTTGATGGCATGGATTTGATCTCTGCCTGTCCTAATCATATGAATCCGCCGTTATCCTATATGGCGCCTAGTGAGGTGGGGCAAATTACCGTATTCGCGGGTATCACTCCGGTCAGTGTTGGCGGAGATAGTATTGGTGGTAGTATTATTACCGAGTCAAAAGCGCCAGAATTTAACAGTGAACAAAGCCTAAGCGGCGAGTGGGGTGGCTATTACCGTAGTAATAATCAGGCAATAGGAACGCATTTTAACCTTAGTCACAGTAGCGAGCAGCTGTTTGTGAGTTACAACGGCAACTGGAGCCAAGGTGATAACTATAAAGCGGCTGAAAACTTTAAAACGATTGCCGCAACGGGGCGGCCTGATCATGCTCTAGCTCTGGATGAAGTGGCTTCGAGTGCCTTTAAAACACAGAACCATAATCTGCGCTTAGCGCTACAACTGGCGGACGACCTGTTTGATGTGCAGCTAAGTTATCAGGATATGCCCAAGCAATTGTTTCCCAATCAACGGATGGATTTACTCGATAACCAGCAATTTCGTATCAATGCGAACTGGCAACAACAACGCAGCTGGGGGCATTGGCAAAGCCGTTTCTACCATGAAAATATTGAACATAAAATGGATTTTGGCCCAGATCGGCAGTTTTGGTATGGCAGTAATGCCATGGGGGGACGTCCTTGTGAGCCGATCCGCTTTGCTGGTGATCCGGCAGGCACCTGTGCTGCCGGAATGCCGATGTACTCCGATGCCACTAATACCGGCTTAAGCCTCAGTGCTGAAGTGCAAACAAACCAAGCAGACATTATGCGTATTGGCGCCGAGTATCAGCAGTTTCGGTTAGACGATTACTGGACCGCTTCGGGGGGTGGCATGGGCCCAGGTACCTTTTTAAATATCAATGATGGTAAACGCGATCGCTTGGCAGTATTTGCTGAGCATGAACACCACCTTAGCGAGAAGTGGTTATTGCTGTATGGTGCTAGAGTCGAGCAAGTAAAACGTAATGCCGATGAGGTAACAGGCTATTCCACGGCAGCCAATGCGCCGGGCATGCAAGTGATGGATGCAGCACGGTTTAATCAAGGTCAGCGCAGTAATACCGATACCAACCTCGATTTAACCTTGTTAAGCCGTTACCAACTGACGGCACAAACGACACTGGAGCTAGGCGTGGCGCAAAAAATGCGCTCGGCCAATTTATATGAAGCCTATCCTTGGTCTTATTGGGCGATGGCCGCCAGCATGAATAATTTGGTGGGCGATGGTAATGGCTATGTCGGTAATGTGGCATTAAACCCAGAAAAAGCCCATACCTTCTCTGCAAGCATCAATTGGCAAAGCGCTAATCAACAGCAGCAGATACGTTTTACCCCTTATGTGACTAGGGTCAAAGACTATATTGATGCGGTCGCCGCTAACGCTAATTGGCAGCCTAATCAATACAATATTTTGCAATATCAAAACCAACACGCCCGCTTAATGGGGGCGGATCTTAGCTGGAAAACCCAACTGGCAGAGCATAAAACCGGGGTGTGGCAACTGGATGGTACCTTAAGCTATATCGATGCGAAAAATACCGATACAGACAGCGGGCTCTATAATGTGGTGCCTTGGCAGGGACGGATTAGCCTAACTCACCGTTTGGCGGGGTGGGATAATAGCCTAGAGTGGCAGTTGGTCAGTAGCAAAAATCGTGTTTCGGCCATTCGGAATGAGCAAACTACCGGCGGCTATGGTTTGCTCAATTTACGGCTTAGTCATAGCTGGCAGCAGCTACGGTTGGATCTTGGGGTAGAGAATATACTGGATAAATTCTATTACTTACCGCAGGGAGGCACCTATGTTGGGCAGGGGATGACCATGTCGATTAATGGTATTCCTTTTGGTATTGGTGTGCCGGGCATGGGGCGCACGGTGTATGCCGGTTTCAATTTGAGCTTTTAACCCGAGCTTTTACTCCTCTGCTATTTACTCGCTTTATTTATCTCTCTTAAATAATACACAGCACTAAGGTGTTGTGTATTATCCTAATTTGTGAACTACTCGGCACTAAAGTACCGAGATTGCGTCGTTCATTTGCTCAAATTGGTGTTAAGCTGTTTTCAGAAGGCCCGCGATGCAGGAATGCATCTTAACATCAGGTGTGAATATATTGAGTAGTACCTAGTGATCTAGGGGCTACTCGCTAACGCGACTGACATCCGCTATTGAGAGCAAACAATAATGACGCTGGAACAAAAGCTTATCCTCGGCATTCTGGGGCTTACCGTGGCCATGTTTCTATGGGGACGCTGGCGCCACGATATGATTGCCTTAACCGCTTTATTAGCCTGTGTGCTAACCGGTTTGCTCGATCCGGCCATTGCCTTTAATGGCTTTGGCCACCCCGCAGTGATCACGGTAGCCTGTGTTTTGGTATTAAGTGCTGGGTTACAAAGCTCAGGTGCGCTTGATGTGTTGGCCAGACATGCCATGCCAAAAAAAGCCGGACCTATGCTTAGTATGGGCGTATTGATTGGCATTGGTGCATTACTATCTGGTTTTATGAATAATGTTGGCGCTATGGCCTTGCTAATGCCGGTAGCGTTGCAAGTGGCGAATCGACTTACTGTTCCGCCCGGCAGAGTGTTAATGCCGTTGGCCTTTGGCACAATTTTGGGCGGTATGACAACCATGATCGGTACGCCACCCAATCTGATTGTCTCGGGTTTTCGTGCTCAGCAAGACGTTTATGGCTTTGGTATGTTTGATTTTACGCCTGTGGGACTGGCAGTGGCCGTTGTTGGTTGCGTCTTTGTGGTCATTGCCTGGCGCTTGGTACCCGCACGCAAACAAGCCGGTAATGAAGGCTTTGAAACGGGGGCCTACCTTACCGAAGCGCGCGTAACCGAGAAGAGCATCATCGCCGATAAACGCTTGTATGATATTGAAAATGAGTTTGATGATATCGGTGCACAAATTGTGGGGCTGATCCGCAATAATGTAAAAATTAATGCTCCCAGTGGCGGCCGGGTTATTCGAGCCGGTGATATTTTAGTGCTAGAGGCAGAGGTTGATGCCTTGGGTGCAGTGTTAGCTACTTTGGGCTTAGAGCTGGAAGAATCGGTTACCGTAACTAAAGCTGGCAAAGTTGCTATGCCGGATGAGTTAAATATAAAGACAAGCTCACGCCATTATAACGACGAAGCCGCTGCTCAGAGGGGGGCGAGCATTCAGGCTACGGCTTATCCTGATCCATTTAATGGCCCTGATCTAGAAACTAAAACCATAGAAACTAAAGTAATCGAAAAGGAAACCAGTGAGGTAAAAGCCACGGCGAACGAGGATGTGGTGTTAATGGAGCTAGTAGTAAGGCCTGAGTCGAGTTTACAGGGGCGCTCTGCCACCAACATTATGTTACGCACCCGCTATAGTTTAAATTTACTGGCGGTCTCCCGCTCAGGTAGCCGCTCTAAATCTAGGTTACGTAATTTTAAAATGCAGGCTGGTGATTTGCTGCTATTACAGGGTACCAGCGAGGGAATGTTAGAATTTGCCAGCGATTACGGCTGTGTGCCTTTGGCTAAAAGAGAATTAAAAATACCTGATAAAAAGCGGGCGCTGTTTGCCGCTAGCATTATGTTATTTGCTGTTGCAGGCGCGGCCTTTGGTTTATTACCGGCAGCCATTTCTTTTGCCATAGGCGTATTGGCCTCCATGGCGCTGAAAACGGTGCCGCCGCGCAATGTATATCAGGTGATTGATTGGCCGATTATCGTCTTACTGGCGGCACTTATTCCGGTTGCCGGCGCCATGGAAACCACTGGTACGGCCGAGCTTATTGCCACAGTTCTGATGGACAAGGTGGCGCAGGGTAATGCGATAGTGGCGTTAGTGATGATACTTATTATTACCATGTTTTTGTCTGATCTGATGAATAATGCCGCTACTGCGGCGGTAATGTGCCCGATTGCTATCGGTACCGCGCTGGCGCTGGGCGTGAATGCCGATTCCTTTTTAATGGCAGTGGCCATTGGTGCTTCTTGTGCTTTTTTAACGCCAATTGGCCATCAAAATAACACATTAATTCTGGGGCCTGGCGGCTTTAAATTTAGCGATTATTGGCGTTTGGGCTTACCTTTGGAGATCTTAGTGATTATTGTCGCTGTACCACTGCTATTAGTGTTTTGGCCCTTATGACGTTAGATATTGCGCTGGTATTAGGCTTATTGCTAATAGCCTTAGTATTATTCACTACGCAATGGCTCAGAATGGATCTGGTAGCCATGCTGATGCTCTGTGCTTTGGCGCTGCTGGGGCTGGTATCGCCAACCGAAGCGGTCAGTGGCTTTAGCAATCCAGCCGTTATCACGGTCTGGGCCATGTTTATTTTAAGTGAAGGTCTAACTCGCGCTGGTATTGCCGATAGCATCGGCAAAAGAGTGATGAAATTATCAGGCGCGCATGAAGCACAAATGATTATCGTCATTATGCTGGTCGCCGGTTTGTTATCTGCAGTGATGAGTAATATTGGCGTGGTGGCTTTGCTGTTACCGGTTACCGTAGAAGCGGCCAGACGCTGTGGTATAGCACCGGCCAAGGTACTGATGCCGATGGCTTTTGGCGCTATGCTTGGTGGTTTACTGACACTAATTGGTACCCCGCCTAATTTGCTGGTGAGCATGGCATTGGAAAAAAATGGTCAGGCCGGTTTTCACTTTTTCGACTTTGCGCTAATGGGGTTGCCCGTACTGTTAGCCGGTACTCTCTTTATGGCCTTTATTGGTCGACATTTGTTACCAGCGACCGATCCCGAGCGCGCAGGTTTAGCGGCTAGTGCCAGCCTAAGCGAACAATATGGCTTACAAGAGCGTATCTTTGCACTACGTTTACCAGCATCCTCACTATTAGCCGGCCGTACCCTGGCAGAGTCTGGTTTAATTAATACGGTAGGATTGATGATTATTGCACTCAATCGTGGTAAAGAAACCTTAACTTTGCCTTCACAGCAGACGGTACTGCAAGCTGGCGATATTTTATTAGCCCAAGGCAAATTTAGTCGGTTTGAGCGCTTACGCAGTTGGAATTCGTTAAATATTGTGCGGGAGGCACCCTTACTGCACGAGAAACTGTTAGCAGCCAGTGTGCAGGCTGAGTTGGAGCTAGCTGCCGCTAGCCCCTTAGTGGGAGATGGCATTATTCATCATCAATTCCGCGAGCAGTATCAACTTAATGTGCTGGCGGTTAAGCATGCTGGGCAAACACACACAAGCAAGCTGACCAGCATCGTATTAGCACCCGGCGATAAAATTCTGGTGCAAGGCAGCCAAACTGCTTTGACTGCGCTGATCGAGCAGGCGGTATTTCAGGCAGTGCAGCCATTAAGTAGTGACGAGGTTAAGAAACACTATCAGTTGGATGAGCGGTTATTTGTACTAGGCTTACCGGCCGATAGCCCCTTGGTAGAGAGCAGTTTTGCCGAAAACCGTTTAGGGGATGCTTTTGATTTCAGATTGCTTGGGCTATTTCGTCAGGGCGAGGTGATACAAGAATTTCATTCAGACGATACCCTGCAAGCAGGTGATTTACTGCTGATCCAAGGCCGAGAAGATGATTTGGATATCTTGCGTGGGTTTAAGCAGCTGGAGCGACTAGACGATATGTCGCCTTACTTGGATCTGTTACATAAAGGCAAATTGGCGCTGGTCGAGGCCACCTTACACCCGCGTAGTAAATACCTAGGGCAAAGTGTTAGCGCCTTACAGTTAGACAAACGCTATAAAGTCGAGGTGGCAGCGATCTGGCGTGAGGGACGCGCTTATCGTTCGGCCATTAGCAGTATGTTGCTGCAAGCAGGCGATGCTTTATTAATTGTTGGGCCAAAACCACAATTAGCCAGGCTTAACAGCAGTGAGCATTTAATTGTGATGAATCCGGTACAGGTGAAACCGGTTAATGCCAAAAAAGCCCCGTTGGCGGCTGGTTTAATGCTGTTAATGGTGCTTTTAACGCTAACCTCGGTACTGCCGGTGTTTCTGGCCGCTATTTTAGCCGCTACGCTGATGGTTGCCAGCCGCTGTTTAACCATGGAGCAAGCTTATGCCGCCATTGATTGGCGATCTATTTTCCTGATTGCCGGTATGTTGCCGTTAGGGTTGGCTATGCAGTATTCAGGCACCGCCGATTGGCTGGCACAAGGCGTCTTAGCGGGGTTAGGCCAATATGGGCCTTTGGCTGTTTTGGCTGCATTGTATTGGTTAACGGCACTTGGCACCTTAGTGATCCCCATCATTGCCTTGGTTTTAATCATGATCCCGATCGCGTTAACACTAAGTACCGCCCTTGGGATTAATCCCCAAGCGGTACTTATGGTGGTGGCGGTAGCCGCTACTAGCCTTGCCAGCCCGGTATCGCATGCGGCCAATACCTTAGTTATGGGGCCAGGTGGATATCGTTTTGTCGATTACTTAAAAGTAGGTGGGCCCCTTACGCTGGTACTTTTTATGCTAACTATGTTGATAGTACCACTGGTTTGGCCTTTGCATAATAGTTAATCAGCCTTGGTTAAAAGGAGCTTGGTGCTTTGCTTGCAGCAGATAAAATTTGCCAGAAGGGTGAAATTTTCAGTAATTTAGATTAAGGATTGGATTTATTAAATAAATAGAACAATACTTTAACGATATGATTAACTCGAACTTTTCATAGGACAGTTAGGTGCTAAACCAACATTTGGTGATCATTGCTGCCTTATTTCAAGGGCTCACCGGCTTCCTCATTTACAAACAATACCGCAAAGCAGAAGAGTGGGGTCTGCTCTGGATTGCGCTCGCCTTAGTCTGTGGTTGTTTGGTTAATGTCGCTAATTTTCTGGCTGGCCATGACATGCTCCAGCGCATGGACAAGCCCTTACCTTTTTGGTTATTCGAATTTGTATTTGGCTTTACCAGTTTGGCTTCGTTACTGGTGGGTATTCTCCTGTATGTCGGCGAACAGCTTAATAAGCCGTTGCGTTGGATCTTAGCTATTGCACTGTTTCTCGCGGCTAGCACTGCCGTGATGTTTGCCCAAGGTGTGCTGTTATTTGGTGATCTTATTGCTGCAGCGGTTTTTTTTGCTGCTGCAGTTGTCGCTTGGCATGGTCACCGAAAATCGCCCAAATTGGGTTTTGATTTACTGGCCTTTACCTTATGTATTTACCCCACTATTGTGCTGTTAGCGCTGTTTATATCCGCAGACACCTTATTTGCCAGACCCATCGCCGCCATAACCTATGCCGCTATTGGGGTGGTTATGTTGGCGATCATTTTATCTCGTCGTAATCGTAGCCTGATTGTCGCGTTAAAAGAAATCTCAAAAAATCAGCAGCAGCTGGAGATGATCAGTACTAATTTACCAGATAGTATGATTTATCAATTGTTATTAACCACGGATGCTAAGCGTTCCTTTACCTATATCAGCCCTACTGTGCAAAGCATCCATCAATTAGCCCCTGCAGCAGTTTTACACGATGCGAATTTATTGTTTGAACAAGTACATCCAAATGATAAAACCGTGCTGCAGGCTGCTGAAGAAACCGCTATAAAAACAGGCAAAAGTTTCCGGCAAGAATATCGTGCCATCTTACCCTGTGGCACAGTAAAATGGCTGTTGCTGACTTCTTCACCGCGGATAACCGAAGAAGGTAATTTCTATTTTGATGGCATAGAAACCGATATCAGTGCACAAAAACAGACGATGCTCCAGCGTGAGCGGCTCGCCAACTTTGTCCGCAATAGTGAAGATGTGATGTTTGTGGTACAAAAAGGCAAATTTGTTGATTGGAATCGTGCAGCCTTAACCATGTTTCAAACTAATGCCGAGGCGTTTCGGGCGCTTTCGCCATTGGATATTTCGCCAAAGTACCAAGCAAATGGTCAGTTATCAGCTGATCTAGCCGAGCTTTATCGTCATGAGGCATTAACACAAACGGTAAGTCGTTTTGAATGGCAGTTTAAAAAAGCCGACAATACGCTTTTTGATGCCGAAGTTACCCTTACCCGGTTAGCAGAAGCAGATAAAATCGCGTTAATTGGTATTGTGCGAGACATTAGCGAACGCAAAGCGAAAGAACAGCAAATTAATGCGTTAAACACCTCGTTAGAGCAACGTGTTGCAGAGCGCACCCAAACCCTTTCAGAAACCCTTACACAATTAAAAAATGCCCAGCAAGAGCTTATTCAGCGCGAGAAAATGGCCTCTTTAGGTTCCTTAGTGGCAGGTGTGGCACATGAGCTTAACACCCCTATTGGTAATGCTTTGACGCTTTCATCCAGTTTAAGTAACCGGGTCACCCATTTTCGGCAGAGTTTTTTTGAAAACACCGCCATTACCCGCAAGTCGTTACAGCAGTTTTTAAATGATGCGCAAGAAATTAGCGAAATTATTACGAGCAGTTTATGCAAAACGGCCGAGTTAATTGGCGGCTTTAAAAGGCTGGCGGTTGATCAAACCAGTTATCAGCGCCGAATATTTAAACTGACCGATTTAGCGCAAGAGGTGTCACTCACCTTACAACCTACATTAAAGCGCGCTGGGGTTAGGTTGTGTATTAATGAACAAACCGCAGCTGAGCTGGATAGTTTTCCTGGGCCGCTAAGTCAAATTATCATTAATCTAATTAATAACAGTCTGGCGCACGCTTTTGAACAGGTGCAGGATAAAACCATAGAATTGCGTTCCACGCAGCTAAATGCATCACAAATTGAGATCCGCGTTATTGATAATGGCTGTGGCATTGCGCCTGACTTACATGGCAAGATTTTTGATCCCTTTTTTACCACTAAACTAGGTAAAGGCGGCTCGGGTCTGGGCCTGCATATTTGTTACAATCTGATCACCAGTATTTTAGGGGGCAGCATTATGCTGGATACCGAAACGACACAAGGCTGCGCCTTTATTCTGGTGTTGCCCCTACATGCCCCACACAATGCAGCTGACTAGCTGCAAGCAACTTGCAACTGCACTATTGTGAAGTGGTGGCTAAGCAGTTTGATCGCCGCTATTTAGTGGTAAGTTTGTCTGAGTGACCACGCCAAGCAACGTCTGCTGGCACGTTATAACTCCAAGGTAAGCCAGAATTACGCCAGCCATCGACCTTGCGCACGCCTTTCGACGGGCCTGTTTTTTCGGTGCCCCCTTCAAAGCCATCCGTCACTGACCAAGCTTTGCTGTAGCCATAGCGCGCTAAACGATCTACCGCTGGCGCACTGCGGGTGGCACCGCTGCGACACATAATAATAATATTGGCGTCTTTTGCCACACCCAGAGCATTTAGCCGAGCCAGCAATTCTTGATCAAAGTTGGGGTTTAGGGGCATTGGCCAAGTTTGTGCGCTGTCGCTCCAGCCGGTTATATCGGTAAGTTGATAAGGCACATGGATATGGGTTCCTGCGGCAAAGCCGGTAAATTTAATTTCTACCGGATCGCGCACATCCACCAAAATGGCTTGTGGATCATTTTGCAGTAACTGATAGGCTTCTTTGGCCGTTAAATAAAGCCCTAGCTGACTTTTCGTTAAATCAGCAGCCGCTGCTTGGGGCGCAGCGCTCACGGCAGTGGTTGGTGTGGCTGCAGCCAGTGCTCCAGTGGCCAAGCTGGCCAGGCCAAGTAAGCTGGCACTGACAAGATAGGGGACTAACGTTTTAGCTGTCATCGTATGCTCCTTAAAAATAGCGTTAGCTGTCACCAAGGTGCAGCGTGTTAAACCGTTCAATCTGTGCGAAGTGCAGGGGTTTGTGATGCAACAACAGCAGCACAAAACGTCCCTCTAGCCAAGGTAAGAGCGCGTGCCAGATACGCTCGCTAAGCTCCGCCTCTAAGCCATTAAAAGGCTCATCTAAAATTACCATAGTAGGATTGCGTAACATTAAACGCGCCAGAGATAAACGCCGCGCCTGACCGCCAGACAGATTCTGCCCAGCATCGCCGAGCCAAGTATCCAACCCTTGGGGTAAGGCTCTGGCCCATTGCTCCAGCTCTACTAATGCTAATTGCTGCCACAGTTGTGCATCTGACAGGGTAGGTAGCCCTAATTGCAAGTTATAGCGCAAGGTATCGGCAAAAATACTATTTTGCTGGCTTAAATAAGCGATCTGTTGCTGATAACTGGCGATAGCGTCACTAGCAAGCGGTTGTTGATTAAGCCATAACTGGCTAACAGTGGGATCGTCTTCTGCTAACAGCGCTTTGGCCAGCGAAGATTTGCCACTGCCAGAGCTGCCACACACCAGCAGCCAAGGCTGCTGTTGCGTAAAATGCAGTGCAATAGGTGTTTGAGCGCTGCTGCTAATCTGCGGATGGGCTTGCAGGATCAGTTTAATGCTATCGAAGGTCACCACAGTGTTTGCGGCTTTAGGTGCAGCTTGGCTTAAACTGGCTAGGCGTTTCGCGGCATAAGCGGTTTTGCCTAAATGGGCAAATTGTGTTGGTAAACTGCTTAAAAGCTCTGCCAGCCCCAACCAACCTAACACAAACATCACCGCAATTGGGCCAGACAGTAGTTGAGCCATAAAGGCAGCGAGCACGGCACTGAGTAGCACCACAAAGATGACACTTTGTAAGAGGTTAAGTACTAACTGCCAGCGTGCTTGCTGCTTAGCTAGTTGGTTTTCTAGTTGAAAATGCTGTTCGGTGAGTTGCCATAATGGCTGTTGCTGCCTTGCTACACTTTGGCTCACCAATAGCTCCGCGATCCCTTCGATATGTTCGACTAGCGCGATACGGCTTAAGGTTGCTTGCGCTGCCAATTGACTGCCGTAACGCAGGTTTTTTTGGCAAAAACGCTGGCCGCTGAGCAGCGTTAGCAATAACAGCAGACTAAAACCGCCGAAGGCCAGTAGGGGCAGCCATAAGGCTAGCACCGCAAAAAACACCAGCGCCGCCAGCAAAGTTACTAAAGGCGGTAGCACTAAGCGCAAATATAAATTATCCAGCGAATCCAGTTCGGCGGTGAGGCGGCTAAGCCAATCGGCATCCGCTAGTTGCTTACTGCTGCTGCGCGGCAGCTGCTGCAAGCCTTGAAATAACAGTACTCGACTTTGCGCTATTTGCTGCAATACCGTGTCGTGATTATATAACCGCTCGGCATACCGACTGACGGTGCGGCTTAAGGCAAAAAAGCGAATACCGCCACCGGGCACATAAATATCTAACATAAAAACCGCGCCCAGTAACAGCGCAGTACCCGCCAGTGCAGTGGCGGTGATAAACCAGCCAGAAAGCGCGAGTAGCGCCATCCCAGACAGGGCTGTGGCCAGTGCTAACAGCGCACCAATCAGCAGACGCTGCGGTTTGGTTTTTAAGAAGATCTGTAACCAAAACTGCAGCGCGGTTTTACTATTCATGTTGCGCATGCTGCCAGCCTCCTAAGTCTAGCGAGTGATCGGCCAAGGCGCTTACCTCGGGATCATGGCTGACGATCACCAAAATAGTATGCGGTTTTAGCATGCTAAGGGCAGCAATCACCTGCTGCCTGCTTCGGGCATCTAGGCTCGCCGTTGGTTCATCTAAATAAAGGATATCGTATGGCACTAAAAAAGCGCGGGCTAAGGCTAAGCGTTGCAATTGGCCACCAGATAAGCCTTCACCGCGCTCGGTAAGCGGTCGATCGAGTGCTGCGGCCGTGTCGCAAAAGCGGGCTAAACCGACCTGCTGTAGCGCAGCGAGCAGCACCTGATCCGACTCGGGCCCTGACAGCAATTGTAAATTTGTGCGAAGGCTGCCATTAACCAACCAAGGCCGCTGTGCCATATAAAATCGACTAAGCGCAGGTTGCTGAGTAGGCGTGAGCGGATAAAGGCCTGCTGCATCGGGTAGCAAACCCGCCAAGGTTTTTAACAAGGTACTTTTGCCTACGCCAGAGGGCCCGCTGATCACCAACGCTTGGCCTTTTTGCAATTGCAACGCGCTTGCCAGGTGCAGTGGCGATCCTTTGGCGGTGTGAAGTTGCAACTGCTCAAGCCCAAAAGCGGTGTTAGACCTGTCGTCAAATGACAGCTGTGCCGCAAGCTGATTGGCGGCAGCCAGCGCGGCGGCTTTGTCATGATAAGACTGGGCAAATTGGCGTAGTGGCTGAAAAAACTCGGGCGCCAAGGCCAAAATAAATAAGCCTGAGCTTAAGGTTAAGCTGGCAGCGGGGCCAAAGCTAATGGCACCAAATAATGAAAAACCAATATAGATAGCCACAGCAGCAATGGCGACACTGCTAAAAAACTCTAAGACGGCCGAGGATAAAAAGGCCACCTTGAGCGTTTTCATAATCAGTTGCCGATAATGATCGCTGCGCTCGGCGACTTCCTGCTGTACCTCTGTCGCTGCCCCTAAACGCTGTATTAGTGCTAATTTTTTCAGGCGGTCTAAAAAATGCCCAGCTAAACGCTGGCGCTGTAGCAGATGCCGCTGATTAATTTGCTCTGCACCCATGCCAATCAGCGACATAAAAAGCGGAATTAACGGCGCACTTAATAACAATAAGGCCGCTACCAGCCAATTCACCATGGCAATCGCCAGAAAAATGCACAGCGGTGTGAGCAACATCAGCTGTTGCTGTGGCCAATAACGGGCGTAGTAGCCTTCGAGGGCATCGATATCTTCTAGATAGTGACTAGCATATTGGCTTGCCGCGCCCTGAAACTGGGCATAGGGTGCGGTTTGCCAATGGGTTAACAACTGTTGGCGCAATTGCCGTTTTAGCTGCTGGCTGGCAGTTTGGGCCAAACGCTCTTGCAAATAGAGAGAACCAGCACGTAATACCAGCAGTAGCATTATTGTTAGCGGGCTAACCCAACTTAGCATAGCCAGTGAGCTATGCCCATGCTGAATAACCTGCTGGACTAACAGCGCGATAAGATACCAAGCGCCGATCAGCAGCAGTGTGGCAGCAAGCCCGGCCGCCACACTTAAACCTAAGCGTTGTTGCTGCAGCTGGCGCAGCGCAACCAGTAAGGCTGCGCCGCTAGTGACAGACTGGAACAACGTATCGGGTGCAGCAGCGCTTTTCGTCACTTAATGGTATCCACCTTGCTTTACCTTGCCGCGAAATACCCAGTAAGTCCAAGCGGTATACGCCAGCACGATAGGGATCACAAATAAGAAGCCGAGCAACAGGAATAATTGTGATTCATAGGCCGAGGCCGCATCCCATAAGGTGTAATCTGGCGGCACCATATAGGGCCATTTGCTGGCCAGTAAACCCAAATAAGTAAATAAAAACAGCCCCATCGTAGCGACAAAGGGCGTACCTTCACGCTGCTGTTTCAGGGATTGGTAAATAACCCAAGCACAGTACATGGCTAGCACCGGCAATACCCACAGCAACGAAATACCATCAAACCAGCGTGCCATCACCCGCGGATCCACGAAAGGTGTGTAGACGCTGATCACCGCAAACACCACCAATACGGCCAGCAGTAAACGCGGAGCCATCTTATAGGCCCATTGTTGTACTTCACCCTCCGATTTCATAATCAGCCAGGTTGCGCCTAACAAGGCATAGCCTGCAACCAAGCCAATACCGGTGATCACTGTAAACGGCGTTAGCCAATCTAAAGCGCCGCCAACATAACGGAAGTTCTCGGTTTTAAAGCCCTGAATGTAAGCACCTACTACCGCACCTTGCGCAAAAGAGGCGACAATAGAGCCACCGGCAAAGGCCCAATTCCATAAATACCGCGAGGTTTTGGCTTTAAAGCGAAACTCAAACGCCACCCCACGAAAGATTAAACCCGCAAGCAGTAAAAACACCCCGATATACAACGCCGGTAAAAACACCGAGTACACCAGCGGAAAAGCTGCTAGTAAACCCGCACCGCCTAAGACCAACCAGGTCTCGTTACCATCCCACACTGGGGCGACTGAGTTCATCATCACATCACGATGATGCTCTGTTGGCGCAAAAGGAAACAAAATGCCTTGGCCTAAGTCAAAGCCATCCATCAGCACATACATCATCACACCAAAGGCAATAATGCCGGCCCAAATTAGGGTTAAATCAAATGGCTGTTCCATTACTTATCTCCCTCTAAACTCACATGCGCGGCAGAAAACGGCCGCATCGGGCGTTCAATTTCGTCCATTTCGTGTGGCGCGTTGGCTTTTTCTAAGCCGCCTTTAAACACTTTTAATAAGTAATACACACCAGCACTAAATACCAAGCTATACACCACCACATAGCCAATCAGGGTAAAGAGCGCCATCCCGCCGGTCAGCGAGGGGGTTAACCCCTCAGCGTGGGTCATTTGGCCGTAAATCATCCAAGGCGCACGACCAACTTCGGTGACGACCCAGCCAGCCAGTACCGCAATAAAGGGGGAAATACTCATTAAACGTAAGGTTTGTAAAAACAGCGGCGATTGGTAATAGCGCCCTTTATAGCGCAGTACCAAGCCCCACAGCCCAACCGCAATCATCAGTAAGCCTAAGCCAACCATAATACGGAACGACCAGAACACAATAAACACCGGTGGCTGTTCGGCAACAGGCACTTCATTTAAGCCCGGCACCACGCCATCCCAATCGTGGGTTAAGATAAAGCTGGCCATTTTTGGGATGCCAATTTCAAAGTGATTCTTTTGCTCAGCTTGATCCGGAATAGCAAACAGCAGCAGCGGCACCCCTTCGCGGGTTTGCCAGTTGCCTTCCATCGCGGCCACTTTCATCGGTTGATGTTTTAGCGTATTTAAACCATGAAAATCACCCACTACTGCTTGAAGTGGGGCAAGTAATAGCAAGGTCCACAGCGCAATGGATAAAGCCTTACGATTCGCTTCAACTTCGCGTTTTTGTAGTAAGAACCAGGCGCTAACCCCGGCTACCACTAAGGCTGCTGTTAAAAAAGAGGCCAATGCCATATGGATAAAGCGATAGGTAAAGGAGGCGGTAAATAAGGCGTCGCTCCACGATATAACATGATACATGCCGTTACGCAGCTCTAAGCCATCCGGCGTTTGCATTAAGGAGTTAGCTGATAAAATCCAAAACGAGGAAATAAAGGTACCCAAGGCCACCATAATAGCGGCAAATAAGTGCACGCCTTGTGGCACTTTATCGCGGCCAAACAGTAATACCCCTAAAAACGCGGCTTCTAAGAAAAAGGCAGTGACCACCTCATAGCTTAGTACCGGCCCTAAAAAGTTGGCGGTCGCATAAGAAAAGTTGCTCCAGTTAGTGCCAAACTGAAACGACATCACGATACCGGAGACCACACCCATCCCAAAGACCACGGCAAACACCTGGATCCAGAATTTGGATAGGCGCTGCCACATCGGGTTACCGGTGCGAAAGGATAGGGTTTCTAACACTGCAATTGCACTGGCGAGGCCAATGGTAAAAACCGGAAAAATGGCGTGAAAGCAAACAACAAAAGCAAATTGAATGCGGGAGAGTAGTAGCGGATCAAGTTCCATGTGTTACTCCTTCACCCCTTGCTGTATCAATCCATCTAACAACTCGGCAGGCGATTTATCAAAGGGTTTTAATTTTTCTGATTGGGTGTGCGTTAACGCCAGATCGGCGGCATCATCACAGAGTAGTAGTTGAACTTTAGCGTGTTGTTGGAGCATTTGTGCCGATAACACCAGCGCCATGCCCTGTGTTTGCGTTTCGTCACTGGTTAAATACACCAATACCTCTGGGCTGGCTGCGAGTGCCGGAGCAGAGGGGGTCGAAGCAGAGAGTGTCGGAGTAGAGAGTAAGAGTAATACACTTGTGATAGCAAGCGAATGGGTGAGCAATGTCATAGCAACCTCCATAGAATTCGCTCTATACTTTAGAGGTGTTTAATATTCAAGTCACTGTGGCAAATTGTCGCAGCTAGATACTTTTCGCACCGAGCTTGTGCGCATTCGCACGGTTGAACATGCTTGGGATGCCTTTAATCTTAAACCTCCGTTTTTTGATAGCATTTTTATGCAGCAACTTACTAGGTTATGCTAGCGTGTAACACAACAAGACAAAACGCGACAGCAAAACAAAGAGAACAGTAGCGTCATGCAAATATTCAACAAAAAAAGCCGGCAGTTAGCACTCTGTGTAGCTATTGCCTTCAGCACCTTTGGCTGTAGCCAACTCACCGCCATAAAAGCACCATCGCCTTCACCAGTGATGATTACTGCCAGCAGCATAGATACTGCGCAGTTAAGGCCCTTAACCTTAACTGACGTAATGCAGTTTCGGGAAATCAAAGGCCGCAGCCTAAGTCAAAACCAACAGTGGCTTATTTACCATGCTGAGCCCGACTATGGTGATAGCACTGGCTATGTGCGACATCTGTTAAGTGAGCAAACTTTTACCATTGCTAATGCCGACCGTGGCCAGTTAAACCAAAATGGGCACTTTGCGTTATTTCGCCAGCAGGCCCCCTTATTAGCCCGAGAGCAAGCCAAAGAGGATAAAGCCGCACGCGAGGCTTTAGCTCATGATGTGCTGTTACTCAATACCCAAACTGGGGTGCAAACCCTGTTTAGCCAAATTGATAAATTCGCTTTTAGTGGCGATGGCCAGTTTGCATTTTTATTAAGCCGTAAAAAAGAGAGTAAAGACAAGACACAGCTGTTACAGGTATTGGATTTAGCTACCCTTAGCTTAACAGCGTTAGGGCAGGTGATGGATTTTGTGGTTGCCCCAGAAGGCGATCTGCTGGCTTTTGTCAGTGTGGTTAGCACCGAGCCGAGTACCGAGCCGAACGAAACAGCGGCTTCTGCTAAGGTCAAAGATGCGTCGGTTAACCATAACAGCACGCCAGCCATGAACGCTTCGAAAAATGTCACTGAACAGCAGCAAGTGACGCTGTATGCTGCGGCTAGCAAAAACAGTCAGGTGTTTGCTGCAGCCAATGCAGAGCAGATCCAGCATTTGGTATTTAGTGAAGATGGGCAGCAGCTGGTGTTTTTAGCCGGCGCCAAAGCCGAGAAAAACCAAGAAACTGCGCAGCAGCTGTGGTATTGGTCAGTGCAAGATGCTACAGCCAAACCCTTAGTGATTAATCAGGCTGGCTGGATCCTCAGTGCCGGTGAAGCGCCGCGTTTTAGTGAGGATGGCCAGCGTATTTTCTTAGGATTGCGTCCAGAGCCTATCGTCCCAGCAGCACCGCTTGCTGCGCCACAATCAGCAGCAGAGTTATTTGCTACTGAGCGCTTATTAGCCGATCGCAAGCTGCAAGTGTGGCATGGTCAGGATGATCGGATTAATTCGCAGCAAAAAGCCGAGTATCAAGCCTCGCTCAAGCGCACCGCGCCAGCGGTGTTTTGGTTAGCCGAGCAGCGCTTGGTGGTATTAAGTACTGATATTGAAGATCGACTTTATCGCTGTGAGCATAGCGAGGCCGCGTTAATTAGCAATGGCCGACCTTACTTTAAACAGCTGACTTGGCAAGGCCGTTTGCACGATATCTGGCATGTTAATTTAAAAACCGGTCAGCGCCAGCAGGTGTTTGCTGCAAACCCCAGCTTTGAGCGGGCGCATTTATCGCCATCTGGCCGTTTTGTATTGTATCAGCAGCAGGGCCAACTCTGGTTATTTGATAGTAGTAATGGCCAACGTCAGCAACTGGCGGCTGATGTCAAGGTTGCTTGGGTAGATGAAATGCACGATAGACCTGAGCCAGCACCAAGCTATGGCATAGCGGGCTGGTTAGCCGATGAATCAGCGGTACTGGTGTATGATCGTTTTGCGATTTGGCAACTTGGTTTAGATGGCAACAGCCGCAATTTAACCCCAGATAGCCGCGAGCAAGCCTTACAGCTACGCCGGGTGGTAACGGATGACACCGCGCTGGCGCTAGATCCGCAATTGCCGCTATTACTGCGCGGTTTTAATGAAGACAACAAAACCACTGGCTTTTACCAGCTGGATTTAGCGGCTAACAGCTTAACCACGCTAGTTAGCGGCGAAAAACGCTATGATTTTGTAGAAGCGCTAAGTGAGTTAACGCCCGTTACCAACAGTGCAGATGTTACAGCAGCACAACAGCCAAAACCCTATTACCTGTTCACTGAACAAAGCTTTCGGCAATTCCCCGATCTGTGGCTGGCTAATAGCGATTTTAGCCAGCGCAAGCAGCTAACCGAGGTGAATCCTCAGCAAGCGCAGTTTATTTGGGGCGATAGCCATTTAATCGATTGGTATACCGCAGAGGGCACTCGCCTGCAGGGTATAGTGTTAACGCCAGATGGTTATGATGCCACTAAACGCTATCCGGTGCTGGTTTACTATTACGAGCAATTCTCAGACAGGCTTTACAATTTCAACCAGATGAAAGTAAATCATCGCCCTAATTTCCCATTTTATTTAGGGCAGGATTATGTAGTGTTTTTACCGGATATTCGCTTTCGTGAGGGCGCGCCGGGGCCAAGTGCTACCGAGTCGTTATTACCGGGCATTGACCGCTTAATTGAGCTAGGCATTGCCGATCCCAAGGCCATAGGCTTACATGGTCATAGCTGGTCGGGGTATCAAACCGCCTTTGTGGTCACCGAAACTGATCGCTTTGCCGCAGCTGTCGCGGGCGCACCGGTGTCGAATATGACCAGTGCCTATAGCGGTATTCGCTGGCAAACTGGCTTAGCACGGCAATTTCAGTATGAAACTGGGCAAAGCCGCATTGGGCCCTCGATGTTTGAGAACTTAACGCCCTATATCGACAACTCACCCATATTCTTTGCCGATCGTATCAACACGCCACTGGTGATTCAATTTGGCGATAAAGACGGTGCAGTGCCGTGGGAGCAGGGCATTGAGCTTTATCTGGCAATGCGCCGCTTAAACAAAGACGTGGTAATGCTGCATTACGAGGGCGAAGATCATCATTTAGCCCGTTTTGCCAATAAACTGGATTACAGCATCAAGATGCTGGAATTCTTTAATCATTATTTAAAAGGTGAGCCCGCACCAGCTTGGTGGCAGCAAGGTCAGCCTTATCGTCCTAATAACTAAAACCCCGGCCACTTTTGGGGCAGAGTAAGCGCTGCCCCAAATCAGAGAACTGTAAAGACGAGATTATTCAGTAAGTTTTTTTTAGCTGACGATTCACAGCAATAGCCAAGCTTGGTTTTTGTTCCTAAAATAATGATTTAGCTTGTTTTTAACATACTGCTCCGAGCTGTTTAATACCTAAAAGTTAGCTACACTTTTTAAGGTTTTATTAATTTCGGCTAGTGCATATGGAACATGACACCAAGGAAATACAAAAGGCAAAAATTCTTGTTGCTGAAGACGACCCCATCATTCGTAGCAATCTTGTTCGAATCTTACAACTGGAAGGGTATGATGTATCAGCTGTGGAAGATGGGCATCAAGCTCTTGCCTTAGCACGCGCTATACATCCTGACTTAATTTTGTCTGATATGATGATGCCAATCATGGATGGACATGCTTGCTTGAAAGCGATTCGCAACGAAAAAGAGATAGCGCATACACCTTACGTGTTTTTAACGGCCCGAGCAGATCGTACTGATGTTCGCGAAGGCATGAAACTTGGTGCTGATGACTATCTGATAAAGCCCTTTTTACGCAACGAACTATTGGAAGTGGTGCATACACAGCTAGTTCGTTCTGCACGAAGATTAGAGGAAAAAAATCGTTTAGAACAAGAAACGGTTCGTCTAAGGAAATTTGATCCTGTTACAGAGTTAGCCAATCGCCGGGGATTTGAAGAGTCTCTGCACAACACTTTAGCGTGGGTGAGTGCTCAAAAAAGTGCTCTTGCAGTAGTGGTTGTAACACTTAATGCGTTACCTAGTTTACGACAATCTCATGGTGCGCGTTTGTACGAACATGTGCTAAAGATCTTTGCAGCGAGACTGTTCTTTTTACAAAAACAATTATCTTCATCATGTAAGGTTCCTGAAATTGCTCGTATTTGTGATAGCAGTTTTGCCTTAATCCTTTCGCCTGTTACAGATGAACAAGCAGAGCTTCATACTCGATCGTTACTAACAGTTTTGCAAGAGGCGGTAGAGGTTGAAAACGAGCGGCATTTTTACCAGGCAACGGCGGGTATAGCGATGTATCCGAGAGACGGTCAGGATGTACTTAGCCTGATTCAGAATGCTGAAGCGGCAGAACCTGAGCCACAACCTGGTGGGAATGTAGCTTTTTTCTGTTTGGAAACTAGTGCTCGCTTATGTCGCCGAATGAAGATGCTGCAAGCACTGCATACCGCGCTTTTAAATAACGAGTTTTTTCTTTGTTTTCAACCCCAGCTTGCAGCTAGCAATCATAAAGTGATTGGCTTTGAAGCGTTACTTAGATGGCGGCATCCAGAGCTAGGATTGGTTTCGCCAGCCGAATTTATTCCATTGGCAGAGACTAATGGTTTGATTATCCCGATCGGTGCTTGGGTTTTAAAACAAGCTTGTCAACAGATGCAAAGCTGGTTAGAACAAGGCTTTGGTCCAATGCGGATAGCCGTTAACTTATCTGCGCGTCAGTTTGAGAGTAAGGAGTTGTATCCTTTAATCTGCGAGGTTCTCGCGGATACCAAGCTCGCCCCGCAACATTTAGAGCTAGAGATTACCGAAAGCATTGCGATGCAAAATGCTGAGCAGGTGTCTACGATTATGCGGCAATTAACAGAGGATGGCGTGTTATTAGCGATGGACGATTTTGGTACCGGTTATTCTAGTTTGTCGCATCTAAAAGGCTATCCATTAAGTATTTTGAAAATTGATCAGGTATTTGTTAGGCATTTTTTAGAAGATGAAAGCGATGAAGCGATCATTAAAGCGATAATTGCCTTATCACAAAGTTTTAATTTAAACGTAATTGCGGAAGGTGTTGAAACTCTAGCTCAGGCTGAACGTTTAAAAACACTGGGTTGTCAGTATTTTCAGGGTTATTTATTTAGTCAACCGTTAACGGCGGAACAAGCCACATTGTGGTTAACTGAGCAGCAGAGGCTAGCGCATGCAACCACTTGAACAGCAATTGCTAGAAATAACTGCTTTTGCAGCGGATGAGCAGATTACGCAATGGCAAGCACAATTAAAGCAAAGTCGGGCTAGCGAATCGCAATTAATACTCCATATACAACTTGCATGGCATTTAAGGCAGCGCAACACACAGCAAACGTTAGTGCACATCCGTGAGGCTCAACATTGTCTTGTTACTGCAGTATTGACTGAACCTTTACAGCAACTGATTACAGGACGACTTCAGCTGATACAAGCTGATGCAGCTCGGTTAATGGCGGATCTAAGCGAGGCGCAGAGCGCGATTGAGCGATGTTTAGCAAATTTGGTGGTATTGGCTGAGCCAATTTGTTTGGCCGATGCCTATTGGACTAAAGCATGGATTATGTATGGCCTTGGTGAGATTGGCCAACGTGATCACGCCCTTGAACAAGCCATTTTTTTTGCCGAAGCAGCAAATGATCAAGAGCGAGTAAAGCTTGCAAGCGCAGGCTTGGCAAGGGCGTCAGCTTTTCAAGATTTAACACTGGCAGAAAAGCGCTGGGGTGAATTTTTTACCAAAGACTTAGAGCGGGCATCAGCGGGTCTTGCTACTTGGATCCACGATTTACATTATGTTTTAGCAAGTAAAAGACAAGAAATCGGTTTGGCGATCCAGCACGGCAGTAAAGCTTTTCAAGCGGCGCTAGCCAGTGGGCAAATTGAAAGAGCGATTACCGCTGCATCTAATATTGGTTTTGATTTCGCTCGCATTCACGATTTACCCGCTGCATTAGAGTGGAGTGAAAAGGCTCTGCAACTTGCTCGTAAAATGGCTTGGCCATTAACTATTGGTCTTTGTTTATCCGAAATGGCTGAAGTCTTACGAAAGATGCAGCGGACTGGTGCTGCCAGAAGCTTGCTTACCGAAGCTTTAGATATTATGGCACCGCATGCTGCACAAAGCCGAGATATGGCATTAGCACTTAACTATTTAGGCGATGTTGAATTAAATTGCGGAAATTTTGATGCTGCATTAACTAGTTTTTCAGCTTTATTAGTTAAAGCGGATTTTTTAGGGCATGCAGATTTACAAACTATTGCTTGTCGAGGCTGTGCTGAAGCGCTGTTTCGAGCGGGCGAACATCAAAAAGCCCAAGGTTTCGCTGAGAAAGCACTGCATTTAGCCAAGCAACAGTTAGATGGTTATAACATTGTAGAAGCTCTTAGGGTTTTAGCCCGCATTCATGATCAACAGGTTCTTTCTGTTCAAGATGGCTGTTCATCCTTAGCGTATTTAGAACAAGCAGTTAAAATCGGTGAGCAGATGGCTGGTTTCTCTCTGCAACCCGACTTATTTGAAGCCTTAGCTCAAAAATATGCAAGCAATGAGCAATATCAAGACGCTTATGCAGCTTCTTTAAAAGCTATTGTAGCCTATCAAAAAAATTATGATCGCCGCACGCATGAACAAGCTATGGCACTTCAAATCCGTTATGAACATGACAAAGCACATCGAGAAAACCAATATCATCGTAAATTAGCAGAAGTAGAGAAAGCGCGTTCAGAATCATTGTCTGCCATCAATAGCTCCTTAGAGCAGTTGCTAGTGCGTGAAAAGCAGCTACAAAGATTACTGGAAGCTTCACTAGATGCTATCGTAACGATGGATAGTGATGGTCGCATAGTGCGTTGGAGTAGTGCTGCTGAGCGAATCTTTGGCTGGCAGAGTGCTGAAATTATTGGTCAGCGGTTATCAGAACATTTGATACCAGAGCGTTACCGAGCTGCTCATGAAGCTGGTATGCAGCGTTTTGCAGCAACGGGTGAAGGTCGACTATTAGGAAAAACTCAGGAGTTATCCGCACTACACCGTGATGGATATGAATTACCAGTTGAGTTATCGCTCTGGCATGTTGAAACAGAAGCCGGCACACTGTTTGGCGCTTTGATGCGAGATATTTCTGAGCGTAAAGCCGCAGAACAACAACTGCGGGAGCAAGAAGAAAAATATCGTTCTGTAGTGGAAAATGGCTCAGAAGGCATTCTTGTTGTGGCTGGGGGGCGTCTGGTTTATTGTAACCCCTTTATGCAGCGCACAACAGGTCGTTCACTTGACAGCATGATAGGGCAACCCTTTACCTCTTTTATTCATGCTGATGATGTAGGGCGAGTTGTGCAAAACTACCAGCGACGTTTGCGAGGCGAAGAGGTTGAACAACACTATGAGTTTCGTATTCTAACTGTCGCCGGTGAAGAAGTTTGGGTTGAATTGTCTGCTGTTGCGATTCAATGGGAAGGCCAACCGGCAACGCTCTCATTTTTAAATGATGTTACGCAGAGACGTAAGCTGCAAGCCCAATTACTGGCAAAAACTCGGGAACAAGACGTTATTTTACAAAGCACAGTTATTGGTATCGCTTTGTTCAAATCGCAGCACTTGCAATGGGCAAATCGCCGGCTTGAACTGATGTTGGGTTACAAACATGGCAGCTTATTGGGGCGCTCGGTTAGTGTGTTATTCAAAGCTGAGCAAGATTGGCGAGAGTTTTTACCTGCTGTTATGCAAACGCTTGACACCACAGGGGCTTACACAGGCGAAATAGAATTACTCCGTGCCAATGGACAACCTATTTGGTTGCAACTTCATGGCACGCGGTTACCGCCGACTGACGATGTACCCATTAGTCTATGGACCTTTATTGATATCACTGAACGCAAAAGAGCAGAATCTGAGCTTTTGAACGCTTTGGCGAGAGAGCGAGAATTTGGTCAGTTAAAAAGCCGTTTTGTTTCAATGACATCTCATGAGTTCCGTACGCCATTAACCGGTATCCAATCCTCCGTTGATTTATTAGCAGACTACGAACATCAGTTAGCATCAGCTGAAAAACATGAAATCTTTCAACAGATTCGTGATTCAGTAGAGCGAATGACGCGTATGCTTGACAATATCCTAGTTATTGGTCAGGGCGAAGCCCAGCGACTAAGTTTTTCACCAACACCCATTGATCTAGCTACTTTTTGTCGCCAGCTGTTGAACGAGGTTACTCAGTCTCGTCATACAGAAGTGTTAAAAGTTCAAATTCGTTTAAATCTAGATGACGTTGAAGGTGAATGGCTGTTAGATGAGAGTTTACTACGCCATGCATTAGGTAACCTTTTATCAAATGCTTTGAAATATTCGCCAGAGGGCGGTGTAGTAAATTTTAATATTTGTGCCGAGAAGGACCATCTTCGATTTGAGATTATTGATCAAGGGATTGGTATTCCTGAAGATGATCAGCAACGCTTATTCGAGTCATTTTATCGAGCCAGTAATGTTGGTATTATTCCAGGAACAGGTTTGGGTCTCGCCATTGTTAAACAATCTACTGAACTACACGGAGGCAAAGTGACTGTGCAAAGCCGTCCGGGGCAGGGGACGATTTTTATACTCGATATTCCATCCACGATGGCAAGCAGTCAATAACTCTATTGCACCGTTGATAGCCAAATAACTTCGTTTTAACGCGGTTAACTTGTTCGATGATAACGGCATTGCTATGCTTGCCGCGCGGCAAATCTAACAACTTATTACAGAAAACAATAAATAAACAGGGCGATCAACCATGTTCATATCCACCAAATTAGGTGCAGCGCGCCGTGCGCAAAAACCGGCGCTGTTGCTAACCCTCTATAGTGCGATTACCTTAGCGGTTGTAGCACCTTTACCTCTGCTGGCGGCAACGCCAGCTGTAGCAGAGACCACTGCTGACGCAGCAGAGGCTAGTCAGCCAACTAGCTATGCTGAGCAAGTCTTGTTTTTAGGGCCTTTACCGGCTTTTGCCAGCGAGCAACTGGTTTTAACCGATAAAGCCAAAGCCCAGCGTCAACAGGTATTGCGGTTACTTGAAAAAGATCCTATTCCACAAGCAGGGCAAAAAGTCAGCCTGTTTGGCCAGTCATTAAGCTGGCAGTTAGTCAGTCCAGCGCAAGCGGCGGCGGCGGGGCCGGGAATTTGGTTTGTGCAGTTTAATCATCCAGCCTATTTAAAAGCCAAGCTGGCACTTACTGGGGTAAAAGCGCCAGAAATTTTTGTAAATATGCGTAGTCAAGCCAATAACAGCGAGCTGAAATTAGCGACTGGTTGGCAGCAGCTACTGATCTTCAGTGATGGCCAAGCTGAAAATGAGGCAGTGCAGCTAAGTTTAACGCCTACCAATCATGTACCTGTGCAATTTCAGTTGGCGCAGCAAGAGCCTGTCAATAACCGTTTATTGACCAATGCCGAAACCATTAATCAGGTAGCGGTATCTGATAATGGCCAATGGTTATTAGTTAGCTTTACTGGGCGAAGTGATGTCAGTGATCTGCAATTACAGCGTACTGAATTGCGTGATCTCAGCAAAAATACTGTACTTAAAACCTTTAACCAGCAAAGTTTAAGCCGTGCCGCCTTTAGCCCGGATAATCAGTGGTTAAGTTATCAGGCGAATAACACCTTATGGTTGCTTAACCTTAATACCGGCGCTGTACGTTCTCTGTTAGAAAACCAAACTGGCGTTGGTAGCTATCGCTGGGCGTCGGATAGTCAAAGCCTGTTTTTACAATGGACACAAGCCGATACCAGCTTAAAAGACACCAAAGCCAAAGTGTATCGCTCTTTGGAAGATCGCTGGCGTGGTAATCGTGATATCAGCCGTATTTTTCAACTAGACCTGCAAAGTGGTTTAGTACGAGCGCTTACTACCGATAAAGAAAGTAGCTATTTAGCAGATGTCAAAGACGATGGTAAAGCGCTGCTATTTACGCAACGCCGTAATGATAGAAGTACTCCACCGCATGCCAGCACGGCGTTATTTGAGTTGTCGCTAACCGATTTAACGCTGCGCGACTTGGGGGTGTATCAGCATTTGGGCCAAGTTGAATACTACCAGCAAGGCTATTTAGTGGTGGGCGGCCCGCATTTCGCCAATGGTGCCGGCATTAACTTGCCCGCAGGCGATTATGTTGCCAATGATTACGATGGTCAGTTGTACTTTATGGATGCTCAGAGTCTGCAAGTTAGCGCATTATCCAAAGCGTTTGATCCGAGCATCAATGGCATTAGCGTAAACGCACGCCAGCAAGTGGTGGCGCAAGTGAGCGAAGGCGACCGGACTCTGCTGTACAGTGTGGATACTGCGAAGCAGCGCTTTAACAAATTGCCCTTTAGCTTAGATGTGGTAGAGCGCTTTAGCTTAGCGAACGATCGTGCCAATACTGTGCTGGCGCTAGGTACGGCAGTTGCCACACCACAACAATTAGAGAAGCTGCCTTTAGCCCAGCGGCGGCCAACGGTACTGCATAGCAGCAGCGATCTGTATGCACATATTCAATTAGGTGAGGTCCGCGATTTTGTGGTGACCAATCCTGAAGGCGATAAAATTGATGGCCGTTATTACTTACCCCCTAACTTTGACGCCAGCAAAAAATATCCGGCTATTGTTTACTACTATGGCGGCACCACCACGGTAAACCGGCAATTTACTGGCCGTTACCCCTTTCATCATTGGGCTGCCAATGGCTATGTTGTGTACGTAGTACAACCGCGCGGCACCATTGGCTATGGTCAGCGGTTTTCAGCACTGCATGTTAATGCGTGGGGTAAATATACTGCGGATGACATTATTTATGCGACCCAGCAGTTTGTAGCCGCCCATCCTTTTGTAGACGGTAAACGCTTAGGTAATATCGGTGCCTCCTATGGTGGTTTTATGACCATGTATTTAGCAACGCAAACCGATATGTTTGCTGCCTCAATCTCGCATGCTGGGATCAGCGCACTTAGCTCGTACTGGGGACAAGGTTGGTGGGGCTTTTTATACTCAGGTATCGCCAGCCGTGGCAGCTTCCCTTGGAATAACCAAGCACTTTACGTTGGGCAAAGCCCGCTGTATATGGCGGATAAAATCACCACCCCGTTATTACTGATCACCGGCGATTCCGACGTAAACGTGCCAGCCGGTGAGTCGCAGCAAATGTATACCGCGCTGAAGCTTCTAGGGCGTGACGTGGCGCTGGTGGAGATCCCAGGCGAAGATCACCACATTATTGACCGAGAAAAACGCTATGTGTGGTGGGATCATCTATTAGCCTTCTTTGATAAACACTTAAAAGACGAAGGCGACTGGTGGCAAGACTTAAGCCAGTAGTGAATTAAGATCAAACGCCGCTTAACACGCGGCGTTTTTATTGTTGCTGTAGCTGAGGAATACGTTGCTGCCAGATCTTGAATTAAGCACTTTTAATGCCTAGTCAGAGACTGAGCAAAGCGAGATAAGGTCCTTTTATCAGCACTAAAATCGCCAAAACCTCTGTGATTGGATAACGTTCAAAACGATAACCGCACACCTAGGTTTAACGTCGTGATTTTCCCGAATTCGTAGCCTGTTACGAGTGCGAAGTTGGGAAGGAAGTGCCAGCGCCCGTTGACACCAATAAGCACGTCGGATTCAAAAGGATCTGAACCGCTAGACGCGATACCGCCGACAGAGGTGTAACGCGTATGGCCTTGCAGATGCAAAGTTGGCGTGGCTGCCCAGATAACACCAAGCTCCGCACCAATACCGCTATCGTCAGCGTCGACATCTAGCTCGAAACCTGCAGCGCGCGCATCTTTGAATTCGAGCTGATCAAGACTTAGTCGACCATAATAAGCTAAAGTTTCCGACATAGGGTATTGGTAACCAACACCAAGGCGCCAACGGAGCACGTCGTACTCACCTGCAACATTGCTGGTACCGCTGCGTATTTCAAGCTCTTGGCCAAGTGATGCATATTCGCCAAACAGGTGTATCTTATTTCCGAACTGCCACGCTCCGCCAATAAATGCACCGCCATCCGCATCGCTTTCAATATCGAGTGGGACGCTTCCCGTGACGGCTTCGGATGATTCAATATCGTTGACAAAACCGCCGACGATACCACCCTCGATGAAGGTAAAACTGATATCTTTTGCACTTACTGTCGCAGGACCAGACAATGCTACAGCTGCTATTACCATGATTATTTTAAATTGCTTGGACATTTGTGTACCCTTAGTTCTGTAATAACAACGTTATACTCCTATTCACTTTAGCACGTAGCTCGCCAACACGAGCGTTTATTGCCTGATTAATAGCTAAAATGAGATAAACGACGTATATCGTTATCTTTTCAGTGATTACTAATAGAAGGTGGTTTTTAAAATCAATAACTTATAAAAGATTAGCTGGCATTTATCCCGCTTTCGTAGACACACGAAATGGTGTCTACCTGTTTAAGAGAATTAACACAGGGGGGTCAAAAAACATAATAGTCAGCATAGTATTTTTTGGTCATGGTCACCGTTTGGTCACCGATGGAAAAATGCGAAAAAAAGCACTAATAAAACAGTGAGTTTGAAAGTTGTTTTTTGAATAAAAGGTTATTTTACAATGATTTAAAGAGGAGAGAATTTGGTGCGTCCTAGTGGACTCGAACCACCGACCCCCACCATGTCAAGGTGGTAATTTTTCCAATTTAAGTGATTGATTTTAAAGTGTATTGTGTTTGTTTTTGTATTTTTTGTTGCGGCATATTTGTTCATTTAAAATCAATAAGTTAGCTTTTAGCTTTTCCAAATGTTTTTGTTTGAATTTGTTCACTGTGATTAATAGTTGGAGTTTAGAGTTTTACTCCAGTTACTAGCACTTCTGTTAACAATTATTAAAACTTTTTAGGCAAAAAAAGAGCGGCTTTCGCCGCTCATTTCTATGGTTTTTTTAATCAGGATGCTTTTGAAATTGTCACTTTTTCCCAAGGTAAATCGTGTTTGGTTAGGTAAATATCAGTTGTAGTAGTTGAACTGTGTCCCATTATTACGCTTATCTCCTTTTTGTCGAAACCCTTCTGGGTCAGTAGATAGCCTCCAAGCGAGCGAATCTCATGGAAAGTTGGACGATTTTCAACAGCGATATTTTTCATTTCAGGTAATGAGTTTCTAACCTTTTTAAAAGCCTTTGAAATATAGTCTGAATTTACTTTGCTCCAATGATCTTTACCGTGATTCTCGTAAAATTTAGTTGGCATACGATGAACGATATAGGGGCTGGAAACACCATCAAGCCGACTTTTGGAAATAATTGCTTTTAACTCATCAGTTAATTCAATTGCTAGACGTTTTGGTGAAGCGCTCGTTTCACTTTTATTTATGACTACGTATAAATAGCCGTCCTCTATATCGTCGTAGCGTAATTCTGAGATATCACCACGTCTGAGCAGAGTAATCAGGCTGATTTGCATAGCAATTTGCAAAAATGGCTCAGCAAGCTCGTAGATTTGATTAAACAGTTTAAGAGTCATTTTGCCGCGAGCCCGTTTTTTCTCAACGCCTTTTAGCGTTTTTTGTGCGGTATTTTCATGCATTAGGCCATTACCTACAGCGAATTCGCAAAGTTTAACAAAAAGTCCTCTCATTTTAGTGCGTGCATTGTTTTGGAAATTTGCTTTTAAAAAATCCGCTATAAAACGTACGTCAAGCTTAGAAAGTTTTGTATCACCAATCATTTTAACTAAACGGTTTAGGCGGTATTGTTCCTCTTTAAACGTTGAGATTTTAAGACTGGCAAGTTTCTCACTTTCGAGCTTGTAGCGTTCAATAAGAGCCGAAATTGTGATTGATTTGTCTTGACTGTCTTCACTTACAATAGCACGTTCTACAAACTCAACTCCGCGCTCTTCACTGAGTAAACGAAGGTTTGATAGGATCGCGGCATCAATCGCATCTTTTTTATCTTTGCCAAAGCTCGTAGTTTTGCCTGTATTAGGATTTCGATATTTGTAATAACCATTATATTCATACAAGTTTTGTGGCAGCTCACGGGTGGTGTTTGTTTTCTTTTTTGGCTTTGTAAGAGAACTTAGCTGCTGTTGTGATTTAACTTTCATCGTTAACCTCGCACTGCTAAGTTTGCAAGAGCCTCTAACTTTTGTGTTCTTTTCGATTCATATGATAAATCGATATACCAAGATCCCCCAATTTTCACAGCGCCTTCAAATTCACCTTCACGGGCTAAACGACGAGCTTTTGTATCAGACATTCCTGAACTGAAAACCATGTTTACCCAATCAAGTAAAGGAACATAACGAGTAGTAATTTGCACTGAAGTTGATAAAAACTGGTTTGTTTGAAAATGTGTTGTGTTCATATATACCCTTAACTATTTTTTCAGGAATTTAATGATTGAGATCTGAAAGTCAAATACAATTTTCTTTCAAATCAGAGCCTCCATTTCAGGAGACTTGAGTAAATTTCTCAGTCAATCTGTTGTTTGAGGGCAGAGTTAAATTGCCGCTCTAAATCCCAATCGTCGCAGCCACATTTTTTTTAACCCCCTTAAGTGAAAAAAAATTAAATATTTTAATCTTTTTTGCTCGTATGTTTTTTCTTTATAAAAATCAGTTGGATAATGAGGCTTTTTATGAAGAAAAAATAGCGTTTATGAAATAAACCAGCAAAACGCGGAATAGCGGTGGGGCGAATGCCCCGCGGCTATGCAGCAGGCGCGCGCACGGCATGGCCCGTGCCACAGTGATTTTAGTTTTGCCCCTAGGCAAAATTGCGAGAAAAATCGAAAGATTTTTAGATGCAACCAGTTGCCGTCGATAGACGGCAAAGTTTTTGTGGACGCGAAATAATGCGTCAGCATTCGCGGAACAGAAACGGCAAAAATCGCTGTGGTACGGGGCAACGCCACGTGCGCGCGCCTTACTGTCTGAATCGCTAGTGCTGCAAGCACGTAAAGCGCAACCGGCCTCCAGAGGCCAGGTTTCGCGGGCGTTTCAGGCTGTTTAGCTGTGTGATGAAATCACTCAGCTAACATGCAAAGCATGCGAAGGTGCAATAGTCATTGCCATTTTGATTGCGAGACGTTTTAAACAGAATCTTGTGATGAAAATGTTCATGAAATGGCTGTGAAATTGAAAATTTCGCAGCCAGTTTTTCTAGTTAATAGTGAAAACAACTTAACTGGAAAAATACTATGAGCAATACTGATTCACATATTCAGCAATACCAAAATTATTTCAATATCGATATGCAATTTCGGTATGGCACCAACAACAACCAAACAGGAAAAGCGCGGCGTAGGCTGACGATGACCATCGTCAGCCGTTTTGGGCATACCAGCCCGACTATAATTCAGTGGCTCTATGGAATTTCTAGACCGCAATCGTTGGCGCATTTAAACGGATTATGTCGGGAGGGGCTACTGGAGTATGCGTTAACGCATCGCTCGCCAGATGATCGGGTATACACCCTGACCAGGGCCGGAGCTCTATTTGCTGAACAACTGACTGCAATACCCATGCAATTCCGTTCAACAGAACATGTCGCGCAGCGACTAAACCTGTCGACGCTGTATCATGATCTGATCGTTCAATTTCTGATATTACGAGGAATGTCTGCAGAGTATTTTAATAATGGAGATAGTTTTAATGCGTGGAACGCATTTATAACTGACAGCGAATTTCGGAAGATCGCCAGAAAGCATGATATCAGGAGTGTAGATGGTGTTGTTCGCGAACATGATGGGACATTGTGCGCTGTAGAGATGGAGCATTCGTTTAAAACTCCAGAAAATAGAAAATCGATCTTGCTGAAATATGCCGAAGCCTTGTCCTCAGGTTATTACCAAAAGATCATGTTATTTTCGCAATCTCTAGACATACTCAAAGACGCTAAGCGCATCAATGATCAAGCCATTATTTATCTGTTGGAAAACAATCGTCCTAAATCTCAACAGCAATGGCTAGACGAGGATGCAGCTAGTCAGTTGCGTGCGGCACTGGTTTATCGTACAAAATTCTGTCAGGAGTTAACAGAACGTTTTTATAGATAGGCCTACACCAAGCCAATGTGTTGGAAATAAAAAAGGCACCGTTCCACGGTGCCCGCTGTTCTCACAGCTCCTCTCAATCTCTCAGTGAGCCTATGCCGCTACTAAGCAAATCGTTTCCCGTTCTGAACGCTTTCGTCAGTGGGTTGGAATGTTCACGCTTCGAGCTCCCCAAAGCATGCGACAATCATTCCACGCAAGAGACCTTTTATGACTAATATGGCCTTTGATATTAGGTAGGGCAGGGGCTGGGAATTTATTGCAATTTATAGCGAAGAAAGTTGTTGTTGGTCGTTTAAAGTGCAAAAAGCTATCTAAATTACCGCATTTTACCTAGCTGTTTGCCACTAGTCTCAGCAAGCTAATGACTTAATGAATAGGCACTTTGAGTGAGAAGATGGCATTAACCAAAGGTAAATGACAAAGGCACAATCATGTGCCCTTTAGAGTTGTAGTTGAAATTCTTCTTGAAAGAAAGTTAAATCACAAAAGCTAAAGATCATACTTCTTCGATCTCAGAAGAACCTTGCTTACGCCAACCTTTGAAATGATAAATGCCTTTAGTTTAGTTACGCCTAGTCACTTATATGCTATTTCAAATAGCTTTTCAATTCGGCTACTAACGCCAATGCCTCAGCCTTTGTCAAATAAGGCACTTTTATTGTTCTGGCCCAAAAAAAGCTCTTCCCCAGAAACTCACTAACTTTAGAAAAAGGCATGTATGCCAGTTCATCTGCTCTGGATGGCACCGAGGTTAAAAACTCAACCTCACGATACCAAGTGTAATTATCAGGCTTGAATACCTTACCCTTTACCCTTGCTGCAGCTACAACACCACACCACTTGTGAGAGAAAAATACAATATCGCCTTCATTAACATGACTGGCAAACCGTTTAGCATCACCATAGGCTTCAAGACGTTTATTTTCCAGCATATGCCAAATACCATCTTCATCGTAAGTGCGATTTGTGTCGAATAATACCCCTTTAACATCTGCCGGATTTTTATGCTTATCATAAGGTGGTGCGAAAAACTCGAAGTACTTTTCACCGGCTAATTCATAGATTCGATATGGCAAGAAATCGATGTTCAGACCATTTTTTTTCCAGTAATCCACAGATGAAATTAAAGTCTCATCCGCAGCACTGCCAATAATTATTAAATGCTGCTTTTGATTGAACTCTTTTGGCTCTAATTTGTGCTCCAGCTCAAAAGCTTCAAGATGGGCATCAACCAGAGACTTGTTTTCATCCTTAACGTATTGTCTATATTTACTTTCAAGCTTTTGGTATGTCCACTGACCTGCATGCTCTGCATACCTCAGAGCTTGCTGAACTGCACCAGCATCCGCAGAGCTTCGTTTTAACTCAAAAATGACCAATTCACCGTTCTCATTCAGTGCATAAATATCAGCCTCGGCTTGATATGAGCGTTCCTGAAAAATTGGCATCAACTTAGCGTCTTCAAATAACAATTCTAAGATATTATTCGCAATCAAGTTTTCTAAATCTTTTTCTAACTTACCAAATGAAGATAAATCTTTAAATTCAACAGGTTCAATCCCTGATATTTCATCGTTGTCTCGTACTAGCTTGTATAGCATCACATTCTCCAGAATCAGCTTAGGTCATGCAATTAGAAAAAATCACTAGACTAACTACTCGCATTTCGGTGTAGCTTACCCAAAGGGACTCCAATCCAAATTAAAGGAAATTTATTATCAGTCCATCGGATAGTGAATTTCCTCATACTCATACACCAACTGGCATAACTCATCTAACTCATCGCACTCTGGTGTGCCAGGTTCAGCCTCCAGCAACAACTCTATGGCTGCTAGCGCTGCTTCATGTTCTTGCGCGTTGGTAATAGGTGGTTTTGGCATATCCCGCATCCTTAATAAATATCCTTTAACTGAAAATATCACAATTTTTTGCCTACCTACATCCTAGTTATCTCTGAGAGCAAACTTTTACTAGATAACACTGGAGAACACGTCAATGACATTAAGCGCCAATATGCTGATTAAACATATCGAGGCTTTGCTTGAAATATGCGTGAGCACACTAAACTCGCAGGATGCAGTGGCAATACAGCAGCTGCAATTACAGTTTAAACATGTTAACGCCAATGAGTTACTGCTAAACGAAATAATTCGAGGTCTATCTGAACAAGTTGATGACGAGACTGTGCTGAGTTATTTTCGGATGTTGTTACGACACGCACTGCTGGAGAGAAAAAACAACTTTAACAACCTGTTGGCCCAGCCAACTCAGTTGTTATTGGAGGAGAGGGTATGAGTGACGGTTTGGTGCGGGTATATCAGCGAAAAAGTAAGAGTCCTTGGGACGATTGCTCCACGTTTTTATTATTGGCAGACATTGTTGATGCGAATACAAAAACGCTTGGTTTTAGTCGTTACATTTATCTACACAGAGATGCAGGCGGTCGGCAGTTAGGGATCAGTGTTAGCAGGTCAATCCAAGAGGATTTAAAATGCGAGCAGTATATTGATGCTATAAATATGCACACTGTATTGGCTGCGTTCATTGAGGACATCAGCCGGTTTTGCGAGCAATACCCTGACGATTTTGAATCGGTATTTGGGTTACCACCCGATATTTACATGATTGTTGCTGCAGCATGTTGGGCTAAATAAGCTGAAAAGCTTTCAATTTTATGGCGGGGTTACCCGCCATTTTCTTTTTTTTTGCACAGTGCGCTTCTACTTAGGTTATACAAACAACCTGGAGAAAGACATGCAAGAAACAACTAACCTGATTGAGCAATTAGAACACGCTCTGTATGCAATACAATTATCAATTAGTACTCTGAAAGGGGATTCAGACCCAAATCAGCTATGCCTTTTTGGCCCACCACCTCATATAGAAATAGCTGAACGAAAGGATCAGCTATTGATTGTCGTTAAAAAGCACCACTAAATTATTTAAATGGGCGATTCCCGAGTTTGGGTTCCGCCTAGCTTTACCATCTTTTTGAAGTAACGATTGCCATGCTCAAATGGCAATTAACTTCAACCTAATTGGTTAATTGGCTGCCTAACGTTTTTTCAAAATCATGTAACCAACATATACCGGTACAAAAAGCAGCGTATAGACAACCGCATAAAACACACTATGCGGTTTTTTGCTGGCGTAGTCGCGATAGTATGCGGCTCGGCCAATCAGCGTAATGCTAAATAGCATGCTACCAATCGAAATTAACACCAAGCTATTGATAGGATTGCTGTAAAACGTCGATAAATACGCAAAATACAGCATGCTGGTAATAACAATTGCTAGTGGTATCGCATTCGCAAATGCATCTCTCATAAATGTTTCCCTGCAAAAATAAGTGTTTACGCAAGCGCCTTACTTATCCCATTGTTAAAAAGAAAACCCTCGATATCGCTAACGAGGGTCTTCAACAACTTCATGAGGACAAGTCATGCGGTATTAGGTTGCGGCAGGTAAAAGAGGTTTTTGCTTGAGGACAAAACCCTGCCGCAGATGAAAACGTTGAGGCGTTGCGGTTAACCAGCAACGCGCTGTTAAAAACAACTTTAATGATTGAGATTACAAATGCAAGTCCAAATTACCGCATAATATTAAGAAATTCTCTCAAGCTGTTTCTAGTTATTGGTGTAATACACACAACACACCGGAGGGAAAATGTCATTACAACTCACGAACCAGGTCAGTCATAACACGCTGTTGTTAGCGCAGCAGAATATTTTGCTATACGCAGAGTATGACTCAACAGGGCAAATCAACCAGGACAACTACATAGTAATGTGCAGAGATCTCAGGGGGCGAGTAACTGGGCTTTTGGTTAGCGAATCCATACAGCAAATGTATGCATTTGAACCCTTTGTTACCTCAGAGGAAATGCTATTTATTCTGAGTGAGTACGAGCGTAAAATTGCAGGATTCTGTCAAGTTTTTGCCGCAGAGTTTGAGCAAATTTTTGCACTACCGCCAGATGTGTATTTTGCCGCAGCCCGCCATTATTGGCACTATCGGCAAGCAAGCTAAACACTCGGTGGCCACAGGCCACCGTTTTTTATACTCGCGTTCAATAAAGCAATGCCGTGCTTTATCTAAAGCAGTCACGCGCCATTGCATAACATGGCAATGGCAACACGAGTTTTGCTCTTCTCTGTCGCAACAGCTTATTAATTAGCCCTGTTTCAGCTTAAGGTGCTTTCTGCAAACCATAACTAGGCCAACTGCCATAACCGCCATAGGGATTAACCATAAAATTTCCATATCTGTCACTCCTCGCACGCGTAAAATTTTCCTGTCGAAGTTCAACAGGCTCTTTACTCTAACTTAATGAATTAGACTGATTTTGCAAGCGTTTTCAGACTGCCAAACAGATTTAACGAGATAAAAATGCTTGCATTTAACGCATAAAATTATCTGCCTGTAAAACATACACTGAATGTCCGAACAGTATGGTATTAAATCAGAAACAGCTTAAGATGGTGATTTGCCATGATATGTCACTTATCAATACAGTTAACAACGCATTTGGCCGTGCGCTACCCGCAAGGTGTATCTTCAAATGCCGACCAATAAGAAATCTAAATGGTGGCTGTTTTCTAATGTTCGAAATTCGCCAATTGCCGAGAGTTAACTAATTAGTCAGTCTGTTTTGTGCCAATTGCAGAAGTTGGGAAGAACTTAGGTGACAGGCCGCTTCGAGCTAAAAGCGGTCGGTAGAGTTATTCATCTAATTAATGATAGCAAGTGCGGCATAGCTGACTTAAACAATTAGTCAGTGTTTGGCTAAAAGACTCTCAGATGGGTCGATGTCAGTCAGAAAGCAGATTCTAACTTTACTCTTAATTAGAGCTAATACTACTTGACCACTTCACATTGACTATATAAGAAAGTGAAGGTTATAATCTGTTCTACCAGTGACTAGGAGTAGCTCCAGTCATAAAGCTGGTCCCTAGAAGTCATCAGTTGATTTCTGCTATCCATCCCTCTTACTTTTTAGAGGGTGGGTAGTTGAAAATAGGGCATTCCAAAGTAAACCAGCAAACCTTCTATCTTTTTATCATCACAACTGTGCTCAATTGCATACAGAAGCAAGGATTAACGATGAGCAAAAGAACACTTGAACAAGCATTTAATGCCGTTTTTCATGATAAAGCAGCGTTTGTTGATTTTTGCGCTATTGATGTGAGCAAGGAAGTAGAAACTTTTAGCGTTTCAGATCGAATAGTTTATAAAACCTCTGATAAATTCAAAAAATACTTACGCTTTGTCGATAGGGTCATTCTGCGTTTTTTAGCGAAAGATGAAGATGTTGTTCATTCCTTTACTAAAGGAAAGAACACTTTAACAACTGTACAAGCGCACAGTGGCAATAATTACTTCTTTCTCACAGATATTAAAAATTTTTATCCTAATGTAAAAGCTGATGATGTTTTGCGTCTCATGAAAAGGGATAGTCACTTAGTTCCTATTGTAGATATAGAAGTGTATATAGATAGATTAACTTCCATGATGACTTTTGGCGGTTCAATTCCTATTGGTTTTCCTACGTCTCCTCAATTAAGCAATGCTTTTTTATTTGAGTTTGATTGTGCGATTAAAAGTCACTGTAAGGATAATGGACTAATTTACACTCGTTATGCTGATGACATTGTTATATCAGGTAAAAGCTTTGATGAGTTAGCTGAACTTAAAACTAATGTACAAATATTACTTCAAAAATATGCTTCCCCTAACCTTTTCTTGAAAGAAGAAAAAACACATATTACTCACTTGGGGAACAAGGTGAAAATTTTAGGGTTACTAGTTTTGCCAAATGGCAAGATTACTTTGGACGCTAAATATAAAAAGAAGCTAGAGCTATTGCTACACTTTTATACTACTGATGAAGACAAGTATAAAAGTTTTTTGGAAGAAGAGTTTAAAGGAAATGAAAAGTCATTATTCGGTTTGCTGCATTATGCAAAAACAGTTGACCCATCCTATTTAGAAAAACTACAAAGAAAATATGGCGTCTATGCACTAAGAAATTTCATGGAGGAAAAGTGGAATGATCACCGATAAGGTTACTCTTAAGAATATAAAATCGATCACTAATCTGTCGGTTGAGTTTGTTTTTACTGATTCAAATTTCTTGGTAGTTACAGGCAAAAATGGATTGGGTAAAACCTCAGTAGTTAAAGCATTTCACTTGCTGAAAGAGCCTCAAATATTTGAAAAATCAGCTGGCTTAAATGCGGTAAGTGAGAATAGTGAAATTAGTTTTACAATTGATGGGTTTGAACCCTTTCATTTTAATGCCAATAATCCAAAGATGGTTTTAGATTCTCGCAATAAATTACCTAGTTTTGAAGACGTTGTGGCTGAATTGCCAATACCTTATGGAAAACGATTTGGGCAATTTTCTTTAGTTGCAAGTTATGATAATGAGATTAGAAATAGTATCGCTGCAACACAATATAAAGATGCCAATGACGTAAAATTGTTTTTATCAGAAGTCTATTTATCGGACAAATTTAGTGAGCTTAAAGAAATAAGCATTGGAAAAAATATATTCTACATAATTTTAAAACATGAAGATAACTATGTGCGAGAGGATCATTTTAGTTCTGGAGAGTTCTTTCTAATACAGCTTTACCGATTATTGACATCAGGGGCTAAGCTTGTTTTGGTTGATGAGTTGGATGTAGCGTTGGATGCTGCCGCCCAAGTTAGGTTATATAATGCAATTAAAAAATTACTCAAAAAATACCAAACACGTTTGATTGTTATATCTCACTCCTTAGCGTTTATGAGAACTGTTGATGACGGTAGTTTATACTATTTAGAAGAAAATGAAGGGAAAGTCACTTTAGAACAACGGTCATTTGGTTACATTAAATCAGACTTATATGGTTTTAAAGGGTTTGATCGTTATATCCTGACAGAAGACCCTGTATTAGAAGGATTTATAGAGTTTATTATCATAAAGTATTCGATAACGACATATTATCAGCATAAAACAATTGGTGTAGGGGGAGTTAATCAACTTCGTATGCTGGTAGAAAAAAACGATCATGAGCAAATATTTACGACACCTGAAAATATTATGGCGATTGCTGATAGAGATGTTATTTCTGAACTGAGTACAGGATATAATGGAAGAGCCAGAATTCTATGTTCTCCAGTGGAAGACTTGGAACTATTCATTTTTAATAATCGTAGTACATTGCTTTCCGAGGTTGAACTGCCTCCCTATCGGGAGGCAGACGCACCTAAAAAGGCCTCGAAAACCTATTGGAAGTATTTAACAGTCGATAAAGGTATCGTTGCCAATAAACTTTATGATTTGATTGTAAATAGCAATCAAGAAAAAGCCCAGCAGTTTGCTGAGCAGATTCAGTCCTTCTTGGTAATGGATTGAATTTATGCTGTACACTGAGTTAAGTAAAATGAAGAGGATTATTCACAGTGCTATTTCCACTTATATCGTGAGCTGGGCAGGATTGTAACGGTCTAATTTTCCTAAACACTTTGTGAGCGGTAATATAACCATTCATAACGATATTTAAAATGGACCGAAGGCGCTGTTTTGACTAAACTTCAATGGTACTTGCCAGCAAAACCTCCGTGCGGAATACCAACGAAAGCTAATGTCAGCTATCAAGGAATTTTTGACTTTAACCAAGATTACTCAAAGGCGGATAAGTACCTAAATGTGCGTTTATATTAAAGTTTGATAATTCTTAATAGTGTTTGATCATTTATAATATAGTTTGATATTTTTTGGCGATTTTGGTGAGGAAGTCGGTTAAGTACTAACACATTTCTGCCCCAAAACGTTTTAGATAGGCCTTTCTCAACGATTAAAATTTCTTATCCAAAACATGATATTTCTAAAAAATTCTCACCGCTTAATATGCTAGAGTTCACTTATCAACTGATTGCTTAAGGTATAGTTAGATTTCTTGATTATTTAAGCGACTCGAACAGAATCCTCTACAAAAAAGTGGTAAGCATGTTATTAAAGAAACTAGTGGTATCTGGCTACAAAAGCATATCCATAAGCCATCCTCAAACGATAGAGTTTGATCCTCAGCTAACAGTTTTTATTGGTCATAACGGAACAGGAAAAAGTGCTACGTTAGAAGCTCTAAATAAGTTGTTTTCAATCGACCATTCTTTACGTGGTATTATACCTTCTGATTTTCACTTACCTGACGATGTGGATCCTGTAACACCAAGAAATTTAACAATAGAGGCATGGTTCAGTCTTGCAAATGCAAACGGAAATCCATCGATTCCACCTTTAATTAATGGACTTACAGCATCTAGTTCAACAGGTGAAATCATATTTAGGGTTCGCTTAGAAGCAAGCATAAGCTTTGATTACAACCCTCTAGGGGATGTAGACGAAAATATTTGGGTAATCGATGGCGATATGGAAGAACCTGAAGACGATAACAAACATCGTTTATCTGCAACCCAAAGGAATGCGATTCAAGTCAACTATGTACCTGCCAATAGAGATCCATTAGTTCAGTTAAAATACTCATCAAAAGCCATATTGGGTCGTTTGCTCAAGGCGATTAAATGGTCAGAGGGGGAGCAAGAGTCTTTTGAAGCACAAGCTCAGCAACTGAACCAATTAGCATCAGACAACCCAGCTTTAACCCAGATTACACAAGCCATTAATCACAATTGGCAGGAGATATACAAGGGGCGTCATCTCAGTCAAGCTGGGCTTAATTTTCCTGTCGGTGATGTGGATGAAATATTGAGACTTATACAGCTTCAGTTTATGCCAGATGCAACTGGAAACAAGGTTGATACTAGTCGACTGAGTGATGGCCAAAAATCTCTAGTTTACTTTGCTCTAACCAAAGCATTATTTGATATAGATAAAGCGACACGACAAGCTGTTGTTAGTAATCAACCATCAAATTTTGATGCTGATAAGATGAAGCTACCTATTTTTAGCTTGATTGTGCTTGAGGAGCCTGAGAACCATTTATCACCACACTATTTAGGTCGAATAATAAAGCTAGTAAAAGATTATGGCGCGACTGAACTCTGTCAATCAGTTATTTCTACACACTCTGCTTCATTGGTTGGGCGTATAGAACCAACACAAATACGTCATTTTCGATTAGACAATGAGAAAATATGTACAAAGGTTCAATCTTTATTATTGCCTGAAGATAGCGATGAGCAAGCTAAGTATATTAGCGAAGCTGTAAAGGCCTATCCTGAAATTTACTTTTCTAAATTAGTGATACTGGGTGAAGGTGATAGTGAGCAGGTTGTTCTTCCGAAGTTGCTGGAACACTTTGCAAAAGGCATTGACGGTCATTCAATATCGGTGGTTCCACTTGGTGGGAGGCATGTAAATCATTTCTGGCGTTTGCTTAATTCTCTGAAGATCCCTTTTGTTACACTATTGGACTTTGACATTGATCGTAATGGCGGTGGTTTTGGCCGTATGAAGTATGTCGTGGAACAATTACTTTTAATGGATGAAATAAAGAGTAAATATATTAACGAAAACATTATTCCTTATATCCCCAACTGGAATAGCGATCGAAACGCTGATTCGTTTTCAATACATTATGAAGATGGAAAAACAAGGATAATTACAGATGAATTAGAAGAATGTAATGTTTATTTTTCTAGTCCACTAGATATCGATTATTCAATGATTTGTGCTTTTCCTGAGATCTTTTGTGAAAAAGATGAAGCTTATGGAGAAAGAGGTCCCTCTGATGGCAAAGAAGATGAGGAAGAAGAAGATACTGTAAAAAGAGAGGCGGCGTTAATTAAAGCTGTACTCAAAAAAGGAAATGTTGGTAAACGGTTTGATTTTGGATCGGATTGGGAAAGGAACTTCTTATGGTATCGCTATCGTTTCTTATCGAATAAAAGTAAACCCGCATCTCATGTTCGTATGTTTACCAAACTTGAGGAGCAATATACCTCTCGAGAGATACTAGAAAAGTTACCACCAGAGTTAACACGATTGATGGAACGTATTGTCGAGTTGTCCGAACAGGTAGTTGAGTAATGACTGATTGGAAGCCATCAGAGAGCATAGAAGCTACAACTGAACTAATGGATATCATTACCTGTGATGCATCGGTTGCTGTATTAGCAAGTGCAGGTGCAGGAAAAACAGAGTTGTTGGCTCAAAAAGCAAATTATTTGTTCTTTACAGATAAATGTGTTTGGCCAAAAAGAATATTATCTCTTACGTTTAAAACCGAAGCTCAGTTAAACATAAAAGAGAGAATTAATAAGCGTTGCGGTCATAAAGCTACACGTTTTGACTCTTTTACTTTCCACGCATTCAGCAAAAGTATCGTTGATAGATTCAAAAATACTCTTCCTGAAAATGAACGTCCGATAGACAATTACGATATCGTCTTTCGTCGCCAAGATGCTAATGGCTCCAACAAAATATTGATGGATGACTTGCTAGCTTTGGCAATACGCATCTTACGAGCAAGAGAAGATCTACGGACAATGTTCTCTTATTCTTACGCATATGTTTTTGTGGATGAGTTTCAAGATACGACTGATGAGCAATACGAGTTGTTACAACTGTTGTTTCAGAACTCCGATACAAAAATTTTAACTGTTGGAGATATTAACCAAAGCATCATGTTATGGGCTGGAGCTCGTCAAACTGTATTCACTGACTTTTTAAATGACTTTTCGGCACAAAAAAAATTCCTAGTTAAAAACTACCGAGCGTCTAGTGAAATACAAGATGTACTAGCAGTAGTATTGCAATTTGTACAGAATCCAAGATCTACATTCCAAGAAGTATCAACAATTCCAGAAAACTGCTCTCTACATGCTTTCAGTGATGAGCATCAAGAAGCCTCATTCATTGCTCACAGTATAAATGAAGCAATCAGCAGTGGTATCGACGCAAGCGATATTTCTGTTTTAACTAAGCAGCAGGCATCACAGTACACCGAAATATTGAGAGCTGAGTTAACGAGGCTTGGTATAAACAACCTCGACATGACCGACTTACAAGATGCCTTAAAAGAACCTCTTGGGCAATTATTTTCGCAGTTCTTAAAAGCGTTAGTGCGTCCTGAACCCAAAGCCATGACCGAGCTGTTTAAAGTTAATTTAGCCTTAAACAAGGTTGAATCTGATGATGATAAAGAAGAAGAACTAACTACTTCTTTAGTTAACTTCATCTCACTAAAGCAAGAGTTAATAACAACAGCAACAACGGCTGATGACTTGTTATCTTATATTCAAAGCTTTATTCATGAGCTTGGTATGCCAAAAATAAAAGGAAGATGGAAACAATATAAATCTTCTGCTTATTTTAATCATGTATGGCAAGCGCTTGAAGTACATTTGAGAAATATGTGTAATCAGACCAATTCATTAGAAGATGCTGCAAAGTTATTTAGTGCTGAGAATGCTGTACATTTAATGAACATCCACAAGTGTAAAGGTCTTGAATATCACACTGTATACTTTATGGGGCTAGAAGATCAGGCTTTTTGGAACTATGCGGAACAAACATTTGAGGATAATTGTGCAATATACGTTGCCTTGTCCCGCGCTAAAAATCACATATGCGTAACTATTAGTAAACGTAGAGAACATAGGAGTAATTGGCAGCATGATAATAGGACTTCGACATTTGTTGCTGTAAAGCCTGTTATAAGCCTGTTGAAAAATAAATGTAAGTTTGCTGCTACGAACCATACTTAAGACATCAAGATACTTTTACTTATCCGAACAAGCCAAGTTAGAGTTGGTGCTCTAACTTGGATATGTCCAAAAGTGAGTTTTAAAATGATCAAATTTTATTATCAGAAACAGGCATACGTCCTCAGATAAATTATCAAACTATTGCGTTGTTACCGATCATGACAACCTTAATTTTTTATCAAACTTTAATATGGGCATACACTAAATTTCCATTTTTTTGAACGTCTGCTATCTTGGGTAAAACAGTCACTGGGCTGAGGTAGGTCGTATGACCGCTATTCGCTCAAAGCAGCTATTTAACTAAGGGTAAATCAACCCAACTGGTAGTGTATTGTGGTGACAACATGCCGCGCTTCATTGACCAGTCTTGCTTTATACCCTGACTGGCAAACCAGACCTTGCCTTTACCACTGTCATTAAGTTTATCAATAACAGTCATAAGAGCTTTACTCTGATAGCTTGGCGGTTCAGGCTCAAAAAGGCTACCTTGATATACACCTTCATCGTAAAAATCTGACAGCATCACTCCTGCTTTTGCGTAGCGATAACCGTCACGCCAGATCTTATCAAGTAGTTTGTTTGCAAGGCTAATGAAATCACGAGTGTCAGCGCTCGGTGTTACAAGTGAAGTACTGATACTATTTGAATAATATGGATCACGGTCTTTATCGCTGAATGGGCTGGTTCGTAGAAAAATACTCAATTGCTTTGCTACTTGTTGCTCTTTACGCAGTTTTTGGCAAGCACGGCTGACATACTCACTAATCGCTTCCTGCATCTGCTGTTTACAGATAATTCTTTCACCAAATGAGCGTGAACTTACAATTTCCTTTTTAGTCGGTGCTACTTGTTCCAGTTCCAAACATGATTCACCGTTTAGCTCTTGTACAATACGAGATACCACTACAGAAAATTGCTGTCGCATAAAAGCAGGTTCAGCATCAGCTAGGTCAAGAACAGTATAGATCCCGAGTTTATTCAATTTTACGGTTAACTTGCCTCCAATCCCCCATACTTCACTAACAGGCAGCAAGCTCATCAATTTGCGTTGCCGTTCTCTGTTTGTCAGATCAACAACACCGCCTGCTTTTGTCCATTTCTTAGCCGCATGATTTGCTAACTTAGCCAGTGTTTTAGTCGGAGCGATGCCAACACATACGGTAATACCAATCCATTGTTGAATGGTACTGCGAACTTGCTGACCAAATTGAGTTAGGTCAACGCAATTACTGACACCAGTCAGGTCAAGAAAAGCTTCATCAATAGAGTAGACCTCAACAGTTGGCGCGAGTTGCTCTAGTGTTGTCATCACTCGTGCTGATAAATCAGCATACAGCGCGTAGTTAGATGAGAAAGCCAGTAACTTACCGTTCTCTATATGTTCACGTATCTGAAAAGCGGGTACACCCATTTTAATACCGAGTGCTTTAGCTTCTTTCGAACGCGCTACAACACAGCCATCATTATTCGACAGTACAACGACAGCAGCATCTTTAATGTCCGGCCTGAATAGCTTCTCGCAGCTAGCATAGAAGTTGTTACAGTCGACAAGTGCAAAGCATTTAGATGTCATGTTTTTATGATATTACGTACGATGTTCGTTACTACGCCAAACAGCTCAAACTCATCAGTATCTTTGATAACGATAGTTTCAAATGCTGGGTTATGAGGTATCAGCTGTATGCTGGGACGCAAACAAAGCTCTTTGACTGTGAACTCACGATTTATAGATGCCACAACAAAATCACCATGTTTCGCGGTTAATGAGCGATCCACAATCAAGATATCTTTGTCGTAAATACCAGCGCCCCTCATCGAATCACCACTAACCTTAACGAAAAACGTAGCCGCAGGATGCTTAATACAAAGTTCGTTTAGGTCTAACGATGTTTCAACGTAATCTTGTGCAGGTGAGGGGAATCCAGCTGACACCTTATTACTAAAAAGTGGAAGCAGAATTGCACTGCACGACGATACTTGACCGAGTATTTCAACTGTCATATTACACCTCGATATATGTATGAATATACAGTATAAGGCTGAAGTAGTAAAAGTGGTAGTCCTGAGTTGCTCAGTTTGTTGTTTGAAAAACTGGTTAAATTTATCTACATTTACGTTACGTAAAATTTAAAGTGAGTTTTAGTATGGAGACGCTAGAAGTTAATGAAGCTCAATTCAGGCAACAGCTGTGGAGATGGAAATCAGTAGGACGAACTCTCTTAAACCTGCCTAGAATTGAAAAACGTGATCACAAGTTAAGAATATCAGTCATCAGCGTTGACAACATAACGTGCTACTCACTCAAGAAGTCGTTCGATAGCTATCAGCAGCTATTAACTTGGTACGGTAGCATATTAGACGAACTAGAGTGATCGAGCGTCTTGATTTGTGTAATTAGTGTTAATTTTCACTAGACTAGTGACAAGCCCATCAGATTTGTCTAAGTTAGATACAAGAACAGTACTTTGTCTCTGAAATAGCTAAATATTTACACTTTAATAATGACTAGTGGTCATAGCAAAAGTTAAACAAGAATCTTAGTTGTTCAGGGTTTAATTTATAGAACTTTAGAGATACTTCATGTTAGGTAAGATAATCGGTTTTGTAATTGGTATTGCGTTATTTAAATTGCCAGGTGCAATTATTGGCGTTCTAGTAGGGCATTACATAGATAAGCTATCTAAAAAAAACAAATACGCAAAATTAGAGCATGCAGAAACAGAAATTGACACTGAAGAAGAGATTTCATTTAAGTCACTTGATCCCTTAACAGTAAACCAATATGAGTTAGTGATAAAAGGCTCAAAGTTGTTAGAGAATATCTTAAAGACTAGATTTTCAGCTGAAGGTAAAGGATTGCATGAATATACAACGTCTATTGAGAATCAATTACCTCAAGCATTAACTAAAAAGCTACGCTGGATTGCATCTGTGCGAAATCAGTTTGTTCATTCGAATGCAATAATTGATTGTCCAGCTGAGTTCTTCGATGCGGTTACTTCATGTATCAATCAACTTAAAAAAATTGAGATCTAGTTCTGTATTCGTTTATATCGTTCCTTTATTTGTGTGATTAATGTTAATTTTCTCTAGACTAGTGACAAGCCCATCAGAGTTGTCTAAGTTAGATACAAGAACAGTACTTTGTCTCTGATTTAGAGTAAAAGACGCACTTTAATAGATATTAAAGTGCAAAAGTTTTTAGCTGCGGAATTACGCAGCTTACTTTACTGATTTAAATTTTTGTTCATTCATTTTAAGAGAGAGTATTAATGGCCGAGCGGGTAATGCCCTTCGCAAAACGAACGGTTGATGAGAATACAATATCTGACCTCTTCTGTATTGCTGCTGAGCAAGCAAAAGCTGCTAATAAGGTTTCTGAGGCAATGGATTGCGACTTCATTATTCCTTTTTCAGAATCTATTCTCGATATAATATTTGATGCTGTTGGTGCGCCTGATGACAATGAGTTTAGAGAGCCATTTTTCGAATTGTTCTTTGATTGGGTGCATTCTGAAACTCAGAGCATGCAAGAGTTTCTGAAGGAGTTTTACCTGTGCCTTGACGATCATCTGCACATGTATAGCGTCCGTGAGCATGATAGTGAGCCAACCTGATATTCTGATAAGTTATTTAATCAGGGCTAATAGCGAGTGATAATGAGAGAACCTAGACATGTTGCGACTGAACTCAGGTATGCACTGCGAAATGGCGTATTTGTATCAATTGAAGACTTATCACTTGCGGAGCGAGGGCTTGCATGTAACTGTATATGCCCCAATTGCAGTGTTGCATTAGAGGCATGCCTTGGAGAAATCCGTCAGCATTATTTTAGACACTGTAAAGATTCATCGGATTGCGGTGCAACTAATGAGTCCGTTCTACACGCTTTTGCCAAGCAGTGCCTCAAGAATGCCGTTGGAACAGAGAAGGTATTCAAGATACCTCGTACTGAGGAAGGCAAATACATACCTAAATTACTAGGTGGCGAAAAAAGTGATTCCGTGACAATTACCGCCGCAGAACTTGAAAGTCGTGACGAAACTACAGGTACGATTACCGATGTGAGATTAACCACATCAAATGGTTGGATTGTGAATGTGGAAATTACGGTAACGCATGGTATAGATAGAACTAAGACAGCTAAAATTATTTCAGCCAAAGCTTTCACATTAGAAATTACACTTAATACCCATTCATTAAATTCTTTCAAACTTGAAGACGTTGAAAAAGATATTTTTGGCTTAGATGGTAAGACTGTTTGGAATCATCCAGATGCTGAGAGTTGGCAGTATAATCCAAAGCTTGCTTATAGGACTAAGCAAAAATTTACAAAACCCAAAGTTAATCCCCCTCCTAGATTACCTCCTAAGCATGTGATTACCATACCTCAGAATGTCAGTTATGAATTAAAGGATTGCTATCTTAGCCATAGTGCAATACCTGTCGATAATGGTATGAATTTAACGCTGGAGTATTGCGACGAGAATGGGGAAGTATTAAACCTCCCTGTTATAAAAACTTATGCCAGGCATTATGCTGATCTGTTTAGCCAGCTTCAGCCTGGCGCTAAAATTATGGTGATTAGGCACAATGGCGAAGTGGTTAATGTCCGCAAATACTAAGCTCAGATAAACTTAATATTTAACCATGAATAATTGGCAAGCAATCGACGAAGTGATGATGCATCTTTCTGACCGGCTCCATGGCTTCCTCATATCCAGTTAGAATTGACAGCATTTGCATATTTATAGCAGCAACAGCGTTACAGTTTCGAAGAGAATCATAGATCACCTTGGGTTCATAACCTACTCCATTGCTGACAAGTGCGGCAAGACCACTGTGAGTAAAACTGTTAAACGCTGAATTGTTGATGCCTCTAAAATCATTCAACTGCCTAAGAATGTGAGCTGGAGCATTCGACTTTTCAAGATCTTTTAGCATCACCCCGATTAAGGGCGTTTCAAGCTTCTTTATCTCGTCAGGGCTAACTTTGCCTGCTGTTGAAAGTTTGTTAAACCATGCTTCAGTATCTGCGTACATTAGCCAAAATCCGCATAGCAGACTTTCATATTGCGGGCGCATTAATGCAAAGCCTGATGATGTAAAACCATCAGCAATTAACTTAAGAGAAGATAGGCCATGTTCAAATGACAAAATGCCTGACTGAAAGGCCATTCGCAATTTGAGCTCAGGCATTGCTTCAAGATGCTGTAGCTGCTCAACGTGCTCCGCCATAAAATCATACATTTCAAAGCAGCGTGGCAATATTGCTTCTAATTCTTTTTCGTACATAACTATTCCTTTAGTATCGCAAGGCTAAAATTTAGCGAGAGCATTTAGATGCCGAAATCTGACAAAGGATTAGCTCGTTTTAAGCGCACGGTTGAAATCTCGGCTCATCAACGCGCATACCTTTGCCACTTAATTTGCAAGTATGATATTACTTGATTTTGTATAAATAGTGTTAATTTTCACTAGAGTAGTGACAAGCCCATCAGATTTGTCTAAGTTAGTTACAAGAACAGCACTTTGTCTCTGATTTAGAGCAAAATAAGCACTTTAACTGATATTAAAGTGCAAAAGTTCGTTAGCTGTTTACTTGCAACTAGCAGGTTTAACATGGATATTCACTAATAAGGAGCACTTATGCCTTACTTGTCATACATTACTGACACTGATTTTGAAGCAATTGTCCGACACATCTTATCTATCGGATTCCAAAGAAAACAATCTGTACAAGTCGAATTTGAAAAAAATGTTATTGACCCTTTTGCAACCATCTTTGATGCTGCTGTATCAGGTTTTAATCATCAAACATGGAAAGAATCTGAGATGGTTAGACAATGTCAGAAAACTCTCACTAATCATATCGGTAACATGCATCAGAAAATTCTAGGCTCTGTTAAAGGCTGGGAGGACATGACTGTTGGCGGGGAAGTTGATTTGCGCTCAACAAGTAAAAAAATAATTGCTGAAGTAAAGAATAAATACAATACTCTTACTGGTGGTCGATTAGCAGATGAATACAACTCTTTGTCAGACAAGGTAACTAAGAAAAGCAGTACTTATTACGGTTTTACTGCATATTTTGTTAATATTATCCCCAAAACACCCACAAGATTCGATATTCCATTTGTACCTTCTGATAGAAGTATTGGTTCTAAAGTACCTGCACATGAAATGGTGAGAATGATTGACGGTGCTTCTTTTTACCATCTTGTAACTGGTGAGTATGATGCGCTTAAGAACTTTTATAACGCACTTCCACTAGTGATAGAAAAAATCATTAAGAATGAGTTCGGAATGCCTGAGTTTGTCATTGAAGACAAGCATCTCTTTGCACTTTATTTCAATAAAGCATTTGGTTAACAAAAATAACCATGCGTAATGTTTGACATGAGTACTGTATAAATATATACTTGTAACCATGACCAATGTTGCGCGGAATTTTTATTATGTATGGAGCAAATACGAAAAAGGATTTTTTCACAATTGCTGAAGTTGCAGACATTTTAGGTGTTTCAAAAGAAACCCTTCGTCGTTGGGAAACTTCCGGTAAATTAGTGCCTGATAGGGATGGAGACAACAACTATCGTTTATACACTCGAGATCAGATAGAGTCTTTTGAGCAAGTCCAGCAGCTATTTGATAGCAACTGGGATTCTGAGTTCTTAACCAAACCTTTAAGCGATTATTCAATTGTGGAGCTTTTCGCCGGAGCAGGGGGACTAGCTTTAGGGATGGAAAAAGCTGGTTTTAAATCTGTTTTGCTAAATGAACTTGATCAACACGCCTGTAAAACCCTAAAAGAAAATAGACCGAGCTGGAATGTTGTTCAAGGTGACATCTCTAAGATAAGTTTCACTCATTTAAAAGGTCAAGTCGATGTGTTATCAGGAGGGTTTCCTTGCCAAGCATTTTCTTATGCAGGCAAAAAGTTAGGGTTTGAAGATACACGCGGAACTTTATTTTTTGAATTTGCAAGAGCTGTTAAGGAAATACAGCCCAAAGTGATCCTAGCAGAAAATGTTAGGGGCTTGCTAAAGCATGACAATGGCAAAACGCTTGAAACTATCAAATCAATTATCGATGAATTGGGCTATGAAATTCTTGGTTGTAAATTGCTAAAGGCAGTATTTTATCAAGTCCCACAAAAAAGAGAGCGTTTGTTTATAGTTGCTGTACGAAAAGAACTTATTAGTGATGTTGATTTTTCATGGCCCTCTCCATACAAGAGAATAATGAATTTGAGTGACGCACTAAAGGCTGGTGAGTTATACCCAGAAGATGTACCTCTTTCAAATGGACAAAAGTACCCCGCAAGAAAAGCTGAGATTATGGCAATGGTTCCACCAGGGGGATATTGGCGAGACCTTCCTTACGATGTTCAAGTTGAGTATATGAAAGGAAGCTTGCATCTAGGTGGCGGTAAGACCGGCATGGCAAGAAGACTAAGCTGGAATGAGCCGAGTCTAACACTTACATGCGCACCAGCTCAAAAACAAACTGAACGTTGTCATCCTGATGATACAAGACCGTTAACCGTTAGAGAATATGCCAGAATACAAACATTCCCAGATCAATGGGTTTTTTCTGGGCCGATAACAGCTCAATATAAGCAGATAGGTAACGCAGTACCTGTTAACCTTGCTTACGCCGTTGGAAGATCAATAATAAGGATGCTTAACGCAATTGAGTTACCAACGCGTAAAAAATTAAGTGACTTAGATGAGATATCTAATGTAGCCTAACCTAACTAAAATCTGCAGTGTTTACCAGGTGGTTGCCTTAATTAATCCACCTGGTTATCTTAATGTTAAAATTAATTTCTCTTATCAAATATATTCACTCTTTCTGCTGTCAATAAACCTCAATACATCTCCAAAATCTTAAGTTTCTAAACCACGCATGCGCATAGTAAACTAAACCGAAAAACGTACCTCCCATAGCATCTATGAGATGAGCCGAAAAGGTTGATAATTTTAATCAGCTTGTATGCATTGTATTTACTTAATGTTAAAAGTTATTTTGTGTGAATATTGTTGAAGTTAATGAGGCGCAGTTTAGAAAGCAGCTTGAACGCTGGCATACTGCAGGACGCACATTGCTCAATTTACCAAATGTTGAGCGAAAAGCTGGGAAGCTTACAATATCGTTTATTAGCCTGGATAACGGAACGACGTTTGTTTTAAAAAACAAATTTCACAGTTACCACGAGCTATTAAGCTGGTACGGCAAACTGATAGACCAGGTGGAACAGACTTAGTTGCCTGTGCTCTTCTGGCGTAAGATCTCAACGAAATACGCTTTAACACTGGCCCAATTTGGGAATTGATCGCTGCCATAATGGATTAATTCACCCTGAAAGTCCTCTTGGCCAAAACCTGATTTTTTATCGTCAATCAGAAAATCTCCTCGAGAGAGTCCTTTATGCGCACTAATAATCAAACGGTGGCAATGTTTAAAGCCAAAATGGCGCTCAACCCAGAGTCGTTTCTCGGTATAGCAGAGCGGGTTATGTACTGAAGGGGCTGTTAGCAGCAACACCAAAAACTCAGGTTGTTCAAACAACCAACTAGCAGTCTCGATCGCATTTTCGTAGGGTGGTAGATTCAGAAAAAATCCTGCCTGACTCTGAGGGTAGGGGATATCAGGCTGTAATGCCCGTGCAGTGTCATGCATAGTCTGATAGTCACAAAGCGTGTCATCCATGTCGATGTAGATAATTTTATGTCCGTTCATATCGTCCCATTATTCAGTTTGCTTGTGTCCAGTGTATTCAATTTATTTGAATTGAACCAGCTAGATAGGATGATGTTATGCTATTTTATATCTCACGACCAATATCAATTTTGATAGAGCTAGTTATAGCTTACCTCATGGTTAATAGGAGAGCATATGAGTTATCGAGTAACGCTAGGTTTGCAAAATGAGATAGCATTACCAGACGCCTTGTGTCAGGAGTTAGGAATAAAAATTGGTGATATTATGCGTTTTGAATCACAACCTGACTCCTCGTCACTTATTGTGACAAAACATACTGACCAAGCTCTGACCGATGACGATATTGCGCTCGCGGGAGATCTTGCTCGTATTTTTCCGCTTGGCCCAAAGCATGAGCTGGATGTTATCGAATGAGTGAGTGTTTACTGTTAGAAAAATTTTCAGTTTACTATGATAAAGCCCCTCTCAAAGCCAACTAAACTGGTCGAATTCGACCAGTTTAGTTAGTGTTCTACTAATGTCGTGTTTATTGTTGTCTCGAGTTATCATCAACAGGGTTGGGTGCTTTTGCCAATATACGCTCAGCCAGTTCAGAACCATTCAGACTTTGTGGGTAAACCATCAATACACCTGATACACGACTCAGTTTTATGTTATTGAAATCCAACTCGCACTCGCGGGGGATAACCAGTATTTGTCGGCCTTCAACACGATATAACTGAGCTGTGTGATAGTCGGTATCCGTGTCTGTTAAGTCGGTTGATGCTTTATCCTTTCGCAACCTAGGAGCAATTAGTAGGTAGTAACCGATTGCTATAGTGAAAGAAAACGTGAGTAACGAGAGTAATAAGTATTGGCCTATGGTCACTTTGTTGTGCTCCTTAAATATCGTTAATGAGCTCACTAACCTTAATGAAATTTTATGCAAAAGCCAGTCAAATCTTTACAAGCTTTTCTGCACTTATAAACTGACATTTTTTATTCAGGGTATGCACTATAACAGTGCTGTAAGAAATGGTATTGGGAATATTAGTAAAATGAGCGGTTTAAAATAATTGCACCCAGGATGAGAATCGAAGGTACTGGGCGCTTATCTGCCGGTAAACGGCTACCTTGTCAGCTTAAATGACGACTGTGCTACTTAGCTCCCTCTATTGCTTGCATAAAGTTGCCTAAAGATTGTTACGCATTGAAAAAAATATCATTGGCGAACTTTCTTGTTAAAAGTTGTTTTAGATTTAATCATTTTAAATAATTTTAATAAATACAAACGCATGAGTTAATATTGTTTCGCATGATTGCGATAGTAATGCATATGCGTTACTATCAATGCGTGTGCAAATTTCAGACAGGTTTTTAGGTGGGTAAAGAGTTAACAGAGTTCATAAATAAGTATTTTGATATTTCAGTCGAGATAACTCCGCTTGATATAACTATGCCCTGGGCGGCTAAACACTGGTTTGACTCAAGCCTACTCAAGATAGGTGGTTTTGAATTTCTTTGTTTGAGTCTGAAGCCCGATGCGGTGCCAATCCAAGAGATACAGTTTTCTTTGAGAAAAATTCGAGAGGCTGAGTTTAGTTGGCCTACTGTTATCCATAGCAAAGTGCACTATCCTTTACTTGAGAAAATTGCTCTCGTTAATAAGATTGGTTTAATTGTCCCTGATTCTTATTGTTACCTTCCTCAGTTTCTACTCTTTGCTGGTCGCAAATTGTCTCCCGTGAAAAATAACAAAAAGCTCGGAATACTGGCCACGCTTCTGTGCGTCTTTTACCTGGAAGGCTTGCTGCCAAGGCTCTTTAAAACTGGTGATGTGAAGATTGATGCATCTAAAGCAGCTATATCTCGCGCATTAGCGGAGCTAGAAGCTAAGGGGATTGTCACTATTAACCGGAAAAATAAAACGTACCACATCATGTTTAAACCTCTAAGAGTAGCGTTGTGGGGTAAAAGAAATGTGCTATTTTCCGCTATTTATAGTGCTCCCGTTTCTATAGCGCGTCATTCAATGAGCGATCTTAGTTTGCGGGGTAATCTTTCAGCTTTAAGTTACTACTCCAATCTTTCCAGTCCGGAAACTCCCTTTTACATCATCGATATTGATAAAGATATCAGGAAAGGCTTTCCGATGTCAGAGTCAACTATTAACACTGCGGCTTTGGCTCATCTTAAAAGGAAAGGCGTTAAAGTCATTGAGGATGGGGAGCTATATCATGGCAATGTGAATATTCAAATTCAGCCATATCAAATTCAATATTTTGATAAAAGCGACTCAAATATTACAACCCCTGTTTTCACTTATCTAGGGGTAGAACCTGGTGACCCAAGAACCTATATTGCACTTAGTCAGTTAGAGGAGCTAATTAACAAAAATCTCTTCTCTTTAGATGAGGCAGATTCAGCTTAAGGTGCTTCCTGCAAACCAGAAAAAGGCCAACTGTCATAACCGCCACAGGCGGCGTTTTTCAAGCTAGTTGTCACCATTGGCCGTTTTAAGCGGCCTGTTTTTGTACCTTTTTAACTAATTTTTTTTCTGGATTCAGCGTTGTCGGCCCCACCGGTGTGCAGTTTCGGACTTCGCGGTTTCCGCAGCGGCTTGGATTTGCTGCTTTCGCCGCTTTAACCCGTTCTTTGCGTCGCGCCAGTATCGCAACGTCCTGAACGGTATGACGTAGGTGCGGTGTCACGAAACGCAACTTACTGTGTTTATGCTCGTAGTTGTACCAGCGCGTAAATTTTAGTACCCACGTTCTTGCTTCATCAAGGCTTTTAAAGCCTGCTGATGGCCAGTCCGGCCGGTATTTGCAGGTGCGGAACAGTGACTCTGCAAACGGATTATCGTTACTTAGCCGAGCTCTGGTGTAAGATGTGGTCACGCCAAGTTCAGCTAACGGAGCGGTTTTATTGTTAACTAGTTAAATAGTGAGCTTCATTTTGAGGGCTTTGTGCCAAAAGTGGACTTTTAGTTTTCGCTTTGCATAAATTTTCCCAAATTGATCCACCATATAACCCCAAATGAAATACTCTGTGGTCATGTTAAGAGTAATTAGCGGACTGTCTCAATAGATTTTGTCTGAAGACATTATAAATCGAACAGAGAAATATGTTGAAAAAGAGGAACAATATCGTTAGTTTTCTATGGGCAAGACTCTAAACAAACGAAATAAACGCTCGACTTTCGGATGCTAAGCCACCAGCTAAATTGATAGACAGTGCAAATTATCACTCACTGTATGGGTAAATTAATAAATTTGAGAGGGAAACATGGATAATTTAATGACAATTGGCTTGATTGTTGTAGCTGTTTTAGCTGTGTTAGGTCTTGGAATTAGGGTTACTTTGAACTTTAATGGTGGTAATAAGAGTAATATAAAAAATGTGCAAGCTGGTGGTGACGTCGTCGGTAGAGACAAGGTTCAAAAGTAGATGTTGAATTGGTTCAGAAATATCAGGGCGGGTGGAGATGTTGTCGGACGGGACAAGATCACTAACATTCTCCCCACACCAACGCAAATGGAATTACTTTCTCAGAGGTATATTGAGGAAAAATCAAATCAAGAATTAACTCACGTGATTATCGATGAGCTGACTCACTACAGCAATGAGAAATATGACATTAGAGATCTAAAAGAAAAGCTCAATGAAGCTGGCTTTTCTTATGTTATTGATGCGGGAGAGCAGCTTAAAGAAGAAGTTAGTAAGTTAATCATTAGAAATCAACACTATAAATCTGCACAGAAAATCATTACTTATTTGCTAGCTGAGGTTGAGTCAATTTTCAACGCAAAAATTAAGAGTGAATTATTAACAGTAAGAGAGGAATCCGCTCTCAAATTACTGTTTCGAACTCACTTAGAACAAGAAATTCAAACTCATCTCGGTGAAAATGTTTTAGAAATTTATAACCGCCAGATCAATGGAATGGTTTATTTCCTAACGGGGAACTGCCACTTGGAGTGGAGATAATGCTTCTATACAACAAAGCGTTAGATGCAAATCATTCGTTACTACGAATGACATCGTTGCTAATTTCCTGGAAGACAGAAACAGTCGAGAGTGAAGCACTTCGAATATTTGATTTTTTAATTGCAAATCCTGCGCATATTGAAAAGTTATCAGTGCCAAGAGATAAATTCATTGAAAGGAAAGAATTTAAGAAATATAGAAATCGATATCAGAACTTTGATCCAAAGGGTCTTTTTAATGCAATGAAAGAGATGCATTTCATTGTTATTGAGCGTTTTGTTGAAATAGGAGTTTTACAGTTAGATAGTGATACCTCTAAATATCGCGTTGCGCTTGCGAACATACCTGAGGGATTGAAGACGTTGGCTGAATCAAAGGTGAATAGTATATCTAGTCAAGCAATAAACTTCATTATATCTAATTTGACTCCAATTTCAATCGCGGGGTCTGATGGATTGAAAAAGATAACAAATCTAATGGATTACAAATACGATGTTAATTAAACCGACTTTGAGGGTGGATAGGCTTTATGTAAAGAGAGGTTCTCAAGTCGCTTTTGATGAGAATTTTCATTCTGGAATAAATGTATTATTCGGTCACAATGGTTCTGGTAAAACTTCTGTTATTCAGCTTCTAATGTATGGATTGGGTTACGAAGTTCCAAACTGGAAAGATGAAGCAGGTCAATGTAATAACATATTTGTAGGGCTAACAATAAATGGTAATGCTCTAACAATCAGACGTAAAAATAACGGCACCGAAAAGCAATCAATGGATTTTTGTTTTTCTGACATGGATACAGCATTACGTTCTCCCCTTACAAATTGGGTTAGCTTTCCATACGCAATTGGAAGTAAGCCAAGCTTTTCACAACAAATGTTTGAAGTACTTGGTATACCCGAAGCAAAAGCAGATGCTAACAATAATAATATAACTTTACACCAGATATATCGACTCCTATACGCTGATCAGTCAAACACCTCCCGCGCAATTTTTAACAATGAACCATTCGATTCTGCTTTTAAAAGAGAGTCTGTAGGTAAATATCTATTGGGCCTCTATGACAATGAGTTGTATGAAGCAAAAATAAAGCTTGTTGAGGAAGAGAAAAAATTACAAAAGATAGTAGCTAAACTTCAAGCTATCCAATCAGTTGTCGGAAAGACTTCTTTTGGATCAGATTATGGTACTTTAGATGAACAAAAAAATTCAATTTTAAATGAAATAGCCTCAATTAATGTTGAAATTATGAAGATAAAAGATGAATCTTTCTTTTCATACGATTCGGAAAAGAAAGAGACAGAGACATCTGCCAAAGACAGCATAGCAATTCGGAGTAAATTGCTTGAAGTTGAAACTGAAATACAACAGCTAAATTATAACATTTTAGATTCTGAAGATTTCGTGTCAGAGCTTCTGGATAAAAAATGTGCATTGACAGATTCAATAAAAGTTGAAGGATTGATGGGCGGATTTAAATTCTCTTCTTGCCCAAGTTGTCACAAGCCTCTAAAAGAAAAAGCCAAAGACTGTTGCTGTTTATGTGGTGATCTAATTGAATCGAAAGAGAAATCTAATAGCCTTTTGAGAATGAAAAATGAAATAGAAATTCAGCTCCGTGAGTCCGAAAAGTTATTAGAAAATAAAAGAGCAAAATTAAATGAGCTTATAAATAAACGTAAAGAGCTAAGGACGGATTTTCGTAAGCAGATAAGTAAAGTAACAGCCATAATGAGCTCGGTCGACGCAACCAAAGAAAAACAAATTTTTGAACTGTATCGGCAAACAGGTGAGCTCGAGGAAAAATTACAAACATTAGATAAAATTGCGGAATTGCATAACTCTTTGCTTGAGTTACGTTCTGAAAGAGATAATGTCCAAGCTGAAGTTAATAGTTTAAAAGATAGAATTGATTCGATCGGAATGCAAAGGCTCAAGCGAGAACCTGAGATTAACGCTCTTATTTCAGAAAAGCTCTGCTCACTACTACGAAAAGACAATGGAGCAGAGAAAGAATTTAAGGATGCAAATATTGTTGAGTTTGACTTTGCAGGCAACAGTGTATCTGTGAATGGAAAAACTGCGTTTTCAGAGAGCGGAACAGTTTTATTGAATAACGCATTCCACGTAGCATTATTAATGGTATCTCTAGAGAAAAAATACGTTCGTTTACCTCGATTTTTAGTGTTAGATGGTATTGAAAATGGTGGAATGGAAGATAATCGGTCACAGAATTTTCAAAAAGTTGTAGTCGAGGCTTTATCAAGCTATGAGGTAGATTTTCAATTAGTATTTGCAACCAAAAATATTGATGAAAGTTTAAAATCAAAAAAATATATGGTTGGCGATGAATATAATGGGTCAAACAAGAGCCTGAAATCGTTCAGCTAACTCTCTCAGCTAAAAGGCAGCTTGTGACAAGTAGTTACTCCGACATGTCGCATTGCCTAGTGCTAAGTCAGCTTTTCGCTTATAGCTGCCTTTCATTAGCTATGACCGATCAGTTCCAAAAGCGGCCGAAAAATGTCTAGTTTATTGATGGCTATTCAGTATTATACGTTGATAGTAAAATAACTAGACTAGCTTAACTCGGATTTTTAGATGGAACTTACTTTCAGAAAGGTTACGTATAGAGGCACTATCCCTAGCTCAGGACGTTTAGTCGCATATTTAATTGCAGATAACTGGGACGATTATTCATTCAAAACTAAATTCTATTTGATCGTTTTTGACGAAAATGGCAACCGAATTGACATCGGTTCGATGAAAGTCGGTAACGTTGGGTTTGAACAAGGCTGGGTTTCTGAAATAATGCCAGAGACGTTCTCTCAATTCCCAGAATCAGCTTTTAGTCTTGGTCAAGACGAAGACTACTACAAAAATATTCGAAATTCTTTGAGCAAAGAGTTGGGCGATCAAATATTAACGAAGCTAAATGACATAGCTTTTTCAAAACAAGCTTATGCTATTGCTTCAGATGAATCAGTATTCAAAACGTCTTTACTTCGAACAGTAAGTTTATCTGTCATACATGGGCAGTTTTCACGCATTATTAACAATGAAGCTCCCTTATCGGAATTTAATTTTCGGTATAGAAAAGCGAAAACTGAAAAAAGTGCCGAAGTAGATTTAAGTTTTCAGGTAATCCCTAAATCAACTCCCCCAACAAACATCCACGTATTAATCGGACGAAATGGAGTAGGTAAAACAACAATACTTAACCACATGGTTCAAGCCGGGATAGAAAGATCGGAATCTAAAATTTTAGACGTTGGTGTGTTTAGCTGTATGTATCACAGACACGAACAACTACTGCCAGAAGATTATTTTAGTAGCATAACGTCGATTTCCTTTAGTGCATTTGATCCGTTTATACCCCCTAAAAATCGCCCTGATAGAAGTGCTGGAACTTGCTACTTTTACATAGGCTTGAAAAAGAACGACGCTCCTGAAGTCAATGAGTTAAAAAATATACAATTGCTTCGCGAAAATTTTGTGACAAGTTTGACTCAGTGTTTCGGTTTAGAAAGTAAGAAAAAAAGATGGTTAAAAGCTATCAAAACGCTCGAGTCAGACGATAACTTTGCTGCGATGGATTTGACTAGACTTGGCAATCTAGAACGAATTACGGAGGTACAAAAATCAGCCTTCAGCCTTGTCGAGCGAATGAGTTCGGGACATACTATCGTTTTACTCGCAATAACAAACCTGATTGAAACAATCGAAGAAAAGACTCTAGTTCTAATAGATGAGCCAGAAAGTCATCTTCATCCACCACTACTTTCGGCATTCACTCGCGCTCTGTCTGATTTACTCGTTGATCGCAATGCTGTATCCATTATCGCTACACACTCTCCAGTGGTTCTGCAAGAAGTACCAAAATGTTGCGTCTGGAAATTAGAAAGAACAAGAAATGAAGGTCGGGCATTCAGACCTGAAAGCGAAACTTTTGGCGAAAATGTAGGGATCTTAACTAGAGAGGTTTTTGGCTTAGAAGTGACTAAATCTGGTTTCCACTCCCTTTTGGCACAAGAGGTTGAAGATAATAGGTCTTTTGAAGAAATAATTGAAAAATATGATAATCAATTAGGCTTTGAAGCTCAGGCAGTTCTGCGAGCTATTTTATCTAACAGAGAGGTTGCTAATGAGAGCAATTAGTCCGCCTCAAATTGGTTTTTCCGATGTATTAACGAGTTGCGTTGGTAGTATTGCAGATCAAAATCTCGTCAATAAGATTAATGCTGTCACCCCACAACTGAATTTAACTGCAAGCGATTTTGAAGTAAAAGTGGCGCGTGCTGATTTGTTCCAATTACCGGCTTTTACTGGCGATGATTCCTCAATCATTGTTGGGCAGGTAACTAAGGGAGAACTAAAGAGCCTATACTCAAGTCACATGGTTCCAGCTAAAAAACCTGCTCGCTCATATTATGACCAACTGAAGATGAGTGCTCCATTGAATATATGCCCATACTGTGGTTTCGGACATGTAACGACTTTAGATCACTATCTCGCTAAAGCAAATTATCCTTGTTTTTCTGTTTTAGCTATAAATCTTGTACCAAGCTGTGCAGACTGCAACAAGGGTAAGAGCAGCAGCCTTGCAACGACTAAAGGGAATCAATCACTACATCCATATTTTGACCATGGGCATTTCGTTAACGAGCAATGGTTGTATGCAGAAGTTGAACAGCAATCTAGCCCGCCATCCATTAAGTTTTCGGCCATTCCACCTACTCATTGGCAAGATATTGATAAAGAACGAGTTAAAAGCCATTTCAAGGATTTCAAGTTGGCTGCTCGTTTTAAAGTTCAAGCGGCAACAGAATTAGCCGTATTGAAAGGAGAGTTGGAGTTTTACTTTCAAGAACAGCAAGCTGCTGGAGTTGCAGAAGCTCTTAGTCGCAAACATGCGGCAGCAAGAGGTCAACACATAAACTGGTGGAAAACAGCGTTGTTTCATGCTCTTGCGCATGACGCGTGGTACTGTAGTGTTGGCTTTAGATAAACTTATGTATCTTCATATAAATATACTGTTGTCCGCTAATCGCTCATAGTGAAGATATACCTGATAGCTTACTGTTTTGAAGCTGTCATAAATATGTCCTTTATTTGTTGACCATGATGAATCGTCAAATCTAAATATGAAGCCAATAGAAAGGTTTACATGATTCGAATGGTTTTAGGTAGCTTCTGCAATAAATTAACAATTAGAGCGGATGAGATTTATGCGTTTTGACGGAAGATTTTAGCTAAATTTCGCAGGATATTTTTGTTTGAATTCGTGATTAGCTTATCCAAAGCTTTTCCAAGCTTTTCCAAAGTGAAATCAGAAACAAAAATAGCACCATTAAGGTGCTGTTTTTGTTAAGAATTTTTGGTGCGTCCTAGTGGGTTCGAACCACCGACCCCCACCATGTCAAGGTGGTGCTCTAACCAGCTGAGCTAAGGACGCACACTTTATGTTGCGGCGAATGCCTGACAACGGCGGCTATGTTATTGCGCTGCTGGCGGCTTGGCAAGTGTTTTTCGCAATCTTTGCAGTGTTTGCCTGAAAATTAGCCGGTTAAGCCTACGGGGCAGCGTTGATTTAGTTGTTGATACCAACCAATATGTTGAAGTAGCTGCTGTTGTAACTGTTCGGCTTGAGTGTGATAACGCTCAGTTAGTACGGGCAACATCAGGCTATCTTCATATAAGGCGAGGATCAATGGCCAACTTTGTTGCTGATAACGTGTCAGTTCAGCCAAGTAGGCTTGCACTTCCGCAATAAAATATTTTCGAAACACCGTGCTAAGAATGGTCAATTGCTCAGTTGGGCCGCGCGGGCAAAGACTTGCAGGCTCTATCGCTAATAAAGTGGGGTTGACGGTAGCGAACCAACTATTGGCGTAGCGTAAGCTAAATTGTAGCTCAGATAAAAACTCGGTATGGTGCAGCACTTGCAGTGCCGCCTCGGGATCAATTTTACTGGCGCTATACCAATCTTGCCGTGCAATCGCCTGTTTTAAGTCCACGAATTGTTGTAAAGCACCTAAGGTTTCGTTAAAACCTGTTGCGTCTTTGCTGCCTACGCCACGATCAGCGGCAAGCCAACGCTTACGTAAGGTATTATCGGTTTGCAGCATATTATTTAATGCTATATCAATGCTTTGCGCTTTTTCTTGATACACTGCAGCAAGTTGCGATTTTAGCGGTTCTTGCCAGTCTTGCTGTAAACAGCGCTCCAGTGTCGCTAAAAAGCGTACTTCGTAATCTAAGCGTTTGCTGGCGGTAAACACTTTCCCCATACTGCTATTGCGTTCGGCAATCAGCATATCTAAGCCACAGCTACGGGTGGCAAAGGCATCTAACAAATCTATACGTAACTCGGGCAGGGGCTGCTGTAAGGCTGATTTAGCCGGAAAAGCCAGGCCTGCGGCAGGTTTAACTGGTGTTGTTTCAAGCTGAAGTACACGCTGCAAGCGCTGTTGGTAATCGTGTAATTCGGCAGTACCCGCGGGGTCTTTACACCCCAACAGGCTTAAGCAAATTAGCGCCAGTAACAGGCTAAGTGGCAGCGCCTTTAAGATGTGCATGTTCCATCCTATTTAGCTGTTTACGTAAAATAATAGCTAAAGCGATAGCAGCGACGGTAAGACCAACTATGATGCCGATCCAAAACCCATGAGCCCCCATCGGTTCAACAAGCCAATTGGTTAATCCTAATACGGCACCAAAACCAAAACCGATTGGCCAATAGGCAATTAAGGTAATAAAAAACACCGGCTTGGTAATTTTCATGCCGCGCAGCGCACAGGCGGCAACCACTTGTATGGCATCTGAAAATTGATAAATTGCTGCCAAAATCAGTAACGAACTGGCTAAGGCAATCACCTCAACATCAGAGGTGTAAAGGCTAGCCACTTGACTGCGGAACAGCAAGGTGAAAATCACGGTGCCGATAGACATCGCCATGGAGAGAATAATGGCGGTGCTAATAGCTTTTTTCAGCTCTTGTAAGTTATTTTGACCGACCAAATGACCGACACGAATGGTCGCGGCTAAGCCCAACGACAACGGCAACATAAAGACAATGGCACTGTAGTTATGCGCTACTTGATGTCCGGCCACCATAATGGGGCCTAAGTGCACAATGACCAGGGGAATACAGGCAAACAGTGTGACTTCAAAAAAGATCGAGCAGGCGATAGGGGTGCCGATGCGAATAATTTGCCATTGATCTTTGACACTCAGCCAGAGGGTTTTAGGCCAGTGCCGATAAGGGCGGGTGCTACGGCTGGTATAACCATAAATCAGCATAGCAATAAACATGGCACAGAAAACCAAACTGGTGGCCACGCCGCAACCGGCACCGCCTAGGGCGGGCATGCCGAATTTACCGTAAATAAAAATATAGTTAGCGGGGATATTCACTAAAATGCCAACAAAGGCAATCCACATACTGGCTTTGGTATTACCCAGCCCCTCAAATAAATTGCGCATAACCATGTAACCGGCGGCAGGGAATAAACCGAAGCTGACGTAATAGAGGTACTCTAAGGTTTTCTCGCGCAGCGCTGCATCCATATTCAGTTTGGCCAGCGGAATATCAGCAAACAGCATCAACACAAATAATATTGCCGCTAACAGCAAACCCAAATAGAGCCCTTGTAACGTAAAGTGACTGACATCTTGTGTTTGTTTACTGCCATAGAACTGGGCAATAATAGGGGTCAATGCTAATAATAGCCCTTGCATGGTCAACACTACGGGTAGCCATAAGCCCGATGCGACGGCAATGGCGGCCATGTCCATGGCGCTATATCGACCGGCCATCACTGTATCAACAAAATACATTAGGGTTTGCGTTAGCTGTGCTAACACAATGGGCCCAGATAGTTTCAGGATGGTTCTGGCTTCAAAGCGGGAAAAGGGTAACATGGTGACCGTTCTATTTTATAACGCGATTTAAAGCGCGCAATTTATCACATTTGAGGTTTTATGTTTACTGGAATAGTGCAAAGCAGCGCGACGATCGGCCAAATTGACGATTTGCCAGGCTTACGTCGATTTAAGCTGCAGGTTGCTCCGCAATTTTTACAACAGTTACAGCGTGGTGCCAGTATCGCCATTAATGGTACCTGCCTAACTGCCACCGACTTTGATAGCGCGGCGGGCTGGGTGTATTTTGATGTGATTGCCGAGACCCTAGCAAAAACCAATTTAGGGTTATTGCAAGTTGGTAGTAAAGTGAATTTTGAGCGCTCCTTACGTTTTGGTGATGAGATTGGTGGACACATTGTGTCTGGTCATATTCAAGGTACGGCAGAATTAGTGGCAAAACAGCAAGATGCACAAAATTGCCATTTGCAGCTGCGTCTGGATCCAGAGTTATTGGCTTATGTGCAACCTAAAGGCTTTATTGCGGTAGAAGGCTGTAGTTTAACGGTCGGCGAGGTGGATGCGACAGGCTTTAGTTTGTATCTGATCCCAGAAACCTTGGCACTCACCACCTTGGGCGAGAAGCAGCTAGGCGATAAGCTGAATATCGAGTTAGATCAGCAAACGGTGACCATTATTCGCACGGTGGAGCGGGTGTTGGCTGAGCGATTGGCCAAGTAAGATAACAGGCGCTGCTGTTGGTTGCTAGTAGTACTGCTCATCGTCGGCATCGACAAACACTTGCACCTTGTGCTGCAGATCATCTTTATGTACCCGAATATGCATAGGATTACAGCAGTTGCTGCAATCTTCGACATAATCTTGATCTTCATCACTGGCTTCTATGCAAATATCGGTTTGGTAGCCACAAAAGGGGCAGCTGACGCTTTGGAAAATCGGTTTCATTATTACCTCCAATGCCGGTAGCTTAAGTTGCCAATTACGTGCAACTTCGCTTGCGCATATAGTATTTATACTACAAAGCGCGTATTTTGCCAGTTTAGTACGGTGCGCTTTGCGGACTGTTATAATGCCGGTTAATACGATGCTATCGCCACCTTTGGCTTATACTCGTTTTGTTTATTTAAGTGGCCAGTGCGTCATTGTTGCATTGGCTGTGGCAGCTATCTGCTGAAGGAGTTTGCTATTTTAGTATTGACTGCGCGTCAACGCGTTTGGGCGGCGATTGGCTTATTGAGTGCGTGGATAATGTTGACCAGTGTGCTGCTGTATCGGTTTGGTTTTGCCCATTATGGCACCTTTGATGCAGAGCAGCAGTGGCATTATGGTACCGCGGCTATTACCTTGCCGCAACTCAACATTCCGGTTGAACAGGGTTGGCAAGTAGTGCATGTATTAGATAAACACTGTGGTTGCTCACGCTTTGCTCGCTCGCATGTCGAACTGTTTGCTGATAATTATCAAGTACCAAGCAGTCGTCAGCATTATCTTTCTGCTGACGTTATTGCCAAGGCGGGCTTGATGATCCCCGCTGTGCCAGCCGTACTGTTATTTGACAATGGCCAACTGATGTATGCCGGGCCTTACGCCAGTGGTCCGTTGTGCAGTACCAACGACAGTTTTCTAACCAGTTTGCTAAGCCGGCAAGTTGCCTTAAATGGCTTGTGGTTAAATGGCGAAAGCAAAGCCTGCCGTTGTCTGGTAAGCCCAGGCGCTTAGTGTTAGTATAGCGCTGCTTTTTTTACTTCAGTTGTCAACGTTCTGCAGATGGCTTTTCGTTTAAGCCATTAACTGCACAGCAAGATGCTGAATTTCTTTCTTAATTAAACAAGTGACCCTTGGTTTAAGTCACTCCCCATTTTTCACACCACTTCTAATCAATTCACGCTTTACCACCAACCCCTCGCCATTGCTGATTATTACACTGCTTTTCAGGCTCTATCATTTCAAACTTTTGCATTGATCTATCGCTTACTATCAGACAAACTGTGTACCAAATGTGTACCAAATTGGTTTTAATATGGCACTTAGCGATACAAAACTACGCAGCATAAGCGGCAAACCCTACAACGGCCCAGCTGAAATAGCAGATCGGGATGGCCTATCTGTGCGGATATCACCAAAGGGTTTAATTACATTTCAACGACGGTACCGTTGGCAAAATAAGCCGGCTAGGATCCGTTTTGGCAATTATCCAGAGCTTAGCTTAAGCGATGCGCGGGAGCTGAATGAAGAAGCAAAACGCAGTGCTGCGAAGGGCATTGATCCACGTTTTGAAAATAAAATGGGTACCAAATTAAACTTGGGGCCTGTAACGGTAAAAATGGCGCTGGACTACTTTCTGACGGAATATGTAGATAAAAACCTAAAATCTGCCGGTAAGGTCAAAAAGCTTTTTGCTAATCACGTATATCCGTTTATGGGTGATGTGCCACTGGAGCTAACAGAAACCCGCCACTGGATCGCCATGTTTAAAAAGGTTAGCGAAAACGCACCGGTACAAGCTGGGATCCTGCTTAGCAAATTAAAGCAAGCGCTGCGGTTTTGTAGAGTACACAGGTACGCAGACTGCACAGCGCTGGATGATTTACGGGTAACCGATATCGGCAAAAAAGAAGAAATTGGCGAGCGTAGGCTGGTAGATGCTGAGCTGAAAAAGCTTTGGCCGTATTTGCACGAAACACGATTGATCGGTGACAGAAATAGGTTGGTTACTATATTAGTGCTGCTTTACGGCTGCCGAACCGTAGAGCTTAGAACCTCATTAAAATCAGACTGGGATTTAAAGAACCGCGTTTGGAAAGCAACAGACACCAAAGCCGGCCACACTGTACGCAGGCCAATACCAGATCCATTTGTGCCGTACATTCAGCGCTTAATGGATTTTTATCCTGAATCGCAATATTTAGTGCCAGTTGAAGACTCTTACAAAACGGGGGTTGATAAGCCAGTAAGCGGCCAAAGCTTAGTTAGCATAACAAGCCGCATTAGCAAGCATTTGGGTTTAGATGATTGGGGGCTGCACGACTTACGCCGCACGTTAGATACATCGTTATCTGAGCTGGGGATCCCGCCCTATATTATTGAAAAAATGCTTGGCCACAAGCTCGCTGGCGTTATGGCGGTATATAACAAGCACGATTATCTTAAAGACCAAGAGCATGCGTATATTACCTGGTACAATCATTTGGTAACGAACGCTGCTGATAGCAATGTTGTTGCGTTTAAAAAGCATACCGCGCGCTAAGCCGCAGTATGCTTGATTAATGCCGCTTGCCGTTCCCGCTTTAGCTGGCGGTTTTCCGTTTCCCACGCTTCCAGCGTGCTGATCAACCACTTATTTGGGTTGCCTTCAAAATCAGCAAGCGGGAAAGCCAAAGATCCAACTTCCTTTGTGCGCTGCTTGCGCCATAAGGTTGTCGCGCTCCAGCCGTATCTGGCACAAACTTGGTCTGTTGTAAGCACTGTAATTTGGTTATTCATAGCATTTCTCATTTTTTGCGGCGTATAGTGCAACCACTACACGCCAGCGCTTTACAATTAAATTTATGTCATCTTAAAAGGGAATATCATCGTCAAAATCAATGGGTGGCTCCATCGGCTTGCCTGCCATATTGTTGGCATAACCGCCTGGCATTGGCATGCGTTGCTGAGCTGGTTGCTGCGCTTGTGCTGCTGGCCTTTGGTTGTTTGACTGATAACCACCGGATTGCTGCTGCGGCCTTTGCTGCTGCGGCTTCTGTCCTTGATTGCCATTTGACTGACCACCTTGCTGGCCTGCTGGGTTGCCGTCTAGCATTTGCAGTTCGTTGGCAACAATCTCAGTGGTATAGCGCTCGATACCGTCTTTGTCGGTCCACTTGCGGGTTTTTAATTTACCCTCGATATACACCTTGCTGCCTTTGCGCAGGTATTCGCCGGCAATTTCCGCTAAGCGCTGGTAAATCACTACGCGGTGCCACTCGGTAACGTCCTTTGGTTCGCCAGTGTTCTTGTCTTTGTAGCGCTCACTGGTTGCTACTGTAAGATTGGCAACAGCGCCACCTTGTGGCATGTAACGCACTTCTGGATCAGCACCCAAGTTGCCGATGATGATGACTTTGTTTACGCCTCTTGCCATTTTGATTCCTTAATTCCTGTTAGTTAATTCTATAAAGCTCTTTCTGTTCTTTGCTGAGCTTGTACCACTTGGCAAATAAAGCCCACTGTCTGCGTTTTACTACCCGCCAAGGGCGTTCATTAAAGGTTTTGCGGTTTAGCATGATGGGGCCAAGGTAGTCGTGCCAGTCAAAAGTTACGCCTTTGTACTGGTAGGTTTTGCCCGATGATATGAACATTACTAACCCGCCTTAGCCTTACGGCGTTTCTTTGCTGCTCGTTGTCGTTTTGCAGCGTTATCGTTACGAGGGTTGGGAGCTGGGTAATATTGCAATCCGCATGTGCTTAATAGTTCGTGCGGAACAGATGATGATTCTCTGGCTATCAATGAGAACGCAGCAGCAGGCATACCTAAATGCACTCGCATCACTCCCCCTTATCCGCTTGGCGTAGTTGGTTGGCGTATTTTTGCTTTAATACATTAGACACTCGCTCATCTGATTGCGTTTCGGCTAGCATGCAAGCCATCTGGTGCTTTCTTGATCTCCACGCTTCGCTTGCCAGGCTCGCATCACTGTAATAACCAAGATTTTCTGTTTTTCCAGTAAAGGGGTTGTTGCATCTAGCGTGAAACTTTCCATGTGATTTACTAAAAGAAACTCCAATAGGGCTTTTGCCTCGACTGCTTCCGCTATCAATGATAAAAGTATTGATTAACGGGCTAATAAATACGCAGTTTTCTGGCGAATACTCTTTGCTTGCTGATAGATAATCTTTATCAAGATCCTTCCCCTGCCAATCCTGAGTTTCCATCCATGCTTTAAAGTTACTGAAAACAAGCCACTCCTTGCATACAGAGCACGATAGATAATTTTGCCTTGTTGACAAATACTTTTCCGAATAGCATCTGCGAAGCATATTTAACCATCTATCGTAATATGGACATGACCAAGTTTTTTTTAGCTTTCCATCAATCCTGTTGTATGTACTAACCTTGTAATCAGAGTCATTTATTCCTATGCCATAAACCAGTTTTCCAGTTGGCTTACTCATGCCACTTTCTCCCCTTGAGTTTCTTCAACCTGCGCCTGCAAAGCCAAATAAACATCCTCACGCACATACCGCGTTGCATCTTCTTCGCGCATGCCTTCGCCTGGTGCTGGGGTGTCGCACCATACGTATTCATCAAGGCCAACGGGTACAAGATAAATCTCTGCTGGGTTTTCGGTTTTGTCGATCATGCTGCCTGCTCCCGTAAAATTTGGCACCGCTTCATGGTGATATCAGCCAGTGTTCGTGCTGCTTCTTTAAACTCGGCTGGTGCTTTGCCAAGTTTTAACTTATTCATTACTGCTAACTGCGCTCTGGTAACTAGCATTAAGTTATCGATGGGCCAGTTTAGTGGGTTGTTATCTTTAAACGTAACGCACTCACCTTTTTTTAGTGGTGGGTTGTGTTGCTCCCACTCGATAACGTGCTTCATGCGCCACGTTCTTGGCTCTGCAACCTTAACCATCACAAAGCCACCTTTGGAGCAAATACGCTCAGATCCCACAGGCTTATGACTTGCTGGCATGTGGCCTTTTTTGAATTGGCTTTTTTGTGCATTGCCGCCTGGCATCCAACCTTTAATGCCTTTGTTATGTGCCGGGTTGCCTTTTTCAAACTGGCCAGTGCGGCCAGATTTAAGTTTATGATTGCGCGTAAAACTGCGTATTTGATTCACAGTTTTATCGGTACCAAACTGCTGGTTAAATTCTGCAGTTAAGCGTTCTAGCGACCACTTTTTATAACCCTCTGCAATAAAAGCCGCTTGTTCTTTGGTGGCAACACGCAGCCGTCCGCGTAAGATAGCGCCTGTTTTGCGGCCACAGCGTATCTTGTGGTTACTGAGCACGGTTTTTATATTTGATACGGTTTTGTCGGTACCAAATTGCGCGTTAAAAGCCTGAGTAAGCGCTGGTTTGCCCATTTTTGGGTATTTAGCCCGTAAGAAAGCCAGCATGTCTGCAGTGTAAGTAAAACGGCTCATTTCTTTTGCACCTCAAGCAGTTCGTGCGGTTTGTGCATGTTGCCGCTGTCGTATTGGCGCTGGGCATCCAGCACTAAGCGAGCATTGCTGATAACCTCTTTGGCTAATGAGGTTATGGCATTAGAGCGTTCAATTTCCTTTGCCAGTTCTTCACCTGTTAGCGCTTCATTGCCTAGGCGCTCAAGCTGGGCGAACAGGTGGTTGTTTAAGTCGGATAGTTTGTTTTTCATGCTGCTACTCCTTTCTTATCTGCGCATAGCTCTGGCAGGTTGGCGCGTACTAGTGCTTCGGCGAATGGTGGCGGTACTGCGTTGCCGCACCGTGCTACTTGTTTGGCTTTTGGGATTGGCTTGCCGTTTTGGTCTACGCTGATCACGTAGTCAGCAGGGAAGCCTTGCGCGGCAAATAGTTCTTTTGGCTCTAGCATGCGCATGCCGATATCTACAATTTGGTAGGGTTCGCCGTGAACCATTACCAAGCCAAAGCGATCGCGGCCTGTTACTGTGTGCATGGGTTCATTCAGTTGAGCACCGTCTTTTTCATTGCCGTAGTATTTCAGTAGAAATGCCCGAACCTCGCCAAGATGAAGGCCGCCAGCTGTAATAGTGTGAACAGGTTCATTTACTGCATGACCGATATTAGTGCCGCGCAGTTTTACTAGGTTGCTGGTTACAAGTGCGTGATGATCAACCGTAGTAACCGTATGAGCAGGCTCGTCTAAGCTAGTACCTGGTCCGTTATAGTTGCCGCCAAAGTGTTTAGCCAAAAAAGCTGATACCAAAGCAAAATGGCCGCTTTTAACTTCGGCGCATACTGTTCTCAGCGGTTCATCTGCTGGCATATTGCGCTGGTTGCTGGCGTTAGCGTGTTCGGTGATGAACGGAGCTACTTTTTCTGACGGTACAATAAAAGGATCATTATTTTCTATGATGAAACGCTGAATACCTTTGGCGATCCGGCGCAGGGTGTTTTCTGCCAGTGGGCGTTTACGCTCAAAGATACTGGGGCAGGGAATAGACCAATCGATACACTCTGCTGCTGTGCGGTATGGCTGCAGCTGGCCAGCAATTACCGCTGCGCTATATGGTGCGCTGCGTGTTGGCTTAGGCCATACGATGGACTGGCCGTCACAACGGGCTAACAAAAACAGGCGTTTGCGAATGGTTGGAGCGCCGTAGTCACAGGCCCGCAATTCGCGCCACTCTACTTTATAGCCCATGCCGCGAATTAGTTTGGCCGTATCTACCAATCCAAGAACTTCTGCGCATTCTTGCAGTGCTGGATGGTCGGCATCTACGCCAGTGCTAAGCATGGCAACAAAGGCGTTAAAGGTTTCGCCTTTACGATCTTTACAGGGCTGCGCTGTGCCAGTGGTTGGGCATTCAATAACTGGCCCCCATGTTTTGAACTCTTCCACGTTTTCCAGCATGATAACCCGAGGACGTACACGCATAGCCCAGCGCATTACTACCCAAGCTAAACCACGAATTTCACGGCTAACCGGCTTGCCGCCTTTGGCTTTGCTGAAATGTTTGCAGTCTGGCGAGAACCATGCCAGATCCACCGGCCGGCCAGCTGTGGCTTTTACCGGATCTACATCAAACACGCTTTCGCAGTAGTGCAGGGTGCCCGGGTGGTTAATGGTGTGCATGGCAATGGCGTCTTTGTCGTGGTTGATAGCGATATCAACAGAGCGGCCGATAGCCATTTCAATACCGGTGGATGCGCCGCCACCGCCGGCAAAGTTGTCAACGATTAAGCCGCGCATGATTGATATTCCTGTAATAATTCAATAGCAATGCTAGTAGCTTCGTCTTTGCTACCGCCGTTGAGTATTTTTTGGTTGATTGCTCTGCAAACCGTTTCGCGCTGCGGCTTGGTAAGCTTAATTGGTTTTTTGGTTAGGGCATTACCTAGGGCTGTGTATACCTCAACTGGCCAGTTATGGGTTTGCTCAGTCTCTGGTTCAGCCTCAGGTTCCGTTTTAAGTAGTGCATCTAACGCTGCCAAGGCTTCTGGCCAGCTTGTGTATTCACCAGCTTCCTTACCTTGATGGTAAACCACCAGTGTCGGCTCGTATAAATAGCCCTTTTTAAAATCGCCAGTGGTTTTAATGCCAATGCCATCGATTTTCCCAGGCAGGAAATTTCGCTTACCCCAAATTGAATGACCGCTGCGCCACATTTCTGTTACTTCGCATTCTTCGCCAATCGCTCTGATGTTCTGCGGTATTTGCAGTTGATCAAAGAACACTCTGGCATTATCAGATACAACTTTGCCATCTTTGTTGGTTACTGTGGCCGGTGCAGGTGCAGGTTCGGCTTCTTGTTCTGATACCGGTTCAGTTCCTGTCATTGCTGCGTCGAAGTGCTCAAACAGGTCGTTTTGTTCTTCGGTTAACTCAACGACATTGGTATCGTCGACTTGGGCCACTGCAGCAACCACTTCACCGCCTTTGGTAACCATGCCAGGCTCGTCAAACGCTAAAATAGCAGCGCGGATCTGGCTAGTGGTGTAGCTGTCGTGCTTACCAAACATGCCATCGAGTTGCAGCATTAACGCAAGGTGATCACCGGTGAATGGCAGCTTGCCGCTGGTGAGTTGATCAGCTATTTCTTCGCTGGTGTATTCAACCGTGTGAATGGTTAGGGATTTGGTACCGTCATTAATGTCGGTACCAGATTGATCGACGCATTCTGTCGCGGCCAACTCTTCGGGATTTCCAGATAGTTCGTTTTGCTCTGGCAAGGCTTGGGCTAGCAATTCACGCCCAGCGGCTAGCAGTTCGTCGCGCTCGATGTGGCTGTACTGCACTTTAGTGCGACCGAATGGGTGCCAGATGATAAACATGCTGCCTTTGTTGTTGCCAGCTGCAGGTTTGCCAGTGCTTGGATCGATAAACGATAACCGGCCACCAATTACCAGACGAACTTCTTGGCAGGTTTTAATAGCTTCTTTGTACCAGCCAACAGATTGATCCATCATTACCAGCATTACCGTGCCAACGCCTTTGGTGGCCTGTTCAGCTGCTTTAGCCACCCAAGGGCTAATATCGGAGTATGGCGGGTTACACCAGCAAAAGTGCCATTCTGTTAGGCCGTTATCCGGATCGGGAAGCCAATCGCATTGCAGCGCATTTAATGCTTCATCGATGTAGATTTCGCACAGCTTATTGTCAGCGCTACTTGCAACATCAACTTTAAAATTGAACTCTGCATTAAGCGCAGCAAATACTTCCGGCGGGGTTTGGTATGCGTCGCGGTTCATAATCAAGCCCTTTCTTGCTGCAGGCGAATTACCGCCAGATCCATTAGCAGCTCATCTAAACAGCGGCGTAACTCGGTGCTTTTTGGTGATAGCAGCATTTGGCAGTAGTTAAGAGCGCGTTGTTTGGCGGCAATGTTGTCAACAATGTGCTCGTCTTGGCGTTCTTGCTCGGCTTCAAACTCTGCGGCCATTACAGCTAAGTCGAATGGTTTTAGTTCAAACTCGCTAGCGATAGCGCTGGCATTTAGCTCCCAGTTCGGGCGCTCTGATATCAGCTCTAAATCCAGCTCGGTAATGTCGGCCTGTTCTAAAACGTCGCTTTCAATTTGTTCACTGGCCATTTGTTCCAACGTACTAGCCTCTGCAGCAGCTAGTTCGCCATCGGCTGCAGTGCATGCCGCATCCCATTGATTGCCTAGATCAGCATCATACTGTGCTTGCTCAACATCATCGGCCAGTGCTAATAAGCTATTGGCAGCTTGTGGCTGTTCATCGATAAAATGCAGCTTGTTAGTGCAGGTTTTATACATGCCGTTGCTTTGGCGCCAAATTAAACGCTGTGCCAGCATATCGCGCAGTAGTTGGTCCATGCGTTCGTGCGTTACGCCAATGTGCTGGCGCATGGCTTTGATGCTTCTGGCCGTAGTTTGGCAAAACGCCATTAGCTTTTTGCTTTGTGCGCATAGTTCGCCTGGGGCGGCCATTTTTAGGGCTGCAGTCATAATTAGTGCTCCGCAATTTAGGTGGTTACTGATTCGATAAGATTTGTCGCGTTCACGATAAAGCTGAATTTAATCGTTAAACCAGCTAGTGTCGTAATCGTCAGCATCTTCGCCTTGATCAAGTTCAATTAGCCCTTTCATTACGTAGATATTGAAAAGAGTCTTCTCAAAGCCGTACTGTCGGCCCATGCTTAACTGCTCACCTGCTTTTTTGCCATTAATCCGCAGGCCTAAAATGCTGTACTTGCCGGTTTCTTTTTCTTTACTAAGGTGTAAATCAAATTCGCAATCACGCTCTGAGGTATGCTCTTCTTTATCTATGTAGATATGCGCGTAACTCCCATAACTTTTTTCTTGAATATCAATTATTAAGGTCACTCTACCTTCGTAGTCGCCACAGTCATCTTGTTTTTCTTTAACAACTTTCTCTACCAACCAAGAGAGTGTTATCTGTTCCGGGATTTCAGTCATCAACTCTTTAAATTCAGCATCAAGAACGGCGGCAAGTCGATTGTCGTAAAACTGCTGTGTAGCCAGCTTTAAGCGGTTTGTCACATATTCATGGTAAGTTGGCAGGTCGCTAATACTTTCTAGCTTAGGCATGATTGCTTTAGAAAACTGCTCTTTTAATGCCTTGCCAACTTCGCCATAGCTTCGCAAACAATCACTGGCAGCATCATCAATTAGCTTGTCTACATATTTGCTAATAGCCTGCTCTAAAGCGCCAGATTGAATGCGCTGCGATAAAACTTGGCCAAACATTTCCTGCACAGTTGCAGTCATTGGGTTTACAGTTGGTTCAAACTCTTTTTTTACGTCAGTCATAATTAGTGCTCCGCAATAGTGTTAGTAACAGATTCGATTAAATTGATAGCCGCCACAGTTAAGCTAAATTTGCCCACGTAGCAGGCCAGTAACTTAAGCTGCTTTAACTGGCACGCCACGCTTATGCCTTGGCCTTTTGGGGCTACGCCCACGTTTTCAAAAAACATGGGTGGTACTGCGTAGTGCATGCGCAAGTTGCCGCGCTGGGCTATTACCGTGTCGGCCAGTGCCCACAGTGCCGCTTTTTGCTGGGCGGTAAGGGTGTTGTAGCGGTTAACCAGCTGCCAGCCCTCGGCGTGCGTTTGGATAACCATTGGTACTGTTGATGCGGCCTTTAACTGCGTAGCCTGGATAAAGGTATGTGCGATCATGCTGCAGCCTCCTGCTGGTGCTTTAGGTATTCAACACGGCCTGCAATATAGCGCTGCAGGTATTCGTAAACTGCAGTAGCACCGCCAACGCTGATCATCATGTGAATTTCTTTAGCGTTGATGCTTTCTGCTAGGTGCTGCAGTTCTTTAATGGCGTTTGGTTCCATGATTAGCGCCCCCATACCATTGCCGCAACGAATAGGGCGGTTACTACAGCGGCCAGACACAGCCAAAGGCGGTCTAGTTGTTGGCGCTTTGTGGTGTTGATGTAGTCGGTTAGGGGTTTCATGGTTTCGCCTACGTTTGTTTGTATAGGTAGAATATAGGCAATCCGATATTTAATATCAATAGGTTTTCCGATATTTTTTTCAAGACAATAAAAAACCCGCCGGAGCGGGTCATTTTTTATAGGAAGAAGTTAACCTTGAATTGCATCGTGGTAATCGTTTTCGTGAACAATGACAAGCGGGAACCCTTTGCGGCGAAGCACTATTGCCTGCTCTATTTTCCTGCCGTAGCAAGCATAAGCCCAGTTAGGATTGCCATTAGCACCAACAACCAAGTATTGAACCTTTTTTGAAACGGTATCGATAAATATGCCGCCACGATCTTCTATTTGCTGAGCTAGTTGCTTTCGTTTGAATCGTTGCGACTCACCGGTAAAGCAAAAAGTTTTTCCATCAAATTCAATTTCTGGGCAGGTGGCACAAATACCAAATAGGTTCTCACCGTCCATTTGTGGTGATGTTAGCGTTACATCATCTGCTAGGCTGGTAAACTCCATAAAAAAGTTCAGCAGTAATTTATGCTCTTCAGCATCTATTACGCCATCGGCCATAACATTTGTTATTAGTGAATCTACCTCATCATAAGGCCATATTGTTTTTAGATTTTGGTGTTTATCAAGCCATGTTCTTAAACCGGTTAGTTCTAGTTCTGTTATTTTACCGTCTGCTGCAATGCCGGCCAGAATGCCATGTAAGCGTTGCATAGTAGAGGTTATTTGGCAGTAGTATTCGTTGGAAGTGAGCTTTTCGCAAAGCCAAAGTATATCGGCGCGTTCGTCATCTGTAATGATGCCATCGGCTATGGCCTCTTGCACTACAGGCGCTAATTCGTTAAATGGATGTTTATCTAATACTAGTCGATTTTCATCTAACCAGGCGTTTAGAAAGTAAACTTCAGGTGCTGTTATTTTTCCGTCAACAGCAATGCCTTCAATTATGCCGATAAAGTTATTTATTGATTTATCTAGCCTAGATTTAGAATTAAACAGCATCCTTGCCTCCTTAAGTGTTATCTCAGAACGGAATACCAGAACACTCGGCCAAGCACTCTGATGTTTTTTGCATCTTCTGCATTAAAGTCTTCATCTGGGTATTCATCACGGTTAAAGCTTCTTAACCTAATGCCACCATTTGGTAGTCTATGAAGTATTTTTACTCTTAATAGTCCACCATGATCTAAGGCGTACATATCACCGTCTTTTATCTTGGTGTTGCCCGTATCTATTCCAACAGTTGCTTGATCTGGCAATACAGGCTGCATGCTATCGCCCGACACGACAACACAGGCGGCCATTTCTGGCTGGATGTTGTTGCGTCTTAATGTTGATTTAGCAAACCTAAGTTTAAAACCAGTGCTTTCTTTTGATACGACAGAGCCAGTTCCGGCTTTCAATTCAACTTCCTTGTAAAATGGCAACTCTACTTCATCATCAGATAAAGGGGTTTTGCTATCCCAAGGATCTATTTCACCAAGGGTATAGCTAGCTTTTATATCTGATACTTCACTTTCTATTTTGTTGACACTACCAGTTTGTAACCACTCAGCTGCGACGCCGCACTCTTTCGCTATGCTTATAAGGTGCGTGCTAGACGCTGATTCACCACGCTCTAACTCAGAAAGCGTGGGCTGAGTAACACCTATTTTGTCGGCAAGCTCTTTTTGTGTGAGTCCAGCCTTTTTTCGGGCTTCACGAACTCTTATACCTACGCTCATTGCCAATCCCATAAATAAAATATCCTTTTTAGTATATAGGTTCACCAATAAAGCTTGCAAAAAGGTTTACCTATGATAAATTTATCGGAATACCGATATACAAGGGTGAGACATGACCTCTAAATTTAAAAATCTTATCGATTACTTCGGCGATCAGAGTGTAGCCGCCGAAAAGTTAGGCGTTAAACAGCCTACGGTAAGTGGCTGGTTAAACGGCAAGCACGGCATGTCTGCAAAAACCGCCTTGAAAGCTGAAAGACTAACAGGCGGCAAGTTCAAAGCTTCTGATTTATGCCCTGAACTCGCTGAAGTTCTATCTAATGCAGGATAACAAACCGATGAGCAATAACACGTTAAAGCCTAAAGGCCTTCCACAGTGCCCGCAAGACGCCGCTTACCTGCTTGGCAAGCGCGCCAATATTAGCGATTTAGCCCGCAAGCTGGGCATGAGCCCAAATGTGCTTGGCAACAAGCTAAACCCAGACCAAGAGTTCCATAAATTGAGCTTGGGCGAAGCGGTGGCCATTACCGAGCTGGCTAATGATGATGCGATTATCGAGAGCTGGGCAGCTAGCCGCGGTTATGTGCTTGTTAAAGTGCCAGATGAAGTGAGCTGCGATGAAGAGCTAAGCGATCAGCTAATGAAACTTAGCGAAGAAATGGGCGCTGCTTTGGGTGAGATTCGTCATGCCAGAGAAGATGGCGTTATTGACTCGATCGAGTATGAGCAAATTAAGAAAAAATTAATGTCAACGGTGACAGAAGCGCTGGCGCTTAAAGCTGTAGTGAAAGGTCAGGTGCGTGATTTACCAAGACATACCGCAACAGTAATAAGCAAAGAGGCTTAAATGATCACACTTAATCAAACACTCATTATGTACTGCTGGATGTTGTTTCTGGTTTTTGTATGGGGCCGCAAGAACGACAAACGAATGGGCGTACTTACCGCTTTGCTGGTTACCGCCGTTTTATCCATTTTGTTTTACCTACCGCTTTTTTGGTTTTGGATGTTTAGCTAGTTACTTGATGCAGGGCACCCCAGCCGGCGGTGGGAAACACCGGCAGGTTATGACTGTGGACCACCAACCTCCGCCGCAGTGCATAACCAGACAGCCAGGAAAGACTGGCGCATTGCTCTGATCATTGTAAGGGATGCTAGCCAATCCGTGATGCTAGCGCAGTGATCAGAGCAATGCGTTGTTGTTAGGCGCAGATAAGCAACAAGGTTGCAATTTTGTGTTGGCGGCGGGGAAGACCGCAAAAGCAGCGCTGGAAAGTATACGAACCCGAATATGGCCAGCGCCCATTTGAGGGTTCAGCCAATAAAAAAGCCCCGATTCGTGGTCGGGGCTCAGTCATCAACTTAAGGACCTAAGCCAATGACAGCTGTAAATTTAATAGATTTTAATGCTAAACGCAATGGGGGCGGGCAAGTGATAGCTGATACTGATGATGGTTACACTAGAACGGCTAACGCCATCCAAGATCAATTGTGCCGCTTAGATATTTCTGGAACACAATTTCAGGTATTAAATGCCATTATTCGTAGCACCTATGGTTACAACAAAAAACAGGATCGCGTTACCAACACCTACTTAGCCGAGTTAACAGGCATTAGTGAAAAGTCTGTTCGTAAGGCGCTAGAGGCATTAACCGAGCGCAAGATCATCACATGCACCAAAAGCGGCATTATGAAACTGGTAGCCGTGAATAAGGTTGTAAGCGAGTGGGTTGTTAAAAGCGGTAAGGCCGAGAACCTAAGCCGTAATGCGGAACAAATGGTTCAACGGAACAAATGTTCCAACAAGGCGGAACAAATGGTTCAGCAAGTTGGAATAAATGGTTCAAGCGAACGGAACAAATGTTCCAACACCAAAGACAACCTACCAAAGACAACTAACCAAAGACAAATTATTATGTCGCCGCCTACGGCAGACGACGCACCGATCAAACCTGATTCGGCAATTCAAAAAGGCAAGCACTGGGGCACAGCAGAAGACCTTGCCATTGCCAATCAGTTTGAAGCCATCTTAAAAAACACCCTTGGCGAACACCACAGGCCACCGAACATGGCGCTTTGGGCTAACGACATACGCCTAATGCGAACCCAAGACAAGCGCGATCCTAAGCACATGGTTTCGTTGTTTGCACTGGCTCATACCGACAATTTCTGGAAAACCAACATGCACAGCCCAGCGGCACTGCGCAAGCATTGGGCAAGGCTTGCCAGCTTGTACAACGAGCGCAAAGCAGGCTATGGCAACGGCCAAAAAGGCATAACCATTGGTGCCGATGGCAAACCAATGACGGGTCAGGATTGGGGCAAAAAAGCCCGTGAATTGGCGGTGAACTTATGAACAAACCCATGATGATCTCAGTACCACGCGGCTTAATGGCCAAGGTTAAAGCCCATGCCAAGCACAGCGCCTTTACGCCAGACGAGTTTTTAGCGTTTCAGCAGCGCGAAGCAAAAGCAGATTATGAACGCCAGCAAGCCCAGCTGCAGGCCGAACGCCAACAACGCGAAGTTAAAAAGCTTCTAGAGCGTAGCGGTGTGCAAGATATTTATTTGGCAGCCACGCTAGAAAGTTACCAGGTATATCGACCAGAGCAAAAGGTGGCTATTGCTACTTGCCGCGATTACCTGCGCAATTTTGGCCAGTATGGCGCCGTTAAAAACATGGTTTTTTGTGGCAGCACCGGTACCGGTAAAAACCACATGGCAAGCGCAATTTGTAATGCGCTAAATGCTAGCGGTAAAAGCGCAGTAGTGGCCACGGCCTTTGAAATACAAATGAAAGCCCGGGCATCGCGCCGGCATGACAGCCCAGTAACCGAAGATCGGGTAATCAGCAGCTTTGCCAATGTCGATTTACTGGTGCTGGACGAAATAGAGCTAGGCAGCACGCAAGACTATGACAGCAAAATTGTTAACGCGGTGATTGATCAGCGTGTAACCAAGGGAAAAAGCACTATCGTGTTAACCAATATGCATTTGGATCAATTGGCTAACCACATTGGCGAACGAATAGCAGATCGGTTGTTTGCTAGCTTTTGCCTGGTGGAATGCTACTGGCCAAGCTACCGCACCAATAAGCCGGCGGTGGCATGATCGATTACAACCTATGCAATAGACGCGGCCTCTGCCGATACGCTGGCCTGCTATTGGCTGCATAGGCTGCGCGCTAACGAAATAACCCGCGCCTATATCGAGCAACGGCTTAGGGATATGACACCCGAGCAGCAAAAACAGCACCGCGAAGCGTTAAACCGTAACCAACACAAGTTTAGGAAAGCCAGTGGCAAATAAAGACTTATACATAGCAAAAATGAGAGCTGCGCTAACCGAAGTAGACGCGGCCAGGGCAGCGTTACAACCTGTTCCTGCAGATGGTGACAAAGCCCCGTTTACGGTAGCAGATCAATTGTTAGATGAATTGTTTTACGCGGAATGTGTAATTCGACGCGCTATTAGCTTTGCTGAGCTTAATGATTTGAATAGGGATATAGGTATTTAATGCGTTCGCTGGCCGTTGCTATTAACGATACTGCTATTAAAAACCATGCTACTGATTTGGCAGTGGGGGAGTTGTCGGATCTGCGCAGCCGCTTGCAATTGCGTTACCACAAATGCCGCACTAAAGGCACCTGGTGTTTAGTGAGTTACCAGAACGGCCAGCGCAAGCGTCACCGCATTGGTTATTGGCCAGCGCTGAAAACTAAAGATGCACATTCTATGGTACCGGATTTATTGAAGCGGTTAGGGCAGGGCGAGCAGCTGCAAAGCACTGAATTTAGCACTGTGGGCCAGCTGCTTAACTGGTACCTGCAGCGCATTGAGCAAGAGACAGTAAAAAGCAAAAGCCGCCGTAAAGGCGTGGTGAGTGCAATTAATCAGCACCTATTGCCACGTATGGAAAAAATCTTACTTTGCGAAGTAAAAAAAATTACTATCGATGAAAAGCTGATACTGCCACTGCAAAACGCCAGCCTTAAAACCTCTACCATTCGGCAATACTTTGCTGTGTTAAAGCGGGTGTTTGCCAGTGCTGCAGAGCTGGGTTTAATTACAGTAAACCCCATGGCTGGCATGAAATTCAGCGACCATATTCAAAAGCGGATCCTGCCTAAAGCTGGCAAATTAAGGGTGCAGGACATTGGCCGTGTTGCCAGCATGATTATGGGCCTGCCAGATCAGGTTAAGCACCTGCTGCTGTTTATGCTGCTATTTGCTACCCGTATTGGTGAAACCCGCCAGATGCGTTGGAGCTATATCGACTTTGAAACCCGCCAAATTGTGATCCCTGAAAAACTGACGAAAACGGAGGCCCCGCATGTTTTGCCAATTACCGATTTGGCTTACCAGCTACTTTGCGATTTTAAACAGACTAGCAAAGGCCCGTATTTATTTGGTGGTGCTGATGCTATTACGTCCAGCGAGGCAGACAAGCAGGTCAGAGCGGCTGCTAAGCGCCAATTCAGTGCCCACGATTTACGCAAAGCCGCCCGTTCTACATGGGCAGAAATTGGCATTGATTACTGGGTAGCAGAGCGATTACTTAACCATAAGCCTAAGGGTTTGGACTTGGTTTATATCGGTGGTGCAGATTCGTTAAAGGTTAAACGTGAGGCGTTAGAGCAGTATCACAAGTGGCTTTTTGAGCAGTTAGAAACAGGCCATATACAGGCCACGCAAGCGGCATAGAAAACACTATCCGCCAGTAGTGATGCGGCTTATAGCGAATTTTGGCGTTTTTCAATATGGAACACGCCAAAAGCAAAAAGGAACGAGAAATGAGCGAAGAAAAGCAGCAGTACAACGATAACAAACCGACTGCAACTCAGCTTGATTGGGAGTTGCAACAAGCTTTAATTCACCTGCGCAACGCTATGGCCATGACGGATAACCACCGCGCGCATTTGCTTAATTCAGCGGTGTGCATCACCAAAGGGGTTAAAGAGTCGTGATTGAATTAACGCTACCTTACCCGCCATCGGTAAACAGTTATTGGCGATCGGTTCGTGTTGGTAATCGCAACCAAGTGTTGGTTAGTGAAGCTGGCCGGAAGTTTCAGGCTGCAGTTCGTCATGCTGTGATGCTGGCCAAGTGCATGGAACAGTATTCTGGCCGTTTGTCTGTTGAAGTGATGTTGCACCCAGCAGACAAACGCAAGCGTGATATTGATAACAGCTTAAAGTCGTTACTCGATGCGCTGGGTAAAGCTGGCGTTTATATCGATGATAGCCAGATAGATAAGTTAGTGGTTGTTCGCCAGGCGCAATGCACCGGCGGCAAGTGTGTAGTGAAAGTTATACCGACTGGGGTGGAGTAATGGATCTGGTCTGGTTGTTTATCGCTACTGCTGCCAATGTATTCTTGCTTGGTCTTCAAAGCCAATTTGTACGCGATCAGCGTTTTGCCATGTGCTTTATGATTAGCTGGGGCATTACTGGCGCGCAGTTTACTTTTACTCGAGTAGTCAGTGGTGCAGATGATCCAGCTATGGCGTTTTGGGTAAGCGGCTGGGCTGGGGCGATCGGTATATGTAGCAGCATTTATTTCTATCGCTGGTTTCATCCTCGGTACCAGAATTGGCAGGCGGGAAAGGGTTGGTGTAAGTAATGCGAGATATTGGCCCACATGGCGGTTTGATATTAAAGCTAATACGTGAGCAAAAAGGCTTTACGCAAGATCAGGTAACTGAAATGATGGATATACCACGAAGAACTTACCAGCGCTGGGAGTCAGGTCAGAGCGAACCCGAGTTTGGTGTGGTGTTTATGATTTGCGAGTGTGTGTTTAAGGTGGATTTGTTAGACGCCATTACTTTAGCAAGGGAGTATGAGAGTGAACGTAAAAGAGCTGGATAAAATACTAAGAGATTGGGGTAAGTTCTGGGCGTCGCGTGAATCGCTACAAGGTTATGCCAGCACATCGGTTACAGAACGGTGCTGCCAAGTGTTGCGTACAGGTATATGGGCCAGTTCAGATAAGCATTTATTTAGCCATCAAGCAGATCAGGTGTTTGTGCCAGACTGGGTTAAGCATGTAGATGAGTGCGTATCTAAGCTGGAAGATGTTAACCTAAGCAGGCGATTGGTGGCGGCACAAGTGCAACGTGCTGCGATTAATAGGCAATATATAAAGCAGGAAAGGGTTAGTGGCTTCCAAAAAGTGGCTTTACTGCATGCAAAATCGCAATTACTAGCACTTTTTTAGTGTTTTTTTCAAATTATTTTACTAAAGCGCCATTTTTGGCGTGTTTTTCACCCTCAAAAACAGCTATATTTTTCTAAGCTTGCACGAGCTGTAAGTTTTACCAGCGCATTTAAACCTCGGTCCTCAGCCGGGGTTTTTTTATGGGAAAAATCCATGAGTAACTTTGCCAAGGCATTAGAAGTGGTGCTGCACCATGAAGGTGGTTATGTAAACCATCCTAATGATCCAGGTGGGGAAACTAAGTTTGGTATTAGCGATCGGCGTGATGGCTTGGTAGATGGCATGGCCGATATAAACGGTGATGGCCGTCCTGATGTTGCGATTAAGTATTTAACAACAGAACAAGCTGCAGCTATATATCACCGCGAATACTGGTTGCCTATAAAAGCTGATGCTATGCCACTCCCAGTAGCTTTAATGGTTTTTGATACCGCAGTTAATGCTGGAAATAGACGTGCAGCTATTTTACTGCAGCGTGCGTTGAGAGTGTCAACAGATGGTCATATTGGACCAGTGACACTAGCAGCAGCAAATAGAGCTGATACCGAAACACTGGTTAATCATATTGCTGCAGAACGAATTGTTTTTAATAGCGGACTCAGTAACTGGGGTTCGTTTGGTTTGGGATGGTCGCGCCGTGTAGTTGATGTGGCGGTAAAAGCCGTTCAATTAATTAAGTGAGGCGGCAATGCCAGCATTTTTAATAAAAGTTTTTAAAGGTTTAGCAATCCACTTTGCTACAAAGTACGCTGCCGAGTTGGTTGTTAAAGCTTCAATAGAGGCATTAGAAAAGGCAGCTGCTAAAACAACTACTCTAGTTGATGATGAGTTAGTAGCTAAGGTAAAAGCGGATCAGGCTGAGATCATCAAAATAATTGGTGGCAAGGTATAACATGGATAATCAACGAGCCAGCTGGCATTTAGACAAAACAATTAGCGTTGGCCATTTGGTTAGTACAGTTATTATCGCTGTTTCTGTTTTCTCTTGGGCGATGACATTGGATAAGCGGGTAGAGCAGAACAGCTTAAGCATTGCGCATCTTAAAGAGCAGCAAGCCACTGATCAAAAGCGAGTTCAAGAGTTAAGGCAAGAGATTAAACAAGATTTGCGCGATATAAACGCCAAGCTTGATCGCTTAATCGAAAGCCAAAGTAAGCGCTAATGCCATCCAAACAAATGAAGCCCTGCCGCAAGTGCAAGAAAGCACTAACACGTTGCCGTTCTGGCTACTGCGAGCAGTGCAAACCAGCTGATGAAACCAATTGGGGCGGCTGGCAAAAGCAAAAAGGTAACCGACATGAGCGTGGTTACGGTAATGCCTGGCAGAAATTGCGACTAACTATTCTCGAAAGGGACGAGCATTTGTGCCAAGCCTGCTTGAAAGATGGGGTGTTCACCAGAGGCACCCACATCGACCACATCAAGCCGAAATCCAAAGGCGGTACCGACGATCATGCGAATCTGCAGACCCTCTGCAAGCCCTGTCACGACCGCAAGACGGCGACCGAACGGGGGGAGGGGGCGGGGTGAATCTCTGCAGCATTTTTTTCCTGTACCGCACCCTTGGTCAAATTTACACAGCCGCGAAATTAAAAGTTTGACCCCCACGCGATCCAGAGGTGAGCATGACCGGCAAGTCTGTCGTTGCTGGCCGTGGTCGTAAGCCAAAACCAACCGCCAGAAAAGTGGCCGCTGGTAATCCAGGCAAGCGGAAGCTAAACGACCGCGAGCCAACATTTACTGAAATTCAAAGCGTTGACGCGCCCGAGTGGCTAAGCTCTGACGCCGCCACAATGTGGGGGCTGGTTACTACAGAGCTAATCCGTGAAGGCGTGTTAACTGTTACCGACTTACACAACGTCGAGGCGTTTTGCACCAGTTACAGCAACTGGCGAAAAGCCCAGCAAGAAATTGATCGGGATGGCATAACCGTAGAGGGTGCTATGGGTGGCCGCCAGAAAAACCCAGCAGTTACTGTTGCCAATGAAAGCCTGCGCCAAATAGTTACTTTTGGATCTTTGCTCGGGTTAGACCCATCAAGCCGCAGCCGGCTAATGGGCGCAGCGAAAAAGCCAGTAGGCAACCAGTTTTCCGAGTTCTAAATGGCCAAGATTGAACGGTACCCGCATTGCAATCGGGCGGCTAAGTATGCCCGTGACATTGTTGCCGGGAGAATACCTGCCTGTAAGTACGTAAAGTTAGCCTGCGAACGGTTCCTTGTGGACCTAGAGCAAAGCAGCAAGAAAGCATTTAAGTATCGTTTCGATAAAGACAAGGCCGAACGTGGCTGCCGCTTTATTGAAAAGCTACCGCACACTAAAGGCGAATGGGCATTTCGTGGCGAACGGCTAAAGCTCGAACCATGGCAAAGCTTCATTATTGCCAATGCTTTTGGCTGGATCCGCAAAAAGAACGGTTTGCGCCGGTACCGCGAAGTGTATACCGAGGTGCCCAGAAAAAACGGCAAGTCTGCGTTAAGCTCTGGCGTTGCAGTTTATACCTTTGCTGCAGATAACGAATTTGGTGCAGAAGTTTACTCAGGTGCTACCACCGAGAAGCAAGCTTGGGAAGTATTCCGGCCAGCGCGGTTAATGTGCTTACGCACACCCGATCTGGTTAACCACTTCGGCATTGAAGTTAATGCCAGCACCCTAAGCAAACCTGCTGATGGTGCAAGGTTAGAGCCTGTCATTGGTAAGCCTGGCGATGGTGCAAGCCCCAGCTGCGCGATAGTGGACGAATACCACGAACACGACACCAGCGACCTGTACGACACCATGCTAACGGGCATGGGAGCACGTTCGCAGCCAATCTTGTGGATTATCACCACAGCAGGCGCGAACATTGAAGGCCCTTGCTACGACAAACGGCGTGGCGTAATTGAAATGCTCGAAGGCATTACGCCTGATGATGAGCTATTCGGCATTATTTACACCATTGATGCCGAAGACGACTGGACAGATCCCACGGTATTGCGCAAAGCAAACCCGAATATGGGCGTATCGGTTCACGAAGATTACCTGCTAAGCCAGCAGCAACGGGCCATTAAGAACGCGCGGTTTACCAACACCTTTAAAACTAAGCATTTAAACGTATGGGTAAGCGCCAAAACAGCGTTCTTTAACCTTGAAAGCTGGAAAGCCTGCGAAGATAAAACGCTTAAGATCAGCGACTTTGCTGGCCAAGAATGCATTATTGCCAACGACTTAGCCAGCAAGCTCGACTTAACCGCCATGGTACCGCTGTTCTGGCGCGATATCTGTGGCAAGCGGCATTACTACTGCATTGGCAGTAAGTTCTTTATTCCATACGACACCGTGTACAGCAGTGACGATCAGAAGCTGGCACAGCGTTACCAGAAGTGGGCGAACACCGGCAACCTAATTGTTACCGACGGTGCAGAAATCAACTTCAAAGACGTAATGCACGAAATACTCGAATTCAACCGTGAAGCCCCAGTGCGCGAAGTACCACTGGATCCGCACGGTGCCACCGCACTAGCCCACGACTTAGAGGGCGAAGGGTTACTGCCGGTAAACATACCGCAGAACTACACCCACATGAGCGAACCCATGAAAGAACTGGAAGCAGCCATTCAAGGCGGCCGGTTCCACCATGACGGCAACCCGATTTTGACCTGGTGTATTGGCAACACTGTTGCCCAAATAACACCGGATGAAAAGATGCTGCGCCCCGTGAAAGAAAAGCGCGGATCAGCCAACAAGATAGACGGTGCAGTAGCACTGATAATGGCGGTATCGAGGGCAATGGCCAACGAAGCCCCCGAACCTGAACCCAATATACGGACACTTTAATGAGTTTTTTCAAACGACTATTAGGCACCAAAAGCGCCGACATTATAGATACGCCTGAAAAACTACTCGCATTGTTTTCATCTTTTGGTATGTCTGCAGCTGGGATCAACATTACACCCGCTAACGCCATGCAAATAGCCACAGTGTATGGCTGTGTTCGCGTATTGGCTGAATCAATAGGCATGCTGCCGCTTAACCTTTTAAAACAGGTTGACCGCAACAAAGAAAAAGACACCAAGAACGATCTGTACTGGCTGCTGCACAACGGCCCAAACGACTTTATGACAGCTCAGGAGTACAAAGAGCTGATCATGGTGCACTTAGGCCTGCGCGGTAACCATTATTCTTACATTAACCGGTCTGCCAGCGGCAAAGTGCTGGAGCTTTTACCCTTAGCGCCACACTGCGTAGAGCCAAAACTTAAAGATGATTGGGAAGTAGAGTACAGAGTAACCTTTGCAAAAGGTGATCAACGCATCCTATCGGCTAACGAAATCATGCATATCAGGCTATTCACCATCGATGGCCTGATCGGATTAAGCCCAATAAGCTATGGCCGCCATGCTATGGGGTTAGCCAAAGCAACCGAGACACATGGCAGCAAGCTTTTTGCCAACGCAGCACGGCCATCTGGTGGTTTTAAAACTGACAAATCGTTAACCGATCCTCAGTTCAACCGACTGAAAGAACAATTCAGCGACTACAGCGGCGACAACGCATTAAAGAACCTGATCTTAGAGGGCGGCTTAGAGTGGTTCCAAACCACCATGAGCAGCGAAGATGCCCAGTTTTTAGAAACACGTAAATACCAGCGATCAGAAATATGCGGCATGTTCCGCGTACCACCACACATGATTGCTGATTTAGAAAAAGCCACATTCAGCAACATCGAGCACCAAAGCCTCGACTTTGTGCAGCACAGCCTAATGCCATACCTCACGCGCATCGAACAGCGCATGAATAAAGACCTGCTTAAGTCAGATAAAACCCGCTACTTCAAGTTTAACGCCAACGCCCTACTGCGTGGTGCTATGAAAGATCGTGCTGAGTTCTACGGCAAATTGGTAAACCTTGGTGCACTTAGCCCTAACGATGTACGCGAATACGAAGACATGAACCCGCGCGAAGGTGGCGACATTTATTTAACCCCAAGCAACATGCTAATAGATGGCAAGTTGCCGGAGAAAACCGCATGAAATACAAACACGGCATTCAAACCCGCAACCGCTTAGATATGCAGCTAAATATCAAAGCAGTAAATGAAAGCGGCGAATTTGAGGGTTACGGCAGCGTATTTGGCGTAAAAGACAGCTACGGCGACATCGTTATACCAGGTGCTTTTGCCTCTTCGCTAGCAGTTTGGAAAGCCAAAAACCAACTACCCGCCATGCTTTGGCAACACCGCATGGACGAACCTATCGGCATTTTTACTGAAATGTACGAAGACGCCACAGGTTTATTCGTTAAAGGCCGTTTGCTCATTGAAGATGATCCAATGGCCAAGCGCGCCCACGCCCACATGAAAGCCGGATCAATTTCCGGTATGAGCATTGGTTACATTCTCAAAGATTGGGAATACGACAAAACCAAAGAAGCTTACATGCTCAAAGAAATTGAGCTGTGGGAGGTGTCATTAGTCACTTTCCCAGCCAACGACGAAGCCCGAGTGGCCGAAGTTAAATCTGCTTTAAGTTCTGGTGAATTACCCGCTCCAAGCCTTGTTGAGCGGTGCCTGCGCGATGCTGGCTTTTCCAGAACTCAGGCCAAAACCATTATTGGTGGCGGTTACAAGGCCCTGCGCGATGCAGGAGAAACTAAAAATCTTGAATCACTTAATTCCCTGCTTACCGCATTTGGAGAATAACCATGCAAAAACCACATAACCCCCATTTTATGCCAGCTGCTTCGGCATTTAGCCACAAAGACAGCGGCAACGATCCGGTAAAAGAAGTTGCCGATAAACTGGCGGCAAAGTTCACCGAGTTCAAAGAAACCAACGAAAAGCGTTTAGCTGCCGTTGAATCTGAAAAAGCGGCCTTAGCCGGCAAGTTAGATACCTTAACTGGCCAGTTAACCGAGTTAGACAGCTTAAAAGCCACTATCGAAGCGTTAGAGAAAAAATCTAATCGCCCAGGTACCACTAGCACCACGCCAGAACAGGCCGAGCACAAAGACGCGTTTAACAAGTTTTTGCGCAAAGGTCAGGATCAAGGCTTAGGCGCGTTACAGGCCAAAGCACTGAATATCACTGACGATCCAGACGGTGGCTATGCAGTGCCAGAAGAACTGGACCGCAATATTCTCAGCCTGTTACGTAACACCACGCCAATGCGTCAACTGGCAAACGTCATCACCATGGGCGGTGCTGAATACAAAAAGCTGGTTAGCTTAGGCGGTGCGAACTCTGGCTGGGTAGGCGAGCAAGCAGCACGGCCAGCGACAAACACCCCAACCTTAGCGCAAATCACCCCATTTATGGGCGAAATTTACGCTAACCCACAGGCAACGCAAACCATGTTAGATGATGTGTTTTTTAACGCAGAAGCATGGTTAAGCGCAGAAGTTGCAACAGACTTTGCCGAGAAAGAAAACCTAGCGTTTACTAGCGGCGACGGCACGTTAAAGCCAAAAGGTTTGTTAGCTTATGCAACTGCAGCAACCTCTGACGCAACGCGCGCCTTTGGTACCTTTGAGCACATTAATACTGCATCAGTTGGCGCGATTACTGGCGATGATATCGTTAAGTTCTTCACCAACTTTAAAGCTGGCTACTTAGCCGGTGCCCGTTGGCAGTTCAGCCGCACCACGCTGGCCGCGCTGATGGTGTTAAAAGACGGTGATGGCAACTACTTGTGGCGCCCAGGCTTAAGCGAAAGTGCACCCGCCGTATTAGCTGGCTTCGGATACACCATTAACGACGATATGCCAAGCATTGCTGCCAATGCCAACGCTATCGCCTTTGGTGATCACAAGCGTGCTTACACCATTATCGACCGCATGGGCACCCGCGTATTGCGCGACCCGTTCACCAACAAGCCGTTCGTGGGTTTCTACACCACTAAACGCGTTGGCGGTATGGCAGTAGATACTCAGGCCGTTAAATTCCTGAAAATCCGCGCGTCTTAATCCTCTGGAAGCACTTGCCCCGAGTAACATCGGGGCTTTTTTATAGGTAAAAGAACATGGCCACACCTAAAGCAAAAAAAGCAGAAGTTGCAACAGATCCGCAAGATGATCTGCAACCAAAAACGCTACCAGCAATTGAAATTCTAAAAGACTTCTCAGCCAGTGAAAACGGCGCAGTAGTTGAAGAATACAAAGCAGGCGAGTTATACGCCACGCTCCCAGCTGTAGCCGCAAACTATGCAATCAGCATTGGCGCAGTAAGCGATGCCGATGCCGAAAAGCTAAAAACTCATTTAGCCGAAGCCAAACCGGAAGCTGAATAAACATGATTTCTCTGGACAGCATTAAACACCAATGCCGGTTAGAACTGGACGACAACACCGAAAACGACTATCTGGAAGAGCTACTGGCCGATGCCATTGAAGCGGTAGAGCAGCGCTTAAACCGCAAGCTTTATGCAGATCAGGCCGCCATCGATGCCGATCCAGCAGCAACTGAAACGGCACTTATACTGCCGCGAAGTGTACGCCGTGCGGTGCTAATGCTGATCAGCGACCTTTACGAAAACCGTGGGGCTACCAGCGTGTTAACGCTAAACGACAACCCACTGTTTAACGACATGCTAAACCCGTGGCGAGTGTACCCCAATGGCAATTAATGCAGGAGCCATGCGCCACAGGGTATTGCTGTGCACCAAAAACGCCAACGCACGCAACGAATCAGGCGAAAAGATTACCAGTTACAGCACAGTTCGCAGCTTTTGGGCAGAAGTGCTAACCGCCAAGCAAGCGCAGCAGCGCCTAGCCAGTGGCATGGCCTTACCCAGTAACATTACCTTTCACTGCCGCTTTATGCCCAATGTTACCAGTGGCATGGCCGTGTTTTACCAGGGCAAATACCACGACATAACCGAAGTGGAAAACCCAGCCGGCCGCAACATCGAGCTGTATTTAGTTACGGAGCATAAACTGTGAGCGAAAACAAAGCCGAATTCGCCATAGTGCAAATTCTTAACAGCAACGCCACGCTAGCAGCAGAACTACAAGGCCGCATTACGCCCTTGGTGCGCGATGAAGGTGGCGAACTGCCAGCCATGGTGTATGCCGGATCAGACCCCGCAAGAGAACGCTATTTATCCGGCAAGTTTGCAGACATTGCCACGGTAAGTATGAGCTTTGAGCTGTGGGCAACCAGTTACGTACAAGCCAAGCGCTTAGCCTCTACGGCTATAGCAACCTTGCATAATTTTAGCGGCAACATTGCCGGAATAGCTATTTTAACTATCGACTGCGAAGCCGGCGACGAAGCGGGTGTATGGGATGGCGAAGAGTTAGTTATCGAATTTAGTGCCACCATCACGGCCAAAGGGCTTTAGCCATGGCCGAGCCTTTAATCAGAATTAAAGGGCTTGATGAGGCGATTAAAAAACTGGAATCAACCGATCCCAAAAAGCAATTAAAGAATTACCGAGCCGCCGCCAGAAGCGCCATGCTGCCCTTGCGCAATGCGGTACGAAAATCAGCACAGCAGATAGACGACCCCAGCACATCACGCAGTATTGCCAAGAACGTCGCCATTCGCAGCGTTAATAAACGAAAACTTAAACAGGCCGGTGGCGATGTTGGCGCCAGTGTGGGTATTGCGGGTGGTGCAAGGCAATACGCAGATAGCAAAGAAAACCGCCGCAAAGGCCGAGCCGGCCAAACCTATGAAACAGGCGGCAGCAAAACGAATCCGGGTGGCGACACTTGGTATTGGCGGTTAATTGAATTTGGCCGCAGCGCTTTTACCACGGGCAAAAGCTCTATCACGGGTAAACGTGTAAACCTTTTTAACCCAGTAACCGGCAAAAACTACGGTTACAAAGTTAAAGGCGTAACTGCACGTTCTTTTATGCGCCCAGCATTACCCCAAAACATAAATCAAGTTATGGACCGCTTTGCAAAGCGGATTAAGCAAATTATTGATAAATCCGCTTAAGCGGCCACGTTAGGAGATCCAACTATGTCAGTTTTATCGCAAGGTACTCAGGTCTTTTTTATTGACCCTGTAGGCGGTGCCGTTGTTGAAATTGTAGATGCAACCACCTTTAACCCAGGCAGTTCGCCAAAAGACCAAATTGAAGTAACCCCTTTAGCCGAGCGTAAAGAAAAACGCTTTAAAAAAGGGTTGCGCACACCTGGTCAAGCGGCTTTGGGTTTAAATGCTGATCCACAAATTGCAGCCCACACCCGCCTGTATGAACTTTATGATTCAGACGAAGATGTAACACTTAAATTTGTTGTTGGCTGGAGTGATGGCGAGTCCGCACCAACGGTTACCGATGGTAACTTCACCTTACCAGCAACCCGTACTTGGTTTGAATTTTTCGGCTATGTATCAGATTTCCCGTTTGATCATGCAGCAAACAGTGTTGTGGCCACCGCTTTAACCATTCAACGCACCGGCGGTGCGCGTGGCTGGGTAAAAAAGGTTAACGGCTAAGGAGTAACGCGTGGAATTATCGATAGCCGCGCTGGAAGAGTTAGGGGCATTTGCCCCAGCTCGACCTGAAAAGCGCGAAATTGAATGGACATCCGACAGTAAAACACACAAGGCAATTGTTTACGTGCGTAAGCTGTCATTTGCAACACTGTCTACCGAAACCATGACGCCAAACTTTCGTGACAACGTAATGGCGGCACGGATCGCGGCAAGTATTGTAGATAAAGACAATAAGCCCATTTTTTCGGCTGCGGATCTAGTAGGTAATGAAACGCGCGGACCTATTTGCCAAAGCCTTGGTATGGCATTGCTTGCTGCAGTAGCCGAAGTAAACAATCTGGCAGGTGAAATAAAAAACTCACCGCCGCCGAATCCGTCTGGCACGAGCTCGTTCTCGCAGGAGTCGGTGGCAGAACAGTAACCGAAGCCAAAGAACGTATTAGCTATCCTGAGTTTCTAAGCTGGTTAGCTTTTCGGCGGCAGCATGGGCCAATAGCACCACAGTTGCGCCAAGAACGTATAGCCGCCGCGCAAATGCTGCAGTTTAATAAAACGCATGGCGGCAAAGGTGAATTAGACGACTTTATGCTGTGGACAAAACCAGAGGATAGAGAGTTAACACTTGATGAAGCCTTTGAAAGTTGGGTATAGTTAGTTTTTATTCAAAAGGAAATGATATGAAAATACTAACTACTTTATTTATTTTGCTTATGTTAACTGGTTGCGCAACTGCAAACTATGAGCTTGGAAACCCAATTAATCCTGAAAACGTAGCAAAGATTGAAAATGGCAAAACAACAAAGCAGGAATTAATAAGCCTTTTCGGTGAGCCATATACCAAAACACCATTATCTTCGACACAAGAAAAGTGGATTTATACTTACATCAATACAACAGCCAAAGCACAAAGCTATGTTGTTACAATGAAGGTAGATTCAACTGGTATTCAACAAACCTTGGATCTACTTATTGAAAATGGCGTTGTTTTAAACCACACCTTTGTTAATGGTGAAATTCCCAAAATAAAAACCAATTAAAGAAACCGCTTCGGCGGTTTTTTTACACCCAAATTCCGGCCTCGGGCGTTAACGCGTTCCGGGGCTTTTTTATTCCTAATGGTGGCCCATGTCAACAAAATCGCTTGGTCAGTTAACGCTAGACATGATCCTGAAAACGGGCAGTTATACCGAGCCGCTAAGTAAAGCGACGCGGCAAACAAAAAGCCAAATGAAGGAGATTGAGAAAAGCGCCACTGAAACATCAGATATTGTGCAGCGTTCTTTTGCCACTTTGGGTATCGGTATTTCATTAAACGAGATCCGCAAGTACAGCGATACTTGGACAGACTTAAACAGCCGCGTTCGTCTGGCCGTTGGCCCAATGGGCGATGCTAGCAATGTAATGAGTGAGCTAGAGCAAATTGCGCGCAAAACTTATTCCAGTATTGAAACATCAGCCGAAGGTTATTTAAGTAACGCCTCTGCGTTAAATGAGCTGGGTTTTAGCACTCGGCAGCAATTAGATTTTACTAACGCGCTTGCGGCTGGCTTAGTGGCCAGTGGTGCAAAAGCCGAGCAAGCCGCATCGGTTACTAACGCTTTAAGTAAAGCCATTGCCGAGGGCGTATTACGTGGCGATAACTGGAATACCGTATTTCAAACCGGTGGTGAAGTGGCAGATGCGCTGGCCAGAAGCTTAGGCTTAACCCGCGCAGAGCTAGACAAAATGGCGCGTTCTGGTGCTTTGACATCGGAAACAGTAGTAAAAGCCCTAATTGACCAAATGGAAGATCTGCAGGGTAAGGCAGATAGCATGGCTACCACTGTAGGTGATGCCTTTGTGCAATTAGATAACGCCGCTTTGCGAGTGTTTGGTACCTTGGCAGAAGGGTCAAATGCTAGCGGTTTGACCTCTGCAGCAATATTAAAGCTTGCCGACAACCTAGAGCGAGTGGTTGATGTTGCTGCAATCGCCACTGCAGTAATGCTTGGCCGCTTTACTCCAACAGTTTTAGCTTCTGGTATGGCTTTGGCGCAAAAAACCGCGCTGGCCATTAAAGTTAACGCACAGCTTGCTGTAATGGCTGGAGTAGCAGATAGGGCAAGTGTTCGAATTGGTTTGTTAGGTGTTGCGCTCACTGGTGTAAATCGGTCACTTGCCTTTTTTGGTGGTGTAAGCGGATTACTGGTTGGCGCTACCGCTGCGGTTTCTTATTTCGCCCTTACGGGTAGCAATGCCAAAGACAAAGTAAATGATCTGACGAAAGCATTGCATGAAATGCAACAGCCGCTAGACGGTATCGTTAGTGCATTTAAAGAGCTAACAATAGATCAGCAAGCATCCAAAGTGCTTGAAATGACGCAAGCGCAAAGCGAAGCGGTTAAAGAGGCCAACCGTGAGTGGTCAAAACTTAACAGCAACCTGTTTGGTATAAAAGGTGCTTTTGCCGAATTAACGCCCGAGCGTGTCAGGCTAATTGACGAACTGGGCAAGGCAAGAGAAGCAGGGGAAGATTTAACACCAATTCTGCAACGGGCGGGTGAAGCTGCTGGCGTACCACAAAGCAAAATTAATGAATGGGTAAAACTGGCTGGCGGTTTTGCTAATGCGCAAAAAGAAGCCATGACAGCCGCTGGCGTTATTGCAAGGCTGCGCGATCTAATGGCTGCGCCAAAAGGATCGAGTGGCGAAGTCGCTTTATCGCCAGAATTCCAAAAAACAGCGGAAGCATTAACCCGGCAAATCGATCTATTTGGCAAAACAGGCGATGCAGCCAAGCTGCTGTATGAAATCCAAAGCGGATCTTTAGCTGGCAAACTCTCGGAAACCGAGCAAAAAGCGCTAATGGCCTTAGCGGAAAAGCTCGACTTACTGAACAAAAACGCCGATGCCGCCAAAAAGCTGGCTGATGAGCAAAAGCAAGCCGCCGATACGGTTCAAGCCTTTATTGAAAATGCCCGTGAAACCAGCAAGCTATTGCAGGTACAGCTAGACGGTACCGACAAATTAGGCCAAGCCCAGCAAGAACTGATTAAGTACGAAGCCAAGCTGGCCGAGATCCGCAACAAAGAAACCCTAACCGCACTTGATAAAGAATTCTTGGCGCAAGAAGCAAACACCCGCGCCCAACTAGAAAAGAACGTCGCGCTTGAGGCCGAAGTTAAACAACGCCGTGATGCGCTGCGCTTGGCTGAATACATGGGCAACCTGCAGCTAGAAACCAGCAGCTACCAAGAGCAGTACCAGATCCAGCTTGGATTAATGGGTTTAAGCGAACGCCAGCGCCAAATTGAAAGCGAACGCTTAGAAATAAACCGCGACATAACCCGGCAAAAGCAAGAGGCATTCCGACAGCTGCAAGCCGGTGATATCGATGATGGCCAGTATCAAGATCAAATATCGGCACTGGATACGCACTTAGCAGAGCGGTTGCAACTGTTTGATAATTACTACACCCAGTTATCAGAACGCGAAGGCGACTGGTCAGTGGGCGCCATGACTGCAATGCAAAACTATATCGAGAACGCGCAAGACATTGCCGGCCAGATGGAAGAAATCTTCGGAAAAATGTTTAGCGGCCTAGAAGATTCCGTTTTGGAATTCGTTAAAACAGGCGAGTTCAGCATGCGCGACCTTATGGCCGCAATAGCCGAAGATGTGATCCGCATGCTTATCCGCATTGGCATTCAAAAAATGGCAACGTGGGCAATTGACAAACTGTTTGGCGCACAAGCCGCAGCTGGCTATGCCGTAGCGGTAACGGGGCAAGCCTCTGCCATGAACCTTATGGCAGGGTTAAACGCCTTTGCCAGTACCGCAGCAATTCCAATCGTTGGTCCTGCCATGGCGCCTGCTGCTATGGGTGCCGCTTTAGCTGTTACCTCACCACTGGCTGCGGGTGCTATTGCTGCCGCTACCAGTAGCCTAGCAGGTATGGCCCACAGCGGCTTAGATTACATACCGCAAGAAGGTACTTGGTTACTCGACAAAGGCGAACGGGTATTAAGCCCACGCCAAAACGAAGATTTAACCCGCTTTTTATCTGCAGCCAATACCGGATCAGCTACAGCTAATGCCTCGGTAAAGGTGGAAATTATCAACGCCAGTGGCGAGCAAGTTAATGTGCGTAACGAGCGCCGTGGCAATGGCGTTACCGCGCAAGAGGTTATAAAAATCTTTGTGGGCGATATGGCCGAGCGTGGGCCAATGCACAAAGCGCTAACCCAGTACACCACAGCAGGTAACCGCCTATGAGCCGCCAACATTACTTTGCGGCAAAACTGCGCATACGCGAGTACCGCATGTTAGAAGTGTATCACCCAGCAATTGGTACCGTGCGTTATGTAAATGGTCGGCTTGATCCACTAACTGCCACGTTAGAGCTATCTGCCCCGCGCAACGCTGGCCAGTTAGTTACCTTTTTAGGTGGCGCTTTTGAGTTTCAAAAGCCGGATCAGCAGTCTGCTACGGTACGAGCCGATATTCAGCTGGGCAACGTAGGCCAGCAAATTAAACAGCAATTAAAAGCCATAAAGGGTGCAGCTCGCGCAAAAACGGGCGAAGTGATTTACCGCGAATACTTAGGTAACAACTTAGGCGCGCCCGAGTTTGTGTTGCGGCTGTTTATTACTGGCATATCACTCACTGCGCAAGGGGCGCTGATCCGCGCCGAGCAAGACAACCCCAGCGACAGGCAAATAGCCGAGTTTTACACCAGCGAACGCTTCCCAGGATTAGCCGAATCATTATGACCAATATTGACTGGATAAACGCCGTTGCCGGTAAACCATGGGTAGACCGCGCAGCTGGCCCCAATGCCTTCGACTGCTGGGGCTTAGTAACCGACAGCTTTTTACGTATCGATGGCATTTCGCTAGAAACAGCCACCGGCTACACCGAAGGCGAGCCCATAGAAGCCATTGGTACGGTGTTTCGGGATCAGCTTAACTGGCCAGAGCAAGAACGCGCTACCAACGGCAGCGTATTTTGTGTGTATTTGGCCAATGGTGCCATGGTGCATGTTGGCCGCGTGCTATCAATAACCGGCATTGGCTTATACGCCATTCATGCCGCAGGCAAAAACGGCATAGGCCAAGTTACGGCCGAGCCATTACGGGTGCTGCAGCAACGCTATGGCGACAGGCTAAAGTATTATTTAAGGCCAAACCATGCCTAATATTATTGTAAAAAAAGACCCTTACGGCATTAAAACCGAGCAATACACGCTAGCTGGCAGCATTAACCTAAGCGACTGGATGCGCGCGAACCTGCCGCCAGACATGGGGCTGCACTGCGAAATTACGCTAAACGGTAATCTGTTAGCCAGTACGGCCAGCATGGAGCCAGTGCAATGCAATGCAGCAATTGACCTGCAGCTGGGGTTATTCGACCACGTAGTTATTAGCTTTCGGCCGCAAGGGTTAGATCCGTTTACGCTGGCCATTATAGCCATTGTGGCCATTGGTAGCGTGGTGCTTATTCGCTCCATGATCCCAAAGCCCAATTTACCCGGCGAAACCGACCCACGCGACAGCAATAACCAATTAAACGCCGCGCGTAATGCTTACCGGCCACGGCTGGCGATCCCTGACATTGCTGGCGAGATAGTTAGTTATCCAGACTTTATCCAGCCGAGCTATTACGTTTACGAAAACAACCAGCGCAAGTTTAACGAATGGTTTTGTTTTGGCATTGGTCGCTATGCGCTTAGCACCGTAAAAGAGGGCGATACGCCTTTTGCGGATATTCCCGGTTACAGCTATCGGGTAATTGAGCCTGGGCAAGCCGTGGGCACTTTGCTAAATGTGCGTACTAATGAAAGCTCAGTCGATACCGAGCTAAGCGCAAACCAGCAAACCAAGACGTTTTATATCAGCCCCGATCAAGATATGCGCATTAACGCGCAAACCTCGACTATCCATTTTCCGCCCTACATCCCAGACATTTTGCAGCTGCAGGTGGGCGATTTAGTAGATTTTGATATCACCCTAATTAACAGTGAGGGGCTTAGCGTCAGCGAGATCGGCACCAATGTATCGGTGGTTGCGGTTGATATGAACGCTGGCACGCTGCAGCTAAACTTTATTTTTAACAATAGCGGCTTTGCGCATGACGGCTTTATTTTAAACAAAAGCCAAACCCTAACCGTGCCTTGGTATGTGTTAGACGGCAGCGAAATAACCGAAGTATGGTTTAACGTAGTAATGCCGCAAGGCATACGCGATGGCGATAACACGGCCACCGTTGCGTTTACGCTGCAAATTGAAAGACTGCATGCAGACGGCACACCCACCGGCCAAACCTACCAAAAGGGCGGCCAGTTTGTGGGTAAAACCCAAAAGCCACAGCGCCGCACTATAAAGTTTAACGCAGCCGATGGCATGCAGCCGGGAAGATACCGCGCCAAAGCGCAGCGCATTACTGGCCCACTGGGCGAGAACGCCATCGATATGCTGGTGCTAGAGGGTGTAATGGCAGTAACACCCTATGCTAACCCATTGCAGCTAAGCCTAAGCGCCTTTGTGCTTATCGACAGTAACCGCTTGCACCTTGGCCCTTTTACCCAAGCGCAGCTGAATGCGTTAAATGTTGCACCTGGTGATTTACTGAAAATTGTTATTAGCGCGCAAAACATTAATAGCACGCTAACGCTAAACAGCATACAGGCCGGTAGCAGTGGCCAGTTTGACTTAGTGTTTAACACCGTGCCAGCCGGAGCCAGTAACAGCTTTTCGCCGCTGGCCACTAGCATTACGAACCTAAGCAAGCAAGATATCGACTTTGGTAACGTAACCTTGCTAAACGTAATACGCCGCGACGAACAGCGCCTGAATAAAGGCAGCAGCGACAAAATAAACGCCCTGATCACCCGCAAGCTGCGCATTTATAACCATGTTACGGGTGTATATGGCACTGAGTATGTCGCTACCCGCCGCTTTTGTGACTATGCGTTTTACTTGCTGCATGAGCGTATGGGCGTACCCATTGAGCAAATCAACACAGACGAACTGTTTGGCATAAGCGACAACCTAAGCGACCAACAGCTAGGCTATTTTGATTTTAGCTTTGCCGATGGCAACGTATCGGCGCGCGAACGCTTAGAAGCCTGTTGCAACGTGGCGCGGGTGCGTTACTGGAACGAGGGGCTAATGTGGAGCTTTGTGCGTATCGAGCGCAAGCCCGTTAAAAGCCTAATGTTTAACCGCCGCAACTTAAAAGCCGGTGCCGCTAATTTTACCCAAAACTTTAGACGCCCAGCCGACCCCGACAGCGTAACCGTAGTGTATGTTGATCCAGTAAAAAACGCGGAAAAGCGCGTAAGCCGCCGCATTACTGAGGCTGGCGACATTGTGCCAGGTGAAGGCATACGCACTAACGAAATTAAGCTAAACGGCTGCCGCAACGATGCGCAAGCACTCAATCGCTGCGAGCTGGAGGTTAGGCGCTTAATCTATGAAAACGTAAAAGTCACCGATACCGCGCTAAACGATGCGCAGCTTTGCCGCCTTGGCCAGCGCGTGGACTGGGTAGATATACTCGATAGCGATATCTTCGATGGCGAAATACTAGCCATCGATGGCGATACCTACACCACCAGCGAGCGCTTTACCCCCAAACAGGGTGAAGAGTATTGGGTGTATATCACAGACGACCAAGGCACACCGAGCAACAGCGTGCGCTGCTACCCCGTAGCCAATAACCAATTTGCCTTTACTGCCAGTGGCCTAACCGGTGCTTTTATTGCCGGTGGCCTACTGCAGCTGGGTAGCCGCTACGTTATTGCCAGCAACAACGATATGCACGCCAGTAGCTTTAGCGTAGCAGGGCGCGGCAGGCCAAACGAGCTTGGCGAATGCGAGCTGGAGCTAACCGAGTACAGCGATCAACTGTTTGAATTTGAGGTGTCTTAATGTCGTTACCCCAGTTCCCTGCCATCTTAAACGAGCAAATAACCCAAGAGGGATACGGCCGCGAAGATGGCACCCGCTTTGCGATCAGCGAACCCGCCAGCGGCCCACACTTCGCGCAGCTACTAACCGATGATGCACCAACCACGTTTACGCTGCAGCTAATCCTAAACGGCCAACACGCGCGGTTATTCCGCGCTTGGCAGCGCAGCAACAACTACGCCGTACTGCACGGCCAGCAGTTCCTTATCAATTTAAGGACAGAAGACGGCATGCTAACCCAAACCGCCAGCTTTTTGCCTGGCGGCATACCGCAAGTGCAAAGCATAAAAGGTGATGAAACTACTTACACCATGCGCGTTTTGGTAAGGCGGATAAATGAAAACATGCCAGATTATGAGAGTTTTTACTGGCGTATAGACGAGTTGGGCGAACCTAGCTTGCTGCAAACTATTGTAAACGACAACATGCCGGAGATTTAACATGGCAATTACTACCAATGTACCTTCTGATCGCTTTGAAGACCTGCAGCGTGATGTGCAAGATATATCTAAATTTGCCAACTCTGAAGAGGTTTTTTTTAATCGAGTAGGTTTGCCTGTAAAACCAATTTCTATTGTTAAAGAGTTATTGTCAAGTGAATTTGAGTCGCAAATAAATGAATTAAATGGAAAAACTAATGAATTAGAAGAGGCTTTGATAAGCACAACTACATCAAACGAAAACATACATCAAAAGTTAGAAAGCTGGTCTCAGTTATCAGAGTTTGTATGGGAGACTAACCGACCTAGTGGATGGGTGCATAGCTTGCATTTAGCTGGTGTAGCACCAAATTCATACAACCGTGTTAGTGGTGTAGTTAACTTTATTCGGTTCGGTGATTACACCGTTTCAGAAACAAAGATCCAAGTTAAGTGGCCAGTAAATCCGGCACTTAGTTCTGCTTTTGTCACCATTGGACCAAACAGCAGCAATGTTGATGCAGGTAAACGTATATTACAGAGCCAAAAAATCGTTGGTGAAAACGTGTGGGGTGGCATACATGGCTTTGAGATACGAGCAGCTAGCACTTTAATTAACTGTCAATCCAATGCACCAAAATTTAATGGGTTTGATATTAATGCACCAACCAAAGGTACTAGGCTAATAAAATGCGTATCAGAAATGTGCGGTCAAACTGACAACGGTGAAACCTCACTTAATGTAGGACACGGTATCATAGTTAGAAGCGATTGCGTAATAATCGGGCATGTGTCTCGAAAAGTTGCAGAGGACGGATATCAGATTGGAACGGCTATAGGTTCTGGTATACCAGAAGATCATGCTGTTGAGTTGATAAATTGTGAAGCGTATAGCTGCTACGAGGATTTTCTTGACATCAAAGAGACTGGGCAAAAGCTTACTATAAGAGGCTTTAAGGGGTGGGGTGCTGCTGATTCCGCTGTAAATTATCACCCAACAATAGGTACTGGATTGTGTGAAATAACCGATTCGCGATTCGGTGGCGCTGTTCAAATGCTACGAGTTAATCAGCAAGGGGTAGTACCTTCAAAAATAATCAGCGCAAGAAACATTTACGATCAATCTAACAAGCACATGATTAGCCCTGCAACTATGCCAGCACTAGACTGGAACGTGAGCAACGTACACTCTGAATCATTTTTAGTGAGTATGGCAGATGTGTTCATCGGAGGTGGTAATAGGAGTGGTGTAGTTAAAGCAGTCGTTAACATACAAGGTCGCGGGGATTTCAAATTTTTCAATGATACTATTCATGTGCCAAGCACAGGAGGGCATGAGCAGGTATCTGCAATAGTTATTAATAATGTTAATGCGGTTGTGAGGTCTTACAACTGCTGCATAACGAAATATGCTGGTGTAGGTCAGGCATACCTGATCGACATTACTAGCGATCAGACCGACGTGCTGATCCGTGACGGTTTGTTATGGATAGATGGCGCTGTTGGTACAACTCCATTCGTTAAAATCGCAGGGGTTGAATACACGCAAAATGATTTAACTGGTTCATCTTATGGTGGCGCTAATAACCTAATTGTGGGCAATGTAAGAATAGAGCGTATGCTAACTACGTCGCCAAATTACATTGATGAACCTTCAAATAATTTAGCCCCTGCTTGGGAAACAGTGCACATGAACATACATGGTCGCCGGCAATGGGCTCCTCAAAAAGATGTTCTTGGCGCGCCTTATGCGTATTTTTCTTGGATGGGCGGAAGCCCAAGCGAATCAATCACAGTTGGCGCTTATAACTCTTTAACAGCCAGGTTTATAGTAAATAAAACCAACGGACTTTTAGATATTTAAGAAAAGTAATTTTTGGGGATCATGATGATAACGGGAGCTTTATGTTAAAGCCAATTTTACAGTCTATAATTAGACCATTATTAAAGCCAAACTTTTTGAATTCCAAAATATGTGAAGCTCTACGATTTAACGGCGTTAATACTTATGCGGTAATTTCTCGAAGATCCGTTGACATGGATGGAAATAATGTCTTCGAGTTTTACACTGGGGACAACTTAAACTCCAGCACGATAATTTCGCAAAATGTAGCTTCAAATTCAAGTCAGCGTGAGTTTGAAATTTTTATTCAGGAAATATCTGGCGTACCCACGCTTCGATTTATTTTTGGTGGCATCACCACTGAAATGTTAACACCTGCCAATGGATTGCTAGCAAACACAATGTATATTCTTGAACTCTTAGGTAATCAAGCTACTGTAAAACTCCTTCTAACCGGTGAAATTCTTAACACTAGAGAATTCACAAGGGGCGAAGTAAGAGAGTCACTCGCAGAAACAATGATTGGCGCTAGAGCAAATGGTGCCGTAGGAACTGCGGCAAGCTTCTTTTCTGGCATAGTACCGTGGATTAGAATTAATCAGTGGTATTACACACTAGAAGAAGTAGGGCAATCTATCCAGTTGTCTAAGCCTAGTAGTTTAGGTCCTGAGGTGTTTAACTACACAAATTACAGCGTATCAGGTTCAGTTTTTAAAATAAGTAATGAGTCATTCCATTATAATGTTTCTGTTTCTGAGGGCGCGTTGATAAGAACAAGTGTCGGCAGTTTATCACCAAATACTCTGTATATATTGGAGTTTGAAATATTTGATTACATATCGGGTAATTTAGCATGGACTGCTGGAAGTTTCACGCCTTTACACTCTACAAATAGTAACGGTTTTAAGAGGTTTTTAGTAAGCACAAACAATGATAATAGGTTTCAACTGGGTAGAAATGCTCCCGGCACTAACCTTAAAATCAGAAACATATCGTTCAAGAGTTTAGGAAGCTCAAACCCTTTGACTCTGTTTAACGTGGTCCCAGAGCAATGGCAGGAGATACCATGCAACTTACGCCCCTAGAAACACTAGAAAACTTTATCGCTAATGAACAGCTTAAATTCGCGGTAATTACCTACCAAAGCTGGCAAACAGACGAACTGGCCCAAAGCCTAGCACCAAGGCCGGTGGTGTTTCTGTTTGAAGGCGTGGAAATGGTGCTAATCTCGATTAGTAAATTTCAGATCCGTCAGCTGTACGATTACATAAACGGCAATGTTGAATACATTTACCCAACACTGGGCAGCGGTAAAGTCACGTTATTACTGCACAGCGAAGCCGAAGCGCTAATACCCCCCGCACCGCTAGAACAAGCCATTTAACTGTAATCAGCTAACCCGCTGGCCTTGCTGCTGGCTGCTTTGCCATGCCTGCAGCGCAGGGTTAGTTATCGCGGCAACTTAAAAAACTGGGCTAGGGTAGTGCCATGCAGCTCTGGCAGAACGGCCAGCCATTCGCCCAAAGCTTCCGCGCTCGGATTACTCCGAGCAGGGTTTAACCTATTAACCAACTGCTGCAACTCTTGCCTGCTTGGCTCGCACCCATGCAGCCGCACGTACAGCTCGCGCGCGGTAACGGTTTGCTTAATTGCATTAAGCACGGCATGCGCAAAATATTTATCGTCTGTGTATATCATAAATGATTTACAACGCACCAAGACTGTACTAGCTTTAAATCATAAATGATTTACAAGAGGTATAGCCATGCGCTGCCTTATTCTGTTATTTGCACTAATCACCCTGCCAGCCGTGGCCGCAGAGGATTACTCGATCATTAGTAAGCTGCACCGCGTGGCATTGGCGCAGCATACCTATGTATCAGATATGGAGCAATACGGTGTAATCGATTACTGGACGCCAAGCCTAACTGGCGACTGTGAAGACTACGCGCTTTACATGCAAAGGCTGTTTAGGATCATTGGCTACCAAGCGGATATTTGGCTAGTAAAAACCGAAACGCAAGAGCTGCATGCCGTGCTGATTGTTAATGATCATTGGATTGTCGATAACCGGTTTGCCCAGGTGCAAACCAAACAAACTTTGCGCTATCGGTGGGTAGGCGCGGTAGTTTTTTATAACAACACGGGAGGTTAAATGCTGTACTTTTTGGCTTATGCCGCCTTGGTTTTGCTGATACAGGCATTTAACCGAGGCGCATCACACTAATCCCAAGCGCAGCATGCTGCGCTTTTTTGTATCTAAAGCAATGTAATTTATTGAGGAAATGTTATGGCTAAAATCATTACTGCAGCTACGCCATTGGCTGATCGCCGGCTGTTTGATCTGGATGCGTTTTATCTGCGTGGCCGCAATATCAGCGCAAAACCCGCGACAGGGCAGGTGCTGATTAAAGTGTCTCACGACGATGGCGCAACATACGACACAGTAGAAACACTAACCGGCAACCCACAAGCGTTTACACTATCAACTTACGGCTTGCGCATGGAGATAGAATGCACGGCTGATGCTAGGATAACGATTGCTGAGTAAATAGTTGTATAGGGCGAAATATTATCCCGCCCTATACGCATCCGTTGGATCTGGCATAGGTATTTTTTGTAAAGGCATTTGAATACCTAGCTCAGTTGAAAGCCAATAAACAATCATTACTGCAAGGCCTATCGCTAAAGTTGTGAATAACCTAGTCACTATCGACTGAATATTAAAACGCCTATTTACCCTTAAAAATCGAGTGTCAGCTTCAAGCGCCTTGGTCCAGTGATTTATGGCTTGTATGTAGGCTTGCTTTAACCTTACATAACTAGCGCTTTTATTCTTTGAGTTTGCGACAAAGCGATCGACTAAATCACCTGCATTAAGTTTTTCAGGATTTTCGTGTCTATCCGTTTCAACTAGATCCATCATGGCCTGTCGAAGCAATTTCTCAAACTCTTCAGTTCGTACCAAATGCTCGAAATAGCCCCAGCCCTCAATTTGTTTTTCAATTTTTGCTTTGTGTTCCTGTGCCATAATCATCCCCAAAAAATCCAACTCTATCCTTTATGCAGTTTACCACAAATGTTATCATCCAAACGCGGGACGAAATTTTGTGTACCAAGCTGTGTACCAAATGACCCATAGTAGGGGGCATCGACTGGCGCGCAAGGCGCACAAAACCTGTAAACTATCATTCAACAAAGTGACCCTTGGTTTGGGCCACCACTGTATAAGGATTTATCATGCCAGTTATTACTCTGCCAGACGGCAGCCAGCGCGCTTTTGATCACGCCGTTTCCATTCTAGATGTTGCCAAAGATATAGGCCCCGGGTTAGCGAAAGCTACCATTGCCGGTAAAGTGAATGGCGAGTTGCTAGATGCTTGTGAGCTGATTACCCAAGATGCCAGCTTAAGTATTGTGACCAGCAAAGATCAGGAAGGCTTAGAGATATTACGCCACTCTTGCGCGCACTTATTAGGTCATGCGATCAAGCAATTATGGCCTAATGTGAAGATGGCCATAGGCCCGGTGATCGACAATGGTTTTTACTATGATGTTGATTTAGACCGTCCTATTAATACAGACGATTTAGCCGTGCTGGAAGCGCGTATGCTGGAACTGGCCAAAACCGAATACGACGTGATTAAGAAAAAGGTTAGCTGGCAAGAAGCCTGGGACACCTTTAATAGCCGTGGCGAGAGTTATAAACAGGAAATTTTAGAGCAAAATATCCCGCGCGATAGCTTCCCAGCGTTATATCACCACGAAGAATACACCGACATGTGTCGTGGCCCGCACGTACCCAATATGCGGTTTTGTCAGCACTTTAAAATTATGAAAGTGGCCGGTGCCTATTGGCGTGGCGATTCGAAAAACAAAATGCTGCAGCGTATTTACGGCACCGCTTGGGCCGATAAAAAACAGCTTGCTGGTTATTTAAAACAGTTAGAAGAAGCCGAAAAGCGTGATCATCGCAAAATAGGTAAGGCGTTAGGCTTGTTCCACTGGCAAGAAGAAGCGCCAGGTATGGTGTTTTGGCATAACGATGGCTGGACTATTTTCCGCGAGCTAGAAAGCTTTGTCCGTGAAAAGCTGGGCGAATACGATTACGACGAAGTAAAAGGCCCATTAATGATGGACCGCGTGCTGTGGGAGAAGTCTGGTCACTGGGAAAAGTATGCTGAAAACATGTTTACCACCCAGTCTGAGCATCGCGAATACGCCATTAAGCCGATGAACTGCCCAGGCCATGTGCAAATTTTTAACCAAGGCTTAAAGTCTTACCGTGACTTGCCCCTTAGGATGGCCGAGTTTGGCTGTTGCCATCGTAATGAGCCATCAGGTGGTTTGCATGGTTTAATGCGGGTACGTGGTTTTACGCAGGATGATGCGCATATCTTCTGTACTGAAGAGCAAGTCCCGGCTGAAGTCACCAAATGTATCAAGATGGTATTTGATACCTACAGTACCTTTGGTTTTAAAGATATCAAAGTGAAGTTGTCGACACGTCCGGCACAGCGCATTGGTTCTGATGAAATTTGGGATCGCGCCGAACAAGGTTTGATGGATGCGTTAAAAGCCAATGACATTCCTTATGAACTACAACCAGGCGAAGGCGCCTTTTATGGTCCGAAAATTGAGTTTACTTTGCACGATTGCTTAAACCGTGCCTGGCAATGTGGTACAGTACAGCTTGATTTTGCACTGCCTGGCCGTTTAGGTGCCAGCTATGTTGCCGAAAGTGGTGACAAGCAAGTTCCGGTTATGATTCACCGCGCCATTTTAGGTTCGCTTGAACGTTTTATTGGTATTTTGATTGAAGAGTACGCGGGCTTTTTCCCAGCTTGGTTAGCACCCACGCAGGTGGTGGTGATGAATATTACCGATAATCAGGCCGAATATGTGCAAGAATTGGTAAAAACTTTCAAATCTCATGGAATAAGAGCAATAAGTGACTTGAGAAATGAGAAGATAGGCTTTAAAATTCGCGAGCACACGCTTAAGCGCATTCCGTACTTGATCGTAGTCGGTGATAAAGAAGTCGAAGCAGGTGATATTGCCGTAAGAACTCGCAAAGCTGAGGACCTGGGCAAAATGTCAACTGCGGCTTTTATCGAAAAACTGACTACAGAAATCAAAAATCGGATATCTGCCTAAGGGTATAAGATAATTTTTCGGAGGAACATACTATTAAAGTAGGAAAGAAAACATTACCTTCAAACCGTCCTAATCGGATTAATGAAGAAATTACTGTGCCAGAGGTACGGTTAATTGGTTTAGAAGGTGAGCAGCTGGGGGTAGTAGGCATAGCTGAAGCCATTAAACTGGCAGAGGAAGGCGGCGCTGATTTAGTAGAGATTAGCCCAACGGCTGAACCGCCAGTATGTAAGTTGATGGACTACGGTAAGTTCCTGTTCGAAAAAGGTAAGGCTCTTAAAGAGCAGAAGAAGAAGCAAAAACAGATCCAGATCAAGGAAATTAAATTCCGGCCTGGAACTGATGAAGGCGATTACCAGGTAAAACTACGCAACCTGCGTCGCTTCATTGAAGAGGGTGACAAAGCTAAAGTAACACTGCGTTATCGTGGTCGTGAAATGGCGCATCAGGAAATCGGTATTGAGATGTTGACTCGAATCAAAGAGGATCTGTCTGATATCGCCATCTGCGAATCTTTCCCTAACCGGGTAGAGGGTCGTCAGATGATCATGATGCTGGCCCCAAATAAGAAGTAATAAGCGCCTACAAGTGTAAAAAACTGCGGCACACCGCAGTTTTTTAACGCCTTATTATTCGTTGTAACTTAACAATGCGAGTTTAAATACTATGCCTAAGATGAAAACCAATAAAGGTGCCGCGAAGCGTTTTAAAAAGACCGCTTCTGGTAACTTTAAACGTAAGCAATCACACCTTCGCCATATTCTGACGAAGAAGTCTTCTAAGCGTAAGCGTCAGTTAGGTCCAAAAACCTTAGTCGCTAAAGTGGATATTGCCGGCTTAGTCCGTTGCATGCCGTACGCATAAGTCATTAGGAGACAGAAATGCCAAGAGTTAAACGTGGTGTCACGGCGCACGCGCGCCACAAGAAGGTTTTAAAACAGGCTAAAGGTTACTACGGTGCCCGCAGTCGTGTTTACCGGGTTGCTTTCCAAGCCGTTATTAAAGCCGGCCAATATGCTTACCGTGACCGTCGTCAGCGTAAGCGTCAGTTCCGTCAACTGTGGATCGCGCGTATCAACGCAGCGTCACGGATGAACGGTTTATCTTACAGCCGTTTAATTGCAGGTCTGAAAAAGGCTTCAATTGAAATCGACCGTAAGATCCTAGCTGACATCGCTGTATATGACAAAGCTGCTTTTACTGCTATCGTAGCAAAAGCAAAACAAGCTTTAGTTTAATAGCGCTAAGCATAAAAAAACCACCGCAAGGTGGTTTTTTTATGCCCGTAAGCTGGGATTTGAGCTTGTTCGTGCTAGCTTGCTTGTTCAGTGCCGAACCTGCTAGTTGAGATTCATATGCCAAAGGTTGGCAATTCTTAGTTAAGTGCAGGCACTAACTCTAAAATGACCTGATTTTTATAAAATAGCTGCAGCTTGTCGGCATTCACTTCAGCCCGATCAGCTTGTTGTAGTTTTTCCGTAAATTGTTGTTCTATATTGCTGGCTTCAGCACAAAACTTACGGGTACTGGCGAGTTGCTGCACGCTCAGCGTATTAGCGCGTTGCTGATAGCTGGCATTAAAGTTATTGCAACCGCTAAAACCGTATAAACGGTCTTTATCGAAGATCAGTCGAACATTTAACTGGTGTGGGATATAACGATCAGCCACTTTCTCAGCGCGCCAAACGATACCTTGCAGTTTTTGTTGAGCAAATTGAATTGGACAGGTTGCATTAGGCCAAAATTGCTCAAATTTATCGACATAGAGTGTGTCAGTACCGTTTACATCAGCAGCTTTTCTCCCCACTAAGGTCGCAATCACCGCTTGGTTATTAAAACGCGGATCTTGCTGATACAAACGCATCATGGGTAAGTGATTTTGCGTATTAGCAATAGGTAAACTTTCGCCGGTTTGACACTGAGTAAACGTAGCTTGATTATTACGTAGCTGATACATGCCCAGCATGGGTTGGCGTTGGTCGATTTTCTTTAGGCTATCAAGCCGATTAAGCTGATAGGCATCTGAGCTTAAAATGGGCTTACCGGCCAAATCTGTCATCACCAGTTGGCGATTGCTGCGAAAATGGAACACTGGTAGGCTTACTTGCTGATTCACTAAATGTAAGGTTCGTTTGTCTAGCAGCCAAGAACCTGTAATCAGTTGTACTTGTCCACGTTCTAATAATTCTTTGCGTACTTCAAAGCGACCATCGCGATACAGATTGAGCTGATAGTTGATCCCCGGACAATCTACACAAGGCAGCGTGCCTTCAAACGTCATATCATTATCAATAAAGATATGCTCAAAATCGGTTGCCATGGCCACAGTCACCTCACTATTGGCCACTTCATTGGTATCTTCTATTGGCTCAGGTAAAAGCACTACAGGAACGGGCGCCGCATCTGTTTTCATGGGGTGTTTTTTTTCTGTTCCAAAGTGCGGTAGTTGACTACAAGCAGTTAAAAATAATGCACTTAGTATGACAAGTTTTTTCATTATCACATTCTCAATAAATTTTGCACATTATACCGTAAGGCGTTATGGCATAGCTATTTACCAGCACGAAAATCCTGCAAGGTTGCGCTTACTCGAAGCGCACTTTGTTCAGGCTGTTCTTGCATAAAACAGTGACCACCCGGTACTTGTTGGCTTTGTACACCGTTATTAAGCTGTTGCCATTTATTTACTGCTTTGACTACAAAGGGGAAGGTCTGTTCACCATAAAAAATCTTTATCGGTGCCTTGGCATTTCGTAATGCTGGCCATAACCCTCTTGGGTAAGAACTAAATACATCGGCTTCGCGCTGTGGTGGGCATTTCAGCATTACGCCTTGTTCTGCATCGGCTAAGGCATGGTTTACATAGGCTTGTAAGGCATCGGGATGCCAGTTACTAAATAAACTACGGCTTTGGAAATAGCTAAAGGCTGTCGCTCGATCAGGCCAATGTTGGCGGCGTTTTAATGCCGCTTTGGCTAACGGATTTTTTTTAAATAAGCGAACCCCTTCTAATGTTCTTGCAAGTAACAACATTGAAGGCGGGAAAAGTACTGGATCGAGTAATACTAAGCCTTTGAAGAGTTCAGGGTATTCTGCGTGCATCAATGACGTTAATACGCCGCCAAAACTGTGACCAAGACCGTATACTGCAACTTCACCAAACCGCGATTGATGAGCTAGCCAGGCTTGGGCAGAAATCTCTGCTGCATTATTCCAGCCTAAAAAATCTTGACCGTTGTCACTGTCACCATGTCCTTGCGCATCGGATAAAAACAAATCATAGTCATTAGATAGATGCGCCAACATAGGCTGGTAAGTTAAACCGCAAAAACCGTTACCGTGCAAGAAGTGCAGCACGGGTTTGCCAGTGGGCTGGCTGTGTAAACCACGAACAGTAATGCCAAGCTTGCTGGTATAAGCCCATGGGATTAATTGCCTACTCAATTCATTCGTCATTATTTTGTACCAAACAACTTGTCACCCGCATCACCCAAACCCGGTAAAATATAACCATGCGCATTTAACCCTTGGTCAATTGCAGCGGTATAAAGTTCGATATCGGGATGAGCACTGGCAAGCGCTTGAATGCCCTCTGGCGCAGCAACCAGCACTAAGGCTTTAATTTGCTTGCAACCCTGAGCTTTAAGCAGATCAATAGTCGCAATCATAGAGCCGCCAGTGGCCAGCATCGGATCGATAATAATAGCCAGTCGCTGTTCAATCTCAGGTGCCAATTTCTGAAAGTAGGGAACAGGTTTTAACGTTGTCTCATCACGATAAATGCCAACAACACTAATGCGTGCGCTTGGGATTAAATCCAAAACACCATCTAACATGCCTAAACCAGCACGTAAGATAGGTACGATGGTCACTTTTTTACCTTGAATTTGCGCTATATCACAGGGGCCACTCCAAGCGTCAATAGTTACATTTTCAGTAGGAAGATCTTTGGTTGCTTCATAGGTCAGTAAACTACCGAGCTCAATAGCCAGTTGCCGGAATTGCCTTGTACTGATATCAGCTTCACGTAGTAAACCAATTTTATGTTGGACCAGTGGGTGTTTAACCTCAACCACATTCATTGCAAGCTCCTTAGAAAATACCTTAGGTTGCGTTTCTGCAAACCCCTTTGCTGCCATCTTATAGCGGTTTGCCAGTGAAAGACTAATGCTGGCTAATTATTATCACAAATAACCGCTGTTCAGACCAGTAATGCATTTGTTACTTGACAGACCAGTGATTCAAACGTACATTTCAAACAAGTGTTTAAATGGTGTGTTTGAATTTGATGAATGCTAAGCTGAATACCCAACAAAAAATCCTTGATGCTGCGCAAAATTTATTCGCAGAATCTGGGTTTAATGACACCTCTTTACGCCAAATTACCACCAAAGCAGAGGTGAATCTCGCGTCGGTGAATTATCATTTTGGTTCCAAGAAGGAACTGATTCAGGCGGTGTTGCAGCGTTATTTGCAAGTATTGATGCCAAGGTTAGATCAAGAATTTGATGTGTTATTAGCTAGCACCAAGCCAAATCATTTACCCAATGTACTGGCGGTTTTTGTGAAACCCTTGCTGGAGCTAAATAGCATTCAGCGCAAAGGCACTCGCACTTTCCTGCAGCTACTTGGTCGTGGCTATACGGACGTGCAAGGGCATTTACGTTGGTTCATAAACCACCACTATGGGCGTACCCTAGATAAGTTTGTTTTATTGGTGCAACAAAGCTGCCCGCATTTGCCGCAAAGCGAGCTGTTTTGGCGCTTACACTTTGCGCTTGGATCTATTGTATTCACCATGGCATCAAATGACGCCTTAGCTGAAATTGCGCTAGCAGACTTTGATGAAGCGGTGGATATCGAAGGTGTGATCCAGCGCCTAATCCCTTATTTATCGGCAGGTATCGCTGCCCCAATTTTTAATCAAGCAATATTAACACCCACTAGAACTGTAGCCTGACGCTGGAAGGAAGCTGAAATGGTATATTTTTTAATTTTAATCGCAATCTTAGCGGTGCTGTTGGGGGTAACCTCAGTGCGCCGTAGTCTTATTACCAAACCGGTTTTTGCTATCTTTAAAAAGATCTTACCGCCGCTGTCTGATACTGAACGTGAAGCGATGGAAGCTGGCGATGTTTGGTGGGATGGCGAACTGTTTAAAGGCAAGCCAGATTGGCAGAAGTTACATGCTATTCCAAAAGCCGAGCTGTCGAAAGACGAGCAAGCTTTTATGGATAATCAGGTTGAGACGCTGCTTAAAATGTTGGACGATTATAAAATCGTACAAGAGCAACGTGATTTACCGGTAGAGGTTTGGAACTACATTAAGCGTGAAGGTTTCTTCGCGATGATTATTCCTAAGAGCTACGGTGGTCGCGAGTTTTCTGCCATTGCTAACTCAACCATAGTGTCACGTATTGCCACGCGTAGCTTAACGGCCGCGGTGACGATCATGGTGCCTAACTCGTTAGGCCCAGGTGAGTTATTGATGCACTACGGTACTGAAGAGCAGAAAAATCGCTGGTTACCAACTTTAGCCAATGGGACCGATGTACCGTGCTTTGCTTTAACAGGCCCTGAAGCAGGTTCTGATGCGGGTGGTATCCCTGACAGCGGTGTGGTCTGTAAAGGCCAGTTTGAAGGCAAAGAGGTATTAGGCATTCGCTTAAACTGGGATAAACGCTACATCACCTTAGCGCCTGTTGCCACCGTACTTGGTTTGGCCTTTAAAATGTATGATCCGGATAAGCTGTTAGGCGATAAAGAAGAGTTAGGTATCACCTGTGCGTTAATCCCAACCAGTCATCCTGGTGTACAAATCGGTGATCGCCATTTCCCCATGAATATGGCCTTTATGAACGGCACCACCTACGGTAAAGATGTGTTTATTCCGTTGGATTGGATTATCGGTGGTCCATCGTACGCCGGTCGTGGCTGGCGCATGCTGGTAGAGTGTTTATCAGCAGGTCGCGGTATTTCCTTACCTGCCTTGGCTACTGCTACTGGCCATTTAGCCACGCGGATGACCGGTGCTTATGGTTACGTGCGTCAGCAATTTGGTATGTCTATCGTTAAGTTTGAGGGCGTACAAGAAGGTTTAGCCCGTATTGGTGGCTTAACCTATACCCTAGAAGCGATGCGGGTGATGACCGCGGGTGCCATTGATTTAAAATTAAGCCCCTCTGTTGTTACGGCTATCGCCAAATACCATATGACAGAAATGTCACGCGTGTTATTAAACGATGCCTTTGATATTCATGCCGGTAAAGCCATTCAATGTGGCCCGATGAACTACTTAGCGCATGGCTATATGGGTGTGCCGATCTCTATTACGGTAGAAGGTGCCAATATTTTAACGCGCAATCTGATGATTTTTGGACAAGGCGCTACCCGTTGTCACCCCTACGTATTGGCAGAATTAGAAGCCGCAGCGAATCCGAATGCAGAAGAAGGCTTAGCGCAGTTTGATAAGCTGTTAATGGCACATGTTGGGTTTGCCATTGGCAATACCTTCTCAGCCTTATGGCAAGGCTTAACCGCCGGTGCCTTTAATGGTGCGCCAGTATCGGGTGATACTGCCCGTTACTATAAGCAATTAAGCCGCATGAGCCGCGCTTTGGCCTTAAGTGCTGATATTTCGATGCTAATGCTAGGCGGCGATTTAAAACGTAAAGAGATGCTATCTGCGCGTTTAGGCGATGTGTTAAGTCAGTTGTATATTGCTTCAGCGGTGCTGAAGTTTTATGAAGACAATGGCCGTCAACAAGCCGATCTGCCGTTCGTGCATTACAGCGTGCAGCGTGCCTTGTATGAAATTGGTAAGGCCTTTGATGGTTTCTTTGCTAACTTCCCGAATCGTATTGTGGCCCGTACTATTCGCACCTTGGTGTTCCCATTCGGTATTGGTTACAAGATGCCAGCGGATGACGTGGCGCAACAAATCTGTGAAGCCTTATCTAAGCCATCTGTAGTGCGCGATCGCTTAACGCACTTATGCTACGTTGGTGCAGATGAGAATGACGCCACTGGCTTAATGGAATCAGCCTTTGTTGCGATGCATAATGCGCAGCCGTTACTGAAAAAGCTAGCACAAGCGCAGAAAGCTGGGCAATTGCCGCGGAAACAACCGTTAGCTGATAGCATTAAGCAAGCCTTGGCTGCAGCTATTATTACCGCGGAAGAAGCTGCAACGCTAGAGCATATGAATAAACTGCGCTTTAAAGCCATCAGTGTGGATAGCTTTAAGCCGGGTGTACTAGAAGCAATGAGTGTTAGTACTAAAGCGGCTGCTTAAGCCCGTTTGAGCTAACATCATATCTAGAAAAACCGCAGCTTGCTGCGGTTTTTTTATTCCGTTAAATCAGTGGGTAAGCCTAGCTTTAAGCTGGCTGCACCGAGGGGAGTCTTTTATAAAAAGGCATAAACATTAATGCGTTAAAAGCTATGCTTCTGTTTACTAATCAGCGTAGAATAGAACAGCTAAAAAAATCATAAATAACAATAGGTAAAGCCGGATGCAACAGAGCAGAATTCGTTTAGCAACCATTGAAGATAGTGCGTTAATCTTATCCTTTATTCAGGGATTAGCTGAGTATGAAAAGCTAGCCGATCAAGTTGTGGCTACCGAACAACAATTAATTAAAAGCTTATTTGGCGATAATCCAGCTGCAGAAGTTGTGATCGTGGAATATGCCGGAGAGCCCGCCGGTTTTGCGCTGTTTTTCCACAATTACTCCACTTTTTTAGCGCAGCCGGGTTTGTATTTAGAGGATTTATTTGTGTTACCGGCTTTTCGTGGTAAGGGCTTGGGTAAATTGCTTCTTAGTTACTTAGCCAATTTGGCTGTAGCGCGTGGTTGTGGTCGTTTTGAATGGTCCGTTCTGGATTGGAATCAACCTGCTATTGATTTTTATCAGTCACAGGGCGCTAAATTGATGCATGATTGGCGGATCACTCGGCTTACTGGTACCGAGCTACAGGCTTTAGCTGCTCAATACTCACAATAATCAGCGCGACCAATTTTACTGCTTATATAAGGTTGTTATAAGTAAGATGAAAGCAGAAAACTCAGAAAGATTAGAAAGAGAAAGAACCTTTAAAGAAATTGCCGCTACAGCGAATAAAACCGCAAAGCAGCCAGCGACTAAAGCGAAAGTGGTAAGCCGTAAAGTCGTGGTAAGAAAGCGTAAAGCGGATGATTTTTGGATTAATATTGGCGTTGTAGTGGTGATCGGGCTTTGTTTAATGGTAATAGGTTGGGAGGTATTACAGCAGCTAGTGTAGCCGTATAGCAATGTGTAAGCTTAGAGCAACCTTCTTAACAAGATCAATTTGGGTGTCGATAGCGTGCTGCTAGTTGATAAACGCTAGCCTGAAGCAGCAAGCAAGCGGCTTCAGGCTAGGGCAACACTTGAGTTTAACTCGCTTTACCGCGCGCAATAATTTCTTGAGCCATAATATCGGCAATAGCACTTGTCGATAATTTTTCAGTATCAGCACGGCGGAAAATCGTCAGTAAGGTATCAAATATCTGCATGACTTTTGCAGTCGATTCTGCTGCGTTATAACCTTGCGGACGCATTTCAAAGGCAACGTTAATAATACCACCGGCATTAATTACATAATCAGGGGCGTAAAGAATACCCAGCTCACGCAGTTTTTCGCCATGCTCTGGCCGTTTTAATTGGTTATTGGCACAACCAGCCACAATCTTAGCTTTTAACTGTGGAATGGTATCATCATTTAAGGTAGCACCCAGTGCGCAAGGTGCATATACATCCGCTGGTGCAGCGTAGATTTCATCTAAACCTACGGCTGTGGCGCCAAATTGTGTCACAGCGCGGTTTATCGCCTCTTGGTTGATATCAGTAACAATCAGTTTAGCGCCTTCTTTATGTAAATGTTCACATAAATAGAAGCCAACGCTACCTAGCCCCTGAATGGCTACGGTTTTACCCGCTAAATCAGCCGAGCCAAACTGATGCAGGGCTGCGGCTTTAATGCCTTGATAAGTGCCTAAAGCTGTGAATGGGCCGGGGTTACCACTTTTTCCCTCTAAACCAGCCACAAAAGGCGTCTCCTGATTCACCTGCATAATATCGTGTGTGGTGATATTCACATCTTCAGCACTGTAATAACTGCCGTTTAAGCGATGGATCATCCGACCGAAAGCACGGAATAAGGCTTCTGATTTAATGGTTTTTGCATTACCAATAATCACGGATTTACCGCCACCTAACGGCAAACCTGCCATGGCATTTTTATAAGTCATACCGCGTGATAAACGCAAAACATCAACCAGCGCATCTTCATCGCTGGCATAATCCCATAACCTGCAGCCGCCAACAGCGGGACCTAAACGTGTGCTATGAACAGCAATAATGGCTTTTAAGCCAGTTTCCTGATCACTGCAAAAAACGACTTGTTCATGTTGATCAAATTCAGGATGATTGAATACTGCCACGGTGGACTCCCTTGGAGGCTAACTAATATTATGGATAAGGCTTTGCTTTACGTTTACGTAAACTGTGCCTTTTTTATATGCCGCGGAATGTATCATTTAGTACAACTTTATGCCAGCTTTGTTGTTAAAAAGTCGCTGGTCGTGCCAGTACAGTAATGCTGAGGTCAAGATGGGGGTTCTTGGCTTAACAAGAAGCAAAACAGAGTTTAATTATCATTAAGTTAGTATTAGCAAAGCACTGCTTTGGCGTCAGGTGTAATATTTTCTTTACGAAAGCACAGCCATTTTAACGGCTGTGCTGAGAGCTTAGCGCTGAAAAATAACGCCAGAGCGGCTTTAAACAGCCTACTCCTCGAAATACCACAAGCCCTGATTAATCAAATCAGTGATCAACATTAAACGCTCTTCGCGAGCAATAAAATGTAAACACTGTTGTTGATCGATTCTCGGACTGTCGCACAGCAGCTTCGCGGTAGTATATTCTTCAGCCGGTAAAACGATACGATTGCCATTGATAAATAACTGAATATCGCTATCAGTTTGGGCTTGATAATAGCTACAACGTAAGCCACCCAGTCGACCTAATACTGAACCTTCTTCAAGGTATTCCGCAATTTCGTCGGCTGCATAGTGTGGATCGGGCTCTTGCTGATCCAGTTCGTGTTTTGGCTGAGTAATAAACTGACCGAACCAGATGGGTAGTTGTGAGCGATCGCTGATCAGTTGCAACAGTAATTGTTGTACTTGATCCAAATCTTGCTCGCTAATCGCGCCTATTTCGCTATTTAGTGTACGATCGGCATCACTAAAGCGTTTACCAACAAAATCATTATCAATCAGATAGTCCGTTAAGCCCGTGAGTAAATCTTTTTGGGCGGGCGCTCTGAAGCCTACCGAATAGTTCAAGCTGTTCTCAATCGAAATACCGTCATGCGGGCAACCAGGTGGGATATACAAAATGTCACCAGGTTCCATAATGACATCAATACAGGCGGTAAAAGGCGTGACTTGCAGTAAGCGTGGATGCGGACAAATTGATTTTAAGCTGGGGTCGGGCATACCAACACGCCAGTGCCGCTTACCTTCACCTTGAATAATAAACACATCATATTGGTCAAGATGTGGGCCAACACCACCGCCTGGCGTCGAGAAGCTAACCATCAAGTCATCAATACGCCAGTTCGGAATAAAGCGGAAAGGTTCAATTAACGCCGCTGCAGGAGGATGCCAGTGATCAACGGCTTGTACCAGAATGGTCCAGTCTTTCTCACCAAAGCGGGTAAAATCCTCAAAAGGGCCGGTTTCCAGTTGCCAATTGCCGTCTGTGCATTGCACTAAGCGGGATTCAACATCATCCTCTAATGCTAAGCCTGCCAGCTCGTCCGCAGAGAGGGGATCTTGAAATTGCTGAAAACCTTGCTTAATCAGCAGTGGCTTCTTTTGCCAGTATTGCTGCATAAAATCAGCGAGGCTTAATTCACCCAGATTTAATTGGTACATGTTAGGGTCCTTATTACAGAGGCGTTGAAAAGCCTGGGTATGTGTTAGCTGGAGTAGTTGGTTCAGTTGGCGAGCTAATTTCCCCAACACATTTATAAAACAACTTTGGTTACCCAGCTAAGGTAACTAGCCGACATACTGTCGGCTAGTTCTATTTCACTTATGATATTGTAAGCAAGGTTAGTCGAGTAGCTCAACCAAGCGAATCGCATCACCAATATAACCTGCAGGTGTAAGCTGTTTCATCTCTGCTTTCACCTGCAAAGGTAACTCTAAACCATCGATAAATAGGGCTAAGTCGGCAGCAGTAATGCGTTTACCACGCGTTAGCTCTTTGAGTTTTTCATAAGGTTTTTCAATACCATACTTACGCATAACGGTTTGTACTGGCTCAGCCAATAATTCCCAGTTAGCGTCTAACTCAGCGCGTAAATTCGCTTCATTTACTTCCAGTTTGCTAATGCCTTTTAAAGTCGCTTGATAAGCAATCAGGGTATAACCAAAACCTACGCCTAAATTACGCAGTACTGTAGAGTCGGTTAGATCGCGCTGCCAACGAGAAACCGGCAACTTGGCCGATAAATGGTTAAACAGTGCATTGGCAATACCCAGGTTACCTTCTGAATTTTCAAAGTCGATAGGGTTAACCTTGTGTGGCATGGTCGAGGAGCCAATTTCGCCCGCAACGGTTTTTTGCTTGAAGTGACCAAGCGCAATATAACCCCAGACATCGCGGTCAAAGTCGAGCAAAATCGTGTTAAAGCGAGCGATAGCATCAAACAGCTCGGCAATATAATCATGCGGTTCAATTTGTGTGGTGTAGGGGTTCCAAGTAACCCCTAATGAAGTAACAAAACGCTCAGCAAAGGCATGCCAATCAATCTCAGGGTAGGCGGATAAATGCGCATTATAGTTACCCACTGCGCCATTGATTTTACCCAGTAGGCTTACAGCAGCAATTTGCTCACGCTGGCGCTTTAAACGCACATAGACGTTGGCCATTTCTTTACCCATGGTAGTGGGAGATGCTGGCTGGCCGTGGGTTCTCGCCATCATAGGCACGGCTTTTAAATCTAATGCTAATGCTTTAATAGCAGCAAGTAGCGCATCGCATTCTGGTAATAACACGGTATCACGTGCTTCGCGTAGCATTAATGCATGTGATAAGTTATTGATGTCTTCTGAGGTACAGGCAAAGTGAATAAACTCAGTAATGGCCAGCAGCTCGGTATTGGTAGCTACTTTTTCCTTTAGTAAATACTCTACTGCTTTTACATCGTGGTTGGTGGTGCGTTCAATCTCTTTAACACGTTCGGCATCGGCTAAACTAAAGTCGGTGACGATGCGATCTAAGACCGCGTTAGCCTCTGCTGATAAAGCAGGCACTTCAGTAATTTTAGGCTCTGCCGCAAGTTGTTGTAACCATCGCACTTCAACGGTAACCCGGTATTTAATTAAACCGAACTCGCTGAAAATTGGGCGTAAGCTGGCAGCTTTGCTACCGTAACGGCCATCTACCGGCGAAATTGCGGTAAGGGCATTAAGTTCCATGATAACTCCTGATTACTGTGCGTGATTAAATATTGGCAAGGGCAGCTTGTGCTGCAGCTAATAATTTCTTTCGTTTAAAAATAAAGTGTAAGCGGCTTCCCCCTGCCTGTCGCCATAGCACGGCAGCGCGCACCGCTGCTAGCAACAAGGCTCTGACTTTATGTTGTACGCTGCTTTGGCTCAGTAGCTCTGGTTGCCCGTATATTTGGATCCGTGCGCCTAAACTACTGATACATTCGCTGTAAATATCGGCAAGTTTAGCAATGATAGTGTCGTCGGTTACGCTAAAATGTTGTAATTGACGTTCTAGCTGGCTTAGTTGGTTGCCAAGCTCATTCAGGTTGTTTTTATTTTTATTCAGCCTGCGTTCTAACCCAAGCACACCGACCAAGTAGCGAGTAAGCTCAACATCTTTTTGTGGTTTATCGCCCAGTTGTTCAATAATAAGTTCAAAACCTGGCTTTAAATTAGCTAGCTCACCGCCATAAATATCCAGCGGGGTAGCAGGGTTTAAATTTACAACGCTACCCAAAATAATCTCTAATTGCGCCTGCTGCGATTCACTACTACGAGCGATACTTTGCACCAGCTTTGCCGCTTGACATAAGGCAGCCAAGGCAATCATTTGAGTCTGTAAAGAAGTTTCCATTTAAATTAGCGCCTCATCAATAATACCGCCACCAAGGCATACTTCATCAAGATAAAATACCGCAGATTGACCCGGTGTTACCGCTTTTTGTGGTTGATCAAAAATCACCGTTAAGCGACCATCTGCTGCAGGGGTCACGCTACAAGCAATATCGGTTTGCCGATAACGGGTTTTGACGGTAAGGCGCATTGGCGCGGTAGGGCCAGTACGATCAACCCAATGCAGTTGCGTGGCAATTAATCCTTTTGATAATAAAGCCGGATGATCATGGCCTTGTGCTACTAATAAATGGTTTTTTTCCAGATCTTTAGCCACAACATACCAAGGATCATCACCACCATCACGCAGACCGCCTATGCCCAACCCTTTGCGCTGACCAAGGGTGTGATACATCAAGCCTTCATGCCGCCCAATCACTTTCCCATCATCGATGCTTACAATATCCCCAGGCTGAGCCGGTAAATATTGCTGCAGAAAATCTTTAAATTTGCGCTCACCAATAAAGCAGATCCCGGTGGAGTCTTTTTTATCATGGGTGACTAGACCTTGTTGTTCGGCAATGGCGCGAACAGCGGGTTTTTCCAACTCGCCAACGGGGAACAAGGTTTGGGCAATATGCTGCTCTGCCAGGGTATAAAGGAAGTAGCTCTGATCTTTGTTGTTATCCAGCCCGCGCAACATTTGCCAATGGCCAGCTTGATAACGGCGGCGGACATAATGACCTGTTGCAATATAATCGGCGTTTAACGCTTCGGCCGCGAATTCTAAAAATGCTTTAAACTTAATTTCTTTGTTACACATAATATCGGGGTTCGGCGTACGACCGGCTTTGTATTCCGCTAAAAAATACTCAAACACATTATCCCAATATTCAGCAGCAAAGTTTACCTTGTGTAATTTAATACCCAACTTGTCACAGACGGCTTGTGCATCGGCCATATCTTCAGCGGCAGCACAGTATTCATCATTATCGTCTTCTTCCCAGTTTTTCATAAACAGGCCTTCAACCTGATAGCCTTGTTGCAATAGCAACCAGGCAGAAACAGAAGAATCTACGCCGCCGGACATGCCGACGATGACTTTTTTACTGCTGTGATCAGACATGCTGTTGTCAGACATAATACCGCGCTTAACTTAGCCCAAAAAGAAAGGCGCGGATTATAACATTAAATTCCGTTTCAAAAAACGGCAGTAAGGGGCAACTTCGCTAAGATAGTCTGGCTAAGGCGGATTTGCGGTATGAAAATATACCGCTATAACAGTGCTCAAACCCAGAGTAAGGGGTTGATAAGGTCAAGGGGCAGTTTTATCCCTTGTCGATAAGCCGTAATCGCATTGGTCACCAATTGGCTGCGCACCGGGATCTGTTGTGCCGCCAGTTCAGCTTCGTCCAACCAATGTAACGCTAGAATATCACTGTCTTGCGGTTGGTAGTGCGTAGGTAAATGTGTCGGTTCAAATAAGAAATTCACTCTAATATAGGTATGCGCATTACTGGCTTGCAGTTGCGAAATACCCAGCCAAGCATCCGGCTTGAGGATTAATCCGGTTTCTTCGGCGACTTCGCGACACACGGCACTTATCAGATCTTCGTCTTCTTCCATATGTCCGGCAGGCTGATTCAGTACTTTGTGCCCGCCAAGCTTATCGCGTTCTTCAACCAGTAAAAATTTATTATCAAAGACAATCACAGCGGCAACAGTAAGATGGAGGCGGCTTCTGCTCATTAAGACATCCTTTTGCGAAGGTACTTGCAGTTTTAGCAAGACCTAACAGATTAAAATTCGTTATTCGTCAACCTAATGATACGGTTTTCCCCAGGCATTAGATCGCCAAGCTGCCATGGCCCAATTTGGGCGCGTATTAAGCGAAGCGTTGGAAACCCTACTGCCGCGGTCATCCTTCGTACCTGACGGTTACGTCCTTCGGTTATGGTCAAACTTAGCCAACTGGTTGGAATGGCCGCGCGATAACGAACAGGTGGCTGACGAGGCCATAACGCAGGTTCAGCAATACGCTCGGCAACCGCAGGTAGGGTAAGACCATCATTGAGTTGAACGCCTTGCGCCAGTTGGTTTAACGCCTGATCGCTGATTACACCCTCTACCTGAACCCAATAGGTTTTTGGTGCTTTAAATTTTGGATCACTGATTTTTTGCTGAATACGGCCGCAATTGGTTAATAGCAATAAGCCTTCGCTGTCACGATCTAAACGGCCAGCAGCATATACCGCTGGAATTGCAATAAAATCAGCCAGTGTTGCCCGTGGCGGCTGGCTGTTATCAGTGAATTGGCTAAGCACATCGTAGGGCTTATTAAAAAGCACCAACAATGGAATTTCTACCTTAGTCCTATTGTTTTTTTTCGAAAAAGCCTTATGTTTTTGCCTGGCTCCAGCTTTAGTTATATTCACACTTAATCTCTAATTTATGACTTGAATAGGGGCTTGGTTGTTACTGGCAACAATATTCATGTTTGACCGCAAACGCCTCAGACGCAGCATGCGCCTGTTTTAATCGGTTTGATGCTGATATAATCTAAACGCTTCGTTTGGCTGCGTTTAAAACAATTTCCACACTTGGGTGGCAATGGCTTTGTCATGGCGATCCGGCGATTACAATACAGGAACTAACATGTCGAAAGAAAGTGCAAAAATCATTTACACCATTACTGATGAAGCGCCAGCATTGGCCACTCAGTCTTTACTGCCTGTTATCGAGGCCTTTTCTGCTGCGGCGGGTGTAGCCGTTGAAACCCGCGATATTTCCTTATCTGGCCGTATTATTGCCAGCTTTCCAGAATTTTTAACCGCTGAACAACGTATCAATGATGATTTAGCGGAGCTGGGCGAATTAGCAAAACAACCTGATGCCAACATTATTAAGTTACCGAATATCAGTGCCTCAGTACCGCAATTAAAAGCGGCAGTAAAAGAGTTACAAGCGCAAGGTTATGCGTTGCCTGAATATCCGGAAGAGCCAAAAACTGAGCAAGAGCGCGATGTTAAAGCGCGTTACGACAAAATCAAAGGCTCAGCGGTAAACCCAGTATTGCGTGAAGGTAACTCAGATCGTCGCGCACCCGCTTCAGTTAAGCAATATGCTCGTAAAAACCCGCATAGCATGGGTGCTTGGAGCTCAAGCTCAAAATCTCACGTTGCTCATATGACGGCTGGTGATTTTTACGGCTCTGAGCAATCTGCCACTATGGCGGCAGATGATGTGCTGAACATTAGCTTACACAAAGCCGATGGCAGTGTGCAGGTATTAAAAGAGAAAGTTGCCGTATTAGCTGGTGAAGTGGTGGATGCCACCTTTATGAGCGCTAAAGCGTTGTGTGCTTTCTATGCGGAACAAATTGCTGATGCCAAAGCGCAAGGCGTGCTGTTTTCTCTGCACTTAAAAGCCACCATGATGAAAGTTTCTGACCCTATCATGTTTGGTCATGCCGTTAAGGTGTTCTATCAAGAGATTTTTGCTAAATACGCTGAGACTTTTGCTCAGTTGGGTGTAGATGTAAACAATGGTTTTGGCGATCTGTATGCCAAGCTGAAAAATCTACCACAAGCCGAGCAAGATGCCATTGTTGCTGATATCAATGCCTTGTATGCAACTAAGCCTGCTATGGCAATGGTGAATTCAGATAAAGGTATCACTAACCTGCATGTACCAAGTGATGTGATTATTGATGCCTCTATGCCGGCGATGATCAGAAGCTCGGGCCAAATGTGGGGTCCAGACGGTCAGTTGCAAGACACTAAGGCGGTGATCCCAGATCGTTGTTATGCCGGTGTTTATCAAGAGACGATTGATTTTTGCCGTAAAAACGGTGCTTTTGATCCTCGTACTATGGGCTCAGTCCCCAACGTGGGTTTAATGGCGCAAAAAGCTGAAGAGTACGGTTCACACGATAAGACCTTCGAAATTTCAGCCGCAGGGACTGTCGTTGTTACCAATAGCCAAGGCGAAACCCTGTTTAGCCATGTGGTAGAAGCCGGCGATATCTGGCGTATGTGCCAAGTTAAAGACGCGCCAATTCGTGATTGGGTAAAACTTGCCGTTAATCGTTCGCGTTTAAGTAATACCCCAGCGGTATTCTGGTTAGACAGTGCTCGTGCGCACGACGCTGAATTAATCAAGAAAGTACAAAGCTACTTAAAAGACCACGATACCAACGGCTTGGATATTCAAATTATGTCGCCGGTTGAAGCTACGCGTCATAGCTTAGCGCGGATGAAGCAAGGGTTAGATACGATTTCTGTTACCGGCAACGTATTACGTGATTACTTAACCGACTTGTTCCCTATTTTAGAGCTGGGTACAAGTGCCAAGATGTTGTCTATTGTGCCGTTAATGAACGGTGGCGGTTTATTTGAAACGGGAGCGGGTGGTTCTGCACCTAAGCACGTTGAGCAGTTTGTGCAAGAAAACCACTTACGTTGGGATTCTTTGGGCGAGTTTTTAGCCTTAGCCGCTTCTTTAGAGCATCTAGCACAGGTTGCTGATAACAAAGTAGCGCAAATTCTGGCTGATACGTTAGACCAAGCGACAGCCTTGTTCCTTGACAATGACAAATCGCCACGTCGTAAAGCGGGTGAGCTGGATAACCGTGGTAGCCATTTTTATCTGGCAATGTACTGGGCCGATGCTATGGCAAAACAAACCGCTGATGCTGCCTTAGCCGCGCGTTTTGCTAAGCTTGCCGAGACACTGCATGCCAATGAGCAGCAAATTCTGGCGGAATTAAATGGTGTACAAGGTAAAGCGGTTGATATCGGCGGTTATTTCCGTCCAGATCAAGCGAAAGCCGCCGCAGCAATGCGTCCAAGTGCGACATTAAATGCAGCCTTAGCCGCGTTATAATCGCTATTCAGTAAAAAGCATTAAGGCGCTAAACTCCGGTTTAGCGCCTTAATTTTTGGGCTAAGAAACTTAGCCAGGAACAGCGTGCAAGAAATCGGTTTAGCTTATTCTTCGCCAGGCAGTTTGATATTTACTGCATGTAAGCCCTTTGGCCCTTCTGACAAATCAAAGACCACGTCTTGTCCCGCTTTTAGCGTGCGGTAGCCGTCCATGCTGATGGTTGAATAATGGGCGAAGATATCTTCATCGCGACCATCTTCCCGGATAAACCCAAATCCCTTTGCATTATTGAACCATTTTACTTTACCGGTAGCCATACTACTTACTTCCTTCTCTAAGTTAGCTATATTCTGTATGCTAGTGATGCACTAGTAGTAGAGTATTTATTACTCCAATATCTAATGTAGATAATTTGTACAGACAGTCAAGTTTTTTGCTGAAATTAAGCTGAAAACTTTACGCAATTTTAATAAAAGCGCCTTTGCTGGATGGCGCAAGCATGGCTATAGTTGATATATGAGCGGTTTTAATAATCCTAACGTACATAATGATGATCTTGCTGAACTCACTAGGCAGCGGCTGGCACCGCCTCCCATGTACAAGGTGATTTTGCATAATGATGATTTCACCCCGATGGATTTTGTTATAGATGTTTTAGCCCGATTTTTTAATATGCAATATGAGCGGGCAACAGAAGTGATGCTGAAGGTACATTATGAGGGCAGTGCTGTGTGTGGAGTTTACACGGCAGAAATTGCTGAAACCAAGGTACAGCAAGTGACTCAGTATGCGAAAGAGCATCAGCATCCGCTGCTTTGTTCCATGGAGCGTGCTTAAGCAAGCAAAGGATAGCCGACAGTCGTCGGTGTAGTAACTAACTCAGGTGGATTAGGAGTGGTATATGTTGAATAAAGATCTTGAGTTAACCCTGAATGTCGCATTCAGATTTGCGCGTGACCGCCGGCATGAGTTTATGACCGTAGAGCACCTGTTATTAGCCTTATTAGATAACCCTGCTGCAGGTGCAGCACTGAAATCGTGTGGCGCTAACATTGAACAGCTGCGGCAGGAGCTGGGTAGTTTTATTGATTCTACAACACCGATACTGCCCGAGGGCGATTTAGAGCGTGATACTCAGCCTACGTTGGGCTTTCAACGGGTTCTGCAGCGAGCAGTCTTTCATGTCCAGTCATCCGGTAAGGCTGAGGTAACCGGTGCGAATGTGTTGGTCGCTATCTTTTCAGAGCAAGAATCGCAAGCGGTCTACTTGCTGAAAAAAGCCGATATTACTCGACTGGATGTTGTGAACTATATCTCGCACGGCATTACCAAAACTGAAAAATTAGATCAGCATGATGAACAACAGCAGGAAGAATTAGCCGAAACAGGACAGGAAGAGCATCGTTACCTGGAAACTTTTACCGCTAATTTAAATGTACAGGCAAAAAATGGCCTGATTGATCCGCTTATTGGCCGTGATGCAGAAGTTGAGCGGGCAGTACAGGTATTGTGTCGCCGGAAAAAAAATAACCCTTTATTGGTCGGTGAGGCTGGTGTGGGTAAAACGGCGATTGCCGAGGGACTCGCTTGGCGTATTGTGCAGCAACAAGTGCCGGAAGTGATTGCCGATGCAACGATTTATTCGTTAGATATGGGAGCCTTGCTGGCAGGTACTAAGTATCGTGGTGATTTTGAGAAACGCTTAAAATCCCTACTTAAAGAAGTCGAAAACGAGAAAAATGCCATCTTGTTTATTGATGAGATCCATACGGTGATTGGTGCAGGTGCAGCTTCAGGTGGGGTTATGGATGCGTCTAACCTGATCAAACCGCTGTTATCCAGCGGCCGGTTACGTTGTATGGGCTCAACCACTTACCAAGAGTTTAAGTCAATTTTTGAAAAAGATACTGCGTTGGTGCGCCGTTTCCAAAAAATTGATGTGTTGGAGCCAAGCGTTGAAGATACCACCCGCATTTTGTTGGGCTTAAAAGAACGCTACGAGCAACATCACAATGTCAAATACACACAAAAAGCTTTGCGTGCTGCAGCGGAGTTGTCGGCGAAGTACATTAATGAGCGGCATCTACCCGATAAGGCCATCGATGTAATTGATGAAGCAGGTGCTTCGCAGCGTTTGTTACCTGCTTCTAAGCGTAAGAAAACCATCAATGTGACGGAAATTGAGCAAGTGATTGCCAAGATGGCGCGTATTCCGGAGAAATCAGTATCGGCCTCAGACAAAGATGTGCTGGCTAACTTGGATCGTAATCTTAAGCTGGTGGTATTTGGACAGAATGAGCCTATCGATGTGTTAACGGCCGCGATACGGTTATCCCGCTCGGGTTTAGGCAATGAAGAGAAACCTATTGGGAATTTCTTATTTGCTGGGCCAACTGGTGTGGGTAAAACGGAAGTGACTAAACAGCTGGCAAAAGTGATGGGCGTTGAGCTACTGCGTTTTGATATGTCAGAGTACATGGAGCGTCATGCGGTAAGCCGATTAATCGGCGCACCTCCAGGTTATGTTGGGTTTGAACAAGGCGGGATGTTGACCGACGCGGTCTCTAAACATCCTTACTCGGTGGTATTGTTAGATGAAATAGAGAAAGCGCATTCTGATATTTACAATATTCTGTTACAGGTCATGGATCACGGCACTCTGACTGATAACAATGGTCGGAAAATCGATTTCCGTAACGTTGTGTTGGTAATGACCACCAACGCTGGGGTACAGGAAACCATACGTAAATCCATTGGTTTTAAACAGCAAGACCATAGCCATGATGCGCTGGCCGAAATTAACAAAACCTTTAGCCCAGAGTTTCGTAATCGCTTAGACGGCATTATCTGGTTTAAACATTTAGACCAAGAGATTATTTTGCAAATTGTGGATAAATTTATTTGTGATTTGCAGGTCCAGTTAGATAAAAAGCAAGTGTCGTTAGAGTTAAGCAGTGACGCTCGCCAGTGGTTAGCTGAAAAAGGGTATGATCATGCGATGGGTGCTCGGCCTATGGCAAGGGTCATTCAAGAACATCTGAAAAAACCGTTAGCAAACGAAATTTTGTTTGGCGCTTTAGTGGCAGGCGGGGAAGTGAAAGTCAGCTTACAAGACAATGCATTACAGTTTGAGTATCAGTCTGCAAAAGCCATGATTAATGCTTAATACTGAATTGCGTTAAATGCAGAAACCCGGCGATTGCCGGGTTTGCCAGTTAAGTCAGCGCTAGCGCAGGACTGTCGGGCTGAAACTTAACGCTGGCGGAATACGATACGGCCTTTAGTCAGATCGTAAGGTGTCAATTCAACAGTCACTTTGTCGCCTGTTAAAATGCGGATATAGTTTTTACGCATTTTGCCAGAGATATGCGCGATAACAACATGACCATTTTCAAGTTCAACTTTGAACATCGTATTTGGCAGGGTATCCAAGATGGTACCTTGCATTTCAATTACATCTTCTTTCGCCATTCAGCGTACTCGCCTCTATAAAATTGGGTGCCTTCGGAAAAACAGCGCAGATTGTGCCGAAATACCGTCGATAAGTAAAGCAGCAAGCGCTTTTTTAAGCAAATGAATGCCAATATCCATCAAAAAAACGTTGGTGCGGCATAAATTCGCTTTTATAAGCCATTTTTCGACAGCCATCGACCTGATAACCGAGATAAACAAATTGTCGATCTAACGCTTTGGCCTCAGCCAATAAATACAGTACGGCTAATTTTCCCGGTGAAAAACTTGCCGCTGCTGGCGCGAAAAAAGTGTAAACCGCAGAATAACTGTTTGCTAAATCATCAATAATACTGACCGCCATCAGCTGCTCAGCTTGATACAGTTTTAATAAGCGAATAGGTTGCCAGCGAGACGTTATTAACGAATCTAATTGCTCGGTCGTTGCTGGGTACATACTGCCATCGGCATGTTTAAAAGCAATATAACGGTTAAATAAGGCAAAGAGGCTTTGATACTCGTCGGCAGTGACCGCGCTAGCCGTTAGCTGATAGCACCATTTTGCGCGGGCGGCTTTGCTTAAAATACGGCGCTGTGCCGCCGATGCGGTAAATTGTGCCACCGGAATACGTAACGACTGGCAGGCGTTACAGCTCGGGCAATGTGGTCGATAAATTTGATTACCACTTCGCCGAAAATTATAGGCAATAAGTTGTTGATACAATTGATGATCTAATGGACTAGGATCCATTAACACCGCCAGTTGTTCTTGTTGCTCAGGTAAGTAGCTACAAGAGGCCGCAAGGGTAATACCAAATTGGAGTGGTGTATTAGTCATCTAAGCCTATTCATGCTGAGGGTGACAAGGAAAGCTGTTGCGGCAGCCAATGCCCAGCTGGTGCGGCTTGGTTAGATAATTGCCGCAGTAATTGTAAGTAATCGGGCCTTGGCATGGTAATAGCGCCAAGCTGCAATAAGAAACGGTTGGGTAATTGGCAGTCAATCCAGCCTTCAGCATAGTGTTGTAAATGCTGTTGCAAAGCAATCAGCGCAAATTTTGCACCATTATCAATGCGATTAAACATGGATTCGCCACAAAATAGCTGGCCCAGTTGTACGCCATATAAACCGGCAACCAGGGAGGCTTCTTGCCAGATTTCAATGCTATGCGCTAAGCCAAGCTGGTGTAAACGTAAATACGCTTGCTGCATTGGCGGTAAAATCCAGGTTTCGGCCTGACTGGGTCTGGGTGCGGCACATTGGCGAATTACTCCCGCAAAATCATGATTTAGCGTGACCTGATAAGCGCCTCTTTGCCATTGTTTACGTAAAGTGCGATTAAGCGCTAAGGTTTGTGGTGGGAATACGGCGCGTGTTGCGGGGCTCCACCACAGAAGGGGATCACCGGCGGAAAACCAAGGAAAGATACCTGAGCGATAGGCTAACTCCAGCCGAGCGGGCGATAAATCACCGCCCATGGCCAGTAAACCATCCGGCTCAGTCATGGCCTGACTGACCGGAGGAAAACTCAACTGCTCTGGCAGTAGCTCAGGTAAATAGATTGGCATAGTTGCCGTTATTTCGCGAGCGCATCCAAGTAGCGTTCAGCATCCAGTGCCGCCATGCAGCCAGACCCTGCAGAGGTAATTGCTTGACGGTAGATATGATCAGCAACATCGCCGGCAGCAAACACGCCAGCAATGCTAGTTTGGGTGGCGTTGCCTTCAGTACCACTTTGGACTTTCAAGTAGCCACCATTCATCTCTAATTGACCAGCGAAAATATCGGTATTCGGTTTATGGCCGATAGCAATAAATACACCTTGTAAAGCGACTTCTTCCGCGGCTAAACCTTGTGTTGATTTTAAGCGTACACCGGTTACGCCCATCTCGTCGCCAAGCACTTCTTCCAACTCACGGTGCGTGTGCAGGATAATATTGCCGCTAGCGACTTTTGCCATTAAACGGTCAATTAAGATTTTCTCGGCTTTAAAGGTATCGCGCCGGTGTACTAAATGCACTTCTGCAGCAATATTAGATAAGTACAGTGCTTCTTCAACTGCAGTGTTACCACCGCCAACAACGGCTACTTTTTGATTGCGGTAGAAAAAGCCATCACAAGTTGCACAGGCTGATACACCACGGCCGCTATACGCTTGTTCAGACGGTAAGCCCAAATACTTAGCTGAAGCGCCGGTAGCAATGATTAAGGCATCGCAGCTGTACTGACCATTATCACCGGTTAGGATAAAAGGACGTTGTTGTAAATTGACGGTATGAATATGATCAAACACGATTTCAGTGTTAAAGGCTTCGGCATGAGCTTGCATCCGCTCCATTAAAGCTGGACCTGTCAAACCATGGGCATCACCCGGCCAGTTTTCGACTTCCGTGGTGGTGGTTAACTGACCGCCTTGTTGCATACCGGTCAGTAATACTGGGGTTAAGTTTGCGCGGGCAGCATAGACAGCAGCCGTGTAGCCAGCAGGGCCTGAGCCTAAAATAAGCAATTTACTGTGTTTGATCTCTGACATCAGAGGACTCCAAAGTTAGCATAAAAAGTAATAAGTACGGTTATGGCAGTGCTATTTAGGCTTGCCTTGTACTTTGGTCATGCGCCGATTCTACGTAAAGCTCGGCGAAAGCGAAAGCCTATCCCAGGGATATGCGGGCGTTTTGCTGTAAATAAAGACGAACAACCGCTTAAATCTCTCACGCTAGCTGGGTTGTCAGGGAAAAGCTGATAAGATGAGCGGGTTATCTCTTAAAACAGCATGGTCCAATGAGTCATTACAGTCGGTTAGAAGAAAAACTTCATACATTAAGTCATGGTTTTGGTGCAGTGCTGGCGCTGTTGGGTACTGTTTTGCTGTTGCAGCATACGGTTGCAGGCGATCCTTGGCAGCTAACCGCAGCAATACTGTATGGCTTTTCGCTGGTGCTGCTGTATAGCAGCTCAAGCCTGTATCATTTTTTTGAAAACCCACAACTAAAGTTCCGTTTAAGGCAATTAGATCATGCTGCTATCTTTATTTTAATTGCCGGCACTTATACGCCTTTTACCTTAGTCAGTTTGCGAGGGCATTGGGGGATTCCACTGTTCAGTCTAGTGTGGACCATTGCGATTGCAGGTGTACTGTTAGAGTGTTTAAGTGGCATGAAATATAAAAAGTTGTCACTGGGGTTATATCTGGGATTAGGTTGGATAGTGCTAATTGCCATTAAACCCATGTTAGATCAGTTAGCGCCAGGTGCGTTACTATTATTATTGGCAGGTGGCTTAAGTTATTCTTTTGGCGTAATTTTCTATGTCTGGAAAAGCCTCTATATGCACCATCTTATTTGGCATTTATTTGTGTTAGGCGGCAGTGTATTACACTTTTTGGCTGTGTATTGGTATGTATTGCCTGCCTCCTAAACTGCACATACCCTAAACCATATCGAATAGGGCTCGTTAATGCAGAGCTATTTTGAAATATTTGCGCTTAGCTATACTGAAGCAGCCTAGCCTTTGGTTTAGCCTATTTTTTATTGTTAAAAGCGGTAAAATGGCGCTTTTAATAGGCGAATAGGAAAAGCATGCCTTTATTGGTTGTAATAGGTTACGTCTGGCCAGAGCCAGCATCGTCCGCAGCGGGCAGCCGCATGCTCAGTTTAATTCGGCTGTTTCAAACGCAAGGCTATCAGGTGATCTTTGCCAGTGCTGCAGAAAAAAGCCCGCATCGTTTTGATTTACCCAGTATCGGTGTAGCGGAGCAGAGCATTGTGCTTAATTGCGACAGTTTCCAGCAATGGCTGCAAACGCTGGCACCGCAGATCGTGATGTTCGATCGCTTTATGTTGGAAGAGCAGTTTGGCTGGCGCGTCGCCGAGGCCTGCCCAGAGGCATTGCGTATTCTGGATATGGAAGATGTGCATGCACTGCGCCATGCTCGGCATGAAGCCGTTAAAGCCGACAGCAGCCTTGTCGCCACTGCGGTTAGCGCCGAGCGGCTAAATAACGATTTAGCCTATCGCGAAGTGGCGGCCATTTATCGTTGTGATCTAACCTTAGTGATTTCTCGTTACGAAATGCAGCTATTGCAGCAGCATTATCATATTCCAGCGCACTTACTGTGTTATTGCCCCTTTTGGCAAGCAGGTCCCTTTGCTCAGGTGCCTGACTTTGCTGACCGTGCCCAGTTTATTAGTATAGGTAATTTTCGGCATGCACCGAATTGGCAAGCCGTCTTATGGCTAAAGCAGCAAATCTGGCCGCTGATCCGCAAACAACTCCCCAAGGCTGAGCTGCATATTTATGGTGCTTATCCGCCGCCCAAAGCCACAGCACTGCATAATGCCCGTGACGGTTTTTTAGTCAAAGGCTGGGCCGAAGATGCGGTAGCCGTCATGCAGCAAGCCAGGCTTTGCTTGGCACCTTTGCAGTTTGGTGCAGGTTTAAAAGGCAAGCTGTTAGAGGCCATGCAATGCGGTACGCCGAGCATTACGACAAGTGTGGGGGCAGAGGGTATGACGCTTAGCGATATACCAGCTGATTGGTGTGGGGCTATTACTGATAACGCCGAAGGCTTTGCCACAGCGGCTTGTGCCTTATATCAGGATGAATCTGCTTGGCAAGCTGCCCAACAGCAAGGTTATCGTATCTTAACTGAGCGCTTTAGCGCAGATCAGGCTAAGCAGGTGTGGCAGCTGTTACAGCAATTATTAGACGAGAGCGCCACCGCGCGAAGTGCACGACGGCACATGAATTTTACCGGTCAGATGTTACAATCGCATGCGTATCGCAGTACCCGTTATATGGGGCAGTGGATTGCCGCTAAAAATAGGAATAATCATGATTGAACGCCAGCAACTTGTTAACTTTATTGATGACATACTAAATAGTAACCGCATCAAAGATTATTGCCCAAATGGCTTGCAGGTTGAGGGCAAAGCCCAGATCCGTTCTGTAGTCACTGGGGTGACGGCTAGCCAAGCCCTGTTAGAGCAGGCAGTAGCGCTAAAAGCGGATGCCGTCTTGGTACATCATGGTTATTTTTGGAAAAACGAAGCCATGCCGGTCGTCGGCATGAAAAAACGCCGCTTAGGGCTGTTACTGCGACATGATATTAATTTGCTGGCTTATCACTTACCCTTGGATATTCATCCTGTACTGGGTAACAATGCTCAGCTGGGTAACATCTTAGGTGTACAACAAGCCGAGCCGGTGCTAACTGCAGAGCCGTTAGGCGTGCTGCAGCAAGGTCATTTGGCTGAGGCTACACCCTTAGCGGCGATTGCTCAGCGCTTAGGGCAAACGCTGGGCCGTGAGATGCTGGTAGAGGATGCAGGTATTGGGTTGGTGCAGAAGATTGCTTGGTGCACCGGTGGTGGTCAGGGCTATATCGAACAAGCTGCGGCGGCGGGAGCACAATTATTTGTCACGGGCGAAGTGTCGGAGCAAACAATTCATAGCGCACGCGAGTTAGGTATTCATTTTATTGCCGCGGGACATCATGCCACTGAGCGCTATGGTATCAAAGCCTTAGGTGAGTATATAGCAGCCGAGTTAGGGCTTGAGGTGCACTTTGTCGATATTGCTAATCCGGCTTAGTGCGTAAGTCATTTTTAGTGTCGAGATCTTAAATGCGTGATGGTATAACCGATCGTAATTTTGATAACTTAGCGGGGCGTTTCTCGCAAAATATTTACCATACCACTAAGGGTAAAATCCGTCAGGCCGTTTTGATGCGTGATTTATTGGAATTGCCCTTACTTAGCCAGCCTTGTCAGATCTTAGATGTTGGCGGTGGGCAGGGACAAATTGCGCTAAAGCTCGCTGCCTTAGGTCATCAACTTTGCTTAACCGATATTTCAAGCGATATGCTGCAAATAGCGCAGCAGCGAGCGGTTGAACTAGGACTAACAGACCGGCTGCAAGTGCTTAATAGCCCGTTACAACAATTACCGCAGGTGTTGCAAGGCAAACACTATCCGCTGGTGTTATGTCATGCCGTGTTGGAATGGCTAGCTAACCCAGCTGATGCTATCCAACAATTAAGGCAATGGGTCGCGCCTGGTGGCATCTTATCGCTGATGTTTTACAACAAGGATGCGCATCGTTTTAGTAATATTCTTTATGGTAACTTTGATTACGTTAAAGCCGACATGCGAGCGAAAAAGCCGGTACGCTTAAACCCGCAGCAGCCTTTAGTCAGTGCCGATGTTCAGGCGTGGTGCCAACAAGCCGGTTTCACGTTATTGGCTAAAACTGGTGTACGCTGTTTCCATGATTATTTACGGGATCGCACCCAGCAACAAAGCCACTATCAAGAGCTGGAAGCGCTGGAGTTACAGTACAACCGGCAAGAGCCCTATGCGTCGCTTGGGCGTTATACGCATTTTTTGTTAAGGTTAGATAAAGTATAAAAAAATGGCTGCCGAGGCAGCCAAAGCAAATGTTGCAGAGTGCTTAGTACCAACCATTTAAAGTAGTAAGCTTGTTGATAGTAGTTCGGTATGCCTCGGAACGCGATGCGACATATTGTCGCACCTTGTTTTTTTCCGCCTTAATCAAATTCAAACTTGTATAACAAGTCCACTGCATTGTCCATGCCAGACACGGCTTCCAGAAATAAGCTGCGCATCAATCTATAGCGAAGGGTAAATTGCCCAATAGGTTGAAAAATACCAATACCATATTTTAGTTGTAAATCACGGGTCAGGTAGCCACTGACCGTCACTTGCGAGTTATTACCAGCGCCTTCTGTATCGAGCGTTAACTCGCTCAGCCCAAAGGCTTCACCGATTTCGCCAATCACGCGTCCGCTAGAGGCAAGGCTCATTCCAATTAGGCTTGTGGTCACGCTATTTGCTGCGTTACCCGATTCACTGTCTAAATCTCGCCCCATGATCAGGTAAGACAGGGCATTAGCCTGTGGCTTGGATGGTTCGGAAAAGATACTGATAATAGGCTCATCAGCTGGGCCGTTTACTCGGATCCCAGCAATAACATCATCTTCCATATTGGCCGGATTACGAATGGCTTCCACATTTAAAAAGGGTTGATCTGCCGGGCCACTAAAGGTCATTTTACCTTGTCGAATCAATAAATCCTGGCCATAGGCACGGAAGGTACCTTCTTGTAATCTCACTTCACCACGCACTGTTGGGTTAAACTGTTGTTGCTGCACAAACAACTCACCATTTAGTCGGGTTTTTAAACCAAAAGCGGCAAGTTTAACCTGTTGTCCTAAACTTACTTTGATATCCGTTTCCAGAGCATAGAAGGTAGCCTGTTTTTCAGTTATTGGTTCCAGTTTCGAGTTTAAAATCAGGTGATCGGCAGATAGACCTATCGCATTTTTCGGCAGACTATCGATAACAATGTCAGCACGCGGTATGTCGATATTACCGGTTATGCGGCTAATACCGGGTTGGGCATGAATATGCAAATTGGGCTTTACAAAGAGGGTAGCTTGCGGAATTTGTAGCTTGAGTTGATCCCCAGTTATTTGCAGGCCAGCCTGCCAATTAACGAGATCCTGCCAATCAGCTTGGCCGCTTAGATCGATAGCGCCATCCGGGGTTTTTAGTTTGCCGGTTAAGTGCGCTTGCTCGCCTTGAAATGTCAGCCTAACATCTGCGTGTTCAATATCCGTCGGCGCTAATTTGCCTGTTACCTTTAAAGAATCAAGATTAATACTGCCTTGCAGTTTAGGCTGGTCCAGAGTGCCATCAATACTTAACTGACTAGAGAGTGTGCCGGCGAGCTGACTATTTTCATCCAGAAGCGGCTTTAAAAAATCGAGATCCAGTGCATTAAGTTGTACTTCTGCTCTAAGTGGTTTTGCAGTTTGCGCTAGATCAGTCACTAATGCTTGAGCGAGCAGTTGCCCTTGATTACCTAGCTGCATGCTAAGTGAGCTGCGAAGTTGATCCTGTTCTAAGCTATTGTTAAGCTCTAAAGTATGCCAGTTTAGTGTAACCGGTACATCCAGCTGTTGTGTAAAAGCGCCTTGGTTGCCTTGGGCTTGCAGGCGAATTAACGGTGAAAGTCCCCGTTGCCACTCCAGCATTAACTGGGCAGACAAATCGCCTTGCAGCGATGATTGATAGGGTAATAACCTATTCAATTGGCTCAGCTGCAATTGTTGCAAACTAAGTTGTAGTTTAGCTGCTGAGGCTGACAGCAGTGCCTCATCATTAAAGCACAAGTTGGTGTTTGCTTGTTGCCAGCAATGTGGTTGTACTGTGAGCTTTTGCTCTGGGATGGACGCACTGAGTTGCATGGGTTGCGTTAATTGCCATTGTCCTATCGGTGTGTTCAAGTCGAACTGTGAAAATTGCCCTTGCCAAATTGCACGATTTTCAAGAGAACCCACCAATAACACATCGGCTTGCCATTCATCCGCTGTAACTAGCACACTTAATTGATGCGCTAATTCAGTACCGTTTAAGTTCAATGTCAGTTGTTGTAAATCTTGTTGCTGCCAGCGCCCCTTTGTCGCGGTAAACTGGAATTGACTTTGTATGGGATCTGCTAAAGACAGTTGAGCATTTAATTCTGCTAAGGAAAGCTGGATATCCTCAAATACCAGTTGCTGTGCTTGTAGATTGATCGCAATATCCGGCGTCAGAGCAGGACCTCGTAATTGGACTGAGCCAGCTATTGCTCCTTGCATGGCATGATAGCTGTGAGCAAGCGCAGGCATATTAAGATCGATATCAAGCAGCCAAGCTTGATTCAGCTCGCCACGTAAATTGAGTTGGTTGTTGCCATGACTGAGCGTTAGGCCTGAAGTTTTTACTTGCCAGTTTGCCTGTTGCAAAGTCGCGGCTTGGGGGCTACCACTCAGTTGGACACTGCCTGCTAGGGTAAGAGGGAGTTGCCGTATGTTTCCTGTTAATGAGATGGTTGGCAGCTCAAGTGTTAACAGGCCTTCTGGCGAAAAGGTGCCAGAGTGCATCAGCTGACCATTTAGGTTGCCAGCATATTCTGGCCAATGTAAACCGGGTTGCAGATTATGCAGGCCCACATCCAATTGCCAGTGAAATGCGGTATCACGTTGTACTTTTCCGCTGGCGCTGAGCGCGCCATCTAAGGTATCGAGTTGAAGCAAACTGAGATTGGCTTGCTGCTGCCAATGCTGCCAAGTGCCTACCAACTGCAGCGTGGCTTCGGGTAAGTCCTGCCCTTGCAACTGACTGCTAAGGTTTACTTGCAGCTCACTGAGACGACCGTTGATGTCGAGAATCGTATTGTTCAGTTGATAGCGGGAGGCGGTGAGTGGCCATTGCAATTGCTCACTTGAAAATGCCAGTTTAAGCGGCAGGTCATCCGTTAACAAAGCCAGCTCTGCCGCTAGCTGTGTGTTGAATAGGCCTGAAGTGTCCAACGTTAGCTGCAGGTTAGATAAATTACCATCGAGTTTTAACCTGGCATGTTGCCCTGCCAAGGGGCCAGCATTGAGCTGTAAATTGAATTGCGCACTGATTGGCCAATTTTCAGAGAGCGCAATGTTTGCTCCCAACTGCAGCTGCCCGAATGCATGTGTGGCTGTTGCATCTAAGATTCGAACTTGTTGTGGTGCCAGCTGCGCACTGAGGGTGAGTGCCTCGAGTTGTTGTGACGTATCGCCCTGCACCACTTTGAGCTGCTGTAGCTGAAAGTCGTCAAGATAAATCGATAATGGCAAGCGCAGCGTAGGTAGCTGCAGCGCTTTAAAGGCGCTTATCGTTGTTGCTGTTTGGTCGTTAGGTGTCAACATTAAGCTCACCTCTTGCCAGCGACCTTGTGATAATTGTAGGCGATTGCCCCAGGCGACTAGCCCAAGGTTTAACTGTTGCCAATGCAATTGTTGCTCAGGTAAGACAATACTGACCTGATTTAGGCTTAACTTTTCCACGCGCAGTGGAATAGGAAACAGAATCGGCGGCACTTGGCGGCTGGAAGACGGCGAACTCTGCAGGGCGGCCGGCAGATCCGTAGGCGTGTCAGCTGGCGATAATTGCGCTGTGGCAGCGCTGTTATGCTGCTCTGTCGCTATTGATTGAACATTGAGCGCATCCAGCGTTAATTCGGGAATACAAAGCCGGAATTGAATCAAGCAACGTTTTTGTAACCTAAAGGTTAGAGTGTCTAGTTTTACATCAAGGCCGTCGTGTTGATAACGGATATCGCTTAAGGTGACCCCCGTTAACCAAGCTCCTGCAGTTTTGCCAACGGTGAGTTCCTCTAGTTGTGTTTCGACTAACCAAATGCTAAAGCGTAATCCAGCTTGACTGAATAACAAGACTAACAGCAAGCTGAACAGTGCCACCAAGGGGAGCAATAACGTACGATTTAACCACTTACCCAAACGCATGAAACCTCCTTTTATCAGTGGTAAGCAGAGCAGGGCTTAATTCGTTCACAGCTCTGGTCCTAGCGAAAAGTGCAGCTGAAAAGGTGAGTCACTCGCATCTAACCCCCAGGCAAAATCAATACGCACCGCGCCTATGGGGGATCCCCAACGCACGCCAAAACCAACACCACGCTTCCACTCAGGCGTATCACTCCAAGCACTACCGTAATCTGCAAAGGTGGCTAACCACCAATTATCTTTAACCCGATATTGATATTCCAAGGAGGCAGTTGCCATATAGCGACCACCAATTAGCTCGCCATTGGCATTGACTGGAGAGACGGATTCAAAAGCATAGCCGCGTAAATTACTATCTCCCCCAGCAAAAAATCGAATGGAAGGCGGCAAGTTATCTACTTGCTCCATGAAAATGGCCCCGGCATCAATACGGCTGACAACACGGTGGTTGTCAGCGAGCGTATTAATGTAGCCGGCGCGTCCACGCAGGCGTAAAAAAGTTTCAGCAGAGCCCCAACTTTTGTCTGAAACCTCTATGCCAAGCAGTAAACGGTCCGCACGAATTGGCATGCCTGAGCCAGTTTGCCTCGCGCGAGAAAAGCTGATACCCGGCATAATCAGGCTGCTATTAGCCGTTTGATCTGCTTGCGTGTAATCTTCATACAGCCAACGTATCGACGCGGTACGATACCAATTGCTTTGTAATAACCAGTGCCGTTCTAATGCCAGATTGGACTCTTTCGCGCGAGTATCCTGATAATCTCTGTTCCGCAACCCATACTGCAGTTGCCAGAAATCGTTAACCACGGTTTCTAGTGGCATTTTATAGGCCGCTTCAATACTTTGTTCCGCATTAGATACGGCCAGTTTGCTATTGAGACTATGACCTCGGTCATTTAACCACGGTTTCAGCCAGTTAAGTTTGAAGCGTGCTCCCACGTCATCAGAAAAACCGATACCCGTTTCAATGCTGTTGCGTTGGCGGGGTTCCAACTGAACCTCGATAGGGAGAATAAATTTATCTAATTGCTCAGTGTTGCCATCGACTAAAATTGACGAGAACCAATTGGTATTAGCCAAGGCTTGATTGAGCTCGCCAAGTTGGCTAGCCAAATAAGGATCACCAGCTTGAAAGGGGACTAAAAATTGCAAACGTTCGGGCCTAATCTGCGCGCCTTGAAAACTGACTTCGCCAAAGCGATAGCGCGGGCCGCTATCAAAATGCAGTTTCACAAAGGCTTGCTTTAACTCAGGTGCAACTTCGAGTCTAGCTAGGGTGAAGTTGGCATTAAAATAGCCTTTGCGTAATGCTAAGCTAGAAAGGTTTCTTTTAAAGCTATCGTACTGGCCATGATGCACAATTTGGCCTGGTTTCGGTGCTTTAGCTAACAGTGCCTTAAAGTCGCTATCCGTTGCTGCCTCGCCCGTTAGTTGTAAATCGACAGTGCTTATTCGCGTTGGCTCGCCGGCGACAACGTTGATGTTTAAAAGGCTACCTGTGTTGCGACTTTCTAATGCAATATTGATAGTACTTTGATAATAACCCAAGGCCTGTAAGGCCATAGTAATATCTTCTTCTAAACGCGCTTGAAAACGCAGCGACGTAGATATTTCGTCAGCTGAATAGCGAGCCAGATAAATTTGCACATTATTTTCTAGTTCCCCCTTCAAACCTGATAGGGTGATCGATGTTTGCGCGGCCAGCAGGCTGGGGCAAACAAAGAGTAAGATAAGCCAAATTCGAGACATTAACTTCCTACTAAGTATGAGTTTAAGCATCATGTTTACGGTTAATTCAACCAAGTGTAACAGAGTCTACCTTAATGGCTGGTGAGCAACAGCAAAACAGGGGGTGATTGCTTGAAAATTATACTAGGCAATGGCTTAAGTCTTATAAAAACCGATCACCTCAGACCAGCAATTCAGTTATACTGATCCACAAAAATGGCAAAGGTTCAGTTTTTGGAGCCCGAATGTCAATCTCGAACAAGGTGATGCTATGAAAAATGTGGTCATAAGTGGCTCAGGCGTTTTTACTCCAGAAGAACGAATCAGCAACGATGAATTGGTGCAAAGCTTTAATCAATATGTTGATAACTATAATACTGAACATGCCGCAGCTATTGCAGAAGGCACAATTACGGCGTTGGAATACTCAAGCAGTGAATTTATTGAAAAAGCTTCAGGCATTAAATCTCGCTATGTTTTATACAAAGAGGGAATTTTAGATCCTGCTGTCATGCACCCTAAATTAACTCGACGTGGTGAAGATGCTTTGCCAGAAATGGTAGAGATGGCCATTGTGGCGGCTAAACAAGCCTTAGCGCAAGCAAATAAAACGGCTGCAGATATTGATTTGATTATTTGTGCCGCGTCAAATATGCAGCGTCCTTATCCGGCGCTTTCTGTGGAATTGCAACAGCAATTAGGAGCCACAGGTTATGCCTTTGATATGAACGTGGCCTGTTCTTCTGCAACCTTTGCTATTAGCAATGCCGTCAATGCGATTCGTGGCGGTACAGCGAAAACGGTGTTAGTGGTCAATCCAGAATTCGCCTCGCCGCAAGTTGATTACCGTAACCGCGACAGCCATTTTATCTTTGGCGATGTCTGTACTGCCACGGTTATTGAAGCTGAAGAAACCTGTACCAGTGCGCAAGCATTCCGAATTTTGGGCATGCGTTTAAAAACCGAGTTCTCTAATAATATTCGCTGTGACTTGGGCTATACCGAGCATTGTTTTGACGATACGGATCCCAAAGTGCCTTTTTTCAAACAGCAAGGTCGCAAAGTCTTTAAAGAATTACTGCCAATCGTGGCTGATGTGATTCTCTCTGAGATGGCGGCACAAGACTTGGCGCCAGAGCAACTCAAGCGACTTTGGTTACATCAAGCGAATATTAATATGAATATCTTTGCCGCACGCAAAATTTTAGGCAGAGAACCCTTACCTGAGGAAGCGCCTTTAGTATTAGATACCTACGCTAATACCGCTTCAGCTGGGTCGATTATTGCTTTTCACCATTATCAACAAGGTTTGGTTGCGGGCGATAAAGCGATTCTTTGCTCCTTTGGCGCAGGCTATTCGGTAGGATGTTTAGTATTAGAGAAATGCTAAGTAGAGAAATGCTTAGAAGGTTAAAAAGGGGCTTTGCCCCTTTTTACTACAGTTTTAATACCGAGTTTTCATCGTAAGAAACTCGTGACGGCAGATAGGCGTCTGCTTCGTCGTCATTTAGCCAAGTACCACCATCTACCAAATAACGAAATTGAAACTCACTGTCTTTTGGTAGCGTAATGCTGGCACTAAAATCACCACTTTTACTTTTTTTCATCGGCAGGGCGGCTGGATCCCAATTATTAAATTCCCCCAATAAAGCAACCTGCGTCGCTGCTGGCAGGCGATCGGCCGTCAGCGTAAAGGTCACTTTGCAAGCGGGTTTGCTCTTCAAATACTGCTTACTGATGCTCATGGCTAACTCCTGTTGCTTAAAAGTAGGTATCCCGTAATGATGGATACCTGCTTACCCTAACTGAAATTCATGCATTTGCCAATGCGCAAAAAAGCAGCAGTGCATGATGTGTAGCTGAGGAATTGCTCGGTGGTTGTACAGTCGTGAGTGTGCTTATTGATCGTGTTAAAGCCAGTGTTTTCCAGGGAGTTCATGTTTTTAGTGGTAATTAAAGCTATGTCATTTGTAACAAAATATTTTTTTTAATGCCCCTGACTCAATGCGTTTTGGGCTTTTGTAATAAATGTGTGGAGTGTGAATTGCTGCGAAAACCTTATTTTACTTGCGCCTTACTTGGATGCTCCTCACAATTTTCGCTTAACGTGTTACAACTAAAACATTTCTGAAACAGCCAGTCTGATACAAAGATTCACAGACCAAATAATCTTAAATTGCCAGATCAGAGTAGAATAAAACCATTATTCTTAAAGAAACTGTCGGCAGGACATAATTATGACATCGAGATTGAAAAAAGTTGGTATTCCCATTTTGATTTTAGTAGGCGCGATTGCCATTGCCGTGGGGATGTCTGGTTTACGCAAAGCCCCCGTAAAAGTCGAAGAACAACGTTTAGCTTTATTGGTCAATACGGAATTATTAAGTGCCAGTGACTTAACTTATCGTATTGCCTCACAAGGAACCGTTAGCCCGAAATTACAAACGACTTTAATTTCTGAAGTGAATGGCCGTATTGTCGCCGTATCTGAACATTTTGTGGCCGGTGGGTTTTTTCAGGAAGGCGATTTATTGGTTCAGGTAGAACAAGCCGATTATCTAACCGCAGTTAAAGCTGCTGAGGCCGCCCTTGCTGGCGCTAAAGCGCAGTTAGAAGAAGAAAAGGCTCGTGCCAGAGTTGCCGAAGCAGAATGGCGTTCCTTTACCGAAGGAAAAGCACCGGCGTTAGGCTTACGTCAGCCGCAATTAGCCAGTGCCTTAGCCAATGTGCAGTCTAAAGAAGCGGATTTAGATCGCGCCAAGCGTGATTTAAGTCGTACCGAGATCCGCGCACCTTATGCCGGTATGGTCGCCAGTCGTACAGCGAATTTGGGGCAATTTATTAGTCGCGGCAGTCAACTTGGCATGATTATGGGCACTGATGTGGCTGAAGTGCGTTTACCTTTATCAGATACTGACTTTGGCTTTTTGCCGCAGCAAGCGGCTAATGACCAAAACATCCCAGTGACATTATCAGCGACGGTAGCGGGGCAACCTCAGCAGTGGTTGGCGAATATTGTGCGCACTGAAGGTATTATGGATGAGCGCAGTCGGGTGATTTATGCAGTTGCTGAAGTGCAAGATCCTTATCAGCGCAATGCCGCTGGTACGCCGTTACAGTTTGGTCGTTTTGTGCAAGCAGAAATCCAAGGTATTACGGCGAAGCAAGTGACTAAGGTGCCACGCCACCTGCTTAAACCGGGTAAGCAAATTTTAGTGGTCGATACTTATAACCTGCTGCAATTTCGCACGGTTGAGCTGGATCGGGCCGATGCCGCTTTCGCTTATATTACTGCAGGCCTTGCAGCAGGGGATCAGTTAGTCACGTCGCCCGTCACTAACCCTTTAGCGGGGACTTTGGTGCGTTTATCTGCTGCTGAAGATACAGCGCCCACGACTCAAGATACCTCAGCGATAGTGGCTGAGGCTGTTAAACCAGCTGAGGGGCAATAAGCATGGATACTAATAAAGGCATTATTGCTTGGTTTGCTCGCAACAGTGTTGCTGCAAATTTACTGATGGTCGTGTTATTACTGGCGGGCTTAGGCTCTGTCCTTACTATTAAAAAACAAACTTTTCCTGAAATAGAAACTGAAGTCGTCACAGTACGCGTACCTTACCTCGGTGCCGCCCCGCAGGAAGTAGAAACGGGCGTTATTGATAAAATTGAAGAAAGTGTGCGTAGCGTCAACGGCATTAAGCGCATTCGTTCTACCGCAGTTGAAGGTTTAGCCACGGTTAATTTAGAAATTAGCTCCGGCTATGACATTTCTGAGGTGATGGAAGAGATCAAAACGCAGGTTAACTCCATCTCAACTTTGCCAGAACAAACGGAACGCCCAGTGGTGTATCGGGTGCGTTTTCAAAGTAATGTCATGTGGTTATCGCTCTATGGTTTAGCTTCTGAAGCCAGCTTAAAAGAGCTGGCCAAAAGTATTCGTGATGAAATCAAAGCCTTACCAGGTGTCAGTAAAGTGGATGTGGTTGCGGCGCGCGATTACGAAATTAGTATCGAGATCCCTGAACAGCGCTTGCGTGAATATGGCTTAACCTTTGACCAAATTGTCAATGCTATTCGCGGCAGTTCTGTCGATTTACCCGGTGGGTCTATTCGCTCGGAAAGCGGTAATATTTTATTGCGTACCAAAGGGCAGGCTTACTATGAAGATGACTTTGCCAATATCGTACTGTTACGCAATGCCGATGGCACTCGCTTATTGTTAGGTGACATCGCCACCGTCACAGATGGCTTTATTGAGCGGGCGCGCTTAGCCACCTTTAATGGCGAAAACAGTGTTTCTATTCGCATTGATGCGGTGGGTGAAGATGATACCTTACGGATTGCGGACACGGTAAAAACCTATATTGATAAAAAGCGAGAGCAATTACCACCGACTATTACTTTAGATTACTGGGGCGATTCCAGCTATTACCTGCAAGGTCGCTTAGATCTGATGACCGATAATCTTTTTTACGGTGTTATCTTAGTCTTACTTGCCCTGACGCTGTTTTTAGAGTTTAGAGTGGCATTTTGGGTAATGGTAGGGATCCCTGTCTGTTTCTTGGGTGCCTTAGCTTTATTACCGCTGCCGTTCTTCGATGTATCGATCAATATGATCAGTTTGTTTGGGTTTATCTTGGTGCTGGGGATAGTGGTCGATGATGCCATTATTATTGGGGAAAGTGCCTACAGTGAAATCGAAAAACGTGGCAAATCAACCGATGCGGTAATAGCGGGCGCGAAAAAAGTCGCCATGCCTGCCACCTTTGGGGTGCTAACCACTATTGCGGCTTTTGTACCGATGTTATTGGTTGGCGGCTCGCAATCGGCTATTTGGGGCTCTATCGCGTGGGTGGTTATTCTCTGTTTAGTGTTTTCAATTATTGAATCTAAGCTGATCCTACCTACTCACATTGCCAATATGAATACTAAACCTTGGGATCCGAATAAAGGTGGGATCTATGCGCTGGGGCGTTTTGGTAGTAACACCTTAAAACGGGTACGAACTGCCGTTTCTGCAGTGTTATTTAGCTTTATTGAAAATCGTTACCGTCCGTTTATTGAACGTTGTATCGAGTATCGTTATGCCACCATGGCCATTTTCTTTGCGCTATTAATCATTATGTTTGGTGTGCTCTCAGCTGGCTGGGTGCGTTGGGTATTTTTTCCGAATGTCCCAAGTGACTTTATGCAAGCCAGTGTTCAAATGGAAGAGGGCGCTTCGAACGAAGCGACTGTGCTGGCTATCAAAGAAATCGAAGCAGCCTTGATGCGCGTTGATCAGCAGCTTACTGCTGCTGGCGAAGATGTGGTCGTTAAGCACCGTTTAGTGTTTTTAAACAGCGATACCTCTGGCAGTTTAGTGGTGGAGCTAGATAAAAGTGAAGGGCGAGAAGTAGATAGCTTTGAAATCGCTAGGCTATGGCGCGAGCAGATCCCAGAAATTCCAGGCTTAAAAACCTTTAGAGTAAACAACTCGACCTTCGGTGGTGGCTCAGATATTGCCCTGCAGCTTCGTGGTCGTGACTTAGCCCAATTACAAGCTGCGACAGACATGCTGAAACAGCGCATGGCGGCTTATCAAGGCGTGTTTGATATCGAAGATAACTTGCGCGGCGGCAATGATGAAATCGTGCTGGCATTAAAACCGGAAGCTGATTTACTGGGTATTACGTTGTCCGATCTGGCTCGACAAGTTCGCTTTGGTTTCTTTGGCGCAGAAGCGCAGCGGGTGCAGCGTGGTGGTGAAGAAGTGCGGGTGATGGTGCGTTATCCGTTAGAAGAGCGCCGCTCATTGGGCGATTTAGAAAACTTGCGTGTTCGTACCGCCAATGGCGGCGAAGTCCCGTTCTCGCAAGTCGCGACCTATACCTTACAGCCAAGTTTTAGCTCAATTAATCGGGTGAATGGACAGCGCGCGGTAACGATAACGGCGTCTGCAGATAAGTCCTTGGTTGAACCCGGCAAAGTGGTGGCGGAGCTGCGCAAAACGACCTTAAAAGAAATTGAGCAACAATTCCCTGGTGTGACCGGACAATTAGATGGCGCCAGCCAAGATGAAATTGATGCACAGCAAGACCTGATGAAAGCTGCGGTATTTGCGCTGTTCTGTATTTTTGCACTTATGGCAATTCCACTGAAATCTTATTCACAGCCTTTGATTATTATGAGCGTTATTCCCTTTGGCTTAATTGGTGCAGTCATTGGGCATATGGTACTTGGACTGAGTATGAGCATTATGTCGGTATTTGGCTTAGTTGCTTTGGCAGGGGTAGTCGTGAATGACAGCTTGATTATGGTGGATTTCGTTAACCGTGCCAGAGCGCAAGGTATTGCCATTAAGCAGGCTGTAGTGCAAGCGGGTACGCAGCGTTTCCGAGCGATTTTGCTGACCTCGTTAACCACTTTTGTCGGCCTTGCGCCCATCGTGCTTGAGCGCAGTTTGCAAGCGCAAATTGTGATCCCAATGGCCGTATCACTGGCATTTGGTATTTTGTTTGCAACGGTCATTACGCTAGTGTTAATTCCGGCGCTTTATGTGATTCTGGAAGATATTAAGGCGTTGTTTCGTGGTAAAAGAGCCGCTAAGCTAGCGCAACCTGATACTGTTCTGAAATAGGCACTGAGTGACCTTCTGGCAATTTATAACAGCGGCGATGCCGCTGTTTAGCGTATTTATCCTACTGGTATTATGTCGCCTGCCAGCCCGCCAGGCGATGCCTTTTAGCTTGCTTATCACTGCAGCCTTAGCCTACATGGTTTGGCAAATGCCTTTACTACAACTTTCTGCCGCCGTGCTGGAAGGTTTAGTGATTGCCGCGACGATTTTGTGGATTATCTTTGGGGCCATAGTGCTATTAAAGGTGCTAACAATAAGTGGCGCGATGGAGGCAATTAAAGCCGGTTTTAGCCAATTGTCTTCGGATAAGCGTGTACAGTTAGTGATTATTGGTTGGCTGTTTGTCGGCTTTTTGGAAGGGGCGGCGGGTTTTGGAACGCCAGCGGCTATTGCCGCGCCGTTATTGGTCGCTTTAGGGTTTAGTCCGTTGGCTGCGGTGGTATTAGCTTTAGTGGCAGATTCTGCTGCTGTGTCCTTTGGTGCTGTCGGAACCCCTGTGTTGGTAGGGTTGGCGCAAGGTGTACCCGGAGTAACAAGCGGTGAGTTACAACAGATCGCGTTAACCGCGATTGGGATTGATATCTTTGTGGCATCTTGGTTGCCGTTGATTTTAGTGCTGCTGTACAGTCGCTTTTTTAGCGAGCAGGCCAATTGGCGCTTCGGTTTGGCGGCGGCCCCTTTTGCGCTGCTATCGGGCTTAGCCTTTACCTTACCGGCGTATGGCGTAACTTGGTGGCTGGGGCCTGAGTTTCCTTCGGTACTCGGTGCCTTGATTGGATTAGCCATCACCTGTAGTGCAGCACATTTGCAAATTCTCACGCCAAAACCTGTGGTTACTGCTCCTGTCGTGTCGACAGACTTTACCATTCAGGTTAAGCAAAACCCAGGTGTGCAAACTTCGTCTGCGCAAGTACAGTCAAATCAGTTTGCTATGCAAAAGCCTATACCGCTATGGCAAGCTTGGTTACCCTACGTGGCTGTTGCCTTGTTATTAGTGCTCACTCGTGTCTCCGAGCTGCCAGTTAAAGCTTGGCTGCAGGGAGTAAACTGGCAATGGCAGGGCATACTGGGTTCTGAGTTGACGGTAAGTGTGGCGCCCCTTTATTTGCCTGGCTCGGTGTTTATGCTGGTTGCGCTATTAGCTGCCTTAGTTTTTCGGCTATCAAGAGTGCAGCTGGCTAATGCTGTTAAGCAAAGCGGCACTATGCTGCTGCCCTCTTGCATTGCGCTTGCTGCTGCGGTGCCGATGGTCAGGATCTTCCTGCATTCAGATGTTAATGCATCAGCTTTACCGGCGATGCCTTTGGCCTTAGCGGCTTTGGCGGCAACATACTTAAGTGACTATTGGTTAGCGCTGGCGCCTTTAGTTGGCGCACTGGGCTCCTTTATTGCTGGCTCAGCAACGTTTTCCAATCTGATGTTTGGTAGTTTTCAACAAGCTATGGCCCAGCAAGCTGATTTACCTCAAACCCTTGTATTAGCGCTGCAAATGTTAGGGGCTAATGCCGGTAATATGATTTGTGTGGTGAATGTGGTGGCGGCAGCGAGTGTAGTTAATCTTAATGGGCGGGAAGGGGAGATTATTCGTTACACCTTGTGGCCTATGCTGTTTTATTGCAGTGGCGCGGCGCTGGTGGCTTTTTGGTTTTTCAGCTAAGCTCTTAAAAAACCTATTGAGTTCGCTATGAAAATTATTTTTCGCGCCAATGATATTCTCGAAGCGCATATTATCTCTGGTATGTTGAACAGCCAAGGGGTTGAAACTTATGTTGGCGGGCACTACCTGCAAGGTGCGGTAGGGGATATTGCGACTATGGGCTTTGCCAATGTGTTTGTCAGCGATGAGCAAGCCGAGTTAGCGGAGCAACTGTTGCAGGATTATCAGCAAGCGGAATTTATCGATTTTCCGCTTGCTGACGAAGAGGGGCTGGCACCTGCTGGCTAATTTGCCGCGGCCCCAGCTAGGTTTAAAGCTAGATAGAGCTTAAACCAGCTAATAGCTTGTTAACATTCGATAATATTAACCGCTAGGCCACCGCGTGAGGTTTCTTTGTATTTGGTTTGCATGTCTTTACCGGTATCCCACATGGTTTTAATCACCTTATCTAAGGACACCTTGTGATCGCCACTGCCACGTAGTGCTAAGCGCGACGCGTTAATGGCTTTTACTGATCCCATCGCATTGCGCTCAATGCAAGGGACTTGTACCAAACCGCCAACTGGATCGCAGGTTAAGCCTAAGTTATGCTCCATGCCAATTTCAGCGGCATTTTCGACATGCTGTGGGCTGCCACCTAAAATTTCGGTTAATGCCGCTGCTGCCATCGAGCAGGCTACACCCACTTCTCCCTGACAACCGACTTCAGCACCCGAAATAGAGGCATTTTTCTTATATAAAATACCAATTGCGGCACCTGCTAATAGATAGTGCGAGGCAATTTCTGGGGTCACCGGCTGAATAAACTTGTCATAGTACATCAGTACTGCTGGGATAATCCCCGCCGCGCCATTAGTGGGGGCTGTGACTACACGGCCACCGGCGGCATTTTCTTCATTGACCGCCAGCGCGAATAAGTTCACCCAATCCATCACTTGTAGCGGGTCGTTACTTTTTTCTGCCATCAGTTTTTTATACAGCGCTGGCGCACGTCGGCGAACTTTTAAGCCGCCTGGTAAAATGCCTTCGGTGCGAATACCGCGTTCAATACAAGCACGCATAGTCAGCCAAATATTGTTCAGCTCACTTTCAATTTGCGCACTGCTACGTAACACTTTCTCGTTTTCTAGCATTAAGCCGGAGATAGACAAGCCATGCTCTTTACACAAAGCCAGTAATTCCGCGCCGGATTCAAACGGATAAGGTGGCGGATTATCCGCAGCAAATTGGCTGGCGGCTTCTTTTTCTTTGGCAAAATCTTCGGCTTTAACAATAAAACCACCACCAATCGAGAAGTAGACTTCGCTTAGTAGAACATTTTTCTCGCTATCATAAGCAATGAGTTCCATACCATTGGAGTGTTCTTTTAGGGTTTTACGTCGATGAAAAACAATAGCGCCTTCGCGTGGAAAACTGACTGCCTGTTGCTGTGCCAATTGCAGACGTTGACTTTCATGAACTTGTTTTAAAATCCCTTCCACGGCATCGGGATCAATGGTCTCAGGTAAATAACCCGAGAGCCCCAAAATCACCGCTTTACCAGTACCATGGCCCACACCAGTTTGACCGAGCGAGCCAAACAGCTCTACTTTCACACTGGCGATCTGCTCGATCTGGCCGTTTTGTTGCAGTTGCTCGGTAAATTTTTTGGCTGCCCGCATTGGCCCGACCGTATGTGAACTAGAAGGACCGATGCCGATACTAAACATGTCAAATGCACTAATGATCATAATATTCGTACTTCTTTTTGGTTATCGTTTTTAGTATATAGCGTTACCTGAAGCATCACGCCAAGCCTAAGCGGCTTGGTCGAGGTACTTTGGTGTATAGGGTAAAATAATGCGCTTATTGTATCGTAAGCTTTGCCATACTGTAACAAGCGGCAAGCTCCATTTGTTCTCGAAACAAGCTCTGCTCAATATCTATCGCTTAGAAGTGTGCAATAATCTTTACGAAGTCTCTAGGTTGAGTGAAGCTAGCTAACGGATCTGCTGGACCAGCTGCTGAATGATCGCAGCGGTAGCACCCCAAATCAGTTTGTCTTGGTAGGGCATAAAATGCAGCTGCCTTGGCATTCCTTTCCAAGGTAACCAGAGCTGATGGCGGTTAGCCGGCTCAATAAAATAGTTTAACGGTACCTCAAACACGGCACTGACTTCTTGCGGATCAAAGCGAATTTTCGCGCTCGCCGGCAACAAACCGACCCAAGGACTAATTTCAAAACCGGTGAGCGTATTGTAGCTATGTAGTTGTCCAAGCAATTCAATATCTTTGGCGTTAACACCAATTTCTTCTTCGGCTTCCCGAAGCGCTGCGGCAGCGGGGCTTTCATTGGCCTCAAGCTTACCACCAGGGAAACTGATTTGCCCAGGATGATGCTGCAAATGCAGCGCTCGCTGCGTGAACAGCAGCTGCAGGCGATCACCGTAATCGATAATGGGCACTAATACGGCGCTTTGCTTCGGCTGCATGCCGGCTGGCAATTGCATCATGGTTGCTGCTACAGCTTGCTGCAATAAAAAGCGGTTTTTAAACTCTACTGCCTGCATAGCGTCTCAGTTTATCCTGCAATCGCTGATAATACGGGTAAGATACGTGCCACCTTATCCAAGGTTTCTTGATATTCACTGTCGGCTTTTGAATCTGCTACCACGCCACCACCCGCCCAACAGTAGATTGTATGCTGCTCACAGACCAGCGTACGAATCGCAATATTGGTATCCATATCGCCATTGCTACTAATATAACCGATAGCGCCACAATACACATGACGTCGATGCGGTTCCAGTTGTTCGATAATCTGCATGGCACTGATTTTCGGCGCGCCCGTAATGGAGCCACCAGGAAAAGCACCTCGCAGCAAATCACAGGCCGTATAGGGCGCAGCCAGCTGACCACTGATGGTGCTAACGAGATGATGCACTGCCGGAAAACTCTCAATGGCAAAAAGTGCGGGGACTTTTACCGACCCCGGCGTACTCACTTTACCAATATCGTTGCGTAGTAAATCCACAATCATCACATTTTCGGCCCGATCTTTTGGCGATAGCTGCAAGGCTGCCGCCTCTGCTTGATCACTGACTGCGCAAGTTCCTCTAGGGCGAGTACCTTTAATCGGTTTGGTTTCAATCATGCCGGCTTTTAATTGTAAAAAACGCTCAGGTGAAATGCTGATTACAGTCGCATTGGCTAAACGGATAAAGGCTGAAAATGGGGCGGCGTTTTTCTCACGTAACAGTCGATAAGCCTGCCATTCATCGCCTTGATAGCTCGCATGAAAGCGCTGCGCTAAATTAATTTGATAGCAATTACCGCTTTTAAGCTCTTCCTGTACTCGGGCAAATTTTTGTTGGTACTGTAGCTCGGTCATATTTGCTTGCCACGCCGAGGTTAAACAGAAGCTATTCGTTTGCGTAGCACTTCTGGCTAAGCGCTGTTGTAGCTTAAGCCAATTTTCTTCTGCCTTGCCACTATAATCACTAAACCAAAGTTGTTGTTTATGTTGATCAAAAATCAGCGCCCAGCAGTAAAGGCCAATGGCCATATCGGGTAATTGCAGCGTATTTTCGGCAATAGTGGGCACTTTTTCTAAATAGCGACCTAAATCGTACCCGAAATACCCCAGGGCGCCGCCGCAGAAAGGTAAGGGCGTCGTTGCCGGCTCAGGAAAATAGCGTTTTAGCGCACAGTCTAATACCTTAAAGGGGTCTATTGTGTAATGATGACTGCCGTGTTCATCATGCAGCACGGTGCTGCCCTGCTGACTGACTAAGGTTGCCAAGGGTTCAGCCACCATAATCTGATAGCGGCTGTTCGGATGGCTGGCATCGGCCGAGTCCAGTAACATTGCCCAAGGTTGAGCGGCGAACTGCTCAAACAGGTCAAGTAAAGAAAGCGCCGCTGCCGGCGTGTTATTTGCGTCGTAAATCAGATACTGCTGCATGATTGGGACTAGCCGCTGTTTTCGATGCGCGCTATCATACCAGTACCCACACTAATAGTTAAATGTCTCGCCTGCATTGGCGACAGAGGAAGGGCCAGCATGACCGTAATTCGTCAACAAGATTTTATTGATAGCATTGAAGATGCGCTGCAGTACATTTCTTACTATCACCCATTGGATTTTATCAAAGCACTAGAAGTGGCTTACCATAAAGAGCAAAACCAAGCGGCTAAAGACGCCATTGCCCAAATTTTGATTAACTCGCGGATGTCGGCTGAAGGCCACCGGCCGATTTGTCAGGATACCGGTATTGTAACGTGTTTTGTGAAAATCGGTATGGATGTGAAATGGGATAAAACCGATTTAACCGTGCAGCAAATGGTGGATGAGGGCACACGCCGTGCTTATTTAAACCCTGATAACCCGCTACGCGCTTCTATTGTTGCCGATCCGGCTGGTTTACGCAAAAACACCAAAGATAATACGCCGGCGGTTGTGCATATCGATTTAGTGCCAGGCCATCATGTTGAAGTGATGATTGCCGCTAAAGGCGGTGGCTCTGAGAACAAAACCAAAATGGCTATGTTAAACCCATCAGATTCTATCGTCGATTGGGTATTAGAAACCCTACCGAAAATGGGCGCAGGCTGGTGTCCACCGGGTATGCTTGGTATAGGTATTGGTGGTACTGCGGAAAAAGCCGCGGTATTAGCCAAAGAATCGCTAATGGATCCGGTCGATATTCAAGAGCTGCTAGACCGTGGTGCCGAGAATGCCGAAGAGAAACTGCGCTTAGAGCTTTATGAAAAAGTAAACAAATTGGGCATCGGCGCGCAAGGTTTAGGTGGTTTAACTACCGTTGTGGATGTGAAAATCAAGTCTGTGCCAACGCATGCCGCCTCGTTACCGGTGGTAATGATCCCAAACTGTGCTGCGACTCGCCATGTGCACTTTCATTTAGATGGTTCAGGCCCAGCCGATATTACCCCGCCGAAACTGGAAGATTGGCCACAAGTGACTTGGGAGCTGGGAGCCAATGTGCGCCGGGTTGATCTGAATACCGTTACGCCAGCAGATGTACAAAGCTGGCAAGCCGGTGAAACCGTGCTGTTAAGTGGCAAAATGCTGACGGGCCGTGATGCGGCGCACAAACGTATTGCTGATATGCTGAATAAAGGCGAAGGCTTACCTGAAGGCGTTGATTTCAAGAATAAATTTATCTACTACGTTGGCCCAGTAGATGCCGTAGGTGATGAAGTGGTTGGCCCAGCCGGCCCAACAACGGCTACGCGCATGGATAAATTTACCGATATGATGTTATCGCAAACCGGTTTGCTGGGCATGATTGGTAAATCAGAGCGTGGCGATAAAACTGTGGCTAGCATTAAAGAGCACAAAGCGGTGTATTTAATGGCCGTGGGTGGTGCCGCCTATTTAGTGTCTAAAGCCATTAAAAAAGCTCGTGTTGTCGCCTTTGCTGATCTTGGTATGGAAGCTATCTACGAATTTGACGTCGAAGATATGCCAGTTACCGTAGCGGTGGATAGTAATGGTAACAATGTGCATCAACAAGGCCCAGTGATTTGGAAAGCCAATATCGCCGAGCTGGATGCCAAATTAAGCAAAGCCTAAGCATAATAAAAACAGGCCGCAGCAACGACTGCGGCCTTTTGCTAACCGAGGGAACCTGATGAAAAAACTCACCTTAGTTGCCGCTACCTTATTTAGTTGCGGTGTATTGGCCAAGGGACCGCTAACGGTCGAACATCTAAATCAACATAATAAAATTGGCAATGTCGCCTTATCCCCTGATGGTCGTGCGCTAGTATACAGTCAAACTAACGGCGGTTTTGCGCCTGCCGATACCTCGCACGATTTGTATTTAATGACCTTAGGTGACACGCGCAGCACCAAACGCTTAACGCAGCACAACAGCCGTGAACGCGCCGTGCAATGGCATCCAGATGGTCGCAGTATCTTCTTTATTGCTAATCGCAATGGCAGCGATCAAATTTGGCAGTTGCGTTTAGATGGCGGTGAAGCACAACCGGTTACTCAGCTGCCTTTACCGGTAAATGGCTTTAAATTGGCTGCCGATGGCAAAACCGTGGCGCTGTCGTTAACAGTAAAACCGGGTTGTCAAAGCTTACAATGTACGCTGGACGCGCAAGCCGCAGACGCAGCCAGAAAAGATACGGCCTTGGTGTATGATCAACTGATGGTCAGACATTGGGATCACTGGCTTGATCAATACCGTGAGCATCTGCATGTTGCTGTGCTGGCAGATAAACCGATTACGGATGCAAAAAACTTGATGGCAGATTGGAATACCAATATTGCCGGTATTGATCAAGTGGCCTTTACTCCAGATAACCAGCAGCTGGTATTTAGTGCCAAGATCCCTGGCGTTGACCAAGCATGGCATACTAACTTTGATATTTTTCAAGTGCCGCTGACGGGCGGTGAAAAAATCAATTTAACGGCAGACAATCCGGCTTGGGATGCTAAGCCAAAATTCTCGCAAGATGGTCGTTTTATGGCGTATCTCGCCATGAAAAAACCTGGCGCTGAAGCGGATCGCTTTGGCTTAATGGTATTAGACTTGGTCACGGGTGAGAAAAAAGAACTGGCAGCCAATTGGGATAGATCCATTTATGATTATCAATTTGGTTTAGACAACCGCACCATTTATGTCACGACGCAGGATGTAGGGCAATTTAGTATTTATGCCATCAATACCAGCTTTGGTGATGTGATAAAAGTCTATGGTGATGGCTATGCCGGAAGCTTACAGGTAGCCAGTGATAAATTAGTCTTTACTAACCATCGGTTAAATATGCCGATTGAAATCTTCCAAACTGGGCCAGATGGTTCGCAAGTCCAGCAACTCACCGATGTGAATGCGCAGTGGCGTGCTGCGGTGCAATTTGGTGATTTTGAGCAATTCAGTTTCGAAGGTGCTGAAGGGACGACCGTGTATGGTTACTTGGTCAAACCTTGGAATTTTGATGCCAATAAAAAATACCCAATGGCCTTTTTAGTGCATGGTGGCCCGCAAGGCAGTTTTGGCAATATGTTTAATGAGCGCTGGAATGCGCAAATGTATGCTGCTAAGGGTTATGCCGTGGTAATGGTCGACTTCCATGGCTCTACTGGCTATGGTCAAGCCTTTACCGATTCCATCAGCCGCGATTGGGGCGGTAAGCCTTTAATTGATTTGCAAAAAGGTTTTGAGTATATCGTGCAGGCGCAACCGTGGATTGATGGCAACCGTGCCTGTGCACTGGGTGCGTCTTACGGCGGCTATATGATGAACTGGATCGCCGGCAATTGGCCGACGGGTTTCAAGTGTCTGGTCAATCATGCCGGTTTATATGATATGCCAAGCTTCTATGGCAGTACGGAAGAGCTGTGGTTTCCGGAATTTGACCTAGGGGGTACGGCTTGGGATCCGAATGCCGATTACGCCAAGTTTAATCCCGCTGCACATGCCGATAAATGGCAAACGCCGATGTTAGTGATTCATGGTTTAAAAGATTACCGTGTGCCTTATGCGCAAGGCTTAGGGGCTTTTACTAACTTGCAACGCAAAGGGATTGAATCAAGACTGGTGATTTTCCCAGATGAAAATCACTGGATTTTAAAACCGGATAACCGCGTACGCTGGTATAACGAAGTGTTTCAATGGTTAGATAAATACACCAAATAATAGGGTATTCTCTTAAGCTAAAGCCTCGCATTGCGAGGCTTTATTCTGTTGTAAATGGTTAATATTCTGCAAAAGGCGCTTGACCCGGCTGCAGTTGGCGTCGAGGTGCTGTTACCCCATACTCTAAACGTAAACGCTGCGTAAAGCCTTCTTGCTCCAATTGCAAAAACATTTCCGCCAAGGGTTGTAACAACGCCTGATGGTTTCGATGCAGCAGATGGTAATCTGGTAAGCTCATTAAGTGATGTTCTGCAACAGCAAATTCCGCAGTGTTAGAGAGTCGATAAGCGGCAAAAATAACCGCATCTACTTTACCACTAAAAAATAACGTTTTAGTACTTTCGATAGTTCCTGAGCTAATGACTCTGCGGGAAGCCGGTAGCTGTTTTAGGATATGTTCGATAATTAATGAACCGCGCACAAAGGCTAAACTTTGCACAGTGTCAAGGGTGCATTTGGGGCATTGCTGTTGGTTTATATACAAATAAACTTCTGTATCAAACAAGATATAGGGCACAGTCAGCAGGTTGGGATAGTGCTCTGTGACTCTAAGTACTCTGGCGATTTCACCGTCTAATACGCCCTTATTCGATTCAACCAAGCTGCGTCCAAAGGGCACATCAATAAAGTCGGCTTTAATGCCTAGCCTAGTGTAAGCTTCATTAATCAAGGCTTGGCTGTATTGCGCGGCGGGTGAGTTTAAGGCCTGGCGCATCTGCAACTCCGTTGCGAATTGCGGCCTGGCAACTAAGGCACTGACTGGTAGTAAACAGAGCAAAATAAAAGAAAGCCATTTCATCAAAGAAAAATATCCATATTTACAAGCACAAGATCTAACTGACGTTAAGTTAATTTACGGCAGAATGTGTTATTAAAGCTCATTCTACAGAGTAACAGCCATCCACTGCAAATCAACTTAACGCGCTTACTAAGTCGCTTAGCGTTTTCGCCGAAGCGAGGGGTTAGTCGCGAAGTTTATGCCACCAGACGGTCAGTGCATTAAGTTGTTGTTTAATGTTGTCTTGGATCTTAGCATCTTTTAGGTTGCCATCATGATCAAAGGCGCCACTGAAAGCATTCGCAAAGACTTCCGGTTTATTTAATGGGTGTAAATCGAGGTAAACACAGACTTGTCTTAAATGGTATTGTGCCCGTGAACTGCCCATTCCTGCGGCGGATCCCATAATTGCTACCGGCTTACCGCGTAATAAATGATTATCCGCTTCTCGAGATGCCCAATCTAAAGCATTTTTTAGGGCCGGCGCGAGTGAGTAATTGTACTCAGGGCAACCTAACAACAGTGCATCGGCCTCTGCAAATTCTTGCAGTAATCTTAAAACAGCAGGGGGTTTTTCAGCTAAATCTGCATTATAAAAAGGCACATCTAACAAATCGGCTAAATGAATTTTCATACCTTTTGGGGCATTGGCTTGAGCATAACGTAACATCCCTCTGTTCGTTGATTTTGCCCTTAAACTGCCACTGATTGCTAAAACCTTCATCGTCATTATCTTGCTCCTCTGTGCTTTACTGCATTAAAGCTTAGCAGCTAAGTTGAAGATTGCTGTTAAAAAACTTGGTTCGCAATAAAGAGGCCGCGGTAATGCAGCGCTTGGTTTCGCGCTAAATACCTGCCTAAACGTAATTTAGTAGCCGTATAGCCTTGCTTGATGCTGAATAGGTTATTTGATTGAATATTTTGCTGTTACAATAATGACCTACAGGATTTCAGGGTACTGCTTTGTCGGTTGCAATGTATAGCTTAAAACAACTTTCCTTTCACTATCCAGCTGCGGCGAAGCACCGCAATAAAGCAATGGGTAGTAAGGTACTCAACTCGCTGACCTTAGACATTCAAGCCAGCGATCTCGTTGGTATCATTGGTCCTAATGGTGCAGGTAAAAGCTCGTTATTGCAGTTACTTAGTGGCAGTTTAGTCCCCAGCGCAGGTGAGCTTTATTTGGCAGGTCGAGCTATGCAGCGTCTGAACGGTCATGCTTTAGCCAAACGCGTGGCTACGGTCGCGCAAATGAGTATGCCGCCAATCGGCTTGACTTGTTTTCAAGTCGCTGCAATGGGGTTAATCCCCCATAAACAATGGTTTGAAACAGATAATGATGCGGATCGACATCAAGTCGCTATGGCGTTAGCGCAGGTTGGCTTAGCAGACAAGCAGCATGATGCGACGGCAAGGCTGTCTGGCGGCGAGCTACAACGCTTATTTATCGCTCGCGCTCTAGTGCAGCAAGCGGATATTCTGTTATTAGATGAACCCACTAATCATTTGGATGTGCAATACCAGCATCAGGTACTACGGCTGTTACAAGACTTGGGGAAAACTGTCGTTTGTTGCATGCACGATCTTAATTTAGCAGCCCGCTATTGCAATAAATTGCTGTTGTTAGATCAGGGCGAGCTTATCGCCTTTGGTACACCCGACGAGGTGTTGCAGCCAGTCTTGCTGCAACAGGTTTTTGGTTTACCCTGTGAAGTAACCGCTCATCCCCATTATGGCTGGTTACAGGTTACCTTTGTTAGTGCAGCTGATCTTGCTGCGCCAACCTGTAACGGAGGTTTGCGCTAATGCTAAACCAAGCCACTTGCAGCATTGTACAGCGCCAGCGCATGACCTTACTGCTGTTAATTGTGATACTTGTTGCTAGCGTCTTGCTTAGCTTACAAATTGGCAGTGTCCAACTCAGTATCGTTGACGTGTGGCAGGTGTTAAGCGGCCAAATACAGCCCGATAGCTTATCGCAAACGATTATTTGGCAAATTCGTTTACCTCGCTTGGTCACGGCGATGTTGGTGGGGGCTGGATTAGCGGTCGCGGGGGCGGTATTACAAAATGTCAGTCGTAATCCACTGGCTGATCCCTACTTATTTGGTTTAATGGCTGGTGCGGGTTTGGGCGCAACGATAGCCAGTATTTTATTACCTGAGCAGTTAATCAGTTTGGCCTTATCCGCATTTTTAGGGGCTTTACTGGCGGTGGCGCTGGTATTTTTAGCCTGTGCTGGTAATCGCTTACAAAAAATGGAAGTGACCTTGTTGGCTGGCGTAGCCGTATCTTTTATGCTGAGTGCCATTAGCAGTTTTATTTTGTACTTTGCTGAGCCCTTTGCTGCAAATCGGGTGATCTTCTGGTTAATGGGCAGCTTAAGTCGTGCCGACTGGCAAAGCGTGTTATTAATTGCCCCAGCGGTGGCGATATTGTTGCTGGTGGCGCTGGCGCTGCGTCGGCAGCTGGATGCTTTACTGTTATCTGATGAGAGCGCCCGTAGTTTAGGCGTTAATGTGCAGCGTTTACGGCTGGCCATGTTGTTGCTAACCGCATTGGTGACCGCCTGTATCGTCGCCCAGTGCGGTGGCATTGCCTTTGTCGGTTTAATGGTGCCGCATATGGTGCGCTATTTTCTCGGCGTAACGGCGGTTCCTTTGTTGTTAGGTTCGGCATTGTTTGGCGCGATCTTTATGATCTGGGTCGATAATCTGGCGCGTAGTTTGCTTGCAATGCAAGAAATTCCTCTAGGTGTCATCACCTCGGTGTTGGGCAGTGTGTTCTTTTTACTGATGTTGCGGCGACAGCTCCAACAAGGCTAATAGGTATCGAAATGGTAACGGAAGAGATTAAACAACAACGGCATCAAGCGAGGCAGCAGCGGTTAAAAGCGCAGGTGGATGCCGCCGTGGCGCGAGCCAGTATCGAAAAAGGCTTAATGCTGGTGATTACCGGTAACGGTAAAGGCAAGTCTACCGCAGGGTTTGGCACAGTGGCGCGCGCCGTGGGACATGGCTTAACCGCAGCCGTAGTACAGTTTATCAAAGGCAGTTGGGAGTGTGGTGAACGTAATTTACTGCAGCAACATGGTGTTGAATTCTCTGTGATGGCTACCGGCTTTACGTGGGATACCCAAGATAAAGCCGCCGATATCGCAGCGGCAGAGCTGGTTTGGCAAGATGCAGAACGGTTTTTGGCTGATGAGTCTATCGATATGGTGCTGTTAGATGAGCTGACCTATATGCTTAGTTATCATTATTTGCCGCTGGAACGCGTTGAACAAGCCTTATTAAACCGGCCGGCTAAGCAACATGTGGTGATTACAGGACGCGCGTGTCACCGCCGTATACTTGAACTGGCCGATACCGTCAGTGAAATTGCCGCGATAAAACATGCTTTTGATCACGGTGTTAAAGCGCAGCGTGGCTTAGATTGGTAATGTTCAGCACGATAAAATAAGGTTGCTAGGGATGGTTTCGTGGATACAACAGCGCGTTTATAGTCTGCAGCAAAAGTTAGAGGGTTGGTTGCAGCCACTCTGTGTGCTGTCAGTATTGGCAATCTTGTTATATGCCGCTGAGGTTATTTCGGCAGAGCAAGAGCCACCGCAGCGCGTAATTAGCTTAGCACCACATATTACGGAGCTTGTTTATGCCGTAGGAGCGGGTGATAAACTGGTGGCAGTGAGTGATTACAGCGATTATCCGCAGCAGGCGCAAGCCTTACCGCGGGTGAATAGTTTTGCTGCTTTAAATATCGAGGCCATTTTAGCCCTTAAACCGGATTTAGTATTGGCTTGGCGTAGCGGTAATCCGCCAGCAGATCTGGCTCGCTTAAGCCAATTTGGTATTCGCGTTGAGTTTTCTGATCCCATACTGCTAGACGATATTGCCAAAGAGCTGGCACAAATCGGGCAGTGGTTGGGGCACGCGGAGCAGGGACAGCAATTAGCGCAGCAGGTGCAACAAAGACTAACAGCATTACGACAACGCTATGCAGAGCAAACCCCGCTAAAGGTATTTTATGCCATGAGCATTGAGCCACTCAGTACGGTGGCGAATCAAGCCTGGCCAGCACAAATGCTGACAGGCTGTGGTGCTGAAAATATTTTTGCCGATGCCAAAACTGACTATCCGCAGCCGCAACTAGAGCAATTATTAGTACGCCAACCTGCAGTGATAGTGCGAGCGCTAAAAGACAGCCGCGCTCAAGATCAATTTTGGCAACGTTATCAGAGTATACCGGCGGTAACGCAGCAGGCTTTTATTACGCTAGAGCCCGATTGGGTTTATCGGGCTACACCGAGGATGCTAGATGCGATGCAACAGCTGTGTGAGCAGTTACACCGGTACAGGCAGGTAGATTAATCCTTGGCTTTTTCTTGTTGCTTGCCAAGCGTGCGACATTCTGTGAAGTAGCCATTGTGCTTGCAGACTTGTTTGGGTTTAGCCGCTTCAAGTGTGGCAAGTTCTTTCACTTTATTGATAACGGCGCCATCAATCGCCATACCCAATTCAGTAAAGGGGCTTGGCTCGCTTGGCTGAACCTGCCCAGTGCTTGGATGGTGAGCATTTTGCTGGTCATTACTGTGTTTACTGTCCATTAAGGCTCCCAGCACAGTACAACCACTTAAACTTAAGGTTGCCAGCATACTTACAAAAACTAATGAAAACTTCGACATAGGGTTCTCCGATAAAGAGATCTGATTCTGCGTGAGTAAACTTTAAATGTAAATGAATTTTTACTTTTAAAGGAGGTATCGTTAATTTATTTACAATAACGCTAGCTGATAGTTCCCTGTTGCAAAAGCTTCCGCTAACTCCTGTGAGCGTGCTAATACCTGCTGCCAATAACGAATACGTGTATGATCGTTAAGCTTAAAGTCTTTGCGATCAGGGATCTTGCCATAGGGTAAGCTGGCTACCCATTCATTTGAGGGGCAGAGTAATACTACATTATGCAGATGCGCTTGCTTGGCTCTACGCCAGCGTAAACTCTTGTCAAACCAGCCTGGGATTAGTTCAGGATAAAAATGCGGATAAAGCACTAAGCCATTGTCGATAAAAGGCTGGTCAAAATGGTAATCGGTGATCCCGCCATCGAAATAACGCCCAGGTTTGGCGCCGGCGATATCCGCTATCGGGTCCAGTACCATCGGAATAGCGCCACTGGCAATCACAGCGGCTTTGAGATTGTCTTTCGTGAGTAACACATGTTCGGTCGGTAAACTGGCACTGTGGTAAAACTGTTCAGTGGCGTCTGCCACATGAAAATGTACGCGCTGATAAAAATGTTTTAGCCAACGCCGACTAACTAAATTGGCGCTGGCGGTTAACATTAACCCTGTGCCTTGTAGCAAGGGGCTGGTACTTTTATTTAAACCGCGCGCCCGATCGACAATAATATTTAGCTTCATCACTGGGTTATTCAGCACCTGCAGCAGATGCTGCTCTGTGGGCAACACTTCATCAATAATGGCTTGCGAGATGCGCGAGATCAGCCGAATATCGGCGCCTTTGGGGTAACACACCTCGGAATAGGCTTTAGCAAAACGTGACGAAGCCGCCACGGCATCGGTTTGCGCATAACAGGCAAAACGCCACGCACCAGCCGAACTACCTAATAAATGTAATGGCTGTGTTCTATCTTTAAAAAATTCAGCCAATAAATATTGGTCTAAACCATATAAACAAAACCATTTCGGCCCACCACTGGCACCCACCAGCAATTTGATATCGTCTGCTCGCAGGCCATGTTGTTGAATATGCGCAAAGGCGGTACTACCGGCTAAAACACGTAAAGGCGACGCCACAGAAACTCCTTTTCATCGTTACATACAAAAAGTTTAATTACCAAATAAGGTTAAATACATGCGTTCAGCATAGTCATCGGTCATGCCCGAAATATAATCACAAATCACTCGCTGTTTTGCAGCAAGGTTAGCAGCCTGTTGCCAGCGCTGTTGGGTATTGACTGGTAGCAAACGCTCAGGATCAGAAGCAAACGCATCAAACAGTTTTAGCAGCATATTTTGGCTACGAAAACGCGATTGTTGAATACTTGGTTGTTGAATGACGCAGCGGTATACCAATTGCTTCAGCGTTTGCAAAATATGTTGTTCCTGCTCGGCCAAAGCGGCGTTATAACGGATTAACGGTGTTTGGCTATTAGGTAAACTTTCCACTAAGGTTACTGAGGTAATTAATTGATTAACCAGCGAACCAATCGCATCTTTACGCAGATGATGGGCTTTGGCAAATAAGTTGTTAGCCAGCTCGGTTAAACGCTGTTGTATTGCCTTGGGCAGCACGCGAAAAGGCTCTGCTGTAAAGCTATGCCATTGCTCCGCGCTAATATTGCCCAGCACAATAGCGTCTTCTAAATCGTGCACACCATAGGCAATATCGTCAGCCAACTCCATAATGGAGGCATCTAAGGACTTATGTAGCGATTTTTGCCAAGGTGAGGTTGCTAAGGTAACACATTGCTGAAACGCCTCCCGCTCATCTAGGTTCAGCGGCGCCAAAATCCAATCTAAAATCGCGCTATCGGCAGCAAACACCGCCTTGGCAGGATGCCATTGATTTAAACTTAATGGATTCTCTGCCAGCATCGGCGCGGATAAAGGGGGTTGTAAAACTGGATACTTTAACAAGCCGAGCAGGGTTCGACGCGTCAGATCCATGCCGTGTGATTCGGTATAGGGCTCTAGTTTCGCTACTATTCGCAGGGTTTGACCATTGCCTTCAAAGCCGCCATAAGCCAGCATTTTATAATTGAGCGCGGTTTCACCGCCATGACCAAAAGGCGGATGGCCTAGATCATGCCCTAAACAGAGCGCTTCCATTAAGCTATCATCGGGTAAGCTTGCGGCTAAGCCAGGGCTAACCTTTAAGCGCAGTTGGCTTAGCAAGCCGGTACCAATTTGCGCCGCTTCTAAAGAATGCGTTAAACGCGTGCGATAGAAATCATTTTGACCAATACCGAGAATTTGCGTTTTCGATTGCAAACGGCGAAAGGCCGCGGAGTGAAGCACTCTGGCGCGATCGCGTTGCCAAGGTGTTCTATGATCTAAAGGCCGATCGCCAGGCGCCGCCGAGCGGCGAGCAGACCACATGTCATCCATACTTTCTCCCGTCAAAACTAGCGATATTCAGCGACTTATACTAAAACACTATACTAAACCAGTTAGACAGAACAAGCGATACTTTGCATTGGCGCTAGACGAGGCGTAATTTATACTGTATAAATAAACAGTTTTCTAGCAGAGGGTATAAAAATGGCGGTAATTACCAAATATGTTGTAGAGCGCAATGGAGTAGAAAAAATGACCTTTACCTCTAAAGCTGAGGCAGATGCCTATGACAAGATGCTCGACATGGCGGATGCCTTGCAGCTTATCCTGCAAGAAAGCACCTTAGTCGACTCAGAGCAGCAAGCAGAAAGCCTTGCACTCTATCTCGCGCAGCAAAAAGAGGCATTATTGGTAGCGTTAGGGGTAAAAAAAGCGCCAGCTAAAGCCATGGTGCAAGCAGAGCCTACAGAGCAGGTTGAGCTAACAGCAGTCAAAAAATCGACCAAAGCCGAGCAGGCGGCTTAGGCATGGCCCGCGGTGTTTAGCAGATTTAAAAACAGGCTGCAGTCGCTTTGACCGCAGCTGTTTGTTTCTTATGTTTCTTATGAAGAGTTGGCTTGTCGCTTTGCAACTCGCATTACTAAAGCCGATGGCTCACAACTGTTTTTGACGAGCTGCCCAATAACGCTGTAAATCGGCTCTTACTTCCGGTAACAGTAAATACAAGGCCAAAATATTCGGTACTGCCATTAAGAAAATCATCGAGTCGATAAAATCAAATACCGCCATAATATTCGGTACGGCACCCATGGAGACCATACCGCAAAACAGCACCTTATAAAGCGTGGTCAAGGTTGGTCTATTGCCGACTAAATAGCGCCAGCCGGTCAAACCGTAATAAGACCAGCTTAAAACAGTAGAAAAGCCAAACAACAGCAAAGCGATCATTAACACGATTGGAAACCAGTCAATTACGGATGCAAAAGCGCCAGAGGTAATTTGCACTGCATCTAAGCCTTGCACTTGATAAGCGCCGGTCAGAATAATCACCAAGGCGGTAATTGTACAAATCAATACGGTGTCGATAAAGGGCTCTAGTAAGCCAACAAAGCCTTGTGATACCGGATCTTTGGTTTTCGCTGCCGCATGGGCAATCGGCGAGGAGCCAATGCCAGCCTCATTCGAATAAGCCGCACGACGAAACCCTTGGATCAATACGCCGATAAAGCCACCATAAGCCGCGTCGGGAGCAAATGCGCTTTTCACAATTAAGGCTAAGGCCGCTGGCACTTCTGTAATATGATAACCAATCACCACAAAGGCCGCCGTTAAGTAAATCGCACACATGGCAGGTACTAACTTACTGGTGACATTCGCAATGCTTTTAATACCGCCAATAATGACGGCACCAATTAACGCGGCATAGATCACCCCAAATAACCATGGATTATCAAAACCGGTCACACTTTGTACCTGCACAAAACCTTGGTTTACATGCACAAATCCCGCCGAGCCAAAAATCACCGCCACGGAGAAAAACATCGCTAACACTGTGCCTAGTGTGGGTAAGTGGTATTTATCTAAGGCGGCTTTAATGTAGTACATGGGGCCACCTGACACTGTTCCATCGGCATGCTGTTGCCGGTATTTAACCGCTAGGGTACATTCGACAAATTTGGTCGACATACCCAGTAAACCGGCTACGATCATCCAAAAGGTCGCACCTGGCCCACCTAAGCTAATTGCTACCGCGACCCCAGCAATATTGCCGGTACCGACAGTGCCAGAAAGGGCTGTAGTCAAGGCTTTATAAGGCGAGATCTCGCCACTGGCGTTAGTTTCAGGTTTAGCAAACAGGCGTTTGATGGCGTAACTAAAGCCTCGGATGTTTATAAACCCTAGATAGCAGGTGAAAATCAGCGCACCACTGATTAACCAAATCAACACTAAGGGAATATCGACACCCTGAACCTTTATGGCATAAAACACCATGGCGGCTAACTGCGTCGTAAAGGATTCAAACAAGGAGGCAAAAGAAAAATCTGCAGTCATTACACCTATCCAAACAGTAAGCCAGCGAGGGTGCGATCCGCGCTGGCAGAAGTGAAATTGCGTTTATTGGCTATAGCCAGGCAAAAATTGCGCGAGTTTAGTGATGGCTTGGGTTAATTGTTCTTTATGCGGTAAGGTCACAATACGGAAGTGATCAGGCTCAGGCCAGTTAAAGGCACGACCATGCACTAACAGCACCTTGTGTTGGCGTAAGAAATCTAACACGAATAATTCATCATCTTTGATTTTGTATTTTTTCAAATCAATTTTAGGAAACAGATACATCGCACCTTTTGGCCGCATGCAGCTAATGCCATCAATTTGCGTTACTAATTTATGTGCTAAATCCATTTGATCATACAAACGACCACCTGGTACCACCAGCTCATTAATACTTTGATAGCCACCTAGCGCTGTTTGCACGGCATGCTGACAGGGCACATTGGCACAAAGCCGCATTGAGGCCAAAATATTTAACCCCTCAATATAATGTTTAGCCAGATGCTTGGCTCCTGAGATAAACAGCCAGCCAATCCGAAAACCGGCGATCCGATAATTTTTCGATAAGCCACTAAATGTCAGCATGACCAAATCATCAGCTAAGGCGGCGGTACTGACATGCTCGGTACCATCAAATAACACCTTATCGTAGATCTCATCGCTCATCACCACCAGTTTGTGCTGGCGCGCGAGTTTTAACAGCTCCAATAAAAAGGCTTTATCATAAACTGCCCCTGTTGGATTATTCGGGTTAATCAGCACAATGGCGCGGGTTTTTTTACTGATTTTGGCTTTAATATCTTCTAACGCCGGCAACCAGCCTTGCTGCTCATCGCAAAGATAATGAACTGCTTTACCGCCAGCTAAATTGACCGCGGCTGTCCACAGTGGATAATCTGGCATTGGCACCAAGACTTCGTCGCCATTATTTAATAAGGCTTGCAGCGACATTAAAATCAGTTCAGATACGCCATTACCGATGTATACATCATCCGCATCGGCCCCTAAGATACCGCGTTGCTGATAGTACTGCGCCACCGCTACGCGTGCCGGATAAATACCTTGCGAGTCGGAATAACCTTGGGCAGTGGGTAGGTTATGAATAACGTGTTTTAAAATTTCATCGGGTGCTTCAAAGCCAAAGGGCGCAGGGTTACCAATATTTAGCTTGAGAATGCGGTGACCTTCTTCTTCCATTCGGCGCGCCTCTCGTGCCACAGGTCCACGAATGTCGTAACAAACCCCATCTAATTTTGTGGAACGCTCTATTGGTTTCATAATAGTACCCGCTAACCCTATCCATCCAGACTGCTAAAAGTGACAGGTAGTTTTTATCAGCCAGCAGAAATTTGCAATGATTTCAGCATGAAAAACCAAAAAAAACTGCCTAAAAACATTTAGGTCGAATCCATAGCGGTTAAAAGGTAGAATAAAACCATAAAATAAGGTCAATTTGGTGTTTTGCACACTCTAGAACGACAAGATAGGTGGTTGATGCCCGTAATTCGTAAGTTTTTTTTGCTCGCAGTTTGGTTGCTGGTTGGCTACGCCATACTGCATCCTTTTACTACGCTTGAACCACTTAAAGAGCCAGAATTGCTGGAAGAGTGGCAAAAGCCGACGCGATTGTCCGCAATGTCAGAAGTCGATCAGAATAAACTGTTACAGCGTTTAGCTTATCCTCGCCATGAGATCCCGAAGAAACCATTGCCAGATTTTAATGCTATTGTGGATGTTACCGAGAAAAAGAAAGCCTTTTTTGACTATTTACGACCTTATATCCGGCAGGAGAATCAACGCTTACTGCTGCTAAGGTCAGATTTACAAAAAATTATGGAAAAAAAGCAAAAAAATCTGCGTTTACAGCTAGAGGATTATGCTTTTTTGTATAGTTTATACGATGAGTTTCGGTTAGAGGTTACTGAAAGTGATCTTAATACACTTAATGAATTATTATTACGCGTTGATATCATTCCAGAGAGCTTAGTTTTGGTGCAAGCAGCTAATGAATCTGCTTGGGGCACCAGCCGTTTTGCGGTAGAAGGCTACAACTTTTTTGGTCAGTGGTGTTTTCGAGAAGGCTGTGGCATGGTACCGTTACAACGCGCTGAAGATCAGTTTCACGAAGTGGCGCGTTTTGATAGTCCGGCACAAGCTATTCGTAGCTATTTCTATAATTTAAATACCTTCCATACGTATGAACCATTGCGGCAAATTCGTGCGCAATTACGCGCAGAAAATAAGCCGATCAGCGCCGAGGCATTAGCCCAAGGTTTAATGGCTTATTCAGAGCGGGGCAGCGAATATATTGCTGAGATTACCAGCATGATTCGGTTTAATCGGCATTTATTAGAAGAAGGTTAGCGCTTACTATCCAAGCGTAGACAGCGTGACAACGGCTGATTTAGCCTTGTTGTCACACTTTTTGCACCCTGTTAGGCTAGCTAGGCTAACTGCACGGTTTGGGTGAGCAAAGGCTCATCGTCATCTTGCTCTAAGCCCACAGGTATTGTTGGTACCGCAACTTTATCAAACGCCGTATCGCCTTCTCCTACTAACGCAGCTTCTTTGCTAATAGCGACAAAATCAAATAAGTTTTTGTCGGCTAAGTGCGATGGCACGATGTTTTGCATGGCTTGGAACATGGTTTCAATACGTCCTGGAAAGCGTTTATCCCAGTCTTGCAGCATTTCTTTTACTACCTGACGCTGCAGGCCGTCTTGTGAACCACAGAGGTTGCAAGGAATGATGGGAAAGCCTTTGGCAACAGAATATTTCTCGATGTCTTTTTCCTTGCAGTAGGCAAGGGGGCGGATCACGATATGTTCACCATTATCGCTGATCAGTTTCGGCGGCATAGACTTCATTTTGCCGCCATAAAACATATTTAAAAACAACGTTTCCAACATGTCATCACGGTGATGCCCCAAGGCGATTTTGGTCGCGCCAAGCTCTTTTGCTGTGCGATACAAAATACCCCGACGTAGCCGCGAACAAAGCGAACAGGTGGTTTTACCTTCAGGGATTTTTTCTTTAACAATTGAGTAGGTATCTTCAGTCACAATCTTAAAATCTACGCCAATACCCCTTAAGTAATTTGGCAAGACTTCAGCAGGAAAGCCGGGTTGTTTCTGATCGAGATTCACCGCCACAATGCTAAAACTGATCGGTGCGGATTGTTGTAAATTAAGCAAAATATCCAGCAAAGTGTAAGAGTCTTTGCCGCCAGACAGGCAAACCATCACTTTATCACCGTCTTCAATCATGCCAAAGTCGGCGATAGCCTGACCAACACCTCTGCGCAGTCTTTTGTGCAGTTTGTTTAGATTATATTGCGCTTTTGCTTCAGCTGCGTGTGACATGTTCAACTACCCGATGGAAAAAAGGCCGATATTATATACTCAAATTACGGCCTTTTACCAAAGGAGTTGTTTAGCTTTTTTCCAGCGGACAAACAAAATTAGCCGGCTTTAACGCCAGTACATCACAATCGAGGCGATCAATCACATGCTCGGCAGTATTGCCAATGATTGCTGCAGAAAGTCCGGTACGGCCAATAGTGCCAATTAACACCATCTCGGCGTCTAATTCACGAGCCAGTTTTGGGATCACATCTTCCGGCATGCCTTCTAACACATGGCATTGCTCAGCAGCAATGTCGTAGCGTTTTGCTAAGCCAAAGATGGCATCTTTATGATGACGTTGCATGGTGCTGTTATATTCCTGTGGATTAAATTCAGGAATTTCGATAGCAATATTTACTGGCGTACCAGGGTAAGCGTTGACCAGGTGCACTTTGGCATTCAGTAATGCTGCCATCTGTTGCGCTTGCTCAATGATGCGTTGATTAAGCGATAAATGATGCTCTTTTTCACTCCCAGCGTTTACTGCAGCAATAATATTGCCTTGTTCCGGCCAGTCATGTTCTTTTACTAGTAATACCGGGCAGGGACATTTTCGCAGAATATGCCAGTCACTTGGCGTGAAAATCATCGATTTCAACACGTCATGATCATGCGTACCCTTAATCACTAAATCGTATTGATCTTCCAGCACCGCTTTGACCACCGCTTCAAAAGGCCTGTTGTGCCAAACGACTTTGATAGCAATGTCTAAGCCTTGCTCGCGAGCGGCAGAGAGGTAGTTAGCAATCCATAGTTCGCGATCTTTTATCACTGCGTGTTTCATGGATTCACGCTCGTCACCCGAGAGCATGGTCGTCATTTCGTAGGAGAATTCGTAAACTGACACAAAGGCGGTTAACTTACAGCCCTGACGACGAGCCAGTTCAAGCGCACGATCTAGCGCTTTTTGCTCATCGGCAGTAGGATCAAGTACAACTAATATATTATTAAATAAAGACATTTGACTGTTCCTTATCAGATTAACTCGCTACATAAATTTAGTGTAGTCAAGATAACCTGATATAGGAAAGCTCGGATTGTGTTAAATCAATAAAAAGCCGGTTTTAGCAGTAACCGGCAATATCACTTAAGGCTGAAGGTTCTAAAATAGTAATAAGTTTACCATCAACTTGAATGACATTATCTTTATGCATTTTACTTAATAAGCGGCTAATGGTTTCTACCGTGAGGCCAAGATAATTACCAATATCACTGCGAGTCATACTTAAGCGAAACGCCTTGGCTGAAAAACCTCTGCTGGCATAGCGCGAAGAGAGATGATTTAAAAAAGTTGCCAATTTTTGCTCTGCTGTTTTACGGTTAAGTAATAACAACATCTGCTGATCCGCCTGAATATCTTGGCTCATTAACCGCATCATCTGCTGGCGAAGTTTCGGTAATTGCCCCAACAATGACTCGAGGTTGTTATAGGGGATTTCACAAATCATACCGGTTTCTAGCGCTTCAGCATAACTGGCATGCAGCTCACTGCTGATGGCATCAAAGCCAATCACATCACCAGGTAAATGAAAGCCGGTGATTTGTTGTTCGCCTTGTTCGGTTAAGGTAAAGGTTTTAAAGGAGCCAGTGCGAATCGCATACAAAGATTTTAGCGGGGTACCACTTTCAAATAGTATGTCACCTTTATGTAATGGGCGTTTACGTTGAATAATATCATCAAGCTTTGACATTTCCTGATCAGTAAGTGAAAAAGGCAGGCAAAGTTGACTGAAACCACAATCCTGACAATTTATCGCTGAACGTTGCATGGGGTGATCCTATTATCCCTAAAACCTGCACTAGCTTAAAAAACTAGTCTTCGCAAAGCAAGCCAAATTGTATAAAAACCATAAATAGCCAACAGTAACGCTGCGCTGTAACGAAACCATAGTTGGTTTTTTAACTTAGTTAGCGCTGTTGCCGCGGCACCAAAAATAACCAGTGCTGGTAGTGTGCCTAAACCAAACGCCAGCATCAGTAAGGCACCGGCTGAAGCACTGCCGCTGGCTAAACTCCAACTGAGCGTCGAATAGACTAAACCACAGGGCAAAAAGCCCCATAACAACCCGTAGCCGTAGGCTTTAGGTGCGCTGTCTAAAGGCAATAATCGTTTGCTGTAGGGTTGTACTTTATGCCAAAGCCCTTGCCCTAACCGTTCTAGCAAGGTTAAACCAAACCAGAGCCGAGCAATATAAAGTGCCATAGCCACCAGTAATAACCCAGCAATTAAGCGTAGCCACAACATAGAAGCACCGGCTAAACTCATGGCTGTAGCACCAAAATAGCCCACTACAGCACCGAAAAAAGCATAGGTGGTAAGCCGACCGAGGCTAAGTAGCAGCTGGAGGCGTAACTTTTGCCAACGGCTTTGTGTTGGCATCGAAAATTGTAGCGCGGCGACAATGCCGCCGCACATCACCAAACAATGACTACTGCCGAGTAAACCGATCAGTAAAGCGGCGGGATAATCAATGATCATCTGTGTGTTGTTTTGCTTTAGGCGTGGTGTTTTGTTCTTCTTCAAACAAGATACTAAAGCCTTCTTTTTCCAAATCTTCAAACTGTTTAGAACGGACCGCCCAGAAAAAGATCATTATGCCAATGGCAACAAATAAGATAGCAATCGGTATTAAAACATAAATAATACTCATTTTTTGAGTAACCTCAGCGAGTTAGACACAACCAGCAACGAGCTGAATGACATACCGATAACCGCAATATAAGGTGAGACAAACCCTGCTACGGCTAACGGAATAATAATAACATTGTATCCGACCGACCACGCTAAGTTTTGTTTTATAACATTAGCAGTGGTTTTGCCGCCCACTAACAGTTGTTGTAACAGATTAAGATCAGGCTGCAACAGCACCACATCGGCTTGGTTTTTCGACAGGTCGGTTCCTGAATGTACCGCGACAGAGACATGGGCGGCATTAAAACCAGGGCTATCATTAATACCATCGCCCAACATTAATACTTTGGCATCTTGTTTAATTAACTGTTGAATTTCCGCAACCTTACGTTCTGGGCTACAGCTTTTCACCATAAAATCTAACTTTAAAGCGCTACTGACTTGCTCCGCTTGTGAAGAGCTATCGCCAGTTAACATGCCTAGGCGATAACCTTGCTGCTGCAAGGCTTGAATCAGTGCGGGCACTTCAGGTCTTAATTTATCTGCTAACTGTACGTAAGCCAGCGCTTGCCCAGCCAAACTGACATACACCATCGCATCGGGCTGCTCAGGTAACTGACAAAAGGCAGCACTGCCAACCCGTACTGTTTCGCCACACCAACGTCCTTGAATGCCTGCGCCGATACTAACTTCTACATCCGTCAACGGCAGTTGTTCAGTTAAGTGTGTGGCAAAAGCGCGGGCAATGGGATGTTCGGAATAGCGTTCTAAATTGGCAATCAGATTTAACACTGCGGCTTCAGTAAATTGATCCGAGCACAGCGTCAGCTTACTGATACTAAACTTACCTTCCGTCAAGGTGCCGGTTTTATCCAATACAATATGGGTAATCTCTGGCAAGGTTTCCAAAGCTTGAGCATTTTTAATTAAAATACCGCGGCGATTTAATCGTGCTAGGGCACAGGTAATAGCGGTAGGGGTGGCTAAACTGAGCGCACATGGGCAAGTGGCAACGAGTACCGATAAGGTTACCCAAAAAGCACGATCAGGATTCCACCAGAAAAACCACAGTAAAAAGGTTAATACTGCGATAACTAACAACCGCTCGACAAAGTACTTCGCCAAGGCATCAGTTTTTTCAACTAGTTTAGGCTTTTGGCTTAACGTTTGTTGTTGCAGCTGAATAATTTGTCCAAGTCTCGAATGTGCCAACACATTACTAACACGAACATGCAACAGACCATCATGATTGATGCTGCCGGCTAGCACCGCGTCGCCCTGCGCTTTTGCGATAGGGCGGTATTCTCCGGTAAGCATAGATTCATCTACCGAACTATTACCTTCTAATACAGTACCATCAGCTGCTAGGGTTTCTCCTGCTTTGACTAAAATCACATCACCGGGTTGCAAGCGTCTGGCGGAGGTCGGCTCAGGCCCATGCTCCGTTAGCAGGGTAGCGGTAACGGGCATAATTTTTAACAGGTTACTGGTGGCTTCGCGTGCCTGAGCTCTGGCTCGAAACTCAAAGAACTTGCCTAATTGCAGTAAGAAAGTAAACATACAGACCGATTCAAAATAGACTTCGCCTGTTTTAAATACTGTGGCATAGCTAGAAGCGAAAAAGGTGTAATAGAGCGCTAAGGTAACCGGCACATCCATATTCATCTGACGTGCTTTGGTGCTGCGCCAGGCACTGATTAAAAAGGGTTTGGCGGCATATAAAATAACAGGGACCGTTAATAACATGCTGATCCAACGCAAGTAGCCTTCATGCGAAGCGTCTATCCCGGTGTATTCACCAAAATATAGCGCGAATGCTAACATCATCACTTGCATGGTTAAAATGCCGGAGACGGCGAGACGTTTTAAATAACGGTTAAGCTCTTGCTTAAAAACCTGCTCTTCTTGATCCGCAACAAAAGGGCTCGCCTGATAGCCTAAAGCGGCAATGGCTTTGATAATCTGGCTAAGCGGTAACTGGCTGTGGTCAAAACGCAGTAAAGCGCGCTGTGTCGAGGCGTTAATGGCGACGCTGGCAATCGCCGCATGTTGTTTCAGTTGCTTTTCAATCAGCCAAGCACAAGCGGCGCAACTCATACCGCTGATGGAGAGTTCAATTTCGGTTAAATCATCGTGTTGACGGCTAATATCGGCTAAGACTTCTGCATTATCAAAGCTGGCTAATTCTGCCAACAGCTGTTCAGGCATGGCGCTAACTTTAGCAGCCGATTCTGTGCGAAATTTATAGTAGTCTTGTAAGCCATTACTAAAAATGGTTTCAGCAACAGCCTGACAACCCGCACAACAAAAATGCTGTGGTTGGTTATCAAGCTGCGAAGTAAAGCGATCGCCTGTTAAAACAGGCTCATGACAATGGAAGCACTTAACTGCACTCAAGGCCCAATCCTTTTAGTAGCCTAGTTTAATTTCTTGTTCGGCCGGCAAGGTTAAGTTCGCTTTTAAACGCCACTCTTGAGAATCATCAGTAACCGTTAAGCGCCAACGACCATTCGGCGTTAAGGGTAGGGTAGCCACATACAAAAGCTCACCACTACGCTCGGCATCTACCGCAAAGTCGCGATCACCTAAAGTTGGGTGGTAAAAGTCTAAATGAATACTGTCACCTAATACGGCGTTTTCTGCGAAACGAATAACCGCGCGGTTACCAGCCACTAAAATATGTGCATCTAAATTGCGTAAAGCGGCTTCACGGTATTTGGCTAATTGCAAATTAATGGTTCTGCCAGCCTTATAGTAATCATCAATTACCATCTCAGGTTTGTGCTGTTGCATAACAACAACAGTATGCACGGCTTTTAACGCGGTGATCACCGGAATGGCGATTAATACCCAAGGCCACACATACTTATACCAAGGTTTGGTATCTTCCTGCATAAATTACCTCTTTTATGTAACCATAAAACTAAGCCCCTTTCGGGGCTTAGAGTTTATCAGATTGCTCACCGCTGTGTTAGCAAAGCGCTTATCGCAGATCTTCCGGATTTGCTAAACGATACACATAAGCGGTTAAGATATGAACTTTATCTTCACCCAGCGTATCTTTGAAGGCTGGCATCACACCATAACGACCATGGCGTAAGGTTTCTTCAATTGCTGCGGCAGAGCCGCCATATAACCAGATGTTGTTAGTCAGGTTAGGTGCGCCAAAAGGTAAATTGTGCGCTACGCTGCCGCGACCATCTACACCGTGACAGGCCGCACACATCCCAAATTTAGCTTTACCCGCTTCGGCATCTTTTTCATTTACAGCACGGCCAGATAGTTGCAGTACATAAGCCGTCATTTCTTTAATACCTTGGTCACCTAAAGCAGCTTCCCAACCAGGCATGGCAGCTTTACGACCATACAACAAGGTTTCCTTAATTTTCTCAGCTGAACCGCCGTATAGCCAGTCATTGTCTGTCAGATTAGGAAAGCCACGTTGACCACGTGCATCTGAACCGTGACACAGTGCACAGTTTTGCAAATATAAGCGTTGACCGATCTTTAACGCTTCAGCGTCATAGGCCAGATCTAACACATCACGCTGCGCAAACTGTTGAAACACAGGGCCATAGACTTCATCAGCCTTAGCATTTTCCACATCTAGCGCTACATGGCGGCCTTCCGCTCGGGCTAATTCAACCGCCTGACGCGACTCTTCCAAAGATTTAATCCCTTGGTTCGAGCTAGTCCAGCCTAAAAAGCCTTTGTAATTACCTAAGCCTGGGTAAGCGGCTAGATAGAAAACCGACCAAATCAAGGTGGCAAAGAACATATAAGTCCACCATTTTGGTAGCGGATTATTCAACTCTTTTAAGCCATCAACTTCGTGGTCTGTCGGCTGATCTTCCGGCACGCCCACATAATTTTTTAGGTTCCACAATAATAGGACTACACATAAAACCAATACTGGTATGGTTAGTACCCAAATCCAAAGATTCCAGAAGCTACTCATGCTCCGACTCCCGTTTAGAAGATTGTTTTCCTGACTCAGGTTCGTCATCAAAGACCAAGTTTGCTGCCTCTTCAAAATCAGACTTACGTTTTTTACTGTAAGCCCAGATAACAAAAGCAACGAACGAAACGAACAGAATCAAGGTCAAAATACTGTGCAGTGTTGCAAATTCCATAGTCATTACTTCAATGCGGTGCCAAGTGATTGCAAGTAAGCAATCAAGGCGTCCATTTCAGTTTTGCCCTTTACTGCATCAGCAGCACCGGCGATATCTTCGTCGGTATAAGGCACACCAAAACTACGGAAAATTTCCAACTTTCTGGCGGTGTATTTGCCATCCAGTACATTTTTATCTAACCAAGGGTACGCTGGCATATTTGATTGTGGTACCACTGAGCGCGGGTCCATCATATGCGCATAGTGCCAATCATCGCTATAACGGCCGCCTACGCGAGCCAGATCAGGACCAGTTCGCTTAGAGCCCCACAGGAACGGATGTTCCCACACGCTTTCACCGGCAACAGAGTAATGACCGTAACGTTCAACTTCGGCACGGAAAGGGCGAATCATTTGGCTATGACAGTTAGTACAACCTTCACGGATAAAGATATCGCGTCCTTCCATCTGCAAAGCAGTGTAAGGTTTTAAACCATCGATTGGTTGCGTGGTTTCTTCCATAAACATCAATGGCGTTATTTGAACCAGGGTACCGAAACTGATGGCAACAATAGTTAAGACGCCTAGTAAGCCAACGCTTTTCTCGACTTTTTCATGATGATTCTTTTGCATCGTCAGTCTCCTTACGCCGCAGCCGCTACGGGTTGAGCCGCAGGGTGCTTACTACTTACCGTTTTATAAACGTTGTAAGCCATGATTAACATACCGGCTACCACGAATACACCACCAATAAAGCGCATCAGGTAGAATGGCATGGAGGCTTCCAGACTTTGCACAAAGCTGTAGGTTAAAGTACCGTCAGTGTTAACTGCGCGCCACATCATGCCTTGCATAATACCGCTGATCCACATGGCAACAATGTAAAGCACTACACCAATAGTGTGTAACCAGAAGTGGGTATTGATCAGCTTTAAGCTGTACATGCCATCTTTGTTATAAACAGCAGGGATCAGGTGGTACATAGCACCGATAGAAATCATGGCTACCCAACCTAACGCACCTGAGTGTACGTGGCCTACGGTCCAGTCAGTGTAGTGTGATAATGCGTTTACTGACTTGATTGCCATCATTGGACCTTCAAACGTCGACATACCGTAAAAAGACAGTGAAACAATTAAGAAACGTAAGATAGGGTCAGTTTTCAGTTTGTGCCATGCGCCTGACAGCGTCATGATACCGTTAATCATACCGCCCCAGCTTGGTACAAACAGGATAACCGACATCACCATACCAAGCGATTGAGTCCAATCTGGCAGGGCAGTGTAGTGTAAGTGGTGTGGACCAGCCCAGATATATAAGGCGATCAATGCCCAGAAGTGGACGATAGATAAACGGTAAGAATATACCGGACGACCAGACTGCTTAGGTACGAAGTAATACATCATACCTAAGAAACCTGCCGTTAACAGGAAACCTACGGCATTATGGCCATACCACCACTGAACCATTGCATCAACGGCGCCCGCATAGATCGAGTAGGACTTCCCAAAATTCAGAGGAATAACCATGCTATTAACGATATGTAACGCAGCAACCGTAATAATGAAAGCGCCATAGAACCAGTTAGCCACATAAATATGACTGGTCTTACGTTTGGCTAAGGTACCAAAAAATACAATAGCGAAACACACCCATACAATGGTAATCAGAATATCAATTGGCCACTCAAGTTCTGCATACTCTTTGCTCTGGCTTAAGCCCATTGGCAAAGTTATGGCTGCAGCAACAATTACGACTTGCCAGCCCCAAAAGGTGAACATTGCCAGCTTTTCTGCAAACAAGCGTACCTGACAGGTGCGTTGTACGATGTAATAACAGGTTGCGAATAACGCACTGGTACCAAAAGCGAAAATTACCGCATTGGTATGTAAAGGACGAAGACGGCTGTAGGTCAGCCAAGGAGTATCAAAGTTAAGCGCCGGCCAGTATAACTGGGCTGCAATTAACACACCCACCACCATACCAACAATACCCCATAATACGGTAGTGATGGCAAAGAGGCGGACAACGCTATAGTTGTATTCAACATTTAACGGTTTGGTCTGGCTCATGTTGAGTTCCGCTGCAGTTTTTGCTGGTTACTAAAAATCCACCACAAGGTGGCCCTTCTTGTTATAAGTAATCGTCATCGACAAAAAGTGGCATCTTGCCGGATCACGTTTACTATATTTGCTTCAAATGATACGAGTTTTACCCCATAAAAGATAGGCAAAGCCGCCCATTTTATGATGTAGAACAAAGTCGCTGCTTAATTTGTGTTCAATTCAGCATGGCGCTGGTTTATTTAGGCTATTTCAGGCTAAACTGGCGGCTTAGCTCCTAAATTAATGATGACGGTTAGATGTGTTGTTCTTGTAATTCCCGCCAGCGACTGATCTGGCTTTTGGTCGCATTCATGCTACTAACAGCTTGTAAGCCTTCACAAAAAGATAGCAGTGAAGCCATATTGCTGCAAACCGAGACGATGCAATTACAGATAAGCCCATCGACAATCCCAGTGGAAACCCCTTTAACCATGAGGTTAAACAGCGGTCGCGAGCTTATAAATGTAAGAGGTGAGTTGCGCGGTGTATCCATGTATATGGGGCGGATTCCGTTACAGTGGCGTCAGCGAGCAGTGACAACTGCAGACGAAATACCGCTTTGGCAGGCTGAGTTTTTTTTAGGCGCTTGCTCGGATCCTGATATGCTTTGGCAGCTTGATCTCTGGTTAGATTTCGCAGATGGGCAGAGCGAAATGCAGACAGTACAATTTAAATCAAGCTGGCATTAGGATGGGCTCCCCACCTTAAGTGGGGAGCAAAAGCTGGGTCAAATTAAGGGCGTTGGCCTGATTTAACCCTAAGCGGGCAGTTTCAACGCAGACAAACTGCTGATAGCCATCTGCGGTTAAATCTGCCATCGCCTTGCTGCGTTCTGCCGCTGGGTTCCAGACCACCGTACTGTCAAAGCCTTGTTGCTCAAGCCCCAGTTTTTGTTTCGTACTTTCAAGCAGTAATAATGCTGCTGGCTTGGTATAAACCCGGTCAATTTCCTGATTAAAACTCAGCGGCCTGTCAGCAATAACCTCGGCATTTTGTTTTACTTTATCTCGATACGTTGTGCCTATGCCGTGTAACTGAATCGTGGCTAGGTCACTAATACTAAAATAACTATGTAAAGCGGCTTGCTGCAGCATTGGGGTATCGCAAGTTAAATTGATACTCAAGCTGTGTGCCGTTAAACACAAGGTAAGAATTAATACCGGCGCGGGCTCGTGCTTGTCGCTAGAGGGCGAGCTGTCACGATAAGGGAAGTCCGCAACTGCAATACTTAAGCGTAGGGTAGTGGCCTCCTCAGAAACGGTCGTGTCTAGCAGGTTCCAGAACCGTGTGCGCACCAAACCATGATTGGGTAAGGTTAATTGCTGCGGATTGAGCTCAGCCGCGATAGGACCAAACCACGGCCAGCATACAGGTACACCACCGCGAATAGGCTGTTGTTGCTGCCAACGGGCTAAGGGTGATAGCCAAAGATGTTCTTGCGCTGGCTTAGATTGATAAGACAACACCTGCCCACCATACAGCGAGATCACCGCGGATGCCTCACCAAAAGTCAGTTTATAGCAGGGTAAATCTTCTAGATGAGCAAAACCCGTTTGGGCAGTAATAGCTGACACAACGACCTCGGCGATTAGACTGATTAAACAAAAATGGCTGATTGCAAAAAGCATAAAGCCAGCAAAGGCTGGCTTTATTTACGGCAACATGACATTAGAATTTCATTAATTCTACCGTGTTATCCAGCATACGGTTGCTAAAGCCCCACTCATTATCATACCAGCTCATGACTTTTACCAGTCTGCCCAGTACTCGCGTTTCCGTCGCATCAAAAATAGACGACATGGGGTTGTGGTTAAAATCAACAGACACTAACGGTAAATCGTTAACCGCGAGGACTTGATTCATCGGGCTTTGTGCGGCTGCTTGACGCACGATAGCGTTAACTTCATCTGCGGTGGTTTCGCGACCAGCAATAAAGGTTAAGTCGACTAAGGACACGTTAAGGGTTGGCACCCGCACCGCTAAACCATCAAATTTACCTTTTAACTCAGGCACAACTAAACCAACAGCGGCAGCTGCGCCAGTTTTGGTTGGGATCATCGACATTGCAGCAGCACGAGCACGCCGTAAATCGGTATGGTAAACGTCACTTAACCGCTGATCATTGGTATAGGCATGGATAGTGGTCATTAAACCTGATTCAATGCCCAAGGCTTCATACAAGGGTTTAGCCACAGGGGCCAAGCAGTTCGTGGTACAAGAAGCATTAGAGATAATGTTCATCTCAGGGGTAATGATCTGATGGTTTACACCATAGACAATAGTGGCATCGACGTCTTTCGCTGGTGCAGAAATAATGACTTTTTTCGCACCGGCGGTTAAATGCGCGCCAGCGGTTTTACGATCGGTAAATAAGCCTGTACATTCTAATACAACATCAATCTGTAACTCGGCCCAAGGCAGTTCGGCTGGATTACGGACGCTGAGGGTGCGAATTTCATCATTGTTAACATAGATAGCTTTGTCATCATTACTGACATTAGCAGCGAAAATACCATGTGCTGTATCGTACTTTAACAAATGAGCGTTGATTGCCGCATCGCCCAGGTCATTGATAGCAACTACTTTAATATCGTAATTTTTACTGCTCTCGTAGAGTGCACGTAATACATTACGGCCGATACGGCCAAAGCCGTTAATTGCAACACGAATTGACATAAAAACCCCACTGTTAAAGTGCTAGACTAATTGAAAACGTATTCATTAACTTATTTTGCTAATAACTACTGGATAGCATGTTGTAGTAAAATTACATTATTTGCAGTAATTTTCAAGCCTAAAAGCATTTATGTTGCCTTTTTTGTAATTAAGCAACAAAATTTGCTGGTAAATTGCCCTTTAAACCTATTTAGCATGGTATAAATAGTCGCATGCTGCCAAATAGGGCAAAGCAAAAGATAAACATGCTCTATTACAGGTTAGCGTTATAATAGTTTTATTTTGTTAAGGATTACCAATGGACGCCACGCTACTTTCAGAACTGATTGCCTTTAATGGTATAGAAACCCAATTTAACGATGCTTGGGGGAATGCCACTGAAGTTGCTGCGGCTGATCAACTGGCATTATTGGCGGCTATGGGCTACCCCGTAGCGGATGAGACGGCAACGCGGCAAGAATTGTTACAGCGACAACTGGACTTTTGGCAGCAAGTAATTGCCCCGGTCTCTGTGCAAGACGTTGGCGATAGCTGGCAGTTAGAGATCCAAGTTCCCTTGGCGTTGGCGAACTTGACTTTTACCTTGAGCCTGAAAACGGAATCCGGCGAAGAACAGCAATGGCAGTTGGTTCCGGTAGAAGGGGAATTGACGCAAGTCGCCGTGTTAGATGGCGAAGAATACCATCAGTATCAACATCAGTTCGATCTCAGCCTGCCAGCTGGTTATCACCAATTAACCTTTACGCTGTTGGATACCGAGTTAAGTGTGAGCCAGCAGCTGATTATTACGCCTGGCCGCTGTTTCCAGCCCACGGCTTTTGAGCGCCAAAAACAATGGGGCAGTGCCATTCAGCTTTATGCGCTGCGCTCAGCGCGCAATTGGGGGATTGGTGATTTTACCGATTTGAAAACCTTAATTCGCTACTTGGCCAAACACGGTGCCGACTTTATTGGCCTGAACCCTATCCATGCGCTGTATCCGGCTATGCCGGATAATGCCAGCCCATATAGCCCATCTTCACGCCGCTGGTTAAATATTATTTATCTTGATGTCACGGCACTGCCTGGCTATGTTGAGTGCGCCACACTGCAGCAACAGGTGCAAAGTGTAGACTTTATGGCGAAGTTACAGGCGCAGCGGGCGGCTGATTGGGTCGATTACGCAGCTGTAATGGCGTTAAAGCTGCCTGTACTTAAGCAGCTTTATCAGTGGTTTGTGGTGAATGCCGCTGCACCTTTGCAGCAAGATTTTGCGCGCTTTAAGCAACAGGGTGGCGACAGTTTACAGCAATTAGCGCTTTATGATGCACTGCATAGCTTTTTGTACCAACAAGATAGCCAATATTGGGGTTGGCCAAATTGGCCAGAACAATACCGTGACATTGACAGCGCAGCCGTGCAACAGTTTGCCGCAGAGCACAGTAGCGAGCTGGATTTTTACTGTTACCTGCAATTTATGGCGCAGCAGCAATTAGCCGAAGCGCAGCAGCTGGCCAAAGACAGTGGTATGTTATTGGGCTTATATCGCGATTTAGCGGTGGGCGTGAGTGAAGCTTCTACCGAAATTTGGGCTAACCCTGAATTGTACTGCCGCGATGCCAGTGTCGGCGCACCGCCTGATCCGTTAGGGCCAGCTGGACAAAATTGGGGTTTACCGCCGATGAAGCCTTATCAGCTATACCAGCAAGCCTATCAGCCGTTAATTGATTTGTTTCGTAGCAATATGCAGCATGCCGGCGCACTGCGGATTGATCATGTTATGGCACTACTCCGCTTATGGTGGGTGCCAAAAACTGCGGCTAATGCCGGTGGCGGTGCTTATGTGTATTACCCCATCATGGATTTGTTGGGCATCCTAGCCTTAGAAAGCCAGCGGCAACAAGCGGTTATTATTGGGGAAGATCTGGGCACCGTGCCGGACGGGATCCGCGAATTACTGCAGCAATTTGCCATTTATTCGTATCGGGTATTCTTTTTTGAAACGGCTCCCGACGGTGGTTACATTTCGCCTGCGCATTACCCAGAGCAAGCGATGGCCACCTTAAGCACCCATGATTTACCCACACTTATCGGCTTTTGGCATTGTGACGATCTGAAGCTAGGCCAGCAGTTAGGTTTGTATAGAGATGAAGCAGTACTACAACAGCTCTTTGGGCAACGCCATGTGAATAAGCAACGTATTTTAGATTCGCTGCATGGTCACAATCGTTTACCGCAGGAGTATCCGCGCAGTGTTGACCATCTGGCCATGGATCGCACCCTTAACTATGCGCTGCAACAACATTTAGCCGCAGGTTCGCACCAGCTGCTGTGTTTACAAATTGAAGATTGGTTGGAAATGACGCAGCCGGTCAATGTGCCAGGAACCAGCAATGAGTATCCTAACTGGCGACGCAAATTAAGTGCAGAGCTGGAGCAGTGGACCGAGAATACCGCTATTAGTAGCTTACTGCACAGCTTGACTGAATTGAGAAAAGCGCATTAAGGCTCAAAAAATAATAACAGAAGGACAAGGTAATGCATTTTACGTTTTTAGCAGAGGCCCGTTGTGCCAACCCCTTTAGTGTATTGGGCTGGCAAGCCAATAGTCAGGATGAAAAGCCACAAGGCTTGCTGCTAAGGTGTTATTTACCGCATGCTAGCGCCGTCGAAGCCTTTGATGCGAAAACCCAAAAAAGTTTAGGGCAACTGCAAGCCGATGCAAACTGTGTGGGCTTATTTCAATTGCTGCTACCGAAAAAACGTAAACCAACGCCCTATTATTTTCAGGTATCGCAAGGCACACAGAACTATAAGCTGTATGACCCTTACCAATTTACAGCAGAAGCCTTTTATGCCGTGCACTTCGTACAAGCGCAGCCAGAGAATTTATACCGCCAATTAGGCGCGCAGCTAATTACGCTGGATGTTGCCGGCAAGACAGTGCATGCCACCCGTTTTGCGGTGTATGCGCCCAATGCCAGCAGCGTAAGCCTAGTTGGGGATATGAATGGCTGGGATGGTCGTTGCCATCCGATGGAGCGCACCCAGTGTGGCCATTGGGTGTTAGTCGTGCCGGAAATTGCCGCTGGGGTGCGTTATAAGTTTGAGATTAAAGACGGGCACGGCAACGTATTACCGCATAAAGCCGATCCGATGGCGTTTTATGCTGAGCAATATCCCTCACATGCTTCTTTAGTTTACGATCATAGCCGTTATCAATGGCAAGACAGCGTTTGGCAGCAACGGCCGCAGGTTAATATCTACCAGCAGCCAATGAGCATTTATGAAGTGCATGCGGGTTCTTGGCGGCGAAAGGGCGACAATCAGCCCTTATCTTACCGCGAGCTAGCTGAGCAGCTGATTCCTTATGTATTGGATATGGGCTATACCCATATTGAACTGATGCCCGTAATGGAGCATCCATTTGATGGTTCTTGGGGCTATCAGCCACTGGGGTTGTTTGCGCCCACCTCGCGCTTTGGTAACCCTGATGAATTTAAAGCCTTTGTTGATGCCTGCCATCAGGCCGGAATTGGCGTCATTTTAGATTGGGTACCGGCACACTTTCCGGAAGATGGTCATGGTTTAGCCCGCTTTGATGGGAGCCATCTCTATGAGTATGACGATCCACGCCGTGGCTGGCACCCCGATTGGAACTCCTGTATTTACGATTTTGGTAAAGACTATGTGCGGCAGTTTTTAGTCGCTAGCGCCCTGTATTGGTTAGAGCATTTTCATATCGATGGCATTCGCGTCGATGCCGTGGCCTCTATGCTGTACTGGGATTATTCACGTAAAGCCGGTGAATGGGTGCCTAATATCGATGGCGGTAACCATAATTATGAAGCCATTAGTTTATTTCAGTGGCTAAACCGCGAAGTTTACAGCAAATTCCCGCATGCCATGACCATTGCTGAAGAGTCGACCTCTTTCCCACAGGTATCACGGCCAACCGATGCCGGTGGTTTAGGCTTTGGCTTTAAATGGAATATGGGCTGGATGAATGACAGCCTGCGTTATATCAGTAAAGATCCGGCCTACCGGCAGTATCATCACAGCGATTTAACCTTTTCCATGGTGTACGCTTATAACGAAAACTTTGTACTGCCGCTATCACACGATGAAGTGGTGCATGGTAAGGGCAGTTTGCTGCAAAAAATGCCGGGTGATGAATGGCAACAAGCGGCCAATATGCGCGCTTATATGGCTTTTATGTTTGCCCATCCAGGAAAAAAAATGAATTTTATGGGCATAGAGTTTGCCCAAAGTGCCGAGTGGAATCACAATCAAAGTTTAGACTGGCATTTACTGGATTTTGAAAAGCATCGCGGTATGCAGCAGCTCTTTCGTGATTTAAACCTGACCTATCGGCGCTGTGCGCCACTGTATCAACTAGACTACGATACCAAAGGTTTTGGTTGGTTAGATCATCAGGATGCAGCGCACAGCACTCTGAGTTTTTACCGTGAAGACAGCCAAGGTGAGCGGCTCTATGTCGTCAGTAACTTTACGCCAGTCCCCAGAAGCCGTTTTCATATTGGGGTAGCCGAGCTGGCCGAGTACGAGGTGATCTTAAACACCGATAGCGTACACTATTGGGGTAGTAATTTCCCAGTACAGCAGTCCAGTTTGCACAGTAGCGCCCATGCCTATCAAGGCCAAGCATATTGTTTAGTGCTGGATTTACCGCCATTGGCCACCTTGTATCTTAGAAAAAAACAGTAAGGAATAGCGATGACACCGGGCATGGGATTACTGGAAATGTCGGTTGGGCAACCGGCGCCGCTGGGCGCGACTCCGCAGGCTGCAGGTTGTTGGAATTTTGCGGTGTATGCGCCAGATGCCTCAGATTTACTGCTGTGCTTGTATCGGCCTGATACCGAAGAATTATTGGCAGAAATCCCCTTTAGCGGCCGCACTGGCGATATTTGGCATCTGCAAGTCCGTGGTATCGCGGTTGGCTCCTTGTATGCGTTAAAAGCTGACGGCCCGCACAAACCCGATGCAGGCTTGCGTTTTGATAAAAGCCGAGTTTTACTCGATCCTTATTGTCGGCGTTTAAACCGGCCGCAAATATGGCAAGAGCAACAATATCTGAATCGTAGCCATTATGCGCTAGCCAAAGGTGTGCTAGAACAACACGAGTTTGACTGGCAAGGCGTTACCAAACCGGTTATCCCGCGCGAAAAAACAGTGATTTACGAAGCCCATGTGAAAGGGCTGACTATGCAACATCCCGAGGTGCCGGAGCACTTGCGTGGCACCTATTTAGGCTTATGCCACCCTGCTATTGTTGCGCATTTAAAAGCGCTGGGCATTACCACAGTTCAATTATTGCCCGTTACCGCCTTTATGGCTGAACCCCGTTTAAGCGGGTTAAAGCTAACCAATTACTGGGGGTATAACCCTGTTGGCTTTTTTGCCCCTGAGCCACGTTATCAATACGAAGATGCGGTAACTGAGTTTAAAACCTTGGTACGCACCTTACATCAGCATGGCCTAGAGGTTATTTTGGATGTGGTGTTTAACCATACTGCAGAAGCTGGCGATGATGGCCCAGTATTAAGTTTTCGTGGCTTAGCCAATCGGCAATATTACTTATTTCATGCCCACGGTGAAATTGCTGATTATCAAAATTATTGCAACTTTACTGGCTGTGGCAATACCTTAAATGTCTCGCATCCGATGATGCAAAAAATGGTACTAGATGCACTGCGTTATTGGTTGACGGAGATGCAGGTTGATGGTTTTCGTTTTGATTTGGCCGTGACCTTAGGGCGCGAATACAAAAGGTTTAACCCTTATGCCGCGTTCTTTCAGATCATCGCGCAAGATCCGATTATTAGCCAAGCGAAGTTAATTGCCGAACCTTGGGATGTTGGCCCTTTTGGTTATCATTTAGGGCAATTTCCAGCGCATTGGTCGGAATTAAATGACAAATGCCGCGACACCTTCCGTGGCTTTTGGCGCGGTGATCAGGGCGTGTTACCCGATTTAGCCACCCGCTTACTCGGCTCGCGCGATATTTTCCAAAAACACCACAAACCAGCCAGTTGCAGTGTCAATTATCTGTGTTATCACGATGGCTTTACCTTGCACGATCTGGTGAGTTATCAACAAAAGCATAACTGGTTAAACGGCGAAGAAAACCGCGATGGCCATGGCCACAATTTAAGTGTTAATCATGGCGTGGAAGGCCCTAGCTCAGATCCGGCGATTTTAAACGCCCGTTATCAACATAAACGCAATTTAGTGGCGACCTTGCTGTTAAGCCAAGGCATGATCCACTGGTTAGGCGGCGATGAGTTAAGCCAGACCCAACATGGCAATAACAATGCGTATTGCCAAGATAATGCCATTTCTTGGTTAAACTGGCAGTTAGATGGCCCCGCGCATAAATTTTTGCAGTTTGTTAAACAAATGCTGGCGCTTAGAAAAAAATTCGCGTGTTTGCAGCAGCTTAGTTTGCTGGATGATCACTACCAGCGGCATGGCGACAAACATCAGGTATCGTGGTATCTGGCCGATGGCACCGAAATGAAAGAGCAAGACTGGCATCATGCCGAATTGGCCTGCTGTATGCTGCAGATTGAAAACCGGACGCTGCAACGCTCGCTGTTTATTATTCTCAATGGCTCAGCCAAAAATAATACGGTGAACTTACCCGGTGCGCTGAAGCAGCTGGTGTTTGATACTGCAGTAAACGATGGGCTAATCCCCAGCGAGCCAATTCAAGAACAGCGCTGGTTACAAACTGCGCATAGTTTGTCGGTTTGGCAAGAATTGACCTAGTCGTGCTGGCAAGCTCGCATCTGGATGCGGTTTACGTATATAATGCCGGCCATTTTACGACCCGTGCTAGCTAAGCCCGTCGCTAGCGAGCACTTTTTAAACGCGTTAAGGATCGTCAGATGACAGACAACACACCTTTGTGTGATATCGGCTTTGTTGGGGCCGGAGTAATGGGCAAAAACCTTATTCTGAACTTGGCAGATAATGGTTATCGGGTTGCGGCTTTTGACCTTGATCACCAAAAACTGCAAGCGGTGCTCGCACAAGATACCGCTGAGCGGGGAGAGCAGCCACCCCGCGTTATAGGTTGTAGCTCTTATACTGAATTATTGTCCCGTCTTTCTGCCCCCCACCTGATTGTTCTGTCTATTCCCGCCGGTAAAGCCGTTGATGATGTTTGTCACAAGCTGATTGATGCGGGTATTCAAGCTGACGATATTATTGTCGACACCGGTAACAGCCTGTGGACCGATACCGTGGCGCGGGAAAAAAGCTACGAAGGTAAATTTATTTTCTTCTCAACCGCCGTTTCTGGCGGTGAAGTAGGGGCGCGCTTTGGTCCATCACTGATGCCAAGCGGCGATCCTTATGCTTGGACGCGCATTAAACCGATGTGGCAAGCCATTGCCGCGAAAGTAGATCCCGCCACCGGCAAGCCAATAGAGCGTTTCGAGCCGGGTAACCCCGTAAAAGAAGGCGAGCCTTGTGCCGCTTACATTGGGCCAAGTGGCTCAGGCCATTACGTTAAAATGGTACACAACGGTATTGAATATGCCGATATGCAGCTGATTTGCGAAGTGTATCAAGTGATGCGGGACGTGCTGGGTATGACCGCAGCCGCTATTGCCGAGATTTTTAAACGCTGGAACCAAGGCCCCTTAAACAGCTACTTAATGGGGATTAGCGCCGAAGTGCTAGCCACCAAAGATAGCGAAACCGGTTTACCGCTGGTAGATGTGATTATGGATAAGGCAGGCCAAAAAGGTACCGGCCTGTGGACAGCGGTAAGCAGCCTGCAATTAGGTAGCCCAGCCCCCACTATTGCCGAAGCGGTATATGCGCGTTCTATCTCTGCTTTAAAAGCCGAGCGGGTAAAAGCAGCGACCGTGTTAGCCGGCCCCGCCCAAAACTTGTATAGCGAAGCCCAACAAGCCGAGATTATTCAAGCACTGCACGATGCTTTGTACTGCGCCAAAATTTGTGTATATGCACAAGGCTTCCATTTAATGAAAACCGCCGCCGATGAACATGGCTGGCAGTTAAACTTTGCCGAAATTGCGAAAATTTGGCGCGCCGGCTGTATTATTCGTGCGGTATTTTTACAATCTATTACCGAAGCCTATGAGCGCAACGATGAGCTAGAAAATTTGCTGCTCGATCCGTTCTTTTCTAAGCAAATTTCGGTGTATCAACAAAATTGGCGTAAAGCCGTGGCCAATGCCTCGTTAGCCGGTATTCCGGTAGCCGCCTTAAGTTCAGCCTTAAGTTATTACGATGCCTATCGCACCGCAGTACTGCCTGCTAACTTACTGCAAGGCCAACGTGACTTTTTTGGTGCTCATACGTTTGAGCGCACCGATAAAGCCAAAGGCAAAACCTTCCATGTTGATTGGAGCCACCCTGAGCGACCAATGGTGAAAGTAAAATGAGTACAGTAATAGGCACTCCAGGTACCGCTAGTAGCACCAAGGTTTTATTATTAGGTGCAGGCGAGCTTGGCAAAGAATTATGTATTGAATTAAAGCGGTATGGCTGCGAAGTGATTGCGGTTGATCGTTACCCGAATGCTCCAGCCATGCAAGTGGCCGACAAAGCAGTAGTGATGTCGATGCTGGATAATGCGGCGTTGCGTCAGTTAGTGATTACCGAAAAACCGGCTCTGATTGTGCCGGAGTTAGAAGCGATTGCTACCTCAGTCTTGATCGAGCTAGAAGATGCTGGTTTTAATGTTGTACCAAGCGCCAAAGCGGTTAACTTGACCATGAACCGCGAAGGTATTCGCCGGTTAGCTGCCGAAGACCTCAAATTAAAAACCTCACCTTACCAGTTTGCCGAAGACAAAGCGGGCTTTTTAGCCGCCGTGGCCGCCATTGGTTACCCCTGTGTGGTAAAGCCCATTATGTCATCGTCGGGTAAAGGTCAAAGCGTACTGCGTTCTGAGGCTGACTTAGAAGCCGCTTGGGCTTATGCGCAAGAGGGCGGTCGTGCTGGCAAAGGCCGCGTTATCGTGGAAGGCTTTATCGACTTTGACTACGAAATTACCTTGTTAACGATAAATTCAGTGTCCGGTATTCAATATTGTGCGCCAATCGGTCACCGCCAAGAAAAAGGCGATTACCGCGAGAGCTGGCAACCACAAGCTATGTCTGCTCAAGCACAACAACAAGCCGAAGCCTATGCCAAAGCCGTGGTGACAGCACTTGGCGGTAAAGGCCTGTTTGGGGTAGAGCTGTTTATTAAGGGCGATGACGTTTGGTTTAGTGAAGTCTCCCCCAGACCACATGATACCGGCATGGTGACCTTAATCTCACAACAACTAAGCGAGTTTGCGCTGCACGCCCGCGCTATTTTAGGCTTGCCTATTCCGCAAATTAAACAATATGGCGCAGCCGCCTCCGCGGTATTGCTGGTACCAGGCCATAGCCAAAGTATTCAATATGCCGGTTTAGCCCAAGCCTTAGCTAACCCCGACACCGAGTTTAGAATTTTTGGTAAGCCCGAGGTACAAGGCGAACGCCGTATGGGCGTAGCCCTAGCCTTAGCCGATACGGTAGAAGATGCTACCGCAAAAGCTTTAGCGGTGGTTAGCCAGATCAAGGTGAGTTTAAGCTAAGCGTTACAACATAAAGCGTTACGCTTATTTTCCAAAACGGGGCCTAGCCCCGTTTTTTTATAATGGATTTTTGAGTTAGCAAAAAAAGGCACGTTTAAAAATAACGATAAATGTATTTCTATACAGCTTATGATGAATTAATTGTTAGCAAGTAGATTGCGAGGTAAAACCGCGCTTTCTCCGTGATGTTTCTGTATCACGCCAAAAAATCTGTTGATTTACGGTATGTTATTAGATAGTGTTATTTTTTTACAAAAGATGGAAGGGCGTTTACATGGCTGGAAAGCGTGGGCGTTCCAAACTAATAAGTTGTTATGTCATCATGGCAACCAGCCGTATTTTTAACTAAAAAAGGGATTTTTAATGAAATTTTATCCGTACTCAAATTTAAAATCTGAAAATTTGAAACCTTTATTATTCGCCACTAGATTGATAGGTATATTGAGTTACCTTTTGTTTTTATTAACGATTTTTTTAATTCTAGCAATCCCATTTCTCGGCTCGGAGGCCATAACTAAAGATTTAGGTGGAGCAACAATGTCTTTCAACACTCCAGACAATAGTGGTATTGCTATTATTGGAAGTATATGGAGCATAGTTAGTGCTGTTTCTCTGCTTGCATTCAGTGGCTTGTGTGGAGCGGTTGTATCTTGTGAATATAAGTATACGAAGAATAGCGACATAACAAAACCATGAACCGGATTTGTGGAAGAGCGCCACAAGCCGGTTATGGAAAGTGTTATGCCTATCTAAGGGAAGTGCTTTATGAAAGAAGAGAAAATTAGAGCTATTGTTTATAAATATAGAATTATATCAACAGTTTGGCTTGGTATTGCGCTGCTTTTTTCAATGTCAGCAAACTGGTTTTTAGTTCGATCAAACCGTGAGCATCATTTTGAACTTGGTATTGAATATACTTCAGGTGATCAAGGCTATATATGGATGGTTGTAATTCTTGGGCTGAACGTTGTTTTATATTTACTCTTTTATTCCTTAGAAAAAATCTTGCTATATATACACCAAGAAAAGGGTGTTCAGAGTTAAGTATGCATAACAATCGCTATCAAAAACGCGCCCGTTGGGCGGTCGACTCGCAACACGTTGCTCGCGTTTGTGGCGGGCGTTATGTAACTAATCGAGGATTACAGGTTTGAAAAAGGAAGTTATTGGTAAATATATTGCCATTGTTGCTGTTTTGTTATCGTTGGTCTTGCCGATTGGTCTTGCAACTACTGCATTCTCAATGTATTCGGAATATCAATCAATCTCACTCTTTGAACCAAAAGAAACACAAGTTAGCGCAGATGAACGCCGAAAAGGTAGCATTCTTACCTTGTTCGGAGTTGGTTTAATTATTCCTAGTATCGCGTTATTAATTATATCAATTGCCGCTTTACATTACCGAGCTAGATGGATTGTATGGTTTTCAGTAATCATTTCTGGTTTTGCTATTTTTGTCTTTCCAATAGGAACTATTCTTGGTGCTGCATTACTTATCACGCTATTCTTAACGAGGAAAAAATTTGTTTCAAATGAAGTTGTTACATAACAAAGGACTTATTGCGCCATACAAGTTTGGCTGTGACACTGCTTCGCAGCGCACAATAGTCAGGTGTTAGGTGTTTCTATGATCTCTGAGTATTTTGATGATTGGGAAGTAAGGGAAGAGTTTTCTCAGGAATTCATTTCCTTATGGGGTGGTTGGCTATGTCGAGAAGAGTGTTATAAGCTAGATGAAGTAACAGAATCTGAATGGCAAAGGTTTAATCAATTAGTGAGGTTGCTACATTCAGAATATGAATTGTACGCAGTTAATTTAGAAAACGAGACCATTGATAAACTTGAAGACTTGGATAAATATTTGCCCACCTACGAAGAAGATATGAATAGAGGGCAAATGAATTTCACGACTATTATTATTCCTTCGTTAAATGCAGTATTAGCAGAAACATGGGATTTCACTTATATCCTTTATCATAAAAATAATGGTGCAGTTGAAAGTCTTAAACCTCTAATAAAGAAGAGTAATTTGTTTAGCTTTAGTGACTAAGCATTTAACAAGAATCTAAAGCGGGACTGCTAACATTTTGCTCGGTTTCGCTTTGCTTAACGTTATAGTAAACAGTTTTTAGCCCCTTAAATGGGCGCACTTACAAGGAGGTAACACATGAAGTGTCCACATTGTTTCGAATCAGTCAGCGTATTCTCTAAAGAAATGAACAAATTTGGCAAATCTAAAGTTTGCCCAAAATGCGCTAAACCCATCCAGTTATATGTAAGCTTCAAATGGGTGGCAATATTGTTCATTCCTGTTGTATTCAGTACTCTTTTGATAAAGCCGATTTTCGTAAATTTAGGCCTAAGCGGTTCTTTAGCTAATGGTTTAATGTGCGGTTTACTGGTTCTGTTGTGTATGCGACTTAAAGTGCCAAAGATTAAAGTAAATGCATAACAAGTTATTGCTTAATTTCGTTCTGGCCACAAGCAACATGGCCTCCACTGAACTGCCTATACTGCGCTACGGCAGCCAATTAGCAATACGTTAGCCTTAAAAACAAGGATGGTCTCTATGGCAAGATTTTCTTTGATTATAATTATTTTTTTATTAAGCAGCTGCGCTAGTGTCCCGCTTGGCACAATGCTCGAGTTTCGTTCATTTGGTAAAGATGACTTTGTAAACATTAATCCTCAGGTTCTTAGGGCAAAAATACAGGTCGATGAGCCCGTTCTAATAGACGTAGAGAGTACTGAATTGGCTCTTGAACTAACTACTGCAAAAGGTATGAGAAAATTTAAGTTTCCGTTGATTTTGCTTCGCCAAGAAAAAATTGCACCGGTGGCCGGTTTTTTCTCAAAGTCAGCTGGAAAGACTGAGTACACTCTAAAACTGTCAGATGAAGCGGTAAAAAACTTTAGCGCAACCCAACAAATTATTCAGGATGAAAAATCCGGCAAACTGAATTTTTCAGTTAAAACCGGTTATCAGAAGTTTCCAAGTGAGATTAATGAAATAGGCTTGTCAGTTTTCTTGAAGCTATCTGAAGAGAAAGGCTTTGTTACTTTATTTGATAATGCAAAGCTAGAGGTCAAGCATGGAGGCTAACAAGCGCCACCAAAACGCCGCTTTGCGGCACGACTCGCAACAAGTTGCTCGCGTTTGTGGCGGGCGATAGCAGAACAAGGAATAAATATGATCGACTTCAATAACAAAGGATTCTTCAAGCTTAAACAAAACAGCGAATACGCAGAAATTGTAACTGCGCTATTGCTAGAGAACGAGAAAATCATCGATTCATACAAGTCTATGCGCGATGGCGTAGTTTTCACCAGTAAACGCATAATTGCTGTAAACGTGCAAGGCCTAACTGGCAGCAAAAAAGATTTTACATCCATCCCTTACAAAAACATTGTTGCTTACTCGGTGGAAACCTCAGGTACCTTTGATCTTGACTCCGAGCTGGAGATCTACCTATCCGCTGTAGGAAAAGTGAAGTTTGAGTTCACTGGCAAAACAGCAATAGTAGAGATAGCAAAGCATATATCACAACATGCGCTTTGATTTCCTGACTACCAACTGGTAACAAATGGTTCAAATCGCTCGCTTCGCTCACTGGGGCGGGCTAAAGCCCGATCCTTAACCAAACGTTAGAGCTAAGGAAAGTTATGAGTATCACACTGGAAGAAGTTACAAGTTCAAATTATGAAGCTGTATGTGACTTAGATGTCACGGATGAGCAGCAGGAGTATGTTGCGAGTAATATGTGGTCATTGGTTGAATCACATTATTGCCAAGGGCATACTTGCAGAGCGATCTATCAAAACGATAAGCCTGTCGGTTTTTTCATGTGGGTTTCTGAAACGCCTGAAAAAGTGTCTATCTGGCGTTTTATGGTGGATCAACGCTATCAAAAAACTGGCATTGGTAGAGCTGCGCTAAATTTGGCGCTGAATGAAATCAAAGCCAGTGACAAAGTAAAAGAAATAGAAATTTGCTATGACCCTGAAAACCCAGTAGCTAAAGATTTCTACTCGAGTTTTGGCTTTCAGGAAGTGGGTTTGGATGAAGAGGGTGAAGATATGTTGGCAGTCATCAAGCTGTGAGCTCTAATAATCGCCAGCACAACGCGCCTGCGGCGCTCGATTTGCAATAAGTTGCTCGCGTTTGTAGCGGGCGTTAGCATTTAAAAGGAGTTTTTGTGACATCGTTCAATTTTTATCTTTTTCTGTTGGCTTTGCTTTCAACTGGCTTAGTTTTCTGGTTGCATCGTTCCGCTAAATTTAATACGCCAACAGCAATAATTGAAGACTTGGGTGAAGTAGTCGTCATTAGACAAACCTTGTTTTCCAGAGCGACAACGCTCGGTGGTAAGTCGATTAAAAAAAATGATATTGTTAAATTGCAGAGAGCAGGCCGTTGTTTAACACTCTTTAGTCAGGGCGGTAATGCTTATGATATGTGGATTTCGAGAAATTTTATTACTAATGTTATAGCGCATTGCCAAGAGCTTTTTCCAAATGCTACATATCATGAAATTCAAAGCTAACAAGTACCCTCAAAACGCTGCTTCGCGGCCCGCGTCGGTTTACCTAGCCTAAACCGCGATAGTGATAGAGAATTCTGCAGTGGCAAACGGCTGCGAGGGACAACATCGCAAAGCAGAAGATCAACAAGGCGTATTTGCAGGTTTGCAAAAGTCTAAGGATTTAGGTGCAGCCGGTTTGCGTGCTTACATGAAAAAGCGTAATATTGGTACAGGCAGTTAATAAACTGTGTAATTTAAAGGCTTGGCCCCTTGCTACGTTCACAAGGGTAAGATTTTATATTTTTTATTAATACTTTATTGAGGGCTTTAATGCCCTTGTTACATATCACAAGGAGAGTTTATATGAATATCAATGCTACGCTAGTTGGACAAATCATGTTCGTATTTGTACTGGTAGTAGGTGTACTGAGTTATTATCTTGGCCGTCGTAAAACAGAAAAGCCGATTTTAGCGGGGCTGCTTGGTGTATTTCTCTGTATTATGCCACCCTTGGCGCTTGTTTATTTGATGGTATTGTTTTTTAAAAAAGACGTAGGCGTATCAACATCCGCGCCAGTGAGAGGCTAATAAACTGGTAAAGTAATGGCTGTCACTAAGTTTGATCCGGAAAAAGGCAGTGTTTTTGTCGATTTAATTTCCGGTCAAAATGCGGTTGCTAAGCCAGTTAGGCGTTTGCCTAATTGGGTCGCAGTGGCTTTTTTACTGGGCTTTATTGCGCTGTTATTGGCTGCTTTCTCGGTGTAGTGCGTGGTAAATATTTATCCGTATATGGCGCTAGCTAGTTAGCGCCAAAACGTTGCTGTAGATAGTGGATAATATCGGCTGATTCATAGAGCCATTGTACTTCAGTCGCGTCAGCTGAGCCTGTTGTAATGCGTAAACAGGGTACGCTGATTTTGCCACCTTGTGCGGCTAATTCTGCTCGATACTGCGCGTTATGCTGGGCATCGCGTTTTTCAATGTTAAGGCCAAGCCGCGCCATTTCTTTACGTACCTTAATACAAAATGGACAAGCTTTAAATTGGTATAACGCCAGTTGTTTGCAGGCGTTATCTATCTCGGCTTGTTGAGCCGCGCTGCGACTAATCGCTTTGGGGGTGGTTAGCCATTCGGCTAAGAGCATAAAAGGGGTGAGAATCAGACGGATTAGCCGAAAAAACAAGCGAATAACTACACGCATTGGTTACTTTACCCATTATTAAAAAGTGGGGCGCAGTATAGCAAAGATAGGGAAATTGCGCATGCTAACTCGGCGGTTAACATGCGCAGTTTGTTTAAAAAGCGAATACCCAGCGGGCTAGGGTTAGTGTGATTATGCTAACAATAGCAACAGAAATAATATTTAGCGCAAAGCCGGCTTTGGCCATATCGGCGATTTTCAATTGTCCAGATGAAAACACGATGGCATTGGGTGGCGTAGCCACCGGCATCATAAAGGCGCAGCTAGCGGCAATGGCGGCCGGGATCACTAACGTCAGTGGTGTGCCAGACATGGCGAGTGCAACAGGGGCTAACAGCGGCAAGAAGCCTGCGGCAGTTGCCGTGTTGCTGGTGACTTCGGTTAAGAATACTATGACGGCAGTAACCACTAAGATCATCACCCAAAATGGGACATCACCTAACAAAATCACCTGATCGGCAATAAAGCTCGCCAAACCACTTTTGGTAATCAATGCCGCCAAACTTAAACCACCGCCGAACAGCATTAAAATACCCCAAGGCAGTTTATGGGTTTCTTCCCAAGTTAGAATGCGGGTATTTTTACGATCTAGCGGTAGAACCAATAATAGCAAGGCTGCTGCCATGGCGATAATAGTATCGTTCAGGGGTAATCCTGTTAACTTCACGATATAGCTATTAAAGATCCAAAAAAATACAGTGAGTGAAAAGATCGCTAGTACCGCTTTTTCCCCTCGTTGCATGCCACCAAGTTGGCTAAGTTGATCGCGGAATAAGCTTTTTGTTTCTATCGCGGCAATGTTATCTACCTGATATGCAGCTTTGGTTAGCCATAACCAACACAGTCCTAGCATGACGATACTTAGCGGTAGGCCAACCATCATCCATTGGGCAAAGCCAATATGAATATCATAGTTATCCGCCAAAAACGCAGCCATCAGCGCATTAGGTGGTGTACCAATCAGTGTTGCCAGACCACCGATAGAGGCGGCATAGGCAATTGCCAACAGTAGCGCTTTTGCGAATTGGCTATCGTCGTTATCCTGCTTAAGCAGTTGCATAATAGACAGCGCGATAGGCAACATCATAACGGTTGTTGCGGTATTCGACATCCACATAGATAAAAAGGCCGTGACCAGCATAATGCCGCCAATTTGTTGGCTGGGTTTGCTACCTACTAACAACATGGTATGCAAGGCAATCCGTTTGTGTAATGACCAACGCTCCATGGCGATAGAGATGATAAAGCCCCCTAAAAACAGAAAAATCAGCGGGTGGGCATAGGGTTGTGCAACAGCACTGAGGGTATTTAACCCCAGTAAAGGTGCAACAACCAGTGGCAGAAATGAAGTAACAGGGATAGGCACCGCTTCGCTGATCCACCAGCTGGCCATCCAAAAGGTAAGGCCCACCACCAACCAACTCTCTTGGCTCATGCCAAAAGGGGCACTGGTCAGAAGGGTTAATGCCATAAAAGCCGGGCCAAGCAGTAATGCGAACCAAGGTGTTTTTTGCGCTGTTGTTGTCATGGCTTAGCTCCTAGAACCGATACTGTAGGCCTAAGGCCATAGAGGTATCACGGGTATCTGTTAACTCAAGTTGCGTGACATAAAAATACGCTTTGCTTTGGCTACTAAAAAGATAATCCACTCCCGCGGTGTAGTGATTAGCTGCAGTAGTTTGGCGTAATGTTGAATTATCACGACCTAATTGTACTTTAGGGCGCCAGTTATCAAAGGCATATTGCAGGCTTAGATAGCCACCTGTGCCTTTACGCTCGCCCTCGCTTTGCTCACTGTACTGGATCAGGCCACCTAAGGTAAAGCCGCCCAGTTGGTATTGGGCCAGTAAGCGCGTCGCGTCTAGGCCATTTAGGCTTTGCGCACGAGTTAGGGTAAGGTAGTAAGGTTGCGATTTTAATGCACGATCACCATAAGCTAGGCTTAAGGCAATACCGTCTTTACCTGCTTGGCGTTCATTATCTTGCCCCAGCACATAGGTAGCTGACAGTTCCAATCCGGCAAATTTGGGTGAAATATAAGTGAGGCTATCACCGAGTCGATCTTGCCCTGGTAAGATTTGCGCGATATCACCACTGGTTTCATTATATAAATCTACGCCGCCTTCACTGGTTTTTAAACGGGTGTCGTTACGCCCAGCAATTAGCTGACCAAAATTACCCTTAATACCAATAAAGGTATTACGAGCCGAGAAGGGACTTTGGGTATTGGCTTCATCAAAGCCACGGACATCCACTTCATAGGTAAAAAAAGCGGTGATATGTTCATTCAATACCTGTTCGCCACGTAAACCAAAGCGGCTAAATGGCATATCCAGCTGGGTGCCCTCAGCGGTATAGCGCATAATGCCTTTATCAGTGTGGGCGAGCTGCACTTCAGCTTTGCCATACACCGTAACGCTTGGCATCTGTAGCGTGACGGTATTAGCTGATAGCGCAGTGCTAACTAACAGCGTTGGCGTTAACACGAGTGTCTTTACAAAGCGGAGAGAATTTACCTGTTGCATTATTACCTCATCATCAATATTTATAGTTTTAGGCAATAATGGAATAGCAAGAAGGTTGCCATAATTATAATCGTTTACTATCAGTGGTTTAATTTTTTATGTGGGTGTTTTTGGGTGGTAAGTGAAACCTTGTTTCACGCAAATGGGTGGATAACCACCCATTTGTCGGCAGGCTCAATCGTCGAGTTCAGCGCTGTCTTCATCTTTAAACTGGCTACGCAGCAGGCCATATTTTCGCATTTTGTCGTACAGTGTTTTGCGGGGCAGGTTAAGTGCTTGCATGGTCTCTTTAATACTGCCTTTGGTCGCATTCAGCGCTTCTTCTATCAGCATTTGCTCAAAAAAGGCCACGCGCTCACTTAAGCCCATGGCGCTGCCAATGGTATCGGCGAGTGGCAAACCTTGTTGCAGAAAGGCGGCTTCTGGGCCAAGTAATACATAGCGTTCAGCGAGATTGCGCAGCTCGCGCACATTACCCGGCCAAGGGTGCGATAATAAGCTATCCAGTTGTAGTTGATTTAGCGGTAATACCGGTTTGTGGTAGCGAGCGGCGGCCAGCATGGCAAAGTGTTTAAATAACAGCGGAATATCTTGGCGGCGTTGCCGCAACGGCGGAATTGCCACATGCAGTAAATTTAAACGGTAATACAGATCCAGCCGAAAGTCGCCTTGCTGGCTGAGCTGCGCTAAATTGGTTTTCGTCGCGGCAACCACGCGGATATTGAGTGAAATACTGTGATTACTGCCAAGGGGGGTCACTTTACGCTCTTCTAACACCCGCAGTAGGCGGATTTGTACACTTAATGGCGTACTCTCAATTTCATCTAAAAATAAGGTGCCGCCATTGGCAAACTCAAATTTACCGATGCGTTTTTTATCGGCACCAGTGTAAGCGCCGGCTTCGCTGCCAAATAACTCGCTTTCAATTAATTGCTCAGGAATAGCCCCACAATTGATGGCAACAAAGTTTTGATCACTGCGCGCAGAATTATCATGCAAATAACGCGCTACCATTTCTTTACCGCTACCGGTTTCGCCTTCGATCAGCACATCGGCAGGGGCCTCTAACACTAAGTCGAGTAAGGTACGCATTTGGTTAATGGCTGGGCTATCACCAATTAATTGCACACGACCGCGGCGGCTTTCTCTTAGTTGAGCGCTAAGGTGGCGGTTTTGTAAACATAAGTGACGCTTTTCGGCGGCTTGTTGCAGGGTTTTATGTAAATTCGCATGATTGACTGGTTTTTCGATAAAGCTGTAGGCGCCAAGTTGCATAGCATTGACGGCAATACTGATATCACCATAACCGGTAAAGACCACCACAGGGATGTCGGCATCGCACTGCTGCACCGCTTTTAACAGTGATAAGCCATCCATTTCCGGCATATTTAAATCGGTTAAAATCACCCCAGCAAATTGTGGCTTGAGCGCTTTTAATAAGGCACTGGGTTGGTTAAACGTACGGCACTGCCAACCCTCTAAACTGAGGCCTTGGGCGATGGCATCAAGAATGCTGGCATCATCATCTAATAGCCAGACTTCTGCAGCGAGACTCATATGTACTCCGAGTGATAACGCGGTAGGGTGAGGGTAACAATAACGCCCCCAGCCGGATGATTTTCAATATGTAAATTGCCATGATAGCTTTGCACAATCTGGCGCGAGATAGATAAGCCAAGCCCTAAACCTGAGCCTTGTTTGGTGGTAAAAAAGGGTTCAAATAAATGTTCCATCACATGCGGTTGAATGCCCGGTCCATTATCGTGGATCTGTAGCAAGGCTGCAGTTTGGGTTTGACTTATTTCAATCTTTAAACGGGGCTCTTGGCTTTGCTCGGTGGCCTGAATCGCATTGCCCAACAAGTTTACCAAAACTTGCTCCAGTTGTAGTGGGTCAACTTTGACACTGCTGGCTGAAGTCTCTAATAGCGTGATCTGTACTTGTTGCTGTTTGATTATCGGTTGCAAGATCCCCAGCGCGTTTTGTACCAAGGTGCTTAACTTCACTGGCTCTGGATTGTTACCGGCCTTGCGACTAAAGCCTTTAAATTGTTTAACAATATGATTTAAGCGCAAGAGCATTTGGCGGATTTTTTCTAAATTGTCGGCCAGCTCACTGTAACGCGCCTTTTGCAGCAGTAACTGGGCATTTTGGAGGTAGCTGTGCATGGCGGTAAGTGGTTGGTTTATCTCGTGATTAATAGATGCACTTAATTGACCAATGGTGGCTAATTTCGCTGCCTGTAACAGCTGTTCTTGCGCTTGTTGTAACCCTTGCTCCGCTTCGTTTCGTTGCTGAATTTCGTGCATAAGTTGCTGATTACTTTGTTGTAAAGACTCGGTGCGTTCGGCAACCGCTTGCTCTAACTTGGTAAACATCAGCGCTCTTTGCCGTTGCTGTAGTAATCTGCTGCGCCAAAACACAAAAAAGAGCACGGCCACTGTAAACACTAAGCTAATACTGATGGCTTGTTGAAGGGCCTGTACTTTTAAGCTTTTAACCGGTTGTAGTAAAACGAGTTGCCACGGTAAGACGGGATTCTCTTTAATAGCAACCACAAATTGCTTGCTGTTTGTCGGTTGCGTTACTGGCTCTGTTAATAGCTGCCAAAGCGCACCATCTTGTTGTAAGTTAAGCGAGTGTAGAATTACTCCGGGGTGTCTGGAGCGACTTACTGCTTGTTCTCCCAACCAAGTTAGACGCCAAGGCTCATAATTACTGGCAATCACGGTTTGCTCTTCATCGACCAGCATAAAGTAAAACGGGCTCTGGTTCGCGATGGATTGATAAGCCAACTCTAGCTGATCGATGTTAAGTTTAATGGTTAATACGCCCAAAATTTGCTGTTGTTGATCGGTCACGGTTGCCGCAAAATAAATACCGCGCTCGCGTGAAATCCATCCCAGTCCATAGTCAACATAGCTTTTATTTGCGCTAATGGTTTCTGTGAAATAAGGGCGAAAACCAAAGTTGTAGCCCATAAAGTCAATAGCTTGATTAGCATTACTGCTGGCCAGTACGATGCCTTGTGGATCCATCACATAAATAGATGCGCTCCCGCTGGCTAGGTTAAAGTCTGCTAACAGCTGGCTAACGGCTTGTTGTTTATTCAGGCTGGCAGGCTGTTGCAGTAAACGTTGCAGCTCAGGGCGTTGTGCTAAGGTATCGGTCAAGGTGCTAAAACGGGTTAGTTGCAAGTTGATATATTGATTAAACTCAATAGCATGTTGCGCGGAAAGCTGCTGCGAGTGTGCGATGTGTTTTTTAAAAACCCATTGATAGCTGCCAAACGTAATTAACGCTAGACTGCACAAAATGACTAAAGGATGTCGATAAAGTAAGCGCATAACCCACTCTGTTACGGTAGTTGTTGGCAATGCTACCGTAACCTGGGCGACAGAACCAAAAAAATTTAGCATGTTTGATTAAGTCTTGCCGTCGTTGTGACTAAAGACAAGACTTTCATCATCTTTCACCCTGAGATAAGTAGAACAGAGGTCTCTATGAAATTAACCGCACAAGAATGGCAGGCCAGGTTAACGGCTGAACAATATCGGGTAACCCGACTTAAAGGCACCGAATATCCCTTTACCGGCGAGCTGTTACAGCATACCGCGACCGGAACTTACCACTGTGTTTGTTGCGGCGCAGCGCTTTTTAGCAGCGAAACCAAGTTTGATGCCGGTTGTGGTTGGCCAAGTTTTTATGCGTCGATACAAGATAAGGTCAAATACGAAAAAGATTTAAGCCATGGCATGCGGCGCATTGAAATTTTATGTGCCGCCTGCGACGCGCATCTTGGGCATGTGTTTGAGGATGGCCCTGCGCCAACCGGCCAACGCTATTGTGTGAATTCGGTTTCTTTGACCTTTAGTCAGAATAAGGCAGCTGAATGAGGTAAGCCGCAACGCGTAAACGACTTGTCAATTTGATAAGCGCACTAAAAAAAAGCTGTAACTGTTGTGGTAAGCTTTCATAATCCATTACAATAGGCCGCCTTCTAAAACCGCTGTACCCTACACAAAGCGGTGAGGGCAATACCGATTAATTCATTTTTTGAAGTAAAAGGCCTCATAATGACCCTATCACACGCAGAACAGTACCAAAAGAGCTGGCAAGAACGCCAGGAATACGCCGAAAATATGTTACCGCTTATCGGCCGTTTATACCGCAATAAAGGCATTGAAGTGGTGGTATATGGTCGTCCACTCGTCAGCGCTACCATTATCGATATCATTAAAGCGCACAAAACAGTACAACGTTTTGAAGGGCAGAAGCTGCGTCTGCGTGAGAGCTTTCCAGTATTAGAAGCCATAAGCAAAATGAACCTGGCACCAGGTCGTGTTGATATTGGTAAGTTGGCTTATGCCTTCCTGTATAAAAATGTCGCTGCAGGCTTAACGCTAGAGCAATATTTGGCTGAAGCACTGAGCGACATTCTTGACCATGAAGACAAGGTACAGCCGGTTGACGTGGTGTTATACGGTTTTGGCCGAATTGGTCGTTTGTTAGCACGCTTAATGCTAGAGCGTTCAGGGCCAAGTACTAAACTACGCTTAAAAGCTATCGTGGTGCGTGGTGGTAAAAAAGGCGATTTGGAAAAGCGTGCCAGCTTATTGCGTCGTGATTCTATCCATGGGCCTTTTAATGGCAGCATTACCGTTGATGAAGAAAATCAAGGTATTAAAGCCAACGGTACCTTTATCAAAGTTATTTATGCGAATTCACCTGAGCTGGTGGATTACACCCAATACGGTATTGATAATGCACTAATTGTCGATAACACCGGTATTTTTAAAGATGACAAAGAGTTATCTATTCACTTCCAGAGCAAAGGCGCAGCTAAAGTATTATTAACAGCGCCGGCTAAAGGTGATGTGCCTAACGTTGTGTATGGCGTTAACCAGCATATGATTACTGCCGAGCATAAAATTGTGTCTGCCGCGAGCTGTACCACTAATGCCATTACGCCAGTTCTAAAAGCCTTACATGATGAATTTGGTATTCGTAATGGCCACGTTGAAACGGTGCATTCGTACACGAACGATCAAAACTTGATTGATAACTTCCACAAAGCCGAACGTCGTGGCCGTGCTGCGCCATTAAATATGGTATTAACCTCAACCGGTGCTGCCAGTGCTGTCGCAAAAGCCTTACCTGAATTAAAAGGTAAACTGACCGGCAATGCGATTCGGGTGCCCACGCCAAATGTTTCGATGGCTATTTTATCGTTAAACTTAAATCGGGAAACGACCAAAGAAGCGTTAAACGACTTCTTACAGCGCACCTCATTGTTCTCTGAATTACAAGATCAAATTGATTTCACCAGCTCTACCGAGATTGTGTCTTCTGACTTAGTTGGCTCTCGTTACGCCGGTGTTGTGGACTCACAAGCCACTATCGTGGATGGTGATCGTTGTGTGTTATATGTATGGTACGACAACGAGTTTGGTTACAGCGTACAGGTTACTCGTGTTATGAACGAAATGGCAGGGATTAAATACCCAACGTTACCTATCGTTAAGTAAGTTAAGCCGCTTTATAGAAGCCCGTTAGCGATTTGCTGCGGGCTTTTTTATAGAAACCCGTTAGCGATTCGCAGCGGGTTTTTTTACGACTAAAACAAAAATGGCCAGCAGAGCTGACCATTTATTTCATCGGCGTTTTAACCGATAAGCGCTAAATTACAGTACTGTAACGTTAGCAGCTTGTGGGCCTTTTTGGCCTTGTTCGATTTCGAAAGCAACGCGCTGGCCTTCGTTTAAGGTTTTGTAACCTTCAGTTTGGATAGCACGGAAGTGAACGAAAGCGTCTGCGCCGCCGTTGTCTTGAGTGATGAAACCGAAACCTTTATCAGCGTTGAACCACTTTACTACACCAGTTACTTTAGCCATGAGAGACTCCTAAAAATTTAAAAAGTTTGTTAACGCGAAATGCGCTTTTAGCCTGACTGTTACTTATGTGGCCAAACGTGCGTGAATCTTCAGGACATGACTTACAAGCGAAGCTGTGTAGCGAAGTTTTCAAAAACAAGTTGTTACATAGGTCTGTACTACAGGCCGGTGAGCACTATAACAGGTCTGGGCGGAATGTATAGCTTTATCGGTGAATAATTGGGATAAAGTTGTAGAAAATAAAAAAGCCGGTAAAAATCCGGCTTTTTTAATAACTTAGCGTGTGTCGTTTTTAGTTACTTAAAGCAACTTCTGGTGCAACATAAGCCAAGTTCAATGCTTCTGCGACGCTCTCATTGGTGACTAAACCACGGTAAACGTTTAAGCCTGCTAACAAGTGTTTATCATCTTGTAATGCTTGCTTGTAGCCTTTATTAGCTAAACGAATGATAAACGGCAGAGTGGCATTGTTTAAGGCAAAAGTTGAAGTGCGGGGCACCGCACCTGGCATATTCGCAACACAGTAGTGTACAACGTCATCAACAATGTACGTTGGATCAGCGTGCGTAGTGGGTTTAGAGGTTTCTACACAGCCGCCTTGGTCAATTGCCACGTCAACAATGGCTGAACCTGGCTTCATACGCTTAATATGGTCGCGGGTAACCAGCTTAGGTGCGGCGGCACCTGGCACTAATACACCACCAATCACTAAATCTGCGGCTAACACTTCTTGCTCTAAGGCTTCAGCAGTAGAGTAGATGGCTTTCACTGCGCCATTGAACTGCGCATTAATACGGCGTAGTACATCGACGTTGCGATCTAAAACAGTCACGTCAGCGCCCATCCCAACCGCCATTTGCGCTGCGTTCGCACCAACCATACCGCCACCAATTACCACTACTTTGGCAGGGGCAACGCCTGGCACACCGCCAAGTAACATGCCGCGACCGGCACAAGATTTTTCTAAAGCGCGCGCACCCGCTTGGATAGACATGCGGCCAGCAACTTCTGACATTGGGGCTAATAACGGTAAGCCACCTTTGTTATCGGTAACCGTTTCATAAGCAATACACACTGCTTTTGATTGAATTAACTCAGCTGTTTGTTCTGGGTCCGGCGCTAAGTGTAAGTAAGTAAATAAAATTTGGCCATCGCGTAACATGGCGCGCTCAACGGCTTGCGGCTCTTTCACTTTTACAATCATATCCGCTTGTGCGAATACTTCTGCCGCGGTACTTAATACGTTGGCACCAACAGCCTGATAATCTTCATCAGTAAAGCCGATACCGATGCCCGCGTTATGCTCAACAATGACCTTATGACCGTGACCAATTAATTCACGTACGCTGGCTGGCGTCATGCCGACACGGTATTCATGGTTTTTTATTTCTTTAGGTACACCGATAATCATAAATTTCACCTTGATTGGTTTGGGTAATATTTTTGCGCAGTATAGCGATAAAAAACCAGAATTACTGCTTGTTTTAAACTTGATAAATAGTGCAAAATCCTGTTTTGCTTACTCGCTCAGGATTTTATGCTGAAATGTATTCTTTAAGTAAGAGCATCAAGAAGTTAGATCGCATTGACCGCAAAATTTTAGTCGAATTACAGCACGATGGGCGCTTGCCAAATGTTGAGCTAGCCCGTCGGGTTGGCTTAAGTCCTACGCCTTGTTTAGAGCGGGTGCGCAAACTCGAAGCTGAAGGCTATATTTTGGGGTATACCGCCTTAGTTGATCCGCACAAAGTGGGGGCGGCGATGCTGGTTTTTGTGGAAATTACGCTAAGTAAAACCTCGCCAGAAGATTTTGATGAGTTTAGTAAAGCAGTGCAAAAACTGTCGGAAATTCAAGAATGTCATTTGGTATCGGGAAGCTTTGATTTTTTATTAAAAACCCGAGTAGCCAATATGGCGGCGTACCGCGAATTACTGGGCGAAACCTTGTTGCGCTTACCCAGTGTGCGAGAGAGCCGTACTTATGTGGTGATGGAAGAAGTGAAACAGAGTAGTTTTGTACCAATGCTGTAATAAAGAGCGAATCAGTTAGGTGAACATACCGAAGGTGTTGATACAGCTTTTGTTCATAATGGCTAGCGTATGCTGCAGTTGGTACTAAGCAAAGATGCACTTTTAGACCAGCTCTGGTAACCTAGCTTGATTAGAAATTTGACGGCATCAGCATGCATGTCGTGCCAGCTCAAGTTCAACATTGTTTGCGCTGGCTGTTAGACATGGAATTTGAATTTAGGGGCCTTTCTTTTGCAAAGCAGAGTGTTATTTTCGTTAAATGGGGTACAGCGCTTGCTGGAAGTCGGTTTGATTTTATTCTCCGGCTTAGCACTTTTTATGTTGCTGTCGCTGTTGTCGTTTGACCCGGCCGATCCGAGCTGGTCGCAAACGGGCTATCAGCTACAAGTCAATAATTATGCTGGGCGAGGCGGTGCTTGGCTAGCGGATGTGTTATTGGTTAGCTTTGGTTGGATTGCCTATCTAATGCCATTTTTAGTGGCTTTATCCGGCTATATGTTGTTTAAACGCTACCATGATTTGTTGAGTTTAGATTATTTGATCTTAGGCTTACGCTTATTTGGTTTATTATTGACGCTATGCGCGGCGACTGCCATTAGCAGTATGAATTTTAATGATATTTACTATTTTTCGTCTGGTGGAGTCCTAGGTGATAAAATTAGCGGTAGCTTGCTGCCATATTTTAATTTTATTGGCACCAGTTTGTTATTGTTGTGTGGCTTTGCCACGGGTTTAACCTTACTCACAGGGATTTCTTGGTTAACCGTAGCCGATTATTTAGGTGCGCAGTGTTTTGCGTTGTTTAACCTGCTAGTGTCCTTGCCCCAGCGTTTTAGTGCACAAAGCGAAGCTAATACCTTTGTATTTAGTCGCTCGGAAACTGATGACAAGTCGCAGACAACAGCTGTCAAAGCACGCCGAGTTAAGGCTGAGGCATTACCTGAACCGTTAGAGGATGATTATCCTTTGCCGGAAATCGACAATGCGCTAGAGCCGCGTTTTAGTTTTGATAGCGAGGTGGACGATGAACCTTTTGCAACCAGTCGTCAAACTATCAAGCGCAAAGAGCCGCTACCTATTCGTCCGCTGAATGAAAGAACCGAAGCTAAGGCGTATTACAGTGTGGACACCTTGGCTGACGAACAGCTGTCCTTTAGTGCCGTTGATGACCCTTTTGATCATGAACATGTAAGCAGAACCTTCCGCGAGTTAGAGCAAGAGGAAGAATTAGATCCGCTGATGCGTTTCCCGCCCGATGAGGATGAACTAAGCGAGGATAGCGATGACAGTGAAGAAGTGGTGCATTCGTTAGAAGAATTGCCTTCATTAGCCTTATTAGACCGACCAGATAAAGCGGTTAACCCTATCGATCCTGCTGATTTAGAGCGGGTATCCCGCTTGGTAGAAGCTAAACTGTTGGATTTTAATGTTGAAGCAAAAGTCGTGGGTGTGCATCCAGGACCGGTGGTGACACGATTTGAGTTAGATTTAGCCCCTGGGGTAAAGGTAAGTAAAATTACGGGGTTAGCCAAAGACTTAGCGCGGTCTTTGTCTGCAATCAGTGTGCGGGTAGTGGAAGTGATCCCCGGCAAGAGTTTTATTGGATTAGAGCTGCCGAATCAGCATCGCGAAATTGTGCGTTTATCAGAAGTGATTGGCGATGCGGTTTTTAACGACTCTAAATCGGCGCTCACCATGGTGCTGGGTAAAGATATTGCGGGTAAATCGGTGGTGGCTGACTTAGCCAAAATGCCCCATCTGCTGGTCGCGGGAACAACGGGTTCGGGTAAATCGGTCGGCGTAAACGTCATGATTTGTAGCTTGTTATACAAGTCGACACCTGATGATGTACGTTTTTTAATGATTGACCCGAAAATGTTGGAGTTATCCATTTACGAGGGCATACCGCACTTGCTGACGGAAGTGGTTACCGATATGAAAGACGCTGCCAATGGTTTGCGTTGGTGCGTGGGTGAAATGGAACGTCGCTACAAATTAATGTCGGCTTTAGGAGTGCGCAATCTCAAAGGTTACAATGCGAAAGTGAAAGAAGCGATCAGCGACGGTCAGCCGTTAAAAGATCCTTTGTGGAAACCTTCGGATGATATGCGTGGTGAAGCACCTTACCTAGAGAAACTGCCGGCTATCGTGGTCGTCATTGATGAGTTTGCCGATATGATGATGATCGTCGGTAAAAAAGTCGAAGAGTTAATTGCACGGATTGCCCAAAAAGCGCGAGCTGCGGGTATTCACTTAATCTTAGCAACGCAGCGGCCTTCGGTAGATGTGATCACCGGCTTGATTAAAGCCAATATTCCGACGCGGATTGCCTTTCAGGTATCGTCAAAAATAGATTCTCGGACCATTTTGGATCAACAAGGGGCTGAGAGTTTATTAGGGCAGGGCGATATGTTGTATCTGCCGCCTGGCTCGGGTGTCCCGACGCGGGTGCATGGTGCCTTTGTTGACGATCATGAAGTGCATGCGGTGGTAGCCGATTGGAAAAAACGTGGCAAACCGCAATATATTGCTGAAATTTTAAGTGGTGAAACCACCGAAGAGAACTTATTGCCAGGCGAGACCCTCGAAGGTGAAGACGGTGAAGCCGATGCACTTTACGATCAAGCAGTGGCTTTTGTTATTGAAACGCGCCGCGCATCGGTTTCCGGCGTGCAGCGTAAATTTCGGATCGGTTATAATCGTGCAGCACGCTTAGTTGAACAAATGGAACATAGCGGTGTAGTCAGTGCTCCGGGGCATAATGGTAATCGGGAAGTACTAGTGCCACCGGTAAACAGAGGATATTAATGAAAAAAGTATTAGCTTTATTGGTTTTCAGTGCGGCTATGGGTGTATCTACCCCAAGTCAGGCTGCTCAAGATAAAACGGTTGAAGTATTAGCTCGCCCGGATTTTGCACCGCATATGCAGGCCGCTCGTCAGCAACGGCTTGCTGCTGAAGATGCCAGTGCTGAGTTAATGCAGCAGTTAGCCAAAGTGAAGTCTTTTTCAGCTATCTATCAGCAACGGGTTTATGATATTCAGCAGCAGTTGTTACAAGAGGGGACGGGTACCCTCGCATTAGAACAGCAAGCGCGTTTTCGCTTTGAAAGCCAGACACCTGAGCCTTCTTTGTTAGTTAGCGATGGCAAAACCTTGTGGTTTTATAATGAATTGCTGGAACAAGTCAGTATTTATGACGCGCAAAGTGAAGTTGGCCAAACTCCTTTTGCTTTGTTAACCAGTACCGATCAGGCGTTATGGCAACAATATCAGGTAACTAAACAGGCGCAGAGCTTTTTTATTCATCCGCTCAGTGCCGATAATCCGGTACAGCAGTTGATGCTGACCTTTAGCGATAATAAGCTGATTGAAATGCAAGTTATTGATATTAACCAGCAGCAAAGCGTTTATGTCTTTACTGAGATTAAACTGAATAGTGTCTTAGCTTCTCGCTTATTTAGCTTTACCATAACCAGTAACCTTGAAGTTGATGATCAGCGACAACCCTGATCGCAAGGGGGCTTTTAGCGATGACTAGCCTGCCATTCGATTTTTCAGACGATATTCGGCCCTTAGCTGCGCGGCTGCGCCCGCAGCTGCTGGCCGATTATGTTGGACAGCAGCATCTGGTTGCGCCGGGCACACCTTTATACAAAGCGATAACGGCTGGCAGGGTCTTCTCACTGATATTTTGGGGGCCGCCGGGTACCGGTAAAACCACGCTAGCAGAATTGATTGCTCAGCATGCCAATGCGGTGATGCAGCGTTTGTCGGCAGTGACTACGGGCGTGAAAGATATTCGCGATGCCATTAGCGAAGCGCAGCTACGCCAGCAGCAATATCAGCAGCGCACCTTGTTGTTTGTCGATGAAGTACACCGCTTTAATAAAGCCCAACAAGATGCCTTTTTACCTTATATTGAAGATGGCACCATTATTTTTATTGGTGCGACCACCGAAAATCCTGCGTTTGCCTTAAATAATGCGGTGCTATCACGCGCGAGGGTGTGTGTACTAAAACCGCTTAGCGAAGCGGATTTACAGCAGGTGTTGCAGCGGGCGTTAACTAACATCCCTGCAGGGTTAGGCGCACTTAAGCTAACCATTGCGGCTGATGCTGAACGCTTACTGTTGCAATTAAGTGCGGGCGATGCGCGGCGTTTGCTCAATGTGCTGGAGCAAATTGCCGAGTTAGCTGAACCAGCAAGTTGTATCAGTGTGCAACTAGTGCAGCAAGTCGTGCCGCAGCAGCTTGCCGGTTTTGATCGCGAAGGCGATTTATTTTATGACTTAATTTCGGCTTTTCATAAGTCGGTTCGAGGCTCGGATCCGGATGCGGCGCTGTATTGGTATGGTCGCATTCTGGCGGGAGGCGGTGATCCTTTGTATGTGGCCAGACGCTTATTGGCGATAGCCAGCGAAGACATTGGTAATGCAGATCCGCGCGCCTTAACCTTGGCACTCAATGCCTGGGATACCTTTTCGCGCGTTGGGCCAGCCGAGGGCGAGCGGGCTATTGCGCAGGCCGCGGTTTATCTTGCCTTAGCGCCTAAAAGCAATGCTGTTTATCAGGCTTTTAACCGCGTTAAGCAACATATTGCACAGCAGCCTGACTATCCGGTGCCGCTTCACCTACGTAATGCCCCGACCGCGCTGCAAAAACAATTAGGACATGGTGCTGAATACCGTTATGCCCATAATGAACCTGGCGCTTATGCTGCGGGTGAGCGTTATTTGCCCCCTGAATTATGGCATGAGCAGTTTTATCACCCCGTTGAGCGTGGCATGGAAAAACAGCTAGCAGAAAAACTGCGTTATTTACGTCAGTTAGATAGTGACAGCCCCACCAAGCGGCAACCTTAGTACTGGCTTGTTGCAAAACACCCTTGCTATATGCTGCGAGTAGATAAAATCGTGGAAAAGCATTTCAATTTCGCTGCGCACTGGGTAATATTCTGCCCTATTCGATTAATTACCGGCACGACTCCTTTGATCAATGCCAGCAAGCTATTGCTAAGGTTCAAGATAGAGGGGGAGGTTGGTCAAAAGAAGTTATTACTATGTTAGATCCAAAATTTTTACGTGCTGAGCTGGCGCAAACTGCTGAGCGTTTAGCCACCCGTGGCATGACTTTAGATGTGGATACCTTAACCACCTTAGAAGAGCAGCGTCGTGTGTTACAAATGGAAACACAAGAGCTGCAAAACCTGCGTAATACCAAATCAAAGGGGATTGGCCAGGCCAAAGCGCGTGGTGAAGATTTGGCGCCGTTACTGGCAGAAGTGGACGGTTTAGGCGCGGATTTAGATGCTGCTAAGCAGCGTTTAGATGCGGTATTAGCTGAGCTTGATAGTATTGCGCTGACCATTCCCAATTTACCGGATCTGTCGGTGCCGGTAGGTGCTGATGAAACAGAAAATCTTGAAGTTCGCCGTTTTGGTGAACCGACCACCTTTGATTTTGACGTTAAAGATCATGTTGCTCTGGGCGAGGCTTATGCTGAAGGACTCGATTTTGAGAGCGCAGTAAAATTATCAGGCTCACGTTTTGTGGTGATGAAAGGCCAGATGGCCCGTTTGCACCGTGCCTTAGCGCAATTTATGCTGGATGTGCATACAGAGCAGCATGGTTATACCGAAGTCTATGTGCCGTATTTGGTAAACCACGACAGCTTATTTGGTACGGGGCAACTGCCTAAATTTAGTGCTGACTTGTTTCATACTAAACCGGCAACCGAAGAGGGACAGGGCATGGCGCTGATCCCTACTGCCGAGGTGCCTGTAACCAATTTAGCGCGTGACAGCATTGTAGATGTGAGCGAGTTACCGTTAAAGTATACCGCGCATACTCCTTGTTTTCGCAGTGAGGCCGGCTCTTATGGCCGTGACACGCGTGGCTTAATCCGCCAGCATCAATTTGATAAAGTGGAATTAGTGCAATTAGTGCACCCAGAGTTATCGATGCAAGCGTTAGAAGCGTTAACAGGCCATGCTGAAAAAATTCTGCAGTTGCTTGGTTTACCGTATCGCGTGATGCTGCTTTGTACCGGCGATATGGGCTTTGGTGCCTGTAAAACCTATGATTTAGAAGTGTGGTTACCGGCCCAAAACACCTATCGTGAAATCTCTTCTTGCTCCAATATGGGCGATTTCCAAGCTCGTCGCATGCAGGCACGTTATCGTCCTGCAGAAGGGAAAAAGCCTGAATTACTGCACACCTTAAATGGTTCAGGTTTAGCGGTAGGCCGCACCTTAGTGGCTATTTTAGAAAACTACCAACAGGCAGATGGCTCGGTCGCTATACCTGCCGTATTGCAACCCTATATGGGCGGTAAAACCCACTTACGCTAGGTTTTACAAGCATTTAGCCGGTTTAGGTAAACCGGCTAAGCGGGTGGCCTGCTTGGCTGGGCCTTCAGGAAATAACATAAACAAGTATTTACTGTTGCCTTTATCGGGGCCAAATTTTGCCGCCATGGCTTTTACCAGCATGCGCACTGCAGGGGAGGTATTAAACTCCTGATAAAACGCCCTGACAAAAGTAATCACTTCCCAATGCGCTTCCGTCAGCGTTATATTTTCCAGTTCAGCAAAGCGCTCGGCTACTTTGGGCTGCCAGTCTGATAAGTGCTGTAAGTAGCCATGTTTATCTAATGCAAGTTTTACGTCGTCAAGCTGCAGGTAAAGTTGGTTCATCTATGTTGTTCTACTTATTCGGCATTAGCGCCATAGTATGGATTGCGCTGCGCTTGCGCTTAGTCTAACCCATTGTGAAGCACTAATAGGTTCAATATAGGGGGGAAGTGTAATTTGCCGCCACTGCACATCCGTCTCCAGTGCTACTATTTTACCCGGAAAAGGCAGGTCTGCTTGATAGGCTAAAAACACGGCGTCTTGTCGCAACAATAATAGATCTTCAGAACTGGCTAAAGCGGCTAGCTCGGCAATATTGGCACTGGGATTAATAAGGTTAAAGAGTTTCATGCTAGCACCGGATAATCTGTTGCGCTTGCGCCAGCTCTGCTTGAATATCGGCATGGCTAGCGACTATAAAGCCTTCTGGTAAAGGCATTGCTGTTAAGCCACGCGCTTGTAATGAAGCTGCGCAGACTATACAGCGCTCAATAGCATAGAGGGCGAATAGCCCAAAGCTTTTTTGAAACGCTTTTAATGGGTAAGGCTGCTCATCCCCCAAACTTAGCAGTTGATACACCGCATCTTCATGAAAAATCACTGTCACTTGGTGTTCAACCGCGGCTAACGCCAAAATTAGATCCAGCGTTTCACGCGCTTTTGCTTGATTAAAGGGGGAATGGCTTTGGATAATGGCAATATATTGCATCAAAATTGCACCAGTTTTGTGTTCGTTATACGCATGGCAAACTCCGCCAAACCAGCTGCAGTAAAGTAACTTTCTACGTTGGTGGCTATGCCGCGTTTTTCGGCCGCGGTCACACAATAAAGTAAGTCGATTTGCTGTTGTTGACAAAGTTTTGCGAGCATTGCCGCAAGATCAGGCTCATCACTGGGTAAATCAATGGCGTCAGATGCCGCAAAAACGGCATCTTCGTATAAAAATACTTGTTCAATAGCGAAACCTTCGGTGAGGGCTGCGGCTATAAACTGTATGGCACTGGCAAAGCTCTGGTTAGCAAAAGGGCTTTGCGTAAGTAATAAACTAAAGCGGGTCAAGGCTGTTTTCACCTGGCTGTTTGAATATTAAGAGGGTAAAAAAATACCCCGCAGTGCGGGGTATTTTAGCTTGCTTAGCGGTTAGGCGCAAAAATTATGCGCCCTGTAAGCAAATTAATCGTCACCACCCATAATACCTAACAGGCTTAACAAGTGAACAAAGATGTTAAACACATTCAGGTATAGTGAAACAGTTGCACGGATATAGTTGGTTTCACCGCCATTGATGATACGGCTAGTATCAAACAAAATTAAACCAGACATGATCATAATGATGGCAGCGCTAATCGCTAGGCTTAACGCTGGGATAGCTAAGAAAATATTCGCTAACGACGCCACTAATGCCACAATAAGGCCTACCATTAAAAAACCGCCCATAAAAGAGAAGTCTTTACGGGTAGTTAATACATAGGCAGACAAACTGAAGAAAATAATTGCTGTACCAGCCAGTGCTTGCATAATCAGACTAGCGCCGCCAGGGATGCCTGCGTAATAACTAAGCATTGGGCCTAACGAGGCGCCCATTAAGCCAGCAAAACCAAACACCCAGAAGATACCACTGGCTGAGTCGGCTTTTTTATTCACGACAAATAACATGATAAAACCACCGATCATACATACGATAGACGCAAGTGGTGAAATATTCATGGCAACGGCCAGTACTGCGGTGACAGCACTGAATGCGAGTGTTAACCCTAATAAAAAGTAGGTATTACGTAACACCTTGTTGATTTCAACACCCTGACTAAGGGTGCCGATATTACTGGTTTCTCTGTATGACATAATGTTGTCTCCTTGTACCGAGTTTTCTAGATTATTGACCGCATCATACTGATAAAGTTCCGATGACTCCAGTGTTATACGTTGCAAATTGGTTCGAAAATCACGCAGTTGAAAAAATTTTATGTTTTTTACTTTATTTTCTTATACAAAGTGATTAGTATACGCAGCGCTGGAGGGATGGCAGAGCGGTTTAATGCACCGGTCTTGAAAACCGGCGTAGGTTAATAGCCTACCGAGAGTTCGAATCTCTCTCCCTCCGCCACTTATTCTAAAAAAACCACCTTAATAGGTGGTTTTTTGCTTTTGGCGTCTCTGGCTGGCGATTGTTTACGTTCATAGAAAACGCCAGTTCACCTAGAAAATTGTTGAAAATAACAGCTTGTTGATGAAATTCTCGGCAAACGATTAAAAGTCATAACATTAGCGCTTTACAAGCAGTGGTTAACTTCTTTATGATGCCTGCCATAGCGCGGAGGGATGGCAGAGCGGTTTAATGCACCGGTCTTGAAAACCGGCGTAGGTTAATAGCCTACCGAGAGTTCGAATCTCTCTCCCTCCGCCACTTTCTTGTTAACACTTCAGTTTAGTCCTTCAGTAAAAACCCCTTGTGATCAGCATAATTTTGAACAGCAATCTCTTTGATTAACTCGTCATACAAATGACTTTTTCTTATCGTTATCGTTCATTTTTCTGTTTGCAGTTATCTGGCTTTCTGGCACACTTATCCGAAGTGAAAACGCGGCCAGTTTATCGTTATAGCCTTGGCAAAAGGCGGTGAGTAATCATAAACAGCTATTATTATAATTCTAAGTTCAGGTTGGCCTTGTTCCACCTCCTGAGCAAACCAGTATGACGGAGAAGCCAAGTTGATTAACGTATTGTTAGTTGATGATCACGAGCTTGTACGAACTGGGATTAGTCGCATACTAATGGATGAGCGCGGTATCAAGGTGATAGGCGAAGCCAATTCCGGTGAAGAAGCCATCCAGTTTTGTCGCCAGCATGAGCCTGATGTGGTGCTGATGGATATGAATATGCCTGGTATGGGTGGCATTACAGCCACCAAGCGTATCTTACATTACTGTCCTGATATTAAAATTCTGGGCTTGTCGATTTCTTGCGAAGAACCCGTACCGACCAAAGTGATGCAGTTAGGTGCTGCGGGCTTTATTTCTAAAAATTCTGCGCCAAAAGAAATGATCATGGCGATTAAAAAGGTCTATTCTGGTGCGCGGCACATCTCGGATGAGGTGGCGCAAAAAATGGCGTTGTCAAAGGTCAATAACCAACAAGCAAACCCGTTTGAAGGTCTATCTGATCGCGAATTGCAAATCATGCTGATGATTACCCAAGGGCAAAAGGTAACAGACATTGCCGAACAGTTGAACGTCAGTGCTAAAACCGTCAATTCTTACCGCTATCGAATGTTTGAGAAGCTGTCTATCAGTGGTGATGTAGAATTGACTCATATGGCTTTACGCCACGGTATGATTGATATTGCTAAAATTGCTCAATAAACCTCTGCCTTTTAAACAACACCTTGCCTTGGCAAGGTGGCATGTTGGTGCTTAACAAAACCATGTTTGATGCAAAAACCTTTCTGGCAAGGGTGCCACAACAGCCAGGCGTTTATCGCATGTTTAATCAGGCTGGTACGGTAATTTATGTTGGAAAAGCGAAAGATCTCAAAAAACGCTTAAGTAGTTATTTTCGACTGCAGGTTGATAGTATTAAAACGCGAGCTCTGGTGAGTCAAATTGCCAATGTCGAGTTTATTTTAACCCACAGTGAAACTGAGGCGTTAATCCTCGAAAATAATTTAATTAAGCAACATCTCCCAAAATACAATGTGTTGTTGAGGGATGATAAATCTTATCCCTACATTCTTATTACCGACCATAAGCATCCTAGGATCAGCTCGCATCGCGGGCCGCGTAAGCTGGCAGGCCAGTATTTTGGGCCTTACCCCAATGCCGGTGCGGTTTGGCAAAGTTTAAAAACACTGCAAAAGATTTTTCCGATTCGCCAGTGTGAAGACGGTTTTTATCGCGCTCGAACTCGGCCTTGTTTGCAATATCAGTTAAAGCTCTGTAGTGCGCCTTGTGTCGGCAAAATTTCCGATGCTGATTATGCCGAGCAGGTGCGACTTGCTGCATTGTTTTTAGCGGGCAAGAATCAGCAAGTGATTGATGATTTGGTTCAAAAAATGGCTGCCGCGAGTGATAGTTGGCAATTTGAAGCTGCGGCGACATATCGTGATCAAATTAGTGCGCTAAGGCGAGTACAAGAGCAACAACATGTGAGCGGAGAGCATGAAGAATTAGATGCTATTGGCTTTAGCTTGCAAGGACAAACGGCGGTTGTGCATGTGCTTTTTATTCGTGATCGGAAAATTCTCGGTAGCAAATCTTTTTACCCCAAGGTCCCACCGGAGACGGATGCCAGTGAAGTGTTGGCTGCTTTTGTGCTGCAATTTTATTTAAGTGGACACAGTGATCAGCATATCCCGACGGAAATAGTGTTACCGCAAGCGTTAAATGATGAAGATGCCGTAGCTGCAGCCATCAGTAAAATGGCTGAGCAGAAAGTGCGTTTTACCTATGCTAAACGCGGTGAAAAAGCCCAGTACTTGGCATTGGCACAGAAAAATGCCGAAATTGCCTTGGATAGCCGACAGTCACTGGCACAAAAAATGCGTTTACGTTATGCGTCGTTACAACAATTGTTGTCACTTGCTGAGCCGATTAGCCGCATGGAATGTTTTGATATTAGCCATACCATGGGGCAAGCCACGATAGCGTCTTGTGTCGTGTTTGATGGTGAAGGCCCGTTTAAACAAGAATATCGCCGTTACAATATCACTGGCATTACCGGCGGTGACGATTATGCGGCGATGCGTTTTGCGTTAGACAAACGCTATAGCAAACTGACCGATACCAGTAAGATCCCTGATATTGTGTTTATTGACGGCGGCCTAGGTCAGCTTAATATTGCTTTGGAGCAATTTAAAGATTGGCCGCATGCCAAAAAGCCCTTGTTGATTGGTGTCGCGAAAGGCGAGGGGCGTAAAGCGGGTTTGGAAACCCTGATACTTTGGGACAGTGGTCGTAGCCTAAATTTACCCGAAGATACACCAGCTTTACATCTGGTGCAGCAGATCCGCGATGAGGCGCACCGATTTGCGATAACCGGACATCGTAATAAAAGAGGCAAAGCCTTGATAAAGAGTCCGCTGGAAAATATTGCCGGTGTTGGTGAAAAGCGCCGCCAAGCGCTATTACAGTATTTAGGCGGTTTGCAAGGGGTGATGAAAGCCTCGGTGGCAGAACTTTGTACCGTGCCGGGAATTTCAAAACAACAAGCAGAAAAGATTTACCAAGCTTGTCATAACAAGTAGCATAGCAGCCATTAAGTTCGTGAGACCCTTTTATGTGGAATATTCCAAACCTGTTAACCCTGTTCCGGTTATTGCTGATCCCGGTATTTATCTTTTGTTTCTATTCTGGCTTGGAAAATGCGCGTTTTTGGTCGGCTCTGGTTTTTTGTTTGGCTGCAGTCACCGATGCGTTAGATGGCTACTTAGCCCGTAAACTGGAGCAATCTACGCCTTTTGGTGCCTTCCTTGATCCGGTGGCCGACAAGGTGATGGTAGCAACTGCCTTGGTACTGATCGCAGTCGAGATCCAAACGCTGTGGGTGATTATTCCAGCACTGATTATGATCAGCCGTGAAATTGTCATTTCTGCTTTACGTGAATGGATGGCTGGGCTTGGCAAGCGCGCGAATGTCGCTGTTTCTAATCTTGGTAAGTATAAGACAATCGCGCAAATGCTGGCGTTGATAGGGCTTATTTGGCAGCCGCAAATCACATTATTAGCGTGGTTTACCCCAGTGGGGATGATTTTACTGTATATCGCTACCGTGTTAACCCTTTGGTCGATGTATGAGTATTTACGTGCTGCTTGGAACGACTTGGCCAGCCATTAAGCGGGCAAGTTGCTGATAATCACAGCAAGTCAGTTACTTTTTAAGCAAACAGTCATAAAACTAAAAATTTAATATTGACGGATTTAATTAAAACAGTAGAATGCGTCTCGTGTTAAGGCAGTTGGTCTTGTAAAAGATCATAGCAACGCGAGTTTAGCTCAGCTGGTAGAGCGCGACCTTGCCAAGGTCGAGGTCACGAGTTCGAACCTCGTAACTCGCTCCAACTCCTCGGAGATGGAACAACTAGCGGCGGGTTGGCAGAGTGGCCATGCAGCGGATTGCAAATCCGTCCACCTCGGTTCGACTCCGGGACCCGCCTCCATTAACACAATGTTACAGCTACATAAAGTTGTCTGCCCGGGTGGTGAAATCGGTAGACACAAGGGATTTAAAATCCCTCGGGGGAAACCCCGTGCCGGTTCAAGTCCGGCCCCGGGCACCATTTAATACTTGCCAGAGGTATTAAATCATTGTTATGCGAGTTTAGCTCAGCTGGTAGAGCGCGACCTTGCCAAGGTCGAGGTCACGAGTTCGAACCTCGTAACTCGCTCCAGATTTTTGAAAAGCCGCTATTAAGCGGCTTTTTGCTTTTAAGCTCTGCACTAAAACTGTTATCTAAGCCTTTGACCGTTTCGTCACTGTTTGCGCGGCTAACTAAAGTGTCTGCCGATTTACCCTGCTATATTCGCCTTTCCTCTATACTCCTTGTATAATGCGCGCCCATGTTTCAGTCAGGTGTTTAAATTATGTCCACAGCTCATTCTGTTTCCCGCAAATCTGCTCCTGTAGCAAGGATGGCACCTGATCGTGATTTATTTTCTTATCCCAAATATTGGGCAGAGTGCTTTGGTACTGCGCCGTTTCTTCCCATGTCTCGCGCCGAAATGGACGAGCTGGGCTGGGATAGCTGTGATGTCATTTTAGTGGTGGGTGATGCCTATGTTGATCACCCCAGCTTTGGGATGGCAGTAGTGGGACGCATGTTAGAAGCGCAGGGCTATCGAGTCGGACTGATCTGCCAGCCGGATTGGCATAGCAAAGATGACTTTATGCGCTTGGGGAAGCCGAATCTGTTTTTTGGTGTGTCAGCCGGTAATATGGATTCGATGATCAACCGTTATACCGCCGATAAAAAACTGCGGCATGATGATGCGTATACTGCGGGTGATATTGGCGGTAAAAGACCAGACCGCGCAGTAACGGTGTATACCCAGCGCTGTAAAGAAGCCTATAAAGAGGTGCCGGTCATTATTGGCGGTATTGAAGCTAGCTTGCGGCGTATTGCTCATTATGATTATTGGTCAGAAAAAGTGCGCCGTTCGGTCATTTTCGATGCCAAGGCCGATATTTTAATTTATGGTAACGCTGAGCGGCCATTAATTGAAGTTGCCTACCGCATTGCCAGCGGCGTGCCAGTCAGTGAAATTCAAGATGTACGCGGCACTGCGGTTATTCGCAAAGAAGCTTTACCCGGCTGGCGCGGTGTCGACTCTACTGCGCTAGATAAAATCGGCAAAATTGATCCTATCCCCAATCCCTATGGCGCCGATGATGTCGGTTGTAGTAGTTACTCAGAATTTGCTAAAGCCGGTATTGATTTAACCAAGCCAGTTGAAGTGGAAGCTAAACCCATATTAGTACAACCGGCCCGGCAAAAACCGTGGGAGCAAACCTACGTAAAACTGCCAGCCTTTGAGCAGGTGAGTGTTAATAAACCCTTGTATGCGCATGCGTCGCGGATTTTACACCAAGAAACCAACCCAGGTTGTGCTCGCGCTATTATGCAGCGCCATGGTGATCGACATATTTGGGTCAATCCACCGGCTTTTCCGTTAAGCACCGAAGAGATGGATTTAGTGTTTGGCTTGCCGTATCAACGGGTACCGCATCCGGTGTATGGCAAGGCGAAAATCCCTGCTTATGAGATGATTAAAACCTCGGTCAATATTATGCGTGGCTGCTTTGGTGGCTGTTCATTCTGTTCTATTACTGAGCATGAAGGTCGGATTATTCAAAGTCGCTCGAAAGAGTCGATTATGCAAGAGATCAAAGATATTCGTGACAAGGTGCCGGGTTTTACTGGCGTGATCTCTGACTTAGGTGGCCCGACCGCCAATATGTATCGGTTAAATTGTAAAAATCCGAAAGCGGAGCAAACCTGTCGTCGCCCATCTTGTGTCTATCCGACCATTTGTGAGCATATGGATACCGATCAAAGCCCAACGGTTGAACTATACCGTGAAGCCCGCAATTTACCGGGCATTAAGAAAGTATTGGTCGCCTCCGGTGTACGTTACGATTTAGCGGTAGAAGATCCGAATTATGTGAAAGAGTTGGTGCAGCATCATGTCGGTGGCTATTTAAAAATCGCCCCTGAGCATACTGAACATGGTCCTTTATCAAAAATGATGAAACCGGGTATGGGTGCGTACGATAAATTTAAAGAAATGTTTGACCGCTTTAGTAAAGAAGCGGGTAAAGAGCAGTATCTGATCCCGTATTTTATTGCCTCGCACCCGGGGACTACCGATCTGGATATGATTAATCTGGCGCTATGGTTAAAAGAGCGTGATTTCCGGCTTGATCAGGTACAAAATTTTTACCCCAGTCCAATGGCCAATGCCACGACGATTTATCATACGGAAATGAATTCGCTGAAAAATATTAACAAAGCGAATACGGAAGTGGTGGCAGTGCCGAAAGGCGAGCGGCAGCGGCGCTTACATAAAGCGATTTTACGTTACCATGATCCAAAAGGTTGGCCGATGATCCGCGAAGCGCTGATCCGCTTAAAAATGCAGCATTTGATTGGTCGTGGTAAAGAGTGCTTAGTCCCACCAGAAACTAAAGACGAGCTACTGCAAAAACCGCAGCGCGGTGGTAAGCCGGCGTTAACGCGGCATACTGGCTTAAATCCAGCAGCAAAAGCCACGGCGAAAACGCATAAGGGCACCGCGCCAACTAAAGCGAAAGCAGGCCAAGCGGCGTCTAAGCCTGCTAGTCAAGTGCCAGCAAAAGGCAAAGCCACCTCTCAAGGTAAACCGGCTTCCAGAACTAACCGCCAAGGCTAGTTTCTCCTACAATGTTATCCCATGTTATCCACCGGTCTCCGGTACCGGTAAGAGCTCAGAGCTCCGGCCGGTACCGGAGACCGGTGGATAAGTTTTAGTTCATCAGTTGTTAATGTTTTTCGGCTATACTAGCTTTGTTACGCTACCTTTTTGCTTAGCATAATCAAGGAAAGTTTATGTCTGCCGCGCCGTCTTTTTTCTCACGTATCTTTGGTCAACTAACTTGGTCAGCTCCCGCTTGGCTTACTACGCTTTTGCAGTATGCCCGTGTTAAGCCTATGGCTTTTGTGATTAACGCTGCTTTGGCAGTGTTGATTTTGGCTGCTAGTATTTGGGCCGTGCAGTATTTCCGGCAATTACCGGTTAGCCCCAAGGTTTATGCCGAGCTTACCCCGCCTGTACTGGGGGAATATCGTGAGGGTAAGGAGCAAGCCACGCCATTGACCTTGCGTTTTCATTATCCGCAGGATGACACACTAGTATTAGACAGCCAACCGACACCTCGGATAATGCCTGGATCTGAGCCTATTTTACCGGTTGGCCCCACCTCCTTTTTAAGTGCTGCTAAGCTGGCGTTAGTGGGGGAAAAGCTGCCGGTCGGCGAAACACTCAAACCTGCTATAAGTGGCAGTTGGCAATGGTTGGATGATAATACCTTGCAGTTTATTCCCGACAGCGCTTGGCCAGCTGGACAGAGCTATCAGGTTAATTTACCGAAAGACTGGTTTGCCGCAGGGCTGCCACTGGCCAGCCGCCGCTGGCAATTTGTTAGCCCAGAATTAACAGCACAGGTGCAAGATCTGCGATTACACCAAGATCCTGAGCAATTATCGGTGCGAAAGGTTCTGGCGACACTGGCTTTCAGTCATCCGGTGACTGAGCATAGTGTTCGAGCAGCCTTAACCCTGCGTTTGCCTGAGACCGGCGCGCGGGCTGGGGCGGTGACAAAACCTCTGTCCTACAGTTTGCAAGCGGCGGAGCAAGATCGCCTCTGGTATTTGCAAACCGAGGCCATCAGCTTACCTGAGCAAGAGCAGTTCTTAACCTTACAGTTAGCTGCTGGGGTATCCGCAGCTGAAGGAACAGGCAAGACGCTGACGGCGCAAGAGCAACAATTACGCATTCCTGATGGCGCGTCAGTGCTGCAAGTAAGTTCTACGCAAATACAGTTGGTCAGAAATAACCAAGAGGAGCCGGAGCAAGTCTTGCAATTAAGCCTGACTGAGCGGGTGCGTTATGCCGATTTAGCACAGCATCTGACCCTGTATTTACTGCCAGAAAAGGCCAATAAACGCAGTTGGAGCGCAGCAGAACTGACCACGGCCAATTTGCAGCAAGCTGCACAGTTAACCTATCAGCTTGCTCCCGGAGCTTTTGCCCACGCGCAAGATTTTGCCATTAAGCTGGACTTACCCGTGGGTCGGCAACTGGCGGTGGTGCTTGCTGCCGGTTTACCGGGGCTGGACCAGTATCAGCTAACTAAAACCTTTCAAAGTGTATTAAGCTTGCCCGAGTATCCAAAAGAAGCACGGATCAGTGGCGAGGGTGCCGTGTTGTTATTATCAGGAGAGCAAAAGTTACAATTGATCAGCCGCGGTGTACCCCAATTAAAAGTAAGGCTGGGTAAGGTTTTACCGCAACATTTAAATCATTTAATCAGCCAGACTGGCGGCGATATCAGTAATCCATTTTTCTACAATTATAGCTTTGGCCCAGAAAACTTAGCTGATATTACTGAACAGCTTCTCACTGCCAATACTAGTAAACCACAGCAAAACCAATTTTTAAGTCTGGATTTAAAACCGCATTTACAGCGTGCTGGGATGGGGGTGTATTTTATTGAGCTGTATCAGCATAACCCTGAATATCCAGATTGGCGCGGCGAGCTATTAGATAAGCGCCTAGTGATGGTGACTGATCTCGGGTTAATGGTAAAACATCACAACGACAGCAGCCAGCGGGTGTTTGTTATGTCGCTAGTAAGCGGCGAGCCGGTGGCAGGTGCTGAAGTGCAGCTACTAGGACGTAATGGTTTGCCGGTAATGACAGCGAAAACTGATGCGCAGGGGCAGGCACAACTTGGCGTAACTCAAGGCTTGCAGGGTGCGCAGCAACCTGTGGTGTATTTAGTGCGTTATGCAAAAAATGGCCAAACCGACAGTACTTTTATTCCCTATGATCGTTATAGCCGGCAGTTAGACTTCTCTCGCTTTGCCGTAGACGGGGAGTATCAATCCTCGCAGCCTGATCAGCTAAAAGCCTTCTTATTTAGTGATCGCGGTATTTATCGCCCTGGCGAGCTAGTGCGTCTTGCAAGTATCATCAGACGAAGCGATTTGGATCCGGTAAACGCAGCGAAACTATCTTTACAATTAACCGTCATTGGCCCTCGCGGCAATACTGTGCAGCAACAAAAATTTAGTTTAAGCGCACGCGGCCTGCAAACCTTTAGTCTGAATACCGAGCAATACAGTGAAACTGGCCAGTATACCGCGTCCATACAATTGCTTGATGCCAAAGGCCGAACCCAGCAGTATCTGGGTGAAGTGACTTTTATGGTAGAAGAGTTTTTACCCGATACCTTAAAAATTAGTAGCCAATTTAATCAGCAAGCTACAGGCTGGCTTACGCCGGAGGCGCTAGCCCTGAATGTGCAATTAGATAATTTATTTGGCAGTGCAGCACAGCAGCGCCGGGTAACAGCCCGCTATATGCTGATCCCCAGCGCCTTTCACTTTGCGCAGTACCCCGATTATCACTTTGGTTTAAAAAATGCCGATAATCTGGTGCGACAACGTGATAACTTAGCTGAGCAACAAACCGACAGCGCAGGACAAGTTAGCTTTGATTTGCCGTTACAGCGCTTTAGTGCCGGCCAGTGGCGTTTGCAACTTTATATAGATGGTTTTGATGGTGCGGGTGGCCGCGCGGTTCAGCATGGAAATGCCGCATTAGTTGCTGCTAGTCCGTTCTTAATTGGGGTAAAAGCCGACGGTGATTTGGGCTTTTTACAACAAGCCCAGCGTAGGCAAGTACACTTTATTGCCATTGATCAGCAGCTAGCATTGCAGCCACAAAACGCACTTACCCTTAAATTGGTGCAAAAAAACCCGCTCTCCAGCTTAGTGAAACAAGCTGATGGTAGCTTGCAATATCAAACAGTATTGCAGCAAAAAACCTTAAGTGAACAGCCGTTTGCCATACCAGAGCAAGGGATCCATTACTCTCTCAATACTGCCGAGCCGGGCGAATATCAGCTGCAGCTGCTTAATGCCGAGGGCGAGCTGTTAAGCCAAACCGACTATACCGTAGTGGGAACAGCCAATTTAACGGCAAAACTTGAGCAAAATGCGCAGTTGCAGCTAACCCTGAGTAAAACAGATTATGAGGTAGGCGAATGGCTAGAATTTAGTGTAACCGCGCCTTATACCGGTACTGGCTTAGTAACTATTGAAACCGATAAAGTTGAGGCCTTTAGCTGGTTTAAAGCTGATAGCAGCCATAGTGTGCAACGTATTCAAGTCCCTCAGGGCTTGCAGGGGAATGCCTATTTAAATGTCAGTTTTGTGCGTGCAGCCGGTGCACCAGAGTTATTGCTAAGCCCATTAAGTTATGCGGTGCAGCCCTTCAATATTGCTCGTTCAGCTCGAGAGTTAACGCTTAATCTGCAAGCACCAGAATTGGTGCGTCCTGGCAAAGACTTTTCAATCCAGCTTAATAGTAATCAGCCTGCAGACGTACTGCTGTATGGTGTGGATTTAGGCATTTTACAGGTAGCCGAATATGAATTACCGGATCCGTTGGGTTTCTTTTTACAAAAACGCGCACTACAAGTACGCAGTATGCAAATGCTAGACTTAGTATTGCCCGAGTTTAGCGCTTTGCAACGGCTTCGGGCTGGGATTGGCGGTGATCGCGAGCGGATGTTGGTTGCTGGCGCGATGCTGGATGCCAATTTAAACCCTTTTGCCAGACGTGTTGACCAACCGGGCGTTTTCTGGCTAGGCGTGGTGCAAACCGATAGTGAGGGGACTGTTCATCAAGCGCGCTTACCTGAAACCTTCACTGGTGCGGTAAAATTAATGGCGGTAGCGGTATCAGAGCAAGCGCTGGGCGCAACTAGTCAGGATCTGCGAGTTCGGGGGCCTTTTGTGTTGCAACCTGATGTATTAACGGCGGTTGCACCGGGCGATGAGTTTGAGATCAGCTTATCGGTTGCCAATATGCTCGAGGGATCGGGTGATGCACTCGGGTTAAGCGTGACGACCACCGTTAGCGACGGCTTAAGCTTAATGTCTGCGTCCAGCCAAAGTATTACCCTTGCAGAAGGGAGTGAACAGGCGTTGCGTATGCGCTTAAAAGCGGCCGATCTGCAAGGTGATGCTAAGCCAGGCGAAGCCAGTATTCGTTTTCAGGTGAGCACGGCCGATGGCCGTGAAAGTGCCAGTCGAGAGCTAAGTTTAAGTATTCGCCCAGCACAGCCTTATTTGCGCAAGCTCACTTTTGGTTATAGCGCCCGTGGCGAGCAAAGCATAGCTACGACGCCATTACTGCCCGTGTTAGCCGAACGGCAACTCACTGCGGGCAGCAGCCCATTATTATTGGTGGATAGGTTAAGCCATTATCTGGATACTTATCCGCATGGTTGTACCGAGCAAATGGTCAGTCAGGTCTTTCCTTGGATCCCGTTAGTGCAGCAACCTCATTTCCAAGCGCAATGGCCGCAATTAAACGAAAAATTTGCCAAGCTACTTCAGGTACTTGCCGAAAGGCAACAAAACGATGGCGGCTTTGCTTTTTGGCCTGGTCAAGTTCAAAGTGCGGATTTTCCTTCCGTTTATGTGACGCAATTTTTAATTGCAGCGGAGCAGCAAGGCTTTGCTGTACCGCATTATCTGCTGGACCGCGCGCTGGCGTATTTACGTGGTTTAACTCGGTTAGCTGGTGCCAGTTTGTATCAAGCTAGACTTCGCGCACAGGCGATTTATTTACTGAGCGTAAAAGGTGAGCAGGTTACGAATGCGCTAACCAGCTTACATGAACGGCTGGAGCAACAACATCAAAGCCGTTGGCAATCAGATATCACGGCAGTGTATATGGCTGCCAGCTATCAGCTGTTACAGCAGCCAGCACTGGCCGAGTCGTTAATTCGTAATTATCGAACCAATACCCAGTCGCAGTTAGCTCGGGAATATCAACCGCTAACCCCAGCGCTGCCGCCTTTTGCCAATACGCAGTTTCAATCGCAGTTTAATTTAGACAGTCAGTATTTGTATTTGTTGTCGCGGCATTTCCCAGAGCGAGCAAAACAGCTAAGTAGTGAGCAATTATTGGCACAGTTAAAGCCGCTGTTTGCTGGGGAATATCACACCCAAGCCGCCGCTTACAGTATTTTGGCGTTATCTGCTTATGGTGCTCTTACCGCAGAAGCCAATCAGGCCTTGCCGCAGTTATTGGCAGATGGGCAGCTGTTGGCATTAATCGATAATCTGCCCTATGCCAGCGCTAGAAGCCAAGAGGCACACAGCCAACTTGCTATAAAAGCCGATTTCCCGCTGTTTTACGCCTTGTCAGAGCAGGGCTATGCCGCAGCTCTCCCTACTCAGCCGATAGCGGAGGGACTGGAGTTGCAGCGGGATTATCTCGATGACGCAGGCAATAAAGTGACCCGTATGCAGCAAGGGCAAGTGCTGACAGTGCAGCTAAGGATCCGCAGTTTGGGCAAAGATACGGTACCAAACGTAGTCATCACCGACTTATTGCCTGCTGGCTTTGAAGTGGTGCGCAGTTCAGTTCCTAGGCAGACTGATCTATGGCGGGCCGATTATGTCGATATTCGTGAAGATCGTCTGATCTGGTACGGCAGTGTTAGTCCGCAAATCACCGAGCTAAGTTATCAGGTACGGGTGAGTGCAGCAGGTGAGTTTACGTTACCAGTAGCGGCTGCAGAGGCAATGTATGATAGCCGCATTCGCGCACAAACCGCTGCCGGTAAGCTAACAGTGGCAGCTTATCAGCTTACTGCAGCGGATTAATGTTGGATTTTGCTCTTGCAACTTTTCAAGCGCGTTAAAAATCGGTGGCTTAGGTCTTCCACCTGGTTTCTGCTGCCAGTATTAGCATTATGGCTTTGCTGGCTAATGATACCTTGGCTGACGCCCAAGCCTGATCTCTATCGTGACTTTGCGCAGAGTCAGGCGTTTTTTGCAGTTGGAGGCGAGTTGTTGGCGCTGCGTCCCGCTGCGGATGAGCGTTATCGCTTACGTTTAGCGCTAAGCGACATCGCACCTGCTATGCAACAAGCTACCTTACTTTACGAAGACCGACGCTTTTATCAGCACTTTGGCTTGGATTTTCCTGCGCTGGGACGGGCTTTTTGGCAAGGCGTGGTAAAAGGCGGGCGTCGGCAAGGCGCATCGACCATTAGTATGCAATTGGCTCGGCTGCATTATCGACTGAACAGCCAAAGTGTGGTGGGGAAGTTACAGCAAGTCTTGCTGGCACTCTATTTAGAGCGCCATTTAAGCAAGGCCGAATTATTAGAAGGCTATTTTAACTATGCCCCCTATGGCGCAAATGTAGAAAGTGTTGGTGCCGCTAGCTTAATCTATTTTGGTAAAACCGCATCTGAACTTAGTACCGCTGAAGCACTGACACTGGCCGTGATCCCACAAAACCCACTGCAACGTAATCCTGAGCGTCAGGCTAACCAACACAGCGCTCAACAGCAATTACAACAGGCACGTTTACGGTTATTGCAGATTTGGCAGCAAGTCTATCCTACCAGTGAGAGTGAGCAGCAGTTGTTAGCTTTGCCTTTACACTTTAAACGTCGCCGCGATTTACCCTTTGTCGCCCCACATTTTGTGCAGGCGTTAGCACGTCAGCAACCTGCAGGGCCGATATATAGTAGTTTAGATTGGCATTTACAGCATAAAGTCGAGCAACGGCTGCAGCAGTATTTACGCCAGCAACAACGCTTAGGACTTAATAATGCCAGTGTGCTAGTGGTGCATAGGCCTAGTATGCAAATTAAAGCCTACATTGGTGCTGCTGATTTTTTTAATAAGTCTATTGCTGGACAGGTCGATGGTACAGCCGCCGCGCGCTCCCCCGGTTCCGCGCTAAAGCCCTTTGTGTTTGCTCTGGCGCTGCAGCAAGGAGTGATACATCCCAAGAGTTTATTGAAAGATTTACCGCAGCGCTTTGGGCTCTTTAGTCCGGAAAATTTTGATCGCCGTTTTCGCGGGCCTATAACTGCCACTGAGGCCTTAGTGCAGAGCCGCAATGTGCCAGCGGTTACCCTGCAAGCGCAGCTGCAGCAACCGGATTTTTATCAGTGGCTGGCTGCGAATGAGGTGCCCTTAGCCCAAGCGGCGGATTATTATGGCCTAGCGCTGGCGCTAGGTGGGATGGAGTTGTCGATGCAGCAGTTAGTCGCACTCTATGCGATGTTGGGCAATCAAGGGCAATACCAACCCTTGCAGTGGCTCAGTGCGCAAGCGTCTGCAGCTGAGTCGAGCGTACATGTTGCTGTGCCTGTAAAAACAATATCTGAGGCGCAAGGCTTGAGTCCTGAAGCCGCTTTTTTAACATTACAAATGTTAGCCAGCCAACCCGGATTGCGTTCGCAGCGTTTTGCCGAGTTAGCGGCTGAGCCGAAAGTAGCTTGGAAAACGGGCACCTCTTATGCTTATCGCGATGCTTGGACACTTGGCTTATATGGTGATTATGTGCTGGCGGTGTGGTTAGGCAACTTTGATGGTAGCAGTAACCCGAATTTGATTGGTCGTAACGTGGCCGCCCCTTTGTTCTTTTCGCTTTTACCGCTACTAGGCGAGCAGCAGCAAGCTAACCAACAGTTGTTTGCACCAAGCGAGCAACTTAATTTGCGTCAGGTGGCACTGTGTCGGCAAAGCTATCAGTTACCCAATCAGTTTTGCCCAGCAACAGAGTCTGGCTGGGTGATCCCTGGCGTTTCGCCGGTAGCCGTGTCTGATCTGCACCGTCCGGTGCCGATTTATCGGCAGACGGGGTTACGCGCGTGTCAGCATCAACCACCGCTGACGGAGCTTGCGGTATTTGAATTTTGGCCTTCAGATATCGCCGCCTTGTACCAACAAGCAGGGATCCGTTTACGGCAACCACCTGTTTTTGCAGAAGCTTGCCAACAGCTAAGCCAAACGCAGGCCCAACCGCCGCAAATACTGTCACCGCAGCCGCATTTAACCTATTTACCGCAAGCTGGTCAGCCGCTTGCTTTACAAGCGCGTTTTGATGGCGCAGCCAAGCAGGGGTATTGGTTTGCCGATCAGCGCTATTTAGGTGCGGTAAAACCAGGCGAAACCTTATTTTGGCCTGCAACTACAGGGCGTTATCAGCTGAGTGTGCAAGATGATTTGGGCAGTGTGAGCGAAATTACGTTGAATGTGCAATAATATTGGGCAGAAAGGCATGAAGCTATAGGCAAAAAGCAGTAAAATCGTCTTCCAATTATTTTGCCGTTTTTTCAGAATTGCGGCCTAACGCGTGAGATCACATCCGCATGAGAATCTTTGCTCTTCTATTCACCGTATTTTTGTCAGCATTACTGGCGGCCTGTAGTAAAGCCCCTGTTACAGTTAACACTGAGGCTGCTGCTAAAAATCAGCATAGCTTAGTCATTATCTCGATTGATGGTCTACGTCACGATTACTTGCAGTTGCACCAGGCTCCAATGCTTACAGAGCTAGCTGCCGGTGGCGTGCATGTTAAACATTTACAACCGGTTTTTCCAAGTAAAACCTTTCCTAATCACTATTCACTGGTTACTGGCTTACATCCAGAAAAGCACGGCATCGTTGATAATTCAATGTATGATCCTGAGCATCAACGCCATTTTACGATGCGCATGAAAGAAGAAGTCGCTGATGGCTTTTGGTGGCAAGGTGAACCTATTTGGGTAACCGCAGAGTTACAAGGGCTGACTGCGGCAACCTATTTTTTTCCAGGTTCAGAAGCTGAAATAAAGGGGACTAGACCCACTTATTGGTTTCCTTATGAGCATGATACGCCCAATAGACAACGTACTGAGCAAGTTTTAGCTTGGTTAGCAATGCCAGCAACTGAGCGCCCAAAAATCATTACGCTGTATTTTAGTGATGTCGATAGTGCAGGCCATAATTACGGTCCTGCCTCAGCTGAAGTGGCCAAGGCATTGCAAGAGGTTGATGCTGAAGTAGCCTACTTAGTTAATACCCTTCGCCAGCGAGGTCAATTTGAACAGGTAAACCTAATGATCAGTTCAGATCACGGTATGGCAGAAGTCGATCAGCGTAAATATATGATTGCTGATGAATTATTTGATAGTAGTTTAGCGCAGACAGTACGCTTCTCACGGGAGATCATTAGTATCTTCCCTAAAGAAGGGGCTGAAGACACGATTTATCAGCAAATTGCTGAGCGTTTTAATCCCGAGCAGATGCGTTTATATCGCAAAGCTGAATTACCTGCGCGCTTTCATCACCAGCAGCATAGCCGTATTGCACCAATTATCTTGCTAGCAGAGCAGCCGTGGATTTTTGTGCGCAAAAGTTTATTACCGGGTTTAAAAGCTGATCCGTCGTTTTTACGTGCCAGAGGTAGCCATGGTTATGATAATGACGAACTGGCGATGCAAGGGATGCTGATTGCTTATGGTCCTGCGTTTAAACAAGCGACGGTGGTGCCAAAGCTTAGTATGGTCGATCTTTATAATGTGATGGCTGCGGCATTGGGCATAATCCCTGCGGCAAATGATGGTGATAAAGCCGTTTTACCTTTGATGTTAGCGCAGGATTAATCTGCATGCAGTGTGCGCATTTTGTTGCTGGCCGTTGTCAGTCTTGTCATTGGCTAGATAAACCTTATGCAACGCAATTGGCGTTAAAGCAACAGCAATTGCAGCTGTTGTTAGCGCCACTGCAACCCTTTCAGTTACTGCCAGCTATAGCGAGTGCGGAGCAGCAGTTTCGCTATAAAGCGAAAATGGTGGTGCTAGGCAGCACCGACATGCCATTATTAGGTATCGTTAATGCGCAAGGCGTTGCCTTAGATCTTGCCGATTGCCCTTTGTATCCTGCTACTTTTGTACCGGTGTTTCGGGCGATCAAAGACTTTATTAGACTAGCAAAACTGCAGCCTTATCAGGTGGCCGAGCGAAGCGGTGAGCTAAAATTTATTTTGCTTAGTCAAAGCCAACACAGTGGCCGCTTTATGCTACGTTTTGTGCTCAGATCGAAGAATTATTTGGCGGTTATTCAGAAATTTCTGCCTGATTTGTTAAGCCAAATACCCGAGCTGGAAGTGGTGAGTATTAATTTGCAGCCACAGCATGCCGCTTTGCTAGAAGGGCCGGAAGAGATTGTTTTAACCAATCGCACATTACTTCGCGAGCAACTTAATCAGGTACCACTGTATTTAACACCACAAAGCTTTTTTCAAACCAACCCAAGCGTAGCCGCAGCTTTATATGCTACAGCAGCGCAGTGGGCAGCAGATTTAGCGCAACAAGGTGAAACACTGGCTCAGCTTTGGGATTTATTTTGTGGGGTAGGTGGCTTCGGTTTACATGTGGCCAGCACTTTAAAGCAACAGACTCAGCAAGAGCCGGCTTTGCTAGGGATTGAAATTGCTGCTGCAGCCATTGCCAGTGCTACCCAAGCTGCGGCAGAGCTTGAATTAAGCCAAGTGCGTTTTCAAGCGCTTGATTCCGCGGCTTTTGCCAGTGCAGCGGCGCAAGCACCGGACTTATTGGTGGTCAACCCGCCAAGACGAGGTTTAGGCGCAGCCTTATGCGAAAGTATTAATCGTTTACAACCGCGCTGGCTGATTTATTCTAGCTGTAATCCAAATACCTTAGCCTCAGATTTACTGCAGTTACCGCAATACCAACTGCAAAAAGTACAGCTGTTTGATTTATTTGCCCACAGCAGCCATGCCGAGGTGCTTACTTTATTAAAGCGCAATTGAGGTAGCAGGCGCTTTAGAACCAAGTTGTGAAGCGCCTTGTTGTGGTTTCTTTTGCAAAGGATTTGTGACGGAGGCAATAAAGGCTTTAGCGTTTAAAACCAATCCGAAAACCACCCCAATGCTGGCCATCGACGTAAATGGGCACAGATAAATCATGCATGATTTCACCGGTGTCGCGTTTATAGGTTTGAAGCAGCATGGCTTCGGTATTGCTGCCACAGCGGCTACCGGTTCTATCGTTAAAAATCCGCTTGGTGCGGTTTTGTAGTAAATCTTTTTCATAATTACCGGTTAGCGGCTGGCTAAATTTACGATTATGGGTCGGAAAATAGCCTTTACGATCAACTGCACCAGCGTAGGTGATATTAGCATGGCGTTCTAAAATAGGTTCTTGTATGGCAGGAAAATGTTGGTCGGTAAAGTTATCATAGTCAGTTTTGTATTTAGGCGGATTGGTATTGGCAATCGGCTGGTATTTTTCACTAAATAATTTTTCGCGGCTCAAAGTGCCATTTTTAAGCGCCTGACTAAATAGCTTAGCAATTTCTTTTGCCGCTAATTGTGCTTCGGCCAAGATGGGTTGGTAAAAAGTATCAATTTGCTGTTTGCTAAGCTCTCGATAAATTGTTTCTGTTTCTACAGAGGCGTCAATCGATTGTGCTGCAATGCTTTGGCCTTTATGTTCTATGGCGTCTAGAGCCGTACTTATATTTTGGATAGCAGAGCTAATTTGGGTGCCGGTAAGTTCTAATCCTTGGCTCAATTGCTCAATTTGATTGAGAGCGTTGCTGGATTGATTAATCTCTTGAGTGATATAGTTTACGCCTGTAGCAACCTGTTTTAGTTCTTGTTGTACCTCTTGACTGGCATGTTCTAACTGTTGCATTAACGTGGCGGTATGTTCACTTTGCTTGCGAATATCACTGAGCATCACGCCAATATCTTTTGTGGCGCCAGCCGTTTTACCAGCTAGTGCTCTAACTTCTTCTGCTACTACGGCAAAACCGCGACCTTGTTCGCCAGCTCTGGCGGCTTCGATGGCGGCATTTAAAGCTAAAAGATTTGTTTGATCGGCGACACTATTGATCACTTCAGTAATGTGTTGGATTTTGTCTGCACTGCTGCGTAATGACTCTAACTCGGAGGCAGCATGACTGACTGCTGCCGCAAGTTTCTCAATTTTTACTACACCTGATTGCAAGCTACTATCGGCCTGCTGACTGGCGGTAGCAGCTTGATTAATCGTTTGATTGATAGTTTGAAAATTATGATTAAGCTGACTACTGGCGGTGGTTAAATCTTGCGTAGCATTGCCGATTTGTTGACTGTCCTCTCCGCTATGCTTGATATCTTTAATCAGAGCATCAATATAAAAAGAGACCTCAGCTGCCCCGATGGCCATTTTTGATGTCGCTGTGCTGATATTATTGAATACAGCATCATAATTTGTGCTTGGTACTGATGGCTGCTCGGTGATTGCTGTGTTAGGAAGAAAAAAGAGATAAGCCGCTACTGCTAAAAAACCTAAGCCAAGTGCCAGCGTTGTATTAAGAAGCCAGAAAACCAAGGTTTGTAAGCAGACTAAAGCTACTAAAAACAGTAGATGGCGAGAAACTGATGCTGACATAGCAACTCCAATTAAGTTTTTTCCAGATTCTAGAAAAATGTTAAGCTTGTCAAATACATTACTTAAGTTTACGACTAAAGTATTGAGTAAAATATTATCTGCTAAAAAAATCAATTATTAACAGATTAAGACTAGTATAGTTGGCTTTCAGTTACTATTAAGTTTGTAGTGTTAAAGTTTTCGCCATTTATTTCCCCCTGAAAACTGCAAAGGAACATTTTGGCTTATTTATCTTTATTTATTATCGGATTTGTTGCAGCAACCTTATTTCCGGCCTCTTCTGAGGTAGTATTATTAGCCTTGCTACAACAGGGTGAGCAACCTTTACTGTTGTGGCTAGCGGCAACTACAGGTAACACGCTTGGCTCTTGTGTTAATTGGTGGTTAGGTTGGCAATTACGGCGTTTTCAACATAAAAAGTGGTTTCCAGTTTCCGAAAAACAATTAGCCCGTGCTGAGCCGTTGTTTCTAAAATACGGTCGTTGGAGCTTATTATTATCTTGGCTACCCATAGTGGGTGATCCATTAACGATGATAGCCGGTGTGCTGAAAGTCCCCTTTCCCGTATTTTTAGTCTTGGTAGCAATCGGTAAAGGCCTGCGTTATGGCATTTTGATTTTGCTGGCATTGTCTTTTTTTTAAGACAGTTTCGCTTTTCTGATAGCATTATGGCAGCGAATCCGTCATCATTATGCGTATTATCGACTAGCTAGGAAAACATTATGGAATACCAATTATCGGCTGCAGAATTAGCGCGTATCACGGCTCTGGACGCTGAACAACGTTATGAATATTTTATTCAAGCGGTAGCGGATTTGCAGCAAATCTGGATCCTAACGGATGAAGAAGGTTTTGTATTGGTGAGTGCTGAAGATGAGCGTTGTATCCCAGTATGGCCGCACGCTGAGTTGGCTCAGCAATGGATTGAGGGTGAGTGGGAAAATTGCCAAGCTCAGGCCGTTGATTTAGATACTTGGTTAAACAAGTGGACGGAAGGCTTAAACGGTGACGAGTTGAGTATTGCGGTATTACCTGATGCAGAAGGCCCAGGCGTTGTGGTTGCACCAGATGAGCTGGCTGAGACCTTAGTGAATGAATTGAGTGATGAGGCTTAATTCGTAATAATGATAAAAAACGGCAGGTTATCCTGCCGTTTTTTATCATAAAATCAAAGTCTTGCCTGGATTAATTGACTAATTCATTACCACTTTTTTGGCCACCAGCAAAAGCGAGCAGATTATCACTGGTGATTTGACTAATTTGCTGCAAAGCTTCTTTAGTAAAAAATGCTTGATGACCAGTGATTAACACATTTGGGAAGGTGAGTAATCGTTTGAAAACCTCATCATCGATCATTTGCTCAGACAGATCTTCAAAGAAGATATCGGCTTCTTGCTCATACACATCTAAGCCTAAATAGCCAATTTTGCGACTTTTCAAACTGTTGATAACCGCTTTGGTATCAATTAAGGCGCCGCGGCTGGTATTAATCAGCATCACGCCATCTTTCATTTGTGCCAAACTTTGCTCATTGATTAAATGCTGAGTTTGCGGTGTTAGCGGGCAGTGTAGACTAATGATATCGCTCTGCTGATACAGTTGGTCTAAGCTGGTGTAATGCTCAGTTAGTTCTGAGTTTTGCTTGACATCGTAACACAGCAATTTACAGCCAAAGCCTTTAATGATGCGAGCCGTCGCTAAGCCAATCTGGCCGGTACCAATTAGGCCTACTGTTTTGCCATACATATTAAAGCCAAGTAAACCATCTAACGCGAAGTTATCATCGCGCACGCGATTAAAAGCTTTATGCAATTTACGGTTCAGTGTTAGCATCATCGCCAAGGTGTGTTCTGCCACCGCCTCAGGGGAGTAGCCAGGCACCCTAGCGACGCGAATACCTAATTCCTTTGCGGTATCCAGATCTACATTGTTAAAGCCCGCGCAGCGGAGCGCGATCATCTCAATGCCCAGCTCGGATAATTGTTTTAAAACGGGTGCTGACAAGTCATCATTAACAAAAGCACAGATTGCATGGCAACCTTGCGCAAGTTTTACGCTGTCTTGACTTAACCGGCTTTCAAAATAGCTAAATTTCAGGCTGCTATCTGCCCATTGGCCAAAGCCATCCTGATCATATTTTTTAGCACTGAATACAGCGACTCTCATCGGCAATCTCCCATCAAATTGCCGATAGCTTAACGTATTTTCTGTTGTCATAATTAGCGCCAGATCAAATTTACAGTAATTCTTCGATAGCTTGCGCTATGCTGGCCGGTTTTGTCCGCGGTGCATAACGTTTTACGACAATACCTTCTTTGTTAACCAAAAACTTAGTAAAGTTCCATTTTACGGCACGGCTTTTCATTAAGCCACGAGCATGATCTTTCAAATACTCAAACACTGGCGCGGCATCAGGACCATTCACATTCAGTTTGCCCATCAACGGAAAGGTCACACCATAATTTACTTCGCAAAACTGCGCAATTTCGCTATTTGAACCAGGCTCTTGCGCGCCAAATTGATTACAAGGGAAAGCTAAAATAACCAAGCCACGTTGTTGATACTGCTGATGCAAGGCTTCTAACTCTTTATACTGTGGCGTAAAACCACATTTACTGGCCGTGTTAACAATCAGTACTACTTTACCTCGAAACTGACTGAGCTCAATGGGCTTTCCTTGATTATCTGCTACGGTAAAATCGTAAAGTGTAGTCATGCTCATTCCTTTTAATTGCTTTTCATTCAGCGGATAACTTTGTAAGCTAGTGGCACAGTATGTCACATTTTTAAGTCATTTTTATGTCAAATCACGTTATGAAGGTTGCGTTCTTAGGGCTTGGCGTTATGGGGTTTCCCATGGCCGGCTATTTACAACAAAAAGGTTACCACGTTACGGTTTACAATCGCACCTTAGGCAAAGCCGAGCTTTGGGTAACGCAATATGGCGGCAAGGCTGCCTTAACCCCAGCTAGTGCTGCTGCAGATGCCGATATTGTGTTTATGTGTGTGGGGAATGATGATGATGTGCGCTCAGTCGTCTATGGCGAGGAGGGTGTATTAACTTCGCTGCGTGCTGGGTCGATTTTAGTTGACCACACTACGGCCTCTGCTGATCTCGCGCGCGAATTAGCCCAAGCCGCTGCAGCCAAAGGTATCGGCTTTTTAGATGCCCCGGTCTCTGGTGGTCAAGCGGGTGCTGAAAAAGGCATTTTAACCGTTATGGTGGGAGGTGAGTCAGCTGTTTTTGCCAAAGCAGAAGCCGCGATGCAAAGTTATGCCCGTTGTGTAAAATTATTAGGTCCTGCTGGCTCAGGCCAGTTGGCGAAAATGGTCAATCAAATTTGTATTGCTGGGGTAGTGCAAGGTTTAGCTGAGGCATTAAATTTTGCTAAAAACGCCGGTTTAGATGGCGCTGCCGTAGTGGAGGTAATTTCGCAAGGTGCGGCCTCCTCATGGCAAATGCAAAACCGCTCGCTAACGATGCTGGATGATAAGTTTGATTTTGGTTTTGCTGTCGATTGGATGCGTAAAGACTTAGCAATAGCGTTAAACGAAGCACGTAAAAATGGCAGTGCCTTGCCGTTAACCGCCTTGGTCGATCAATTTTATGCCGAAGTGCAGCAAATGGGTGGGAACCGTTGGGATACGTCGAGTTTAATTAAGCGTTTAACGCGTTAAGCGGGGTACTAACAAGTTGCAGATTTCAGTGCGTTGCAAAGCCTTTCACTGGGTAGTAATTTAAAGCGGTGGCTTCTAAGGGATCGCTTAAACCGAAACACTAGGCTGCTTGCAGCAGATACTGCACATAAAAACGCCGTGAACCTCGATGGATGGGTTCACGGCGTCCCTCGGCAAAGTTGTACGGCGCGTTTAGCAGCCGGATGCACCAATCTCTAATCTGCGTAGCGCGAAGTAACTACAGCGTAAAAATAGGTGCAACGTCCTTTACTCAGCAGTTAATGTCCATTCAGTAAGTAACCTTACCCCAAAACCGGTAGCGCCCTCGGTGTGTAGGCCCTTGTTACTACTACTTAACGCATTGCCTGCAATATCTAAATGCGCGAAGGGGGTATCTTTAACAAATTGTGTTAAGAACAGAGCGGCTGTTGAAGCCCCTGTAGTACTGCCGGTATTGCGTAAATCAGCAATACGGCTCTTCAATTCAGGGAGCATTTCATCTGTTAGCGGTAAACGCCAGACTTTTTCTTGCACTTTATCTGCGGCTTGATTTATTTGACCAAGCAGGTTGTCGTCATTACTAAATAAGCCAGCATAGTAACTGCCCACCGCGCCGACTTTTGAACCTGTTAACGTGGCGATATCGACAATGGCACGAGGTTTGAAGTTGGTCTCGGCATACCATAGTGCATCCGCTAACAATAAACGGCCTTCAGCATCTGTGCTGATAATCTCAATGGTTTTACCATTGCCAGCCCGGATCACATCGCCAGGTAAGTAAGCACGGTCAGAAATCATGTTTTCTGCTAAAGGCATAAAGCCCACTACGTTTACCGGCGCTTTTTGTTTTGCTAAAGCGTGCATGGTACCTAGTACCGCAGCTGCGCCTGCCATATCACTGGTCATCCGTAAAATAGAATCACCTTGGGTTTTTAAATTATAACCACCCGTATCGAAAGTAACCCCTTTACCGACGATAGCCAAAGGTTGTTGTTTGTTGCCTTCCCAATGCACAATGACCATTCTTGGCGGGCGAGCACTGCCGCGACCAACGGCCAGAATAGCGCCTAAACCAGCTTTTTCTAATGCTTTTTCATCCATTACCGTGACTTTCGCACCGAGCTTACGCAACTCTAAAGCTTGTTTAGCGAAGGTTTCAGGATAAATGCCATTGCCTGGTTCGTTAGTCAAATCTCGTGCGAGTTTAACACCTTCACTTAATGCATTTAGCTGCACTAAACGTTGTTCAGTAGCTGACTGTTCAGCACTTAATAAATGTACCGTACGAACAGTTTCGGCTTTTTTATCGGTGTGATAACGGCTAAAAGTATAAGAGGCTAAGTCGATACCATGGCTGACTTGTGCTAAAAATTCGGCTTGGCTAAATGGTAAGTTTAGTAACGTTGCATCAACTTGAATAGTACTTGCCGCCGAGCCTTTTAGGGTTCTGGCAGTGGTGGCCCCGAGCAAACTGGCTTGATAAGGCGTTAATTTAGCTGTGTCGCCAGTACCTAATAAAACCACGCGTTGGTATTGACTATAAGGCGAGGCGGGCGCAAGCCAGGTTAAGGTTTTGCCATGCCCAGCGGTAAAATTTTCTTGTTTGCTGATGGCTTCCAGTTGTGGATTTGCATTTAAGTTTTCAGGGCTAACTAGCAGTACTAGAGTGTCAGCATTAGCTGCAACAGTGCTGTTGGTTTTAACGGTAAACTGCTCAGCGCTCGCTGCTGTGCTAGCAAGTAATAGCGCAGCAATGGTGGTTAAACGAAACATGGACAAAACTCCTATTAGAATAATTTTGCCTTTATCTTGTCGAAACTAGTGTTGATTTACAACATAAAGGCAGGCTATCTATCGCGTATTCTTGCGTAAATAACACAAATAAAAAGAAAAAGCGCTTTTTAAGCGCTTTTCAGTATGCTGGATAACCACCTGGCAACCAGCTAGGGTTTTAATCCAATTGCCTGCTTAGCTAAACTGCATTTCTGGAATATCGCCGCTGACAATCAGTTTACCGGCGGTTTTTTGCTGAATTTCTTCAACAGAAATGCCAGGGGCACGTTCTAACAAATGAAAAGCCCCATCACGCACTTCTAACACCGCTAAATCGGTGACGATTTTCTTCACGCAGCCCACACCGGTTAAGGGCAGAGTGCAGCTTTCTAGCAGTTTGCTGCTACCGTATTTATCGGCGTGAGTCATGGTGACAATGATATTTTGCGCACCAGCAACCAGATCCATAGCACCGCCCATGCCTTTTACCAGTTTACCTGGAATCATCCAACTGGCGATATTGCCGTTTTGGTCTACTTCAAAAGCACCCAATACCGTTAAATCAACATGACCACCGCGGATCATGGCAAAGCTTTCCGCCGAGCTAAAAATTGCGGCGCCTTTGATGGCGGTGACGGTTTCTTTGCCCGCGTTAATCATATCGGCGTCTATTTCAGCTTCGGTAGGATAGGGGCCCATACCGAGTAAGCCATTTTCCGATTGCAGCATCACTTCAATGCCTGCCGGTACATAGTTTGCCACTAAAGTGGGAATACCAATGCCCAGATTAACGTAGTAACCATCTTGTAGTTCCTGCGCAACGCGCATGGCAACTTGTTCACGTGATAAAGCCATTGTTGCCTCCTTAACCTTGTCGAACCATTCGGCGTTCAATGCGTTTTTCAAAGTTGCCTTTAATCACGCGCTGCACATAAATACCCGGTGTATGAATTTGCGATGGCTCAAGCTCGCCCGGCTCCACAATTTCTTCTACTTCAGCTACAGTAATTTTCCCGGCAGTTGCGGCCATTGGGTTGAAGTTCATTGAGGTATGACGGAACACTAAGTTACCATAACGGTCTGCTTTCCAAGCGCGTACTATGGCAAAGTCACCGGTGATAGACTCTTCTAGCACGTAGTGACGGCCATTAATTTCGCGAGTTTCTTTGCCTTCAGCAACCGGCGTGCCGTAGCCAGTTGCAGTGAAAAAGGCAGGTATGCCAGCACCGCCAGCACGCATTTTCTCAGCTAGAGTGCCTTGTGGCGTCAGTTCGACTTCCAGCTCGCCGTTGAGCAGTTGCTTTTCAAACAGGGCATTTTCACCCACATAAGAGGCGATCATTTTTTTGATTTGCCGATCTTCAAGTAAAATCCCTAAGCCAAAGCCATCGACGCCGCAGTTGTTTGAAACCACGGTCAGATCTTTGGTGCCCATTTTTTTAATTTGGGCAATTAAGCCCTCGGGGATGCCGCATAAGCCAAAGCCTCCGGCGATAACGGTCATGCCGTCTGTCAGCCCGGCCATGGCTTCTTCGTAGCTGTGTACGACTTTATTAAACCCTGCCATTTGTTGTCCTCTGTCGTTTTTGTCGCTAGTTTACGAGAAATATTTTGTTTCTACTGCTTCGACTAAATTGCTTCTGTTGTGTCTTCAAGCAAAGCAGCTTCAAGTCTTGTGCATCCGGTGGCTAAACGCGCCGTACAACTTTGTCGGGGCACGCTGTGGATACGTCCCTGTACGCTCTTGTTTGGCATCCATGCCAAACAGGTCCCCGAGCAAAGTGTACTATGCGTTTACCACCTCGTTCGATTCTTGTGCATACACAAGTGCACTTCTAGCCTGCTGCAAGGCTCTTGTTTGAGCATACTGCGAGCTACTAAATGACACCTGTTCAGCCAGGCAGCGAGTCGATATTGCTAAACAAAGCGTGTCCGGCATGGATGCCGGACAGGAGCCCCCATGGAAGGGTTCACGGCGTCTTTGTGTGCAATATCGGCTGCAAGCAGCCTGGCGTTTCGATTTAGGCAATCACTTAGAAGCCTCTGTTTTAAATTACTACCCAGTTAAGGGCGCTGCGCCTATCTTTACGCTGCGGTTATTTAGAGTTACGCAGATTCGAGATTTGCGCATCCGGTGGCTAAACGCGCCGTACAACTTTGTCGGGGCACGCTGTGGATACCTCCCTGTACGCTCTTGTTTGGCATCCATGCCAAACAGGTCCCCGAGCAAAGTGTACTATGCGTTTACCACCTCGTTATGTTCTTGTTTAGCCCGATGGCTCACTTAGCTTGTTTAAGCCCTTGGCTGCGGTAGAATTTTCGTAACAGCAGCATGGATGCTGCGTAGGCTGAGTGGGCACAGGGACGTGATCCTCGAAGCCGGTAGAGAAAATTACTACCCAGTTAAGGGCGCTGCGCCTATCTTTACGCTGCGGTTAGTTAAAGTTACGCAGGTTCGAGATTGGTGCATCCGGTGGCTAAACGCGCCGTACAACTTTGTCGGGGCACGCTGTGGATACCTCCCTGTACGCTCTTGTTTGGCATCCATGCCAAACAGGTCCCCGAGCAAAGTGTACTATGCGTTTACCACCTCGTTCGATCTTCATGTAAACAATTAATCTACTAAGCAGTTTGACTGCACTTCGCCTGAATCGCCAATCCTACTTTAGAACTAGAGGGCTTCCCAAGCTGCTGACAAATAAACGCGCCTGCTTTTGCCAGCGCAGTTAAATCTAAGCCGTGCGAAATGCCAAGCCCCTCTAACAAATACACAACATCTTCAGTGGCAACATTCCCTGACGCACCGACGGCATAAGGACAGCCACCCAAACCCGCGACAGCGCTATCAACGACACTAACACCGCGGCTTAGCGCCACGTAAATATTTGTTAACGCCTGACCATAAGTATCATGAAAATGCACCGCGACCTGCGTTAATGGCACAACCGCTAACACAGCATCTAGCATAGCGTTAACACTTTTAGCAGTACCCACACCAATAGTATCGCCAAGTGAAATCTCATAGCAGCCCATCTCTAACAGAGCCTTGGCTACCTTAGCAACATCAGCAGGGGCAACCTCGCCTTGATAGGGGCAACCGACTACGCAAGAGACATAGCCGCGCACTTTTATGCCATCTGCTTTGGCGGCAGCCAGCACGGGCGCAAAGCGTTCTAAGCTCTCTGCTACGGAGCAATTAATATTTTTTTGGCTAAAGGCTTCCGAGGCAGCACCAAAAATGGCAACTTCAGTAGCACCAGCGGCTTTGGCCGCTTCGTAGCCTTTTAAATTTGGGGTAAGGGCGGCATACGTTACCGTATCGCCACGGCGAATGCCGGCAAAAACCTCGGCAGAATCGGCCATTTGCGGCACCCACTTGGGGGATACAAAGGCACCGGCTTCTATATACTGATGGCCAGCAGCCGTGAGCATATCGATAAGCGCGATTTTGGCAGCGCTGCTTACCGCTTGCTCGTTTTGCAGGCCGTCACGCGGGCCGACTTCAACTATTCGCACACGCTTAGGAAAACTCATGCGTCCTCCTCACAAAAATCGACTAGCTCAGCTCCATCTTTAACTAAATCGCCAGCAGCATAAAATACTGCTTTAACCACGCCATCTTTTGGCGCTTTAATGGCGTATTCCATTTTCATCGCTTCCATAATCACCAAGGTATCGCCGACTTTGACGCTTTGGTTTTCACTGCAAAGTACGGCGACGATAGTGCCATTCATTGGCGCGGTTAAGCTGCCAGCGTGATCAGCGCCATCAACGGCGGTAGTCACTTCGGTTTGATAAACAATGTCATAACGCTGATGCTTGATAAAAATGCTAATGGTGTCTTGATACTGGCTTACCCGCACTTTCATGCGATGCCCAGCAATCACCGCGCTTAGCTCGTCGCCAGCAAGGTTAACGTGGCAATCGAAAAGCTGCTGCGCAAGAGTAATGGTCATCTGCTGTTGCTGTTGTGCAATGGTAAGCGCATGCTTAGTTTCGCCCATTTGCAAATCGAGCTTGAGTATTGCGGTTTCGTTTAGCCGCCAACCATGATTAAACTGCCAGGGACTGTTGCTCGATTGCGCCAGCTGTTGTGTTTGTTGCTTTGCAACGATAAAAAGTGCCGCCAAAATCAGCGCTTGATTCTCTTGGCTATGCGCAGGGGCAAACAAGCTTTGCTGATGCTTGTTAATAAAGTTGGTATCAAGCTCTGCTGCTTTAAACGCTGGGTGCTCAACTAAGCTGGTTAAGAAACCAAGGTTAGTGGTGACTCCGGCAATGCGGTAATCATCTAAAGCGCGTAACATGCGGCTAATGGCCCGATCACGGCTTTCATCCCAGACAATCAGTTTGGCAATCATCGGATCGTAGTAGGGGCTCACCTCATCATGCTCAACCACACCCGTATCTACCCGCACGTTGCGGCTGGCTTCAGGCTGGCGTAAATAGGTCAGTTTGCCGGTAGCAGGTAAAAAGTCATTATCCGGATCTTCTGCATACACCCGCACTTCAATGGCATGGCCAGCTAATTGAACTTGCGCTTGTGTTAGCGGCAGTGGCTCGCCTGCCGCGACCAGTAATTGCCACTGTACTAAATCCTGACCCGTGATCATTTCGGTCACCGGATGCTCAACCTGCAAGCGCGTGTTCATTTCCATAAAGTAGAATGAACCGTCTTCATCAAATAAAAACTCAACCGTACCGGCACCACGGTAATCAATGGCTTTAGCGGCTTTTACGGCAGCTTCACCCATGGCTTGGCGCTGCGCTGGGCTAAAACTTGGGGCAGGGGCTTCTTCAATCACTTTTTGATGGCGGCGTTGAATGGAGCAATCCCGCTCGGCTAAGTATACGGCATTGCCGTGGTTGTCAGCGAAAACCTGAATTTCAATATGGCGTGGTTTAGTGAGATAACGCTCAAGTAACATTTTATCGTTACCAAAGCCAGCTTTGGCTTCACGGCGGGCACTGGCGAGCGCAGCATCAAACTCATCGGCTTGCCATACCACGCGCATACCTTTACCACCACCGCCATAAGCTGCTTTTAACAGCTGTGGATAGCCAATTTTTGCCGATTCGGCTTTTAACACAGCATCAGTTTGATCGTCACCATGGTAACCCGGTACTAAAGGTACTCCAGCGTCTTGCATAATTTTTTTCGCAGCGCTTTTCGAGCCCATGGCCGCGATAGCCGTTACTGGTGGGCCAATAAATACCACGCCAGCGTCTTCACAGGCTTTGGCAAACTCTTCATTCTCGGATAAAAAGCCATAGCCTGGGTGAATGGCCTCAGCGCCGCTTTGTTTGGCAATGGCGATAATTTTATCGGCACGCAGATAAGAATCTTTGCTGGCAGCGGGGCCAAGTAAAAAGGCTTCATCGGCCATCCGTACATGACGGGCATTGGCATCGGCTTCTGAATAAACGGCTACACAACGGATCCCGAGTTTATGTGCGGTTTCTATCACCCGACAAGCGATCTCGCCGCGGTTAGCAATAAGTATTTTACGGAACATACTTTCTTATCCTGCTGATTTAACCGGTTTCGTTGCACTTGGCATACGAGTTTGCCGGTAGAGTTATAATAAGTTTGCGTATCTGCTTTAGTAAAACCTACACACTTTTGTTAGCTGTAGCTTAGCGGCATTTGTTATGTATAAAGTTTATAACCAGTTTGGTTTTCGTTTTTCTAAGAAGGCGCTAAGCCCTTCCTGACCTTCTGCCGATACGCGAATCTCTGCAATGGCTTGCGTAGTGTGCGCAATAACCTCGTTGTTAATGTTTTTATTGTAAATCTGCTGCAATAAGTGTTTAGCGGCACTGACCGCGGCTGGGCTATTTTGCAGTAGTGCTTGTACCAGCGGCTCTGCTTGGTTTTCCAAGGTATCGTTGCTAACCACTTGATGCACTAGGCCTAAGGTTGCAGCGGTGATGGCGTTAAAGCGTTCGGCGGTTAAAAAATAACGACGCGATTGCCGTTCGCCTAAAGCGCGCATAACATAGGGGCTGATCACGGCTGGGATTAAGCCTATTTTGACTTCGCTTAAACAAAAGCTGGCATTTTCCTCAGCAAGGGCGATATCACAGCACGCGACTAAACCCACAGCACCACCAAAGGCGGCGCCTTGTACTAGTACTAGCGTGGGTTTGGGGAAGGTATCCAGTTTGTGCATCAGGCTAGCGAGACCGGCAGCGTCGTCGAGGTTTTGCTGATAGTCTTTTTTCGCCATTGAGCGCATCCAGTTAAGATCGGCACCAGCGGAGAAGTTTTTGCCGTTGGACTTTAGTACTAACACTTTGACTTGGTTGTTGGCAGCAAGGCTGTCAAGCTGAGCGATAAGCTCGGCGATCATTAGATCGTCAAAGGCGTTGTGCACCTCGGGGCGGTTTAACACTAAACTGGCGACACCGCGGGGGTCTATGGTTACTTCGGTATACTGTAGAGTCATGGTTGATGTCGCTCCGTTGTGTTCCTGTTTAGCCCGATGGCTCACTTAACTTGTTTAAGCCCTTGGCTGCGGTAGAATTTTCGCAACAGCAGCATGGATGCTGCGGAGGCTGAAAGGGCACATGGATGTGATCCTTGAAGCCGGTGGAGAAAATTACTACCCAGATAAGGGCGATGCACCTTTCTTTACGCTGCTATTACTTAAAGTTACGCAGGTTCGAGATTAGTGCATCCGGCGGCTAAACGCGCCGTACAACTTTGTCGGGGCACGCTGTGGATACGTCCATGTACGCTCTTGTTTGGCATCCATGCCAAACAGGTCCCCGAGCAAAGTGTACTGTGCGTTTACCACCTCGTTATGTTCTTGTTTAGCCTGATGGCTCACTTAACTTGTTTAAGCCCTTGGCTGCGGTAGAATTTTCGCAACAGCAGCATGGATGCTGCGGAGGCTGAAAGGGCACATGGATGTGATCCTTGAAGCCGGTGGAGAAAATTACTACCCAGTTAAGGGCGTTGCACTAAACTTGAATCTGCTGTTATTTAGGCTTATGCAGGTTCAAGATTGGTGCATCCGGCGGCTAAACGCGCCGTACAACTTTGTCGGGGCACGCTGTGGATACGTCCATGTACGCTGCTGTTTTTCATCCATGAAAAACACCTCCCCGAGCAAAGTGTACTATGCGTTTACCACCTCGTTCGATTGTCGTGCATCCCAGAGTGCACCACAAAACTACAGCAATTATCTGATATTGAACTTGCCGCGAGTTAGTAAATAACACTTATGCAGCCAGGCAGCGAGCCGATATTGCTAAACAAAGCGTGTCCGGCATGGATGCCGGACAGGAGCCCCCATGGAAGGGTTCACGGCGTCTTTGTGTGCAATATCGGCTTCAAGCAGCCTGGCGTTTCGGTTTAATCTCACTCATAGAAGCGCAAGCAGCCTGGCGTTTCGGTTTAATCTCACTTATAGAAGCGCAAGCAGTCTGGCGTTTCGCTTTAAGCGATCTCTAAGAAATCACCGTTTTAAATTTCTACCCAGTTAAGAGCGTTGCACCGTTCTAAACTCTGCTGAAACTAAAGCTAAGCCAGTTCCTATCCGGAGCATCAAACGGACAATTACATCCTAAACACACCAAAACGACTCTCTTCAATCGGCGCATTTAATGCAGCTGCAAGCGCCAAACCCACTGTCATGCGGGTTTGTGCTGGATCGATAATGCCATCATCCCACAGCCGCGCACTGGCGTAATACGGATGCCCTTGCTGCTCATACTGCTCAATAATCGGCTGCTTTAACGCCTTTTCAGCCTCAGCCGACAAGGTTTCACCCTTACGCGCTAAACCATCTTTCGTAACCTGCGCCATCACCCCAGCGGCTTGCTCGCCGCCCATCACGGAAATGCGCGCATTCGGCCACATCCACATCATGGTGGGATCATAAGCACGGCCGCACATGCCGTAGTTACCTGCACCATAACTGCCGCCAATTAATACCGTAAACTTCGGTACCTTAGCGCAGCTCACCGCCATCACCATCTTGGCACCGTGCTTGGCAATACCCTCGGCTTCATACTTTTTGCCGACCATAAAGCCGGTGATATTTTGTAAGAACAACAACGGGATTTTGCGCTGGGCACAGAGTTCAATAAAATGTGCACCTTTTTGGGCTGATTCAGAGAACAAAATCCCATTATTGGCAACAATACCCACTGGATAACCGAAAATGCGCGCAAAACCACAGACTAAGGTAGCGCCGTAGTATTGTTTAAACTCGTCAAAATCTGAGCCATCGACAATACGGGCGATCACTTCTTTTACATCGAAAGGTTTACGTAAGTCGGTGCCGACAATGCCGTACAACTCTTTGGCGTCGTATAAAGGCTCTTCTGTAGGCTTAACATCCAGCTGAGCTGGCGCAGGGCGGTTTAAGCGTGAAACGGCATTACGCGCCAGTTGTAAGGCGTGTTCATCGTTTAATGCGTAGTGATCGGCTACGCCAGAGATTTTGCAATGCACGTCAGCGCCGCCCAGCTCTTCGGCAGACACTTCTTCACCAGTCGCGGCTTTTACCAACGGTGGGCCAGCTAAGAAAATGGTGCCTTGATCTTTGACGATAATACTCTCGTCGGCCATGGCTGGCACATAAGCACCGCCCGCAGTACACAAGCCCATAACGGCGGCAATTTGTGGAATACCTTTGGCTGACATATTGGCCTGATTAAAGAAGATGCGGCCAAAGTGCAGCTTATCGGGGAATACATCATCTTGCCGTGGCAGGTTGGCACCGCCAGAGTCCACCAAATAAATACAGGGCAGGTGGCAGCGTTCGGCAATTTCTTGGGCGCGTAAATGCTTTTTCACGGTAAGCGGGTAGTAAGTGCCGCCTTTTACTGTGGCATCGTTGGCAACAATCATGCACTCCACGCCATTAACACGGCCAATACCAGCAACTACACCTGCTGCAGGCACGTAATCTTCATAACACTGCCAAGCGGCAAACTGGCCAATTTCTAGAAAGGGTGAGCCTGGATCGAGCAGTTTTTGCACCCGATCGCGCGCGAACAACTTGCCACGCGAAACATGGCGGGCGATCAAGCTTTCGCCGCCGCCCAGTTTAATTTGCTGTACTTTGCTGTTCAGATCATCCACCACCGTCTGCATGGCGGCGGCATTTTTTTGAAACTCCTCGCTGCGAGGATTAATTTTGCTGTGAATTTTAGTCATGTTAATTCGACTCGATAAACAGCTCGCGGCCAATCAGCATACGGCGAATTTCTGAAGTGCCTGCGCCAATTTCGTACAGCTTGGCATCGCGTAACAAGCGGCCGGTGGGGTATTCATTGATATAGCCATTGCCACCTAATAACTGGATAGCATCCAGCGCCATTTGGGTGGCCAGCTCGGCCGCGTACAAAATAACGCCAGCGGCATCTTTACGGGTGGTTTCCCCGCGATCGCACGATTTCGCCACCATATACACGTAAGAGCGCGCCGCGTTCATCCGGGTATACATATCGGCTACTTTGCCTTGTACTAATTGGAATTCGCCAATAGATTGGCCAAATTGCTTGCGATCGTGGATATAAGGTACCACCACATCCATACAGGCTTGCATAATACCCAGTGGGCCAGCTGCTAATACCACGCGCTCATAATCTAAGCCGCTCATCAGTACTTGCACACCACGGCCGACCTCGCCTAATACGTTTTCAGCCGGCACTTCACAGTCTTCAAATACCAACTCACAGGTATTTGAGCCACGCATACCTAGCTTGTCGAGTTTTTGGGCTTGCGAAAAGCCTTTAAAACCACGCTCCACAATAAACGCCGTAATACCTTTTGAGCCTGCATTAACATCGGTTTTGGCGTAAATCACATAGGTATGGGCATCAGGACCATTGGTGATCCACATTTTGTTGCCGTTTAAGATGTATTTATCGCCCTGTTTTTCGGCGCGCAGTTTCATGCTCACCACGTCTGAACCAGCATTAGGTTCGCTCATCGCCAAGGCACCAATATGCTCGCCTGAACATAATTTAGGTAAATACTTTTGTTTTTGGGCTTCAGTGCCGTTGCGGAAAATTTGGTTAACACAAAGGTTAGAGTGGGCGCCATAAGATAACGCCACTGAAGCAGAGGCACGGCTGATCTCTTCCATGGCAATCACATGCTCTAAATAACCTAAACCCGAGCCGCCGTATTTTTCATCAACGGTAATACCTAGCAGGCCAAGATCACCAAACTTACGCCATAAATCATTTGGAAAGGCGTTGTCATGGTCAATCTGCGCAGCGCGAGGGGCAATTTCTTCACGAGCAAAAGCATTCACTTGCTCGCGGATCATATCGACGGTTTCGCCTAAATCAAAATTCAGACCTTTATATGTACTAATCATGCTTACCCCGTTTTGCTTGGTTATTTAGTTTTGTCTTGGCTGGTTTTATGACGATGTATTTTTTTGCTGAGCATTACTCAGCGTTTCGCGACAACGTTTCTCAACGGTCACTAACTCCATCAAGACCACTTTGATATCGTCTAATTGCTGATGTAGCTCAGCTTTTTTGTGTTCAATCAGTTTCAGCATAGTGTTGAGCTGAGTAACGCTGCTTTTATCCGCATCGTACAACTCAAACAGTTGTCCGGTTTCTGCCAGGCTAAAACCTAAGCGTTTACCCCGTAAAATCAGTTTTAAACGAACGCGATCGCGTTTAGTGTAAATGCGGGTTTGACCATTGCGTTGTGGCGTGAGTAAACCTTGATCTTCGTAAAACCGGATACTACGGGTAGTAATATCAAACTCCCGTGATAGCTCGCTTATGCTGTAGGTTTTTTCGTCTTTTTCTTTCAT